>CAWFOC010000004.1:0-868165 GCA_963817395.1 uncultured Acidobacteriota bacterium | reverse complement strand
AGGCACCAGAGCTTCGGGCCGTTCTTGACGGCTGCGCCATCTGTCGTCGTCACGGCCGCCGGTCGGCTGGGCGCCCTCACGGCCCGACCGTGCGACCCCACCGTGACCCCGCGGGCGCGATCTCGGAGCACCTCAGACGATCTCAACGCACCGAGACGCATCTGGGCCGATTCCCCCTCGATCCCAGGACTGGAGCCGGATCCCGCTTCCGCAAAGGCATCCAGTGCTCGACCCCGGTGTGCGCCGGGGCCGAGCTGCTAACCGGAGGGTCGGGGGTTCGAGTCCCTCCCGAGGAGCCTTCAGAAAGCCCCGCAAACGGCGGGGTTTTCTCTGAGGCCCTGGGCGCCGACCTCGCCGAGCAGGGCCGCCATCCGGAAGATCAGCCGGTACTTGCCCTCGGCCGCCTCGAGCACCGCGGCCAGCTCCTGCCGGCGTCAGGATCCTCGCGCTCGCGCGGCTCCAGACGCAGCGGCCGGACCTGTCCGGCGGGTTGGTCGTCAGGTAGCCCCAGTTGACGGCGTGGCTGAGCATCACATGGCCGACTGCCTCGCCGGCGCCGTGACCCGTTGGCCGACACAACAACAGGATCACCGCCGGCGCCTACGCGCAGGTAGGGACGGCCACGCGGCACAACCCGCCATACGGCCTCGGCGACCCGGAGGGTTCGGACATCTATGCCGACGGCGCCCACGGCACGGAGCGCATGCGCCAAGCGGCGGTCGGCTACGGCAGCACGAACGGCTGGCCGAGCTGCGCCAACTACATCATGTGACTGCCCGCGCCGGTGCACGATTCGGAGCCGCGCCCCGATGGCGCGGCTCCGTCGTTTCCGGCCGCCGCTGATGGGGCCAGCGCCTTGGTGCGACTCCACCAGCATCGACGCATGGGGGAGGGGCACGTCATGACACGTCGGCCGCGTCGCGACCCCGAGCGCCGCTGCTGGCCGCCGCCAACGGAACGCCGCGCACGAGCGTTCGGATCGCCACAGCGCAGGTGGTCGTCAGAGTCGCGGCCCCCCGTAGGGGAGCCCCCCCGCACACCACAGCCTGGCGGCCGCTGAGTGAAAGGCGACGGGAAGATTCGATAACCGGGCGCCGTCATGTGGTCGTCATCGCAGGCCACTCCAGACGAGGAGCGCACCGTGTCCCAGTCACACCGTCTCACCAGCCGCACCCGCCGGGCGCTCGCCGTCGGCGCACCCGTCCTGGCAGCCCTTGCCGTCGGCGTCTCGGCGCCTGTGGCGGGCGCCGCAGCGACACCCGGAGACTTCAGCCCATACGTCGTGCCCAACCCCAATCGTTACGTCTATGGCGTTGACAACTGCACCGTCGATCTCGGCCCCGTGCTCGACTCCATCCCGAGGCCGTACTACCGGAAGATCGGGGGCGTCCGGGAACCGCACCTCGGTTCACTCGGTGATCAAGGCCACGGTGTGGCAGCAGGCGGGCGCTCCCGGCGGCACGTGGTTCAACTGGCGCGGCAGCGCCGTCGGCACGCGCTACAACACGGTCGGCACGGGGTGGGACCTCAGCGCCATCCTGCGCAGCCCGCCGGTCTGCAACCCGTCGAACAACGCGGCCTACTACTGGCGCACGGTCGCGCTCGTCCAGACCGAGCGGGCCGGCAGGTACTTCTACAGCACCCCCCAGCAGGACGGGGGGGGCTGCTGAGGGGGACGACCGTACCCACCCAGGGACATGCAGACTGCTCATCACGAGACGGGTCCGCACGTCCCTGGCGTCGGCTTCGGCGGCCGGCGTAGATCGCCCGTCCGTAGAATCAATCACCTCGCCGCGATCCGCCCTCGCGACGGTCGCGCGCCAGCCGCACCTCCATCACCCTCTCGAAGCTGCGGCGCAGGTCGGGAAGCTGCGCGACGAGGGCGCCGAAGTCGCTTCCGCGCAGCGTGAGGACGTCCAGGTCCGTGACGCAGCGCACGGTCGCGCTTCGCGGTCGCTTTCCCAGAAGGGCGATCTCGCCGAAGTAGTCGCCCGGCCCCAGCCGGGTCAGCACGCGCTCCCCGGACGGCGACTCCTGGACGATCTCGGCCTCGCCGTCGAGGATCATGTAGAGGTGGTCGGCGAGGTCGCCCTGACGGAAGACGACCTCGCCCACGTCGAAGTGCGCGCGGGCAACGCCCGGCACCGGCGCCAGGTCGAGCTGCACCAGCTCCGGCTGGACCGCGAGATCGGCCAGCCAGGAGAGCGCGACCCGCAGGCGCCGATCCAGCCCCGGCAGCTTCGACCAGTAGAACGCGCGCCAGACGACCCACGCCGGAAGCCCGGATAGGCGGAGCCCTCCGGGCAGCTCAGCGACCGCTCGGTGGTGCCCGAGGGCCCCCATCTTCCCGCGGCCGCTGTAGGCGAACGCCGCCGCCCGGCCGCCGCGGATGCTCGCCACGACGTTGTCGGCGGCGACGCGCGCCTGACGAACCGCGTACTGGGCCGTCGGCGGACAGGCCCCTGCACCGCCCGGGTGCGGGACGCTCGCGCAGTCGCCCACGGCCCAGACGTCGGCGCGCCCCTCGACGCGCAGGGTCTCGTCGGTTCTGATCCGGCCGCCCTGCATCGGCAGACCGAGCGCCCTCGCCAGGGGGTGGGCTGCGGACGGCACGGTGCAGACGATGGTCCTGGTCGGGATGCGCCGGCCATCGGCGAGGACCGCCGCGTCGGCGCTGGCCGCGTCCAGGGACGAGCCCATCATCAGCTCCACCCCGCGCCGTCGCAGGATGTCGGTCGTGTAGGAGCTGAGCTGCGGCGTGACCTCGTGCTCGAGGGTCCGCGCCCCGCTGTGGACCAGCACGACGCGAATGTCCTCGGCGGGCACGGACCGATACGCGCGCGCCGCCCGGCGCACGAGGTCGTTGATCTCGGCGACGATCTCGGTGCCGGAGAACCCGCCGCCCACCACCACGAACGTGAGCATCCGGCGCCGCAGCTCGGCGTCTGCCTCGATGGCCGCCTGCTCGAGCACGCCGACGAGGTGGTTCCGCAGCCTCAGGGCGTCGGCCAGGTTGCGAAAGGCGAAGGCGTGCTCGCGAACGCCGCGGATCTGTCCCAGGTCGGTCACCCCGCCCAGGGCGAGCACCAGCCGCTCGTAGTGCAGCACGAGCGGACGCGGCCGCAGGCCCGGGCTCAGCGTCACGGTCCGCGCGTCGAGGTTGACCCCCTCGACCGATCTCGCACGAACAGGGCCGTGCGGGGCAGGAGGCGGCGAAGTGGGCTGACGGTGTCGAGGATCCCGAGGTTGCAGGAGACGACCTCCGCCAGCATCGGCTGGAAGACGATGTAGTTGTCCCGGTTGACGAGGGCGACCTGGAAGTCGGGCCGCCGGCGCCGGCGCCGCTCGAGCCGCATCGCCGTGTACGCGCCCGCGAAGCCTCCGCCGAGGATGACCACCCGGGCCTCGGCCGTCGGTGGGGCGTGGGTCACGAACGATCCTTGCCGCGGTTGGTCGAAGAGGGAGCGCGAGCGTCGGGAGCAGCGATCCTATGGCCCCGTGCCGGCGCGGGCGCTGCGCGACCTCCCGAGGCCGTGGAAGAAGACCGGCACGTGGACCGTCGTGTGAGCGAACCCACTCCAAAGGAGGAGTCGATGGCTCGCTCACTGCGCAAGCCCAAGCTCTTGGCCGCCACTGCCGTCGGAGCCTGCGCTCTTGCCGCCCCGCCCTGGCAGGGGCCGTAGTTCCCATGGATGAGATCTGGTACGTGAACGACACCTACACGCTGCGCGGAGTCGTCGGCCAGCGCCTGTCATGGCACTTCGAGAGGGCGAACTTCCCAGCAGCCTGGGATCAGGTCCGCGGAGGGGGCCAGGTCGTCGCCGTCATCGACAGCGGCTTCGACGTGCAGCACCCCGAGCTGCAGTCCAGGATCCGCACCCCTACAACGCGATCACCCAGACGGGGACGTACTCCCACCCGGCCTCGAGCCGGTATCGTTCGGGAGCCGCGTCTTTCGTCGGCTCGCCGCCGCCTTTACCTCACGCGATTTCCGGGTTCTGTGGATTGGCGCCTGCACGTCGAGCATCGGCACCTGGATGCAGAGCGTCGCCCAGAACTGGCTGGTGCTGACGCTGACCGGATCGGCGTTCTTCCTCGGACTCGACGCCTTCCTCCAGCAACTGCCGATCATGCTCTTCACGCTCATTGGAGGCGTCATCGCCGATCGGCGCGATCGGCGTCGTACACTGCTCGCGTCGCAGTACATCCAGATGGCGTCGGCCTTCACGCTGGCCCTGCTCGTCTATTTCGACAGCGTCCGCATCTGGCACATTCTGGCCCTGTCGTTCATGAGCGGATGCGCGCAGGCCTTCGGCGGGCCCGCTTACCAGTCGCTCATTCCCTCACTCGTTCCCAAGCGCGATCTCCCGAACGCCATTGCCCTCAACTCCATCCAGTTCAATCTCGCGCGCGTCATCGGACCGCTCCTGGCCGGGGCCGCGCTGACGATGTTCGGCATGGTGGCCTGCTTCGGTTTGAACGGGCTCTCTTTTCTCGTGGTCATCGTCGCCCTGATGTCCCTGCACGTGCAGCACGTGCCGCCGGCGAAGACCGAGAGCATGATGACGGGGCTCAGAGGCGGCTTCGACTATGTCAAGCAGGAGCCCGGCATCAAAGCGCTCATCGTGCTCGCCGCCGCCACGACTTTTTTTGGCTATCCGCTGCTGACGCTGCTGCCCGCGTTCACTCAAAGCGTCTTCAATGCGGGGGTCGGTCAATACAGCCGGCTGATGGCGTTCTCGGGCGCGGGGGCCGTGTGCGGGGCCCTGCTCGTCGCCTGGCTGGGTCGCTTCAAGCGGATGGGACTCGCGGCGCTGCTCGTGCAGCTGCTCTATGGCGCGCTCATCATCGCCTTCTCCGCGACCCGTACGCTGTGGCTCAGCTACCTGCTGCTGTTCCTCTGCGGCGCCACGCTGATGATCGTCTTCTCCACCATTACGTCGCTCGTGCAGATGATGGCGCCCAACGAGATGCGAGGCCGGGTCATGAGCATTTACATGGTGGCGTTTCGTGGCGGGATGCCGCTCGGCAGCCTGGCGAGCGGTTACGTGGCGAGTCAGACCTCGGCGCCGCTGGTGCTGGCCCTGAACGGGGCGCTGCTGCTGTTCGTCGCGGCGTATTTCCTGGCGAGCAATCAGGGCGTCAAAACGTGCGAAGCCGTCGACTGATCACTCCCGGTCCAGACCCACGCTCGTCCAGCCGGCTCCGTCCCGTTTGAAGTACACCCTCACCGGCTTGGCCCACGCCTCGTGCTCCGGATGCCGCGACACGATCGACACGGCGACGTAGTCGCCGGTGCGAAGGAGACCGATGGGCGCCTGCGCGCGCGGCTCGGTCACGGTGACGGGGCCGCCAACCGGCTCGTGGACGTCGGTGACATTGTCGAAGCGCGACCACTGCAGCACATACGCCGCCGCGGGCGTGGCCGCCCCCGCGGCGACCGCGGCGTTCTCGAAGGTCAGGAGTCCGTCCGCGGACAGCGCCGGTTCGACAACCGGATTGACGCCGTTCAGCCAGACGCGAGCGATCCGGTTGCGGCGCTCGATGAGACACATGGTCATGTATTCGGTGGCCGCCGGATCGGCATACTGTGCTTTTCTCACGACGGCGCGGATGGCTTCGTCGGAAAAGGACGCCACGATCCGGGCTCCCCAAAAGGCATCGTCCGGACGCATGTTCTGGAAGGCCGTGTTGGGGTATTCCGGCTTCCACTCGTCGGGGTGAAAGTGCTCGGCCTCGAACCGTCCGACCGACGGCGGCGCCTTGGGATCGTCGATGAGCAGCCAGGGCCGCACGTAGAAGCCGAGGCTCAAGAGCGTGAGGAGCGCAGGCTTGCTGTCGATGATGTACTCGTAGCCCGAGCGCGGGCTGTCGACGAACTGCGTACCCGAGCCGAGAATCGACCCGAAGTCGAACATGTAGTGCAGCAGGTGCTTCCGCCCCTCCGGTCCCACGAGCATGTCCAGCGTATTGTTGGCGCGCGAGTCGTCGTGATTCAACCAGGCGCAGAACACGCGGTTGGCGCGCAGCTCGCGGCGGTGCTCGTGCGGAAAGACGTCGTTCGGGTCGTCGGGCCGCGTGCCGTAGTAGCGGAACTGGCCCATGCTCCGACCGTCAGCGAACGGGCTGATGAGCACGCGATATTTGCCGTTGGGCAGCCGCGCCGCGTGGCTGAGCAACGCGTCGAGATCGCTGGGCGCAAACGGCCGCCTTCCTTCAATGCTGCGGATGGTGGCCGTCTTGACAATGGACAGCGACGCCCGGTCGATCTCGCCCAGATAGACGTCCACGACGTTGAAGCCGATGGCGTGAAAGAAGGCGGTGCCGATGATCTCGGCGCCGGTCGCCATTTCGGGGTTCCCGACCGGATCGAACTCGAGTTGATAGAGCTGGGCCGGATTGGTTCGATCGACGGCGCGGAAGCCCGGCTGAAATCCGGCGCTCTTGTCGCGCACGATCTCCCACTGCGTGATGCCGCTCAGATCGCGTCGGTCTGGCCCCCGGACGATTTCATCCACCGAGAGAGGACGACGCCCGATCCGGTTGGTGAACCAGGTCGAATCGGGCACCTCGTCGAGCGTATTGACGTTCAGGGCTTTGATCGACCGTCGATCGCCCGGTGACAGGAACGTATTCTCCGCAAAGTTCGCGTAGTCGCCGAGCTCGAACGGCTTGGCTCCGCTCGAATCGAACGCCGTGTCGTCGTCAGTCCAGATCGGATCATCGGGATAGAAACGAGGTCCCGTGGCCCGGGACGCCGACTCGCCGGTCAGAATCAGGATGACCACGAGAACGCCGAGGCAGATGCCGGCTGTCGAGCGGGAGACGCGGCTAGAACGCATTGTTGAACCGCAGAAGAAAACGGCTGCCGTGGTCGCCGCCGATCGCGATGTCCGTGCGAAAGAAGACGCCGCGGGCCGAGCCCCAGCGCAACCCAGCCCCGTAGTCGTGCTTCAGACGACCGAGCGAGAGCGCGTCGATCTCAGGCTCGACGGTCCCGGTGTCGTAGAACACCGCGCCAGTCAGGAACGGCAGGATCTCCCATCGGTACTCGGCCTGCAGCAGCAGCGTATGGCGGTCGCGAAAACGCAGGCTGGGGAAGGCCCGCACCATGTGCGAGCCACCCATCGTCGGCATCAGATAGAACGGCACCTGCTGATCGCCGAGTGCGTCACTGAACGTCGCGGCGGCGCGGAGCGCCAGCACGCGATGGCCCCTGAGGATCGGTAGATACTGCTGCAGGTCGATCTGCCACTGCGTGAAGTTGTATCGATCGAGATCGCGATCGAAATACCGCGTAAAGCCCAGCACGTAGTGGCCGCCCCTTCGCGCATTGGGCCCGGGCTGGCGGCGGTCGATCGTCAGGAAGGTCTGGCTGGAGAGGAAATCGGGCTGGTCGTCGAGCCCCGGCGCGTGGTCGTCTGTGAAGAGATCGTCGGTCGACGGCAGGTTGCCGTCGCCGCCGCGTCGCACCTCCGGCATGGCGTAGTCGACGCGCTGGCCCACCACCATCAACGGCGTCAGCCGCACGCCGACAGCCCCGCCGATCCGCGTGTTTCGCAGGTCGTAGCTCGTCCTCGCCGAGTGAGCGGTATCCGGGCCGACGCCGTAGAAATCCTCCTGGGGGAAATCGCTTCGGGACACCGAAACGTCGCCGAACACGCGGCCGCGAGCCAGGTGAGGGAAACTCAGGAGGCCGTCGATCACCCAGGTACTGCTTGATCGATCCGGCGGCCGACACGAGCAGGTTCGCCCGCCTGCCGAACAGGCTCCCGCGCCGGTAGCCTGGCCCGCCAGCGGCGCCGCCACCGGGGGTGATCCCGCTGAACCGTGGAAAAAACCCGTCGCGCGGGGTCAGCAGCCGTTCGATGTAGCCGCCGGTTTGCAGGAAGATGAGACCCTTTTCAATCTTGCCCGGCACGTAGGGGTGGAGCTCGGTGGCCTTCTCGGCACGCAGCGCACGCAGCTCCTCCTGACGGCTTTGCACTTCCTGAGCCGCGGCCACCCTCGTGACCGCCGTGACGAGCGCGCATGCCATGAGGCATCGGAACCGCCACGCGCCGAACGCGGTTCCGGGGCGCCGCTCACTCACGTTCGACGCCCACCGTCTTCCATCCATCCGCCTGGCGGTGGAAATAGACGTGGGTCGGCCGAGCCCAGGCCGGGTGCTCGGGATGGAGGCTTCGAACCGTGACGGCGATGTACTCGCTTCGGAGGAGATCGGCGGGCGCGGTCGCACGGGCTTCTGGCACAGTCGTTTCGGGGCCGACGGCCTCTCTGGTGCCGAGGCTGTTGTCGAGCCGCGACCACGTCAGGCCGTAGCCTGAACCGGGCGTGGCCGCTTTCGCCGCCACCGCGGCATTCTCGAAGGTCAGAACCCCGTCGGCGCTCAGGCTCACGTCGACCACGGGGTTGATGGCGTTCAGCCAGACCTGCGCAATCTTGTCGCGCCGCTTGATGAGCACGCCCGTCATGTAGTCGGTGGCGTTCGGATCGGAAAACTGGGCCTTCTGGACAATCGTGCGAATCGCCTCGTCCGAGAAGGCGGCGACACGTCGAGCGCCCCAGAAGGCGTCGTCGTCGCGCATGTTCATGAAGGCGCGGTTGGGATATTCGGCGCGCCAGGCGGGCGGGTCGAAGTAGTCGCCTTGAAACCGGCCCACCGCCGGCGGCATCTCGGGATAGTCGAGACGCTGCCACGGGCTGACGTAGAGGCCCAGTGTGCCCAGCCGTTTCAGGCTCGGGTTCCTCTCGAGCATGTATTCGTGACCCGCGCGGGGGACGTTGCCGAATCGCGTGGCACTTCCCAAGGTCGACCCGAAGTCGAACATGTAGTGCTTGACGTATTTCTTGGCCCCGTCGGTCAAGAGCATGTCAAGCGTATTGATCGCGCGGGAATCATCGTGATTCAGCCAGGCCGAAAACACACGATTGGCTCTGAGCTCGCGGCGGTGCTCGTGTAGATAGATGTCGTTGGGATCATCGCTGCGCGTGCCGTAGTACTTGAAATTGCCGAGCGGTTCACCTTCGGCGAACCGGCTGGCCAGAAAACGATACCGGCCGTCCTTCGTGCGTGCGCTCAGCTTGAAAACGTCATCGAGGTCGCGTTTCTTGTACGGCCGGCGGCCCCGCACGTCTTTGATGGTTGCGTTGGGTGCAATGGTCACCTGCGCGCGGTCGACGTACACGACGTAGTTGTCGACGACGTTGTAGCCGAGCGCGTGATAGGCGGCGGTACCGATCATCTCGGCGCCGGAAGCCAACTCCGGATTCGACGGCGGATCGACTTCGAGTTGATAAAGCTGTCCGGGATTCCGCGCATCCATGGCCCGGAAGCCCGGCTGGAACCCGGTGGGCTTGCCGGCGACGGCCACCCACTCGACGATATTCAGATTCTCGAACTTGTCCGGGCCGCGAGCAATCTCGTCCAGCGACATCGGCCGGTGGCCGATGCGGTTGGTGAACCAGCTCGAATCCGGGACCTCATCAATCGTATTCACGTTCAGCGCCCGAATTGGGCTGGCGTTGCCCGGCGAGGCATAGGTGTTCTCGAGAAAGTCATATCCCTGGCTGAGCTCCGTGGGCCGGGCCCCCGTGGCATCGAGCAGCGTATCCCGGTCGACCGGAATAGGGTCGTCGGGATAGAACTTTGGCGCCGCGCCGGACAGGATGGGGGCGAGCGACAGTCCAAGGAGGGCGGCACCCACCACAACGCGCGCGGACGTCAGGTTCAGCCGGCGCCTAAAACACATTGTCGAATCTCCAGAGAAAGCGAGTGCCCTCGCCGCTTCCCAGCGCCAGATCGAGCCGCATCTTGACACCCTGCCTCGTACCGAACCGGACACCGAAGCCACAGTCGCTTTTCATATCCTCGAAGTCGAGGTCCTTCTGTCGCCGCGCCACTTTGCCGGCGTCGCAGAAGAGCGCCCCGGTCATGAGCGCGTTGATGTCCCACCGATACTCTGCCTGCAGGAGCAGCAGATTGCGATCGCGAAAGCGGAACGAGCGGAAGCCGCGGGCCGAGTAGGCGCCACCGAGCATCGGCTGGAGGTAGAACGGCACCTCGTGACCCTCGTCCGGATTCGACACCGCCAGGTACCCTCGCAGGGCGATCACGTGGCTCCGCAGCAGGAACGGGATGTACTGTCGTAGATCCACGTCGATCCGGTTGAATGAGTACCCATCGAGGTCCCGATCCTGATACCGGTTCACGGTCACGGTGTAGCGGCCGCCAAAGACCGGATTGAGCGGAGGGTCGCCGTAATCGAATGTGATGAAGCCCTGCGTGTGGACGAACTCGGGCTGCTCGTCGAGCCCGGGCGTATCGGCGGGCGTGAAGATCTCGTCGGTCGAGGGAAAGGCCGGGTCGGTACCCGACCCGATGTTGGGGTTGATGTACTCGACGCGGCCCCCCAGGAGGAACCGCGAGATGGGCTGCAGCGCCACCGCCCCGCTGACGAGCGTTTCGTGCAGGCCGAAATTCGACCGATCGTCAACGGACGAATCGGGGCCCACACCGTAGAAATCTTCCTGAGGCGCCGAGCGGCGCCGGGCGCGAAACTCCGCAACCAGCCAATCGTTGGCGAGGTGGGGAAAGAGCGCCCGCGCCTCGGCGAACCAGTAGTCCTTGACGAAGGAATATGCCGATGACACCCGAAAATCCACGGCGTCAATCAGAAACCGGTAGCCCGGACCTGCGCCGAAGCCGGCCCCCTCGCCCAGGCCCCCGATCTGCGGATAAAAGTTCCGCGTCGGATTCAGAATCCGCTCGGGGATCATGTCGTCCTCGATGGCGAACATGATGCTTTCAAACACGTTTCGCGAGGGTGGCTGAAGCGCCTCGGCTTTCTTCTGGCGCTCCTGCGCGATTTCCTCCTGTCGCGATTGTGCGTGGGCGGCCGGGAGCGGTATGGCGAGGATTAGGGCGACGCTGAGCCCGAGCGGGCCCCAGCGAATCATCAAACCTCCCAGGGACACGAAAAACGACATGAAAACAGGAAAGCGTACGCGGGCCTGTCCACATGTGTCAAGCCAGCGAACACCGCGCTTGCAGGGCGTCGGCCCGCTCAATTACAGTCGTCACTGATGCGTCGCGTGGTCGCGATGGCGGCCCTCCTGCTGGCCGCCGTCCCTGCCAGGGCTCAAGACACCCGGGAGCAGGCGCTTGAACAGCTCCGCCAGGAGAAGGCCCAGCAGCTCGAGCCCTACAAGCCGGGGCGCATCGAACGCCTCCTGCTCCATGCCAAACGCGGCCGTCTGGCCGAGCGACTGATCAACGGCAACGGGTTCTACCCCCGCTTCGGTGGCCTCTCCACCGGATCAGGATTCGCCGTCGGCGTCGGCTTCCGCGTTCATCTCTTCGAAACTCAGGGCCTCTTCAAGACCTCTACGGCCTTCACGGCGAAGGGCTACAGGCTCGCCGAAGCCCAGATCGACTTTCCGAGCGTGTACCAGGATCGACTGCTCTTCGGCCTCCATGTAAGGGCCCAGCACAGTCCCCAGGAAGACTACTTCGGGATCGGCAGCGACTCGCTGGAAGGGAACCGAAGCAACTATCTTTATGAGGGCCTCGGGTACATGGGGACCGTCGGCTTCAGGCCCATCTCCTGGATGAGCACCGGCATCCAGCTGGGCGTGCTGAACGTGAACATCGACCCGGGCACCGATACCGCGATGCCTTCCATCGAGCAGATCTTCGACGACACGACGGCTCCTGGCCTGGCGGATCAGCCAGACTTCCGCCACATGTCGTTCTTCGTGGACGTCGATTCTCGGGATGAGCCGAGGAATGCTCGAAGCGGCGTGCACTATCGAGTCGACTTCGCCAATCTGAAGGACCAGGACTTCCACCGCTACACGTTCAACCGCTTCACCGCTCAGGCATTGCATTTCGTCCCGGTGTTCGACAAGAAGCGCGTCTTCGTGCTGCGCGGCCTGGTCATGATGACGAACAATGCGCCGGGCAATTCGATTCCGTTCTACATGCTGCCCACGATCGGCGGCGCCTATACGGTGCGCAGCCTGAACGAGTTCCGCTATCGCGACGAGAACGCGCTCGTCCTGAACGCCGAGTACCGCTGGGAAGTGTTGTCGGGCCTCGACATGGCACTGTTCATGGATGCCGGGAAGGTCACCAACGACTATCGGCATCTCGACCTGCAGGATCTCGAATCGGCCGTGGGCATCGGTTTCCGGCTGAGCACGTCCAAGGCGGTCTTCTTCCGCGTGGACATCGCCACCGGCGCCCAGGAGGGCACCCAGGTGTTCTTCAAGTTCGGACCGGTATTTTGAACATCGACATGAGCAGGCCCGAGCCGAACGAAAGCCGGTGCACACGACGCGCGGCGCACGCAAGCGCGCTTCTTGCCGTACTTTGCGTGGCGCTGCTCATGGCCGCGGGCGATGGCGCCCGCGCCAACACGCCCCGCTTCTATCTTGACGACCCCATCGCGCGCGACCCTGAAACGGAAGACGCCTCCATGGTCCAGGCGTGGGACGTCAGCGACTCGTTCGACTTCTTCGAGAACAGTTTCGGCACCGCCGGCGACCGCACACCGCGGCGGGCCATGAATCTCAACACGCTCGACGAGGTCCCCGACTCGAGCTGGTTCACCAATCGACTCGGCATGCGTCCCATGACGCTCGAGGAGCTGGTCAGGGGACCCGATACCGGCACCGGTCCGGCTCCAGGACAATTGACGGTCATCTCAGGCAAGAACGAGGGGATCTCGCCCGGCATGACCATTCGCGACTCTCTCGGCCAGATCTACTTCGTGAAGTTCGATCCGCCGACGAACCCAGAAATGGCGACGGGCGCCGAGGTGATCTCGACCAAGATCTTCCACGCCTTCGGCTACTACGTTCCGGAAAACTACCTCACCACGCTCAGACCGAGCGATCTGCTGATCGAACCGGGCGCGCAGGTCACTCGACCTGACGGCCATGTCCACAATGTCCAGCAGCGCGATCTGGACGAGTTGTTCCGCCGCATCGCGCAGAAAAGCGACGGATCGTACCGTCTGGTGGCCAGCCGTGCGGTCGCGGGCAAGCCGCTGGGGCCGTTCCGCTATTACGGCACGCGGTCGGACGACCCGAACGACATCTTCCCTCACGAACACCGCCGCGAACTGCGCGGGATGCGCGTGCTTGCCGCCTGGGTCAATCACGACGAGTGGCGCAGCAGCAACTCATTCGACGCACTCGTCGACATCGGCGGCCGTCGCATCGTCAAGCACCACCTGCTCGATTTCGGGTCCACGCTCGGGAGCGGCAGCATTGCCGCCCAGAGCCGACGGCCCGGAAACGAGTACGTCTGGGAGCGGCGCCCGACGCTGCTGACCATGCTCACGCTGGGCCTGTATGTCCGGCCGTGGCTCAAGGTGAAGTACCCCGATCTGCCTGCGGCCGGGCGAATCGAATCCGACTACTTTCAACCCGCGATGTGGAAACCGGACTATCCGAACCCGGCGTACGAGAACGCCCGCGCGGACGACCTCTTCTGGGCTGCGCGCCGCGTGGCGGCGTTCTCTGACGACGCGATTCGCGCCCTCGTGGGGGTCGGAGAATTCACCGACCCGGCAGTCAGCGACTATCTCACCGATGTGCTCATCGAGCGCCGCGACAAGGTGTGCCGGCTCTGGCTCAATCAGCTGAATCCGCTGGTGGATTTCTCTCTCGCCGCGGACGGCTCGCTGAGCTTTCGGAATGCCGCCGTCGACGCCGGGGTGGCCACCCCTGCTTCGTCGTACTGGTATGTCTGGTCCGGCTTTGACAACGCCACTGGAATCACGACGCCGATTGGCGACGAGACACAGTCCACGACTCCGGGCATCCTCGTGCCGCCCTTGCTCCATGACAGCGAGTTCGCGTCGCTGAGAATCAGCAGCGATGCATCCCGACCATCCGGAATGGATGGCGCCCATCACCGTGTATTTCCGGCGGGACGCCTCCGGGTGGAAGACCGTGGGCCTCGAGCGCGAGCTGTTCGACGAACCGGTCGAGCGGACGAACTGAATCGTCGAGCTCGGGCCCTCGAGCTCGTCGCCGTGGCCGTGCTGTGCCGTGGTCTCAGCGCGCCGGCGCCTGCACGGCGACCGTCCAGGTGACCTTCACGGTCCGGGGAGAAAAGCACACGTTTTCGTCGCAGGCCTGATACTCGACCTCGCCCTCGATTCGAAGCTCGCTCGTCCCGACTGATGGCCGCCTGCGCCTCCGCTGTCGCGCCGAGGGTGGCGTCCTGAATGAGCCGAAAGGGCTTCTGGTAGACCTGCACGCGCTCGTTCAGCGGTTCGAACAGGTATTCCTCGCCCTGCGGGTATTCGGCTTCGTGAAGCTCGAGCAACGGGACCGGCGCCACGCGCAAGTTGATGGGGATGTAGTCGGCGTTGCCGGGTGCGTAGACGTGGATGCGCGGTGCGGGCGTCACGTCGAGGACGAGCGAAAATCTCTGTCCCGGCGCGACGACCTTGGCGCTTGCCGACGGCGTCATCTGCAGATGGTCCGCCATGATCGGCTTGCCCGTGGCACCAGCCGGTGCGCCCATCCTGACCAGCAGGCTTCCAACCGTCACGCGATCCTGATACCGATCACCGAAATGCCGCGAGGTGACCTTGCCGGTTCGATCGATCACGAAGGTGCCGGGATCCGGTACGCCGTAGGCCCGATCTCCTGGTGAGTATTGTTCGCTCAGCAGGCCGTAGCGCTTGATGATGGCCGACCCTGGATCGGAGATGAGCGGGAAGGTAATGCCGAACCGCGACGCAGCCTCGGTCAGAACCGCCGGCGAATCGTAGCTGATGGCCGCGAGCCCCAAGCCTTTGGCGCGAAGCGACTCGTACCCGCGCTGAAGGTCGACGAGCTGCGTGCGGCAATACGGGCACCAGTCCGCCGAACGCAGGAAGACCAGGACGGCGCCGTTGGGACCGAGAATCGTCGCCCGCGTCTGGTTCCGGCCAGTCTGATCCTGGCCCGCAAAGTCTGGAACGAGCTGGCCTACCTGTGGGCCGCGGCCGTCGACTCCTGACTGCGGAGCAGCAGCCGGAAGCGCGACACAGGATCAGGCCGATGAACGACAGGATGAGAGCGAACGAACGGGAACGGGGCATGCCTTATGGTACTTCCGGTCGCGCCCGTTCCCGTCCGCTCCGCCGGTGACGGCTCATTTGGCCGTGACCAGCTAGCGTCGCCGCGTGATTTGGTCGTAGACCGTCGCCGCTCCTCCTCCGATCGCCGCGCCGATGAGCGCGCCCTTCTTTCCGCCAACGGCCGCGCCTACTCCGGCGCCGGCCCCGGCCGATCCGCCGATGATGAGCGCGCTCTTCTGCCACGAACGCCTCGGCGTGTCTCGGCGAACCGGTGCGTCGCGATAGATCACCTGACGCTCGACCACGGGGACCCGCTCGACGGCGGTCGTGCCGGTCCGGACGATCTGCATGTCGCTTCCGCCTCGGCTCGAGAAGCGTGGGCGCGAGCACCGTGCCCTGCTCGTAGAGTCGGGGATCCGCGGTGACGCATTCAACCAGTTCGCGTGCTTCCACGCTCTGGAGACGTCGCACAATGGCGCGCTGGCCTGGCTCGCAGGCCACCATCGTGCCTTCCGCGCTGAGGTAGTTCGCACTCAGCCGGTCGCTCGACCGATCGGCTCAGCGTCGAGGGCAGTGAGCGTGACGCCGACGATCAGCGAGCCGATGGCAACCGCAATCAGGTTCCGCATGGTCCGCCTCCTTGACCAGAGCATCGTCAAAGATGATGCCAGGACGCTCAGCCGCCAGCACGCAAAGTTGGCGCGATTTGCGCTGATCTGGCGAATCGTTGCCGCAGAGTGTCCTCGGCCTGGCTCAACCGCTGGTCCTGTCGATGAGACAGACCCGGTCGGCGCGGGACTATGATCCCGCCGTGATTGTGCGACCGGCGGGCGAGCAGCTATGGCTGATCACTCAACCTGATCACGCGGCCCTGGCCGCTGAAATCCTCGAGCGCTGGGACACGGATGCGGTGGGCGACTGGCGGTCGATCCTGTTGTATGCCACGCGCCAGCACGACAACGGCTGGCTCGAATCGGATCCGCGCCCCACGGTGCTGGCCGACGGGCGTCCGGCTGACTTCGTCACGGCGCCCGAATCCATTCGCCAGGCGATGTGGCCGCGCGCGGCGGCGCGACTCGGGATGTGTGATCCCATTGCGGGCGCCCTCATCGCTCAGCATGCGCTCACGATCTATGCGCGGTTCGCGAGCGAGCCCGGCTGGTCATCGTTCTTTGAGCGCCTGACCGCTACGCGCGATCGGTGGCTCGCCGCGGCCGGCGCCCGGACTGGCGCGCCGCGCCGCTCGTTCGACCGCGCATACGACCTGCTCCGCCTGGCAGACCTGGCGTCGCTCGTCTTCTGCAATGGCTGGAGGGAATCGCACGACGAGCGGGAGCACCGGTTTATACTCTCTGGCGACACGTTGATGATCGTGCCCGATCCTTTTCTTGGTCGGACGGTCGATCTTCGAGTCCAGGCGCGGGTGATTCCCGACAGGCCCTATCAGGCGGATGATGATCTTCGGCGCGCGCTCCGAGGAGCGTCTCTCCGGTGGCTGACGGGCCGTGCCGTTGGCGGCTGACTGGGACCACGATGTCCGCGATGCCCTGAGCCTCATGCCACGCGCGCTTGTCGTCGAAGACGACGCTGATATCGCGGCCCTCATCGACCGGTACCTGCAGAAGGCCGGCTACACGACCGATGTCGTCCACTCCGGCCGCGACGTTGTCGCGCAGGTGCGACGGCGCCCCCCCGACATTCTCGTTCTCGATCTCATGCTGCCGGACGTAGACGGCTTCGATATCTGCCGGGCTCTTCGCAGCGACCGGACCACCGCCGCCGTGCCAATCATCATGGTGACGGCCAAAGCCGAGGAGTCCGACCGCATCGGCGGCCTGGAGCTCGGCGCTGACGACTATCTGACCAAGCCGTTCAGCCCGAACGAGCTGGTGGCGCGGGTCCGTGCGCTGCTCCGCCGGGCGGGACGTTCCGCCGATTCCTCGGCGCTGATTCGCTACGGCACGGTTGTTCTGGACACCGACCGGCACATCGTCACCGACCATCACAAGGACGTGCAGCTCACGGCCAAGGAATTTACGTTGCTCGAATATTTCTTGCGCCACCGCGGTCGGCTGCTGTCGCGCGACCTGCTGCTGTCGGATGTCTGGGGTTACCGGTATACCGGCGGCACTCGCACGGTCGACGTCCACGTGCGGCGGCTGCGTGAGAAGCTGCCGATGTTGCAGCAGGCCATCGTCACCGTCAAGCAGTTCGGCTACAAGCTCCAG
This sequence comes from uncultured Acidobacteriota bacterium, assembly GCA_963817395.1. Lineage (GTDB taxonomy): Bacteria > Acidobacteriota > Vicinamibacteria > Vicinamibacterales > CAVPJW01 > CAWGYQ01. The sequence goes on along the minus strand of CAWFOC010000004.1, from coordinate 850,854 downwards.
GAGCCGGCTCCGCCGCGATGAGCGCGGCACGACCCCGATGAGACTTGGCTTTCGAACGCGACTCTTCATTGCCGCCTTGTCGGCCGCCCTCGTGGGTCTCGGGATGGCGTCCGTGCTCCTGTCGCGATGGGTCGGCCGGCAGACGCTCGCCAGCACCGAGAGCAACCTCGTGTCCGAGGTCCGCCTCGCCGCCGAGCTCCTCGCCCACCGCGAACCAGTCTCGTCGCCAGCTGATCTCGACGACGAAGCCGATCGCATCGCCGAATACGTGGGCGCACGAGTGACCTTGATCGGTCCTGATGGTCACGTCGTCGCGGACTCGGCTGGAGACGGGCCCGATCTGGATCGGTTCGAGAACCACAACCGCCGCCCGGAAATCGTCGCGGCGCGGGAACGCGGGATCGGGATTACGAGACGCTACAGCACCACAGTCGATGCCGACCTGCTCTATGCCGCGGCCCCGGTCAGACATCCTTCGATTGCGATCGTCCGGCTCGCTCTGCCGCTGACCGATATCGATCGGCAGCAGCGTGCGATCCGAAATGCCACGCTGGGCGCACTCGCAGCCGCCCTCGCCGTGGCCGCCGTGGTCGCCCTGGCCTTTTCCGCACCCCTCGGCCGCCGCGTGCAGGCCATCGCCGATGCCGCGCGTCGCTACGCGCAGGGCGAGATTCCACGCGCACCGGCCGATGTGGGCGACGACGAGCTGGGCACGGTGGCGCGTGCGCTCGATGGCACGGTCAGCGAGCTTTCGCGGCGCCTGGACGAGCTCGGGCGCGATCGCGCGCGCATGCAGGCCATTCTGTCGGGGATGGTCGAAGGAGTGCTGGTCGTGGACGACCATGGGCGGCTGGAGCTCGTCAATGACGCCGCGCGACGCATGCTGATGCTGACTGAGAGCGGCGATCGACAGCACTACCTGGAGGCCGTGCGGCATCCTGGTATCGCCGCGCAGGTTGGTGCCGCGCTGCAGGGCCAGGCCCCGGCGGGCCTGGAAGTCGCGCTCGCCGCCGACACGCGCACCTTCGTGGCTCGCGCGTCGCCGGTGCGATCCTCGTCAGGGCCCGGCGCCGTGCTCGTGCTGCACGACATCAGCGACTTGCGCCGCGCCGATCAGGTTCGGCGCGACTTCGTCGCCAACGTGTCCCACGAGCTGCGGACACCGCTGACGGCCATCCGGGGCTACGTGGAGGCGTTGCTCGACGATCCGCCCGATGAGGACGAACGCCGCAGCTTTCTCGAAATCATCTCGCGGCATACGGTCCGGATGGAGCGTCTGGTCAAAGACCTCCTGCGACTCGCGCGGCTGGACGCCGGTCATGAAGTGCTGGATCTCGTGCCCTGTGACCTCGACACGCTTTTGAGCGGTGTCGTCACCGAGCTGGCCGCGCCGCTCTCAGCGAAAGAACAGCACGTCGAGATGCGCCTCGATCCCTCGGCTACGCAGCGTGATGGCGGATGCCGGCAAGCTGCACGACGTGATACGTAACCTGGTCCAGAACGCGTCGACCTACTCGCCCGAACGGTCGCGCATTCTGCTCGAGGCGATTCGCGTGCGCGACCAAATCGAGCTCCGGGTGTCGGATGAAGGTCCCGGCCTGCCCGAGGGAGATCTGCGGCGCGTCTTCGAGCGTTTTTATCGCGTGGACAAGTCGCGCAGTCGCGATCCAGGGGGCACCGGTCTCGGCCTGGCCATCGTTCGCCATCTCGTGGAGCTCCACGGTGGACGTGTGGAGGCCACCAACCGGCCGGGCGGGGGGGCGACCTTCGTCGTGCGTCTGCCCATGCGGGAAGAGCCGCTCGCCGCCGGATCAGGACCTGCGCACGCCGAGAGTTGACGCGGGCCGCGACTAACGTGCGCCGGCCAGCCTCAACAGCGAAAACGTCGCGGCGGAAATGAGCGCGGCGGCTGGAATGGTCAGGATCCACGCCCAGACGATTCGGCCCGCCACTCCCCACCGCACGGCCGACATCCGGCGGACCGAGCCGACCCCGACGATGGCGCCGGTGATCGTGTGGGTGGTGCTGACGGGCACACCGAGACTGGTGGCGGTAAACAGGGTGATGGCGCCGGCCGTCTCGGCTGCGAATCCGCCCACGGGCTGCAGCTTCGTGATCTTCGATCCCATCGTGTGGATGATGCGCCATCCGCCCGAGAGCGTGCCCAGCGCAATGGCGGCGTGCGCAGCCAGCACGACCCAGAACGGAATCTCGAAGACCTGGAGATAGCCGCCCGCAAAGAGCACGCCGGCGATGATGCCCATGGTCTTCTGTGCGTCGTTGGCCCCATGGCCGAGGCTGTAGAGTGCCGCCGACCCGAGCTGCAACCGTCGGAAGGAGGCATCTACTCGCGACGGGCGGACCGTTCGCATCATCCAGAAGATCGACACCATCAGCAGGAACCCGAGCACGAGGCCGATGAGCGGGGCCAGCACGATGAAGAGCAGCGTCTTCGTCCATCCCGAGACGATGATCGCCGTGAAGCCGGCGCGGGTGATGGCGGCGCCGGCGTAGCCCCCGATCAGCGCGTGCGAGGAGCTGGTGGGCAGCCCGAAATACCACGTGATGAGGTCCCAGACGATGGCGCCGACGAGCCCGGAGAAGATCACGGCAAAGGTGACGACGGTGATGTCGATCATGCCGGCGCCGACGGTGCTGGCGACGGCCGTGCCGAATCCGAACGCTGCCGCGAAGTTGAAGAAAGCCGCCCACACCACGGCCTTGCCGGGCGTGAGCACGCGCGTCGAGACCACCGTCGCGATGGAATTGGCGGCGTCGTGAAAGCCGTTGATGTAGTCGAACACGAGTGCGACCAGGATGATCGCCCCGACGAGGATCAGCTGCGTGTCCATCCGATCTCAGGCGTGCTTGACGACAACGCCTTCGAGCACGTTCGCGACGTCCTCGCAGCGATCGGTGGCACTTTCGAGAAAGTCCAGAATCTCCTTCCACTTGATGACCGCGATCGGGTCCCGCTCCTCGTCGAACAAACGGCTGAGCGCCTTCTGATGGAGCCGATCGGCCTCGTTCTCCAGGCGGTTGATCTCCACGGTCCGTTCGCGCACCCCGTCCCGATGGCGCTCCATGGCGGCCAGCGCCATCTGTACCTGGTCCGTCGACGCTGAGATGATGTGAGCCATCTCGCGGGCGCCAAACCGCACGTGCGCGATCTGGTAGATCCGGAGCGCCGTGGCCGAATCGTCAATCGCGTCCATGATGTCGTCGAGCGACTTGGCGAGGGCGTAGATGTCCTCGCGGTCGATCGGCGTGATGAACGTGCGGTTGAGCCGCTGAATGATCTCGTGGGTGAGGTTGTCGCAGCGATGCTCGATCTCCTTCACCTCCTCCGCCTTGTCCCAGCGCGGCTCGTCGCCGGCGAGCATCTCCTCGAGCAGGCGGGCGCCGGCACGGAGCTCTTCCGAGAACGACACGAAGTCGGCAAAGAATTTCTCGTCGCGCGGAATGAGGCGAAATCGACCCACGCACGCTCCTCTCAAAAGCCGTGGAATTGTATCCGATTTAACCGTTTCGTCACATGACGGTCACCGTATGTTCGCCTCACGGCCATGGCTGAACCCCGAATCACGCGCATTTGGCCCATTCGTCGCGGCTCCATCAAGGCAGCCGCCTATCTTCGCGGGAGTTGTGGAAGGAGGACACGGCCGCCCGACGGCAAGGCGCTCGAGGTGGGTATGCTGTCGATGAGAAACCAGGACCTGACGTTCGACTTCGACGCGCAGCCGAGGACGTCACCGAGACTGTCAGCTCGGGCTACGCTTCAAGTGTTGGAGCTTCAACGACCGTAGCGTTTGCAGACATGGTGGGGAGCTGTGTACCCCCATGTGAGCCGGCCTTCCTTGTCGAGCGGAACGCCCGATCCAGAAGCGGGCTCAGCGTTCGACGGAATCGGCGTCAGACTCGCGCGCCGTCAGCTCGAACACGCTCAGCATCCGCTCGACCCGGTGCCAGTCCTCACAGTGCACCGCGCGCAACACCCGGCTGTCGATTTCCTCGGAGACGTCCCAGCCCAAGCGCGCCGCATGGCGAACAACCATGCGCCGGACGTGCTCACCGTCGAGAATGCGCTTCACCAGGTCCATCGCCGCTCCCAGTTGAGGTTCCACCGTCGAAACAAGGGCGTTGATTCTGCCAGAAGGTCCAGCGGACGCCTGTAAATTCTCTGTAACGCCAGCGCGCAAATCGAAGGGACTCAACGACGTTCGGCGACCATCCAGAGCGGACCGTCGGGCCGCAGGGTGATCTTCGGCAACAATCGAACCGGCGACTCGTCAGTCCGAACCAGTCTCCACCTCTGCCCTATCGTCGCCAGCGCCAGAACTCCCTCCATCCATGCAAACGACTCGCCGATACAGACGCGGCTCCCGCCTCCGAACGGAAAATACGCATACCGCGGGCGTGGCGGGTGCTCGTCACCACTCCACCGCTCGGGCACGAACGCACCTGGATTGAAGAAAAAGCGCTCGTCGCGATGCGTGATCCATTGGCTCACCAGCACGATGGACCCCGCGCGCACGCGGAAGCCTGCAATCTCGACATCCTGGACCGCGCGGCGGCCGATCAGCCACGCTGGAGGATAGAGACGCATTGCCTCGGCGAGAATCATTCGCGTGTAGCTGAGACGGGCCACGTCGTCGATGCCCGGCACCCGGCTACCGAGTACGTCGGCGAGCTCCGCATGGAACTGTCGCTCGACGTCGGGGTGCCCACCGAGGAGCCACCAGGTCCAGGTCAAGGCATTTGCGGTGGTTTCGTGGCCAGCCAGGAAGACCGTGATCGCCTCGTCGCGAAGTTGCTGGTCAGTCATACCCTCGCCGTCGTCCGCCACATCGCGTGCGGCGAGCAGCAGCGACAACAGGTCTGATCCGTCGCCGGGCTGGCTGCGCCGATCGGCGATAAGTCGGTAGATGACGGCATCCAACTTCGCCTGTGCGGCACGAAACCTGCGAACCCGTGGCAGCGGGAAGTGGTCCAGCCATTCCTTCACCGGCGAGGCTTGAAGGTCGAACATTTCGATGACCGTCGTCAGGGCGTCCCGCACCTCCGTGGCACGATCGCCGATGTCGGCCCCGAACAAGGTCCGCGTGACGATGGCCAGCGTGACGCGGTTCATCTCGGCGGCGATGTCAAAGCGCTCGCCCGGGCGCCACAGGTTCGACCGCTCGGCCGCGAGACTCGCCATGCTGTCGGCATATGTCGCGATGCGGTCCCGATGGAAGGCCGGCTGAGCCAGACGTCTCTGCCGAAGATGATGCGCGCCCTCGCTCGTAAGGAGCCCTTCACCGAGCACGCGCTTGGCGCGCTGCAGAGCGCGGCCCTTCGTGAAGAACCGGTCTCGCTTCACGAGCACTTCTTCAATGGCCTCGGGATGTCGGAAGAGCGCGACCAGGCGCGGTCCGACACGCAGGCCCACCGCGTCGCCGAATCTGTTGGTCAGGCCGGTCAGGAATTCGAGCGGGTCGCGCTGCAGCGCCTGCAAATGCCGCACGTCGAAGAGCAGATCTCGTGGTCCGGGCAGACGTCGGGGAACAGTGGATGGCACAACAGCGCGCGCCGCGAAGGGCGCAAGCCATTTCTAGCACGTGCGGGCCTCGGGCGCACCCAGCTCCCTCTCAGGCCGCGCACGAACCGTTCCGGTACAGGGTGATGGCGATGTCTACGTTGGCCCTGAGCGCAGCCTTGATGGACTCCCAGTCCTTGCGGCACCTCAACAACGTCTTCCACGAGTACAGATGCTTGGGTTTGTGAAAGTCGCTGTTCGCGACGTAGGGATAGTGCTTCAGGCTCGTCACCGAAAACAAGTCGTCGCGGTTCGCTGCCTCCCAGACGTCGACGAGATCCGAGAGTTGCTTGCGATGGTCCCAGAGATAACAGGTGCTGATCTCGATGCGCCTGGTGGTGCGATGGTGCGGATGACAGGCGATGCTTACGGCGTCCTGCCGCCTGATCTCCTTCAGAATGGCCTCGGCATCCTGATCCGCGCTGATGAACTGTTTGATGTCGAGCGCGATGATGTGCGCGTTCTTGCGCGGGCGCAGGTGGTTCTGGGTAATCTCCGCCCCGGGGATCACGACGAGCCCATATTCGCGCCGCGCACGGCGCCCCTCGTCCGCGATTTCCTGCAGATAGGCTCGAAACCGGTCCTCGGTCAGCGAGAATCGCCGGTATCCCAGCGTGGCGAGCCGCCCCGCACGTGCAAGGAGATCTCGTCTTTGCAGAATGTGGTCCGTGATGGCGATCACGTCGAAGCGGCCCGTCTGCCCGTAGAGATCCACGACTTCGCGGACGGTCAGACGGCCGTCGCTCCACTGCGTGTGGACATGAAAATCGCACAACAGAAACGGCTCGTATCCCGGCATGTCAGGTCCTCACGTCCAGATGCGTGCGATCCGCTGGACGATGTCGCAGGATTTCTGAGCAGAAGTTGGAAAAATACAGACGGAACACGCGTGCACGGCCCATCGCCCGATATCGTCGGGCCGACGTGTACAGATAGCAGCGGTGGCTCAACCGCACGCGGCCGACCGCGGCAAGGCGTCGCCCGAGATTGGTGTCCTCGCCGTGAAAATCGATAGACGTGTCGAACCCGCCAATCGCCTCGAGCGCGCAGCGTCTGACCGCAAAGTTGCCACCGTAAAGAATGGCGCCCAACCGCAGGACGTCCTGAACCAGGAAATGACCCACGGGCGCCACCAGATGGTCGTACATGCGCACGAGCACCCGGCTGGCGAGATCCCAGTCGTAGAAGCGATATCCTCCGCTGACGGCAGCGAGACATCCCGCCGCGATGAAATGTTGCTCGACGCGCTCCAGCCAGTAGAGCGGCGCTCGACAGTCGGCGTCCACATAAGCCAGCACGTCGCCGGATGCCGCACGCCGGCCGGCTTCACGGGCCAGGACAAGCCCCTTGCGCGGCTCGTTCACGACCCGGACCCCGGGAATGCGGCCCGCGCGCTCGGCCGTCCGATCGGTACTGGCATTGTTGACGACGAGGACTTCGTCCGGGCGGCGAGTCTGCGCGAGCAGGGAGTGGAGGCATGCTTCAATGTACCGTTCTTCGTTGAATGCACAGACAATGACGCTGCATACGAGCGTCATCGCCTGGCACCTTGCCCAGGATGCGATCGAGCGAGTGCCTGAGACCTCGCCATGTCCGCAGTTTGAAGCCCGTCGGTAACGGGTCCGCCTCGACCGGATGAAGTCGACGTAAAAAGTTGACCCTGCGGTAAGCTGTGCCGGCGTGCCGTGATGTGCCACGAGGTGCAGATATGAGAAGAGGGCTCTGGCTCGGTGGAATGCTCGTGCTGGTGATCGTGTCGGGCACGGGTGTCACGACCCAACGTCGCACAGAGAACCTCGTGCTCGTGACGTTCGATGGCGTGCGCACGCAGGAGATCTTCGGCGGGCTCGACCGGCAGATTCTCGACGCGGCGAGCGCTCAAAGTACGCCCGCGACCCGAAAGCTGTACACCGCCATCACGGCTCGCTTCGACGCTCCGACTCCCGAGGACCGGCGCCGCCGCCTCATGCCGTTTCTCTGGGACACGCTGCTCCGCGACCACGGATCGATTGCGGGCAACGAACGACGCGGCAGCCGTGTCCTCGTGACGAATCGCCACCGGGTGTCATACCCGGGGTACTCGGAGATCCTGACTGGCCAGCCGCACGACGACGTCATCAAAGGCAACGAGCCGCTTCAGAACCCGTATGCCACCGTCTTGGAATACCTGCGCACGAAGATGGGCCTCGACCAGCGGGAGGTCGCCACGTTTGGATCCTGGGGCACGTTTCGCCAAATCGTCGAGCACACGCCCGGCACCACCACCGTGAGCGCCGGGCCGGAGCCGTTCGACCATCCCGATCCCGTCGTGCGCGCGCTGAGCGACCTGCAGGACGAGATTCCCAACACGTGGGAAGACGTTCGCTACGATGCCCTGACCTTCCGGTTTGCGCGCGCGTACCTGGAAGCCAGTCGTCCGCGCGTGCTCTATATCGCGTTCGACGAAACCGACGACTGGGCCCACATCAAGCGCTATGATCGGGTGCTCGAATCCCTGGCGCACCTCGACGGCTATCTCCGTCAGCTCTGGGAGACGCTCCAGTCGATCGATCAGTATCGTGGAACCACAGCACTCGTCGTGACGACCGATCACGGACGTGGTGTGCGCGGGCGCGACTGGCACAGCCACGGCGCCCGGATCAGCGGCGCCGAGAACATCTGGCTCGTTCTGGCTTCTCCGGACAGCGAACGGCGCGGTGAATGGGCGAACCTCACACCTCTCTACCAGAATCAGATCGCGGCCACGATGGCCGCGCTCCTGGGATTCGACTACTCGGAACACAATCCCGCGGCGGGGCGACCCATCGCGCCGCTCGTCCGGCCCGCGGAGGCCGCCGCACCGTGACGGGTAACTTCGTCCGCCCTCTCATCGAGTCGCGCCGGCCTTCGAGCTAACTCTATGGACGACGTGATCGCCATCATCCTCGGAGGCGGCCAGGGAACCCGCCTCTTCCCGCTGACGCAGCAGCGCTCGAAACCGGCCGTGCCGATCGGCGGCAAGTACCGGCTCATCGACGTCCCCATCAGCAACTGCCTCCACGCCGACATCCGGCGCATCTTCGTCCTGACCCAGTTCAATTCCGCCTCGCTCAACCGCCACGTGGCGCAGAGCTACCGGATGGACTACTTCTCGGCCGGATTCGTCGAAATTCTGGCCGCGGAGCAGACGCCGGACAGCATCAACTGGTTTCAGGGCACGGCCGACGCGGTGCGCCGCGCGGCCAGGCATTTCGTGAATCTCGAGGCGTCGTACTACCTCATTCTGGCAGGCGATCACCTGTACCGCATGGACTACGCGCGGCTCATCGAGTCGCACCGCGTCCGCCGGGCCGACATCACCATCGCGGCGCAGCCTGTGACGCCAGCCGACGCAACCAGTCTCGGAATCTTCAGCTTCGATGGAGAGGGACGGATCGTGGCGTTCGAGGAGAAGCCGCCGGTCGAGCGTCTCGCCGAGATCGGCCAGAGTGTGCCGCAGGGCGCGAGCTTTCTGACGCACTCGCCCGACCGCCCGTTCGTGGCGTCGATGGGCATCTACGTCTTCTCACGCGAGGCGCTGCTCCACTCGCTCGAAACACATCCCGGCGTCGACTTCGGACGCGAGATCATCCCCGGCTCGGTCGGGCATCTCACCGTGACGGCGTTTCTGCACGACGGCTACTGGGTCGATGTGGGGACCGTGCAGTCCTTCTACGACGCCAACATCGATCTCACGCGGCCGACCGCGCCGTTCCGCTTCTACGATCCGAAACGGCCGATCTACACGCACGCGCGCTTCCTGCCAGGATCCTGGTTCAACGCCTGCACGATCACCGATTCCATCGTGTCCGAGGGATGCACGCTCGATTCCTGCACGGTCTCCGATTCGGTCGTGGGCATTCGCAGCAAGATCGGCCGCGGCACCGTCATCCGGCGCTCGGTGCTGCTCGGCGCCGACTACTACGAGGACGAGAGCGGCCAGATGCGCGCGGCCAGCCCCATTCCGATCGGTATCGGACGGGATGTTGTGCTGGACCGGGTGATTCTGGACAAGAACGCGCGAATTGGCGACGGCGTGCGGCTGACCAACACGGCCGGCGTGCAGCATGCCGACGGGCCCGGCTATCACATCCGCAGCGGCATCGTCATCGTCGCCAAAGGCAGCGTGATCGAGCCGGGCACCGTCGTCTAGCGTCACTCGACGCACACCCACTGACATTCGGACCTGGCACGACCTGGCGGGGGTCATGGGACTGGTTCTCGGGCAGGATCGTCGGTTGCTCGGCCGGCCCACTAGTCGCCGGGAGCTCGTGCTTGGTGCCGTGCTGATGGCCGTGCGCCGAGGACGACCGCGCACAACGGTTGACAGCTTGCGTTGGCACGTGGCCGACCATGTCGATACGGTCTACAATCGCACGCGCCTTCATAGCCATCTAGACGCGTGAGCCAGAGCAGTTCGAAGCGGCTCACAAGGCGGCGCGAAAAGGTGTCCACTGAATCCAGAGAGCTCCGGTTGGACTCGTCCGCCCGACATGAAGGCGATCTGATCGCCATGTCGACGTCCGTCGCGGTCGCCACTTTTCTCAGGACTCGTCTCACGGTGAGTCAGGGATGAGTGCGCCAACACCAATTCTGTACGCCCACCCCAGTTCACAGGTTGGGGGGGCCAACAAGGTGCTGCTGACGCTCCTCGACCGACTGGACCGATCGAGGTTCGCACCCACGAGCGTCATCCCGGTCCGGGGACCAATCGAGGATGACCTCGCGCGACTCAACGTTCCTTATGTCGTCCACGACCTGAGGTCGAATCGCTTCAGATTCTGGACGGTGCCCTCGCTGCTGCGATTCCGCGCGGCTCACTGGCTTTTACACCCCGCTATCATCCACGCCAACGAGCCCGTGTACCGGATGGCTTCGGTTTGCGGCGGCTCGTCACTCCGCGTCTGCCATCTGCAACATCCTGATATGTCCGGCGATGACCTGAAGTGGCTCTTTACCCGCCGACCGGATGTCGTGGTCACGGCCAGCGCCTTCGTTAAAGAATACATTGAGGCAGCTCTCGGAACGGCGCCCGTCTCCGTTGACATCAAAGTCATTCCGAATCCCATCGACGTGGACTGGTTTCGGCCGGAAACGGACCGCGCCGGGGTTCGCCGACGACTTGGGTTCGACGCCAACAAGTTTCACCTCGTGATCATCGGCGCGCTGTCGCCCCACAAGGGGCACGCTGTCTTTCTGAGAATGGCAAAGACGTTATTGAGACAGCACCCACACTGTCAGTTTCACATCGTCGGAGGTGATCTGGGTCGAGACGGAACGCACCGGCGTTCGCTCGAGGCTCTGGTGATGGACCTCGACATCGCGAGGCACGTCAAATTCTGGGGTTTCCTTCCTGATGCCGACGTCCGGGACGTGTTGGCCGCGAGTGATTTGTTCGTGTTGCCCACAACCGAGGAAGGCTTTTGCTTGGTTGTCGCGGAGGCACAGGCCTGCGAAGTACCGGTGATTGCCTCCGCCATACGTCCACTCGACGAAGTGGTTGACGATGGGCGCACCGGGGTTCTCGTAGAACCCACCGATCATGTGAAATGGGCTGAGGTCGCTGGTCGACTTTTAAGTAATTCCGAGGAGCGCGTCGCGATGGGAACGGCGGGGCGGTCATGGGTCATACAACGGTTCAGCGCGACTGCGCATGTGAAAGCGATGCAAGACCTCTACCTACGATTGAACGAGAAGCGATCGGTGAATAGGGGCGACGGCCAGCAGCATGGCTAGAGGGCTTACGCTCTCCCAACGGCTCGAGCACGCGGCTAGGGTGAGAACTCCACTCGGCGCCATGGTCGCCCCCATAGACGTGATGGGCCAGAGGCTTCTGAGTGCGGAACGCTATCGGTGGATGGTCTGGTACGCTGGGCGTCTGGGTCAGACCGTGGGAGGCCTCGCTCGAGTTGATGGTTCCAAGATCACTCTTCCCGATCCCGCATCGCCGCTCCTCGAAGGCGTCCTTCGTTTACAGCATTTCGAAGGCGCCGAGCGTTACGCGGTTGCAAAGTTCTTGCCTCGTCGCGAGCCGGTCATCGAATTCGGGGCCGGCCTTGGCGTCGTTGCGTGTCTCACGAATCGCCTGTTGGCCGGCCCAACACGGCATTGGGTGCTTGAAGCGAATCCAGCGGTGTTACCCGTGCTGAAGCTCAATCGAGATATCAATGGTGCGTCCTTCGAGATTGTTCATGGCGCACTCGCTTACGACGCGAAGCATGTGTCTTTCGCAGTTGATGAAACCGTGGCGATGAGCGCCGTCACACAGGACACTGAGAACCGTCGAACGATCTCGGTTCAGTCATGGACGTTCGCAGACATCCTGGCCCACACTGGGCTGCGACGCTGCAGCGTTGTCTGCGATATCGAAGGAGCTGAAGTCGAATTGGTGCGGCGTGAGGGAGATGCCCTGGCGAGAGTTGTGGGAACCTTGATTCTCGAAGTCCATCCGCATGTGTCTGGAGCGGATACGGTTCAGATGATGGAACACTCGTTGTCAGACCTCGGATTTAGAACCGTATGGAAACATGGCGAGGTATGGGTGTTGGTCAACAGCCGCTCGAGCGTGTCGACGGACCCCACTCCATGAGCGCACTCATGGCCCGAACGGCGGAATGGTGAAGCAGCACGGGGCCGTGCGTTTTCTGACCGCCTAAACCGATGGATCAGCACACAAGCGCCGCCAAGCGTGGCTCGACCGGCGCTACAGCCGCGGCGCTGACGGGCGCTACAAGGCGCACCAGCGCATCCAGGGCCTGCAAACCGAGTTCTCCGAGCCCAACGCACTCGTACGACTGGCGCGCACCTACAAGCTCCTCGAGTGGATCCACGCGCTGAAGTTCGAGAGCGTGCTGGACGTCGGCGGAGGTGAGGGCTATCTGTCGGCGCTCATCCGGGACCTGTGCGACCCGCAGGTCGTCCACAGTTGCGACCTGTCGGTGGAGGCGAATCGCCGCGCGTGGGAGTTGTTTGGCATCAGCGGTGTGTCGGCCGATGCGTCACGACTACCCTTTGCCGACGGGGCGTACGATTCTCGTGGTCTGTAGCGAGGTCATCGAGCATCTGTCCCGCCCGGCGCTCGCCATCGGCGAGGTGATGCGCGTGGCGCGGAGGACTGCGCCCCGGCCTTCACGGAACCGCGTACGGACCGCGTGCACAAAGCGTGGGGAGATGGCGCATTGATGTCAGACGCGCGACGCATTGGTCGCGATGCATGACGATGAATCGCAAGTGGTTTGAAATCCAGGCGATGCGATACTTACTTGCATCACCATGACGGTCAAGGCCCTCGCCCGAAAGCTGATCGCGTATTCGGTTGGTCGCTTCGGCTACGACCTCGTCGCGCGGCCTGAGGCGCGGGATTTCCCGTACGACTTCTCCGAACACGAGAAGGACGTGTACCTCCGCGTCTGCAACTACACGATGACGGGGAAAGACTCTCTGGTTTCCTTTGTCCGGGCAGTTGAACACGCCGTCCGGCACGCAATTCCTGGAGCCATAGTCGAGTGTGGTGTTTGGAGGGGCGGAAGCATGATGGCGGCAGCCTTGACACTTCAGCGGCTCGGTGAAGCAAGAGAACTCTGGCTCTACGACACATTCGAAGGAATGCCCGCTGGTAGCGAGCACGACTTCAATTGGAAGGGAGAGTCAGCGACACAGCGTGCCAATGATGTGGGTCGGGACTGGGCGCGCGCGTCTATTGAAGACGTCAAGCGCGCGATGGAATCGACAGGGTGTCGGAATTTCCGCTGCATTGTCGGAAAAGTCGAGGCGACCATTCCTGCAACGGTTCCGGATCAGATCGCTGTCCTTCGATTGGACACCGATTTTTATGAATCCACGAAACATGAGCTGACACATCTCTATCCACGGGTGTCTCCGGGCGGGATCATCTTCGTCGATGACTACGGCCATTGGATGGGCTCCAAGAAGGCCGTCGATGAGTTTCGCCGCATGCATCCAGTGCATTTGTTTCGAATTAACGACGCCGTGCGGGCGTTCGTCAAGGCCTGAGGACGCTCAACCGCACGACACCGCACGAGACAGAACCCCTCCGGACGTCAGAGTCGTAACCCAGAATTAACGCGAAGGTCACGCGACCGAAACGCCTGGGTGTTACCGTCGGTATGGCGCTGCTGGACTGCGGCGATCGCCGCGCGGAGCGCGCGGCCAGGGAGACGATGTGAACAAATCGCGCGTGCTGGTCGTCGAGGACGAGCACGACATTGCCGGGCTCATCAAGCACACGTTGGAGCGGCGGGGTGATCTGGAAGCCGAGATCGCCGGCACCGGCGCGGCCGCGCTCAAAGCCGTTGTCGAGTCGCCTCCAGACTTGGTGATCCTCGATCTGAACCTGCCCTTCCTCGATGGTATGGAGGTCTGCCGCATCCTCCGCTCCCGGCCGACGACGGCCAATCTGCCCATCATCATGTTGACGGCCCGGACGAGCGAGTCCGACCGTGTGGCCGGGCTGGAGCTGGGCGCCGACGACTACGTCACCAAGCCATTCAGCCTCGCCGAGCTGGTGGCCCGGGTGCGCGCCGTCCTCCGTCGCGGGCAGACACCCAACGGCACGCGACCCGCCACGTATCAGGGACGCCATCTGACGGCGGACTTCGACGCCGTCGCCATCGCGGTCGACGGCGCGTCCATTCGCCTGACGAGGCGCGAGTTCGAGCTGCTGCGATATCTGGTCGAGAACAAGAATCGCGTGCTTTCGCGCGATCGTCTGCTGGAGCGGGTGTGGGGATGCGATCGGCTGGTCGAGACGCGATCGGTCGACGTCCACGTCGGACGGCTCCGCGGAAAGCTCGGCGCCGCGGGCCGGCAAATCGAGACGATTGTCGGACTCGGCTACCGCTTCGTCGAGTAGCCGATTGGCACCTTCACGCTGAGCGCCTTGGGATGAATGGTCGCGTGCAGCGTCCGGCCACCCTCCACCGGTTCACCATCCACATGAAACACGAGCGGGGTGTCACCGGTGATGCTGACCTTCTCAATGGCCCGGAAGCTCACGCCCGATCGCTCATCGAGAGTCCCTCGAAACAGGTTGATGCTTCTGGCGGCAATGCGCCACGCCGGCTGGTCGTGTACGACCACCAGCTCGAGCTGGCCGTCGTCGGGCTTCGCCCCCGGCGCGATGATAGCGCCGCTGCCGTACTGTCGCGAGTTGGCGAGCACGATCATCCACGCGACGACGCTCGTCGTCACGCCCTCGACCGCCACGTCGTATCGTGCCGGGCGATAGGACCGCATCCCCGTGGCCGCAATCGAGAGGTAGCGCACGAAGCCCCGGCGCTTCCCCGCCGCGAAGCGCGCCGAGACAGCCGCGTCGAAGCCGACGCCCGCCATGTTCATGAACAGCCGCCCGCCGAACTCCCCGACATCGATGCGGCATTCGGCCGCACCGAGAGCCAGCTTCAGTGCCTCGGCAGGCGCGAAGGGAACGCCCAGTTCGCGGGCGAGCCCGTTGCCAGAGCCCGCGGGAACAATCGCGAGCGGAACCCGACGCCCGACGAGGGTCGTTGCCACCTCGTTCACCGTCCCGTCGCCGCCCCACGCACACACCACCGTCGCGCCTCGACCGACGGCGCCCTCGGCCAGCTCTCGCGCATGGCCCCCGCGCTCGGTCACCAGGATTTCGTGACTGGTGCCCGTCCTGGCGAGCAGACGCGCGGCCAGCTCCGCGCGGAACCGCCCGGCGTCGCGACCGCTGGATCCGGCGATGGGATTGATAATGACGGCGACGTGCACGGACGATGCTATTTGCCGATGACCCGCAGCATTTTCGGCGTGGCGAACCAGGCCAGACTTCCGGGTCCGGTGGGCGGCAGGGCCGTCACGTCGATGCGACAGATGGCGCCCTTCTTGAACTCGAGCGAGCGCTTCGCGCCGATCAGGCGGGCGGCCAGCTGCCCGAGGTCGGGCTCGTGTCCGACGAGCGCGAGACGCTCGCGTCGTGTGTGCCGCGCGAGCTCGTCGACGATTGCCCCGAAGGTGCCCCCGGGGGCCAGCGCGTCGACATTCATGATGGAAGGCTTTGACTGCAGGGTTGACGCGAATACTTCGGCCGTCTGGCGGCAGCGGACGAGCGGACTCGTCAAGATGGCGTCGAATGTGATGTCGAGCTCCACCAGCGCACAGGCTTCGCGCTTGAGGCGAGTGATGCCCTGCGTCGTCAGGGGTCTCTTCGTGTCATCGGGGTATTCAGGTCCGCGCTCGGCCGCCAGTCCGTGGCGGATGAGGTACAACTCGATTCGCTCAGCCATCGACACCAAGCCCGTCGCGGCGGGACCTTCCGAACGATCCCGCATCAGCCGCGGAGCTTCGACCGGTGCTGCCGGTCCGGCCGCTCCGAGAGGCCAGGACGCGCGCCGGGCGCGGCGAAGCCACCGCAAGGGCGTGTCCGAGCTCGGAGGCCGAGGCATCGGCGACGTCGATCAAGGCGTCGCGGCGCCCCACGTAAGCGGCATGCAGCTCGCGGCAGTCGTCCTCGATCAAGCGCACCAGCGCGTGGAGGTTTCCAAGCGCTGCGTGCGCGGACGGCTTGAGCGACCCTTCCAGCGATCGCACCCGATCGCCGAGAACTTCCAGATCGTGGAGACGGCCCAGCGTGTCCTGTATGCCTCTGAGCGTTGTCAGGGCGCGGGTGCGTCGCGACCGATCCGCTTCCTGCGCGAGCTCCACGGCGTAGCGGAGCTTCTTGGCGGCCACGCGCACCGCGTGCAACCGATCGGGAAGGTAGATGGAGCCGGCGCGATCAACCGCATGTCGAAGCGCCTCGGCCCGTCGGGCGACCCTGGCCGCGAGGACGGTGCGCCAGGCCGGCGCCTCCTTCGAGTCCCGATGCGCGTTCATCTGACGCTGCGGCGAGCGCCTCGATTCGCTTATGGAGCTTCTTGATATCGATGCGGCCGATTTGCTCGACGAGTTGGGCGCGCCGTTCCGCGCGATCTGCGGCAATTCGTTCCCGGACTTGGTCGATGGCGCCCGCCAGGGTGGGACGCTCCTGTTCGAGCTTCGCGAGCGCCGCCAGCGCGACATCGAGCTCGCGCACGGGACCCAGCGCGCGCGTGATGCGTCGAACCTGGCGACGCGCTTTCTTGATCTTGCCGTTGCCACCGCTCACGAGGATCGGGAGCGCTTCGCGAATCCGTCGCGACGCGACGCGCACCTTGTGCAGCGCTTCGTCGTCGCCGTCGAGCAGTCCGGGCCACGACTTGAGCAGCGCGCGTGAGCGTTTGCGCCAGAGGGCGTCGGAGAGCGAACGGACGTTCATGATAGGATTCGCCGAGAGGTCAGATTCTGAAGGCCGACGAGCAACGGCGTTTCCATTATAGATAGACCCATCCGCGGGCGCAACCGCGCGTGAGTCATCGAATAACTCCAACCTTCACATGCGGATAGCGGCCATCGACATCGGGACGAACTCGGTCCACATGATCGTGGTCCAGGTCCGTCCGGATCTGTCCTTCGAGATCATCGATCGCGAGAAGGAAATGGTGCGGCTGGGGGCCGGCGGCCTCGGTGGCCGCGCGCTGACGACCGCGGCGATGGGCGCGGCGCTCCACGTGCTGGCGAAATTTCGCCTGCTGGCCGAATCGCACCGCGTCGATCACATCCTCGCGGCCGCCACGAGCGCGACACGCGAAGCGGAAAACGGCGGCGAGTTCCTCGCCGCGATCGAACGCCAGACAGGCATCCGTCCTCAGATCATTTCCGGGAACGAGGAAGCCCGCCTCATCCATCTGGCCGCCGTCTACGGCGTCGACGTGAGCGGCGCGACGGCCGTGGTCATCGACATCGGGGGCGGCAGCGTCGAGGTCACGCTGGGCACCGCGTCGGCCGTGCAGCTCGCCAAGAGCTTCAAGTTGGGCGTCATTCGGCTGACCGAAAAATTCGTGCACACCGACCCGATCGCCGGCAAGGACGAACGCCGCCTGGTGAAGCACGTCACGAGCCAGCTCGAGGAGCACCTCCAGCAGATCGTCGCCGCCGGGTACGACCGCGTCATCGGAACGTCGGGCACGATCCTGAGCCTCGGCGCCGTGTGTGCCACGGAAATGCGCGGGAGCGTGCCGAACGATCTCCGCAATGTTCGGATCCCCGCGAAGCAGCTCCACAGGTTTCGCAAAGCGGTCGTGCAGCTCGATCTCCAGCAGCGGCTCAAGATCCCGGGCCAGGACCCACGCCGCGCCGATCTCGTCGTGGCAGGCGCCGTCCTGTTCGACACCATCCTTCGCAGGCTTGGCGCCAGTGAGTTCACACTGTGCGATCTCGCGTTGCGCGAAGGGCTGATTATCGATTACATCCGGCGCAACAAGCAGCACATCGCGCAGGTGGAGCGCTATCCCGACATCAGACGGCGGAGCACGATCGAGCTCGCCGAGCGGTGCAGCTACTGGCCGGAGCACGCCACGCAAGTCACCAAACTTGCGCTCGCGCTGTTCGATCAGACCAAGCCGATTCATGGTCTCGGCGATCGGGAGCGCGAGTGGCTCGACTTCGCGGCTCTGCTGCACGACGTCGGCGTCCATATCAGCTATCCCCGGCATCACAAGCACTCGTACTACCTGATCAAGAACGGCGATCTCCGTGGGTTCGAGCCGGAGGAGATCGAAGTGATTGGACTCGTGGCGCGGTATCACCGCAGCGCAACGCCGAAGAAGGAGCACGACGGCTACGGCAAGCTGTCCGGAAAGCTGCGGCGCACCGTGCGGACCTTGTCGGCCATCTTGAGGCTGGCCGAGGGTCTGGATCGAAGCCACGCCCAGACCATTGCCGCGGTCGAGCTCCAGGACCGTGGCGCCAAGTACCGCTTGAAGGTCCGCACCGCCGGAGACGCCGAGTTGGAAGTCTGGGCGGCGGGACGGCACATCGAGCCGTTCGAACAGCTTGTCGGCAAACCCGTGGTGGTCGCGGGCATTGGAGCGAACCATGCTGAACATCCTGACAACGCCACACGAGTATCCCGGCAAGCTGTTCGTCGTCGAGGGCATCGACGGGTCGGGAAAAACGACGCAGCTGGGGCTGCTCGCCAAGTGGCTGGACAACGCCGGACATCGCGTGTTCGTGACCGAGTGGAACTCGTCGGCGCTGGTCAAGGCCGCCACCAAGACCGGCAAGAAGAAGAACGCCCTCACGCCGATGACGTTCAGCCTGCTTCACGCAACCGACTTCGCTGATCGGCTGCTCTACAAGATCATTCCGCCGCTCAAGGCCGGGATGATCGTGCTCGCCGACCGCTACGCCTACACGGCCTTCGCGCGCGACGTGGCCCGCGGCGTGGATCGCAACTGGGTCCGGGCCCTCTACAGCTTCGCGGTGAAGCCGGACATGACGCTCTACTTCCGCGTACCGATCGACGTCTCGCTCGACCGTTTGATGGCGCGCCGCGTCAAGCTGAAGTTCTACGAGGCCGGCATGGACATGGGCTGGAGCACGAACCCGGTCGAGAGCTTTCGCCTGTTCCAGAGCAAGGTGCTCGAGGAATACGATCGGATCGTCGAGGAGTCAGGGCTCGCAGTGGTAGACGCGTCGGCCAGCATCACCGAGCAGCAGCGCATCGTCCGGCGATTGATCTCGCGATACCTGGAGAATGCCGATGAGCGACGAACCGGAACAACCGACTGACGGCGCCACCAGCGGCATACAGCCCGGCCGATACTACGGCGACGGACTGCCCTACCTGCCGATCGATGGCTATCCCGGAAAGCTCATCGCCATCGAGGGAACCGACGGCGTCGGCCGCACCACGCAGATCGACCGGCTCAGGGAATGGCTCGAGGTGCAGGGCTACGGCGTCGTCGAAACCGGATGGACGCGGTCGGAGCTGATGCAGCCCACGATCGAGCTCGCCAAGTCGAGCAACACGCTCAACAAGCTGACCTTCGTTCTGCTCTACGCCACCGACTTCGCCGACCGGCTCGAAAAAGAGATCATTCCGGCGCTCAAGGCCGGGTTCATCGTCCTTGCCGATCGCTATATCTTCTCGGCGCTCGCGCGGGCCGGCGTGCGCGGCGTGGACCGGGCGTGGCTGCGTAGCCTGTACGGCTTCGCCATTGCCCCGCACCTGGTCTTCTATCTGAAAGTAGACGTCGACACGCTGATTCGTCGCGTCCTGCAGTCGGGCGGCATGGACTTCTGGGAATCGGGCATGGATCTGAAGCACGGGGACGATATCTACGACAGCTTCCGTGCCTATCAGAGCAAGCTGCTTCGCGAGTACACCTCGATGGCCGAAGAGTTCCACTTCCGAGTCCTCGACGCCCGTCGCGACGTCGACGCGATTCAGGACGAGCTCCGTCGTCAAGTCCAGGAATTCCTCACAACCACGGACAACGCACCAGAACCAGTGAACGTCGGGAGCTGAGCCTCGTCAGGCTGGTCCCCCGAACCTGCCCGCACTACAATTGCCGCCGTGTCGAGAGTCGCGCGCGGCCTCGCCGCCGCGTGCCTGGTGTTCGCGTCGGCGGTCCCCGTCCTCGGTCAGACCCAACCCGCCCCTCCCCGACCCGATCCGGCGATCCGGCGATGGCTCCTGTTCGAGACCGCCTCAATCGGGACACGTTACCGGGCTGTACGAAGACAGTGCGGACGTGCTGATCAACAACCAGCAGCAGTACCGCACGCAGCTCCGCGCCCGGTTCAAGTTCGACGACGATGGGCGCTACTACGTGCACGGCAACATGACATCGGGCACGAAGCTTCGTGAGCAGCTGGAACAACACCGGCATCGGCACCGGTGATCCTGTGGGCACGGTGAGGGTCCGCCACTTCTTCGGCGGCGCTGTCACCCGTCAAGGGGATCGAAGTCCAGATCGGCAGCGTGTACGTGGTTCGGGGCGAAAGCACCGAGATCACGACCTACGACGAGGATGGGTATCTCGTGGGTGAGCGAGTGCAGATCATGCGGCCGGAGGACATCTGGTTCGACCAGGTCAGCCTGACAAGCGCCCGGCTGGGCGACTTCTCCCAACCCAACGCCTTCGGACGCTTCGACGGGTTCGACGATCCGAATTACTACCAGGGTCTCCTCCAGAAGCGACTGACCAAACAGATCACGTGGTCAACCGACTTCACCGCCGCCGCCGGCGAGCGCACGATGAGAGCCGGTGTGGCATGGACGCCGTCATTTGGGACGTTCCGCCTGGAGGCGTACGAGCGATGGCGCGAGCAGCCGGCCGGCGGCTTGTCGCTGTCGGGCGAGCGCCAGCTCGCCCGTAATTTTCGCGCGGGGCTCGGCTATGCGACCATCGATCAGCACTACCCAGCGCTCAACTCGGACCGCTTCTTGCAGGGTCAGCGTGTGTACGTGATGACCGCGTGGGCGGTTGCGCCATGGCTGAACGTCACCACGTTCTACACGAAAGCCTTCAAGAACGACTTTCTCGTGCCGATCGACCATCGCTTCGACGTCGTCGCGACCTACAACGCGCTCGACACGCTGCGGCGAACCGGCCGCTTCTAGGGTTGCACCCGCTGTTACACGAATTTAACACCAGCGAAACCACCGGGAAATCGCGTCCGAGTAGGCTGACACTTATGAGCATACGTTTGCCTGGCATGCCCTTGGCCTTCGGCCTCGCCGCGGTGCTGACAGCCGGCTGCGGGGGCGGTGCGCCCGCTCCCGGTGGCTCCACCGGCGTCGATCCGCAGATCATCACCGTGGACGGATCGAGCACCGTCTATCCCATCACCGAAGCCGTGGCTGAAGAGTTTCAGCGCACCCATCCCGGGACGAAGGTGACGGTGGGCATCTCGGGCACCGGCGGCGGTTTTCAGAAATTCTGCCGCGGCGAAATCGACGTGGCCGACGCGTCGCGTCCGATCAGCGCCAGCGAACGGGCGGCCTGCGCGGCAGGAAACATCGACTTCATCGAGCTGCCGGTCGCGTACGACGGCCTGGCCATCGTGGTCAATCCCAAGAACACATGGGCGGAGTCGATGACCGTCGCCGAGCTCCGCAAGTTGTGGGCGCCGGAGGCCCAGGAAAAGATCACGCGCTGGAGCCAGATTCGCACCGGCTGGCCCGATCGCGAGATCCATCTCTTTGGCGCCGGCGTGGACTCCGGCACATACGACTATTTCACCGAGGCGATCGTCGGCAAGGCACGGGCGAGCCGTGGCGACTTCACGTCGAGCGAGGACGACAACGTGCTCGTCCAGGGCATTGCGAACGACGAGCTGGCGCTCGGTTTCTTCGGCTTCGCGTACTACGAGGCCAATCACGACAAGCTCAAGCTCGTGCCCGTGGACGACGGCAAGGATGACAACGGCAAGGGCCCCATCGCGCCGAGCGCAGACACCGTGAAGAACGGCACCTATCAGCCGCTCTCACGACCCATTTTCATCTACGGCGCTCGCCGCTCCGTCGAGCGCCCCGAGGTGAAGGCGTTCGTGGACTACTACTTGAACGAGGCCCCGGCGCTCGTCCGTGAGGTCGGCTACGTGCCCCTGGGCGACGCCGGCTACCGGCTGGCTTCCGAGCGATTCCAGAATCTCACGGTCGGCAGCGTGTTCGAGAGCGGGTCGAACGTGGGCGTCACGATAGAGGATCTGCTGGCGCGCGAGCGATGAAGCGGATCGAACCCCTGATCGAGCGCCTGCTCTTCGTGTGCGCATTGGTGTCGATTCTCACCACCGCCGGCATCGTGCTCGTCCTTCTCGCCGAAACCCTGGCGTTCTTCCGGGAAGTGTCCATCATCGAGTTCCTGACCGGTGTCGAGTGGACCCCGCTGTTTGCGACGAAGCGGTTTGGCGTCCTGCCCCTGGTTGCCGGAACGATGTTGGTGTCAGGCATTGCGATGATCGTCGCACTGCCCGCTGGTGTCTTGAGCGCGATCTACCTCAGCGAGTTCGCCAGGCCGGGTGTTCGCCGCACCATCAAGCCGCTGCTTGAAATCCTGGCGGGCATTCCGACGGTCGTCTACGGCTATTTCGCGCTGCTCTTCGTGACACCGCTTCTTCAGCGGTTCGTGCCCGGTCTTTCCGGGTTCAACGCGCTCAGTCCCGGCATCGTCATGGGCATCATGATTCTGCCGCTCGTGGCGTCGCTCTCGGAGGACGCCATGCACGGCGTTCCCAACGGCCTGCGCGAGGGCGCCTACGCACTCGGCGCAACCCGTATGCAGTCCACGCTCGGGGTGGTCGTGCCCGCGGCCTTTTCTGGAATTACCGCGGCATTCATCCTGGCCGTGTCGCGGGCGGTCGGCGAAACCATGATTGTGGCGATTGCCGCCGGCCAGCAGCCGCGCCTGACGCTCAACCCGCTGGTGCCGGTCGAAACGCTCACGGCTTACATCGTCCAAGTCAGTCTTGGCGACACGCCGGCCGGAACGCTCGAGTACCGCACGATCTTCGCCGTCGGCATGCTGCTCTTCTTCAGCACGTTCACGTTGAACCTCGTCAGCACGTGGCTGCGTGAGCGCTACCGCGAGGAATACGCGTGACGAGCGAGACGATGTCGGTGAGCATGGCCGCTGGCCGCGGCCGGTACGGGCGTACGCTGTGGCGGCGGCTGCAGGATCCGCTGTTCGAGATCCTCACGGTCATCATCCTGGCTATGGCGCTCGCGTCGCTGGCAGCGCTCCTGTGGGACGTCGCCAGTGACGGCCTTGGGCGACTCAGCTGGCAGTTTCTCACCAGCTATCCGTCGCGACGCGCGTCGATGGCGGGCATCCTTCCCGCGTTGATCGGCAGTGTCTACGTGATTGCGCTGACAGGGCTCATCGCGATGCCGATTGGCATTGCGGCCGCGATCTACCTCGAGGAGTACGGCGGTCGGAGCCGCATGGCGCGGCTCATCGAGATCAATATCTCGAACCTGGCCGCGGTACCCTCGATCATCTACGGTCTGCTCGGGCTCGGGTTGTTCGTCCGCACGCTGGCCCTCGGGCGCAGCGTGCTGGCGGGCGCCGCGACGCTCGCCCTGCTGGCGCTGCCGGTCATCATCCTCGCGACGCGCGAGGCGCTTCGAGCCGTGCCGCCCTCCCTGAGAGAAGGCTCGTACGCGCTGGGCGCGACCAAGTGGCAGACGATCTGGTACCAGGTGCTGCCGGTTGCCGCGCCGGGCATCCTCACCGGACTGATCCTGGCCATGTCCCGCGCCATCGGCGAAACGGCGCCGCTCATCGCGATCGGCGCCCTGACCTACGTGCCGTTCCTGCCCGATGGCCCGTGGTCGCCGTTCACGGTGCTGCCAATCCAAATCTTCAACTGGGTGTCGCGTCCGCAGGCCGATTTCGCGCAGAACGCGGCGGCCGGCATCATCGTGCTGCTCGTGCTGCTGCTGGCCATGAACGCCATGGCCATCTGGCTGCGCGACCGCTATCAGCGCCGGCGGTGGTCATGACGCCCACGTCGAGCGTCGCGTCGCTCAGCGGCCTTGCCACCCGGGCCACCGATGACACCGGCAGCAAGCCCGTGAAGATCGCGGTGCAGAACCTCGATTTCTTCTACGGCCCGAAGGCGGCGCTCCATCAGATCAGCATCGAGATTCGCGCCAACCTGGTGACGGCGTTCATCGGCCCCTCGGGTTGTGGCAAGAGCACCTTCCTGCGCACGCTGAACCGGATGAACGACATCATTGCCGACACGCGCGCGGAGGGACGGGTGCTCATCGACGGCACCGATGTCTACGGCCCTGGCGTGGATGTCGTCCAGCTTCGGCGCCGCGTCGGGATGGTCTTCCAGAAGTCGAACCCATTTCCAAAGACCATTTTCGAGAACATCGCCTATGGCCTGCGAATCAATGGCATGGCCGGCTCGCGGTCGGAGACCGCGGCGCGCGTGGAAGAGAGCCTCAAACAGGCGGCGCTCTGGGACGAAGTGAGCGATCGGCTCCACGACTCGGCGCTTGCGCTCTCGGGCGGTCAGCAACAGCGGCTGTGCATCGCTCGCGCGCTGGCCGTGCGTCCCGAAATCCTGCTGATGGACGAGCCCGCGTCGGCGCTCGACCCGATCGCGACGCAGCACATCGAGGAACTGATTTACACGCTGAAGCGCGACTACACGATCGTCATCGTCACCCACAACATGCAGCAGGCGGCCAGGGTTTCCGACTACACCGCGTTCTTCTGGCTCGGGAAACTGATCGAGTACGACCGGACCGGACAGATTTTCACCGCACCGGCCGAAAAGCTGACGGAAGACTACGTGACCGGCCGATTCGGCTAAAAGAGGCATCGATGGAACGGGTGGTTCCGCACTTCCTGGAGGAGCTGGCTACGCTCAAAGAGCGGCTGTTGACCATGGGCGGCCTGGCCGAGGAGCGCGTGCAGCTGGCAGTCGACGCGCTGGCCAGCCGTGATGCCCGGTTGATCGAGCAGGTCATGGTTGGCGACGAGCCGATCAACCAGCTGCACATCGAGCTCGACCGGCGTGCCTTTCAGCTCCTGGCGCTGTACCAGCCGATGGCCGTGGATCTTCGCGCCATCGTCGCGGCCGTCAAGATCAACACGGATCTGGAGCGCGTCGGGGATCTCGCGGTCAACATCGCGGAGGCCGCCCGTCGTTACGCCCAGCACCCACCGGTCAAGAAGCTGATCGACATTCCGCGCATGGGGAACATCGCGCAGGGCATGTTGCGAGACGCGCTCGACGCCTACGTCCGGCGCGACACGACCCTCGCCCGCCAGGTGCTCAATCGGGACGACGAGCTCGACGCCCTGAAGACCCAGATCTTCCGTGAGCTGCTCACCTACATGCTGCAGGACACCGCCACGATCGAGCCCTCGCTCGATCTGATTCTCATCTCGCGCCACCTCGAGCGCATCGGTGATCACGCCACCAACGTGGCCGAGGACGTCATCTTCATGGTGTCCGCCAAGGACGTCCGGCATCACAGCGGGGACGAGCCCAATTTCTGAGGCCCGCCGAGCATTTCGGGACGGCCAGCTGCCGCCACTCCGGGTCCGCAGGCGACGTGCTTGCTGGGCTCGCGTGCCACACCTTAGAATGACGCGAAACGTGGTGGACGAGCGCGAGGCGCCGATCGTCGAGCCGGATCTCGTCTGCGTCTTCTGCCGGAAGCAGCCCGCCTCTCCGACGTGGCGACCGTTCTGCAGCGAGCGATGCAAGCTGCAGGATCTCGCGCGCTGGGCTGGCGGGCGCTACCGGGTGCCTGGCGAGCGCGTCCTCCCGCCGGACGAGCGTCACGAGCCGAGCGAATAGCGGGTTCACATCAGCAGCTCAGACACAATGGCCGACACGCTGACCATCACCGACAACCGCACCGGAAAGCAGTACGAGATCCCCATCCAGGACGAAACCATCCGGGCCATGGACCTTCGGCAGATCAAGGCCTCGCCGAAGGATTTCGGCTTGATGACCTATGATCCGGCCCTGCTCAACACCGCCGCCTGTCGCAGCCGTATCACCTTCATCGATGGCGACAACGGCGTGCTCCTCTACCGCGGCTACCCCATCGAGCAACTCGCGGAAGACAGCAACTATCTCGAGACCGCCTATCTGATTCTCTTCGGCGAGCTGCCGACCGCCGGCCAGATGAAGTCCTGGGTTCACGAGATCACGATGCACACCATGCTCCATGAGAACATCAAGAAGTTCATGGAGGGGTTTCAATACGACGCCCACCCGATGGGCATCTTTCTCAGCACGGTCGGGGCGCTTTCGACCTTCTATCCCGACGCGAAGGAGATCTTCGACGAGCGCTCGCGTGTGCGCCAGACCCATCGCCTCATCGCCAAGGTGCCGAGCATCGCGGCCTACGCCTACCGCCACAGCATTGGACGCCCGTATGTGTACCCGGACAACGATTTGAGCTTCACGGGCAACTTCCTGAACATGCTGTTCAAGATGACCGAGCTGAAGTACCAGCCGAACCCCGTGCTCGAGAAGGCACTGGACGTGCTCTTCATTCTCCACGCCGATCACGAGCAGAACTGCAGCACCTCGGCCATGCGCAACGTCGGCAGCTCGCAGGTCGATCCCTACTCGGCGCTGGCCGCCGCCGCGGCGGCACTCTACGGCCCTTTGCACGGCGGCGCCAACGAAGCGGTGCTCCGGATGCTCGAGGAAATCGGCACCGTCAAGAACGTTCCCGACTTCATCAAGCGCGTCAAGGCCGGCGACGGCCGCCTGATGGGATTCGGCCACCGTGTGTACAAGTCTGTACGACCCGCGCGCCAAGGTAATCAAGCGCATCGCGGATCTGGTGTTCACCGTCACGGGCCGCAACCCCCTGCTCGAGATCGCGCTCGAGCTCGAGCGGATCGCCCTGCAGGACGACTACTTCGTGACGCGCAAGCTGTATCCGAACGTGGACTTCTATTCGGGGCTGATCTATCAGGCCATGGGCTTCCCGCTCGAGATGTTCCCGGTGCTCTTTGCGATTCCGCGCACGGCCGGGTGGATCGCACAGTGGGAGGAAATGCTCCTGGACCCGGAGCAGAAAATCGCGCGTCCGCGGCAGATCTACATCGGCGAGAGTCCGCGGACGTTCGTGCCCATGGAGCAGCGCAAGGGATGAGCTGGCTGAAGGCCGGCGTCCTGGCGCTGGCCTCAGCGTCAGGCCTGTCGGCGGCCGTTCCGCAGACCCAGCCCCCGCCCGGATTCGACGGCGGCCGCGCCTACGAGCACGTCCGGCAGTTGGTGACGATTGGACCGAGACCGGCCGGGTCCGCGGGCCTTGCCGACGCCCGTCGCTACATCACCGATCAACTCTCGGCACTCGGTATTCGCCCGGTCGAGCAGGCCTTCGACGCCGCGACGCCCCTCGGGACGCTGCGCATGGTCAACCTGACGGCCACCATTCAGGGCGCGCGCGCGGAGCGGCTCGTCATCGCCGGCCACTACGATACGAAACTCTTCCGCCAGGTCCGGTTCGTGGGCGCCAACGACGGGGGATCGAGCGCCGCGTTCCTGCTCGAACTGGCTCGGGTGCTGCGCGCCCGCGCGAATCCGCTGACCATCGAGCTGCTCTTCCTCGATGGCGAGGAAGCCGTCGTCGAGTGGACCGGAACCGATCACACCTACGGCAGCCGGCACTACGTCGAGGTCGCCCGAAAAAGTGGAACACTCGCGTCGCTCCGCGCCCTGATCCTCGTGGACATGATCGGCGAGCGCAACCTCAACATCCGGCGCGAGGGACACTCGACCCCCTGGCTCACGGATCTCCTGTGGGCCTCAGCGCAACGTCTCAAGCTGTCACGGTATTTCCTCGAGGAGACGACCCTCATCGAGGACGATCACGTGCCGTTCCTGCAGGCAGGCGTTCCCGCCGTGGATCTGATTGACCTCGACTACGCGGCCTGGCATACCCCGAATGACACGCTCGATCAGATCAGCGCACGGAGCCTGCAGGTGGTGGGCGATGTGCTGCTCGAGGCCCTGCCGGCGATCGAAGCGAAGCTGATCGGTGCCGGGCGCTCTGGACGATGACCTGTCCGGTCAGGGCGTCTGGCGCACGAGGGCGAGAATTTCCTCTTCGGTGAGCACGGTTGGCGAGACCTTCGCGCTCGCGAAGATGGAATCGACGAGTTGTTCGGTCGCCTCGATCCCGCGACGCTCCAACCAGAAGATAACGTTCGAGCGGCCCGACATCGGCCCGACCTCCACAGTCTGCTCACGCCCGACCAGCCTCGCCGGCACGCCGGAGTAGACCTTGTCGAGCAGCTCACGGTCGCCCTTGCGGTAGGCCTTCATCACGGCCGCGGCATGCACGCCCGTCGCGGTCCGGAACGCGTCGCGCCCGACGACCGGGTAGTTCGCGGGGATCTGGACGTCGCAGGCCTCCGATACCGCACGGCAGTACGCCCCGAGCTCCGACAGATCGCGCTCGAGGTAGCCCATGAGCACCAGGTTCACCAGCAGCAGATCCATCGGCGTGTTCCCGACCCGCTCGCCGATTCCCAGAGCCGAGGCGTGCAGCCGCGTCGCCCCCGCGTCCAGGGCGGCCAGGCAGTTGGCAATCGCGAGGTCCCGGTCGCGGTGGCCGTGCCAGTCGATGCCCACACCACCTCCGAGGTCCTGGATCACGCCGGCCACGAACCGCACGACCGCGGCCGCCCCGGCCGGCGTGGCATGGCCCACCGTATCCGCGATGCAGATGCGTGACGCGCCGGCGCGAATGGCCGCCGCGTACAGCCGTCGCAGCGACTCGGGATCCGCGCGCGTCGTGTCCTCGGTGACATACATCACCGTGAGGCCTTCGCCGACGGCGAAGCGCACGGCCTCGTCGGTGAGCCGCTCCAGGTGCTCGACAGTCCAATCCTCGGTGTATCGCCGGATCGGACTGGATCCGATGAAGGTGCAACACTCGATAGGCACGCCGGTGCGCTGGACGATCTCGGCGATAGGCTTGATGTCGGCGACGACGGTTCTGGCCGCGCAGTTGGCCTTCACTCTGAGCCGGCTGGCGCCAATCTCGCGGGCCAGCCGCTCGGCATCCCGCGCCACATGCGGGCCTGCTCCGGGGAGCCCGATGTCGGCGGTCTCGATGCCCAGGCGGTCGATGAAGTGGAGAATCTCGAGCTTCTGCTCGATGGTGGGCGTCCGGATCGATGGCGACTGCAGGCCGTCGCGCAGCGTCTCGTCGTCGAGCTCGACGGCACGAGGCTGGAAGGGAGTCTCAGCGCGGTTCCAGTCGTAGATGAGCGGCTGATCCATCGCCGATCGTCCGTAATGCGCGCGGTTTGGAGACGTCCGTCAGGACGCGCGGGTGAAACGGAGACGAGCGCCATTGGTGGAGCGCGTCACCGCATACGCAAGCGCCATGGCGACAACGCTCCACGCCGACGCGATGAGGGCACTCAGGGTGACCGCCGGCCGCATCGCGTCGTCCATGGGTACGAAGTGGCCAATTCCCTGCGCCGCCAGTTCCTGCTGGGCAACGAAGCGCGTGGCGAAGTACTCCACTTGCAGATCGAACACGACGTGCCAGGCGACGAACCCGACGGCCAGGAGCAGCCAGCCGCGCTTCCGCATCACAGCCGCCTAGGGCCCCACATATTTCAGCACGAGCGCCGTGATGTCGTCGCTCTGCATGGCCCCGGAAGCGAAGTCGCGAACATCCTTGAAAATGGCCGAGAGGAGATTGGACAGGTCGTTCTGACGATGGGCCTCGATGCAGGCCAGCAGCCGTTCCTCGCCGAACTCTTCGCCGGCCACGTTGAGGGCCTCGGTGACGCCGTCGCTGAACACGACGAGCACGTCGCCCGGGTCGAGCTGCAGCGTTTCTTCGTCGAAGGTCGCGTGCTCGAACAACCCGACGATCAGCCCGCCCTTCTCGAGACGCCGCACGCCGCCGGCGGTGCCAATCAGAAACGGTGGATTGTGTCCGGCATTGCAGTACGCCAGCTTGCCCTCGCGCGTGAGAACGCCGTAGAGAATGGTGGCGAACCGCGATTCGATGGCGCGGCGGATCAGGGCCTGATTCACCCGCGTGACGGTTTGCGACGGCGAGGCGCCCGAATAGCCCTGCGCCGAGAAAATCCCCTGGATGACGGCGGTCAAGAGCGCCGCCGGTGCGCCTTTCCCGGCCACGTCTCCCAGGGCGAACGCGAACTCGCCACCCGGCATGTCGATGTAGTCGTAGAAGTCGCCCCCAATCGACCGGCACGGCACCGAGTCGGCCACGGCACTGAAGTATGCGCCGACATGCTTGGCGTCTGGCAGGAGCGCACGCTGAATGTCGGCGGCGATCTTCATCTCCTGCTCGATTCGCGCCTTGTCGATGTTGTCGCGATAGAGCCGCGCGTTCTCGATGGCCACCGCCGCTTCGGTCGCCAGCGTTTCGAGCGCGCCACGAGTCGCCTTCGAAAGCAACGATCCGCGCTCGCGGCTGTCGAGATAGAGGACGCCGATGCGTTTCGGCTCCGGCGCCGAATCGGCCCGATCGACGTACCGCACGAGGCGCAGCGGCGTACAGAGGACGTGGCGGATGCCGAGGGCCACCGTACCCATGTGGACGTTGGCCAGGTCCCCGTCGAGCAGGTCGGCGACGATTCGCTCCTCGCCCGTCGCGAACACCTCTTCGGGAATCTTGCGGCTCGTCTCGAACGTCTTGCCGGGCAGCGTCACCTTTCCACGGGCGCGGGCCATCTTGAACTCGAGGGCCCCTTCCGCACCCGCGAGCATGATGAAACCGCGTTCCGCTCCGGTGACCTCGATGGCCGAGTCCATCACGAGGGCCAGCACCTCGTCGAGCACACGGCCGGATCCGAGGGCGCGCAGGCCCTCGAGCAGCGCGGAAATCTGACGCAGGTCGCCCACCGCCGATGTGGTGGTCCGTTCAATCGAGGGTCCGACATCGTCGACCAGAAACACGAGCTCGGCGCCGCCGCTTCGCCCGATCCGAATCTGATCGCCGTGGGTCAGGATTTTCTCGACGACCGAGTCGCCGTTGACGAAGGTACCGTAGCGCGACCCACGATCGCGAATGACGTATTTATCGCTTTCACGTGCGATCTCGGCGTGGTCGCGCGAGACGTCGCTGCCGACGAGCCTGAGGTCGTTGCCCGTGCGCCGACCGATGGCGAAGATTTCCTTGTCGACGGGGACGATGCGCCGGCCGAGCGCGTCGACGACTTCCAGTCGCGCTTCAGGCATGGGCGGTGTCCGGACGTGTGGAATGGATCAACGTCAGCAGGGGTCGCATGTTAGCTGATTCGGAATCTGGGGCGCAACCGTCCGGGGCTCATCCTCGCCGTCGTGCGGCCAGCCAGCTGACCACCGCCGCGACCGCGAGCGCCGCGATGGCCCACTCGACGGACAGCGGCATCCCCTCGTCGCCGGCACGGCCCATGAAGATGCCCGCCAGGGCCAGGGTTGCCAGCGCCAGCGTGGCCGGAAGGAGACGCGCCCGGCCGCCGCGGGGGCGCGAGGCGGGTGGCTGAATCCGCGGCGTCGATGTCGCTGCGCCGCACCGAAAGCAGATGAGCGCCTTGTCCGCGATCTCGGTACCGCAGTGCTGACATTTCACAATCAGAATCCCAGTCGTTCTCGGGCGCGCAAAGGATATGGGGTGCGGTTCATTATACTCAGGACGTGATTCCTCTTCGTGACGTGATCCCGTCTGGCGGCCCGCCGCTCATCACGATTGGTCTCATCGCAGTCAATACGCTCGTCTGGCTCTTTCAGATTCAGCGCTCACCGGAATCGCTGCAGCAAGTCCTGCCGATCTACGGTGTGGTTCCCGCGAGCTTTGCCTGGCCGACCGTGCTCACCGCGCAGTTCCTGCACGCCGGCTGGCTGCACTTCGCGGGAAACATGCTGTACCTCTGGATCTTCGGCGACAACGTCGAGGATCAACTGGGCCGCGGCCGCTACCTGATGTTCTATGTGTTCTGCGGCAGTGCCGCGGCGCTCGTTCACGTAGTCGCATCTCCGGGCTCGACGGTGCCGATGGTCGGCGCGAGCGGGGCGATTGCCGGAGTGCTGGGCGCGTACTTCCTGATGTTCCCTCACTCGCGCGTGCTGACGCTCCTGCCGTTCGTCGTGTTGTGGGACATCATCGAGCTGCCGGCCAGTTTTTTTCTCGGCGTCATGGGTTCTCATGCAGCTCTTCGCGGGCCCCGGATCGATGGCCCGAACCACCGCCGAGGCGGGTGGAATCGCATTCTGGTCGATTCTGGCTGGATTTGCGTCGGGGGTCATCGGCATCGCGATTCTTCGACCCCACGCGCGCCGCCGTCTCGAGTGGTGAGCCGTTCGATCAGGATCGCGATCGAATCTCCCGAGAGACCCTGGCGAGCTCCACGGCAAGCTTCTCGAGCTGATCCAGATATTCCTGCTCGGGCATGTCCGTCTTCTTCGCCTTGAGACCCTCGATCTCGGCCTCGAGCGCTGCGCGACGACGGTACAGCTCTGCCAGCTGACTGTCGCCACTGACAGCGGCCGGGACGTCTGGGTCCAGATACATGGCGCGCGCCAGCGCACCGTCGGGACCAGGCGCCCCCGCCTCCTTCCCCGTACCGTCGCCGTCGTCGTCGAGCACCGAGCGCTCGGTGGCCAGCTGACCACGCTGCTCGTACCACTGTTTGACGGCAACGCTGGCGTAGCTGAAGGCTTCCCACAGCGAGATGCGACCGTTCTTGTCGAGATCGCTTCCCTCGCCGGCAAAGGCCTGGACGAAGAACTCCGGAAATACGGTGTCGAACCGCTGCGCGGCCGAGTCGGTTGCCGTGATGATCACCCGGTCGCGGCCGGAGAGCTCGGCGAGAAACGGGAAGCTGGCGCCAGTCGTATTGACGATGGCCAGCCGGCCCGGCATGCCGCGGAGCAGCGCGCTCCATCGCGAGGCGTCCAGATCCGGCCCCACGAGGTTGAACTTTGCGGTATCACCATCGAAGCTGCCGTGCCCGATGAGAACGATGAGCAACAGGTCGTCGCCTTGAAGGCGTCCGCGAAGCGATCCGAGGGCGCCCGTCACATTGGCGGCGGTGGCGAGCTGTGTTTCTGGCACGCCGTGATCCTTGAGCGATACAATGCGATCGGCAGCCAATCCGAGCCGGTCGCGCAGCGCCCCGACCAGCGAGTCGTGCCACTTGTCATAGCTCTCCCGATACTTCGGCTCGCCCGATGCGCCGACGACGAGCAGCGCGTAGCGCTCGGCCGCCTGCACAGGAGGGGCAAGCAGCACGAACAGCAGGAGCCATCCGACCTGTCTGGTGGTCACCGCATCCCCCACCGGCGCCGTAGCGCCCACTCGGCGCTGAGCAGCATCAGAATCAATCCGATCGTCCACGGGCTATGCCAGATCTCGCGCCGCTCGGGACTGACGGCACCACGCCGGCTGCGAAGTAACGCGCCAAGCTCCGCCGTTTCGTCGCGGGCGAGATAGCGTCCTCCGGTCGCCTCGGCCGTTCGTCGCAGCACTTCCTCATTCAGACGCGGATCGGTCAGCTCACGGTCGGCGCCACCCACGAGAAGCCAGGCGACCGGCGCACCGAGGATCCGCGTCCCCGCGCGCGCCTCCGCATTGACGCGGTACACCCCGGGGCGATCCGGGGTCATGACGGCGGTGTATCGCCCGCTGGCGGCGTCGGCCAGCACGGGGCGTGTCTCGCGCGTCGACCCATCGGGCGCCACAATCCTGAGCACGGTGTTCGCATCCGGGACAGTGGAAAACGCGCGGTCACGAACCACCAGATCGAGCGTGACCGCTTCTCCCGGCGTCGCTGCCGCGGGCACGGCGAGGTTGACCGGGTCGGGAGCGCTGGTCGCCATCCACCGTGCCACCTGCCGCCAGAACGTCTCATAGCTGCGGTCGGAGGCCGGCATCATCATGCGCCAGCGCCACGAGGCTTCGCCGGCAAAGATCATGGAGCGTCCGCGGCCGTATCGCTGAATCGCCACGATCGGTCGAGACGGGCTGCCAGGCACGGATGTGACCGCCAGCACCTGGGCCCCTGGCCTCGGCCCTCCCAGGGCCGTGCTCGAGGCCAGAGCCGGAAGCGCAGCCCACCGGCGGCGATTCTCGCCCGGGTCGAGCACGATGCGCATCATCGGATGGGTCGTGCCCTCGTCGGTGAGAGACACCTTGTTCGAATCGCCGACATCCTGCGCGGAGGTGCGCAGGATTCCGGGCGCGCGCTCGTTGAGGTGCAGCGGGAGCACTTCCTCAATCGGCGTCCCGAGCAGACTACGATTCTGGAACGTGCGTGCGCCGAGCGCGAGCAGCCCGCCGCCACGTTCGGCCACGAATGCCGCCGTCATGGCGAGCTGATCGCGTGTGAGTAATTCGGCCTCGACGTTCCCGAACACGACCGTGTCGTAGGCAAAGAGCGCCTCCCTGGTCGTCGGATATCCCGTGACCAGACTGGCCGAGCGGGACGCGTCGGCTTGCACGAGAAACGTACTGACGCCCTGATCGTTCTTGCCTTTCTTCACCACCGAATCGATCTCGAAGCCCTCGTCTTCGGCCCAGGCCCGCTTGAGAAAGCTGTGCTCGAAGCCGGGCGCGCCCTCGACGAGCAGCAGGCGGCGCTTGCGCCCGGGCGGGCTGACGAGCACGGTCCGGCGGTTGTTCTCGGGAGCGAGCTCGTCCGGGCTGGCTGGGATTTCGACCGTGTACAGTGTTGCCGAGCTCCGATCCGGCGACACTCGAAACACTTCGTGCACCGGCGAGCCGTCACCCGGGGGCGTGACCCGTCGCACCTCAATCGACCGGCCATTGGCCAAGACGCGCATCTCGATAGGTGCCCCTGGGAAGCCATGACTGACAGCGGACACATTGAGGTCGATCACCGAGCCGGGCAACGTCGCGTCGCCGGCGGTGAGGGTCAACACCTCGCGGTCGCGGGCAATCGAGGGCGATCCGACTCCAATCGTGAACACCGGCGGGGCCGTCCGGTCGACCGAGGTGGTCAACTCGCCGGTGCTGGTATCGCCGCCATCGGAAACAATCACCACTCCTGCGACGGACTTTCCCTCGTAACGCTTCCGCGTGTCACGGAGCGCCCCGACAAGCTCGGAGCGCCGCCCGTCGGCCACGAACTCCGAAGTGCCGTGCGGCGCCAGCTTTTCGCCAAACGTCAACGTCTCGACCTGAAACTCTCGACCGAGGTCGGCTGCAAGCTTTGTCGACAGGGCGCCTGCCCGATCGATGCGGCGCTGGCCGCCGTCATCAGCGAGTGCCATGCTGCGCGAGGTATCCACGAGAATGGCGACGATCGCGTCCTGCGGAGAGGCTGGCATCACCAGCTTGACGGGCCGCAACAGCAGCGCCACGAGCACGATCAGGGTGAGCGAGCGCAACGCGGTCAGCAGATGACGCTGACGCGATGACAGAGGCAGAGCCCGGCGCACGTAAGCGCCACGCGCGATCGCGACGACCCCGATCAGGATCAGGGGCCAGGCCCACCACGGGAGAGAGTAGGAGAACTGCACGCGGAGGGCTCAACCTCGTGGCGCGACGGCCACAGCTCAGGGCTTCGACGTCGAAGCCAGCGAGCGGAAGTACTGATCGATGAGCGCGCGATAGGCGTCTGGTGCGCGATCGTCGGCGCCGGCGCTCAAACGATCGCGGGTCTCTTTCTCCTGAAGGCGGCTGGACAACGACGCCTCGAGCCGCTCCAGCGCAAGAGTGATGTCACGACGCAGCACGCCCCAGTCGGCGAAGTCCTGCTTGAACGCCTCGGTCCCGGGCGCCGAGACACTCGGCTCCCACTTTTCGGGCGTGGATCCCCGGCCGCCCTCGATCGCCCCTTGACCCGCGGGCGACTCCAGGAGATCTCGGGCCCGACCGAGCTGACGCGCAAAGTCTTCCTTCAGACGCGACGCGTCGGAGGCGGCGGAACCATCCGGGCCACTCGGCGATCCATTCTCCTGCCCGGCAGGACGGCCCTGCCGCATTTGCTCCTCAATCCCCGACAGGCGCTCGCGCAGCTCTCTTGCCCGCGCCAGCTGCTCTGAGAGCTTGCGAGTTTCTCCGTCACGCTCGCCGCCGGCGGCGCCCATGCGCTCGGCCACACGCTCGAAGGCACGTGTCAACTCCTGCTCGTCCTGCAGGCGACGGTCAGCCGCCCGAGCAGCCTTGTCCCTGGCACCTGGTGCGTTCTTCTCGCCGACACCGTTCTTACCAGGCGGTCTCGGCTCACCCGAGCCGGCCGCCGCTCGGGCCTCCTGCCGCATCGTGTCGGACGACTCGCGCAGCCGACGCTCGATCTGCTGTTCTGCGAGCTCCGCCGTGACCTCGCCGATCGTCCCGCGCTCTTCGTCCGAGCGGGCGGTGCCTTCCAGATCCTTCACGGATTGTTCGAAGCGCTGCACCCGCTCGGCAAGCCGCTCCTTTTCACCCGCCAGCCGGCGCAACGTCTCGGCCGTCGGTGACTGACCATTCCGCTGCAGCTCGCCGGCCATCTGCCGCTGCGAATCGGCGAGCTGACGCGCCTCGAGCTGAAGGTCACCGAGCGCACGGCGCCGATTGTCGGGTTGGCGCGACTGGAGCTGACGTTCGAGCGCGCGAAGCTTTTCGAGCGCGCGGCCGCTTCGTTCGCTCGCTTGCCCCGGATCCTGGCGTCGCAGATCGCTGGTCGCCCCCTGCATGTCTTCCGACGCCTCGCGCAGCGCAGCGCCGCCAGCCTGCGAGCCCTGTCCGCCCGGGCCTTGAGCCTGCTGCCCCCGCTGCCCCTGACCTTGCTGCCCCTGCCTTGCTGCCCCTGTTGGCCCTGTTTCCCTTGCTGCCGCGGCTGGCCCTGCTGTCCCTGCTGGCCCTCCATCCCCTGCTGACTCTGCTGCTCCGCTGACTGCTGCTGCGAGAGCTCGCGCGCGAGCTCCTCGGCCTCGCGCCGCAACTCCGATTGCTCGCGCGTCAATCGTTCAAGTCGCCGCTTCAGCTCGTCAGCGCCGATCGTCGTCTGCTGCCGGGCCAACTCCTGCTGCTCCCGGCTCATCTCGTTCTGCCGACGCGCCAGCTCGCGAATCTTGTCGAGCGGCTGGGTCGAGTCGTCCGGGGTGTTCTCGTTGGCGGCGGCGCTCGTTGGCGTCTCGTAGTTCGTCTCCTGCTGACGCTGAAGCTCACGATCGAAGAGCGCCGACAGATCCTGCGGTCGGACGGTTGCTGCCACCGCCTCCCCCACCGTTCGACTGACGCGCAACCTGCCGACGCCGCACCTCCGCCTGGGCCCTGAGCAGTTGATTCAGCGCTTCCATTTCGTGCGGGATGGCGGTCGAGGTCTTCAGTGTTCCCAGAGCCTCTTCCGCAGAGCTCATGGCCTGCACGGCGAGACTCATCGGATCCTGGTCAGTGGGGGTGGACGGACTGAGCGACCCGCGCCGGTCGCCTCCAAACCTGCTCAATTGGCGGACCATGCCGGCGGCGCGTTCGCGCAGCGCAGCTTGCGCGCCGGCGACCGACAGGATGTCCTGCCTCGATCGGCCGGAGACGGATCGCCGATCGAGCTTCCAGGTCGCGATGATGATGTTCTTCTGCGCCGCGGCGAGCTCCTCGAGCGACCGGCTGTTGGCGCCGGCACGCATGCCCTGGCTTTCGGCCGACACGAACTGTTCGTCGTAGGGCTTCACTTCGAGAAAGAAGATGTCGCTGCGCCCTTCTGTCGATCGCCGCCCCTTCGCCACATCGCGTGCGCGCGCGTAGTAGGTGATGAAATCACCGGGCTGAACATCCATCTCTTCGAGATAGATCGTCCGCGAGCCCGAGACGCTGGTTCCGGAGACGCGGTCGGTAAAGGGGAGCACCTTCTCGGCCCGGCCGCGTACCGAATAGACCAGCTCGAACCGCTCGATCCCGTAGTCGTCGGCGGCCTGCGCGTCGATGGCCACTTCTTCGAGCCGCGTCACCTGCCGATCTGCCGCCGGCTTGACGATGCGCACTTCGGGCGGACGATCGTCGAGCGTGCGAATGAAGTATTCGGTCTCGCCCTCACTCTCGAGACCGTCGCTGTCAGCGAGGGAAACGCGATACGATCCGTCACCAGCCACACGCAGCTCGCCTTCCAGCACGTCGGGGGCGACCGCAGCCAGCTGCAGGTCGCCGGCGCCGGCCATCTTCAACTCCCCCTGGACGATCGGCTTGTCAGCACGAACCCGGAGGCGGACCCGCGTGCCCGGCGGCGCGTAGATGTCGCCGGAATCCTCCTCGGTGCGGGCCGGAAGGCCGAGACCGGCTGGATACTCGTAGCGCAAGTCAATGCGTGAAACCCTGGGTGGACGAAGGGCCGTGACGGTAAAGGTGGGCGAGGACAGCGTGCCCGCCTCCACGCGATAGTCGAACGAGCGTCTCACGTCGTCAATCGTCAGGCTGAAGCGATCGTCACCACCGTCGCGCCGCATCTGCAGCTCGCGTCCCTCTTCGCTCTCGAGCCGGAGTGTCGGACTGAGCACCGTGCCCGCGCCAGACAACCGGACGCTGATGGTGATGGGCTGACCCGCGCGGACCCTGGCATTTCCCGGAGTGACCTCGATCGCGACGCGCCACGGCAGCGCGTGCACCGACGCGGCTTCGTAGGCTCGGCGCGCCGGCGTCCGGCTGAACACCAGGACCATGAACAACGCCGCGAGACTGCCACCAGCGACAAGCCATGCGTGACGGACTCGTGCGCGTGGAATGACGCGCTCGACATCGACATCCACCGCGCGCCGATCCGCGTCGTGCAGGAACGAATCGAGCAGCGCCGAGCCGCGCCCCGGCTCCCCCGCCGTGCGAAGTTCGACCGCGGTCACCAGCGAATCGTCGAGCTCCGGCACCCGCTCTTCGATGAATCGCGCAAGCCGTCGAGTGTCGGGAGGCCGCCGCAGAGGCCAGGCCGCGACGAGAAAGCACACTGCAGATCCCCACGAGGACACTGGCCGCCAGCGCGACGAGGGCCAGCTTGTCGGGTTGAACGAGGAAATAGGCGAGGAGAGAGACGGCCGTGAGCAGCGCCGACGCGGCGCCCGCGCGCGACACCGCACGCAGCCAAGCCACCGTCAGCCATCGACGGCGGACGGCGCCAATCAGTCGAACGAGCGTCTCAGGGCGATCGGCCACAATCCTCCCCGATTCGGCCACGTCGGCCGTACGACCCGCTTAGGCAATGCGGCTGCCCAGCAGCCCCTCAATCACCAATCCTACAATCATCAGGGCCAGGCCGTACTGCCAAAGGCGCTGACGATCCTCGTCATCCCGGGCGCGACTGTCCGCCGGGCTGGCGGACGACTGGTCGAGTCGCTTCACCGAGGCCAGAAAATCCTGCTGACCCATCCGCGCGGGATCCGATTCGCGGACATCCACATTGACCGCGACCCGCCGGCCGGTCTGGTCGCTCGTCAGCCCGGGCGC
The DNA here is from genome assembly GCA_963817395.1 of uncultured Acidobacteriota bacterium. Lineage (GTDB taxonomy): Bacteria > Acidobacteriota > Vicinamibacteria > Vicinamibacterales > CAVPJW01 > CAWGYQ01. The sequence continues at coordinate 811,516 of CAWFOC010000004.1, read as the reverse complement.
CGCGGGCCGGGGGAGTACGGCGAGGCCCGGCCTTCGCGGAAGACCCGGCGGCAAATCGCCAACCAGAATCTCGGTCCGCTCGAGGGCGGACCCTGTCAGGTACCGCATGATCTCGTGCACGAAAGGGACGAAGGTCGGCTGCAACGGAAAATCGTTCCAGCGGTTGCTCAGATCCGATCCGAACACCAGAACGCGACCTTGTCCGACAGCGTATTCGACGAGCGCGCCGGTGCCATTGCTGAATACCGCGAGGCGCCGGCCCTGGCCGCTATCGGCGATGCCCGCGGAGCGCGTGAACCGCACCATGCTCAGGTTGCTGGCCGAGGGGCCGAATGCCCGGAAGATCGGATGCCGCGCGTCGACCGGCGCGAAACTCAATGCCTCAGACGGCGGCGTTCTCCCGATCCGCACCCCGAGGTCGTCGCCCAGGAGATCGGCCACCACGTCCGGCTCCACGTCGGGACCGACCGCGATCGCGAGCGCGCCGCCGTCGCGGACGTAGTCGAGGATGGCCGTGCGTCCGCGCCGATCAAGATTTCTCGTCCCGAGCAGCCACAGTAGTGGATAGGGCCGAAGCGCGGCCCGGTCCACTCCCTCGAAGCTCACGGCCGCACGGCTGACCACGCGGAACGGGCTCGAGTGGCCTCCGCTCGCGAGGGCCCGCTCGAGATAGAAGATGTCCGCCGGGCTCGCGGCGGAGGTGACTGCCAGGACGGTGACCGGCACAGGCGGATCGAGCAGCAGATAGCGTGTGTTGTCCGCGGCGAATCCGTCCGGATCGGTCAGGGTCGCCGAAGCCAGTCCGCTCGTCGCATCCGAATCGTCGAAGCGCGCGTCGGCGACGGCGTGCGGCGCGACCGAGAATTTCGCTTCGGAGGTCAGCGTGTCGTTCACCATTAGCCGGACAATCCCCTCGCGCGGCGCCGCACCCGTGTTCTGAACACGCGTCGAGAGTCCGCCGGCTTCGCGTCGCAGATCGATTACGGCCAGATTTGCGTCGGCCGCGCCGACGTCGGCGATTTCGATTGCCACGCCTGGCGGCAGCAGCACTTCGCCCTCGCCGACTGCCCAGCCGCTCTGCTGCAGGTCGGTGATCAGCACGATGCGTCCGGTCGCACCGGCCACCTCTCCGCTGCGCGCCAGCGCGGCGCGATATCTCGTGGCGCCGGCGCCGGGGGACAGGCGAGCCACCGCCGCTCGCGCTTCTTCCCGGGCCGACGTCGGCGGCGTCACGACCTCAGCGTCGTCGGCGAACGCGACGACGCTCACCTGGTGCCTCGCTGGGGCGCCATCGATGGCTTGCTCCGCGAGCCTCATCGCCCTGGCGAACTGTCCCGGAGCGGACATGCTGTACGACACATCCACAGCGACCACCGTGATCGGCGCGCCGAACCCCGACTCGGCGCTGACAAAGTACGGCCGCGCGAAAGCCAGCGCCAGCAGCACCAGCGCCGAGACGCGAAGGGCCAGCAGCAGCAGCTCACGGATTCTCCGACGGCGCGCGTGCTCCACGGGTGCGTCCTTCAGGAACCTCACCGCACTGAACCGGATCTGCTCCTCGGTGCGCCTGCGGAACAGGTGAATGAAGATGGGCACGGCGATGGCGGCGGCTGCGGCAAGAAATGCCGGCGAGAGAAAAGCGAGCCCGAACATCAATGGCTCCGCCCGCGCGTCGAGAGGTAAGCCATGAGCGCGAAGTCGAGGGGCTGCGACGTGTCGAGCAGGCAGTAGTCGATGCCGACCACGCCCAGCTCCCGCCGGTACCGGTCAATCAGACCTTCGATACTCTTCAGATATCCGGTCCGAACGACGGCGGGCTCGGCCATCACTTCCTCGTCGCTCTCCAGATCGTGAAAGCGCGCGGCCCGCTCGAACGGGAACGTCAACTCGCTGCGATCGAGCACGTGAAACACCACCACTTCCGTCCCCTTGAACCGGAAGTGCTTCAGTCCTTCGATCACACGGTCCGGATCGTCGAGCAGATCGGAGATCAAGATCACCAGCCCGCGCTTCTTGAGTGCTTCGGCCAGCTGATGAAGCGGCTTCGAACAGTCGGTCCGCTGCCCGATCTCGAGTCGCTCCAGCATGAGGAGGACCGATCGGAGGTGGCCCGGCCTCGCACTGGGCGGCAGCATGCTCACGATGCGATCGTCGAAGGCCATGAACGCCACGCTGTCGCGCTGGCGATGCATCAGGTAGGCCAGCGCCGCTGCCAGATACGACCCGTACTCGAGCTTGCTGACGCTCGTCTCGGAGGCGTAGCCCATCGAGGCACTGACGTCCAACAGGAGGTGACACTCGACATTCGTCTCCTCCTCGTATTTCTTGACGTAATACCTGTCGCTTCGCGCGAACACTTTCCAATCGATCGTCGACAGATCATCGCCCGGCATGTACTGCCGGTATTCGGCGAACTCGACGCTGAATCCCTTGAACGGGCTGCGGTGCAGCCCCGTGAGGAAGCCCTCGACGATCGTCCGCGCCTTCAGCTCGAGCGACCCGATGCGCGCGAGGACGGTGGGGTCGAGAAAGTACTGTTCCCCGGGACGATTTCGTCCTGCTCTCATCGCACCCCTACTCTGGTCGACCCGTGCCGGGGCGACTGCTGTCGCCCGATCGTGCCCGCTATAGCCCGCTCGCCGGCGCCGGCACGGCCTCGAGCAGGCGCTGGACAATTCCATCCGCGTTGACGCGCTCTGACTCGGCGTAGAAGTTGGTGACGATCCGGTGTCGCAGGATCGGCAGCGCAAGCGCCTGAATGTCCTTGACGGAGACGTGGTAGCGCCCTCGCATCAGCGCGCGGGCCTTGCCTCCGAGGATGAGCGCCTGGGAGGCGCGGAGTCCCGCTCCCCACTTCACCCACTTCTCGACGAACTCCGGCCCGCTCCGTCCCGGGCGCGAGGCATCGACGAGACGCACGGCGTAACGCGCCACCTGGTCGGACACCAGTACCTGGCGGACGATCTGCTGGAACTCGAGGATGTCCTCGCCATTCAGCACGCGCTCGTGCTGCGGACGCTCGGTTCCGGTCGTGTCGGTGACGACGCGCACCTCTTCGTCTTCATGGAGGTAAGTCATCACCACGTTGAACATGAACCGATCGAGCTGCGCCTCGGGAAGCGGATAGGTCCCTTCGAGCTCGATGGGATTCTGGGTCGCCAGCACGAAGAAGGGGCGCTCCAGCGGATAGGTTCGCCCGGCTGCCGTGACGTGATACTCCTGCATGGCTTCGAGCAGCGCGGCCTGCGTCTTGGGCGGCGTGCGATTGATCTCGTCGGCCAGGATGATCTGCGCGAAGACAGGTCCCTTGACGAAACGGAGCGCACGCGATCCGTGCCGGTCCTCGTCGAGAATCTCCGTGCCGGTGATGTCCGAGGGCATCAGGTCCGGCGTGAACTGGATCCGCTTGAACGACAGATCCAGGATTTCGGCAATCGTCTTGATCAGCAGCGTCTTGGCCAGGCCGGGCACACCCGTGATCAAACAGTGTCCGCCTGTCATGAGCGCCGTCAGCACCTGATCGACCACTTCGTCTTGTCCGACGATGGTCTTGCGGAGCTCGGTCAGGATTCGCTGTCGGCCTTCCGTTACTCGTTCCGCCAGTCCACTGGGAGCAGTTTCCATCGTATCGTCCGCCAGACTCATGCGGCCATTCGCGTCGGCCCGGCGTCCTGGAACGCTCGACCGCGGAACGCTCGCTTCTGCCGTTAGTGGGTCAACGGGTACAAGATCTCGTTGATCATCATGCGGTACGCCTCGGCGGTGTACCGGATGTAGCCAGGATACTCCTCGGCGTTGGACCACTCCCACCCATCACCCATGTCGGTATTCCAGTTGATGAGCACCATGGGGCGCCCGCGGTCGTCGAGCACCGCACGCAACTGTGGCACATATCCGCCCTTCTCCCACGTCCGACCGCTGAAGAAGGAGCCCAGACCCGGAATCTGCGGATACTGCTCCACCGTGTAGAAGGACGAAAAGATGGGATGCGGCGGTGCGAGGTCCACGATCGAGCGTTCCGGAAACACCTTCTTGAGCTCCTGCACCAGGATTTCCCATTCGTACGGGCCGTGAAAGTCGTCGACGGTGAGCGTGCCGCCCCTCAGCAGGAACTCTCTCAGGATTGGCACCTCCGTCTCGGTCAGCTCGAGATTGCCAGGCTCGACGATGTACAGCCACGGGTACTGCCAGATTCTGGGATCCTCGAGCGTCAGCACGATGGGCTCGTGAACCTGAATGGACGTCACCGTCTTGAGTCGGCGCGAGAGGTTCTGTTCGGCCGCTGGCGCGTCGATGGCCCACGGATCGCCCCAGTATTCCCAGCGCATTCTCGCGGTGTCCGAGATGGCGTGATACTGGATCCGGACGAACGTCCACTCGAGGCCCGCAAAACGGTCGGCGTCGAGATCGAAGATCTGCGCGCGGGCGGAGGCCAGGAGCCACGGTAGACCGATCTGCAGCAGACCGGCGATGACGGCGGCCACGGCCACGCGGGTCGCCCGGCGCCTCATACCCCACCCTCGGCAATCTTGAGCAGCAGATCCTGCGCGCGCTGGTAAGCCGGCGCGATCTCCAGGGCCTGAAGCGCCTGGCGCTTGGCGTCGGTCGCCCGACCCGTCAGCAGATAGCTCTCCGCGAGATCACAGTAGAGCGACGCCGGGTCCGGCGCGCCAACAGCCAGGGCGACGCGGAACTCGCGCTGGGCGATGGCGGCGTCACGGCGCGCGAGCGCCAGCCGTCCGAGCGACGCGTGCGCACCCACATCGAACGGATCGATCTCGATGATCCGCTCGAACGCCGCAGCCGCCCGGGCAGGATCCGCGGCCGGATCGATAAGGGATGCCAGGCGGCGGGCCGCCTCGACGTTGCTGTGGTCGTGCGCGAGGAGCGCCTCGAGCTCGGCGGCGGCACGCGCGGGATCTTTCATCTCGATCGCCATCTCGGCCATGAGGGCGTGCGGGCTCTCCTTGCCCATCGCCATCGGCACGAGCGTGGCGGCCCGTTCGAGCGCGGTGAAGGCACCAGACGTATCCTTCGCGCGCCAGAGCGCCTGGCCGAGCGCCATCTGGACACCGTAGCTCTCGGGATGGCTCGATGCCAGCGCGCGAAGAGCGTCCACGGACGCGCCGCTCACGCCGTCGGGCGTCTCGAGCACACGCCCGAGCGAGGCAAACCGGGTTTCGAGCGCCTTGTCGAACGTCGACTGCAGGGCATCGATCTCCACGCCGAGCGCGGACATCAGAGCCGTCTCAGTCTCCTGACCCTCACCGAACGCACGCAGCAGCGCGTGCAATCGCGGCTCACCGAAAGTCTTGACGATGTGTTCGACGAGCAGCGCGGCCTCGTAGTAGGCCAGCGCGATGGTCTGCGGATTGGTGAAGCCCGAGTTGAGATCGCGGAGCTTGAGGATCTCGCCGCGCTTCAGCCTGGCGGCAAAGGGCACTTCCATCTCGCGCCCCCATGCCTGCCGTGCGCGCGTCTCCTCATAGCCGGAGATGCCCTCGGTGAGCCAGCGTGGCACACGCTGGCGGGACATCTGCAGAGAAATCACGTGCGCCAGCTCGTGCCAGAGCGTGGCGCCCCAATTGAACGTGCCAGGCGGCCTGGCGCGCGGCGAGTCGAGGGTGACCACGCGGCCGAAGCACGCGCCGAGGGCGCCAATCATGCCCGGCAGCCCCAGGTTCCGGACGGCGAAGTCGTCGTGCCGGGGGAACATCTCGATGAGGATTGGCCCCTCGGGCTGGAAGCGATACCGCGTCGAGAGCTCCTGCAGCGCCTGCTTCGCCAGCGGCAGCGCATACTCTTGCATCACGGCGGCTTCATCCGTGTGAAACTTCATCGTGATGTTGACGTCCGTGATCGTGACGAACTTGTCGAGCGTGTCGAGCAGCCCCAGCAGGTTGAACGTGACGACGTCGTAGGGGTCTCGCTCGAACGCGCGTTCGAGCGCCCGCCGCGCGCCGGGTTCGTCGCCGGTTCTGAGCAGGTGCATGCCGATGTCGGCACTGGCCCGCACGTTGTCACCGTCCAGCTCGAGCGCCCGGCGTGCCAGAAGGACGGCTTCATCGAAGCGATAGCTGCGCGCCGCCTGATCGCCCGCCACGCGGTAGACCTCGCCGTATCGGGGGTTAATGGCAAACACGCGCGACAGCTCGGTGTCGAAGTCCTGGGTGCGGCCGTCTACGTAGGCCATGCCGGCGAGCGCCGCGCGCGCCTCGAGGCTGGACGGATTGATAGCGAGCGCCCGATCCAGCGACTCGCGGGCCTCCTTCCGCCGGCCCTCATCGAGCTGCAGTTCGGCGACGAACACATGAGCGGGCACGAACGTGCCATCGGCCTGGAGCGCCTTGCTGGCAAGCTCCAGCGCGGCGGGGGGATTGTCATCGGCGATCGCGCGCGCCAGCCCGAGTTGCGCGCGCACCGATTTCGGGTCGCGCTGAAGCGCCGCCTGAAACGATTGGGCCGCTTCCTCCCTGTTGTATTTTTCGAGAAACAGCTCGCCCCACGCGATGTTGATGGCGGGATCATCCGGCAGCAGCGACGCCGCCCGGCGAAAATACGCGTTCGCGTCCTGAAATTCCCCGAGCGCGCGAGCAGCCCGCCCGGCCCGAGTCAGCGACACGGCGTCCGTGCGCCCGTCCAGAGCGTCGAGAATGCGATTGAACGCCGCAATCGCCTCGCCTCGGCGTCCCAACATCATCTGAAGCAGACCCAGCTCGAGCGCCGCGTCGCCTGCCGGATCGCGAGACGCCAGCTCGACGAGCGCCCGCTCCCCGTCCCCGTATTGCCCACGACCGATCGCGGCGAGCGCCCGCGCCAGGGGTGATGAGGGGTTCGCCGCGGTCTGTCCCGGCGCGAGCGATGTCAGACCCGCCGCCCGGGGGCTCGAATCGCCCGCCGAGAACGGCGCGGCCAGAATTGCCGCACACAGCACGACCGCGTTGAGCGTCAAAGGAAATCGCTCCGCTCTCCCCGCCACGCGGCGGAGGTTTCGTCGTGTGCTGAGCATTGAGTGTCGGCCATTATAGCTGAGCCATCACGGCTCTCCGACGCATACCGTCTCTGCAAGCCGCGCGCCGGTGCCGCCCTTTTGACTGCGGTGTGGGCGATTCGGACGAGACGCACGTATCAGGTCACGATCCGGCCCGGCGGCGAGGCACGTCACCCGCGATTCGGATGGTGGTGCGGATCAGACCTGGGGCCGCGCGCGCCGCATGCCCCGCCAACGGCAAGAGTGCTGATGACACCAGCCGGCGCAGGACTCGATTGAACAGTTGCTTGCCCAGGAACGTCCTCCGCGCCCGGGCCAATGGGATGTGCGCATCCCGAGATCCAGATCCCAGAGCATCGAGCGCCGCACTCGCGGCAAGTTCCGCGCCCCTGATCGCAAATCGCAATCCATCACCAGTCATCGGATCGATGAAGCCGGCAGCGTCGCCAGCCAGCAACAGGCCGGGCATGCCGGCCGCCCTGGTCTCGACGGCGAGCGGTCCGAGCACGGTGGGAATCGTGACGGCCTTCGCGTGGACGAAGCGCGCCGCGAGTAGCGGATCGACGCGAATCGCCTCGGCCAGCAGCCCGCGAACGTCCGTGCGCGCCGATTGACCATCAGCCAGGGCCGTGACCAGGCACACGTTGGCGATGTCGCCCGGCAACGGTGCTACGCCGAGATAGTGCGACCCTCGCACGTGCATTTCTCCCACCGGACCCAACCCCTCGATGCCTGCGTAGTACGCGCCAATGGCCCAGCGCCGCGGCCGGCGCGGGTGCCACGCCAGTCCGAGACCGAACGCCAGCGTCGATCGACGCCCATCAGCCGCCACCGTCAGCCGCGCCGCGAGTGTGACCGGACGCCCGGTGGCGGTCCGCGCGCGTGCGCCCACGACGACACCGCGCTCGACCACGGCCTCGAGCACGCGCATCCGCTCGAAGCGTGCGCCGGCGGCAATCGCCTGATCGAGCAGATGCGCATCAAGGTCGCGGCGCGTCAACGCGAGCCCGTGAAGCGGACGGGGGTACCGTCCGTCGATCACGGTGCCGTCTGCGCCCGTCACCCGCATGCCGTCGACCTTCAGGGCTCGCCGTTCGAGCGCTCCCGCCACAGCCAGCCTCTGGAGCAGTGCCAGTGTGCCGGGGTTGATCGTGTCGCCGCACAGCTTGTCGCGAGGAAACTCGGCGCGGTCGATCATTCGCACGCTCGCGCCGGCACGCGCGAGCAGGAGTGCCGCGACGGCCCCGGCCGGACCGGCCCCGACAATCAGCACGTCATCCATGAGCGTAGGGCGGCCATCGAGCCCGCGTTCGGTCAGCGGGCGTCAGACACGTGCGCCGAGCACCAGCGCACTGTTCTTGGATCCGAAGCCGAGGCAATTGCAGAGCGCGGCCGCCGGCGTTGCTCGGCGGCCTACGTTGGGAAGAAAGTCCAGGTCACAGTTCGGATCGGGCTCGTCCAGATTGATGGTCGGCGGCAGGAACCCGCGGGACAGCGCGAGCGCGCTGGTCACCACACCGGCGGCGCCGCTGGCGCCCTGCGGATGGCCAATCATCGACTTGGTGGACGAGCCGGGCACGCGATCGGCCGCCGCGCCCAGGACGGCGCGAACGCACCGCGACTCGACGGCGTCGTTCAGCACGGTCGACGTGCCATGGTAATTGACGTACCCGATTTCGCCGGAACTCCGGCCCGATCGCTCGATGGCCATCTTCAGGGCCCGAACGATCTCGGCGCCGTCGGGCGCCATCTGCACACGGTGATAGGCGTCGCACGTCGACCCGTAGCCATCCACCGTGGCATAGACATGCACGCCGCGGGCGCGCGCGCGATCCTCCCGCTCGAGCACCAGCATCCAGGCGCCCTCGCCCAGCACGAATCCGTCCCGACCGCGGTCGAATGGCCGTGATGCGGCACCCGGCTGGTCGTTGTAGCGGGTGGACACCGCGCGCATGCGTGAGAAGCCGAACAGCATGCCAGGCGTGACACACGCATCAACGCCGCCGCTCAGCACGAGCTCTTCCTGACCCGAGCGAATCAAGCTCGACGCATAGCCGATGGCGTCGGTCGAGCTCGTGCAGCCGCACGACATCACGTGACTGATTCCGTGGAGGCCCAACGAGATCGAGATCTCGCTCGAGACCATGCCCACGATTGAAATGGCGATGGCGTAAGGCGTGACCTTTCGCCCGCCTTCGACGAAGTAATCGTAGTACTGGCGCTCGCCCACATCGATGCCCCCACCGCCGCTGCCGATCAGCACGCCGGCCGAGGGATGGGCCGCGCGCAGGCCGGCATCGGTCCACGCCTCCCGCGCGGCGATCACGCCGATGAGCGCCGACTTCGAGTAGCGCTTGGGGTCGGCCCGCGACGTGGCCTCGATGTGGTGGTCGCCCTCGAGCGGCGGAACATCGCACGATGAGACGGAAGGGACTGGCGCGGCCACCCGGCACGGCAGCGCGGACGCGTCGAAGTCGGTGATGGGGCGTGTGCCGCTCTCGCCGCGGCTGACGGATTCCCAAAAGCGCTCGCGCCCGACGCCAAACGGCGAGACGACGCCGATCCCGGTGATGGCAACAATCGGTGCAGACATGAGCGGTTCCAGGCGCCTCCCGTCCATCATAGCCTGCGCCATGCAGACCTGCTCAGCGCGTCGAGAACCTCCGTCAAGCAGCGCGCGTGCGCCGACTGGATGTCCGAGCGTGTCGCTTGAGTGTCGCCGCCAGCCCGTCTGCCTTCGCAGATGGCTCGACGCCGTGATGTCGCGCGTCCGCAGCCGACCGTGCGTCGTTGACTCGGTGGGCCCCTTGCGATGAAATAGCGCCAGAATGACCGATCCGGCGGCCACATCGCCTGCCATCACCATCCCGTCCGAGCTCCCGGTCCTGCCGCTGCGCGGCACGGTAGTCTTCCCGCTGACCATACAGCCGCTGGCCGTGAACCGGCCGGTCTCGATCGAGAGCATCAACCGCGCGCTGGCGACCGACCGCATGGTCCTGATGCTGCTGCAGCGCACCGACGTCGACGATCCGCAACCCGACGACCTCAGCCGAATCGGCACGGTCGCCGTTCTCAGGCAGATGGCGAGGGCCGGCGGCGCCGTTCACATCATTGTCGAGGGCCTGGCACGCGCGGAAGCCGTCACCCTGACGCGAAGCGGCGCCACGTTTCGAGCGGAGGTCGCCACTCGTCCGGAGAAAGAAGAACGCTCGCTCGAAGTCGACGCCTACATACGCCGGTTGCACGAGCTGATGGAACGCGCTCTGGCGCTGACGGGCGGTCTGGCGCAGGAGCTGAGCGGGCTGGTCATGCACGTGGATCAGCCGCTGCGCCTGTGTTACATGCTGGCGAGCGTGCTCGACATGAAGGGGGAAGACAAGCAGCAGCTGCTCGAGGTCGACGATCTGACGGTGAGGTTGAAAGGAGTGGCGACCGCGCTCAATCGGGAAATCGCGCTGCTCGAACTGAAAGGCAAGATCGAAACAGAGGCGCAGCAGGAAATGACCGCTGCGCAGCGCCAGTACTACCTGCGTCAGCAGCTCAAGGCAATTCAAGACGAGCTCGGCGAGGGACAGGTACCCGAAACGGTCGAGCTGCGCCGCCGCATCGGCGAGGCGAACCTTCCCGAGCAGGTCGCCTCGGCCGTGACCCGCGAGGTGGATCGGCTCGAGCGGATGACGCCGGCTTCCCCTGAGTACCAGATGATCCGCACGTATCTCGACTGGGTGCTCGAGATTCCCTGGTCGATCACCACTGAAGATCGCCTCGATCCGGTCGAAGCGCGGCGCGTGCTCGACGAGGATCACTACGATCTCGACAAGGTCAAGGACCGCATCGTCGAGCACCTCGCCGTGCGGAAGCTGAAGGGCGACATGCGGGGGCCTATTCTGTGCTTCGTCGGGCCGCCCGGTGTCGGCAAGACGTCGCTCGGTCAGTCGATCGCGCGCGCGATGAATCGAAAGTTCGTCCGGATTTCGCTCGGGGGCGTCAGAGACGAAGCCGAGATTCGCGGGCACCGGCGCACCTACATCGGGTCGATGCCGGGCCGGATCATTCACGCGCTGAAGCAGGCGGGCGCGGCGAACCCCGTCTTCATGCTGGACGAAGTCGACAAGATGAGCGTGGGGTTCCAGGGCGATCCGGCGGCCGCGCTGCTGGAGGTTCTCGATCCAGCGCAAAACCACTCGTTCCGCGATCACTACCTCGAGATGCCTTTCGATCTGTCGCGCGTGCTGTTCATCGCGACCGCCAATCAACTCGGCCCGGTCCACCCCGCGCTGCTCGATCGGATGGAAGTGATTCCGCTGACGGGCTACACGCAGGAAGAAAAGGTGCACATCGCCAGACGCTTCCTCATTCCGCGACAGCTCCAGGAGCACGGCCTGTCGGCCTCGGCCGTCGACCTGACCGACGCCGCGCTGCGGCTCGTCATCACCGAGTACACGCGCGAGGCGGGAGTGCGCAACCTGGAGCGGCAGATCGGGGCTGTCGCTCGAAAGATTGCCGCGCGAGCCGCGACGCGCACAGGAGGACCGGGCGAGACGACCGACGTCGTCGACGAGGCGAATGTCGCCGACTATCTGGGTCCAGCGCGTTACCGGCGTGACACCGCGTTCCGTACCTCACGGCCCGGCGTCGCGACCGGCGTGGCATGGACCGAGAGCGGCGGCGACGTGCTCTATATCGAGGCCAGCCTGCTGCCGGGCGGCCACCAGAACATCATTCTCACGGGCCAGCTGGGCAACGTGATGCAGGAGTCGGCGCGTGCAGCCGTCAGCCACATTCGCTCGCAGGCGCTCGAGCTGGGCATACCACCCGACTTCATGGAACACCGCGACCTGCACGTGCACATCCCCGCGGGCGCCATTCCGAAGGATGGGCCTTCGGCTGGCGTGACCATGGCGACGGCGATTCTCTCGGCGGCCAGGAATCAGCCGGTGGCGCCTGACGTGGCGATGACCGGCGAGATTACGCTGAGCGGGCTGGTGCTCCCCGTCGGCGGCATTCGCGAGAAGGTTCTGGCCGCGCGTCAGGCCGGTCTCCATACGTTCGTGCTTCCCGACATGAACACGGTCGATCTCGCCGAGCTGCCAGCCGAGGTCAGAGCGGACATGACCTTCGTCCCCGTCAAGGCGCTCGACGAGGTGTTACGCGTGGCGCTGCCCGCCGGCGAGGCGTCGCGCGCGCTCCAGCCGGTCGCGCCGCTCGAGTAGCCGCCCCGCACAACCGGTTTGACTTGGTCTTTGTCGCGCGGTCGCTTGGCCCACATCCGACAAGGAGTCGCCCACATGATCAGCCGCCGCCGGTTTCTGGGTGCGGGGTCTGCGGCCACCACGCTGGCCGTCACGAGTCCCGTGTGGGCACAACGCGCGCCGTCGGCCGACAATCGAGTGCCGCCCTCCCTGGCCAGTCTGACCTCGATGCGGGACCGCGTCCGGCCAATCACGGCCGACGAACGGCGGGCACGACTCGAGAAGGCTCGCCGCCTGCTTGGTGAGCAGGGGCTCGACGCACTGCTGCTCTGCGGTGGCACATCGCTCAGATACTTCACCGGTATCCGATGGGGCCTGAGCGAGCGATTGTTCGCGGCGGTCCTGCCGGCCCGTGGCGATGCGTTTCTCGTCTGCCCGGCGTTCGAAGAGGACCGGGCACGCGAGCAGATGGAGGGGGGGCCGCTCGGCGATCGACAGGCCGACGTGCGAACGTGGGAGGAACACGAGAGCCCGTACGATCGCGTCGCGCAGGGCCTGCACGATCGCGGCATCCGGACAGGCCGGCTGGCCGTGGAAGAAACGGTGCGCTTCGCCTTCAGCGACGAGATTCGGAAGGCGGCGCCCGCACTGACCCTCGCCAGCGCATCCGCGGTCACGGCCGGCTGCCGAATGGTCAAGGACGCGCACGAGCTCGAGTTGATGCGTCTGGCGTCAGCCGTCACGCTCAGGGCGTATGAGGCCGCCTACCTCGCGCTGGCCGAGGGGATGACCCGGAACGATTTCGCCGCGCTCGTCTCGGCCGCGCACGAGGCACTCGGGTTCGCCGGCGGCGCAAGCGTGCAGGTCGGCGAATTCGCGGCGCTGCCCCATGGGTCCACGGCGGCGCAAACGATCCGCGATGGCAGCCTCGTGCTGATCGACGGTGGTTGCGAAGCCGACGGCTACCAGTCGGATATCAGCCGCACCTTCGTGCTCGGCCGCGCCAGCACCCGCATCAAAGAAGTCTTCGCCGTGGAACGGCGCGCGCAAGACGCCGCCCTGGCGGCGGCGAAGCCAGGCGTCACCTGCGAAGCGGTGGACGCTGCGGCCAGGCGCGTCATCGAGGATGCCGGCTTCGGGCCGGGCTACCGCTATTTCACGCATCGCGTCGGGCACGGCATCGGCATGGACGGGCACGAGTGGCCGTATCTGGTTCGCGGCAACACGCTGCCCCTCGCGCCGGGCATGGTGTTCAGCGACGAGCCTGGCATCTATTTGCGCGGTGAATTCGGCGTGCGGCTGGAAGACGAGATGGTGATTACCGAGAGCGGCGCCGAACTCTTCACGCCGCAGAGCGCGTCGCCTGAGCGGCCGTTCGACTCCGCGTGAGACGGGTCAGGCCGACAGGCGCTTTTCGCTGCCGAGTGGGCGCCTTCTCGCAGATGACCAGCCGCCAGATGCGCGGGAAATTGACTTTCTCGATGGAAATGGGGTGAAACCCGGTCTGCGCGAGGAACGCGGCCAGGTCGAAATCGGCGCGGAACCCGAGATGGACCGTGACGCGCGAAAACAGCCCCTCGAGCTTCGACATGATCGGGTTCGTGCTGCGAAAGTGATTGAGCAGGATGATGCGGCCACCCGGTTTGCAGACCCGCCACATTTCGCGGGCCACCTGCAACGGGTGCGGAACGACGTTGATGAGGTACGGCGCGTAGACGATGTCGAAGGACTCGTCGGGGAAGCTCATCGCGCCGGCGTCCATGCGAAGCAGCCGGACATTGGACAGCCCACGCCGATCGACGCGCTCGTAGGCCCGCTCGAGCATCGAATCCGACAAATCGATGCCGGTGACGATCGCATGCTCCGGGTAGAGCGGCACGTTCATTCCCGTGCCCACGCCGACCTCGAGAATGCGATCGCCAGGCGTGATGCTCATGCGGTGAATGGCATCGAGCCGACCTGGATGGAGGATCTTGCCGAACGCCGCGTCATAGAACCACGCGATGTTCTCATACACGGCGTTGACGAAGTCGCCTTCGACGGAGGTCGCAGAGAGCGCCCGGGTACCCACGTCGGATCCGCCGGCAATGTGGTCACTCTCGGAGTCGTGACGATCGAACAACGCCATGTCGTCCTCCGCCTGAACAGGCTGGGGCACTATATAACTGCCCGCCCGTCGCGGCAAGCCGAACCCGAACACTAACGCCCGATGGCCTCGATGACGGCGAGAGCGGCTTCGATGTTGCCGGAGGGCGCCGACACCTGAAAGCCCTGGACCAACCCCTTGAGACGGGAAGCCAGCTCTCGGGCGATGGCGACCCCTTCGGCCACTGCGGCCTCGGAACTGTCGGCCCGCCGCATGCGCCGGAGCAGTTCTTCGGGCACACGCACGCCGGGCACCTCATTGGCGAGAAACTCCGCGTTCCGTGCACTTTCGAACGGCCAGAGTCCGGCGATGATCGGGATCCGTACATCCTCGATTCGACGGATGAAGGTCTCGAAGTCGCCGACGTCGAAGACCGGCTGCGTCACCGCAAACTCGGCCCCAGCCTCCACCTTGTAGCGGAAGCGCTTGACCTCTTCGTCGAGCGTCAGCGCCGAGGGATTGGCGGCGACCCCGATGTGGAATGCGGTCGGCTCCCCGATGCTCGTGCCTCCGATGTCGAGGCCCTGATTGAGGCGGGCCACGATGTTCGTCAACCCGATCGAGTCGACATCGTAGACAGCCGTCGCGTCTGGATACGTGCCCATGCGTGGAGGATCGCCCGTCACAATCAGCAGATTGCGCAGGCCCATCGCGTGCGCACCCAGGAGGTCGGACTGCATGCTGAGCATGTTCCGGTCGCGACAGGTGTAATGCAGCATGGTCTCGATGCCGACGTGCTGTTCGATCAGCACCGACATCGAGAGTGCGCTCAGCCTCGCCGTGGCGCGCTGACCATCCGACACGTGCACCACGTCCACCCCGCGAATTTTCAACGCGCGCGCACGGGAAATCGCGTCGTGGATCTGCAACCCGCGCGGCGGCAGCACCTCGACGCCCACGACCAGCCGGCCGCGCGCGAGCTCGTGTGCGAGGCGTGACTTCTCGCCTCGAGCCACCGGCGCGACGGGCCGGTCGGCGACAGGCCCGCCCACCGAGCTCGTCACCGGCTGTTGGGCCGCCACCCTCATGGCGCGAACGGCGATTCGTATCTGGCGGATGTGCTCTGGCGTCGTCCCGCAGCAGCCACCGACGAGCCGTACGCCGTGCGCGATGAAGCGCCGCGCATAGGACGCCATGTACTCGGGGGAACAGAGGTAGATGTTACGGCCCTCGATGTCGCGTGGCTTTCCGGCGTTGGGCTGCGCGGCCAGCGGCAGCTCGGTGACTCTGGACAGCCGCTCGATCGTCTCGAGCATCGGCGCGGGTCCGACGCTGCAGTTGACGCCGATCACCGAGGCGCCCAGTCGCTCCAGTTCCGGGCCGAAACGCTCGGGCGGCGTTCCATCCAGGCTGTGCCCATCCTCTTCCGTCGTCATTTGCGCAACGATGGGCAGGTCGCACAGGCTTTGCACGGCGTGGATGGCCGCGCCGATCTCGTTGAGGTCGCGGAACGTCTCGAGCACGAACACGTCGACCCCGCCGGCGAGCAATCCCTCGGCCTGCTCACGGAAGAACTCTCGCGCTTCGTCGACGCCTGTCTTGCCCCAAGGCTCGATGCGCACCCCGAGCGGTCCGATAGCGCCCGCCACCCAGGCCTGATCGCGCGCGGCCTGCCGCGCAAGGCGGGCGCCCTGCTCGTTGATGGCGCGAGTCTGGTCGCCCAGCCCGAAGCCTCCAAGCTTCACGCGGTTGGCGCCAAACGTGTTGGTTTCGATGAGATCGGCACCGGCGCGCAGGTACTCCTGGTGAACCTCGGCCACCAGCTCCGGCTGCGTGAGGTTGAGTCCGTCGAAGCACCGATTGATGAAGACACCCTTGGCGTACAGCATGGTGCCCACGGCACCGTCACAAACCAGCACCCGCTCGCGGATCGCGTCGAGGAACCCGCTCATGGATGATGCGGCGCTTCGTCGCCCGACTGGTGATTCTGTGAACAGATTGGCTGATTCCTGTACCTTGGAACGGGCGGACCGTGCGAAGTCAGCGTTCGGCGCCTCCGGACGTCCCGGCCGGCCCGCTTTGAGCGGGCACCAGCAGGTCCGCCTTGTCCCAGACGAAGTCGTCTTTGCTGTACACGGCCAGTTCGTAGTCCTTGCCCATGAAGATCGCCGACACGGGACACGCCTCTTCGCAGTAGCCGCAGAAGATGCAGCGCATCTTGTGGATCTGGTACGTGGAGGCGTAGCGCGGGCCCGCCATCACGGTGCCGTCGTTCTCGGCGGCTTCGAGATAGATCGCATCGGCCGGGCACGCCACGGCGCAGAGACCGCAGGCGACGCATTTCTCGAGCCCAAGCTCGTCGCGCATCAGCACGTGCTTGCCCCGATACTTGGGGAACATCGGAACCTTCTGTTCCGGATAGTTCACCGTGATCGGCTTCTTGAAGATGTGCTTGAGCGTCGTCGCGAATCCAATGATGAATGGGCGAATCACGGCTGAGGGCTCCACCGCGCGGCCGCGCGGAGGCGCCGCGTCCGCTCTCGTAAGTTCCTCACATCATAGCATTTCAAGGCGTTCTGGTTTGACACCCTCAGAATCGGCCGGTATATTCGACGTGTTGATCCTCAACGCGATCGCGAACGTGAAACCAGGATAGTCCGTGGTTCAGGAACCCAAGTTCCTCTCGCCCGAACAGTTCCTGCTGACCACGCTCGTGGTCAAGATCGGCGTGATCGCACTCCTGGCGACGGTGCTCGTCCGTTACCGGCGCTTCCGTCACATTCTGATCTTCGAACGCCGGGCCTGGAACGACCGACTGGTGTTCGCGGCCGCTGTCGGCATCCCCGTGGCCGCGGGCATCGTCGCCCGGCTTCTCCTTCGCTATGACGCGGCCGACCTCACGCTGGAGGCCGCCTTTGTCGCCGGGTTGATCGCCGGGCCCTATGCCGGCGCCACGGTCGGCGCCCTTGCGGGCTTTCCGGCCGCGATGGCGGGCGAGTGGATCGCGCTCCCCTTTGCCGTCGGCTGCGGTTTCGCGGGCGGCGGCATTCGGGAGGCCTGCCCGAAAGAAGAGATCTGGCACTTTTCGCCGTTCATCGTGACCTCGCTGCACCGCCGCATCTGGCAGTTCATTCGTCATCCTGCCACCGATTGGCAGGTGGTCCTCCTGCTGGCGCCCGTGGCGCTCGAACTGCTGCGCCTCACGGTCGGCCATCGGTTCGGCAGCGGCCGGATTTTCTATCTCGGGTCCTCGTCGCTGATGATGAGCGGGCTCGTCGTACTGGCCGCCGTGCTGGCTGTTGCCACACCCATCAAGATCTGGAACAACGCCCGCATCGAACACCGGCTGCAGGAGCAGGAGAAGCTGCTGCTGGCGGCCAAGATCGAGGCGTTGGCCAGTCAGATCAATCCCCATTTCCTCTTCAACACCCTCACCTCGATCTCGTCGCTCATCCGGTCGGAGCCGGAAACGGCGCGTACGCTCATCACCAAGCTCTCGAGGCTGCTCAGGAAACTGCTGCGCAGCCACGAGCACTTCGTGACCCTGCGCGAAGAGCTGGAAGCGGTGGACGAATATCTCGATATCGAGGTCGTGCGGTTCGGGCCCCATCTGACCGTCGAGAAGCAGATCGCCTCCGACACGCTCGACATCCTCGTGCCCAGCATGATCCTGCAGCCACTCGTCGAGAACTCCATCAAGCACGGTCTGTCGCGAAAGGTCGGCGCCGGCCGCATTGTCATCCGCAGCCGCCGCGACCACGGTCACGCGATTATCGAGGTGGACGACGACGGCCTGGGCATGACCGAGCAGCGTCTGGGGTCCCTCGGCGGTGGCATCGGATTGAACAACGTCAACGAGCGGCTGCGGGTCATCTACGGCGCCACCTACCAGCTCAAGCTTCGCAGCATCCCGGGGGAAGGCACGTGCGCCCGGATCGAGATCCCGGAGCTGTCCATCTCGCCCGAGCGGGCGACAGCCTGAAGTCATGAACCTGCGCGCGGTGGTCGCCGACGACGAGCAGCACGCTCGCGACGAGCTCTGCTTCCTGCTCGAAGAAACGGGCGGGATCGAGATCGTCGGACGCGCCTCCAACGGCCTCGAGGCGCTGGCCCTCGTTGAGCGCGTCTCTCCCGACGTCCTGTTTCTCGATATTCAGATGCCCGGGCTGACCGGGTTCGAGGTGGCGCGCCGGCTGCTGGAGCGCGAGAGGCCGGCCCATATCATCTTCGTCACGGCCTACGATCAGTATGCCATCGAGGCCTTCGAGGTCAACGCCGTCGACTACATGTTGAAGCCCCTCGAGGCGCCACGGCTGGAGCAGGCCCTGGAGCGCGCACGAAGGCGGATCTCGTCCGAGCGGCCGCTGAAAGACCAGCTCGAACGAATCGTCCAGATGGTCACGGAGCGTCAGAGCCGCCGGGAGCGGCTGGCCGTCCGGGTGGGCGACCGGTTCCTGCTGGTCCAGGCCGACGAAATCATCTACGCCTCGTTGGCCGACGAGTCGATTAACATAGTGACAGGACAACTTTCAGGAACGTCTAATTTCAGGACGCTCGACGAGCTCCAGGCGAGGCTCGATCCGGCGGTATTCTGGAGGGTGCATCGCTCGCACCTGGTGAATATCAACAAGATCAAGGAGATAGTGCCTTGGTTCAGTCGGAACTACATCCTCAGGATGAAAGACGTGAAGGCCACGGAGATTCCGGTCAGCCGGTCGCAGACCAAGCGACTGCGCGAGTACCTGAAGCTCTGACGGGCCACCCTGAGCCGATTGACGGCCCCGAGCAGCTGCTGCTCGGCGAGGCGGGTGACGTGCTGCTCCGCCCTCTCGACGCGGCCGAGGCCTCTCCTGTGACCGTCCCCGGAGTGGGCCCCGAGGCGCTGGCCATCCCCGCGGCGGGTCCCGGGGCGGTGGCCGTCCCTGCTCAAGGCTCGCCCTGGCCGAAGCGTGTCGCGATCGTGCGCGACGAGCTCGTGGCCTGGGTGAAAACTCTGGCATCGGCTGCCGTGTACGCGACGCTCATTGTCACGTTCGGCTTCCAGGTCGCGCGCGTCGAGGGCCAGAGCATGGCGCCCACGCTGGCTGACCAGGACCGCTTGATCGTGAACAAGCTGCTGTACCGCTTCAGCCCGCCTCGCCGCGGCGACATCGTGATGCTCTACTATCCCCTCAACCCCGACAAGTCGTTCGTCAAGCGTGTCATCGCGGAAGAGGGCGACACAGTGCGTGTCGTCGACGGCCGGGTCCATGTGAACGACGTGCCCATGCACGACGACTATGTCCCGTCGGAGTACCGCAGTCACGACGACTGGGGTCCGCAGGTGGTACCCGAAGGCTACTACTTCGTCATGGGCGACCACCGCAACAACAGCTCCGACAGCCGCCATTGGGGGTTCGTGCCGAAGAAATACATCATCGGCAAGGTCCAGGTCCGATGGTGGCCCGTGCCGCAGGCCCGCATCTTCTGACGCGCGTTCCTTGATGCAGCGGGCCACCCGCTACGCCGAGGTCTCCGCGGTTCTCGTCCGCGTTCTCGTCCTGAATCTGCTCGTGGCGACGGCCAAGATCGCGTTCGGATACGCGACTGGTGTCGTCAGCATCCTCTCGGACGGTTTTCACTCTCTCACCGACGCCAGTTCGAACGTCGTGGCGCTCGTGGGCATCCGAGTGGCCTCGATGCCGCCGGATCGCGATCATCCCTACGGCCACCGCAAGTACGAGACGATGGCGGCCGGCGCGATCATGGCGCTCCTGCTGCTGGTAGTGGTCGAAGTGGTGCGAACGGTGATCGAACGCCTGAGTCAGGGCACCCAGGTCGAAGTCGGACCGATCGCGTTCGCGGTGATGATCGTGACGCTCGTCATCAACATCGCCGTCACGCGCTACGAGCATCGTGAGGGTCTGCGCCTGAAGAGTGAAGTACTACTCGCCGACGCCCGTCACACGAGGAGCGACGTGCTGTCTTCCATCGCCGTCATCCTGGCACTCGTCGGCGTCGCCGCCGGCTATCCCCTGCTGGATCCCCTGGCGGGACTTCTCGTCGCGGGCTTCATCGGTTACGCCAGCTACAAGATTGCCCGCGACATCGAGCGCATCCTGTCCGATCGCATCGTCGTGTCGGAGGAGGATGTGCGCCGCGTGGTGATGAGCGTGCCGGGCGTCATCGGATGTCACCGCATTCGCAGCCGCGGATCGGCGGACCACGTGTTCATCGACATGCACATCTGGCTGGCGCGCGATACCCGGCTCGACGACGCGCATCGAATCTCGCACGTGGTGAAAGATCACCTGATGACCAGCCTGCCCGAGATTGCTGACGCCATCATTCACATCGAGCCACCGCCGGCCGGGACCGAACACGGACCGGGCGACTAACCCTCCGTCCGAACGTACTCGCCCGTTCTTCCGCCGCGTTTCCGCACAAGCCGAATATCGGAGATGACCATCGTCCGGTCGGCCGCCTTGACCATGTCGTAGATCGTCAGGGCGGTCACGGCCACCGCCGTGAGCGCCTCCATCTCGACGCCGGTCGGCGCTGTGGTCCGAACGATCGCTTCTATCTCGTAGCCATCGCCGAGCGGCCGGAGATCGACGTCGACGTGCGTCAGCGGAAGCGGGTGGCAGAGGGGAATGAGCTCCGCGGTGCGCTTGGCGGCCATGATCCCCGCCAGCCTGGCTGTCTGGAGCGGATCGCCCTTCTTCGTCCGCCCCGCCCGGACGAGGTGCAGCGCGTCGGCGGTGATCACAATGCGTCCGCGAGCGACCGCCTCGCGGACGGTTGGCGGCTTGCTGCCTACATCGACCATTCGAGGCGCGCCATCGGCGTCGATGTGCGACAGCCGTGAGCGCTTTGCCTTACTCATCCTCGGCCCCCTCTCCGCGCGCCAGATAGAACGAGAGGCTTTCGAGCGACACCGTCAGGTCGACGCTCTTGAGCTTTACGTGGTCGGGCACGCGAAGCGTGCCGGGCGAGAAGTTGAGCACCGCTTTGACCCCTGCGGCAACGACGAGATCGACGACCAGCTGGGCGGAGGAGGCTGGCACGGCGATCATGGCGATGGCGATCTTCTCGCGCCGCGCCACGGTCTTGAGATCCTTGACGTCGTGGATGGTCACGCCGCCACGCGAACGCTGGCCGACCTTCGACGAGAGATTGTCGAACAGGGCGACGATCTGAAACCCCTCCTGGCGGAACCCGGGATAGTCGGCGAGTGCGAGACCCAGATTGCCAGCGCCCATGATAGCCACCTTGAGCCGACGGTCGAGCCCCAGGATCTGGCGGAGATGACGCTTCAGATCCTTGACGAAGTAGCCCACGCCGCGGACGCCGAACTCGCCGAAGTAGGCGAGGTCCTTGCGAATCTGGGCGGCGTTCAGGTGGAACTGCTCGGCCAGGGTCTGCGACGAGACGGTCTTGACGTCGGCCGCGTCGAGCTCGTTCAAGCAGCGCAGGTAGACGGAGAGGCGATTGGTGGTGAGCTCGGAGATCTGCTCGGTGCCGCCCTTCGGCTTGTTCGCTATTTTCACAAGCGTTCGCTCGATTGTAGATCAAGTGGCGGACCGCGCTCCGGCTCACCGGCCGCCAAGTGCGGACCGCGCTCCGGTCACCGCCGCTTGGGCTAAGATGCGCCGCATGGCACACGCTCCCCGATCCGCGCCGCCCTCGCACGACGTCCGTCCCTCGTTCGAACCGTATGTCTCTCCCAAGGAGTCGCCCGCGGAATTCACGGGCAAGGCCATTCTGCTCGGTGTGCTCTTCGGGCTCGTGTTCGGCGCGTCGACGGTCTATCTGGGGCTGCGTGCCGGTCTCACGGTCAGCGCGTCGATTCCCATCGCGGTGCTGGCCATATCGGTGCTGAAGAAGTTCGGCGGCTCGACGATCCTCGAGAACAACATCGTTCAGACCATCGGCTCGGCCGGCGAATCCGTCGCCGCGGGCGTCGTCTTCACGATCCCGGCGCTCATTTTCCTGACGCCGCGCGGACCGGAATATTTCAACTACTTCCAGATCACGATGCTCGCCTTCGCGGGCGGGATTCTCGGTGTGCTGATGATGGTGCCGCTGCGCCGGGCGTTGATCGTCAAGGAGCACGGCGTGCTGCCCTATCCGGAGGGCACGGCCTGCGCCGACGTCCTCGTCGCCGGCGAGCGCGGCGGGCAGTTGGCCACTATGGTGTTCGCGGGGCTCGGCATCGGAGCGCTCTGGAAGAGTGTGTCGTGGATCTTCAACATCTTCCGGACCGAAGTGGGTTACTCCGCACCGGTGACGAGCCAGTTTCCCAACGCGACCCTCAATCTGGACATCTCGCCCGAGTACCTCGGCGTCGGCTACGTGATTGGCCCGCGTATCGCCGGCACGATGTTCGCCGGCGGCGTGCTGTCATGGCTCGTCCTGCTCCCGCTGTTGTCCATCGTTGGCGCGTACATTCCGGTTCCGCTGCCGCCGATCCACCCCAACTTCGCCAGCAATCCCGCGACCGGTCAGCCGTATCTCCTTTCCGAGATGTCGCCGGGTCAGCTCTGGAGCGCCTACATCCGCTACATCGGAGCCGGCGCCGTGCTCGCCGCCGGCCTCATCACGCTTTCGCGCACGCTGCCGACCATCATCTCGTCCGCGCGCGAGAGCCTCAAGGGCTTCGGCACGGCCGAAGGCCAGTCGCAGATCAGGACCGAGCGCGACATCCCGCTGATGGTCGTCCTCTTCGGGTCGCTGGCGCTCGCCATCTTTCTCGCCGTCGTACCGCGCATGCCGACGCAGTGGAACTTCGTCGCCTCCGTCCTCATGATCATCTTCGGCTTCTTCTTCGTGACGGTTTCGTCGCGCATCACCGGGCTGATCGGGGCGTCGTCGAACCCCGTCTCCGGCATGACGATTGCCACGCTGATTCTCACCTGCCTGCTGTTCGTGGCCATGGGCTGGACCGGCGACTTCTACGCGCCGGTGGCGCTCTGCGTCGGCGCCGTCGTCTGTATCGCCGCCGCCAACGCGGGCGCCACCTCGCAGGATCTCAAGACCGGCTACATCGTCGGGGCGACGCCCGTGTACCAGCAGATCGGGCTCATCATCGGCGTCGTCACATCGGCGTTCGTCATCGGCGTCACGACGCTCTACATGCACCAGGTGTTCGGGATCGGCTCGGAGGCCGTTCCGGCGCCGCAGGCCACGCTGATGGCCACGATCATCAAGGGCCTGCTGAGCCAGAACCTGCCCTGGGGTCTCGTGCTTGTCGGCGATGTTCATCGCCGTCACGCTGGAGTTGTGCGGCATTCATTCGCTGTCGTTCGCGGTCGGCTCCTACCTTCCCATTGCCACGACCGCTCCCATTTTTGCCGGGGGCCTCGTCCGCTGGTTCGTCGAGCGCAAGACCGGCGTGAAGGAAGAATCGGAAGTCGGCGCCGGCACGCTCTTCGCCTCGGGGCTGATTGCCGGCGGATCGCTGACCGGCATCCTCTACGCCGTCCTCGTCGGCACGGGAACGATTGAACCGTTCCAGCAGCTGGGCGGGATTGTCCCCTTCCTGCACGAAGAGGGCGCCGCGGGGCACTTGGGCAGCCTCGTATTGTTCGTGGCGCTGGCCGCGGTGACCGCGCGCTACGCGCAGCGAAAGCTCGAATAGCGCGGCGCTCCCACCCGAAGGCTGGCACGGAGCGTCCAAAGCTATAGCCATGGCCGAAGGTTCCCGCCTGGCGGCGTGCATTGTGTGCGCCGCCGTTCTCGTCGGCACGGGAGAACGTCCCGCTGCTCGTCAGGCGCCTACCCGGCGGGCGACGACTACCGCCGCGCTCACCACCTTTCCGAGCTTCTACGGAGGTCAGCAGGTCGTGGTGCGGGCCGAGGTCGTCGTCGGTCCCGGCCTCGCCAGGCTTGCCGGAGACGGCCCTCCCATTTACGTCATCCGCCAGGATCCGCTGCCGAAGGGCATGCTGGAAATTCGTGGTGAATTCTGGGATCTGGCGAGGCTGCCCCCCGACGATCCGCGGCTGAGCAGCCGGAACCTGGATGCCGCGCTCGGCCCCGTTGAGGAGCGGCGCCTGAAGCCGGGCGACGCCTTCTGTCTCATCGTGCGCAGCGCCATCGAGGCCAGTCCGCCCGCCGCTCCCACGGTGCGGACCGTCGTCCTCGACCCGGCGCGGTACCTGGATCAGCGCGTCACGCTGACCGGTCAGTTTCGCGGCCGCAATCTTTACGGCGACGTGCCGCAGGCGCCAGGCGTGAGCCGATGGGACTTCGTTGTCCGGCTCGCCGACGCCTCCGTGTGGGTCACCGGCATCAGGCCAAAGGGCAAGGACCTCGACTTGGACCCCGGCGCCCGCGTGGACACGGGACGCTGGGTTGAAGTGAGTGGCGTCGTGCGGTTCCAGAAAGGACTGACGTGGATCGAGGCCAACCAGGTACAGCCGGCTCGCCCCGTGGCGGAGATTATCGAAGAAGAAGGGCCGGCACCGGTAGTTGTCGGTCCTGCTCCCGAGGTCATCTTCAGCGCGCCGACCGAGGAGGAAACCGACGTCTCGCTGGACACCGCCGTCAGGATTCAGTTCTCCAGAGATCTCGACCGCGCGACGATCGACGGCCAGGTGCGGGTGGCCTACGTGACAGCGGGCTCGACACCCCCGACCGACCCGCCGCCGGCGCTACCGGACATGCTGCTTCAGTACGACCCCGCCGGCCGCGTACTCGTCGTCCGCTTTGCGCGGCCGCTGGATCCGCTGCAAACCGTCAAGCTGGATCTGCTCGACGGGATTCGCGCACTCGACGGTGTCCCGCTCAGGCCCTGGACTCTGACCTTCAAGCTGGGCAGCTAGCCGTCGTCGGCCTGCAGACGCCGGCCGCGTGCTGCGAAGGGGCGCTCAGCGAGGCGTTGCGGACGCAGTCCTCGCGAAAAGATACGACTTGATCGCTCGCCACACCATCACCAGCAGCATCAGCATCACCACGAGGGCAATCACGGTGACGATCAACGCGGCCACGGGGTATTTGATGGCGAGAAATCCCAGGCCCACCACGAACACGTCCTCGAGCAGGCTCAGCAACCAGTTACTGAAGGGTTCGGGGCTGACGTTCGCCACCGCTCGCGTGCCAGCCTTTGTGAAGTGACCTCCCGTCGCCACGGCCCCGCCAGCAAGCGCCACGAGGGCCTGCATGGTGGGTGTCGCTTCACCAAGCGTGGCAACGGCGATGAGAGCGCCGCCGATCGGGCGGACGAACGTGTGAATGGCATCCCACAGCGAGTCGAGCCACGGAATCTTGTCGGCGAAGAACTCGATGGCATACATGCCCAGCGCGGCCACGATCACGATGTCGTTGTCGAATACGCGAAACTGAGGCGGCAGATCCACCCACTGATACCGCGTCGCCAGGCCAAGGATGGCAACCGTGGCGTAGAGGTTGATGCCGGCGCCGAGCGAAAATCCCAGCGTTCGACCGAGGTTGGTCAGGATTTCCATGTCGCTGGCCCTTCCTTCAGAAGCTCCTGGATCTGCTGACGTGCTTCGGCGACGACCCGATCGCGATCGTCGATGGATACGTGCGCCGTCTCGATCGGCCGTCCGATCCGGATGCTCACTCTGGCCGGCCGGACGACGAAGCTGCCCTTGCGCATGGCATCACGACCGCCCTGGACGGCGACCGGAATGATGGGCGCGCCACCCTTGATCGCCATGACGAAGCCGCCTTTTTTGAACGGCAGGAGCTCGTTCGTGAGGCTCCGCGTTCCCTCGGGAAAGATCAGGAAAGAGTTGCCCGCGCGAAGCGATTGGGCGCCGCGTTCGATGGCCGCCATGGCGCGTTCGCGATTCTTCCGATCCACCGGCACGAATCCGCCGACCTGGAAGGCTCGGCCGAGCAGCGGCAGGCGGTTCAGCTCTTCCTTGTAGAAGATGTGCAGGCGGGGATCGAGTGCGCGAAAGAGCACCGGCGGGTCGACATTACTCTGGTGATTGGAGCAGAACACGACGGCGCGGCCGCGAGGCACGTGCTCGCGCCCGACCACCTGGTATCGAATACCCGACGTGAGCAGGGCGAGGTCGACGCCCCAACGGCCAAAGACGTAGAGAATCCCCTTCCACCGGAAGAGGAGGGCGAGAAGCATTCCAACCGGCGCCGTGACGGCGACATAAGCGGCGATGGCGACGAAGGTCGCCACCGATCGTACAGCCGCCACCAGCGTGGCCACAGCGCCGTCGGCCTGGCGCAGGTGGGCATCGGAGAGTTGCTCGGCTGAACGCGAATCGGCGGAGCTCACACCTGGCCGCATCATAGATCACAGGGCCGGCTGCCGTGGTCCCCCGAAAAGTGCAAAGGCCCGAACCGCAGGGCGGCTCGGGCCTCGTTGTGGATGAGGTGTTCGCGCGGGCCTATGACGCCTTGGCTGTGCGGCGCGCCGACTGATTGGCGGTCGCCTTGGCTGTCTTGGCGCGCGCCACGGCACGGGTGCGCATGACGAAGCTTCGCTCGAGCGCCCGGTCGACCTTTTCTTCGATGGCGTTCGTCTTCTCGCGCATCACTTCGGAAATCTCGGAGATCACGAGAAATTTGGCGCGATCCAGCATGCGCTTCTCGCGGAACGAGAGGCTCTTCGACCGGGCCAGAAACGTCAGGCTCTTGAGCACGTCCGCGACATCGTAGATGGACCCGGTGCGCATCTTGTCGGAGTTGTCCTTGAAGCGCCCCTTCCAGTTTTGATGATCCTCGACCTTGCCATTGCTCAATTGCGTGAACAGCCGCTCCACTTCACCGTCCGAGATGGCGCGCCGAAGGCCCACGCTCTCGACGTTCATCAGTGGAACCAGTACGGTGGTGTCGTTCGCCAGGATACGGAGATGATAAAACCCGCATGTCGTGCCAAGGATGGTTCGATCTTCGATACGCTCGACCACACCAAGACCATGATTCGGGTAGATGACCTTATCGCCCACGTCGAATTTCACGTGACCCCTCTTTCCAGGTAGGCTTGGTATATAGAGCCGGATATGTTCGCCGCGGCAGTTCCCTAGTATAGCCGATTTTGGGCGATTTTTGCAACCTCCCGGCCGCCCTGGCCGCCATTTCGACCCATTGAGGAGCGCCAATCGCCCATCCAGACACGAATCTGTGCTCGAGGCTGCGGGTCACTCTCGCGGAACGGCCCTTCGCGCATATCCAAATGCTAGGATCGCGGCGAAGAGAGCACCCTGCTCCCGGGAGGCACCGTGAAGTCGAGTCCACGAGCTTGCTTGAACGTTTTTTCGATCGCGGCCCTCGCGGCCGCGCTGACGCTGGCGGCCGCGCCTGTGCCGAACGCGCAGCAGACGCCGCCACCGAGTCTCGCGCCCTACGTTCCGACGCCTCAGGACGTGGTCGATCGCATGCTCGCGCTCGCGAACGTCACATCCGCTGACGTCGTCTACGATCTAGGCTGCGGAGATGGCCGCATCGTGGTGACGGCGGCCAAGAAGTTCGGCGCCCGAGGCGTCGGCGTAGACATCGATCCCGAGCGCATTCGCGAATCGGAGGCCAACGCCAGGACCGAAGGCGTGGAAAAGCTCGTCACCTTCAGGCTGCAGAGCGCGCTCGACGTGGACCTCTCGCCTGCCAGCGTCGTCACGCTCTACCTGCTGTCGGCGTCCAACCTGAGGCTTCGGCCGCTTCTCACGAAGCAGCTCAAGCCCGGCGCGCGTATCGTCTCACATGCATTTTCGATGGGCGATTGGGCGCCTGACCGTCGCGAGGAATTCGTGGACAGCCGCGGCGTCACCCGCACGCTGTTTCTCTGGAAGGCCGACGGTACCGTCCGGCCGTGATCGGCTCCCGCTGGTTTCGACGTCGGATACCGAGCGGCCTCGTGGCGCTCGCGCTATGCAGCGCGGCCGCTCCAGTCGGCCGCGCGACCGCCGACTTCGACTATTTCATCACCGGGAATCCTGCCGACGTGTCTCCGCCGACGCGCGGGGGGCTTGCCCTCATCGGCGGCGGCAGCGACGTGGACGACGTGTACCGGTGGATGGCGGAGCGGTCGGGGGGCGGCGATTTCGTCGTGCTGCGAGCCGCTGGGGATGATGCGTACAACCCCTACATCTTCGAGCTGGGCGGGGTGGATTCGGTCGAAACGCTCGTCATCAAGAACCGGGAAGCCGCGGACGACCCCTTCGTGGCCGGTAAGATTCGAGCGGCCGAAGCCGTGTTCATCGGCGGCGGCGATCAGTCGCGGTACGTCCGGTTCTGGCGCGGCACCGCCACCGCCACGGCAATCGACGCGGTCGCCAGGCGTCCCTCACCCGTGGGCGGCACCAGCGCAGGGCTCGCGGTCATGGGAGAATTTTCGTTCTCCGCCCTCGAAGATACGGTCACCTCGGCGCAGGCCCTGGCCGATCCTTACGATTCCCGCGTGACGCTCGACGATCGCTTTCTCTCTCTGCCGCATCTGGCGGGGCTCATCACCGACTCGCATTTTGTGGAACGCGACCGGATGGGGCGGCTCCTCGCGTTTCTCGCCCGCCTCGTTCAGGATGGCCGGGCGAATGAGGTGCGAGCCATTGCGGTGGACCGCGAAACGGCGCTGCTCGTCGATCCGGACGGTGAGGCGCGCGTGATCGCCAATGCCTCCCATCCCACTCCGTTCGTGTATTTCCTTCACACACCGGGCCCTCCCGAGCGGTGTGCGTCCGGAACGCCGCTCGCCTATCGCAACATTCCGGTGTACCGGCTGGGACCGCAAGGGTCCTTCAATGTGCCACGTTGGTCGGGCACAGGGGGCGTCGAGTACATGCTGACGGCCGAAGATGGACGTGTCGTCGGAGCGGGCCTGGCGAGGCGTCTACTAGCTCTGCCGGCTGATCTCGTTGCGAGCGCGGTCGATACCGCAGCTACCGCGTCAGAATGTCCAGCGCACGCCGAGCGTCATCTGGCGTGGCTCGATGAACTCCGCCGGTCCTTCGAAGGGCACGGTCGTCCCCTCAATTTCGATTGACGGGAAACGGTCCTGAATATCGGTCACGAGCCCGCTGTTGAAGATGTTCGTGAAGTCGGCGTAGAACGCCACACGATCGCCGCGCGTGCCTCCCAGCAGGAATGCCTTCTCGACTCTGAGATCGAGAATGGTCTCGGTGTCGAGCGTGCGGCTGCCGCGAGGCTCGAGGTAGGGCTCGCGCCCCGATGCCCGCGGATAGTTGATCTCGGCGGACGAAAATCTCTGGTAGGGAGCATACCGAGGCCCGCTGATACTTCGAAAGTATCCCGACAGGTCCACGTCAATCTTGGGTATGAAATAGCTCGCAAGCACCTTGAACTCGTGCCTGAGGCTGCCCTCGAACTCGCCGACGGCGTTGACCAGGCCCAGATTGGGATTCTCCCACGTGCGGCCGTAGCCCACCGATTCGGCGAAGAAGGGATCGACGCTCCCTTCGTTCTTCGAGAGCACGTACGACCCCTGGGCCTGCCATCGATTGCTCAGCCGTTTGTTGAGTACCAGCATCAGGGCCTTGTAGCGCCTTGAGGCTTCGGTGGTCCCGATGGCGTTTCCTTCGGGATCCAGGAACTGGAACCCGTCCGGGTTCGTGATGACGAAGTCCAGGTCCGATTGGTCCCGGTTATCCCAGTTGTAGACCCCGAGAGGCTCACCAGTGATACCGTTTTCAACGGTCGTAGGTCCCCACCTCGCCGACGGGTTCACCGAGCCTACGAAGTTCTTGTTGTCGCGCCAGATCCCGGTGGCCGACAGCGTGAGGTCCGACCGAAGGGATCGTTCGACCGCGACGAGAAATTCGTCTACACGCGGCTGGTTGATACCCGGATCCATGCGGTAGCCGCCGTTCCGTATGCGGCCGATCTCGACGGGCACCCCGCTCGTGACGTCGTAGGTGATGTCGTCGGCTAGTCCTGGCAAGACCCGGAAATAGTATGTCTGGAAGACTCCCTCGTAGTACTGACCGTAAAAGGCCCGGAGCACGGTGTCGCGGTTGCCGGTGACGTCGTAGGCGATGCCCAGACGCGGCGCGAAGCTCTTGGTGTCGAACACCTTCTCGTTGTCGAGCTCCGGACTGAGCCCGCGGACCCAGTCGAACCGGACGCCCGGGTTGATGGTGATTCGATTGTTGATCTTCCAGGCATCCTGCGCGAAAAACGACTCGCGGTGACTGTCGCCGGTCTGGTCGTACGTGTAGGCGTATCCCACATATGGCTGCCCACCGTAGTCGTAGTAGTACAGGCCGATGTATTCGCCACGGTCGCGCACGCGCGCGCGCTCGATCTGCATGCCGAACTTGAAGTCGTGCGTGCCCGCGAACGTGGACGCGTAACGCGAGACCGTGGCGTTCAGCTGATACCGCTCGCGATCGAGGTACGTCGTATAGCCGCCTCCGCCGGAGTACTCACCGTTCTCGTCGACGTGAAGGGGCGTAGGCACCTCGGGGTCTTTGTAGTCGTGCGCGGACCATCCCAGCACCTTGACTTCGGCGAGCGTCTTGCTGCCGAACACGCGCCGCCATTGCCCGTTGGCCAGGCGGTCCGGGGAATCCTGCCGCAGGCTCAACTCGTCGGTGGTCCCTAGCTCGCCGACGACGCCGTTCGACCGGCCCGTTCGATTGAAGTCCTCCCCCTGGAAGCTGAAGGAGAACTGTTCGTTGGAGGTCCGCTGCCACGTGAGCTTGGTATTGATTCTGGGTGTGACCTCGTCGAGCTTGGTGCGGGGGCCGAACGGATCGTAGGTGAGCTGATAGCGCTGGAAGCTGGCGAAGAAGAACAGCCGGTCGCGGACGATGGGGCCGCCGAGCTGCCCGGTGAAATCGAGCAGCTTCGTCGTCTTGACCGGCGCGGCGATCCCCGGATAGAGCGCGGCGGTCTCGTCGTCGACATTGTCGCCCGAGTAGCCGCTCGCGGCCCACTGCACGTCGAACAGCGCCGAAAAGCGGTTGCCGCCCGACTTGGTCACCGTGTTGACGACGGCTCCAGTGAATCCGCCGTACTCGGCCGCGGCGCCGAGCCCCTCGATCTGGACCTCTTCGATGATGTTGTAGTTGACGAACACGTACTGATCGCCGGTGGACGGGTTGCGGGTGTCCAGACCGTCGAGGTACAGCGCATTCGACCCGTCACCGCCTCCGTAGCCGACGCTGTTGTTGATGCCGGGCGCGTAGTCGAGGATGTCCTGCGCTCGCCGGCTGAGCGGCACGCTGAACAGCAGATCGTTCGACAGCGTGTTGGACGTCCCGCTGCTCGACACGTCCACGATTGGTTTCGCAGCGACCACTTCGATCGTTTCGGTGACGCCACCGACACGCAGCACGACGTCGAGCGTCAGCTGCCGCCCGATGGAGACAATAATGCTGTCGGTCGAGGAGGGCTGAAAGCCAGACAGCTCGACGAGCAGACGGTAGACGCCCGGGTTCGAGCGACGGAAACCGGTAGACACCGGCCTCGTCCGTGATGGTCGGCATGTCGCCGGTGCTGCCAGAAAGTGTGACGGTGGTGCCTGGCAGTGCCCCGCCCTGCTCGTCGCGGACGGCGCCGGCGAGCGAGCCGGTCGTCACTTGCCCGGCGGCCACCGGTGTGGCCATCGCCACCATCAGCCATGCGGCGAACGCGCACTGCGCGGATCTCATACCGACTCCTTGTTCGTCTGCGGCGAGCCCAACGTCGGTTCCATGAGCTCCCCTACTCCATCCCCGGCGAATGCACGCGGTCGTGCGACTTGGAATAGAAGACGTAGGCAGCTGTGGCCACCACCGCGCCCAACACGATGAGGCCGCGCGCCGACTTGAAGAACGCGCGCGGCTCGTCAGGAACGTCGCGCGCGGAAGGCTGTGCCGGATCCTGCTGGCGTCTCCTGCGGAGTACGCGCCAACCGTTCGGCGTGAGCGACAGCCGAGGCTCTGAGCGATACCCGCATGCCAGCCAGCTCGTCCGCAGCGATGGCAGACGGGGCCGAACATGCAAGCACGAGCACCACGAGCGCGCGAGAAACAGAAGGCCGCAAGCGGCTCATGAAGACTCCTCCGGGAACCTGCTGAGGAAGCGGATCCGCCAGGCGGCATTCACGACATGAAATGGTGGCGGCTGTATGAACCGGGAGTGTATCGGCGGGGTTCGGTGGAGTCAAGAAACCGGGCCACGGGGTACAGCCCCGCGGCCCGACACGAGGCACGAGCTACGGACAAGATTCGGAAACCATCTTCACTTCATCGACGCCGAGAAACGGAAAGCCGTCGAGATCGCCACGGAGCTCCCCTTTCGTCGTCGTCGAGCGATCAGGGCCCGCACCTTCGACTTCGGTCCTGGTTGTCGTCTCGACCTTGCCCTCGCCGTCATCGATCGCCTTGCCCTTGATCTCGACTTTGCGCCCGATGTGCCTGGCCAGTTCGCGAGCGTCTGATTGTTCACGATCATCGACCACCAGGTGATAGGTCTTGAGACCACCCGTCGTGGTTCCCACGTTCGTCAAGAGGAACGTGGTCCCGCCAGGGGACCGCGCCACGCAGCCTGTGAGAGTGACGTCCCTCCCGCCATTCAGCTCGATCTTCGTCGTGGTGGTGGTTTTCACTTCTGCGGTCTGCGCCTGAAGTCCGAGTGTGGCCATCGCGGCAAGCGCCGCGCCCAAGAGCATCCTCATGAGCCTTTCCTCCTCACATCCAGCTACGCAATGGAGGTGCCAGCGGACGCTCGAGCCGAAGCGGCCGCTGAGTGCGACGCATTTCACTCGAGCTACTGGCCCTCTCGTGTTTGCGACGTAATTACACGATCGACCCCTTGACGCGTATCGTTTTCTGTCAGACGGCGGATCGCGCTTCTGGTGTTGAAGTCAAGACCGCTTGAAAATGCGCTTGTGAAGGTTCGACGATCTGGCTTCGGAGTTGCACGGCAACGCGCGCAGTTCGACCGGGCAACTCCGACCCGACCAATCAATTACGAATAACAAGCACGACGGGTCGAGCACGACGCGTGTGATTGAGTGACCACGCCTCGTACAGAAATGGTGTGCCTTGAAATGGAGATCCACTGATGAAGAGTGAGATCAAGCAAGTCGTGGCGGCCGGGCTCCTGGCCGCAAGCGCCGGGAGTCTTCTCTGGGCGCAGGGATCAGGATCAGACGAACGCCTCAGGCGATTCTGGGGGCCTACTTCCGACTATCCTCCGCGCGTGTCGACGTTGGCCGCGCGCAAAGCATCGCGTCCGCGCCTCGACACCATGGGCAGGCTCCATCACTGGAACAGCGTGGCCGTCGATGCCAGTGGTCTCGATCACACACCCGTGGGAGAAGACGAGGTCCGCACCTTCGGCGAACAGATCGGACCAGGTCGATCGGCCCGGGCCATGGCGATTGTCCACATCGCCGTGTTCGAGGCAATGGTGTCAATCGTGGGAGGCTATCAAAGCTATCTCGGGCTTCCGCGAGTTCGTGATGTGGCGTCGGTGGACGCCGCGATTGCGCGGGCGGCGCACGACACGCTCACCGCCATGTTTCCATCCCAGCGAGCGAGCTTCGCCACCGAGCTCGACGAAGATCTCCGGCAGATTCCGCCGGGCCGCGCGAAGGCCAACGGCATCGCCGCGGGGCGGCGGGCCGCCGCGGTCATTCTCGCCCGCAGGCAGCACGATGGATCCCACCACGAAGAACCGCTCGTCGGCGTCGACTACATTACCAGCAACGAGCCTGGGAAATGGCGTCAGGATCCAATCAGCCTGATTCCAGTGGCGCTGGGCGCGTACTGGGGGAAGGTAAAGCCGTTTGTCATCCCGACGGCCGCGTCATTCCGTGTCGCGCCTCCGCCGTCGCTTCACAGCCGCGAGTACGCGGCCGCCTTCCACGAGGTCAAACGGCTGGGCGGCGACGGCGTCATCACGCCGACGAAACGCACCGACGACCAGACTCACATCGGAATCTATTGGGCCTATGACGGAACGCCGACCCTCTGCGCCCCGCCGCGTCTTTACAATCAGCTGGCATTGACCATCGCGGCGCAGCGCCGTGGAAACGCAATGCAGACTGCGCGGCTCCTGGCGCTCATCAACATAGCCATGGCCGACGCGGGCGTTGCGATCTGGGAGTCGAAGTACTTCTATCAGGTCGGGCGACCAGTCACGGTGATCCGCGAAGCGCCCGCGCGAGCCGGCGGCGACCCGACCTTCACGCCCAAGGGAGCGCCCGCCAGCAATCTCGTCACGGCTCACGACTTCACGCCGCCCTTTCCGGCCTATCCGTCAGGACATGCCGGATTCGGCGGAGCGCTCTTTCAGGTTCTGCGCCGTTTTTACGGCACCGATCGCATTGCGTTCACCTTCGTCTCGGACGAGTTCAACGGCGTCACCGAGGACCACTTTGGCGTCGTCCGGCCGCTGCTGCCGCGAAGCTTCACGTCACTGTCGCAGGCCGAGGAAGAGAACGGGCAGAGCCGCATCTATCTGGGCATCCACTGGTCGTTCGACAAGACGATGGGCATTCAGCAGGGTCGCCGTATCGGCAACTACGTCTACGATCACGTATTCGCGCCGACCCGGTGAGTACGACCTGACCGATCGCAAACGTACCGACCTGCAAAGCGGACAATTTGGGGCTCGCGTTGAAGCGTTCCGGAGTGGCGGGCGGGGCCGATCGTGGGGCACCGCCCGCCTGCCGGCTGAGCGATCGTTGATCGAGGCGGATGCTATACTCGTGGAAATCCCGACCCAAGGCTTCCCGCCCTCGACCGAGCCGGAGTGGTGAAACTGGCAGACGCGCGGGACTCAAAATCCCGTGGGCTAACCGCCCGTGAGGGTTCGATTCCCTCCTCCGGCACCAGATTTTCTTACTAGTTTTTCTTCTGCGCGACCGTCGATGCCTTCGCGTTGCGCGCGAGGTGCAGCGGCATCAGCTTGCCGCGGGCGGTCGCGACAGGCTTCATCCGCTTCACACGCCACGTGCCTGCCTGGCTCCAGATGGCCCTCGCCGAATCCGCCGCGAGGCTGCTCTCCGCGAGCGCTCGCGGGACGATGTCGATGACCGATCGCTCGTCGGCGATCGCGATCCGCGGGCTGATCACCAGGCTCATGCGCGTCAGACCGTTCGCGTCCTCTTCTTCGTGCAGCTGGTAGTCCAGCGACGTGCCGCCCAGCCTGGCCGGCAGCACTTCCTCGAATGCGGACCATCTCGCTGCCAATCAGCGTCACGCCCTCGCCAGTCAGCTTCCGAAAGCTGTGGATGCCGCGGATATGGCCCGTCAGCCCCGTCTCTCGAACTCGCACCCGCACGAGCGGCGCTCGACGATGCCGTAGTCGTCGCTTTCGACGTTCAGGAGGAGCTTGGGCGCCGCCGGCGACAGCGTTGTGAAGAGAAACGCGTCGACCGTCACATCGGTTCCGGGCACCGCACGCGACCGCTGGATGAGCGCGAGGCGGTCCTTGAAAGAGACGACGGGCTCGCGGCCTTTGAACTGCTCGAACCACGGCAGTCCCCACACGAACCGCGCGTACATCTGTGCGTCGGTAACGAGGCTCACGCGCACCCGCAGACGCCAACACGCGTTCACGCTGCCACGGCACGAGCCGCCTCGACACGATCTCACGGCCGACAGTCGAAGTGATCCCCGCTGTCGCGAGCTCCGAGAGAAGGTTCAATATGAGACCGGCTGTCTGGACGAGGTAACTCATCGGCGAAGCTGGGCAGTTGCCACCATCACCGCCCACCCACGGCCGCGCCGCGCTCCAGGATCGGCCATAAGGCCCCGCCAGCCCGTAAGCCGATCGGGGCGCGGCCCTCCGGCTGAGGTATCCTGCTGAGGTATGATTTGCTGGATTTTTCGCGCCACGGTCTTCGTTTAGGAGGCCCGATGTCCAAGCCGCCGTTCCTCGCGACGTTCCTGTTTGCCGTCGGCTGTTTCGTCTTCACTTCTCCCGCGCACGCGCAGGTCCTTCAGGTCGAAGTCACCGGCCTTCCGCCAGGCGCCACCGTGGATCTCGTCCTCGTCGCGGCCAACCTGAACAAGACCGAACAGATGACCGCGCTCTCGACGGGCGACGCCGCGCTGGCCCTCGATTTCGCGAATCTCGGGAAACCGCAGCGCGCGCCGCAGGAGCAGATCCAGGTCTTCATCGTCGATTGCCAGGACCCCAAGCAGGTGGTTCGCGTCGTGCTCGTCGCCGAGGGCGGACAGGTTCCGCTGGAGTGCGGACAGCAGACGGGCACCCAGCAACGATGCAACTGCCGGAGAGGCGGGGCCTTCATTCTCCAGGATGGCACGACCGGCGTGCGCATCAACGTTCAGACGGGCGTCGTCCAGGCGCTGACAGCGGGATCCGCACTCTCGACAGGCGGTCGGACATACCGGCTCATCATCGGCGGTGGTCCGGAGATCAGCCAGAACGGCGACATCGCCCTGTCGTCAGACCCTCCTGACGACAGATTCGCGCCTCCCCACCGGGACGGTTGAGGAGGGCGGCACGAGCGGCACGTTCCTGATCGAGTTCATGCCGATTCCGTGGCTCGGCATCGGGTACACGTACCAAAGCCTCAGTACCCGGCGGAGCTCCACGAGACGTTCAGCTTCATCGCCGATCCGCGCCTCTCCCTCGGCTTCGATGCGGAGTTCAACCCGCACGCGCACGGTTTCTACGGTGTCTTCCTCTTCCCTCTGGGCAGCCGGGTGCAGGTGGTTGTCCGCGGCGGCATCAATTACTTCACGGCCGAGGAAACCGCCGTACCAGACACAGCTCAGCGACGGCGAGGTCGTCGCGCGCGACGAGCGCAGGTTCGAGTCCAGCGGCACGGGTCCCATGGGCAGCGCCGGGTTGAGGTTCTGGCCCTGGGAGCAGGTCGGGTTCGAGGCCCGTTACACGTACGAGAAGCTGAAGGGCGAGAGCGACAATGACGGCCGCGAGGTGGACGACGAGTACCAGAAGTTTGCCGTCGTCGGACTCGTGAGGTTCTGAGCGCTCGAGGGACTGCGGATCCGCGGGCATAGCCGGAATGCGCGCGAGGGTGGCCGTGTCGTCGCGCCGGTCGTTGGCGCTGGTGCTCGTGGGCGCGGCCGCGTACGGGTTGGCCTGCCGCCCGTCGGGCAGCGGATCGGCCAGGTTCGAGCCTCCTCGATCGGGATCGGCGCGCGGATTCAATCTCCTCCTGATCACGCTCGACACCACGCGAACCGATCGCATCGGGAGCTACGGCTACGCGAGCGCTTCGACGCCGGCGCTCGACGGTCTCGCCAGCCGAGGCCTCCGCGTCGCGGATGCGGTCACGGTGGCGGCGCTCACGCTTCCCTCCCACTCCAGCATCCTCACCGGTCTCATCCCTCCGCGGCATGGCGTCCGGACGAACGGGCACACGCTGGCGGACTCGCACCGCACCCTCGCCGAAATTCTCGGCGACGCAGGCTACCAGACGGCGGCGTTCGTGTCGTCGTTCGTGCTGGAATCGCGGTTCAACCTCGATCAGGGTTTCGAGACTTACGACGATCGCGTCATGCTGAGTTTCGAGGCGACGTTTGGCACGGGTAACGAACGGCCGGCCGGAGCGGTTACCGCCGCGGCGATAACGTGGCTGCGGGCGCGCGACGTCGGACGTCCCTTCTTCGCGTGGGTGCACTACTTCGATCCCCACCATCAGTACGACCCGCCCGCGGAGTTCGGCCTGAGGTTCGCGGATCGGCCCTACGACGGCGAGATTGCCTACATGGACTCCGAGATCAGCCGACTGCTTGGCGGTCTCGGCGAGCAGGGTCTCTCCGAGCGCACGCTCGTCGTCGTCGCGGGCGATCACGGCGAGAGCCTCGGCGAGCACGGCGAGCGGTTCCACGGCCGCACGGTGTACGAATCAACGATCAGGGTCCCGCTCATCATGGCGGCGCCGCCATCCGTCGTTACGAAACCGGGCGTCATCGACGATCGCGTCGTCTCGCTCGTCGACATCCTTCCGACCGTCCTCGATCTCGCGGGTGTGACGGCGCTTGACGCTCTCGATGGGCTCAACATGTTCCGCGCGGATGCCGAGCCGGCGCGCGCGGTGTACGTCGAGGCGGTGGCCGGCCATCTCGACAACGGATGGGCGCCGCTCTACGCCCTCCGCACGCGCACCGAGAAGCACATCGATGCCCCGCGTCCGGAAGCTGTACGAGCTCGCGCCGGATCCAGGCGAGGAAAGGAATCTTCTCGGCGAAGGTCGCGCGAGCCCTCTCGCGGATCAACTCGCCGGCCTGAAGCGAAAATGGCCGTCCCTCGACGTGACGAAGAGCGCGCCGCCCGCCGTGGACGACGAGACCCGCAGCCGGCTCGCGGCGCTCGGATACGCGTCGGGCTCGGATCGCGATCGTCCGTCCGTTCTGCCTGACCCGAAGGACATGCTTCCCGTCTACGACCGGATGCTCGAAGCGGACGCGATGATGCGGGCCGGACGCCACGAGGAGGCCATACAAAATCTGGGCGAGGCGGTCCGCCTGAATCCCGCCAGCCGCGAAGCTCTCCATCGCCTCGGCGAGGCCTACGCGTTGACCAACCGCCTGGACGATGCCGAGCGGACGCTCGGGCGGTGCCTCGCGCTCGGCCCGTCGGCCCCGGCGGCCACGCTCCTGGCGCAGGTGCTGACGAAGCAGAAGCGGTACGCCGAAGCGGGGAAATTGCTGGATCAGGTGATGGCGGCGGATCCGGCGTTCGGGGCGGCCTACGTCGCGCGCGGCGATCTGAAGGCATTCGAGGGACGATTCGAAGACGCCATGCGGCAGTACGAGCTGGCCGTGAAGGTGGACCCCTATCGATCGGCCGGCGTGGTGCGCGAGCGGATGGCGGAAGTGAGCGCTCGGATCAAGGCGCCGGCGTCTCGTTCCTCCGGAGCGTCTCGGCCTCGAGCAGGACCGCCATGATGTCGTTGAAGCGGTTGGGCGCGGCGGTCTTGAGCGCGGTCTCCATCGCCGGCGTCCACTGGCGTCCGAGGTTCGCGACGTTCTTGCGCGTGCGATTCGATGAACTCGCGCGAGAAGCCGGCGAAGTCCCAGTTCTCGAGCTTCGTCCAGAGCGCCCACTGCTGGATGAACGTCGCGTAGGCGGCCGGATCGCTGTCCGGCTTCAAGAGACCCGCATCGACGATCGCGCGGCCGGCTTCGAGGATGCGCCGCATGGGGGCGTACTTCTGCTGCAGCGCTGCCGGCGCCACCTGATAGAGCGCGTCCTTCGGCGGCGGCGGCTTCAGGTACTCGAGGCAGTAGCCGACGATCCTCGAGGCGGGATCGGCCGCGGCAGCACCGGCGGCCGCGCTGGCCGCCGAGGAAGGGGCGAGCCGGTTGTCGGCCTGCCGGATCGGCTGAAGGACGAGACCGTCGGGCGCGACGACACGAAGGGCCTGGCCTGAGGGATCGACCATCTGGATGTTGAACGCCTCGCCGCTCGAGGCACCCGTGGCGACGAGCGACACCGCCGGGCGCGCTGGCTGCGCGGCCTGCGGGCGTTGGCCCTGAGCTGCCGACACGCGGACGAGGGTGCCGGGCGCGAGGCTCGAGGCGGGGACCGCACGCTGCGACGTCGCGGCCGCGTGGAGCGGCGCAAAGCCGAACCACGATCTGAAGAGCTTTTCTGCGTTCCGCGCCGCGCTCGCGAGCGTGAAGGGTCGCGGAGCCGCCTCATGGCCGTCCGGGTTTTCGGCGATGCGGATTTTCGACACGACCTGGCCGTTGACGTAGACGATGATGAAGAGTTGATAGCGGTCGTCGGCAGGCTGCCCGGAAAGCCCGGCGTTGTTCGGGTTGTTCAGGGCGAAGAACGGGTTCGTGCTCGCGAAGTCCTCTAAGCGGCGGCCGATCGTCGGCAAGTCGTCGAGGAAGGCCGTGGGGTTCGCGCCGGCGGCCGGGATCTCCGGTTCGTCGTATCTCACTCCGGGGTTGAACCCCCACAGGTCGCTCGAGCGCCAGGAGTCGTCGGTGAAATAACTGTTGGTCCTGAAGTCGGAGGAGTCGGTGAGACCAGCGTGGCCTGGGCCCGTGAGGAAATAGGTGTAGTAGCCTGTACGTAGGATTGATGGACCCGACACTGTTGAACCCCGCGGTTTCGTCGGGATAGTAGAAGTAGTGGAAGTTGAAGGGAATGGTCGATCCCACGCCGGCCGTTCCTGTCGCGAGCTCGTCGGCTAACTGCCAGAAGTTCTGGCCGGGAAAGGCCTCCATCGCCGACGCGAGCGAATTCAGGCGCGATCGCGGCTCGATGTCGTCGGATTCCAGGTGGGACCAGGGCAGCAACGCGGATCCAGCGAGGTAGTTGTCCTGCCATACTCCATCGGCTAATCGCCAGCTCTCGCGTGACGTTCCAACTCGGTCGGCGAACCGCGAGTAGCTCTCGCGGAGTAGCGTCTGCCGCTCCGTGCCGAGCGAATTGTTGAGGCCCAGTCGCGGAGAGATGGCTTCGGGTTCCAAACCCACCGAGGGCACCTGGGCTCCTCCGCGCGAAGGCGTTTGTGTCCAGAACCCATCGATGAATTGCCACTGCTGATCCCCCGGCAGGAGCGATCCGCCTCCGAACGTTGACGTGGACTGGACCTCAGCATTCCGGTACGAGGCCCCGAACTTCAACTCGTGGCTGACGCTGCCGGTGTTGAAGAAATAAGATCCCGGAAGGTTGTCCTGCCCCGATTCGTTTTCCGTGTACGACGTGCCGCCCTTGAACTCGTGCGGGCCGAGTGCGGTATCGGAGAACAAAGATCCCGAGAGGTTCCCGAGCGGGGGCCGGTCAAAGAGGGACGGTTGGCGGACGTACGGCGTGTCGTCCACTCGCGCGGCGGTTGCGTACTTCCGCTCGATCGCGAAAATGTCTGAGAGCGTGCCCAAATCGGTGTAGGAAACGACGAACCGGCTGGGAAGAATCTCGGCCGTCAGCTTGCCCTCGATCCGGTCGTTGAGGCCCTGCCCGGGGTCCGGCCGGGCTCTGAAGAAAGAATCTCTCATCGACCCGAAGAGCGTCCCCGAATAGGGGGCGTTGCTTCCGCTCGGCCCTGCTTCGGCCTTGTCCTGCGCCGCGCCGTAGGATCCCCAGAGCCACAGCCGATCCCTGACGATCGGGCCGCCGAGCGCCGCGTTGTAACGCTGGTTGTCTCCGCTCAGCCCGGCGAGGCTGTCGCCCAGAGCGGCGTCAGGCTCGCCCCACTGGTCCTGCCAGACATACAGCCGATCCTTGACGATCGGGCCGCCCAGTTCGGGCACGTACTCCGGTCCCGTGACCGGGACCAGGTACTCGAGCCGCTGCTCCAGGGTGTCGCCAACGCGGAACGAGGTCTTCCGATAGTTGCCCCACGTCGCAAATGAAGAGCCCGGGGCGACGTCGGCCGGCACCGGAGTCGTCCCGGGGCTGGCCGCGACGGTAGCCGTTCCTCTCGAACTGTCCGTGCTCGTGTCGAAGCTGTATTGCAGCCTGAGGCGGGCCGACACGCGATCCTCGAGCGCCCAATTGAGGTCGCGCGCCGGCGCCGCCGCTCCCGTAGAAGCTGCGGTCTGCGATCCGGTTTGATCCGGCGTCGCCGATCCGGCAGAAGGTGCGGCTTGCGATCCCGTTTGAGTTGCCGTTCCCGATCCGGTCTGAGCTGGCGTGGCCGATCCGCTCTGAGTCTCCGCCGGCGTTCCAGGCTGTGCCAGCGTCGCTGAGCCCGTTTGCGTCGATGTCGCTGATCCGGTTGGTGTGGCGGCTTGCGATCCCGTTTGAGCCGGCGTTGTCGATCCGCTTTGCGTCTGTACGGGTGTCCCGACCTGACCCGGTGTTGGCGATCCGGTCTGCGATCCGGTTTGGCCCGGCGCGGTCGATCCGGTCTGAGTCGCCCGGCATCGTTCGAGGCACGCTTTGAACGCCGCCGCGGCCGCGGCGGCATCGGCCGTCGCTTGCGCGAGGTCGCGGCTGGCCTGCTGCTGCTCCTGCTCGAGCCGTCCGCGCTCGTCCTGAAGCTTCTTGAGCGTGGCTTCTTCCGCGTCGATCTTCGACTTCAGCCCCGACATGAACGGGCTGGGCTTCGCCGTGCCGGGCACCGGATTGCCGTTCTGATAGGTCTCGATCTGCCCCTGCGCGTTGTATCTGACCTCCCGCCCGTCGTCTCCGCGAACAAACGTGCCGCTGTTCGATCCGACGCCGCCACCCAAGTGCTTGTCGAAGTCGGCGCGCAGCTTTTTCAGATTCGCCTGCGCGGCGGCCTGGCTCGCCTGGTTGTCGCCGAGACGGCGGTTGACGTCCGCCAGCTGTTTCTGGAGGTCGCCGACGCGCGCGTTCGC
The DNA here is from genome assembly GCA_963817395.1 of uncultured Acidobacteriota bacterium. Classification (GTDB taxonomy): domain Bacteria; phylum Acidobacteriota; class Vicinamibacteria; order Vicinamibacterales; family CAVPJW01; genus CAWGYQ01. Next base: position 769,072 of record CAWFOC010000004.1, on the reverse strand, counting down.
TTCCGTGACGCGGTCCAGTTCCGCCTTGCACGGGCAAGCGGCCAGGAACTGCAGGAGCCCGACTTGTCCGGCCGCTGCGGCTTGCGGAGTCGGAAGCCCGGGGACGACCGGCCGACTGTTTGAGCGCGCGGCCGCCACCGCGAGGCTCCCGATCGCAGCCGCAAGGACGGCGAACGCGAGGGCGCGAGATTTCACGACGGCTCCTCCCGGATTGATCGCGAGTCTGCCGAAGCTGACGGGTTGCGGGTAGGATACAACGCCCCGCTGCTGACCGGAAAAAATTGTCGGGACGTTGGGTATACTGGCGGCGCAGCGGCGCCCGCGACCGTAGGAGAACCCGGCGATCGCGGAGTGCACAACGAAGGAGCAGCAGCATGGGTCGATTCATCGTCTCGGCGATCGTGGCGGTGGTGCTCGGTCTTACGGGGTTCCTCTTCGCGATTCCCCTCAGCGGACAGACGGCCCAGACTCAGGCAGCGGCCTTCCCCGCCGGCGCCAAGGTGGCATTCGTCGACGTGCTGCGCGTCGCACAACAATCCACCGAAGGCCAAGCGGCGGCGGCGCAGCTCAAGGCGCTGGGCGACAAGCGCGTGAGCGAGCTCACGAATCGCGGCAAGGCGCTGGACGCCCAGCTCCAGCAGTTTCAGCAAAGCAAAGCGGCGCCCACCGATCCCGCGAGTCTCAAGCTGCGGACCGACATCGAGAACAACCAGCGCGACCTCGTGCGCGCGCGCCGGGATGCCGAGTTCGAGCTCGCCGAGCTCGAAGCACGGCTCGTCCGCGACTTCAGCCGCCGCCTCGGTCCGGTCATCCAGCAGGTGGCCACCGAACGCCAGCTCCACGTCGTGCTGCCGGTCCGGGCCGATTACCTCTGGGCTCATCCCGGACTGGACATCACGAGCGACGTGATGACCCGCGTCAACTCCGCGAAGTAGCCGCCGCGCGCAGCGGCCGATGGCGCGGCGATTCTGGAGGAGCGTTCTTGCTCGCGGACAGCAGGAACGCTGCGACGCGGCGGCGACGCGTCGCGAGGACGTGGCGGGTCTCCGGCACCACTAGCGTTCCTGAGAGCCGTGTCAGATGTTGGCCTCTAGATCGGCTCACCGGGGAAGCGCAGATCGAAGCGCTCCACGAGGCCGGGAACGCTCTCCGGCGCCATCTCGAGCCCGTAGCGGGCGCAGAGGTCAGCCACGATCTGCGGCTCGGCCCGCGCGACGCCCCCGAGATCGACGAGCTCGCCAAAGAATCGCTCGAAGCCCGCGGGCGCGATAATCTCCAGGATCCTGGCGGGTTCATCGCCGGCGTTCCAGAACGTGTGCCACTGATTGCGGGGCTTGAAGATCAGATCACCGGGGCTGCCGACCAGCACCTCGTCACCCAGAAGCGCCCCGACACGTCCCTCGAGGACGTAACTGTACTCGTCCTCGCGAGTATGCCGATGCAGCGGGGCGGCAAGAGCGCGGGGCGACATCGGGTGCTCGACCAGCGAAAACCCCGCGTGCGTCTCTTCGCCGTCGATCATGAACCGAACGCCGATGCTCCCCAGAAATCCTGCCTTCCCGTCGCGGGGCCCCACGACCTTCGCCGTCATCGTCTTCATTGCACCTCGTTTTGAGTGGACAGTAGTGTCGCGTCGAATCTACAAATTGCGGTTGCCTGTGTCAATCTGCAGTGGACAGTGATGACCGACCAAGAGCGTCAGGATCTGACGAAGCGGCGCGGGCCAATCCGCTCCCCGCGTCGGTCGCGGCATGGCGATGGCTGTTGCGGCAAGAAGCCGTCCGAGTCGCGGCACTAACCAGGCAATCCGCCTACGGGATTGGCGCCAGCTTAATCCAAACTTGTTCCCTGGATGGAATCACGGTCTGCTGCGCCGGGCGATAGCCGGGTGCCGACGCACGAAAGGTCAGTTCCACGCCAGGCGTCAAATCTCGTCAAGCGAAACCCGCTGTCAAAGCCATAGTCCCATGCGTTGCAAGGCGTCTCCTGCTCCACACGCCGGCCGCCGCTCCTGGCCGCGTACCACTTCAACCGTCGCGTCGTCGATGCACCACTCCGGCTCACGTCAATCACGAAGCCCCATACTTCGGTCGAGGTATCCGGTGCGGGGTTGGTCGCGGAATTGGAGTTAGGAAAGAACCTGGATGGCGTCGGGAGCCGTCGGGAAAGAAGAAGCATTGTCTCCGGCGCAACCAGCGAGAAGCAGGGCGACGAGGACTGCCAGCACCAACTTCATGGGAGGCTCCCTTCTTGAAGTGGAGACCGTTCCCGCGCGTGACCCGAACCCCGTCCGTAGAGTCCTGCCGAGGATAGATCCAACCTGAGGCTGGCGGCAAGTGGCTCGTACCAGGCGGTCCGAAGTGGAGGACCCGGGCCGCATCCGTCAGATTTGCCACGCACGCGGAGGCTCGTCTCAGAATGCCTCATGCGCGCATGGCTGATGGACTCCTACGACGGCGTCGACAAACTGCGAATGGGCGAGGTGCCGGATCCGCATCCCGGTCCAGGCGAGGTGCTGCTGAAGACGCGCTTCGCGGCGCTGAACCCGGCCGACGCGTTTCTTGCGCAGGCGCTGTACCCGGCGAAACCCTCGCTGCCGCACATTCTCGGACGCGACGGCGTGGGCGATGTCATCGATGCGCATCCCAGCGTGACGACCGTGCGCGCCGGCGAGACGCTCGGCATCCTGCGCGGGGATGTCGGCGTCGAACGCTGGGGAACGCTGGCGGAAAAAGTAGTGGTTCCCGCGCACAGCCTGGTCAGCGTCCCTGCCGGGATGGACGCTGGAAGAGATGGCCGGCGCGCCGCTGGTTTTCCTGACGGCCTGGCAGGCGCTCACGCAGTGGAGCGATCCTCCCGCACCTCCATCCAAAGGCTCGGTGCTCCTGGTGACCGGCGCTTCCGGTGGCGTCGGCGTGGCCTCGGTGCTGCTGGGCAAGGCGATGGATCTCGTGGTCGTCGCCTTGTCTCGAGACGCTGGAAAATCGGCGACGCTCAAAGATCTGGGCGCCGATTTCGTCTTCAATCCCGGTGACGCCAGCCTGCGGAAACGCGTCGCGGCGGCCATTGCTCCCAGGAAGGTCGACATCGCCGTGGACAACGTGGGCGGGCCGCTGTTCACGGAGCTCGTCGCGATGCTCGGCTACGGCGGTCGCATCAGCATCGTCGGGAGGAGCGCCGGCGCCGTGCCCGACTTCAACACGGCGACGCTGTTGTTCCGCAGGAACCGGCTGGGTGGGGTGGCCGTCGGGGACTACACGCCCGAGACGGCCCGAAAGACCTGGGAGCTGATTGTCAGTGCGCTCGCGACGACCGGACGGCGTCCGGTCGTCGATCGTGTGTTCGCGTTCGAAGAGCTGAAACAGGCGTTTGCGCGCCTCGAGCAGGGCCCCATGGGAAAGGTCATCGTGAGCCTCCCCCGGGGATAGCGCCGAACTCCGCCTCAGTCGAACAGCTTCTCTTCGCCGCCCGGCGGCGTCACGAACCCGAGCAGACAGCCGGGGGTCTTGTCCTTCAGCTGATGGCATCGCACCGAAATGGTGTCACCCGGCTTGAGGCTGTCGGCGGGCCATCCGCGGCGTCTCAGCTGGACCACGCTGGCGCCTTCCATGGCCCACACGACCGTCTCACCTTTCTCGTCCTTGACCTCGAGGTAGATCCAGCTGTGCGGGTTGAGCCAGTGGATTTCCTTGATCGTGCCTTTCAGAACCGTGTACTCCGTCATCTGGTAGTTGCCGTGTGAATGATGCGCTCCGAGCGGCAGCGCAAAGACAACGGCCAGCAGGACCGCAACGCCGAACGATTTCAACCGCATCTCACTCTCCTGGGCTTGGACCGAACGCCAATCACATAACTCGACGGCAACCCGCGGCTCCCTGCAGGCGCCTCGCTCCACCGCCATTCCCTGTCGTCACCGAACCGGAGGCAGTCGGTTGGAGTAGATGGAGTCGTAGCGCACCCGCTTTCCCTGCGGGTCGACGAAGCTCAGGGACTGCTGAAAGAGTCCCGGCTGCGGCGCGCCCTTGGGCACGGTCGACTCCAGGATGTAGAGGCGGCTCTCGTGCAGGTAGATTCCGACGAACGTGCGCGACCCATCCGGATTGGTGAGCTGCAGCTGATGTCCTTCCACGAGGTCGATGTAGTGCCACGCGTCGAAGGTGACCTTGGCGTCCCGCTGCCGGTACCTGGTCGCGGCGTACGCGATGGACGCCTGCGTGTCGATCTGCCAGTAGAGCCCCTGCTCGGGGGCGTCGGCTTCTGTCGAGTTCTTGCGCGCCGCGTGAATGCGTTCGGCGTCGCGATAATCGATCACCGTGATCGAGTGCCGATTCGGACCCACCGCTCTTGCTGAAGACGCGCCCCGGGAACACGGCGCCATATTCCGAGTCCCACTTGATGTCGGTGACCTCTGGATCCCCGGGAAAGTTGACGCTGAATCCCTGCTCGGTGTTGAGGTAGGCTCGTCCACTCCTGCGCGGACAGAGCCGTGGATACACAGACAACGAGCGCGGCGGTCATCAATCGTCTACGACGCATTCTCTAAGGCCCCCCTGGTGCGCTTTATAGTGCCAGAAAATGACCATGCCGCGCACAGCATTTCCACGTTCCGGGCGAGACCGGACGAAGGCGCCCGCTATGCCCAGCGGAACCCGCTCTTCGCGAGCGGAAGGTTCCGGATCCGTTTCCCGCACGCGGCGAAGATCGCATTGCTGAGCGCCCCGACCGTCGGCGGCAGCGCGGGCTCACCCAGACCCGTCGTGGGATAGTCGGTCTTCAGGAAATGCACTTCGACGGGCGGCGCCTGTGCCATGCGCGTGGGCTGGTACTCGTGGAAATTTCCCTGCACGGCCCGACCCTTGGCGAACGGTGATCTCCCAGTGCATCAGATGGCTCATGCCTTCGACGACGGCGCCCTGCGACTGGTTGATCGCCGAGCTGGGGTTGACGATCTGGCTGCCCACGTCTCCGGCCACCCAGACCTTGTTCACTTTCAGCGCGTTCTGCGAGTCAACCGTGACCTCCGCCACATTGGCGAAGTACCCGCGGTGGCTGTACTGGAACGACACGCCCATCCCTGTTCCGGTCGGGAGCGTCCGTCTTCCCCAGCCTGACTTGTCGCGGATCAGCTCGAGCACGCCCCGCATGCGCGCCGCATTGAAGTTGTCGCCGCCCTGTTCGGGAGGCGGAATTTCCTGTGCCGACAGCAGGTCGAGGCGGAACTGCAGCGGATCCTTCCCCGCCGCCACCGCAAGCTCGTCGATGAACGATTGAAACACCCACGAGAAGGCGTTGCTGCGCGGCGCACGTAGCGCACCCGTCGGCACGCCGAGCGGCATGAGCGAGGCCTGGAAATCGAAGTTGGGTACGAACCGCGCGGGAAATTCCACACCGTTGATGTTGCCCGAGTTCGTGAAGCCCTCCGGGCCGCGCTCGGGGTCTCCGAAGCTGACAAAGTGGTTGCGCCACGCAATCAGTCTTCCCTGCCCGTCGACGCCGGCCTTGAGGAAATGGAACCCGCCGGGACGATAGTGGTCGTGACGCATGTCGTCTTCGCGCGTCCACAGCACTTTCACCGGCACGCCGATCTGCTTGGCGATGGCCGAGGCTTCGCCGACGTAGTCGTTCGTCAGGCGCCGGCCGAATCCGCCACCCGCGCGAAGCAGGTGAATCGTGATGGCGTCGGCGGGAATGCCCAACGCAGACGCACGAGCTGACGGGCGTTCTGCGGAGTCTGGGTGGGCGCCCAGATCTCCATCTGTCCATCGTGATAGTGCGCCGTGCAGTTCTGCGGCTCGAGCGGCGCGTGCGAGATGAACGGATACACGTAGGCCGCTTCCACCACCTTCGCCGCGCCGGCCAGCGCCTGCTCCACGTCGCCGTCCACGCGCAGCGGAAAGGCCGGTTTCTGTCCGGCCAGCTCCGTGGCCTCGTCTCTGCGAAGCCCTCGCTGCTCTGCGACGCGTATGGTCCTTCGTCCCAGGTCACCTGCAGGCGGCGCCTCGCGCTCTGAGCCTGCCACCAGTTGTCGGCGACGATCGCGACGCCGGGCATCAGCCCCCGGGTATCGGTCGTCCCTTCGATGACGAGGGCATGACGTACCCCCGGGAGCGCTTTCACGTCATCCAGGTTCGCGCTCACGACCTTTCCACCGAACACGGGACACTTCTCGTACACCGCGTACAGCATGCCCGGAAGCGTGAAATCGATTCCGAAGGCTGGCTTTGCCGGTCACGATGCGCGCGTTGTCGACGTTTGGCTTGGGCTGCCCGACGATCTTGAAATCGGCCGACGCTTTGAGCGGCACCGTGGACAACTCGGGCGGCGTCAGCGTGGCCACCGTGGACGCCAGCTGTCCGTACGTGAGCGTGCGGCCGGTGGACCGGTGGACGACCTTCGCCGATGCGGCGTCACAGTCCGCGACCGGCACGTTCCAGGTTTGCGCCGCGGCCGCGACGAACATGAGCCGCAGTGCCGCGCCGACACGGCGCAGCGGGTCGTAGTTGGTCGGTGTCGCCGTGCTCCCGCCGGCGCGCTGCGGACCGTACTTCGACTCGTCCAGGTCGGCCTGCTCGATCCGGACATCGTCCCACGCGACCTCGAGCTCTTCGGCAATCAGCATGGGCAGCGACGTCTTGACGCCCTGACCGATTTCGGGGTTCTTCGCCATGATCGTCACCACGTTGTCGGGTGTGATCTTGACGAACGCACTGGGAAGAAACGCCGGCTGAGGCCCCTGCGCACCCTGGGCGCCTTGAGCAAAGACGTCGGTGAATGGCTCGAAATAGGTGGCCACGAGCAGGCCGCCGCCCGCGAGCGCGCTGACGCGGAGAAACGAGCGACGATCGAGAGTGGTCTTCTCCATCTCGCCCTCCTATTCGCCGCCCGAGGCGCTGGCGTTCGAAGTTTCTGTGGAACGGGCGGGCAACATCGCCGCCGCTTTGTGAATGGCCTCTCGAATCCGCAGGTAGGTTCCGCAGCGGCAGATGTTGCCGCTCATCGCGCCATCGATGTCTGCGTCCGTCGGCTTCGGGGTTGTGGAGAGCAGCGCGGCGGCCGACATGATTTGTCCAGCCTGGCAGTAGCCGCACTGTGGCACGTCAATCGATTGCCACACGATCTGGAGCGGATGGGTGCCGTCGGCCGACAGGCCCTCGAGCGTCACAACCTTCGCGCCCGCAGCGGCCGAGATGGGTGTGACGCACGACCTGACGGCGCGTCCGCCCACCAGGACCGTGCAAGCGCCGCAGAGTGCCATTCCGCAGCCATATTTCGTGCCTTTGAGGTCGAGCACATCCCTGAGCACCCACAATAGGGGCATCTCGCCCGGGACGTCGACCGTGCTCGATTGTCCGTTGACGGTCAGTGTGAAAGCCATGGGTCCTCGATGTGAGGGTTAAGACCGAACGTTCGACGCATTAGACGGGAGCCGCCGCCAAAAAACAAGGCCCCGGCCCGTCGCCAATCCCATAACGGCACGATGCCCAAAAACTTGGAAGCTCTGCCTTTCCAAAACTTTGCGGGTTCTTCCGCGGAATTATCCCGTTGACATGTGTCCGGCGGGTGTAGAATCGGCCACGATTCAAAAGCCCGGATGGCCGGCCGACAATCGGTGGAGGTGGGCCCGTGAGATTTCGACGCGTCATTCTCATTCTTACCGCGGGGATGCTGTTCAGTGTCGCGGCTGAGGCCATTCCCATCTCTCCGCTCGATCCAAAAGTCGGCGTGCGAGGACGCGACAGCGGCTCGCCCTCGATATTTAACGGCTCGTTCTTCGCGCTCGGAGACTGTCGACGCCGCCTCTGGAGGGGGTTCTTCTGCGCTCCCTTCACCACGGCAATCGTGGAAGGCGGCCCGGCGACGACAGTCTTCAAGCTCGATTTGAGATTCGCCGACGTGAACGGCTTCATTATCCCGACGATGATCGGCGGCGTCAGATAACTACACGATCCCGAGGAGTTCAGCGACTTTCTCATCCTGAAGATTCTCGAACGACTTCGACATCCGGTTGAAGGGACGGCGGGCCCGCTCAACTGCGCCGAAGACGGCGGCGTGGAGTATTACGACTACGAGCCCGAGCCCGAGTCCCTGTCTCGACTTGCGGATCTTCAGCGATCAGGACCGGCTTCGTGTCGGTCCGCGCGGTCAACGGCGTGGCGAACGCCTTCCTGCCCGAGACCCCCATCCCGGAACCGGCAACGCTCATCCTGCTCGGCAGCGGGCTGGCCGCTGCTCGGTGCGCGATACAGGCGCACGAAGAACCGCCGCTAGCTTGATTTTTCGGACGATCGCTTCAGGAGATTCTCGAAGCGAGGATCCTGCTCTCACTGTGCGCAGGTCGGGATCGTTCTGAATCATCGACACGGGATAGCCGGCCTTCAACGCCTCCTCCAGCGCCGTCAGCGCCTCCGTATTGCGATTCGACAGCGCGTAGATGATGGCTTCCTCGAACATCAGGAGGACGTTCGAGCGATCGATCGCCCGCGCGTCCCTGATGAATCGATCGGCCTGCTTGACGTCTCCGATTTTCGCGTAATAGAGACCCAGGCTTCCGCGCACGCCAGCGTTCCGACGGTCGACCTGCAGCTCCTTCAGCGCCAGCGCGATGGCTTTCTCGTAGGTCGCCCTGGCCTTGTCTCGTTGACCGGCCCACCGATAACCGTCGCCGAGATTCCCGACGAACGTCTCTGAATTGGGACTGAGCTCCACGGCTTTCTCGAACATCGGGACGGCCTCGTTGAACTTGCCGACGAAGTAGTACGAGATCCCGAGATTGGTATAGGTCTCGGGGTTGGGCAAGAGCGTCAGCGCTTTCTCGAACGCGCGCGCCGCCTCCTCGAAGCGCCCGATCTCCAGATACGCCGCACCCAGATCGTTGTGGCCGTTCACGTTCTCCGGCTCGAGCTCAATCACCTTTTGAAACGCCTGAATGGCCCGGTCGTGCATGCCCAGCTGCAGACAGCTTGCACCGAGCGTGTCGTAGTTCACCCAGTAGTAGGGATTGATCGCGATGGCCCGCTCGTGCGCTCGAATGGCGTCCTCAGCGCGACCGCTCGCGACGTACGCGCGCGCGAGACGTCGGTAGGACTCGTCCGAATTCGGCGCCAGCTCCGACGCGCGGCCCAGCTCGGCGATCGCCTCGTTCGTTCGCCCCGTCGCCTGGTACACGCTGCCCAGCGCGAGATGCACCTCCACCAGCTCGTCGTCCAGCCGCTGCGCCTGCTGCGCCGCCGAGAGAGCCTTCGAGGCCCACGTGCTCTCTTTCGTGAACCGATACATCCGCAGGGCGCCGTCGGCGATGCCGGCATACGCGAGCGCGAAGCGCGAATCGCGCTTCAGGGCTTCTTCGTACAGATTGATGGCCGAGGCGACGTTCTTCGGGTCCTGCTCGCCGCGCATGGCGGTGCGGCCCTTGAGGTACAACCCGTATGCCTCGATGTTCTCGGTCGGGTGTGCGACCGCGCGCGCCGCTTCTTCGTTGCTCAGCGTCACGTCGAGCGCGCCCAGCAGGCCCGTGTAGATGCTGTCCTGCAGCGTCAGCAGATCGCCGGGCACGCCGGTGAACTCCTGCGTCCACAGCCGGTTCTTCGCCGCCAGATCCTCGAGGTTCACGACGATGCGGAGGCGGTCGGCCGTGCCCTGCACGGTCCCCGCGACGATGTGGGACACACCGAGCTCGCGTCCCAATTCCTCGATCGATTTCGTCGTGCCCGCGCGCTCGACGGCCGCGGGCGACGCCAGGCTGACACCGTCCAGTTGAAAGAGCTTGGCCGTCAGCGCCTCTTCCAATCCCGTGGCCACGTCTCCCAGGACGTTCTGATCGCCGACGACCTGGAACGGCACGACGGCCATGCGCCTTCGAACCGGCAGTGGCGCCGACGGCGTCGGAGCCGGAGACGACACGAGCGGCTCGGGACGCATCCCCACGCGCACGCCGTACGCCACGCCAATTGTCAGGAGCAGAACCCCCGCGAGCCCGGCTGCCAGCCATCGCCGGCTCTCGCGTAGTCTCCCTGGAAGGATTGCGGTCGCCGCCCTGAATGCACGATGAGTCCCCGTTGCGTGCATGCCGCCCTGGATCAGTTGACCCTCGCCATCGAGGCAGGCCAGGTCGGAGGCGAGCTCTTCGGCCGACTGATATCTGTTGGCCGCCTCTGGCTGAAGGCATCGCTCGATCACCCGTTCCAGCGGTTCGGGGATGTCAGCGTTGATCGTCCGTACGGGAGCGGGCGCGCGCTGCATCCGTCCCATGAGCTCCGAGACCGCGCTCTTGGGCTGCCGGACACCGACGAGCATGTCGTAGAGGATCAGGCCGAAGGCATAGAGGTCGGCTCGATGATCCACATCCTCGCCCTTGGCCTGCTCGGGCGCCATGTACTCGAGCGTGCCGACCACGGCGCCGGTCAGCGTGCCGCCGCCGCCCGCCGTCGAGCGCGCGATCCCGAAATCCATGATCATGGGATGGTCGTCGACATCCATCATGATGTTCGCGGGCTTCAAGTCACGGTGGACGACGCCGGCGTCATGAGCGGCCCCCAACCCGCCAACGAGCTGCTTGGCGATCTTGAGCGCGCGGTGGACGGAAAGCGTTCCCTCGTTCTTGAGGACCGTGGCCAGGTCCGAGCCCTGCACATACGGCATCGTGATGTACTTGATGCCGTAGAGCTCGCCCAGGTCATGGATCCGGACGACGTTCTTGTGAGTGACCTGGCGGGCGAGCAGCAGCTCGCGCTTGAAGCGGCGCGCCAGATCTTCGGCCACGAGGCGATCGCCCGATGCCTCGGGACGTATCACCTTGAGCGCCACCGCGACTCCAAGCTCCTGGTCCCAGGCCTGATAGACGGCGCCCATGCCCCCGATGCCGAGCAACCTGATGATGTGATACCGGGATCCGAATGCCTGACCGACGCTCAGCGGTCCCTCACCGCCGGGTCTGGCCGAGGGAAGCATCGTCACGCCCTCGGCGTCGCCTGGTAGCTCATCCGTTCCGGATGGCGGATCGATTCTCGTTTCGGGGAGCGGCGGGTCGGTCGCTGTCTGCGGGACAGCCCGGGACGGGGGATCGATTTTCGTCTGAGGGATAGGTGTCAGAACCGCCGCGGCCACCTGCGGTACGGTCGCCTGGGGCACCGGCTTTCCGCAGGAGATGCAGCGGCCCTTAGCAGGGGCCAATTCCGTGCCGCAATGAGGGCAGGCCATCGACAACCCAGAAGCGTTATCGGAAGATGCGGCGTGCGAGCCTTGATTATGGCCTCAAACCCGGGGTGAAGCCAGCATCACCCGGGCGGGCGGCGATTGTGGCCGGCGACCGAGCGAGCGCCTGGACGAAAACTTGCACGGCAGAGTGGCATGCGCAGCATCACGGTCGCACCCATTCCGCGAAAGGACTAACATGACGGACTCCACCGAGCCGAGCAACGAAAGCGCCCGAGCCTCACCGGGATCAGGACGTTCACAAGGGAGCGGTCGAAGACGAGCGGACCTCCGCTAAAGAGCCCCACCCGCCCGCGCTCGACAAGAACGGGTTGCCCAGGAACAAGACAGCGATCGCACAGGACGTCGTCGGTGCGAACGCCGACGAGACGCAGGGCTGAGCGTTCGAGCGCCTTCCGCTTGACAGACCTTCTGCGACGACCATAATCGGCGCCGGTCATCGGAGGGAGGACGTCATGTCGGCTTTTGGTTCAACCCGCCTGCATTGGCTGCTGGGTCTGCTGGCCTTCCTGGGAGCACCCGCATCATCGGCCTGGGCCGCGTCGCCGCGACAATCGCACGCCGCGACGGCGCATTGGGTGCCGCCGCCGTATGCGGCGAAGCTCTCACAACCCAAATACAAGCTGATCACCGAGAAGGACGTGAGGATCCCGACGCGCGGCGGATCGTTTCTCATGGCCGACGTGTTCCGGCCCGATGCTCCAGGAGAAAAATTCCCGCCGCTCCTGTCGCTCAGCGTCTACCAGAAAGAGCTTCAGTACGTGCCCCACGCGGGTCCGTTTACCCATCAGGAACGCCCGGAGCCGGACTATTGGGTTCCACGCGGCTACGTCCTCATTTTCATCGACAGTCGTGGCACCGGACGTTCCCCGGGCAACGCCGAGATCTGGAGCATGGCGGAGGCCCGCGATTTCTACGACGCCATCGAATGGGCCGCGGTGCAGCCATGGAGTGGCGGCAAGGTGGCCCTGGCCGGCGTGTCCTACTACGCCGTCGTGCAGTGGATCGTCGCCGGCCTCAAGCCGCCGCATCTCACCGCCATCCTTCCGTGGGAGGGGTTCACGGACATGTATCGGGAGTGGACTTACCCTGGGGGGTTGTTCGGGCAGCAGCGCGTGATGCGATGGTGGACCGACGTGACCGGCAAGCAGCTGCTCGAGCATACGCGGTCCGACAACGCCTCGGCGTATGACGAAAACTACATCTACGACATGATGGTCAACCACCTGGACGGCCCCTGGTGGGACGAGGTGAAGGCGCGCGGCCAGTTCGAGCGAATCACCGTCCCGTTCTTCAGCGTCGGGAACTGGACGAGCTTCCACTTTCGCGGGAACGTCGAAGCCTTCGAGCGCGCCGCCTCAAAGGACAAGCTGCTCCGGGTGCACATTGGTGGACGACTCACCGAGTTCTACTCGGATGAAGGAAAAACCGAGCAGCTCCGTTTCTACGACCACTGGCTCAAGGGGATCGATACCGGCATGATGCGTGAACCGCCGGTCCGGCTGTGCGTCCGATCGAGCCCGACCGAATGCCGGTGGCGATTCGAGGACGAGTTTCCTCTGAAGCGAACGCAGTACACCAAATATTTCCTGACGGCGGCTCCATCGGGCGGTTTGGTGAAGGGCTCGACCAACGACATGAAGCTCGCGACGACCGCGCCCCCGACGCCGGGCGTGCTGACCTATGACGGCGGGCCGCTGTCGGCGGCTCGCGGGGCGCGCAACGAACCCGGCGCATCCTTCGTCTCCGAACCTCTGGCGGAAGACACGGAAATCACGGGACATGTGAATCTCGTGATGTGGATCTCTTCCGAAACGGACGATGCCGACGTGTTTGCCCGCTTGCGCAAGATGAACCCTGATGGATCGGTCGAGGCGGTCTCTGATGGTGTGCTCAAGGTGTCGCACCGCCGGCTGGATCCGAAGCTGTCTCGCGCCGACCGCCCGTTCCACACGCACGACACCGAGGAGAAGCTCGAGCCGGGCGAGGTGGTGCCTGTCGAGGTCGAGATCCGCGCAACGAGCATGATCTTCCAGAAAGGCAGCCGTATCAGAGTTGATGTGCTGCCACACGACAACCAGCAGTACTTTGCGGTGTATCACCTCGGAAGCAACACGATTCATACGGGTGGCGAGCGGGCGTCGTACATCCTGCTCCCGATCGTGCCGCCGAAAGGCGGTCCGCTGCCGGACCTGGGTGGGCTCAATACAGCAGTGGACTAGGCTCGCTCCTTCACGGCGCGCACGGCCACGATCAGCTCGTAGTGGGGATCCACGTAGCTCAGCTCGTCGGGCTCGAGTTCCCCCGCGGCCAGTCCGTGCAGCGACGCCACGCAGGCGAGCACGTTCCCATAGGTCGACACCCGAATCGATGCGGGTGGCAGGACCTCTCCGAACAGCCGGCGGGCGGACTGACTGGTCACGTGCCAGTATTCACCCCAGTGGTCGATGCCCTCGCGGCGCGCAATCCGGCTGATGCCGTGGTCGGTCGCCAGCAGGACGCCACCCGGCTTGAGGATGCGTACGAGATGACCGACGGCAGAGCGGATCTCGAAGATCATCTGCAGGGTCTGCGTGCAGATGATGCAGTCGAACGTCGCGGACGGGATGTGCCCGGCGCGCGACAAGTCGGCCTTGATGGTCTGCCCGGGGCGGTTCGCCACCACGTCGATCACGTCGACGCGCGTCACCTTGCCGCCGCCGAACTGCCGGATGTAGCGATCGTCCCCGAACTCGAGGACGTGGCCCTGCACGTCGGCGGCGTGCTCGGCCAGGAACTGCTCGATGTAGTAGCGATCGATCGGCAGTCCGCGATCGAGCCCGAATACGGCACTCACGGGTGAGACGCGGCGCAATCCGCCCCAGTCCAGCGTGCCCGTGGGCGTCGCCTGGAGGCGAAGCGTCCGCTGCACATGCCGCAGCCAGCCGCGCACGCTCGGCGGAACGGCCTCGACGAGTACCGTCCAGACCTGTCTCGATCTCATTGGAGCGCAGACTCACGCCGCGCGGGAAACGCTAGCGCGATCTCTTGAGGCACAGGAAACCGACGAAGTTGTACCACTGGAAGAACGTCTCGACAATCTCGAAGCCGTTTCGCTGAAACAGCTCACGGTTCTCGTCGATGCGATACGGGATCAGCACGTTTTCGAGCGCTTCGCGCTTTCGCACGACTTCGAGGTCTGAGTAGCCGTGTCGTTTCTTGAGCTCGTAGTACGCCTCGATGAAGAAGCGATTCAGGTGACTGTGGTTCGTCAGGACCTTTTCGGTGACGAGAAGCGCGCCGTCCGGGGCGAGGCTCTCTGAAATCCGGCGCACCAGACGATCCCGCTGAAGCGGGCGAATGAACTGGAGCGTCCAGCACATCGTCACGACTCCGGCGTTGTCGAGCGACACATTCGCCAGATTGCGGTTGAGATCGGCGGAGGTGACCGTGATGCAGTCCGCAAGGCCGCTCGCCTCGATCTTTTCCCGCGCGCGATCGAGCATCGGCTCGGAGTTGTCGTAGCCCACGTAGCGAGCGCTGCCGCCAATCGCCTGGGCGAGATTGATCAGGGTCGTCCCGGTGGAGCAACCCAGATCGTAGACCACCGTGTCCGGAATCCAGAACGTGGCGCCGAGGTTCTGAATCATCTGCTGCTGTTCCAGATAGAACGGGACGCTTCGCTGCACCATGTCGTCGAACACCGACGCCACGTTCCGGTCGAACTGGAAGTCGCTGTCCTGCCGCCCGCTGTTCACGAACACCTCGTCGCGCCTCATGGGTTGGCCTCCATCGGCCGCTCACCATCCGGCCCCTCGTCAATCAGGTGCCAGTTGCGATATTGCCCCGGAAACCGCTCGACGTAATATGCGAGCCGATCGACGAAGTGCTGGACGATCTCGGCCGCCGCCGCTTCACGCGACAGGGTGGCCGGCACGTCACCCGGTGGCTCGAGCACGAGCACAGGGCGGCCGCTGGACTCGTCGAAACAGAACATGGGGACGAGGGCCGCGCCTGTCAGCCGGGCAAGACTGGCGGCACCGGTCGCGAACGGCACGGGCCGGCCCAGAAGCTGGCGTGAGATCAGTCGGTGACCGACTCGTCCGTCGCCCGGCATGCACACAACGGCATTACGGCCCAGAAGGTCGATCACCCGTCTGGTGTGCGCCAGTGCCGTTCCCTGCGGCAGCCGGACGATGTCCGAGACGACGAGCATCTCGTGGGCGTCGAAGAACCGGCTGATTAGACGCCGGACGGTGCTCTTTCGAACGTCGTGGACCAGAAACCCACCGAAACGGTTCGGGCCGTGAATCTGATGTACCTCGATGCCACGCGTCCACAACACGTGCTTCGACAGCAGCCGTCGGCCGAAGCCGTTGCTTTCCCAAAGAATCACACCGCGTCCGCGGGCCAGGCCGGCCCTCAGGTGCTCGAGCCCGTGAACGTCGATCTCCGGCAGCGATCCGTGTAACTGCGACCACATCAGGATCTCCCGCCACGTCTCGTGGAACACGCGCCGGACGATCAGGCGCCGCTCGGCCGGGGCCAGGGCAGCCAGATGCGAGCGGCTCATGCTCGCTTCGATCTGACGGCGTTTCTTCCTCGAAAGGTGATAGGCGCAGAGTCCGGCCGTACCGACGACGATCTTACGGAGACCCGGAAAGCGTGCCATCTCGCCGAGTCCGACCGCGGTCAAGTAGTACAGGTCCCGAACGCTGATCCACATCACGCGCCGTGGTCGCCCTCGACGAGCAGCGCGCGGCGGATCTTGCCTGTCGCGGTCTTGGGCAGACTCTCGCGAAACTCGACCAGGCTGGGGACCTTGAAGTCGGCGATCCTCCCGCGGCAGTGCGCCGCGATCTCTGCTTCCGTGCACGCGCCTCGGCGGACAATCACGGCCTTTACTCGGTCGTCGCCGTACGGTGAGGGCGCGGCCACGACCACGGCTTCCTCGACCATCGGATGGCTCTCGAGCACTTCCTCCACTTCCCGCGGATCGATCTTGAATCCCCCCTTGTTGATGACGAACTTCTTTCGCCCGACGAGGTACAGGTTGCCGTCAGCGTCCTTGCGCCCGAGATCGCCCGTAAAGAAATAGCCGTCGTGAAACGCCTCCTGATCCGAAGCGGCGGCCGCAGCGTAACCCGCGATCGCTCCTGGACTCGACACGGCGAGCTCACCGGTCTGGTCCGCCGCCATGCGCCGGCGATCATCGTCGAACACGTCGACCACGACTCCGTCGAGCGGCGTTCCCACCGATTCGAGCGTGTGCTCGATGTCGGCGCCGAGGTTCACGCTGATGGTGCCGGTCTCCGTCGAGCCGTAGAGCTGCCGGACGTACATGCCGAACTTCTCGTGGAAGAGGCGATTGAACTTCTGAGGCATCGGCGCACTGGCCGAGACACACAGGCGCAGAGACGAGAAATCGGGCGGCCGGCGAAAATTGGTTTGCGCCAACGTGCTGAACATGAACGGGACCGCGATGAACACTGACAGGCGCGCGCGGTCGATGAGATCGGCCGTGGCATGCCGGTCATAGCTGGCCACCGGATAGAGCGACGCGCCCACCCACAGGCTGGCCAGCAGACTGCGCGTCAGTCCATTCACGTGTGAAAAGGGCGCGGCGCCAAGAACGCGATCCGTGCAGCTCAGCCCCACGGCGCGAGTCAACCCGTCCAGCTCGAACATGAGTTGCGCGTGTGTGCGTGCGATCTGCTTGGGTCGGCCCGTCGAGCCGGAAGAGAACTGGAGCATGACTGGCGCGTGCGCATCGATCGGCGCCGCCGGCCAACCGGCTTCCTCGTCGGCCCCGTGGAACGAGGTCCATGGCTCGGTGTATCGCACCTGGCAGGATCGCCCGCAGGCGGCGACCACCGCCTCACAGAGCGATCTCGACTCGGGACGAGCCACGAGGATCGAGGGAGTGCACTCGTCGAGCATGGCCTGGAGCTCGAGCTGCCGGTACTGATGGTTCAGCGGCACCACAACGGCGCCGGCGGCGAGCGCGCCGAGGTAGGCGATGACGAACTCCGGGCTGTTCTCGAGCAGGAGGGCGACTCGATCACCACGCCCGACGCCGTGCGCGCGAAGATCGCGGACCGACGCCTGCACCCTGCCGAGCAACGCGCCGTAGGTCAGACTCTCATCATCGCTGACCACGGCCGTACGGCCGGCATGCGTGCGCGCGACGCTCCGGAGCCGATCGGGCAAGCCGCCCACGTCCACGTCCGTCACTCGTTCACGTTGTCGACCCCACGAGCTTGCGGCCGACGTATTCGACCAGTGTGCCGATGCTCTGAAACGAGTCCGTCGTCAGCGCATCATCGGCGAGATTGATGGCCAGATCGCGTTCGAGGCCAAGCGTCAGAATCATCGCTTCAATCGAGTCCAGACCGATGCCCATCCCCAGCAGTGGAGTCCTGGCGTCGGCCGTAGCGAGCACCTCGGGATTCACATTCAGATCGGCCTCCAGGATGCGCCTGACCGCCTGTTCGATCTCGTCATGTGTCGGTCGATGCATGGCCCTCGTCGGCGTCTGCGGCAAACGGTATCACGTCCGGCGTGCGCGGCGGAGACTTGTCAGCTCCTGACGATGTCACCATAATGCGCCAGCCTCTACGGAATTCTTCGACGGATGACCAGCACCGCGGCGGAACCAGTCGACATCGCGCGAATCGTCGACCATAGCCGAATCGGTTCCCTCCAGAAGGGCACCTTCGCGCTGTGTCTGCTCTGCCTCGTCATGGACGGCTTCGACGTCCAGGCTCTCGGCTACGTGGCTCCGCAGATTGTCAGGGAATGGGACATTCCCAATGCTGCGCTCGGGCCCGTGTTCGGAGCCGGGAATTTCGGCGTGCTCATCGGCGCGCTGCTTTTCAGCACGATGGCCGACAGGGTCGGCCGACGGCCGGTGATTATCGTCGCCACGCTGTTCTTCTCGGTCCTGACGATCGCCACCGCTCGTGCCTCGTCGGTGAACGAGCTGCTCGTGCTGCGGTTCATCTCGGGTATCGGCCTTGGCGGCATCATGCCGAACGCCACGGCCCTCATCGGGGAGTACAGCCCCAAGCGACTCCGCGTGACGCTCATGATGTCCATCACGGTGGGGTTCACTGCCGGGGCCGCCATTGGCGGTTTCGTTGCGGCCTGGCTGATTCCCGCCTTCGGCTGGCGCTCGGTCTTCTATTTCGGGGGCACGGTGCCGCTCTTCATCGCCGCCGCCATGTACTGGTGGCTGCCGGAGTCTCTCCAATTCCTGGTGCTCCGAGGGAAGCACCGCGACCAGGTCGGGCGTTGGCTCAAGCGGATCGACCCATCCGTCCCGGCCGACGCGCTGACCGAGTACATCGTGCCGGAGCACGGCCGGACCGGTGTTCCCGTGAAGCACCTGTTTTCCGAGGGCCGGACGCGGGTCACGATCCTGCTCTGGATCGCCAACTTCATGAACCTGCTGAATCTCTATTCCCTTGCCAGCTGGCTGCCCACGCTCGTCCGCGACGGCGGGCATTCCACGTCGGCCGCGGTGCTGGTCGGGACGATCTTGCAGGTGGGAGGCACGATCGGTACATTCGGCCTGGCGTGGCTGATTCCACGCCACGGGTTCGTCGCCGTCCTGACGACATCGTTTCTTGGTGCCTGTTTGAGCATCGCGGCCATCGGTCACCCCAGCCTGCCGTTCCCTCTGCTCTTCCTGGTCGTCTTCATCGCCGGCTGGTGCGTCGTGGGCGGTCAGCCGGGCATCAATGCCTTCGCGGCGACCTACTACCCCACCTCTCTCCGATCGACCGGTGTTGGCTGGGGCCTCGGCATCGGTCGGATCGGCGCCATCGTCGGGCCGATCCTCGGAGGTGAATTCATGCGTCGCGGATGGACCGCGCAGGAGATGTTCCTCGCGGCTGCGGTCCCGGCGCTCGTCTCGGCGGTCGCGATGCTCGCTCTGCGCGACGTGGCACCGCGGCCGACTGGCTGACCACAGGCCGCGATTTATCGAGGACACGTCATGCGACTCTGCCGATTCGGGAACGATCGTCTCGGAGTAGTGGACGAAAACCACGTGCGCGACGTGACGTCCGTACTGGACGCGTTGCCGAGCTATCGCCATCCTCTGCCGGCGTTCGATGTGGTCATCGCCAACCTCGACCTCCTGAAGCCACGCCTCGACGCCGTCGCCGCTCAGTCCACGCCGATGAGGCTCGACGACCTGCGGCTGCTGAGCCCGGTTGCGAATCCCGGCAAGATCGTCGGCGCGCCAGTGAACTACCAGAAGCATCTCGAAGAGGTCCTCGACAACCCGCAGCTTCACCATCAGGCGCAGATCAAGCCCATTCACCAGGCGGGGTTGTTTCTCAAGGCATCGAGCTCGCTCGTCGGACCCGGACAGGGCATCGCGCTGCGCATGCTGGAACGCCGGAACGACCACGAGGTGGAGCTTGCCGTCGTCATGGGCAAAGAGGCACGGCGTGTGTCACGGCGCGATGCGCTCGCTCATGTAGCGGGTTACTCGATCGGGCTCGACATCACGATCCGCGGCCCCGAAGAGCGGAGTCTGCGCAAGTCGCCCGACAGCTACACCGTTCTCGGACCCTGGCTGGTCACCGCCGATGAGATTCCAGAACCGAACGACCTGGACCTGCGCATTGCCGTGAACGGCGAGGTGCGGCAGAGCTCGAACACCCGAAACATGATTCTCGGAGTGCCTGAATTGATCGAGTACGCGTCGTCGTTCTACACGCTCTACCCCGGCGATATCATCGTTACCGGCACACCCGAAGGCGTCAGCCCGATCGTGCCGGGCGATCGCATCGAGGCGTCAATCGAGCGCATCGGCACCATGACGGTGTCGGTTCGCGCCCTGTGAGGAATCCAGAGGATCCGCATCATGCATGACCCGACGTCCGTCCGACCGGAAGCGACGCCTGAACGGCGAGCGTTGTACGAGCGGCTGCACGAGCGCAGCACGGCGCCGCTCTGGGAGGTCTTGAGCAAGCTGGTCACGCCGGAACCGCGTAGCGCCTGTGTGCCTGCGTTGTGGCGGTACGACGAGATTCGCCCACTCCTGATCGAAGCAGGACGGCTGATTACCGCGAAAGAGGCGGAGCGCCGCGTGCTGGTTCTCGAGAATCCCGGATTGCCGGGGGCGTCGCAGATCACCCAGAGCCTCTATGCCGGCATTCAGATGGTGCTGCCCGGCGAGGTTGCGGCCAGCCACCGGCACGCCGCGTCGGCTTTGCGCCTCGTGCTCGAAAGCGACGGGGCCTACACCGCCGTCGAAGGCGAACGCACCACGATGAGGCCCGGGGACTTCATCCTGACGCCGTCCTGGACCTTCCACGATCACGGCAACCCCGGCAAGGGACCGGCCATCTGGCTCGACGGTCTCGATGTCCCCATCGTCAATGCCTTCGACACGAGCTTCTCGGATCATCATCCGGAGGAGACCCAGCCAATCGCACACCCGGAGGGCGATGCGCTCGCGCGGTACGGCGCCAATCTGCTGCCCGTGGAGTACTCGCCGACTCGCCAGTCGGCGCCGGTCTTCACCTACCCGTACGAACGCAGCCGCGACGCGCTGGAACGCGTGGCACGACATGGCCCGATCGACGCCTGTCACGGCGTCAAGCTGCAGTATGTGAACCCGGCCACCGGTGGATACCCGATGCCGACGATGGCCGCGTTTCTGCAATACCTGCCGGCTGGTTTTCGCGGCTCGCCCTATCAGTCCACCGATGCCACGATCTACTGCGCGATCGAGGGTACGGGCACGAGCACGATCCGCGGACAGACCTTCTCGTGGGGACCGCGGGACGTCTTCGTCGTGCCGTCCTGGGCGCTCGCCGCGCACGATGCCGGAGACGACGCGGTGCTCTTCAGCTTCTCGGATCGGGCGGCACAGAAAGCGCTCGGGCTCTGGCGCGAGCGACGATCGTAGCGCCCCAACTCGGATCGCAACGCGGAGGCTCGATGCTGTTCCCCACAACGCTGGTCGGCAGTTACCCGCAGCCAGAGTGGTTGATCGACCGCACGAGACTCGCTGCGCGTTTTCCTCCCCGGGTGCGGGCCCGGGAGCTCTGGCGCGTGCCGGAGGCGTTTCTCGCCGAAGCGCAGGACGATGCCACGCTGCTGGCCATCCGCGCCCAGGAGGAAGCCGGGCTCGACATTGTCACCGACGGTGAAATTCGCCGGGAGAGCTATTCCAACCGGTTTGCGACCGCGCTCGACGGCATCGATATCGACAATCCGGGCACGGCGCTCGACCGATCCGGCCATCCCAATCCAGTTCCGCGTATCGTCGGAAAGATTCGGCGCCGCCACCCGGTCACGGTCGATGATGTGCGGTTTCTGAGGGCGCACACGACACGGAAGATCAAGATCACCGTGCCCGGGCCGTTCACGATGACTCAGCAGGCGCAGAACGAGTTCTACGCGACGGACGAGGAAGCGGCTATCGACTACGCGGCCGCCGTCAACGCGGAAATCCACGACCTCTTTGCCGCGGGCGCCGACGTTGTCCAAATCGACGAGCCCTACATGCAGGCGCGGCCGGAGAAGGCGCGGCAGTACGGCCTGACGGCTCTCAATCGGGCGCTCGCCGGCGTTTCAGGCACGACGTGCGTGCACATCTGCTTTGGCTACGCCGCCATCATCCACGAGCGCCCGTCGGGCTATTCCTTCCTGCCGGAGCTCGCCGAGTGTTCCTGTCATCAGGTGTCCATCGAAACGGCGCAATCGAAGCTCGATTGCTCGGTGCTGAGCCGGCTCGCGGGCAAGAAGATCCTGCTGGGCGTCATCGATCTGTCGGACATGACCGTCGAAACCGCCGACGTCGTGGCCGCGCGAATTCGCCGGGCGCTCAGCTTCGTCCGGCCCGAGGACATCGTCGTCTCGACCGATTGTGGAATGAAGTACCTGCCACGGGACGTGGCGTTCGGCAAGCTCTGCGCCCTGGTCGCGGGCGCGAAGATTCTGCGTTCAGAGCACGAGGCCAGCTTGTCCGCATAGGCTGCGGCCCCGCGAGCCGCGCTACTGCCCTGGCGACGTCACCTTCCGCTTCCACAACTCCCAGGATCGATCGTAGGGATTGGGCCCTTCGCGCAGCCGGGCCTCGGCGGGATCCACATAGGTGACGCTGCCTCCGAGCGCGATGGCCTGCGCCTGCATGCGCGCATTCAAGTCCAGATAGACACTCCGCCCCACGACAGTGGGAATGGAGTCGGCAACGACGACAGCGCCGTGGCCTCGCATCAAGGCGGCAGGCTTTCGGCCGAGCGCCTCGGCGAGCGCTCGTCCGAGCACCGCATCCTTGACGAGCAGGTCGGTCATGCCAGCCGCCGTCCTGATCTCGAAGACCGGAATCCCCTCGGCCACGAAGAAGCTCATGTGAAACATCGGGCGGAGCGGGACGTTGGAGTTGCAGAAGGGAATGAGCGATGGCGTGTGGCAATGCACGATGGCGCGCACATCGGGGCGGGCCTTGTAGATCTCGCTGTGGATGAATCGTTCCTGGTACGAGGCCCGGCCGCGCGCGTCGAGCGGCCGGCCTTCCAGGTCGTACTCCATCACGTCGTCTCGCGTCACCAGCTCCGGCGCGATCGAACGCGCCAGCAGGAACGTGTTCAGCGAGGCGGGATGGCGGGCGCTCACGTGCCCGTATCCGTCGACAATGCCTTCGCGTGCCAGGACGCGATTGGCGATGACCAGATCCCCGACAGCCTGGTCGAGCGTACCTGCCGTCGTGGACTGCGCGACAGCCGACGCGCCAGCATGCGCCCTCGCGCCAGCGACGAAGGCGGCGCCGCACGCGGCGAGAAACCGCCGCCGACCGAACGTGCCGTCGCGGACTTCAGCCGGCATTCGAGCCCACTCTGGAACCGTGATCGGCGCGCCGCATCGAAATCGACCGGACCGGTTCGCTCGCGCCAATCCCGGCCCCGCCGGACGTCGCCGGGTTCGCCGACGCACAAGCGTGACGATTCGGGAACCATCAGGGTCGCGTGGCGGGAGCCGTGATCGATTGCACCCAGGCGTCGACGACGGCCTCGTGCGGACCCTTGGCCGCGCGGTACGCCTTCGCGTACTTCGTCAGACGATCGGCGGCATCGGCGTCGTTCAGGAACGGCTCGCCTGCCAGATGAGCGCCGTAGATGGCCTGGATGGCGACGAACAGTGCCGTCTGATCGGTGGGATGCCGCGTGAGATAGGGCTCGACTGTGACAAAGGCCTCTTTGTGCCGACGCTGGACTGCGTAGGCCTGCGCCAACCGCCACCGAAATCCGTCCTCCTGCGGCCAGTCGGCGACGGCCTGACCGAGCAGGGCCACGAGCTGCTCGCGGTCGTCCAGACGAACGAGCGCGTCGGCGGTGAGCGTGTACACCAGAGGCAGCAGCTCCTTGCTCGCGTCCGCGCCAAGCCACGAGTTGATGGCCTCGCGGTCGCGGCCCCCGGCCGCAAAGCAGGCTCCGTAGTACAGCGCCGCCGGGGCAAAATCCGGCACGGTGCGCAGCACGTCGCTCAACTGCGAGGCGGCGCCATTGAGATCGCCAGCCGCGTAGAGCTCCAGCCCGCGCAGGAACATCGACGCGGTTTGATCATTGGCATCGAAGGCCTTGCGCGCCGCACCGGTGAATTCTCCCTTGCGGACACGGGCAATGGTCGCCGCCAGCGAGGGTCGTCCCTGCTCGAAAACGTCCATGGACTTGCCGAGCACCTCCGGTGTCAGCAGATCCTGACGACTGAACGGCGTCTTCTTCAACGTCTCGGGAATCAGCGCGGCCAGTCCCGAGGTCGTCGATTCCGGCGTGACATGGAAGGGCCGGGCTGATTCCCACACCTTCTCGTCGCCGCGCGTGACGATGGCACGAGCGAGATACCGCCCCGGCGTGAGTTTCCCGACAGGGATCACCGCGGTGAGCACCCGCCGATTCGCGTCAGCGGGCTTCCCGACCGACCCCGTCACCGAGGCGAGTGAGGCGCCCGAGAGATCCCTGGCCACCTCGAGCCGGACCGCGAGATTGTCGAGCGATGCCGGATCGCTGCCGTAGGCCTCCAGATAGGCGCCCAGCTGGTCGGTCGTGAGCCACGCCTCCACGTGAGGCTGGAGCGGCTCGCCGCGACGCGTCGGCGCCTCGCCCAGCATCAGGTCGCTGACCGCAAAGGGCACTCCCGCCATCTGCCAGACCTCGAGCGAATGCTCGACGCTTCCGCGGCGACCTCGGCCGTCGATGGCCGCGAGCTTGAGCGTGTAGCGGCCAGGTTCAACCGTGAGCAGCGCCGTGTGCTGCAACACCGCCCCGCGAGGTCCCTCACCGGGCACGAGCGCGGCCTTCTGCACGTTGTTCAACACGACCTTGCCGTCGGGATCGTTGAGCATGTAGCCGAGCGTGACGTCGGTGGAATCGGGCATCGCTTCCTGCTCGATCTCGGACGCGATGACGACCTGCGCCTTCGACTCGCCGGCACCCTTGTACGCGTAGGTGGCAATTCTCAGCGGCAGTTCGGTGGCCGCGAAGGGCGAGCGCAGCGCTCTGGCGATGGCGTCCTCGGGACTCTGCAGGTTGCGCGCGTTCTCGAGTCGCACCCGAAATTCGCGGCGCGCGCGCACGGTGGTGTTCTGTCGCCGGACCGACACCCTCAGGTCGTGCCGCTTTCCGTCGACGTCAGCTCGCGAGCGACTCGACCCCGAGCAGGTAGTAACCCGACGTCTCTTCCTCGATCCGGTCGAAGGCGAACTCGGCGCCGGCGCTGACGCGGTAGAGCGCACCTCGCGTGTAGCCCGCCAGCGTCTCGAGACCGCGCACCTGGAGGTCGCGATCCAGCATCGCCGTCGGCGATCGCTGCTGTTCGCTGACATCGAAAAGCTGGACGTCGAGCAGGATGACATGCAGGGTCGTGTTGGCTGCGGCCGCCAGGCGATCGAGCCCGGTCAGCTCGGACGCTCCCGTGTCGACGATGAGCCCCTCCGAGATCCAGACCAGCGACTTGGGTCCTTCGACCTCGCCCAGCGCTTCCAGAATCGCCGTCAGGGTCCGAATCGACTGCTGTTGCTGATGCTCGACCTGTTGCACGATGCTCAACGCTTCTGAATTCACGTCGACCACGCAATCGAGATACGCGGCCGAGCCCGGCTGGAACATCCCGCAGAAGCGCTGCAGCAGCTCGCGCTCCAGCCGGGGGTCGTACCCACGAATCAGCACGAGCGCTTCGTGGATCCCGATGTTCATCTGCGTGCCCTTCGGCGTGCGCCCGATGCCCACGGATCGTTCGAGCTCGGTGCGCACCCGGTCGTGATTCGACGTGAAGTCCACGAACGGGCCCGGCTGGGGCACGGTGAGGAAAGACACGCGATCGTTGGCGCCGAGCTTGTCGAGGAACGCGGCAGCGGCCCGCGTCGCATTGCGTCCGTTGCCAAAGCCGATGCTTTCGCGATCGACGGCGATCATCACGAGACGGCCTCGTACCTTCTCGGTGTTCGCGCTCGCCACGGCTTCGGACGACTGCACGGCATTGCGGCGCGCGGGGCCGTCCGGTCCCCTGAGCGATATGAACTCCGCGTTCACGACCTTCCGCGGCTGGCCGTCGACGGTGACCGTGAACTCGGGCGCGAGCAGATCGCGCACGGGGCGTCCGCGATCGTCCACGACCCCAACGTCGATCTCGATGAGATCGACGCCGGCACGAAAGATCGGTTGCTGCGGTTGCTGGGAAGCCGGAGGTGGTGGCGGGGGTTCCTGAGCGGTCCCGGCGACGCCAAGAGCACCGACGAACGCGACGACCACGAGACGCCGCATGAGTCTCCCCGGCGAAGCATCTGGCCCAGACGCCGGCCGGCGGCGTCATGGTGCCACGATTGGGGGTGGCGGTCCAGACCGATCGGTCTGAACAATCCGGACTCCCCAAGCTCGTGCATACCGTCAAAAATGGAGACGAAAAGTCTCCCTGGCGGTCACTTTCCTGGAACAAAGTGCTCGAGACACCGGACGAGCTGGAGCGACCGCCTTGGGGGCGACGGGGGCACCGCCTTGGGCGAACAGTGAAAAAGTAGGAAAAAGTGGGCAAAGGTAGGTATTGACAGGGGTTTAGGCTCCGCTCCAGAATATGCGGCTAGAGTGAGTTCGTCTGGCAGCAAGGTTGCTATCACTTAGCCGACCGGAATGCCCGGCTCGACCGTCGCTGGTGACCTCAGTCAATACGAGAATCTAGCGACTAGCGATACTCTCTCTCGTCGACGGCAAGACCGCCCACGAGGCCGCGGAGTACGCGAAGCGACGGGATGACTCGCCCTGAGGGTCGCGCCGATTGAAGCCCAAGGGGCCGTGTTGATAAAAGAGGTAGTGACCATCATGACAAAGCGATTCGTTCTTCCGAGCCCTCGTCCTGATCTTGCTGTGTAGTGCATCGCCCGCGCTGGCGGGTGCCAATGCTGCCTGGTGTTTGGCAATTCCGGGCAATCAGCCCTGCGCGATCAGTGACGTATCTGGCGCTCGGACCAGGGCTCGATGATTTCACCGAGATGATCACGCCGGCCGACCCCTGGCAGCGACCCGTTTGTGGGCGGCGCCCAGTGGATTTCCTACGCCAACACAGGAATCGGAGGGAACGGCGGCACCATGCTGGCCCCGAGTAAGACTGCTTGACGACGTCCTCGACACCCTCCCGAAATATCGGCGGCGACCCGAACCTCACCGGTCAGTTGGTCATTTTCGAGCTGACTGCTGGATACAACCTGGCATCCGCTCACGTTTTCAATCTGGACTCTGGGCCGATGACACGGCGAGAGTGTGGTCGACGGCTTCTGACGAATAGCCGCAAACTTCCACCCAGACCGGCCCCTGCGCCAACGCCACAATTGGGTGCGAGCCTGGCGAGGACTACCATACCTCAGACCACTCGCGATTCACTGGGCGGCCGGGGCAACACACTGTCCTCTGCAGTTCTTCCAGGTCGGCCTAAGCGCGACGATACAACGAGAATCCCTTCGGCGCGTTGTTCGCATATCAACGTCCAGGGAGGAAACGTTGAAATCCCAGTCCCCGAGCCGGCGTCCATGGTACTGCTCGGAACGGGCCTGCTGGGTCTCGGAGCCTCTGCTCGCCGCCGGCGCCGCAGCCAGAAGCCGTAACACTCACTCAATCGCGATTCTGAAGAGCCTGTCCGCCGTGCGGTGGACAGGCTCTTGTTGTGTACGGCCGGCCTGGTGAACCGGCAGCGAGCGCCCGCGCCGATCCCGCCTCAACACCTGGGGACCACGATCCCACGCCTCAACACGGGCAACCCGCTGCGGGATCTCACGCCGGCCGCCTCTGGCCCCGTCGTACGTCATGCGCGCCAATACGGAGGGCACGGAACTCCGTCCGGATGGCCATCCGCTGATCATTACGCCCTTCCGACAATAGACGCCGACGCTCCCCCTCGCCACACTCGCGGGCATACGAGTCCACCGGCCGCCGGAAGGACTGGCGATCCGGTCCGACTCCCTTGACCAGGAGGACCGATGGCTTCACTGTGGCCACGGAGCGTATGCCTGCTCATGGTGTTCGGTTGGATTGCGCTGATGCCGCCGGACGTCATCCATGCGCACCAGCCGGCCTTCACCAGCTCGTTCCAGCTCAACACCTGTGGCGGGTTCGCGTCTCGAGGACGCAACCCCTACTTCATCCTCGAGCCCGGTTATCGCCTGCTGCTGACGGGCGTCGAAGATGGGGAGCCGGCGGCACTGCAGATTCTCGTGCTGCCTCAGACGATCCAGATCGCCGGGCTGACCGCCGCAATCGTCGAGGAACGCGAAATGATTGGCGGCAGGCTGGTCGAAGTCTCGCTCAACTATTTTGTCATCTGCAAACGGAACAACAACGTGATCTACCTCGGAGAGGACGTGAACATCTTCGAGGAAGATGGCACGATGAGCCACGAAGGGGCCTGGCGGGTTGGCGTCGCGGGCGCGCAATCCAGGCGTGATCATGCCGGGCACCGCGCTCATCGGTGCCAGATACTTCCAGGAGATCGCGCCGAAGGTGGCGCTCGATCGCGCCGAGATCGTGAGCCTCGATTCCGTGCAGAAGACGCCTGCCGGCACGTTCCGGTGTCTGAAGACCGAGGAGTCGACGCCGCTCGAACCCGGTGTGAAGGAGTTCAAGTACTACGCCCCGGGCATCGGTCTGGTGCGCGAGAAGAATCTGCGGCTCGTATTCGCCACGGGCCTCTGACACTGACGCACTCCTAGCAAACGGACGGCGGCCGGATCCCTTTTTCAGCCGTCTGGGGCTACACTGGTCGCCGTCCGGGAGCGAGGCCATGCACGATCTGATCGATGCACGAACAAAGGTCTGGGCGCTCGTGTCCATCGCGATCGGGGTCGTGTTGCTCGTGGCCCTCGAGTTGTACGAGGAACCCGCTCTGTCGGCGCTTGACATCGCGCTGGAGCTCGTCGGGATCGTCCCCGCCGTGCTGACGAGCGTGGGCCTGGCGGTGCTCTTCCTGCTGGCTGGCCGCCAGCGCGACGAACACCTGACGCTCATTCACGATCTCGAGATCGCACGGGCGCAGGGGCAGCGCTGGAGGTCAGAGGCGCGCACCTTGTTGAACGGGCTTGGGGAAGCGATCGAAAGTCAGTTCTCGCGGTGGAACCTGACCGAAGCCGAGCGCGAAGTGGCCCTGCTCCTGGTAAAAGGGTTGAGTCTCAAGGAAATTGCGAGCGTGCGCGCGACGAGCGAACGCACCGTGCGCGCGCAAGCGCGCTCGCTCTATTCCAAGGCGGGCGTCACTGGCCGCGCTGCCCTGTCCGCCTTCTTTCTGGAGGATCTTCTGGCCCCGATTGAGGGCGTCAAGTAGCAACATGCCACATCCCAGCGCGGCTTCCTCTGGCGTTCCCATTGTCGACATCGAGCCCCTGGTGTCAGCGGCCGACCCTGACTCGGCTTCGCGCGACATCGGGCGCGCCTGCCGCGACTGTGGCTTCTTCTACATCGTCGGGCACGGTGTGGACGAAGACCTGCAGCACCGGCTCGAAACGCTGAGCCGCAGGTTCTTCGCGCAGGATCTGGCGACCAAGATGGAGATCGCGATGGCGCGGGGCGGCCGTGCGTGGCGAGGCTACTTCCCGGTCGGCAACGAGCTGACATCCGGCAAGCCGGACCAGAAGGAAGGCATCTACTTCGGGACGGAGCTTGGCGCGGACCATCCGAAGGTGCGGGCGGGCCTGCCGCTGCACGGACCGAACCTCTTTCCCAGCACCATGCCGGAGTTCGGTGAGGTGGTCCTGGCCTACATGGCCGCGATGACTCAGCTGGGCCACACGCTCATGTCGGGAATCGCGTTGAGCCTGGGCCTCGAAGCGTCGTATTTTGCCGATCGCTACACGCGCGATCCGCTGACGCTGTTCCGTATCTTCAACTATCCTCCGACTCATGACGCTCCGCTCGAACCGCAGTGGGGTGTCGGCGAACACACCGACTACGGGCTTCTCACAATCCTGCGACAGGATGACGCCGGCGGGCTTCAGGTGAAATCGAAATCCGAGTGGGTTGCCGCGCCTCCGCTGCCAGGGTCTTTCATCTGCAACATCGGCGATATGCTCGACCGGATGACTGGCGGGCTCTACCGGTCCACTCCGCATCGGGCCCGCAATGCGGCCCGCCGCGATCGGCTGTCGTTTCCGTTCTTTTTCGATCCGAATTTCGATGCCGAGATCAAGCCTATCGACGTGCCCGACGATCGCTTCATCGAGAGCGACCGCCGGGAGCGGTGGGACCACGTGAGCGTGCACGACTTCAGTGGCACCTACGGCGACTACGTGCTGAACAAAGTGAGCAAGGTCTTTCCGCAACTTCGTCGCGAGGCGATCGGGGAGCCAACCCGGAAGCCTGAATAGCTCAACCTGCACCGTCAATGGACCGGCGGCCAGGGCTTCGGATCGTACGCCGCATTCCAGAACATCCACTCGTAGCGACTGCCCCGGCGGTAGTGCTCACGCATGCTCTCCAGCTCGGCCGGGCTTGCCTGGCGCGCCACCTCGTCGACGATTGCCCGGACCTGATCGACGGCCTTGGCGTACTCAGCGGAGCCATACGCATCGATCCATTTCCGGTAGATGGGATCGGGCGATCCCTGCTTCTTCAGTTCCCGTCCCACCTCGAGATAGATCCAATAGCACGGCAAGACCGCCGCCATCGCTTCTCCGAACGTCCCCCGGTGGGTCGCCGCCAGGATGAAGCTCGTGTAAGCGAACGCATCGGGCAGCGGCTCGACGGTGTCGATGTCCTCGCGTGAAACGCCGAACTCCTTGAAGACGCTCTCGTGAAGCCGGAGCTCCTCCGCGAGCGAGTCGTTCGCATGCTCGGTCAACAGATCGGCCCAATCCTTCCGCGGCGACTTGGCGGCCGCGGCCTTGAGGCCATCCGCAAACTCGTGCAGGTAATACGCATCCTGCAGCAGGTACCGGACAAAGGTCTGGCGCTTGAGCGTCCCGTCGGTCATGCCTCGCAGGAAAGGGTGCCGGAGGATCTGCTCGTAGACGTCACGGTTCGCGGCCCACAGCTCATCGGTAAACGGCGTGGACGAAACGAGCGACGTCCCAAGAGCCAGGATGAGGATGGCGCCGGCCAGTTTGTGGATCGGAGGATGTGCTCACTGTGTGGTCGTCCAATTGAAGTGAGCCCTCGATGGTCGATGGTTTCGCGAACGACTTCCTCATGGTCGAGCCGGAGTCACCGTTCGCCCGCGGCCTTGCGGGCCGTGTCCAGCACGCTGGTCGCCAGCGTTCGAAGCCCCGGAGGCTGCAGAGGAGGCTCGTCGTCCATCCAGATGAGCTCCGTCGCAGCCGAACCGAGTCGGGCCTCGAACACATTCCGAATGCGGTCGGCACCGCGAGGATTCGGCTCGCCCGTCGAAGGCAGGGATCGCACACCGGCACGATCGATCTCCCTCCAGAGCTGGAGATAGACGTGCGGGCCAAGCGTCGCGCGACGGGGCTCCGAGGATGCCCGGCCGAACGGCGGCCGATACTCGACCGACACCATACCGTTCCTCGCCTCCAGTAACGCGCCCGAGAAGAACCCCGCGAGACCACCAGAGGATTCGTACTTGATCGAAGAATCGGCGAGGATGGCGGACTCATCGGACGCTGACGGCGAGGTCGGCGCCTGAGCGGAGTCGGCTGACCCGTTCGTGCACTGAGGACCGGCGCTCACAAACGCCGTACACACCAGCAGCAGCAACCACCGGTTGTTCCTGGCTCCCCGGCGAGCCCGTTGGACACTGACATCGGCGTAACAAGTATAAGCCGGGCTCCCAGAAGCCGAATGCGTCGGGCGTCGGTGTGCCGGGCGGGCACGTCCGCTCGAACGAGAATGGCTCGCCACCGCCCATCGTCACGGTGTGGCGGCGAGCAGATGCTCCGGGCGTTATCGTGCGTCGTGAAAAATGATGCCGAGCGTGTGTCGAATGCCGCTGTGCACGCGGCTCACGCCGTGGCGGATGTTGACGCGGTAGTGCCCGCGGTGACCGGCCACAGGACGCACCCGGGTCGTGAACATGACGAGCTCGCCCCGGCGGCCGGCCATCACCTCCACCGCCGATTGTGCCCGTGGACGCTGCTCGACCAGCACGAACTCGCCGCCCGAATAGTCCGCTCCGGGCTGGCTGAGGAACGCAACCACCTGCAGCGGAAACGCGACCGCGCCATACAGATCCTGATGGAGGCAGTTGTAGCCCCCTTCCTCATAGCGCAGCATGAGTGGTGTCGGCTGTGTCTGGCCTGCCGCATGACACCGCGCCAGAAACTCGGCGAGCGTCGGGGGATACCGTTCGGACTGGTCGAGGGCTTCCATCCACCGATTGGCAACCCCGGCCAGACGAGGATAGAGATGCGCGCGAAGCTGGTCGACCAGCGGCGGAAGCGGCGCCGCAAAGTACTTGTACTCACCGCGGCCGAACCGGTACCGCACCATGTCGACGCGGCTCCGAAACCGCGCCTCGTCGTGATACAGGGCGATGGTCGACGCGCATTCTGCGTCTGTCAGCAGCGGCCGTGTACGCGCGTATCCGCGTTCCCAGAGCGCTCGCTCGGCCTCCTGCCAGTCCACCGCGGAGAGTCGCTCGACAATCGTGCCCGCCGGTTCGGTCATGTCGCCCACTCCATCAATTTCCCGCCAGCTGCTCTTCGCGCGAGGAGTGGGGCGTCGCCTGGAGCGACGTCCAGAGATGGAGCACCGCATACGCTCGCCATGGCCTCCAGCACTCCGCTCTGCCTGCCACCTGCGGCGGACGAACCGGAGACTGCTGGCGCAACAACTTCGCGACCGCTTTCATGACCCCGAGGTCCGAAGACGGAAACGCATCGCGATCGCCCAATACCCTCATGCGGACGTACGCAGCGGTCCACGGGCCCACACCATCGAGCGTCTCCAGGGTCGCCTGGGCCCGGTCGGGCGCCTCCCCTGCGAGACGCGACCAATTCAATCGTCCATCGAGGCTCGCCTCCGCAACCGAGATCACGCTGCGAGCCTTGGCAGCCGTCAAGCCGATCGATCGAACGCCGCGCATGCCCGCACCCTGCACGGCCTGTGGAGTTGGAAAGGCTCGCCACTCGCGATCGATGCGCTCGCCGTATCGCTCGACGAGCCGGTTGACCATCGTCCGCGCGGCCGAAAGGCTGACCTGCTGACCAAGGATGGCACGCGTGATCCCTTCGAACGGATCGAGGTAGCGTGGCAGCCGCACACCGGGGTGCCTGCTCACGAGTCGTGCGAATCGAACATCACCGCGTATCGCCCGGCTGAAGGCCTCGAGGTCCGCACGGAGATCGAAGAAATCGACGATGAGCTTTTCGAGCACACGTGGGTCCATCCTGGGCGAGGCACTCGCCAGGACTGCCGGTCGCGAGGGAACCTGATCAAAGCGGATCCTCAGTACGACGGGATGTCCGTCAACTCGCAACGACCGTCGATACTCGCCGTCGGCGAGGACCTCGAGCGCAGGCACCAAACGCGGCGCGAGAAAGGCGCGCATCCACTCGGCATCGAAGGGCCCTGAGGGCAAGACCTCGACCGTGTACCGCATGGCTCGGAGATGAGCCTATCAGCGACGCCAGTCGCTTTGATATCCGACTCTTGCGGGCAACAGCGCGTTGCACCAGAATCGACACACTTAGTGAGCTTGCCGATCATCGCTACGTTCCTGTTGCACCCATGCGCCTTGTTCTCTGGAGCCTGCTCATCCTCGTCGTCTCGGTCGCCGTTCTGAAGGCGGCGGTGGTGTATATCGAGCCGGCACTCGCCTTCTTCCCCGAAAAGGGCACACAGGAAACGCCACGGAGCGCCGGGCGCCATTTCGAAACCGTTCACATCCCAACCGCTGACGGCGAGACGCTCCAGGCGTGGTTCATGCCTGTCGAGCACCCGCGGGCGCAGGTGATCTTCTGGCACGGCAATGGGGGTAACCTCTCGGTCTGGCTGCCGGCATATCTCGATTTCGCGGACCTGAACGCGAGCCTCCTGGCGTTCGACTATCGGGGGTACGGCGAAAGCTCGGGATCTCCCACCGAAGCGGGGCTCTATCGCGATACCGACGCTGTCCTTCAGGAGTTCTGGAGCCGGCGGTACGAGCCCGGTATCCCGGTCATCTACTGGGGCCGTTCGATCGGCACCTGCTTCGCTGCCTATGCCACGACGGTGCGCCGTCCGGACGCGCTCGTGCTCGAAACGCCGTTCCCTGATTTGAACGCGGTCCTCGCGGGTGCCCCGATTCTGCGGGCGCTCTCGGTCTTTTCGCGCTACCGCTTCCCCGCGGCCGAATTCCTTCGCGACTTCGACCGTCCGGTGCTTGTGGTGCACGGGGATCGGGACCGGACGATACCACTCGAGGTCGGACGAGAGCTGTACGACGGCCTCCGGGCGCCGAAGACGTTCGCGACAATTGCCGGCGCGGACCACAACGACCTGCGCGTCGCCAATCGGGATCAGTATCGGCGCGCGATCGGGACGTTCATCGATCGGGTGGCTCCACCACGGTGAGCGGCAGGTTCAGTGCGCACCAGGGCCTGCGGCTGCGGTGCCGCGTGTCAGATAGTAGGCCAGCAGGATTGGCGCGGCAGTGATCGCGACCACGAAGACCGCCACCACGTTGGTGACGGGCCGCTGCCTGGGGCGGACAAGCTGGCTGAACATCCAGATCGGCAGCGTCTGCTGCTGGCCGGCCGTGAATGTGGTGACCACGATCTCGTCGAACGAAAGCGCGAATGCCAGCATGGCGCCCGCCACGAGCGCCGTTGCGAGGCCGGGCAACACCACATACCTGAAGGTCTGGGGCCCCGACGCACCCAGATCCATGGACGCTTCGACCTGCGATCGGCCGATCCGCCGAAACCGGGCGAGCACGTTGTTGTACACGACGACAGTACAGAAGGTGGCGTGCCCGATCACGATGGTCCAGAAACTGAACGGCAGCCCGATCAGGCCCATTGCCGATCGGAGCGCAATACCGGTGACGATGCCCGGCAGCGCGATTGGCAGGATCAGCATGAACGACACGATCTCGCGGCCGGCAAAGCGGCTTCTGTGCACGGCGGCCGCCGCCAGTATTCCGAGTACCAGAGCGAACCCCGTCGACACGACCGCAATCTGCAGCGACAAGGCGAGCGCATCCCAGATGTCCTCTCGGTGCCATGCCACCACGAACCAGCGGAGAGTCAAGCCGGGCGGCGGGAACTGATAGGAGGCGTCTTCGGTCGTGAACGCGTAGAGCAGTATCAAGGCGAAGGGCGCGTGCAGAAATGTCAGCACGCCGGCCACCATGGCGCGGAGTGCCAGCGGGGCCCGGTGACGCTCGTTCTCAGAGCGCGTCAAACGCCCCTGCCCGACGGGCGGCCGTCAAGTAGACCGCCATGATGGCCATCGCCACCACCGTGAACGCCGCCGCGAGGGGCACGTTGCCGGCCGTGCCTTGATGCGCCAGCACCGCCTGTCCCAGGAAGAGGCTCGAGTTGCCCAGGGTGTTGGGAACGACGAAGTCGCCAAGGGTGAGCGAGAACGTGAAGATCGATCCTGCCGCCACCCCCGGCAGCGCCAGCGGCAGAACGACGCGACGAAAGGTCTGGCTCGGCCGTGCCCCGAGATCACTGGACGCCTCGAGAAGCGAAGAGGGAACGCGCTCGAGGCTTGCGGCGATGGGCAGCACCATGAAGGGCAGCCACACATACACGAAGGCGACGAACGTTCCGAGCGGCGACACCGACAATGACGGCCCGCCAACCCACGGCAGGGCGAGCAGTCCGTCGAGCGCCCAGCTCAGATGAAGACCACCGACCATCCAGCTCACCACGCCCTCGCGCGCCAGAATCAGCTTCCACGCATACACGCGGACCAGGTAACTCGACCACAGGGGCATGAGGACCGCGAGCTGGAACACGGCCCGTGACTTTCCCGCGTAGCGGGCCATGTAGTACGCCAGCGGAAACGCAAGCACGATGTCGGTCAGCGTGACGAGCGCAGCCATGACGATCGTCCGCCGCACGATATCGAGATTGGCGGGGGTCAGAAGATCTCGATAGGTGTCGAGACCGAAGCGCCGGACGATCTGTCCAGTGAACCCGTCGAGATGGTAGAAGCTCTGGACGACGAGCGCGAGCAGCGACCCGAGATAGATGACGACCAGCCACGCCAGCGGAAGGGCGATCAGCAGGGCGGTGCCGAGCGCCGGACGGCTGTGAAGAAACGCCGACAGCCGACGGCCGACGCCGCCCTCCATTCCATCTCTGTGCGTCGCACTCATCAGGAGTTCCCGACGGGCCAGTTGTGCCGGGGATCCCAGCACAACAGAACGCGACGCGCGCTCTCGGAATCATCGCCGGCCGATCGGCTCTCGCCGGTCGGTTCGATGACAATCAGCGACGGGCCCGCATCGAGGCGAACGACGGATCGGCGGTGGCTTCCGAGATAGAGCGTGTCGTCGATCCGCCCCAGGGCCCGGCACCATCCCGGTGGCGCCTCGGCGCCGGCCGATCGCATCACAATCTTCTCAGGCCGAATCGAGATCGCCCCGTCCTGTCCTGTCAGCTCGCGCACAATCGCGCCGTCGAGCAGATTCGACTGGCCGAGGAAGTCGGCCACGAATGCGGTGGCCGGACGCTCGTACACCTCGGTTGGCGTGCCGACCTGCTCGAGCCGGCCGTCGCGGACCACGGCAATTCGATCGCTCATGGCCAGCGCCTCGTCCTGGTCGTGCGTCACGTGGATGAACGTGATTCCCAGCCGCTGCTGCAGCGATTTCAGCTCTACCTGCATCTGCTGGCGCAGTCTGAGATCGAGCGCGCCGAGCGGTTCGTCGAGCAGCAGAACGCGTGGCCGATTGATAAGCGCTCTCGCGAGCGCCACGCGCTGGCGCTGGCCGCCGGAGAGCGCCGAGGGGCGACGGGCTCCGACGTTGGGCAACCGGACGAGCTCGAGCATCTCGGCCACCCGGCTGGTGCGGGCGGCCCGTGGCACTTTCCGAATCATCAGGCCGTAGCCGACGTTGTCGGCCACGGTCATGTGCGGAAAGAGCGCGTAGTCCTGAAAGACCGTGTTGACGTCGCGAGCGTACGGCGGCTGGTCGTCGGCCCGCACGCCGTGCAGTTCGATCGATCCCGATGTGGGCCGGTCGAACCCCGCGACGAGCCGCAGACAGGTTGTCTTCCCGGAGCCGGACGGTCCGAGGATGGCGAAGAACTCGCCCTCGAGGATGTCGAGGGTCAGCTCGTCGAGCGCGACCACGTCACCAAACCGACGGGAGACGCGCGAGAACCGGACGGCTGGCGACCCGCTCGTCACACGGCCCGAACGCGGAGGCGTCCGCGGGTCATCGTCCGCCAATGACGGCGATGTACGCCGTCACCCACTCGTGGTACGGCACGCACTCGCGGCCACCTCCGCAATTGGCCACCGGCGTTCGCCAGAACGCGATCCGCTCGAAGTTGCCCGCCCCGTTGGTTTCGCAGCCGCGCTCGCCGAGCAGGCTGTTGCCCATGCACGCATCCGGCGTCGCCGGCACCGAGCCGAACCAGGCCGCCAGATCGCCCTGCGTCTTCGGCGCGATCGAATGATCCAGCCATCGATACGCGCAGTTGGGATGCGGCGCGTCGACATGCATCATGGTCGTATCGGCCCACCCGGTTGCGCCCTCCACGGGAATCGTGCTCGCCACCGGCGATTTGCGGCTTCTCAACAGGTTCACCTGAAACGGCCACGAGCTCGACGCGACGACGCCTTCGTTCACGAAGTCGTCCACCTGAATGCCCGCATCGTGCCAGTAGCGGCCCACGATTTTCCGCTGCTGCCTGAGCAGCTCGATGGCTGCCTGGAACTGCTTGCGATCGAGGGCATACGGATCCTGAATTCCCAGCTCGGGCCGATGATGCTTGAGATAGAGCGCTGCGTCAGCAACGTAGATCGGGCCGTCGAATGCCTGCACCCGGCCGCGGTTCGACTTGCGATCCGGGAATGTCATCTCGTCGAACACAACGTTCCAGCTGGTCGGCGGCTGCGGAAATACCGTCGTGTTGTACATGAGCACGTTCGATCCCCACTGATACGGCACACCGTAATGCTTGCCGCCGACGGTGTGCCACGGCGCGTCCTTGAGCCGCGGATCCAGGCGATTCCAGCCGGGAACCAGCGATGTGTTTGTTTCCTGCACGCGCCCGCCAGAGATCAGACGGAGGCTCGCGTCGCCCGATGCGGTGACCAGATCGAAGCCGCCCTCGTTCATCAAGGCCACCATCTCGTCCGAGGTAGCCGCGACCTTCACGCTGACCTTGCATCCGGTGTCTCGCTCGAAGCCGGTGACCCAGTCGTAACTCTTGTCGGTGTCGCCGCGCTCGACATAACCGGCCCACGCGATAATCGAAACAGCGCCTTCTCCCGCGCCAAGCGCTTTCCGTGATGCGCCCGGCGAAGCCGGTTCGTCCACGCGCCCGCCGCCGCCGCAGGAAGCGGCGAGGAGACCCGCAGTCACGGCCGCCAGGGCCAACCGCACTACCCGACTGCCACGTCGACTTCTCATTTGCGCGCTCCTTCCGGGACGGACGGGGATTGTCCATCGACTCGGCGGGACCAGGCAAGCTCTCAACCTTTCCCACGCTGACTTCGTCTAAGCCCTCGATGGTCATCGGCTTCCGACGCATGGCCTCTTGCGCTCGCGTTGGTCGTCGCGGTTCAGGCAACCGCCATCACATTGGCCCACCAGTCGCCCGCGCCTGACAACCGTCCGGCCCCGTTCAGGCTCGAAGCCGTCCGGGTCACCGAAGCCGAGCCGATTCAGTTGGACGGCGATCTGACCGAGGCCGTCTGGGCAACGGCGAGCCCGACGACGGCGTTCCGGCAACGCGAGCCGGTCGAAGGTGGATCGCCCAGTCACCCGACCGAGGTTCGGGTGGCCTACGACGCCGTCGCGTTGTATGTGGCCGTCGTGGCGCACGACAGCAGCCCCGATCGCATCGTGGCGCACCTGAACCGGCGCGACGAGCCCTCGCCGTCCGACTGGATTCACGTGCTCGTCGACTCCTATCACGATCGCCGAACCGCGTTCGAATTCTCGGTCAACCCGGCCGGGGTCAAGATCGACAAGTATCGGTTCGACGACGTCAAAGAGGATGCGAGCTGGGACGCCATCTGGGACGTGCGCACGGCGATTGACGCCAATGGCTGGCGCGCGGAATTCCAGATTCCCTTCTCACAGCTTCGCTTCAACCCCACCGCCGCGCACGATTTCGGGTTCGCCGTGGTTCGTGAGATTGCGCGTCTCAACGAGACGTCGACCTGGCCGCTCCTGGCCCGCAGCGCCAACGGGTACGTCTCGTCGTTCGGCGATCTGAGCGGGTTGCGGTTCGGCGGGGCGCCGAAGCGGCTGGAGCTCATCCCTTACGCCGTGGCGCAACTCGCCACCGATCGGCGCGAGCCCGACAATCCATTGATCAACACGTTCGATCCGGGCGCCTCCCTGGGACTCGATGTGAAGTACGCGATGACGCCGGGCTCGACGCTGACGGCCACGCTCAACCCGGACTTCGGCCAGGTCGAAGCCGACCCTGCCGTCGTCAATCTCTCGGCGTTCGAGACGTTCTTTGCCGAGCGCCGCCCGTTCTTCGTGGAGGGCGGCGGCATCTTTCGCTTCGACATCCACTGCAACGACGACCAGTGCACCGGGCTCTTCTACTCGCGCCGCATCGGCCGGGCGCCGCAGAAAGAGCTCGACATCCCCGATGAAGACTATGCGGCGGTACCCGCTCAGACGACCATTCTGGGAGCCGCCAAAGTCACCGGCCGTATCGGCCAGTTCTCGTTCGGCGCGCTCAACGCGCTCACCCAGGAGGAAACCGGAACGATTGCCCACGAGGGTCAACAGACGAGCGTCACGGTCGAGCCGCTCACCAACTACGCCGTGATACGCGCGCGCCGTGAGTTTCGGAACCAGTCGTCCGTCGGCGGGATGGCGACGGCCACCATCCGCCGCATCACGCCCGACGTCGACGAGATCCCGGGCGAAGCCTTCACGGGAGGCGTCGACTGGGACTGGCGTCTGGCCCGCAGCCTCTCGCTCGGGGTTACTGGGCGGGCAGCGAGCTCCGGGGCACACCAGAGGCCATCGACGAAGTACAAACCAACGGCGTGCACGCGCTTCAGCGTCCCGATGCCACGACGCTCGACTACGACCCCACACGCACGTCGCTCGGCGGCTCGGCCGCGCAGCTCAGTCTCAGCAAGATTGCCGGCGAACGCACCCGCTTCAACAGCGTCGTCTCGGTGAAGACGCCGGGATTCGACATCAACGACGTCGGGTTCTTGCGACGGGCCGACGAGCGCACGATGAACAACTGGCTGCAGCTTCGTAACGATCGGCCCTCGAAGCACTTCCGCAGCCTGCGCGGCAACCTCAATCAGTGGGCCGGGTGGAATTTCGACGGCGACCGGATCTTCGCGGGCTTCAATGTCAATGGACACGCCGTCTTCGCCAACAACTGGCGCACCGGCGCCGGGTACACCGTCGAGTTGGGCACCTATGACGACCGCCTGACGCGCGGCGGTCCTGGCGGCCTGCGCAACTCCGGCTGGACCTACTGGCAGTACATCGAAAGCGACACCCGTCGCGCGCTCGCGCTGAACTACTTCAACTTCTACTTCACGGACCGACACGGCACGCGCGTCTACGAGCTGAGCCCCTCACTCACCTTCCGTCCGACGCCGGCACTCGCCGTGAGCGGTGGCGTCAACTTCAGGCGCAATACCGACGACGCACAGTGGATCGAAGAGGTCGAGCAGGAAGAACGCACGCATTACGTGTTCGGACGCCTGAACCAGACCACGCTCGGCCTGACAACCCGGCTCAACTACACGCTCACGCGCGACCTCTCGATTCAGCTCTATGCCGAGCCGTTCGTCTCCGTGGGCGACTACACCGACTTCAAGGAGCTGGCGGACGGACGGGCCGCCTACCACGCCGATCGCTACGCGCCGTTTGCGTATGAGGACAATCCCGACTTCCACTTCCGGTCGTTGCGCACGACCAACGTGCTCCGCTGGGAGTACAACCCAGGCTCCACGCTCTTCGTGGTGTGGCAGCAGGGTCGTGAAGAGGAAACCGAGCGCGGCGATTTCCGGTTCGGACGTGACTTCAGCAATATTTTCTCGCTGCCGTCGACCAGTGTTTTCCTCGTCAAGATCGCCTACTGGCTGAACCCGCGCTGAGCCATTTCGACCTCAGCCGCTGTTCCCGCTTCGCGCCGCACACCAGCATGTTCTACACTTCTAGAATTGTCCCGGCTGTCGTTCATCACCGCGTTGGTTGTGGCGTCGCTGGCGGCGGGCGCCTCGGCTCAACCTGATCAGCCGGCCCCGCGCGCGACACACGCCTTCACGATCATCGAATCCAGCGTGCCATGGGTGCTCGCCACCGGCATGGAGGCACGCGTCCCGCTGACGATCCGCAACGACGGACTCGAGACCTGGAATCCTGACCACGGTTTCCGCGTCGCCTATCACTGGCTCACGCTGCGCGGCACGATGGTGAGTCGCGACGGGGCACGCACCGAACTTCCCTCGGTTGTGCGGCCCGGCCGTTCGGTCTACGTCGTGGCCCGGCTGTTCACACCCGAAGAACCGGGCATCTATCGCCTGCAATGGGACATGGTGCAGGAGCACGTCACCTGGTTCTCGGTCCGCGACCCGCATTTCCCGGCCACCCACGTCATGGTCGTCATGCCGGGGATGACCGGGGCCTTCAACGCGGTGCCCGCGCTGACGGTCATCGCCCTGGGTCTGCTGGGCTTCATCTACGCCGCTCGCAAGGCCTGGAATGTTCACCCGCTGCTCTTGTCACTGCTGGGCCTGAGCGATCTCATCTGGTGCACCATCTCGCTCTGGTCGAAGCAGTGGCGCGTGATCGCCGAGGCCGAGACGATACCGTCTCCCGGCCACGGGTTGATCGCGCTTGCGGTCGCGGCCGTGGGCCCGGTCATGCTGTTGTGGCTCCCCCGCCGCTTCCGGCCGTGGGCCGGGTGGGTGGTGGCGGCGTGCGGCGCGCTGTTGGTCCTCGCCGATCTGCTGTACTTCCGATACTTCGGTGACGTCATCTCCGCCCCGGCCGTGCTGGGCGCCGGCCAGACCGGCCGGCTGGGCTCGGACATCCGCAGCCTGCTTCAGTGGGTAGACCTCTGGCTCGCTGCCGATCTGGTCGCGGCCATTCCGCTGCTGGTCGTCGTTTCGCGTATGCCGGCTACCGCCCTCCCGGCGCGCTGGTCCCGGCGTGTCGCAGTCGCCTGCGCCCTGGTCGCGCTCGTCCCGGGTACGGTGCTGGCCGTGCACCTGCGCATCACTCACCGCAGCGCGTTTCAGCGCGTCTTCCGCAACATGAACCTCGTCGAGGACATCGGGCTGTTCGGCTACCACGCCGTCGATCTGGGCCGTCAGGTCCAGTCGGCCATCGTCAGAGCCGACCTGGGGGACGACGAGGTCGCGGAAGTGCAGCGCTGGTTCGCCGAACGCGCGCCCAAGCGATCGGGACATGGCGAATGGTTCGGGGTCGCCAAGGGTCGAAACCTGATCGTGCTTCAGGTGGAGTCGATGCAGCAGTTCGTGCTTCGCTACGAGATCGACGGGCAGCGAGTCATGCCGGAACTGAACAAGCGGCTGGGCAACGCGATCTGGTTTTCGCGGATGACCGATCAAACCAGCGAAGGGCGCACGTCGGACGGTGAGTTCGTCACCCTCGCCTCGCTTCTGCCCATCCAGCAGGGAGCCGTCGCGTTCCGCTACCCCGCCAACCGCTTCGTGACCCTGCCCGACGTGCTCGCAAAGCACGGCTATCACACGCTATCGGCCATTCCCTTCGATTCGGACTTCTGGAACCGGCGGGTGATGCATCCCGCTTACGGATTCGCTCGCAGCCTCTTCGTGGAAGATTTCCGGCCGGGCGAGCGGATCGGGTGGGGGCTGAACGATCGCGATTTCCTCAAACAGCTCGCTCCGATGATTCAGGCGCTGCCGCGTCCGTTCGCCGTCTGGGGAATTACCCTGTCGCTCCATCATCCGTTCACGGATTTTCCGGATCACCTGAAGTCGCTCGACGTCGGCCGCTGGGAGGGGGAACCGTTCGGCAACTATCTCCACACGATGCATTTCTTCGACCGGGCCCTGGCCGAGTTCATCGACACGCTCGGTTCGTCGGGCCTCCTCGACAACACCGTGATCGTCGTCATGGGCGACCACGATGCCGGCTTCCGCTGGAATTCGACGCTCGCGGACGCTCTTGGGTTTCCGAACAACAGTCTCGAATGGACGCTCGCCGATCGCGTGCCCTTTGCCGTGTGGATCCCGGGCGAAGGCGGGCCGCGCGGAGAGAACACGACGCTCGCCGGTCAGAGCGACATCGCCCCCACGCTCTTGTCGCTGCTCGGCATCGATGCCGCGCCGTTCCCCTTCGTGGGCAGGAATCTCCTGAACGGCAGCGCCACGGGGCCGGTCGTCAGGCCCTACGGCAACTGGATCGACGAACACCACCTCTTCATCGGCACCGGCCGCAATGACAGGTGCTACGACACGACGACCCGCCAGCGGGTCGAGCTGTCGGCCTGCCTGCCGGCGGTGCCCTCCGCAGCCGAGGCCTATCGCGTCTCGCAACAGGTCATCACGTTCGACCTGCAGGAGCGCCTGGCGGACGAAGGCGTGCAATAGGAGTCGACTGTGGCCGATAGCGGCGGGTGGGATCGCCACTACCGCGATGAGGTCGATGCCGCCTACCTCTATCGGCGGCTTGCAGAGGTAGAGCGCGACCCAACCCGCCGCGATCTGTTCGAGCGACTGGCCGCCGTCGAAGGTCGCCACGTCGAGCGCTGGCAGGAGATCTTCCACCAGCACCAGCGCGACCTGCCGGACCATCCGCCCGCTCCATATGTCAGGCTGCTCGGTTGGATCGGCCGGCGATTCGGTTCCGGTCTGGTCCTGCCGATGATCCTGGCGGACGAGGGGCGGGAAGTCGAAGCATATCTCGGCCTGGCGGGCCAGTCCGCGGAGCCGGCCGTGCGCCGGGCCGCGGCGATGATTGCCAGCGATTCGGCGACGCACGCCCGAGAGCTTGCCGGCGTCGTCGGCCGAAACCCGGAGCCGTGGCACGTCTCCGCATCGGGCGGCTACCTTCGCAGCCTGGTGTACGGATTCAACGATGGCCTCACCGCAAACTTCGGCCTGGTCGCCGGTGTCATCGGCGCCAGCGTCGATCCCCACATCGTCATCATCACGGGCGTGGCCGGTGCCATCGCCGACGCCCTGTCAATGGGCGCGA
Organism: uncultured Acidobacteriota bacterium; assembly: GCA_963817395.1. GTDB lineage: Bacteria > Acidobacteriota > Vicinamibacteria > Vicinamibacterales > CAVPJW01 > CAWGYQ01. The sequence goes on along the minus strand of CAWFOC010000004.1, from coordinate 725,083 downwards.
GCGGCTACCTCGCCGCCAAGAGCCACGCCGAGGTGCAGGCACACCAGATCGAGATGGAACGCCGCGAGCTGCAGCTGATGCCGGATCTGGAACGCGAGGAGTTGGCGCTGCTCTACGAGGCCAAGGGGCTGACGCGCGAGCGCGCGGCCGAGACGGCCCGTGAACTGATGCGCGATCCAGGCCAGGCTCTGGACGCGCAGGTGCGCGACGAGCTCAATATCACCGAGGCGCCCATCACGCCAGCCATCGATGGCTGGGTCACCGGGGCCGCAACCGCCGTCGGGGCCTTCATACCCATTGCCCCGTTTCTGGTCGTCTCGGCGGACGTTGCGGTGTGGATCTCATTGACGGTCAGCATGCTCGCGCATTTTCTGGTGGGCGCGGCCAGGAGCTTTTTCACCGGGCGGGGCGTCTGGGCGAGTGGGCGCGACATGTTCGCCGTCGGCTTTGGTGTCGCGCTCATCGGCTATGCCATCGGCGAGCTCATCACCCACGTGCTCTAGCGCGTGGCCGACGTGAGAGCCTCGCTGAGGAGCACGTGGAAGTGGTGTACCCCATTTTCGCGCCTCGGCGAATAGCGCCCGCGATCGTAGGACCGCGACTGGAGGCCGCGCTGTACACGTTCGCAGATGGCCATGTCCTCACGCTGAACCTCGTCGGAAAAGGCAATCGCTTTCTGAATCCTGCCCTGCACCTCGGCTGACGAGGGGTCGTGAAAGTACCACTCGAAGACCGTGCGCGTGCGATCGGCGGCGACAGGCTCGATGAGGTTGATCTGCAGGTTGTCCGGATAGATGTTGAGCATCAGGTTGGGAAAGATCCACAGATAGAGCGCCTCGGTTTGATCCTCGACCGTCGAGTACAGCCGTTCGCCGGCGTCACCCTGGGCTGATGCTCTGATGGGAGCCTGCTGCTGCGAGTAACGGGCGCGCGTGACCGTGTGGTATTTCGCGTAGTCGAGCTCGCGCATCAGTGATGGGTGAATCAGGGGAATGTGGTAGCCCTCCAGATAGTTGTCGACGTACGCCTTCCAGTTGCACGCCACCAGGTACTCGCGGCGCTCGACGAACGACATCTTCGAGAGGGCGAAGCCCGCGGCACGCGCAGGAATGTCCTCGAGGCTGGTCGCCAGATCGGGTCGGGGCCCATCGACCCGCACGAATACGAACTGTTCCCACATCTCGACCGCGACTGCCGGCAGGCCGACCGTACGTCGATCGAAGCCCTCGACGCCGTCGAAATCAGGCGCGCCGATGAGACGGCCGTCGAGTCCGTAGGTCCAGCCATGATAGGGACACTGCAGGGACGAGCGGCAGCCTGCCCCCTCGACGACCAGCGCCGCGCGGTGACGGCACACGTTGTAGAACGCCCGCAGGGTCATATCCCGGTCGCGGACGACCACAATCGGCTCGCCGGCGATCTCCGTCGTGAAGAAGCTGCCCGGCTGCGACACCTGCTCGGCGCGGCCCGCGTACTGCCACGTGGTCTGGAATACGCGGAGGCGCTCCAGGTCCAGCACGCGCGGGTCGGTGTACAGGCGCCCCGGCAGTGTGAATGCGCGCGCGACGTCCGGATCGACGCTGAAATCTCCTGTCGTCATCGTCGCGACATCGACGGAGCTCGCCTGCAGCCAGGGGACAGGCCATCCACCCAGGCGCCACCGCACATTCTCGTGGCCCAGGCCGTGTGGTACGAGATGGCGGCTCGGCGTACGGTGGCGCGTCATGGCGTCTGCTGCGACGAAGGAGGGACGATGTCCTTGAGGCGAAGGTAGGTGACGAGGTTGCCGTAGTGCTCGCTGTCGTGTGTGACGTTGATGGTCAGCGCGCTGAAACGCGTGTGCTCCGTATCGAAGAGCTTCACCTTGCCGACAGCCTGTGACTCACTGAGACTGTTGTGCGCCTGATCGCAATAGGCAATCGACGCGTTGATCGCCTTCACCAGTGCGTCCTTCGCCGTCGTCTTCTCGAAATCCACCGTGTTCGGGTTCGCTTCGCCTCTCACGGCGCTGCAGATGATGTAGTGCTCGTTGGCGAGGTGTCCGAGAATCTCGCCGAAGGTCCGCACTTTGGGCGTCGGTCGAAAGCCGTAGTCCGGAGCGGGCATCGCCGCCGCCGAGCGCCCGATATTCGTCTTGATGGAGTCCCAGCCTTCCTGAATGGCCGCCAGAAACGGGCTCTTCGACTGGGCCGACAGCGTGCCGCCAACCGAGAGCAACACGACAAGGATAGCCGTTGCGCGCATGAGATAACCTCCTCGGGCCGGGTCCCGCTGGCCCTCCACCGCCCGATTGTGCAGAATACGCCCGATCCTGGTCTTCGGGCGAGCGTTCTGAGACCCTGTTCCGACGGGAGGAGGCCATGACCCGCGAAGAGATCGTCGCGTTCTACACCCGCCGGCAGGAGGCGTGGAAACGGCTCGACGCCGCCGAGCTCGCCGCCGGTCATGCCGAGGACGGCACGGTCGAGAGTCCCAATGCAGGCCACGTCAAGGGACGCGCGCTCATTCTGGAGATCTACCGAATGTGGTTCGCGGCGTTCCCGGATCTCGAATTCCGGATGGACGACCTCGTCGTCGACGGCGATCGGGCCGTCGTGCTGGCGACGGTGTTCGGCACCGACTCCGGAGGGTTCATGGGGCTGCCGCCGAGCGGCAAGCGGTTCAAGCTGAACCTGTGTCTGGCGAGCCGTGTCGTGGACCTGCAGATCGTGCACGAGCGCCGCATCTACGATTTCACTGGCGTGCTGGTGCAGATCGGCACGTTGAAGGCGCGACCTGCCTGAATCCTACGGTTCCGACCCACTGGTTCGATCGGGGCGTGCTCAACTGATGCCGTGTGCCCGTCGTGTCGCCACCGCGGTAATCCTGGCGGGGCTTGGCGTCGCCGGTACGGTCAGCTTCCATCACGTCGGCGCCTCACCCCAGGTTCCGCCGCACTGGACCGACGCCGTCCGCCGCATCGTGCTGCCGAACGGCTTGACACTCCTGCTCCTCCCCCGCGGAGACACGCCCATTGTCGCCGTGCAGGCGCTCTATCGGGTCGGCAGCCGGAACGAAACGCCCGGCAGGACGGGCATGGCGCACTACGTCGAGCACATGGCTTTTCGCTCGACCGAGGGCATTGCCAAGGACGACCTGACCAATCAGATTCTCCGCTGGGGCGGCAGTTGGAACGGATATACCTCGTACGATCACACGACCTACGCGTCGGCCGTGCCTTCCGAGCACCTGGACTTCGTGATTGCTCTCGAACGGGAGCGGATGTCCCGCGTCATCTTCTCCGAGGAGGAAGTGGCACGCGAGCGCAACAGCGTCATCGCGGAGCTGCGGGAGTACGAGGACTGGCCGCCCTACACGCTCATCGATCACCAGCTGCGCCCGCTCGCATTCGGCGCGCACCCGTACGGATCGCCGATCATGGGTTCCATCGAAGATCTCAGGCGAGTGGCTTCGAGCGAGCTCCATGACTTCTATCGGCGCTACTACGCGCCCAACAACCTCGTGCTCGTCATCGTGGGCCGGTTCGATCCCGAAACGGCGCTCGCCCTGGTCCAGCGTCAGTTCGTTGATTCGGAACAACCGGGCGCTCACCGGCGATCGGCGTCGTGGAGCCGGCGCAGCCCCGAACGAAACGCGATCACGTTGCGCGGTCCCGGTCGAGTCTCCCACGTGGAAATCGCGATTCGTGCTCCCGCGGCGGTCGATTCCGAGTTTTCGACGCTTCTCGTCGCGGACGCCCTGCTCGGCGGCGGCAAGGCTGGGGGTCGCGAAGAGGTGAGAAATGGATCGCTCCTCGATGACGCGCTCGTCGCCACGAACCTCGCCACCCGAGTCTCCACCGAGATCGAGCCTTCGGAGTATCCGGGCCTCTATTCGATCGGCGTCGAAGCGGAGGAACATGCCGATCTGACCCGCATCGAATCCGGCGTGCGAGGCTGCGATTGGCAGGCTCCACGAGGTGACCGGTGACGATGTGGCTCGCGCCGCGGGCGAGGTCCGTGCTGCCCTGATGCTCGAGCCCGACGGCAACAGCGCCATGGCCGATCTGCTGGCCCGATTCGAGGGTCTTGGCTCCTATCAGCGTCTCGCGTCGCTCGATCGTGAGCTCTCCCAGGTCACCTCCGAGGCCGTCAGGGCGTTTGCCGTCTCCCGGCTTGCCGAGTCGCAGTGGACCATCGGGTGGTTCGAGCCGAACGCGGATCAGGCGGTGGACCGACCGCGAACCCCGTCCGATCTGCCAAGTGCCCGGACGCTCGCGACGCCCGTGGGCCGCAAGACACCTGCGAGCCCTTCGGAAGCGGCCCTCACGGCGCCGATTCTGCCGGCACCAGAAACCCGACTCCTGACGAACGGCCTCAAAGCGCTGGCGATCGAAATGCCTGGCCCGGCGGCCAGTCTGAGAATTCGCCTGCAGGTGGGCGCCGTCTGCGATCCGCCCGAACGCCCGGGGCTCGCCGTCCTGACGGGCCGGCTGCTGAGCGCATCGGTCAGATCAGAGGTCTCCGCGAGCCACGACACTCGAGGCTGCACTCAGCACGTTGAACGCCACCGTGATCGAGAGCGCGTTTTCACTGGACCCTGTTGGGAGCAATCGACACTTCATGGACATCGCCGTCCGGCTACCCGGCGATCGGCTGGCCGAGGCGATCGAGCTGACGGCCGACTGGCTCGCACACCCTCGTGTCTCGCAGGGCACGCTCGACGCGGCGCGCCACTCACTTCAGGCGGATCTCGAAGCCGCCCAGGACGACAGCGACTGGCGCGCGGCGCACGCCGCGCTCGCGAAGCTCTACGGCTCGCTACGACCTCTCGGTCGTCCTGCCGAAGGGCACAGCGCCTCGCTCGAGCGAATCACCCTCGACGATGTGCGCCGATTCCATGCGCGCTGGATCCGGCCCGAGCGGACCATCGTCGCGGTCGCCGGCCACGCTGATCCGCGTCGCGCGATCGAAACGATCGAAGGAGCGTTTGCGCGCTGGAACGCCGGTACGCCCTCCGAGGCGCCGCCGCTCGCAGAGAGTCGGCCGACCGCCAGCGGACGGGTTCACGTTTCCCTGCCGCACAAGGAGCAGGGGAGCATCGCGGTGGCTCTTCCAGGTCTGGGTCGTACGGATCGCGACTACGCCGCAGTCCGAGCGCTCAACTACCTGCTCGGCGAGACGGGGTATGCCGGGCGGCTCGGCCGCGCGCTGGTGGACACCGGCATCGCGTACGCCGTGTACACCACGCTCGGGGTCGACCCCGATCCCGGACCGATTGTGATTCAAACCAACGCGGTCGATACCGAAGCAGCCGTCCGCCGCATTCTGTCGACCCTGCAAGACCTGTCGGCGGAAGGTGTTGGCGACCGAGAACGCCGCGAGGCGCAAGGATATCTGCTGGGCCGCCTGCTGTTCCGGTTCGAGTCGGCCTCGGTCGCCGCAGAGGCCCTTGCGGAACGCGCTCACGCCGGAGCGGCCGGCGAGTGGGAAGCGTTCGCCACCAACGTCCGTGCACTGACGACAGCAGACCTCAACCGCGTCGCCGCCACCTACTACACCCCCTCGCGCGCCGCGATCGCCGTCGCGGGCCGCTGAGCGGACCGGCGTCGTTCACAACACGCCTGCCTGCCGGGCATCACGTTCCGCAAGCTCGTGCAAGCTCTTGGAGTTCAGTCAGCCGGCAGCCTGAACGGACCCTTGGAGTCTGATGTGGCTCTTATCGTTGGACGAACCGTGGACTCACGGGCGACGGCCGGCGTCCGAAGCGCCGCTGGCGGCCGTGGCTCCGATCTGCCGGATCTCCGGCACCTCGAGGACTCTGACGCCAGTGGGCTCCTCGAAGATCGCGTAGATCAACGCCGAGAGCATCTCGTCGAGCGTCACCAGCCCCAGTCGCCGGGCTGTTGCCCGCGTGGCCGGAATGCGCTCGAGCATCGCGTAGCACGGAGTCAGCACCAACGGCCAGCGGCGTCCGGGTCCCAGCACATACCAGGGTCTGAGAATGGTGGCCGGATGCCCGCTTTGGCGGATCAGGGCCTCGCACTGCGCTCGGACGGCGACGTATGCGCGCATGACGGGTGCTGGGTGTGCCACGCTGAGATACACCAGCTGCCTGAGCGGCGCTCCCTCGACCGCCGCCAGCGAGGCTTCCAGCGAGGCCAGATCGACGGTCCGGAATTGCCGCGCCTTCCAGGGTGCCGGGTGCGACGTGCCGAGCAGGTGTACGAAAGTCTCGTCGCCGGCGAGGTGTCGTCGAAGGCCCGGCCCATCGAAACGGATCGCCCACGACGACGTGCGCGCCGGCCGGCACCCGCTTCTCGGACCCGGAGCGCGCCAGCACGGTGACGCGGACTCGACGAGCCACCAGCCGCTCCACGAGCGGCCGTCCGAGGAAGCCCGTACCGCCCGAGACGAAGACGTTCACGACGTTCGGGATCCACGGCCGGGAGCGGTCTCGCGCCAGAATCGGGCGAGCAGATTGGCGGCGACTTCGGTGCGGTACTCCGCCGTCGATCGAACGTCGTCAATCGGCGAGATCTCGGATATGAGAATGCGCCGCGCCTCGTCGATCGGGCGACCCTCGGCCAATGCCTGCTCCGTCCCCGGTAATCGCCGAACGGTGGGGGCCACACTGCCGACGGCCAGCCGCGGCCGCAACGCTCGCACGCCGGCCATGACCACCTTGGAGATGGACTGGGCCGCGCGAGTGCCCACCTTGCAGAACCATTGCGCGCCCGCCACCGACGGCACTTCGACCGCGACGATGAGCTCGTCCGGTTTGCGGACGCTCAGCCGATAACCCGTGTAGAAATCCGAGAACGGCACGCGTCTCGTCCCGTCAAGGCTCTGCAGAACGATCACGGCCTCGGCCACTGCGAGAACCGGAAGGGTATCGCCGGCGGGCGACGCATTGGCGATGTTGCCTCCCAGGGTGCCGCGATTGTGAATCTGCAGGCCGCCCACCTCACGCGCGGCCGCGGCCAGCATCGGTAAGCGGCGCCGCACGAGCGGCGATGCCAGCAGGTCTGTGTAGGTCGTCAGCGCGCCGATCGAGAGCGCCCCGTTCCGGAGGCGAATGCCTCGCAGCTCGTCGAGCGGCCACAGGTTGAGAAAACGCGAAGCGGGCGGCGATCCTGCGTTGATCGCGACATAGACGTCCGTACAGCCAGCAATCGGGACGAGCGTCGCGTCCTCGCGCAGCTGCCGCAAGGCGTCGCGCAGAGAGCGCGGTTGTTTCAGCTCGAGCAACGAGAAAGCCGTTCGCATCCTGGCGCGCTCATCCGCGCTGGCGTGCGGGTCGTGCTCGGCCCGGTCGTATCGCCTTCGCCACCGAGCGATAGATGGCCGCGTAGCCGGTGCAGCGACACAAATTGCCAGACAGGCCCTCGCGGACTCGAGCTCGCGACGGCCGAGGACCCAGCGTCAACGCCGCCATGATCATGCCCGGTGTGCAGATCCCGCATTGCGCGCCCCCCTCGGTGACGAACGCCCGCGGCATCGGATGAGACGCGCGCACGCCCTCGATGGTCTGCACACGGCATCCCTCCACCTGCGCGACAGGCACGAGGCACGAATTGACGGCTCGTCCGTCGACGATCACGGTGCATGCGCCGCACTCTCCTTCGCCGCACCCCTCTTTCGTGCCCGTCAAGCCGAAGTCTTCCCGGAGCACGTCGAGCAGCCGACGAAGCGGGTTCGTCTCGAGACGGACCGGCGAGCCGTTGAGGCGGAAGCGCATCAGAGTCGTGGCAGAACGCGCTCAGGCGTGGCCGGGATTTCGCGCAGATCGATCCCGAGATGACGCAGCGCGTTGACAATGGCCGGCGCTGGACCGTCGATCGGCATCTCCCCGACGCCTTTGGCGCCGAACGGGCCGTGACGATACGGCCGCTCCAGCACGACCACATCGAGGTCAGGGGTGTCGAGCGTCGTCGGGATGATGTAGTTCGTCAACTGCGCATTGGCCATGCGTCCATCCCGCATGACGACTTCCTCGAGCAGGGCGTAGCCCACGCCTTGCACCGTACCGCCTTCGATCTGGCCCCGGACCAGCATCGGATGGATGGCCTTGCCAATCTCGGCCACGGTCGTCACCCGCAGCGGCGCCACGCGTCCGGTGTCGCGATCCACTTCGACCTCCGCCACATTGCACGCCCAGCCATAGGCGCCATACGCGTCGCCCCGATAGGTCGCATCGTCCCATTCGAGGCCTGGTGGTTTCTCGTATTGCGCCGTCACGACCAGCGGCCCGTAACGACGGAAGTACTGAGCCGGGGTCAGGGCCCCCAGCCGCTTTCTGAGATCCTCGGCGCAGCGCTCCAGGAGTCGTCCCACCACCATGCACGTACGCGAGGCCACCGTAGGCCCGCTGTCGGGCACCTGAAACGTGTCCGCCGGCGAGACCTCGACCCGGTCGTACGGGATCCCCAGTGTGTCGGCGACGATCTGCGCGTGCATGGTCCGCGTGCCCTGCCCTATTTCAGTGCTCGCCACGAGGATGCGGACCCCCTTGCGAGTCACCTCGAGCGACGCCTTCGAGGCGAGCTTCACTTCACCGCCTCCCGTGAACCCGGACCCGTGGAAGTAGAGAGACAGGCCGATGCCACGGTTCGTGCCAGCGAGCGCGCGCCGGCGGCGTCTGAATCCAGTACGCCTGCACCGCTTCGCGCAGCGTCTGACGTGCGCTGCAATCAGCCCCCAATTGCTGTCCGGTGGCCGTGGTGTCGCCGGGTCTGAGCGCGTTCCGATCGCGCAGCGTCACCGGATCCATCCCGAGGTCCTCGGCAATGCGCTCCATGTGCACCTCGGCGGCGAACAGCGTCTGAGGCGCGCCGAACCCCCGAAACGCCCCGTTCGGCGGCGTATTGGTCATGACGACGCGCCCCCGGATGCGCACGTGGTCGCAGCGATACGGCCCGGTCGCGTGAATGACGCCCCGCGACAGGACGACGGCACTGAGCGTGGAGTAGGCGCCGCCGTCCATCAGCACGTCGATGTCCATCGCCGTGAGGCGACCGTTCCGCGTCAGACCGGTCCGGTGCCTGACGATGGAAGGATGTCGCTTGGTCGTCGCCAGCATGTCTTCGAGGCGGTCGTAGACCAGCTTGACGGGGCGGCCCGACTTCAACGCGAGCAGCGCGGCATGCCCGGCGATCACGGATGGATACTCTTCCTTGCCACCGAAGCCGCCGCCGGTCTCGGTTTGCACGACGCGGACGTTATCGTCCGGGAGGTCGAGCAGCACGGTGAGCGCCCGGTGCACGTAGTACGGGCACTGGAGCGACCCGAACACCGTGACCCCTTCGTTCGACGGGACCGCCAGCACACCATTGGGCTCGATATAGAGCTGCTCCTGGAGTCCCGTCCGGGTACTCCCCTTCGACGATGTGATCCGCAAGAGCGAAACCGGTGTGCAGATCGCCTTTTTGGATGTCGATCGACTTGAAGCTCGTCGTCGACAGAGCCGGATCGAAGAGCGGCGTCTGTGGCTGGTACTCGATCCGCGGCTCCACGCTCCAGAGCGTCTCCCGATTTTCGTGCGCGAGCAGCAGGATGGGCTCGGCCACGTGACGCACGACGCGCTCGGCCAGTGCCGGCTGGTCGGCGTCGATCAGGGCGACGACATTCCGCCCGGGAATATCGCTGAAGTTGACGACGGTGAACCCGCTGGTGTCGAATGCGAGGTCGACCGACGCGATCGTGGCGGAGGCGACGGTGGAGCGAATCGTCCGGCCGTAGAGCATGCCCGGCAGCAGCATGTCGTCGACGTACTTCGACGTGCCGCGCACCTTGTCGATGCCGTCCTTGCGCAGCACATTCCTGCCGACTGCCTTCATCTCCGGATCCTCGCGCGGCCGATCAGGTCGCTCGCCCAGCGCGGCATGTCGCGCCGCATGTTAGGCTGGCCTCCGACGCGAGTCAACGTGACCGGCAACTCGACCCGCATCGTTTTCTTCGGAGCCCATCGATGAAGCTGACCCTCGACGAGCCCGCACGTCTCACGGTGCTCCAGCGTCTCCAGCAGGCCAACGGCCGTGTCGCCGTGCGTTACCCGGGCGAGCGTGAGGCGCGTCAGCCGGTTCATACGGTGTACGGAGGCGCTCACCTCTTCAAGGCGAACTCCGCGCAGAAGCTTGGCGCGATCGCCCTGCGCACGCTGGACGAGTATGCGCCGGATGCGACGGCGCTCGCCGAGGCCCTCGAGATGGATCGGGCGATCGGCGATCGCGTCTACGAGGGCGTTCGCGCGAAGCTCGCACGTGAGCCGGTCGAAGACTTTCGAATCGACTTCGAGGATGGTTACGGTCACCGTCCCGATGCGGAGGAAGACGGCCATGCCGCCGCCGCCGCCGAAGAGGTCGCGCTCGGATGCGCACAGGGTGAGACCCCGCACGGAATCGGCATCCGGATCAAGCCGTTCACCGACGAGCTGAAGGCTCGCAGCATCAGGACCCTCGACATCTTTCTGACCACCCTCGTCGAGCGCATGGATGGAGAGCTGCCACCGGGGTTTGTCGTCACGCTGCCCAAGGTCACGTGCGCCGAACAGGTGGCAGCGCTCGCCGATCTCTTCGACGTGTTCGAGCGCTCGCTTCCGCTCGCCGCCGGCTCCCTCGAGCTCGAGATCATGGTCGAGAGCCCGCAAGCCATCATCGACGAGCGCGGCAGCTGTCCGCTGATGGCCTTCGTCGACGGAGCGCGCGGGCGCTGCACCGCTCTTCATTTCGGCACCTACGACTACACGGCATCGCTGGGCATCACGGCGGCCCATCAGCACATGCAGCATCCGTCCTGCGACTTCGCACGCCGCGTGATGCAGGTGGCAATGGCCGGTACCGGTATCTGGCTGTCGGATGGAGCGACCAACGTGATGCCGGTGCCGGTCCACCGGGCGCGTCAAGGGCAATCGCTGACGCCCGGACAGCTCGCCGACAATCGCAAAGCGATCCACCGGGCGTGGAAGCTTCACTACGATCACGTCCAGTCGTCGCTCGTCAACGGCTTCTATCAGGGCTGGGATCTACACCCCTCACAGCTGCCAACCCGGTACGCCGCCGTGCACGCCTTTTTCCTGACCGGGATGGACGAAGCGGCCGGGCGCCTGCGCAACTTCGTGGCGAAGGCGGCACAGGCCACGCTCGTCGGCGAAGTGTTCGACGATGCGGCAACCGGCCAGGGACTGCTGAACTACTTTCTGCGCGCCATGAGCTCGGGGGCTGTGGGAGAGGCCGAGGCCGTGCGGCTGTGCAGCCTGACCCTCGAGGAACTGCGCACCCGATCGTTTGCGAAAATCCTCCAACTGCGCCGCTGAGGAAGCGCGCGATCAGTCGATTCTGCGCCGCCTCACGGTGCCTTCGATCAGGCCGTACGGCTCGTCGGTTGGAGTGTAGAGCTCGTGCGCGTTGTCGAGGCCGAACGATCGGAGGTCGACCAGCAGATGGTGCTTGTTCGGCAGCGCCAGATGGATTTCGATGACGTCCGCCTGGTTCTCGAGGACGGCATCGGCCATGGCGTAGAGGGTGTGCTGAAGCGAAAGGCTCTCGTGCTGCGCGAAGGTGTGGAGAAGATGCTGCCTGATGCTGTGCCACATCGTGCTGTACGGAAGATCGAGCCGGCCGTATCGCCAGGCGGCCGTCACAACGGTGCCAATCACCCGGTCACTGGCTTCCGGCAGCGTCGTGTATTCGTCGCGAAGAAAGCTCCTGAACGCGGAATGACCCGTCTTGAGCAGCGCCAGACCGAGGATACCGGCCTCGACCGAGACGTCGTGTCTCGTGCGCATCACCGTGGCCACCCGTCGTTCGTCGCCGGCCAGCATGAAGGCCTGTCCATGCGGCTTCTCACCCACCGCGATCGGCTGCCACGCCCGTTCTGATACCTCCACCCGCGCGCGGGACACAGCCTCGTGACTGTCGAGAAAGCGCGCGGTCAGCGCCAGCGCGAAATCCTCGATATCACCGCCCTCACGCTCGCGCGCGAAGGCATGCACGGTGTTCCTCATCGTGTCGGTCGGGAGCACCATCGTGTTGTCGCCCGCGACGTACGCCGGCTCGAACGCCCCGTCGAGGCGGACGTTGACCAGCAGATCCTGGACATCATGTCGATCGCCGCGACTGATGACCCGCAGCAGCCGGATGCCGGACTTGCCATAGGCGTTGTCGACGAGGTCGTGGAACACTGTCAGCTCCCCAGATAGGTGGTGTAGCCGAAAGGCGAGAGCAGCAGCGGCACATGATGGTGGCGTCGGTCGTCGAAGATTTCGAAGGTCACTGTCACTTCAGGGTACAGCGTACGCGTGAGCGTTCGAGCGAAATACCCGCCGCTTGCGAACCGGAGCCGGTACACACCGCGCCTGGTCCCGGCCGGGCCAGCGAGATCCGCCACCCGTCCGTCCGGCCCCGTAACAGCGGCCGACACCCCGGTCCAGTCACTCGAAGTCTCCAGACGCTCCAGCGTCACGGCGACGCCTGCCGCTGGCAGACCGCTCGTCAGATCGAGCACATGGGTGCTGATGCCCGCCATACTCCGGCTACTCCAGTCCTGTGTCGTCGCCGGCAAGCCGACGCAGTCGGATCTCGGTGATCCTGAGCTGCTCGGCCGCCGCCACACGAAGCTCCGCGTCGGGCTCGTTGCCCAGTCGGCTCAGACAGCCGCTCGAGCAGATCGGTCGCCGTTCGACCCGTCGCACAGACGATGAAGAGGTACCCGAATCGCGCTTCATAACCACGATTACCCTCGTCAAGTCGGCTCTGAACATCATCGGATGCGTCCCCGACGCGCGCCTGCTCGTCCCGCAGACCAGCGATTCGACCTTGCCCGGACCGGGTCTGGGACGGCGGCGCGAGGCGTGGCCGCCGGCTGACCAATTCGTGGATGCGCCTGAAAGGCTTCGAGCCAGTCATTGGGCGCGAGCCCGTTCCAGATGCGCCCCGCCGTGGTCAGTAAGTGATCGAGATGTCGGAACGGACGGGCCGTGGCCATTCTGGCAGCCCACACAGCCGACCCGCAGCACACGAGGAATTCCGATGTGGCTTCTCGGTCCGACAACGAATTCAAGCGCACCAGTCCCGGCGCGATCAGGAGGTCAGCCATGAGACTGTTGTGGCTCGCCGAGCACGCGCAGCCTGGCCACTCCACCGTCCGGAAAGATCTTCAGCCGGACATGGGTCGCGGCCATGGCCTCCGGAAGGTCGAACCGGTTGCGCGTATCTGGCGCCACCGGCGTCGAGAGGCAGCAGGCTCCTCCAATCTGGATCGCCGAGCAGTTCGAGCGATGAGCCTTCCTTCAGATCGACCGCATCCAGCGAGCAGCTTCCCGGCGCGTTTCCCTTGAAATGCGTCGTGTCGATTTCGATCCGGCGAAGAAGACCACGTGTTCCCAGCCGCACGACGACCCAATCGTGCCCGGGGCCGCGCCGCCGTCGGGTTTCCCAGCCGTCAGCCATGCCGCGAGGAGGATCGGGGCGAATCAGATTGTGGCGAGGGCCAAAGAACATGTCGCTTGCCTGAAGCACAAGGCCGCCGTGATCGAGCGCGGCCAGATCGACATCGTGGCGGCCCAAGGCCGCCCAGTCGGGCAGCACCGTGCCGTGAACCCGCAGTCGTGCGACGCCGCCGTCGGGGAAGATATTCAGTCGCACGTGTGTGAAGCGGCCCGGCGTGTCGAGTGAAAAGCGGTTCTGAGTGCCGCCCTGCAATGGCTTCCGAGGCAAGAGGACGATCCACTCGACGCCACTGCCGCTCAGGGCCTCCGGCGCGACTCTCTCCTCGAGTGCTGTCGCATCGATTGAACACGCTTCCGGAAAGTTGCCGGTGAAATAGCTGGTATCGACGACAACGCCGTGAATGGCGCCGGCCAGTCCCAGCTGAACGATGCACCAGTCGTAGCCCGGCGTGCGGCGCCGGCGCGTTTCCCAGCCATCCATCCACTTTCCGCGGTCGGTGTAGAGGCCCTCGACGAAGGTGGGCGCCGCATCCTTCACCAGCGCCTCCTTGGGCGCGAAGAACTCGTCGTTGGCGGCTACGGCCACGCCACCCAGGCGCTCAGACGCCAGGTCGACCAGCTCAGTGAAGTCGGACACGGGTGGGCTCCAACAGCATCCCGGCGTCGAGACGCAAGAGATCCGGACGCCGGTACACGAGCTGACCTCGCAGAATCGTCATCTCGACTCGGCCGTACAGCGTCTGGCCCGCGTAGGGAGTGAGCGCATGACGAGTCTGGCGCGTCTCGGGACGGACGACGGCTGCAACATCGGGATCCCACACGACGAGATCGGCGTCAGCGCCCACTCTCAAATGTCCCTTGCGATCGGCCAGGCCGGCCAGGCGCGCCGGCCCCTCGGACAGCCATCGCGGCAGCGCCTCCAGTGCCACGCCCCGCATCCGCGCGCCGGTCCACACGATCGGCAGCGTGAGCGGCAATGACGAGATCCCTCCCCAGGCGTTCAGAAAATCCCCGGAGTCGCGGCATTTGAGCTCGGGTGGCGACGGAGAATGGTCCGAGGCCACGAGATCGATCTCTCCGGTCACGAGCCCCTGCCACAGCAGCTCGCGGTTTTCACGCGCCCGGATCGGCGGGGCGCACTTGAACTCAGTGGCACCGTCAGGCACGTCCTCCGCTGCGAAGTGCAGATAGTGCGGACAGGTCTCGACACTCACGCGCACGCCGCTCCTGCGCGCCTCGGCAATCTCGCCAAGGGCACGTGCGGTGGAAAGATGCACGATGTGCACGCGCCCGCCCGTCTTGCGCGCCAGCCGGATCAGCACGCGAATGGACTCGAGCTCGGCTTCGTCCGGCCGCGTCGTGAGGTAAGACCGATAGCTGCGGCTTTCAGTGACCCGGGTTGGTTGGGCGTTCCCGAGGACGACCGGATCTTCGGCGTGCACCAGTAGCACGGCGTCGATTTTGGCCAGATCTGCCAGAGCGGCCTCCAGATCATCGGCCACGATGTGCGGAAACTCGTCCACACCCGAAGGGCAGAGAAAGCACTTGAACCCCAAGACGCCGGCATCGGCCATGGATTCGAGCTCGCCGAGATTTCCCGGAACGACGCCACCCCAAAAGCCCACGTCGACGGCCAGGCGCCCCGCCGCCACTCTGCGCTTCTCCTCCAGATGAGCCGCCGTGGTGGTCGGGGGAATGCTGTTGAGGGGCATGTCAATCAGAGTCGTGACTCCCCCGCACATCGCGGCACGCGTCGCGGAGTCGAACCCTTCCCAGTCAGCGCGGCCGGGGTCGTTCACGTGAACGTGGGAGTCCACGAGGCCTGGCATCACCACGAGCGAGCCGACATCGACGACCTCGCGTGCAGCCGGCGTTGCCGTGACGGCGGTGATGGCTTCGATCCGGCCGCCATCGATCACGAGCGCTCCTTCGCCAAGCCCGTCCCCGGTGAGGAGCCGCCGACTCCTGAGCACGAGATCGCGAATCATCCTCGAATCAGCGACTGAGTGTCACCGCCGTCGCCAGGAGCCGTCGTCGACGTTGCCGGCTGCCTTCAGAACCGGCACGTGTGGCTCCTCGAACCGTGTGCCGAGAACCAGCCGAACCACCTCATCGTAGCTGCGAATGCCCTCTTGCACACGGTTGGCCTTGAGGAATCGGTCGTAGACGACCCGTCCCGCGTCGCGGGCCGTCGGCCAGACCTGTCGCTGATACTGGCGATAGAGCTCGGCGAGATCCTCACGAGGCAGCGCCGAGAGGCGACGGGCCAGATCGGCGCGCTGCGACTCATCGAGGTCGCTGATCGTTTGCAGGTACATCTGCATCCAGGCGCTGTATCTCGCTGCCTCACCGGCGTGCATCGAGGTGAGCCATGCGACAAAGCCTGCTTCCGATTCGTTCGCAAACCCGGCCAGGTGCGCCCACTCGTGCGCGACGGCAAAGGGACGCTCGAACGGCAACAGGTCGTCGCGCACGAGTGCCTCGAGGAAGAACGGATCCGTCATGCCGTCCACGGCCGCACGCTGAAAGTACGGGTCGAGCAGCGATTTCTTGGGCTTGCCGGGCACCGCCGGAGCCTGGCCGAGCATCGCGAGGGCCCGCTCGAAGGCGGGCCCGAGCTGTTCCGGCGCGGCGTCGAGGGTGAGGGGAGCGTTTCGGGCCGCCGCTGCCAGAGCGTTCATTTCATCGACGCTCATGCGGGCCAGCTCTTCGACAGCCATCTCCGTCACCCGACTGGCGTCGAAGTCGAGGCGGCTCACCAACGGCTCGCGACGGTAGTTGAAACCCCAGAACAGGACGAACGCCAGATAGATCAGCGCGGCGAGCACCGCGGTGTTCAGTGTGAGCCGTGCCAGAGCACGGATCCGACCGCCGCGTGAGCCGAACACCCGGACAATCCACCAGAGGACGACCAGCGCGACGAGAACGGCCGCCACATCGAACACGGCGAACGGCACGCGGTTCGACAGCGACGTGAGGGTCGTCTGCAGGGCGGGATAGAACGTCCGCGAGTATGCCGTTTCGACCCATGCGGCAGGAATCGGCGTGACCGCTGCGAGGATCGCCAGGACGAGAATCGCGAGCTTGGCCAGGGTGCCCACAGCAGTTGTCTCGGCAATGCTCAGCTTATCAGACGCGGCATTATCGAGAGGCCGTAGAGCGGCGTGCCTACTTTCGCTGGGTGATGAGGCGGAAGCGTCGCTGAGCCGTGAAGTACGCCCAGGCCCATTCCCCAAAAACCACAACGCGATTGCGAAAGCCAACGAGCATCATGAGGTGAATGAACAGCCAGGCGAGCCATGCCACATACCCTGACAGTTTCACGCGACCGAAGTCGGCGATGGCCGATCCCCGACCGATCGTCGCCAGAGTGCCCTTGTCGACGTAAGCGAACGGTCGCGTGGGCTCGTCTCGGATCCGGCGGAGGATGTTGAGCGCCGCATGCCGGCCCTCCTGCATGGCAACCGGCGCCAGCCCCGGCAGCCACGTGCGGTCGGTCTTGTGCACCGCGGCGGCATCGCCCACGACAAACGCGTTCGCAAAGCCCGGGAGGCTCAGGTCTGGCTGGACAACGACCCGTCCTGTTCGATCGAGCGGCACCGCGAGAGTAGAGAGCAGCGGCGAAGGCGCCACGCCAGCGGCCCAGAGTACGGTCCCGGCTCGCACCGTTTCGGTTCCCAGCGTCACGCTGCCCGGCTCCACGGCCGTGACGGTCGTCCGTTCCCGCACCTCCACCCCCAATCGCTCGAGCGAGCCTCTGGCGGTGGCACGCAACGCCTCCGGGAACGTCGGCAGAATACTGGGGCCTGCCTCGACGAGGATGACACGGGTCGTCTCCGGATGGATGGACCGGAAGTCGCGCACCACCGAGTGCCGCGCGATTTCAATCAGGGCGCCAGCCAGCTCCACACCTGTTGGTCCCCCGCCGACGATGACGAACGTGAGGAGATGTTCCCGGGCGCGCGAGTCGCGTTCGCGCTCGGCAAGTTCAAAAACCATGAGCACGCGTCGCCGGATTTCCAGGGCATCCTCAAGGGTCTTGAGCGGTGGAGCGGCGGAAGCCCACTCCGGATGACCGAAGTAGGAACTGGTCGAACCCGGTGCGAGGATCAGGTAGTCGTATGCGATTTCGCCGCCTTCAACGACGACCTTCCGGGCGGTCAGGTCAACTTTCTGCACCTCCGTCATCAACACCTGCACGTTCCGTTGGCGAGAAAGGACCCATCGGATCGGCGCGGCGATGTCTCCTGGCGACAACGCGGCCGTGGCAACCTGATAGAGCAGCGGCTGGAAAAGGTGGTGATTGAGACGATCGAGCAGGATGACACGCGCCGCCGCACGATGAAGCGCCTTGGCGGCCGACAATCCGGCGAACCCGCCACCGATGATGACGATCGTGGGCACTCGTGGCTCACTCATATCAACCTCGAGATCGACGCTCCCGCCTCGTATTGTCGCGTGCTCGGACGAGCTTCGTCGACCCATGCGCAGGTCGTGCCACGCGTTGGGGTCTCCGTCTTCGCCGGTATGTGGCGCGACCACTGGGCGCAGCGCATGGCGCCGACCGCCATCGGGCGTCGCTGGCGAGGGCGGTAGTACAATAACGGGGTGATCGGCCAGCCCACCGCGCTCGCGTCCCACGAAGGAATTCTCGATACCGCTTGCCCCCTCGACTGTCCCGACGCCTGTAGTCTGGCGGTCACCGTTCGGGACGGCAAGGTTGTGAAGATCGACGGATCGGACCGCAACCCTGACACGGGCGGGTACATCTGCGCCAAGGTGCGCCGTTTCGGAGACCGCGTCTACGGTGACGCGCGGCTGCTCTTTCCGGCCGTCCGGAACGGGCGCAAGGGGGCAGGACGATTCAAGCGCGTCGGATGGGACGAAGCGATGGAACTTCTGGTCGCGCGCATTTCCGAGGTGCGCGACCGGTGGGGCGGCGAAGCCATCCTGCCGTTCTCGTACGGCGGGTCGAACGGCTTGCTGACGCAGGACACGACGGACGCCCTGCTCTTCCGGCGTCTCGGCGCATCTCGTCTGGCACGGACCGTCTGCGCGGCGCCGACCGGTGCGGTTGCGGGAGCGCTGTACGGAAAAATGCCCTCGGTGGCGTACGAGGACTTCGAGCACGCCAGTCTGATCGTCGTCTGGGGCGCCAACCCTTCAGCGTCAGGCATTCATCTCGTGCCGCGGATTCGAGCGGCGCGGCGCAAGGGTGCGCGGCTGGTCGTCGTGGATCCGCGCGCGACACCGCTGGCGCGCCAGGCCGACATCCACCTGGCCATTCGTCCGGGCACTGACGTCGCCGTGGCGCTGGCCGTTCACCGGTTCCTTTTCGAAGAGGGACGAGCGGATCTGGAGTTCCTGGCCCGTCATGCCCACGGCTTCGATCAGCTTCGTGAGCGAGCCTCGCCCTGGACATTCGACCGTGCCGCCGAGACGGCAGGGGTTGGCGCGGATGCGCTCGAAGCCTTCGCGCGGCTCTACGCCGACTCGTCGCCGGCGGTCATCCGGTGCGGCTGGGGTCTCGAGCGGAACCGCAATGGTGGAAACGCCGTGATGGCCGTGCTGGCGTTGCCGGCCGTTGCCGGCAAGTTCGGCGTGCGTGGCGGCGGGTACACGATGAGCAACTCGTCCGCCTGGAACATCACCCGCACGTGGGTCCGCGAGGACGAGCCACCGACGCGGCTCGTCAACATGAATCACCTGGGCCGGGCGCTGACGGAATATCGACTCGCCCCCGGTCAAGGTGCTGTTCGTCTACAACTCGAATGCCGCGGTCACCAACCCCGACCAGAGCCGGGTGCTCCGGGGCCTCGAGCGCGAAGATCTCTTCACCGTCGTCTTCGATCAGGTCATGACGGATACGGCGGCCTACGCCGATCTCGTCCTGCCGGCAACCACGTTTCTCGAAGCGTATGACTTTGCGAAGGGCTACGGCTCGATCAGTCTGCAGCTGACACGTCCCGTCATCGAGCCCGTGGGCGAGGCCCGCACCAATGTCGATGTGTTTGGTGAGCTGTGTCAGCGGCTCGGTCTCGGGCGGGACGATGACGCGGGAAACGAGCTCGAAATGTTGCTGCGCATTCTCGACGAGCTGCCTCCCGGGGCAGGCGATCGTCTCAAGGCCGACCAGCGGGCGACGCCACCGTGCGGCTTCAGCCCCGTGCAATTCGTGAACGTTTTTCCGAATACTCCGGATGGCCGCATCGACCTCTTCCCCAGCGACCCTGGCATCGGAGGCACCGGCGGGTCTGTATGCCTTTCAACCCGATCCGGCGACACCACGTTTTCCGCTGGCGCTGATCTCACCGGCCAGTGATCGCACGATCAGCTCGACGCTCGGCGAATTGGGGGCGATGGCGCGGCTCGTGATGCACCCGGCCGATGCGGCGCGTCGGGGTCTGGAGCGCGATGACGCGGTCCGGGTCTTCAACGAGCTGGGCAGTGTGACGTGTCTGCTGCGTGTCGAGGATTCAGTGAGGCAGGGCACCGTGTCGCTGCCGAAGGGGCTCTGGCGCAAGAGCACCCTGAACGGCGCCACCGCAACCACACTGGCGCCTGACAGCCTGACCGATCTGGGCGGAGGCGCGTGCTTCAACGACGCCCGGGTCGAAGTCGAGAAAGCCGGCTCCTGACATCTCGACCTCGACCGCGCCGGCCACCCCGTGACTTATCGCGGGTTGTCCGTATTACCAGGCAGGGTGCCGGCTGACGACTCGAGCCCGGTCAGCGCGCCCGGCAGTCGGCCTCGACCACCACGGCTCACCTGCCCGCCTCGCCTTCCGGCGGTGCGCGCTTCCTCCGGCGTCCATTCGTGCGCGGTGCCCTTGGCATGCGCGGCGCGTCCGCCCTTGCTCGCGATCTCTCGCTGCTTTTCCGGAGACATCGACGCGAAACCGCGACGCTCCTTACGTTCAGTTGTCATCACCGTTGGGCCTCCTGGTTCGCTGGTCGTTCACATCCGACGCGCCATCTCGAAATCGGGCCGACCGTCTCGCTTCCCCGATGCGAGGGTGCGCCACCGCTACGGCCGAACTACAAACGTCGTGCCAGCACAGCTATCCGCGAGGGCTCTGAAAGCCTGCGAGAAGACCGCGAGAAATGCGGCAAGCTCAGCCATTGAGCGTTACGTGGGTGGAGCCGATTGCTACAGTTCGCGTGCTCGCGTGAATGGCCTTACCACGTGGGCACCGCTGACGGTGACGCTGCAGGGCGGTTCACGCCGCAGACCCCGCCGGGCGAGCGCGAGCACGGAAGTAATCACAGGTATCGCAATTGCGGATGTCGAAGTCGTATCCCACGACCGGGAACCACATTGGATGCGAGCAGAACAACAGCTCGCCATCCTCGATGGTGACGTGGAAGCCGAGATTGAGTGGAAGCTCAGAGGTGCGGCGGCTGTACCAGCAGACTCGATGTCGCGACTCAGGCTCCATCGGTGCTGTGCTCATTCGACCCATGATACGCCCATGTTTGGTAAGGCTCAACGACGCAGCCCCGCGCTCGACGTAAGATGGGCAGAACGATTGGAGGGTTTCGTATGAGCCCGTGCTCGCCACCACAGTCCGGTCCGCCGGACGAACCAAAGTCGTCGCGCCGTGTGTTCTGTGTGAAATTTCAGAAGGATCTTCCGGGGCTGGACGTGCCGCCATGGCCCGGCGAGCTCGGTCAGCGAATCTTCGACAACGTGTCGCGCGACGCGTGGAAGCTCTGGGAAGATCGTATGAAGATGATCCTCAACGAGTACCGCCTGATGCCGTGGCAAAAGGAGGCTCAAGACTTGATGGCCAAGTACATGGAGGAATTCTTCTTCGGCGAAAGCGCCGCCTTGCCGCCGGGCTATGTGCCGCAGCAAAGCAAGCAATGACCCCCTCACCATCGCTCTAACCGCGACAATCCGCGGTTGACGCGACTGATACACGTCGGTAGGTGCTATTCCACGAGCAGCAGGGCTGGATCGAGTCGAACCCGCAGTTGGCTGTGGGCGACGCGCAAAGCGTGTTCAGCCTCAGCCGACGTGTCGGCTCTGGCGAAGATGAATCCCAGGTAGCTGGCGCCCTCGGGCAGGGGCACCAGCATCTGCTCAGACTTCGCCGTCATCTGGATCTCGGAAATCCCCTCCACGGCCAGCGCCGCTTCGAGCCCCTCGACGCCCCGGTACACTCCGCGCCCCGGGATCGGGATCATCATGACGCCCGTCGCGGACGCGACGGGTTGAAATGACGCCGTGGCCTCACCCGCGGCGTGCCGCAACAGCAGCTCTTCGAGCCCAACCCTGGAGCCCGCCCCGTCTGCGAACTCGAGCATCCGCGCGCAGAGCCCGCCGATGGGCCGCGCGGCGATTTCGAGCACGACGACCTCATCGGACGCGCGGCACTCCGCGTGGATCGGTCCGTGATAGAGGCCGATGGCCGCCGCCGCGCGCTCGATTGTCTCCATCACCGCGACCTGGCGAGCCTGAGGCAGGCGTGACGGCGTGACGTAGATCGACTCCTCGAAAAACGGCCCATTCAATGGATCGGGTTTGTCGAAGATGGCCAGTGTCCGGAGCCGGCCGTGCTCGAGCAGGCCCTCCACGGCGAACTCCGCGCCCGGCACGAAGCCCTCGACGAGGATGCGGTCGTTCTCCGGATCGCGCATGCTGCGCACGTCCTTCTGCCAGAGAATCCGTCCGAGCCGGTCGAAGCGATCGATGAAGGCATCGGGGTCGTCGGCACGCATCACGCCGCGACTGCCCGAGAGGGCCAGTGGCTTCACCACGCAAGGAAAGCCGATGTTACGGATGAGGAGTCGCGGGTCCTGATCCAGATGCGCCACACGAAACCAGGGTTGCGGGAGCCCGGCGGCTGCCAGGGCCCGACGCGTGGCCAGCTTGCTTCGGCTGATGGCTGCGGCCTCTGGCGGGTTGCCAGGGAGCCCAAGGCGGGCTGCCACACGCGCAGCGATAACCGTCGTCCGGTCGCCGAGCGCGAGCACGCCATCGACCCGCTGGGCGCCAGCAGCCGCGATGAGGCGATCGACTGATGCGTCTTCCTCGTAGAACCTGATGGGCACTGCCCCATCGCGCCATGGATCGTCGAGCTGATGGCACCGGTCGGTCGACAGCACGAGATCAATGCCGCACCGCAGCGCAGCCTCACCGAAGCTTCGGGTCTGGTAACCAGTCGTGGTGGCCAGCAGGAGAACGCGCACGTTACACAAGAGCCACCGGCTCTTCGGTGGGCTCAGCTCAACAGTACCAAGGTTCGGTGAGATAGGGCACGGTTGCGCGACTGGAGCGTGGAGCGTCGAGGTGACCGAGATTCAGGTGTCGATCCGCATAGGCGTTCGCGCACGAGAGGATGCGATTGAAGGTCGCCGAACGGCTAACGCCGGCCTGGCCACCGACAATGGACACCACCTCTGCGTGCAGACGGTCCACGCGCGGATCAGCGTTCGTCCACTTGTGCATCAACGTGGCCGGCTCGAACGATTCGATTCTCGCCGCGACATCCGGGATGTCGAGGAGCCGCGATCCCTGCGGAAGCAGCAGACGGATGGCGAGTTGAATGGGCGCGACATGCTCAATCAGATCGAGCTCCAGAATGGCGTCGAGCAGGTCGCAATAGCCCTCCACCGACGTCCAGGGCGTGAAGGCGACGAAGGTGGGCGCGAGCGGCAGGTCAAGGTCTCTGCAGAACCTCACCACGCGCGCAAAATCGTCGCGGGTATGCCCCTTCTCGAGCTTCGCGAGAACACCGTCGTCGATGGACTCGGCGGCGGTGGTGACGAACGCGCAGCCCGTGTCCCGAAGAGTCTCGAGCCGGTCGCCGTAACGGAGCAGGTGTTCCACTTTGATGGTCGCGTCGTAGGTGAGCGTCGGCCATTCACGCGCGAGCCGGCCGACAATCTTCATCGCATGGCCGACACCATTGAAGAAATCGGGATCGCCGAAGGTGATGTGCTCTGCACCCAGGTTGACCTGCGCGCGAATGTCGGCCAGCACGATGTCGGGATCGACGACGCGGAAGTGACCTTCGTAGATCGGGACGACCGGACAATGACGGCAGAGATGGCGACATCCCCGGCTGGCTTCGGTGTAGCCAACACGCCGCCGCCGGCCGTCGGGCATCTGCAGAGCCGCGTAGTCGGAAAGCGGCGGGAGGCCGCGGCGGTCGGGCACCAGAAACCGCAGACGCGGCGGCCCGGACCTGGTTGCGGGCGGCGTGGCGGTGGCGGTTCGGCCGCTGGTCGCCCAGTCGACGAGGTCCTGCTCGAACTCGCCATCGAGAATCGTCTCGACGCCCAGACTACGGAGCAGGGCGGCGTTGGGAGGCGCGTAGATACCGTAGCAACAGAGTCGCGCACGGGGGTTGACGAGTCGGACCGCACGAATGAGGGGCAGGGCAAGCCTGGTCGCCGTGTGCATCGGCAGATAGAAGCCGATGAGATCGGCTGCAACCACCTGGGCTTCGGTCGGCGGCTCGCGGCTGGCATCAACCGGCGTGACGGTCACGCCCGCCGCGCGCAGCCAGGCCACAGGAGACGCCAGGCCGAAGGGCTGACGTCCCAGCTCATAGGTCGAGATCAAGAGAACGGTTGGGGCCTGGTGATGTTCACTCACCGTCTGCCGCGCTCCGCTGCGGTCTGCTTGGTCGTAAACTGTGGAGAGTGTAACGTAGACGGACAGGGCGCGCACTCCCCGCCCTCGTCTCAACGATGGCCCTCGAAAAATACCGCGCCAAGCGCGACTTCACCCGCTCGCCCGAGCCGCGTGGCGAGATCACGCGACGCTCGACCGCCGAGCGTTTCTTTTGCGTCCAGAAGCATCTCGCGAGCCATCTTCACTATGACCTTCGGCTCGAACACGACGGCGTGCTGCTGTCGTGGGCGGTCCCCAAGGGCCCGTCCATCGATCCCTCAGTCAAGCGGCTGGCGATGCATGTCGAGGATCACCCGGTCGAGTACGGCGAATTCGAGGGTGTCATTCCAGAGGGTTACGGCGCCGGTATCGTCATGCTGTGGGATCGGGGAACCTGGACGCCCGAAGCCGAGGATGTTGGCGCGGCCCTTCGCAAAGGAGATGTCAAGTTCACGCTCAACGGATTCAAGCTGAAGGGGTCCTGGGTGCTCGTTCGCACGCGGGGATCAGACGGTCGAAGCTGGCTGCTCATCAAGCACCGTGACGAGTGGGCCGGTCCAATAGACATCGCCGAATTCGCGCCACTGAGCGTGAAGAGCGGCGGAGACCTCGAGGACATCCTCGCCGCCGACAACCCGGAAATCTGGCGCACCAACCGTCCGGTCAGTGGGGGCCAGACCGGCGCGCTGCTGGCGAGCGTGATCGCGAAGGCGGCGGCAAAGAAATCGAAGAGGGCGCCGGTCAAGAAGAAGCAGACGAAGCGCGGCTGAGGGCACCTAGTTGAGCAGGCGCTTCGAGAGAATCGCCCAGAGCGCGTAAGCAAGGCGCCGCCGATGATGGCGCGCGATCGGCCGCGACCAGAATTCGCCCTCCACTAGTTCGGTCGTCGCAGGCAGATCACCGACCTGGAGCGGTTCCTTGTGCTCGGCCACGTAGCGCGCCAGAGTTTCCGCCGAAGGAAGCCCCTTGTTGACGACGACGACATCGACGGGCCGTCCGATCGCGTCGCCGATTCTCCTCACCGCATCACCAGCCGTGAATCCTCGCATCCCCTGACCCTCGGTCAGCAGGTTCGCAATGAGCACGATTGGACCGCGGACCGCCTGCAGGGCTTCCGGGACACCACGCACCAGCAGAATCGGCATCAGGCTCGTATAGAAGCTGCCGGGCCCGACGATTGCCGCGTCGAACCCACGGATGGCGTGATCGACCGGGGCATGAATACGCACCTCGGGCTCGAGCCAGATCCGCCTCACGAGGTGTCCCTGTTGCTGACCCGCGTCAACCTCGACCTCGCCACGCGTTTCCGAGCCGTCGCCGTACTCGGCGCACACCGTCGCCTGCTCGACACTGACCGGCCACACGCGGCCGTGGCAACCGAGCAGGGCGCGCAGCCCGTCCACGGCGGCGAGAAAGTCGCCGCTATGCTGCTGCATCATCGACAGCAGCAGATTGCCGCCGGTATGGCCGGAGAGCCGCGGATGCTCTAGGGTCGGGAGCCGCGCAAGCAGAACGCGGCGGGCTTCGCGCTCGTTGCCGGCCAGCGCGAGCGCACAGCGCAACACGTCGCCTGGCGGCAGCACACCCAATTCGTCACGAAGCTGCCCCGAACTACCCCCGCTGTCGAACATCGTGACGACGGCATGGACCCGGAGCCAGGGATTCAATTTGAGGCCGCCGAGTACACTCGGCAGGCCTGTCCCACCGCCAAAGCAGCCGATGTTGAGTTGGTGCAGACGCACGGTCCCGCATTGTAGCTGACGCCGACAACCGGGATGTCGCCGCACCCGAAAGCCCGTACAATGCGCAAGTGGAACTCAGTCCGATGGTGAAGACGGCCGTCGAGGCTCTTGCCGTCGAGCTCGCGGGTGTTTTCGGCAATCGGCTGCGCTCGGTCGTCCTCTACGGCGAGCACGCCAAGCCGGCACCGCACCACGGGGGACCTGGGTGGGGCCAGCACCTGCCTGCTGTCTATACCCTGGCCCTGGTCGATCGGCTCGACCTGTCCGACCTCGAACGCTGCGCCTCGCTCAGCGACGGCTGGCGGCGCCGTAACCTGGTGACTCCTCTCCTGCTCACGCCCGCCGAGTTCGAACGAACGCTCGATGCGTTTCCGCTCGAGTACGGCGATATCCTGTCGACTCACCAGGTCATCTGGGGCGCCGACCCGTTCGAGTCGCTCGCGGTGGCCGTCGCCGATCTGCGACGGGCATGCGAGGCCCAGGCGAAGAGTCACCTGCTGCACCTGCGTGAAGGTTTCATGGAAGCGGGCGGTCACGGAACGGCTGTCGGACGCCTCATCGTGTTTTCCGTCCCTGCCCTCCGCGCGCTGCTGGGACACGTGTCGCGTCTCCATACGCCTCAGCTCGATGGTGGTGTCCTGCCGGGTGGAAAACCACTCACCCTCGACGAGCCGGTCGTCGGCGAGATACTCGCCCTGACCGATGAAAGCGACCTGCCGGCCACGGAGGTGTCTCGCGTGTTCGCGCAATATCTGGACTTCGTCGAGCGCCTGGCGCGAGCCCTCGATAGGTGGACAGCGTGAGCCAGCCATTCCGGCATCGCGCGCTCGCCGCGCTCTCGAGCATCGTCGTGGTCTCGTGCCTGGCCGTGCAGGTCCAGGCACAGCCGGCGCCGCCCGAGCTGAGCGGCGCCGTCAACGACTTCGCCGGGATCATCGATGCCGGGAGCACCACAGAACTCGAGGATCTGAGCCAGCGTCTGCTTCAGGCGACCGGAGACGTCGTCGTGGTGGCGACCGTCAAGACAATCGCACCCTACGCCGACATCCGCGAGTACGCCGTGAAGCTGTTCGAGAATCGCGGACGAGGGATCGGCGCGAAAGGCAAGGACAACGGTTTGCTCGTGCTCGTCGCCGTTGACGAACGCAAGGTCTGGATCGAGACGGGGTATGGCCTCGAGGAGTTCATCACCGATGGCTTCGCGGGAGAAACCAGTCGCGAGCTCATGGCGCCGGCTTTTCGGTCGGGCAACTACGGCGAGGGCCTGCGACGCGGCGTGGCGCGCATTGTGTCGCGGATTGCCCAGGGTCGCGGCGTTCGGCTCGACGGCGTACCCGATTCAGTCCCATCGCAGCAGATCTCGCTTCCGCCGAGCCTGTTGCTCATGCTCCTGGTGTTCCTGGTCCTGATGTGGCTGGCGAACCGGGGTGGCCCGTCGCGCCGCCGGCGTGATTACTGGGGAACGAATTCCTGGAGCGGTTGGAACAGCGGCGCCGGCTCGTTCGGCGGTGGTTTCGGCGGCAGCGGTTACGGCGGTGGCGGATTCGGTGGAGGATTCGGCGGATTCGGTGGCGGCCGAAGCGGTGGCGGAGGCGGGGGTGCGGGCTGGTAGGCTCTGAGCCGGACTCGGGGGCGGCCCGTCGAAGATGGCATCAACGTTGATGAGGATTCAGCTTATGCGTCAATCACGTGTATTCGTCGCCGGCATGATCCTGGGATTGGCGGCGCTTTCAACAGGCTGCTCCTACAACACGTTCGTGCAGCAGGAGGAAGCGATCAGCGGCCAATGGGCGCAGGTCGAGAACCAGCTCCAGCGGCGCAACGACCTCATTCCCAACCTCGTCGAGACCGTCAAGGGCTACGCCGCACACGAGGAAGGGGTGTTTCGCGCGGTGGCCGAGTCGCGCGCGCGCCTCTCGGGAGCGACGACGCCAGAAGAAACCATTGCCGCAGCCAACGCGCAAAGCAGCGCCCTGGCACGGCTGCTGGCCATCGTCGAAAACTATCCGCAGCTCAAGGCCAACGAACAGTTCAATCGCCTGATGGACGAGCTGTCGGGAACCGAGAACCGCATCGCGGTCGAGCGGATGCGGTACAACGAGCGGATCCAGGAGTACAACACGGCGCGCCGGCGTTTTCCCGCGAATATGACGGCCGCCATCTTCGGCTTCAAGGAGCATCCGTACTTCGCGGCGCCCCCGGAGGCGCAGCAGGTGCCGCGCGTCGATTTCGGTAAGCAACCGTCATCGTGATGCGTTCAGAGGTATGCCCGGTTTTCTCCTGACGTGGGAACGCCCGCTCTGGTCGGGACGGCCGGGTGTTCTCAGTGGATGGCGACGCCTCCGGCGACGCTATCACGTCACCGACTGCCGGGTTGCCGTGGCGACCCCGGCGGGACGAGTGCTCGTCGAGCTCCTCCTCGACGAAATCGGGACGGTTGAGCTCACCCAGAGCGCCCTGCAGGTCCTCGTTGGCTCATCGACCGTCCTGATACGTTCACGTCGAGGCGGCACGACACTCGAGCTCGCTGACCTTCGGGAAGGGCCGCAGCTCGCGCTCGTTCTTCAGCTGCTTGCCGCAGATCGTTTCTCATTCGACGGCGAACATGAGTTCTTCAGCGATGCCTTGAGCAGGCGGACGCGCCTGCTACGACCGGCCATCTGGAAGCCATTCCCAGGCGTTGCGATTCTGCTGGCGGCCATCGTCACGGCTTTCATTGTCTCGGGTGCGAATCACCCTCCGGCGCCGCCGGCGTACCTGCTCACAGATGCCATTTCGCCGGCCGGCGTCAAGCGCGGTACCCCTGAAATCATCGCGTTCATGCAGCGCGACGTCATGCCGGTCGCACGACGAATACTCGGACCGCTCAAGGGCGGACCGGAGCGTGTCACGTGCTCGACCTGTCACGGAGACGACGGCGCCGCACGCGGCTGGCACATGCCAGCCGTACAGGCACTGCCGGAACCTCAATTTCGCCTGGCCGGTCTCGAGCGGTACAACCAAGGACTCGACCCGCAAATCCGCAACGCCATCTACGGCTATTTGGCGGACGAGGACAAGCAAACCACGGCAGCCTACATGCGGGGCGTCGTCATGCCCGAGATGGCGCGCCTGCTCGGACGGCCAGTCTACGACTTCACACAGTCGTATGAGTACAATCGCGCGCGCGCCGCGGTGGGCTGTTACCATTGCCACCAAGTCGACGCGGCGGGTCAGGGCGGCGGCTGACGTCCGGCCGGGAGGATCGAATGGCCATCACGGATGTCCTGCTTCCTGATTTCGATCACGAGATGGGCACGACCCGGCGGCTGCTCGAGCGCGTCCCCGACACGCAGCTGGCGTGGACCCCGCACGCCAAGTCGATGAGTCTCGGCCGACTGTCATCGCATCTCGCGGAAATCCCCGGCTGGGTGAACGGTCTGCTCGGTCATCGTTCCTACAACATGCGGAGCGGCGAGTATCGCCCCGTCACCTACGGAAGCCAGGCCGAGATTCTTTCCATCTTCACGGCGAACGTTGCCGCGGTACGCGCGAGTATCGTTTCGAAGACCGATGGGGAGCTCATGTCGCCCTGGACTCTCCAACGCGACGGTCACGATCTCTTCACGCTTCCGAAAGTGGGGATGCTGCGCAGCTTCCTGCTCAACCACCTGATTCATCATCGCGGGCAATTGAGCGTGTATCTGCGCCTGAACGACCTGCCGGTCCCGCCGATCTACGGCCCGAGCGCCGACGAAGGGTGAGCGGCCTTCCTTCCGGTCGGCTTCTGGTCGGGGTGGCAGCCGCGTTTGGACTGCTCGCGACGCTCAATGCCGGTGGGTACCGCTACGGGGTCTCCGACCAGGCGTTCTACATTCCGGCCATGCTGGCCTCGGCCGATCCGTCGCTCTTCCCGCGCGATCGCGAGCTGTTCAGCCCTCAGGGCGCGTTCACCCTGTTCGATGACGGCTTCGCGATGCTCTGGACTGTCACAGGCGCTCCGCTCCCCTGGATGTTCTTCGCCGGTTACCTGCTGACACTCGGGCTGCTCGCCGTCGGCTACGTGCAGCTGGGCAGGCTCATGTTTCGGTCCGCCTGGACGAGCGTGGCGTTCTGTCTGGCCATGACGCTCAAGCACCGGATCACGCGAACCGGCGTCAATACGCTCGAAGGCTATTTCCATCCGCGCATGCTGGCCTTCGCGATCGGGCTGCTCGCGCTGTCGGCCTTCCTGAATGGTCGGCCGCTGACAACCGTCGGACTGGTCGCCCTCGCCGGGTTCATCCACCCCACAACAGGCCTCTGGTTTGCCATCTGCCTCGGCACGGCACTCGTCGTCAGCGGCCTGGTCTCGCGCCGGCTTTCCATCGCCGCTGGCGTCGTCGCGGTGGCTCTCGGAGTATGGGTCGTCGTCCAGGGAGGGCAACACAGACTGTTCACACGCATGGATGCGGCGTGGCTCGAGGCTTTTGCCGCGAAGGACTATGTGCTTCCCCTCGACTGGCCAGTGACGGCGTGGATGGTCAATATGGCCTACCCGGTGATCATCATGGCCACTTACCTCTTGCGGCGCCGCAGTGGTCGGGCGCTGCCTCGCGAAGGGGCGCTGGTCGCCGGTCTACTCGCCCTGGTTGGTCTGTTCCTCGCGTCGCTGCCTTTCATGGCGGTGGCTGTGGCACTGGCCCTGCAACTGCAAGTGTCGCGCGTCTTCTGGCTCCTCGATGTCATGGCCACGTTGTATGTGGTGTGGTGGCTCGCCGAGGGACCGCAGTGGAGCACGACGCCGCACCGAACGCTTGCCCGGCGGGCGGCACTCGTCGCCGCCGTCGTTGCGGCAGCCGCGAGTCTCAGAGGCGCCTACGTGGGCTTCTTCGAGCACCCCGAGCGTCCACCGGTTCAGATCGACCTTCCGCAGGACGACTGGCACGACGTGATGGCGTGGCTTCGCACGACGCCCGCGGACACTCATGTGCTCGCCGACTCGGGTCACGCGTGGAGGTACGGCTCGAGCGTGCGGGTGGCAGCCGCCCGCGACGTGTATCTCGAAGAGGTCAAGGACACGGCCATGGCGCTCTACTCACGCGCCGTGGCCCTGAGCGTTGTCGAGCGGATTCGCGAGGTGGGGAGCCAGAACGAGTGGACGGAGGCATCGCTCCTGGCGCTCGCCGCCCGCGCCGGATTAGACCTCGTCGTCACCGAACGAATCTTCGACCTGCCGCTCGCCTACGAAAACCGACGCTTTCGCGTGTACCGATTGGGGACCCACCCCCGTCACTGACTCGCCGGGCTCGCGCGGACCGTCGGGTACTTGATGCCCAGCTGCTCCAGATAGGTCCGGTACTTCGTCGAATCGAAGTAGTGCTCCTTCATTTTTGGTCTGAACTCCGCCATGGTCTTCGTGTTGAGCCAGGTGGCGGGCGGGTCGTCCCGCGTGATGAACGGAATGTACTTCTCATCCTTCGTCTGCTCGTTACGGAAGTAGTCCCAGGCCTCCTTCACAAGGTCAGGCGTGAGGAGCAGGTCGAGTGCCGTCAAGGCCTGCGCCTTG
Source organism: uncultured Acidobacteriota bacterium (assembly GCA_963817395.1). Classification (GTDB taxonomy): domain Bacteria; phylum Acidobacteriota; class Vicinamibacteria; order Vicinamibacterales; family CAVPJW01; genus CAWGYQ01. The sequence goes on along the minus strand of CAWFOC010000004.1, from coordinate 693,765 downwards.
GCGCCCGCGGTGGCACCCTTGTGCGCGATCGGCGTCGCCATGGCAACGGCGTTTGCCCAGTGATGGCCCGGAAGGTTCGGAATGTTCGAGGGATAGCGCAGCGTGATGGTGGGTACCGTCCACGAGATGTCGCCAATGTCGTCGGAGCCACCACCGCGCTTGTCCTCGTCCTTGACCGGCCCTTCGAGCGCGCCCACTTCGGCCGTGAGACCGTTGGCGTCGACTTTCAACTCGGTCTGGAGCGCCCGTGCCAGCGTCTGATCCGCCTCGGTCCAAACGGGCATGCCCACTCGCTTGATGTTGGCGTGCATCGTTTCGGCCACGATTTTGTTCATGTGTTGCGGCCATGCCGCACCGAGAATCCTCGACGTGTAGCTGGTGTTCGTCATGAGCGCGGCACCTTCAGCGGTCTTGTTGCCGGCGTCCCACATCTCCTTGATATGCCGATAGTCGCTTTCGCGGAAGTAGTACCAGACCGTCGCGGATGACGGCACGACATTGGGCTGGTCGCCGCCGTTGGTGACGACATAGTGAGAGCGCTGTTGGATGCGCAGGTGCTCGCGGCGGTAGTTCCACCCGATGTTCATGAGCTCGACGGCATCGAGTGCACTGCGACCGCGCCACGGCGCGCCGGCACTGTGAGCGCTTTCACCGCTGAATCGGTACTCGATTGAAACCATCCCGTTCGCGCCCCCGCTGCCCCAACCCACGTCGAACGAGTCGTCCACGTGCGAGAACAGCACGACGTCCACATCCTTGAAATATCCGTCGCGGACATACCAGGCCTTGGTCGCGAGCAACTCCTCGGCCACGCCGGGCCACAGTCGTATGGAGCCGGGGATCTTCTCGCGCTCCATCAACTTCTTGAGGACAATGGCGGCCGTCACGTTCACGGCTTGCCCCGAGTTGTGCCCCTCGCCGTGCCCCGGCGCTCCCTCAATCATCGGATCGTGGTACGCGACGCCGGGCTTTTGCGACGCCTTCGGCACGCCGTCGATGTCGGACCCGAGCGCGATGACGGGCGCGCCGCTGCCCCACGAGGCCATCCAGGCTGTCGGAATACCGGCGATCCCTTCCTCGACGGCGAAGCCCTGATCGCGCAGGAGATCGATCAGGTAGCGCGACGTCTCCACTTCCTGGAAGCCCAGCTCGCCGAAGCTGAAGATCTGATCGACCATCTGCTGGGTCATCGGCGCACGTAAATCGATTTCGACTGTGGCTTCCTGCTTGAGCCGCTCGAGACGTGCATCCGTTTTGCGCGGAGAGTCGCGCGTGGCCTCCGGCGGCTTGGCCTGAGGGGGCGACGCAAGGACGGCGGCGGAAACCGCCGCAACGAGCACTGGCAGTATGAGAGGGCGGCGGACCATCATGCGTGACTCCTTCGTGCTGAGCCTGCGCGTCCAAGTCTAGCAGGCCCGGACGCCACAATGGCGGCGCTCACCGCGAACTGAACGCGCTACACTCAGGAGATCGTCTCGATCACATTCTCGTGATGGAAGCCTTCTCGACCACTCCGCGCCTGCGCGGCGGCCATCGCATGACGCTCTTCACCTGGGCGAGGCCGCGATCCTTCCCTCATCTGCCGGCTCCTGTGCCACGCCTGTTCGACGTGGCCGCCGACGCGCGCGTGATGGCCGAGTGCCACTGGCAGGAGGCGGCACGGGAGCAGCCGACCCTGCTGCTGCTGCACGGCCTCGAGGGATCGAGCCGGGCGCACTACATGCGCGGCATGGCGGACAAGGCCTTCGCGGCCGGGATGAACGTCGTACGCTTGAACCAGCGGAACTGCGGCGGCACGGAGCACCTCTCCGTCGGCCTCTATCACTCCGGCATGACTGAGGATCCCGCAGCTGTCATCCGCGAGCTCGCGGAGGTGGACGGACTGAACGCTATTGCGGTCGCAGGCTACTCGCTCGGTGGCAACCTCGCGCTGAAGCTCGCCGGCGACTACGGAAACGCGCCACCGCGGGTGCTCACGTCAATCGTCGCCGTTTCACCCACACTGGAGCTTGCCGTGTGCGTGGACGCGCTCGAGCGGCGGGAAAACGTCCTGTACGAGCGGAACTTCGTTCGCAACTTGAAGCGCCGGATGCGGCTGAAGGCCCGGCTGTTCCCCGGTGTCTACCAGGTCAACGACCTCCGGCACGTGCGCACGGTGCGCCAGTTCGACGAGCTGTTCACGGCCCCCTATCACGGTTTTCGCGACGCCACCGACTACTATCAGCGCGCCTCCGCGATGCGAGTGATCTCCCGGATTCGCATTCCGACGCTGATCATCACCGCCGAGGACGATCCGTTCGTGCCGGTCACGCCATTCTCGTCCGACGAGCTCGTCCGCAACCCTCACATCGAGCTCGTGATGACCCGCCACGGCGGTCATTGCGGCTTCGTGTCGAATGCGGCCCTGGCCAATGACGGTTACTGGGCCGAAACGAAGGTGGTGGAGTTTGCCCTGCGGCACGCGTCCACCGCCGGCGACGGTGGCGAGCGATGATGGGCCCGCGCGGCGGTCGCCGTGCTATTGACTCATGCCCCGCGCGGCAATCTTCCAGACCTCCTCGACCCGATCGCCCCGGACACAGTAGATCTGATCGTAGAGGTTCACTGACGGATCGCAGTGTGGAATCACGAACTCGATACGATCGCCGACTTTGACCTCGCGAGGAGCGTGGGTCAGGTCCAGCCGGCCGTGCTCGTCTCCAGCCCACGCGTAGGACACGCCGTCCAGCTGCCGCGCTTCCGGGGTGAACGCCCTGTCGGTTGAGAAGGCCTTGAAGCCGCCATCGACAATGGCGGTCTGCCCCCAGCGTGAGACCACCGTGGTCACCACCGTGAGCGCATTCCTGAAATCGCGATAGACGGGCCCGTCCTGACCACCGATCCGGTTGTAGTCCACATCCATGAACATGAAGCTGCCGGGCTGCAGCTCCGTGATCCCGTCGATTTCTGCATCGATGTTGTAGGTGCCGGTCGACCCGCCCGTGACGAGCGAACACTCGATGCCGTGCCGTTCGAGCAGATCGCGCGTTTCGACGGCGCGGCCCATCGTTTCGCGAGAGCGCGCCCGGCGCGCTTCGAAGCCCACGGTGTGCGAGGCGGCACCGTCGTACGCCTGAAGACCGGCCAGCTTCAGGTAAGGCTGCTTCGCGATCAGCTGCGCCAACTCCAACGCGGGCTCACCGGGCTCGATGCCGGTTCGGCCGTACAGCAAATCGATGGCGACGTTCACGCGGAGCGTGGGACCCGCGGCGAACGCCGCCGCGGCGTCGTTGAGGTCGCGGACACTCTGTGGGTTGTCGACGACGAAGAGCGTGTCGCGCTGGCGAGCGGCAAGCTCGATGGCTCGTTCGATCTTGTCGCGGCCCACGACTTGAGTCGTGATGAGCAGCCCCCCGATCCCGTGGTCGGCGAACACCTCGGCTTCGCTCAACTTGGCCGCACACGCACCAATCGCGCCGGCCCGCACGAGCGCCTTGGCGATTTCCGGACATTTGTGGGTCTTGGCATGAGGTCGGAAATCACGCTGCCGGGCACGCAGGAAAGAGGCCATCGTGCCGACGTTCCATTCGAAGGCATCGAGATCCAGCACGAGGGCCGGCGTCGGAATATCGTGACGGGTCGCGACGCCCTTCCGGATGTCCGCCTCGACCTCGCGAAGCCGCCGGGCACGCGTTCGTCCGCCGGATGTCGAGCCCATCAGCGCAGGAGCCACGCGATCTCCCCCCACTCACACGCACGCGTCATGATGGCTCACGGCTGGCCCCGGTCCACTCGATCATCTTGCGGGCGAACTCCGGTCCCATGCCCCGCTCCTCATGCTTGAAGTAGATGAAGACGTCGGTGCACGTCACCGTGCTCGCCTTGATCGTCTCGGCCCAGCGCATCAGGTCGCCGTCGCCGTAACCCTCGTCGCGGAGGCGGAAGTAGGCGAAGTCTGCCGTCACCACGACCGGTGTCGAGAGCTTCTCGCTGTCGGCGACGCACAGTGCGACCCTCCGCTCGCGCAGTCGCGAGAACACCTCGTCGTCGAGCCAGGACGGATGGCGGAATTCGAACGCCGCGGGCGCGGCCGGAGGCAGATCGGCCAGGAACGCATCGAAGATCGCCAGGTCTTTCTTGAAGGTCGGCGGCAGCTGGAAGAGCAACGCGCCGAGCTTGGGACCGAGCGTTCCCGCCGTCCTGCAGAAGCTCTTCACGAGCTCACCACAGTCCCTGAGCCGCTGATCGTGAGTAATCCGCCGCGGGGCCTTCAGCGTCAACTTGAAGCGCGGTGGCGTCTGGGCGTCCCACCCGGCCACGATTTTCTCGTTCGGGATACGATAGAACGTGTAGTTGATCTCGACCGTCGGCAGGCGCGCCGCATAGTACGGCAGCATCTTGGCCGACGACAGATCGGCCGGATAGAAGACGCCCTTCCATTCGGGGTAGTTGTATCCGGACGTACCGATCCAGATCATCGCGTTGGCGCGCCACGAGCCGTGGAAAACGGAGGCCGATTATATCAGGACCTCCGGACGAGGCGGCGCCCAGACGATGGGGAATCTCATGCGGTTCAGCCGATCAATTCAGATGGTTCTTGTCTGCAGTGTGATGTTCGGCGCGTGCCGGAACGCTCACGAACAACGGCACTACACACTGACGGGTCAGATTCTGGGCCTCGATATCAACAAGCAGGAGCTCCTCATCAAACACGACGACATCCCGGGATTCATGCCGGGCATGACGATGCCGTTTTCGGTCCGCGATCGGCGACTGCTCGACGGGCGTGCCGCGGGCGATCTCATCCGCGCCACGCTGGTCGTTGAGGACACGCGAGCGTATCTGTCGGCCATCGAGAAGACGGGCACCGCACCGGTCGACACGCCGCCGCCCGCTCCGACGGCAACGTCGGGCTTCGAGCTGCTGAAGCCCGGCGATCCGGTTCCCGACCTGGTCTTCATCGACCAGCAAGGTCAAGGAGCGGCGACTCTCATCACTCAAAGGTCGCGCGGTGGCCGTCACCTTCATTTACACGCGCTGCCCGATTCCGACGTTCTGTCCGTTTCTGGATCGGCAGTTCGCCAGCCTGCAGCGGACGATCAAGGAGCGCGGGCTGGCCAAGCGTGCTCATCTCCTCTCTGTGAGTTTCGATCCGGCGCACGACACGCCGGCAGTGCTGGCTGCGCACGCCAGAAAACTGAACGCCGACCCGTCGCTCTGGACGTTCGCCACCGGCGATCGCGACCTCATCGATCGGTTTGCGTCACGATTCGGGCTCACACTGGTTCGCGAGACGAACCCGGCCGACATCGCGCACAACTTGCGCACGGCGGTCATCGACCACGACGGTCGCCTCGCCAAGGTGTTCACCGGCCTCGAGTGGACGCCATCGGAGCTGCTCTCGGACCTCGAGCGCGCATCCTCGGTCCAATCTGATTGAGCGCGCCGCCGCCTCTCTCGGCGCTGACCGTGCGCCGAGCGTCGGCTCGTCGGACGGCTTGCCACGCCCGCGAGAGTGCAGGCGTATCTGAACGAGCTGCCCTACAACCTCGAGCCTCCGCCAGGGCGGGCGACGCTGCGCAGTTTCAGGGGAGTCGTCGCGCATGGATGCGCACATTGTCTCGAGGCGGCGCTGACGGCCGCCACCATCCTCGAGCAACATGGCCACCCGCCGCTGGTCATGAGCTTCGAGTCGATCGACAAGCTCGATCACGTCATTTTCGTGTACCGGCGGGGCGGCCGCTGGGGATCGGTGGCCCGGTCACGCGATCCGGGGCTGCATGGGCGCAAGGCCGTCTTTGCCAGCCCTCGAGCGCTTGCCCTCAGCTATGTCGACACCGTACGTCGACTTCACAGGCCGGTTGATCGGTTACGCCGTGGTCGATCTGCGGGTTCTCGGAGATTACGACTGGCGGTTGTCCGACAAGAACGTGTGGAAGGTGGAGCGCATGCTGCTCGACATTCGCCACCGCCGGATTGTCAGCTCCGATCGCCGAATCGATCGGCTTCGCGAGCGCTATCGAGCGTACCGGGCGCGGTTCGGCCGCAAGCCCGTTTACTATCGCGGACGGGATCGCTGGACCCCGCTGCCGTCGGAGTTCCGCTGATCCCTCGTGTCGAAGACTCAGTCGAGATCGAAGTCGCGTTTGGGTTTGGTAATCGGCTCCTGCTTGGCGTGTTTCAGCGCCTCCTCGAAGCGACGCGACAGGGCATCGCCGCGCGTTTTCTCGGCGGTCACCGATTGCTCGAAGATGGCCTCGCGCCGGGCGGCTTCGTCGGCCAGGATGCGTTGCGCGTCGGAGAGATTCGGGCGATCACCGCGTGGTGGCTCTCGATGCTCGATCACGCGGCCGAGATCGCGATCGATTACCAGCGTCGCGCCGCAACACGGGCAGCCGACCTCGAACTCCGATTTCAGTCTCGTCATCGCTCCCTCCACGCGGGGCTCAGTGGCGACGCCCGGAACCCCATACCAGCCGAACAGGCTGGCCGCCGCTGGCTGCTGTCACTTCGACGCCCTTCACGGTCTGGTGCGCCCGGTCGAACCGCTGACCGAACCCGGCCACGAAGACGTCGAGCGGCACTTCGAGCCGCTCGCCCGGGGCGATTCGATCCCGCGTGACACGGTAGTGGTCGTTCAGCCAGATTTCAACGTCCAGCCACGGCTCGTCAGTCTGATTCTCCACCAGGACGAGCCCCCGGTCGACCCGGATGGCCGGGGGCGGGTCCCTGATGCACGCTCCAAGCCCCAGTGCGAGCGCCCACGCCAGCCCTGTGCGACGATCAATCCTCACGTCAGCTTTCTATCACAGGAGGGCAAGCTTCCTCATGCGCCGCACGCTTCGCGTGGCCACTTATAACATCCATCGCTGCCGCGGGATGGACGGGCGGACGGTGCCGGCCCGGGTGGCGCGGGTCATCGAGTCGCTCGAGGCCGACGTCGTCGCTCTGCAGGAGGTGATCGGTCCGGGACCCCATGGAGGCGGCCACGCCCAGGAGCTCGGCGCTGCCCTCGGGATGGGCTGGGTCATGGCCGAAACCCGTCTGCTTCGCGGCCAGGCCTTCGGCAACGCGGTGCTCAGCCACTTTCCCATCCGCCACCACGTGCAGTACGACCTCTCGTGGAAGACGTGCGAACCGCGCGCGTGCCAGCGCGTGGATCTCGCGGTGGACGATCACACTCTGCATCTCTACAACGTGCATCTGGGGACGGCGTTCCGCGAGCGGCGCCACCAGGCCGAACGGTTGTCGGCCATCGTGCACGACCGCCGCATTGTCGCCCCGAAGCTCGTGCTCGGCGACTTCAACGAGTGGATGCGCGGGCTCGCGACCGATCTGCTGAGCGCACGCCTGCAAAGCATCGACCTGCGCTCGCACCTGCGGCGTCGCCGCACCTATCCCGGCCTCTTTCCGATCCTTCACCTCGATCACATCTACTACGAAGGGCACGTCGAGGTCGTGAAGCTCGAATTGCCGCGCACACGAACCTCGCTGATCGCGTCCGATCATCTGCCGCTGGTAGCGGAGCTCCGAATCGGATTCGCGCACTGAAGTCTGACGAGGTGAGATCAAATTTCGCGCAGAGCCTGCGCGATCGGGATCCGTGCGGCCCGAATGGCCGGGAGCAGGCCACCGAGGGCGCCCATCACCGCGGCAAAGATGAGACCGCCGCCGAGAAGCGCCGGCGTGATGCGGAAGCGGAACGCCACCTCGCTGAAGCTCTGCCAGTTCGTCGTCCCCGTCGAGATGCCGTGGGCGGGTAATGCAATCAGACAGCCGATGATGCCGCCGATGACGGCGAGCAATACCGACTCGGCCATGAAGGCGGACATGATGCGCAGGCGCGAGAACCCGAGCGCCCGCAGCGTGCCAATCTCACGGATTCGATACGCAACCGCGGCGTACATCGTGTTCATGGCCCCGAACATCGCGCCGATGGACAGGATGAGCGTCACGAACGATCCGAGCACCCGGATCATCGTCGTCATCAGAACCGACTGCGAGGCGTAGTAGTCGCGCTCCGACTGGGCGCCGAGCTCGAGCCGGTTGTCGGACGCAAGTGCCGCCTGGAACGACTCGAGCGCCGAGGGACTCGTCAGCTTGACCGTAATCGATTGGTAGCTCGGACGCTGAAATGCGGGAAGCATCAGATCGACGTCGCCCCACACTTCCGACTCGAACGCCGAATCATCCGCGGCGAAGACGCCCACAATCGTCCAGTCGTTGTTGCCGAACCGGATCGTGTGACCCAGCGTGAGGCCCTGAAAGCGGCGGGTCGCCAGGCGACCCACGACAACCTCTGCCAGCCCGGGACGGAAACGGCGCCCCTCGACGAGGCGCACCGTGTTGCGCACGTCGAACGAGCGTGGACCGACGCCCCTGAGCGGGACGTTCGCCGGTTGTCCGTCGGAGGCGCGCGGGCGTGAAATGATGACGAGCAGCTCGGGTGACGCGAGCGGCTGACCCTGTTGATCGCGGGCGATCTGCGGCAGGGTTTCAATCAACGGGACGGCCGCGCGCGGAACCACGCTGACGTTCTCCGACAGCGCACCCTGCCTGAGAACGATGGCATTGTCGGGCTGACCGCTTGCGACGAGCGTGGCACGGAACCCCTGGGCGAGCGCCAGCGTGATGACGAAGGTCGCGACGACCATGGCGATGCCGAGCGCGGTCATCGCCGCCGTCACCTTGCGGGCGAAAATCGATCGGAGGTTGTAGTGCCCGACGAGCCCCATACGACGTTCCCCGCTAGGCCACGCGCCTCAGTGCGTCCACGACCTTGAGCCGCGCCGCCATCGTGGCCGGAATGATGCCGGCCGTCAGCCCGATGAATATCGCCAGCGCGAGCCCGAGGGCGATGTTCTGGGGGCTCACGTAGAAAGCCGGCACGATTCCCGAGAGACCCGTGAAGTTGTCGGAGGAGGCGAAGAGCCTCGCCAGCGCCGCGCCGATCAGTCCGCCGACCGCGGCCATGACGACGGCCTCCGCCGTGATGAGCAAGAAGATGGTGTGGGCGGGAAACCCGAGCGTTCGCATCACGGCCACCTCGGTCGTCCGCTCGCGCACGGACATGGCCATGGTATTGCCGGCAACAAAGAGCGTCGTGATGATGACCGCCAGAGCAATGCCCCCGAGCAGCACGTTGAGATTGCCCATCATGCTGACGAAGCTCGCCTGAAACGCCTTTTCGGTCTCGGTCTTCGTCTCGAACGCCGTATTCGCGAAACGCTGGTCGATCGCGGCCGAGATGGCGGCCGCGGCGCCGGGGTCGTTGAGCTCGGAGACATACCAGCCGACCTGACTCTTGATCAGCGCGCGCTCGTCGGCGTACTTCCAGTGGAACAGCATGGTCTGATCGTCGAATCCCTGGACGGCCACCCGATAGATCCCGCGGATCGTGAAGGTGAAGTCCTCACGGCCATAGACCGGAATGCCCACCCTGAGCGTGACGCGGTCGCCGACCTTGAACCCAAACCGCCGCTCCAGGCCCACGCCGACGACGGCTGCCCGTCCGATCGGAGAGGAACGCGGATCGCTCTTCCGGCGTCAGCAGGATCTCCGGATAGACCCGCAGATAGCTTTCCGGGTCGACCGCGAATTGTGCAAAAAAGTTGCTGGGATCCTTGTACACGCCGCCGAACCAGTTCGCCCAGGTCGCATCACGCACGCCGCTGACGGCCTTGATCGACTCGAAGTGCGTGATCGGCATCGTGAACATCAGCGAGGTCGAGCGCACGGTCACGACGCGAGTGGACGAGCTGGCCGCCACTGCGCCCGAGAAGCCGTCGAGAATGGCCCGAAGCGACGAGAACAGAAACACCGCGATCGCCACGCTCAACACCGTGAGGAGCGAGCGCCGCGTGTTGCGGCGGATGCCCTTCAGAACGAGCATCAGGTAGCGCATGTCAGGCTCCGACCTTGATCTGCTCGATGAGCGAGCCCTTTTCCAGATGCAGGACACGGCGCGCACGTTCCGCGGCGTGAGGATCGTGCGTCACCATCACGATGGTCTTGCCAAATTCCCCGTTGAGCCGCTGGAGGAGCGCCAGCACGTCGGCCGCTGATTTTGCGTCGAGATCCCCGGTGGGCTCGTCGGCCAGGAGCACAGTCGGATCGGTGACGATCGCGCGCGCAATGGCCACCCGCTGCTCCTGTCCGCCGGACAGCTGTCGCGGGTAGTGCTCCGCGCGGTCTCTCAGCCCGACGATGTCGAGCGCCGTCATCACGTGATCGCGCCGCTCGCCGCGCGACAGTCGCGTGAGGAGCAACGGCAGCTCCACGTTCTCGAACGCGGTGAGCACGGGAATCAGGTTGTAGAGCTGAAAAATGAACCCAATGTGACGCGCCCGCCAGGCGGCCAGTCCGCGATCGGACAGCGCCGTGATGTCGGTGGCCGCAACATGAATGCGTCCGCGCGTGGGCCGGTCGATGCCGGCGATCAGGTTCAGCAGCGTCGACTTGCCCGAACCCGACGGCCCCATCAACCCCAGGAAGTCGCCCGACGGCACGTCGAAACTCACGTGCTCGAGCACCGGAATTTCCAGAGAATCGCGACGGTATACCTTCGTCACGTCACGGAGCTCGATGACCGCGCTCATCGCTGCACTAGTCTCCTTCGGTTCGAACCTTCACCGGCCCGCCTTCGACCACGGTCTCCGGAGGGCTCACGATGACCGCCTCGCCCGGCGCCACGCCGGACTGCACCTCGACCAGGTCGATCCGTTCCGGACCCAGGACAAGTGCCCGGCGCGACGCCTTTCCGTCGGCGACGACCCACGCGTAGGTGCCGCCGTTGCGCTGCACGACGGCCCGCTTCGACATCAGCGTGGCTGGAGGGGCCGGCGGCCTCTTCTGTCCGGATGGACGCTCTGCCTCGAGGAACGTCACGGTCGCGCTCATCTCGGGTCGCACGCGCTCGTCGGGGTCGAGAATGCTGACACGGACTTCGACAATGGCCTTGGCCCGATCGGCCGCAGGAAAGATCTGTCGAAGTCGACCTCGAAAGACCTCCGGGTAGGCCTGCAGGCGGACCTCGGCGGGCATCTCGGCGAGGAGCTTCCCGACGTTGGTCTCGCTGACCTCAGTTTCCACTTCGAGCTCGTTCAGGTCCGCAATTGTCGCGATGGCGCCGCCCTCGCGGCTCGCCTGACCCATGACGCCGAAGGGGGAAACGGTCTCGCCAAGCTCGGCCCGCTTGGCAATGACCACGCCGTTGAACGGGGCGCGGACGTTCGTGTTCTCGATGTTCTCCTCGACGACCCGCACCCGCGCATCGGCGCTGGCGAGCGTCGCCTGGGCCAGCTCCACACGGGCCGCTGCCACTTCGGCGGCGGCCTGCGCGGCAGTCACGGCCGCTTCGGTGACAATCCCGTCGCGCCTCAGTGTACGCTGGCGCTCCAGATCGCGCTTCGTCTCGTCGTGTGCAGCAGTCGCTTCGGCGATCTGAGCCCGTGCTTCGGCGACTGCGGTCTTCGTTTCCGCCAGCTGCGCGTCGAGCTCGCCGTGCTCGATACGCGCAATGATCTGGCCGGCGCGCACACGATCGCCCTCCTCGACGCTCATGGACTGCAGCCGGCCTCCGACCTTCCCCCCGACATCCGCGCTCCGGCGGGCCACCACATACCCGCTGGCGACCAGCACGGGGAGCGCCGTCGAGCCGCCGTCGGCCGCTGCCGCGGCGCGCGTCACTCGCACAATGTCTACTTCCGGAGCGCGCCGGGCGGCCAGGTATCGTGTCGCGGAGGGAACCGCCAGAAGAGCCAGCACCACCAGCGTGGCCACGACCGCCCACGGTACCCACCGTCGGCGCCTTGGCTCGTCGCGCTCGATGCGCAGGCGGGACAGGTCGACTGCAGGGATGTCGCGGACCTCAGGCGGGATGGACATGAGCGGTCACCGGAGAAACGGACGGGGTCGACCGGTGGAGCGATAAACAAAAAAGTCGACCACCGAAGGAGCGGACGTTCAGAAGCTCGTCCCGTCTTCGATGCTCGACCGGTGCCGTCAACCGCGCGGCGTGAGGCGATCAGCTTTCCTCTTCGTACTCCTCTTCTTCAGCTGAACCCAGACGCGTCGACGGACGAAGCGCTTCGCGATGGTCGTACAGCGGCGCATCCTGCACGTGCAGGCTGATGGCGCAGCCCGGCGACTTGCGATCGATCACGACGACCACGCGACTACCTTCGATGCCCTCTCGGAACGTGAGACGGCAGCCGCATGACAACCGGGCGTGTGTGAATCCCTTGAGGCTCACAGCTTCCTCGACCTCATCACGCGCAGCGCGCGCGCGTGCCTGGCCAGATCCAACGGCCATCACACTCCGAGAGACGCGAGAGAGCGAGCGCCCTGCCTCACTCGGTGCTGAGGATCATACTACAGCAGTTCGAGAATCTCCCGCTCGAACTGCTCCTTGGTCGCCATGCCCGTGTGCTTCTTGCAGATCTTGCCGTCCCGGCCGATGACGAACGTCGTCGGCAGACCCCAGACGGGTCCGAAGCTCTCCTGCACGTCGTCGCGATCGTGGCCGACCAGCACCGGATAGTTCATCTTGAACTTCTGCGGCAAACGGCACGAGCTTCTCGATCGGGTCGTCGACGGAAAAGCCAAGAATGGCGAGACCGCGATCCCGATACTTCGACTGGAGCTCGACGAACGCCGGGATCTCGATCTTGCAGGGGCCGCACCACGTCGCCCAGAAATCGAGAATCACGACCTTGCCCTTGAAGCTGGCAAAGCTGACCGGCTTGCCGGTGATGTCCTTCACCGTAAAGGTCATGTTGGCCGGCTTGCCGTTGGGATCGCACGCGGCCGCCGCTTCGACGTCGGCATCGGGCAGCGCCGGCAGCGTGAGCAGGGCGAGGGCGGCTCCCGCCACAATCGCGATCAACCATCGGCGAATCATCCTGTCGATCTCCCTTGAGGACGGCGCGGTCTATTCCACGCGATCGCGCACATACGCCGCCAGCGCTTCGAGCTCTGCGCGCGGACGTCGCGCCACGAGGACATAGGATCGCCCGTTCTTCGACCAGAGGACCGTCTCGTGCCCCATCACTTCGAGCACGCGGCTGGCGGTCGTGCGATCGGGAACCAGGTACAACGACACCGGCGCACCATGATGGCGGTAGAGCGCGTGCGCCACGCTGCCCTCTCCATAGAGACAGCGGCGGGCCGTCACCAGCGTGAGGTCGTGCTCGGCGGAGCTCGCCGGCAGCTTCATCTGCCACCCGTACCGCTCGTTGAGGTTCGCCTCGAGCAGGGACGGATCGGCATTGGCGTTCGCGCCCCCGGCCAGCTGGAAACACTTCAGATGATCGAGCGTGAGCTGCGCGGCCATGACGGTGGCGGACCGCCCGGAGACGAAGACGACCGCCAGGGCGATCGCCAGCACGATGCTCGCAGCCACCGCGAGAGGCGCGAGACGGCTTGACCATGTCCGGGAGAGCGGCGCGCTCGAGCCCGTCGATTGCCGGGCCGCCGCGCACCGGGCGTGCAGGGCCGCGGGGGCACAGGCTGACACCAGATGGCGGGCACGCTCCCTGAGCACCTCGCGCGCTGCCGACTCCGCTCGCGCGTGTTCGCGGCAGGGCGGGCAGTGCTCGAGGTGCTGCGCAACCCGCGCGCGATCGGCCGGTGTGCTCTCGCCGTCGAGGTACGCCGTTACCAGCGGTTCCAGCTCACGACAGTTGGACATGGCGATCCTTCTGGTCTGCTCGATCGTCAACCGCCGGCCGCTTCGAGCCGGCGAAACTTATCGGTACGTGCGATCAGACGCTCGTAGAGCATCCGACGTCCCCTGGCGATGCGTGACATCACCGTACCCATCGGCACGTCGAGCATCTTGGCGATATCGGCATAGGAAAATTCCTCGACGTCGCGCAGCCAGACCGCTTCGCGGAACGGCTGGGAGACCCCGTCGATCGCCACCTGGAGGTCGGCGTCCAGCGACTGGCGAAGCAGCAGATCCTCCGGCGATTCGCCGCCAACAGCCGTTGACTGGGCGCGCTCCACCGCTTCGCTGTCGACGTTGACAGGCTGTCGCGCCGAGTCACGGCGCTGGTTGCGAAACGTGTTGTGGAGGATCGTGAACAACCAGGCTTTCAGGTTCGTGCCCCGCTCGAACCGTCCCGCATGCCGGAACGCCTTCAAGTAGGTCTCCTGCACCAGATCTTCGGCGTCTGCGGGATTGCGCGTCAGGCGGAGCGCGGTCCCGTACAGGCTGTCGACATAGCCGAGGACGTCGGTCTCGAACGGATCCCGAGCCTCGGCGGTGGAATGGGCGGCTGGGCCTGTCCGTAATGCCATCGGGCGGAGGCCCCCGCTGTTATGGCTCAACCCAGCGGAGCGCCTGTTTATTCCTGGGCCAGGGCCACCGGGGAGGGTGGCCGCAGCGGACAGGAGACGAGTCGCGACCGACCACGGGCGCGGACGCTCACAGTATAGGCCAGGTCTTGCCGGGTCGCCGCGGGCCGGCGCTGTCACCCGAAGCGGCCGGCGGCCGGCCAGGTCGAGGACAGGAGCGGGCCGTAGGCTCGACAGCCCGACAGAATACGCGGAATCGCAAAGGGAGCTCGGAGACGACCGTGGTACGTCTCTTGCTGCGACGTGAACCGCGAGCGTTGCGACAACCGTCATAGTCACAGTAAGATCGAGGATGTTTTCTCGGGGCGTTCACGGCACCCCCGGCTCGCCCTCCCCATGAGTTTGCGAGGAGATGCCAATGCCGATGCGCCCTGAGCGCGGCGCCGATGCGCGCCTGACGCGAGTGGCTCTGATTGCCCTGCTGCTCGCCGCCGTCGCCCTGCCAGCGGGTGCGCAAACCCCCTACTATCCGTACTTCGGCAAGAACCTGATTCGATACGACAGGTTCGAGTGGTACACCTATCAGACCGATCACTTCGAGATTTACTACTATCCCGAGATCGAGCCCCATCTCGAACGCGTCGCCTCGTACGCCGAGAGCGCCTATCAGAAAGTCAGCTCTGACCTGAAGCACGATCTGGCGTTCAAAGTGCCGCTCGTGCTCTTCGCCACGCATAGCGAATTCGAACAGCAGAACATCATTCCCGGCGTGGCGGGGGAAGGCGTGGCCGCCTTCGCCGAGCCGTCTCGGAATCGCATGGTGCTGCCGATCGACGAGCCGCCCGACCGGCTCTACGGCCTCATCGTGCACGAGCTGACGCACATCTTCGAGTTCGACATCATCCCCACCTCGCTCATCCGCCGCGATATGCCGCTCTGGATCAACGAGGGGCTGTCCGACTACGAGCGCGGCGACTGGCAGCCGACCGACCTCGCGACGGTACGGGACGCGGCCGTGGCCGACATCATTCCGAAGATGAGCGAGCTTCAAGGCTACGGCGAGTACGGAAACCCGCGCGTAATCTACAACCTGGGCCATGCCGCCTTCGAGTTCATCGAATCGCGCTGGGGCAAGGAAGGGATTCGCCAGTTTCTCTTCTCGCTGCGCAAGAGCGTCATCGGCGGCGGCGAGGACGCGTACCAGGAATCGCTCGGGCTCGAGCCGGAAGAGTTCGATCAGCAGTTCGACAAGTATCTGAAAGATCGCTTCAAGCCGTTCCGGGACAAGGAGCGCCCGGCCGACTACGGCCGCAATCTCGCCCCGGATCCGCGCGAAGTCACGCTACTCGAGCGTGTTGTCGGTCGAAGCCTCGCCGTCGGGCGATCTGCTCGCCGCCATGACGGGCAACCGCAAGGACCGCGAGCTCGACATTGTCCTGCTCTCCGCGAAAGACGGATCGGTCGTCCGGAGCCTGACCGGCGGTTTCGATCAGGATCGGGGATTCGAGTACATCAGTTTTCCCAGTGAGCCGTCGAGGTTCAACGCGGTGCAATGGATGTCGTGGTCGCCGCGCGGCGATCGGCTCGCGTATCTTCGTGAGGACCGAGAAGGACAAGACGCTCATTCTGCAGAATGTCGTGTCAGGCCGCATCGAGCGACGGATCCCCATGCGCGTCCTCGACGAGCCGGAGTCACCGGATATCTCGCCCGACGGACGGACCGTCGCGTTTGCCGGATTGCAGAATGCCGTGGGCGACATCTTTCTCGTCGATCTGGAGACGAGCGCGATCACCAACCTCACACAGGACGAATTCTTCGATTTCGCGCCGACCTACTCGCCCGACGGCACCTTCCTCGTGTATGCGGCCCGTATCAGCGGCAATCAGAAGCTCTTTCGATTCGACTTCGCCACCAAGCAGAAGACCCAAGTCACGTTCGGCACACACGACGACGGCGGAGCGCAGTTTCTGGACGCCGAGACCATCGTCTTTTCCTCGACCGCGACCGATCCGGCGACGCCGATTGACGCCGATATCGCCCGAAACGGCAACATCTACAACATCTGGACGCTCAATCTCAACACCGGCGAGCTCCGCCAATGGACCGATGCGCTGGGCGGCAATGCGTCCCCGGTGGTTCTCGCCGGCGCGACCCCGCGTATCGCGTTCGTGAGCTATGACAAGAGCGAGTACGGGCTCCACATACTCGAACGGCGCGAGCCGCTCTCCACCGCCTCGTCGGCCGACTTCGGCGCCCCGGGGCCCGTCATCGACTTCCAGGCGCCGCTGCAGCACACACTCATCGCCGACAACAAGCACAAGAAGGGGAAGTTCGAGAAGATGTTCCTCGACGGCCGTCCGCCGGTGGGTCTCGGTGTCACCTCGGGCGGAAACGTGTTCGGCGGGACCCAGATTTCCTTCAGCGACGTGCTCGGGGATCAGCAGTTCAACATGTTCGCGGCGTCGATCTCGCAGTACCGCACCCTGTCGTTCTCCTACGTGAACCTGTCGCGCCGGCTCCAGTACGCCCTTCAGGGCTTCTCTCAAACGCAGTTCTTCTACGGACAGCAAGAGGGATTGTTCTACGACCCGGCGTTTGCGGGCATCATCGATCGCGACCTGGCACAAGCGACGCGCACGATGCGTGGGGGCACGGCCTTTGGCATCCATCCCTTCAATCGGTATCGGCGCCTGGAGCTGTCGGCCGGCGTCGTGAATTACAACGAGGAGTTCAACGATCCCTCGCTCGAGGCCTACTCGCAGCAGTATCAGCTCGACACCTACGGCGCGGTCCTCTTCCGAAACGGCACCTTCGTTCCGCTCGGCGTGTCGTTCATCCAGGAAACCACCGTGTTCCGCGAGTTCGGCCCGCTGGCCGGTAACACGGTGCGGCTCTCCTACGAGGTTTCGCCCGACATGGGGAGCGTCTTGTCACGCCAGACGGCCGATGTCGACGCGCGGTACTATTTGCGGCTCGGCGGGAGCGGCTTGCTCGCGCTCAGGGCTCGCGGGTTCAAGAGCTGGGGCGAGGCTCCCGACTTCATGTATTTCGGCGGCAACTCCGAGATGCGCGGGTACGAGTACCTCGAGTTCCTGGGACAGGACGCCTTCTTCGGCAACGCCGAGCTGCGATTCCCGCTCATCGAGGCCATGCTCACCCCGATTGGGATCATGGGGGGCATTCGCGGCGTCCTGTTCTTCAATGCAGGCATGGCCGGCTTCGATCAGCAGGATCTGAAGTTCTACACGTCCGATGACGAGATTTTCACGCCCGTTATCGGCTACGACCTCGATGCGAATGGCATTCCGGTCGAGGTGCAGGGGCCTCCCGTGCTCATCGACGGCTTCCGCCTGCGGGACGGTCGAGCCTCTTACGGGATCGGGCTGGAAACCTTCGCCCTGGGCTTCCCGATTCACTTCGACTGGTCGTGGCGAACGCTCTTCAACCGCCAGTGGGAGGATGCCCTGTTTGCCGCCAACGGCGGCAGCGAGGAGTTCCGCCGCCCGCAGTTCTATATCTGGGTCGGCTATGACTTCTAGAGCGAGGCGGGTGAACGGCCGAGGCTCGATGAGCGGACGGTGATGGCTTGCTGCTCCGAGCTGCTGCGTCTGCTCTTCGACTATCTGGAAGGCCGGCTGTCGCCTGAGCTCCACGCCGAGCTCGAGGACCACCTCGCGGCCTGCGGGAGCTGCGTGCAGTACCTCCACACCTACCGCTCGACGGTGTCGCTGCTGGGCTCGCTGAGCGAAGACGATCTGCCGCCGGAACTTCGCAGCCGCCTGCGCGTGTTCATCGACCACCACGCCAGAAACTGAACGGCAGGTCGGGCTCGTCCGGCGTGCTCAAGAGCTCGCGCCGTGCCGTTTGCGCAGACGCTCGGCCCGCCGCCGGTGCGCTTCTTCCGAGCG
Organism: uncultured Acidobacteriota bacterium; assembly: GCA_963817395.1. Lineage (GTDB taxonomy): Bacteria > Acidobacteriota > Vicinamibacteria > Vicinamibacterales > CAVPJW01 > CAWGYQ01. Next base: position 675,579 of record CAWFOC010000004.1, on the reverse strand, counting down.
AAGGCGGTCGTCGTCGGTGTCGAGCCGAAGCGGCGGCACGCGAAGCCGCGCGCCGTCTCGTGACACCGACACGAAGGTGAGAAACGCGTGGCTGGTCAGCTGACGGCGCCCCGTCAGGGTCTCCTCCGAGAACACGTGGACCTCGACTTCGAGCGACGTGTTGAACGCACACGTCACCCGCGACTCGAGGATGATGAGATCGCCCACCTTGATCGGGTGCAGGAACTGCAAGCCGTCCACCGCGGCCGTGACGAGCAGGCTGCGCGTGTGACGGTGCCCCGCGATGGCGGCGGCAATGTCGATGAGATGCATCACCGTGCCGCCGAGGATGTAGCCGAGCGGATTGGCGTCGTTGGGCAGGACGACCTGCACCATCTCGGTAGCCGACTCGGAAGCCGGCTTCGGGGTGAGATCCATGCTCACCCGGCGCGCGGGGGGACGCTCAGCTTCGTGAGACGCAGCACGCTGCGATCGAGATCGACTCCGACGCGGTACTTGCTGAGAAACCGGTGGCCGACGATGCCACCCACCTGGAAGCCGAGCAAGACGCTCGGCGCCCGCAGGTTGAGAACGACCAGCGGAAAATTGCGGAACTGGATCTGATCGAACGCCAGGTTGACCCCCGGCATCAGAAACGCGTCGCGATCCCAGCCGGATGTCCCGTAGACCTTGAGGGGAATTCGCCGAGGGTATGGCTCGCGTTCGATCGAGCTGGCAGTGTCGGTGCTGATCGAGATGACTTCGCCGCCGGTGTCGATGATGAAGTTCACCGGATCGCCCTCGACCGTTCCGCGGACGAGCGCCAGGCGGTGCACGCGCAGCGGCAGCTCGAAATCGAACGGCTCCTCCGGGATGGACGAGGCGATGGTGAGCTGACGCCGGCCATAGTCGATCGTCATCGACAAGCCGAGCGCCAGGGGCGAGAAACTCTCACCCTCCCGCACGGGAATCCCGCGAAGCGCGGGGCTCTTGATCAGCACAGGGACGTTCTCGAGGCGCATCGTCCCGATCATGAGCGAATCGAGCCGTCCCAGCTGCAGGCCGCGGAATCCTACCTCGCCGATCCCGGCACTGAGCGTGCGAACGATCGGCCGCACACCCATGCGGCTCGCCGTACGCTCCGCGATGACCGTCTGCTCCGAACCCGTGTCGACGACGAAGTCCAGGTTCTGACTGTCATTGATGCGGCCGCGTACGACGACCTTGTCTCGAATCAGTCTGAAGGGAAGCGTGTGGAGCACGCCCCGGGCCCGATCGGGGATGTCGAACGGCGTGCGCCCTGCAAACGATCGAAGAAACTCGATCTCGTTGCGTGCCCAGGCGGCTTTGACGCTCCGGTCCCGATTGGGTAGCAGGTTGAGATACTGCGTGAGGGCATCGCTGGCCTCGTCGAACCGCCGCAGCCGCTCGAGCACGTCGCCAGTCGTGTGGTGGATCTCGGCGTCATTCGGGCTGGTCTTGAGCGCCGCCCGGGCTTCGTTCAGGGCTTCGTCGAGACGGCCCCGGGCGGCCAGCGCGCGGGCGAGCCCGTGCCGCGCACGTCCGTACTCGGGGTCGATCGCGAGCGCGTCGCGAAACACATCCTCCGCCTCGACAAAGAGCCCGGTGGCCCACAGGGCGTCGCCGTACAGGGCGACGATCTCCACGTCGTCCGCGCGAGTCTTGAGGAGATCGGCGGCTTCCGCCCGGGCCCGGGAAAACTCCGCCACCCGAAGGGAGGTGCGCACCACCCCCATGCGCGCACGGACCAGGGTTGGCCCTTCGCCGTCACGCAGCGCACGCTCATAGGCGTCGAGCGCTTCGAGATAACGCGCTTCCTGGAAAAGCTGATTGCCGAGCTGAAGCTGAATCTCCGCGAGGTCGGAAGAGCCGGCGAGGAGACGCGGGACCGCCGCGGCGGTGCCGGCGATGAGGGCGGCGGCCGCAAGAAGCCTGAGAATGGGGCTCACGGTTCCCTCATGGTTGCGGAGGGCGCGCTGGGAGCGTCCTCCGGACAGAGACATCGAGGCGGCCAGGTCGCCTGCGGTCAGCGCGTGTACTGCTCGATGGGCACCCCGTCGTACATCTCGTCGATTCTCAGAATCTGCGTCTCACGGCTGTAGGTCCCCAACTCGTAGTCCTCACTCATGATGAGGGCCTTGATCGGCTTTGTCGGACAGACCTCCGAGCAGAGGCCACAGAAACTGCAGCGCGAAAGATTGAAATCGAAGTAGTCGAGCACCTTGATCTTCTGTCCGGGTTCCCGGTGACCGCCGAGCGCAATGAGGTCGTCCGGGCACGCCTTCGCGCACTGGTCGCAGACGATACAGGTGGCCGCGCCGGTTTCGGGCTCGACCTGAAGACGCAGCACGCCGCGAAACCGCGGAGCGACGGGACGGCGTTCAGCCGGGTACTGAAACGTGAACGCGGGCTGCGGCGTGTATCGCAGCGTTACCCAGAGTCCCTTGACGAGATCGATCAGAAAGATTCGGTGGAGGAAGTCCTTCACGCACGCTCTCCCACGAGAACCGGCTCCGACTCACCCACCCGAATCACCCGCTCACGCCGGAGCACGGTGCCTTCCTTGCGAATCTTGTCCTGCAGGCGCATCAGCCCGTACAGCAAGGCTTCCGGACGCGGCGGGCAGCCTGAGACATACACATCCACGGGCACGATCTTGTCGACGCCCTGAAGCACGCTGTAGGTGGGAAAAGGCCCACCGGCATTCGAGCAGCTGCCCATCGAGATCACCCACTTGGGCTCGGGCATCTGGTCGTAGAGCCGCCGAAGCACGGGCGCCATCTTCTTGGTGACGGTGCCCGCCACGATGAGCAGGTCCGCCTGCCGCGGCGAGGCGCGAAACACCTCGGCTCCAAACCGGGCAATGTCGTACCGGGAGGCGGAGGCCGCCATCATCTCGATGGCGCAGCAGGCCAGGCCGAAGCCCATGGGCCACAGCGAGGATTCACGCGCCCAATTCAGCACCTTGTCGAGATTGGTGGTGATGAAGTTGTCTTCAAAGCGATGGTCGAGAAGGCCCATAAGGTGCGGTCCCTGGTTCCTGAACGGCTTCAGCGCTCGGCCGGCGTTTCCTGATAATACCGCGCATTGGTGACGATGTAGTCCGCCCATTTGTCGGGCGTCTCGTCGAGAGAAAAAATGGCTTCGACCGGGCACGCCGGCACGCAGGCGCCGCAGTCGATGCATTCATCGGGATGAATATAGAGCATTTCCGCAGCCGCAAAACCCGGTTCGTCCTTGCGGGGATGGATGCAGTCCACCGGACAGACATCCACGCACGCCGTATCCTTCGTGCCCACGCACGGCTCGCAAATGATATACGCCACTCGCCCCACACCATCCCGTCGCTGGCGCAACGGTACAAGTCGTTGTCCCTGTTCACTCTATCCGCACGGTTCAGCAGGGTCAAGGCAGCTGGCGCAGGTCCGTGGCAATCGTCATCGTGCCAGGCTCGAGCCTCGTCAGCTCCGCGTCCGGATGAGGACTGATGAGCGTCAGCGACGCGACGACGGCACCCGAGCGAATCACTGGACCCCGCGCGAGCGATGGCCGCCGTTCCGCCGTACAAGCGGGCGAGCCGTCCGCGATCATAGGGTCCCACCGTGCCGAAGGCTTCCCAGATTTCGGCGGGTGCCGCCAGCCAGGCACCCTCGACCTCATCGCTCCCAGCCAGTCGCTGCAGTCTGCTCGTCATGCGATCGATCGGCTCATCCGCAACGAAGACTTCGTAGGTCCCGATCGGGGCATGACGAGGCGTGAACTGCCGGGCCAGCGGCGGGCTCTGCTCGCCAAGTTTCAGGGTGGCCAGCAGTCGGGGCAGAGCTGATCGAGCGGACCGGTGGCGCGGCTTGGGCCCACGACGAGAAGGGCCAGGATGACGAGCATCGGAGAAATCACGGCTATGGACGAGGCCCGGATCCGGACGGTAAGAGACGGCGCATTATAATTGTGGCCTGTCTTTGCGGTCAGCCAGATGAGTAGCGTGCCTCTCGCGGCCGTCGCCTTCGCGCTGACACTCGCGCTTCCTTCCCTGGCGCGGGCTCAGGGTCTCCCCTCCGAGCCGATCAGTCTCGGCGACGGACGCCTTGTGGTCAGCGGCCAGGCCTCGGTGTCTGTCTCGTCGAACAAAGACGACCCTGGCTGGTTCAACTACACCGATTACGAGCACAACACGCTGCGTTTGATCCGGCTCGGCATGAGCGCCGCGCTCAGAGCGACGGATCGGGTGTTCGTGCTCGGCGAGATCCGGACCGAGAACTGGGACGGCGTCCAGCCGTACGCCTTCTATGTGCGCGTGCACCCGTGGAAAGACCGCCCGATCGACATCCAGGCCGGACGCATCCCGCCGAATTTCGGGGCTTTCGCCCGGCGAGCCTACGAAACCGACAATCCGCTCATCGGCTACCCGCTCGCCTATCAGTATCTGACCACGATCAGGCCGGATGCGCTGCCCGCATCGGTCGACGAGCTGCTCAGTCTGCGCGGACAAGGTTGGCTGGTCTCGTATTCGCGTGGTTCGAACGTTGCTGCCGCAGGACTGCCGATGGCTTCGGCGTTTCGCTGGGACACGGGAGTCCAGCTGCGGGTGGGCGACTCTCCGCTCGAAGCCAGCGTGGCCGTGACGGCCGGCACCCTCGGCGACCCGCGCGTTCGTGACGATAACGACGGCCCCCAGGTGTCGACGCGCGTGGCGGCTCGTCCAATCACCGGCCTCGTGATTGGGATATCGGGCGCACGGGGGCCCTATCTGTCCCGAGATCTCGCGGAGGTGCTGCCGGCCGGGCGAACCATTGGCGAATTCACGCAGCGCGTCGCCGGGCTCGACGCTGAATATTCGGCTGGATACTGGTTGCTCCGCGCTGAATGGCTGTTGAGCGCGTGGAACATGCCGGGCATCGGCGATGTTCGCTCGTCGGCCTGGTTGGCGGAGGCCCGCTACAAGGTTGGACCCGGGCTCTTCGTGGCCGGTCGAGTCGATCGGCAGGACTTCAGTCGTCTCGAGAGCGGCGGCCGCCTCGTCACGTGGGATGCGCCAGTCACGCGTGTCGAAGCCGGCGGCGGGTACTACCTGCAACGCACCGTCATCGCCAAGCTGGCGTACCAGTTCAACTGGCGCGACAGCGACGAATACCGACGCCTCGGGATCGTCGCGGCACAGCTTCAATACTGGTTCTGAACATGGACGCCTCATCCCGACGGCGTGGAATTCGCCCGCTCATCGCCGCCATGGCCGTCATGCTCGGCGCACTCACCCTGGCGGCACAGTCACAGCCGTCGGCTGTTCGCGGGACGATTCGGGGACGCGTAGACGTGCGCCGCGTGCCCGCTGCGACGGAGCGACGGCCAGGTGTGAGCGAGCTCGGCATGCCGGGAGGGCGCGACTTCGCGGATCGCACCCGATCGGTCGTGTACCTGGAGACGGCTCCGGGCGGTGCGTTCGAGGATCTCGAACGCGCGCGGGCCACGCTCGATCAGCGCAATGAGACCTTCGTGCCCTACGTGCTGGCTGTGACCGTCGGCACCGTCGTGGATTTTCCCAATAGCGATCGGATCTACCACAACGTATTCTCGCTGTCGAAGACCAAGCGCTTCGATCTCGGTCGCTATCCCAGGGGCCATTCGAAATCGGTACGATTCGACCGGCCCGGCATCGTCCGGGTCTTCTGCGACATTCACTCGCACATGAGCGCGTTCGTACTCGTGTTCAGCCATCGATTTTTTGCGCTGACCGACACCGACGGTCGCTATCGAATCGCTGGGGTGCCACCGGGTGTGTATACGGTGAATGCGTGGAACGACGGCGAGAATCGCCAGACGCGGACGGTCGTCGTACCGTCAGACGGCAGCGCGGCCGAGCTCGATTTCATCATTCAATAGCGTCTCGACGCCCCCGCTGACGATTGCGCATGAAGCTCCTCTCTTCGCTCACCAATCGCATCTTTCTGGCCAGCGCTGCCCTGGCCGTGCTGGCGATTGCCTTCGCCATCTATTTCGTGAACGTTCGCGTCACGGCCGAGGCCGAGCGGGAGCTGCAACGCGGCCTGGACGAAGCCGCCACGCTCCTCGACCAGCATCGAGCCACGCTGCTCGACACCTACACGTTGCTCGCCCGCACCATCGCGGATCTCCCCGAAGCTCAAGGCAGCCGTCGCGACCGACGACCCGCCGACGGTGCACCCGGTAGCGGGCGACTATCAGCGTCAGCTTCGCGCCGCGCTTGCTGGTGGTGACGAACCGTTCAGGACGCGTGCTCGCGGCCATTGGCCGGCCGCCGACATTGGGCGACGTCGCGGCCCCCTGGCCGGCCGCCGAGCGGGCGCTGGCCGGCGAAGTCGTCAGCGGCTTCTGGCCGCATCCGAACGGTGTGCTGCAGGTCGTCACCGTACCGATCTCCATCGGGCTCGAGCCGCCTGAACTGCTCGGGGCCTTGAGCGTCGGGTTCCTCCTCGACAACGAGCTGGCCGCGCAGTTTCGAACACTGACCGACAGCGAGATTGCGTTCGCCATAGACGGGCAGATTCGCGCGACCACGCTTCCCGACGTCGAGCGCCCCCTGCTCGCGGGCCTGCTGGGGGCCGGGAGCATGGTGCGCACGCGCATCGGCGGCGACGAGTACGTGGCTCTTTCGCGACCCTTCGGTACCACCACTGGACAGGTCACCACGAACCCGACCGCTCTGATTCTGCGTTCGCGCACCGAGCGCCTGCGCTTTCTGAACGCCATTCATACCGCGCTGGCCGGAACGGCGCTGCTGGCGGTACTTCTCGGCACAATCCTGAGCTATGCCGTGGCACGCACGGTGACACGGCCACTGGCCGCGATTACGGCAGGGATGCGTGAGATGGCCGCCACGGGCGATCTGACCCGGAAGATTACGTTGACCAGCCGCGCCGGGTGGGACGACGAGGACGCGCGACTGCTGGCGGCGACCTTCAACAGGCTCACCGATTCCATTGCCCGCTTTCAGCGCGAGGCCGCCCAACGGGAACGGCTCTCGTCACTCGGTCGGCTCTCGACCGTCGTGGCGCACGAGATTCGCAATCCACTGATGATCATCAAAGGCTCGCTTCGCGTACTCAAGCGGGACGACACGACGCGCCAGGAACGTGGCGAAGCAGTGGCTGACATCGACGAGGAAGTTGCGCGGCTGAACCGCGTGGTCAACGACGTCCTCGATTTCGCGAAGCCGATCCAGTTCGAGTTCTCCGAGTGCGATTTGAACCGGCTGTGCCGTGAAGCCATGGGGGCGGCGACCGCGGACGATGCGGCCGTGGCCTGCCGGTTCCAGCCAGACTCCTCGTTGCCGCTGGTGATGACGGATCCGGAGCGGCTGCGGCTGGCGCTGGTCAACGTGCTCGCCAACGCCCGGCACGCCGTGGCCGCCCAGCAGGGTCGACGCTCGCGCGATTCGAATTCCGAAGACGGAGCGGCCGTGGCCGTGGCCGAGCCGGATGACGTCGTGATGTCGACCGCCGTCGGCGCGTCCGGGCGCGCGATCATTTCCGTCCGCGATCGCGGGATCGGCATCGAACCGCATGACGCGTCGCGAATTTTCGACCCGTACTTCACCACCAAACGCCGCGGCACGGGGCTCGGCCTCCCCATTGCGAGAAACATCGTGGAAGGTCTGGGAGGCAGCATCACCGTCACGAGCACTCTTGCCGAACGGCTGCGAAGTCCGCATCGAATTGCCGCGCGATCCCCGCGCCGACGCCGGTGCACAACCTGCCGGCGTGTTTCCGGATCGGGCGTAGTCGATGACCACTCGCGGCGCGATCCTGCTGGTCGACGACGAAGAAAAAATTCTGAAGACGCTCGGACGCGCCCTTCGCGGCGATGGGCATGACGTCATCGAAACGGCCAGCCCGCGCGAAGCCGAGCGGCTGCTCGCCTCCCGCCCCTTCGACGTGCTCGTGGTCGACAATCTCATGCCCGAGCTGACGGGCCTCGATCTCATCCGAAGCCTGATTGGCACGGGCGCCGACGACGACCGCCCCCAGATATTGATGATGACCGCACACGCGACGGTCGAAAACGCGATCGAGGCCATGAAGCTCGGTGCGTTCGATTACCTGCAGAAGCCGTTCGAGGTCGAGGAACTGCTGGTGGCCGTCCGGCGGGCGATGGACCACCAGCGCCTGCGGACCCAGCACTCCTACCTCCTCAGCGAGCGTGAAGAGGACTTCAACCACTACGGCATCGTCGGCCGGAGCCGAAGCATGGAAGAAGTCATCAGACGCGCGGAGCTCGTGGCCGAGACGAAGAGCACCGTGCTCATCACGGGCGAGACCGGGACGGGCAAAGAGCTGGTGGCGCGCGCCATCCACAGCCGCAGCGCGCAGCGCGACATGCCGCTCATCAAGGTGAACTGCGCCGCCATCCCAGACACCTTGCTCGAGTCCGAGCTCTTCGGCCATGTTCGAGGCGCGTTCACCGGAGCCACGACGAGCAAGAAGGGGCGCTTCGCGCTGGCCGATGGCGGCACCATTCTGCTCGACGAAATTGGCACGCTCAGCACGACCGTCCAGGCGAAACTGCTCAGAGTGCTGCAGGAGCGGGAGTTCGAGCCGCTCGGCTCCGAACGCAGCGAGCGCGTGGACGTGCGCGTCATCGCGGCCACCAATCGCGATCTCCGACTCCTGGTCAGTGACGGGCGCTTTCAGGAGGATTTGTTCTACCGTCTCAACGTGATTCCCATTCACATCCCGCCCCTCAGGGAGCGACCGGAGGACATCCCCATCCTCGTCGAGCACTTCGTCCGCAAGCACGAGCAGCGGACGGGCCGCCGGATCGAGCGGGTCGAAGACGGCGCGCTGAGCGCGCTTCAGCAGTACCGACTGGCCCGGCAACGTCCGTGAGCTCGAGAACACGATCGAGCGTGCGGTCGTGCTCTCGCCCGGCCCCGTCGTCACGCTCCGCGCCATTTCCATACTCGGCGCCACCGCGCACACCTCGACGAGCCTGCCGTCGTTGAAGCTGCATCAGAACATCGAGTGGGTGGAGCGCGAGACCATCCGCCGGGCGCTCGACGCGTCGAACGGTGTCAAGAAAGACGCCGCCGAGCTGATGGGACTGAGCCAGCGCGCGCTGAGCTACTACCTGGCGAAGTACCGAATCGACCAGTAGCGGTCTCGTGCGTACCGCCGCACCACACCAGCCGACGAGCGGCGCGCGACGCGGTGGACTGTTTTCGGATGTCGTGATTGAATGATCGATGAGTGTGCGCACCGCGCCTCGGAGGATTGTGATGATCACGACCGCTCGACTGACGTGCGCCGGACTTTGCGGCGCGCTCCTTGCGCTGGCCACGATTCCCGGATCGGGACAGTCGAACACGCCGGACGACCGGGCCCGTGCGCTCGCACGTGAAGTGCCGCTCATCGACGGCCACAACGACTATCCCTGGACTGTTCGGCAGGAGGGTGAGCGCGATCTCTCGAGGCTCGACATCCGGCAGTCTCAGCCGTCGATTCACACCGATATCGCCCGGCTGCGTGCAGGTGGCGTCGGCGGCCAGTTCTGGTCGGTCTACGTGCCGGCCACGCTCGCCGGACAGAGCGCTGTGACGGCGACCCTCGAACAGATCGACATCGTCCATCAGATGCTCCGCCGCTACCCCGATGTCTTCGAGCAGGCGTCGACCGCCGACGATGTGGAGCGGATCTTCAAGGCCGGCCGTATCGGCTCGATGATGGGTATGGAGGGCGGACACTCCATCGATTCGTCGCTGGGAGCGCTCCGCATGTTCTACCGGCTCGGCGTTCGCTACATGACGCTGACGCACGGCCGAAACGTTCCCTGGGCCGATTCGGCAACCGACACGCCGAAGCTCGGTGGACTGAGCCCGTTCGGCGAGACGGTCGTGCGCGAGATGAACTGGCTCGGCATGCTCGTCGATCTCAGCCACGTCTCGCCCGAGACGATGGACGATGCCATCCGTGTGTCGACGGCGCCCGTGATCTTCTCGCACTCTTCGGCACGAGCGATCTGTGATCACCCGCGCAACGTCCCCGACAACATCCTCCGACTGCTGCCGAAGAACGGCGGCCTCGTGATGGTGACCTTCGTACCCGACTTCATCTCGGCCGAGGTCGCGGCTCACTCGAAGGCCGAAGACGCCGAGCAAGCCCGGCTTGAGCAACAGTTCGCGGGGAACGAGGCGTCTCAGAAGGCGGGCATGGCTCAATGGCGTCAGGCGCATCCCGCCCCGCGCGCCACCTTGTCGCAGGTCGCCGATCACATCGACCACATTCGCAAGGTCGCCGGCATCGACCACCTGGGTCTCGGCAGTGACTTCGACGGCATCACGGCCGTGGTGCAGGGCCTCGAGAACGTCTCGACTTACCCGGCCCTGACGGCCGAGCTCCTGCGGCGCGGGTACACCGACGAGGACATCCGGAAGATTCTCGGCTTGAATGTGCTGCGCGTGATGCGCGCGGCGGAACGGGACGCGGCGAGGCTGCAGAAGGAACGGGGACCGTCACCCGCCGTGATGACGGGCAACTGAAGGCTATGGTGGGTATTCGTAGACGCCGCGGCCCGTCTTGCGCCCCAGCCGTCCCGCTTTGACATACTGCACGAGCAGCGGACACGGTCGATACTTTTCGCCGAGCGTCCGCTCCATGAATTCCAGCACGCTCAGCCTCGTGTCGAGGCCCACGAGGTCGACGAGCTCGAATGGCCCCATCGGGTGGTTCAGGCCCAGCTTGAGCGCCTTGTCGATGTCCCGCGCGGAGGCGATGCCCTCCTGCAGCATGTAGAACGCCTCGTTGCCGATCATGGCGTTGATGCGGCTCGTGACGAAGCCGGGCGACTCCTTGATGACCACCGTTTCCTTCCCCATCCTCCGGGCCACTTCCTGGACCTGCTCCAGGGTATTCGGCCGACGTCTCGAGCGCGCGCACGATCTCGACGAGCTTCATCTTGTGAACGGGATTGAAGAAGTGCATCCCGGCGGCCCGACCGGGGTTTGTGAGCACGCTCGCCATCTCCGTGATACTCAGCGACGACGTATTCGAGGCGACAACGACCTCCGGCCTGGCGAACCGCTCCACCTCGGCGAGCGTCTCGAGCTTGAGTGGCATTTGCTCTGGCACGGCCTCGATGATGAAGTCGGCTCTGCCAACTGCAGAGGCGAGATCGGTCGTGGCCGTCAGGCGAGCGAGCAGTGAGGACGCCTCCGCCTGCGTCATCTTGCCGAGCTTCTCAGCCTGACGAGTCAGAATCTCGATCTGCTGGCGGGCGGACTGGAGCGCCGCCGACGACACATCGTACAGCGATGCCTCGAAGCCCCCGGCGAGCGCCGCATACGCGATGCCGTGCCCCATCGTTCCGGCTCCGAGCACGGCAATGGTGTTGATCATGATCCGTGACCGACCACCTACTGATTGAGGTCCACCCAGACGGTCTTCACCTGCGTATAGTGCTCCAGCGCGTGCGCGCCGAGCTCGCGGCCGAATCCGCTCTGCTTGTAGCCGCCGAACGGCGCGGCCGCGTCGTACACGTTGTAGGTGTTGATCCAGACGGTGCCCGCCTGCAGCCTCCGCGCGACGTCGTGCGCCTTCTTGATGTCTCTGGTCCAGACCCCGGCCGCCAGCCCGTAGCTCGACTCGTTCGCGCGCTCGATCGCCTCGTCGACCTCCTCGAAATCGACGACCGCCAGCACCGGTCCGAAGATTTCTTCGCGGGCGATGGTCATCGTCGGCGTCACGTCGGCGAAGATCGTTGGCTGGAGGAAGTAGCCTTTGCCGGTCCCGATGTCCGCACGGCTGCCGCCAGCCACGAGGCACGCCCCTTCCTTCTTGCCGGTCTCGATATAGCCGAGCACGCGCTCGAAGTGCGCCTTCGAAGCAATCGCGCCGAGGCGCGTCTTGGGATCGAGCGGGTCGCCGGGAACCATCTTCTTCGTGCGCGCCACGACTTTCGCCAGGAACTCCTCTTTGATGGCGCGATGCACGAGCAAGCGTGAACCCGCCGCGCAGACTTCGCCTTTCCCGTAGAAAATCCCGATCGTCGCGCCGCGCACCGCCGCGTCGAGGTCCGCGTCTGGAAAGACGATGTTGGGCGACTTGCCGCCGAGCTCGAGCGTGATGCGCTTGAGGGTCTCGGAGGCGCCACGCATGATCTCGCGGCCTGTCTTCGTGTCCCCGGTGAACGCGATCTTGTCGATGCCGGGATGCTCGACCAGGCGCTGTCCCACGCGCGCGCCGGGCCCGGTCACCACGTTGAGCACACCCGGAGGAAGCCCGATTTCGAGGGCGATCTCGGCAAGCGCAAGCGCCGTCAGCGGCGTCTGGCTCGCGGGCTTGATGATCACGGTGTTGCCGCAAGCCAGCGCGGGCGCGACCTTCCAGGCCGTCAGCAGAAGCGGGAAGTTCCAGGGGACGATGGCCGCGACCACGCCGACCGGGTCTCGCAACGTATAGGTGAGATGGTGTCCCTTCACGGGAATCGTCTCGCCCTGAATCTTGTCGGCCCAGCCCGCGTAATACTCGAAGCACTCCGCCGACGCCGGAATCTCGATCTGCCGCGACTCGAAGATCGGCTTCCCGTTGTGCAGGGTCTCGAGCCGCGCGACATGGTCGGCGCGCTCGAAGAGCCGCTCGCCCAGGCGCCACAACAATCGGCCGCGCTCCCTGGCCGAGAGCTTCGCCCAGGGTCCATGGAGCGCCGCGCGCGCGGCCGACACGGCCGCGTCCACATCCGCGTCGCCGGCCGCGGGTACCTTCGCGATGATCTCTTCCGTGGCTGGATTGACGACATCGAGCGTCTCACCGGAGGCCGCCGCCTGCCACTCGTTGTTGATGAACAGCTGGTCCGCGATGGTTGCGCTGGTCGACATGGCGCCTCTGGTCTTCTACTTCCCGCTGAACACCGGCTTGCGCTTCTCTCGATTCGCCCGCAGCCCTTCGCGCGCATCGGCACTTTCAAAGAGCTGCTGCTGGAGCTCACGCTCGAGCGCAAGAGCTTCCGAGAAGCCCGATTCGAGTCCCGACTGCACCGCGCGCTTGATGCGGCCCACGGCGAGGCTCGCGCCATTGGGCGGCACGAACGCGCGGGCGTAGTCCAGCACGGCATCCAGGAACGCGCGGCCGTTCAGGAAGGCTTCATCCCACACCTCGGTGACGAGTCCCATCGAACGGGCTTCACCGAAGTCCATCAGCCGCCCGGTAATCATCAACTCGATCGCCCGACTCTTGCCGAGGAGACGGGCGAGGCGCTGCGTCCCGCCGGTTCCAGGGAGCACGCCCAGAGAGACTTCGGGCAGGCCGATGCGGCCGGCGTGCTGACGGGCAATCCTGAGGTCTGCAGCCAGCGCCACCTCGAGCCCCCCGCCCACGGTGTGACCGTTCAGTGCCGCAATGACCAGCTTCGGCGTCTGCTCGAGCCGATTCAACGTTTCGTTGGCGTGCAGGCAGAACCAGTACTTCCAGTCGGGCTCTGCTTCCGTGAGCATGGCGATGTTCGCGCCCGCGCAAAAGAACTTTTCACCCGCGCCGATCAGCACCAGCACGTGGACGTCGCGATCCATCCTGGCAGTCGAGCACCGCGTCGTCGAGTTCGCGCATCATGTCGTAGCTGTAGGTGTTCGCCGGTGGATCGTCGAGCGTGATCAGGCCCACACCGTCAGTCACACGATAGCGGATCTTCTCATAGGGCATGACGCGCCTCATTTCGCAGTCTCACCAGGCACCAGCTCGAGCACGTCGATCCCGAGCGGAGCCACGAGCTCTTTGAGCCGCGCCGGCGTGCCAGTCAGCATCGGGAATGTCCCGTAGTGCATCGGCACGACCTGCCGCACGCCCAGCCACTGGCACGCTCGCGCCGCAGCCTCGGGCCCCATGGTAAAGCGATCGCCGATCGGAAGGATTGCGACGTCCGGATGGTACATCTCGCCGACGAGTCGCATGTCGCCGAAGAGCGCGGTGTCGCCTGCGCAGTAGAGCACGATCCTGTTCTCGAACCGCAGAACGAATCCGCAAGCCTCCCCGAGATAGACCGGGACCCCGTCGTTGAGCGTTGAGCTGCTGTGCACGGCCGGCACCATCACCACCTCGATGGCGCCGACCGCCAGACTGCCTCCGACGTTCATCGGACTCAGGTTCCTGAGGCCCTTCTGCTCGAGCCAGTGACAGATCTCCGGATTGGCCACCACCGTCGCCCCGGTCGACCGCGCGACAGACATCGCGTCGGCCATGTGATCGTGATGGCCATGAGTAATCAGCACGAGATCGGCGCGCTCAATCCGCCGGTGCACGTCGGGACACGCCGGATTGTCGGTGAGCCAGGGGTCGAGGACGATGCGACGGCCGCCGGGAGAGTCGAAGAGAAACGTGGCGTGGCCCAGCCACGTGATCGCGAGCGTGCGCGAAGGGACTGGTGGCACCCGCTGAGCGGCCCTAGTCTTCCGTCCGCACGTAGGCGAAGTTGACCGGCTGACGGTTGATGCCGCGGATCGGAGGAGCGATGTAGTTGGCGAAGACACCGAGCTCGAACACGGGCTCGGCCATGATGCTCAGAAGGTAAGCCTTGTCGGCCGGCGTGGGCAGCCACTCGTCGCGCCGGCGCGCCCATTCCTCGGCCGTGATGAGTCGTCCATCGGGATCGAACTGATGATTGGCGAAGGTGCCGATGGCGCGATTGAACTTGCGGTCGGGAATGCGCAGCCGGTCCGCCATCCCGTGACGCTCGAAGATCTTGTTCCAGCGCTCGACACCCGCCTCGCAATCGCCGACATACCAGTCGCGCAGCACCTCGTTCAGCGCATTGCGCATCGGCACTTCACGGCTGACCGCCTCGCCGTTGTCCATCACTTCGAGCGTATAGGCGGCGCCGCTCAGCACATGGTCCTCGTAGGTCTCTTCCTTGGCGCGGCCCTTGAGACCGTTCGCAAAATACGAGGCCGCGTTGCTCGAGATCTCGCTGCCGTGAAGATCGAGGCTGCGGCTGAACCAGAAGTTCAGGTGCTTCTGAATCGTCGGGAGATCGATGCCTCCGAGCGGGCGGACATCTTCCGCAAAGCCCGCATCCTTCATGAGCTGACAGGTCCGTTCGATGATTCGAGCCACACCCGTCTCGCCGACGAACATGTGGTGGGCCTCTTCGGTCAGCATGAAGCGTGTCGTCCGGGACAACGGATCGAGCGAGCTCTCGGACAAGGACATCAACTGCGACTTGCCGTCGCGATCCGTGAACATCGTGAACATGAAGAAATCGAGCCAGTTCTCGATTGGCTCGTTGAACGCCTCCAGGATCCTCGGCTTGTCGGCGTTGCCGCTGTGGCGCGCCAGCATCTCCTCGGCCTCGTCACGGCCGTCGCGGCCGAAGTAGGAGTGCAGCAGGTAGACCATGGCCCACAGATGGCGGCCTTCTTCCACGTTCACCTGGAAAAGATTCCGGAGGTCGTACAGGCTCGGACATCGCGTGCCGAGCTGCCGCTGCTGCTCCACACTGGCCGGTTCGGTGTCACCCTGGGTGACGATCAGTCGACGGAGCTGATTGCGGAACTCCCCGGGGACTTCCTGCCACACCGGCTGGCCGTAGAAGTCGCCGAAACCGATTCGACGGTCCGTCACCGGATCGGCGAGAAAGATTCCCCAGCGGTAGTCGGGCAACTTGACGTACTCGAAGTGGGCCCAGCCGTCCGGATCGACGCTGATCGCCGTGCGGAGATAGACGTGATGATGGTCCTGAAAACCCTGTGGGCCCATGTCACGCCACCAGTCGAGGTAGCGCGGCTGCCATTCTTCGAGCGCACGCAGCAGCCGGCGGTTGCTGGCCAGACCGACGTTGTTCGGAATGCGTTCTTCCGAGATCACTACGTTCTTCTCCAGTCGAACGTCGGCCGTCCCTTCGTGCCGTACGACTTCAGTGCGCCGTGCTCGCCCACCGCGTTGGGCCGCTGGAAGATCCAGTTCTGCCAGGCGCTCAGTCGGCCGAAAATCTTCGTCTCCATCGTCTCCGGCCCGGCGAAGCGCAAGTTGGCTTCGAGGCCGGTCAGCGCGTCCGGGGACAGCGCGGCACGGCCCTCGATCGCCAGCCGCACCTCGTCCTCCCAATCGAGATCATCCGGGGCAAAGGTCACGAGGCCGGCGTCGTGGGCTTCCCGCGCGTCATAGGAGCCCGACCGGGCGAGCAGTTCGGCCACGCGAGGCGGCTCGCCCAGAAACCGCGTCTCCAGGCGAGACAGCCCGTTGCTCATGGGATACCACCCGGCGTTTGCGGCCGACAGCGCCACGCTGACTGGTCGGTCGGGATCGTCGAGCATGTAGGCTCGATCGGCGGCGAGCGCCAGCTCGAACAGCGTACCGGCAAACGCCGAGCCCGGTTCGATGAGCACGAAGACGGTGCGCGACGTGAGATCGAGCCGCTTCAGCGTTCGTTTGATCAGAAGGCGTACTTCGCGTACGAACCAATGACCGCCATGGGCGTCGAGCGCACGATCGACGGCGAGCACCTCGGCCGGATCGCCCACCGTTCGAACGACCAGCGTGCCGATCTCCGGTTCGTTGAAACGAAGGCGCAGCAACGCATCGTCCAGCTCTCGAAACGTCCGGAGTGGCCAGAAGTCGCTGCCCGCGGCCGTGATGGCTTCTACCGTATCCGACTGCGCGGAACCAGGTGTCCTGATGGTGAGCTCTGCCACACGGCGACGCCTGTCGAGTGTGACGGTGACGTACCGGTACGACCAGTGATCGTCGTGCACGACGGGAGACAGCGCCTCCAGTCGGATGCCGTCTGCCGCTTGACGTCGGGACCCGCCGCGGCCGCCAGTTCCGCCGCGCGGCGTGCGACCGCGGCCTTGAACTGACTTGGTGCCGCGATTCGGTCGACCAGCCGCCAGTCGACGGCTCGCCTGCCGCGCACGCCCTCGACCAGCGTGCTGAAGTAATCGGCCAGATCTCTCCGGACCCGCCGCTTGTCGACGAGGCGGGTCAGGCCACCCGTGCCAGGCAGCACGCCCAGCAGCGGCGCCTCGGGCAGGCTCACCGCAGAATTCCCGTCGTCCACGAGCACGATCTCGTCACAGGCCAGGGCCAGTTCGTAGCCGCCGCCGGCACAAATGCCGTTGAGCGCGGCGATGAACGTGATGCCCGACGCCGCGCTGGCATCTTCGATCGCCAGCCGGGTCTCGTTCGTGAACTTGCAGAAGTTCACCTTGAAGGCGTGCGAAGCGGTGGCGAGCATGAAAATGTTCGCCCCGGCACAGAAGATTCGCTCCTTCAGGCTGGTCACGACCACCGAACGGACCTGGGGATGCTCGAAGCGGATCCGCGCAATCGCATCGGCCAGCTCGATGTCGACGCTCAGATCGTAGGAATTGAGCTTCAGTCGATACGACGATGAGAGGCCGGCGTCCTCGCGCACGTCCATCGAGAGCGTCGCGACGGCGCCATCGACTGTGCATCTTCCAGTGGTGGTACTGCTCGGGACTCGTTTCGAAGGAGACGTCCGCGCGGGTCACCGTCTCTTCCATGCAGATGATTATCCGGCCGGACGAGAGAGCAGTCAATTTACACTCAGGCGCCGAGACGCTAACATCTGAGCTAGTGGACACCGTATCGCCCGTCGCATTCATCGGCTCGCGCCAGCCGAAGCCCGAGTGGCTCAAGGTCCGCGCGCCGGGCTCGGCCGCCTACCTGCGTCTCAAACAGCTCATGCGCGAGCTTCACCTGCACACCGTGTGTGAAGAGGCCCGCTGCCCGAACATCGGCGAGTGCTGGCACCACGGCACCGCCACGTTCATGATTCTGGGGGACGTGTGCACGCGGGCCTGCGCCTATTGCGCAGTCGCGCACGGAAAGCCCCTCGCGCTCGACCCGCTCGAGCCCGAACGGGTCGGAACGGCAGTCGAAGCGCTCGGGTTGAGCTACGTCGTCATCACCTCGGTCGATCGGGACGATCTCAGCGACGGCGGCGCGTCGGCGTTTGCCGAAACGGTACGACAGACCCGGCGTCGCGTGCCGACCTGTCGCATCGAAGTACTTATCCCCGACTTCAAGGGCGACCTGGCTGCGTTGCACACCGTGTTGGACGCTCGCCCGGACGTGCTCAATCACAATACCGAGACCGTGCCGAGGCTCTATCGGATGGCGCGCTCAGGTGGCCGTTACGCGCGCACGCTGGAGCTTCTCGATCGATCGCGAGTGTACGCGCCTGATATTCCCGACCAAGACAGGCGTCATGGTCGGCCTCGGTGAAGAGTGGGACGAGCTTGTCGCGACGTTTACCGATCTCCGGCAAGTGGGGTGCAGCATCCTCACGATCGGACAGTACCTGCGCCCGTCGGCTGCACACGCGCCGATGAGCCGCTACTATCATCCCGACGAATTCCGCGCGCTGAAAGCCGTGGCACTCGAGCTGGGGTTCGTTCACGTCGAGTCCGGACCCCTCGTCAGAAGCTCGTACCACGCCCACGAACAGGCCGACGCGTACGAAGCCAGAACCCAACCGTCGTCCTGAAGGCGGTCGATGTCGCTTGCCAGCGTCCAGAGACAGATCGTCAGCTGCACGCGATGTCCCAGGCTCCGCGAGTATTGCCAGCGGATTGCGCGCGAGAAGAAGGCCGCCTACCGCCGTGACACCTACTGGGGCAGGCCCGTACCAGGGTTCGGGGATCCCAGGGCGCGGCTGCTCATCCTCGCCCTGGCGCCTGCGGCGCACGGCGCAAACCGCACCGGACGGATGTTCACGGGTGATGGTCGGGGCGGATCCGGCGACTTCCTGATGGCCGCACTTCATCGGTGCGGCTACGCCAACCTCCCCACGTCGAGCCATCAGGACGATGGGCTGCGGCTCGATGATGTCTATGTCGTGGCGGCAGCGCGGTGCGCTCCGCCCGACAACAAACCCTTGCCTGAAGAGCTCGCCGCGTGCCTCTCCCATCTCGAAGCCGAAATCGGCGAACTGCCGCGTCTGCAGGTCGTGGTGGCGCTCGGTCGAATTGCGTTCGAGACCTACTGGAGGCTCGTGGCGCGCGGGAGATGGGCGGAGCCGTCACGCGAGGCTACCCTGCCACGACCCAGGCCAGCGTTTGCCCACGGACGACGCTACGCGCACGAGGGCGCGCCCACGCTGATCGCGTCCTACCACCCCAGCCGGCAGAACACGAACACGGGGAAGCTGACCGCTCCAATGCTCGAAGGGATCTTCAGGCAGGCCCGGCTCGATATCTCGCGCTCAGCTTGAAACCCGTCGCCGACCTCGTCTACCCCTGTTCGTCGGGCTTGACGGTGACGGGATTCAGGAAGGGCATCATGCTTCTGAGCTCGGCTCCGACGCGCTCGATCAGTTGATCCTGCTCCTTGCGTCGCATGGCATTGAAGGAGGGACGGCCCTTCTCGTTCTCGGCAATCCACGCCCGCGCATACGCGCCGTTCTGAATCTCGTCCAGCATGCGGCGCATCTCGGCGCGCGTCTCGTCGGTGACGATGCGCGGACCGCCGGTGTAGTCGCCGTATTCGGCCGTGTCGCTCACGGAGTAGCGCATGTAGTTCAATCCGCCCTGGTACATCAGATCGACGATGAGCTTCAGCTCGTGCAGACATTCGAAATAGGCGATCTCCGGCTGGTAGCCCGCATCGACGAGTGTCTGGAAGCCCGCCTTGACGAGCGCGCTGACGCCCCCGCAGAGCACGGCCTGCTCGCCGAAGAGATCGGTTTCCGTCTCTTCCTTGAACGTGGTCTCGAGCACACCGGCGCGCGTGGCGCCGAGCGCCCGCGCGTAGGACAGCGCCAGCGCTTTCGCCTGGCCGGTCGCGTCCTGATGGACGGCGAGGAGTGAGGGAGTACCCCCACCCTCGGTGAACACTTCACGAACACGGTGACCGGGCGCCTTGGGCGCGACCATGGTGACGTCGACGTCGGCCGGCGGTTGAATGGTGTCGAAGCGGATGTTGAAGCCGTGGGCGAACATCAGCATCTTGCCGGCGGTGAGGTGCGGCTTGATCGCGTCCCGGTACAGCGCCGGCTGACGAGTATCCGGCACCAGAATCATGATGACGTCGGCCCATTCGGCAACAGCCGCCGGGTCCTGGACGACGAGGCCCGCGGCCTGTGCCTTTGCGCGCGAGCGACTGCCTTCGGGCAAGCCCACTCTGACGCTCACGCCACTGTCCGTCAGATTGAGGGCGTGCGCGTGTCCCTGAGATCCATATCCCATGATGCCGACGCGCTTTTGCTTGATGAGTTCGGGATCGGCCGAGCTTTCGTAGTAGATGGTTGTCAACGCAACACCCTCGCGCGCGAATCGCCGGCACACGGCCGGCGGAGTGGATAAGGAGAAGCCTGGGCGGCCGAAAATGGCAGAAAACGAATTACACGGAATACGACACGTGATCCTCGCCGGAGCCTTCCTCGCCCGGCACGGAGCCCGACGTGATGACGTGCGATTCGAGACCCTGGGCGCCGCGCGCCATCGAGACGCGGCCCGTCCGCGCCATCTCGATCACGCCGTACGGCATCAGCATCTCGACGAGCCCGTCGATCTTCTCCTCGGTTCCGGTCGTCTCGATGATCAGTGAATCTGGCGAGACATCCACGACGCGGGCGCGGAACACGTTGACGAGCTGCATGACGTGCGACCGCGATTCCGCATTGGCCGCCACCTTGATCATGGCCAGATCGCGCGACACGGCCGACTCCTCAGTCAGATCGTCGACTTTCAGCACGTTCACCAGCTTGTAGAGGTGTGCTTCCAGGCGTCGCGCGCCGGCTTCGTCGGTGTTCACGGCGATGGTCATCCGCGAGATGCCCGCGGCCTCGGTGCGGCCGACCGTCAGCGACTCGATGTTGAACGCCCGCCGTCTGAACAGCGAGGCGACACGGTTGAGCACGCCCGGACGGTCTTCGACGAGCACGACCACGGTGCGAAGAGTCTTGAAGTTTTTGGCCATCAGTCACCCACGCGTTCGATTTCGACCTCCACGGGATCCGCTCCGGTCTCGGCCAGCGGCGTCGGCTCGGGACGCCGAATCATCTTGTCCAGGTCGGCGCCGGCAGGAACCATCGGATAGACCGAGTCCTCCTGCTCCACCTGGAAGTCGAGGACGACGGCGCCGCGGTGAGCCCGCGCAGCGTTCACGGCCGGTGCCACCTCGTCGCGCTTCGTCACCGTCATCCCCACCAGGCCGTAGGCTTCGGCCAGCTTCGAGAAATCCGGGCTGAGCAGCGGGGTCGCCGCGTATCGCTTCTCGTAGAAGAATTCCTGCCACTGCCGCACCATGCCCAGATAGCCGTTGTTGATGATGGCCACCTTGATGTCCAGGTGCTCCTGCGCGATGGTCGCCAGCTCGGCCTGGGTCATCTGGAAGCCTCCATCGCCAGCCACTACCCAGACTTCCGATTCCGGACACGCGAATTTGGCTCCAATCGCGGCCGGGAGCGCAAAGCCCATCGTGCCCAGCCCGCCGGAGGTGATGAGCGTTCGCGGCGACTCGTGCTTGTAGTACTGCGCTTCCCACATCTGGTGCTGACCGACATCGGTCACCACAATCGCCGCGCCATTGGTGAGACGCCACAGATCGTTCACCACGTGGGCGGCATACAGGTGTCCGTTGTCGGGCAGGTTCTGGATGTCGCGGACCGCCGCATCGCCCTTCAGGTCGTCGATGTGCTGGAGCCAGTCCGATCGATCACCCTTCGCCACACCTGGCAGCAGCTCCTCCAGGATGTCGCGCAGGTCGCCCACGAGGCCGGCATCCACCGCGACGTTCTTGCCGATCTCGGCCGGGTCGATGTCGATGTGCACCTTCTTCGCGTTCGGCGCGTAGGTCTTGAGATTGCCCGTGACCCGGTCGTCAAACCGCATGCCGAACGCGAGCAGCAGGTCGGCTTCCTGAATGGCCGTGTTCACCCACGCCTCGCCGTGCATCCCCATCATGCCGAGGTTCAACGGATGCGAGGCCGCGACTCCCCCGATGCCGAGCAACGTCATGGCAATCGGCACGTGTGCCTTCTCGGCAAACCTGACGACGACGTCCCCCGCGCCAGAGAGCATGATGCCGTGACCTGCGAGGATCAGCGGACGCTTGGCGCTGTTGATGAGATCCAGGGCGGCCTTGACGTCTGCCCTGCGCGGGCGGTGATCGGGCCGGTACCCCGCCGGTTTGGGTGCGGCGGCTTCCCAGTCGAACTCCGCTGACGACTGCTGCGCATCCTTGGTGATGTCGATGAGCACGGGACCCGGGCGTCCCGACGCTGCGATGTAGAACGCCTCGCGGACGGCAGGCGCCACGTCCTCGGCCCGGGTGACCAGATAGTTGTGCTTGGTGATCGGCAGCGTGATGCCCGTGATGTCGGTTTCCTGAAACGCGTCGGAGCCAATGAGCTTGCTGCCCACCTGGCCCGTGATGCAGACAATCGGCACCGAGTCCATCATCGCCGTCGCGATGCCGGTGACCATGTTCGTGGCGCCCGGTCCCGAGGTGGCAACGGCAACGCCGACGCGCCCGCTGGCGCGCGCATACCCGTCCGCCATGTGGGTGGCGCCCTGCTCGTGACGAACGAGGACGTGGTGGATGGGATAGCCGAGCATCGCGTCATATGCGGGCAAAATTGCGCCGCCCGGATAACCGAACACCGTCGTCACACCCTCGTTGACGAGGCATTCCCACAGGATCTGTGCGCCGGTTTTCTTAGGCATGACTGGCACTCCTCACCCCGTCACCGCACCGATCGCCGCCGACGACACCAGACGTGCGTACTTCGCCATGACGCCGGTCTCGAAGCGCGCGGGCGGCGGCGTCCAGGCGGCCAGTCGCGCCGACAACTCCGCGTCGGACAGCTCGACGGTGAGCCGGCGCGCCGGAATGTCGAACACGATCATGTCGCCATCGCGCACCGCGGCGATGGGGCCGCCCACGGCCGCCTCCGGCGCCACATGACCCGCCATCAACCCATGGGTGGCGCCCGAAAACCGACCATCCGTCAGGAGCGCCACCGAATCGCCGAGCCCCGCGCCGACGATGGCGGCGGTGACGGCGAGCATCTCGCGCATTCCGGGTCCGCCGCGCGGACCTTCGTACCGGATGACGACGACGTCGCCGGCGCGGACTGCGCCGCGCTGCACGGCCTCGAACGTCGCCTCCTCGCTGTCGAACACCCGCGCCGGGCCGCGGTGGCGCCAGAGCTCGTGGCCGGCGACCTTGACGACTGCGCCCTCGGGCGCCAGGTTGCCCCTGAGAATCACGAGACCGCCCCACGGACTGAGTGGGCGGTCGTTCGGCCTGACGACCTCCTGCCCGGCGGTCTCGCGCGCCTCGGCAGCTTCCGCGCCAATGGTCCGCCCGGTGACGGTGACGGCATCGGCATGGAGCAGGCCCGCTTCGCTGAGGCGCCGCGCCACCAGCGCCGATCCGCCCGCCCGATAGAGGTCGGTGGCCACGAAGCGGCCCGAAGGCTTCAGATCGGCCAGGAGCGGCACGCGTGCGCTCACGCGATCGAAATCGTCGATGTCCAGGGCCACACCTGCTTCCCGGGCGATCGCCAGCAGGTGCAGCACGGCATTCGTCGAACCGCCCGTGGCCGCCACAGACGCGATGGCGTTCTCGATGGACTCGCGCGTGATCACGGCGCGCGGCTTGAGATCACGACGCACCAGGTCGAGGACCAGCTCGCCCGCCCGTCTGGCCACGCCGTCCCGGTGCGGGTCCATGGCCGGAACGCTGGCACTGCCCATGGGCGAGATGCCGAGAAATTCGCACACGGTGGCCATCGTGTTCGCCGTGAACTGGCCGCCGCAGGCGCCCGGACCGGGACACGCATGGTTCTCGATGTCGAGAAATTGCTGGTTGGTGATCTTTCCTGCTCCCACCGCCCCGACGGCTTCGAACACATCCTGAATCGTGATGTCGCGCCCAGCCACATGACCCGGCGCGATCGAACCGCCGTAGAGCACCAGCCCGGGCACGTTCAGACGCGCCAGCGCCATCACCGTGCCTGGAATCGTCTTGTCGCAACCTGCGAGCGCCACGATGCCGTCGAACAGGTTGCCGCGCGCCACGAGCTCGATGGAGTCGGCAATCACTTCGCGGCTGACGAGGGACGTTCGCATGCCCTCGCACCCCATCGTGATCCCGTCGGAGATCGAGACGGTGTTGAATTCCATCGGCGTACCGCCCGCGGCGCGCACGCCTTCCTTCACGGCGTGAGCCACCTGGCGCAGATGGAAGTTGCAGGGACCGATCTCGATCCAGGTGTTGGCGATGCCGATGATCGGCCGCCTCAGGTCGTCGTCCGTGAATCCGACGGCCTTCAGCATCGCCCGCGCCGGAGCGCGCGAGACGCCCTGTGTCAACGCCGCACTCCGCGGCTGACCCGCCTGCTCGCTCATCTGGGCCCCTGCCCCGCCACCGCGGCCGGCCGCCTGCGCGGCCGCTTTGGCTTCCTCAGCCTCGCGCTGGCGCCAGCTCGGATACGAGCCAAGCGTGCGGAGCGATCGGGCGAACTCGGCCAGATGCACCAGCGCCCGTGCGCATGGCAGATCCTCGCGGCCCGCCGCCACGTCCACGTAGAAGAGGTACTCCCAGGGCTTCCCGCGAAGCGGCCTGGATTCCAGCTTGGTCAGATCGATGTTCCTCAGCGCGAACACGCTCAACGCCTTGAAGAGCGAGCCCGGCTCGTTGCGTTCCATCGTGAAGACGACCGTGGTCTTGTCCGGCACGCCGAGTGGCGTCGCCGCACGGCCGACGAGCAGAAACCGCGTGATATTGTCGTCGAAGTCCTGGATGCCCGACTTGAGGATCGTCAGATCGAACACTTCCGCCGCGCGCTCGGACGCGATCGCCGCCGCGTCCCTGAGACCCTTCTCGCGGATCATCTTGGCGCTGCCGGCCGTGTCATAGGTGGCGACCACCTCGACGTGTGGCATCGATCTGAGGAAGTGCTCGCACTGCGCGAGGGCCTGGGGATGGGAAAAGATGCGCGTGATCTGCTCGAGCGTCGTGCCCGGATAGGCGAGCAGGTGATGGACGACGCGGAACTCGATCTCACCCACAATCGGCAGATCGTGCTCGATCAGCAGGTCGTAGTTGCGATGAATGCTGCCGCCGATCGAGTTCTCGATCGGCAGAATGCCGTGCGAGACCTTGCCGCTCTGAACGGCCGCGAACACCTGGTCGAAGGTCTCCGACGGGCGCATCTCGGCATCGGCCTTGAAACGCAACCCCGCCGCTTCGCTGAAGGCGCCTGGCTCACCTTGATACGCGATGCGCACCGCCCTGCCTCACTCTCTCATCCCGCGCGACCCGTCCGAGTCCCCACATAAAAGCAAAAGGGCCACACCCTTTATCGGATGATGGCCCGTTGTCGTCCCTTACGCGTCCAACCGGCAAATCATCCGCTCGTCTCGTGCGGCCGAAACCGGCCGCCGATAACGACGACGACGCCACGAGCGAGGAAAATGAGGGCGCGCACGAAGTCAATCCGCTCTGGTCTGCTGGTTATAGTCCGGCCGGACGTGACGCGTCAAAGTTATATTTCTTACGATTAGATAACAAATTCTAATATTACACCCGCTCCCGTCTTGGCCGGTAGTAATGCGTAGCCTGGCCGAAAAACACCTCGGCCGCCTCCATGAGCGTTTCGGAGAGCGTTGGGTGGGCGTGGATCGTCAGCGCGAGATCCCGCACCACGGCGCCCATTTCGATGGCCAGCACCCCCTCGGCAATCAGTTCGCCGGCACCGGGCCCGACAATGCCGACGCCGAGCACGCGTTCGGTGCCCGGATCGACGACCAGCTTGGTCAGGCCGTCGGAGCGGTCCAGCGTTGTCGCACGACCCGAAGCGCCCCAGGGAAACTTGGCAATCTGGACCGGCTGGTTCGCTGCCGCGGCCTGTGCCTCCGTCAGTCCGCACCACGCGATCTCGGGATCGGTGAACACGACCGCAGGAATGGCCCGCGGCTCGAACGCCGTCTTGTGTCCGGCCATCGTCTCCACGGCCACGCGTGCCTCGTGCGATGCCTTGTGTGCGAGCATCGGCTCGCCGGCGACGTCCCCAATCGCGAAGAGCGAGGGCTCGCCCGTTCGCCGCTGCGCATCGACCTTGATGAAGCCGCGTGGGTCAACCTCCACGCGCGTGCCTTCCAGCCCCGGGATGGCCGAGTTGGGCCGTCGGCCGACCGCGACAAGCACTCTCTCGAACTCCTGTTCGGGATGGTCGACGCTGGGACCCTCGAAGCTCACTCGAAGACTGGATCCGGTGTCGGCCACCTTGGTCACTCGCGTATTGAGCATGACGGCGTGACACATCTTCTCGATTCGTCGCGACAGCACCGCCACCAGATCGCGATCGGCGCCGGGAAGGAGGCCTGGTGTCATCTCGACGACTGAAACGGCGCTGCCGAGCGCGGCATAGACAGTCCCGAGCTCGAGGCCGATGTAGCCGCCTCCCACCACGAGCAGCGTCCGGGGGATGTTCTCCAGATCGAGGGCGGAAGTCGAGTCGAGCACTCGGGGGCTGTCAATCGACAGCGCCGGGACCGACGAGGGACGGGATCCCGTGGCCAGGACGGCGTAGTCGAAGGCGATGTCTTCGGGCCCCTCACCTTTCTTGGCCGTTGGCTGGACTCGAAACGTGGTCGGATTGACCAGCGACGCCTCACCCTGAACGTAGCGAACGCGCCGCTGGCGGGAGAGCACTCCGAGCCCTCCGGTCATCTTCTGCACGACCTCGTCCTTCCAACCGCGCACGCGCTCGACCTGAATCTCGGGCTTTGCGAACCGCACGCCCCAGCGTTCGGCGTGGGACGCCTCATCGATGACGCGCGCCACGTGGAGCAGCGCCTTCGACGGGATGCACCCTCGATACAGGCAGACACCTCCGGGATTGGCTTCGCGATCGATCAGCGTGACCTGAAACCCCAGATCGGCGGCAAGGAACGCGGCCGCGTAACCGCCGGGACCGGCACCGAGCACAGCAAGCCGTGTGGGGCGAGTGGTCATGTCAATCGGGTTGCGAGGCCAGAATGATCGTCCGCCGCGTCATCCGAAGAGGCTGATTACCAGTGGCTGTTCAAGGGCCTCGATCACCCACCGCAGGAAGCGGACCGCATCGGCGCCGTCGATGACACGATGGTCGTAGGACAACGACAAGGGCAGCAGCAATCGGGGCTGGAACTGCCCGTCGATGAAGACGGGCTGCATGCTGGCTCGGGCGATGCCCAGGATGGCCACCTCGGGCGCGTTGACGATCGGCGAGAACGCCGTTCCGCCGATTCCCCCGAGATTGGAGATGCTGATGGAACCGCCCTGCATCTCCTCGAGGGTGAGCTTACCCTCGCGCGCGCGGGCGGATAGATCAGTCAGCTCGCGG
The DNA here is from genome assembly GCA_963817395.1 of uncultured Acidobacteriota bacterium. GTDB lineage: Bacteria > Acidobacteriota > Vicinamibacteria > Vicinamibacterales > CAVPJW01 > CAWGYQ01. The sequence goes on along the minus strand of CAWFOC010000004.1, from coordinate 648,267 downwards.
GAGATCGCCACGAGGTTCTTCTGGTCGGCGTCGCGGATGACGGGGACGAGGAGGCCGCGCTCGGTGTCGACGGCGACACCGACATGCACGTACTTCTTCTCGATCAGCTCCTCGTTGGCCATGTCGATCGACGCGTTGAACTCAGGAAATACTTTCAGCGCGGCGGCAATCACCTTGGTGGCGATGGCCGTGAGCGTCAGCGCGCCGCCGGCGGCTTCCACCTGCTTGGCGTACTTCTGCCTCGTCGCCTCGAGGGTGGTGATGTCGGCGCGATCGTACTGGGTGACGTGCGGAATGGTGGCCCACGCGTGAGCCAGGTGCTGAGCCGTCTTGCGACGCACCCCTCGCAGCGGTTTCCGCTCGACCGCGCCCCATCGACTGAAGTCCGGGAGCGGCCCGCCCGCCGGCGCGCGGTCGGTACCGCCGCGACTCAGCAGCTTCTTGGCATGCGCCTTCACGTCGTCGACCGAAATGCGTCCTTCTGGTCCACTGCCTCCGACGGCGTCGATGTCCACGCCGAGCTCGCGCGCGAGCCGGCGCGTCGAGGGCGCGGCAGGTGCCGCGGGACGCGCGGAAGACGGCGCGCCGGACGCCGAATCGGCCTGCGGACGCGGCGGGCGCGCCATCTCGACGACTTCGCCGCGCCGGGCACGAGGGGCGGGCGCCTCGGGGACGGCTGATGCTTCGTCCTCGTCCTCGTCGTCGTCCGATGGTTCGTCCGATGGTTCGGCCGCCTGTTCGACGGCACGGGTTCGGTCGGGCTTGGCCGCCGCTGCGGCGTCGGGCGATGATGAAGGCGTCTCTGGTGTGGAAGGTGCGGGCGTCGCGGCAGCAGCGGCCTGCGGACTCGCTGCCTCCTCAACGGTCAGAATCACCTGGCCAACCTTGACCTTCTCTCCAGTCTTCACCTTGAGGTCGACCACGCGGCCACCGACCGAAGAGGGCACTTCAATCGTGGCCTTGTCGGTTTCCAGCTCGACGACCGGCTGATCGCGGGCGATGGTATCGCCGACCTTGACCAGAATGCGCAGGACATCTCCGGACTGAACGTTCTCGCCAAGCTCGGGCAACTTGAATTCTGTTGGCACGTGTGACGAACCTCTCGAAGGGACGCGCGGCGGATGCCGCGGTGGCTCAGGACGTCGCGGGATTCGGTTTCTCGGAGTCGATGCCCAGATCGCGAATGGCTCGCTGGACGAGATCGAATCCTATCTGTCCGTCGCGAGCCAGTTCGGCAAGCGTCGCCACGGTCACGAAACGGGCATCGACTTCGAAGAAGTCTCTGAGCGCGCTTCGATTCTCGCTGCGTCCAAATCCGTCGGTGCCCAGCGCGCGCAACCGGCGGGGCAGCCAGCGATCGATCGAATCGGGCAGCGCCTTCACATAATCGGACGCGGCAATCAGGACACCCGGAGCCTCGCCGAGGCACTCGGTCACATAGGGCACGCGCGGCGTTTCACCGGGATGCAGCATGTTCCATCGTTCGGCCGCGTGACCGTCACGGTAGAGCTCGCCGTAGCTGGTGACGCTCCAGACATCGGCGGCCACGCTGTAACGCTCGGCCAGGATCTTCTGGGCCTTCAGCACCTCGGGCAGGATGGCGCCGCTGCCAAGCAGCTGAGCGCGCAGGGAAGCCTCCGGATTCGCCGCCGCTCGAAACTTGTACAACCCGCGCAGGATGCCGTCTTCGCAGCCCGGCGGCATCACCGGCATCGGGTACTGCTCGTTCATCACGGTCAGGTAGTAGAAGATGCTTTCCTGCTCGCGATACATGCGGCGGATGCCGTCCTTGATAATGACCGCCAGCTCGTGCGCAAACGCCGGATCGTAGGCCTTGATGTTCGGGACCGGGTACGCCAGCAGCTGGCTGTTGCCGTCCTGATGCTGGAGGCCCTCGCCGGCCAGCGTGGTGCGTCCCGCCGTGCCGCCAACCAGGAACCCGCGGCACCGGCAGTCGGCCGCGGCCCAGATGAGATCCCCGATCCGCTGGAAGCCGAACATCGAGTAATAGATGAAGAAGGGGATCGTGTTGATGCCGTGCGTGGCGTAAGCAGTGCCGGCGGCAATGAACGAGCTCATGGACCCGGCCTCGGTAATGCCCTCTTCGAGAATCTGCCCGTCTGTGGCTTCCTTGTAATACAGCAACGTGGCCATGTCGACGGGCTCATAGAGCTGCCCGACATGGGAGTAGATGCCGACCTGGCGAAACAGCGCTTCCATCCCGAACGTGCGCGCTTCATCCGGCACGATCGGCACGATCAGCTCGCCAACCTCCGGGTCGCGCAGCAGCTTCGACAACATCCTCACGAAGACCATGGTCGTCGACGCCTTGCGGTCTTCGGTGCCCTTCGAGAATTCGTCGAAGACGTCGCTCAGTTCGGCCTTGAGAGGCGGGCAGTGCACGTGGCGCCGCGGCAGGTAGCCGCCGAGCGCCGCACGCCGCTCGCGAAGATAGCGAATCTCGGCGCTGTCCTCCGGCGGCCGGTAGAACGGCGCCTGCGCGATCTCAGCATCGGAGACGGGGATGCTGAAGCGCGTTCGAAAGGCCTTCAGCTCTTCCTCGTTCATCTTCTTCTGCTGGTGCGTGATGTTCTTGCCTTCCCCGCTCTCGCCCAGCCCGTAGCCCTTGATCGTCCGCGCCAGAATGACCGTCGGCGAGCCGCGATGCGCAACGGCCACGCGATACGCGTTGTAGACCTTCAGCGGATCGTGTCCGCCGAGGCTCATCTTTCTGAGCTGCTCGTCGGAAAGATGCCGCACCATGTCGAGGAGTCGCGGATCCGCGCCCCAGAAGTGTTCGCGCACATACGCGCCAGACTCGACGGCGTACTTCTGGTACTGGCCGTCGACGATCTCGCCCATCCGTTTGACGAGGAGTCCGTCCCGATCCTTGGCCAGCAGCGCATCCCACTCGCGGCCCCAGAGCACTTTGATGACGTTCCAGCCGGCGCCTCGAAACGCGGCTTCGAGCTCCTGAATGATCTGCCCGTTGCCGCGCACCGGACCGTCGAGGCGCTGCAGGTTGCAGTTGATGACGAAAATCAGGTTGTCGAGCTTCTCGCGCGCCGGCAACGTGATCGCTCCGAGCGATTCGGGCTCGTCGGTCTCGCCGTCGCCGAGGAAGGCCCAGACCTTGTGGTCGGTGTGCGGCTTCAGTCCGCGATCCTCGAGATAGCGGTTGAAGCGCGCCTGGTAGATCGCCATCAGCGGGCTGAGCCCCATCGACACCGAGGGAAATTCCCAGAAATCGGGCATCAACCACGGATGCGGATAGGACGAGAGGCCGCCGCCCTGCTGCAGCTCGCGCCGGAAGTGCTCGAGCTGCTCTACGCTGAAGCGCCCTTCGACGAACGCGCGGGAATAGATGCCCGGCGAGGCATGCCCCTGGAAATACACGATGTCGCCGTCATGCTCGGCCGTTCGCGCCCGGAAGAAATGGTTGAACCCCACCTCGTAGAGCGTCGCGGCCGACGCATAGGTGGAAATGTGGCCGCCAATCCCTTCCTCGGTGCGGTTCGCCTTCACCACCATGGCCAGCGCATTCCAACGCACGAGACTCTTGATGCGACGTTCGAGCTCGGTGCGGCCCGGAATGGGGACCTCGGTTTCGGGGTCGAGCGTGTTGATGTACGGCGTGTTCGCCGAGAAGGGCAAGCTGACGCCGTGACGACGGGCGTGAAGGTTCAGGGAGTCGAGGAGTTTCACGACACGTCCCGGGCCGCCGCGCTGGAGCACGGAGTCGAGCGACTCCAGCCATTCCCGGGTTTCGATGGCGTCCAGGTCCGTGATGTCTTTGGGAGCGATGTGTCTCATGGCCTGCCAACGTCCTTCACGTACGGAGCGCGTCGGTATTCGCGCCCAGGGCCCCAGACCGATGCCGACCGGCTTCTCGGTGCACCCGCTGGACGACTGTAGCGCGTCATCGGCGGGAGAGCGTAGCAGCTGAGCGAGCGGTTCTCCCTATTGTAGACCCGCGGGGCGGTCCGGCTGAAGTCGGCGAGGCCTTGCGGCCGCTCGGCAGACCGTCGCGCTTCAACTCCCGAGTACCCGACCGAGCGTGGCGGCGTCGATATTGCCGCCGCTCATGATACACACCACTTTCTTGCCCCGCAGGCTGTCTCGGGTCTTCCATGCGGCCATGAGTGGTGCAGCGCCGGCGCCCTCGGCCAGATTGTGGGTGGTGCGGAGCGCGAGCCTGACACCCTCCGCAATCTCGTCCTCGCTCAACAGCACGATGTCGTCGAGCGCCTGACGAAGGATGCCGAATGTCAGGTCGAACGTGACGCGAGTGGCCATCCCTTCGGCGAAGGTGTCGGCACGCTCCCCCACCACCCGCGCCGGGCCGCGCCACGAGCGCGCAAACGCGTCGGCGCGTTCGGCCTGCACCCCGATCACGCGCGCGCGGGCCCCAATGCCGCTCCGCACCGTCACCAGCCCACACGCGCCACTTCCGCCGCCGATCGGGACGAACACCACATCGACGTCGGGCATGGCTTCGAAGACCTCGAGCGCATAGGTGCCGACGCCGGCGATGAGCAACGGCTCGTTGGCGGAGTGGACGTAGCGAAGCCCCTCGTCGAGGCTCACGCTCTCGACATGTTCGCGCGCCTCGTCGAAGTCCCGGCCGTGCTCCACGACTCTCGCGCCGAGAGCCCGCATGTTGGCGTTCTTCTCGGGATTGTTGCCGCGCGGCACGACAATCGTGCACGACACGCCTTCGCGTCGACTGGCAAACGCCAGCGACTGCCCGTGATTGCCGGTGCTGGCGCTGATGACACCTCGACGGCGATCCTCGGTTCCGAGACTCCCAATCAGATTGAGCCCGCCACGTACTTTGAACGCACCCGTTGGATTGTGGTTCTCGTGCTTGACGGCCACTTCGAACCCGAGCTCCGCATCGAGCAGCGGATAGCGCAGCAAGGGCGTCGGGGACAGCACACGTGAGATGCGGCGTCGAGCCGCGTAGATATCGAGCAGGCCGGGCGCAGCCAGACTGGTGACCGCTGTCATGACCGTGCATTCTCCTCGATCGCCCCCCGCACGGTCGTGACCGCGACGTCGGGCCGGTCGGTGATGATGGCGGCGACACCCGACGCGAGAAGCCGCCGTATGTCAGCGGGATCATCGACCGTCCAGACCTGCACGACGACATCGGCCCGCCGGGCGGCGGCCAGAAACCGGGGCGTCACGATGAGCGTCCGCCCCGATCGTTCCGGAACCTGGAACGCCTGATAGGCCGGGCGGGACACCGGCCAGCCCAGACGTGATCGGTAGTGCGCCATCCGCACTTCGGCCCGGCTTGCGCCAGTGGCGAGCGTCGGGGCCAGGCGCCGGATGGCTCCGAGCGCTCTCTGGCCGAACGACCCCAGACACACGCGATTCTCCGCGCCAGCCTGCATCACGTCGCTCACGACGGCGCGCGCCAACCGATCCGTGTTCTCCTTGAGCTCGACAATCAATCGCGTCGCCGGGTAGCGGGCCAGTACCTCCGCCAGGGTCGGCACGCCAATCCCCCCGCCGCGATACGGTGCGCCGATGGCCCACCCGAAGCGAGCGCCCGCATCCACTCGCCCGAGCTCACCGGCCGTCCACCTCGCAGCAGGCCCGGTCGCATCCGTGGTTCTGTCGAGCCGGGCATCGTGCAGAACCACCACGATCCCGTCCCGCGACAGTCGGACGTCGAGTTCCAGCCCGTCGGCCCCGCAGGCGAGCGCTCGATCGAAGGCCGCGATGGTGTTCTCGGGAGCAAGCGCTGCCCCGCCGCGGTGCGCGAAGACGAGCGGCCGATCGGACGAGACCGCGGGATGTGGCATCGAAGCGCGTAGTGTGCCACAAGCGTCGGCCACGAACGGCGATGGGCTCAGCGATGCGAAGCGGCAAAACCTGCGTGATAGAATCGCAGAATGCACACCACCGGGCGGGTTCACGAGGCTACAATCACGACGCTCGGCGACCTGCGGCACGCGCTGGACGACCCCACGAGCCCCATCCGGCGCCACCGCTCGGTCAAGGATGAGATCCGACACAACCTCATCCTGCGACTCCGTTCGGGTGCGGCGGTCTTCCCCGGCATCATCGGCTACGACGAGACCGTCGTACCGCAGATTCAGAACGCGATTCTCTCTCATCACAATTTCATCCTGCTCGGCCTGCGGGGTCAGGCGAAAAGCCGCATCATGCGGGGGCTTGCCGAGCTCCTCGACGAGCTCGTACCTGTCGTCGCCGGCTGCGAGATCCACGATGACCCGCTCGCGCCGATCTGCGGCGCCTGCCGCGCGCGCATCGCGCACGAGGGGGATCGGACGCCCATCGGCTGGCTGCCCCGCGACTCACGCTACGTCGAGAAGCTGGCGACGCCCGACGTGACGATCGCCGACATGGTGGGCGACATCGATCCGATCAAGGCCGCACGTGGTGGCTTGCAGCTCTCGGACGAGCTCACGATGCACTACGGGCTGCTGCCTCGGGCCAACCGGGGGATTTTCGCCATCAACGAGCTGCCGGATCTGGCCGGCAAGATTCAGGTTGGCCTGTTCAACATCCTCCAGGAAGGCGATGTCCAGATTAAGGGCTACCCGGTCCGGCTCCCGCTCGACCTGCTGCTGGTCTTCACCGCCAACCCCGAGGACTACACCGCTCGTGGCAAGATCATCACGCCCCTCAAGGATCGGATCGGTTCGGAGATCCGCACGCACTATCCGGCGACACGCGAGCAGGCGCTCGCCATCACGTCGCAGGAAGCCTGGGTTCGACGTGACTGCCCGATCGACGTACCGGACTTCGTGCTGGACATCGTGGAAGAGATCGCTTTCCAGGCGCGCACCGATCGACGGATCGACAAACGGTCGGGTGTGAGCCAGCGGCTGCCCATCACGTGCCTCGAAAACGTGGTGTCGAACGCGGAACGACGGGCGCTGCTCGGGAATGAGACGCCGATTGTTCCCCGCGTCACTGATGTGTACGCGGCGCTGCCGTCGATCACGGGCAAGTTCGAGCTCGAGTACGAGGGCGAGCTGCGGGGAGCCGACGCGCTCGCCCGCGAGCTGATCCGGGGAGCGGTCGGCAACGTGTTCACGGAGCGCTTCGGACACCTCGACACGCGCCCTGTGGTCGAGTGGTTCGAGCTTGGCGGCTCGTTGATTTCGGACGACGTGACGTCGGCGAGCGACGTGCTCGAAAAGGCGGGTGCTGTTCAGGGCCTCGTCGAGCTGGCCACCCAGGCCGGCCTCGGACCGAACCCATCGGCGCCGAAGCTCGCGTCCGCCGTCGATTTCGTGCTCGAGGGCCTCTACTCGCTGAAGAAAATCGGCCGCAGCGACGAGCGTGGCTATCAGGCCGCCGAACAGGCGCGCCGCCGCGAGCCGCGGACCGAGCCGATGTCGCTGGACGACGGCCTGCCGCTCCCGGGCCGGAAGAAGTACTACAACTGAGCTGGCGTTCGCGCCGATGCGTTACCGCTACACCCGGTTTGCCGGCGACGATCTCGAGAGCCTCGATCTCGACGAGCTCATCTCCCGTCTGTCCGATCTGCTCCTCTCGAGCGGCTTCCAGAATCCGTACGGCGACGGCGAAGACGATCGGACGATGGATGCGCTGCGCGAGGCCATCCTCGAAGCCCTGTTCTCCGGCGGGCTGCTCTCGGAGGAGATGCTCAATCAGCTGATGGGCGACCCGGCCGACGGGGATCAATCGTCGTCACGGTCGGCGCTCGACGAGCTCATCGACGAGATCATGCGTCGGCTCGAGGAACAGGGATTCATCACGACCGCACCCGACCTGGACGCCGAACGGCGGCACCGGCAGGGCATGGGCGCCGACAGCGGGGAGCCGAGTCCGCCGGTGAAATTCGAGGTGACCGACAAGAGTCTCGATTTTCTCGGCTACCGGGCCCTGAGAGACCTGCTGGGATCGGTCGGCCGCAGCAGCTTCGGCCGTCACGACACGCGCGAACCGTCCACCGGCATCGAGGCCACAGCGGCGCCGAAACCGTACGCGTTCGGCGATACGCTCAACCTGGACGCCAGCAGCACGATTCTGAACGCCGTACGTCGCGCCAGTGCCACTCGAGCCACCCCCGAGGGCGGCATCGACGTGCGCTACGAAGATCTGATGGTGGCTCAGGGCGAGTATCAGAGCTCCTGCGCGACCGTCCTCATGCTCGATTGCAGCCACAGCATGATCCTGTACGGGGAGGATCGGTTCACCCCGGCGAAGCGAGTGGCCCTCGCGCTGTCGAATCTGATCCGTTTGCAGTACCCCGGCGACGTGCTCAAGCTCGTGCTGTTCCACGACTCTGCCGAGGAGGTCCCGCTGCAGCAGCTCGGGCGGGTGCGCGTCGGCCCCTACTACACGAACACCCGCGAAGGTCTGCGCCTCGCCCGCCGCATCCTCGAACGCCAGCGGAAGGACATGCGACAGATCATCATGATCACCGACGGGAAGCCTTCCGCACTGACGCAGGCCGACGGACGCATCTACAAGAACGCCTTCGGCCTCGATCCCTTCATCGTCGCCGAAACGATCGCCGAGGTCGGGGCGTGCCGCCAGAGCGGGATCATGATCAATACCTTCATGCTCGCGCGCGATCACGATCTGGTCAGCTTCGTCCGTCGAGTCGCCGAGATCTGCCGGGGCAAGGCGTACTTCACGACCCCGTACACGCTGGGCCAGTACGTGCTGATGGACTACATGACGAAAAAGACCAGAACGGTGCACTGAGTCCGATGCTGTCTTCCCCCATTCCCATCTTTCCGTTGCCCAACGTCGTGCTCTTTCCGGGTGTCTTCCTTCCTTTGCACATCTTCGAGCCGCGGTATCGTGCGATGGTGCGTGATGCGCTGAGCGGCGACCGGGTGATTGGCATGGTGCTGCTCAAACCCGAAGGGATGGATGACTACGCCGGACGGCCGCCGGTGTTTCCCAGTCGGGTGCGCGGGCCTCATCACGCACGCGGAGCGGCTGCCCGAGGACCGCTACAACATCATCCTGCGAGGCCTTCAGAAGTTTCGGGTCGTGGGTGAGGAGCACACCCGGCCCTATCGGCTGGCTCACATCGACGTGCTCTCCGAGGAGGTGGGCGGCCACGATGCGGGCGGCTCTCGAACGCGAGCGCCGGAAGCTCGACAGCCTGATCCGCATGGCAGGCGAACACCTCACTCCGGAGCCCAGACTGTCGGACGCCGTGACCGACGAAGAGCTGATCAATGCCCTTGCGCAGTACCTCGATCTCGAGCCGCTCGAGAAGCTCGCGCTGCTGGAGCAGGCTGGGGCGCTTGCGCGCTGCCGCTCGCTCATCGAACTCGTCGAGATGAAACTGATCACGGCGCGGACGCCGTACGGCCGCGCCGCGACTCACTGAGCCCGTATCGCGCGCTGCCGATCGACGAGCACCTTGACGATCTGATCGCCATGGAAGCGCCCGTTCTCGATGAAGATGGGCGCCGTGTCTTTCCCCGAGATCGCGCCGCCTGCGATGAAGAGCCCAGGCACGTTGGTCTCGAGCGTATCGAGATCGTAGCGGGCGACGCCCGTGACACGGTCCACCTCCACGCCCGCCCGGCTGAACAGATCGAAGTCGGGATGGTAGCCCGTCAGCAGAAACACGGCGTCCGCCGGCAGCTCGTCGACGCGCTGGCCCGATTCGATGACGACCGAGTCGCGCCGGATCTCGAGGAGGCGGGTGTTGAACCGCCCGACGATCGAGCCTTCCTTCACGCGGTTCTCGATATCCGGTTTCACCCAATACTTGATGGTCGGCTTGAAGCTGTCCCGATAGTGCACGAGCGTGACGAATGCACCGCCTCGATAGAGATCGAGCGAGGCTTCCGCCGCTGAATTGCCGCCGCCGACCACGACGACGCGGCGGCCGACGTACGGATGCGCCTCGGTGTAATAGTGCGAGACGTGTGGCTGCTGCTCGCCGGGAATGCTCAGCAGATTCGGATGATCGTAATAGCCAATGGCCAGAATCACCGAGCGGGCGCGAATGGTGCCAGCCATGCCCCGCCCGTTTCTGGTGTCGAGCACGAACCCGTCGTCGGCGCCGAGTGGCTGGCGGCGCACGGCAAGCACCTCCTGCTGGTATTCGATCGCGATCGCGTAGGTCTCGACGACGCGGCGGTAGTAGCGGAGCGCCTCGAGCCGTGTCGGCTTCTCGAAGGGCGACACGAGCGGAAGTCCGCCAATCTCGAGCAATTCCGGTGTCGTGAAGAACACCATGTTCGGCGGAAACCGGTAGATCGAGTTGACCAGCACGCCCTTTTCGAGCACGACGTAGTCGAGGCCGGCGCCCTTCGCCGCAATCGCCGCCGCGAGACCGGCTGGTCCTCCCCCGACGATGACCAGATCACGCATGTTCATGGGATGGATATTGCCATAGACGCGACCCGCCTGGCCCGGCCTGGGGACCGCCGTTTCTGCCCACTGACCCGCCGGAAACGCCAATCGGCTGGAAACGCCATCTCGCGGGCGCCGTCTCGTCCTACCATGCCGGGTGGCCGGGGCGGCCTCGGGAGCCAGTGGTGTCCCGACGGGACGAACGGTGTCCGGTCCGTCTCCGCGCCAGAGGAGAAACCAAGCCTTTATGCATGCGCCAGCAAAGTACGTGGAAAAGGGATTCAGCCTCGCCGCCAACGGCGCCTGGTCGGTCTTCCAGTACTTGAATCGCATCAACGCGAGGCCGGCGTTCACGCCGGCCTGGTCCGACAAGCCGCTCCAGAAGTCGTGGGAGAAGACCAAGCCGCCGCTCGGCTGGCCCCGCGAAACCGACTCGCTCTGTCCGAAGTGCGTCCGTGAGGCGCGCCAGGAGATCCTGGACGGCAAGAAGGACGTCTCAATCCTGCTCAGCGAAAAGGTGGGCGAGATCAAGGCGCAGATCGTGGAGCGCGACGGTCAGATTCTCATGATCAAGGACTGTCCGATCCACGGGCACTTCGAAGACGTCATGGCGATCGACACGGCGTTCTTCAAGCACCTCGAAGAGGTCTTTCCGGGACGCGACATCCGCGCGCACAACGACGCGACGCTGCACAATCATGGCAGCAGCACCATCAAGCATGGACGCGGGTCGGTGCTCACGGTCGACCTCACCAACCGCTGCAACATGATGTGCGATCCCTGCTTCATGGATGCGAATCAGGTGGGCTTCGTGCACGAGCTGAGCTGGGAGGACATCCAGCAGGTGCTCGACAACGCCATCAGCATCAAGCCGAAGCGGCAGATGTCGGTGCAGTTTTCCGGTGGCGAGCCGACACTCTCTCCCTACTTCCTCGACGCCGTCCGCTACGCGCGGAAAGTGGGCTACAACAGCGTCCAGGCGGCGACCAACGGCATCGAGTTCGCCAAGAGTCCCGAGTTCGCCAGGGCCGCAGCCGAAGCAGGCCTGCGGTACGCCTATCTGCAGTTCGACGGCATCGGGAACGCCGCGAACTCGCACCGGCGCGTGGGCAACTTGTTCGACGTGAAGCTGCGCGCGATCGAGAACCTGTACGGCGCCGGCGTCGACATCGTGCCTGTCGTGACCATCGTCAACGGCGTGAACAACGAGCAGGTCGGGCCGCATCATCGAGTTCGCGCTCGACAACCCGAAGAAGATCAACTTCCTCTCGTTTCAACCGGTGTCCTTCACGGGCCGCGACGAGGAAATCACCGACGAGCGGCGCCACGCGCAGCGCTACACGCTGTCGCATCTGGCCCACGATGTGAAGAACCAGACCGGACTCGGCGAGCCGGTCCGCGACTGGTTCCCCATCTCGTTCATGGGCACCTTCACCGACTGGGCCGATCAGGTGCATGGGCCGGACGCAGGCTGGGGTCAGCTCACGTGCGGCTGCCACCCGAACTGCGGCATCGGTATGGCGCTCATGATCGACAAGGAAACCAAGGAGGCGGTGCCCGTCACCGCGTTCCTGAACGCCGAGCGGCTGGCCAAGGATCTCGCCAAGGTCAACGACGCCGGCCGCGGGCGCGCGTTGTCGATTGCGGGGATGACCCTGTCGCTGCTGCGCAACTACGACTCGTTCAAGGCGCCGACGCATTTCCGCCTGATGGACCTGCTCAAGAAGTTCGACAAGACCTTCGGGGCGACCAAGAAGGCGCAGTCCGGCGCCTACGGCCGGGTCGAGGGCGATCGCACGAAGCAGGACATCGACAAGCGACGCGCCGATCGCTGGAACTTCCTGTTCGTGGCCGGCATGTGGTTCCAGGATCTGTTCAACTACGACTTCCGGCGCACGGAGATGTGCATCATCCCGTATGCGACGCAGATGGGCGAGATTTCCTTCTGCGCCTACAACACGGGCATCGGCTGGCGCAACATCATCGAGAAGATGCACATGACGGCGACGCTCACCAAGTGGTACGACGAGCACGGCCGTCACGAGATCTTCGCCGGCAACAAGAACGTGCCGCTCTCGACGACGGTCCATTCGCTGACGCTCGATCCCGTGGCCGTGGCTCAGGGCGAACAGCAGGACCTCGTGCTGGCCGGCGTTGCGCGCAACGCGCGCGAGGAGAAGATGCAGGCGCGCGCGCGGGAGCACGAGCAGGGCCTCGAGCACGACATGAAGGACCGCGCCCACCACAGCCGAATGGCGCAGCTCTACCGCCAGCACGTGCTCAAGGAAGAAGCGCCGGCACCCACGATTCAGATTGCCGGGCTGAAGGGCAAGCCGAAGCCGGGACAGTCCGCCGTCAACTAGTCATCGACAACGTCCAGCGGCGGATCGAAAGCCACATTCGATCCGCCGTTTTTCTTGTACGCGCCGCGCTCGCTCGCCCTTACCGTCGGCGCGCTGGAGCGGGCCGGTACTCGATCTGCACGTCGCTGATCACGGCAATAGGCCGTCCCGGGGCCGAGTAGGTCGAGGTGCCGTCGAGCCGCTCCACCGTCAACTTCTCGCCGAGGATGCTCACGCTGGGAGCGTCGGCGGGGATCGTGACGCTCACACGCTCGCTCCCGCTGGGCGCGACCGCCTTGATCCCGCCAGGCCCGGCGCCGCCCTCGATGCGATCGAGCAAGTCGGACTCCGTGCGGAACTCGGTTTCAACCACGCCGCGCGCGAGGAGCGTATTGTCGGGGGACAGCACGCCCACGGTCGCCGTGTAGCGCGTGTAGGCCCGATTGGTCCTCACGAGCTCTTCGGAATAGGTGTGCCGGTTGTGGAGATTGAAGCTGAGGGTGGCCGTGCCGCGCCGGGATGGCAGCCGGACGAGGATGCCATCGGAGAGGTCTCGTCCCGTCAGGACATCGCAGAACCGGCGTCGCGTCTTGACCCCGATGCCGAGCTCGGCCGGACAGGTGATGTCGGCCGGTGCACGCTGCAAGCCCGTCGCGGCCGGCTTGGCCGGAGGCTTTCGGGTCTGACCGGCCGCGCCCACTGAGAGCGCGAGCGCCAGCACCACCAACGCTCCGATCGTGCGACGCGTCAGATCTCGGGCTGCGGACACGCGCGACCTACACGTCGGCGAGGCAGGTGGCCCCTGCGCTGGCGTCAACCGTGCGCGGAGCCGCACGCAGCTTGACCAGCTCGAGAAACTCCATCCGGGTGCGCGCATTGTCGCGGAACGCACCGAGCATGGCGCTGGTCACCGCGAAGGAGTTCTGCTTCTCCACACCGCGCATCGACATGCACAGATGCGTGGCCTCGATCACGACCGCGACGCCCAGCGGCTGGATCTTGTCGTCGATCGTCTCGGCGATCTGCGCCGTCAGACGCTCCTGAATCTGAAGCCGCCGGCTGAAGATTTCCACGAGGCGTGGAATCTTGCTGAGGCCCACGACTCGGCCGCTCGGAATATAGGCCACGTGGCACTTTCCGAAGAACGGGAGCAGATGATGCTCGCACAGGCTGAAGAAGTCGATGTCGCGAACGATGACCATCTCGCTATAATCGACGGCGAAGAGCGCGCCGTTCAGGACCTGATCGACGTTGGTGGCGTACCCGCTCGTAAGAAATCGGAGCGACTTCTCGACACGGAGCGGCGTCTTGACGAGTCCCTCCCGATCCGGATCTTCGCCAAGCTCGAGAATGAGCTGTCTGATGAGCGCTTCCATAGCGACGGTATTGTACTTCACCATCCTGGCCTCGCCGGGGCTCGTCGCCGCGCTCCCGTCCGAGCAGACGCCGTCTGCGGCCGCGCCCGTGCAGGCGTCCACGGACGACCCGGATGCGCTCTACGCCAGGCGCGCCGATCCCGCCAGCGCCGAACGGGCGTTCACCATATGGGACGCGCGACTGCGGGCAAACCCACGCGATTTCGAATCTGCGTGGAAGCTGGCCCGCGCGGCCTACTGGCTCGGCGGCCACGGTCCCGAAGCCGGGCAGCGCAGGATGTACGAGCGCGGGATTGAGGCCGGCAACCAGGCGTCGGCAGTGGAGCCGAACCGCGCCGAGGGACACTTCTGGACCGCGGCGAACATGGGGGCGATGGCGGAATCGTTCGGTATGCGGGCCGGACTCAAGTACCGCGGGGCCATCAAGCGCGAGCTCGAAACGGTGCTGAAGCTCGACGCGTCGTTCCAGAAGGGATCGGCGGACCGCGCGCTCGGCCGCTGGTACTACAAGGTGCCCGGCCTGTTCGGCGGAAGCCGGAAGAAGTCCGAAGAGCACCTCCGCAAGTCGCTCATGTACGATCCCAACAGTACGGCCTCGCACTTCTTTCTGGCGGAAACGCTCATCGCCGACGGCCGGGAATCCGAGGCGCGCGCCGAGTTGCAGAAGGTGCTCGACGCCCCGCTCGATCCTGACTGGACGCCCGAGGATCATGGATTCAAGAGGCGACGCTCGAGCCCTTCTCGGAACGCTCGAGCCCTGAAGGTCGGACATCATGCAGATTCGAACGGTGGGTGTGCTGGGATGTGGATTGATGGGATCGGGCATCGCGCAGGTGTCCGCGCAGGCCGGCTACCGCACGATCGTTCGTGAGGTCGACCGCTCCGCGCTCGAGCGCGGGCTCGGGCGCATCCAGAAATTCCTCGCCGACGGCGTCGCCAAAGGAAAACTCACGCCAGAGAGTCGCGACACGACGCTGGGCAACTTGTCCGGCGTGACGGAATTTCGCGACCTCGCCGACTGTGACATCGTCATCGAGGCGATCGTCGAGAACCTCGACGAGAAATCACAGGCCTACGCCGCCCTCGAGCCTCATGTCGGCGCGCACACCATCTTCGCGTCGAACACGTCGTCGCTCTGCATCACCGAGCTGGCCGCGCGGACGAAGCGACCAGATCGCTTTGCGGGGCTCCACTTCTTCAACCCCGTGCCGCTCATGAAACTCACCGAAGTGGTTCGCGCGTTGACGACGAGCGACGAGACGTATCAGACGGTATTCTCGTTTGCCCTGGCGCTCGGCAAGGACCCGATTACGGCGCCCGATCGACCGGGCTTCATCGTCAACCGGCTGCTGGTGCCGTACATTCTGGAAGCGATCCGTGTGTACGAGAGCGGCCTCGGCACGATCGAGGACATCGACAAGGGCATGAAGCTCGGCTGCGGCTATCCGATGGGCCCGTTCACCCTTCTCGATTTCGTAGGGCTGGACACGACGCTTTACATTGCGGGCATCATGTTCGAGGAGTTCAAGGATCCCGCCTTCGCACCACCGCCGCTCTTGAAGCGGATGGTCCTGGCCGGTCGGCTGGGCCGCAAGAGCGGCGAGGGGTTCTACAAGTACTAGTTTTCGGCTTCGACCACGGCGGCGATCCCCTGGCCGCCGCCGATGCACGCTGTGGCGAGGCCACGGCGCTGGCCGCGACGCCGGAGCTCGAGCAGGAGCGTCAGCAGGAGTCGCGTGCCCGTCATCCCCAGCGGGTGCCCGAGTGCGATGGCGCCGCCGTTCACGTTGACCTTCGCGCGATCGAGCCCGAGCTCTCTCTCGACCGCCAGGTACTGACCCGCAAACGCTTCGTTGACCTCGATCAGATCCACGTCGTCGAGCGTCAGACCCAGCTTATCGAGCAGCTGACGCGTGGCAGGCGCGGGTCCCATGCCCATGAGACGCGGCTCGACACCCACCGCCGCCCAACCGACCAGCCGCCCCATTGGCTTCAGCGCGTGTCTCTCAACCGCATCGGGCGACGCCAGCACGAGGGCCGCACCGCCATCGACGACGCCGCTGGCATTGCCGGCGGTGACGAACCCGTCCTTGCTGAAGGCGGGTGGAAGCGCCGCCAGCTTTTCGATGGTCGTGTCCGGGCGAAGATGGTCGTCCTGCGTGAACAGCTCGAGACCCTTGCGCACCCTGATCTCGACGGCAACCACCTCTTCGGCGAGGCGGCCTTCCTGCCAGGCCTTGGCAGCCAGCTGCTGGCTGCGCAAGGCATACTCGTCCTGCTCGGCACGTGAAATCCCGTACTGACGGGCACAGTTCTCGGCCGTCATCGCCATCGTGCAGCCCGAGTGGGTGTCGAGCAGCGCCTCCCAGAGGGAATCCTCGAGCTTGCCCTGGCCCAATCGAAGCCCGGTGCGGAGGCCGCGAATGACGTGCGGCGCCTGGCTCATGCTCTCCATGCCACCAGTCAGCACGAGACCCGCTTCACCGAGCTGAATCAGTTGCGCGCCGCTCACCGCGGCCTGGATTCCCGATCCGCACAAACGGTTGACGGTCAGGGCAGGCACTTCGACAGGCACGCCAGCTTTGAGCGCAACGTGGCGTGCGCCGTACACGGCATCCGCGCTCGTCTGCAGCACGTTACCGAAGACGACGTGGTCGATCCATTCGGGCTTCGCGCCCGATCGTTCGAGCGCCGCGCGCCCGGCCACGGCGCCGAGCTCGATGGCCGAGACATCCTTGAGAGCCCCAACGTAACTGGCCATCGGTGTCCGGGCGCCGCCGAGGATGAAGACCGGGGAGGGCATCGTGTGAGCGTCCAGACTCAGTGCGGTGTGGAGTGCCGAATTCGTGTCGCGATGTAGTCGCCGGTCTCCCGGGTGCCGAGCGCGCCGCCCACGTCGGCGGTGATGTTCCGGGACGTGACGGCGGATCGCACGGCGGCGTCGATAGCCAGCGCCTCGGCTTCGAGGCCGAGATACTCGAGCATCAGCCCGGCGGAGAGCACCGCGCCGATCGGATTGGCGACGTTCTTCCCTGCGTACTTCGGTGCCGATCCGTGCACCGGCTCGAACATCGATGTCCGGCCCGGATGGATGTTGCCCGACGCCGCCATGCCCAGTCCACCCTGCAGCTGGGCACCAAGGTCGGTGATGATGTCGCCAAACAGATTGTTCGTCACGATCACGTCGAACTGCGACGGATCTTTCACCATCTGCATGACCAGGGCATCGATGAACAGATGCGTGGCCTCCACATCAGCCGATCGAGCAGAGCGCTCTCGAAACACCCGCTGCCAGAGAGCGTGGCCGTCGGTCATGGCGTTGCTCTTGTCGGCCATGCACACCCGCCGAAGGCGGCGAGTCGTGGCAAACTCGAAGGCATAGTCGATGATGCGCGACACGCCGCGATAGGTGTTGATTTCCTCCTGAATCGCGATCTCCTGATCGGTGCCGGCCTTGAACCGCCCGCCGATGCCGACATAGAGTCCCTCGGTGTTCTCCCGGAACACGACGAAGTTCACCTGATCGGGCGTCCGCCCTTTGAGAGGACACAGCCGCTCGTCCAGCAGCTTGACAGGGCGATAGTTGACGTAAAGGTCGAGCTCGAACCGCGTGCCCAGGAGAATGTCACGCGCGTGGCGCATGTCGGGCACTCGCGGGTCGCCGAGCGCTCCCACGAAGACGGCGTCGAAATCGTCGCGGAGCATCGCATATCCGTTGGGAGGCATGCTGATGCCGGTCTCGAGAAAGTAATCGGCGCCGTAGGGCAGCGTCTCCAGCTCGAACGAGCGCCCGAACACATCCCCGACAGCGCGGATAACCTTCAACGCCTCGGCCGTGACGTCCTGACCAATGCCGTCGCCCGGAATGACCGCCAGACGGAAGTGGCGCATCTAGATTCTCTCGATCGCCATCGCCATTCCCATCCCACCGCTCACACAGAGCGTGGCGAGACCGAGCCGGGCGCGGCGCCGCTCCATCTCGTAGAGCAACGTGACCAGGATGCGTGCGCCGGTCGATCCGATCGGATGACCCAGCGCAATCGCTCCGCCGTTCACGTTCAGCCGATCGGCTCGAATGGGCAGGTCGTGCAGCACGGCGAGCACCTGCGCGGCGAACGCCTCGTTGAGCTCGACCAGGTCGAAGTCGTCCAGCGTCAATCGCAGTCGTTCGAGCAGCTTGCGGACGGCAGGCACCGGGCCGATGCCCATGATGCGGGGGTCGACGCCCGCGCTGGCCCACCCGAGTATTCTGGCCAGCGGACGCAGGCCGTCTCGCTCCGCGGCTTCAGCCGCTCCGAGTACCAGGGCCGCGGCACCGTCCGTGATCCCGGACGACGAACCCGCCGTGATGATGCCGGGATGTCCTTCGACTTCTCCAAACACGGGCGGCAACCTCGCCAGACTTTCGAGGGTCGTCCCGGGCCGCGGATGCTCGTCTCGTTCGACGAGGATCGTCCGTCCCTTCCCGTCAGCTATCGAGACTGGCGCAATCTCGTCGGTCAGCCGGCCCTCGGCCGCGGCGGCCTCCGCCTTCTGCTGACTGCCCAGAGCAAATTGGTCGGACTCCTCCCGTGAAATGCCGTACTCGCGCGCGAGAATTTCGGCCGTCTCACCCATGAGCAGGTCGCACAGCGGGCATTGAAACCCATCGCGATACATCGCGTCGACGAGTGGAAAGTGCCCCATCCGGTGTCCCCAGCGCGCCACGTCGGCATCGATGAGATACGGCATGCGACTCATCGATTCCATGCCTCCGGCGACGACGACGTCGGCCTCACCAAGTTGGATGGCCTGGGAAGCCGACGCGACCGCTTGCAGTCCCGAAGCGCACGCCTTGTTGACGGTCTGAGCGGGAACGTCGTGGGGAATGCCGGCTCGATGCGCGACCTGTCGAGCGGGGTTGGGGCCCGACCCGGCTTGTCGCCCGTGACCGAACCAGACGTCCGAAACCTGCGAGGCCGCCAGACCCGCTCGGGTGAGGGCCGCACGGGTGGCAAGCGCTCCCAACTCAGCGGGGTGGACGCCTTTGAGAGCCCCGCCGTACCTGCCGATGGGCGTCCGGGCGGCACCCAGAATCACGACGTCACGCACCGGCATGTCGTGCGGATCATACCAAAGCAGTTGAGAGGCCATTTCGCGCTCAGCTGAGGGCGCGCGGAGGATGGCTGACTCGTCCGTACTGGCCTGACCGAAACCGGTCGCTCATCTGTTTTTCTTGATCATAATCACCACCGTCGTGGTCAATAATCGCGAGTGATGAAAGCCGAATTTTTTGTGATAGACGGCCCTTTCTTGATGCGAATCAACTACGCACGATCCAAAATCCTGTTTTTTGGATGGCTATCAACGATGAATTGGATACGTGAGTCGTTCGCCGTTCGTCACAGAGCTATAAGTCGTTATTTGTCAGTTAGATAGTAAATCTCATGGGGTGGTATCGGTTTTGTTAATGGGATAGACGGCTTGATTCTAGGGATAAGTTCGTCGGCGGGCTTCCAGCCGCCGGGTTCTACACGCAGGCAATAGTTCTTCAAGGAGTCACACACATGCGATTGCGTAGTTTGGCAGTGCTCGCGATCGTCCTGCTCGCCGGGGCTGCAACAACCTTTGCCCAGGGCAGCGGCACGATTGCTGGCCGCGTCACCGATTCTCAGGGGCTGGCCATGCCTGGTGCCACGGTCACGGCACAGGGTCCTCAGGGGACGCGTTCCGGCGTCACCGACTCTGAAGGTCGCTATTCGATTCCGTTCCTGGTCCCCGGCGACTATCTCGTCCGGGCCGAGCTCCAGGGCTTCAAGTCTGTCGAGCGGCAGAACGTCACCGTCCGGCTCTCGCAGACCGTCGACCTGCCTCTGGCCATGGAGGTCGGCGCGATCTCCGAAGTCGTGGAGGTTGCGGCGACATCCCCCATCGTCGACATGAGCACGACGACGATTGGCGCCAACCTGGATAGCGAGCTCCTGACGCGCGTCCCGGTGGGTCGCCGAATGACCGACGCGCTGTACATCGCACCTGGCGTCAGCAGCAGCGGTCGCACGGGCACCGCCAATCCGTCAGTCGGCGGCGGCAGCGGGCTCGAGAACCAGTACATCGTCGATGGCGTGAACATCACGAACAGCGGATATGGGGCTATCGGCTCCTATTCCATCGTGTTCGGATCGCTCGGCAACGGCGTGACCTTCGACTTCATCAAGGAAATCGAAATCAAGACGGGCGGTTACGAGGCTGAGTACGGGCAGTCCACGGGCGGCGTGATCAACGTCCTCACCAAGAGCGGCACGAACAACCTGCGCGGCAGTGTATTCAGCTACTTCCAACCCAACGCGCTCGAAGGGTCCTACGACCAGGTGCAATCGGCGAACGGCACCATCAACACCAGGGCCCAGACCCAGCACGACGTCGGATTCGAGATGGGCGGTCCCATAATCCGGGACAGGCTGTTTTTCTTCGGCGCGCTCGACCCGCAGTGGGAAACGCGGACGGTGGTTGCGCCAGCGGGCTTCACCCTCGAGAGTCTCGGCGAAGTGGAGCGGAAGCGTAACATCGTGACCTACTCGGCCAAGGGCAGCTATCAGCTCACCAGCAGCCACAAGCTCGACGCCTCGTTCTTCGGCGACCCGGCGACCGGTGACAACGGCCCGCAGCGGGTAACGTCGCTCCTGCGGGAGGACACGGCGGCCTTCAGCGAGATCAAGTACGGCGGGCACAATCAGATCGTTCGCTACGATGGTGTCATCACGCCGACCTGGCTGGTAGAAGCCTCCTTCGCTCGCGCGTACAACAACATCGAGGAGACCCCCTCGATCGACGACTGGGACGTGCTCGACACCACCGTGACGCCGCAGGTGCGGACTGGCGGGATCGGCTTCTACGAAGTCGGGAACGACGGCACGAATATGCAGTACGCCGCCAAATCCACTCACATTTTCGGGGATCACCAGATTCGTTACGGTATGACGTACGAGGACATCAAGTACAACAACGTCATCGACCGCACCGGTCCCAACTTCGACATTGAGTTGGCGGACGGACGAACTCAGACGACGGCGACAGGCGCTCAGGTCACAGTTCTTCCGGATCCGGTCTTCGGCCGAATCTACCGGGTGACGTCGCGCCAACTTCGAAAACACGCGCGAGACCGAGCAGGAGTACCTCAACTTCTTCATCCAGGACACCTGGAAGCTCGGGCCTCGGCTGACCATCAAGCCTGGCCTCCGGTACGAGCAGCAGAAGCTCGTTGGCAACCTCGCCGAGTTCCAGTGGGACGGCAACTGGGCGCCTCGCCTGGGTATCACCTACGATCCGCGCGGCAACGGCCGCTCAAAGATCTACGGCGCGTGGGGTCGCTTCTTCGCGAAGATTCCGAACGACCTCGCCGCCCGCGCGCTGTCAGCCGATGCTGGCGTGACACGCGCGGACTTCTTCAATCCGGAGTCTGACGGACCAGGTGCCGAACGGCGTTTTGGCTGCCGGACAGACGACCCATGTCGTCACGGCGGGACTTTTCCCGGCCGACTTCGACGACACGTCGAAGTCGACCTACCAGGATGAGTTCCTGGTGGGTGGTGAGTACGAAGTCGCTCCAGGCCTCAATCTCGGCGTCCGCTACGTTTACCGCGACATGCCGCGCGTGCTCGAGGACATCGGGTCGGCGGCCATGGTGCTCTACTCGCAGGGGGCCCCGGGCCTCGACAGCGTCGAGTACTTCATCACGAACCCTCGTGACGGTTATCCCGATACCATCGACAACGTGGGCGCCTTCGAGGACCCGATTCACCACTACCACGCCCTCGAGCTCACGGCAGACAAGCGCTTCCGCGACAACTGGGCGCTGCAAGGCTCCTATCGCTACTCGCAGCTGACCGGCACGTTCGAGGGCTTCTTCCGGAACGACAACGGCCAGTCCGACCCGGCCATCACGTCGCTCTACGACTTCCCGACGAACGATCCGAGCTACACCGAAATCGGCGTGCCGCAGTTCGGCTACCGCGGCGACATCCGGTTCCTCGGCGCGCTCGGTGAAGGTCCACTCCCGAACGACCGTACGCACCAGTTCAAGACGTTCGGCAGCTATGCCATGGACAACGGGCTCAACTTCGGCGCCGGGGTGATTTTCAGCTCGGGTCGTCCGTTGACCGCTTTCGCCGCCAATCCAATCTACGAGAGCGACGGCGAAATCCCCGAGGGTCCCCGAGGATCTGGAATCCAGACCGTTGACGATGGCTTCCGCACCCGGACGCCGTTCGAGTACGACGTGAACTTCCACACCGACTACTCGTTTGCCATGGGCGGCAACCGGCGGCTCACGCTGCTGGCCGACGTCTTCAACCTGTTCAACTCGCAGGAAGCCCGGGACTACGATCAGAACACCGAAACCAGCCCGACCGTCCTCAATCCCGACTACGGTGTGCCGGCAGTCGACAGCCAGGCCCGCCTGAATCGGCCGTTCTACCTGCGGCTCGGCGTGCGCTTCCAGTTCTAGAAGCCGCGTCGATCGGGTTCGTGCTAGAAAAGGGGGGTCACCTCGGTGACCCCCCTTTGTTTTTTCCTGGTGGCCCCACAAGGCGGTGTGACATGCGACTTCTGTCGTTTCTGGTGGCCTCTCTCGTCGTCATCTCCGCAGGTGGACCCGTCGGTCGGCAGTTGGTCGATGAAACGGCGCGGAGAGCCGCGCTCGAGGAGTATCGCGCCGGACAGGAGCTCTTGCTGGCCGAACAGTACGAGAAGGCTGTCGAGCGATTCAACGCGGCGATCAAGATCGACCCGCTCCTGACGCTCGCACACTATGGGCTCGGTCAGGCCTACATGGGCCTCAAGGAGTATCGAAGCGCGATCCGGGCGTACTCAGGATGCCGCGAGGCCTTCCGCTCGCTTCACAACCTGGCCGCCACCAACAAGATCGCGGTCGAGCGTCGGCGAGAAGACGAGATTCGCGAGCTCGAGGACAATCTGATGGGCATGCAGAGCGGCCGCGTCAAGGGACTCAATCCAGTCACGGTGAGCCGGATGCAGGATCGCGTGCGCGAGCTGGAAAAGACCAAGAACGAGGGCCTGACGGGGGTTGGAGAGTTCAGGACGCCCTCCGAGGTCTCACTGGCCCTCGGGAGCGCCTACTTCCGTGCCGGCGATCTGTCGGAAGCCGAGACGGCCTATCTGGCCGCTATCAGCGTGAGTCCGCGCATGGGCGAAGCCCACAACAACCTCGCCGTCATCTACATGATCAACGGCCGCCTGGACGAGGCGGAGAAGGAAGTGCGACTGGCGGAGCAGGCAGGGTTCAAAGTGAACCCGATGCTCAAGGAAGATCTGAGGAAGCGGCGTTCGGGAAGCTAGGCATCACCTACGCGTCGATCTGCGCCCGCTGCAGTCGTCCGCTGAAGTCCACATACACGGACTTCCACTCCGAGAAGACGTCGAGCGCGGCCGTGCCGGCCTCGCGGTGACCGTTTCCGGTCGCCTTCGTTCCCCCAAACGGCAGGTGGACTTCGGCGCCGATCGTCGGGGCGTTGACGTAGAAGATTCCCGTGTCGACGTCGCGCATCGCCGAGAATGCGCGGTTGACGTCCTGGGTATAGATGGAGGCCGACAACCCGTAAGCGACCCCGTTGGCGATCTCGACGGCTTCGTCGAACGAATCACACGGGATGACGGACACGACGGGCCCGAAGATCTCTTCCTGCGCGATTCGCATGTCCGGACGCGACGTCGGCAAAGATCGTGGGCTCGTGAAAGTATCCGTTTCGGTATGCCGCACCTTCCAGGGCATGACCACCGGCTGCCAGGGTTGCGCCTTCGTTCTGGCCAATCTCCACATACTGCATCACGGTTTCGAGCTGGCCGCGGCTGACGACCGGACCCATCTGGGTCGACGGATCGAGACCATCGCCCACCTTCAACGCCTTGGCTCGGGCCACGAACGCCTCGAGAAACGCCCGGTACACCTTGCGGTGCACGACGACGCGGCTGGCGGCCGTGCAGCGCTGGCCGCTCGTCCCGAAGCCACCCCAGAGACATCCGTCCACCGCGAGCTCGAGATTGGCATCGTCCATGATCATGATGACGTTCTTGCCGCCCATCTCGAGATGGACCTTCTTGAACCCGGGCGCTCCCTTTTCCGACACAATCCGGCCGACCGCCGTCGAGCCCGTGAACGACACGACGCGGACGTCGTCATCGACCACCATGGCCGTGCCAACCTCGTTGCCGCCGCCCGTCACCAGATTCACGACGCCGGCAGGCACGCCGGCCTCTTCGAGCACCTTGACGAAGTTCACCGCCGACAACGGCGTCAAGGTTGCCGGCTTGAACACAACGGTGTTGCCGCAGATGAGCGCCGGGAATGATCTTCCACGACGGGATGGCCATCGGGAAGTTCCAGGGAGTGATGATCGAGCAAATCCCGATGGGTTGGCGCACCGACATGGCGAACTTGTCGCGCAGCTCGGAAGGCGCAGTCTGGCCGTACTGACGCCGGCCCTCTCCGGCAATGAAGAACGTCATGTCGATGGCTTCCTGCACATCGCCACGCGTTTCGTCGAGAATCTTCCCCATCTCCCGCGTCATGTCGTGGGCAAAGGCCTCCTTGCGCTCCACGAGCAACGAGGCCGCGCGAAACAGGAGCTCAGCGCGCTTGGGAGCCGGCACCAGGCGCCAACCCGCGTACGCCCGTTGAGCGGCCGCCAAGGCTGCCTCGACGTCACGTTTGTCCGACTGCTGGAAGAGTCCGATCAGCTCGTCCGGATTCGCCGGATTCCTGTTCTCGAACACGGCGCCATTTCCACCCGGCACCCATGTTCCGTCGATGAAATTGCTGTAGGTCGCGCTGCCCGCACTGGTTGTTACTGCCATGACCGCCCCAGAGTGCCGTACTCAGCTGCGGCCGTGCAAGCCGCGAGGACTCCGATCATGCGGATTGGAGCAGTGACTGCTTCATTTTGGAGCCATCCGCGAGACGGCGGCGGGTGCGCCGCTCGCAACCCCGCACTTTCGGGCCGATTCGTGCCGTTTTAATCGGGCGTCCTGTGGCGTGATTCTTGAATAGAAAGACGGCACGGAGGGCCGCCATGGTCGAACACCTGGAGGTCGAACGGAGAATGCAAGAGCCGCATCGATGCTGCAAGGTCGCAGTCGTCAACGGGAGCAGCGACGTCATCGATCTCCTCGAGACGGTGCTCGATGCAGGGCAGTACGAGCTGGCCTTCGTCGACGCCAGCGACCGCGCGTACTCCGAAATCAAAACGATGGAGCCGAATCTGGTCGTCCTCTGCGTGCGGATCGAGGATCTCGACGGCTTCCATCTCCTCTCGATGTTGAAACTCGATGACGAGACGCGCCAGATTCCGGGTACTGACCTACACCACCGAATACGAGGGTCAGGACGAGGAGGAGCGCTTCACGCGGATGGCCGACGAGCTGTTCACGCCGCAGGCTGCCCTGCGAATGAACTGAGCGTGCGAACGACCGCCATCGCCGATTCTCGACGCAGTCACGACGGCTCGCCTCGCCTTACTTGACGCGAAGGTGCCGCAGATAGTCGCCCGACGGGATCCGGGCGGCGCGCCCGAGCGGCGCGTTGTAGAAGTAGACCCACGCCAGCTCGATGCGACCGTCATCCAGCGTCACCGGGGTCTCGGCGCGCGTGTACAGGCTGCTATCCGGTTCCGACGGACGATAGCCCTCGAACTCGTCAAGCGTTGCGAGCACTTCGTCGGGTGTCTCCATCTCAAAGACTTCGCCGAACACGCGAGAGTCCGGCGTCGGCACTGCGGCCGGGTACAACCCGACGTCGAACAGCGCTGCTTCGATGGATCCGTGGCCGATGAAGGTGAGCTTGGGATCCACGCCCGTGCGCGGACGCCGGCTGAACCCCGTGCGCAGCGTACCGTAGAAGAAGACGCGCGTGGACATGGCTCGCGGGTCGCGGTGCACCTTCGAGTGGGTATCGTCGGCTGCTTGTTCCGTGAGAGAGCGAGTGTAGGGGACCGGCTAGACCGAGTCAAGCGTCCTGCTATGGCTGTGGCGCTCCTGGCCCGGTTCCGGTGACGGCCTCGAAGACTTCGGCGGGCACGGTGAACGAAAGCGAGACGCTCCGCCCGGTTCCGCCCAGCTGGACCGATCGCACAATCGTCTCCACGCCCGGCTGAGACTTGCCCTGGAGCTCGGCCAGAGCCACGATGCCACGGACGACGTCGCGAAGGCTGTCGGCTGCCGCATCGTCACGCGTCTCTGCCCGGATCGTCGCCGTCACGCCTCCGTTGACGCGGCCACTGGCCGAGATCCACGAGATGGCCGGCAGCTGTGTCAGCACTCCTTCGGGCAACCGGCCCGAACTTGTCAACGCGTCGAAACGGCCTACGGCCCACGCATTGCCGTCGTCGAGGTCCTGGACGAGCCTCATGATCTCGCCGTTCGCGGTCACGTTCTGCCCGCCTGACGCCACATCGATGGCCTGACGCACGACACGGTCACTGCCAAGCGCGACGAGGCCGGCCTCTAGAAACGCCAACGTCATGTCCTTGTCAGTCGATTCGCCCCGGTGCGTCAGAACACGCTTGCCCTTGTAGTCCTCGACCGTTCCGCCGTGTTCGCGCGCCAGTCCCTCGAGCCGCACCGCGTCGAACCGGCCACGCGCCAGCACAAGCCCATTCTCGGACGAAGACTCGCCGGGTCGGTGCGTCATGTAAGCCACTACCCTATCCACGTCGGTCTCGATGTTGATCCCGGTGCGCTTCTGGAACTCCGCCTGTCCGTCACGCTCGGTACCCGATTCGCGCGCCCGCAGTCGCTGCCGGAACTCGGAATCCATCACGTCGCGAACGTTCGCGTAGGCGACCACATCCGCATCCCTGGGCACGTATTGAAGCTCGGCGAGGTCGTCGGCCTGCGAGCGTGCGCCCAGGGGGAAGCCCGCATAGTAGGCAACCAACCCCACGCTCAGGCCGATGCCCAGAGTCGCCAGCGCGCCCCAGATGAAATAACGAGTGCCCTTGGTCATCGATTCGACGCCCTTGACAGCATATACGAATGGTCGGGCCAGTCGGTTCCTGCGGCGCGCTACTGTTCCAGGACGTATTCCCGCCGGGCCACGGTATGCGCGGTCCAGGCGAGAAAAATCCCGGTGATGATCAGAAGCGCGAGCACCGACCCCCAGGCTGACGGCTGATCCGGGAAAACCGCGCGTAACAGGCTGGCCAGTTCACCCCCGGGCGCGGCGTGCGGCACGAGCGACTGGAGGTAGTACGCAATCGTCAGGCGGCGCAGGTACCCGGGAAACAGGAGCACCGCGGTCTCCCACCCGAACGCGAAGCCGAGCCCGAAGAGCAGTGGGCGCTTCACGCGTGCGCCAATGAAGGCAAAAAAAGCCCCGTAGGCTGCCAGTCCCAGACCAAGCAGCACCACGTCGCGGACGAGCCCGGGAAACGCGGGCGCGATCGCTCCCCCGCCGATAGGGACGACCAGGAAGAAGACCAGGACGACCGACGGCAGCACGACCAGTCCGGTGCAGACCAGGTAACTCAAGTACTTGCCGATGGCGATCGCGCCCCGAGGAATCGGGCGGGTGAAAAGATAGGTGATGGTCTTGTCGTCGACCTCGTCGGCGATGAGCGAGGTTCCGTAGAAGGCGCCGAGCACCGGCACGATGAAGCGCAGGTAGACGAACCCGATGACGATCCCGAAGATGGCCGGTCCGCCAACGCGGGCGCCGTTCACCCGGAGCGCCGGGAACCCAGCCAGCTCGAGCGCCCGAAAGACAATCGCCATGATGACGGGACCGCCCACGACCAGGGCCATGAAAATGGTGCGCCGCGACCAGAGCATCTCGCCGAGCGAGAGATCGAAGATCTTCAGCGAGGCCGCGAGGAACTTCATTGTTTCACCAGATACTTGAACACCGCCTGCAGGTTGTCGTCGGGAGAGGTCACTTCGTGCACAACTCCCGCCTCGCCGCTGGCGGCGAGTTCCGTCAATCGCGCGTAGAACACATCGGGGCGTGCGGTCTCAACCACGACAGCCTCCCGTTCCAGCTTCAGGCTGAGCACGTCGTCCTGCGCCAGGATGATGCGAGCGAGGGTTCGAGGCTCGTCGGCGCGGATGTGGACGGTATGCGGATGTTCATCGATGAGATCGCGGATCTGGTGAACGTTGCCCTCGGCCACGATTCGACCGTTGTTGATGAGGAGGATATTGGCGGTCATGGCTTCGATCTCGTGCAGGATGTGACTCGACACGAGAATGCTCTGGCCGCGACGCGCCCAGTCCTTGATGAGGCGAATGGTCTTCCGTCGGCCGAGCGGATCCATCCCGGCCAGAGGTTCGTCGAGAATCAGCAGCTCGGGTTCGTGGGCAATGGCCTGGGCCAGCTTCACCCGCTGGCGCATGCCCTTGCTGTAGGCGCCGATCTTCTTGTGCGCCGCATCGGTCAGATCGACGGCCGCCAGGGCCTTCTCAGCTGCGGCACGGGCTTCGCGATCGCCGAAGCCGCTCACGCTGACGAGCGCCGTCACCCAGTCCAGCCCGGTCATCCGCTCGTAGAACGCATCCTGTTCCGGACAGAAGCCGAGGCGGCTGTAGAGCGCATGGTTACCCCAGATGGGCTGCCCGAGAACGCGGATGTCACCCTTACTGGGTCGGAGCTGCCCGGTAATGAGCTTCATCAGGGTCGATTTGCCGGCTCCGTTCGGGCCCAGCAACCCCGTGATGCCTGGTGGGAGCGCCACACTGACGTCGTTCAGTCCGATCACCTGGCCATACCACTTGGACAGATGCTCCGCCTGCACGAGCGGCGGCTGCGCGGCGGGCGAGGTCACGTGACCACTTCCACGCCGCGGACGCGGCGTTCGAGCACCAGAATCGAGAGGCCGACCAAGCCGGACACAATGGCCAGCGACACGACCACAGGCATGTCGTAACGATGCGGCAATCTGAAGATCGCATCTCCCAACTGGGCCAGGTTGGCCGACAAGGAGACCCAGGCCGACGAGGTCCCGCCGGTAATGGCTTCGACGACGTCTGCGATCGCTTCGGAAAAGAACACCAATCCGGCGTACATGACGGCGACGAATCGGCTGCTACGCGAAAGCGACGAAAGGCCCAGCATCGTGAACGACGCCACCAGAACCTGCAGCAACGAGAAGACGGTGATGGCGGGAATCAGATAGAGGTTCGACCTCAGAAATGAAACGCTGCCGGCGAATACCACCTGCACGACGAGTAGCAGGATGGCCGGCACCCAGGTGGTGAGGAGCAGGAAGAACATCAGGGTGGCGAGCTTGCCGGTGACATATTCGGCGCGTGTCAGCGGCTTCGACAGGTAGATCTGAAGCGCATTGGCCCGCCTATCGTTGGCGATGAGACCTGCTCCCACGTAGATGGTGATGAAAAAGACGAACAACCCCTGCGTATCGAGGAAGTCGCGGAATGTTCGGGACGTGACCGACAGAAACGATGCACCCGGGAAGTTCACGGTGGCGTAAATCTGGACGGCTCTGACGATGAACGGCCCCCAGGCGACGAGCAGGAGCATCAGGAACAGCCGTCGTTGAAGGACGGTTCGCACGCCGGTTGCGGCAATAACCGTCCACGCCCGGCCTAGCCCGTCTCGCGCTCCGCTGTACCGCCGGTAGCCCTGGTCGTGGATGGGCATCTACTCGTCCCCGACGGCACGCGCGAACACGTCTTCGAGTGTGGGAACGCTGGCACGGAGGTGGCGAACCTGCATTCCCTGGCGTGCCGCGAGCTGGAACAGCAGCTCGGCGCCATGACCGGGGGGTACGAAGACCCGCATCACATCCTCGTCGGTTTCGTGGCAGTCGATGCCCCTCGCGCGAAGGACGCGGACGAAGCTCTCGAGGTCGCCCTTGACGCGCAGCTCGAATACCTGACCGCCGGATCCTTTGAGGCGTTCGATCGGTCCGTCGGCAGCCACCTCCCCCTTGTCGAGCACGACGATGTGGTCGCACGTGTACTCCACGTCGGGCAGGAGATGCGACGAGACAATCAGGCTGACGCCCTGGTCGTGCCCGAGATCCCGAATGAGCTCGAGCATCTCGTCTCGACCCTTCGGGTCCATGCCATTGGTCGGCTCATCGAGAAATAGCAGATCCGGATCATGGACCAGCGCCTGCGCCAGTTTGATGCGCTGCTTCATGCCGGTCGAGTAGGTCTCCAGATTGCGATACCGCGCCTCTCCCAGCCCGACGTAATAAAGCACCTCGTGTGCTCGCTGCATGGCATCGACTGCGGGCAAGCCGCACAGCCTTCCGCAATAGGCCACGAAGGTCACCGCGTTCATGCCTGGAATGTGCGCGTCGTTCTCAGGCATGTAGCCGATCCGCGCACGCACCGCGGGCGCAGACGATGCCACGTCCAGACCGAGCACCGTCAGGCGGCCCCGGTCGGGCGCGATGAAGCCCAGCAGCGATTTGAGGAGGGTGCTCTTGCCGGCGCCGTTGGGGCCCAGCAGGCCCACAGCTCCGGACTGAAAGCTCACCGTGACATCTCGCAGGGCCCAGGCCGAGCCATAGGCGATGCTCACACCATCGAGCCTGACGGCAGGTGGCGAGTCTGCGGGCACCTCCGGTTGTGTGGGAACCTCGACGGCCTCTGGTGCATCCATCTGAACGACTATACGCGGTGGCGAAGGGTCGGGTTCAGGCCGAACCGTCGGCGGGGGTAGTGGCACCGAATGTGCCCCTCAGGCCCAGCGCGTCGGCCTTCTCGCGCATGGCGGCAATGACGTTGGCAATGTGGTCCTCGATGGGCAGGCCGATCTCGTCTGCGCCCCGGCGGAGATCCTCCCGCTTGACGGCACGGGCGAACGCCTTGTCCTTCATCCGCTTGACGACCGATGCAGGCTCGAGATCGAGCACGCTTCTGCTCGGCCGCACCAGTGCCGCGGCCGTCACGAAGCCGGCCATCTCGTCGCAGGCGTAGAGCGTGTGCTCCAGGCGCGACTCGCGCGTCACGTTGCTGTAGTCGGCATGAGACAGGATGGCGCGCGTGACGAAGTCCGGATATCCGCGCTCGCGCAGAATCTCGCAACCCCGGAACGGATGATCGGCGGGATCGGGCCAGCGCTCGTAGTCGAAGTCGTGAAGGAGTGCGACGACTCCCCACGTCTCTTCGTCCTCCCCGAAGCGCCGCGCATAGGATCGCACCGAGGCCTCAACCGCAAGCGCGTGCTTTCTGAGGCTCTCACTCGACGTGTACTCGGTGAGCAGCTGCCACGCCTCGTCACGGCTGAACCGGCTCGTGTCCATATGCGATCTCCCATGCCGACCGATCGCTCACGGCCCTGCCGCGGCGAAGATATTCAGAAAGATCGTAATGATAATGGCATTGGTGAAGTCGATGAAAAAGGCCCCAACCATCGGCACCACCAGAAACGCCTTCGGCGATGGACCGTAGCGCTCGACGAGCGCTTCCATGTTCGCCATCGCATTGGCCGTCGTGCCGAGCATGAACCCGCAGAATCCACTGGAAATGACGGCCGCATCGTAGTCGCGGCCCATCAGTCGTGGAATCACCAGCACGCAGAGCGCGGCGATCAGGCCGACCTGTGCCAGCAGGATGATGGTGAGCGGAATCGCCAGACCCACCAGTTCCCACAGGCGCAGCGTCATCAGCGCAAGCACCAGAAACATGGAGAGCGCAACGCTCCCGATGTCGTCAACGGTGCGTTGAGAAAGCCCGATGAGACTGGTCGCATCGTCGAGGTTTCGAATGGCCGCCGCCGCGAGCATGGCGCCGATGTACGCCGGCAAGGTGGCACCGAGCGCCGAGAACCCACGGCTGATCCAGCCGCCGATCCACATGGCCGCCAGAATCACCACCAGGCTCTTGAGCAGCACATAGGCTTCGCGGTCCTCACCCTCGGGGGCTCGGGCGGCGGGCTCCCCCAGCTGGCTTTCGGCGATGTTGGCGGCGGTGGGCACGTGAAGATCGATCGCACGAGCGCGCGGAGCTTTGAGCCTGCCGCGCTCGATCAGAAACGTTCCGATTGGTCCGCCAATGACGCCTCCAGAAACGATGCCCACCATGGCCGCGGCGACGGCAAGCGTCGCGGCTCCCCCGATGCCCGCTGTCTCGAAGAGCGGGGCGAACGCCAGGCCCGTCGCCGGCCCACCGGTCAGGGTCACCGAGCCAGCGAGCACGCCGAGCAGCGGCGGCTGTCCGAGCACCCCGGCCACGACCACGCCGAGCACGTTCTGAGCGACAGCCGCGAGCGTGGACGCCACGAAGAAGAAGACCACGAGCGGCCCACCGATTTTCAGAAGGGCCAGGCTGGCGCCGAAACCGATGGAGGTAAAGAAGGCAATCATCAGCGGCGTTTGAAGCGTGGTGTCGAACTTGAGCGGCGTCAGGTTCCAGTTGCGCGCCACCGTCATCAGGACGGCCACGAGGAGGCCTCCCACGACGGGCGCGGGAATGTTGTAGCGCGAGAGCGGCGTCATCGCCCGCTTGAGGCGATATCCGACGAACAACACAACACCGGCGAACGCCAGCGTGTTGATCAGATCCAGCGACACGACGCGGCCTCCTGCAGCCGACGAACCGTCCTGGCCGGTCCGCACGATTCGAGCTATAGTGCCCGACGAATTCGTCGAGCATCGTAACCCAGGAGCGTGCGCATGACGAATCCACGGCCGGCGGCGCCGGCAACTTCACTCGATACCGAATTCACCCGCGGCCTCGGCCTTTACGACTCCACCATGGTTGTCGTCGGGTCGATGATCGGCTCAGGCATCTTCATCGTCTCTGCAGACATGGCCAGACAGCTTGGCAGTCCTGGCTGGCTGTTGACAGCGTGGGTGGTAACCGGCGTTCTGACCGTGGCGGCGGGGCTCTCGTACGGCGAGCTGGCCGCGATGATGCCGAGAGCTGGCGGTCAGTACGTCTATCTGCGCGAGGCGTTCTCCCCCCTTTGGGGGTTTCTGTACGGCTGGACGCTCTTCCTCGTGATTCAGACCGGCACCATCGCCGCCGTGGCCGTGGCGTTCGCCCGGTTCCTCGGGGCTCTCGTTCCCGGGATTGCGGAAGATGCCTACCTGATTCCGCCTCTTCACGTGTCCACCGGCTATGCCGTGTCACTCTCGAGCGCACAACTGGTGGCGATGCTGCTCATCGCTCTGCTCACCTGGACGAACACGCGAGGGCTCGAGTACGGCCGGGTCATCCAGAATGTCTTCACCACGGCGAAAGACCGGGGCGCTGGTCGCGCTCATCGCGATCGGCTTGCTGTTTGGCTGGAGCGCCGAAGCCGTGACGAGCAACTTCGGCAACTTCTGGACGCCGCGCGGCTACATCGAGATCGTGCCCGGCGTGTCGGCCGCCACGGCGTTCGGCCTGTTCGTCGCCCTGTGCGTCTCCCAAACGGGATCGCTCTTCTCAGCCGACGCGTGGAACAACATCACCTTTACGGCTGGCGAGGTGAAGGATCCACGCCGCAACGTCCCGTTGTCGCTCGCGCTCGGCACGGCGATCGTGATTACCCTCTACCTCCTCGCGAACGTCGCCTATCTGGCGACACTGCCTCTGGAGAGCATTCAGCAGGCGCCCGGCGATCGAGTGGCCACGGCGTCGGTCGAGGCCGTCTTCCCGACAGCTGGCGCCACGCTGATGGCGCTTGCCGTCATGATTTCCACCTTTGGCTGTGCGAATGGACTGATTCTCGCTGGTGCGCGCGCCTACTACGCGATGAGCCGCGATGGGGTCTTCTTCAAGCCGGCCGGAAGCCTGAATGAGGCGAAGGTGCCGGCATGGGGGCTCACCATTCAAGGCCTGTGGGCATGCGCGCTGGTGCTGCCGAGGACGTTCAACACGACGACCCTCGCCTACGGCAATCTCTATGGCAACCTGCTCGACTACATCATCTCGGCGGCACTCATCTTCTACATCCTCACGATCGTCGGCATCTTCCGGCTGCGCGTGACCAGGCCACTCGCCGATCGTCCCTACCGGGCATTCGGCTACCCCTGGGTGCCAGGTCTGTACATCGTGGGTGCTCTGATTCTGCTGCTTGTGCTCTTCGGCTATCGCGCGTCGACGACTTTGCCAGGTCTGGTGATTGTCATGCTTGGCTTGCCGGTATATTTCCTGTGGCGCCGAAAGAACTGATTGAGCTGCCGCTCGAGTCCTTCTGGGGACGGCTATCGATGTGTGGCGGCGGAGGCGCGGTGGGAGAGCCAGAGCACCATGCGACGAGGGAGACATCTCGCGACGAGAGGAACGACCTTGTTCCTGAGACCCGGCACGATGATGGCCTTCCCGTCACGAAGACCCTCGTACGCGGTCGCCGCAACGACCGCCGGGTCCATCACGATTCCCGCAAACAGCTTCGAGCGCTCGGCGCCTGCGCGCTTGTGAAATTCGGTGGCGGTGGGTCCCGCACAGAGCACGCTCACGGTAATGGCCGTCCCGCGCAGTTCGTCGCGTAGGGCTTCCGAGAACGAGAGCACGAACGCCTTGGTGGCGTAGTAGACCGACATCTTCGGTCCGGGGACGAAAGCGGCCGTCGAGGCGACCTGAAGGATGCGACCACGATTCCGCGCGCGCATGTCCATAAGACAATGCTTCGTCAAGGCGACCAGGGCCGACGTATTGAGCGAAATCATTCGCAGCTCGTCGTCCAGGTTCGTGTTCGAGAACTCACCATAAATGCCGACTCCGGCATTGTTGACCAGCGTGTCGATGGTCAGTCCTCGATCCCGTATCCGCTCGAAAACCCGGTCCGGGGTGTCCGGATCGCTGAGATCGCCAGCGATGGTCATCACCTCGACGCCGTGGGCGTGCTGAATCTCACGGGCAAGGGCTTCGAGGAGGTCCACGGATCGGGCGACGAGCACGAGATTGATGCCGTCTCGTGCGAGCAATCGTGCCAGCTCCCGACCGATGCCGGTCGACGCGCCGGTCACCAGTGCGACAGTGCGCGGGCCGTCGGACGTCACGGACGAGTTCCCGCCAGCTCGAGAGCGCGGTCGATAATCGCCAGGGCCTTTGGAGTCAGGTGGTACTTGTCGAGTTCGCTCGGAGGGACGAACACGGCGTCATCGACGTCGGACCCGTGTCGCAGCACACCACCGGAGGGGCGGCAAAGGTAATCGACGAGCACGAAGTGAAACTTCACGCGCCGCTGGTCGTCGAGCAGAATGCGATCGAAGACCTCGACAACGGGACCGACTGCGACGACGAGTCCGGTTTCCTCGAGCATCTCCCTTGCCACACCGGCCTCGAGCGTTTCACCCACTTCGAGCGTGCCGCCTGGCAGACTCCATTGCCCGGCCAGCGGCTCGAATCGTCGCCGGACCAGCACCACACGCCCGTGCTGTTCGATGACGGCTCCCACGCCAACAATGGGGTGCGACGGATAGCGGCGCGAACGCCTCGGCGGCTCCGTGCCGGCGTCTGGCCGCTCGTCCGGATCGGCGGGGGCCACGAAGGGATGCGCGACGCCGCGCTGACGCCGGATGACGCCCCTCCTCCACCAGAAAGTGCTCGTAGCCGGCCGTCTCGACAATCTGAGCGGTGTCCCGGCGCCTCTCGCGGCCAATCCATTCAGCGTGGGTCCAGCCCCGCTCCACGCGCCCGAGCGTCGTGACCTGGCGCCGGGAACCGCCCTCGCGCGCGCCGTCCAGGAGCCGAAACCGGGCAGCCAACCAGTCACGCTGCGCCTCCCGGCCGACATAACGCCCGTCACCGGCCTGGTCGTTCTCACAATCGACCGCATAGAGTCGAGCCGCTCGTTCCGCGTCCGATCGGTTGAAGGCCTCGAACCATTCGCCGCACCAGCGTCAGCGCGTCAGTTTCCTCGACGTCGGCCATGGCCCATCACTTTGACGATCACGCGCTTACGACGCTGCCCGTCGAATTCCGCATAGAACACCTGCTCCCACGGTCCGAGATCGAGCTCGCCAGCCGTAATGGGCAGCAGCACCTGATGACCCATCAGCGTTCGCTTCAGATGCGCATCGGCGTTGTCTTCGCCGGTTTGATGGTGCCGATACGGCAGCCCGGCAGGCGCCAACTTCTCCAGCCAGCTCTGAAAGTCCTCGATGAGTCCGTTTTCCCAATCGTTGACGTACACACCCGAGGTGATGTGCATCGCCGACACCAGGGCGAAGCCCTCTTCGACGCCGCTCTTCTTGACGACGGCAGCGACCTGATCGGTGATGCGGATGAATTCCTGCCGGCTCTTCGTGTCGAACCACAGGTAGTCGGTGTGAACGATCATGATCCTGCTTGCGACCGAGCGACGCCTGGATCCACCTCGATTGCCAACGCGGCATCGGCGTTCAGACTCCAGTCCGCACGGACGCCTGATGCCAGCCGCCGCAGCCCGGCCGCCGCAATCATGGCTGCATTGTCAGTGGACAGCTTGAGACTGGGCAGATACACCGGGACGCCCGATTGTGTCCCGCGCGCGTGCGCATCACGCCGCAGCCGGCTGTTCGCAGACACGCCTCCCGCGATGCCGATGCTGCGGGCCTCGGATCGCTCCGCCGCGTCGAACACACGCTCCACGAGTGTTTCGACGACCACCCGCTGGAAGCTCGCGGCCAGATCGGCGGCGTTCAGTGAATCCCCGGTCGTGCGCACGTAGCGAAGCACGGCGGTCTTCAGCCCACTGAAGCTGAAGTCGAGATCTCCTTTGAGCCATGGCCGATTGCGGTCCGCATGCGTCATGCGGGCCACAGAAAATTCGATGGCCCTGTCGTGACCCTCGGCAGCCAGCCGATCGATGATCGGTCCCCCGGGATAGCCAAGACCCATCAACTTCGCGACCTTGTCGTACGCCTCGCCGGCGGCGTCGTCTCTGGTCCGGCCAAGAAGGCGATAGATGCCGGGCTCCGGCACCTCGAAGAGACTCGTGTGACCGCCCGAGACGACCAGAACCACCGAGGGCAACTCGATCGTGCCGTGCTCGAGGAAGAGCGATTCGATGTGTCCTGCGAGATGATGCACCGGCACGAGCGGCAGGCCGAGCGAGTAGGCGACCGCCTTGGCATAGGCCACGCCGACGAGGAGCGAGCCCACCAGGCCCGGCCCCTGGGTCACCGCGACGGCACCGAGAGCGGACCAGCCGCAGCCGGCGTCCGCGAGCGCCCGGTCGACAACCGGACAGATGTCGCGGACATGCTGACGAGCCGCCAGCTCCGGCACCACGCCGCCCCACTCTCGATGCACGTCGTCTTGTGAGGCGACGACATTCGAGCGGATACGCCAGGGCCTGGCCGTGTCAGCGGTCTCTTCGACGACGGCCGCCGAGGTTTCGTCGCACGACGTTTCAATTCCCAGTATCAGCACAGGAGCCGCGGTTCAGGCGGCGTGGAGCGATTTGCGTGTTCAGACGGTACCCGCCACCGGCTGCGCGAATGCCGTCGGCAACGACTGATCGTACGGCGACCTGAAGATGCCGGTCTCGGTGATGATGGCGGTGACCAGTCGATGGGGCGTGACATCAAACGCCGGATTCCTCACTCGAACACCGTCCGGGGTGAGCCGAGCTGACCCGTAGTGAGTCACCTCGCGCGCGCTGCGTTCTTCGATCGGAATGTGATCGCCGTCCGGCGTCGAGAGATCGATGGTCGAAGTCGGCGCTGCCACATAGAAGGGTAACCCGTGCTCCCTCGCAAGAACGGCCACGGGATAGGTCCCGATCTTGTTGGCGACGTCACCGTTGGCCGCAATACGATCGGCACCGACCACGACCACGTCGATCTGGCCTCCGCGCATCAGCGAGCCGGCCATGTTGTCGGTGATCACCGTCGTATCGATCCCCTCGCGCATCAGCTCCCATGCCGTCAGCCTGGCACCCTGCAGGAACGGACGCGTCTCATCGGCGAGCACCGAGACTTGCTTGCCCTGCTCGACCGCTGCGCGAACGACGCCGAGTGCACTGCCATAGCCGGCCGTCGCGAGCGCCCCGGCATTGCAGTGCGTCAGGATGCGTGCCTGATCGGCGATCAGGCTTGCGCCGTGCGCACCCATCGCACGGCAACTCGCGACATCCTCGTCGTGGATGCGCCGGGCTTCTCTCGCGAGTCGATCCCGGAGCTCGACAACGGACTCCCCCGCCGAGGCCCCCGCCGCAAACGCGCGTTTCATCCGGTCGATCGCCCAGAACAGATTCACCGCCGTCGGCCTGGTGCCCGCCATGAGCTCACAGAGCTTTGCCAGATCGACCGCGAGTTTCTGCGTGCCCGTCGCCTTGCTCTGACCGATCCCGAGGGCGATGCCCATCGCTGCGGCCACGCCGATGGCCGGCGCCCCGCGGATGACCATGCTCTTGATTGCGCGTGCCACGTCCTGCGCGGTGCGGCACCGGACGAACACCTCCGCCGTCGGCAGCTTCCGCTGGTC
Source organism: uncultured Acidobacteriota bacterium (assembly GCA_963817395.1). Lineage (GTDB taxonomy): Bacteria > Acidobacteriota > Vicinamibacteria > Vicinamibacterales > CAVPJW01 > CAWGYQ01. Next base: position 609,857 of record CAWFOC010000004.1, on the reverse strand, counting down.
GATCATGACGACGACATCGTCCGTCCAGTCGATGGTGGGGAGCATGCAAAAAATGATACTGCAAAAAGCGCCGGCAGCCCGTCGGAGCCTCGGCGCGCGCCGCGCTCGACACCCGCCTCGACGTGATTGCAGCACGGAGGTCCTCGTCCGTGCGCCGGGCGTGCGACAGACTACCCGTCGAGGAAACTGGCGTCGAAGGGAAGCGGCAGGAGATCCTTCATCGTGAGGCGGAGAATTTTCCCATCAAGGTTACCCAGGACGAGTCCGAGGTCACCGCCGAATTCCCAGAGTATCTGGCGGCACGCACCGCAAGGCGGAGTGAGCGTGTCCGTGTCGGCCACCACCGCAACACGACGGAACGAACGGTGCCCTTCGGCAATGCGCCCGGAACACGGCGACGCGTTCAGCGCAGAGGGTGAGACCGTAGGTCGCGTTCTCGACGTTGCAGCCGGTGACTATGGCGCCGTCCGCGGTCTCGAGCGCTGCGCCCACCTTGAAGCCGGAGAACCGTGCGTGCGCGCGATCGCGCGCGTCGCGCGCGGCGTCGAGCAGATCTCTCTCATCCGGAGCCGACCGGCTAACGGGAGTGGCCGCCTCCACGATCGGCCTCATGGTCGCGGTCTCGCCGAGCGCGTCGACGAGCACCCGAACATCCGGGTCGTCCTGGTAGTGTCGGACGGCCTCTTCGGTCGCCCACGCCTGGAGGTTGAAATAGGCCAACGGCTTGCTTGGGTCCACAACGAGATCATGCGTGCCATAACCCTTGCGGCGCGCGATGGCATGTAACGCGTCCATCAACTCCAGAAACCGATCGCGCCGGTCCGGCTCCACGTCGAAGGCCACAATCGACACGCGCGTGCGCTCAGAGCCCGGCAATGACACCCTCCAGCAGGGCCAGAAACTGTCCGCGCACGCGGTGCGTGGTCTCCATCACTTCCTCGTGGCTCAGCGGCTCGGGAAACACTCCCGCGGCCATGTTCGTGATGCACGAAACGCCCAGCACCTCGATGCCCATGTGCCGCGCCACAATCGCCTCGGGCACCGTGGACATGCCGACGGCATCGGCGCCAAGCACCCGAAAAGCCCTGATTTCCGCAGGCGTCTCGAAACTCGGCCCGTGAAGGCCGAGATAGACGCCATGGACCAGATCCAATCCCCGTTCCTGGCCCACGCGCTCGGCGAGCGCCCTGAGACGCGTGGAATAGACCTCGCTCATGTCGGGAAATCGCACGCCGAAGCGATCTTCGTTGGGGCCGACGAGCGGGTTGCTGCCCATCGCATTGATGTGGTCGTCGATGATCATCAGCGCGCCCTGGCGAAAGCCCGTGTTGATACCTCCGGCCGCATTGGTCAGGATCAGCACGCGAACGCCGAGCAGGCCAAGCACGCGGACGGCGAATGTCACGCGGCTGAGGCTGTGCCCTTCATAGAAATGGACTCGTCCCGACAGGGCGGCCACCCTCCGTTCGCCGATCCTGCCCAGGACCAGACGACCGTCGTGGCCGGGCACTCCAGTGACCGGCCAGTGAGGAATCTCCTGGTAGGCAATCGACCGGGCCTGCGTCGAGATGGGCTGCAAACTCCCCCAGGCCTGAACCCAGCACGACGGCGACGTCAGGCGTGGCGCCCGTGCGACCGATCCAATCTGCGGCCTCACGCGACAGATCGTATTCAGACATCGAGATCCTCGTGCGGAACGCCCATGCGCACCTCAATCGCTCCCGATCGTCCCGACGATGAGCGGCTGGGGCGGTGGCGCCTCGTCTGCCAGCACGACCGCTGAGGCGGCCAGCACCTCGGCCTCGTCGACGCGCGCGGCTGGTCCGTAATGCAACTCCATGACGGCATCACCCTGACCGAGCAGATCGCCGGGCCGCGCGTGCAGCACAATGCCGGCCGATGGATCGATCACGGCGTCGACGCGATCGCGTCCTGCGCCAAGTGCCACCGAGGCCCGGCCCACGAGGCCCGCATCGAGCAGCGACAGCCATCCCGCTCGAGGGGCGCGCACGAGCGTGCGCATCGGAGCCGACGCCAGCCGGCGCTCGTCGTCCACCACGCGGGGATCACCGCCCTGGCGAGCGATGATCTGCCGGAACTTCTCGAGCGCCTCGCCCGACGCGAGCGCGCGGCGCGCCAGCGCCTCGCCCTCCGACGTTCGCTGGACAACCCGAGCACGCACCATCATTCTGGCCGCGAGCCAGACCGAGAGCGCTTCGACGTCGGGAGGGCCCTGCCCTTTGAGCGTCTCGATGGACTCGGCCACTTCCAGTCCGTTGCCGACGGCACGCCCGAGCGGGACATCCATGGCGCTGAGCGTCGCTTCGGTCGCGACACCCGCTGCGCGACCAATGGCCACGAGCGACTGAGCCAGCTCACGCGCATCGGCCTCGGTCCGCATGAACGCGCCGCGCCCCACCTTGACGTCCAGCACGAGCGCGTCGATGCCTTCCGCGATCTTCTTGCTCATGATCGATGCCGAGATCAGAGGAATGCTCTCGACGGTGCCCGTGACGTCTCTGAGCGCATAGAGCTTGCGATCGGCCGGTGCGATTTCGTCAGTCTGCCCGATCATGCAGCAGCCAACATCCGAGAGGGCAGCGCGGAACTCGTCGAGCGACAAGCCCACGCGAAACCCGGGAATGGCTTCGAGCTTGTCCAGCGTCCCGCCCGAGTGCCCGAGGCCGCGCCCCGACATCATGGGAACGATCACACCGCACGCGGCAGCGAGCGGGGCGAGCACGAGCGAGATCTTGTCGCCGACACCGCCCGTGCTGTGCTTGTCAACCTTGAGGCCTGGAATCGAGGACAGATCGACTCGGGCGCCCGAGCGGACCATGGCGTCGGTCAGAACGGCTGTCTCCTCCGAAGTCATCCCCTTCACGACAATCGCCATGAGCAACGCAGAAACCTGATAGTCGGGCCATTCGAGCGTTGTGGCTCCGCGCACAAAACATTCGATCTGGTCACGCGACAGGGACCCGCCGTCGCGCTTGGCCTGGATGATGTCGACCGCCCGCATGGACGTCGAAGTATATGGGATACCGGCCTGAAATGCCTGCGGACGCTGTCGCCTGACCCATCGGCCCGCTGAACCGAATTCCTGGTCCACGTTTTCTGAGCCGTGAATCCAGTATCAACCGGGGCTTGGTTGGAGCCTCGATTTCAGAAGCGTCAGCGCTGGAATGGTCCTGTCGGTGGTCGGAGACGCGGGTGGCCACACCGGCCGGCACAGCGGCCCGGCCGGTTGGCGTCAGACGGCGAATTGAAACACGACGGCGGCACCCGCCGCTATGCGGCGGAGGCTCCCGACGAGTGAGTCACCCGGGCGGTCTCGGGTCTCGCCGGCGCGTTGCGGAAGCGCTGGAACGGCATGTGGCAGTTGTGCTTTCGCAGAAAGTTCAGGACCCGCTTGTAGTCGTTCGGTTCCATGTTGAACAACTGCACGAGAATCTTGTAGCTGCCTGAGGTCTGCTCGAGTCCCTTCGCCACGATCTGACGCAAATCGTCGCGCGTCATGTCGCGTGACATGAAGGGACCATAGACGACCGACCAGAAAGACTCACGGCCGTTGACCATCTGATCGAAGACCTCATCGGCGACCGATCGACGCAGTGGCCTCACGATCCGCTCGACGATCGGATGATGCTGAACCTCGGAAGGCAGATCGTCTACCGTGACCAGCCGGCCAGGCGAGGTCACCATGAGCCGTTCCACGAAGTTGCGCAGCTCCCGCACGTTCCCGGGCCAACGGTACTCCACGAGACACTGGCGCGCTTCGGGGGTGAACTCCGGCTTCAGGATCTGATACTGCCGGGCAAACATCGTCAGGAAATGCTCGAGAAGGGGAACCACGTCCTCGGCACGCTCCCTGAGCGGCGGAACCACGATATGGATGACATTCAAGCGATAGTAGAGATCTTCGCGGAAGCTCTTGCTCGCCAGTTGTTCCGCGAGGTTGCGATTTGTCGCCGCAATGACCCGCACATCGACCTTGGGCTCGGTCCGGGTATCGCCCACACGCTGGATCTCGCCCGTCTCGAGAAAACGAAGCAGAAGCCCCTGCATCCGCAGGCTCATCTCACCCACTTCGTCCATGAAGAGCGTGCCCCGGTGAGCCATCTGCAGGACGCCCGGCCGATCCCGATAGGCCCCGGTGAAGCTGCCGCGCAGATGGCCGAACATCTCGCTCTCGAGCAAGGTATCCGGCACGCTCGCGCAGTTCATCGTGATCATCGGGGCAACCCGCCGACGGCTGCGGGCATGGATCAGGCGGGCCACGATTTCCTTGCCCACACCGCTTTCCCCGACGATGAGGACCTTTGCGTCAGAGCTGGCGGCCGATTCAATCGCCTGGTCCAGCCGCTGAACGACACTACTCGACCCAATCAACTGGTGGTAATCACTGCTCATTACGTGTGCCTCGAACGGTTAAGTATGAGTGCTCTCGGCCGGGGAGGTTATAAAGGCTTGTCGACGGGCGGGCGAGCACGAAAGTCTTCTCGTCAAGCGTCTGGAAGAGAATAGTCGGCCGATAGGCAGAACGCAAGGCGCTCTAGGGGGATCCGAGCTACACGAAGGTGCTACCTCGAGATTATCGCTGTAAAATGCTCTACAATATGATGTTGTCGGACCGAACCCATGAGACAATTGGCATTTTCACATGGTTGGGATGGTCGTAGACGCGTCGAAGAGGGCGACCTGGAGGAGAAAATTGTTCAACCCTGCGGCGACTTACAGGTGGTTCGGCGGGCATAAGTGCAGCAAAATGCGCGAGAATCACAGTGCGGAACGCGGATTGCACTGGATCGAGACAACGGCTCCCGCTCCATGGACATCCGCTTCATCTCATCGTTGACCCCCGAGGACGAAAGCCAACTGGCTCAGGGGATGATTTCAGCGATTCAGGCCCTGCTTGACCAGTTGCCTATTGCCTATGTCGTCCGCATCGAGACAAGCGGTGCGAAAATCTATCAGCACACTCACGTCGTGGCTCAGGAGTCGGCTTCGACAGACGCCGAGCCCGCCGTGCTGCCAAGCGGGTTCGCGGCGAATCCTTCCTCCGGGCATTAGCCTGTCGTCGCTTTTTTCGCACCTCCCCAACCGAATCACATCGGCGTCGCGATCGCATGCGTCGTGGCTCTGCTGCTGGCGCGTCCAGTCGCTGGCCAAACGGGCGACAACGTGCTTCTCGTCGTCAACGATCGAAGTCCCTTCTCACAGACGGTGGCCGACTACTACGCGCAGAAGCGGGGCGTGCCAGCGGAGAACATCGTCCACGTCGCGGTGGCGGACGGCGACGAGATCGCGCGAGCCGATTACCGGACCTTGATCGAGGACCCGATCGCGCGCGCGATTGTCGCCGGGAGGCTGCACGATCGCATTCTCTATATCGTTCTCACCAAAGGTCTGCCCGTTCGGATTGCCGGCACACCAGGACCTCAGGGGAGCATCGCGAGCGTCGATTCAGAAGTTGACGCTCCTCTATCGCCGGATGACCGGCGTCGCGATTTCGGATTCGGGGCGTGTTGAGAATCCGTATTTCCTCGGGGATCGGCCGCTTACCGAGGCCAGGCCCTTCTCGCGCCGTGATCACGATGTCTTCCTGGTTTCGCGCCTCGATGGTTTCTCTGTCGCTGACGTCACGCGCCTGATCGATCGCGGCCTCTCGCCGACCACTGACGGAAAAATCGTGCTCGACCAGCGGGCCACACAGGCCGAACGTGGCGGCGACCCGTGGCTCGCAAGTGCCGCCGAGGCGCTGCGAGATCGCGGGCTGGGCGATCGGGTCGTCCTCGAGGCCACGCGTGAAGCGTTGACGGGCGTGAACGACGTGCTGGGATACTACTCGTGGGCCTCGAACGACCCGGCGATCCGCACGCGGACCCTGAAGCTCGGTTTCGTCCCCGGCTCGATCGCGGCCACCTATTTGAGCTCGGACGCCCGGACATTCACGGAACCTCCCCCGGGGTGGACGATCGGGTCCCCGACGAATCCCGGAGACTTCTATGCCGGATCGCCGCAGTCACTCACTGGGGATCTCGTTCGTGAAGGCGCTACCGGTGTGGCGGGACAGGTGTCGGAGCCGCTCTTTGACGGCGCAGTACGTCCCTATGTGCTGTTTCCCGCGTACGTCGAGGGATTCAATCTGATCGAATCGTTCTACCTCGCCGTTCCGTATCTGAGCTGGCAGACTATCGTGGTCGGAGATCCGCTCTGCACCCCCTTCCCACGGCGCGCAGGAGATGTGGTGCTCGAGGAAACCTTGGACGCCGAAACGGAGCTTCCATCGATATTCTCCCGACGGCGACTCGAGGTCTTGGCTCGCGCCGGCGGGTCCCGTGAGGTCTTGAAAATGGTGATGCGCGCCGAGTCGCGGCTGGCGCGTCAAGACTTTGCCGGCGCCCGAGCGGCGCTGGAAGAGGCGACCGCCCTCGACGGCCGCCTGCTCCATGCGGAAACGGTGCTGGCGTCCCTCTACGAACAATCCGGCGACCACGATCGGGCGATCGAGCGCTACCGGAAAATCCTGCAATTCACCCCGGAAAACGTGCCAGCGCTGAACAATCTGGCCTATGCCCTGGCCGTGCACAAGAAGTCGCCCGCCGAGGCGCTCGGGCCTGCGGAAAGGGCCTACGCATTTTCCAACCGGAGTCCGGCGCGTGGCGGATACGCTCGGATGGATTCTGTTCCTGACGGGCGACTTCGGTCGCGCTGCGGAACTCCTGTCTGAGGCAGCTCGGGGCCGAGCCGCTCAATGCGGAGATCCGCTTGCACCATGCGTTCGTTCTGGAAGCAACCGGCCGGCCGCAAGAGGCCGCGCTCGAACTCACACGAGCGGTCGGGCTGGACAAAGCGCTCGAGACCCGGGCCGACGTGCAGGAGCTCAGGAAGAAGCTGGACAGCCGCTCTCCCTAGCTCCCTCGGATCGCCAGGTCCGGCTACGTAAGGCTTGCTCCTATAGGTCCGCTAAGTTCACACTCCAGCTTGCAAAAGTCGCCGGAATCAAGAACAACCGCCGTGTCGCGTACTCCCACCGTGTAAAAAGCGTGTAAGGTTGCACGTCATTTTCACCTGTCTTTCCAGGAGAGACCCGAGTCGGATCGGGCGCAATCGACAGAAACCGCGGGAGGGAACAGGATTTGCTGTATTGAAGGCGGCCTCTTCTTCTGTTTGATTCGGCTTCTTGTCCAGGTGATCAGACCATGCACGTGCGATTTATTTCGACCCTGACCCTCGATGACGAGGGACGTCTTTGCGCCAGTCGTCCTGAAGGCGCTCAGCACACTGCTCGAACCTCTGCCGATCGCCTACACGCTGCGCGTGGAGACCTCGGACGGCAAGGTCTGGCAACACTCCCATTTGAACGACGACACCCAACCCCCGCAACAAGCCCACTGAGCACCGGGCGCTCGGTGTCCTGTAGCCGGTGTCGCAGACCGGTTCCTCTGTTCGCCTGCGCCGCCAGTCGTTCCATGACGCCCATCCCGCGGGGTCTGCGTAAGAACCCGCGGATCTGCGTACAAGGCGACGAATCGCTAGGTACACCTCCAATCACGCGGAATTCGCAGCACACTCCACTCAACAGGTCTCGCCGACTTCCGGAGGTCGCTGCTTCAGCCGAGGCAGGGATACGTCGGAGCCATCGTTGTGAGACGCGTTGCTCCGCCTCCGGCGACGGCGCGCTCACGCAGCCGTCGGACGTGATGACCCGCTCTGGCGCGGTCCTGCGGCCTTGAGAGGAGGATTTCGAAAGTTCTGGAACGGCATGTGGCACTCGTGCTTCCGGAGGAAGTTCAGCACACGCTTGTAGTCGTTCGGCCCCATGTTGAAGAGCTGCACGAGCATCTTGTAGCTGCCGGAGGTTCGCTCGAGTCCACGTACGACGATCTGTCGCAGATCGTCGCGAGTGAGATCGCGCGCCATGAACGGTGCATAGACGACCGCCCAGAACGACTGCCCGTCGTCGACCATCTGATCGAAGACCCCGTCCGCAACCTGACGCGCGGGCGCATCCAAGGCTGATGCCGCCACCGGCTCCTGACGAATCTCCATCGGCAGGTCCATCACCCCCAGGAGCTTTCCCGGTGTGCTCACCGTCAGTCGCTCGACCAGGTTGCGCAGCTCCCTCACGTTGCCAGGCCAGTCGTAACGGACGAGCCGTTTCAACGTGTCGTCGCTGAACCTGGGTCGGCTCACACGATACTGCTGCTCGAAGACGGCCAGAAAATGCTCGAGCAACACGCTGATGTCATCGCGTCGGTCCCGGAGCGGCGGCACCACGAGATGAATCACGTTCAGGCGATAGTAGAGATCCTCGCGGAACGTCTTGCGCTGGAGCTGTTCCCGTAGATCGCGATTGCTGGCGGCGACCACCCGTACGTCCACGCGCTGCAGCAGTCGTTCACCGCCCACGGGCTGGATTTCGCCGGTCTCGAGAAACCGCAGCAGGAGTCCCTGCATGCGAAGGCCCATCTCGGACACCTCGTCCATGAACAAGGTGCCACGATGGGCTCGATCCACCAGCCCCGGACGATCGCGATAGGCATCCGTAAAGCTGCCTCGCACGTGGCCGAACAGCTCGCTTTCCAGGAGTGATTCGGGCACGCCCGCGCAATTGACTGCCACCAAGGCATGAGACCGCCGGGCGCTACTGGCATGTATCAGGCGGGCGACGATCTCTTTCCCAACACCGCTCTCGCCCGTGATTAGGATTTTCGCGTCCGATTTCGCCGCGATTCCGATCTGGTGGTGGAGCGCCACCATCGATCGGCTCGCCCCGACTAGTTGCGGTGTGTCCTGCATGTCGTCCTGGCGTTCGCGGGGAAATGTCATGACGTGGCCGCCCGTCGTATTCGACGGCAGACTTGGCTGAGCCGGAGGCAGCCTCAGGATATGACAGGGGGTGGTGCACCGAATCGCACATCGGTGTGGGGTCTCGCTGGCCCGAACGTGGTGTTGTCTCGTCCCGCGCCGCTGGCGGACGAGTAGGCGGGGAGGGGGTGGCCCGTGGCCGGGCGCCCGGCCACGGGATTTAAGTCACCGTAATAGGGGTTTTCTGCCCAACTTTACGAAGACTTGGCGGGCGGCGATTGTTAAACCTTTAAAAGGCATATACTTAATTGCTGCACTCGCGGGTCGAGTATTGGTCGGCAGTTTGCGTGTTGGCAGGTGAAGTGTTGACGAATCGGCCGTTCCGCGCGAGTGTCCTTGCATGAAGCTGTCATCACGCGCCCTCTTGCTGGGGAGCCTGGTCGCCGCGTGCTTTCTCTTCGCATATCACGAGGTGATACTCCGCCTGGTCCGCGATTGGGCTACGGATGACAACTACTCCCACGGCTTTCTCATTGTGCCGATCGCGCTGTTCTTTGCCTGGGAGCGGCGCCACCGTCTCGAGGCCGCGACGCGTCGTCCCAATTGGTTCGGCCTCGTTGTTCTCCTCGGCGGCTTAGCGCTTCTCGTCGCAGGCACTTTAGGCGCCGAGCTGTTCCTGACCCGGATTTCTCTGCTGTGCGTGCTCGCCGGTATCGTCCTGGTCTTCTGGGGATGGGACTACTTGCGGATTCTGGCCTTCCCGCTGGGATTCCTCGTCCTGATGATTCCCATCCCCGCGATTCTGTTCAATCAGATTGCCTTCCCGCTTCAGCTGCTGGCGTCTCGCTTCGGCGAAACCGCGCTCTCAGCGGCCGGAATTCCCGTGTTCCGCGACGGCAATATCATCGTCCTCGCCAATACCGAGCTGGAGGTGGCGGAGGCCTGCAGCGGCATCCGATCGCTCGTGTCGCTCCTGACGCTGGGCATCGTCTTCGGATACCTCGCGGATAAACGCATCAGCGTTCGGGTTGCCCTCGCGCTCGCCTCGATTCCCATCGCCATTCTCGCCAACGGCTTCCGTGTGGCGGGTACGGGCATCGCGGCCCACTACTACGGTGCTGCCGCTGCGGAAGGGTTTTTTCACACCTTCTCCGGCTGGCTGCTCTTTGGCATGGCGTTCGTGCTGCTGATCGCTTTTCAACGAGCGCTCATCCTCTTCATGCCGCCGGCGCGCCTGCCGCATCCGGCGGCGCAGACAGTCACCCAAACATCCCTATGAATTCAATGACGGTCCGTGTCCTCGTCGTGGCTGGCTGCCTGCTGACCGTCGGCGTCGCGCTCGCGCGCGCTGGCAAGACCGAACCAACAGTCGCGCGCGACCCGTTGAGCGCGTGTCCGGTCGAGATTTCCGACTGGAGCGGCCAGAATGCCGAAGCGTTCGATGAAAAGGTGCTCGCCGTGCTCGGGGTGGATGAGTACCTCCATCGCGTCTATGTCAATAGGCGAGGCGCGACGGTCGGACTCTACATTGGCTACTACCGCAGTCAACGCGAAGGCGACACGATTCATTCACCCATGAATTGCCTTCCCGGCGGAGGCTGGATACCAGCCGACACGACTCGCCTCCAGGTACCAGTGCGGGATGCAGATTCAGCACCCCAGACGATTGAAGTCAATCGACTTGTGATCGAGAAGGGGATCGATCGACAACTCGTGATCTACTGGTACCAGGGTCATGGCCGCGTGGTCGCCAGCGAGTACTGGAACAAGATCTACATGGTGCTCGACGCCTTGCGGACCAATCGCACCGACGGCGCGCTGGTGCGGATCATCGTACCCGTTGGGGACAGCGCGGATGACGCCGAACGAGAGGCCATCGACTTCGTGCAGTCAATCTTTCCGATGCTGAGCCGGTACCTGCCCGCCTGATACGCCAAGGAGTTTGACGATATGTTACGCGGCTCATTTCTTCGATGCTCTGCAGGGCTGATGCTCCTGCTCGCCATTGGCTGTTCGCGCGACCCGGAGACCCTCAAGCGCGAATATCTTGCCAGCGGCGATTCCTATGTGAAGCAGGGGAAGCTCAACGAAGCGGTCATCGAGTATCGAAACGCGATTCAGCAGGACGCGCGTTTTGGCGACGCGCGGTACAAGCTGGCCGAGGTCTACACGCAGCTGAATGATCTTCCAAACGCCTTTCGCGAGTACATCCGCGCGGCGGACTTGCTACCCGATCGCGCTGACGTGCAGCTCAAGGCCGGGACGATGCTGCTGTTGGCCGGACGATACGACGACGCCAAGGCCAGGGCAGAACAGGCTCTGAAGGTGGAGCCGACGAGTCTGGACGCCCATATCTTGCTCGGGCACGCCACGGCCGGCCTGAAGGACCTGGATCAAGCGGTCACCGAGATCGAAAAGGGCATCCAGGAGAATCCGGACGAGAGCAGGGGCTACGGGACGCTCGGCGCGCTGCAGCTCGCCCGCGGAAACCAGGCGGAGGCTGAGAAGGCCTTCCTCGAGGCGGTCAGGCTTGCCCCCAAGTCGATTCCCGCACATCTGGCGCTGGCCAACCTCTATTGGTCCACGAATCGGCCCATCGAAAGCGAGCAATCGCTCAAGCGGGCGCTCGAGGTCGATCCGAAGGATCTACTGGCGAACCGGGTGATGGCCACGTATTACATGAGGTCGAGGCGCCCCGCCGAAGCCGAACCCTATTTCCAGGCGGCGGCCAAGGCCTCGAAAAATCCGACGCAGCATCTCGCGCTGGCCGAGTACTACCTGCTGATGAGACGTCAAGACGAGGGGATGAAGGTCCTGAAGGAGGTTGGCGCCACGCCCGAGGGATTTGTCCGGCGCGGGCTCGCATCGCCACCGTCGAATACGCACGGAACAGGCGCGCGGAGGCGCACGCGGCGCTCGACGAAGCGTTGGGGAAGGACCCGCGCCATGTGCTGTCGCTCCTGCTGAAAGCCCGATTCCTGCTGGCCGAAAACCAAACCGTTGAAGCGTTGAAGCGCGCCGAGGCGGCCGTGGCGGCGAATCCAGCGTCCGCGGACGCGCAATACACGTTGGCCATGGTCCATATGGCGCGGAAGGACACGGACGCGGCGACTGCGGCGCTCAACGAAACCCTGCGGCTCAACCCGCGAGCGGCGGCGGCGCAGATGGATCTGGCCCGGCTGCAAATGGCCGCCGGGCGCGTCGACACCGCGCGTCAGCTGACCACCGACGCGGTGAAGAACGCCCCAAGGAACCCCGACGCCCGGTTGCTCCTCGCACGCACGCTCGCCGCCGAACGGAACTTCACGCAAGCCGAAGTCGAGCTCAAGCCGCTGCTGACGGCGTTCCCGAAATCTGCCGCTGTGCACGCACTCGCGGGCTCGCTGGCGCTGGTCAGGAAGGACGTGGCCGCCGCGAAAGCGGCGTACAACCGGGCGTTGGAGCTTGATCCCACGTCGATCGAAGCGCTCACGGGCCTCGTCGGCATCGACGTGATGTCGAAGAATCTTCCAGCGGCACGCGCGCGGGTGGACGCGGCCGTTGCTCGCGCTCCGAAAGACCAGGCGGTGCTGATGCTGGCCGCGCGCACCTACGCCACCTCTGGTGAGTTCACCAAGAGCGAAGAGCTGTTGCGAAGCGCCATCGCGGTCGATCCGGCGAACCTGCAGGCGTACGGTCTGCTGGGCCAGCTCTATCTCGGCCAGAACAAGCTCGACCAGGCACGTCAGGAGTTCGAGAACGCCGCCAAACGCAGCCCTCGTTCCGTGGCCGCGCACACCATGGTCGGCATGATCTTGCAGATGCAGGGCCGCCACGAGGAAGCGCAAAAGCGCTATGAAACGGTCGTGCAGATCGATCCGGGAGCCGCCGTCGCCGCGAACAACCTCGCCTGGCTGTATGCCGAGCGTGGCGGCAACATGGACGTCGCGCTGCAACTCGCGCAAGCGGCGAAGTCCAAGCTGACGGACCAGCCTGAAGTGAACGACACGCTGGGCTGGATCTACTACAAGCGCGGCCTCGCACACCTCGCCATTCCACCGCTGCAGGAGAGCGTCGCCAAAGACCCGAAGAACCCCGTCTACCATTACCACCTCGGTCTCGCGCTCGCGCTCAGTGGCGACAAGGTGAAAGCGCGAGAGGCCCTCAGTCAGGCGCTCAAACTCAGTCCGAACTTCGACGGTGCGGACGACGCGCGGAAAGCGCTGGCCGAGATTCAGGGCTAAGCGCCAACCGCCGAGGGCCCGTGACGCCCGTGCCGGACGCGGTCAATCACTCCGGCTGCGAGTCCCTGCGCCGATACCGGATTAGCCCGTCGGGCGGCAGTCTCAACCTGATGCGTGGTTCGTGCGGGTGCACTACTGTGAGAGGATGTGCAGAAACCTGCCGTCCCGAGCATCGCTCCGTCGATGCCACGTTGTTGTTCGAAGTTGAAACGAAAGGGAGAGCGTAGTCAGCATGTTCACTCGATTGCGTGAAGACTTCACCGAAATGGTGACGGAGCAGCTCCAGTACCGCGAGCTCCTCTACCAGATGACTATGCGCGACCTGCTGCTGCGGTACAAGCAGACCGTCATGGGATTTGGCTGGGCGGTGTTCATGCCGCTGGTGAACACGGCGGTCTTTTCGGTGATCTTCACGCGGGTTGCCCCCATTGACGTCGGCGTACCCTATCCCATCTTCGCCTACTGCGGACTGCTTGCCTGGAATTTCTTCGCCTCGTCACTTCGCTTCTCGGTGATCTCGCTCACGAGCAATGTCAGCCTGGTGACCAAGATCTATTTTCCGCGAGAGATTTTTCCGTTCTCCACCATCCTCGTGTCGCTCGGCGACTTCGCCGTGGGCTCCATCGTCCTGATTGGGATGATGATCTACTATCGAATCGGTATCACGACGGCGGTGGCTTTTCTGCCAGTCGTGCTGCTCGTCCAGATCATCTTTACCGCCGGCGTGGCGTTGATCCTGGCGATGGGGAATCTCTTCTATCGCGACGTGAAGTACCTCTTCGAAGTGACCATTACCGTCTGGATGTTCGCCACCTCCGTCCTCTATCCGACGGAGCTGGTACAGGGGCCAATCGGCGCCGTATTGAAGGTCAACCCGATGACGGCCATCATCGATGCGTACCGCTCAGTGTTGCTCCTGGGCGAATTGCCGCCAGCGGGTCCCTTCATGATGGCGACGGCCGTGTCGCTGACAACCTTGGCTGTCGCGTGGCTGGTGTTCCACCGCGCCGAGTTCAGGTTCGCGGAGAATATCTAGTGGGAGCTCCCTGTGTCGAGTTCGATGGCGTCTGGAAGAAATTCCGGCGTGGCGAGCGCCACGACAGCCTGCGAGATCTCATTCCGTCGTTCTTCAATGGCCTTCGCGACCGGCTCCTGGCGTCGGATCTCCAGGAGGACGAGTTCTGGGCCGTCAAGGATGTGTCGTTCGAGGTTCAGCCAGGGACCGCCCTGGCCATCATCGGTCCGAACGGCGCGGGCAAGTCGACCGTCTCTGAAGCTCCTGACGAAGATTCTCAAACCCACCCGGGGATCCCTGATCGTCCGCGGGCGCACGGGTGCGCTCATCGAACTGGCCGCCGGATTTCACCCGGACCTCACGGGCCGGGAGAACATCTATCTCCAGGGCGCGGTCATGGGCATGAAGCGCGCCGAGATCGCCAGAACATTCGATGAGATCGTCGAGTTTGCCGAAGTTGGCGAGTTCGTGGACACGCAGATCAAGCGCTACAGTTCCGGCATGCAAGCGAGGCTTGGTTTTTCGATTGCCGCCCATCTGGATCCGGAGGTGCTGCTCATCGACGAGGTGCTGTCGGTGGGAGACATGAGATTTCAGGAACGATGCTTCGAACGCATGATGCGGTTCAAGAGTGCTGGCGTCGGGATCGTGTTCGTTTCCCACAACCTTTCGGTCGTCGCCTCGCTCTGTGACCATGCGCTGGTGCTCAGACGCGGCGGGATCGAGGCACTTGCGCCGGTCGACGAGGGCATCGCCGCCTACGCCAAGATGGTCCAGGACCATGGGCCGGCCGACTCGACCAGTGGATCCACTGAAGTCATCGTCGAACTGCGGGACGCCCAGGGGCTGCCGACCCAACGAGTGCATGCCGGTGATGAGATTGCCCTCTGGGCGCGCGTCCTCGTTGCAGACACCCGGGCCTCTCTGGCATCGGGTATCCGGTTTCGGAGCCTCGAAAAGAGCGAGGTCGTGTACGCCGCCCTCAGCACGTCACTCGATTGCGACCCCGTCAGCGTACGGTCAGGGCAGACGATTGAGATGACCTGGAGGCTCGCCGCTAATCTGACCCGTGGACACTATTCCGTGGAGCTGTATCTGTTCGACACGGTCACCCTGAACATCCTGTGCCGGCTCCATCCGGCCGCGACGTTTGCCGTAGCCGAGACCGTCAGCCAGAGCGGCCTGGCGTACCTCAATGCCAGGTGCTCAGCCGTCGCGGTGCAGCCCAACCCCTCTGTCCCACAGGCCGACGTTCCGCACATGTCGGGAAGCCCCGGACCCGGCCGGATTTGAGACGGACGCCGCGCGTGCAACCCATCACACCGCCGGCTCACCAAACGACCCCGCTTGGCCACGGCTCTGTCGCAACGCGCGACATGATAACGATCGGCGTAATCGCCTTCGTGCTTCACGCGCTGCTGCTTCTGTTCGTCGCTGTTCACCGCCCACAATATCTTGCTGACTATCGGTTGACCGACAGTCCCGACGCGCATCAATACGTCCTGCTGGGAAGGAATTTCTGGTTGCTCGGGGTGTACTCCCGCCAGGCCGAACCGCCATACCTGCCCGACGTTTTCCGTACGCCGGTCTACCCGCTGCTGGCTGGTGGCCTGGACGCGCTGTTCGGTCAGGTCTGGCCGCTTTATGTGTTGCAGGGACTGTTGGTCGCGGCGACTGCGTGCGTGGTCTACCGTCTGGGCGCCCGATTTGCCGGACGAACCGTCGGGCTGATGGCCGGCTTCTTGTACGCAGGCGACCTGATGACGAAGGTGCTGAGTCTCAAGCCGCTCAGCGAAGCACTCTATGTGTTTCTCGCGACGCTCGCAGTTGCGGTCTGGTTCGGATCATTCGGACGTCCCAGGTTGGTCGACTCGCAGCCCGTCGGATATCGGCCGGTGCTCACTGGCCTCCTGGTCGGGCTGGCGCTGCTGGTCCGCCCGGCCGGGCTGTATCTGCCGGTCATTCTGGCTGCGATCACAGTTCCCCAGCTCATCACGTGGCGGGTTCGGCGGGGGCCGGTGGCTGCAGGAATCATGCTCTGTGTCGTAGCCCTGTTGGTCTTGCCGTGGATGGCTCGGAACCATCGCCTCTACGGCATCTGGAAGCTGTCGAGTGTGGAGTCCATCAACCTGGTGTACTTCGTCGCCGCCGGAGTGTACCAGGTGGAATACGGGCTCACGGCTGACGCCGCCCGCCAACGAATCGCCGAAGAGTACGCGTTGACGCCGATGGCGAGCAGCATCAACTTCTGGAGGGCCGACGAGAGCGTGGCCTCGATGGACGCGCGTCAGCGCCAGGTGGCCCTGCGAATCGTGTCCGGGCACCCATTGGCGGTCGTGAAGTCGTCGCTCATCGGCCTCGGAAAGGCGTCGATCGGCCACAACACTGCCGATCTCGCCTATGCCGCAGGGCTCCCGTGGAATCCACCGGGGTTGGGGCGAATCCTCAGTGGCCGTGTTGCGGAATCTCTGCAGGTTGTCGTTCAGAACGATGCGATCTTGTTGGCCGTGTTTGTGTGGCAGGTCCTGCATGCGGCAGCCGTCCTCATGCTCGCCGCGGTGGGCATCGCGCTCGCGCTTGTCGAGGTGAAGACTCGGGCCGTCGCGGGCGGGCTGCTGAGCTGCACGGCGTATTACACGCTGACCGCGGCCCTCGGCGGCCTCGACGCCTACTCGAGATTCCGCACGCCGTTGGTGCCATTCCTTTGCATATTCGCAGCATACGGTCTCGTACGCGCAACTCAACGGTTCGGCCCGGCGACCTGGTCCATGGGCGTGGCTCACCACTTGCGCGGCGCCTGAGGGTCGTCACCATGTCCTCCAACGTCAGGCTCATGCAGGAACGAACCTGCGATGAGTCACGCACGGCCGGCCAAGGTCTGGTAGAGCCCGCCATAAGCTTCGCAGAAGCGGCGAACATCGAAGCAGTCCTCGGCGAGGCGGCGCGCCGCCTTTGAAAATGCCTCGCGTTCGTTGGCAAGCGCCATGACTGCCGCCGCAACGTCATCGACTGTTCGCGGTACGACGATGCCGGCAGCCGCGGCACGAATCGTTCCGGCAATACCGCTCGCCTCCGTCACCACGGCCGGGCGCCCACACGCCAGGCCCTCGATGATCGAGTTGGGACACGATTTCCCAACGCCAGGGGCAAAACAGACAACTGTGGCATGCACTTCTCGGTACAGGGATGCCATGTCGGCTACATCACCCCACTCGATCCGAACGTTGGGGGGCGGCGCGAGGGTGGCGAGCATGGCCCTTGCCGCCGTCTGGTCACCCCATAGTCGCCACGGGATGACCACTTCAACATCCGGACAGCAGCGTGCGACGTCGAAGAGCAACGGAATGCCGCGCGATTCGATCTCTCGCGGATCGGCGGGTGTGCTCGCGAACAACAGACGAAACGGGCCACCAGGCCGCAACGGAGACGGCGCGAACCTCGTCAGATCGACACCCGGATAGATCGTGCGGATGCGCTCCTCGCCGATGCCGGCTGCTCTCAGCTCTGAAGCCAGAGGTTCCGTCTCGGCTACGAACAACGTCACCCGCTCGTAGAGTGCGGGCGCGAGCGGCTCACCTGAAATGGCAACGGTGAACAGCAAAGGCTTCCGCCCCAGCGAACGAAGAGGATGCCAGGAGTCGAAGCCGCCGAAGATGTGGGTGATGTCGCCCAGCGGCTCGAGCAGTGACGATAGCGTCCGGTAGACCAACCATCGGTGTGCACCCAGCACGAGGACGCGTTCTCGCCAGAGCAGTGCCGAGCGCTGAGCCGGCGCGAACGACACGACCAGACTTCCAGGCTGCAGCGTCTGCCGGAGCGCCTGAATTTCACTCGAAATGGCGTCGCGGGTGGGGTTCCAGTTGCCAGTCCAGTAAGTTACGCGCGGCGGCACACGACAATCCATTCGAGCGGCTCGTTCCGGCGCGCACGATCCACCAACTCCATCAGCAAGCGTGACAGAACGCGCGAGCGTGGAGAGACGAGCACCTGCAGGCGTGAGAGCCGACGATAATCGTGCTGCACACCCTCCAGCAGGACCGGCTCGAACCCGTTCTGGCCGAGCTCGGCGCGCAACTGCGCCTCCGTCAGCAGGGCGTCGAACACCGGATACGCATAGGGGGATTCGCGGCGAAGCGGAGCGGACACCGCAATGTTGACCGCATCGAACACCAGAAAGCCGCCTGGCCGTAGCACCCGGGCAATCTCCGAGTAGATGCGTGCCCGTTCGGGCTCCTCGAAATGTCGAATCAGCCTGAAGCTGTACACGAGGTCGAACTGCGACCGGATCGGCAGCCGAAAGACGTCACCTTGTACGTAGCGCCATGCCCCTGGTGCAGCGCTCTCGAGCCGCGCTCGTGCGACATCCAGCATCTGACGGCTGGAGTCGATGAGAATGCCCGGATGCTCCGGGTTCGATGGCAGCTCGATAGTCAGGCGGGCCGGGCCTGGCGCAATCTCGAGAATTCGATCTGGCCGGTGCCGGGCCAACAGCCGGAGCAGGGCCCGTTTCTGGCGATCGTGAAGCAAGGCGCCCAGCGGCTCGCGGAAACGCTCACCGACGTACGCCTGCGCAAGGCGTTCGTCCTGATACGCCTCGCGCACCCCTTTCTCCCCTTTGATTACCATCCCGCACCGCACACCAGCTGGCTCACGCCACACCGTTCGTGTCTGTCCACCGAGAACCGAGACACTCGCAACGGCGCCCGCGTCTCCTTTCGACGCGCGGATGCGCTCGCGCCTCGCCAACCATCATCGGTCGCGTCCATCCGTGCCCTATTCGCCGATGGATGATGTCGTGTCGTACGACCCTCACGACCCTCCGGACCCTGCGCGAACTACTCCGGGCATGACCACCCGCTCGATCCGGCACCAGCGTGCCAGTACCCACGTCGCCCACAGCAGATAGGCATGATCGGCGCGGCCAGCCCGGTGATCGTCGAACGCTTCGGTCAGTCGTGGCACATCGATGAGGCCTGCGAGCGGCGAACTGGTTCCCAGCGTCTGGCTGCGAAAGGCGTCGGCGTAAGGCCCGGCGATCCATCGGCCGATCGGCGCGGTGAACCCTCGTTTGGGTAGGGTCGCAAGCTCGGCGGGCAGGCGCGTGGCCGCCAGCTCACGAAGCAAGTGCTTGGATCGGAGCTTCGGCATCTTGCGCTCGGTCGGAATCCGGAACGCAAACTCCACGAGCTTGTGATCCAGCAATGGACACCTGATTTCCAGAGCGTGGGCCATGCTCATTCGGTCCACCTTCACCAGCGGATCATTGGGCATGTAGACCTTGAGGTCGGCGTACTGCGCACGTTGCACGGCGCTCGGCGACGGACACCGTCGGTAAGGCTCGGTGACGGCGGCGTACACAGGGCTGTCGAGGGGATCGCGCCCGCTCGGACGGCCCATGAGCGCGCGCGCATCCCACGGCTTGAGGAAACACAGGTCCGCGTAGTACGCCGCGGCGGCGTCACGTCCGAGATTCTCGAGCACATTGCCGACGCGCAGCGGGCGTGGTAGCGCGCTCGAGCGCGGCCATCGCCCGCCGAGCGTGCGCGCGAGACGCCTTCCAGCCGCACCTCGCACGACGCGTCTGGCCCGGCTCTCGAGAGCGTGGGGCACGTAGCGGAAGTCGTACCCACCGAATGTCTCGTCACCGCCGTCCCCGGTGAGCGCCACCGTGACGAATTGCCGCGCGAACTTGGAGACATAGTAGGTGGGGATAGCCGACGAATCGGCGAACGGCTCGTCGAACGCCTCGAGAATCGGATCGAGCACCTGTTCGAGCTGTGGCTCGATGATGGCCTCGTGATGCCGGGTATTGAAGCAGCCTGCGGTCAACGCCGCGGCACGCAGCTCGTTGTGTGCGGCTTCTCCGAACCCGACCGAGTTCGTCTGGAGACTGGCGCCCAACGACTCGGACATGAACGAGACCACGAGGCCCGAATCGATGCCGCCGGAGAGGAAGGCGCCCAACGGCACCTCGCTCTCGAGCCGATCCTGGACTGACTGACGCAATCGTGCGGTCAACTCTTCCAGAAGATCTTCTTCAGGTCGCTGGTCGTCGTCGAACTGCTCGACATCCCAGTACTTGCGAATCTCGATATGCCCGTTGCGAACGCGAAGCCAGTGGCCGGGCTCGAGCTTCCGCACGTGCCGATAGGCCGTGTCCGGCGCCAGAAAGTAGCCGAGCGAGAGGTAACCTTCGAGCGAGGAGAGATCGATCTCGCCGTTCCAGAACGGGCTGGCCTTGAGCGCCTTGATTTCGCTCGCGAAATGAAAAGCCCCGCCGAAGGTCGCATAGAACAGGGGCTTCTTGCCAAGCCGGTCGCGAGCGATGAACAACGTGCGGTCTCGCTGATCGTAGACGACCAGCGCGAACATACCGTCAAGCGACTCGACACACGATGGGCCGTACTCCTCATACGCGTGAACGATGACTTCGGTGTCGGAGAATGTCCGGAAGACATGGCCCCTGGCCTCCAGCGTCTTGCGCACCGACGTGTGGTTGTAGATCTCGCCGTTGAACATCACCCAGCACGAGCCATCCTCGTTGGCGATGGGCTGGGCCCCGCGCGCAATATCGATGATCGCCAGACGACGATGCCCGAGACCCGCCCGGCCATCGTCGAAAAACCCGTCTCCATCCGGCCCGCGGTGGCGAATCGCATGCGTCATGGCTGGCAGCGCGGCGCTGAGCGCGGGATCGAGGTGTCCGTCCATCGCAAAGATTCCAGCAATTCCACACATGTCAGCACCGGGCCAGTTGACGATACGTTCGATGATACTCGGCGAGCATCCGATCCAGTGAAAAGTGCCGTTCGACGCGCAGCCGCGCGCGGGAGCCCATCTCCCGCCGCGTGTCGGGCGATTCGGCCAGGGTCATCAGCCGTGACGACAAGGCCGGCACGTTTCTCGCCGGGACGAGAAGGCCCGTCTCTCCGTCGATCACCACTTCGGGCGTTCCGCCTACCCGAGTCGCAACGATGGGGAGCCCCGCCGCCATGGCCTCGAGCAACGTCAGAGAAATCCCTTCGCTAATCGAGGTGCTTGCGTAGATATTCAGGGCTGGCAGCAGGGCGCGCGCATCGGAACGGTATCCGGTGAAGTGGACGTGGCGGTCGAGGCCCTGAGCCGCCGCGGCGCCGGCCAAGGCGCCGCGCTCCGGGCCATCACCCACGATCAGCAGCACCGAATCCGCTCGCTGGCGATGGAGCTCGGCGAAGCCGGCGATCAACGTTGTCAGATCCTTGACCGGATCGAGGCGCGCCACGCTCCCGACAACGAGGGTCGAGTCCGAGATACCCATCAGCAGCCTCGCGCGCCGGCGATCCTCGTCCGTGGTCAGCACGCCCGGATCGATGCCATTGAAGATCACGCCCAGACGACTAGCGGGAAATCCCTGACCGATCAGCTCACGACGGAGGTCTTCGGACACGGCGAAGAGGCGATTGGGTATGCGGGCGAGCCACGGGTTCACCAGCCTGCGCTTGAGTGACGCTGGCGCATCGGAGAGCCGGCCATGTTCGGTGAATATCAAGCCCAGGCGAGGTCTCCACATCCTCGCGAGGGCACCGTAGACGAACGACGAGTACTGGTGGCAGTGCAACAGATCGGCGCGACACCGATCAGCCACCGCGACAAGCCGACGTCCGAGGCTCGGATGGAAGCCGGGACGCCGAGTGAGCGAGGTGACACCGATGCCAGCCGCTTCGACCTCCGCCGCCCACGCGCCCGGCTCATCGAGGCAGCACACCGAGGCGTCAACGTCGCGGCGAAGGCCGGTGGCCATGTCGATGACGAGACGCTCGGTGCCTCCCGGCGACAGGCTGAGCACCACGTGCACGACCCGGAGTCTGGCGCTGGGCGGATGTTCCGTCTGGATGTCCTGCTGCGCTGCCGCCGGGCTATCCGCCCACGCTCGTGTCACTGTCCCGTCGTCAGTCGTTGGTGTAAGCGTTCAACCTGGAGTGCCGCGCGTTCCCACGTGAACCCTTTGAGTACCCGTTCACGACCGGCAGTGCCCATCTTGTGGCGTAACTCGGGCGAGGTCGCGAGACGATGAATCGCCCTGTGCAAGCTCCTCCGCGTCCGTTCCGCTCACGAGCAGCCCTGTGACACCGTCTTCCACCGCTTCGCTCACGCCGCCGCTACTTCCACCGATGGTGGGTCGCCCGGCGGCCGCAGCTTCGAGGAAGACAATGCCGAAGCCTTCCACATCGACGCCGTCGACACGATTCGGCATCAGGAACAGGTCGGCTGCCGCGTAGTACGACGGAAGCCCCGAAGATGGCACTTCTCCATCGAAGCGCACGACATCGCCCAGACCTGCTTCGCTGACCATGGCCTGTAGCGGTTGCCGCTCGCGACCATCGCCCACGATCACGTAGCGAAGCGACAGACCCCGAAGAATTGAGGACTTCAGCGCGCGAAGCACGAGATCGTGACCTTTGCGGCGTTCCAGACGACCCACCGAGAGGATTACCAGCTCACCGTTGGGCGCCAGCCTCTGTCGAAGCTCTTGGCATGGAATGTCGGGACGGAACCGGGCGGCGTCGACACCGGGAAGGACTATCTCGATCTTGTGCTTCGGGATTCCGAGCTGTTCGATCATGCCGGCAGTGTTGCGGCTGTTGGCGACAACGGCCGCAGCTTGTCGATACACCCAGCGCGTCAGAATCCGAAATTCCCGCGATACGGAGGTGTAGCGCACCTCCTCGCCGTGCGCCCAACAGAGATAGGGTGAACCACCCCACGACGAAGCCACGAGAGCAGCCAGACCTTCAGGCAACACCCGGCCGCAGTGGACGAGACTGGCGTCGACACGTCGGATCAATCTGGCCAGCGCCCCGTAGTGCACCAGACCCTGGACAGACAGTGCGCCCCAGGCATCGGTGGCCACGCTCCGGCGGAGGATCTGCAGCGCTCCGCGACGCTCCTCGCCATCGACATCGCCGTGAGCGAGAACCACGACCCGCTGATTCGGGAGCCGGCCGTAGATGTTGTCGAGCAACTCGCCGCTGCCACCGATGGCTGGCGGGAATATCTCGCTGACGACCAGGAGGGCACCACCCTCGGCAGACGAGGCCTGGTCGGCCATCATCTGCACGACGAGGTGATTGATAGTCACGACCACGTCTCACGCCAATAGTGTGCCAGGCACAGGGAATTCATGGGAGCTGCCGGCAGCCGGCCCTTCAGAGCAGGCGCGCAGGCCGGTGGCATGTCGCCGAAAGGGTTGACTTTATGGCACGGACGGGCTGAAATTCTTCTCAGAATGGGTTCTTGTCTCACCCCTTGGTTCACCTGATTTCCTTAAACAACTGTAATCGAAAGAGATATAGGATTGAAAGCGGCCTTCGAGTGGCTAGCTTCTTGCTCGAAAGAGCCCCCGTGCCCGCGACCAGCGTCTCGTCGAGATCGGATTCGACACACCCTCGGCGCGTCGACAGAGCGCTCATCTGGATCCTGGCGGCCGGAGCGGTCCTTCGCCTCGTGATCCTCGTCGGCACGGCCGATCTCCAGCTGCATATTGTGGACGAACAGCATTACGCGGCGCTGGCGGGAAACCTGACGCATTCCGGCGTTTTTGCTATGACCCCGGGCCAACCGACGTCCATGCGACCCCCTCTTTATCCGGCGTTCATTGCGGGACTTTGGCGGCTTGCGGGTCAGGAAAGCCTACAGCTCGTTCGCGCCGCTCAAATCGCTCTCAGCCTGGCGAGCGTCGTGCTGCTCTACCGCATTGGGACACAGCTCCTGGACCGAAGAGCGGCCGTCCTGGCGGCGGCCGGGCTGTGTTTCTATCCGTCGCTGTTGATCGGGAACTACCTGCTGCTCACGGAAACACTCTTTACGTTTCTTCTCCTCGTCTTCATCCATGGATATATCGCGTTGCTCCGCCGTCCCCGCACCCTCGTCGCACTGGCGACCGGCGGCGCGCTCGCCCTGGCAGCCCTGACGCGCAGCGTTCTCTGGCCCTTTCCGATCCTTCTGGCGCCGTGGACCTACCTGTCGCTTACCGGTACCCGCATGGCCCGGCTGGCCACGGTTGGATTCCTGCTGATCGGCTACGTTGCCGTCGTCGCGCCATGGGCGATCCGCAACACCAGACTGCAGAAGGTTCTGACGATAGTCGACACGATGGGCGGCTCGAACCTTCGCACGGGCAACTACGAGCATACCCCCGACGATCGGATGTGGGATGCCGTATCGCTCGAAGGGTCTCAAAACTGGGCATCGGCCCTTCGTGAGGCGCATCCGGGCGTCACTTTCACTGAAGGCGAGAAGGATAAATGGGCTCAGGGTATGGCATTGTCGTACATGTGGCACCACCCGCTCATTACCCTTCGCCGCTCAGCAATTAAGTTCGCCGACTTCTGGGGACTCGAACGCGAATACGCGGCCGGCCTCCAGCAGGGGATCTTTCGGCCACCGAAAGTGATTGCGGTCTTCGCGGTGGTCGCCATCGGCATCGTCTATCCGTTGATGATGAGCGCCGCTGTCTTTGGCTTGTGTCTGGCTCGACCTGCGGATGTGCGAATTCACCGGCTGCTGCTTCTGATCGTCCTCTTCGTCTGCGCATTGCATGTGTTGGCATTCGGCCACTCGCGGTACCACCTGCCGCTCGTGCCGATTCTGCTGCTGTATGCGGGATCAGCATGGGTCGACCGAAGCTGGCGACGGCTCGGTGGCGACTTTCGAATGATTGGTGTTCCCGTCGCCGGCGTTCTGGTGTTGGCCGCCATCTGGATCAGGCAACTGGCGTTCACGGACTTCTCGCGAGTTGCGGCGCTGCTACAATCGCTGGGTTGAGAATGCCGGTACACGGGATCTAAGAGAAAAGAAGCACGTGCTGCGAACGTTGTTCGTTCTGATCATCGCCACCATGGGAGGGCTCGCCGCCTTCCGCGGGCCGTTCTATGCCCTGCTCTGGTACCTCTGGATCGCCTACTTCCGCCCGGAAACGTGGGTCTGGAGCAACCTCATCTCAAGCCTGCGCCTCTCGCTCGTGTCTGGGTTCGTACTCGTCGGATTGCTGGTGTTCAGCCGCGAGCGGTTCCGGTTCGACTGGCGCATCCTCCTGATGGGCCTCTTCCTGGCGCAAAGCGCGCTGTCGCTCGCCGTTTCGCCGCATGCAGAGTTCTCCTATCCATTCTGGGTGGACTTCCTCAAATCCACGCTTGTCAGCTACGCCATCGCCACGCTGGTCACCGACGTCTGGCGCTTGCGGACGGTTCTTCTGGTTATCACGTTCTCTCTCGGCTTCGAGGCCACCAAGCAAGGGTGGGTACAGCTCGTTCTCAATCCCGGTGGCCAGAATTTCAACATGCTGCCGTCGATCGGAGACAACAACGGTGCCGCCATTGGCACGCTGATGATCGTGCCAATCACCCTGTCGCTCGCTAACACCGCCCAGAAGCGGTGGGAGCGCTACCTACACCGGTTCGTCGCGGTCGGCGTGTTGTATCGAGCGATTGTCACGTATTCGCGTGGAGGCTTCCTCGCGCTCATGGCGTTCGGCACCGTGCACTGGTTTCGGTCGCGCTGGAAGCTTCGCTCCCTTCTGGCGATGTGCTTCGTGGGCGCCCTCATTGCACCGGTGCTCCCGGACGCGTTTTGGGATCGCATGCTCACCATCGGCGCGAGCTCCGAGGAGCGGGATGCGTCGGCGCAAGGTCGCTTGCATTTCTGGGCGGTCGCAGTCGAGATGGCAAACGACCGACCGTTCACGGGTGTGGGCCACCTCGCCTTCAACAACGCCTACGACCAGTACGATTTTTCTGGCGGCGAGTACGGCCACAACCGATCGGTCCACAGCTCGATATTTGCGGTACTGGCCGAGTGCGGATATCCAGGATTGATCTTGTTCGCGGCGAACGTCGGAGCAGCTCTGTTCACGTGCCGCAAGGTTCGGAAGCTGGCGGCGAAGACACCAGCGATCAACGAATTGGGATTCTACGCGTCGGCCCTCGAAGCGAGCCTGGTCATCTTCATGGTGGGAGGAAGCTTCGTGATTTTTCAGTACACCGAAATTGTTTGGCATGTCATTGCGCTGACGATGGCGCTTCATTCGATTGCCGTGACCACCATGGAGAGGGCGACGGTTTCGACCCCTGCGGCCGAGACTCCGAAACCGGTCCCGGCCTTCAAAGGGGTCCCGGTGTGGGCACCCAAGCCCACGCCGCGCCCGATGGCTCCACCAGCCTGGCACCCGGCCGAGAAGTAACGTGCCAGGACTTGCTGGTTTCGTTCAACACGCAACGACTGGCGCCGGCGCGCTCATCCGAACGCTGTTGGAGCCGCTTCACGGCGACGGCGGGCTGGCGCGCGAGTCTGCTGTCGATCCCGAAGGACACTGGGGTCTCGGCCGTGCGCACCTCGGCGTGCTCGAACCGGATGCTCAGTTGGATGGGCGTCCGATTCAAGTCCTTTTTCACGGCGACCTGTCCAACGCGTCCGAATTGCAGTCGTCCCTGCGCGAGGACCCACATGCCGGGTCGAACGCTCCCGCGAACATCATCCGCCGCCTGTATGAACGACACGACGTCCAGGGTCTCTCACAGCTGAGGGGTGCCTACTGCCTGGTCATCCTCGATGAGGGTCTCCGTCGTCTCATACTGGTGAGCGATCCAATCGGGTCGTATCCGCTGTACTGGTACCACGGGGCCGAACGTTTCACATTCTCTTCAGCGTTGAAGTCGGCGCTGCGGGATCCGCTGGTGCCGAGGGCGCTCGATCCCCGCGCAATTGCAGATTTTCTGACGTTCGGCGTCATCTTTGGCGCCAAGACGCCCGCCGCGGGCGTTCAGCTGCTGCCACCAGGGTCGACGCTCACCTATTCGTGGAACGACGGCCGGTGCGTAGTCGACCAGTATTTCCACGTGGCCGATCTGTTCACGTCATGGACCGGCAGTCACCAGGCGTATATCGAAGAGCTCACGGACGCCTTCCAGAGCGCGGTGAGGCGGGCCTTGTCGGGCGACCATCGATTCGGCCTGTCACTGTCGGGCGGCCTCGACAGCCGTGCCGTGCTCGCCATGGCGAATCACGATCTCTCCACTTTTACGTTGGGCGTCAAGGGCTGTGCGGATGAAGTGATCGCCATCGAGCTCGCGCGCATCTCGGGTGTCCGCAATACGTTCAGCGAGTTGAACGGCACATATCTGATCAACTTTCAGTCGAATTTCGAGCGCATGGTGTCGCTCACTGACGGGATGTACCTGAGTCACGGGCTCACCGAGATCCTCGCCCTTGAGGCGGTCCGGGCGGCCGAGTGCAGTGTGCTGCTCCGCGGCCACGGGGGCGAGCTCGCCAAGGCCAGCCTGGCGTGGCCGTTTCAAACCGATGCGCAGATCTACGCGATGCGCGACAAGTCCCAGCTGATCGCCTATCTGCTCCACCGGGCCAGTTACGTCAGCCGCGACGTCACGTTGCGCGATCTGCTCATGCCGCAATGGTACGAGCCTGTTGAAGGCCAACCTCGTCGGTCACTGGAAGAGAGCCTCGATCAGGTCGATCTGTCGCCGCCGGATTTGTGCACGTATCTCTATCTGATGGAGCAGCACCGGCGCCTTACCGTTCCCTCGCTGGAGCTCTTCCGGCACGCCGTCGAGGTCCGGCTGCCGTTCACGGACACCGATTTTCTCGCGGCTCTTTTTCGCGCGCCGGCCCGCTGGCGGGACAAGTGCGACATCCACCAGGCGATCATCCGCGACGGGAACCCACGGCTGCTGCGTGTGCGCAATTCGAACACCGGCGCACCGGCCGGAGCGGGTCCTACCGCTGAGGTGCTCCACGACAAGCTCAACACCGTGCTGAAGCGGCTGAATGTCTACGGTTATCGGCACTACCATAGCTTCGAGCGGTGGATGCGTCGCAGCTTGCTCGAATCGGTCGAGGCGGTGTTGCTCGATGAACGCACTCTGTCACGGGGAGTCTTCCGTGAGGATGCCCTGAAACGACTCGTCGCAGAAACTCGCGAGGGCCGCGCCGATCGCGTCTACCTGCTCGAAGGGCTCCTCGTGATCGAGCTTTGGCAAAGGGAGAACCTGTAATGCACCGTAGCCGCGGATCGCGCCTCGGCTTTTCGTTCGTCGCCGCGCTTGCAACTATCGTTGCCGCGCACGGTACCTCGACGTCCGGTGGCCCGCAGAGTCCGGCGACAGATCCACGTTGCGGGTGGACGCCGCCCCAGACGTCGATCACTCGCACGGCCAGGAACATGGACGAACTTCGCAGGCTGGTGGCAGACGCGAAACCAGGGACCACGATTCTGCTGGAAGAGGGAGAATATCGCCTCGATCGCATGCTGGACATCTCGACGGAGCGCGTCGTGATTCGTGGCCGAAGCGGTGATCGCGGCAAGGTGATCGTGCGCGGCGACGGAATGCAGGAACCGAACGTGGGCGTCGCCCTGTCGATCAGTGCGAGCCACGTCACGCTGGCCGACCTGACGGTTGGGTACGTGCGCTTTCACGGCGTGCAGGTTCGTGGCGAGCGCGGAGCCTCGAATGTCGTGCTGCAGAACATCCGAGTGGTCAACACGGGACAGCAGCTCATCAAGGGCAGCGTCGGCTCCGACGGGCGAGGACCGGACGATGGGTTGCTGGCGTGTTCGTTGATCGATACACCGATCACGCCCCGGGGGACTATACGAACGGCATCGACATCCTCTCTGGCCGAGGATGGATCGTTCGCGACAATAGGTTTTCGAGGATTCGCGGACCCCAGAATCGCCGCAACGCCGGCCCCGCGGTGCTCTTCTGGGCCAATTCCCAGAACACCATCGTCGAGCGCAATCTGATTGTCGATTCTTTCCGGGGAATCGCATTCGGTCTGGGCCCGGTGAACGGTACTGCGCGCGACGGCGAACGATACTTCGATCATCAGGGCGGTCGAATCCTCAACAACGTCGTCTGGAACCTCAACTCCTGGGGCGACGAGGGGATTGAGGCGAACGCCGCACGCGACCTCTCGATCGACCACAACACCGTTTTGGTCGAAGGCCAGCTTCCCTGGTCCATCAGCATTCGGTTCCCGCTGACGAGCGTCAAAGTCCGGAACAACCTGACGAACCGGGCCATCACCCTGCGCGACGGCGGCCAGGCCGACCAGCATGGCAATCTCGCCACAGCCGCTCGCCCGTGGTTCGTCGATGCGGCGGCGGCCGATCTGCATCTCGCGGGACCGACCGTTCCGGCCGTTAACGCCGGCGTGCCGCTGGCCGACATTGTCGACGACTTCGACAAGAGC
Organism: uncultured Acidobacteriota bacterium; assembly: GCA_963817395.1. Taxonomy (GTDB): domain Bacteria; phylum Acidobacteriota; class Vicinamibacteria; order Vicinamibacterales; family CAVPJW01; genus CAWGYQ01. The sequence continues at coordinate 580,562 of CAWFOC010000004.1, read as the reverse complement.
CCGCGCGACCCAGATACGTCCGACGCAGGCGCGTTCGAGCTTCAGCCGAGCCGCAATCCGTGACTGCAGGCCAGCGTGCGCACCCGACTGTCTCGTTCGTGATTCCGGTCAGAAACGATGCCCGCAGACTGGAGCGGTGTCTCGCATCGATCCGGCATAACACCTACCCGACCGAGCTGGTCGAAACCGTGGTCATCGACAACGGCTCCACTGACGACTCCGTCGCCGTCGCGCGGGCCGCAGGTGCCGTGACACTGGTCGACCCGGCTGCCCGTGTGGCAGAACTGCGGAATGCGGGCGCCAAGATCGCTCGAGGTCAGATTCTGGCATTCGTGGACGCCGATCACGAGATCGGACGGATGTGGATCGACACAGCCGTCGACGCGCTCGATGGCGACGGGGTTCTAGCCGCCGGTGCGCCCTGTCACGCCCCAGCGGATGGCACCTGGGTTCAGCGCATGTACGACGGGATGCGCCTGCATCAACCGGGCAGACGCGATGTCGACTGGCTGGGCAGCGGAAACCTGGCGGTGCCCGCGAAGACGTTCCACGAGCTCGGCGGCTTCGACGTACGCCTCGAAACCTGCGAGGACGTCGACTTCTGTCGGCGCCTGCGCGACTCTGGCGGGCGCATCGTCGCCGACGATCGCATGGAAAATACGCACTTTGGCGATCCGGAAACGCTCAGAGCCCTGTTCGTCGGCGAGCTGTGGCGCGGCCGTGACAACCTGCGTGTGAGCGTTCGCGGGCCAGTATCCGCGCGTGAGCTGCCGAGCATCGTCATTCCGATCGTCGATCTGGGGCTTGTCGCTGGCACCATCGTCGGCGTGGCTGCCGCGCGAGTCATCGGCTGGTGGCCCGCTGTCCTGGCCGCATCGGCGTTCGTCGTGCTCGCCGCGCTGCGCGCGCTCAGGATCCTGGCTCACCGCCGGTCGTTTGCCGCCGCGGATCTGCTGCAGGCTCTCGCCGTGGCCGGCACATACGACCTGGCTCGCGCGGCGGCGCTCGTCGTCAGGATGCCGCATCGCCGCCACGCGACGGCCGCCGTCCCGCGTGCGGTCGCGAGATGACGGGGCCCATTCGCATTCTCGAGCTGCGCTCTGTCCGTGGCACGGGCGGCGGCCCTGAAAAGACGATCCTTCTCGGCGCGGCGCAGGCCGATGCCCGGCGATTCGCCATTACCGTGTGCTACATGAGAAGTGACCGTGACGACATCTTTGCCATCGACGCTCGAGCACGCCAGCTGGGCGTTGATTATGTCGAGATTTTGGAACGGAGCTCTTTCGATCCGCGGATGTGGCCCGCGCTGACGAGCATCATCCGGGATCGACATATCCAGATCGTGCATGCGCACGACTACAAGACCGACTTTCTGGCATGGATTCTTGCCCGGACGTCCGCAGTCAAAGTGATGTCCACTGTACACGGCTGGGCGGGCCGGACGTTCCGCGAGCGCTACATCTACTACCCGGCTGATCGATGGCTGCTCGCCTCCTTTCCGCTGCTCGTGGCCGTGTCGAGCAAGATCCGCGCCACGCTCATCCGGAGCGGCGCGCGCCCGGAACGAATTCGAACAGTGCTCAACGCAATTGACGAGACCGTGTTCCGCCGTGAGCCTCAGCGCCGGGGTCTTGTGCGGGCTTCGCTCGGTTTCACGAACGAACACCTGGTGGTGGGAGCGGTGGGCAGCCTGCTGCCCGTGAAGCGGTTCGATCTGCTCATCGCCGCGGTCGCGACACTCGTGCGATCGCGGCCCGCGATCCGTCTGGTGATCGCCGGAACCGGAGGCCTGCTCGAGGATCTTCAGGACCAGGCCCGCCGGACACTGCCCGCAGGCGTCTGTTCATTTCTGGGTCAGCGACTGGACGTCGCCGATCTGCACAACGCCTTCGACGTGTTCGTCCAGTCTTCCGATTCCGAGGGCACGCCGAACGCAGTGCTCGAAGCCATGGCGCTCGAAACGCCGATCGTGGCGACTGCGGTCGGCGGAACGGATGAACTCGTGGCCGACGGTGTACATGGATTGCTGGTCCCGCCACGCAATACGCAGGCTCTCGCGGCCGCGATCGAACGAACATTCGCCGACCCCGTCGGTACCGCACAGCGCGTGCGAACGGCCCGCTCGCGCGTCGAGCACGATCTCTCATTCTCTGCACGGAGGCGCACGCTGGAATCCCTGTACGAGGAACTGGCCTCATCCACCCGGCCCGGTGAACCGCGCGAGGGCCACGAATCCTGGGTATCGGCGTGAGAGAAGCCTTGAAGCTGCTCGGCTACGCCGCGGCATCCTTGGCGGTGGCCCCGGCTCTGCTGTCGTTCCTGCTTCGATCTGCGGTCGTCGGCCGTGATCGGGCGCTCGAAGGCTCGACGCAGGCGCTGTCGCTCTTCCCGGGAATCCTGGGACAGTACTTGCGACGCGCGTTCCTCGCGCGTGCCCTGGATCACTGCGACCGGACTGCCACCATCGAGTTCGGCACGGTGTTCTCGAAAGCGGGCGCGCGTATCGACGCGCGCGCGTATGTCGGCCCGGGGTGTTGCCTCGGGCTCGTGCACATCGAACACGACGTACTGCTGGCACCAGGCGTTCATGTGCCGAGCGGCGGCCGTCTCCACGGCACTTCCGATGTGGCGACACCAATCCGCGACCAGCCCGGGATCCGCAGACTGGTGCGGATCGGAGCCGGCTCGTGGATCGGAAGCGCCGCGATCGTCATGGCGGATGTCGGCCGTGACAGCGTGGTCGGTGCCGGCGCGGTGGTCACCAAGCCCGTACCTGATCGCGTCGTCGTCGCGGGCGTTCCCGCGCGCGTGGTGAGCAGCCGTGAAGGGGTGGCCACTACGTGATATGAGAGTGCTGTTTCTCACCCACCGCCTGCCATACGCTCCCAATCGAGGCGATCGAATCCGCGCGTTCCATATTCTGAAGACGCTCGAGGCCGCGCGCATCGAAGTGGACTTGCTGTCGCTGGTCCACGACATCGAAGAACAGTCGCATACGTCCGAGCTTCGTGGCCTGGTCGCACGCGTGGCGACCGCGTCCGTGCCGCGCCTTGCAAACATCGGCCGAGGTCTCTTGAGCCTTCCGACGACCCGACCGCTCACACACGCGCTGCTCGATTCGCCGGATCTCCTGCAGGCGGCTTCCAGGCTCATGACGGAGCACCGCCCTGATGTGGTCCTGTCCTACTGCTCAGGCATGGCACGGTTCGCGCTTGAAGCGCCCTTGAGCGAGGTTCCCTTCGTCCTGGACATGGTGGACGTCGATTCGGAAAAGTGGCACACGCTGGCGACGACCGTTCACGGACCGCGAAGGTGGATTTACGCGCGCGAGGGCCGTTGCCTGGCTGGTTTCGAGGTCGCTGCGGCTGAGCGCGCGGAGGCCACACTGGTCGTCAACGAACGGGAACGTGCGGTCCTGGCGGGCCGGACAACCGCGGCCATCCACGTCGTGCCGAACGGCGTCGACGTGTCGGCCTTTCGCCCATCCGACCCGCCTGCCAGCGATCCGCGCGTCGTCTTTTGCGGGGTCATGAACTATGCGCCCAACGTGGACGCCGCGCGCTGGTTGGCGAGCACGGTGTGGCCGCTCGTGCGACGCGAGCGTCCAGACGCCCGCCTTGCGCTGGTTGGGTCCGATCCCGACCGGGCCGTCATGTCGCTCGCGCGAACGGACCCGACCGTTGAGGTTACGGGCGCGGTGAGCGACGTCCGGCCGTATCTCTGGCGCGCGGCCGTCTCCGTCGCGCCGCTCAGCTCTGCACGCGGCATCCAGAACAAGGTCCTCGAAGCCATCGCCGCCGGACTTCCGGTCGTCGTCACGTCGGTCGTGGCCGAAGGCCTGCCGCGCGAGGTCGGATGTGCATGCACTGTCGCGGACACGGCGGACGCCTTTGCGCGCGCCCTGCTCGACCTGCTGGCCCGTCCTTCCACCGAGCGCCGCAAGCGCGCGGCGTGCGCCGACCTCAGCCGCCTCGGGTGGCCAGACCAACTCGCCGCGCTGCCCGGCATTCTCGAGTCGGCAGCGCGCCGCTGAACCTCGGAACTTGCCTCCTCGATTCCGAAATCGCCGCGGGCGTCTTCACGTTGTCCGTGCAGACTGCCGCGGTCTGACGACGGCGGGTAGCACCGTGGCGCAATTGGTTGATGCGGGCGTTACCGCAGGAGCAGATACGCGCACCCGAGGGCGGCCGTCAGCAGCAGACCGCCCATCACCATCATCGCCCGGCGGATGGCGCGGATTTTCTGAGGGATGAAACGCTCGGGGGCACCGAAGTCCTCGCGGCGCTCTTCCACGGCCGGGGCCCGTGTGTCCGGGTGCCGCATGAAGTAGGCATGCGAGAAGCCGTTCGTCAGGAGAATCGCCACGGGGCGCACCAGCGTGCGTGTCGGCATCGACGCCAAGGTGCGCGTGCAGTTCTCGAAGAAGAATGCCGAGCGCTCGAGAAACCGCTCACGCGGCGTTCCTGTGCTGTGTCGGGCCGCCATCTTGAACACCTCGCTCTTGCGCATGTCCTGGGCCGCCCACGTTTCAGTGGGGTATTCGAGCTTTTCTGGTATCTCGAGGTAGGGATACTCTCGCGCCGCCATCCAGGTGGCGTAGCGCAGCAGGCTGCTCCGTGCGTAGCGATATCTTGCGTCGAGCTCGCCGGCATCCGCTTTCTGGTCGAGGTATCGGCCGAGGGCCTGCAGAAAGACGGTGGTACGACCAGCGTCGCTCAGGCATCGAGCAGATTGAGCGCCTCGATGTCATCCGAGGGGTTGATGCATCTGCGAATCAGCCCCTCGGCCTTCTCGAGGTAGCGGCGGTCACCCGTCAGCCGCCACGCGTTCAGCAGCGTCACGACCGAGTTTCCAGCACCACGGCCCGGGCCGTGATAGCCCAGGTCGGCGGTGGAGCTCGCCAGTCCCGTGTCTTGGCGGGTCAGCCATCTGAACGGCGTCCTCGTGCCATCGTCCATGTCGATGACCCAGCGCGCCAGATCCAACGCGGCCTCGCGGCTTCGCGGATCGCCCGTCAGAAAGTAATGGAGCATCAAGCCGGTCGTGTAGTTGTGCTCGGCGGATGGTCCACCGCCGCCGACGCCGGGGCTGCGCGGGTAGCAGCGGTGCGTGGACAGCCCGGCATCGAGGTAATGGAAGGTGTGCCAGAACAGCCCGCGGTTGTATGCCGATCGGTCGCGCTCCGTGTGATACACGTCGATGTCGGCAACGTGCGAGGCCAGAGGTCCCAGCAGGCTCCACCAGCGGTCATCGCCGGTCCGGAAAAAGTGGTAGATGAACCCTGCCAGGGCATCGTATTGGTTGTTGTAGTGCGAGACGAGAGGCTCGGGACCAGAATCGCGCACCGCCTCGTGATCGGCGTAGAGATCGCCGAAGTGACGCCAGCCGTACTCGTCCACGCGCTCGCGCTTCAGCTCGAACGTATCCGGCCCCTCAATCGCGGCGTTCACCAGACGCAGATAGTTGGATATGAGGGTCGTCGCGCGCAGGCACCAGGTACGGTGCGGCGCGCGCCCGGGCATACCACGGAGGATCGGTGCGCACGAGCAGCGGCACTCGACACCAATTGAGCGGGACATCGGCGTTGGATCGGCATCGAGTCCAAGACCGATCTCATATGTCTTCTGCTCCCCGGCCTGGAGCTCGTGCAGATCGTCGTATTGAGGCGCCAGGAGACGCAACGTGATCCGTCGTCCGTCCGCTTCGGCGGCGATTGGGAAATTTTGCCAGAAGTGCCTGACGGTTGCCGACACTTCGCCGTCGTCGTCTCGACGAACCACCACGGGCGAAGCGCGTCAGCCCGTGCTCATCCGACAGGCCACCGCGCATCCGGTAACCCCGGAAGCGATGACGGACCTGGCCGAATCGATTCACGTGTGCCGCACTCCGCCAGTTCGGTCCTCCGCTCGAGTCCTGATACACCGACAGTGGCGAGCCCAAGACCCTCAGCGGCGCATGCTCGTCGATCGAACAGAGAGTGTCCGCCGCGGTCGTCCCGAGCGACTCGACGGCGACGAACATCTCGGTGAGGAAGACCGACTGCTCGTCGCCGAGCTCCCAGAATCCGCCTGCATGACGCGCTCGGCGGAGATTGCGAACGGTCACATGACAGCGAACGGCAGCCAGTCCATGGAACACATGGGTGCGCACGATCAGATCGACAAGTGACTCACCATCCGCACGACGCACGCCAGCCCGCGCGAACACCACCGATCTCAAGGGGCCTTCTTCTTCAATTCGGAGATCGGTGAGCTCCACGAGCGCAGCGTCTCCCCGGTCGTCACGCACGCCCACCTCGACGAAGGATTGCCTTGAGTGCCTCGTTGAATCGGATCGTTCGTATTCGATGCGGAATCCGCCGGTGCGTGGAAAAACCAGACGCCCGCACCCGATATCAACGGTCACCGCCCGCTCGAGCGCTTCCACTAACAGCCGCCCTTCCGCGGCAGGCGTCTCCGTTGCTCCGTCACGCAGTCGGTAGACGATGTCTCCTGCTGCATGGCTGTCGGCGCGAAAATCGACAAGAGCCATCGGGCCGAGCCATCCGCCCACTGATCGAGCACGCGCGTCTGGACCGGAGTGGGACGATCGTCCGGGCCCGAGAGCCACAAGCGGTTCGGGTCGGGGCACGCACCCGGCGGAAATGGCACGCCAAGCGTGACCGGTTCGCGTCGACGGCTCGTACCGGGATCGCGGACGGAAACGATGATCGGAATGTCGAGGGAGGGACGAGCGCTGACGGGACGTCGGCCGAAGCACCCGTCACTGAGCCGTTGTCCGATCCCTCACGATGCGAAGACGGGTGCTTCCCTTCGTCATAGCGACCCCCGGAATCGTGACCAATCCCGATCGATCGGCCACGACTCGACCCGATTGTCCGCCGCCGGTCGACCATGTGAAGCTGTCGCCCGGCTTCGCCTTGAAGTGCTGAGACCGCCGGGGAGTGACGTCGACCGTGCACCGCGCAGCCGGGGCCGCTTCCGGCATCTGCAGCGTCATCTCCCAGCGATCCGCCTGATCGACGATATCGTTGGTCGCCCAAGACAGATAACGGTTGAATTGCCCGGCCGGGTCCCCGCTCGTCGGGTGACCCGTTGCCGGGATTGTCGTCGAGGCTGCTGTTGGTGAAGGCCGGCAACGTCTGGTCGAGACGAATATCGATGGGCATTTCTCGCTGGCTGGTCATTCGGGCATGACCGCCCGCTGGCCGTGTCCCCCCTGGCCCCAGACGAAGAGGTGCGGTCGTCTTGGTCTCCTGGAGGGCACGCAGCGAAATCGACTGCCTGGGCCATCCGATGCCGCCGTCGTTCTTGCCGTTCGAGAAGGTGATGAACCGCGTTTCACGCTCGGGTACTGCCGAAGATACCAGACGTCGTCGTAGTAGTCCCAGACGGGCGTGCCGTCCTCGAACCGAACGCCCCACTCGGGGTCGCCGTACGCGCCGACGTACGAAGACTTGAACGTCGGCGACTGGCTCGGCCGGTGCACGCCAACCCAGCCGATGCTCCAGCCGATCCGATCTGGATACCGGATCGCCAGCATCGTGGCGCCGCTGCCGCCCATCGAGGCTCCCCCGGTAAACGTTCTGCTGAGATCGACCTTGAAATTTGCAGCGGTCCAGTCGAGAAACGACAACAACCGTCGTTGGGTATACGGTCTGACGACGCCCCGCTGCCAATCCTGTGCGCGGCGAGGACCTGGGTCGAAGTACGCTTCGTGGTAGCCCGTCCACCAGTCGTAGGGAATCTGATTGGTCGCAAGCAGTATGGCGCCCTGCTCGGCGTTGTACCACCAGCCGTAGCCGCCCATGAGGCTGCCGCCCCAGGCATGCAGGTGGATTCCGACCGGTGCCGGAGACCGCCGCATGGGAGGAAGCCCGATCAGATAATCGAACGGCTTGCCCTCGACGCTCGCATTCGGCGGCGATTCCCAGCGCACGTAGAAACGAAGTTCGGGCCGCTCGATATAGAGGTGAACCGCGGGTTTTTCCACCCGCTGAAGAACCGGTACACCCTGTGCGACGGTCTCGTCGACCGGCGTCGTCAACGCGTTCGATGCATTGACGACGCGGGTTTCCACCCCGCCCACTGTCACCGTGACGGCGTAGTACGACCGTCCCGGGGTCGCGGGATTCAGGACGACGAGCCCCGTATTTTTGGCGAGCGGCGCCGCGTTGTCTTCGATGACATAACGGAGCGCTGGCGCTTGGGGCATGGTACTCGCCATGGAACTCTGAATTCCAAGCAGTGAGCGACCGCACCTCGGCGATCGGCTTCAGCCCGGCGATCGATTGAATCGGTTGGACGGACTGATAGATCCGGTACCGGATCCCCTGCTTCTCCAGGTCGGTTCGTATTCGCTTGAGCTGCTCCACCGAGACTGGCTCGGGGATATCGGGCGGATTGACTTCGCGCCACGTGAGGAAGGTTTGCCCCGCGCGGTGGAACGCCGAGAGCTCGGTGACCTGGGCAGTTTGACGCGGGGCCGCTGACGCAAGCCATCCGAGAACGAGAATGGCTATGAGCGCCAGAATCCCGCGACCGGGTGTGAAACGACCGTGGTCGGTAACAGCCTGGATAGCCAAGCGCAAAAGCTCCCTGTCTCGCGTTCCGAGACTGACCATGACCGTTGCACGGTGTCCGAAGCGGGTCCTACTGTGCCTCGTCTCGGCTTGGGTGGCGTTCTTCGCCTCTCCCGGCCTCGCAGGCGCGCAGGGCCACCATGCTGGTGCAAGCGGGTTACCTCATAACATACCAGACTTCTGCGAGGTAGCCACCGTCAGGAGCGTCGGCAGCGGCGCCTGGTCGAGTCCGGCAACCTGGTGCGCCGGCCGCGCACCCGTCGCCGGCGAGGGGGTGTCGATCGGCGATGGAATGACGGTCACCTAAGACGTCGTGAGCAATGCGGCGCTGGCGCGTGTCGACGTCCATGGGGCCTCGCGATTCCGGACCGATATCAACACGCGGTTGACGGTTGGCACGCTGGAAGTCTCGCCCAGCGGATTGATCGAAATCGGCACCCTGGCGTCACCGGTAGCCGCGGGAGTGACGGAGGAAATCGTCATTGCCGACCCCTTGAATACGAGCACCGACCCGGAACAGTACGGCACCGAGTTCATGGCGTTCGGACTCGTTAGAATTGACGGCGCCGTCACGTCGCCGACCTTCGATCGCCTGACTCGCGAGCCGACGGCCGGCCGCACGGCGCTCACGGCATCGCGGACGCTGGCGGGCTGGGCGGCCGGAGACCGCCTGGTCATACCCGATAGCCGACATCTGAAGTGGGACGAGGCCGGGTCGAGGTTCTCCCTCCAGTGCGAGGACCTCACGCTCGGTACCGCCAGCGGCGCCCCACTCAACCTGACGAGCGTCTTGCGCCCCGGTGCGACGCGACGGCGTCTCGCTGCCCCGCGCCGGCCCGCCGCGCTCCGGCGCCGCGCGCCGCCTCGCGGCGCGCGCAGCGCGCGCGCCGCGGCCGGCGCGCCGCGCCGCGCGATCGGGGCCGACGCAGGTCGGCACCAATCAGATTGGGCCCCCCTGTCCTCGCGCGCGTTGGCGTTTCGGCTCGCGGCGCGATCGTGGCCGGTGGCTTGCTTCCCCCTTCGCTCGTGGTGCCGTCTGTCCTCGCGCGCGTCCGCGGCGCGGGCCCCAAGTACCGAGATAAAGATGCCGGCTTCCATCGTCGTCATCAGGAACGCGGACATTCAGGGGATGTCACCGGCATCTTTATCTCGGCCGCCGCGGCCTCTCCAGGGTGCCGCACGCGTTGGACAGCTACCTGCGAAACCAGACGAATCTGGCCATGGACCTGACCGAGCTCTTACAGCGCCGCCGGCATACAGCCCCGGCAGGTCATGTCACCGACTCCACGTTTGCCACCCCCGCTGGCGTCGCGGGACGCAGGCGATTGACCTCTGTCCAGGTCCGATCCCACGCGCGATCTCGTCACGCCTGACGAGCTCCGGGTTTACAACTACAATCGTCAAGCGGGCGACAACTTCCGCGTGTACTACGGCGCGCAGGCGCCGGGCTTCATCGTTCCACGGACGATCCTGAACTCCGACAACACCCCCGCCTGCTTGGCTCACCGGTCCCGGCCTGACCAATCAGCAGAACTGGCTCCGTATGGGATCCCTCAACGGCGCCGTGGCGCCCTGCTCTACGACGAGGGCAGGCATCGATGGCCTTGCGTGCGGGATTTCCGGGTCGGCTCCGCCGAGACCTCCGTCGCCGCCGAGCAAGGTCATCCTGACGAAGTAGATCGCCCGCTCAGGGAATGCCGCGGACAATGGAAGGGCCAAGGAGCGTCGCGACCGGCACGGGCAGTCGCCTCCAGAGCTCGATGCCGGTCCTGAACTTCGGATTCTTCGGGCTTTGATCGGGAAGCTGACGGCCCGTCAGAAACGGGTACTCCCAGGACAGACTCTGCGGCACGGCGCCCCACTGCCGTTTGAAGTGGAAGGTGCCTTCCTCGGGGGTTGAGCGCCCAAAATCGAGCGTCGTCCTGCCCGCGGCGATGGCGCGCGTCATCAGCGTCCAGTACAGCAGCATGTTCGGGCACATCGCGCGATGGGACCGCAGCGAGCAGGCCCATGGAACCTCGAACCGCTCGTGATGGGAATAACTGATGGCTCCCGCGACGGCCTTGTCTCCCAGCCGCACCAGCACCGTCTCGACGCTGCCCGGAAACTGCGCGAGCATCTGCTCGAAGAAGCGCCGCGAATAGACCGGCGTGCCCAGGTCGCGCATGTTTTCGGCGAAGACGTCATAGAAATCTGCGACGAGCTCCGCACCGCCCGCCTCCGCGCGCAGGCCGCTCTTTTCGGCCTTGCGAACCTGGTTCCGCACCTTGTGATCGAGCCGCTTCCACATGGACGTCTCATTCGGCTCGAGGGCCAGCAGCATCGCCACCTTGTGCTGCCTCACCGGGTACTCCGGAAACCGCCGCGTCACGTGTCTGAGTTCGAGGTACGCCAGCCCCCGCGCGCGACATCGCTCCACCGCCGTCTCGACGAGTGCGCGCACGGCAGGGGCGTCGCCCAGCGCGCCGCCGTAGTTGACGAAGGGCAGCGACACCATGAAGCGGCCGAACAGCCAGCTCCGCATGATGACGAGCGGCAGGACGCCCACAATCTGTTCTTCAGCGCGGGCCACGAGGTAGTCGGTCTCGTGGCCGAATGCATTTTCGAACACGCGCCTCCACCGGTGATCGTGATAGCCAGAGGCGTCGGGGCTCTGGTTCACGAACTCGTCCCACTCCTCTTCGGTCCAGCGGCTCGACACCTCGAGCTCGTGAGGTCGCGTCACGCTAGGCCCCGCGGCTCAGAAGAACGGTCTTGATCGTCGAAAACAGGATGAACAAATCCAGCGCGATCGACATGTTCTTGACGTAGTAGAGGTCGTACTGAAGCTTCTCGAAGGCGTCTTCGACGCTGGCGCCGTAGGTGTACTTGACTTGCGCCCAGCCGGTGATCCCTGGCCGCACGACATGTCGCTGGCCGTAGAACGGAATGACGCTGCTCAGCCGCTGGATGAACTCCGGGCGTTCGGGCCGCGGACCCACCATGCTCATATCGCCTCTCAGAACGTTCCAGAGTTGCGGGAGCTCGTCGAGGCGGGCCCGCCTGAGGAATCCTCCAACCGGTGTGACCCGATCGTCGCCGGCCTTGCTCGCCCAGACCGCGCCGGTTGACCGCTTCGGCGTCCGGTCTCATCGATCGAAACTTGTGCACCGTGAAAATGCGGCCTTGGAGCCCGACCCGCTCCTGGTGGTAGAAAACGGGCCCGCGCGACGAGAGCTTCAACGCGGCGGCTATCAGACCCATCAAGGGCAGGGCCAGCACCAGTCCCACGCTCGCCACCGTCAGATCGAATGCGCGCTTCAGGCCAAGAAGGGCCGCTGTCTTTCGAAACCCGGTCGAGAAGATCAGCCAGCTCGGGCGAAGGTTCTCGACGGCGATCTTGCCCGTGTACTCCTCGTAGACCGAGGCCAGATGATCGAACCTCACGCCATCGAGCCTCATCTCCAGCAGCTTGTCCATGGGCAGCTTGCCCCTGGCATCCGCCAGACTCACCACGACGCGATCCACCGAACGGGCACGGACGATCGCGGGAATCTCGTCGATGGTGCCAATCACTCCCGGATTCAGCACCGGCGATCCGACTCGGGCCGGATCCGCGTCCACGAAGCCGACGATTTCCACACCCAGGTCGTGTCTTCGATCGAACAGCTCACGAACCAGGCCAATGGCGGCGGCGTTGACGCCCACGAGAAGCAGCCGTTCTCTCGGACCCAGGCTGCGGCTCAGCCATTCGAACGCGAGGCGCCATCCGGTGACCGTCGTGATGACGAGGAACGAGGCCAGCACGAACACGCCGCGCCCGATCATCAGGGTCGGCAGCCAGTAGTAGACGCCTGCCAGCACGAACGATGTCAGCGCGAGGGCGCGGACCGCGCGAACGAACAGGTCGCGGTGATCCTTGATGCTTCGCAGGTCGTACAGATCGCCCAGGTAGAGACAGAGCTGGCAGACGGCCGCAATCAGGAAGGCTTTGAGAGAGCCTTCGAGCGTGAACAGGCTCCAGGCGTCAGGCCCGAGCCGAATCCAGGCGCTGACAGCGACGGCGGCCACGATGAGCAGGGTCTCGAATGCGATCAGCGCGACCGAACGGATCGTGACGCCGGAACCCATCCCGCATGTCTCCCTTGCCGCGTCGCGGTCTACCGGCGCGCGGCGTCGTTCGAGTAGTAACGGTGGTAGTAGTCTCCGTTCGAGGACGGGCGCTCCTCCACCCTGTTGAGCACCACGCCGATGATCTTGTCGCGTCCGAGGGCAGCCACGGCTTTGTTGACCGCTTCAAAGGGAGCCATGCCGGCGGCAATCACGAGAATGGAGACATCCACCATGTCCGCAAGAAGCGTGGCATCCGACAACAACCCCACGGGCGGGGTGTCGAGGACGACCCACTCGAATCGTTCCGAGGCCTCCTGGAGCAGGCGACGCATGCGTTCGGACGTCAGGCTGCTCATCGGATCCGCCTCGGGTCGCCCTGCGGTGAGCACCGAGAGATGGGGAGAGAGCTCGACCAGTGACAGCTTCTGATCCCGTGACGCGTTGATTCCCTCCGACAAGCCAGAGACGTTCGGGATCTTGAAGACCTCGTGGATCATCGGGCGGCGCAGATCGGCATCGATCAACAGCACCCGGCGTCGATAGGATTCGCTCAGCGTCAGCGCCAGATTCGTCGCCGTCAAGGTCTTGCCTTCGCCCGCGAGCGCGCTTGCCACCATGACCGTCTTGATGCCGTGATCGAGCTGCGCTTGATGGAGGGTCGCCGCGAGCCGGCGGTACTGTTCGACCGGTGCGGGAGGCGTCGCCGACGAGACGACGAGCCGCTCATTGTATGCGTCGCTGAAGATGGCCATGGTCGAGGCGACCTGAGGAGGCACCGGTGCCGTCAGGGGCGGCACGGAATGAACCGGCTCGTCATGCGCTTCGCGCTCGGTCGCGTAGATCCCCAGACCATCGGCCAGCGGGGGCGCGGGGACGGGCTCCGAGCGTCCGGCCGGGAACTGTTCCAGATCGACCGGGGCCTGCCGCGGCGCTTCAGTGGGCAGCTTCAGCGTAGCGCCAGACTTCTTCAGTGCTTCTTCTATGCGAGACATTGCTATTCCTCAACGGCCTCACGAGAGTCGGTGCCGCGTGCTCATGATTAGAAAAATGAGAAACGCCGGCGCTTGTTGACATGACTGAAGAGCGAGGGCAGCTCCGGTGTCTTCCGAACACTCTCGTCCTCCCGGGGCCTCGCCGGGATCGCGGTCGGCACGGTCACTCGCTCCGGAGACGTCGGTGATCGGGTCGGCGAGCGCCGGGGCCGGGTCCTGGTTGAAATCAAGATCGCGGCACGCTTCCATGACCAGATCGTGACCCACAGGCCGGCGGCCGACGGCGAATCCGTTGATGAGCGCGTTGTCGCCGATCACGCTGATGGTTCGCGGAATGCCCCGTGACTGCTCGTGAATCGCGACGACTGCCTCGCGGGTAAACACATCGCGTCCGTCACCACCCGCCGATCGCAGTCGCGCCGCGATATACGCGGCCGTTTCGCGCAGGTCCAGGGGCCGCAGGTCGCATCGAAGGGCAATGCGCTGCTTCAGCTGCCGGAGCGACGGCTCGTTCAACCGATCGGCGAGCTCGGGCTGTCCCGCCAGCACGACCGGCAGCAGCTTTCCCGAATCGGTCTCCATGTTCGCCAGAAGGCGAACCTCTTCGAGCAGCTCGTACGACAGGCTCTGCGCCTCGTCGATCACGAGAGCCGTCACGCGGCCCTCGTCGACCTGCCGGCGCAGGGCACGCTCGAGCTCGGCCAGAAAGTCGGTCTTGGACTGCTCCGCCAACGGTCCCAGTGAGAACCCTCGCGCGAGAAACTCCAAGAACTCCTCGCGGTTCAACGTCGGGTTGCTGAGATAGATGCAACTGGCTGATTCGTCGCGCTGCGCCGCCAGCGCCGCCCGGATCAGCGTCGTCTTTCCCGTACCGGCCTCGCCGACGAGCAGCGTCGTGCCTTTCCGTGAGCTGATCCCGTACTGAAGGGTGCTCAACACCGCCCGATGCTTGGGCGTCAGGAACAGGTAGCGCAGGTTCGAGGTCAGCTCGAACGGCGACTCATTGAGACCGAAGAACCGTGCGTACATCACTCCACCAGCAAATCAGGACTTCAGCGACCAGAAAACAATCGCCGCCACGATGATCGTGGCTGTGGTTGTTGCCGAAATGAGCATCCGCCGACGACGCTGGCGCTTCCGCTCGATTGTCGTCAGCATCGTGGGAATGATGGCCAGCACTGGCAGATTCAGCGTGCTCACGACGTCCTCGTCCGTCTTGAGCGTCGAATCTCGCACCTCCATCAGGGCGACGAGACCGGCTCCGAAACCGAGGCCGAACAGCACACCGAAAAGGTTCAGCTGCAAGCGCTTCGGACTGAAAGGCCGCTCCGGCAGGCGCGCCGGATCGAGAACCTTGAACTGCTCGCCGATCTGGCGGCGTTCGAGATTGGCCGAAACCTGCGCATCTTCCTTCTTCGACAACAGGCTCGTGTAGGCCCCCTGCAGCGTGTCGTAGTCGCGCGTCAGCTCGATCAACTCGGACTCCCGTGTGGGCGCCGCCTCGAGCCGGGCCTGGTACGACCGAATTCTGCGCGCGTAACCGCTTCTCCTCGGCCTGACGGTCCGCCATCTGGACCTCGAGGCTCCGCAGCTCGCTGCGAAGCTCGCTGATACGGCGGCGCCGCTGTGCTTCCTCGGGATCGACCGTGGACGAATCGGAGGCCAGCTCCGGTGAGACCGGACGTTCCAGGGCCTCGGTATCCGCCTTCTTCTGGAGCTCACGAATCGTCCGCTTCAGTTGGATGATGTCCGGGTGCTCAGGCTTGAGGCGCAGCTCCATCGCGCGCAACACCCGCGTCGCCTCCTGCAGCTGCTGGGCCGCCGTCACGCCCGCAAGCGGCGCGACGCCACCGGCCGTGCGAGCCGTCCCCGTCGGAGACCGGAGCGGTTCTGGGAGGCACCGGCAAGGCTCGCTTCGGCGAGCGCCCGCTCGAGCACCAGCCGCCGTTCGCGGTCGTGGTCGAGCGCTTCGGTCAGTGTCTGGAGCTGTACCTGGATATTCTGCTGCGCCGCCAGATTCGCCGTCACCTGCGTCGGGAGCTGCCCGCTGAATTGGCGACGGTACGCCTCGAGCTTCTTCTCGTGCTCGATCAACCGGCGGCGCGCGTCGGCCAGCTGGGAATCGAGAAACTCGCTGGTGCCCTGTGCGAGCACCTCCCGATCGCGGAGGTTCTCTTCGATGAACAGGGACGCGAGCCGCTCCGTGACGCGCATCGCGGTCCGCGGTTCCTTGGACACATAGCTGATCTGGAAGGCATCGCCCTTCACGATCTGAACGTCAATGTCCCGGCGCATCTGCTCGACGACATCCTCCATGGGGTTGAGCCGCACGCTCGCTCGGATAGAGCTCGAAGTCCTGAATCACGCGTTCCAGTCTGGTCCGGCTCAAGATCTGCTGGCTGATCGACTGCAACCGATCCTCGATCCGCGTGGTCACGGTGGACCGCACATAGGTCTCGGGAACCCGCTGGGGAACGACGAGGATCAGCGTTTCCGAGCGATACCAGTTGGGCAGCCTTTGCGTGATGAGCACCGTCGCCACGGCGACCAGGATCCACGGCAGGATGAGAGATTTCCAACGGCGCCGGAGCACCCGCGTGATATCAGCCGGGGTGTAATTCTTGCCTGGCAACACGACTCACCTCACTAGAAGACCGGAAGCCATACCGACAGCCCCACGCGAGCGCCCTGGCGGCCCAGGTTCTGGGGCATGCTGGTCGGCAGCGCAATCGTGGGATCGAAGTCATATTGATAGTAGACGTGCTCCGCGTCCAACGCCGCGTAGCGGGTCAAGGCGTACTGGAGGCGGTTCGACACGACCCCGGTATCGTACCCGGCCGAGCTTTCCTCCAGGACCGATCCGAGTGAATAGCTCACGGTTCCGCGGTAAGACAGGCGTGGCGACAACAACCCTCCGACGGACGCAATCAAGGAGTCCGAGAAGAACGGCTCTTCGAAACCGCCGACGAACTCAACTCCGCGGTCGTAGGTCAAGTTCGCGTTCCAGGTGCGCTTGAACGCGGCGTTCAGCGACGCGTTGCCCACGACTCGATAATGCGTGTCCGACTGCGTCTGGATGATGGCCGAGCCCGTGCTGAATGCAAACGTGACGCGGCGCGTCAGCGACAACGAGCGCCTGTAGTCCACGCCGATGTCCAGGTCGTGCTGCCGGGTTGGGCCCTGGCCCGACTCGACGAGGCTATACCGGCCTTCCGAGTATCCGTAGCCTATCCGCAATCCGGCGTTCCGCGTCAGGCTGCGCCGGTACCCGGCGCTGGCATGTTGTGACCGCACCGTCGAGACGTCGCTCGCAAAGGCATCCATCTGAAAATCGTATTAGAAACTGGAGCGACGAGCGACTCGAGAGCTCCGTATTCGCCGACGCGCTGGTGCCCAGGGTAAGGCCCTCGAGCTGCCCGACCGCCGAATCGGGGCTGGGAAGCGGTACCTGACCCGGCGGCGGCGTACCGACAACGGGGGACACCCCGAAATAGTACAAGGGCGAATAGGAGGCGCTCTGGTTCAGCGCGAAGGCCGTGTTACCGAACGTCGTCGAGATCCCGGCACCTCCGTAGTAACTCGGCCCGGTAAGACGCTCGAACCCCCGGTAGTAGCGATACGTCGCCCCCCCGGACGCGCCGAACCCCACCCGCTCGCCTGGCCGCGCGTAACTGAGCGAAGCGCTGGCCGCCGTAAAGAATCCGCCAACTTGATGGAGCGGTGAGGGTGATCCGCCGCCAACCCCCTGCTGATCGGCCAGCACGTTGTCATCGTACCCTTCGGTCACGTTCAACATGAGATCGAGCGTATGACGCTCACCCGGCGCGTTTGGACCAGCCCCGGGGCGAGGCCCGAACACGCCGTCGTACGGGCGTTGCGGCGCCCGCTCCGGCGACTGCGCCGGAGGCGGCGGCGCTGCTGCTGCGCGGACGCGTTCTGACTGACGCCCACGACAATGGCGGCCCCCGCCAAGACACGGCAGACGAGAATTCGGGTCGTCACTGAATGCCTCATCGTCCTCAGGGAACAACGACCGTGTCACCAGGCTTGAGCACGATGTTCTGCTGCAGGTTCTTACGCTTGATGATGGCCTTGTAGTCGAACGGGAACGACAACTGCTTGCCGCCCTCCGTGCGCATCACGACGATGTTCTTGGAGTCGGCGTACTCGGTCAAACCGCCGGCGATCGCCAACAGCTGCAGCACCGTGGTGGATGTCATCAACGGGTAGGGACCGGGACGCGCGACCTGGCCCGTAATGTATACCCTGCGACTGTTGATTTGTTTGACAACGACCGTCGCGGTTGGATCCTCCAGGTAGCGAGCGGAAGCCTCCACCAACTTCAGCCTCAGCTGTTCGGGCGTGAGGCCGGCGGCCTGGATATCGTTGAGCAACGGCAGAGAAATCCTCCCGTCGGGACGGACCGTCACATCCACCGTCAAGTCCTGATTCCGCCAGAACACAATGCCCAGGACGTCCTCGGCGCCGATCACATAGTCGTCCGGCAGCGCGGTGGCCCCTGAAGGCGCGGCCGCTGGCGGTGGGGTCACCGCCGGTGCAGGCGGGCTGGCCGGTGGTGAAGGCGCGCTCGACTGCGCAAAGGCGCCCGGCACGCTGATAACACCGGCAATCACGAGAATCACGAGGGTTCGGCTGGTCATAGGAGCTACCTGTATTCCTTGAACGGAAGCTGGCAGTCGTGCTTGCGCAGAAAGTTCAGGAACCGCTTGTAGTCGCGTTGCTCCATGTTGAAGAGCTTGACGACGATCTTGTAGTTGCCGCGCGCCTCCTCGAGGCCCTTCCGAATGAGGTCGCGGACATTGGACCGCGTGATCTCACGCCGCATATACAGAGGGTACACCGTCGTCCAGAACGACTCGCGCTCGTCGAGCAGGCGCTTGTACAGATCGTCGGCCACCGTCCGCCGGCGCTCACGCTTCGGCCGAACGCTCATGCCATCAGCCGAACGAACCTCCGTCGGCAGGTCATCAATCGTGACAACCTCGTTCCGACCGGTGACCACGAGACGTTCGACGACATTCTCGAGCTCGCGGACGTTGCCGGGCCAGAAGTAGTCGCTCAGCGCCGAAAGCGCCTCGGGTGAGATCCCCCGCACGACATAGCCGTTGTTCCGCGTGAACTGCGCGAGGAAGTGCTCGGTCAGCTCCAGCACGTCTTCCTTGCGTGTTCTGAGCGGCGGGACGACGAGATGAATGACGTTCAGGCGATAGAACAGGTCTTCCCGGAAGAGACCCTGCGTGATCATCTCGCGGAGGTTACGGTTGGTCGCCGCCACCACGCGCACGTCGACGCGGCCTCCCACCCGATCGGCGCCCACTTTCTGGAGTTCGCCTGTTTCGAGGAATCGCAGCAGAAGACCCTGCATCCGAAGGCTCATCTCGCCGATTTCGTCCAGGAACATCGTGCCTTGATCGGCCACCTCGAGCTTCCCGGGCTTGTCACGATACGCGCCCGTAAAGCTGCCCTTGACGTGCCCGAACAGCTCCGACTCGAGGAGGGTCTCCGGCAAGCCGGCGCAGCTCACCGCGATGAATGACCGACTGCTCCGGGGACTCTGCATGTGGATGGCTTGAGCAACCAGCTCCTTGCCCACGCCGCTCTCGCCTGTGATCAGCACCTTCGCCTCGGAGCGCGCAACCCGCGCGATCTCCTGCTTCAGCTCGATCATCGAGGCGCTCGCGCCAACCAACTCACTCTGACCGTTATTTCTCATGACCGTTCCTTGAACCGTCCACCACAGCCGCCGGCACGCCGGCGCTCGCGAGCCCCCAGCACCGCCCCGCCTGCCAGAATCAGCCCGGTGGCCGACCTGCAAACCCATTGAGTCGTATCCCGCGCTTGAGGAAGGGATGTCCACGTTCTGGGGGAGCTCGTTCAGCCCTTTTCGAAGACGCGGACGTCTCGGATTGCAAAGAGCCAGCCATCAGGTGTCATTGGGCAAAACACCAGTAAATAACTGAATGTAAAGATCTTATCTCATCACTGGGAACCTGGTGTGGGTGTGCGGCGCGCGGTCTCAGGCGTCGTCGCCGCCATGAAAAGCCCGGAATCGCTGATAAAAGTCTTCCTGGCGCGAGCATAGACACTTCAGTCTGCCGCCCAGTGTACTACCTGGCGTCGTCGAGGGGTGGCTGGAGAGATGCGGTGGCCGAACAGGGGGACTTCCAGGCCTGACAGGCCCTGACCCGCGGTTCACACCACAGGCGCCAAGTAGCCCTCCTCCTCGAGCAGCCCGATGATCCGATCGGCGGCCTGCCCGGGCGACAGCTCGGTCGTCTGAATCGTCAGGGTGGCATCGATGGGTTCTTCGTACGGATCGGAGATTCCCGTGAACTGCTGAAGGATTCCTGCGCGCGCCTTGGCGTACAGCCCCTTCCGGTCGCGAGCCTCGCACACCTCCAGAGGGGTCGCCACAAAGACCAGGATGAACGCGCCGAGCGGCTCGATCATGCGCCGCACTTCCTTCCGCACCTGGTCATAGGGCGCGATGGGTGCGCACAGGGCGATGCCGCCGTTCTTGGTGACCTCGGACGCGACATAGCCGATGCGCCGGATGTTGATGTCGCGGTGCTCCTTGGAGAACCCCAGCTCCGACGAAAGATGCTTGCGCACCAGGTCGCCGTCCAGCAGCGTCACGGGACGGCTTCCCCGTTCCAGGAGCTTCACGAGCAGCGCGTTGGCAATGGTGGACTTGCCCGAGCCGGAAAGACCCGTGAAGAACACCGTCAGGCCCTGGGCGCTGCGCGGAGGGTGCGTCGACCGCAGCTCGGTCACGACTGCGGGATAGGTGAACCAGGACGGAATCTCTCCCCCGTTCGCGAGCTGTCGTCTGAGCTCGGTACCCGAAATGTCGAGGACCTTGGCGCCTTCGGGTACGGCATCCTCGGGAAAGTACCGGTCGTAGTCCACCGCGTACACCATCTGACGGAACGGCACCATCCCGACGCCGAGCTCCTTTTCGTGTTGACGTAGCAGCTCCTGGGCATCGTACGGACCATAGAACGGCGTGCCGGCGCTATCGCGTCCGGGACCGGCATGGTCGCGACCGACGATCAGATGCGTACATCCGTGATTCTTCCGGATGATCGCGTGCCAGACCGCTTCGCGCGGACCGGCCATCCGCATGGCCAGCGGCAACAGCGCGAGGTGTGCCTGATCGGGTGGGTAGGTTGACAGCACGGCGCGGTAACACCGGACGCGCGTGTAGTGATCGACATCCCCTGGCTTCGTCATCCCGACCACCGGGTGAATCAGGAGACGAGCGTCGACCTCGTCGGCTGCCCGACGCGTGAGCTCCTGATGGGCCCTGTGCATCGGATTTCTGGTCTGGAACGCCACGATTCTGGTCCACCCGCGGCGCGCAAACTCGTCACGCAGCTCGGCTGGCGTTGCTCGCAGCGACGGGTAGTCGTAGTGGAGCGGAAGCTGAAGTCCCTCCACCCGTCCGCCCACGTAGACGGTGCGATTGTGTCCGAGCAGCGCTGCCACGCCAGGGTGCTCGGAGCTGGCGGTTCCGAACACCGCGACCGCCTCGGCCTCGCGGTCGGGCGTCCAGACGTCATCGACGGCCAACGTGGCGATCATGACGCCTTCAGGATCACGCAGCGCGATCGTGTCCCCTGTCGTCAACGTCTTGCCAAACTCTGGTGAGACGTCGAGTGTGATGGGCATGGGCCACAGGAGGCCGTTCTGAAGCCGCATGGTCCGACAGACCGATTCGTAATCGTCGCGGCCCATGAACCCGGTGAGCGGCGAGAAGCCGCCGTTCATGAGCAGCTCCAGGTCGCACATCTGCCTGGCCGTGAGGTCCCATGACGGCCAGGATTGGGAGGCCTGTCGGAGCTGCAGTCTGCGGGGCTCGTCGCCGAGCAGATTCACAAGAGTTCCGCCGTGCGGCGCGATAAGTGCGTTTGTGTCGAGCATGCCGGTTGCTGAAGTCACGCTGTCTCCTGTCGTCTCAGATAGGCTGGCGCGGAGCGAGTGTCCGGTCTCAGCCGAGTTCGGTAGTATTTCGCGCTGGCTCGGGAAGTGGTGGCCTGTCTTCAGATCGCAGCTGACGAGCCCGACCGCAGAACCGCCGGTACTCGTCGGGCGGAAGGCTCACGACGCCCAGACATTCAGCGCGGCGCACGCCGTCGCCGTGATAATCGGAGCCGCCCGTTACCGCCAGCCCGTATTGTCGGGCGAGTCCGAGGTATCGGCCGGTGTCCGCGGTGCTGTGGTCGCTATGATAGGTCTCGAGAGCTCCCAGCCCGGCGTCGACCAGCTGCGGGATCAACTCGTCGCATCCGAGCACTCCGGGATGGGCCAGGGACGCCACTCCGCCGGCACACCGGATCACCTGGACCACCTCGTCCGGCGAGCGTCCCTGCCGGGGCACGTACGCTGGCTGGCTCTCCCCCAGGTATCGGTCGAACGCCTCACGGATGCTGCTCACGTGCCCCGCCTCGACCAGAGCGCGTGCAAGGACGGGTCGAGCAATCGCAATGCCGCTGGGCGCGCCACCGCCTGCAGCCAGCACGCGCTCGACGTCTATGGGGACGTTGAGAGCCGCAAGCCGAGCGGCAATCTCCCGAGCTCGAATCACGCGGCTCTGGCGGCTCGCGGCCAACAAACCGGACAGTTCCGGTGTCGTTGGATCGATGAAATACCCAAGAACGTGCACGTCGCGTCCTTGGTAGACCGCGGTGATCTCGGTGCCGGGGATGAACTCGAGACCAGCGCGGACCGCCGCGGCAGCCGATTCGACGAGGCCCGCCGTTGTATCGTGATCGGTCACGCTGAAGACCGTAATACCCGCCCTGGCCAGCCGACCAACCAGCTCGGTCGGGCTGCAGCGCCCGTCCGAGGCAGTCGTATGCATGTGCAGATCGATCATCGGTTCCCACCGCGCGCGTGTATTTCTCAAGAAGCCCGGCTGGCGCCGGTCAGCGATGCCAGACCGCTGGCGTCAACCGGACGGGCATCGGCGATCATCCGGTCGACGGGCGCAAACGCAAAGTCCCTCACGAGCTGCCGCAGGCGCGCCTCGGTCTTGTCGAGATTCGTATAGTGGCGGAACCGGCCGATCGTATCCGCCGGCAGGCGCGGTTGTTCGGGGTCGATCTCCCACGGATGGATATAGAACACGGCCGGCTTTCCCTCGACGCGGTTGACCCGGGCGATCCCTCGGAAGGTCCACCAATACGGGAAGATGCGGAAGTAGCCGCCCCCGGCAACCGGCACGTTCAGCCCGCCCAGTCGCACGGTCGAGGCCGGCACTTCGACCAGAGGCCGGCCGGCGCGCTCGATGACGAAAGCATGTCGGGGGGCGCTGGGAATGCCGTAGCGATCGTGACGTATCGGAAAGATGCTCGCATCGTAGGCGTAGCCCTCCTCGGCCAGAATATCCAGCGCCCAGAGCGTGCGGGTCGTGATCGAGTAGCTTGGCGCGCGAAAGCCGAGCACGCGCTTCTCTGCGAGCGACTCGAGCAGGTCCTTGGCGCGTCGAATGTCTTCGCGGAACTCTGACGGTGATTGATCGTAAATCAGGCGATGACCATATCCGTGCGACGCCACCTCATGTTGTTCGCGGGCGATGGTCCGCACGAGAGCCGGAAAGCGATCGGCCACCCAGCCCAGCACAAAGAATGTTGCCTTGATACCGGCATCGTCGAAGATGCGGATGAGACGCTCCGTGTTCGCACACACGCGGCTTTCACGGCTCGCCCACCCGTCGCGCGGTACGATGTCGTCGAACGCGCTGACCTGAAAATAGTCCTCGACGTCCACCGACATCGCGTTCACGACGGCGGCCATGGCTCAGGCGCCCTTTCGCGCCAGAACAGTCTTGATCGTCGAAAAGATGATGAAGAGATCGAGCGCCAGGGACATGTTCTTGATGTAGTAAAGGTCGTACTGGAGCTTCTGCAGGGCGTCCTCGACGCTTGCGCCGTAGCTGTACCGAACTTGCGCCCAGCCCGTGAGACCTGGACGCACGACATGGCGCTGACCGTAGAACGCAATGGCCTCCGAGAGCTGCTCAACAAACTGCGGGCGCTCGGGTCTGGGGCCAACCAGGCTCATGTCGCCCGTGAGGACGTTCCAGAACTGGGGCAGCTCGTCCAGCCGGGTGCGCCGAAGGAACCGGCCGACCATCGTGACTCGCTGGTCGTCGGGCTGCGCCCACACCGGGCCGGTCGCTGCCTCCGCATCCACGCGCATGGAGCGAAACTTGTGGAGCAGGAACGGCTGCCCGTTCCGGCCGATTCGTTCCTGACGATACAAGGCCGGCCCGCGCGACGAGAGTTTCACGGCTGCTGCGACCAGAATCATGAGTGGCATGCCAGCCACAAGACCAATGACTGCCGCGATCACATCGACCGTCCGCTTTGCCGCAACCTGGAAGGTCGTCTTCCGGAATCCCGACGAAAAAATCAGCCAGCTCGGCCGCAGGTTCTCAACCGCAATCTTACCAGTGTACTTCTCGTAGACAGAGGCGAGGTGATCAAAGGCCACGCCATCGAGCCGCATGTCGAGCAGCTGATCCATCGGCAGCTGGCCGCGGGCATCGGCGAGGCTCACGACCACGCGGTCCACATTTCGTTCGCGGACGATGGTGGGAATGTCTGGAATCGCGCCAATGATCCCTGGATTGAACACGCGCTCGCCGATACGTCGCGGATCTGGATCCACGAATCCGACGATCTCGACGCCGAGCGCCTGGCGATGATCGTAGAGCTCCCGGGCGAGCGCCACCGCGGCGCGATTTGTTCCGACCAGCAGCAGGCGTTCGCTGGGTGCTGTCTGACGACCAAGCCACTCGAGAAAGAGCCGGAAGGCCGCAGCGCCGCTGAGCACGAATACCGCGGAGAGCAGGAAGACACCGCGGCCGATCATCAGCGACGGAAACCAGAAATACAGCGCCGCTAACACGAAGGCGGCCGACGCCACTGACTGCACGAGGCCACTGAAGAACTTCGAACGATCCGCCACAATGCGCGGGTCGTAAAGGTCTGCGTAGTACAGGCAAAGCTGGCAGGTCGCGGCAATCAGGAAGGCCTTGCCCAGCCCGTTCTCAAACGCGAAGACGACCCAGGCGTCGGCACCGAGCCTCGACCAGGTCGCCGCGATGACCGCACCAACGATAAGAAGATTCTCGAAGGCAACAACCGCGAGCGTACGTCGATTCATCGCAACAGGCGCAGAATTGCAAGGCATCCGCCATGCCGAGAGTGATTCTCTCTATTGATCTTAACGGTCACCCTGACATGAGGTTACCTGTGGCGACCGCCGCTCGCCCATTCGACAGTCGGGCCTCGGAGCCCGAAGACTGCACTGATTTGATGTGAAAAAGTCTCCCTGTTAATGGTTTTTTGCATGTCGGCAGCGCGAAGGCCGACTCTGTCACCCGGTGACGAGGCTCAAGACCGCGCGAACAAGATCCCCGTACGTCGTGGAGTAGGAAAATCCTTGCTTGATGTAGACGATCAGGAGCGCGCTCGTCCAAACAACGCACGCGGTGGCGACGACGGCCCATGCGAGTCGAATGGCGGGAGCCGAGGTTTCGAGCAGGGAGACGCCGACAGCGACCATCCCTGCACACTCACTCCACATCCGGGCACCGAATGAATCGCCCTGCAGGCGACCTGACCACGCGGCAATCACATAGAGCTGGACAATGGCATGAGCGAGCAACACCCAGCCGAAGATCGGGACACGCCACCAGTTGAGGATGTAGCCGGCGCAGGCCACGACGACAATCGGCGAGAAGACCAGCAGCCCGCGAGCGGAATCCACGAGAACTGTCAGCAGCTGGGGCTCGAACCAGTCGAACGTCCATTCTCCGACCGCGTAATACCCGCTGAAGATTCTCTGGCCAAAACTCATCGCGTACACTGCCGCCTGAAAACCAATCGCCAGGACAAGACAGGCGGCACCGGTCACGGCACCCTGCATCCATACGCGGCGGTCTCTGGCCGACAGGCGCCGAAAATACGGCCAAAGCAATACGAGAAGGAGAACCTGCTGGGGTCTGATGAGATAAAGCAGCCCGGCCAGAGCGCCGACGACGCTCAACTTGAGATTCGTCCGAGCGTCGTGCCGAAGACTGTCGGCCACGAACACGGTCGCAATCACCAGGGTGAACGCAGTTGCGTGGGCCATGAAGACGACGGCCGTCGAATAACAAAACAGACTGGTGCCCCACCAGGCACACCACACCGCAAAGACGGCCCACGGGGCTGATGTCGATCGGCAAATCAGGGCATATAACAGAGCGAGCCCGGCGGCGATGAGGAGAACGAGACCGAAGGCGACGATCCGGATGTCAGTGACGCTGTACCCGAGAGCGCGCGTCTCGCTGCGCGGATCTGGAACCCAAGCGACTGCAGCCCAAAGCCATGGCGCCTCGATGATCGAGAGCCCGATCGGACGCTTGTGAAGAATGCGGCCTCTCTCGTCGCGAGGCACCTCTTCGAAATAGCCATCCTTGTCGAAATCGAAGGGGGTGGTGTCTGGCGTCAGGACGATGTCATCCGATATGTTCAGGTCTCGACCAACGACAAGGCTCCGCGTGGCCGCGTAGTAGAATTGCGCGTCGTTGCCTCTCAGGAGATGGCCGTAGTACCGTTCGACCCGCCACAGGGCGCAGCCTTCAACGAGCACGACGGCCGCGAAAACAATTACGGCTTGGATTCCGACTGCGCTCCATCTCATCCAGTCACCAGCATCGGCTGACGCGCGACCGATCAGAGAGTAGGGCGCCACACGAGATGGCCATCGCGCTCTCGACGGAACATGCGGGAGTATTGTGACAGCTTCGATCGGGTGTCGCCAACCAAGGCACCTGCCGATCGAGGTGACACGATACCGCAGTTGAGCCATTCTCGGGAAAGGTCAGACCGAATTACACTCAGGATCGCGGCACGCTCCAGCCATGGCCACCACAACTGCCCCGATTGTCCGTCGCGCGCTCGGTCGTTTCCTCAGAGGTCTTCCAACACGCACGCTGCTCCTCGTCATGTCAGGTTTGAGCGTGGCCGTGACAGCCTCACGCGCACAAACACCCGTCGTGGTTCCGCCACAGACACTGTCGCTGAGCGCCTCGGGCACCGCAGCCGTGGACTGGTCTGATCACGTGGCTCACCTGATCGGCGAAGGCCAACTGGCACGGGCGCGCATTCAGAGGGACTCCTGGATGTCCGGGCGGACACACGAACGACTGGATCAGTATCACCACGGACTGCCCGTATTCGGTGGCCAGGTGATCCGGCAGGTCGATGGTCGCTCGGTCCGCTCGGTATTTGGACGAATCTTCACGGACGTCGCCCTCGATGTCGTGCCAGCCGTCGACGAGGAAACCGCCAGACTTGCGGCCGCGCGGGGCGAGGGGGCGGAGGCGATCACCTACGGAGATGCCCAGCTTGGCATTCTGCCGCGACGCGACGGCGGGTATGCACTCGTTTACCGCATCGGCGTGCGCACGAGGTCCGACCGGCTGATCGTGTATGTCAACGCGCGGACGGCAACGGTCGAGAGGCGCGACAGCCGGCTGATCGCCCAGGCCGGCGTGATTGGAAGCGGCACGGGGGTGTTCGGCGATCGCAAGAAAGTGAGCACCAGACGCTCGGCGGGCGGATTCGAGACCTTCGATGCGCTCAGACCGACGCCAATCTCCACGCTCAACTTCGATGGGAGCATCTTTCGGCTCGGAGATTTTCTCGTCACTGGCGAGACATTCCCCTCGGATGTCAGTCGCGACCGCGACAACGTGTGGGTGGACGGAGCCGTGGTGGACGCGCAGGTGTATCAGGGCTGGGTGCACGATTACTACTTCACCCGCTTCAACCGAGTCAGTCTGGATGACGGAGCGCTGCCGATTCAGGGGATCGTTCATCCACTGCTCCGGGAGGGGGCCGAGGCCTTCAGCCAGGAAACGCGCGCGACCTTCATCAATAACGCGCTCTATCTGGGCGACGGCCAGATGCTCTACGGCGACGGGGACGGCGAGGTCTTCGACTACCTGGCGGGCGCGCTCGACGTGATCGCGCACGAATTGACGCACGGCGTCACCGACTACTCGTCCCAACTCGAGTATCAAGACGAGTCGGGCGCCTTGAACGAGGCCTTCTCGGACATCATGGCCGCCTCGGTGGAGTTCGCGTATGAGCCCTTCGGAAACGGGCCGAAGCAGAGCGACTGGTTGATCGCCGAGGATGTGACCCGGTTCGAGCCTGGGTTCCTCCGATCGCTCGCGGATCCGCAGGCCGTCGGCGATCCCGACCACTACAGCCTCCGCCAGTTCATCGGGGAAGCGACCGACAACGGCGGCGTGCACGTCAACGCCAACATCGTCAATCAGGTATATTATTTGGCGGTGAATGGCGGCCGGAACCGCGTGTCTGGCCAGGTCGTCGACGGCGTAGGCCTCGAGAACATCGACCGGATGGAACAAATCTTCTATCGCGCCTTCGTCTTCTTTCTCGCCCCAACCGCCCAGTTCAGAGACGCCCGCGCCGCCACGCTCCAGGCCGCGGCCGAACTGTACGGTGCCACCAGTAACGAGCGCACCCAGGTGGCACGAGCCTGGGCGGCCGCAGGAATCAACTAGATGCGAATGCTTGCAGCAGCCTTGGTGTTTCTGACCCTCCTGCCGTCGTTCTCTTTCGCGCAAACACCCGCCGGTAGGGAGCGGTTTTTCCTCAGCCTGAATGGCGGTGTGCAGGCCATTCCGAACGATTTTTCACAGAGCGGCACCTTCGAGGAGTTTCTCGAAGAGGGCACCTTCGACGCCAGCTACGAGCTGACGATCCCGCCGCAGGTGGATGGAGCGTTCCTGATACGAGTGGGGAGAAACATGCGGGTGGGCGTGGCGGTTTCGCACCTTTTCGGCGAAACGTCAACGGCGATCAATGCAAGCGTGCCACATCCGTTCTTCTTCAATCAGCCGCGATCCGTCAGTGGGACCGATGATCTGGCCCGCAGGGAAACGGCGACGCACGGGCTGCTTGCGTGGCCGTTCACGCTGAGTCCATCCTTCGAGCTTGTGCTCGAGGGGGGCCCCAGCTTCATCCACGTCGAACAGGCAGTCGTGGACGAGATTGCGTACCGAGCACGCGTTCCCGTTCAATGAAGCCACGTTCCAGAGCGCCGTCGCTCCTCGCGTCAAAGAGAACGCCATTGGCTTCAATGTGGGGATGGATCTGTCGTGGAGCTTGTCGCGGCGCTTCGCTCTCGGCGCGCTCTTCCGCTATTCACGTGCGTCAGTCGATCTTCGCGCATCGGACCGAAACTCGGTGTCGAGCGATGCCGGAGGCTTGTTCACCGGCGGTGGACTGCGCGTGCGGTTCTAGGCCACCCCGGCGCCCGGGTCTGGTCTTCGCCCATGCCAGGTGCGACGGTGCTCGGCCGATCTCCAGGCCGGTATGACGGTGCCATCCCGATTCTCGCCGTTCACACGGCGGGTTCTGTCAGTCGTCAGACGAATTCCTCCCGGCCAGGTCGCAACCTATGGGGATGTCGCGTCACGGGCCGGGCAGCCGCGCGCCTGGCGCGCCGTGGGAAACATCATGCGGGGCTGCCACGAGCCTGGCGTGCCCTGTCACCGGGTCGTCGGCGCTGGCGGGTCGCTGGGCGGTTACGGCGGCAACCTGGCGCTCAAGAGGGCGCTTCTCCGCGCCGAGGGCGTGATTGTCGAGGGAGAGCGGATCCGCCAGTTCAACAGGGTACGCGTCCTCGGACCCGGCAGGTCCCGGGTCTAGGGACTACGCCATCGAACCAATCGCCCTGGCCTTCGTATCCACTGGAGAGATGTCTCGGTTCCCCGCCGACGCAGCCCCCGCCCGGCAACGATATCCATCCGCCTCCCCGTCTAAGGAGTTGAGGGAGACGACGGCAGCCGACGTGGCGAGCGACCGGGATCTCGTGGCTCGCTGCCAGGCCGGCGACCGGGTGGCCTTCGAGAGGCTCTATCAGCGGCACGCGGCCCGGCTCTACGCCGTGGCGTACCGAATGACCGGTTCACGGGCCGACGCCGAAGACCTGCTGCAGGAGATCTTCCTGCTCGCGTTTCGGCGCCTCAGTACGTTTCGCGCCGAGGCCTCGCTCGGCACCTGGCTTTACCGTCTGGCGATGAATCGCTGTCTGGACCATGTGAGAAGCCGAGCGACACGAAACAACGCGGTGACCGGGTCGCTCGACGAATCCTCGCTCGCACCGGCAGCCCGGTATGCCCCAGGGGCCGTCACCCCAACCCAGGTCGATCTCGAGCGCGCGATCGAGCGGCTACCGGCGGCCTGCCGGGCCGCATTCGAGCTGCACGATATTCAAGGGTTCGATCACCACGAAGTGGGCGAGATTCTGGGTATCGCCGAGGGCACGTCGAAGTCGCAGGTTCACAAGGCGCGGCTGAGAATTCGCGACTTCCTGACAGGTCGCGTATCGGACAGCGCCGATGCGGAATGACGTCATGAGGTGCGGAGCCTATCAGACGGCGATCGCCGATCTCCTCGACGGTTCGCTCGAACCAGGGGGCCAGGCATCGCTCGCTCGTCACCTGGAGACCTGCGCTGAATGCTCGGCGCTCGTGCGCGATCTCCAGCAGATCAAGCGAGGCG
The DNA here is from genome assembly GCA_963817395.1 of uncultured Acidobacteriota bacterium. Lineage (GTDB taxonomy): Bacteria > Acidobacteriota > Vicinamibacteria > Vicinamibacterales > CAVPJW01 > CAWGYQ01. The sequence goes on along the minus strand of CAWFOC010000004.1, from coordinate 550,281 downwards.
CCGGAATCCTCCCGGCTCCCGAGCCTTCGCCGTCCGTCTGGACTCGTGTCGAAAGCGGCCTCGATGCAGCTCGTGACCACCAGAATCGCCGCACCCAGAGGCGCCGACTTCTCGCGGTCGCTGCAACCGTGCTGTTGGCGGTCGGCGCAGGCGCGTTGTATCGAACGCAGTCCGGGCGAACGGTGGACGAGGCACCAGCCGCAACCGCTGTGGGTTCCCCTGACGCGAGCGGAACGACGGACGGTGCCAGCCTCGTCCAATCGATTGAAGAGGAGCTGCGGTTGGCGGAGCAGCATTACGAGCGTGCGATCGCTGGACTCGAACAGGCGGCACAGGTCGATCAGAAGGCACTCGATCCGCAACTGGCGGCAACTCTCCAGAAAACCCTCGGTGTCATCGACCAGGCGATCGAAGAGAGCCGGGCGGCGGTACGCGCACAACCCGCAAGCCACCCCGCCCGCGACAGTCTGTTCGAGGCGTTCAAGAGCAAGGTGAGCTTGCTGCAGGACACGATTGCCCTCATCAACGAGATGCGAAAAGGCGACGATGCGGGCACGGCCCGCGTGATGAGTCAGCTGGCGAAATGAGTCGCCGGCGGCTCGTGAGCAGATCATCATGACGAATCACGATTGTGGATGGTCGACGGTGGTGCGGCGCTCGGCGGTCATGGCACTCGCGTTCGTGGCGGCGGCGACGGCTGCCCGTGCCCAGGGCAGCATGCCGGACGCCCCACCATCGCGGTCGATTGACGTCGGGTGGGGACGGTATCAGGACGAACGTCAGGGTCCTGAGCAAGTCGAGCGTTCGTCCCGGACGATCAAGGCTTCCGCGAACGCGTGGCTCGATCTCGCCAACATCTCCGGCGAGATCGACGTCGCTGCCGTCTCAGGTACGGACATTGTCATCGACATGGTGAAACGCGTCCGGGCGCGCGATGCACGGGCCCAGGAGCTGATGGCGGCGCTCTCGGTAGACATCGTCGAACGCCCCGGCCGGGTGGAAGTGCGAACGGTCTACCCGCCCGGTGAGCGCCGTGGCTCGGCCTGGGTGGACTACACGGTGCGTGTACCGGCGGACACGAGCGTCAACCTGAAGTCCATCTCGGGAAGCATTCGCGTCACAGCGGTCAAAGGTGAGCTTCGGCTCGAAAGCGTAAGCGGGGATGTGTCGGCCGACCGTGTGAGTCATCTGGCATCGATCAGGTCGGTGTCAGGCGATGTGCGGCTCACCGACGTGAGTTCGAACGGCGATCTGATGGCCGGCAGCGTGAGCGGCGATTTTGTCGCCCGCGGAGTCGACGTGCGTGCGATCGACGTCAACACCGTGAGCGGTGATCTGATTCTCGATCGTGTGCGGTGCGAGCGCGCTCAGGTGCGCTCGGTCAGCGGAGTCGTCGAATATTCAGGTGCGCTCGCGAAGCGGGGGCGCTACGAGTTCAATGCGCATTCGGGTGACGTGCGGCTGAGCTTCGCCGCGAACAGTGCGTTCGAATTCGAAGCGAGCACCTTTTCAGGCTCTCTCAACACAGAGCTTCCCACTCGACTCGTCGGCGCCGCGAACGACCGTGAGCGGCGCGGTCCTTCCGAACGCTCGATTCGCGGCACGATCGGTGAGGGTGTGGGCAGTGCCTTGGTGATCGTCCGCACGTTCAGCGGTGATGTCAGCATGGTGCGCCGATAGCCGTCTTGACTGTGACGTCACATCCCACGCACGGCCGGGCTTGCGAACCAGTGTGGGCCTGACGGCAACGATCCTCCGCCGACATGCCTCGCCGAGGTTCGGCAGCGGGCATTTCAGCGTTTCGAGCGGGATGGCCCGATGGCATTCGAATTGATACACCGCTTGACGTGTCCGTCTGTCGGAATGCACGAGGTGGCCTCCACATTTCGTATAATGCGGCTGGCGACTCAAAGAGCTTAAAAGGGAGGCGACGATGAACAGGCTGTGGCTGATCGGAATCTTTGTCGCGGCACTCGGGGCGGACCTGACGCTGGCGAAGGCGCCGGGAGGCCAGACTGCCGCATCCCAGAGCGACTCCATGCTTGGATCGGTCCGATTGCCTCGACAGGTGACCGCGAACGGCCAAGCTCTGCCAGCAGGCACCTACCAGGTGCGGGTGACCGCAAACGATGCAACACCGTCCGCCGCTGGTCAAACGCAGAATCTCGAACGCTGGGTGGAGTTCGTGCAGGGCGGCCAGGTCAAGGGGCGAGAGGTCGCGAGCATCGTGCCCGAGAGCGATATCGCCCAGGTCGCGGACGGCACGCGTCCCCGGGTGGGAACGTCCCGGGTCGAGCTCCTGAAGGGCGGGGACTATTTCCGCGTGTGGATCAACCGCGGCGGGAATCACTACCTGATTCACCTGCCGGCGGCGCCGGCGGCGTAAGGGCTTCTAGCGTCTAGATCGCCATCAGATCGAACTGTTCGTGGTGGAGGTGAACGTCAGACTTGACGGTCACCTCCTTCCGGATCGACTCCTTCAAATCCTTGAGCACCGCGCTCTCCTCTTCCTTGAGCGCGCGCGCGATGTCGGGGTTGACCCGGAGCACGACACCGTGTCCGTCGATGTCGGCACCAATCTTTTTCACCTCTGACAAGATCTCGTAGCAGATCGTGGCGCTCGATTTGATCACCCCGGTGCCCGAGCAGTAGGGGCACGGTTCGGTCAGGAGACGCTCCAGACTCTGCTTCACGCGCTTGCGCGTGACGATGATGAGCCCGAAATCCGAAACCTGAACGGCCTTCGACGGTGCGCGATCCTTCTTCAATTCCTGCTCCAGCGCCTGGAACACTTTCTGACGGTTCTTTCGCTCCTCCATGTCGATGAAGTCGAGCACGATGATGCCGCCGAGATCGCGCAGCCTGATTTGACGGACGATCTCCTTCACGGCCTCGAGATTGGTCTTCACGATCGTGTCTTCGAGACGGCCGGTGCGCTTGCCGACGTAGCGCCCCGTGTTGACGTCAATCGCCACGAGCGCTTCGGTCTGATTGACCACGATCGAACCGCCTGACTTGAGCCAGACCTTGCTTCGAAGGGCCTTGTCGATCTCGGCTTGTACGCCGTACTCCTCGAAGATGGGAAAGCTCTTCGTATAGAGCTTCACCCGCGGCGCCAGAGCCGGCATGATTCGCTCGACCAGTTCGAGAATGCGGCGGTATTCCGTCTCGTTGTCGATTCGAATGGCGACGAAGTCCTCGGTGAGCAGATCGCGCAGCAGCTTGGCCACCAGACTGGGTTCCCGATACATCGTCGCCGGCGCGCGCATGGTCTCGGCCTTTTGTCTGACGCCGGTCCAGACACGGTTGAAGTAGTCGAGGTCGCTGACGATGTCCTCTTTGGAGCGGCCACCGGCAGCCGTCCGGATGATGACGCCACCCGCAAAGTGGTGTTCGTCGCGGTACTCGCGGACGATGGCGCGAAGCCTCCCGCGCTCTTCGCGTGACTCGATTTTGCGTGAGACGCCCACGTGATCGACGGTGGGCATGAAAACGAGGAAGCGCCCTGCAAGCGTGGCGTGCGACGTCAGGCGCGCGCCCTTCGTGCCGAGCGGCTCTTTGACGATCTGGACGATGATCTCCTGCCCCTCTTTGAGAAGCGTCTCGATCTTCGCGTCCTGTCCGCGGTCGCGATCACGGCGGGAGCGGCCGTTGCCACTGCCACCGTTCTCGCCAGGGGCGGACGGCTCTTCGTCGTCCTCGTCGCCAGCCCCGAGGCGCTCGAACTCCTCGATGGTATTGATGACTTCGGAGACGTAGAGAAAGCCGTCGCGCTCGAGGCCGACGTCAACGAATGCCGATTGCATGCCGGGCAGGACCTTGGAGACCCGCCCTCTGTAGATGTTGCCGACCACGCCACGCTGACGCTCGCGTTCGACGAAGATCTCGGCAACCAGGTCGTCCTCGAGAATGGCCACCATCGTTTCGTGGCCGGTCGAGGAGATGATCATCTCCTTGCTCATTCGCGCAACTCCAGGCGGACACGCGCAGCGGATGGCGGGGGGGTGCCCACAAAACACCTGCCCACCCGAGCAGACCAGCGCAGGTCACACCGATCGCGATGAGCGCGTCGTAGGCCAGGCTGTCCATCAGGTTTCTTCTCCGCTGCCGGACCGGGAATACTAGGGCGACGGCCGGTCAGTTCGTGAACCGGCGCATGCGCACGTTGAGGATCAAGCCGAAACCCGCCAGAGTGGCGACCATCGACGACCCTCCGTAACTCATTAGTGGCAGGGTCAAGCCCTTGACGGGGGCCAGTCCTGCCGACATCGTGATGTTATAAACCACCTGAAACGAAAAGCCCGCGAGCACCCCCAGCACGAGAAATGCCCCGAGCCGATCTTTGGCGAGGCGTGCCGCCTCGATGGATCTGACAATGACGAACAGATACAGCCCGAGCGCGACCAGCACGCCCGCAAATCCCTGTTCCTCGGCCAGCACCGAGAAAATGAAGTCGTTGTGCGCGACCGGCAGGAAACGCAGCTGTCCCTGCGTGCCCTCCATGAACCCTTTGCCCCAGAGCCCACCCGATCCCACCGTGATGCGAGCCTGAATCTGCTGGTAGCCCGCGCCTCGCGCATCCTGCGAGGGGTCGATGAATGTCGCGATCCGTGATTTCTGGTAGTCCTTGAGCGCGTAGTGCCAGGCCACCGGGGCAGCCAGCGCCGCCACGATGAGCAGGACTCCCACCACCCGCAACCGCATCCCGGCCACCCAGGCCATGGCGAGCGCCACGGGCACCAGCGTCGCGGCGGTCCCGAGATCCGGCTCGCGGGCGATCAGGGCGAACGGCAGCAGCGTGAGACCACCGGCGATGACCAGATCGGTGGTGGTCAGCGCGCCGCGCCGGCTCTCGCCGAAGAGCTCCGCCAGCACCAGCGCCAGCCCGACTTTCACGAACTCGGATGGCTGGACGTTGAAGCTGCCGAACGACACCCAGCGCCGCGCGCCCATCATCGCCGTTCCGAAGAACAGCACGTAGATGAGTGCGGCGATCAGCACGACGTAGATGACATGCGACTTGTCGGCCAGCGTCCGGTAGTCGACCTTCAGACAGGCAAACAGGACCAGCATGCCAATGACGATGCCATAAAGCTGCGTGAAATAGAGATGGGAGCCCGAGTCGCCTATCGCCGCGCCCGACGTACTGTAGATCATCGCGACGCCAATGCCGCAGAGCGCGACGATCGCGGCGATCAGCAACCAGTCGATGTGATAGTAGAGGCGTCGCTCGAGCATGCGATTACGGATGGTCCGCCGGACCCGGAGCCGCGGCAGCTACGGCCGCAACGGGCTCACTGGAGGGCCCGGGTGGCGGCGGCAGATCCGGCAGCGGCCGGCGATCGTTCTTCGCGAAGAAGGTTTCCATGACGTGCTTGGCAATCGGTGCGGCCAAGTAGCCGTGCTCAGAGTGCTCGGCCATCACGACGCCTGCAATTTGCGGGTTGTCGCGCGGCGCGAAGAACACGAACCAGCCGTGATCGCGCAGGTCCTTGTCGGTTCGTCCCGCCGCCTGACGTCCACCCTGGAGCGAGATGACCTGCGCCGTGCCCGTCTTCCCGGCGACGTCGCGACCCGGTATGCGGCCACGCCATCCAGTTCCCGCGGCGTTGACGACCCTCCACAAGCCGTCGTGCAGCGCAGCGATCGTTTCGGGGCGCATCCGTTGCACGGCTGGCGCTTCGTGAGGGAGTGAAACCCAACCCTCGCCGTTGTCCACGGCTTTCACCAGGCGAGGAACGACCCGCGTGCCCCCGTTAGCTATGGCCGCCATCATCACGGCCATCGAGATCGGCGTCACCGACACCTGACCCTGCCCAATGGCCACCGAGATGGTTTCACCGGCGTACCACCGCTCACCGGTCTTTTCGCGCTTCCATGCCGTGGACGGCATGATGCCTTCGACTTCGTTCGGGAGATCGATGCCGCTCTTGCGGCCGAGACCGAGCGCCGTGCCCCACTTGTGCAACCGATCGATGCCCACCATGTTGCCGAGCGTGTAGAAGTACACGTTGCAGGAACGCTCGATCGCCTGGCGCATGTCGACCGTCCCATGACCGCCCGCCAGGTGGCATCGAAAATAGCGCCCGTAAAAATTCGCGCCCCCACCGCAGAACACCTTGAAGTCGGGCGTGACCACGCGCTCCTCGAGGGCGGCCGTCGCCACGACGAGCTTGAAGGTCGAGCCCGGCGAGTAACGGCCCTGGATGGCACGGTTTTGAAGAGGTTTCAGCCTGTCAGCGTTGAGCGACGTCCACGTCGCGCGGTCGATGCCGGCGGCGAAGTCGTTGGGATCGTAGCCGGGCAGGCTGACCAGGCTCAGCACGTCTCCGGAGCGCGGATCGAGGAAAGCCGCGGCGCCTGAATACCCGTAGTGCCTGAATGCCTCCTCTGCAGCGTGCTGCAGGTCGTAATCGATCGTCAGTTGCACGCGATGGCCTTCGACGGGCGGAATTTCCTCGAGCGTGCTGATCTCGCGCCCCATGCTGTTGACGACCACGCGCCGGGCGCCGTCCTCGCCCATCAGAAGCCGGTTGTAGCTCTTCTCGACGCCCGACTGCCCGACGATTGCCCCGCTTTCCACGTGCTGCTCGGCAAGCTGGGCATCGCTGACTTCCCCGACATATCCGAACAGATGCGCCGCAAGCGCGTCCGTCGGATAGCGCCGCGTGGGGACTCGCTCCACGATGACATCCGGGAGCTCGAAGTCGAGACGCCGGGCCGTTACGGCGGCCACCTGCGCCAGCGACGCGTCCTCCACCACGACGATTGGCCGATACACGGGCTCGCGCCGATGTCTGGCCACCACGTCGCGAATGTGCGCCTCGTCGACAGCCACCACGCCGGCGAGCAGGCGCACGGTACGATCGAGGTCCTTGGTGTGCTCGCGAACGATGGAAATGTTGAACGAGTCGCGATTCTGCACGAGGGTACGACCCTCGCGGTCGAGCAGAACGCCGCGAGGCGCTCGAAGCGCGAGCATCCGCTGATGATTGTTCGCGGCCAGCTCCTGGAAGCGCGCGTGCTGGACGATCTGGAAGTACCAGAAGCTCAACGCAAGGGCGACGAATATGCCCGTGACGGCGTATTGAAGAACCGCGAGGCGGAGGCTGATTGTTCGGTGCTCGTCTTGCATCAGCTGTGGACTTCAGACCACTCTAGCGCAGACCGCCGGATCTGCACAGCTCGATCGGGAGCCGCGCCGGGAACTGCGCTTCCAGGCGAGGCTTCATGACCTTCCGAGCCGGCGCTGCATCCGCACGCTTCGGGCCGCCCGCCGCCGCTCAGCGGTACCCGGGAGAAGCTCGACGAGCTGGAACAAAAGGGCACCCGCTAGGCCGTTGCCGGCTGCCTGGCTAAAGACGGCGGCGTAAGGCGAGCCGAACTGACGCAGATCCAGGAGCACATAGAGTCCGATGAAAATCACGGCGTGTAAGAGCGTCGCCATGGCAAACACCAGCACGCGCGCTACCGCCCGGGACACCACCAGGTGCGTGCCGAGGGTGCCCCCCACGAACCCGACCACGGTCTTGGCTAATCCACCGATGCCGATGATCCCGCTCGACAGCGCATCTTGCGCCAGCCCGGCCGCCGCGCCGGCCAGCAGACCGGTGACGGGGCCCGACGTGAGCGCGATGTAAATGACGGCGACGAGCAGCAGGTCGATGGCAGCCCAACCACTGATGACGAAGCGAGCAAGGGTCGTCTGTAACGCCAACGCCAGCGTTATCGCCAGCAGTACCCTGCCCGCCTTCACTCCTTCTCCCCGTCCTCTGTCGGCACAGGTGGGGTCAGCACCACCAGCACTTCCTCGAGGGAGGAAAAGTCGACGGCGGGACGGATCTCGATCTCCGAGAACCCCGAATTTCCCCGCTCGATGCGCTGGACGTTGCCGATGACGAATCCTTTGGGAAAGATCCCGTCGATGCCCGACGTGACCACGAGATCACCGACCCGCACGTCGGCCGCGGCGGACACATAGTCGAAACGCAAGCGCTGGGCGTCGCCGCCTCCGACGGCCACTCCCTGCGCGCGCGATCGATCGACGAGCGCGCCCGCGGCCGCATTACGATCGATGAGCAGCTGCACCTTGGACGCGCGGGCGCTGGGAACGACGATGCGACCCACGATTCCTCGCGGCGCGATTACGGCCATATCAGGCCGGAGACCGTCTCCGGTCCCCTTGTCGATCGTCATGGTGCGGAAGTCCGGCGTTGAACCGGCGCCAATCACCGCCGCGGCCGTCGTCTTGAGGGGGAATCGGTCGCGCATGTCGAGCAGCCGCTCGAGCTGGCTGCTGCGATCCGCCAGCGCCCGCTGTTCCTGGAGCTGAATCTGCAGGTCCGCCACCTCCCGGCGGAGCTGGTCGTTCTCGACGCGCACGTTGCGCAAGTCGACATATCCCCGCCAGACCTCCCGCCAGCGCGCCAGCCCGCCAGAGACCCAGCGCTGTACTTCGGAGAACACACCGAAGGTCACGCTCTCGAGCAGAGGAACGCTGGAGCGCGCCCCGCTGGGGACCTGCGCCGAGATCATGATGATGTGCGCGACGAGGACGACCACGAACAAGAGGCCACCTCGCCGCCGCATGGCGACGCCGTTCATTGCGTGCAGCCCAGGTGCTTTCAGCGGCCGACTCTCAGTCGATCGAGATCTTTCTCAGCAGATCGAAATCGGACAGCATTTTCCCGGCCCCGAGCACGACCGACGAGAGCGGATCCTCCGCCATCGCCACCGGCAGGCCGGTCTCCTCACGCAGGCGCTTGTCCAGGTTCTTCAACAGCGATCCACCGCCGGTCAGCACGATGCCCCGATCGACGATGTCGGCCGAGAGCTCCGGCGGTGTGCGCTCGAGCGCGACGCGCACCACGTCGACAATCACGTTCACCGTCTCGGCCAGGGCCTCGCGAATCTCCTCGTCGGTAATCGTAATGGTCTTGGGAACGCCCTCGATCAGATGGCGCCCCTTGATTTCCATCGTGATCGGCTTGTCGAGCGGAAAGGCAGACCCGACCTCGATCTTGATCTGCTCGGCCGTGCGTTCGCCGATTAGCAGGTTGTACGTCTTCTTCACGTACTGAATGATGGACTCGTCCATCTCGTTGCCCGCCACGCGGACGGCCTTGCTGTAGACGATGCCCGCCAGCGAAATGACGGCGATGTCGGTGGTACCGCCGCCGATGTCGACGATCATGTTGCCCGAGGGTTCGGTAATCGGCATGCCCGCGCCGATCGCGGCCGCCATGGCTTCCTCCACGAGGTAGACCTCGCTCGCCTTGGCTCGGTACGCGCTGTCCTTGACGGCCCGTTTCTCGACCTGCGTAATCTCCGAGGGCACGCCGATGATGATGCGCGGGCGCACCCACACATTGCGATTGTGCGCCTTCTTGATGAAGTAGGTCAGCATCTTCTCCGTGACGTCGAAGTCCGCGATGACGCCGTCCTTCATCGGCTTGATGGCCACGATGTTGCCGGGGGTCCGCCCCAGCATGTCCTTGGCTTCCTTGCCGACCGCTTCCACGCGACCCGTGATCTTGTTGATCGCGACGATTGACGGTTCGTTGACGACAATACCCTTGCCGCGGGCATAGACGCACGTATTGGCCGTGCCCAGATCGATCGCGAGATCGCTGGAGAACAGCGCGAAAATCGAACGCAGGCTCAACGAGCACTCCTCGGGCGGCGTTCAGCATCGACCTCAACGGTCGGCCGGCCCGCTCCTGCCCCGTACAGGGGCACACGCGTCAGGGGCAGCGCGCAACCATTCTTCGGCCGATTCGGCAACATCCGGGGAGGCCAGAAACGCGGGCGACGATGTCGGTCGCGCGCGCTGCCGCGGATGACGGCCGCCGCCTCCACCAGTGCGCGACCACGGCACAAATGGCCGTGTGAATCATTGATCGCCTTGAATCCATCCAGATCCAGAAACAGCACTGACAGCGGCGGGCCGTTGCCCGTCCCGCGCAGAGCGGCGAGTGCCGAAGGCGCCAGTCCGGTGCCGGAGTCAGTGGTCGTCAGATCTGCCGCGAGGAGCGCCGCAATCGTCCGCCCTCTGGCCGACGGGGCCAGACCGAACATCGTAGCGTGCGGCGCGTTGCGCACCCGGCGGTCACGTCGCAGGTTGGCCGACACGAAGTCTTGGCCCTGGCGCAAAATCCAGGAGCTCACCAGAGGCAAAGACAGTCCGGCGGCGTCGAGACGAGGTCTGGCCGTGGTGGGCCGGCGTGAAAGCTGAGGCACGCTACTTCCTGTTTCGGCGGCAAGGCACACCGTCGGCAGGGCTCCCACGTCCGTCGGACGCGGCCCTGGGCCCCTTTGGGACGTCCTCGCTCTATCGGCGCGATTGGAATGGGCGTCGGGTTCGAACGTGGAGGTCGCGACCGGAGCCGCACCTCCATCGGCGGGCTATAACTCCCTGTCTACAATGAGAATATATCACATGACCTCAGTCCACCCGTGACCCGCCTGACCGTCGGCACGTCTCTGCCGATCGATGGGATCCCGGGGACTGTGACGGCGGGCGCCGGCTTGCGGCACCGACCCTCATAACGTACGATCGGCGGACACTTATGACCATGCTCGATCGGATGCGTCGGCACAAGAACTGGCTCAAGTGGAGCCTGGCTCTCGTGTGTCTGACGTTTGTCGTCTTCTACATCCCCGACTTTCTCCAGCCGGACTCGAGCATCGGTGCCGGAACGGGTCTCGTCGGACAGAACGAGACCATCGCGCGCGTTGACGGACGAGAAATCAGCGCCGGCGACTTTCGCCGAACCTATGCCGCGCAGCTCCAGATGTATCGCGGCGCCTACGGCGCGAACATCAACGAGCAGATGCTGCGGCAGCTCGGCATCGAGCAGCAGATTCTGCAGCAGATGATTGACGAGCGCGCGGCACTTGCCGAAGCCGAGCGTCTGGGCCTCTCGGTGAGCGACGAGGAAGTCCGTGAGCGGATCATGTCGCTCCCGGGCCTGCAGGAAAACGGGCGGTTCATCGGCGAGCAGCGTTATCGGCAGCTGTTGCGGATGCAGTCGCCGCCGATGACACCCGCGGAGTTCGAGGAAGGTCTGCGGCGCAGTCTGCTGGTCGAGAGGCTCCGATCAGCGCTGACCGACTGGATGACTCTGGCGGAGGGCGAAGCCGAAGCCGAGTACCGTGTGCGAAACGAGAAGGTGAAGCTCGACGTCGTGACCGTCACACCAGACGCATTTCGCCCGCAGGTCGTCGTCACCGACGCCGACGTGAGCCGCCAGTTCGAGTCGAACAAGGAGCAGTATCGAATCGGCGAGAAGCGCAAGATTCGATATCTCCTGCTGGACGTCGAGTCGATGCGCGCGAAAGCCGGCGTGGCGCCGGCAGACGTGGAGCGCGCCTACAACGACAGCATCGCGCAGTACTCGACCCCCGAGCAGATTCGCGCAAGCCACATCCTCCTCAAGACCGAAGGCAAGGATGAAGCCAGTGTGCGGGCCAGGGCGGAAGAGCTTCTGAAACAGGTGCGGGCAGGCGCCGATATTGCCGAATTGGCGCGTCGGCATTCAGAGGATGAGGGATCGGCGCCGCAGGGCGGGGATCTCGACTACTTCGGTCGCGGGCGCATGGTGCCCGAATTCGAGCAGGCCGCCTTCGAAGCACCCGCGGGCGCCATTGTCGGGCCGGTGAAGACGCCGTTCGGCTTCCACGTCATCAAGATCGTGGACAAGAAACCGGCGACGACCCGCTCCCTCGACGAGGTCCGTCAGCAGATCACCGATCAGCTCACGTCCGAGCGGGCGCAGACACAGCTGGCGGCACTCAGTGCTGCCGTCGAAAAGGAACTGACCAGCCCGGCAGACCTCGATCGGGTAGCCAAGGCCCGTGGTCTCACGGTGCAGGAAACGGGATTCTTCGCACGCGACGAGCCCGTGATGGGGCTTGGCCCCGCACCCGAGGTGAACGCGCGGGCCTTCGAGATGAAGGAAGGCGAGATGAGCGGCGCCGTCCGCGCCGCCCGAGGCGAGGTGTTCCTGACACTGGCCGGACGCCAGGAGGCGCGCGCTGCCGAACCTGGACGAGGTGCGCGACCGTGTCCGCGAGGACGTCACGCGCGAGAAGGCGACGGCTCTCGCGCGCGAGAAGGCCGGCACGATTGCGACAGCCCTCAAGACTGCAGCCGATTTTCAGAAGGCCGCCCAGGCCGCTGGAGTCGAATCGCGGTCGACGGAGCTCATCGCTCGGGGATCGGCGATTCCTGGGGTGGGACCGAGCCCCGCCATCGACCGCGTCGTCTTCTCGCTCAAACCCGGCTCGGTCAGCGACCCGATTGTGACCGACAACGGGGTAGCCATTGTGAAGGTGGTCGAACGCAAGGATGTGACGCCGGCCGAGTTCGCTGCCGGCCGCGAGCCGTTCCAGAACGAGCTGCTCAACGATCGCCGCACGCGCTTTTTCAGCGCCTACATGGTGAAGGCGAAGGAGCGCATGAAGATCGAGGTCGACCGGAATACCCTGCAGCGCATGCTCGGCGCGGCCTGAGCCAGCCCACTACTCCACCGCAACGAGCCCGAACGGCATCAGCGCCAGCGGTTCGCCGCGCCGAAACAGCCGCAGCATGGACGCGGCCCTGAACGTGTCGGCGAGACCCGCTGTGCGCGCCCAGGCGGCCGCCGCGCGCGCCTCGGTCTCACCGCGCCACTCGCTGACCAGAATCTCGTAGAGGCTCCGTCTGGGCGGATAGACCACGAGATCCACTTCCTGATCCTGCGGAATCTTGGCGCGCTGTTTCGCGACCGAAATCGCTCGATCGAGGCCACCGAGCTCGTCGACGAGCCCGTGCTGCTTCGCCTGGCGGCCGGTCCAGACCCGCCCTTCCGCGAGGGCGTGCACGCGCTCAGGCGTCAGATTGCGGGCGCGCGCGACCTTGTCGACGAACTGCCAATAGAACGCGCGCAGCTGCTCCTCGAGCTTGGCCCGCTCGCTCGCCGTATAGGGTTGGAAGCTCGAATCCATCATCGCGTGCTTGCCGTTTGCGACGGCTTTCGACCGACGCACCAACTTTCTCGTAGAGGCCCGCGGTGACGAACTTGCCTCCGAAGATTCCGATGGACCCTGTCAACGTCGCCGGCTGGGCGACGATCACCTGTGCCGGCATGGCGATGTAGTACCCGCCCGAGGCGGCCACATCCGACATCGACACGACGAGCGGACGCTCTGGCCGCTCATCGCGCGTCAGCATCAGCTCGCGCCAGATCACATCCGACGCCACCGATGACCCACCCGGACTGTCGATGCGGACGATGATCGCGCGAACCGAGGAGTCGGCACGAACAGTCCGGAGATGCCGATTGAACGTGTCCGAGCCGACTGTTGATCCGCTGAGGGTTCCCGACTCGCTTCGCCCCGAGGTAATCGGTCCCGCCGCATAGACCAGCGCAATCCGCGGACCGTTCTCGAGACCGAGCGACGACGGACTGACGCGCGCATAGTCAGGGAGCTCGAGCATCTTCGGCTCGCCTCCGTTCAGCCGAACCTTGTCATCGATCTGATCCTCGTACGCCAGATCGTCGATGAGTCCGGCGCGCTTGGCCTGCTCGGCGAGAAAGGGACCCTCGTCGATAATCGAGCGGATCTCGGCATCGCTGCGCTTACGCCCATCGGCCATGGCTCGCACGAGCTGTTCGTACAGGTCGCGATTCAGCCACTCCGTCATCTCGCGGTGCGCCGGCGTGAACGACTTCTGCGTCAGGGCGTTCGGGGCCGTCTTGTGGGCGCCGATTTGATAGAGATCGGGATAGGCGCCGACCTTGTCGAGGGTGCCGCGCAAGAACAGCTCGTAGCTGGCAAGACCATTGACGTTCAAGTACGGCACTCGGCGTCATGAAGACGCGATCACACGCCGTCGCCAGGTAGTACTCGCGCTCGCCTGCATACTCGAGAAAGGCCACGGCCTGCTTGCCAGACCGGCGGAAGTCCACAAGCGCCTGGTGCAGCTCCTGCAGCTTTGCCCAGAGCGACACGTCGAGGGCTGCGGGACGCACGACCAAGGCCACAATCCGGCGGTCCACCTTGGCCTTGCGAATCGTTTCAATCTGCGACTGCAAGGTCACGGGGCGTGCCGTGCGAATCACCTGCCCGAGGACATCGTCCGGAACCACCTCGGGGAGCTCGCCGCCCAACCTCAACACGAGCGTCGTCTGCTCTGGCACGACGGGTTCGCGGGACCAGAACACGAAGACGCCGGTCACCGCCATGGCGGCGAGAACCAACGGCGCGCCGATCACGACCAGCGCGAGCGCGACACCGCGTCGAAAGGCCACGGATGACCTCCTTCGAGACAGGAAACACGCCGACTCAGTCAGTATAGACCCCGGAGTGAACCTCACCTGAGGTCTCGGGCGGCCGGTCGATTGGCTTCGACGACGGCCGGCACCACGGAGTTCGATCCGCGAGGCGGATGTGGTGCACCCCCGCGCGATTGGTGAGGTGAGAACTACTGCGGAAGTTGAAAGAGATTGGCGGTCCAGTCGAAAACGAAGCGCGCCTCCTCCGATGCGCTGCGATACACCCAACCTCCTTGGCATTGAGGTTTTTCCCTTCGTTCGAGAATCCACCGACGAGTCGTGACGCGACCGTTCCAGTAAAGGTCGGTGCAGGATTGATCGGCTCGATGCGTAACGCGACCGGCGCTGTTCTGATGGCTGGTGCGGAAGGGGGGATTTGAACCCCCACGAGGTTTCCCCCACAAGCTCCTGAGGCTTGCGCGTCTGCCAGTTCCGCCACTTCCGCGATGAGGTGGGACATCGATTATACCGCAGGGCATCTGACGAGGACGCGCCCGCACCATCCGGAGTGCGCGGCGTCAACCGGGATGGACTGTCTCGCCCGGCGATGGACGGCCAGCCACAGCACGTGACCATCGCTCGCGATGGGTCGGCTCGACGCCCACGCGGGACTGCGAGAGGCGGGCGAAGACATTCCAGAGGTCTCGGTCCTGGGCCTCGGCGGCCCGGAGCGAACGGCCACGGTCATCGCCGGTGGAAAGGGACTTGACTGAGGAAATCGGTCGGGGCTACACTGCGCGGCACAAACTGAGATTCAGTCTCAATCTCATTTACGCCACGCGGCGAGAAAGAACCTGCCGGGTGCGGAGACACCCGGCAGGCGGTCGAACGGTCGAGCCCGGGACCAAGGATCCAAGCCTCGATGACGGTGCCGCGAAGCGGCAGCCGCGTTCGACGACGCGATTATAGACAACCGCGGCTTCGTCTCCGGTCGGCCTGGCCGGCGCCGAAGCGACTCCACGGTCACTTCGGCCCGATCGAGGCCCGTGCACGGCGTCGCGCACGGCGCCGCCACGAGCTCAACGTCATTCGTGGGGTCGGCCGATGGGGCGACACGCGTCTTGATTCAAAGCATGGCCCAGGAGGCGCCCTCGTACGCTAGTATTTGACCCTCGACTCGTCGATACAACAGATTGGATGCGGCCGGCTGAAGTCCAGGACCGCCGCGCAGCTCAACGATTCGTCACCCCCTGCCAGGTCAGACGGTCGAGCCTGGACGGCCAACCAGAGGAGCGCCGAGACTCGTGTGGACAGCGTTTGAATCTCTCGCAGACGCCGGACGGTACGTCAATTCGTACGCGTTACTGCCGCAGTTTTCGTTGTGGGTGTATGCCCTGCTCGTCGTGGCACGCATCGAAGTCACCATTCTGTCGGTCACGCTCTTCCTGCATCGCAATCAAACCCATCAGTCAATCGTGCTCCATCCGATCGTCAGCCATTTCATGCGGTTCTGGCTCTGGTTCACGACCAGCATGCTGACCAAGGCCTGGGTAGCCGTGCACCGCAAGCATCACCAGCACGTCGAAACCGAGTACGATCCCCACAGTCCGCGCTGGTTCGGGCTGGCGTATGTCGCGACGCTGGGCGTCAAGTTGTACCACCGCGAGGCCGAGCGTCCTGGAGACCCTCGAGAAGTACGGCCGGGGAACACCCGACGACTGGCTCGAGCGCAATGTCTACAGCCGCTTCAACACGGCAGGCGTGGTCGCCATGTTCGTCGTCGATCTGATTGTGTTTGGGCTGCCGGGATTGGTGTTGGCCGGCATTCAGGTCGGGTCGATGCCGCTCTTCGCGGCGGGCGTCATCAATGGAATCGGGCACGCCGGGTCGGCCTGGGGATACCGAAACCGTCCCTCCGAGGATGACTCACGCAACATCCTCCCCTGGGGCGTGCTCCTTGGCGGCGAGGAGCTTCACGCCAACCATCACGACGACCAGAACTCCCCGACGTTCGCCCAGAACAAATGGGAGATCGACATGGGGTATCTGGTGACGCGCCTGCTCTGCGTCCTGGGCCTCGCAAGCATCAAGAACTCGAAGTATTCCTCGGCGAGCTGAGCTCGCCGCCGTGCACGCCGCACGGCGTCAGCCCCCGGTTCGACTGACCGATACAACTGTCCACTGCTGCGCGCGAGCGCGATCGGCGGCTCGTGACGTGTCTCCTGATTGCTGCTCTGTGTTGGTCGTAGGCGGCAGCGATGTCGTCTCGCCCGGCGGCGCGCGACGCGACATGTGGCCGTCGCCGTGCCCTTAGCCGATTCGCTTGCGTCGGCGGAGGTTACGGCAGCCCCGCACGTGCTCTCTTTCTCAGTCGGGTAATCCTGGTGTGCGTATGCAGCGCTATGACTGGCTCTGGAACGTGTTGCATGCCTCGATGCTGCCCGTCGAGAGACCTCGACGGAACCATTCGACGCGCTGTTGGGATGTCCCGTGCGTGAACCCATCGGGCTGAATCCGCCCGCTGGTCATCTTCTGAATCCGATCGTCACCAATCGCAGCAGCTGCGTTCAGACCCTCCTCGACATCCCCCTGCTCGAGGATCTGACGCTTCCCCGTCGAGTGCCCCCACACGCCGGCAAAACAATCGGCCTGCAGTTCGAGCCGGACTGAGAACTCGTTCTCGCGCGATGGCGCGCGCTGCTGCAACTGCCGCACCTGCGGCTCGATGCCAAGCAGAGTCTGAACGTGGTGGCCGATCTCGTGCGCCAGCACGTACGCCTGGGCGAAGTCGCCCGGCGCCCCGAAGCGGCGTTTCAGTTCCTCATAAAACCCCAGGTCGATGTAGACCTTGCGATCGCCCGGGCAGTAGAACGGCCCGGACGCGGACTCCGCAAAGCCGCACGCCGACTGGATGGCGTCGCGGAAGAGGACCAGCTGCGCGTCCTGGTAACGGCCAGGCAGCAGCTGCGCCCAGGTCTGCTGCGTATCGTCCAGTACGAACGACACGAAGTCGGTCAGCCGTTCTTCTTCGGGTGTGGGCGTGTACGGGGCGGAACTCGCACTGGGCGACCCGACCAGCTCGGGATTGGACATGACCGGCGACAGGAAGTCCTGGCCGGTCATCCAGCTGATGACGAGGAGCAACAGGATGCCACCGAGGCCCAGCCCTACGCCACCTCGTACGACGCCACCGGATCTGCGATCCTCGAGGTTCCTGCTGCGTTCACCTGGCGTCCAGCGCATCGCACCCTCCGATCGGGGCCCGGCCCGCACAGACGACCCTGCAACCATCCTGCCACGAACCGACATGTGCGGCGTCAAGCTCTCGAGCTCTTCGACAGACCGCGCCGCATTCGACGCCGACAACCGCCTGGGCAGAACCGTGATCGTCGCGGAGCGCGACAAAGGAGCGGCGGGCCTGCGGGCCCGCCGACTGGAGCGCAGGTGGAGCGAATCAGTGGGCGGCCTGACGCTCCTTGGGATCGATGGCCATCAGCTCAGGGTGCGAATCGACGTGGGCTTGGACGATGGCCTCGGCGGCCGCCATGGTCTCTGCATCGCCATTGCGATAAATCGCATTGGCTTCAATCAAGTCCTTCTGACTCGCGGGTGTCGAGTCCACGCTGTCGTAGATGGCGGTCACGGGGCAAGCCGGCACGCACGCGCCGCAGTCGATACATTCTTCGGGATGAATGTAGAGCATCGTGGCCGGCTCGAATTCCGGCTCATCCTTACGCGGATGGATGCAGTCAACCGGGCAGACATCCACACACGCGGTATCCTTGGTTCCAATACAAGGGTCGGTGATCACAAACGGCATCTCGACGGCTCCAATCGGGATGAAGGTGACAACCACTGCCGGACGGTCGGACGACTGGCACCGAAACCCGTTCCCGCCCGGGGCGCAGGGATTTTAACGCGAACGCGACAACTTTCCCAAGGGGTCGGTGGGCGTTCGTCTCGCGCGGGAAAAGTGAGATCGAATCGCAGATTCGTGCGTCCTCGGCGACATGGCGCGCAGACGATCCCGCTGAATTCCCAGCCGGTCGACGCGAGCCGACTGCGGCGACCGCGCCCGCGATCGTCCATTCGCTCTGCCACCCGCACGCGCGATGTCGATGCCGTGAAGCCTCCATCTATTTCATTGTTGAGCAGTCGTGCTGGACGTATAGTGAGCTTCTATTCCGGCACCTGCCTCCGGTGCCTCGCTGAACGTCGGGTCCGAAGCCTAGAAGTCGATCATGGCGCTTCGTCCTGCCCAAGGCTCCGTATTTCCCGAGCTCGTGCTGCTCGTCGACCGAGACACCACTGCGCGCCGGTCCTACGCTGAAACCCTCACGACGTTCGGTTTTCGCCTCGAAACGGCTGGCGACGCTCAGGAGGCTTTCAACAAGAGCCTCGTCTGCGGACCGGACGTCATCGCCTCGATTCACGATCCCGACGGAGTCGACGCGCTCGCACTGGGCCGCCGCCTGAAGCAAGACCCACGCACCCGGGACATTCCTTACATACTGGTGGGTGCCGTCGACAAGGCACCGACCGGTTTCGAGTCGGCTGTCGATTCGACGCTCACCGCGCCGTGTTTGCCGGAGACCCTGGGCGCCGAGATCCGCCGACTGCTCCTGGCCGCGCGCGAAGTTCGATTGCGTCTCCTCGGGGTGCAGCTGAACACGGCGCGGGGCCGGACGATGCCGGGCACCGGATGGCATCCGCCCGACGATGTCTCTTCTGAACGCGCCAACACCATCCGCGATCGTGTCAGCGCGCGATTTCGAACATTCCTGAAGGTCGACACGTCGCGGTGCCCATCGTGCGGTCACGTGTCCGATGCGCACACCACGTTGGAGTGCCTGCCCGCACTGTGGCAGGCCCGTCGCTCGTCGCGGATAGCCATCCACCATCGGTTCCGGCTTTACTCGCCCCGGCGCAGGCGCCGGCCGTCTCGACGCAAGCCTCTTCGCCAGAGTCGCGGAACTGCCCGGTTGCCGGAACGAACTCCCACCGATAGCTCGTCGCCGCGAGCGTGAACTTGAGGACGCCGTAGGACGAGTTGTCCACGATGCTCACTGGTTGGCAGCCGTCGCTGGATCTTGTAGACACCGCCACCTCCGGTGCCAACGGTGAACTGCCGAATGCCACGATCCGGATCCGTCCGGCCATCCGGACTCTGGCGGGCGAATCGCTCGTAGAGGTGATCGTGGCCATTCACGACGACGTCGACGCCGTGCTCGTACAGCATTCGCCAGACGTCCCGCATATGAGGATCCGGGCCGTGCGGTCCGGAGCTGAAGAGCGGCGCGTGCCAGTAGGCCAGCGTGCACGGCCTGGGGTTGGCAGCGAGGTCCTCGCGCAGCCACCGCCCCTGGGGCGATCCCGAGCCCGCCGGGACAATGCTGTTCAGCGAGATGATGTGCCAGGCGCCGAGATCGTAGCTGTAGTAGCCCCGGTCGCCGGGGCCGGCGGCCTCCCCGAAGTAGTCGAAGTACGGCCGACCGTTCTGGGTCCGATAGTCGTGGTTGCCGGGAGAAGGGCGCGTCCGATTCTTGTGACGTCCCCAGGTGGGCTCGTAGCACATTTGAAAGGAACGGGCCGAGCCATCTTCGTAGGCATGATCGCCGACCGTAAAGATTGTGCCCGGGATCGTGTCCAGCAGGCGGGACGTTGCCTCTGCGCCACGAATCATGTCGCACTTCGCGATGTCACCGGCTCCGACCAGGACGACCGGCTCGCCGCTCGCGGGCGGCGCATCAGCCACCTGCTGTGAGCCACGTTCGCCGGCCCCGATGCCGGACACCAGCGCGACAATCAGGATCACACCGTGTTTGCTTGTCATGTCTTCAGATCACCTGGGCGCGGCGCATCGACCTCCCGCGCAATCGTCAGTTCCACGGCCACCCGGTTGCACACCATTAGCGCTCGGCGACGATGTGCACATACCGGGCAACCGCACAGTAGGCCGCGTCCAGCATCAGCTCCGCTTCGAGGGTCATCAGCTCGTCGAACCGTTCCGGCGCATCCTCGAGTGACGGGTGGAGCAAGTCCGTGACCACGCGAATGCCGTACTCAGCCGTCGTCTTGAAGCCGTGCTGACCCAGTAGAGCAGTGATCGTCTCGGCTCGAAAGAGCCGTTTCGGCAGGCCGAAGCAGTCCAGAGCTTCCCCTCGGCCCTCAGCCTCGTCTCGCGCTCGACGAAAGTCCCCGGTCGTCACCGCCGTCTTGAGAGGCAGATACCGGGAGTTGCCGAACGCCACGGACAGAAGGCCGTTCGGAGCCAGACACCGCGCGCAGGCCGCCAATACCGCCGAGGGGTCGTCGGTGAATTCCAGTACAGAGTGACACGTGACGACATCGAAGACTCCCAGTGCCTGCGGTGAAAGTTCCTCGGCTCGTCCGACCAGGCAGCGCACGTCGAGGCCGTCGGTCCGTGTGCGCGCCGCCACGAGCATCGCTGGCGAAAAATCCACCACGTGACGTGATGTCCCGCCCGCGCGAGCCGGATCGCGAGTTCACCGGTACCGCCACCGACGTCGAGCACCGCAGCCGCCTCGCGAGGGAGATGGCTCGCCAGTCCCCGCCAGAGAAGCTCGCCACGAATCCGCCCAGGCCCATTGGCTTGGTATCGTAGCCAGTCTTCGACCGCGGCGTCGAAACGCGTGGGATCCATGGTTCGGAGGGCTCCAGGCAGGCGATCACAGCATACGGGAATCGCCGGGGCGGAGCCAGACTGCGTGTAAGATGCGTCACGTCAGGGCCGTTCGGCCCACGCCAAAGCGAGGCGACGATGCTCGGAGCGCTTTCGGGGACGTTCTATTCGTTGTTGCGGATCGTGGCCGGGTTTCTCTTCGCATGCCATGGCGCACAGAAGTTGTTTGGCTGGCTCGGGGAAGACAACGTGCCTCCCCTGTTGTCGCTGCGAGGGGTGGCCGGAGTCATCGAGTTTTTCGGAGGCACACTGATTGCCGTCGGACTGGCAACGAGCCCGGTGGCGTTCCTCGCCAGCGGTCAGATGGCGGTCGCGTACTTCCTGCGGCACGCGCCGGACGGCTTCTGGCCGATCCTGAACGGCGGTGAACTGGCGGCGCTCTACTGCTTCCTGTTCCTGTATTTCTCCGCCCGCGGATCGGGGCCGCTGAGCCTCGACGCCGTGCTGGGGCGCAAAGGCTGATCTCGGCACCTACAGCGCGTCGTCGATCTCAGCGACCTCGAGCGAATAGATCGGCGGAAGCCACCCGATCACCAGCTGCCAGTGGTCACCCGAGTCGCGGCTGACGAGGATGTGACCGCTCTGAGTGCCGACGTAAATGCCGGCCGGATCGAGCCGATCGGTGGCCATCGCCATGCGATACACGTTGACATGGGCATTGGTCTGCGGAAGCCCGTCGGTGAGGGCCTCCCAGGAGCGACCGCCCGTGCGGCTGCGAAACACCCGAAAGGCCCCACCGGTTGTGACGCGCGCCGTGGCGGCGGCTTCCGGTACGACATAGACGGTGTCACCGTCATGCGGATGGACCGCCATTGGGAATCCAAACCGTGAGGGAAGTCCCTCGGAGATGTCCACCCAGTCGTCGCCTGCGTTGTCCGAGCGATAGACGCCGCAGTGATTCTGCTGATACAGCACGTCGCCGCGCGTCGGGTGAATCACCAGATGATGCACGCACTGCCCCACTGACGGAAACACGTCGGGCAGGAAGTCGGCTCGCACACCCGTGTTCTTCGGCTGCCACGTCTCGCCGCCGTCATCGGTCCTGAAAACACCCGCGGCCGAAATACCGACATAGCTGCGATCCACTCTCGTGGAGTCGTGACAGATGGAATGAACCATGAGGCCGCCCGCGCCAGGCTGCCACTTCTCGCGGGTAGGATGATCCGTCAGGGTGCGGACCTCCTCCCAGGTGACGCCTGCGTCATGGCTTTGGAAGAGCCCTCCCGGGTCCACGCCGGCCAACAGTCGCACGCGCTCGCCTCGGCAATCCTCCGAGATGGTCCACACGCGCGCCACCGACAAGCCCCGGTCTTCCGGGAAGCGAACGGTGCGTGATGGTTCCAGCCAGGATTCACCCAGGTCGTGTGACAAGCGGATGTCTGGCCCCCACCACTCGGTCTTGCAGGCCACCGCCAGTGTCGGGGTGCCACCGGTCAGCCAGGCGACGTGATTGACCTCGTAACCCTGAAGCAGCGGACCCCTGAGCTCCCACTGCCGTCGCTCGCGGTCCGAGAATGCGAGAAAAGCCCCCTTGCGGGTCCCGATCATGAGCATCAGACGGTTCATGCCACGGCTCCTGAAACGGCGGCCACGTCCATGAAGACGGGCCGCGGAGGATCTTTGCAGCGATCGCGGGCGGATCTCCTAAGCGCCCTGATCGGACTCGAACGGCGGCACCTGGCTGCTGAGGGCGCCAAGCGACACGCTCCGCTGGTACGCGGCCCAGACGGCCTTCGAGAGCACCGTTCGAAACGCGCCTTTTTCGAGCTGGTAGAGCGCCTCCGCACTCGTTCCACCCGGCGACGTCACCATGTTGCGCATCTGGGCGGGATGCATGTTCGATCGCTCAGCGAAGATCGAGGCGCCCTTCACGGTCTGCACGACGATCGCGCGCGCGTCCGTGCGAGAGAAGCCAAGGTGCACGGCCGCATCGATCAGAGCCTCCATCAGCAGAAAGACATACGTCGGGCCGGTGGCGCTGATGGCCGTCGCCATGTCGAGGAACTCCTCGGCATCGGTGTAGAGCTCATGCCCAAGCGCTCGGAGTATCGCTGCCGCCTGCGCGCGCTGGCCGGGGGCCACGTCCGAGGTTGCGGTCCAAACCGTCATGCCTTCGCCGACCTGCGCTGGCGTATTCGGCATGGATCGAACGATGGCGCGGTGGCCGAGGCCTCGCGCGATTGACTCGATGCGCGCGCCGGCCACAATCGAGAGCACCAGCGCCGAGGGCTGAATGGCGCCTCGCAGCTCTTTGAAGACCGTCCGAAGCACTTGAGGCTTCACCGATAGCACGACGACCTGCGCATCGTGGGCGGCCGCGCGATTGTCAGTGGTGGCGTCGATGCCAAGGCGCGCCTTGAGATCGGCCGTCCGCGCCCCACGGTGGTGACTGGCGACGATCGCGGAAGGCTCGACCAGGTGGTCAGCCAGCAGCCCGCCAATCATCGCCTCGGCCATCGCGCCCGTACCGATGAAGGCAATCCGCGTATTCCGCAGCGGGACGTCCGACGGGGCACTCCTGCGCTCGAGTCACGACACGTTGTCTCATTGACTGACCACTCAGCGTGGGGTCCGGCCGCGCTCGACCAGCCTGTTGTACCTCCGAAGAACGTCGCGCAGCCTTTCGTGAGGGAGACCAATCACCACGTGGCCATCGATGCCCGTCATGGTCCCCGACGCAACCATGGCGTTGATGATGGCCTCCTCCGTGGCTTCGACAGTGGCCGTGAAGAGCGGGTTCATCCGATCGTTCGGCAGCATCGACAACGCGACCGCACGATCCGGATCGGCTCCGCGCTCATTCGCAGTCGAAAAGGCGATGAAAATGTCGCCCGATCCATTGCCGGCGACGCTTCCATTGCGCGCCAGGCCGAGCGCGGCCCGCCGCGCCAGCCGCTTGAGCTGGTGTGGAAGCAGCGGAGCGTCGGTGCCCACCACGATGATGATCGACCCGTGCTCGTCCCCCTCTTTGGGCACGCCCTCGGTGATGTCCCGTCCGACCGGCACGCCCGCCACTCGAAGCTGATCGCGCAAGCCGTAGTTGCATTGCACGAGCACGCCAACCGTATACGACCCTCCGGCGGCATCGACGACGCGTGACGCTGTCCCGATCCCGCCTTTGAACTCGTGGCATATCATCCCCGTACCGCCGCCGACCGAGCCCTCGACGACCGCACCGGATCGGGCCGCAGAAATCGCTTCGAAAACGTGAGACTCCTTCACGTGAAATCCATTGATGTCGTTGAGATAGCCGTCCCAGGTTTCGGCGACGACTGGCAGCGACCACCAATAGCCCGATGCGTCCGCCTGCCCATGCTGCACCCGCCAGCGAACGACGCCGTCGCGCACCACGCCTACGCTATGGGTGTTCGTGATCATCACCGGCCCTTCGAGGAAGCCCGATTCCTCCACCCAGGTCGTGCCAGTCATCTCGCCGTTGCCGTTCAGCGAAAACCAGCCGGCGAACACCAGATCGTTCGAGCGAGCGCCCCGCGGAAAGACTGCCGTGACTCCCGTTCTGACGGGGCCACTCCCTACCTTGAGCGCACCCTCGCCGGAGATGATCGTCGCGTGCCCCACCTCGACGCCCGCGACATCGGTAATCGCATTGAGCGGACCCGGCAACCCATCAAAGGGCACGCCCAAGTCACGCGCCCTGGGTCGGGACTGGCCGGCGGCCGGACCCGACAACGCGCCGAGGAAACAGACGAACAGCAAGAGCAGACGGCGTGAATGCCGCCGCTGAGGTGCGATCGCGAGGTCCTGCATAACTCGAATCCTATCCGAACGGTGACGTCGATCGAAGGCCTCGGAGAATGGCCGCGGCTTCGCTATCATGGGGAGACCAACCGCGCGGGGCACTCGCCACGTCGGCTCATCGTCATGGCCACTTCACGCTTTCGTAGCTTTGTGCCCATTCTTTTGGGTCTGCTCGTTCTGACGGCCGTTGGCCTGGCGGTCGAACACACGGGAGCTTTTCCGCTCCTTCGCCTCGCCCTCCAGCGATCGCCAGCCGATCTCCCCAGCTCGGTCATCGCGCCGGCTGATGTGGTCGCGCGTGGTGATGCCGTGTTGTCTGTGTTCGTCGACGAGAAGGATCTCTACGATCGCGACACCGGCATTCTGCGCCACACCACGGAGCGTGGACGGGAATGGGAGCGCGCCGTGACCCTGTCGTACTACGAAGACGGGGTCCTGCGTCACGCCAGCGGCGCCGGCTTGAGAATTCACGGCGGCAGCAGCCGAATCGGAAAGAGGTCGCAGAGCTATCGCGTGTTCTTCCGGCGTGAGTACGGCGTCGAGGAGTTCGCCCCGGGCGTGATCTTTGGTTCAGAAAGCGACCCGCTGGAACGCATCGTCGTTCACAACGACGTTCGCCTGCATGCCAGGCGATATTGGCATCTGACCAATCCACTGGCCTATGACATCGCCCGGAAGATTGGCTGCCTGACCGTCGACACGAAGCCCGTTCGCTTCTACTTGAATGGAGAAAGCCAGGGCCTCTACGTGTTGAGCGAGCATCTGGGCCCCAACTACTTCCGAACACACTTCGGCCACGAGGACTTTTTTCCGACGATTGCGGACAGGCAACCGGCTCTGGACCCGCGTATCTCGCCTTCGGCAACTGACGATGGCGACGGTGGGCGAGCTGATCGACCTCGAGAACCTCACGCGCTGGTTTCTCTCGATCCTCATGTGCGACACACACGATGCGTTTCAGGCGCCCAACCAGTTCCGAGACGAGCGCAGGCCGGGCGCAAAGTGGTTCTGGATCAACTGGGACATGGACGCCAGTTTCATCGAGTGGAATCACGACACGTTCCAGGCATCACTGGAACGCGTCGGCGAGGGGAGGCGCGGGCGCCGCAGCAACGAGCCACGCCCCTACCTGTTGACGCGGCTGCTCAAGGAAGATCCGGAATACCGGGCGTATTTCGCGAGTCTGTTCGACGAGATGCTGAACCATCGGGTGACCCCGGAGTACCTGCGCGAACGCTACGAGTACTACCGGCGCATCGCCGTCGATTACGGCGTCAAGGATAAGCGTTATCTCGCGCTGCTCCGGGAGGTACATCGAGAGGCGCCCGGCTTTCCTCCGCCAGCTCACCGAAGAGCACCTGAATCTGGATTCGGAGCCGGCGCGTGGTCGTCCAGAAACCGCGGACAACACCCCCTGCTGATTGATGGATTCAGAATCACGACAGATTACGAGGGTCGCTACCTGCCCGGAAACGCGCTGCGGCTCGAAATCCCCGAGGAATCTCGCGCACGCTTCGCCGGCTGGTCGGTGGACGGCAGAAGCGTGCCGGCAATCCAGCTGCAGCTGTCGATTCCAGTTCGTTCCGACATCACGGTTGAGGCGCTTTTCGAGTAGCGGGACGGGGTATATCGGGAAGCGATGGTGGGGCCGCGGGGCCGTCCGCTGCGCATCGAAAACCAACATACAGCGTGTGACGGCCAACCTCGGAAAGGCCCGTCCTCACCGAAAGTCGCAACTGCCTGGGCGCGCTATCCCAGGAGCCCCCGCGAACCGCCCGAAGATCGCCGGATGCGGGGCCCTGGGGATCTTCTCGCGGCGACCTTACAAAATACGCACGCTGGTATCGGTCGGCCGTCCATTCCCAGACGTTCCCGAGCACGTCGAAGAGCCCGCGATTGTTCGGAGCAAAGGACGCCACTGGGGCCGCGTAGACCCACCGGTCGTTGCCTCGCCTGCCGAGACCATTCACAAGCGACTTGTCGAAGATGGAGCCCCAGAAGAACGTCGCGTCAACCGCACCCCCACGTGCGGCGTATTCCCATTCAGCTTCGGTGGGAAGCTTGCCGTTGAACGCCCGGATGCAGAATTGGCGGGCTTCGCCCCAGGTGACGTTGACGACGGGACGCTCGACGCCGTCACTCCAGAACGGCTGGCGTGGCAGCTTGACGCCAGCCTTCGGTCCATATTCTGAGAACAGTCCGACCGTGACCTCGGTCCGCATGATGAAGAATCCCCGCGTCAGCACGACCGGGTGGCGAGGCGTTTCGTTGGCATGACACTCCCGATCCGTCGGCACACATCCCATGTCGAACCGGCCGGGGCGAATCCATTGCCAGCCGGCAGGAGCTGACGCGACGGTCTCGCGAGCCGACGGTCCGGACGATTGCGCGTGGCTCAGGGGTGTCAGAGCCAGGCAGCCGGCCAAGAACGCTGCACCAATTCCATGCGCCCTTTTCGAGGTCCCGCCCCTCAGGCTCATTCAGTCAGATCCTGTTTCGGAGCCGACGCGCCACCCTCGCGCGTCTGCGTCAACGTCCTGTCGGCCAGCGAGCCGGTTGGGCAGCCCGGTTCGTCGTTCTGACACGAGCAAGTCCTAGCGAGTCGCGGGGATCGACGTGAACGCGATGGCGGCGATCTTCCATCCGTCGGGCTCGCGCACGAGCGTAAAGTGATCCACGCCGGATGAGAGGCTCTTCCCCTCGCGCAGCACTTGAAAGTCGGCCCTCACGTGCGCGAGCGCGCCGCTTTCCACCACGACTCTGACGTTCGACAGCGGCTCCTCGAATGGTCCAGGCATCGGGTTCGCCCAGAGCGAGGCCAGCCATTCCTCGCCGCTCATCACGGTGTTCACGAACCCGCCCTCGCGCTGCCTGCTGACGGCCACGAGCGACCGAGGGGTGAGAGCCGCCGACACCTTGTGGTAGTCGAGGCGACCGAGGTCGGTCAGAAACGTGTCGACCGCTGCACGGACTGCGGCCTCGTCGCTGGCCGCGTTTTGTTGCGCGGGGGCTGGCCGTGAGCCAGCCAGCACGACGCCCATGATCAAGACGCACACCGCGTGACGCATAAACACCTCTCGAACGTCGCCAGTCGCGAACAACGACCGCAGTCTCGATTGTACGCGGTTCGCCGGCGCGACGCCCTGTCAGGCGACATGTCCCGGTCGAACAGTCGCTCTCAGACGAATAGCCTGCTGACCACCCAACCGATGGTGCGCCGCTCGATGACGCATGTGACGATGCACTGAGGCTGGGCGCGTGCGGTGCCATTGGCGGTTGCGAACGTCCCGTGCGGCGGCCAGCTGTCCGCAGATCGTGAGTGTCCCGGCTCTGAGGTGGCCGGGTTGCAACGCGTCACAAAAACCACGACGATACGTCGATGCCTGTTTCGTCGTGGCTCGGCTCCGTACTGCTGAACGTGCTCGTGCTCGTCGGCTTTCAGAACGCCCCGATCGTGGCCGCTCCGCAGATTGAACCGGCCCTCGGCCGGCGATCACCCGATCCCGTGCCACCGGATGTCGCACGTCCCCCTGCTGACGCCACCAAGAGCCCCACGGGGCTCTCTTCGAAGGTTCTCGCGCCCGGCACGGGCACGGTGCATCCGGTGGCAGCCGACACCGTCACCGTTTGGTACACCGGGTGGACGACAAACGGCAAGATGATCGACAGCACGTCCACGCGTGGCAAGCCTGCCACGTTTCGGCTGAATCGCGTGATGCAGGGCTGGCAAGAGGGCGTGCAAGCGATGGTCGTCGGTGAACGCCGGCGCCTCTGGATTCCTGAGACGCCTCGGCTATGAGGGCCGTTCGGATCGACCAAAGGGCATGATTGTGTTCGACATCGAACTCGTCGACATCGGCCAGGCGCCTGTGGCGCCGCCCGACGTGGCGACGGTACCGCCCGACGCGGAGACGTCGACTTCGGGCTTGGCGTGGAAGATCCTCCAGCCGGGCACCGGCACTCGCCATCCCTTGCCCAGCAGGACCGTGACGGTGCACTACACAGGATGGACGACCGACGGCCAGATGTTCGATAGCTCGATTGCGCGAGGGCGACCGGCTACCTTCCGGCTGGATCAGGTGATCGAAGGCTGGAGTGACGGCGTGCAGCTGATGGTCGAGGGCGAGCGCCGTCGTTTCTGGATTCCCGAGCCGCTTGCCTACAAGGGAGAGGCCGGCTCGCCCGCAGGGATGCTGGTCTTCGACGTCGAGCTCATCGCCATCAAGTAACAGTCGTCCGTCTCACGGCTTCAGGCGATCCAGCCCAGCGGCCCCGCTGTCGGCATCGCGGTGATCGACACCCGCCTCGAGGAGATCGTCTTTCGCGTTGTAGATGATGACCTCCGCGACGCCTTGCACGCGGCGCGGCTGCAGGGTGTGGCCGCGTTGCTTCAGAATGGCCAGCGTGTCGGGCGAGAGCCCGTGACGTTCGTAGGTCACCTGATCGGGCAGCCACTGATGATGGAAACGCCCGGCATCGACGGCCTCCTGCGCGTTCATCCCGAAATCGATGGCGTTCAGGACCGTGAGCAGCACCGTGTTGATGATCGTGCGGCTGCCCGGGGTTCCGGTCACCATGAACACCTTGCCGTCCTTGGCCACGATGGTCGGAGTCATGCTCGATAACATCCGCTTGCCTGGGGCCGCCATGTTCGGCTCGGTGCCGATGTGACCCTCGGCCGTCGTCATGCCCGGCACCGCGTTGAAGTCGCCCATTTCGTTGTTGAGCAGGAAGCCACCGCCGGTCACGGTGATGCGTGAGCCGTAGCTGTACTCGAGCGTATACGTCATCGACACGGCATTGCGTGCCGCGTCGACCACCGAGAAATGAGTGGTCTCGGCGCTCTCCCGCGGCCACTCGAAGCTGGACGGCGTCGATCGCGACGCCTGGCTGTTGTTGATCGACTTCCTGAGCTCAACCGCATACTCCTTGGAGGTCAGGCGGGCGAGCGGAAGCGAAGGATTGAAATCGGGATCGCCCATGTAGCGCGCGCGATCGGCAAACGCGCGGCGCATCGACTCGACGATCACGTGCACGTTGTCCGCCGCACCGAAGCCCTTGCCCGCCAGATCGTAGCCTTCGAGGATGTTCAGCATCTGAACGAGCGCCGTGCCGCCCGACGAAGGAGGCGCCATCGAGATGATGTCGTAGCCGCGGTAGGTGCCGCGGATCGGTGTGCGGACTCTGGCCTTGTAGTTCTTCAGATCTTCACGCGTAATCAGCCCGCCGAGCGCCTGCATCTCCTTCTCGATGAGCAGTGCCGTTTCACCCTCGTAGAAACCCGCCGGCCCCTGTTCGGCGATCCGCGCCAGCGTCCGCGCCAGATCCGGCTGCTTGAAGATATCGCCGGCCACATACGGTGTACCGTTCTTGGAGAACTGCTTCACCGACGTCGGATACTTCTGCATGTCGGGCAGGATCTCGGCCAACGACTCGGCGAGGCTGGTCGTGACGAGGAACCCGTCGCGCGCCAGGGCGACGGCGGGATCGACCAGCCGCTTCCAGGGGAGCTTCCCGTGGGCCTTCCATGCGGCGTGCAGTCCGGCCACGGTACCGGGAACTCCGACCGACAGAGCGCTGTCGTGATGCAAGGTCTCGTCGTACTTCCCGTCCTTCATGAACATCGTGGCCGTGGCTCGTGCAGGAGCCATCTCGCGAAAGTCGTACGCGAGGGGCTCGCCGGCTGCCGGCCGGAACACGAGGAATCCGCCGCCACCGATATTGCCCGCGGCTGGATGAGTGACGGCGAGCGCGAACGCCGTGGCAACCGCCGCGTCCACGGCGGTTCCTCCTTCGGCAAGCACGTCGGCACCGACGCGGGAGGCAACCGCATGCTGGGACACGACCATCCCGTGGCGCGACTTGAGAGGCTCGGTCGCGCCCTGGATGGCGAACGAGGCCGCGGCCGCTAGAACCGCAACGAGGCTGATCCGTCTCCACATGGCATGCACCTCAGCAGAAGAATTATAGTCGCACCAGGCCGAAGGGCGCGCTCACTGGAGATCGCATGATCGTCAACGACGCACACTGTCACTTTTTTTCGACCGGGTTTTTCGAGGCCCTGGCCCGCCAGGCCGGCGCCGCCGACGCGACCGCCACGATCGCTCGCCTGGGGTGGGATGCGCCGGGCTCCCCCGAAGTACTGGCCACACGATGGCGCGACGAGCTCGACCGGTACGAGGTGCAGCGCGCCGCGCTGATTGCCAGCGTGCCGGGCGACGAGATCTCGGTCTCCGAAGCCATCAGGCTCCATCCCGACCGCTTCGCCGGGATGTTCATGCTGGATCCGACCGTCCCCGGCGCGCCGGCGCGGGTGCGTACGGCCATCGGCGAGCTGGGGCTCACCGGCGTGTGCCTGTTCCCCGCCATGCACCACTACTCGCTCCGGGATCCATCGGTTGCCACGGTGGTCGAAACGCTCGCGCGCGCATCCACGCGCCGTCCTGTTCGTTCACTGCGGCGTGTTGTCGATCGGCGTCCGCAGGAAACTCGGTCTGCCGAGCGCCTTCGACGTGAAGCTCGGCAATCCCCTCGATTTGCTGCCGCTGGCGCTCGCCGTGCCGTCGCTTCCCATCATCATTCCGCACTTCGGCGCGGGGTTCCTGCGCGAGACGTTGATGCTGGCCGATCTCGCCCCGAACGTGCACGTCGACACGTCCAGCTCGAACGGGTGGATCCGCTATCACCCGGGTCTGACGTTGACGGGACGTCTTCCGTCAGGCGCTGGCGGTGCTCGGCGCGGATCGGATTCTCTTCGGCACCGACTCGTCGTTCTTTCCGCGCGGCTGGCAGGAAGCGATCCTGCATGCGCAGGTTGCGGCGATTGCAGAGCTCGAGCTGTCCGATGAAGACACGGCAAAGATCCTGGCCGGGAACTTCGAACGAATCTTCGGGTGAGCCTGGCTACTCGCCAACCTGAATGACCGAACGCTGGCTCCGATGCTTCGCCAGCAGCTCGGGGGCCAGGCGCTTGCTCAAATACACTTTCGATTCGCCGTTGTCGGCCCCGTTCCGCTCGTACTTGATGACATCGAAGCGCAGATGGTCGAGTGTGCCGCGCATCTCGTAGAACCGGTTCTTCGTCTTGACCAGAATCTCGTGGAATCCGTGCTCGAACGCCCAGGCTTCCTGCTGTTCGGTCAGGGCGCGGAAGTGGCCCTGCCCTCGCCAGTCGCGCCGCGTGCCGCCAATCCAGCTGTAGAGGACACGGCGCCCGTCGAAGTCGACGCAGCCGTGGAGCCGAGCGACCAGATCTGCCAGTTTCGGCTCGGTCTCTTGTGCCCGCAACTCGTGCGAGACCTTGAACGAGACGGGGACGTTCGTCGATGGGTCCTCGGAGAGCGGGGCATCCGCCATCAGGATCAGATGCTCGCGACTGGCGAGCCGCCGAACAATCTCCGACGCCGTCTTTTTGCGCGGAAATTCGCCGAAGAACTCCTCGAGGTACTGAATCTCGAGCGCACCCTGCTCGAGCGGATACTGCGTGATGCGGTATTCCACAGACGTCTCCTCACCACACGACTCTGGGCGAATCCTGGATTCGGGTGAGGACGACCGGGCTCAGCGCGGGGCGCCGACCGGAGGTGCGGAGCCGGAGCGTTGACGCTGATCGAAGAACCGGCGGCAGGCTCGCTCGAACCGCTCTGCGAGCGTACGCCGGGCAGAATCGGGCACATAGCCAATCCGCTCCCAGGCGTCACGCGCCTCCCGCACCTCACGGATTGCGGCACGTACCCGCGCATCGTCGTCCACCCGACCGCCGATCGTAGTGGAAGCGAGCGCTTCGCGCCAGCGCGCCGCCAGGACCGCCGCCGGCGAAGCCTGCTCGGCACTGGAGTCCCGGCCAGAGCTTCGACCCGGGCGCACAGTTCCTCCATGAGTTGCCGATTCCGATCGGCATCGTAAGCCGATCCGCGGAGGGTGTCGGCGTGCACCGCCGCCACGCGCTCGAGAGCGGCCTTGAAGCGGGCCTCCAGATCGGCGAGCGGCGCGCGCGGAACGGGCGGGCTGCGCTGCCATCGCGCGTGGAGATTGTCCAGGCGCGGCGCGAGATCGGCGATCTGATCGGTCGGGAGCTCCAGTGTGGCGAGCCTCTCGAGCTCGCGGCAGAGCGCGTCACGATCGACGAGGCGCTGCTGCAGGTCGGCTTGTCCTCGTTGCTGATAGCGCTCGAAGAAGCGATCGCAGGCACCGCGAAACCGCTGCCAGATAGCCTCGGAGCGGTTGCGACGTACCGGGCCGATCGTTTTCCACTCGGCCTGCAGCCTGCGGATTTCCGCGGCCGCCGCGTCCCAGTCCGACGATTCGGCGAGGGCCTCGGCGCGAACCGCCAGCGCCTCCTTGCGGGAGTAGTTCTCGGTCCAGGCTCGTTTGCGATCGACCAGGTCCTCACGACGCCGGGTGAAAAACAAGTTGCACGCGGTGCGGAACCGCTGCCAGACGGCCCGTTCGTCGGCCGGAGCCGCGGTGCCGAGCGTCTTCCACTCAGCCTGCAGGCGCTGAATCGCTTCCGCCGTGCGAATCCAATCGGACGATCCTGAGAGGGCCTCGGCCTGAGCCACGAGTGCCTCCTTGCGGCGCAGGTTTTCCGTTCGCTCAACGGCCAGACGCGCGAAGTGCTCGTTGAGCCGCCCCCGCACCGCGTCGTGCCCGTGCGGTAGCGGCGCCAGAGAGCCTGAGCCTTCTCGCGCGGGACGGCACTGACCTGCCGCCACCGCTGCTCGATGTCACGCAGCTCGCGGGCGATCACGGCCGGATCGGTCACCGATCCGAGCGCTTCGACGCGGGCACACAGCTCTTCCTGCACACCGACATTCGCCCAGCGCTCCCAATCGTCGATCTCGCGAAGCTCCTGAAGCCGCGGAGCCCAGGCGCGCTTGCAGTCCCTTCAGCCGCTCGATGACCGCGTCCTGGTCGAGCTTTGTGGGAAGCGTCGGCGGGTTCTCGAGAAGGGACTGGATCTGCCGCTGGCGCCGGGAAACGTCCTTGAGCGCGGGCGATGCCGACAGCATCGTTTCCGTCTCGCCGCAGAACTGCTCGAGGCGGGAGAGGTTGTTGCGCTGCCGGCGCTCGCGCTCGGCCCGCGCTTCGGCTTCGCGCTCCGCCAGCCGGCTCTCGAGCAGCCGAACAGCTTCGGCCTGGGCGCTGTGCGCTTCAACCAGCGCCACGGGCAACGCCCGCCATTCTCGCGCGAGGACACCCCATCGCTCGAGGGCCGCCCGGTCGCCTCGGAACACCGCGCCCGTCTTGTGCAAGCTGCTCGATTTCCTCCGCGATTCGCGCCAGCGATTCCATGCCCGTCCCCCAGGAGTCCCGTCGTCGTTGATACGCCGTCACGTGCTTCCTGAAATCGCCGCTCCATCCGAGCGGCGTCAGGCTCGGAAAGCGGTCCCTGCCCGAACCATGATTGCTGGAGGGCGTCCAGGAACTCCGCGGGCTCATCTCCCCTGGCCGAATCGAGCGCCGCACAGACTGCCGTTCGCGCGGTGAGGATCTCAAGTCCGGTAGTGTGACACCCGCTCAGCTTCGCGACGCGTCGCCAGGAGCGTGCTCGATTGCCGGCGCGCGGCCTCACACGCGGCCTGGAAGCGCTCCGCAAGGTCGTCGTCTACATCGGGGATCAGGTCGTTCCAACTCTCCAGCGCGGAACTCAGCCGGGCTTCCAGCTGTTCGAGATCCTCGTGGGTGGTCAGCGCGGCAACCGCGTCGCACAGCTCCGTCTGGAGCCGGCGGTCGGTCCGGGGCACGTCGGGCGAGGGAGCTGACCCGCCCTTCGGCGGCTGCCGGAGCTGCGCGGCGCGCCGGGCGACCTGTTTGTCCCGCGCCCGATCTGCCACGCGGGCCAGCAAAGAGGCATCGTCGATTCGTTCGAGCGCGGCGACGCCGACATCCCGATGCTCCGTGCGCGAAGCGATTGCCGCGAGCTCCAACGGCGTCGTCGATGGCCGCCAGCGCCCCGAGCCGGGTCGCGGCATGCACGCTCCTGCGGGCGATGCTCGCACGGGCCTTTATGTCGGGGGAGCGGGCAAGCGCCGCAAGACTGACCGATTCGAGGATGGCCGACTTCGCGACCTGCACGAGATCTTTGGCGCTGCTGATCGCCCCGAGCGCCTTGAGCGCGAGCGCCTCGTCCTGAGCATCGAGCGAGAAGGCGAGAAGCCCCCGGGACGCCTCGAGCCTGACGGTCTCGTCCGGGTCGTTGCGGCTGGCGAGCGCGAGCTGGTCAATGTCGGTCAGACGTCGAACGGCCGCCCGTCTCACGCGCGGGTCGCTGTCGTCACGCGCAACGAGGGCCAGGATCTCCTGTTCGGCGCCATCCAGGCCGGTGACGGCGGACAGTCGGACGGCGGCGTCTTCATGTTTCCAGTCAGGCTGGGAACGCAGTCGGTCGAGAAATCCCATGCGCGTCTTTTTGACGTTCGAAGGCCGGCGTTCGGTCGCCTCAGGCGTGATGAAATCGCCAGCAGGCGATCTTGACAGATATTTCTGTCGGCTCGTAGACTCCCGATGAATGAATCCCGCGCTACCGCTCGATGTCGTTCGCAGCCCGCAACGGGCCGCCACCATGCTCCACCCTGCC
Source organism: uncultured Acidobacteriota bacterium (assembly GCA_963817395.1). Lineage (GTDB taxonomy): Bacteria > Acidobacteriota > Vicinamibacteria > Vicinamibacterales > CAVPJW01 > CAWGYQ01. The sequence goes on along the minus strand of CAWFOC010000004.1, from coordinate 514,982 downwards.
AGGCTGATGCTGCTCGGGGAGCTTCGCGAGCCCCAATCGGCGTCCAGCCTGGCCCGCAAGCTCGATCTGCCGCGACAGCGGTTGAACTATCACCTCCGGGCACTGGAAAAAGCCGGGTTTGTGGAGCTGGTCGAAGAACGGCGTAAAGGCAATTGCACCGAGCGCGTCGTGCGCGCGACCGCCCGATCGTATCTCATCAGCCCCGAAGCGCTGGGTACGCTAGGACCCACGGTCGAAGCGGCCCAGGATCGGTTCAGCGCGACCGACTTGATGGCAACTGCCGGACGGGCCGTGCGAGAAATTGGCGAGCTGACCGGACGGGCGGAATCCGAACACAAGCGGCTTGCGACGCTGACGTTGGCGACTGACGTTCGCTTCGCTTCAGCTCGCCACCGGGCGGCGTTCTTCGAGGAGTTGGCGGACACAATCGCGCAACTCGTCGCCCGCTATCACGACGACCAGTCCCCGGACGGCAGACCGTTCCGGTTCTTCCTGGGTGCGTACCCGTCCCCCGCGCCGCCACCGACGACCTGACAGCGCGTCGCAACAGCCACGCCAACCTTTCAGTGCGAGGTTGGAATCCCCAGCTCCTTCAGCCGTGCTGCCATGTCCTGGCCGTGTGTGGCCGTTTTCACCTGCTTGTCGATATAGAGAATCTTGCCGTCGGTACCGATGTAGAAAGTCCATCGCACGCGCCCCCCGGGCGTCGTCGGGGACTACTCCGTAGGCTTTCGCGACGGTCCGTGCCGGGTCGCTCAGGATCGGAAAGTCGAGCTCGAGCGATTCGGCGAACTGCTTGTTCGTTTCCGGCGGGTCGACGCTGGCGGTGAAGTAGGCGACGTCGAACTGACGGAGCGCGGGTCCGGTCTCCTTCATGGACTTGCACTCAGCCGTGCATCCGCCGGTGAAGGCCTTCGGAAACCACGCGACGACGACCGCGCGCTTCCCCTTGAAGTCGGCAAGGCTGTAGGTCTTCCCATCCGAACCAGGCAAGCTGAAATCCGGTGCCGCATCCCCAGGCTTCAGTTCCTGCGCGACCGCGCCACTCGCGCCAATCAACGCCGTACACGCCAAAACCAGGCACATCATCATGACCACTCGCATAGACTCACCTCTTTCGTATCCTGTCGATCACGCCGAGCCGACCGACCCGCCCGATCATAGCTGAAACGGCAGGACCGCACCGTGCCCGAGCTGCCCGATATCGTCGTCTACGTCGAGGCCTTGAGGCGGATCGTGCTGGGCCACAAGCTCGACCGTGTCCGTCTGGCCAGTCCGTTCGTGCTGCGGTCGGTAGACCCACCCCTGTCTGCCATCGAGGGTCGCACCCTGACGTCGGTCCACCGCATCGGGAAACGCATCGCGATGGGGTTCGACAACGGCTCGTTCCTCGTCGTTCACCTGATGATTGCCGGCCGCCTGCGGTGGAGGGCCCGCGAGGCGGGCACGCCCCCTCCGGTGTTGATCCGGAAGCTTGGGCTCGCCGCGCTGGACTTCGAGCACGGGTCCGTGCTGTTCACCGAAGCCGGCTCGAAACGCCGCGCCTCGCTCTTCGTGGTGGGAAGCCGCGAGGCACTCGCCTCCCACGACCCCGGCGGGCTCGAGGTGATTGAATCGAGTCCCCAGGCCTTTAAGCAAGCGCTCACCGCAGAAAATCACACGCTCAAGCGCGCGCTGACCGACCCCCACATTCTGAGCGGCATCGGCAACGCCTATTCCGACGAAATTCTCCATCATGCCCGCCTCTCGCCGCTCAAGCAGACCCGTCATCTGACAGACGAGGAGATCGCGCGGCTTCACGAGGCGACCGAGCGGGTGCTGGGCGAATGGATCGCCCGTCTGCGGACGGAAGTCGGCGAGGGATTTCCGGAAAAGGTCACCGCGTTTCACGAAGCCATGGCGGTTCATGGACGGTACGGGAAACCGTGCCCGGTCTGCGGACGACCAATCCAACGCATCGTCCATGCCCAGAACGAATCCAACTACTGCGCCGGCTGCCAGACCGGGGGCCGCCTGCTCGCGGATCGGGCCTTTTCGCGATTGCTCAAGGACGACTGGCCGACGACGATCGAAGATTGGGAAGACCGCAAGAAGGGCGGCGCCTGATTCGATCAGAGCGGGAACTCCATCCCTTCTCGTGCGACATCGACTGCGTCCTCGAGAGCGGGGTTCGTGTGATTGAGATGGATGAACCACAGCTTTGCTCGCGCGCCTTTCAGCAGCGCGCGCGTCTCCGGCACCATCGGATGAGGGATTTCTTCGATCCGCCGTCCTCTCACCTCGTCGGCTGACGAGAACGTCCCGTCGAGGAACGCCAGGTCCACCTGATTCGCCAACTGCGCGGATACTGCGGTCCCATCGTTCCCAGCGGTCGATGTCGGGAATGAAGATGGCCCGCGCACGCGGGCCCTCGATGAGATACCCCACGGTGTCGGTGAACTCGTCTCGATGAGGCACGACGAAGGCCGTCACCCGGAGATCGGTTTCGAGCTGCACTGGCTTGTCCGGTTCGACGATGCGAGTCACGATGTGCTGGTCCTTGACGAGCAGGCTCCACGGCCCGTTCGTGCTGAGGTATTGCCCCATGCGGCGGGTGCCGTACACGGGCACCCCTCGAGCCGCCACGGATTCCTTGCCGAGATACATCAGCCCTGTGTAGTGACCGATGTGGGCGTGCGTCAGAAAAATGCCGTCGAGCGGGCGGCCGTTGCTCAAGCGGTCGGCCTGCGCAGGAAAATCCGGTGTGGCATCGAAGAGATACGCGCGGTTCAACGATCGATTGACGAGACCGATCGACGACACCTTTTCCGCTTGCCGTCGTCCGGCACGCATCTCCACGCATCGCGGTTGCTGGCACGCCAGCTGTGGAACGCCGGCGTCCTGCGCAATGCCAAGGACCACGAGCGTCCAGCCTTCCGCATTCTGATGAAAGGCGCCCTGGCCGCCCAGCACGGCTCCCGCCAGAACCAGGACGACCGTGGCGGCACGGAACCTGCCTTGGGCTCGACCGGACATCGGTTGCGATCTCATCCTCGTCACGCGTTACGCACCAGCCAACTCGCGGGACCTGCCGAGCGCCTCTGATACACTCGCGCTTTCTCCCGGGGAGCTACTCGTGGCCATCCATCTCGAATCGCACTCGCGCGGCTCGCGTCGCCTGCTGGCGGTCCAGCCGCCCATCATTCCGATCATCGGTGATCTTGCGGACAAGACTCCGGGGACGATTGCTCTCGGCCAGGGCGTCGTGGCCTATCCGCCTCCCCCGGAAGCTCTGGCCGCGCTCGGCGACTTCTTCGCCGAGGCCTCAAACCATCAGTACGGACCCGTGGAAGGATCGCCGGCGCTCATCGAGGCGCTCGAGACCAAGCTGCTGCGCGACAACGGGGTCCGCGTGCAACCGGACAGCCGCGTGGTCGTGACGGCGGGCGCCAACATGGCGTTCGTGCATGCGCTGCTGGCCATCTCGGATCCTGGCGACGAGATCATTCTGCTCGCGCCCTACTACTTCAACCATGAAATGGCCGTGGACATGGTGGGCTGCCGCACTGTCCCGGTCCCGACCGACCGGATGTTCCAGCCCGATCTGGACGCCATTCGTCGTGCCATGACGTCGCGAACGCGCGCCGTGGTCACGATCTCGCCGAACAACCCCACCGGCGCGGTCTATTCCCGATCGACGCTCACCGCCATCAATGCGCTCTGCGCCGAGCACGGCGTGTACCACATGAGCGACGAGATCTACGAGTACTTCACCTACGGCGATGCGCGTCATTTCTCCGCCGGGTCGCTGCCCGGCGCCGGCGATCACACCATTTCCATGTACTCGTTTTCGAAGGCCTACGGCATGGCGAGCTGGCGCGTGGGTTACATGGTCGTGCCCGCGCGGCTCAGTGACGCGCTCGCCAAGGTGCAGGACACGGTGATTGTATGTCCACCCGGCCCGTCACAGGCGGCTGCCCTCGCAGCCGTCCGCACGGGCAGCGGGTACTGCCGTGCGCATGCCCAGGCGTTCGACGCGGTGAGACGAATGGCCCTGGCCTATCTGGCGGACGCCTCCGATGTGTGCGAGGTCGTCCCGCCGGCGGGGGCGTTCTACCTGTTCGTCGGCGTGCGAACAGCAGAGAACGCGCAGAGTGTCGCCGAGCGTCTGGTGCGCGAGCACCGTGTCGCCACACTGCCGGCCAGCGCCTTCGGCTACACGCAAGGCTGCGCGCTGAGGGTCGGCTACGGCGCGCTGGATGAGCAGACGGTCGAAGAGGGAATGACGCGGCTGGTGCGAGGGCTGCGGGCGATTGCCGGCTGATTCATATCGCGGTTCGAGGGCGCGCGACACACCGCGCGTCCTCGAACCGTGAACCGTCGCTTACTTCACGAACAACATCTCCTGATACGTCGGAAGCGGCCAGAGGTCGTACGGCACCACGCACTCCAGCGCGTCGCCCGTCTCCCTGAGCGAGACCATCAGCGGCACGATCTTGTCGCGGAAGTACTTGGCGTGCGACTCGGCGGTACCGTCCGAGTGATCCAGCGCGTGGTCGAGCGCATCGGTCTGGCGCTTCAGCTCGTCGGTGAGCCGGCCGATTTCGTCCAGCGCCTTCTTCAGCTCCTTGCACGAGCCACCTGCCGCGGTCACCGAGGCAATCGTGCTGGCCACTTGCCCCTGGTAGCGAAGCGCCGCAGGCAGGATGTAGCGGTTCGCCATCAGCACCATCAGCTGACCTTCGACGTTGAGCGTCTTGTTGTAGTTCTCGAGAGCGACCTCGTATCGGGCGCGCACTTCGCGCTCGTTCAGCACGTGAAAGCGCTCGAACACCTCGAGCACCTCAGGCTTGACGATCTCGGGCAGCGCGTCCACGGTGTTGCGGAGGTTCTGCAAGCCCCGTCGCTTGGCTTCGTCCTCCCATTCCTGCGAATAGTTGTTGCCGTTGAAAATGATCCGCTTGTTCTCCTTGATCAGGCTCGGCAGGAGCTTGCCGACGGCCTCCGCCAGGCTCACCGCCTTCGGTCCCGACGTCGCCTTCTCGAGCTCGGTCGCCACGTAGTCGAGGGCCTCGCAGACGGCCAGGTTCAAGGCAATGTTGGGGAACGCGATGCTCTGGTTCGACGAGACGGCGCGGAACTCGAACTTGTTGCCCGTGAAGGCGAAGGGACTGGTGCGATTACGGTCGCCCGCATCGCGAGGCAGCTTCGGCAGCACGGTAATGCCCGTTTCGAGAATGCCGCCCTGTTTGGTGCTCTTCGCGCCGCCATTTTCGATCTGCTCGAAAATGTCGGTCAGCATGTCGCCGAGGAAGATGGAGAGAATCGCCGGGGGCGCTTCGTTGGCGCCGAGCCGGTGATCATTGCCGGCGCTGGCAATGCTCATCCGGAGCAGCCCCTGCCACTTGTTGACCGCCCGGAGGATGGCCGCGCAGAAGACCAGGAACTGGATGTTGTCATGTGGCGTGTCCCCCGGGTTGAGCAGGTTGTTCCCCAGGTCGTCGCCCATGCTCCAGTTGAGGTGCTTGCCCGATCCGTTGACGCCGGCAAAGGGCTTCTCGTGGAGCAGACAGGTGAGCCCGTACTTCGGCGCCACGCGCCGCAGCACCTCCATGGTCATCATCTGGTGATCGGTCGCCACATTGGCGTTCTCGAAGATGGGAGCGACCTCGTACTGGCTCGGGGCGACTTCGTTGTGCCGTGTCTTGACGGGCACACCCACCTTGTAGAGCTCGGTCTCGGCGTCCATCATGAACGCCAGCACGCGCTCGGAGATGGACCCGAAGTAGTGGTCTTCCATCTCCTGGCCCTTCGGGGGCTTCGCGCCGAAGAGCGTCCGTCCCGCGTTGATGAGATCCGGACGAGCGAAGTAGAAATTGCGATCGATGAGAAAGTACTCCTGCTCGGGGCCGCAGGTCGTCGTCACGCGCTTCGCCGTGGAGCCGAACAGACGGAGAATGCGGACCGCCTGCGTGGAGAGCGCTTCCATCGATCGAAGCAGCGGCGTTTTCTTGTCCAGCGCTTCGCCGGTCCAGCTGACGAAAGCCGTCGGGATGACCAGGGTGGCGCCGTTCGGGCTCATCAGAAGCCACGGCGCACTCGTCGGATCCCACGCCGTGTAGCCGCGCGCTTCGAACGTGGAGCGCATCCCGCCGGAGGGGAAACTCGAGGCATCCGGTTCGCCTCGAATCAGTTCCTTTCCGCTGAACTCTGCCACGGCTCTCCCGTCGGCCGTGGGGCTGAGAAACGAGTCGTGCTTCTCGGCCGTGATACCCGTCATCGGCTGGAACCAATGGGTGTAGTGCGTGGCCCCGGCGTCGACTGCCCAATCCTTGAGCGCCGAGGCGACGATGTCGGCGACTGAGACGTCGAGGGATTCACCGTTGATGATGGTGCGCCGCAGGGTGCGATAGACGTCCGCGGGCAGGCGGGCCTTCTGGACCTCGTCGTTGAACGTCAGACTGCCAAACACGTCGCGCCCTCTCGGCGGCGGCTGACCGCTCTTGGCCGAGCCCCCCGCGAGTTCACGCTCGGTGATTTCCTTGATCGCCTCTCGAAAGCTTGCCGACCCCATCGCGTCCTCCCTCCAGCCCACACCCGTCTGCACAGTTCTGACCGGCCGTTTCAACCCGAAGCATTATGCCCGGCTTGTCTAATCTGCGCAAATAACGCCGTTTGACGTGCAGAAACATCACATGTTTCGTGCCGTCGTGTCGTCACGAATCGTGCATCTCGTGCACGATTTCATGGTCATGCTGCACGTTCTTTCAGCCTCCCGGCAGCATTGACGCCTCGCGACCGGCTTCACGCGACTCATCCAACGGTGGTTGTCAGATACAAATCATCTCATGTAGATTTGTTGATATCGTGTCCGACATCGCTCTTCCGGCTGCTCGGCGATCCCGTCCGGCTGCGGCTTCTGCGCGCCCTGACGGCGGACCGCTTCAACGTGACCGAGCTGACGTCCATTCTCGGTCTCGCGCAGTCGGGCGTATCCCGTCATCTGGGCCTCTTGCGTGATGCCGGCCTCGTGGTGGAGTCGCGCGACGGAGGATACACCTATTACCGGCTCCCGGACGAGGCGCGCGGCGAAGATCCGTCGGCGCTCTGGGCGCTGCTCCGGACCGAGTTCCGTGAGATCGCCGGCGACGAGGCCGTCCGAACCGATGACGCCCGGCTGCAGGAGGTGCTGCGGCTGCGGAAGGAGAACTTCGAGACGCACGGCACCGAGGAGCGTCAACTCGTACCGGGGCGCAGTTGGGCCGCCTGGGCACGGGCTCTCGGGCGGCTGCTCCCGCCCGTCACCGTGGCCGATTTGGGCTGCGGCGAGGGCTATCTCGCCATTGAGGCTGCCCGATGGGCGCGTCGCGTGGTGGCCGTCGATCGATCGGCCGCCGTGCTCGCGCGCGCGCAGGCCCTGGCCTCGCGGCGGCACGTCACCAACATCCTCTGGAAGCGCGGCGAGCTCGATCGCCTGCCGCTCGCCCGCGAGACCGTGGACGTGGCCCTGCTCTCCCAGGCGCTCCACCACGTGGTCGAGCCCGCGCAGGTGATGGCGGAAGCCTGTCGCGTCACGAGACCCGGCGGGAGCGTCCTGGTGCTGGATCTCCGGACCCACAACGAAACGTGGGTTCGCGAACGGCTTGGCGACCGCTGGCTCGGATTTTCCGATCGCGATCTGACAGGGCTCCTGAAGAATGCCGGCTTGAAAGGCGTGAAGGTTGGCGTGGGCGCGCGGCGCGCCGGCGGCCCGTTCACCGTGCTCGTGGCCAGCGGCCAGAAGCCGGGCGCTACCCGCCCGCACCGCCGCGGCAACGTCCAGGGAAGGACCTGATGGTTTCCGATCGTCATCGACAGCTCGACCGATTGATGACGGAGCGCATTCTCGTGCTCGACGGCGCGATGGGCACGATGCTGCAGCGCGCCAGGCTCGAGGAAGCCGACTTTCGCGGCGAGCGGTTCCGCACGCACGCGCACGACCTCAAGGGGAACGGCGACGTCCTATCCCTCACCCGGCCCAACGTCGTCCGCTCCATTCACGATGCGTATCTGGAGGCGGGCGCGGACCTGATCGAGACGAACACGTTTACGTGCACGGCCGTCGCGCAGGCCGACTACGGTCTCGAAGCGTTCGTGTACGAGATGAACGTCGCCGCCGCCAGGCTGGCGCGTGCCGCGGCCGACGACTGGTCGCGACGCACGCCGGAACGGCCTCGATTCGTGGCCGGTTCGATGGGCCCGACCAACAAGACGCTCTCGATCTCGCCGGATGTCAACAATCCGGCGCTGCGCGGCGCGACATTCGACCAGATGGCCGCCGCGTACGCCGAACAGGCTCGCGGGCTCATCGACGGGGGCGTGGACGTGCTGCTCGTCGAAACGATCTTCGACACGCTGAACGCCAAGGCCGCCATCGTCGCCATCCAAGAGGTGTTCGACGAAAAGGGCGTCGAGCTGCCGCTGATGATCTCGGTGACGATCACGGATCGCAGCGGCCGTACGCTCTCAGGTCAGACGCTGGATGCGTTCTGGATCTCCGTCCGGCACGCCCGCCCGCTCAGCGTGGGGTTGAATTGCGCGCTCGGCGCGCACGAGATGCGGCCGTATCTGGCGGAGCTCTCGCGGCTGGCCGACACGTGGGTGACCTGCTATCCGAATGCGGGGCTGCCGAATGCCTTCGGGCAGTACGACGAGCAGGCGGCGGAGACGGCCGCGCTCCTCGAGGATTTCGCCCGAAGCGGCTTCGTCAACATCGTCGGCGGCTGCTGCGGCACGACACCAGACCACATCCGGGCCATCGCCGCCGCCGTCAGGACTCTTCCGCCCAGGCGCCGACCGCCGGCTTCCGAACCGTACACGCAGTTGGCGGGACTCGAACCGCTGACCATTCGGCCCGACAGCAATTTTCAGATGATCGGCGAGCGCACGAACGTGACGGGGTCGGCGCGATTTGCCCGATTGATCCGCGCGGATCAGTACACGGAAGCCGGCGACGTCGCCGTCGAGCAGGTGCGCGCCGGCGCGAATCTCGTCGACGTCAACATGGATGAAGGCATGCTCGATTCCGAGCTGGCCATGACGACCTTCCTGAATCTCATTGCGACCGAACCGGAGATCGCGCGTGTCCCGGTGATGATCGACAGCTCGAAGTGGTCGGTGATTCTGGCTGGCCTCAAGTGCGTGCAGGGTAAGCCGGTCGTCAACTCGATCAGCCTCAAGGAGGGCGAAGACGATTTCCTCGCGAAGGCGCAGCTGGTTCGACGGTTTGGCGCAGCAGTGATCGTGATGGCCTTCGACGAAACCGGGCAGGCCGACACGATCGAGCGCAAGGTCGCCATCTGCCAGCGGGCCTACCGGCTGTTGACCGAGCGCGCGGGCTTCGATCCGTCCGACATCGTCTTCGATCCCAACATTCTGGCGGTGGCGACCGGCCTCGAGGAGCACGCCAGCTATGCGATCAATTTCATCGAAGCCACGCGCGTCATCAAAGAGACCTGCCCTGGCGTCAAAGTGAGCGGCGGGGTCAGCAACCTCTCGTTCGCGTTTCGCGGCAACGAAGCCGTACGCCGGGCCATGCATGCCGCGTTCCTCTATCACGCCATTCGCGCCGGGATGGACATGGGCATCGTGAATGCCGGACAGCTCACGGTGTACGAAGACATCCCAGCCGACCTGCTCGAGCGCGTCGAGGACGTGATCTTCAACCGCCGGCCGGACGCCACGGAGCGGTTGGTGCAGTTTGCGGAGACGGTCCAGGGCGCAGGCGGATACACAGGTCGCGGATGAGGCATGGCGACAGTCGTCCGTGGAGGCGCGGCTGGCTCACGCGCTCGTTCACGGCGTGGTCGACTACATCGAGGACGATACCGAAGAAGCGCGCTCGAAGTACGGACGTCCGCTCGATGTCATCGAAGGCCCGCTGATGGACGGCATGAAGGTGGTGGGCGACCTCTTCGGCGCCGGCAAGATGTTTCTGCCGCAGGTCGTCAAGAGCGCCCGCGCGATGAAGCGGGCCGTGGCGTACCTCCAGCCGTTCATGGAGGAAGAAAAACAGCGGAGCGGCCTGCCGGCACGACCGCAGGGCAAGATCGTGATGGCGACCGTGAAAGGCGACGTCCACGACATCGGCAAGAACATCGTGGGCGTCGTGCTGGGCTGCAACAACTACGAGGTCGTGGATCTCGGCGTCATGGTGGCGTGCGATCGCATCCTCGAGACCGCGCGGGAGCGGCAGGCGGACTGCATCGGCTTGAGCGGGCTCATTACGCCGTCGCTCGACGAGATGGTGTATGTGGCGCGCGAAATGGAACGCCGGCACCTGAGGCTCCCCCTGCTGATTGGCGGGGCCACGACGAGCCCTGAGCACACGGCAGTGAAGATTGCGCCGGAGTACAGCGGACCGACCGTACACGTGCTGGACGCTTCACGCGTCGTGGACGTCGTTTCCAGCCTGCTCGGGACGAACCGGGAGACGTTCCTCGAACGCACGCGCAGCGGTCAGATTGCTCTGAGAGAAAAATACGGAGCGCGCACGCGCCGTCCGCTGCTGCCGATCGCGGAAGCGCGGGACAACCGATTTCGAGTCCGCCTGGGCGAGTTTCGATCCCGCTCGACCCTCCTTCATCGGCCGTCGTCTCGTGAATCTCGCACTGTCTGAACTCGTGCCGTACATCGACTGGACGTTCTTCTTCGTGGCATGGGAGTTGAAGGGTCGATTCCCCGCCATCCTCGATCACCCGCAATACGGCTCGGCCGCACGCGAGCTCTACGATCATGCCACCCGGCTGCTCGATCGGATTGTCGCCGAGGGGCGTGTGCAAGCGCGCGGTGTCTACGGCTTCTGGCCAGCAGCCAGCGACGGTGACGACATCGTGGGCTTTGCGGATGAGGGGCGAGCGCGCGAGCTGGTCCGATTCCCGATGCTGCGACAACAGGAACGGCCGTCATCGGGCATGCGCAATCTATCGCTGTCCGACTTCGTCGCCCCTCTCGCGAGTGCTGTTCATGACTATCTCGGAGCATTCGCCGTCACCGCAGGCATCGGTGCGGAGGACCTCGTCCGGGAGTTCGAAGCCGAGCACGACGACTACTCGGCCATCATCGTCAAAGCGCTCGCCGACCGGCTTGCCGAAGCGGGCGCCGAACTGCTTCACCGCCGGGCGCGGGTCGATTGGGGCTACGGTTCGGCGGAAGCCTTGGCGCTCGAGGACTTGCTGGCCGAGCGCTATCGCGGCATTCGACCGGCGTTCGGGTACCCTGCGTGCCCGGATCACAGTGAGAAAATACAACTTTTCTCCATCCTCGACGCGTCCGAGGCGGGAATCTCGCTGACGGAGTCGTGCGCGATGCTGCCCGCGGCGAGCGTCAGTGGCCTCTACTTCAGCCATCCCGATGCCCGATACTTCACCGTGGGCCGGATCGGCGAGGATCAGCTGAAGGATTACGCACGCCGCAAGGGCGTCAGCCTCGACGAAGCCGAGCGCTGGCTGACGCCCAATCTCGCGTACGACCCGGTGGTCACCTAGTCTGAAGAGCTGCGCCAACCCGGCGCATCGCTTGTACACTACCGTGAGAGCCAGGATTCATCCATGAAGCCAGCTGCCCGTGTCGCCGACGTCGACGCAAACTCTGCCGCCGCGCTTCTCGAGGCGGTGCGCGGCTGCACGTTCGACGACTTTCTGTTCCGTCCGCAGTTCAGCGTGGTCGAGCGACGCGACCCGAAGGTGATCGACCTGAGCTCGCGTCTGACACCTCGCATCACGCTCGCACGCCCCATCGTGTCCGCCAACATGGACACCGTGACGCGGGCACCGATGGCCGTTGTGATGGCGGAAGAAGGCGGTCTCGGCATCATCGACCGCGGCTTCCGGAGCGGTGACATCGACGCACAAGTGCGTGAAGTCGAGATCGTGAAGCGGACGCAGCACGGGGTCATCGCCGATCCCTACACCATCGCCCCCTCGGCAACGCTGGCGACGGCCCTCGACGCGATGACCCGATCCCGCGTCGGCACGCTCGTCGTTGTGGACGAGGCGAAGAAGCTCAAGGGTCTGCTCACGGAACGCGACGTGCGGTTCCTCGACACGCGGAGCGGCAAGGCACTCACGGTTGCCGACCGCATGACCCCGCTCGAACGGCTCGTCGTCAGGGCCGCCCCGCTGCCCCTCGACGAGGCCGAGCGCGCGATGATCGAGACCAAGGTGAAGAAGCTGCCGCTCGTCTCCGCCGACGGCACGCTCGTGGGGCTGGTCACCTCACGCGACATCCTGAAGCAGAAGCGTCTGCCCGCTGCCACGCGAGATCCATTGGGCCGCCTGCGCGTGGGCGCAGCAATCGGGGCGAAGGGCGACTATCTCGAGCGCGCCGCCGACCTGATTCGGGCTGGAGTAGACCTCATCGCCATCGACATCGCGCACGGCCACTCGATCGTGATGGCCGAGGCCATCGAGCAGTTTCGGCAGCGATTTGGCGACGTCGATCTCATCGCCGGCAATGTCGCCACGGCCGAAGGAGTCCGATTCCTGATCGAGCGCGGCGTCAGCGCCGTCAAGGTGGGCATTGGTCCTGGAGGCGGCTGCACGACGCGCATCAACACCAGCTTCGGCGTCCCCCAGCTGCATGCGCTGGTCGAATGCTGCATCGCCGCGGGAGGGCGCGTGCCGCTCATCGCCGACGGAGGTGTCCGCCGGGACGGCAGCGTCGCGGAGGCTCTTCTGTTCGGCGGTGACTCTGTGATGCTCGGGAGCGTCTTTGCCGGCACCGAAGAGGCGCCGGGGGAAATCGTCCACAAGTCGGTGCTGCTGCCCGAATCCCAGAAGGTCGTACAGGTGCCCTTCAAGGTGTTGCGCGGAATGGCCTCCATCGGGGCAATTCGCGATCGTCTCGACGTCGAGGATTCTGACCTCGTGGACCTGCAGGCACTCGGTGCCGAAGGGCTCGAGATCAGCGTACCGGCGCGCGGATCGGCGCGTTCGGTCTTTCAAGACATGATCAAGCACCTCTGCTCGTCCATCAGCTACGGCGGCGCCACCTCGCTGGCCGAGCTGAGGCACCTATTCTGGCGAGACCCCGAACGCTACCTGGTGAGGCTGTCACCTGCGGGCCGCCGCGAGTCGTACGATCGCTGAAAACCGCTCTCGGAGTGCGCGGAAGCGTTCGAATGGCCGATACGGAATCTGTGAGCGAACCTCGAGCGCCCGTCCGCAACGTCGACGCGACCGAGGCCGAAGCGCTCGCCCGCGATGGGGCGCTGCAGATCCTCGACGTTCGCACGCCCGAGGAGCACGAGAGGCTCGGGCACATCGCGGGATCGCGTCTTCTGCCTTTATCGCTTCTCGCCTCCGCGCCGGCCGTTCTGGATCGCGACCTCACGCCGGTGCTCGTGTACTGCGAGCATGGCGTTCGGAGCCAGGTCGCAGCCGAGTGGCTCGCCCGTGCAGGGTTTCCGGCGATTCTCAATCTCGCAGGCGGCATGTCGGGGTGGCGCGGCGCCCGAGCCTTTGGCCCGACCAAGGTGAGCGGACCGGCTACGTGGTTGCTCGACAACGCTGACCTGATGCGCGGCCGAACAACCGTCCTGGATGTCGCGGCCGGCCGCGGGCGCCACGCGCTGCTCCTGGCCGCCGCGGGATTCGACGTACACGCGATCGACGCCGACACCGACAAGATGTCTGAGCTCGCCGACACGGCGTCGAAGCTGAGCCTGCCGATCAAGGCAGATGTCATCGAGCTGGAGAAGGGCGACGTCGACCTCGGAAGCGACCGCTACGATGCGATCCTCGTCGTCAACTATCTGCATCGCCCGCTGTTTCCCGCGTTGAGACGGGCGCTCGCGCCAGGCGGCCTGTTGCTGTACCAGACGTTCACGGTGCATCAGATTGGGCGCCCGGGCCCCCGGCGTCGCATCTTTCTGCTGGAGCCGGGCGAGTTGTCCACGCTCGTGGCGCCTCTTCAGGTGGTGCGATCGCGAGAGGGCGAGTACGATGGCGGAATGATTTCGGCGGTGGCTGCCATCAAGGAGTAACGCGGTGCGGCTGTTGCCCGACGACGAGCCGGCGGTCATCGTCGAGCACGGTGAGGCGGCCTTTCACCTTGTGCACTTCCTGTCGATTGCGGAGCAGCAGGCGTTGCTTATCCGATGCCGCGAGGTCGCGAGCGAATCCGCTGGCCCGTACCGGCCGCGCGTTCGCGGGGGCGGCATGATGCACCTCGATATGCTGTGTCTGGGCCGGCACTGGAATGCCGCGACCTACAAGTACGAAGATCGGAGGACCGACGTCGACGGGCAGCCGGTGCCCCCAGTGCCCCACGATTTCGTGCGGCTCGCCGCCCGCATCGCCACTGCCGTGGGTTACCCATTCGAGCCCGATATCTGCCTGATGAACCACTACAGCGCCGACGGTCGGCTCGGCCTGCACCAGGATCGTGACGAGAGCCGTGAATCGATCGAGGCGGGGGTCCCGATTGTCTCCGTGTCGATCGGCGACACCGCGCGCTTTCTCCTTGGAGGGTTGAAGCGGAAGGACGCGGTAAAGCCCGTCCTGCTCTCGTCCGGCGACGCCTTCGTGCTGGCAGGCCCAAGCCGTCTGCGCCATCACGGCGTGTCACGGATCCTTGCGTGCACGGCGCCGGCGGCGCTCGACATCACGGGCCGGATCAATCTGACTTTCAGGAAGTACTGACGATCAGGATATCTGCGCGGTGAGCTCCGTCACCGCCCGATCAGCTTGATCGATGGCCGCGTCGGTGTAGGCAAAGGCCGCCGCGTCTGCGTTGGCAATCGCGATCCGGCCGATTCGTCGACGAGCGATCTCGCACGGGCTCTTCCCCGCCGGCCACGCCGGATCCCACAACGAGTTGTACTCGTAGGTGTAGCCGTGCGCCCAGCGGTTCACCGTGACGGCTTCGATGTCTCGCGCGGGATCGAACCCGCCGCCCGCCAGCATCCGCCCGAGTTGGTCGCGGATGTTGCGCTCGAAGGTCTCGAAGGTCGTCGCCAGCAATTCGGCGCGGCCAGCGCGATGTTGATCGCGTGCGGGCAGGCCCGGAAGGCAAGGCGTTCGCATCATGTGGACGAGGACTGGCTCGGATGGCGACTTTGAACACGTGTAGTCGCCGAGGCTCACCGGGAAATCGAGGGAAATCGAGGTGTGATAGGCGCCGGGTGCCGAAATGCTCTGCACACCCAGTTTGTGGAAGGCGGTCCAGTTCCGGAGCGCGACGTTGGTGTAGACCAGCGGCACCTTCACGCCGTACGCCAAGGCCTCTTTCTGCGCCTCAGGCACCTCCGGACAGATGTACGGGATGACACCGTTCCAGCACGCGAGAACACAGGCGTCGCCCGTCACGCGCGCCAGCTCCTTGCCTCGCACGTAGCTCACCTCGACCCCGGATTCACCCTGCCCCACATGGCGCACGTTCACGGCTGTACTGTTCAAGCGAACCCTGACCGGAGACGACGCCTCGTCCAACCGCGCGTAGTCGAGCTTCGCAGTGACGATGTCCTCCATCGTGGTGCCGGACAACGCGGGAGGGATCAGCGAGCGGATCAGGAGACGGGCGATCGACGCATTCCCATCCGGAAAATGGAAGATGTACGGCTCTCCTTCCTCCTGATCGAGCACCGCCGTGCGGCTCATGCCCGGGGCGGGACCCGGGTCGAGCTTCAACCCCTCGAAGCCCGGATACCCGAGCGCCCAGAGATCGAGTGCCGGCACGGCATCGATGCCGACGCCGTACAAATCGTGCGGCTCGGTCTGAAAAAACGGAAGCGTCGCGGGGTCGACCTTGACGTACTTCAGCAGGTAGTCCTGGTAGCTGGTCCGGGCCAGGAGCGCCTTTTTCTGCGGCGAGCTCATCCCGTGCAGGTAATCGGCCCCTTCCGTGTAGACCCGCACGATGTCGGCGCGCACCTGCGGTGCGACAGGCGCCGTCTCGAGCAGCCTGGGCCACGGCACCTCGCCAACACCGACGGCCAGATGGTCGAGCCCGAAGACATCGCGATCGAAGAAGATGGCCGATCCCAGACCTAGCGTGTCGTACAGTTTCTGATCGAACGCTGTGTAAAAGCGCTTGGTGTCTATGCCGAGATCGTTCAGAAGCGTACGGGCGATGCGACTGTACTTGGCGGGGCTCTGAATCGACTGCGTGCCGCCGTAACCAATCAGCAGGCGTCCCCCCGCGCGGAACTCGTTCCGTTTCGCATGGCCACCAAAGTCGTCGTGATTGTCGATGACGAGGATGCGGCTCGTGGTATCCGTGGCGCGCGCGATAGAACCACGCCGCGGCCAACCCGCTGATCCCGCCGCCGACGACGATGAGGTCGTAGCGCTCGCCGGTATCCCGAGGGGCATAGTCCTCTGTCCGATACTGACTGTCCTTCAGCGCGTGGCCGATCGTGTAGGAACCCTCGTGGCTGCCACGAAGTCCCGTGAGGGCCGGCGGATAGTACTCGGTGGGCGCGGCGGCGGCGATGGACCGGCCGACCGGCTTCACCGCCTCTTCACCGGTGCCGCACCCGGAGAGCCAGGGGCCAAGCACGAGGGCACCAGAGCCGACGGCCACACCGTTCAGGAAATCGCGCCGTGTGATCGCGCGATCCATGCCCAGATCGCGATCCCGTTTGCTCATGGGGCCTCGCAGGACGACACGCTATTTGGGTGCGCCACGTTCGAGTAGTGCAGGTGGACGATCTTCCAGACGCGTTTCCGCGTCTGAACAGCACGTCGCTCTCCTGAATCTCCTGGGTCGACTCGCCTTTGTCGGCGTCCCTGGTCCTGATACGCAAGACGGTAGGTGGCGACGGCTGCATCACCTGACGGGTCGATCTGAATCTGGAGATCGGACACATCGGCCGCGAGCACGCGTCCGCCCGCGTTGATGTACTCGGTCCACTGGCGTTGATATGACGCCAAATCGACTCGCCCTTCGGGCCACCACTGCGTCAGCGTCGGATCGTAGTGTGACCAGTAGGCCGGCAGATCGTTTTGCGCATAGGCCTTGTTGACCGCGAGGATGACACTCCGGATGTCGGCCTCGACGGACTGCGCGAGAGCCGGCCAGTGCCATGCGATTGCCAGGGTCAGGAGACCGGCGGAAAGGCGCATCCTCATGCCCGTTAGCTTACACCTCGGATTGCCGGCCCGGGCATCCCGGCCAGGTGCCGGCCAGACGCCTCTCGTGAACTTCGATATGCAGGAAGCTGCCGCTCGATCTCGCGGTCAGCGGCCGATGACGTGGAGCGAGGAGAGACTGTCGGCTAGGCCCGAGAGGACAGCGCCACGGGCAGCCCGAGCCTGGCAACCGCCCGCTCGAAGCGCGGATCGCCGTGGAGCGGCTCGGAGCCCGGGATCGACGCCAAGGAAGATCATCTGTCCATTGTGCGTATCCAGCGCACGCTCAATGAGGGCAAACGCCTCCTCGGATCGACCGAGTGCCGCATAGGCGACGGTGGTCACGAAGGGGGGCGCGCTGGGGCCAGGGAAGGTCGAGCATCCGAAGCCGCGCTTCCCAGTAGCTCTGATGCCCGCCCGCGGCCGCTGTGCTGACGAGCGCCCGCATCTCGTCGGGCGGCAGTCTCGCGAAAAGCTCGTTGTCGATCATGGCCTCGCCCGCGCGCTCGAACTCGCCGAGCTGCTCGTAGTTGAACATGAGCAGGCTGCGGGCTTCGGTAAAGTTGGGGTTCACGCTCATCAGCTGCCGCAGATAGTCCAACGATTCTCTGAACCGCCGGGCAAAGTACAGCGTCCAGGCCGGCGCCATCTGCGCCAGAGGCGAGAGCGGATCGGTCTGCGCGGCGTGCTTGGCCATCGCCAGCGCTTCATCGAAGCGTCCGAACGCCACGTAAAAGAGCGAATAGAGCGTGTAGGTCACCGCGTACTGTGGGTTGAGCTCGATGGCGCGCAGGAACTCGCGCTCGGCCTTGTCCCACTCCCACGCGTACATCATGTAGCCGATACCCATCGCCGTATGAGCCTCGGCCAGGGTGTCGTCGAGCTCCAGCGCTCTCGTCGCCGCGGCCGTTGCGCGAGGCATGGCGACTTCCGGTGGAAGGTGCCCGTACATACCCCATCGAGGTATACGCGTCGCTCAGGCCCGTATAGGCCAGCGCAAAGTCGGGATCCTGCTCGATGGCCTTCTCGAAATGCTGGATCGCCAGCCTGAAGTCGTGCGGCGTCCACCTGTTCCAGTGGAACCGGCCTCGAATGTACTCCTGGTACGCCGTGCCGCTGACCGTCGCACGCCGCTGCAGCCTGCTCCTGACTTTTCCACTGACCCGCATGCGAAGCGCCTCTCGGATCCCTGCGGCAATCTCCTCGGGCACGGCGGAGACGTCCGAAAGCGCATGCTGGTACTTGTGGCCCCAGAGCTGTGACTCGGTGTCGGCATCGATCAGCTCCACCTGACTGTGCAGCACGCCATCCAGTTCGGTGACGCGGCCGGTCACGAGGGTTCGAACGTTGAGCGCCAGCGCCACGCTTCGAGGATCGACCTCGCGCCCCTTGTACCGAAACACCAGGCTCCGTGGGACGACACGCAGCTTCGGAACCTGCGACAGGCTGTTGATGACGCTCTCCGTGATGCCATCGGCGAGATACTCGGCGCCGGGATCGGTGCCGCTCGACGCGAACGGCAGCACGGCCAGGGAACGCGTGCCCCGGGCCGGGCGACGCCTCGGACCAGGAACGGCGATGGCGGCGCTGGACGTCGCGACTCCAGGATCGGCGAGCAACGATCGAAGGGCGAGCGCCACGTCGGCGGCCGACTGGAAGCGTGCGCGCGGATCCTTTTCGAGGCTGTGCGAAACAATCTCAGCGTACGGGACAGGCAGCGCGGGCACACTCCGCAGGTCCGGCGGAGGCTCGGACAGGATGGCCGCAAGCGACGCCGCGGGCGTCGGGCGCGCGAATGCTCGCGTTCCCGTGACCAGTTCAGCCAGGATGCAGCCGAGCGCGAAAATGTCGGCGGGGACGTCCGTGTCTTCTCCCCGCACCTGTTCCGGCGCCATGTACCCGATGGTGCCGAACACGCGACCTGGCTCGGTCATGAGCATCGTCGGCTGCTGATCCGCGTCCGACGTGAAGAGGGGATCCTTCGATCGCGCCAGCCCGAAATCCAGAATCTTCGGGCGCCCATCGGGCGTCACGAAAATGTTCTCGGGCTTGAGGTCGCGATGGATGATGCCGCGCCCGTGTGCAGCCGCGAGGGCATCGGCGACCTGAGCGCCCAGTTCTGCCGCCGCGCGCCAGGAGAGCGGACCACGGGCCAGCGTCGCCCGGAGGCTCTCACCCTGGAGCAGCTCCATGACTGCGATCGACTGCCCTTCCACCTGCGCCAGCTCGTGGATCGACAGAATGCCGGGATGCGACAGGGCAGCGACGGCGCCGGGCCTCGTGCTCGAACCGCGCGCGCATCGCGGGATCGCTGGCGAGGTGGTCGGAGAGCACCTTGATGGCCACGTCGCGGCCGAGCCTGGAATCGTGCGCGCGATACACGTCACCCATGCCGCCGGCGCCCAGCGGCTCGACGATTTCGTATTGCAGCAGACGAACGCCCGGCGCTAGAGTCACGAGTCGCGTCCCTTGAGTACCTCTCGAATTCTATCCGACCCCCATTCCGGGTCGGCCGCTGGCCGTCGCCTTCGACTTCGACGGCGTCATTCTCGACAGCGAGACGCCCGAGTACGACTCCTATCGCCTCATGTTCGAGGCGTGCGGCACCACGCTCGACGTCGAAGAATGGACGGCGACGGTGGGCATCTGGCGCCCCGATGTCGACTGGTACGACGTGCTCCGCGGACGCGGTGGTTCACCGCCCGAGCGCGACGCGTTCGACAGCGAGCGCCGCCGTCACTTTGCGACCCGCGTCCGGATGGAGCCGCTCGAAGGGATTGTCCAGCTGCTCGACGAACTGCATGCGGCCGATGTCCCAACCGCCATCGCCTCGTCGGCGTCCGGCCGCTGGGTGCGGCGTGCGGTCGAAGAGATGGGTCTGGGATCCCGTTTCACCACCATCGTCACCGGCGACGAGGTCGAGCACGTGAAGCCGGCGCCCGATGTCTATCTCGAGGCTGCAAGGCGGCTCGGTGTCGCGCCGTCGGACGTCGTGGCCATCGAGGACTCGGCGGCAGGCCTGGCCGCCGCGAAAGCTGCCGGCATGTCCGTGATCGTCATTCCTCATTGGCTGACCGCCGGACACGACTTGAGCGCGGCCGACCTGCGTGTCGCGCACGCGGGCGAGCTGAGCCTGTCCCGCCTGCAAGCGTTGGCCAGTCGGACGGCAGCCACACCACGGCAACCGAACTCGTGACCGCGCGGATGCTCGTGGGGCTCGTCGTGGTCTGGCTGATCTTTCACTGGACCGCCGAGACGCTCGGCAGCTACCGCGGCGAGTACGGGCTGCTTCTGGGCGCCATTGTCGTTTGCGCAGCGGTCATCGCCGAGGTGCTGCTGTTCCGCAGGACACCTAAAGAGGCGGCACGTGCCCTTGGCCTTGGACGGGGACGCTCGCGCGGGCTGGCCGTCGCTGCGGCCCTCGGGGCGGGGTTGTTACTCGTCTACCCGCTCTTTTCCCTCTTCGCCGGCGCCCGGCTCGTCGTGGCGGACGGTTGGTGGCGAGCCGTGCCGGGCCTCTTCGCGCAGGCCGGCATTGCCGAGGAGGTCCTGTTCCGAGGTTACCTGTTCAGGCACCTTCGAACGGGTCGTTCGTTCTGGCGCGCCGCAACGCTCGCGGTCATCCCATTCGCCGCCGTTCATGTGGTCACCTTCGGGACGCTCGACTTCGCCGTGGCGTTGGGCGCGACGCTCCTGTCCGTGGTGCTGAGCTTTCCGCTGGCCCATCTCTTCGAACTCGGCGGCCACACGATTCTGGGCGCCCGCACTGCTGCACACCGTGGTCCAGGGCGGCGCCAAGCTCGTTGGCGTTCGGACGATCGGTCAGTACTCCTGGCCGTCATATGGATGGCCGGGAGTGCGCTGCTGCCGCTTGCGGCGTTTGCCGTTCCGCGCGACGCATCAACAGATGTGCCATAAGATCATCGACCTCGGGATCGCCGCCCCAGTCGCTCCATTCCAACTGCTGCTCATCTGGTGGGTATACTGGTTCGCCGTACGCAGCCACCATCCACATAATCGACGCGTCCCAATGAGGTCCTCGGACCACATCACCAGGAGCCACGACATGACCGATCGTCCGTCCACGCCGACGCAGTGAGCCCTGAACACATCCTGCAAGTCGGCTTAGGGTTCTGGGCATCGAAGGTGCTGCTCAGCGCAGTCGAACTGGAATTGTTCACACGCCTCGCCGAAAAGCCTGGCACGCTGGAAGAACTGCAGACGCGTCTGGCGCTCAACTCGCGTGCAGCGTCCGACTTTCTCGATACGCTGGTCGCCCTCGGCTTCCTCGAGCGCGACCATGGCGTCTACCGAAATACGCCAGCCACCGGAGCCTTTCTCGACAAGCGAAAGCCCTCGTATATCGGCGGAATTCTGGAGATGGCGAACAGCCGCCTCTACCGGTTCTGGGGAGGACTGACCGAAGGCCTGCACACGGGCCTCCCTCAGAACGAGGTCAAATCGGGCGAACGCCCGGTCTTCGAAGCGCTGTACAGCGACCCGGTCCGCCTCAAGGAATTCCTCAAGGCGATGACCGGGATCAGTCGCGGTGCAAATCTGGCGATCGCCGCAAAGTTTCCCTGGGCGACCACCGGCGTTTCGCCGATATCGGGACAGCGCAGGGAGACCTGGCGGTTCAGGTGGCGCTGGCGCACCCGCACCTGACGGGCATTGGCTTCGACCTGCCGGTCGTTCGGCCAATCTTCGAGGAGTACGCCGCGGCGCAGGGCGTCGGCGATCGCGTCAGCTTTGCAGCCGGGCGATTTCTTTGCCGATCCCCTGCCCAAGACCGACGTCGTCATGATGGGTCACATCCTTCACGACTGGGATCTTGCCGGGAAGAAGATGCTGATCCGCAAAGCCTGGACGCGCTCGAGCCCGGAGGCGCCTTCATCGTGTACGACTCGATCATCGACGATGAGCGCCGGCAGAACGTGTTCGGGCTCCTCATGAGCCTGAACATGCTCATCGAAACACCGGGCGGGATTCGACTACACCGGCGCCGATTGCATCGGATGGATGCAAGAGGCAGGCTTCCGCAACGCCCACGTCGAACACCTCGTGGGGCCCGACTCGATGGTGGTGGGAACGAAATAGGGCCGGGGAGCTATATGCGAAGAATCGCGACTCTGACCCTCGCGCTGATGCTTGTCTCGACGGGCGGCGGCGCGCAGGCCCAGTCGTGGCAGCCACCGGCTGAGGCCGACCGCTGTCCCTCGAAGTGGGGAGCCACCGACGAACGCGGCTCGGCCAACCACATGAAGCCTGACACGGTGCAGCGCGCTGCGCGACTCATCCGCACCGGCCAGGTCTTCGAGCTTGGCCGCGTGCTGTCCTCTGCCATGCCGTTCTTCGGCACTCGGCGCTTCGACGTTCAACTGAAGCGCACGTTCATGAACCCCCAACCGAATCGGAGAGGCAGCAACGAAGAGCTGGTCATCGCCGAAATCGGTCAGGTCGGGACCCAGATCGACGCCTTCAACCATCAGACGATCGGGTCCAGCCTGTACAACTGTGTTCAAGTGGATGAGATCGCCACGCGGAACGGATTTACGAGGCTGGGCGTCGACAAGATTGGCGCGCTCATCACCCGGGGCGTGCTGCTCGACGTGGCCGCGCTGAAGGGTGTGACAACGTTGCCCGATACCTACGAGATCACCGTGCGCGATTTGCAGGACGCCTTGGCACGCCAGAAGTTGACGCTGCAGTCAGGTGACGCCGTGCTGATCCACACGGGTTGGGGTCTGCTTTGGGGTAAGGAAAACGTACGGTACGTGAAGAGCAACCCAGGCATCGGTGTCGCCGCCGCAGAATGGCTGGTGGCTCAGGACCCCATGATCATCGGCTCGGACAACTGGTCGGTGGAGGTTGCCCCGAATCCAGACGTGCAGGCGAGCCAGCCCGTCCACCAGATCATGATCGTTGTCCACGGCGTGGTGCTCATCGAGAACATGAAGCTCGATGAGCTGGCATCTCAGCAGGCTCACGAGTTCGCGCTGATGGTGCAGCCCTTGAAAATACAGGGCGCAACGGGCTCCACGGTGGCCCCCGTCGCCGTTCGCTGAAATCCGGATCAACTCTGCTTCAGGATCCTCTGCGGGGCCTGCGCGGCCCATTCGCACCATGAGATTGAGCTACCACCATCGTCTTTTCACGTCGGTGGCCAACTCGTCCGGCGGTGATGTGGACGGCAGCACACGCTTTCACTATCACCACACGGGTGATGTCGTGTGGGCCACCTACAGCGGTGGAGCGGTTCTCTTCGGCACGCTTCTGGCCCGCGTCCAGGACGATGACAGCCTCGAGATGCGGTATCACCACATCACTTCGGGCGGCACGCTGAAGACCGGCCGATGCGTGTCGAAGCCCGAGATCCTGGCCGACGGACGCTTACGACTGCACGAGCGATGGGAATGGACCGAGGGCGACGAGTCCTCGGGCCAGGCGATCGTCGAAGAGATGAGACCCTCTGACACCCCGCTGGCTCTCGAGTTCGGCCACATCGATATCTATCTCTTCGATCAGATCCTCCGCGGTCGGATTTCCCAGGGCATGCGAATCTTCGATACCGGCTGCGGCTCCGGGCGAAACCTCGTGTATTTCCTGCGCGAAGGCTACGACGCGTTCGGCGTCGACGCCGACGCGGCTGCCATCGAGGCCGTCCGCGAACTGGCTCAAAGGCTCGCACCGCGGCTGCCACCGTCCAACTTTCGCAGTGAGGCCATCGAGGCCACGACCTTCCCCACCGACTTCGCCGATGTCGTCATCAGCAGTGCCGTGCTGCACTTCGCGCGAGACGACGAGCAATTCACCGCGATGCTGGATCGATCATGGCGCGCGCTCAGGCCGGGCGGCCTGTTCTTCTGCCGGCTGGCGTCATCGATCGGCATGGAAGGCCGGATGCGACCGGTGGCGGGTCGTCGATGTCTTCTCCCCGACGGATCCGAGCGATATGTCGTGGACGAGCCACTCCTGCTCGAGAAAACCGCCCAGCTCGGCGGCCGGCTCCTGGATCCGCTCAAGACGACGGTCGTCCAGAATCAGCGCGCGATGACCACATGGGTCGTTCGCAAGGTGTCAGAATAGGCGAAGGGGTCGCCATGACGAAACATCTCCAAACCTACCGGGCGGCGGGCATCGTCGTGACCTTCGATCCGAACGTGTGCACGCACTCAGGCAACTGCGTGCGGGGTTTGCCCGAGGTCTTCGACATTCGCGAGAAGCGCTGGGTGCGCCCCGAGCGTGCGTCAGTGGACGAAGTCGCCGCCCAGGTGGGTCGTTGTCCCTCTGGCGCGTTGCAGTACCCGGCTCACAGGGGACGGATCGGATCCCGACGACGGTGTCGAAACGGCGTGAGAAGGCCGACTCTCGGAGACGCGTGAATGCGAAAACTCGATATCTTCACTCACGTTTTCCCGGAAAGCTACGTCCGCCGGATGGAGGAAGTCGCCCCGGAATGGAAGGACGTTGGCAAGCGGGTGCGCGGAGTGCCGATGCTGGTGGATCTCGACGTCCGGTTTCGCGTGATGGATGCCTTCGACGGCTATCAGCAGGTCCTGTCCATTGCGACACCGCCGATCGAGGCGTACGCGAATCGGGCCGATGCCGTCGATCTGGCGATGCGCGCCAACAACGGGATGGCCGAGCTCGTCCAGCGCTTTCCAGACCGTTTTCCCGCGTTCATCGCGTCACTGCCGATGAACGACCCGGACGCGTCCCTCCGTGAAATCGAGCGGGCCGTCGGCGAGCTCGGGGCGCGTGGCGTGCAGATCTTCACGAACGTCTGCGGCAAGCCGCTCGATGCACCAGAGTTCCTTCCTATCTTCGAGGCCATGGCCGGACACGACCTGGGCATCTGGCTGCACCCCTATCGCGGCGCCGACATGCCGGACTACGCGACCGAGAAGCGGTCGCTCTATGAGATCTGGTGGACCTTCGGCTGGCCGTACGAAACCAGCGTGGCCATGTCGCGCATCGTGTTTGCGGGCCTCTTCGACCGCTTCCCGCACCTGAAAATCGTCACGCACCATCTGGGCGCCATGGCGCCGTACTTCGAAGGCCGCGTCGGGCCCGGGTGGGATCAGCTCGGAACGCGGACTTCAGATGAGGACTACACCGTCGTGCTGAAGAACCTCAAGAAGCGGCCGCTGGACTATTTCAAGATGTTTTACGCCGACACCGCCGTCTTCGGCGCCTACGACGCCACCGTGTGCGGCCTGAATTTCTTCGGCGTCGACCACGTGCTCTTTGCGTCGGATTCGCCGTTCGATCCCGAAAAAGGTTCCATGTACATCCGCGAGACCATTGCCATTCTCGATCGATTGCCGATCTCGAACGCCGACCGGGAGCAGATCTACTACGGTAACGCCACCCGGCTCTTGAAAATTCCCTGACGCCCTCACTCGTCGAGGGTTTGCGAGCCGCGGTTCACGGGGACGGCCGGCGAACTGCGGCACCCGCGCCTCATGCTACGATTCCCACCATGCTCATCCGGTTCCTGATTGCGTCGCTGGTGTGCGGTGCCGCGTCCCTCGCCGCCCAGGCCCCTCACACGCCCGACTGGGCACGAATCGAAACCGAGACGATGGAGCACTTTCAGGCGCTGCTGCGGTTCGATACGAGCGACCCACCGGGCCGTGAGAGCGAGGCCGCCGACTACCTCAGGAAAGTCCTGGAACGCGAGGGCATCGCGGTCAAGACGTTTGCCCTGGAATCTCACCGGCCAAATCTGGTGGCTCGAATCGCCGGCAGCGGAACGAAACAGCCGCTGCTCATCATGGCCCACACGGACGTGGTGAACGTCGACCCCAAGAAATGGACGTTTCCGCCTTTCGACGCCCAGCGCGATGGCGGGTATGTGTACGGACGCGGCACGGTGGACGACAAGGACAACCTCGTCGCCGGACTGATGACCATGTTGATGCTCAAGCGTTCGAACGCCGCGCTCGACCGCGACGTCATTTTCCTCGCGGAGGCTGGTGAAGAGGGATCCACGCGCGTCGGCATTCAATTCATGGTCAACGAGCATTACCCGGAAATCAGCGCGGAATACTGCCTGGCCGAAGGAGGCGGCGTGACGCGGATTGCCGGGCGTGTCGCCTATGCGTCGATCCAGACGCTCGAGAAGCGTCCCTTCGGCATCGACTTGACGGCGACTGGTCTATCGGGCCACGGCTCGGTTCCCCTCGAGGAGAACGCCATTGCTCATTTGGCGGCTGCCATCGTGGCACTGACGAAGTGGCAGCCGGCCATCAGGCTGAACGAGACCACTCGCTCCTATTTCGACCGCCTCGCCGGCATCTCGTCTCCTGAAGAAGCCGCGCGCTACCGTGGCGTGCTCGATCCGGCCAGGGCCAGCGACGCCGATGAGTACTTCCGCAAGCACGAACCGCGTCACGCGGCGATGCTGCGGACGGCGATTTCACCGAACATTTTTCAGGCTGGATACAGGATCAACGTGATCCCCTCGGAGGCCAAGGCCACGCTGGATGTTCGCGGGTTGCCGGACGAGGACATGACCGCCTTCCTCGAAGAAGTTCGCAAGGTTGTCGACGATCCCTCTATCAAAGTGGAGTACTCCACCGGGCCGGCCGCCCGGCCAGCCAGCCCGCGCCGCTCACCAGCGAAGGCTTCAAGACGGTCGAGGCCGCGGTAACCCGGCACTACAACACCGTGACGCTGCCGACGATGGGCACGGGCGCGCCCGACATGGCATTTCTCCGGGCCAAGGGCATGCAGTGTTACGGCATCGGCCCCGCTACCGATCTCGAAGACGGACCCAAGGGTTTCGGCGCCCACAGCGACCAGGAACGCATCCTCGAGAGCGAGCTCCACCGCTTCGTCAGGTTCCAGTGGGATGCCGTAACGGCCCTCGCCGCACGGAATCAGCCGGCAACCTTGCGAAGCTCGAAGTCGAGATGAGCCAGGGCCGCCTCGAGCGCCGCACGGTATCCGCTTGTACCCGCACGCCTCGAGCTCGCGCAGAATCCGGGTGCGCGATAGGGAGAGAGCGATCCGTTGCTCCTCTCGGCGCCGTTCGTCGGGTGTGAGGAACCGCTTCCGCTTCTGCGGCGATCCGCTGTCCGCGATCTGCGATTCGACCGACTTGCTGTCCCAGCCTCTTGCCATGACGCTCAGCTCCACCCGTCAGCCTACTCCCGTTGAGCCCGGGCGGGGTGATATGGTTCGGCCATGACCTCTGCGGCGGAGTTCACGACGCTCGTCACCACGTTCGAGCTGGCGAGTCACCTCGATCGGCGCGATTGGGTGGTGGTTGACTGCCGCTTCGATCTCGCCGATCCGGCCGCGGGTGAGCGCGCCTACCGCGAGTCACACATCCCCGGTGCGGTGTATGCCAGCCTGGACCGCGATCTCTCGGGTGCGAAGACCGGCAGGAACGGTCGCCACCCCTTGCCGGACCACGCCGACTCGCCCGGACTTTCGGCAACTGGGGAATCACGACGGGGATCCAGGTCGTCGCCTGCGATCAGGATAGCGGCATGTACGCAAGCCGTCTCTGGTGGCTGCTTCGATATCTGGGGCACGAGGCTGTCGCGGTGCTCGACGGCGGAATGGCGAAGTGGCTGCGGGAAGGCGGTCCCACAGTGGCGGGCGTGGAGACGCGCCGGCCCCAGCAGTTCTCCGGTACGCCGCGCTCGGCGTGGCAGGTGACCGTCGCTGACCTCGAACGGCTGGTCGGCCAGGGTGTGTCCGACCTCCGTCTCGTCGACGCGCGCTCACCCGAGCGATTTCAGGGCGTGCAGGAGACGCTCGATCCGGTGGCCGGTCATATTCCCGGCGCGAGGAACCATTTCTTCAAGACCAACCTGGGCGCTGACGGTACCTTCCTCGACCCCACTGAGCTCCGGTGCCGGTGGACCGACACGCTTGGGGCGCCTTCCGCCGAGGGAGCCATCATCTATTGCGGATCGGGCGTCACCGCCTGCCACAACCTCCTCGCGCTCGAGCGAGCGGGGTTGACCGGCGCCCGTCTCTATCCGGGCTCGTGGAGCGAATGGAGCAGCGATCCCGAGCGACCGATCGAACAAGGCTAGCGCGGCAACCACGTCGCCCGAACGACCATCCTCATGTGATACCGTCCACGTCAGCGCTCGACGTCTTCCGCGTCGGGATCGTGTCGCGGCCAGCCCCTGCATCATGAAACGGCTCTCGCTTCTCCTCGTCGTCTTTCTGTCGTTCTCAGGGTCGGCGCAGCAGTCCAATCCCGACGTTGCAGAAACTGGCTCGCGCGAAGCGATCGCATCTGCCACGACCGAACCGCGCTTCCTGTCGCCCTGGGTCGCGTATGTGCCGCAGCATGCGACCGTTCCCTCCCCCACCAGGTTCCTCGGGCACATTGCGGGCGCACCGGGTGAGTTGACCAGGACCGACCGTCTCTACGCCTACTATCGCGCGCTCGCCGCGGCGACCCCGCGTGTCCGCGTCGAGATCATCGGGAAGACGGAGGAGGGACGAGACCTGATTCTCGTGATTGCCGGAGACGAGCGAAACCTCGCTCAGCTCGATCGATTGCGCGCGGACATGGCCCGCCTGGCCGATTCACGGCAAACCGACGAAGCGGCCATGGAACAGATCGTGGCGCGGGCAACGCCGTTCTACATGCTCCATGCGGGCATCCATTCTCCAGAGACCGGCAGCCCGAGATGTTGATGGAGCTCGTGTACCGGCTTGCCGTCTCGGAAGCGCCCTGGATCAAGGAGATCCGCGATCGCGTCATCGTGCTGATCAACCCGGTGTCCGAGGCCGATGGGCGCGACCGCATGGTGGACTGGTTCTACCGACACCTCAAGGGCAAGACCGATTTCGAGAACCTGCCGCCGCGCGACCCGCCCTACTGGGGCAAGTACGTCGTCCACGACAACAACCGCGATGCGGTGCAGCGCAAGCTCGCGCTGACGCGCGCCACGCAGGACGCGTTCCTGCGCTGGCACCCTGTGGTGGTGCACGATCTCCACGAGTCCATTCCCCTGCTGTCAATCTGGACCGGCACGGGTCCTTACAATCCGAACATCGACCCGGTGGCGATGACCGAATGGCACGCCATCGCATTCCACGAGGTGACGAACCTCACCGGATTCGGCATGCCGGGGGTCTGGACATACGGCTTCGGCGAGGGCTTCGCTCATCTCTACGCCGACTCGGTAGCCATCAACCACAACGCGATTGGCCGAGGCTATGAGACCTTCGGCAACCACACCGCGGAAACAGTCGACCGTGTCCTGGATCCCACCGACGAGATCTACACGGGCAGGCCCGTGACCGAGCCCGACTGGTATCGTCCCTGGCCCCCGCCCCGAAAGTTGCGCTGGTCGCTCCGGAACAACACGAACTACATGCAGACGGGCGTGCTGTCCGCCCTGCAGTACACGGCTCGCAACGGCCAGGACATGCTGCGCAATTTCTGGCGGCGCGGCCGGAACAGCGTCGCACGCGGAACGAAAGAGAAACCCTTTGCCGTCGTGGTCCCCGAGAAACAGACCGATCGACGCCGACTGGCCGCCATGATCAATCTCTTGCGCGCGCACCGTATCGAGGTGGCGAAGAGCCGGGCGGCATTCACCGTCAAAGAGGGCGAATTCCCCGCCGGCTCCTTCGTCGTCCGGATGGATCAGCCGTACCGTGGATTCGCGCTCGACCTCCTGCTGCCGCAGACCTATCCGATCGACAAGGCCCGGTATCCCGCATATGACGACGTGGCATGGTCGCTGCCGGTGGCGATGGGTATAGACACCACCGTGATCGAAGACGAGGGCGTGCGGAACGTTTCTGTGGACCTGTTGACGACCGATATCGAGTACCGCGGAAGCGTGCCGTCCGATGCCGACGTCTACCTCATTCGGGATACGGGCCAGGAGGCGCTGCTGGCCGCCAGGGTGCGCCTGGCGAATTTCACGGTGGTAGTGGCAGAACGGCAATTCTCGGTGAACGGCGTCACCTTTCCGGCGGGCTCGTGGATAGTCCCAAGCCAGTCGGGGTTGAGGCCGACCCTCGAAAGCACGGCCAGCGAGCTCGCTCTCGACGTCGAAGCCGCTGCCGGCGCACCGGATGTCCCACGGCATCCGATCGAGCTTCCACGCCTGGCCCTTCTTCAGACCTGGCGCGATACCGAATCGGCCGGCTGGGTCCGCATGGTTCTCGATGACGAACGCATCCCGTACACGATCATCATGGACGATGAGGTGAAGGCTGGCGGGCTTCAGAATCGCTTCGACGTCATCCTGATGCCGAACACCTACGACAGCCTCAAGAACATCATCAACGGCATCGATCCGAAGTTCAGCCCTCTCGCGTACACGAAAACGGCGGAGTTTCCGACACACGGCCAACCGACCTCGTCGCCCGACATCACCGGCGGACTCACGTGGCGAGGCGTGTCGAACCTCGAGGAGTTCGTGCGGAGCGGCGGTGTGTTCGTGACGCTCGGCGGCGCCTCTACGCTGCCGCTCGACGGTGGAATGGCGCGAGACGTCAGTCGGGCGGCCGCCGACGGCGTGGACAATCCCGGCAGCGCGCTTCGCGTGCTGTTTCGCCGTCCGGACCATCCGATCGCGTACGGCTACCCCGAGAAGACCGTGGCGTTCCGCGAGGATCGTCCGCTCTTCGGCGTGCGCCGCGTAGACGAAGGCCGCATCGTCATGCAGTGGGGGGCAACGCTTCCAAGAGACGACGACAGTGTTGAACCCAAGACCGCCGCCGAGACCAAAGAACCGCTCGTCGTGAGTGGTGGCGTGAAGGGCGCCGACAAGATCGAAGGCAAGGGCGCCATTCTGGATATCCCCACCGGTCGCGGCCGCATCGTGGCGTTCAACCTCGACCCCATCCATCGCTACCAGACGACCGCGAGTTTCCGTCTGGTGTGGAATGTGATTCTCAACTGGAACGACCTGCCGCCGACGCCTGCAAGCCAGTGACCGGAGGAACGGGTCGCACGCCCTGAGAGGAGGCCACTGTGAACGCTGGCGCGTCCGGCTCTCCCCCGATCTACCGCTACTTGCGTGGCTTCGCGCTCGACCCGAGCCTGGCGCAACAGCTCGAGACCGCCCCTGTCAGCGAGATCACCTTCCGCCTCCCGTGGGAGTCACTGGCACCCGGGCCGGTCGGTGAGTACGTCGAGGTCATCGATGTGGATCCGGCCGGCAAGTGCTCCTACGAGCCGGTGCATCTCGACGCGCCGTACCTGCTCGCGCAGAACGGTCTGGCGCCGTCCGAAGGCACACCCCAATTCCATCAGCAGAGCGTGTACGCCGTGGCCAGCCTGACGATCGCCAACTTCGAGCGCGCCCTGGGACGTCGGGCCTTGTGGTCGCCCGGTCCATCACTCGACGCGGACAATCCTTCCGACGACTCGCACTTCATCAGACGGCTGCGAATCTATCCACATGCCTTGCGCGAGGCGAACGCCTATTTCAGCCCGGCGAAGAAGGCGCTTCTCTTCGGGTATTTCCCCGCGTCGGCCGATGATCCCGGTAACCACGTGCCCGGCAGCATGGTGTTCACCTGCTTGTCGCACGACATCATCGCCCACGAAACCGCGCACGCCCTGCTCGACGGCATGCACCGCCGCCTCAATCGTGCGACCAATCCCGACATGCTCGCCTTTCACGAGGCATTCGCCGACATCGTGGCGCTGTTTCAGCACTTCACGTTCCGCGAGATTCTTCGGCATCAGATCGCCCGGACACGTGGCGACATCCACTCGCAGGAGAGCCTGCTCGGCCAGCTCGCTGGACAGTTCGGCCGGGCCTCTGGCATGCGCGGGCGCCCTTCGCGACGCCATCGGCCGGTTCAACAGCGAGACGAACGCATGGGAGCCGCACCGGCCGAATCCCTCCGAGTACGAATCCACGCTCGAGCCGCACCGCCGCGGCGCCATCCTCGTGGCCGCCATCTTCGACGCGTTTCTCTCGATCTACCGCGCGCGCACGGCGGATCTGCTGCGCTTGTATACGGGCGGCAGCGGGGTGCTGCCCGCCGGCGCCGTTCATCCCGACCTGGTCGATCGTCTGAGCGAGGAGGCCGGCAAGGCCGCTCTGCACGTGCTGACGATGTGCGTGAGGGCGCTCGACTACTGTCCGCCTGTCGACCTGACCTTCGGAGAATACCTCCGCGCCATCATGACGGCCGATGTCGA
The DNA here is from genome assembly GCA_963817395.1 of uncultured Acidobacteriota bacterium. GTDB lineage: Bacteria > Acidobacteriota > Vicinamibacteria > Vicinamibacterales > CAVPJW01 > CAWGYQ01. The sequence goes on along the minus strand of CAWFOC010000004.1, from coordinate 482,741 downwards.
CACGGTGCCCGACGACGATCGCGGATATCGCGTGGCCTTCATCGAAGCGTTCCGACGTCGAGGCCTGTATCCGCGGGACGTCCGGACGCTGTCGGTGGAGAACCTGGTCTGGCGTGGCCCGCGCTTCGACGACCGGGCTCACTCGGCCGGCCTGGTCAAGCTGCTCAAAGACCTGCGCGATCCCGGCTACAAACAACTCGACGCGCGGAGCCGTGAGGAGATCTTTCACGCGAGTCGCAAGCTTCGCGAGCGCCTGCACGGACGACTGGCGCGTCACTTCAAGAGCGGACCCGAGGGGGCCCAGGATGCGCTCTTCCTCGGTCTCGATGGCCCGGATCATCCCTTCGAAGTTCACTCGGTGCATTTCGCCCGCCGCGTCGGGCCCGACGGCGACGTGCTGCTCCAGGCCATCCTGCAGATCACCCAACGGCTGCAGGTCCCGCGGGGTCCCGACCCGACGCGACAGATGTTCTTCGAGGGCGGTTGCACGCTGATCGCCAACCTGCGGCAGCCGGGTGTGGCGTACTGCGTCAGAAAACCCGTCGGCAGCGTGACCCGGCGCGCGCGACAACAGGAATTTCTCGATCGCTTCGGTGCCGGCACGCTCCGCCGGACGTATCTTGGCGCGACCGATCCGGCTGATGTGCGCGAGCCGTTTGCCATGCTCCATCGCGGCGGCGTGTAAGGTAGCGTGACGAGGACAGCATGACGATCCGCATCCGCATGTATCGGCAGGGACTGGGCGACTGCTTTCTCCTGACGTTCTTCACCGGCCCCGACCCCGTCCACGTGCTCGTCGACTGCGGCACGCTGGGCGCCACCACCACCGGCGTCAAGATGGCCGACGTGGTGCAGAACATCTTCGACGACACAGGCGGACATCTTCACCTGCTCATCGCAACCCACGAGCACAAGGATCACGTATCCGGCTTCGGAAGTCAGCGCGAGCTGTTCGATCGCTTCACGGTCGATCGCGTGTGGCTGGCGTGGACCGAGAATCCCCACGACGCACTGGCCCAAGAGGTCGAGAAGTCCGAGGGCGATCTGCTCCAGGCGATCAGGCTGGCCGTAGAAGCATTGTTGGCCAACGGCGCATCAGACGTCGCCGAGCGCCAGTCGCTCGAACAGATCGGCGGCGCGGTGCGCGGGCTGCTCGACTTCTACGACGACGGCGGGGAGATGCTCGGCGCCGGCCTTGCGACGACGGTTCACGAAGCCATGAGCTATGTGTCCGCGCGTGGCGACCAGGCCCCCGAGTATCTCTCGCCGCTCCGCGTCATCGAGCCGGACTGGCTGCCCGGCATCCGTTTCTACGTCCTCGGCCCGCCCCGCAGTCCGGACGCGATCAAGGTGCTCGGTGATCACGACTCACCAGAGCTCTACCATCTGACCGGGAGACTCAGCCGCGACCTGGCGTGGTCGGCCCGGTTCAACCGATCGAAAGTGGCGTTTCACGAGTTCCGCAACCAACTCACAGCCGAGGAACGGCAGGACTTCGAGGCGGCCCAGCCCTTCGACGCGCGCTTCCGGCTGGAGCGGAACTGTCCCGAAGCGGTCGCCCATCTAGGCGCCTACGACGACCCGGCCCAGACCTGGCGCCGGATCGACCACGACTGGCTCACCTCGTGCGGGAACCTCGCACTGCAACTCGACAACGCCACCAACAATACCAGCCTCGCCCTCGCCATCGAAATCATCGCCGATGGTCGGGTTCTGCTGATGGCCGCCGATGCACAGCTCGGGAACTGGCAGTCATGGGACACGCTTCGGTTCAGCGTCACAGAGCCAGGTGGCGCCTCACGCGAGGTCACGGCCGCCGATCTTCTCGCTCGAACGGTTTTCTACAAGGTCGGGCACCACGCCAGCCATAACGCCACACTCAAGGACCGCGGTCTCGAGCTCATGACGCGCGAGGATCTGGTAGCCATGATCCCGGTGGATCGCGCCGTTGCGCTGAACAAGACGCCTCCGTGGCAGATGCCGGCCGAGGCCCTCTACACCCGTCTCCTCGAGAAGACCCGCGGACGGGTCCTCCGCTCGGACACGGGTTTTCCCGAAGCCAGCCTGCGGCCACCGCTGGTGACCCAAACGGAATGGGACCAGGCGCTGACCAGTGCCGATGTCAGCGTGGCGCCGCTCTTCGTCGAGCTCCGGTTGACGTGACGCCGTGCCCACCGGTACGCATCACAACCCGGGTCCGCTGAGATCCGTCGACTCGATCACGCGAGTCGGCGTCCGACCGGGAAGTCCGCTGTTAGAATCGCAAAGTGCAACCCTGTGCCGCAGGCGCCGACAAGTTGTGACGATCCTGACCCATGCCACCGACATCGAGCTGGCACCCGCTGTTCAAGCGAACCTCTTCGCGCTGTTTCGGGCCATGACGGTGCTGCCTGGCGGTGAGCTGCTCGAAACGCCGGAACTGTGCCGGCATTTCGCGCCGGCGACCAATCCGATGTTTCAGGGGGTGTGGCGAACGCGCCTGAGCCCGGCTCGGGCTGAAGCGGGCATTGCCGAAACGCTCGACTGGTTCCGCAGCCGTGGCGCCGCCTTCGTTTTCTGGTGGACTGGAACGAACTCGGAGCCGCCGGACCTCGCGGATCGCCTGCAGGCTCACGGCTTTGCCGTCCAGATTGCCGGTGATGCCGGCATGGCCGCAGACATTCAGGATCTCTCCCTGTCCGCAACGCCGCCGGATCTTTCCGTTGTACGCGTAACGACGCGGCGTGCGCTGGAAGATTGGCGCGACGTCTTCTGCACCGGGTTCGACGCGCCGCTCTGGGCCGGGCAAGCCTGGGTCGACACGACGATGGCCGCCGGGGGCGCCGGGGCGCCCTGGCACATGTATGTCGGGTATCGCGGCCAGACCCCAGTCGCCACGAGTATTCTTTTCCTCGGCGCCGGTGTCGCCGGACTCTATGGGGTGGCGACGGTTCCAGAGGCCCGCGGACAGGGCATTGGTGCCGCCGTCACGCTGGCGCCACTCGCCGACGCGCGCCGGCAGGGCTACCGGTACTCCGTGCTGTTCTCGTCGGAGATGGGTTACCCCCTCTACCGGCGGCTCGGCTTCCGCGAGCTGGGCTGCCGCGTCGGCCGCTACCTCTGGATGAACGACAAAGTCGAGCTGTAATGCTGACTCCCGACGCGACTCATCGAGTCGCCCCGGCTTCGAGGAGCCTACGATGCATGGTCGCGTGTCCCTGGTGGCTGCCTTCACCGTCGGCGTGGTCGTGATGCTCACGGTCTCTGCGGGCACCGAGGCTGCACCGTCACCCGAAGACCTGCGAACGCTCGCCGGCGAGTACTACGCGTGGCGAAACGGGAACTATCCGATCGCGTCGAGCGACCACGGCCTGCATACCTGGGACGACAAGCTGACCGACTATCGCATGGAGGCGGTGCTGTCGCGACGCCGCTACGTTGACGACCTCCTGGCGCGCGTCAGAGCCATGGCAACCGACGGCTGGAGCAAGGACGATCGCACCGACTATCTGTTGTTCCGCGCTCAGCTCGAAGGTGTGGCGTTCTTTCCACGCGTGATTCAACCCGAGGAGTCCGACCCGCAGCTCTACGTCAACGAGTGCAGCAACGCGATCTTCTGTCTCCTCAAGAAGGAGTACGCGCCGCCAAGACAACGCGGAATCGCGGCCACAGCTGCGGCTCGAGAAGATGCCGGCGCTGCTGCAGAGGCAAGCAGAACCTGAGCCGGCCGGTGCGGCTCTACGCGGAGCTGGCGATCGACTCCGCCCGGAGCGGCGACGAGCTGTTCACCACGAGCCTCATGACGCTGGCGAAGGCCTCTCACGGCCTGAACGGGCGCGGTTGCTGCGTGCGCGGGACATCGCGCTGCACTCGCTTCACGAGTTCGCCGACTGGCTCGAGGCGCGGTTGTCGACCATGCCTGCCTGGAAGCCGATGGGCGAGGAGAACTACAACTATCTCCTCAAGCACGTCTACCTGCTGCCGCTCGACGCGCGCGCAGGTGGCGATGCTCGGCGAGGCCGAGCTGGCGCGCTATCGCGCGCTGGAGTCGATGCTGAAGGATCCGACGCTCGCCTCTCCCGATCCGGCGCGCGCTGCGAAGGTCCCGCGGACCAGGCGGAGTTCCTCAAGGCGTACGAGAGCCGCCAGGCCGAGATGATCGACTTCCTCGCGAGCAACCAGCTCGTCACCGTCCCCGCCTTCCTCGGGCCGTTCTACATCCGGCAGCTGCCCGAGGCGTTCAAGCCGACCAGCCCCGGCGGCTTCATGAACGCGCCCGGGCTCTACGACAAGGACCCGAGCGGCTTCTACTTCATCCCGACCTACAATCCGAAGAGCGGGAACTTCTACATCCGCGCCGCGATCGAGGATCCGCGGCCGATCCTCGGGCACGAAGGGATCCCCGGGCACTTCCTGCAGATCTCGATCGCCAACCACCTCACCGACGAGATCCGCCGCCAGCACGGGACGGCGTCTTCGTCGAGGGCTGGGCGCTCTACGGCGAGGAGATGCTGATGCGCACCGGGCTCTACCCCGAGCAACTCCGCCTCGCAGGGTCAGGTGCTGCGGCTGTCCCGCTACCGCGCGGCGCGCATCGGCGTCGACGTGAACCTGCACACCGGGCGCTGGAGCTTCGAGCAGGCCGTGCAGTACTTCATGGAGGCCGGCGGGCTCGACCGCGAAGCGGCGGAAGGCGAGGCCGCCGGCGCCGCGTCCAGCCCGTCGCAGAAGATCACCTACATGGTCGGCAAGTGGCAGATCATGCGGCTGCTCGGCCGGTACCGCGACCGGGCCGGCGCGGGCTTCCGCCTCGGCGCCTTCCACGACGACCTGCTGGCCAACGGGAGCCTGCCCTTGTCGATCGTCGAGTGGCTGATGCTCGACGATCCAGCCACGCTCGACGAGGCTCTGGCCGAGCCCTCGCCCACCGGAGCTCCGGGCAGGTAGAATTCCCAAAGGACGCCCGAAGCGCTGACACTGCCGTGACGAAGAACATCTGCGACACCATCCTCGACGCCATCGGTCACACGCCGATGGTGCGCATCAACAACATCACGAAGGGCGTGGTGAAGGCGACCGTGCTGGCAAAGGTCGAGACGTTCAACCCCGGCAACTCGATCAAGGACCGCATGGCGGTGCGCATGATCGAGGAAGCTGAGCAATCTGGACGCCTCAAACCCGGAGGCACCATCATCGAGGGCACGTCAGGCAACACCGGCATGGGCCTCGCCATCGTGGCCGTCGTCAAAGGCTACCGCTGCATCTTCACGACCACGGACAAGCAATCGAAGGAGAAAATCGACGCGCTCAAGGCATTTGGCGCGGACGTCATCGTGTGCCCGACCAATGTCGACCCGGAGGATCCGCGCTCGTACTACTCGGTGTCGTCGCGGCTCGAAACGGAAGTGCCGAACTCGTGGAAAGCGAACCAGTACCAGACAATCTCGCGAACACCGCCGCGCACTACGAGCAGACGGGACCCGAGATCTGGCACCAGACCGACGGCCGCGTAACGCACCTGGTGGTCGGAGTCGGCACGGGCGGGACCATCAGCGGTGTCGGCCGGTATCTCAAGGAACGCAACCCGCGGATCAAGGTCTGGGGCATCGACACCTACGGATCGGTCTTCAAAAAGTACAAGGAGACCGGCATCTTCGACAAGAACGAGATCTATCCCTACAGCACTGAGGGCATCGGCGAGGATTTCCTGCCGCAGAACGTGGACTTCGACGTCATCGACCACTTCGAGAAGGTGACCGACAAGGACGCGGCGCTCATGACGCGCCGGATCGCCCGCGAAGAAGGCATCTTCGCCGGCAATTCGGCCGGATCGGCCATGGCAGGGCTCCTGCAACTCAGGGAGCACTTCACCGAGGACGACGTCGTGGTGGTGATTTTTCACGACCACGGGTCGCGGTATCTGGGCAAGATGTTCAACGACGACTGGATGCGCCAGAAGGGCTTCCTGGAGCGCTCGGGCATGACCGCGCGCGATCTGGTGGCCTCGGGCCTCTCCGGCGAGCTCCTGTCGCTCGAAACGCACGATCCCATCGAGGCGGCGGCTCGGTTGATGAGCGACCGGGATTTTTCCCAGGTTTCGGTCATGCACGACCGGCGGCTCGTGGGCTCGCTCAACGAATCGCATCTCTTCGAAGAGCTGGTGAAGACGCCCAACATCAAGGATCAGCCGGTGGAGAGCATCATGCAGCCGGCCTTTCCGTTCGTGGACATCTCCACGCCCGTCGATCTGCTCTCGCGCATGATCACGCATGAGAACCCGGCCGTTCTGGTTCGGGATTTCAAGACCGACAAGACCTTCATCATCACGCGATCCGACCTGATGCGCGTGCTGTGCTGAGTCGCCACCGATCTCAGCGAGAGCGAGGCGCTCATGAACGATGAGTCACGCTCCATCGATCCGCGCGTGGACATCGGGCACGTGCACCTCAGGGTCGCGGATCTCGAGCGCGCGCTGGCCTTCTACTGCGGCGTGCTCGGCTTCGAGTTGATGATGCGCTACGGCCTCGACGCCGCGTTCGTGAGCGCCGGCGGGTATCATCACCACATCGGGCTCAACACCTGGGAAAGCCGCGGAGGATCACGGCCACCGGCCGGCACTACCGGGCTCTATCACGTGGCGATCCGCTACCCCGACCGGCGATCGCTGGCGGACGCCCTTCGACGGCTTCGCCGTGCCGGCATCCCGCTGACCGGCGCGTCGGATCACGGCGTGAGCGAGGCGCTCTACCTCGAGGATCCCGACTCGAACGGCGTCGAGCTTTATCGCGATCGTCCTCGCGATGAGTGGCCGCGCGCGGCAGATGGGCAGTTGACCATGTTCACCAGGGTGCTCAACATCGGTGCGCTGCTGGCGGAGCTGCACACGCCACTCGAGTCAGCCTGAGATCGTCACAATGCCCACACTGATCGCACACCCGACGATTGTGGCAGCCGCGGGCTCCCCACCCAAGCGCATCGAAGAATACGCAGGCCGCGTCAACTCCGGCAGCACGGAGGTGAGCGTCGCACGGATGACATCACCCGCAGGCTGGGTGGAGCCCGGGCAGCGGCCAGAATTCACCGAGGTGACGGTGGTTCTCCGAGGACTCCTGCGTGTGGAGCACGAGCACGGCGTGCTCGAGGTCGCTGCAGGTCAGGCCGTCATTGCGCATCCAGGGGAATGGGTTCGCTACAGCACGCCCGAGCGAGATGGTGCCGAGTACATCGCGGTGTGCCTGCCTGCCTTCTCGATGGATAGCGTCCACCGGGATGAGGCTTAGCGCCCGGCCCGTCTCGAACAAGACGGACACCAAGGAATCCGATGCGCGCGCACGCAGAATCAACCGCAACCCTTGATGGGTCGCCGGATGTCATCTACGGCATCCTGTCCGACTATCTCGACGGCCATCCGAAGATCCTGCCGCGGGAATACTTTCCGGCTCTGGAGGTCCTGGACGGAGGGCGTGGAGCGGGAACGCGCTTTCGTGTCACCACACGGGCGTTGGGCGTCGAACGGATCTACGTGATGGAGGTCAGCGAGCCGGAACCTGGCCGCGTCCTGCTCGAAACCGACACGGCCTCTGAACTCGCCACCTCGTTTACAGTCGACCCGGTGGACGCAGGCCGCCAGGCGCGCGTCACCATTGCCACCGATTGGGTCACAGCGCTCTGGTGCGGCCGGGGCCCTCGAGCGCGCCATCGTGCCGTTCATCATGCGGCGGATCTACGCGAAAGAACTTCGCCAGCTCGGGGACTTCGCTCGTCGGCGTGTTTAGTGGCCCTAATTTTTCCGGTTCGGCACACGAAACAATGGGAGACCAGTCATGGCGGACCAGCAGCCAGCGCCCAAGGTCGAGCACGGCGGCGGCATCTCGTGGATTCGCGGCAGCGACCGATGCCGGCAGTGGAACGGCATCGAGTACGCGCTCGGCATGTCAGGGAAGAACGTCGGCGCCAAGGAGTTGTCGATGAACGTGGCGACCATCCCTCCCGGCGGCGTGGCCCGGGCGCACATTCACGTCGACTTCGAAGTGATGCTCTACATCCTCCAGGGGCACGTGCGGCACGAATACGGTCCTGGGCTGACCAAGATCGTCGAGCACGAGGCGGGTGATTTCATTTTTATCGAGCCCGGCGTCCCTCACGAGGTCTTCAACATGAGCAACGACGAGCCCGTGGTTGCCGTCGTGGCGCGCTCGAGCGCCGACGAGTGGGACAAGATCGTTCCATACGATCGTGCCACCGGGCGGACGGGGTAGACGCTTCAGCGAACGTGCATCAGCTTCAACCCGCGGCCGCGCTGACCGAGGGTCCACGCCTCGAGAAGCCCGAAGCTCTGCATCTGCTGACCGAGATTCGTCGAGCGCACGAGCTGATCGATCTCGGCCCGCGTCTGTCGCGGCCATCTGACAGCGTCCTCGGCGAATCCGTACACGACGGCGGCCACGACGACGGCATTGAGCCGGAGTTGCAGCGGATCGCACTTGTCGAGCTCGTCCGACCGCGCGTGATAATTGGGCCCGTAGCTCGCGGCCTCCTGATTCGCCACCAGATTCGGCACACCCTGCAGCATGAAATCGAAGTTGTCGGTCCCGACGATGGGAGCGTTCACCTGTGTGAAGGGGCCGAGTCCGGCCATGGGAACCAGGTGCCGATCGACCGCCTCGACGAGCTCGGCCCGACCGTTGGTGAAAAACCCGGTGATGCGACCGCAGCCGATGTCGACCGATCCCGCCATCACGTGGCGATCCAGCTCGGCCTCGTGCGCCTGCGTGTAGCCGAACGATCCGTTCAACCCCTGCTCTTCCCCGTTCCAGAGCGCGAACCGGATCGTCCGCGCCGGCTTGTAGCCGACGCGCACCATTTGCCTGGCCACGTCGATCATCAGCGCTACGTTCGCCCCGTTGTCGAGCGCGCCGCCGCCCAGATCCCACGAGTCGAGGTGGGCGCCCATGACCACAATCTCGTCACTGCGCGCGCCTTTGATCTCGCCGATCACGTTGAAGCTCTCATAGGAGGGACCCGACTCGATGTCGAGCCTTTCTGTCAGCGACAGCGCCGTCCCCCTGCGCAGCAGACGCAGCGCACGTTTGCCGGCGTCACGCTCCATGACGATCATCGGCTTCGTGTTCTTGAGACCGAGCGATGCGTTGTGTCGATAGAGCAGGCTGTTGGGCCGCGATCCGACATAGACCACTCCAGCGGCGCCGGCGCCTTCGGCGCGGGCCTCGATGGTGGTGGCCTCCGCGTACTCGCGGAACAAGCCTTCGACGTCGGTCAGCTCGTGCGTGTCCACCAGGAGAAAGCCTCCCCTGGCGGAAGCGCCCAGCCGCTTGAAATCCTCCTCTGTTCCGAAGCCCGCATCGAGCAGCGGCGCCGTGGTTCCGTCTGGCGGCGTTCCCGACGAGAACGGCATCGCCGCGACACGCGGCGCGAAATCGACGCCCGTGCCGCTGACTCTTGCCGTCGCCGACCGTTCGAGCCACAAACCCGGCATCGTGAAGGGGTCACGCCGGGCGTCGACCCCCGCATCACGGAACCGGCCCGCGGCCCAGTCCACGGCCCGCAGATTGGCTGGCGACCCGGTTGGCCGGCCGCCAATCTGGTCGCTCAGCGCGGCGAGGTCGTCAAGAAGCGGCGTCGGACCGAGGAGCGCGGCGACCAGGCGTGCCAGACCATCGCTCTGCCGCGCGACGTTCGACCATGCTGCTGACGGAGCCCCGGGCAGAGCGATCGTGAGAACGCCCAGAGCCATGACGGCCAGCCGTCGCCAATGAGTCCTCAGCACACCAAATGCTCCTCGTCTGTGCCGCAGATGTGCGGTGCCGACACCATACTCTCGCGCTCATTCGCCTGCAAGCGACCGAGAGCGCCGCCGGCAAACTGTCAGTCGGCAACCTTTTTTGTCGCCAGGAAGCGGAATACCGACTGGTGGTACCATGGTCAAGCTGCAACCCGAAGAGACATCAGCGCCGGAGCCACGTCGTGAATTTCAACCTGCGGAACGACTCTGAAACCGAGCCAGACGTCGAAGTCGACACCGAGCCGCGTCGATCGCCACTCAAGTGGATTGCGCTGGCACTCGGCCTCGTCATCGCTGCCGGCGTGGGCATTTTCATGCTCAGGGACCGACCAGAGCCCGCACGCCGCGTGGAGACAGCGCCGCCAGCTCCAACCGTTCCCGCGCCGCGTCCGCAGCCCGTTGCTCCGGAGCCGGCGGCCCCCACAGAAGCGCCGTCGCCGCGAGCGGGACGAGCGAAACGCGCCGAACCCGTCGCGGTCGCACCAGAGGCGGTTCCCGAAGTACCGTCCGACAGCGGCTCTCTCGAAGTAGACAGCGACGTCGCTGGCGCCAGCGTGTTCGTCGATCGCGAGTTTCAAGGCCAGGCCCCCCTGACGATTCCCAAGCTGTCACTTGGGTCGCATCAGGTGAACGTCTCGGCCGAAGGCTACGACGGTATCGCGCGAAAGGTCGACATCGCGCCCGGCTCCAACACGATGGTGGTCCGCTTCAAGGACGTCACGCTCGACACCGCGATCCCCGTCGTTCACAGACACGGTATGGGATCGTGCGAGGGTCGGTTGGTGGCCACCATCGACGGTCTGAGATACGAGACTTCCAACCGACAGGACGCCTTCTCCGTGGCCTTTGCCGAGTTGACCAGGTTCGACGTGGACTACTTGAAGAAGAATCTGAGGATCGAGCGGCGCGGTGGCCGCAGCTACAATTTCACGGACAAACAGGCCAACGCCGACGCGTTGTTCGTCTTTCACCGCGACGTCGAAAAAGCCAAAAGCCGGCTTGCCGCCAGTTCCACCGCGCAGTGAGAGCGCTCTAATCCTCCCGCCGCATAGCCGCGTTCTACGCGATTCGCCGCCGTCGAACCTCAACCAGGGCGGCCAACAGCACCAGTGCGCAAATCGTGATCGAAGAAACCGACATGAATGCCGCGTACGCACGTCGGCCGAGGAGATCGAAGAGGCTCAGGCCCATCACCGCGAGTGCGGCAGCGGTGGCCATTCGCCACGGTGCCGGCAGCAGTGTGCTGGCACCGATGAGAATGACCACCGCAGGGGTTCCCACGAGCAGGACGTAGTCCCATCCCTGTGGTGAGCACAACGGCAGCACCAGCAGCAGGGCCGCACATTCCAGGAACTCGCTTCGCTCGATGTCGGCGCGTGCCGCGATCAGCCACAGGATCGTCAGGGCCACAACGCCGGCCGTGGCAGCCGCCACCCAGAAAGCGGTTGCGCCAGGGCCGATGGCTCTAGCGGCCATCGCCCACACCGACACGTTGTCCTGGCTTGCGAGATTTGGCGCGGTCGACTCCTGCAACGTGAACGTCCAGGCCGCCAACAATCGAACGTTGTCGGCGAGCCCGTATACGACGGCCGGGGCAAGCAGCAGGGCCACGATGCCCACCGCCATCCAGCCGCACGCCCTCCAGCGCCCACGCACGGCCAGATAGGGAAGAAACGCCACGGCGTACGGTTTGGTGAGCACCGCCCCGGCAAGCAGGAGTCCGGCACGGCGATCGCGATGCGCGAGGAGCGCGACGAGCGCCAGCATCACGAACGTCGCCATCAGCGCGTTTGATTGCCCCAATGTCAGCTCGTGGCCATAGAACTTGGCCATCACGATCGTCACCAGCGGGACCAGCCAGCGGCGAGTGAAGCCCGTGCCCCGCCAAAGGGACACGCTGATCGCCATGAGGGCGCCAATCGCCGCCACCGACAGAGCAAACCAGACGGCCTTGGCCACCGGCAGAGGCAGCCATGCCAGAGGCACCATCGCCAGCGCGAATGCCGGCAGATACTTGAGCTGATAATGGCCGTCCTCTGGCTGGTAGAGCGAGTCGCCCGCCACGACGCGACCGCCAGCGCGCCAGTAGACCTCGAAATCGGCCATCTCCGTGCGGATTCTGGTAACGAACAGAACAGACAGCAACAGAGCCACGATGGCGGCGACCCGGAAGGCCCGTCGTGGCGATGACGCGTGAGAGAGAGACACGGCAGCAGCGAAACGCAGGCTGGCCGGCGCGTGGAAAGGAGCGCCGCTGACGCCTACACGTCGAGGGCCTGGGCGTCCTCGGCCCGTTCCATGATGAACTTGAAGCGCGCCGACGGATCCTTCCCCATCAGCTCGTTGATCACACGGTCCGTCTCGATGTGATCGGCGATCTCGACACGGAGGAGCCGGCGCGTCCTGGGATTGAGGGTGGTCTCCCACAGCACCTGCGGCATCATCTCGCCCAGTCCTTTGAACCGCGTGATTTCCGGCGTCGACCGCCCATTGTGTCGCTTCACAATCGATTCGCGCTGCGCATCGTCGAGCGCCCAGAACGTGTCCTTGCCGATGTCGATGCGGTAGAGCGGCGGTTGCGCCAGAAAAATCCTGCCATCACTGATCAGTTGCGGCATGTGGCGGTAGATGAAGGTGAGCAGCAACGTGGCGATATGGTTGCCGTCCGAATCGGCGTCGGCGAGGATGATGACCTTACCATAGCGCAGGCGCGAGAGGTCGAAGGTCTTGCCGAGCCCGCAGCCGATCGCCGTCACCAGATCCGAGAGCTCCTTGTTCTCGAGCACCTTCGAAAGCGAGACGCTCTCGGTATTGAGCACCTTGCCTCTGAGCGGCAGAATGGCCTGGCGCATGCGGTCGCGGCCCTGCTTCGCCGATCCCCCCGCCGAATCGCCCTCGACGATGAATAGCTCCGTCGAGTCGCCGCCGGTGTGCGCACAGTCGCTGAGCTTCCCCGGGAGGTTCAGCCGATTCGACGACGCCGATCGCCGGTTGACCTCCTGCTGCGCGGCACGGCTCGCCTCCCGGGCACGCGCGGCCAGGATCATGCGCGCAACAATCGCCTCCGCCACGCTCAGGTTGTGGTTCAGCCAGTGTTCGAGCGCCGGCCGGACGAGGCCGTCGACGGCCGAGACCAGCTCCGGATTGTTCAGCCGATCCTTCGTCTGTCCCTGAAACTGCGGATCGCGGACGAACACGCTCAGAACCCCGACGAGCCCCTCGCGAATGTCGTCGGCCGTGATCGTCACGCCCTTCGGAGCCAGATTGTGCGTCTCGATGAAGTTCCTGACGGCCTTGACGAGCCCGCCCCTGAAGCCGTTCTCGTGCGTGCCACCGGACGCCGTGGGTATGCCGTTGACGTAGCTTCGCACATGCTCGTCGGTCGACTCCGTCCACTGCATGACCAGATCGAGACGCAGGCCGTTGTCCTTGAACAATGTGAAGGGCGCGTCGTGGACGGGCTTTGCGCTGCGCTCGGCGGCAATTTTCCGGAGATAGTCGATGAGGCCGTCCTGATGCTCGAAGGCGTGCTTCGCGCGCGAGGTGTCGTCCTCGAAAACGACGTGCACGCCCTTGTGCAGGAAGCTCACGACCTCGAGCCGATCACGGATGAGATCGGCGTCGAACTCCACCTTCGGAAAAATCGCGGGATCCGGGCGGAAGAACACGCTGGTGCCGGTGCCGCGGGCAGCACCCACCTTCCGCACTGGTGTAATCGCCGTGCCCTGGCGGAATCGCTGCTCCCACAGGGACCCGTCCCTCTTGACGCTGACCACCAGCTCCTTCGACAGGGCGTTCACGACGCTCGCCCCGACGCCGTGAAGGCCGCCGGCGGTCTTGTACGCGTCGTGCTCGAACTTCCCACCGGCGTGCAGCCTCGTGAAGATCACCTCGAGCGCACTGGTCTTCGTCTTTGCGTGGCGGTCGACCGGGATGCCTCGTCCGTTGTCGGTCACGGTGAGGGACGAGCCATCGGCGTGCAGCGTGACGTGGATGTCCGAGGCATGCCCGTTCATCGCCTCGTCGACGGCGTTGTCGAGGATCTCCCACACCAGATGGTGCAGCCCCGAGGCTCCAACGCCGCCGATGTACATCCCGGGTCGCTTGCGGACCGGCTCGAGGCCTTCGAGGACGGTAATATCGCGGGCCGTGTAGCTAGGAGCCATGGGTCAGCAGTATTGTGCCTCTTTTCGGTCGATCGCGCTCGACCGAGCAGCCTGTCATTCGGCGGACAAGCGACTTCTGAACCGTTGATAGTACAGCGAGGCGATCAAGAGAATCACGCCGACCGCCGTGAAACCGGCAATCCGATGGACGCCTCCAAGCTCGGAGAGGTCGCTCAGGAAGAGCTTGAGCAGCGTGATCCCGAAGAGCGCGATGGCGAAGTAGCGAATGGGCGCATACCGGCGTCGAATGCCCACCACGACCAACACGACCGCATAGATTGCCCAGGCGATCGAGACCGTCACGTTCGCGGCGAGCGGCGCGCCGGGCACACCGCCGTGTTCCCGCCAATACGAGCTGATTTCCGCCGTCATCCATGCCACCGCGAGCAGCGTCGCCAAGCCGATGAGACCAGCCACGGTCTTGCTGTGATTTTCGGCTGGACGCCGCTGGTGCGCGTACGCCAGTGCGTAGAGAAGGGCCAGCACGCACGCTGTTGCGGCAGCGCGTGCATTCAGAAATGGCACGAACCCGGATGAGGTGTCGAAAAAATCTCCCGTCAGCAGCCGCGCCATGGCCAGCAGCAGCAGCGCTGCCCCGCCAAGCCGCATCAGAGGTCGACCGAGCGACAGGCCGAGCCAGGCCACCGCAGCCCCTTCGGCGGCCCAGCCGATGGTCACCCAGGCGCCGTCGAACAGGAGAGCGATGGCTGTTGCCCCGAACGCAAAAGCGAGGACTAGAAAGTGCGGAGTGAACTGCCCCGGACTGCCGGCCACACCTCTGGACAGCAGCACATTCCAGGCCGCGAGCGCGGCGGCCAGCACTCCCGACTGACCGGGAGCGTTGGCTTCCACGAGGAGATAACCCCCGGCAAATAAGCCCAGACCGTTCACATGCAGCAGCAGCACGTCCGGCCACGCGATCGGTCCGTTGCGCCGGCGCGCGCTTTCGAGCTGCGCGATGAGATGCAGTGCATAGACGGCAACGAGCGCCACACCGACGGGCACGAGCCAGGATGCCCCCGTGTGCTCGGTCAGCCAGCCCAGGAATGGCCACGCCATGGCCAGCCAGACGATCAGCCGCAGCCAGTCGCGCTTCCATGCCGCGGCGCAGACGATGCCGGCGAGGCTGGCGGCGATGACGTAGACGAGGAACGGGATGGGATGGTCGCGGAGGATGGCAACCGATGCGATGTGATAGAGCACCGGCGCGGAGGCGAGAACGGCGGTGGCGGCGCGCGCGCGCAATCCGGCACCGAGCAAAGACGCTCCGCAGCGCCACCAGAAACAGCCCGCAGAAGAGCGTCAGAAAGAGCTGGGTGACGAAGTACTTCGAGGGTCGATAGTGAATGCCAAGCCAGTTCCCGACCGTCGCAGCCGTCAGAAGAAAACCCACCACCGGGAGCTCGGGCCACGAACGGCGACGCGATAACGCGACCGTGAGACCCACCAGCACCGCGTTGTAACCGAAGAGCGCGACTTGTCGATCGCGATCGCCGCCGATCATGAAGGGGGTGAGGAATCCTCCGACGACGGCTCCGAGGGCGAGCCCCGGGGACTGCTGCCGATCGGCTTCGATGCCCGCCGCCAGGCTCACGGCAAAGAGCATCCCAAAGGCCGTCGTCTCTGAGACGAGGTCGTAGAAGTTGAACGCGGCATAGATGGAAAGATAGAGAACCGCGAAGCCACCCCCCTCGAGAACTTGACCGTACGAGGTCAGCTCCCGGCGCGCGAATCGCCGTCCGGCGGCGATGAGCGCGGCGCCCGTAAGGAGGCCGATGACGACCCTCAGCGTTTCGGTGATCCATTCGTTGTCGAAGGCGTACTTCACGAAGAAGCCGACTCCGAGCACCAGGGTCGCGGTGCCGACATAGAGCATCCAGCGCGATCCGATGCGTTCTTCCAGCGATTCCGGGCTGATTCCAGGCGATGGGGGCGGCTCAATACCGGGCGCGACTCCTGGCGGCTGGAAGTGGCAGGCCGGCCTCGAGCGGTGGCGTGGGGGAGCGCTCGGATTCCGTGGTTTCCGAGGTTTCTCGTGCGACCGATGGGGATGCGGGACGCCTTGCCTCTTCGAGGGCGTCGAGTCGGCGCTCCAGGACCTTCAGCGCTCGATCCGTGCGAACCGCTCGAAAGAAGGCGGCGATCGGCAGGATGAGCGTCAGGCCGGTAGCGATGATTGTGAAAATGATCCAGAGAACGATCACGCAGGAATCCAGAATCGCCGTGTCTCCCCTGGACACGCGGGCTGAGGGGACACGGACAAGGCGGCGCGCACCGGATCAGCCGCGCCTGGCCCACTCCTGCTCGAAGCGGTCGCGATCCACGAACGATTTCTGGGTCCCGATGCCTGTGGTCGAGAGAGCGGCGTACAGGTTGGCACGGCGAAGCGCCTCCTTCTCGTCGACGCCCTCGGCGAGAAACGTGGCAAAGCTGCCGATGAAGGCATCGCCGGCGCCGGTTGAGTCAACGGTCTGGACGGCGAACGCGGGAACCAGCTCGATGCCTTCACCGCCGGCCAGCAATGCGCCCTTGTCACCGAGCGTGATGATCACCCGTGGAATGCCCAGCTCCAGCAGGTACGCGGCGCACGCCCTGGCTTCGTCGAGGTTCCCGACCTTCTTCCCTGAGATGATCTCGGCTTCGGTCTCGTTGGGCACGAAATAGTCCACGCGCGCAACCTCGGCCACATCGAGCTTCTGGCCGGGCGCCGGGTTCAGAATGCAGCGGACGCCGTGCGCCCGCGCGAATCTGATGGTGTGATACACCGTTTCGATTGGCACCTCGAGCTGCAGCACGATGCAGTCGACCTGACGCAGCATGTCGGCGGCGGCATCGACGTCGGAGGGACGCAAGCCATCGTTCGCGCCCTTGACCACGATGATGTAGTTCTGGCCTTTCGGGTCCACGAAAATCGGGGCCACGCCGCTGGAGACCCCTTCGATCACTTCGACGCCCGATGCATCGATACCCCGGCTCTCGAAGTTTCTAATCGTGGCAGGGCCGAAGATATCGTCCCCGACCCGGGCGATCATGTGGACATCGGCGCCGCAGAGCCTCGCCGCCACGGCCTGATTGGCCCCCTTGCCCCCGAAGCCGAGGTCGAACTTGTTGCCGAACATCGTCTCCCCCGGCTTGGGGAACCGATCCATGAACGTCACGAGATCGATGTTGCAGCTGCCGACGACGGCGATGCGTGGACGCGTGGGCATGAGGCTCGACTCCGATCAGCGCGACGGGTTGGGCTTGGTCACTCGCTCCACGAACATCTTGATGAAGCGGTTCCAGTCGAGGTCGTACTGGACGTGCATCTTCTGCGCGCCCTCGGCGTGCGGCCAGAGCTGCGGTCCGCCAACCGTGGTGCCGTAGCTGACACCGTGCGCGATGTCGACGTCGACGAACAGCTCGCGGGTGGTCACGAGGCTCGGGTCAATGAGACTGGCCACCGCCACCTGGTCGAACATCAGCATGCTGCCACCGGGATTCTTCTCGAACCACGGACCCATCGTCTCGGCAATCATGGCCGTCAGGGGCGTCTTGGCGCTCACGATCTGGTCTGTACCATTCCTTGGTGAACTTCGTCTTCCGCGACACGTTCAACGCCGAGAGCTGAATGGGAATGCCAGAACGCAACACGGCGCGCGCCGCCTCAGGGTCCACCCAGATATTGAACTCGGCATTGGGAGTGACGTTGCCGCCCCCGTCCGGCAGCGTTGCGACGGCGCCACCCATGATCACGAGCTGCTTGATGAGAGGGGCGAGCCCGGGCGAAAGGCTGAGCGCCATGGCGACGTTGGTCAGAGGTCCAATCGCCAGGATCTCGATCTGCCCGGGATTGGCGCGGACCGTTCGAATGATGAACTCGACGGCGCTTTCCTTCTCCGCCTGCTTCTTCGCGAAGCCGCCCGGCGGAATCTTCGGAGGATCGTCCGACCACCACTCGCCATGCGTCGTCGTCGCGAACACGCTCTTTTGGTGCACCAGCGGCATGTTGGCGCCCGCATAGACCGGTATGCCGGGTGCGGCCGGCGATTTCGAGGACGCGCAGCGCGTCGGCGGTCGCCTTCTCCATGCTGAAGTTGCCCGCCACCGTCGTGATGCCGACGATGTCGAGCTCCGGTGAATTCAGCGCCAGGATCAAGGCGAGGCCGTCGTCTTGCGGCGGGGCGGCGAAGTCTGTGTCGAAGATCACCTTGTGCGTCTGCGCCACGACCGCCGCCGGGAGCACGAGAACCGTCAGGAGAATAGCGAGAACGGCGCGATGCATGGTCGATCTTCCTGGTTTGAGCGCGGGAACTCAGCCAGACGAGGTTACCCGGCCGTGTACGCGCTGGAGATCACGATGAGGGCAAGAATGTAGCATGCAAACATCAGGGCCAGGTAACCGTACGCGCGAGAGCTGGCGCCGCGAAACTCCTTCCACACGAACACACCCCACGCGGCAGCGACCATGGGCGCAGACTGTCCGATAGCGTACGAGATCGCCACACCGACGAAACCTGCCGCGACGAAATTGAACACGGTGCCGGTGCCCCAGATGAACCCGCCCAGCAGGCCCAGCAGGTGATCGACCGGCCGTGCCTTGAAGAAGCCCGAGAAGTCCACCGGCGTGCCCGACAACGGATTCTTCATGAAGTACACGTTGACGATCGGGCAGCACAACAGCGCCCCCAGCGTGAAGAACACGGCGATGCTGTACGGCGTAAGCGCGTGACCGGCTGTGAGCGCCCGCGTCACGAACGGCGCGAACGATCCCATGAGCACGCCCGAGACCAGACAGACGATGATGCTCTTGCGCGACACGGCGCGACCGGCGCTCGGAAGGCTGGCATACGCCTTGCCGACCATGATGACCGCGACAATCGCCAGGCCCACACCGAGGGCCAGCAGCAGGGGGTCGCCTTTGGGCTGCAGGGCGTAGCTCAGCACGACACCGACGACGAGGGCGATGCCGATGGAGATCGGAAACGCAATCGCGAGCCCCGCCATCTCGATGCCCGCCACCAGCAGCAGGTTCGCGATGTTGAAGATGAAGCCGCCGATGAGCGCCGACACGATGTTGCTCGTGTCCGCCGCCCCGACGTTCGTGAGAAAGCTTTCGCCGGACGTCCCCGACGATCCCATCGTCAGGGCGAGAATCAGCGAAATGAGCACGATGCCCACCGCGTAGTCCCAGTAGAAGAGCTCGAAGCGATAGCCCGCGCGTGAGCTTGTAGGTGTTGGCCCACGACCCCCAGCACGTGGCGCTCAAGACCATCATCACCATCGCGACGGAAAAACTGTCGGGGGCAAACATCGGGATCCTCTCGACGTATCTACTGCACCGAGTGGAAACGCGCTGTGGGCATGCTGAAGGCCCGCATACCGTAGCACAACAAGGTCACTTCTCAAACCGGGGCCGACCGTCGGCCGCGCTGCTTTCGGCGCCGCGCGGGCACATGATACAGTCCGCGTTCGCGCATTGGAGGACGATTCGATGAATCGAAGGGTGTTGCTGACGATCGTGCTGCTGTGGTCTGTTACGCTGGAGCCAGGCCAGGGCCAGACCCAGCCGGCCCAGCGGATCAAGGTCATCGCCGACCAGGACAGCGCAGGCCCGCACGGGACCAATTTTCTGTCGCTGCTCATGCTGCTCAACTCACCCGCGATCGATCTCCTGGGCATCACCACCGTGAGCGGCGACCAGTGGGTGGATCCCGCCACGATCTTCGCGCTGCACGCGGTCGAGCTGACCGGCCGTACTGACGTACCGGTGGTCAAAGGGGCGCGGATGCCACTGCTCAACACCGGCCGCGAGCAGGAGCTGCGCGAAGCCATCTACGGATCGCATGCGAGCTGGCACGGCACATTCAATCCAGACTACGCCCCCTCCAACGACCGTCTGGGCGCCGCCAGGGGGCTTCCCGAAGGTGAAGGCGCGTGAAGGCCGCGCGGCCGATTTCCTGATCGATACCATCCGCGCACATCCAGGCGAGGTCGTCCTGTACTTCGCCGGGCCGCTGACGAATCTGGCCCTGGCCGTCCGCATGGATCCCGGCATCGTCGAACTGGTGAAGTCGCTCAGGATCATGGGCGCGAGCAGCGACGGTGGCTTCGAGCTCAACTGGTGGTGGGATCCGGAGGCCGCCGCCATCGTGATGCGTGAGCCCTGGAAAGAAATCGTCGTGACGACGGGAGAAGCCGGCTGGCAGGTGTTCTCGAGCGAGCGTCTCATGAGACAGATTGCCGACTCGAAAGGCCGCCTGGCGGGTCATGTCCGCGAGCAGTACATCGACTACAAGCCGCGCGAGGGGACCACGCTCTGGTCGGCGATGTGGGATGAGATCGCGGTGGCCGCGTTGCTCGATCCGTCGGTGATCAAGCGGTCCGAGACGATGTATCTGGACGCCGACATCGATCACGGCGCCAAGTACGGACACACCGTCGTGTGGCGGAAACCTGAGGGAGTGCCGACCTTCTTGCTCCCGTACAGCGGCCCGGAAGGCCGCGACGCCAGCAAGTGGCTCGGCCACCTCGAACCCATTCCTGGACGGACGCCGGCGACCGTTCACATGGAAGTGGACGCCGCTCGTTTCGAGCGCCTGTTCGTCGATTTGATGAGCAGATAGCTCGTTACGGTCTCGACCGGGTCGTCCCATTGCTCACCGGCGGCTTCGGTCGGGCGAGAAAGCGATCGACGGCCTCTGGCATGAAGTCGCTCGCACTGAACGCTCCGGGCAACGCGTCTTCGAACGTCGTGACGCGATACCGATCGGGCCCATCCGCCAGAACCAGCTGAATCGGCGCCTTGCCCTGCTTGCGATTGAAGCTGCTGAACTCGTAGCCATACTGGCGGTCGCGGTAGCTCACCCGCGGCATCTCACCAGGCGGCCCGACGACGAGGATGGTCTTGAGAAAATAGTCGGATTCCGTCGCCGCCTGCTGCAACACGCCGCCGATGGGATATCGGTAGTGAAATGCGGCATCGTCGGCGCCTGACGCGCGATAGATCCGGCCCGACAACGAGAGCGCAGCCGCCCCCAGGTGTTGACGCTCGGTGGTGAAAAGCGCCACGCCTCCGCGCCGAGCACCTTCGGCGGCCTCGACCAGGCGTTGAAGCTCGGCGCGATTGATCCCGACCTCGGCGGCCGTCGACCCGCGAAACGATTCCTCGGCGACGATGCCGTCGCCAAAACGTTGAAGGTGCACGGTGTGATCGGACGACTGGCCGCAGGCGATGATGAGCTCACGATAGCGCGTGGTCTTCAACAGATAGTCGCGACAGTCTCCACACGAGCCCCCACCCCCGCAGCGCTCGGAATAGAACGCGAGGAATCTCACCTGCTCGAGCGCGGCCTCCGGCCCGATCTGGGTGATGACGTGGTTCACGAGCGACGTCTCGCCGTGAATCGCTTCCGGCAGTTGATACTCCGAGTTGCCGCCGAGGATCACCCGCTCGGACTCGCCGCTCCCGACCACGGTGGCGCACCGCACGTTGAACTTCGAGATGCTCGGATCCGTGCCGGCCTGCTCCGCCGCGTCGAGAGCCTTGAAGATCTGCGCTTCAAGAGCCGGTTCCGAGATCAGCGTGGCCGTCGCGGGCGCGAGCGTCCACCTCGGCGGCGCGGGCGGCGTTGTGGGACCCTGCGCACAGGCGCCGACGAGCGTCGACACTGCCACGATAGCGGTCGATGAACGGAAACGCCGCATGATGTCTCGAGCCTTTAGTTGATCGCCGACTGCATCAACTCCACGAACAGCTTTTCGAAGCGCGGCCGGTCGATATCGGTCTGCACCTTCCAGGTCTGGTCGGCCCACCACGGCTTGTTGTGAGGCTCCCACCACACCGTCTTGCCATAGCCGGGGCCCGAGGTCCAGTCCACGTCGATGTACATATCCTCGCGCGCCGTGATGACACCAGGATCGATGATGGCCGCGGCGGCAAGCTCGTCCCACATGAAGGTGAAGATTCCGGGATCAACCGCACTGCCGAGATACGATTCCCTGAGATACCGCGTGAGGGGCGTATCGACCGTCACAATCTGCTGAATGAGCTCCTTGGTCATCTGTGTCTTGTGGCAAACGTCGATCGGCGTCAGCTCCTTCTGTGCCCAGGGCTCGCGCATGAATATCGCGGCGGCCTCGGCATCCCACCAGAAGTTGAACCGCTGGTTCACCGCAATATGTCCGCCCATCGTATACACCGACTTGATCTTGCCCACGATGTCCGGAGCCAGCTTGACGGCAAGCGCCACGTTGGTGAGCGGACCGGCCGTGTAGAGCACCAGCTCCCCGGGATACCGGCGGGCCATCTCGATGAGCAGCAGTGCCGCGTGCTCGTTGGCAATGTTCATCGCCGGCGGATCTCCACCGACATCCGAAATGACATCGGGTGGGGGCACATCCTTCCCCCAGTTGCCGAGCCAGCCGTCACCGGCCTTGGCGCCCCAGAGCGCCTGACGGCGCTCCATCATGCCGGCAGAGTTGAGCAGCGGATCGGCGGCACCCGCCGCTACCGGGACGTGATGCTTGCCGGTCAGCTGCACCATCTTGAGAGTGTGATAAAGAGCCTGCGACAAATGAGCGTCGCCCGCGATCACGCCAATTCCGACCACGTCGATATTTGGAGCGAGAAGCAACATCCCGATCGACACGACATCCGTGCCGCCAGGGCCGGAAGTATCCTGATCAATGAAGACCTTGATCCGCTGGTCGGAGGGAGCCTGAGCAGACGGCGCGTGAGCTGACGGCCACGCGATTGCCAGCGCGACCACACTTGCAAACCACCATAGACGTCGCATGGCCATGTCTCCTATGTTTCGGGGATGCCAGCCGCCCGGGGCCGCGGCGCAGCACGGGACACGCGCTCGCTCGTCGAGCATGCGGTGCTCCGGAGATGCCCGCTGCAGAAGCGCGCGTAAGTTAAAATGCGGACGGCGTGCGCTGTGGCACGCCAGGCAGCGGAAGCGAGGCAGTCTAGCATGTTCCCGATGATGCTCGTCATCGCGCTGGCACAGGCCGCGCCAGTCGATCTGCTCATCACCGGCGGCACCGTCGTCACTGTCGATCGCGAGATGCGTGTGCTCGAAGGCGCGAGCATCGCCATCCGCGACGGGCGCATCGATGCCGTCATCCCGGCCGGTCAAGCCCTGCCGCCAGCTCGAGAGTCCATCGACGCACGCGGACGAATCGTCATACCGGGCCTCGTCAACGCTCACGGCCATGCGCCGATGGTACTGCTCAGAGGCGCCGCCGACGACATGAAGCTGATGGCGTGGCTGAACGAGGTCATTTTCCCCGCCGAGGCGAAGAATGTGAACCCCGAATTCTCGTACTGGGGCACACTCCTGGCCGGCATCGAGATGGCTCGCTCGGGCACCACGACCTTCGCCGACATGTACTACTTCGAGGATGACATCGCGCGCGCGACCGATGCGGTCGGCCTGCGTGGTGTGCTAGGTCAGTCGATCATCGGCTTCCCGGCACCCGACTACAAAACGCCCGCCGACGCGTTGGCGGCGACAGAGGCCTTCATTCTGAAGTACAGGAACCACCCGCGGATCATCCCTTCGCCTGCCCCGCATGCGATCTATACGACGTCAATGGACGTTGTGAAAAAGGCGCGCGAGCTGTCCGTCAAGTACGGGGTGCTGTTCCAAATCCACGCGGCCGAATCGCCTGAAGAAGACAAGGAAGTCACCGCCAAGTTCGGCAAGACGACAGTCCCGGTGCTGGACGAGGCTGGCATCCTCGGACCGGGCGTCATCCTTCACCACACGACGACGCTGTCGGACGACGACATGAAGCGCCTGGCAGCTGCTCGGTGTCTCGACCTCGCACAATCCCGAGAGCAACATGAAGGTGGCGTCGGGCCTGGCGCGCGTGCCCGAACAGCTCGCGGCCGGCGTGACCGTCGGTCTCGGCACGGACGGAGCCGCGACGAACAACAACCTCGACATGTTCGAAACCATGGACTTCGTCGCCAAGATCCACAAGCTCGTGCGCAATGACCCCACGGTGATGCCGGCGCGGGAGGTGTTTCGCCTGGCAACTCTGGGTGGAGCCACGGCGCTGGGCCTCGCCGATCGGATCGGGTCAATCGAGGCTGGCAAGCTCGCCGACCTCGTCATCGTCGAGATCAAGCCCGAACAACGGCCGCTCTACGACGTGTACTCGCACCTCGTTTACGTCACGAAGGGCGCGAGCGTGCAGACGACCATCGTCCACGGGCGGGTCGTGATGCGCGATCGGCGCATGCTGACCGTGAACGAAGACGACGTCATGGCGCGAACGCTGAGCCTGCAGCAGCAGGTGCTCAAGACCCTTGGCCGTCCACCCGCTCCGGCGACACCGACTCCCCCAACGCGCTCGCAACCATGAACAGAAATCGCGCACCGCTCTGGCCGGTTGCCGCGATTCTCTGCCTGGGCGCCGTCGCGGCCTTCGCCGAAACAGCCCAAACTCCAAGCGCTGAGACTCTCCGGCGCGACGCCCAGCGCGCTGCCATCGAGGGCCGCTGGGACCAGGCTATCGAAAGTCTTCGGCGGGCCGTGGATCTCGATCCGCAGCACACTTCGACCCGTCTCGCGCTCGGCGAGGCGCTGATGGAGTCGGGTCGCTACTCGGATGCGATCGCGGAATTCTCTGCCGTGCTCCAGTCCAACGGAACCGACGAACGGGCTCTCCTGGGTCTTGCCGCTGTTTATCGGCGCATTCCCAACTACGAAGAGGCGCGCGCGGCCCTCGACAAGGCCGTGGTCGCCCATCCTCGAAGCTCGAAGCCGCTCGCGGCACTCGGCGACCTCGAGATCGAGCTCCAACGTTATAACCCGGCCATCGACGTGCTCACCCGCGCGCTCACGCTCAATCCGAAGGACGTGTCAGCCAGGACGAGCCTCGGTGTCGCTCACCGGGCCCGGAACGAGTCCGCTGCGGCCCTTCGCGAGTTCGATCGGGCACTCGGTGACGATCCGAAACATGCGGCAGCGTATTACTTTCGCGGGTCGACCTACGCCGATCAGAATCAAAACGAACAGGCATTGGCCGACGGCCGCAAGGCGGTCGAACTCATGCCCGAGAGCGTGCCGGGCCGGTTGCTGGTGGCTTCGTCGCTGATCCGGCTTGGGCAGTGTGCCGAGGCGGTGACCATTCTGGAGACCTTGACTGCCGCACGGCCCGCCGATGGCGAGCCGCTGTTTCTGCTCAGCCGTGCGTATCAGTGCGCCGGCCAGGCCGAGCGCGCGAAGCAGGCCACCGCACAATTCGCAGAGGTCAACAAGCGCGAACAGTCCGGACGCGAAAACCGCACGCAGTCGCTCAACCTGGTCATCAGGTCCGGCGAGCTCGCGCGGGCGAATCAGCTGGAGCCCGCGCTAGCCGCTCTCCGTGAGGCCATCGAGAAGGACCCCGCCAACAGCAACGCATACGCCCAGCTGGCGAAGATCTACTTTTCAGCCGGACGTGTGGACGACGCGCATCAAGCTATCGAGCAGGCGCTGGCCGGGAACCCGCACCATCCGGACTTCTGGTACGTGCTGGGCCGTATCCTGATGGCGCAAGGCGATCTGCCAGGCGCGCTGAAGGCCTTGGACAAGACCCTGCTGATCAATCCGCGCGATGCCGAAGCCTGCTTCCAGAAGGGGTTGGTCCACAACGCGAGTGGACAGCGAGATTTGGCGCTCGCCGCCCTGCGGAAAGCGGTCGAGCTCGATCCAGCCGACGAGCAGTACAAGCAGGCGCTGACCGCACTCGGCCAGCAACCATAGGGCGAAAACAAGCCTACCGGGCGTCCACGACGCACCGGAACCCTACAGCCCCGGAACGATCGATGCTCGATGCCATCAGCAGATATTTCCCGTGCTGGTCGAGCCGGTGCGCTTGTGGAAAGTACCAACGCGAGCCTTGGGGGCGGTAGTAGCTTCCGCCGCGGAGAATCGCCGCACGCGTGCGCTCGTCGACGTACTCGTCGGTCCACTGCCACACGTTGCCGACGAGATCTTCGACGCCGAAGGGGCTCGCGCCTGAGGGATGCGCAGAGACAGGATCGGGGCCGCGCATCTCACGACCGGTGTCCGCGGCCGGCACGGCCTCGTCGTTCCACTCATTACCCCAGGGATAGAGACGGCCGTCCAGGCCCTGCGCGGCGTACTGCCATTCCCATTCGCGCGGCAGCCGCTTCCCCGCCCACTTCGCGTACGCTCGCGCGTCGTCGAGCGACACCCACGTGACGGGTCGGTCGGCCCACCCGTCCGGATAACGACCGTTCGTCCAATCCCGGAGGAAGTTGTGCGAGTCTCGGGGACGATACTGCGAGGCGTCGAGAAACGCCTTGAACTCCCGGTTCGTGACCGGGAATCGATCGATATGGAAGGGGCCGATGCGAACCTGGGCCCGATGATGGCGGCGCGGAGAATCCTCCCAGGGGTACTGCACATCGACACCCACCGAATCGCCGCCTTCGATCTCGATGCCGGATACGACGAACTCGAAGTCGGCGGCGGCAATGCGGACCATCCCTTCGGGTGCAGTGGCGGACACCGGCGTGGGCGTCACCTCGACCGGCCGCTGCAGCATGGGCGACCACGCCGTTGAGAGGTCGGATAAGCGCGCGCTGCGGGCAGACATGTCGAGCAGCAATCGATCGATGTCAGGGCTGCGCTCACCCTTGCGCATGGCCAGCACGGCCCCAAACCCTCGGGCCTCGATGGGAAACTCCAGAGATGCCCGGCCATGTTCGATGCGCGGCTCGAGTCGGCGTCCGTGCCACAGGTCGATGTACTCCAACCCCTCGGCGTGGGGAGGGCTCATCTGCCGACCGGTCACCTCGAAGTCGTTGCGGTTGACCAGGGTCCACAGCGTGCGGTCCGCCGCCGGAAACCGGCTGGCGAAGACCCCGGCCTGCACCGTCTCGCTGAACGGCTCCCAGCGCTCGCTCGACAGCAGATCGGCTGTCGCGCGCTCGACCGACGCCACTCGTCTCATCGCTTCGCGATCGCGCTCGCTGAGAGCATTCCAGATGCCCCAGATGTTTTCCCACGCCACCCAGCCGACGCCGTTGAAGAACGCAAACTGCAGATCGTGGGTCTTGTCCTTGCCCCACCGCGGCGCGACATGGACCATGTGGCGCGGCTCGAGCCACTTGAACGTGCTGACGAGCGGCGTGAACGAATACTTCCAGCAGATGCCCCAGCTCATGACGTTCCACGCGAGCCCCATCGCCGGCGGCGAATCGGTGGGCTCGAGCGCCAGCGGACGGCCCGCGGCATTGGCGGCCTCACGAAAGACGGGCGCAAATCCCGCCATCGTGTCGCCATTGAGGCCATCGGCTCCGATCTCCGCCATAAGACGTGCAATCGCCGTCGAGTCGGGCACGCCTTCCGGGCGCGTGCCCTGGTCCCACAACATCACGGGAAAGAACACCTTCACCCCGCGACGGTGAAACGCCTCGATGGCGTCGCGAACACCCGCGACGCCGCCCGGCATGTCGCGAACGAGGTCGTATTGGTTCCGATCGTCGATGCCCAGATTCGGATAGCTGTGCCACAGCAGAACCGAGTCGGCGCCGCCGAATCTGGCGTTCAGATCGTCCAGGTGACGATCCACCGTGTAGCGTCCCTCACCGTTATCGTAAAGATATCGATCGGCGATCATCGTAAGGTGCTGAACGAAGCTGCTCCGCGTCCACGCCAGCTCGGGTCGCTCGTACTCCGAGGGATCGAAGCCCGCGCGAATCAGGCGTTCGCTGCGCCAGTGCCGGAGGTCGGCGAGCCAGTCCGGCGTGTCCTCGGGCCTGGCCGGCCCCGGAAGCTGGCCCCCTAGCGGGAGGAAGCCAGCCTCGCCGCAGAACTCCGGTCCGGGCACGCCCTCGCCGAGCGGCGGATAACGCGTGTCCTGCGCCGATACCACCGCCATCAGGGCGAACAGCAGGAGGATCACAACGACGCGCAGGCGTGGCATGGAATCACCTTCGGGAGATATGAGCGGAACCACCGGCGCCTGACGCTTCGAGCAGACGTGCGCAAGCCGCCGACGTCGGCGGTCAATACATGATGGTTTCTGTCAGATGATGCGGCCAGAACGTCGTGTGATAGTGGGTCCAGAGCCGCGCGTCGATCTGGGGAATGATCACCTGCATGTCGCGCGGGCGAAGCTTGTTGATCTCTTCGCACATCAGCGCAGTGGCATAGATCGTGTGCGCGCGAATCTCGATCTCCTCGGCGCTGTCGCGCGGGATCAACTTGTGGGTGTTGATGGCCTGCTCGAGCGCCGGCGTGTATACGAAGATCTTCATGAGACGCAGGGCCACCGGCAGAATGTAGTCAGCGAACGCCGTCATCGTCGCGGCATCCTCGAGCGGGAAATCACCGGTCTTCCGCCGTGCGCTGTACAGGCCCCAGTAGCCAAGCTGCGCCAGCTTGAAGATCTTCACCTCGTGCCCGTCGTAGCGGCTCACGTCGTTGAACCGCGGAAACTCGACCACCAGCCGATCGACAAGACCCTTGCCCTGGGCATAGAGACGCGGCGGCCCGGCCTTGACGAACGTGTGGAAATGGCCGCCGTAGCGCTCGACGAGCACGCGCCCGACGTCGTTCAGCACGCGCAGCTTCTCGATCCAGCATCGGCATTTCGATGTTGGCGCGGAAGATTCGCGCGAGCGAGGCTCTGTCCACCTTCGCCAGGAACGCGCCGTCGAGCACGGGCAGACCTTCGTCCATGGCGCGCTTGAGGCACGCGACCATGGCGTCCGAGTCGGACCAGCGACGGCCGTCGAAGTCGACCTCGAACTTCACGTGCGTCTTGAAGTCCGTGAAGGCGCTGTTGATGCTCGTGTTCACCATCACGAAATCGATGGCTTCCTCAATCGTCTTGCCCAGCCCGAACGGGAGGCTGAACTCGGGGAACGGCAAATCCTCATAGGCCATCCAGCCGGCATGCTCGACGATTTTCTCCACGTCGGTTCGCACGTGGCGGGACCGCTCGATGACGGGCATGACGGTGGCGAGAACCGGGCTGCCGATCGGTGAGGGAACGCGCATCGGCGAGGACGATTTCGGCCCGGACTGCGGCGCGCTCAATGGCGCCATGGCCGCGGCGCCCGTGCTCTTGAGGAAGGTCCTGCGCGAGAACGTCACGGCCTTGGCGGCGTCGGCCGCGTGAAGAGATCGACCGCCATGCGGTAGAACCGCTCTTTGTCCAGATCCGCCTGCACCGTGACGAGCTGCTCGCCGAGTCCAGGCTGCGATCCGGCCGGCCACGTCAGCGTGTCGCCGTACGCCGCGCCACGGTCCACCACGATGTCCATGTAGAGCTGCTGCTGTTTGGTGATGAGGGAGGGATCCAGCCAGGCCAGCGCGGCCAGCTCGTCCCACATGAACTCCTCGCCGTACATCTGATTCGAGTATTTCGCGATGTACTGGGCGGCCGGCCGGTTGGTCCGGCCAACCTCCTGGACCATCGCCGTGCTCATCGTGGTCTTGATGGAGATGTCAACCGGCGTGACCGTGATCTTCGGCCACCTCGCCCGCAGGACCATCCGCGTCGCCTCCGGATCCCACCAGAAGTTGAACTCCCGGCGAGGCGTCGTGTCGAAACCGTCGCCGAAGCGCGTGCCGGCGGTGTTTGGATTGATGCTGCCCCCCATGACCACCAGCTCCTTCGTCAGTTCCGGAAACTTCGGGTCGATGGCGAGTGCCAGCGCCAGGTTGGTCAGCGGCCCACCGGCATAGATGGTCACCTCGTTGGGGTAACGCCTCACAGTCCGAATCAGGAAATGGGCGGCGTCCTCATCCAGCGGTTTCGTCTGTGGATTGCCTTCGGGCAGATCGGGCACCACCCACGGACCGGTATAGTCGCGCTTGATGGACTCGCTCCGCTCGTTCCACGCGCCCTGGTAAGGCACGACCCCATGGATCTTCTGCCAGCGCGCGATCTCTTCCTTCGAGTTGAGGAGCGGAAATACCGCGCCCGGCACCACCGGAATGTCCGGGCGACCGATGATCTCCAGGAGACGCAGCGTGTGGGCGACTTCTTCGTCGCGCCACTGATCGCCGCTCACGATCGTGACTCCGAGCACCTCGACGGCTGGCGACTGGACGAGGAGAAGCACCGACTGCAAATCCGTCGTGGCCGGCCCCCGGGAGTCCTGGTCGATGATGAGCTTTCGACGCGGCTCCTGCGCCGTCCCGGAAGTGGCTGGGGCCACGAGCGCGCAGGCGGCCGCGAATCCGAATGCGGCGCGAAGGAGTCGCGACGAGATTCTGCCAGTCATCGCTGACCTGAAGGCGGCGCGAGCGTGCGGGGCCTCGCGCGAGGCGGCGTGAGGCGGGCGTCCGGAACAGAGGGCGCCCGTCTCACGCGAATGGTGTCATCAGAAGTTGTAGCGTACGCCGAGCTGGACGGCGAACGGCGTGCTGCCAGGCGAGATCTGATCCAGGTTCCTGTACGTCGATCCGGGGGTCGCGCCCGGGTCTCCGGGCTCAGGAATCTTGGTCAGGTTCGCCGGCACGAACGCCGAGATATTCGGGTTCGAAAACAGGTTGTCGTTGTTGAACAGGTTGAAGAACTCGGCGAGCACTTCGATGCCGTGCGAGTTCTGGAGCGTAAATTCCTTGGCCACGCGGAAGTCTATCTGGAAGAAGCTGGGCTGCCGAGCGGGATAGCGCTCGAGCAGGAAGCGGGTGCCGCCCTGGTCGACCACCGGCCGATCGTTCGAGCCCACGCCCTGGTTGCTGATGCCGTCACCGTTGATGTCCTCGTTGATGTAGGCCGGGTACGGCACGCCCGTGCGCGCGATGAGCGAGCTGCTGAGCGTGATGCCGTACGCCACCTGCGCCACGCCGGCGAACTTGAACTGGTGGGGCACGTCGAGCGCGTTCTTCCCGTAGTCCAGCTCGACGTTGAACGGATCCTGCGGCCCGAAGAACGTCTCGCTGTCGCGCTCGCTCGACGCGCTGCTGCGGTTCTGCGACCACGCGTAGTTCACGAAGAACTGGTAGTTGTCGCTGAACCGCTTCGTCAGGTTGAACGCCAGCTGGTGGAAGTTGCCGCGGCTGAAACTCGCCAACGCGTTAGCCGAGCCGATCGTCGGATCCTCGCGAGTGGCACCCTGGAACGGCGCGCGCGGCTGCGGGGCGAGGATGGAGCGTCCGAACTCGTCCACGTGATCCACGACGACGTTGCGCTCCCACTGTGTCGAGCTGAATCCGCCGGTCCTCAGGAAGTCTGAGTGCGAGTACACGTAGGTGGCCGACGCCGAAATGTCCTGGGCGATCTGGTACTCGTAGCCGACCGTCATGTTGGAAACGCGCGGGTTGCGGAACTCGGGATCGATGTAGTTGATACCGGGGTTGCCGATCACATCGAGGAGCGGATCGTCCGTCTGCAGGCTGTCCGGGAAGAGATTCGGGAATCCGCCAGGCGGAACGCACGTCGAATTGAAGAAGCAGAACAGCACGGCCGTGCGCCCGCTGCCCGTCGGAATGAAGATGGTCGGGCTCTGCGCATAGTACAGCCCCCAGGCCGCACGCAGGATCGACGGATGCGACGACCCGCTGCCAAGCCGGTACGACGCGCTGACGCGCGGACCCCACTGACCGTAGTCGTCCGGAGGCTCCTGCAGCGGTGCCTCGAGCCGGCTGTCCGATCCCTCGCCGACATAGACGGCCTGACCGGGCGTCCCTGAGATCGCACTGGGATTGTTCGTCCCGTCCCACCGGAGGCCGTAGGTGATGCTCAGGTTCGGCGTCGCCTGCCACTTGTCCTGCACGTAGAGGCTGATGCCGGTCTGGCGCTGCCGCTCCTCGACCGTCGCGGCCTCCTCGTAGGGCACGCCGTTCAGGCCGAAGCCCTGGATGAAGCCGATGTGTTGACGCGCCCGGAAGTCATCGAGCGTATCGAAGACGTAGGTCCCGCGCTCCCATCCCTTGAACACATTCTTGCGAAGCGCGTACGCGTTGATGTCGCCGCCGAACTTTATGTCGTGGTTGCCGAACACGTACACGAAGTTGTCCTGGATCTGGAGCTTCTCGTTGTCGCCGTTGATCGGCAGGAAGAAACGCCGGCCGAAGTTGCCGGTGTCGTTGATTTGCACCTCGCCGTTCTCGCTGTTGGAGAAGCGGGGCCGCGTTTCATAGGAGTACGACACCTTCATCTCGTTCGACTTGCTCGGCCCGAACACGCTGTTCACCGTGAAGACCGTGCTCAAGCCCTGGTTCTTGAAGTTCTCGGTGTTGTCGAAGGCCGCCTGAATCTCGTTCTGGCCGCGCCCGCCGGTGAACCCGTCGGTACTGTTGCGCGTGAAGAACGACCGCACGCTGAAGGTGTGGTTGTTACTCAGCTGATTGTCATAGCGCCCCAGGAACGAGAGCAGGTTCTGGAACTGATCGCTCTCCCCTTCCAGCGCGGCAAGATCCGGGATTCCGTACTCGGGTACGGCCACGCCGCTGACGTCCCGGGCGAAGTTCGTGACGAGCGGTCCGTCCTGCAACTGACGGTCGATGGCGAAGAAGAGGAACTGTCGATCGCGCACGAGCGGGAATCCGATGGCCGCGCCGAACTGGTGCTGCTGGTCGATGTTCGAGGCCACGCCGAGCGCATCATCCGTCGTCAGACCCGAGCCACGAAAGAAGTAGTGGGCGCTGCCACGGGTTTCGTTCGTCCCCGACTTGGTCACGACGTTGAGGAGGCCGCCGGTGGCGCGCCCGAACTCGGGCGCAAAGCCGTTGGTGACGACCTGGAACTCCTGCACCGCGTCGAGCGGGATGGTGAAGTTCTTGGTCTCGAGGGAGCCGAAGAACTCGCCGAAGAAATTGTCGTACGAGTCGGCGCCGTCGATGACGAGACCGGCGTAGTCGCTCTGCTGGCCGCCGAGCCTGATGCCCCCGCGGAGACCGGGTACGACCTGGGCCGACGAACTGAGCTGCGCGAGATCGCGATAGTCGCGGCCTGGCAGCGGCAGATTCGCGACCGACTCGGCATCGATGAGCTGACTGATGCCGACGGCGGACGTGTCGATGACCCCGGCAGCGGCGGCCACCGTGACCACCTCGGTCTGCCCCGCGACGGCCATGGTGATGTCGGCCGTGAGCTGCGACCCGACGTTCACCCGGATGTCGCTGATGGTCGTCGGTGAGAAGCCGCCGAACTCGGCCGTGATCTTGTAGAGGCCGGGGGGCACCTGGGGGAAGACATACGCCCCGGCCTCATTGGCCTGCGTCACACGCTCGAAGCCGGTGGCGTCGTTGCGCAGCGTCAGGTCGACGTTGGGAATCGCCGCTTTCGTGGTGTCGTACACCGTACCGCGGATTTCACCGCGATCCAGCGACTGCGCACCACCGGCCGCCGGCCACAGCAGGGCAACCACCAGCCACATGACTCCAGCCATTCGCATGACGTCCTCCAGCCTTCGCGTCCGCCGCGGTGCGCCTGCTACTTGCCGCGCAGCCGCTCGATGAAAAGAGCAAGAAACCGGTCGGCGTCCACCTCGACGGCGACCTTGGCATTGGGCTTCACTCGATCGATCCCGACCATCACCAGTCGATCACCCTGGACCACATTGCGCTCGACGGCGCCGTTCCGATTGCCCACCGTCTGGCCGCGCGTGAACTCGCCGCGCGTCTCCACGTCAACTCGCATCTCGCGACTCTTCACCAGCGTGGGGTCAACCGCCACGCCGATCGCCAGCGGATCGTGCATCGGCGATCCGTTCGCTCCAAACTTCGCGGACAGCTGGACCAGAAACGCCATCACCTGGGACGCAAAGTCGTTGACCGGACCATGTCCGGCCTTCAGCTCGGTCAGGTGATTCTGCCCGAAAAGCGTACGATGTGTCACGTCCAGACCCACCATGGTCACCGGCCAGCCCGCCGTGAAGACGATTTGCGCGGCTTCGGGGTCGTTGTAGATATTGGCCTCGGCGACGGCCGTGACGTTGCCCTCGGTGATCGAGCCGCCCATCAGCACGACGTCCTTGACCAGCGGCACGATGCCCGGGTCCTTCAGCACCGCGAGCGCGATGTTGGTCAGCGGACCGATGGGCACGAGCGTGATCTGCCCGGGCGACTTGCGCACCATCTCGATAATGAGGTCCGGACCAAAGCGCGGATCGCTCTTGCAAGGGGGACCGACAGCGGGATGTCGCCAAGGCCGTTCCGCCCGTGGACGAACTCGGCCGTAATCAGCTTCTGGGCAAGCGGCCGCACGGCCCCGGGGGCCACAGGAATGTCGCACCGGCCAGCCAGCGCCAGGATCGTCAACGCATTCTCGAGCGCCTGCTTGCCGGTGGTGTTGCCAGGGACGACGGTGAGCGCCTCGACACGCAGCTCTGGCGAGTTCAACGCCAGCAGCAGCGCCATCGCATCGTCGGTACCCGGATCGGTGTCGATGATGACGCGCCGAGGCTGTCCCTGGACCACGGCCGGCCACATGGCCCCCGCCATCACCAGAGCGACGAAAAAAGATTTGAAGCCCGTCACGCGGCCGGGAAGGAACGCGCTGACTCGGAGCGAGCCTGCACACCACGTGTTGGTCACGCCAGAATGATCCGGAGATGCAGAGCGAAAATTCACTGAAGGGTAAGGGCTGTTCACACGACTGTCAAGGTCAATCGGGGTCTCAGCGCGGCTGAGTGCGCGCTTCCCTGCCAGCGCTCTGCTAAGATCGACTCGACCCCAAGGGCACACCGTTGTTCTCTACTGTCGTCACTCGGCGCACACTCCGCCGTGCTGTTCACGCTCGTGGTCGTCTGCGCGACGGATCCGACGCTGCTCGGTCGCGACCAGCGTCCGTCCGCGGTCGAGTCCCCCGCGACCGCAGACGCAAATCCTCACGCGGTCCGCTTCGACGATGTCACGCGAGCGTCGGGCATCCGCTTTCGCCACGAACGGGCGGCGTCGCCCGAGAAGCTCTACCCTGAAACCCTCGGCGCCGGCGCGGCGTGGATCGATTTCGACAGCGACGGCTGGCTCGATGCGTTCTTCGTGAACAGCGGCTACACGCCACTCTTCCGGCCGGCGACCCCTCCGCAACCCGCGCTCTATCGCAACAACGGCAACCGCACGTTCACCGACGTCACGGCGGCGAGCGGCCTCAAGACCGACGGCACCTTCTACATGGGCGTCGCAGTTGGCGACTACGACAACGACGGGCATCCGGACATCTACTTGACCGGGTACCGGCGATCGAGCCTGTTCCACAATCGCGGCAATGGCACGTTCGAGGACGTCACCGACCGCGCGGGCGTGGACAATCGAGGCGCCTGGGGCACGGCGCCGGGATTCTTCGACGCGGACAACGACGGGAAGCTCGATCTGCTGGTGACGAACTACGTGCAGTACGACATCGACAACAACGTGATCTGCGGCGATGCCCGTCCGGGCTATCGGGCGTACTGCCACCCGGACAGCTTCCCAGGCACCTCGATGCGCCTCTATCGCAACATGGGCGAGGGCCGCTTCGCGGACGTCACCGAGAAGGCAGGGCTCGTCAACGGCGACGGCAAGAGCCTGGGCGTCGTCATGGCGGATTTGAACGGCGACGGGCGAATCGACGTCTTCGTGGCCAACGACACGCAGCGGAACTTCGTCTATTTCAACAAGGGCGACGGCACGTTCGAGGACGTGACCTACGCGTCCGGCGCCGGATTCAGCGAGGACGGGAAGACCGAAGCCGGGATGAGCGCCGACGCGGCGGACGTGGACGGCAACGGCACGCCCGACCTCTTCGTCAGCCATCTGGACTACGAGCTCGATCGGCTCTACTACAACAACGGCGACGGCACCTTCACCGACGGGACGGTGACGTCCGGCATCGGCCAGACCAACATCCTCAACAGCGCCTTCGGGGCGCGCTTCTTCGATTTCGACCACGACACGTGGCGCGATCTGCTGGTGATCAACGGCCACATCCTCGACAACATCCCGCTCTACAATCCCGACGTCACCTACGCCGAGATCAAGAAGCTCTATCGCAACGTCGGCAAGGGGCAGTTCGCCGACGTCACCGATACGCAGCCCGAGTCGTTTCGCGCTCCGCGCGTCGGCCGGGGACTGGCCGTCGGCGACTACGACAACGACGGCGATTTGGACTTTCTCGTCAACAACAATGGCGAGGATGCACAGCTCTTCGAGAATCGTGGCGGCAACGATCGTCACTGGCTGATGGTGCGGCTCGTCGGGCGAACCAGCAACCGTGACGGCATCGGCGCCCGACTGGTTCTCCGAGCCGGCTCACTCGTGAGCCACGATCAGGCCAAAGGCGGGATGAGCTACATCTCGGCCCAGGATCCGCGCATCCATTTCGGCCTGGGCGATCGGACGTTGGTCGATTCGCTCGAAGTGCTCTGGCCGAGCGGGCGAAAGACCGTGTTGAAGGATCTGAAAGCCGATCAGATCCTGACGGTGGAAGAAGGCGAGTAGCCGAAGGGGCGGATGAACTACGTGTGCTCGAGCCACAGCAGACCCACCGCCACGATCGCCAGCACGGCCATCACCGGATGGATGTCGCGGCGGCGCCCGACGATCAGATACAGGCCGACGTGCGCGATGAAACCCCAGAGGATGCCCTGTGTGATCGAGAAGGTCAGTGGAATCAGGATAACGGTCAGAAACGCCGGCAGCCCGTCTTCGATGCGTGAGAGATCGATGGACGACACGCTTTGGAACATGGCCGCGCCGATCATGACGAGCACCGCGGCGCTGGCGTACGACGGTACCATCCCCGCGATCGGCGCGAGAAAAAAGCACGGG
Source organism: uncultured Acidobacteriota bacterium (assembly GCA_963817395.1). Lineage (GTDB taxonomy): Bacteria > Acidobacteriota > Vicinamibacteria > Vicinamibacterales > CAVPJW01 > CAWGYQ01. The sequence goes on along the minus strand of CAWFOC010000004.1, from coordinate 446,076 downwards.
AGAAAGCACAGCGCCGTCACCACCGAGGTCAGACCGGTGCGGCCCCCCGCGCTGATACCCGCCGCGCTCTCGATGTAGGCAGTCCCCGACGAGGTCCCCGCCAGGCTCGCGCCGAGCGATCCAAACCCGTCCACGATCATCCCCTCGCGCAGGCGAAGCGGATATCCCCTGCTGTCGAGCAGATTCGTCGCCTGCGCCACGCCCATGAAGGTCGAGATGGAATCGAAGAGATCCGTGAAGAGCAGCGACACGATCGCGGGCGCGAGGCTCCACTGGAGCGCGCCGAGGATGTCCAGCTTCAGGAACACGCTCTCGAAGTCGGGCGCGCTCAGAAGCGCGGGCGGCACGGTGACTTCTCCGAGGACCCATGCGCCAGCAGTCGCGGCGAGAATGGCAGCCAGCAAGGCAAACGGACTCCGTCGCACCCCGAGCCGGACGGCGACGCCGATGCCGACGAGCGTGAGCACCGCGCGATGATCCAGCGTCCCGAGCCGGACGAACGTGACCGGATCGGCGGCGATGAGACCGGCATTGCGAAACCCGATGAACGTCAGGAAGATGCCGATGCCGACCGCCGTCGCGGCACGGAGCGTCGAAGGAATCGCGCGGGCAATCGTTTCGCGCATCCGCGTGGCGGAGATCACGAGCGAGATCGCGCCAGACCAGAACACCAGGCCGAGCGCAACCGGCCACGGGATCTGCTGCCCGAGGATCAGCGTGAACGTGAAGAACGCGTTGATCCCCATCCCCGGCGCAACGGCGAACGGTAGCCGCGCGTAGAGGCCCATGAAGAGCGTCATCGTGAAACAGATGAGGACGGTCGCCGTGAGCGCTCCCGAAAAGGGAATGCCGGTGCCCTCCGTGGACAGGATCGAGGGGTTCACGATGACGATGTACGCCATCGTGAAGAAGGTCGTCAGTCCTGCGAGAACCTCGGTGGTGATGTTGGTGGGCGTCGCGGTCGGAGGGGTCGGGCCGAAGGAACTCCGGAACGGCGCGCATGGGTCAGCTCGACGCCGGCTCGTCGAGCACTGGAGGGGCTTCGGGCCCCGCCGTGACGACCCGTGTGAACTCGCCGCGCTGGAGCAGCTCGCGTCCCTTGCCGCCGCGGCTCGTGACGCCGTACTTGGCCGTGCTGATTGTCTGGGTCGCGCCCCGCGTCGTTTCGACCGTGAGCAGGTCGCGGTCGCCGGTGGAGGCGACGAAGCCGAGCACGCGGTCCTCGCCGCGCGCGAGCTTGATGAGAATCACGCCCTTGCCGGGCCCGGAGAGATAGTTGATCTCCTCGACCTTGCACAACATCGCCCGCGCCTGCTGTGTCGCCGCGATCACGATCTCGTCGCCGTGCACGGCGCTGACTCCAACCACTTCCGCGCCGCTGGACGGCCGCGCGAAGCGGCGCCCGGCGCGTGTGCTGGGCTCGACATACGGTTCGAGACCGAATCGCAGGCTGTACCCGTCGCTCGTGACCGCAAGGCCGTGCGTGGGCGCCGCCTCTCCCTCGGGGGCGGCGATCGTGCCCGCGACCCGCGGATCGAGGCTGAGCGCTGCGATCACACGCTCGCCGTCCTTCAGCTTGAACTGGCGCTGCACGGGCTCGCCGTAGCCCGTTGATGCCGGGACGTCGATCACGCGGCAGGTGTAGGCGACACCGAAATTCGTGAAGAACACCACCGTGGCGCGCGTGCTGCCGGCGAGCACCGCGAGCACCGAGTCGCCCTCGCGCAGACGGGTCGCCGCCACGTCGCGCACTTCCTTCTGGCGCTTGATCCAGCCGTCGCGCGACACGATGACGACATTGTCTTCCTCGACGATGAAGGCTTCGGCGTCGATTTCGACCTCGGCCTCCATTTCGATCAGTGAGCGGCGGGGGTCGATCTTGGCATCACCGTACCGGTCTCGAATCTCTTCCACCTCGGCCCGAACGATCGCCCAGCGGCTGTCCTCGTTCCGCAGGAGTCCGCCAATCTGCTTCGCCCGCTTGCGCTTCTCCTCGAGCTCCTGCTGGATGACCAGAATCTCGAGGCGCGCCAGACGATAGAGCTTCAGCTCCAGAATCGCATCGGTCTGCTCGTCGTCCAGGCCGAAGCGCTTGGCAATCTTGACGGCCGCGTCCTGCTTGCCATCCGACTTGCGGATGATTCGAATGATCTCGTCGAGCGCGTCGAAGACCTTTTCGAAGCCCTCGAGCACGTGCATCCGGCGTTTGAGCGCGCCGAGCTCGTGCTCGAGCCGGCCGGTCACGACATCGAGCCGGAAATGCAGGAAGTGCCACAGGATCGACTTCAAATCGAGGCGCTCGGGACGTCCGACCTCGAGGTTCTCCGTCGGGATGAGACACGTGAGGTTGACGGCGAACGTCGTCTGCAACGGCGTGTGTTTGCAGAGATACGCCATCACCATGCGCTCGTCGGCGTCCTTCTTGAGCTCGAGCTGAATCCGCACATCGGCCGTCGAGACATCGCGCACGTCGAGCAGCGGAGGCAGCTTGCGGCTGAGCGCCACTTCTGCGATGCGCTCGACCAGCTGCGCCTTGTTGACCATATAGGGCACGCTGGTGATGTACACCAGCTTGCCGCCGCGACTGGCCGGCCCGGATTCCCACGTGCCGCGCAGCCGGATCGAGCCGCTGCCGCTCTTGTAGATGGCCTTGATCTCGTCGGGCGAATTCAGAATCTGCCCGCCGGTAGGAAAATCCGGCCCCTTCACATACCGGCACAACTGCATGGTGCTCAGATCGGGGTTGTCGAGAAGCTTCAGGAGCGCGGTGCAGACTTCGCCCAGATTGTGGGGCGGGATGTTGCTGGCCATGCCAACCGCGATCCCGGTGGCGCCGTTGACGAGGAGGTCGGGAATGCGGGCAGGCAGGACGACGGGCTCGGTCCGCGTGCCATCGTAGTTTGGCCGGAACGGCACCGTGTCCTGATCGATCTCGATGAGCATCTCGTCGCTCAGGCGCGCCAGTCGGCATTCGGTGTACCGCATGGCGGCCGCGCTGTCGCCGTCGAGCGATCCGAAGTTGCCCGAACCGTCGACCAGCGGGTATCGCAACGAGAAGGGCTGGGCCATCCGGACGAGCGTCTCGTAGATGGCCGCGTCCCCGTGCGGATGAAAGCTCCCCATGACGTCGCCGACCACCTTGGCGCACTTTCGATGCTTGGTGTCAGCCGTGAGGTTCTGCTGCCACATCGTGTACAGGATGCGGCGCTGAACGGGCTTGAGGCCATCGCGGACGTCGGGAAGCGCTCGCGACGTAATGACGGAGAGCGCGTAGTTCAGGTAGCGGCTCTGGGCGGCCTCGTGCAGAGCGACGGTCGAGGGGCCGTCCGACCCGGAGGGCGGCGCACCGGCGCGCCCGCGCGGAGAATGGGTGGACTCTCCCGATTCCGCGATGTCGAGCAGCGAAGGCGCTGGTGGTTTACGGCGCTTGGTCAAGGGACGCGGACTCCGGACTCTCAGCGCCGGCCTCCGGACGAGCGGTCCGAAGGTTCGGGCGTCGGCCGACAGGCTACAGGACCAGCCCCGTTCGCGCCAAGAGGCGCGCGATTCGATGGGGTTGGTCCGTGCCGTCGCCCGAGCCCGAACCCTGCAGACCTGCACCGCTAGTAGCGATAGTGCTCGGCCTTGAACGGACCTTCCGGAGAGACGCCGAGGTACTCGGCCTGTTCGTCCGTCAGCCGCGTCAGCTTCACACCCAGATGATCGAGGTGCAGACGCGCCACCTCCTCGTCCAGACGCTTCGGCAGGACGTACACCTTGTTCTCGAACTCACCCGACTGCCGGTGCAGCTCGAGCTGTGCCAGCACCTGATTGGTGAACGAGCTCGACATCACGAAGCTCGGGTGACCGGTCGCGCAACCGAGATTCAGCAGCCGTCCCTCGGCCAGCACCATCACGCTGTGACCATCCGGAAATCAGAACTCGTCGTACTGCGGCTTGATGTTGATTCGCTCGATGCCGGGGGTCTTCTTCAGGCCGGCCATGTCGATTTCATTGTCGAAATGCCCGATGTTGCCGACGATGGCCTTGTCCTTCATGCGCTGCATGTCGTGCACGGTGATCACGTTGCAGTTGCCCGTCGCGGTGATGAAGATGTCGGCTGTTTCCAGCACTTCCTCGAGCGTCGCCACCTGATACCCCTCCATCGCGGCCTGCAGCGCGCAGATGGGATCGATCTCGGTGATGACCACGCGGCAACCCTGGCCGCGCAGCGCCTGCGCGCAGCCCTTGCCGACCTCGCCAAACCCGAAGACCACCGCGACCTTACCGCCGAGCATGACGTCGGTCGCACGCGCCAAGCCGTCGGGCAGCGAGTGACGACAGCCGTACACGTTGTCGAACTTGCTCTTGGTCACCGAGTCGTTGACGTTGATGGCGGGAAACAAGAGCGTGCCGGCCTCCATCATCTGATACAGGCGCCGGACGCCGGTGGTGGTCTCCTCGCTCACACCCCGGATACCCCCGGCGATACGGGTCCAGATGCCCGGGTGCTCGCGCTGCTCCTTGCGCAAGAGGTCGAGGATGACGCCCCACTCCTCGGGATCGGTGTCCTTGAACTCCGGCACCCGCGCGGCCTTTTCGAACTCCACTCCCTTATGGATGGCCAGTGTCGCGTCGCCGCCATCATCGACAATGAGCGAAGGACCGGAGCCGTCCGGCCAGACCAGCGCCTCGCGCGTGCACCACCAGTACTCCTCGAGCGTTTCGTTCTTCCATGCGAAGACCGGCGTACCTTTGGGGTCACGCTCGGTACCACCGGTTTCGGGCCGGCCGACGACGACCGCCGCGGCGGCGTGATCCTGCGTCGAAAAGATGTTGCACGACACCCACCGCACGTCGGCGCCCAGCTCGGTGAGCGTCTCGATCAGAACGGCTGTCTGGACGGTCATATGCAGGCTGCCCATGACCTTCGCGCCGGAGAGCGGCTTCTTTCCGCTCGTACCGGGCGCGCAGCGCCATCAGACCCGGCATCTCGTGCTCGGCAAGCCTGATCTCTTTCCGGCCGAATTCGGCCTGAGACGAGATCGGCCACCTTGAACGGCTCACGGCCGGCTTTTTTCGCTACAGCAAAAGGGTGCAGCACTTCCATCGCCACTGAACTCATCATCGTCTCCCTTCGTTCACGTCTGTTCGAACTAAATCCGCATCCTCCGGTGAATCCATGTCTTGTAGCTGCCGTCAGGGCTCCGCGACGCGCCGTGGCAGCAAAGAGCGTCGGGCCTTTCGCAGCCGGATCCGCGCCCAGCGCCACGATTCGACAGCCTTCAAACCCTGCGGCCGTCAGAAAGCGCAGCATCTGCTTGTCGGAAAATCCCAGCCAGACGTGCCCCATCTGTTGCTGGTAATCGGCGCGATCGTGCGGGCACATGTCCACTACCACGAGACGGCCGCCTCTCTTGACGACCCGAGCCGCTTCGGCGAGGGCCCTTTGAGGCTCGGGCAAGTGGTGAAGCACCAGCATCAGAATCGCGGCGTCCAGTTCGCCGTCGGCGAGCGGCAGCCGTTCGAGCTCGCCGGCCCTGATCTCGACGTTCTCGAGCGGACCGAGCCTGCGGCGCGCAGCCTTGAGCATCTCCCGCGATCCATCGACAGCCATGACTTTCCGGACGAAGGGCGCCACGGCCTGTGCGACGACGCCGGTGCCGCAGCCGATATCACCGACGACCCAGTCTTCGGGAACGAGCCCGAGAAGCGCGTGCATGTGCGAACGTTCGCCAAACAGCTCGACCCGAAGGCGATCCCACTCCTCGGCGGCCGACGAAAAGAACTCACGCGACTTCTGCCGGCGCCGCGCCAGGATCTCGCTCACACGGGCGTCGTCCTGCCGCGCGCCGGCGCCGGCGGCAAACTGCTCGCGCACCAGCCGCCACAAGCCCCGGGCGTCCGGGGCGAGCTCACCGTCGCCCATCGTGTAATAGCGGCTCGTGCCGTCGCGCCGTGCCGTCAGCCAGTCATCGTCCACCAGCGTGCGCAAGTGCCGGCTGACCGTCGACTGCGGGAGCTGCAGGACGGCGCAGAGCTCCGACACGGTCAGCTCGTGCTGCTCGAGCAAGCGCAGCATCCGACAGCGCACCGGGTCGGAGACGGCAGTCATCCGAGTGAAAAATGAGGCCTGCGGCATTTATCCGTTAATCCGGATTAATAGCTTGAACCGCGATATTGTGGACGAAACACGCCTCGCTGGTCAAGGGTGACGTAAACCGGCCGGAATCTGCTTACTTTTTGAGCGAGGCCTCGCGGATGGCCCGGAACTCCGTGCCGGGCTTCCACTCGGGGTAGCCGCTGGCCTGGGCAACGTCGTAGCCGACCGTCATGAGCAACTCGAGGTCATCGACGGCGCCGCTCAGATCCCAGTCAGGTCGGAGCTCGTCGGACGGCTTGTGGTAGTCCCTGGCCGTGTATTCGTTACGCCGGGTCTCCCCGTACCCTGGCGGCTTGCCGACATAGTCGATGCCCGAGTCGGGATAGAGCGCGGGAACACCGACCTTCGCGAAGTTGAAATGGTCGGAACGATAGTAGAAGCCCTTTTCCGGCTCGGCGTCGGCCTTGAGGACACGGCCTTGCGCGGTGGCCGCGCGCGCGGTGTAGTCGTCCAGATCGGAGTTGCCGAGCCCGACGATGGTGATGTCGCGCGTCTTTCCCCACAGATTCAAGCCGTCGAGGTTGATGTTGGCCAAGGTCTTCGCCACCGGATACACCGGTGCCACCTCGGCGTAGTACTGCGCCCCAAGGAGTCCCTGCTCTTCGGCGGTCACTGCCAGAAACAGGATCGAGCGTCGCGGAGGTGAGGGAAGGCGCGTGAACGCGCGTGCGATCTCGAGCATGCCGCCCGTCCCCGACGCATTGTCGTGCGCGCCGTTGTAGATTCGATCCCCGTTGACCGGATCGCCAACCCCCAGATGATCCCAGTGCGCGGTATAGACGACATACTCGTCGGCCACCGCCGGGTCGCTGCCGGGCAACTTCGCCAGGACGTTCCGCGACTGCACCTCGCGGAGCGTGTTCTTCAGCGTGATCGACGCGGTGGTGCCGAGAGGAACGGGCTTGAATTCACGTGAGATCGCCTGCTTCTTGAGCGTGTCGAAATCCAGTCCGGCTTCGGCCAGAAGCTTCTTGGTTTGATCGAGCGTGACCCAACCTTCCACCGCCGCGCGGCTCATGTTGCGGTCCGGCGTCACCAGATCGAACTTCTCGCCGGTGTTGCCCTGCACGACGGCCCACGGGTAGCCGGCCGGCTCGGTTTCGTGAATGACGAACGCGCCGGCGGCGCCCTTGCGTGCAGCCGTCTCGAACTTGTACGTCCATCGTCCGTAGTAGGTCATGGCGCGGCCGCCAAAGATTTTCGGATCGAGGGCGGACGGATCGGCAGGATCGGGCACGGGCGGGTCGTTCACCAGCACCAGCAGCGTCTTGCCCTTGAGATCCACGTTCTTGAAATCGTCCCATTGGTACTCGGGCGCCTCGATGCCGTATCCGACGAACACCAGCTCGGACCGATCGAGTCCGGCCGTTTCGGTCACGCGTTTGGTCCATGCCACGAAGTCGTCGCGGTACTTCAAGACGCTCGGACGCCCCTTGCGCGTCAGCACGAGCTCCGTCGACGCATCGGGCGTGATGCCGACCAACGGCACCTGCTGCACGTAGGTCCCGTCGATGTTACCGGGCTGGAGCCCCATCTTCCGGAACTGCTCCTCGAGATACGCGACCGGTGAGGTCCTCGCCCTTCGAGCCGGGCTCCCGCCCCTCGTACTCGTCGGAGGCGAGCACCTTCATGTGCTCGAGCACGGCACCCGGCTCAATGGTCGGCGCCGTGGCGGATCTCGCGGGGGCTGTGCCGATCCGGCGCCGATCCACCACAGGACACCACGGACAAACCGAGCGGCACCAGAAGAACCACAGCAGACAGAACCCTCATTGACATCTCCAGCAGCGGACACCTTCGCGCGCAGAAACCTTCATCGATCTTACCCTATCGTCGCGGGGACACCCTGCGCCCGGGCGGGCAACGGATCGCTCACGGTGCGTCCGATTTGCGCGGCGGGGTCGCGCGCCGGTGCGGCCGTACCACTGTGCGACAATCCCGCCCGTCCGTCAGACCTGAGAGGACGCCATGATGAAAGTGCTGGCCATTGCCTTGTCCGCGGCGCTCGGCTGCTTCGCTGTCGCCTCCGCGCAAAGCGATGCGACGCGGCGGCCGCGTGCCCGCGACCTCGGAATCGAACCGGGCGTGTTTCCGCCGGGACCTCTCAACGCGATTACCGACGTCGCAGGGGTGCAAGTCGGCCATACGACGCTCGTCCAGGGCGACAGCGTCCGCACGGGCGTCACGGCGGTTCTGCCGCACGGCGGCAACCTGTTTCAGGACAAGGTGCCAGGCGCCGTCTTCGTGGGCAATGCCTTTGGAAAGCTGGCGGGCTCGACACAGGTGGCCGAGCTCGGCACGATCGAAACGCCCGTGATCCTCACCAACACGCTCGGCGTCGGGACGGCCGTCGACGCGACCGTGCGGTACACCCTCGCGCAACCGGGAAACGAAGAGGTGCGATCGGTGAATGCGCTCGTTGGGGAAACCAACGACGGAGGCCTCAACGACATTCGCGGGAGCCACGTCACGACCGAGCATGTGCTGGCCGCCATCCAGGCTGCACGCGAGGGACCGGTTGACGAGGGCGCCGTCGGCGCTGGCACAGGCACCCAGTGCTTTGGATGGAAAGGTGGCATCGGCACCGCCTCGCGTCGGCTGGCCGCGGATGACGGCGGGTACACGCTCGGCGTGCTCGCTCAGACCAACTTCGGTGGCGTGCTCACGATGAATGGCGCCCCGGTCGGCAGGGAGCTCGGGCGATACGCCTTTGGGCCGAGGGCCGCCGCTCGGGAGGACCACGGACCGGGCGACGGGTCCTGCATGATTGTCGTGGCCACCGACGCGCCGCTCGATTCGCGCGCGCTGACGCGTCTGGCGGCACGTGCGATCTTCGGCCTGGCCCGCACGGGATCCTCGTACAGCAATGGCAGCGGAGATTTCGCCATCGCGTTCTCGACCGCGGCCGGGCTGCGGGTGCGATTCGGCGAGCGTGAGACACGAGCGCGCTCGATTCTGCCAACCGACCGGCTCTCGCCGCTCTTTCAGGCCACGCTCGAAGCCACCGAAGAAGCGGTGTACAACTCGTTGCTCCAGGCCAAAACGGTCTCGTCGCGGCTGGGAACGGCCGAAGCGATTCCGGTTGAGCGGGTGCGGGAGATTTTGCGGAAGTACGGCGCCGGCCGCTAGGCCGCGGGCGAGCCGGCGCTCACGTTCGTGATGGTCAGGCAGTGGGATTCCCCGGCAACAGAGGCTCGCACGGCAGCGTCTGCGGCCCGTTCTCCGTGCAGACCGCGAAGCTCGAGCCCTCGTACATCGATACGCCGGTGTACTCCCCGCGCTTGTTGAAGGCGTAGAAGCTGATGCCGAAATTCGGCGTCCCCTTCCCGTTGAGCAGCCGCTTCTCCACCGTGTTCGCCTTGATGCGCTTCAGGCCATCCATGGCGGCATCCTTGGGACTCATCCCGCGGCGCATGTTCTCGACGATCAGATACGACGTCAGGTTGTACAGGTTCGCTTCGCCACGTCCGGTCGACCCTGCCGCGCCAACCTCGTTGTCGACGTAGAGTCCCGCCCCGAGAATCGGCGAGTCGCCGACGCGGCCCGGAATCTTGAACGCCAGTCCGCTCGTCGTCGTCACGCCGCAAATCTGACCGCTCGCGTTGATGCCGTCACAGTTGATCGTCCCCCAGTAGTGGCGCGCGTCGATCAGACCCTCGCGCACCATCTGCAGGCCCGCCTCGAAGGCCGCCTGCGTACGCGTGTCCGGATCCAGATAATGCCCGGGATCGATCCGACGTTTCCACTCGAGCCAGATCTTTCGCGAGCGCTCGGTATTGAGGTCGTCCTCGATGGTGAATCCCATGTTTCGCGCGAAGTCCTGAGCTCCCTTCCCGACCAGCAGATGGTGATCGGTCTGATGGAGAACCGCTCTGGCGACGAGCGACGGAGTCCGGACCCCTTCGAGCGACGCGACGCCGCCTGCCCGCTTCTTCGGTCCGTGCATGCAGCACGAGTCGAGCTGCACGACACCGTCTGCGTTCGGAATGCCGCCGTACCCGACGCCGTTATCCTCCGGATCGAGCTCCACGATGTTCACGCCGGCGATGAGAGCGTCCAGCACGTCCTCGCCGGAGGTGATCATGGTGAAGGCTTTCTGCACGCACGTGACGTTGCCACCGTTCTTGAACACATTGCCGTTGTCGGAGGCGATCACGACGGGCCTGACCGACTTGGGGACCATCATCGTCGGCGCCTGACCCATGAGCTTCCGCGGAGCTCCGGATACCAGACCCTGCCGCTGCTCCGGCGACGACGAACTCACGACGATTCATTTTTCGGCGCATCGGACCTCCCTCAACGTGCACGAGCCACGAACGACCCGGTCAGTCTAGCCCAGGAGCCGGATGCGGAACCGCCAGTCGTTCGACCGAACTCGTCGCGATCGTCCGCAGAAAGCGGACCAGCGGCCCATCCATTGACCGACCACGCTCGCGGCGACTACGATTCCGCGATTGAACATGTCCGTCCTGCCGCCCGTGGTCGGGGGCGAGCGCCGCGTCACGATTGCCGACGTTCGCGCTGCTGCCCGATCGATCTACACGATCCGGTCGTCCGCACGCCACTCATCCGGGTCGAGTGTGACCCCTCGGGCGGCGTTGGCCCGAGCGAGTTGTACCTGAAACTCGAACTGCTGCAACCCATCGGGTCGTTCAAGATCCGGGGGGCACAGAACACGATCCGGCAGCTGACGCCGGCGGAGCTCGCCGAGGGGGTCTGGACGGTCAGCGCGGGCAACGCCGCGCAGGGCGTCGCGCTCGCCGCGCGGCAGGCCGGCGCCTCGTGCTCGGTGCTGGTCGTCGAGTCGGCGCCCGACACGAAGCTGGCGGCAATCGAGCGGCTCGGTGCGCGCATCGTGAAAGCTCCGTGGGATGAGTGCTGGCGCGCCGTCGAGTCGCACAGCTCCACGCGCATGCGCGGCACCTTCGTTCACCCGTTCGACGACGACCGTTTCATTGCCGGGAACGCGACAGCCGGCCTCGAGATTCTCGAGGATCTGCCCGAAGTGGATGCCGTGGTGGCACCGCTCGGCGGTGGCGGTCTGGTGGCAGGGCTCGGAGCGGTGATGCGCGAGCTCAGTCCATCGGTCCGCGTCTTCGCGGCCGAGCCCGAGACCGCGGCACCCTTCCACGCCTCTCTCGCGGCCGGCCGGCCGATGGTGTACGACGGATGGCAGCCCTCATTTGTCGACGGCGCGGGCGGCAGGTCGCTCTTGCCGTCGATGTGGCCGTTGCTCTCGCGGGTCGCCGACGGGTCGATCGTGGTCTCGTTGAAGGATGTTGCGGCCGCCATGCGCTTCGCCGCGGACCGGGCGCACGTCATTGCCGAGGGCGCCGCCGGATGCGCCATCGCCGCCGCGCTGAGCGGCCGCGCGGGCCAGGGTAAGGTTGTCGCGGTCGTCACGGGCGGCAACATCGATTTGCCCAAGTTTTCGTCGATCGTCGGCGCATCCGCCCCGTCGAGCTGATGCTTCCCTCTTTCATGACATCCAGACGACCGCCCGCACGCGCGAAGGTCAGCGCCCGCGCAGGCGGAAGGAACCCGTCACGAGGAGTGACACACGACATGGATCGCACGTCCGACCTTTCCCTTCCCGAACGCATTCAATCGCCTCGACGATCTGGCGTGCGATCTGTGGTGGAGCTGGCAGAAGTCTGGCGCGCAGCGTCTTTCGGACTCTCGACTATCCGCTCTGGCGGAACACGGCTCACAACCCGGTGCAGATGCTGCGGACCATCGCACCCGAACGGCTCGAACAGGCGGCCGACGACCACAAGTGGCTGGCGCTCTACGACGCCGCCGTGGCCGGCCTCGACTCGGCGCACGACGCCAAGAACACATGGGCGACCACCCGTTTCCCCGAGCTGAACGGACGCACGATCGCCTATTTCTCTGCGGAGTTCGCGCTGCATCAATCGCTGCCGATCTATGCGGGCGGGCTTGGCGTGCTGGCCGGCGATCACTGCAAGGAATCGAGCGATCTGGGAGTGCCGCTCGTCGGAGTGGGCTTCATGTACCCGCAGGGCTATTTCCATCAGAGCGTGTCGGCAGAGGGCTGGCAGGTCGAGGTGTACGAACGGCTCAACCGCGTTCAGGCCCCCGTGGAGCCTGCGCTGACGCCCGACGGGCAGCCCGCGATCACAGCCGTTCCGCTCGGCGACCGCACGGTGCTCGTCGCGATCTGGCGCGTGCGTCTGGGGCGCGTCAGCTTGTACCTGCTCGACACGGATCTCGAAGAGAACGCGCCGTGGGATCGTGAGCTTTCGGCGCGCCTGTACGGCGGAGACCGCGAGACGCGTATCCAGCAGGAGATCATCCTTGGCATTGGCGGCGTCCGGGCGCTGGCCACCGTCGGCTGCCAGCCGTCGGTCTGGCACCTGAACGAGGGCCATGCGGCGTTCGTCGTCCTGGAGCGGATCCGCGAGGGGCTCGAGCGCGGCGCCAGTTTCGACGACGCGCTCGAGCACGTCCGGCAGCACCACGATCTTCACGACCCACACGCCGGTGCCCGCGGGTCACGACGCCTTTCCGTTCCAGCTCGTCGAAACACATCTGGCTGGGTGCTGGGGCGGACTCGGCTCGTACCGGGACCGGTTTCTGGCACTCGGCAGCCACGACAGCGGTGGCGGGCCGCTGTTCAACATGACGGCGCTGGGAATCCGGACCGCCGATTCGGTCAACGCGGTCAGCCGCCTGCACGGCCAGGTGACGCGCGACATGTGGGTCAACGTGCTGTCCGAGCGCAGCACGGAAGGCGCGGTGTTGTCGTACGTGACCAACGGCGTGCACGTCCCCACCTGGGTGTCCGCCGACATGGCGCAACTCTTCGAGCGCCATCTCGGGTTCACCTGGCGCGATCGGCACGACGAGGTCGAGTTCTGGAACGCCATCGGCGACATTCCCGACGAGGAAGTCTGGGTGGTTCGTCAGGCGCTTCGCACGTATCTCTTTCAATTCATCCGCGAGCGCGCGCGCCAGCTCTGGAGCGACGAGCATGTGAGCGCCGGCCACGTCGTGGCGGCCGGCACGCTACTCGATCCGGCGGCTCTCACCATCGGCTTCGCACGCCGGTTCGCGGGCTACAAGCGTCCGGAGCTGCTTTTTCAGGATGCCGAGCGACTCGCGCGAATCCTCAATCAGCCGGGTCGTCCGGTCCAGCTCGTCTTCGCCGGCAAGTCGCACCCGGCCGACGATATCGGCAAGCTTCACTTGCAGCGGGTCTTCAAGCGAGCGCTCGATCACGCCTTCGCGGGACGCATCGCGTTCGTCGACGACTACGATCTCCACGTCGCGCACTTTCTCGTGCAGGGTTGCGACGTTTGGTTGAACACGCCGCGCAAGCCGTTCGAGGCCAGTGGCACCAGTGGCATGAAGGCGGCCATCAATGGCACGCTGCACCTGAGCATCAGCGACGGCTGGTGGGCCGAGGGTTACAACGGGGCCAATGGGTGGCTGATCGATGGCGCCAGAGCGGGCGACGCCGAAGCGCAGGATGCCGCCGACGCCGCGTCCCTCTACAGTCTGCTCGAGGAGCAGGTGGTGCCGGCGTTCTACGATCGCGACGACAAGCAGCTGCCGCGCGCGTGGCTCAAACTCGTGAAGGAAGCCATCCGATCCACCACGCCGCAGTTCTCGGCCCGTCGTATGGTCAAGGAGTACGTCGAGCGCATGTATGTGCCGGCCGCGCGTCAGAGCGTGACGACCTGACCGCGGGTGAGCGAGCCTCGGCGCCTGGCCCCGTGGCCGAGGCGCGGACCGGTCGCTTGAAGGCGACGCGCGGAGCGACTAAGATCGATGGAGAATGCCTCGCAAGACCATCGTGAAGTCCCGTTGCGCGCTCTGCGGCGCCAAAGAGATCTCGGAGCCGCGCGGCGAGGAGCGGTACTGCCGCGACTGCTGGGACAAGAAGATCGCCGTCGAAGAAATCGTCGCGCGAGAATTCGCGCTGAAGCGGTACATTCGCGCGCAGAGCGCCGAGAAGTACCTGGTTTATCACTCCACCATCAAGCGTCCTTGCGGACAGCTCATCGTCGTCGACGACGGGTACGATCTGTTCCTGTCGATCATGCTGTATCCGAACTTCCCCTGGGATGATGGGGCCTATCACCTGGAAGGCGATCCCGAGGGTCGCACCTTTGCCGAGATCCTCGTCGACGTCGTCGCCACCGAGGTCATCGAGCCGTGGGGTGGCGGTAAGTGGCACCTGGAAATCTTCCGCTCGATCAATCACGAGCCCGAGAACTGGAACGGCGAGATGTAGACGGTCCACCCGCCCGGATGCTTGAGTCGGTCGGGCGCTCAGCCGTATACTGAATCGGTCCCTCCAGACCACTCTCTTCGGAGGAAGAGCATGAACCGTTGGATTCAGCAGATGTCGGCCTTCGTCGTGGGCGTGGCCATCGCCGCCACCGTCACACTGGCTGCCCGTCAGGCCCCCGCGCCGCCGGCTCCACCGGCTACACCGGCGGCTCCGACGAAGTTCGTGGCGCCAGCGCGCGGCACAGTGGAGCTCGGCTACCTGAAGCCGGTGACCAAGCGCGACAAGACCATGGTGATCACCACCATCAAGGTGAAAAACCTGGCCCAGGGTTCCATCGTGGGGCTGAAGATCGCCGAGTTCTGGTGGGACAAGACAGGCAACCCGGTGACGGGCAGCGAAGACCGGCTGCGCAAGCCACTGCTTCCCGGCGAGGTGGCGACGCTGACGCTGCAGTCGCCCTACAACGCGAAGATGGACCGGAACAACTACACCTTTACGCACGCCAACGGCGAGATCAAGACCAAGCTCTTGCCGAAGCTCGAATAGCAGTCGTCCGGGCGGTCGGCATTCGGTGCTGACCGCCCCTCAATCTCGCGCCAGCCGCTCGGCGATCGCCCCCACCCCGGGCAACGCCCACCGCTTTCCCTGATAGGCCTTCCAGAGACAGACGAGCCACGCCAGGACCGCGGTCAGTAACACGATTTGCGACAGGAGCGTCAGCGCCTGAAACCCGCGATCGGACACGATGACCAGGACGAAGCCGCCGGTCATCAGCGCGGTAATGAGCGCACTGAGCGCACCGAACGCCACCAAAGCCTGGGCTGCGTGAAAACGGACGAAACGGTTGTGACGTTCCAGCAGCAGGAACAGGATTCCAGTGAGCCACCAGCCCAGATAGGCGAGCATGGCCGCCACATGGGGTTCGAGGCCGGTGGTGGTGAAGTCGGAGTCAGCGCGCGGCACGGAGTGCGGAGCGCTCATGAAGCGTCCTCTCGGCTCACGAAGCAAGCCTCCCCCGTGTGCCGTGGCACCAACACGTTGTGACAAGGTGATGTGAGCGTGCCGGTCTCGGGCCGCGCGCGCACAATCATGGGAGGATTCTCAACTGGACCTGGCGAGTCGCGGTCGGGCGATCGTCGAGCCTGGCCTGCGCGCTCACCTGCAACACGTAGAGTCCAGGCTGGTACTCCTTCAGCGGCAGCCGCATCGCGTAGCCGTAGCCTCCCGGCTTTCCACCCAGCTCGCTGCTCGCCCGTTCGGTCTGATTGCGATAGACCTCCCGGCCGTCGTCAGTGATGAGCGTGGCCGTGATGTCCACCACGTGCGGCTTCTGCGGCTCGTTGTCGTACACCTCGGCGAAGGCTGCCAGCTCGTCGCTGGATCGGAACTCTCGACGAGCGGCCGGAACCGTCGGCATCAGATCCTTGAGCACCTCGGCCCGGACGGTCGGCATGAGCGCCGACTGCGCGGAAACCACGACGAGGCCGCTCATAGTGAGCGCCGATCGGGAAAAGTCGGGCACCTCGAGATCGTAGAAAACGGTGCCGACCCGGCCGCCGCCTCGCTCGCGGGCTGCCGCGCGCACCTGATAGCGGCCCGGCGGTACATCAATGCGCGCGATTGATCGGACACCGGTCTCGACCACGCGACGGTGGGTATCGGGTTTGAGACCGAGGGTCATCGTGCTGTGGTCGGAGCCGCGATAGCGGCCCTGCGAGTCCACGGCCACGATCGACAAATCGACCACGTCCTCGAGAGTGTCACCCTTTTTCGAGAACGTCAGCTCGCTGCCCACCGTCTCGATGGCGATAGCCAGCGAGGCATTCGGGGCCGGTCCACGAAACGGCGCGATGAAGGCCGACAGCGTCAGCCCTCCGGTCGGCACCGGGCTGCTGAGCGCCTCTCGCAGCTCGGGCACGCCGGTCGCCGGCTTTTCGGGCTGGGATCTCGCGCGGGCGGCGACGTAACCTTTCCGGGCGCGCACGACCAACCCGGGGCGGTTCACCTTCACGTCGATGGGACGGAAGCGTCCGTCACGCCTGTCGTTGGCCGGGTAGTACCCGAGCAGATAGTACGAGCTGTTCTCACGCACGATACGCTCGAACGCACTCGTCAGGTCGTTGCTGTCCACGGCGGCGAAGCCCCCGGTTTCGTCCGCCAGCACTTTCAACGTGTCCTGTGACAGTCGCAGTTCATCGATGAGCGACCCCGGGCCGAGGCCGAGATTCGGGTTCTCTGGCAGGCCTCCAACGAGGATGGCCTCGTCGCCCAACGACGTGAGGCCGCGGGGATCGACCGAATAGATGTTCACGTTCGCCCGCCCGGCGGCGGCAACCACATCGCGCATCTCCGTCTGGATCTCGGCCGCATAGCGCGTGCCGATGGGATCGTAGATGTTGTACGCGATGCCCTCGCTGACGAATACGATGGCCTTGCGACGCCCGTGCACGCCAGCAAGCGCCTCCGAGAGCTTCCTCAGCGTGACCAGCGTGGAGCGTGCGTTGAATCCGCGCTCCGAATCGAGCCTATCGGGAGGCAGCGCCCTGGGGTTGCGGGGATCGGCGGAGCGCGCTGGCGCGTCGAGGCGCTCGAGCGTGGCCGATCTCAGCCTGCGGCCCATGAACTTGTCGATGGCGGATTCGAGCAGCCGCCGGTTATTGGTGAACTCCTGGGCGCCGTCGGTGCGGCCGCCGGTCTGTACCACGGCGACGAGATCGTTGGCGCCTACGTACCGGTCCACGAATTGGCGTGCGGCCAGTTTCACGCGCGGCGAGCGGGTGACCTCGGTGTGCAAGTCGTCGAGCACCAGGAGATACAGACGGCCCCTGAATCCGCCGGCGTTCGAGCGGACGTCGGGCTCGATCGGTTGTCCCGCAAAGAGCGGCCGCTCCGCGCGCTCGATGGGAATATCCACGATTGAAAACATCTCCACCGTCTGAGGCCGGCCATCTTCGAGGATCTGGAAATCGTTCTTCCCGAGGTCGCGAACGAATGCGCCCTGCTGATCGACGACGACCGCGTCCACTTCGACGTAGTCGACCTCCGCTTTGAAGGTGGCCGGCGCTTGCGCGTCGACAGGCGGCGGGGGCTGCTGGGCGATGGAGGCGATCGACGCGAGCGCGATCGCCGCAACGCAGCACAGCGTGAAACGCCGGAAAGCGTCAGGCTTCTTGGGATGCATGGATGTGAAATCCTCGAACCGAGATCTTGTTCAGGTGCAGGCTCTTTGATTATAGCGATCCGCGGCCGCTCTCGATGCTCCGACCATTGCGGCACGCCCTGCGTCCAAGCTAATGGACGTCGGTCGGCGAACGACGGCCGGCAGGTCGGCTTCTCCTTATATATACTGAGTTGGATGGCACTCGACGTGTCTGGAATCCAGCAATTTCTGGCGGCAGATGGCCTGGACGGATGGTTGCTCTACGACTTTCGCGGCATCAACCAGGTGGCCCTGCGGCTGAGCGGTCTGGCGCGGGGTCATAAGATGTTGACCCGGCGTTGGTACTATCTGATTCCCGCCCAGGGAGAACCCCGCGCGCTCGTGCACACGATCGAGCGACAAAGCTTCACCGAACTGCCCGGCACCCACGATCTGTACGCGTCACGCGAACAGCTCGATCACGGGCTGACGACGCTCCTCAGGGGCATGAAGCGTGTGGCGATGGAGTACTCGCCCGAATGCGCGATCCCGTACGTCTCGCGCGTCGATGCGGGCACTCTGGAGACGATCAAGCACCGCGGCATCGACGTCGTGTCGTCAGGCGATCTGGTGCAGCGCTTCGAGGCGTCCTGGGACGAGCAGGCGGTGGCAAGCCACGACGCCGCCGCCTCGCGGCTCTATCGCATCAAGGACCGCGCCTTCGACGAGCTCACACGGCGCACGCGTGACGGAGTGCCCACGACGGAATACGAGCTTCAGCAGGTGATGGCCGGGTGGTTTCGCGAGGAGGGCCTCGTGAGCGACGGGCCGCCCGTGGTGGCCGCGCAGCAGAATGCCGGCAACCCGCACTACCTGCCGGGCCCCCACGGGTCTCGTCGGATTGAGGCTGGCAACCTCATCCTCCTGGATCTGTGGGGAAAGGTCGAGAGTCCGGGCTCGGTGTATGCCGACATTACCTGGATGGGGTATCTCGGCCGCGAGGTGCCCGACGTCTTCGCCCGAGCGTTCAGGGCCGTGGCGTCGGCGCGAGATGCTGCGGTGGACCTGGTCGTGGCGGCCACGCGCGACTCGACGGATCTGCGGGGGTGGCAGGTCGATCGAGCCGCACGAGCTGCTCTCGAAGCGGGCGGATACCAGGCTCAGATCTTGCACCGTACCGGGCACAGCCTCGGCCAAGAGGTGCACGGCAACGGCGCCAACATGGACGACTACGAGACGCACGACGACCGACGCGTGCTGAAAGGCACAGGCTTTACGATCGAGCCCGGCGTGTATTTCGAAACCTTCGGCGTTCGCTCGGAAATCAACATGTTCGTCGGGGAGCACGAAGCGCGGGTCACGGGTCCCCGGCAGCAGTCAATCACGACGCTGCACTGAGCGAAGCAGTCGCCGGCGCAGTCGGTTTTTGGGAGGCCTTCGATGTCAACGCGCAAGTCAGCCATCTTCTATGCTCTTCTGATCGCCGTGGCGTCGGTTGCCGTGGGCATGGTGATCGCGTCGCGGCTGGATCTGTCGCCGGCTTCAACGGCGCAGACCGTCACGCTCACGCCGGCCAGCACGACACCGATTTCCGGCCCCTTCAGCGCCGAGACCTTCCGGAACATCGCGAAGGCTCAGACGCCGATGGTGGTGAACATCCGCACGGAGTCGCGTCAGCGGACGCAGGACCTGACGGAATTCTTTGGCGGCGGCGGACAGGACGAGCTCTTCCGGCGTTTCTTCGGGTTGCCCGAGAACCGCGCGCCACAGCAGCGCCCGCGCGATCAGCTCACCGTGGCCGCCGGCACCGGCTTCATCATCAGCAACGACGGCCTCATCATCACCAACAACCACGTGGTGGAAGGGGCCACGAAAATTGTCGTGTCGCTCTTTGGCGAGGACTCGGATCAGGAGTACGCCGCCAAGGTCGTCGGGCGCGATCCGCTCACGGACAGCGCGCTCATCGAGCTCACGGAAAAGCCTGCGCAGACGCTGCCGGAAGCACGGCTGGGCGACTCGTCGTTGATGCAACCCGGCGACTGGGTCATGGCCATCGGCAACCCGTTCGGGCTGGCGCACACGGTGAGTGTCGGCGTCATCAGCGCCGTCGAGCGTCCCTTCCCCGTCGCGGAGCAGCGCTCCACACAGGTGCTGCAGACCGACGCCGCGATCAATCCCGGGAACTCGGGCGGACCGCTGCTCAATCTCCGAGGTGAGGTTGTGGGCATCAATACGGCGATCTACAGTGGCGACCGCGCCGGTAATATCGGCATCGGATTTGCGATTCCGATCAACACCGTGCGAGGGCTGCTGCCGGAGTTGCGCGGAGGCAAGGTCACTCGCGGCCGCATCGGCGTGCAGGTGCAGCCGGTGTCGCGCGACCTCGTGGACGATCTCGGGCTTGGCCAGCGGAGGGGCGCGCTGGTGGCGAGCGTTGCGTCGGGGAGCCCGGCGGCGCGCGCCGGCATCGAGCCCGGCGACGTCATCGTGGAGTTCAACGGCAAACCCGTGACCGATCGCGACGCGCTGGTCCGGATGGTCGTCGAGACCAAGCCGGGCGCGTCGGTGCCGCTCAAGGTGGTCCGCGACAAGCAGGAACGATCGCTCACCGTCACGGTCGAAGAGCTCGATCTCGAGGCGGAGACCAGCCGCGCCGCCGGTGACCGATCCGGACCAGGACACCGAGTCAGGCTTCGGCATGACGCTCAACAACCTGACGCCGGAGATGGCGCGCCGTCTCCGCATGCCGGCCGGCAGCACCGGGGCCGTCATCACGGATGTCGATCCGAGCGGTACGGCCGCCAGGGCCGGCCTCCAGCCTGGTGATGTGATTCTCGAGGTCAATCGCCAACAGATGGACGGCGCCGCACAGGTCAGCCGTGAGCTTCAGCGTGTGGAATCGGGCCGGGCGACCTTCTTCCTCATCTGGCGGCGCGGACAGGAGATCTTCGTGACCGCCCGCAAGGAGTAGTCGACCCGGGCGTCGGAGGGATGGCGGCGACCGATCTCCGGGCGCTCATTACCGAGCGCATCGAGCGATTCGGCCCCATGACGTTCGCTACGTTCATGGAGCTGAGTCTCTACCATCCGCGCTTCGGCTTCTACGCTCGCGCGTCCAGGCAAACCGGACGCGCGGGCCATTTCTTCACCAGCGTCGATGTGGGCCCGCTGTTCGGCGAGCTGCTCGCCGAGCAGTTCGCGGAGATGTGGGCCCTCATCGGCAGCCCCCCGACATTCGATCTCGTCGAGGCCGGTGCCGCCAACGGCCAGCTCGCACGCGATGTGCTCGACGCGCTCGCCGCCGCTCATCCCGACGCCTACCGGGCAGCCAAGGTCGTTCTCGTCGAAGCCAGCGCGGCGGCGCGCACGGCGCAGATTGACATGCTCGCGGCGCATCGAGACAAGGTGACCCGAGCGGCAACCTTGCCCGACCACTGCGAGGGCATCCTGTTTGCCAACGAGCTGCTCGACGCGCTGCCGTGTCACATCGTCACCGCGAACGCTCACGGGGAACTGCGGGAGATCGGTGTGGCGCTTCAGGACGGCTCGCTCGTCGAACACCTGATGCCGCCCTCGACGCCGGAGCTCGCAGAACATCTCGAGCGGCTCGGGGCGAGACTCGCTCCAGGATCTCGTGTCGAGGTCAATCTCAAGGCCGTGGCGTGGGTGCGCGATGCCGCGCGAAGGCTGGGGCGAGGTTTTCTGATGCTGGTCGATTATGGGCATCCCTCGTCGGAGCTGTACTCGGCAACACATCAACAGGGCACGCTCGCGTCATTCCGGCGGCACCACATGGTCGCTGGCGACACCGGATGGCAGGAGTGGCTGAATCAGCCAGGCGAATTCGATCTGACGACGCATGTCGATCTGACCAGCGTCGAGCACGCTGCCACGATCGAGGGTCTGAAACCCCTGGCGCGGCTGGACCAGACGTATTTCCTCTTGAGTCTCGCCCTCCCCGGTTTCACAGAGCGTTCTTCGGAGTCTGGACCGCGTGCCTTGAAGCGCCGGCTGGCCCTGAAAACACTGATGTTGCCGGGAGGGCTGGGCAGCACGGAGAAAGTGTTGATCTTCGGCAGGGATGTCGGAACCCCAAGCCTTCGGGGCTGCACGTATGGCGCGCGACTGACCTGAGCGCTTCTGGTTGTATTTTGGGGTGCGACTCGATTAAATAGGGGCTCGCCTTCAAGAGATCCTGTGACGACCATCCTCGAGCGCGAAGTGAAGCTCAGGTTCGACAGCCCGTCGGCAGCGCGCGCCGCGATTCTTGGAGCCGGCGCCTCGCCGTTGCGCGGGCGCCGCCTGCAGGACGACTGCCTCCTGGACATGCCCGACGAACGCCTGCGCCACCGCCGGTGTGTGCTTCGCCTGCGCATGGAGCCCGGACGAAGCCTTCTGACGTTCAAGGGCCCCACGCAGCCCTCGCCCATGAAGCTGCGCGAGGAGATCGAGACCGTCGTCGCCGACGGTGAGCGACTGCTGCAGATGCTCGAGGAGCTCGGCCTCACGGTTTGGTTCCGCTATCAGAAGTACCGTGAGGAATTCGCGATTGCCGACGTGATCGTGGCCATAGACGAAACGCCGGTCGGTACGTTCGTCGAAATCGAGGGGAGCGAGCACGGCATCACGGATCTGGCCCACGCGCTGGCCCGCTCACCCGAAGACTACGTCCTCGACTCGTACCGCTCGCTTTTCATGCAGCACCGCCGGTCGAACGGCCTGCCCCCAGGTGACATGCTGTTCGAAGCGGGCGATTCATAGGCAGCCTCGCGTTGCCGCTTCCCTGTTCAACTCGACATCCCTGTCACGCGTTCGTCCTCACGGCCGGCCTCGGCACACGCTTTCGCCCCTTGTCTCACGAGCGCGCAAAAGCTGCCGTGCCCGTTGCCGGCGTCGCCCTGATTCATCGCATCCTGACATGGCTGCGCGCCTCGGGGCTCGATGAGATCCTGCTCAACCTGCATCATCGGCCCGAGTCGATCACCGGGCTGGTCGGCGACGGCAGCGATCTCGACGTCCGCGTCCGCTACTCCTGGGAGCCAACGATTCTTGGCTCAGCCGGCGGCCCGCGTCTCGCACTGGACCTCATCGGATCGGATCCGTTTCTTCTGATCAACGGTGACACGCTCACCGGCGTGGATCTGGGGGCATTGCTGGACGCCCATGCGTCGTCCGATGCGCTCGTGACGATGGCGCTCGTACCCAATCCGGATCCGCTCTGGTACGGCGGGGTCGAAGTAGCCGACTCCGGCGTCGTCACCGGCTTTCCACGGCGCGGGGTTGTCGCGGACGGCGTCCCACTTTGTGGGAGTCCAGGTCGTGCAACGCGACGCTTTTTCTTCCGTACGCTGTGGCGACTATGCGGAAAGCGTGGGGCAAGTCTATCCTCGGCTCATCGGTGAGCGTCCTGGCGCCGTCAGAGCGTTCGTTTCGAACGCGGACTTCCACGATGTGGGCACACCGTCCGACTATCTGACGGCTTGCCTGGCACTGGCCCACCAGGAGCGAACACCCGCGAGCCTCGTCGCTGGCGCACGCATTGACCGCGCCGCCCGAGTGGCCGACAGCGTCCTCTGGGAAGGGGCGAGCGTCGGCGCGAACGCCGAGCTCGTTAGATGCGTGGTCGGTGCGGGCGCGCAGATTCCGGAAGGCGCCTCGTTCACCGAGTCGGTCATCGTTCGGGCGGCGGGCCTGCAACCGTCGACCGGTGAACGGCTCGATGGCGACCTGCTGGTTGCGCCATTGAAATATCGACGGACCGACGGCTGATCATGCCCATCAACGATCTTCTCTCAGATACCACCGGTGCTCGCGAACGGATCGAGCGTTTCCTCGAGCGCTCCGCGTTGGCCCCCGCCCAGACGCGCGTGGTGCCGCTCACGGGCGACGCATCCGACCGCCGCTACTTTCGCGTGATTCATGGCGACGGGTCGTCCGCCGTCCTTGCGCTGCACGCGGAACCCTTCGCGTACGACGCGCTCCCGTTCGTGAACGTGGCAGCGCTACTCGACCAGATCCCGCTGCCAGTCCCGCGGATCCTCGGGCACGCCGGCGATCTGGGGATCCTGATGCTGCAGGATCTCGGAGACGTCACCCTCCAGGCGCATCTCGGCGCGGCCTCGGCGTCCGAGCACGCGGATCTCTACCGGCAGGCCGTCGCGTTCATCGGCCTGATGCAACGTCGCGGCCGGGATTTGGCGTCGAACGCGTATGTGCCGTATCGCACTGCCTTCGACAGGGAGAAGCTCACGTGGGAGCTCGATTTCTTCGTGAAGCACTACGTGCGGGCCTATCGCGGGGCCAGCCTCACCCAGCCGGCTCACGAGGCACTGGCGGCTGAACTTCATGCTGTGGCCATCGAGTTAGCTGCAGAACCTCGCGTGTTGTGCCATCGCGATTACCACAGCCGAAATCTGATGGTGCTGGCCGGTCGGCTTTACGTCATCGATTTTCAGGACGCCCGGCTGGGCCCTGACACCTACGATCTGGTGTCGCTCTTGCGCGATTCCTACGTCGACTTGCCCGAGACCCAGGTCGACGAGTTGATCGACTATTTCCTCGCGACTCGCGGCATCGACCCGCCGTCCGCGCCGGCACGGGCCGAGTTCCGCCGGCGCTTCGACGTGATGGCACTGCAACGCAATCTCAAAGCCCTTGGGACGTTCGGCTTCCAAACGACCAGCCGAGCGAATCCCGTCTACATCCAGTACATTCCGCGGACGCTTCGTCACCTTCGAACCAATCTCGTGCGACACGCCCGCTTTGCTCGTTTGCAGGAGCTTCTGTCGGCCCACGTCGAAGAATTGCGGTAAGGGACGTGAACGGACCCCACAGGCTGGTAGAATCAGGGTTTGTGCCGGTGAGCGGAGGAGGCCGCCGTGGCAGGTCGACTCTTCGGCGTCTCGACGCACCTGTTTCACGGCCGGCGGCTCGAACTGGCGCATCTGGCCCAGATTGCCGATGCGGGCTTCGACAGGATCGAGCTGGTCGCCACGCGCAGCCATTTCGACTATGTCGAACCGGCCTCGATTGATGCGCTGAAGGCCTGGCTCGAGGACACGGGACTCAGATTGCACGCCGTTCACGCGCCGGTCGCCGAGGGCTTTCGCGGCGGCCGCCGGATCGCGCCGTACTCGAATGCGTCGATTGATGCCGCCGTGCGCGAAAGCGCCGTGCACGAGGCGGGCGCGGCACTCGACATCGCGCGGCGCATCGAGACCGAGTTCTTGATTGTTCATCTCGGTGTTCCGAAGGCCTTCTCGCTGCCGGGTCAGAACAATCGCGACGCCGCCATCAGGAGCCTCGAGGAAATAGACGGACTGGCCGCGCCGCTGGGAGTCCGCATGGCGCTGGAGGTCATGGCCAACGAGCTTTCGTCGCCGGCGGCACTGGTCGAGCTGCTCGAGGAGGATTTCGAGCGCTCGAATGCAGGCATTTGCCTCGATTTCGGGCACGCACACCTTCTGGGCGATCTCGTCGATGGCATCGAGACCACGTCAGGTCATGTGGTGACCACGCACGTCCACGACAATCGCGGGAGGAACGACGAGCATCTGCCGCCGTACGAGGGATCGATCGATTGGCCCGCCGCGCTCATGGCGGCACGCAAGGTGGGCTTCGAGGGTGCGTGGATTTTCGAGCTGGCCGACACGGGCTCCGCAGCGGCGGCCCTCGAACGCGCCACGCGAGCCCGCCGCCGATTCGAGGAGCTGCTGAGCAGCTGAGTGCCGTGAACATCTACATCGAGGACATTGGCCGCTACGTCGGCCAGAACGTGACGATAAGGGGCTGGCTCCACAACCGCCGCTCGAGCGGCAAGATTCACTTCTTGACCGTGCGCGATGGCAGCGGGTTCGTTCAGGCCATCGTGTCCAGGCAGACCGTCGGCGAGGAGACGTTCAAGCTCGCGGACCATCTTGCGCAGGAAACGTCGCTCATCCTGCACGGCAGCGCTCGGGCCGACACGCGCGCACCAGGCGGGTACGAGATGGACGTCACCGGGCTCGAGATCGTCGGGCTGTCGTCGGGCTACCCCGTGACACCCAAAGAGCACGGCGTCGATTACCTGCTCGACCGGCGGCATCTCTGGATCCGCTCGGAACGCCAGCAGGCGGTGCTCCGCGTCCGCCACGAGGTCATCAACGCCGTGCGCGATTTTTTCAATGACCGTGGCTTCGTGCTCGCCGACACGCCGATCTTTACGCCGGCCGCGTGCGAGGGAACGACCACCTTGTTCCCCGTGCAGTACTTCGAGGACCGCACCGCCTTTCTGACGCAGAGCGGCCAGCTGTACAACGAGGCCAACGCCATGGCGCTCGGGCGGGTCTACTGCTTCGGGCCGACCTTCAGAGCTGAAAAATCGAAGACGCGTCGGCACCTGACGGAATTCTGGATGGTCGAGCCCGAGGTCGCCTGGGCGACGCTCGATGATGTGATCGAACTGGCGGAGAGCCTCGTGGTGGCGGTCGTGGCCCGCACGCTCGAGCGGCGATCCCGCGAGTTGAAGACGCTCGAACGGGACCTCTCGAAGCTCGAGCGGGTGCAGGCGCCGTTCCCGCGCGTTTCCTACGACGACGCGATCGGACGTCTTCGGGACAAGGGACTGCCGATCGAGTGGGGCGGAGACTTCGGCGGTCCCGATGAAACGGCGCTGTCCGAAGAGTTCGACCGGCCCATTTGCGTGCACCGCTACCCGAGCGCCATCAAGGCGTTCTACATGAAGCCCGACCCGGATCGACCGGAAGTGTCCATGTCGGTCGACGTGCTCGCGCCCGAGGGTTACGGCGAGATCATCGGTGGCGGCCAGCGCCTGGACGATCTCGACCTTCTCCTCGAGCGCATCAAGGAGCACAAGCTGCCGCAGGAGTCGTTCGAGTGGTATCTGGATCTCCGGCGCTACGGCACGGTGCCGCACGGCGGCTTTGGCATGGGAATCGAGCGTGTCGTGTCGTGGATCTGCGGGCTGGAGCACCTGCGGGAGGCTATCCCGTATCCGCGAATGATCTATCGCCTGTACCCATAGTCGCAAATCGATGGCAAAAATTGGATTCGTCTCGCTCGGGTGTCCCAAGAACCTCGTGGACTCGGAAGTCATGATGGGCCTCCTTCAGGAGGAGGGTCATGAACTGACGTCCCGGGCCGAGGACGCAGAGGTGCTCGTTGTCAACACCTGCGCCTTCATCGATTCCGCGAAACAGGAATCGGTCAACACGATCCTGGAACTGGCGCAACACAAGAAGAACGGCCAGTGCCAGCGGCTCGTCGTCACCGGCTGTCTCGCCGAGCGGTATCGTGACGAGCTCAGCCTGGAGATACCCGAGATCGACGCCGTGCTCGGAACAGGAGAGGTGCCCGCGATCGTGGAAGCGGTGTCCGGGATCTCGCAACCGGTATCCCGTTCGACGAGAGGCACGGCTCCTCTGACGTTTCATCGTAGCCAACACGCGTCTCCGGCCGCCCCCCCGGCTCCAGACCGTGGCCTTCCGACCTACATCTACGACGCCGGGACGCCGCGGACGCTGGCCACACCGCGGCATTTCGCGTATGTCAAGATTGCGGAGGGTTGCGACTACAAGTGCGCCTTCTGCATCATCCCCACGCTCCGCGGACACTATCGAAGCCGATCGATTGACTCGATTGTCACTGAAGCCGAGGGGCTGGCCGCGCGCGGCGTGCGCGAGCTGATCCTGATTTCGCAGGACACCACCTTCTACGGCGTCGACCGGCGCGAGCGGGGGGCGCTGGCGCGCCTGCTCCGCCGTCTCGATCGTGTCGACGGCATCGAGTGGATTCGCCTGCTCTACCTCTATCCGACCACCATCGACCGGACCGTGCTCGATGCCATCGCCGAGTGCGACAAGGTGTGCCGCTACATCGACCTCCCGCTGCAACATGCCTCCGACGCGGTGCTGAAGCGCATGAAGCGCCCTGGCACCCGCCGTGGGTACGAGCGACTGCTGGACGAGATTCGCCGCACTCTGCCCGGCGTGACCCTGCGCACGACGTTCATCGTCGGATTCCCCGGCGAGACCGCGCAGGATTTCGCCGAGCTCGCCAGCTTCATCCGCTCGGTGGAGTTCGACCATCTCGGGGTCTTCACCTATTCGCACGAGGAAGGCACCTCCGCGTTCACGCTTGCCGACAATGTCCCGGCCCGTGTGAAGCAGCGCCGCAGGGAAAGGCTGCTTGGACTGCAAAAGGGCCTGGTCGCGAGGGCCCAACGCCGCCGCATTGGCGAGAGGGTCCAGGTGATGGTCGACGGGCCTTCAGAGGAACACGAACTGGTCCTGACCGGGCGGCTGGCCGGCCAGGCGCCGGACATCGACTCCTCGGTCTATCTGACCGACTGCGACCCCGCCGCCTGCCGACCGGGCGATTTGGTCGACGCCCGCATAGTGGGCGCGAAGGGCTACGATCTTGTCGCGCAGCCTTGGCCTGACTCGCGCGTCGTGATAGACTCGGTGATTGGGAGTCGGTCAAGGTAACCGAAGTGGGCCTGTGCCCACTTTTTGTGTTTTTGGGCGACTGACGCCGTGGCCAGGGTGAACGCTCGCAGGCGAGCCACACGCGAAAAAACGGTTGTCGCTGGACCGACCGCGGTTGACGTGCTCGGGCGGGTTCGCCCACTGGCCGACCGCGTCGCCCGCGCATACGGGCTGGAAATCTTCGATCTCCAGTTTCGGCGCGAGGCTCATGGGTGGGTGCTGCGCGTGTTCATCGACCGGCCGGCAAGCGGGGTGCCCGAGGGCGGGCGTCCTGGCGTGCCGGAGGGCAACATCGGGATCGAGGAGTGCGAACGGATCAACCGCGAGCTCGGCACGCTGCTGGACGTCGAGGATGTCTGCAGCCACGCCTACACGCTTGAGGTTTCCTCTCCGGGTCTCGACCGTCCTCTGCGTGGGCCGGCCGACTATCGCCGGTTCATCGGGCGTCTGGCGAAGATCGTCCTCGCCGAGGCTGTTGACGGGCAGAAGTTCTTTGCAGGCCGCCTGGACGGGCTGTCCGGCGACGAGGTCCTGCTGATCGACGAACGAGGAAAGCCGCGGCGTATTCCGCTGTCAGCGATTACGCGCGCGCGGCTTGAGGTGGAGTTCTGAGCACGGGCGCCGCGGCTCGGCACCGTGAGCAAGGCCAGTAACAGACATGTCGAGTCCATTGCAGCAGACAATCGAAGCACTCGCGAAGGAAAAAGGGATCGAACCCGAGGTCATCATCACGGCCATCGAGGATGCCGTGCTCACGGCTTCGCGGAAGTACTACAAGTCCACCGAGAACCTGCGGACGCGTTTCAACAACGAAACCGGCCAGGTCGACCTCTTTGCCGTCAAGCACATCGTGACGGAGGTGACCGACCCCGCCACTGAGATCTCGCTCGGCGAGGCCCAGCAGTTGTACGGCGACGAGGCCGAAGTGGACATGGAGATCGAGTTTCCCAAGCCCACTGACGTGCTCGGGCGGATCGCGGCGCAGACCGCCAAGCAAGTCATCTTCCAGAAGGTGCGCGAGGCCGAGCGCGAGAACATCTTCGGTGAATACAACCAGCGGATCGGCGAAGTGGTGCCCGGCAACGCGAAGCGCTTCGAGAACGGCGACCTGATCGTCGAGATGGGACGCGTGGAGGCCGTGCTCCCCCGGAAGGAACAATCGCGCGCCGAGAGCTACAGTCCCGGCGAGCGGATTCGCGCGGTGATCAAGGGCGTGACGCGGAGCGCGAAGGGACCACAGGTGGTGCTCTCGCGGACCGACCCGGCCCTGCTCATCAAGCTTTTCGAGCAGGAGGTGCCGGAAATCTATGACGGCACCGTGCAGATCCGGGGGGCCGTGCGCGAAGCGGGGGATCGCGCGAAAGTGGCGGTGTTCTCGCGCGAGCGCGACGTCGACCCCGTGGGCGCGTGCGTCGGGATGAAGGGCACACGCGTGCAGGCCATCATCCGCGAGTTGCGCGGCGAGAAGATCGACATCGTCGAATGGTCCGAGGATCCCATTGTGTTCGTCACCCACGCGCTCAGCCCCGCCAAGGTGCAGCGCGTCTCCATCGTGGACGACCGCGAGCGTGTCATGGAAGTGGTCGTCGAGGACAAACAGCTGTCGCTGGCGATCGGCAAGAAGGGACAGAACGTCCGTCTCGCTGCCAAGCTCACGGGCTGGCGCATCGACATCAAGAGCGAGGAAGAGAAGCGTCGCGAGGTCGAGGCGCAGTTCGAGGAGCTCGAAGCCCAGGCGGCAGGCGCCGCCGTCGAGGACAGTGACGCGCCAACAGATACCGAAGACGGCGACGCGGGCGCCCAGGTCGAAGCAGGCGACGCCGCATTCCAGCTCCCCGGGATAGGTGCGCGCACGGTCGCCAAACTCGCCGCCGCCGGATACGAGTCGGCCGAACAGGTGGCGGCCGCGAGCGCCGACGTGCTGGCCGAGATTCCGGGAATCGGAGAGAAGACGGCAGAGAAGATTCTGCGGGCCGCGCGCGGCCAATCGGCCAGTGTCGACGCGTCGGACACGGCCGACGAACGGGTAGAAGACGTTCCGGGTTCGAACGACGCGGAGTAGCCGCGTCGCTGATAGACGCACCACGCAGGAAAACCGAGGTACGCGTTGGCCACTGTTCGGATTTACAAGGTCGCAGAGCTGCTGGGCACCACCAGCCAGGAAGTGACGGCGCTGCTCAAGCGCGATCACGGGATCGACGTCAAGAGCGCGTCGAGCACGATCGAGGAAGTCGTGGCGAGGCAATTCGTCGAGCGCCTTGCCCGCCAACGAGGCGTCTCGCTGCCCAGCGGTGACATGTTCGCCGAGACACACGCGTCTCGCGCGCGAAAGTCGTCGCCCGCCAAGAAAGCCGAGCCGCCACGGCCCGCTGCACCTGTACTCGGCCCCCCGCGGCTCGTCAAGACGATCAGGCCGCCCGTGCCAGTGGTCGAAGCGCCGCTTGACGACGAGGCGGTCAGTGCCGACGCGTCGGTCGAACCGGAATCGGTGGCCGAGCCTGAAGAAGCGAGCGTCGCGCCGGCGGTGGAGTTGGACGAGGCCGAGGTCGCAGAAATCGGGATCGAATCGCCAACCACTCCGGCCGGCCACCCTGGACACGCAGCCGCGCCAGGTCGCTTCGTTCCGCCAACGTTGCGTCTGCGCGTGGAGGAGAGGCGGTCGCCAGCCGAACCCGGTAGCGCGATGCCGCCACCTGTGGCGGCACCGCCAGTGCAGCCTCGTGCGGCGGCGCCGTCCGTCGACCGTCCATCCACGCCGGCCGCACCCCGTCCTCCAGTCGCCGCGCCTGCGGGCACGGCTGCAGCCGGCCGTCCGGCGCCGCCACGACCCGCACCGCCTGCTCAGCTGAGACCACCGTACCCGGGACCGTCACGCCCGGTTGTGCCAGGGGGACCGCGACCGCTGCCCTCGCAGCCCATCCGTCCCCAGCCGCCTCAGTCTCGACCAGGAGGGCCGTCGGGCGCGCCACGTCCCGGTATGTTCCCTCCGCGGCCGCCGTATCGTCCCTCCGCGCCGCGCCCGGCGATGCCACGTCGGGAAGACCGCGCCCGCCCGGCGATGACGTCGCAGCCTCTGGCCGCCGCTCCTCCGCCGGTCACGCGCACCATTACCCTCGCCGAGGGGATGACCGTGAAGGATCTCGCCGACAAGCTGGACGTCAAGGGCAAGGACGTGCTCCGCAAACTGCTCGAGAAGCGGTTGATGATGACCATCAACACGACACTCGACACGGAGACGGCGACCATGCTCGCGCGCGAGTTCGGTGCGGACGTGCAGATGCGAACCTTCGAAGAGGAAGTCCTGCACGCGGAAACCGAGGCGTCGCATCCAGAGGACGTGGTGACGCGCGCACCGGTGGTCACCGTGATGGGCCATGTGGACCACGGCAAGACGAGTCTGCTCGACGCCATCCGCGAGGCGCGCGTGGCCGAGCGCGAGGCCGGCGGGATCACCCAGCACATCGGCGCCTATCACGTCTCGATCAACGGGCGAGACATCGTTTTCCTGGACACCCCTGGTCATGAAGCCTTCACTCTCATGCGGGCACGTGGCGCGCGTGTCACCGACGTCGTCGTGCTCGTCGTCGCGGCCGACGATGGGGTGATGCCGCAGACCCGGGAGGCTATCGACCACGCGCGAGCCGCGAATGTGCCGATGGTGGTGGCCATCAACAAGATCGACAAGCCCGACGCGAACGTCGAGCGCGTCAAGCGCGGACTGGCCGACATGAACCTGGTGCCCGAGGACTGGGGCGGTCAGCAGGTGGTCGTGGAGGTCTCGGCCAAGAAGCGGCAGAACCTGGACCTGCTGCTCGAGATGATCCTGCTCGTCACCGACATCGGCGAGTTGAAAGCCAACCCGAAGCGGAACGCGTCGGGCACGGTGCTCGAAGCCAAACTCGACAAGGGTCGTGGGCCTGTCGCGACCATCCTGGTGCAGGACGGCACGTTGCGCGTCGGCGACACGTTCATCGCCGGTCCCATCTCGGGCCGTGTCAGGGCGCTCATCGACGACCGCGGCCGCTCGATCAAGGCGGCTCCCCCGTCCACGCCGGTCGAGGTGCTCGGCCTGGGCGGCGTGCCGCAGCCCGGCGATGCGTTCCAGGCGCTGTCCGATGCGGTCAAGGCCCGCCAGATCGCGCTATTCCGTCAGAACCAGGCCAAGGACCGTGCGCTCGGCGCAAAGGGCGGCCGTCTGACGCTCGAATCGCTGCAGCAGCAGATTGCCGAGGGCGGCATCAAGGAAATGCCGGTCATCATCAAGGCCGACGTGCAAGGATCGGCCGAAGTGCTGGCCGATTCGCTCGCCAAGCTCTCGGACGAGAAGGTGAAGATTCGCATCATCCACGCCGGCGTCGGGGCCATCAACGAGTCCGACGTGCTGCTGGCTTCGGCGTCGAACGCCATCATCATCGGGTTCAACGTGCGACCGGATCGCAATGCCAGCGATGTCGCGGACCGCGAGCGGGTCGAGATTCGGCACCATTCGGTGATCTACAACGTCACCGACGAAATCAAGAAGGCCATGGCCGGTCTCCTCGATCCGACCTTCAAGGAAGTACGGCTGGGCGTGGCCGAGGTGCGCGATACGTTCAAAGTGCCGAAAGTGGGCACGATTGCAGGTTGTATGGTCACCGAAGGCCGCATCACGCGCGCCGGCGATGCGCAGGCGCGGCTCCTGCGTGATCACGTGGTCGTCTTCCAGGGCAAGATCGCGTCGCTTCGGCGATTCAAGGACGACGTGAGCGAGGTGAAGACCGGCTTCGAGTGCGGCATCGGCCTCGAGCGGTTCAACGACATCAAGGTCGGCGATCTCATCGAGGTGTTCGCGCTCGAGCGTGTGGCCCTGGGCGCCTAGCCGTCCCTGAATCGCCCGCCGTTTTTCTGGTCGGTCCGCCACGCATGATCGTCGGTTTACTCTCGATCGAGCTGCATCTGCCGGGCGCACAGTCGCTCAAGGACAAGCGCATGGTGCTCCGCGGCCTCAAGGACCGCCTGCGCAAGTTCAATGTGGCCGTTGCGGAGGTGGCCCATCACGACCTGTGGCAGCGGGCCGGACTGGGCATCGTCACGATCGCGACGACGAGCGCCCACGCCGATCGCGAGCTGGCGGCCGTGGCAGACGAGATCGAGCGGCTCGAGCCTGGATTGATCGCGCGCCGCGAAGTGGAATTTCTCACCTGAACCGCCATGCCACAAGGTTCCAGACCTGACCGCGTCGCCGATCAGCTCCGACAGGAAGTGAGCGAGTTGCTCGTCCGAGAGGTGCACGATCCCGGGATAGGGTTCGTCACGCTCACTCGTGTGGAAGTCACGCCCGATCTTCAGCTGGCGCGCGTGTACTACACGACGCTCGGCGATGCCGCAGCCCGCCGCGGGACCAGCCGCGCGCTGGTGCGCGCCGCGCCTTTCCTGCGGCGGATGATCGGCCGGCGTCTGCGGTTGAAACGGATACCAGAGCTGGAGTTCGTTTTCGACGAGTCGATCGAGAAGCAGGACCGAATCGAGCAGCTGCTCCAGGAGATTCGAGCGGAGCGTTCGGCCACTTCCACCACCGAGGACGATGACCGCACGGGCTGAGGAGCAGGATCGGGGACTGTCGCGCACGTGCGAGGCAATCCTGCGCCGTCAGCAGTTTCTGCTGAGTTCCCACGCGCGGCCCGATGGCGATTCCATCGGATCCCAGCTCGCGCTCGCCTATGCGCTGCGTGCTCTCGGGAAGCGGGTACATCTCATCAATCGTGATCCGGCGCCCGAACCGCTGCGACATTTCCCCGGCGTCGACAGCATCGAGATTGCCGCCGAGGCGCATGGCGATCATGAGGTCGCGATCATCCTGGAATGCGGCGATCTGGCTCGCACCGGCGTCGCAGGGCTGGATCGGTACTTCGTCATCAATGTCGACCACCATCCGGGCAACACGGGCTTTGGCGCGGTCAACTGGTTCGAGCCCTCGGCCGCCGCGTGCGGCGAGATGGTGTTCGACATCATTCGAACGTTGCGGGTGCCCCTGAGCGCGGAGATCGCCACGCATCTCTATTTGGCCATCCTGACGGATACGGGCTCGTTTCACTACTCCAACATCACGGCCCGCACGTTCGACATCTGCCGGGAGCTCGTGGAAGCTGGCGTCAACCCGACCGCCATGGCCCGCCAGGTGTACGACAGCAGTCCGCTTGGCCGGTTGAAGCTGCTCGGCGTCCTCCTGAACACGATGCAGATTGATAGCGCCGGACGGCTGGCGACTCTGCACGTCGACGAAGCCACGGTCTCGGCGACGGGAGCGACCTGGGACGACACGGACGGCTTGATCAACATGCCGCTCAGCGTGAAGCAGATTCAAGCCGTGGCGTTCTTCAAAGAGATCGAACCGGGCCAGTTCAGGGTCAGCTTGAGGTCCAAGGGCGACGTCGATGTTGGCGCCGTGGCCAGGCAATTTGGCGGCGGAGGTCACAAGAATGCCTCGGCATTCTCGATTGACGGTGCGCTCGACACCCTGCGGCCCGCGCTCGCCAAGAGCGTCGTCGAGATGCTCGATCGGACAGAGGCCCTGGAGCATCCTGCATGAACGGCGCGCTCGTCGTCGACAAGCCCGGCGGTCCCACCTCGCACGATGTCGTGGCCGCCGTGCGGCGCGTGACGGGCGTGCGACGTATCGGACACACCGGCACTCTCGATCCGATGGCCACTGGAGTGCTGGTTCTGCTCTTCGGACAAGCGACCCGGCTGTCCCGCTTTCTGACGACCCACGTCAAGACCTATGAGGCGAGCATTCGCCTCGGCCTGACCACCGACACCTACGACATTACCGGCAAACTCGCCGGCGACCCCACCGAGGTTCGGCCCGTGGAGACCGCCGAGATCCGCCAGGCGCTCCAGGTGTTCGTCGGAGCCTTCGAACAGACCCCTCCACCGTACTCGGCCAAAAAGATTGACGGGGTCCGCGCTCACCGACTGGCGCGACGCCAGCGCCCGATGGCGCTGCCGCCTGTCCGCGTCGTCGTTCACGAGCTGGAACTGATCGAGCACACCCCCGACCGCGTGCGCATCCGTCTCACCTGTTCCGCCGGCTTCTACGTGCGGTCCCTGGCTCACGCGCTGGGCATGCGCCTCGGAATCGGCGCGTGCCTGGAGACGCTTCGCCGGACCCGCATCGGACCTTTTTCGCTCGACGCTGCGAAAACGCTCGAGTGGATCTGCCAGGCAGGCCCCGGCGCGGTCGAGCACCTGATCCCTATGGACCGCGTGGTCGGCGACCTGGCCGGCGTGACGCTGACCGAACTCGGGGCGCGCCGGGCGGCCCACGGCAATGCCATTGGCACGGAGCACTTGGTCGAGCGAATCGACACGGCGCGGCTGCCACCCGATGCCATGGTGCGGCTGCTCGACCTCGAGGGCACGCTGGTCGGCGTGGCTCGCGCCGGGCCGGAGCCAGGCACTTTGCGTCCCGCCGTTGTCTTGGTGTAAGATTTTGAGTTACTTGAATTTAGAGGCATCGTTCCAGTACGTGTCGCGATCGACCACGACGTAGAACGTCGACCTACCGGACGAACAAGCCCTGATGTGAACGGCGGCACCGGTTCGGCTCGAGCCGTTCTGGGCCGCGCGTGAAGGAGCGGGCGTGGCATTGACCAAGACGCGAAAAACCGAGCTCATCGGCAATTATCAGACGCACGAAAGCGACACCGGCTCGCCTGAGGTGCAAGTGGCG
Organism: uncultured Acidobacteriota bacterium; assembly: GCA_963817395.1. Classification (GTDB taxonomy): domain Bacteria; phylum Acidobacteriota; class Vicinamibacteria; order Vicinamibacterales; family CAVPJW01; genus CAWGYQ01. The sequence goes on along the minus strand of CAWFOC010000004.1, from coordinate 410,340 downwards.
ATTCTCAGCGAGCGGATCGGGTATCTGACGGACCATTTCAAGACGCACGCAAAGGATCATCATTCCAGACGCGGTCTGCTCAAGCTGGTTGGCCAGCGCCGTCGTCTTCTGGACTATCTGAAGTCCAAGAACTCCGAGCGCTATACCGAACTCATCCGTCGCCTCGGCATCCGGAAGTGAACGTGGCCGACCGGCACGGCGCCGCCCGAGGCGGTGCTGTTGTCCATCAGGCACCCATTGAGGGTGGACGCCGGGACATTCATGTGATCACCGACTGTGTTCCCCGTCTCGAGCAGCTGCGACGGTCACGAGCGAGCGTCGTCGGACGACATCGCCGGATCCACGCCGCGCGCCGGGTGGGAATCCATGCGTTCGCACAACAAGACTGAGGTAGGGAATGACGATTCACAGGCGTGAACTCTCGATCGGATCGGAGACACTCTCGTTCGAAACCGGCAAACTGGCCAAGCAGGCTGACGGCTCGGTCATCGTCCGTCTGGGCGACACGGTGGTTCTCGTGACGGCGTGCTACGCGGCAGCCGCGCGGGAGGGCATCGACTTCCTGCCACTGACAGTCGACTACCGCGAGTACACCTACGCATCGGGCCGGATTCCCGGCGGATTCTTTAAGCGCGAGGGCAAGCCTGCCGACAAGGAAGTGCTGACGAGCCGCGTGATCGATCGGCCCATCCGGCCGCTCTTCCCCGGCGGTTGGCGGCACGAGACCCAGGTCATCGCGCTCGTGCTGTCAGCGGACGCGGAGAACGATTCGGACGTGCTCGCCATTACCGGCGCGTCGGCGGCGCTCGCGCTCTCGGAAATTCCATTTCTCAAGACCATCGCCGGCGTCCGGGTCGGCCTCATCGACGGGCAGTACGTCATCAACCCGACCTACGAGCAACGTCGGCGCAGCCGGCTGGATCTCGTGCTGGCGGGAAGCCGGGACGGCCTGGTGATGGTCGAGGCCGGAGCACGGGAAGCCTCAGAAGACGAGGCGGTGGCGGCCCTGGAGGCCGGCCACGCCGCCATTCGCCAAATCGTCGAGACGATCGACGATCTGGCTCGGGAAGTCGGCAAGAAGAAGCTCGAAGCGCCCAAGAAGGAGATCGGTCACGAGTTCTACCGCGACGTCGAGGAGAAGGTGCTGGTCCCGCTGAGCGAGGCCATGCGCATCCGGGGCAAGCTCGAAAACTACGATCGCGTGGACGAGGTTCTCGAGGAGCTCATTGCCTCGTTCCCGGAGGGTGAGGTCGAGCGGAAGCTCGTCGCGAAGTCGATCTTCAAGGAGCTCAAGGAGAAGGTGCTCCGCGACGAGATCCTCGAGCGCCACCTCCGGCTCGACGGACGACGGTTCGACGAGATCCGCCCAATCTGGTCAGAGGTGGGCGTGCTGCCCCGCACCCACGGCTCGGCTGTCTTCACCCGCGGTGAGACGCAGGCTCTGGTCACCGTGACGCTCGGCACCGCCGAGGATCAGCAGAAGATCGAAATGGTCGACGGGGAGACGTGGAAGCGCTTCATGCTGCACTACAACTTCCCGCCCTTCTCGGTGGGCGAGGTGGCGTTCCTGCGCGGCCCGGGCCGGCGCGAAGTGGGGCACGGCGCCCTCGCCGAGCGGGCCCTCCTGCCGATCGTGCCCGGTGAAGACAAATTTCCGTACACGATTCGCATCGTCTCAGACATCCTGGAGTCGAACGGGTCCTCGTCGATGGCATCGGTCTGCGGCGGATCGCTGGCGATGATGGATGCCGGCGTGCCCTTGTCGGCCCCGGTGGCCGGCATTGCCATGGGACTCATCATGGACGAGAAGACAGGCCGCTATGCGGTGCTGAGCGACATCGCAGGCGCGGAGGATCACTACGGCGACATGGACTTCAAGGTGGCGGGCACGGCGGGCGGCATCACCGCCCTGCAAATGGACATCAAGGTGTCCGGTGTCACCTCCGAGATCATGCGGACGGCGCTCGAGCAGGCGCGCCGGGGCCGCCTCGAGATTCTACAAAAGATGGCCGAAGCGATCGGGACATCGCGCACGAGCATTTCGGCATTTGCGCCACGCATAATCACAATCCGAATTCCTGTCGATAAGATCCGCGACGTCATCGGACCGGGCGGCAAGATGATCCGAAGCATCATCGAGCGTACTGGTGTGAAGATCGACGTCGAGGACGACGGCAGCGTCAATGTGGCATCGGCCGATCAGGAGTCGGCGCAAAAGGCCATCAACATCATCCAGGAGCTCACCGCCACGCCTGAGCTCAACAAGACCTACATGGGAAAGGTGCAACGGATTACGGACTTCGGCGCGTTCGTCGAGATCATGCCCGGCACCGATGGGTTATTGCACGTCTCGGAGATTGCGAATCACCGCGTGAAGGATGTCCGTGACGAGCTGAAGGAAGGCGAGCAGCTGCTGGTGAAAGTGATCAACATCGACCCGACCGGCAAGATCCGACTGAGCCGTAAGGCATTGTTGCAGGAGCAGACGGCGGCCGGCGGCAACGAAGCTTAGCCCGGCGGCGCGGGTGTTGCAGCCAACCCGCTTACGAGACCGTCTGAATAAGGGGGGATGCTTGTGCTAGCTCATCCATTTGGATATCTGGCTGGCTCGGCCCTTATCGCTCTGCTTGCAAGTTCGGTCCTGGGAATGACGGAGCGACCGGGCCTGGGAGTGGCGCTCGCGCAAGAGGCGGATCCAGCGAGCAAACGTTCGTTCACTGTCGTCGCCCGCAAGTACACCTTTCTCCCTGAGCGGATCGAGGTCGCGCAAGACGATCTCGTCAAGATCGTGCTCAAGTCGGACGACATCGCGCACAGCTTTACCGTCGATTCCTACCGTATTGCGCGGCGCGTGGCGGGCGGCGGTTCGACGGTCTTCGAGTTCCGCGCCGACAGGCCTGGCACGTTCGCCTTCTACTGCAACCTTTCTGCAGACGATGGTTGCCGCAGGATGCGCGGCGAGCTGGTCGTCCGCCCCAAGTAGCCGCCGACGCTCAGATCGAACGTTTCGAGAACGGCCCTTGATGGGGGGGCACGCGTCTAGCGCGCAGCCCACGTCCGGGCGGCCTCGATACGTCGGGCGATGGGCGGGTGCGTGTGGAAGACGATCTCCACGAGGCGCGACGGGCGCTCCTCCGCCAGATTCTGCGCCCCGAGCTTTCTCATCGCCGAAACGAACGCCGGCGCATTGCGGGTGAGATCGAGCGCGAACCGGTCGGCACGCCGCTCGTGCAGCCTCGAGACTGCATTCACGACCGGCATCAAGACGAGGGACAGCGCGCCGGTCGTCAGGATCAGCAACGGTAAACCTGCAACGTCGGCGATTCCGTCGAGCCCGAGTCGCGGGGCGAACGAAGCGAGCACCCGATCGCCAATCGCGAGCGCCGCAAAGATGACGAGCCCTTCGAACGCCACCGACGTCCAGAGATCGCGATGGACGTGATGGGCCAGCTCGTGCGCGAGGACGACCTCGATCTCATCGTCCGAGTAGTCCCGCAGCAGCGTGTCTGAAACCAGGATGCGGCGCGTGGCGCCGAGGCCGGCGAGGGCTGCGTTCGCCTTCGAGGTCTTCTCGCCGAGCTTCCACTCGTAGACGCCGACGACCGGCGTCCCCGCCCGATCGGCCAGGACCGAGAGACGCTCGCGCAATGCGCCGCGGCCCAGCGGAGCGAATTTGTAGAACACCGGCAACAGGACCACCGGCGCCAGTCGCGTCATCGTCACCGTGAGCAGGAGCATCGTGCCGCCAGCGATGAGCCACCACGTCGTTGGCCACCGGCCCAGGCAGAAGTACACGAGCTGCGCGATGACGATGGCAAAGGCGAGACCGATCGCCGAGGCCTTGAGATGATCCGCAAGCCAGCCGCCGGCCGTTTCGCGCGAGAGATCGTAGCGGCGTTCGAGGACGTACCCGCGGAAGTATCCGACCGGCAGCGTCAGGAGCTCGTTCATCCCCGCGACGATCGCCACGTAGATGGCGACGCTCAACCAGGGCACCCAGACAGGCGCAGCCAGCCGGGTCGAAACCCATGCGGCGGCCTCGCGAAGGCCGATCGACCACCCGCTGATCAGCAGGAACACGAGGAGGCCCGCACCCGACAAGGTCGAGGCGATCCGGGCCAGGCGGGCTTGCCGATGGTAGCGTGTCGCCTTGTCTTCGTTCATCGATGAACGGCGGACGAACAGGAGGCGGCGCGGGTTAGGAACTCCCTGTAAGCGCGATAGCGCCGTTGATGGTCTCGATGTCGATGCGCGCGGCCCCGCCACCATTCAGGCGACCCTCGAACCTGCGCCGGGACGTCTCGCCAATCGTTTCGACGGGCACGCCCGACACCGCGATTCGGCCGTTCACGCACTGGGCCAGGACCTGGGCCTTTGACGAGGACGGCACCCGCACGTCGATCGAACCGTTCACCGTCTCGAGCGTGACGGCCTGATCCGCCAACCGGTCGAACTCGACGCGGATGCTGCCATTCGTTGTCGCAGCGTCGACTGCACCACCCAGCTCGCGCCCGTTGATGCCGCCATTCGTCGTGACGGCTCGGACGCGGCCCACAACCCCGTTCACGCTCACTCCGCCGTTGGTCGTCTGCAGCGCGAGCTCGAGCGATCTGGGCACGCGCACGGTGTACTGAATCTCGTGCGACGAGCCCATCGTTCGTGTCGGCGACCGCGATTCGATCCGAACGCCAGACGGACTCGATTCCTCGACCATCTCAATCTGCTTCAGGAGATCGCGAGCCGCCTCATCGGAGCGGGCCTTCACGACACGCTCAGCGCGGACCTCGATCTGCGATCCATCGGTGGCACTGACCTCGATTCGTCCGTTGAGGTTGACGATCTCGAGTCGGCCGTCCGCTACCACCTCGTAGGTTCGCGTCCAGCTGTCGGCGGCCCGGCCGCCGCCCAGGCCAATCGTGACGCCTCCGTCGCCGACCGAGATGTCGCACGCCGCGAACACGACAGCAAGGGCCGGGACGAGCCGTCGGAGGGAAGCTGCGCTGGGTCTTGGGCTCATTCCATGCTCCGGGAGATGAGACGACGGACTCGTGCGGGAAGTTCCAGATGACTAGTTGAGCTTGACCGAGATCAGCTTGGAGACGCCCGGTTCTTCCATGGTGACGCCGTAGAGCCGATCGGCGATCTCCATGGTCTTGCGGTTGTGCGTGATCAGGATGAACTGTGTCTCGGCCTGCATGCGGCGCAGCATCTCGACGAACCGCCCGATGTTCGCGTCGTCGAGGGGCGCATCGATCTCGTCGAGCAGACAGAACGGGCTGGGCTTGTACTTGAAAATCGCGAACATCAGAGCGATGGCCGCCAGCGCCTTCTCGCCACCCGAAAGCAGCTGGACGCTCTGTAGACGCTTCCCGGGAGGCTGCGCGATGATCTCGATACCGCTCTCGAGCAAATCGCTCTCGTCGAGCAGCGTCAGACCGGCGCGCCCGCCGCCGAACAAGGTGCCGAAGGTCTCCTGGAAGTTCGCGTTGATGGCGGTGAAGGCCTCGCGGAACCGTTCCTGCGTCGTCTCGTCAATCCGCTGGATGGCCTCGCCAGTGGCCGCAATCGATTCGACCAGGTCGCGACGCTGGGTGGTGAGAAATCCGTGTCGCTCGTCCAGCTCGTCGAACTGTTCGATAGCCATCATGTTGACGGGGCCGAGCCGGTTGATCCGCGCGCGCAGTTCGGTGACGGCCTCCTCGGCTGTCAACACGCGGGCTTCGGCGTCCACGACCGCGGCATCGGAGACCGTCTGCTCCTCTTCGCCAAGCTCGTCGCGATCACTTTCCGCGAGCGCGCTCGCGTCCGGTTCGCTCGCGCCGGCGGTTTCGAGCTGCTCGACTTCGTTCACGACCTCGTCGATGGGCGCCTGTACCGCTTCGAGGCACAAGGCGGCCAGGTGCGAGAGCTCGCTTTCGGCCGTGGCTCGCGCCACGTCCAATTCGCTCAAACTGGCGCGAACGACCTCGACGGCCCGCCGGGCCTCCTTGATGCGCAGTTCGTGTCCGTCGACTTCGATGCGGATATCCACGACGCGCGCCTCGCTGTCCCGGGCCCGGCGCCGCAGCTCGTCCAGCGCGGCAATGGCCGTGTCGATCGACCGCTCGCCGTCGACGAGGGCGCGTCGCGTTTCTTCCGAACGCGCGCGGGTGTCGTCACGATCTGCAGCAGTGGCGGTCACACGAGCGATCAAATCCGCCGCCGTTTCCTCCAGCCGCTGCACTTCGGCAACCAGGGCGGCGACTCGCTCGACAAGCGTGGCATGGGCAGCCTTCGCGTCGGCCGACTGCCGGGCCAGAGTGTCGATGCCCTCGCGCGCTTCGAGGAGCTTGCGTTGCGCGACCGCCAGGCGCTCTTCCGCGGCTCGCTGATCGGTTTCGAGGCGGGCGATCGAGGCGCCCGCTTCGCGTCGACGAGCCTCGAGCGTTTCCCGCTCCTCTTCCGCGGTGCCGCGCTCGGTGGTCAACAATGCGCGGCGACGGTCGAGGCGCTCGAAATCTTCCGCGGCCCGCGCCAACCGCAGCTCGAGCCCCACGATGACCTTCTCGTGGCCGTGCTCGTCGGCTGAAAGCGACTCCACGGCGGCGGCCGCCGCCATCAGAGTTCGATCGAGATCGCTGGAGCGGGCAGTCATCCCCTCGAGCGCGGTATGCAGTGACTGAATCCGTTCCGCGAGCTCACGAATTTCACCCTTGGTCGCGAGGATGCCGAGTCCCTCGTCCGCCCCGCTGCTGGTCAGCAGATGCGGGCCTCTCAGCGCGTCGCCGTCCAGCGTCACGACCGGGGCCTCTGTGTGACGCGCGACCCGGACGGCCTCGTCGAGGCTTTCCACAATCCAAGCCTCACCGATCGCGCTCCGAATCGCGGCGGCCTGGGCTCCTTCGGTCACGCGCACGACGGAATGGAGCGAGCGTGCAGTGGGACAGTCCGGCAGCGTGCGGGTCGGGAGCGATGAGGGTGCGCCCTCTATGACCAGAAAGCCGCACCGGCCGGCCCGACGTTCGCGGACGAGCTGAAGCCCGGCGCGCGCACTTTTTTGATCGGGAACGAGGACGTGCTGGAGCAGGTCCCCTAGACAGGCTTCCACGGCCCGGGCGAATCGCCGATCGGTTTCCACATAGTCGGCCACGGCGCCCTGGACACCGACCCGCCCATTGGCCTCTGCCAGCACCAGCCGCGCGGCGTCGGAGTATCCGGCGCGCGATGCCTGGAGCTCTTCGAGCGATTTGAGGCGCGCCTCGAGCGACGCCAGCTCGTGCTCGCGCTCGCGAAGCTCACGTGACAAACGCTCGTGGTCCGCGCGTGCTGCGACGCGCAGGCTCTCCTGCCCTATCCGCTCCGCCCTGACGCGCCGGAGCGTTTCCTGCGCCTCTCGAAACGCCTCTTCGGTGGCTGCGGTTTCGCGCGACAGTTCGGCGAGCTCCGATTCGACGGCGGTGCGTTCAATTTCGAGTTTCGCCAGCGTCTCCGATACGCGCTCCTGCTGCGTGCCGGCATGCTCGACGGCGTGGTGCAACGCCGTCGCGGCATTGATGGCCGCAAACACCTCGCTGCGAGCGGCCTCGACGTCGGCTTCCAGCCCCTCGACTCCGCGCTGGGCGCCCGAATGACTGTCCTCCGCGGCCGCGAGCACGGCGGTCGATGCATCGCGCTCTTCAACTGCGCGCGTCAGAGCTTCTCGCCGCTCGACCGTCGCACGTCCCGCCGGCCCCTGCCGAGTCTCGAGATCCCGCAGCTGGGCCTCGAGCTCCTCCACTCGCGCATCGAGCATGACGATCTGTTGCTTGCCGAGCTCGATCTGCTGCTGCCTGCGGTTGATGTCGAGTTCGCCCGCGTGGGCGGCCTCACGGGTCGAGGCGGCCGCGGCTTCCGCTTCGGCAAGCGCGATGCGGGTGACGGCGAGCTCGTTCTCGAGAGTGGCCAGATGCGCCGCTGCAATCGCCTCCTCTCGACGTCCCGCCTCCAGTCGTTCGCGCGCCGCACCGAGCGACGCCGACACACCTCGATGGCGACGGACGAACAGGACTTTTTCCCAACGCTGCAGTTCGTCGCGCAGACGGCGGTAGCGCCTGGCCCGTGCAGCCTGCCGCTTCAGCACGCCTCGCTGTTTGTCGACTTCGAAGATGATGTCGTCGATACGGGTCAGGTTGTGCTGGGACGCCTCCAGCTTCAGCTCGGCGGCCCGCCGGCGTGCCTTGTACTTGGTGACTCCGGCGGCTTCCTCAATCAGCTGCCGCCGGTCGGTGGGACGCGTGCTCAGGATCAGGCCAATCTTTCCCTGCTCGATAATCGCGTAGGCCTTGGCCCCCAAGCCAGTGTCCATGAGCAGATCGTGAATGTCGCGGAGGCGGCATGTCTCGCCGTCGATCAGATACTCGCTCTCGCCAGACCGGTACAAGCGTCGCGTCAGCTCGACGACGCGCCGGACGTCGATGAGCGGATCCAGATCGTCATCGGCGGCCTCCCCATTCCCGGCTGCCGTGCCATGACCGTTCGACCGTTTGGCGACCGCTGCGACTTCAGCGAGCTGCAGCCGCACTTCCGCGGTGCCGGTCGGCTTGCGCGCGTCGCTGCCGCTGAAAATCACGTCTTCCATGCGATCGCCGCGCAGGCTCTTGGCGCTCTGCTCGCCCAGTACCCACGTGATGGCGTCGGCGACGTTGCTCTTGCCGCAGCCATTGGGCCCGACGATGGCGGTGACGCCGCGGTCGAACGACAGCTCGGCCGGATCAGAGAACGATTTGAAGCCCGAGATCTCGAGTCGCTGAAGTCGCATGGATCAGCCAAAAAAAAGCCGCTCGCGATGACGACGAAAAAACGTCGACACCTGAGCGGCTGGAATCGCCCCAAAGTCGATGAGAGACCCGACCGAATCTGCTAACGGCGACAACCGGTGCCGGCCCTCGCATCCGACCGTGGATGCGACCCCGTGACCGACCAAGCGGCCGCAAGTGTAGCAAGGCCCCGTAATCGGGGCAAGGTCAAATACGGCTATCGCCGCGCCGCCCGGCTCGGTGCCAGCGCGGTGAGGCGCTCCGCCTCGGCGAACTGCTGCATCGCGAACTGCGCTTGCGGATCCTGCTCCACCAGATGGCGGCGCGCCGACGCCACCCCGAAGAGCGCCAAGTCGATGTCATAGCGAATCATCGCCTTGATGAACGCCAGATCCTTCGCAAAGGCTTCCGGATCGATCTTGATCTGCTCGGCCGTCAGATGTCCCTGAAAATCCTTCAACATCTCATCGTCGACGACGAAATCGGGCCCGATCGTGCGTCGCTCCTTGGCCTCGATAGCGATGCGAGTGTCTCCTTCAGCCGAGAACTTCTGGGCGTAGCTGGCGAACGCCTGCCGCGCATACAGCGTCCGGCCGAATCGTGACGGGTTGAATCCTTCGATTGGCCCTTCCATACGGCGATCGGGCTCGACACCACCTCCACCGTACACTTTGCGGCCTGCATCCGTGTAGTGCAGCTCGGAATCGGGGTGCGGCCGATCGCTGGCCTGCTCTTTGAGTGAATAGCTCAGATACTCGTCGAACGAGCCGTCCCAGGGACGTTGAATGAGTCGGCCCGACGGCGTGTAGTAATGGGCTGTCGTCAACGCGAGCCCGGCGCCCTCGCTGATGCGGTACACCGACTGGACGAGCGCCTTGCCGAAGGTCGTCTCCCCGACAATCAGGGCGCGATCGTGATCCTGCAAGGCGCCGGCGACGATCTCCGAAGCGCTCGCACTGTTCCGGTTCACCAGGACCACGACGGGCTGTGTGGTGTATTGATTCCCGTCGGTCGCTCGGTAGTCCTGATCGGAGTTCGGGATGCGGCCCCGCGTATAGACAATCAGATTCGACTTGGGGAGGAACCGGCTCGCCACGCGAATGGCCTGATCGAGCGGACCACCGGGATTGCCTCTGAGGTCGAGCAGGATTCGTCGCATGCCCTTGCTCGACAGATCCTTCAACGCCGCGCCCAGATCACGGTCGGTGTTCTCGGCAAAATCCTGCAGCCGGATGTACCCGGTGACGCTGTCGATCATGAAGGCGGCGGGAATCGTCGGGATATTGATTTCGTCGCGCGGCACCTCCAGATCGATCAGCCTGTCGTAGCCGCGCCGCTTGATGGAGATGGCGACGGTCGTGCCCTTGGGCCCGCGGAGCTTCTTGACAGCCTGGTCGCTCGTCCAGCCCTTGGCGTCCTCGCCGGTGATGCTCGCAATGATGTCGCCGCGCCGGATCCCCTTCTTGTAGGCCGGCGACCCTTCGAAGATCGACGCCACCGTGATGTCGCCGTCCACAACGACGATGCTGATGCCGAGCCCGTAGTAGCGACCTTCCTGCCGCTCGCGCATTTGCGCGTACTGCCGGGGATCCATGAAGCTCGAGTGCGGGTCGAGCGTCGTCAGCATGCCGCTGATAGCGCCGTAAACCAGCTTCTCGGACTCGACGGGCTCGACGTAGTTGGCCTCGACCGCGCTCAGAGCCGACGTGAAGATCTTGTAGCGTTCCGGCAGCCGATCCTGGGTGGCGACCGCTTTACCGAAGAACCCGCCGACCAGCGCCGATCCGACGACGGCGAGGGCAGCCGCCCACAACGCCCGGTGACTCCGCATGATCGAATCGTAGCAGACAACCCCTGATGGAGCAATCACTTCGGCGGGATCAAGGACGGGCCGTTCCTTGACCCACCCTCGACAGGTTTCTATAATGCCATGAAGAAGTTGCGGCCCGTCCCGCCGTGTTTGCCGCGCGGAGCACTGCCATGTTTGGTTCAATCGGTATGCCGGAGCTGATCATCATTTTCGTGATCGCTCTGATCATCTTCGGCCCGCGCAAGCTGCCCGAGCTGGGCAAGTCGCTCGGCCGCAGTCTGGCCGAGTTCAAGCGAGCCTCGAACGAGCTCAGGAACACCCTCGACGAAGAGATTCGCATCGAGGAGCAGCGCGAGGCCCAGGCCACGCGACCTGCGCCGGCCCCCCCGGCCGAGACCGTCGAGTCGAAGGCCGCCGACGGCGCCTGATCGTTCATGGCGCTCGTACCGTTTCCCAACCGCGACAACGCCGAAGCCTCAGAAGACTCCGACGGCTGGTGGTCGTCTGACCCGCTAGCCGACGAGCGAGAGTCGACCGAGCTTCAGGAAGGGAAGATGTCCTTCCTGGAGCACCTCGACGAGCTTCGCAAGCGGCTTCTCCACGCCTGCCTGGGCCTCGCCGTCGGCATCGCGATCTCGTTCGTCTTCATCGATCGCGTCTTCGAATTCATCATGAGGCCGCTGCAGGAGATGCTGCCCGAGGGCGGACGGCTGATCTACACCGAACCCACCGAAGCCTTCGTTCTGTACATGAAGATTGCACTCCTGGCGGGACTGGTGGTGGCCGCCCCTTACATCATGTGGCAGGTCTGGCTGTTCATCGCCCCCGGACTGTACGCCAAGGAAAAGCGATTCGCGATCCCCTTCATCCTCCTGTCGACAATCGGGTTCGTCGGGGGTGCCGCCTTCTCGCACTACCTGCTCTTCCCGTGGATGTGGAAGTTTCTTGCCAGCTTCGGAGAGACCAACAAAGACTTCCTGATGTTTGCTCCGAAGATCGAGTCGGTCTTCTCGCTTTACACGAAGCTGTTACTGGGCATGGGCCTCGTCTTCCAGATGCCGAGCATCGTGTTCTTCCTGGCCAAGATGGGACTGGTATCGGCGCGCTTCCTCATTCGTCATATCAAGTACGCCGTGCTCATCATCTTCGTGACGGCTGCGGTCATTACTCCCAGCGGCGATATCCTTACCCAGACTCTGATGGCGGCTCCCATGATCGGCCTGTACCTCATCAGCATCCTCATCGCGTGGCTGTTCGGAAAGAAGACTTCCGCACCCGCAGATTAGAACCTCGACCACGGGGCAAGCTCGGCATTGCGCTTGCATAACGTTGACTCAGCCACGATCGAGGGCTACCATACAAATCGGCTTCGGTTGAAAACGGGAGCTCCTACATGACCATGACGCGAACCTTGAGGCTTCTCACCTGGTGCGCGGCCATTCTTTTCGCAAACTCTCTCACGCTCGCGGCGCAGACGACCACACCACCACCGTCCGCACAGACGCAGCCGGTGGAGACGCAAGAGACACGACCGGCCACGACGACGATATATGGCGACACGGGACTCGGGCTGGTGCCAACGGCCGAGATCCTCCCGGCCGGCCGTTTCTCCGTGTCCGGCCAATACATGAACCAGGACCGCACGGAAGCGTTCTCCGACATCGCGAACTTTCCGCTGACCTTCGGGTACGGTCTCGGTGATCGTGTCGAGTTGTTCGGCAGCATCCGCGCGCAGACCCGTATCGATGCCGACCGCCGTCCCGTCGACTCCGGTGGCACACCGATGGACTATCCTCGCCTGACTGATACCGGCTGGGAGACGGGCATCGGCGACATGTTCGTAGGGGCCAAGGCGAATTTCATGTCGCAGTATAAGGGTCAGGGCGCGGCCGTGGCCGTGCGCGGCATGGTCAAAATCCCCACAGGAGATGGCGATAAGGGCCTGTCCTCCGGCGAACCGGACTTCCTGATCGACTTCATCGTCAGCCGCGAAGTTGCCTCGTTCGTCGAGATTGCCGGCAACGGCGGATTCGTGTTCCGGAACGATCCGGACGTCTTCAATCTGAGCAACGGTTTTCAGTGGGGCGTGGGTGTCAGCCTCCCGAGCCGCTCGCCTCTGCGGTTAGTCGGGGAGATCCGCGGCGAGCAGTACTTCGACTCCGCCGTGACGACGAGCGGATCGACGTCACCAACGCTGCCAGCGAGCTACGACGTCAAGAACCCCGTGGATGGTTACGTCGGCGTCGTGTTTCAGCTCCCGAGTGGTTTCTTTGCCGGCGCCTCGATCGGTGTCGATTTCTCGCACGAAAAGCGATCCTCGTTCGGCGAATTGTTCGGTGACGAGGGTGGCGACAGCGTCGAAGGACTGTTCAAGATCGGCTATCACCCTGGAGTTCGGCGGCTGCCGAGCGCCGCCGCGGCAGCGCCGGGTGCCGGCGTTCCGGCGCCAGGGCCAGCGCCCGCGCCCGCTGCCCAGGCTGCGGCCAACCGCCCGCCAACCGTGAAAGCTCGCTGCGAGCCGTGCACTGTCGCGGTCGGCGGAACCTCAACCGTGACCGGTGATGCCCAGGATCCGGACGGCGATCCGCTGACCTATCGCTGGTCGGCACCCTCGGGAAGCTTCGCCAGCCCGACCGATCGACAGACCGTCTGGACAGCGCCCAATCAGGAAGGGGCGGTTCCAGTGACGGTGACCGTCAACGACGGCAGGGGAGGCACGGCGTCGGATACGGTCACGATTCAGGTCGGGCGTGGTGCCGCCGGCGCCGCGGCGGGCCGTCAGTTCGTGTTCGAGGACGTCTATTTCGACTTCGACCGCTATTCGCTCCGTCCGGAGGCCACCCGACTGCTCGATGACGCCATCAAGACCCTGCAGGCGAACCCCGAATTGCGCCTCACCATCGAGGGGCACACCTGCAACATCGGCACGGCGGAGTACAACCTGGCGCTGGGCGAGCGGCGATCGAACTCGGTCCGCGACTATCTCGTGCAGCGCGGGATCCCGGCGAGCCGGTTGCAGACCGTCAGCTACGGCGAGGAGCGTCCGAAGTTCGACAACAGCCGCGAGGAAACCCGCCGACTCAATCGACGCGGCGCCCTCACCGTCCGCTTGCAGTAGACCGCAGTCGACCCGACACCCAACGGGCGGCGGCTCTATTCAGAGAGCTGCCGCCCGTTTTCATTTGGGGACACCCCGAGCTCCCGGCACAGACCCGTTGTAAGCTGATCAGGTGGCGATCAAGCGATCCGCCTCCTCCGAAATCGCCAGACTTGCCGCCAACCTCTCGACCGACGACGAGGTGAAGAGACAGGCGGCCATCGCGCGACTTACCGTCATTGGAACGCGCGCGGTCGGACGCCTGATGGAGATCGGACAAAGTGGAGCTCCCTCTGGCCAGGCTGCGGCTCTCACCGCTCTCGAAGCCATCGGCGACGCCCGGTCCATCCCGACGGCCGTATCGGCGCTGACGTCGGCTCACGAAGACGTAGTGCTCGCCGCGGTGACACTTGCGCGGCGCTTCCTGCGCACGGGGCACAGCGTGGCGGTGCTCGACCCTCTCGCGGCGGTCGTGCTCGATTCGCGCCGTAGTGAGGAAACCAGAGTGGCGGCGTTCGAGGCTCTGTCCGACCTGCCAGCTGCGACTATCGCGCCGCTCGTCGCCCGGCTGCGCGACGATCCCTCGACGGCGCTCCGCCAGGCCGTGACCGTTCCGCGGCAGCCCGTGATCCTCGACGCCAGCGCTGAGATCGAGCGCGCCGCACGAGGGGGTCTCCCTGCCGAGCCCGAGGAAGTCGTAGCGCTGCTCCACGACCCGGCTGCCGAGATTCCCCTCTCGACGCTGCATCGACTGGTGATTGCACTCCGCGAACGTGAAGTCCGCGAGATGTCACCCGGCCGCCGACTGCGCTGGCGCACGGCCCGAGGGACGGTTCACCGCGTGCTGGCCGGTCGAAAAAGCCGAGTGGCGATATACGACCTGCGGGAGGCGCTCGCCGACCCTGAGGGGGACCTTCCCCCTATCTTTGCCGAGGCCGCCAGCATCGTCGGCGATGTCTCGTGTCTCGAGCCCCTGGCCGACGCCTACGCCCGGGCGTCCGCGAACGCCACGCCGTCGACTGTCGCCCTGGCGACCGCGCTCGGGGCGGCATTCCGGGCCATTGTGCGGCGGGAGCGGATCGGGTCACGGCATGCGTCGATGGCCCGAATTCGCCTACGGTGGCCCAACCTCCTGCCGGAGCTCCGGGGACGAGCGAGCAGCGGGCGGCGCCGAACAACGGCTGGCGCCTAGCTCAGTAGGCTTTTGCGAACACGGCTTCCGCCGCGGCGGGATTGTCGCACTTGAGGCAGTGTCCAGCGGGGATCGGCCGGTCGAACGGCAGATTCCGAATCGTCGCCTGAGTGTCGGCCTTGATCGCGGCTTCGCAGGTCTCTGAACCACACCAGGGCGCCACGACGAACCCCGGCCGCCCTTCCATGATCCGCCGGAAGTCGTCATACGAGCTCGTATGCGTGGTGTGATCGGCCACGAACTGTCGCGCGCGGTCGAGCAGCGACTGCTGAATGACGTCGAGCAACGCGGTGACCCGAGCCGCAAGACCGTCCATCGACACCGACAGCTTCTCTCGCGTGTCGCGGCGTGCCAGGATGACCTGCGACTTCTCGATATCCTTTGGGCCGATTTCCAGACGGAGCGGTACGCCGCGCAATTCCCATTCCGAGAACTTCCACCCGGGCGTGAAGCCGTCGCGATCGTCGAGGCGCACACGCACACCGGCAGCGACGAGCTCGGCCTGGATCGCCCGGGCGCGCGGGAGAACCGTCTCCTGCCAGTTGCCTCTGGGAATCGGCACGATGACAACCTGATAGGGCGCGACCCGTGGCGGAAGAATGAGACCGGTCTCGTCGCCGTGCGTCATCAGCAGCCCGCCGATGAGGCGCGTCGAGACGCCCCACGATGTGCCCCAGACGTGCTGCACCGATTTGTCCCGCGCCTGGAAGGTGATGTCGAACGCCTTGGCGAAGTTCTGCCCGAGGTTGTGCGACGTGCCGGCCTGAAGCGCACGCCCGTCGCCCATCAGGGCCTCGATCGAGTAGGTGCGCAGCGCGCCGGCGAATTTTTCGCTCTCCGTCTTGCTCCCGGTCAACACGGGCATCGCCAACTCCGATTCGGCGACATCGCGGTAGACGTCGAGCATCCGCAGCGTTTCCTCCTCCGCTTCGGCTTCGGTCTCGTGAGCGGTGTGCCCCTCCTGCCAGAGAAACTCGGTGGTTCGGATGAACAGCCGCGTTACTTTTTCCCAGCGCACCACGTTGGCCCACTGGTTGATGAGAATCGGCAGGTCACGCCACGAATGCACCCACTTGGCGTACATCGTGCCGATAATCGCCTCCGACGTGGGCCGCACGACCAGCGGCTCCTCCAGCTCTTCGTCTCCACCCTTCGTCACCCAGGCAACCTGCGGCGCAAATCCCTTGACGTGATCGGCCTCCTTGAGCAGCAGGCTCCGCGGAATGAAGAGCGGAAAGTATGCATTGACGTGGCCGGTCGCCTTGAAACGGCGATCGAGTGCCTGCTGAATCAGTTCCCAGATGGCGTACCCGTACGGCCTGATGACCATGCACCCTTTGACCGGTGAATAGTCGGCCAGTTCCGCCCGTCGCACGAGATCGGTATACCAGCGGGAGAAGTCCTGCGACCGGGGAGTAATCTCGGTGATGTAGGCGTCGCCGCCCTCGGTCTTGTTCGTCATCATGGTCTGATCGGTGGCGAGTGCGGGTATCGCACGCGAAACGTCCGGGGTGCCAACTCCTGGATGTTATCCTACCATCACGCCGCAAGCCTCCAACGCTGGCAGGCACGTCACATGAGCATCGCAAACATCAACGTCAAGTCGGCTGCCGGACGCTACACCGTCGCCATCGGCGACGGGCTAGTGGGGGGACTGGGCTCGCTATTCCCGAAAGCAGTGTTGAGGGGACGCATCTTCGTCGTCTCCAACCCGCTCGTCTGGCGGTTGTACGGCCGATCGCTCTCAGCAGGACTCGAGGACGTCGAACCCATCCTGGTTCCCGACGGTGAGCGGTTCAAACAGCTGTCAACCGTCGCGCGGGTCTACGAAGCGCTGATCCGGCGGGGAGCCGACCGCTCGTCTGTGCTCGTGGCTCTCGGCGGTGGCGTGATCGGCGATCTGGCTGGATTCGCGGCCGCCACCTACCTTCGGGGCGTTCCGCTCGTTCAGATTCCGACGACACTCCTGGCCCAGGTGGACGCCGCGATTGGCGGCAAGGTTGGCGTCAATCACGCGTTGGGAAAGAACCTGATTGGCGCGTTCTATTCGCCCCGGATCGTCATCATCGATCCGGCGGTGCTGGGCTCGCTTCCCAAACGAGATTTCCGGGCCGGTCTCTATGAAGTGGTCAAGTACGGGGTCGATTCGCAGCCGCCGGCTGTTCGATCGTCTCGAGCGCGACCTGCCGGCAGTCGTCGCGCGCGAGCCGAGAGTGCTTCGCCCGGTCATTCGCGAATGCTGCTCACTCAAGGCCTCGATCGTTTCAAGCGACGAGCGGGAGTCGGGTTTGCGGCGCGTGCTGAACTTCGGCCATACGGCGGGTCACGCACTCGAAACGATCACCAACTACCGGCGATTCCGGCACGGTGAAGCGGTCGCACACGGCATGATGGTGGCTGCACGCATTTCGGTCTCGCGCGGGGTGATGCACGCGCGAGATCACGAACGGCTGTGCGTTCTGATCCGCCGACTCGGCCGACTGCCGCCCGTCTCGGATCTTTCGGCCAGGCAGGTCATTCAAGTCGTCCGTCATGACAAGAAAATGCTGCGGGGACGCCTGCACTTCGTGCTGTCAACAGGCATCGGCAAGACGACGATTGTCGATGACGTCGGCGACCGCGAGCTAGGCGCCGCGCTTCGAGACGTGGGGCTCGCCAGGTGATTCCCGGCCGGCACCCGGCGCAAGTCTCAGCATGGTCCGCAACGAATCCTTGTCCTCGACGAGAAGGACCCGTGCAGCGCTGGCAACGACGAGCTGACACGTGTGGCCACGAGGTTCCCTGGGGATTCTGCGGTCGCGGAAGGCGAGGCGTGCGCGAAACGGCCGAAGGCCACGGCTATCGCAGCCAGCCGGGTGGAACGCCGGCGCGTCGAGCTTCTTCGCGGAGATCGTCGACGGCCTTCGTCTGCAGTTGAAGCTCTTTCTTCAGGCGCTCGAGCTCGGCTATCGCTTTGACGCGATCGCCCTCGATGACCGCGCGCTGGTACGGGTCATCACGGTTCACAAAATCTGTGGTCAGCGCGTTGATGCGGCTCTGAAGCGCATCCATGTAGGTCCTTGTGCGATCGATATCTTCCTCGAGCTTGACGATGCGCGACCGCCACCAGGTTCGGTCCCTTCGAGCGCTGTCGCTGCCCTGCGCACGTCGGCGGAAGTAGCCGGCCTGGGCGAAGGAGTCTCGTCTTTCGGTGCCGACGACGGGTCATCGGCCGGACGTGCAACCACCGGAGGACTCACAAGGGGCTTCGCCGGTGTCGGAGCCTGGAGTGGATTCGCGCCCTTCAGGTCGTCGTTCGTATAGACGCGCGAGGGAGTTTGAATCGACTTCCGCCGGCTCTCTTCCCGTTCGGCGACTTCGGCCAGCGATTGCGTGGCGCCTACCGTCGATCCGGCGAGAGTCATCAAGACAACGAGCGGAGCCAGCGACTTCATCGCGATGAGTTGGGGATGATGCGCAGCCGCGCACCAGGACCATGACAGCGCTCGGTAGCCCACGTCTTGATCTCGGCGCGTGCGGCAGACACGGACGGACCTCGGTAAACCACTGATCCTTTGATAATTATGACACTACTCGCCACGAGAGCACCCTGACGCCGCCCGTACCGTCCTTTCCTCGCAGCACGGTCGCTTCTATGGCCTTATGGCTGCTCCCCACCCCAAACGCCTCCGCTCGCACCGCAATCACACCGGCCCCCCGACTGAGCCCCACTCCGCCGTCCACCAGCGGATTACCGTCGTCTTCCATCTGGTCGTCGGCAACCCACACCGCCAGGTACATGGACGAGTCGATCGCCCGGCCGCCAGACGGTGATGGCAGGGTTGCCAAGGGTCCGTGGGCGTAGAGCTGCCACCGCGCATTGTTCGCTCCGGAGTGGCGCCCCGGACTTTGAGCATCCATCTCGCCCTCACTGCATGTCGTCACCTTTCCGCAATTCAGCAGATTCGTTGCCTCCGTCAGGTCCACGGCCCGGCCGTCTGCCAATGTGCGGCGGCCAGCGGAGGGACCATCGATGAACGACGATGTCACGATGCCAGAGAGGACGAGATTCCAGTCCGGGCTCGCGCCCAAGTCGGACAGCGCGCGTTCGAGTGCGGCTTCAGCTGCATACAGCGCTTCGATGTCGTTCCCGAAGTTGCTGCTGATAGCCGTCTCCGTACCGGTCGTCAGCACCAGCGCCAGTCCCAGCGCCCCGATCAGCATCGTCGAAATCAGCGCCACGAGGAGCGCCGCCCCGTGCTCGCTCGCGGCCTGGAGCCTGATGCGTCGATGGCTACGGACGAAGGTTCCGCGGCGTAACATCAAGTTGAATCTCCTGATCAGGTACGAGACGAAAGGGATTCTCGGCGGTGCCAGCGATGCGAAACACGCCGTCGCGCGCCGGGCTGGCCAGCCGCCCTCGCAGCGCCGTCACCCCGGTTTGCAGGCGCAACACGACGCGTACCCGTCGGTACGCGCAGCAGATCGGCGTCGTACCGGTTGGGTGCGTCTATGTCCGGACACCACGGGCCATCGAGGAGCAAAGACGAGTTGAGCGGTACCAGACCACCGTCCGGTGGGCCAAGCAATGGCAGTCGAGGAACGTGACCGGAGCCAGTGGACGCAAATACACAGTTCTCCCCGGCCGGCCAGGCGTCCGACTCGTTGTCGATCCCGATCGTGGGAGGCGCCGGGCCGTACGTGGGTCGGATTGTTCCCGGGTCGGCGCCGCCTTGAAGAAGGGGCGGCTGGGGATCACCGAAGTACGCAAACGACAGCCCGACGACGTTGTCGAGCACAGGCAGATCGGTTTGATGGCCGTCGAAGTGTCTCAGCTGCAGCTCCTGACGATCGTAGTAGAACGTATGACTCTCGACCTCGGTTATGGCCGCACCGACATCGTGCGCGACCGCAGGCCATCCGTCGCGGTGACGAAGTCGCAAGTGTGAAGGCTCTGCAGCGCTCACCGTGTAGACACCGGACGAACCCGAGTCGTCGAACACGAGCACGCGCATGCCTTCAGTAAACCCGCACTGAGCGTCGCCAACCGGACAGCCTGCCTGGTGCTCGAGCCAGACCTCATCGGCACCGACAGCCGTCGCATCGCGAAGGGTGGTCTGTGCCGACGTGGCCGGTACGTAGACAATCGTGACGGCGTCGCCGCGCACCGTGCCAGCCGGGTCCCCACCCGAGGCTCCCATCCGCATCGGGACTATTGGCGCCACGAAACGATGGAGGGGCCCCCTGGCCGGACCCGAATAGGTGCCGGCGCCGGCCATGAGCAGCTCGCGATGAAGAGTCGCCACTCCCACTCGAAGCTTCTGCTGGAGATCCGACGTTTCCGACTGAGCCTGGAACACCCCACGCGATGGGTGCATGACCCCGAAGACCGTCCCGGTAACGACGATGAGGATGGCCGCGGCCACGAGGAGCTCGATCAACGTGAACCCGTCAGCCGTTGTGGACCGCTTCATGGCGTCTTTCTCGTCCTGACAGCGGTGAGCCACGCCTCGCCTGGCAGCCGGCGAATTCCGGAGGTGGCGGACACATCTGCCTCAGGGTGGGCCGTGACCAACACCTGCAGCACCAGAACGTGGTCGGGATTGTCCGTGAGCCGCGCAATCGACCATCGTCGCGTGTACCTCGTGCCTTCGGGAATCGGCCGCTCGCCGCCGAGAGCGTGCCCGAACCGGTCGACGTAGTCGACGTAGCCGATGACGTCACGTGCGAGCGATTCGCTCGGCGATGGGTTCAGTCCGGTTCCTCCGCTCGAAGCCTCGTCGGGTGACGCGGTGTTGGAAGTGACATCGCTGACGAGCGCGCCCGTTTCATCGAAGACCCAGGCAAGGGCTCGCAGCTGTTCCATCTTTTGAGCCGCCAGGACAGTGGCGAATGTCGTGCGACGGGCCATTGTGTTCGCGCGGGTCGCGACAGCCAACAGTTGCGCGAGGAAGACTAGTGCGCCAGCCAGCAAGCCTGTGGCAATCGTCACTTCGATCAGAGTGAAACCGCTCTCCGGATATCTCCGTCTTCGCACTCGGAACTCCGCTCTGCTCGTTTCAGCTTCCGTGCCGTCAGATCTGCGGCCGGCCGGACGGCCCCTTGTGGCGGCAGGATGCGGTCGCGCCCGCGATCGTGGCGGAAACTGCCGCGTGTACAGATGCGCGGGTTGGCAAGAAATCGATGATGGAAGGTCGATGGCGGGGGCGGAACCGCGGGGGCGTTGCAGACACCGCTCGCGCCGAGCAGATACTGCCCTGCGCCGGGCGGCTTCGGCTCAGAAGCGTCTGAATCGTCTCAGTAGAATCCGAGGTACCAGTCGAGCAGGTCGCGGCCCACGAACATCGCAACCAGGGCGCCCAGAGCGAGGAACGTGCCGAACGGCAGCGCGTACTTCAGGTCGCCCTGCCGGCTTGCAATCACCCCGACGCCGACAATCGATCCGCACATCGAAGACAGCACGAGCGTCACGAGCATCAATTGCCATCCGAGAAAGGCCCCAATCATGGCCAGCATCTTGACATCGCCCATACCCAGGCCTTCTTCGCCTCGCACGCGATAGTACACTTCGGCTACTCCAAAGAGCACACCCGCGCCCAGCGCCGCACCTATGAGCGCCGAGCGCCATCCCGGCTCCGCGACGACACTGAACGCCAGGCCGGCCGCTATGCCCGGCAGTGTGATGAGGTTTGGCAGCAGGTGATGCTCGAGATCGATGGCGAAGAGCGTGATCAGCGCGGAGCCGAACACGAGTCGCGACAGAAGAAGCCAACCGGGCTCGAAGATCAGCGCGGCAGCCAGAAAGAAGAGTCCGGTGAACACCTCTACCACCGGATATCGCACGGAGATCGACGCCTGGCACTGCGAGCAGCGGCCTCGAAGGGCCGCATAGCTGAGAACCGGGATGTTCTCGTACCATCGCAGGCTGTGGCCGCACGAGGGGCATCGGGAACCAGGCGACACGAGCGACTCGCGCCGGGGCAGGCGATGGATACACACGTTCAGAAAGCTGCCAATCGCCAGGCCGAAGAGAAGCGCGATCCACGGTCGCCATTCGACGCCGGTCACGACCCTTGCGCCCCTGCGGCGGAAGGCTCGATTGGCAGTGGATGGAGCGGCGAGTCGGCCGCTACGGTCACGAAACCGTTCTGCCGATCGTAGAAGAACGCCGCGCCGGAGGGGTCGACCGGGATCGCACGCAGCCAGCCTTCCTCGACGAGCGCCTGCCAGGACGCCGGCCAGCGGCCGTTCTGACGCTCGTAGCGATCCACCAGGCCGCGCAAGGCGTCGATGGCGTCCAGAGCATCGAGCTGTGCCAGGCGTCTCGAGGCGGCGGTTCGCTGCCAGTCGTCCTGGGCGTTGTCGAGCATCTGCTTCCACAAGAACCGAGACGAGTCGCGCTGGCCGCCCTTCTCGAGCGTTGTCGCGGCCAGCGGCCGGAGCCACCACGGCGCGCCGGGAATCTCGGACGCGCGCTGGAACGATTCGGCCGCCTTCGCATAATCGCCGCGCTGCCAGTAGTGGAGGAACCCGACATCCTGTAGGTACTCCCACTTGAGAGGCTGGGCGCGCAGCCCTTTCTGGAGAAGTGCCATGCCCAGGTCCGGGCGGCCCGCACCGCCGGGAAAGGGCTCGGCCAGAAAGAGGGCGCCAAACCTGTAGGCGATGACGAAACGGGGATCGAGCGAGGTCGCCAGGTCGAGCATCGGGTACAGCTGCGCAAAGCGGTTCACGCCTCCAGACTGGCGCTCCGACCCGAAGTGCTGAATGGCCCGAATCCAGTACAGATCGGCGAGCAGCGCGTCATAGGACAACGCCATCCGCTCGACGAAGGGCCCGGACGTCACATAGAGCGTGCTCGCCGTGATCGCCGATTTCCGGACGTTCCGATCGCGGTACATCTGCACCCCAATCGAGGCGGCGAGGAGCAGCGAGAGCGTTACAACGACCACCAGCGCACGCACGAGCACCTCGGGTCAGCGGAAATCGCGCCGCGTGAAGATGAACATCGCGGCCAGAAGCAGAAATGACGAGTAGATCGCGCCGTAGAGAAGCGTGAGACCGACATACGCCGACGACACGGGCACGCCGTGAACGACGTCGGCCTTGATGTCGAACGACGCAAAGTTCGGCAGTACGTAGTAGACGCCCTTCGCCACGAACGCCGCCGTCGTCGACGAGACGATGTACCCGAAATTCCGGAGGTCCGCATTGAAATGCCCGGCGATGTAGATGCCGAACGTCAGCGCGGCGGCCAGCATCGGCGTCGAGAAGGTGGAAAAGAGAAGCGCGACGGCCGTGACGAGCGCCAGCTCGGCGAAGATCAGCAGAATGGCCGACAACAGATGAGGGTCGAGTGCCGGGGCTTCCCACGCAGCCCGCGTCGGCGCATCAGCGGACCAGTTCATGTACGCCAGCACGGCGAAGAGCGAGAGCGTCATGAGCGAGACATTGACGAAGAGTGTGAAGAGCAGACCGAGATACTTGCCCAGGATGAATTCATGACGTCGAACGGGCTTGGCCAGCAGTGAATAGATACTCTTGCGCTCGACTTCCTTGGAGACCAGGCCTATGCCGATGAACACGGCGATGAAGAGTCCGAAGAGGCTGGTGGCTGCCAGCCCGAGGTCCTTGATGATCTTGAGATCCTGGCCCGCCGTGAGCTGGCTGATGAGATAGGATGCGCCGATCAGCAGCACGGCGAAGAACACGAGGTTGTAGAGAACACGGTCGCGTACCGACTCCCGAAAGGCGTTGACCGCGACCGCCCACACCACAGTCATCAGCCGTTCGCGGCCACCAGGGGGGCGCGGGTCGCCGCCGACACTTCCTGCACGAACAAGTCTTCGAGCGTCTGTCGAATCGGGTTCAACGACACGAGCCGCGCACCACCGGCAGTGAGCTCGGCAATCAGACGATCGGGCGATCCGTCAGGAGGGATGTCGAGCGCATAGCGGTGTTCGGCGATCCGTGTCGCGCGCATGGCTGCGGGCGCCAGCCGCCCTACCACCCCGTCGTCGAGTCCGTCCATGACCAGTTCCCAGCCTCGAACCTCGAATGCCAGGATGTCGGTCAGCCGGCCCGTTGTCATGAGACGTCCTGCGGCGAGGATCGCCACCCGATTGCACATGGTTTCAGCGTCGGACAGGATGTGCGAGCTGAAAAACACGGTGGCGCCGCGATCTCGAAGGCTCAGGATCAGCCGTCGGACTTCCCTGCGCCCCAACGGATCGAGCCCGCTCATCGGCTCGTCCAGAACGACCAGTTCCGGGTCGTTGATCAGGGCTTGCGCGATGCCCACGCGCTGGATCATCCCCTTGGAGAACCGCCGGAGCTGCAAGCGCCGCTCAGCCCCGATACCGACCTGGTCGAGAAGGCGGTCGACCCGCTTGCGGCGCTCGGCAGGCCCATAACCAAAGACGCTGGCGAAATACATCAGGAGCTCTTCGGCCGTCAGGTGGTCGTAGAAATATGGATTTTCCGGAAGGTAGCCGATGCGGCGTCTGGCCTCGACGTCTCCCGCGGGACGCCCCAGAATCTCGGCACGCCCGGAGGTGGGATAGATCAACTGCAGCAACAGCTTGATCGTCGTTGTTTTTCCGGCGCCGTTCGGCCCGAGAAATCCGAAGACATCGCCCGGCTCGACCGTGAGGTTCAGGCGATCGAGGGCGCGGTACGCCCGCGGCCGCCAGAATCCCACGCGGTAGTCCTTGGTGAGATCGGCGGTTTCGACAACGGGCATCAGAAGATCATTGTGGCTTTGCGGCGCTGGCCTGGCCTGCCCGCTTCAGCTCGCTGGCAATCGCCGCATCGAAGTACTCCGGTCGCAACCCGCCCTCGACCTTGACGCCATTGATAAAGAACGTCGGCGTGACACGCACACCCAGTTCGGTCGCGAAGCGGATGTCTCCCTTGATGAGCTCAATCGTCGCCGCGTAACGGGCGTCGAAGTCGGTCACGCCGCCAATGTCGCGCGCGGCCTGCTTGACAGCCTCCGGCGTGAGTCCCGCTTGATGGGTGTAGAGCCACTCTTCCATGGCGTCGCCTCGGTTGCGGGCCCGGCTCAATCGGACCGCCACGGCAGCCTCGCACGCCGCGCCGTGCATGGCGCTGGTGACATTGGGATTGCACTTGGGATCGAGCGGATAGTCCCGCGCCACGAACTTGACGGCGCCGGGACGCTCGGCGTTCCACTTCGCCAGAATCGGCCGGTAGTTCATGTAGGTGGTTCCGCACGCCGGGCACTGATAGTCGTTGAACTTCACGATCACGATGGCTGCACCATCGGCCGACTCCGCGATCGCCACCCGTGGCTGCGACGCGTACCAGCGCTCGAACTCGGATCCTTGCGCTTCGGGAAGGACCGGCGCGGCGGCCGCCGCTTCCGCTCCAGCTGCCGGGGCGTCGGTGCCGCGTGGGAAGAACGCCACGAGCGACACAGAACCGGCGACGAACAGGAGCGCGATCACCAGCGCCAGGGGAGTCGAGAGCAGAGCCCGGAAATCGCGGGCGGCCCGGCCAGGCAGCGAGCGCACCGGGACGTCATTGGCTCCGCCGACCACCAGAAAAATGCCGATGACCGCCACATATGTCATCACGCACAAGATGCACACCGCCTTCAGAATGACGAACGACGCATACCCCAAGTACAGGACGACGGCGAGCGCCAGCGTGGAGAGCACGAACACGTAGCCTTGAATATTGGAGCGATGGCTCCG
The DNA here is from genome assembly GCA_963817395.1 of uncultured Acidobacteriota bacterium. Classification (GTDB taxonomy): domain Bacteria; phylum Acidobacteriota; class Vicinamibacteria; order Vicinamibacterales; family CAVPJW01; genus CAWGYQ01. The sequence continues at coordinate 384,770 of CAWFOC010000004.1, read as the reverse complement.
TCTATCGGCAAGAGTCAGCAGCAACACGAGCGCGAACCAGATGACGCCGCCGATCGCGACAGGGATGCCTCTGAAGGTCCCGAATGGACTCTCATACACGGCCTGACAGCTCACCGTTTCGCTGACGTCGCAGAAGCTCGTATAGGAGGGATCGCGCAGGAGTTGGTAGTGGACATAGGCCGACGCCGTTGACGCTCCCAGCCCGAGAAGCGCCAGGGCCACCACCAGATTCCGCATCGTGCGCGTCATGCCTCGAAGTGCCTCTCGTAACTGCCGCGTTGGCATGGTACGAGCCGTTTTCGCGGGTTGTCAACTTCAGGAGCAGTGCCGCGCCCTGGACCACGGGTAACCGGCCGGGAAACGAAAGGGGTGCGGACCTGGTCGGCCGGCACTCCGCGAACGTCACGAACCAAGCCGGCTACTGAATCGGCGTGGCGGCTGCGGGCGTCGGCACGCCAGCGGCCGAGATGGCCGTGATCGCCGCTGTGTGCTGGAAGATCGTCTGCGTTTCAGACGTGCCGAAGTACCGGCCACCGGTGCTCGCCGACAGCGGAGCCGCGTCGGCAAAGTAGGTCGGCCTCAGGGTCGAGCCGGCCGAGGTCGTGCAGGCCGCCGGTGCGCCGGCGACCGCCGAGCCCGTGCCCGTCAGGGTCACGTGGTAGCCGCTCTTCACGACAGTGGCGCCGGAGGCCGGCACGAGGTCGGGGCTGATGAAAGGCTGCCCGGAGGCCGGCGCGGTACCAAGCTCGGTGAGCGTCGGCGCATAGAGACCGCTGCCGCAGCCGGCACTGTAGGCATTCTGGGCGCTGTTGATGACGCGGAGCGAGCCTATGGCCGATGCTTCGTTACCCGACATGCGGGCGCGGAGCAACCCCGGCACCGCGATCGCTGCAATGATCCCGATGATCGCCACCACTATGAGCAGCTCAATGAGCGTAAAACCCTTGTCGCGTCGAATCCTCATTGCCTGATACTCCTCAATAAGCCTGCGTCTCCTCACCGGGAGCGCTGAGATCACGCTGGTTGCACCGTTCTAAGGAGCAACCGCGGTGCCACGCGGGATTTCCGCCAACTGGAATTACCAACTCCATTGATATCATAGAGTTATCGGATCGGCCCAGTGCCCGTCCACCCGCGCCTGCGTCAGACTGACGTTTCCCGTCAACTCCGGTTGCCACCATTGTCCGGCCCCTAGGCGAGCCAGCGTCACCCCCTAGTCGATCCGCGATACGGTCCCCGCGGCTCCAAACGGCTCAGAAGGAGCTACGCCGCTCGTGTCCTGCCAGATGTTCTCTCCCTCGGCCGTGGCAAAGCCTCGGCCCCCGCTCGTATTAATCGAGACAGGAACCGCTTGGGCATACCACTCGAGGGCCGTGGGTTGATCGGTGCACCGGTCGTTCTCGGGGCCGTCGACCGTGGGCGTCAGCGTGATCGCATAACCGCTCTTTATGACGGTGGAGGCGACGGCCAGGTCTGGCGACACCATGCGCGCACCTCCCAGCTGCGGGAGTCCGGCCGCATAGGCCCGATCGGCCGTGCATTCCCAGCGGAACGCGGCCTGGGCCGTTTGGATGACGCGCAGCGAAGAGATGGCGGACGCTTCATTGGCGGCAATCCTCGCGCGAATGAGGCTCGACACCGCAATGGCCGACACGACGCCGATGATGGCCGTGACAACCAGCAGCTCGATCAAAGTGAAACCCGTCTCGTCTTGGGGTCTCGAGCGAGGGCGGGGAGCGGCGCACGCCGAGCCGCGCGCGACAATCATTTCAGGTTGTACGTCTTCACGTAGTAGCGGAAGGATCGAAAGCTCATGCCGACGTCGAACCCGGTGTCGGGAATCAGAGTCGCCGGCACGGATACAGACGGACCCGCGAGCACCGATCCGGGCAGGCTCTCCGGGAGAACGGTCGGAGTCCGCTCGAGGGGCGCGGCACGCTCGATGACGTTCTCGAGCTTCCGGACGTTTCCGGGGCCAGTGATACCCCTGCAGCCTCGCCATCGCCTCTGCCGAGATATCCGACAGGGACTTGCCCATCTGCCCAGCATACTTCGCGAGAAAGTGGCTGGCCAGCAGCGGAATGTCCTCGCCCCGGTATCTGCTCCGCCGCACGGTCGAAACGTTGAACGCCTGTCAGTCGGCGATCTCGCTCGAGGCCTGTTCGAGGCTGTCGCCAGCCCCGTCCACGCGTAGTGAGGGGTCCGCTGAGCAGGGCGACCATCCAAGAACCCGAACACGTAGATGGTCCGTCACGTGAGCTTGCTGATCAGATCGAAGATCGGCATGTACATCGCGATGACAATGCCGCCGACGACGCCGCCGAGAAAGGCGATCATCACCGGCTCGAGCAGCGTCAACAGCCCGGCGACGGCGACGTCGACTTCCTCTTCGTAGAAATCGGCAATCTTGGCCAGCATGGTGTCGAGCGCGCCGGTGGCTTCACCGACCGAGATCATCTGGGTGACCATCACGGGGAATACACCGGTTTCCTTGAGCGGCGCCGCCACGGTCTCGCCGCGCTCGATGCGCAGTCGCGTGCTCAGGACAGCATCTTCGACAATCGCGTTGCCGGCCGTGCGCGCGGTGATCTCGAGTCCGTCGAGGATCGGCACGCCCGAGCTCATCAATGTCGACAGCGTCCGGCAGAATCGCGCCACCGAAATCTTGCGCAGAATCATTCCGAGGATGGGCGCGCTGAGCAGGACGCGGTCCACCACGCGGCGGCCGCTGGCCGTCGCGTAGTACTGGCGGAAGGCCACGCCCAGCGCCACCAGCCCAACGACGAGAAACGGCAGAAACTGGACGAGCGTGTTGCTCATCCAGATGACCACCCGCGTGGGTAGCGGCAGGCTGGCGCCGAGTCCGGCGAACAAACTCGCGAAGGTCGGAATGACTTTCCACAAGATGACCGTGACGACGATGGCTGCAATGACGATGACGGCGATGGGATAGACCATCGCCGACCTCACCTGGCTCTTCAGCGTGACCGCTTTCTCGATGTAGGTGGCGAGGCGCTTGAGAATCGTGTCGAGGATGCCGCCCGCCTCACCCGCGGCAATCATGTTGACGAACAAGGCATCGAACACCTTGGGATGCTTCTTCATCGCGTCAGCCAGCGACGCGCCCCCCTCGACGTCGGCTCGGGTCTGCAGGATGACCTTGGCGAAGTTCTTGTCTTCCTCCTGGTTGCCGAGGATATCGAGGCACTGCACGAGCGGCAGGCCGGCGTCGATCATCACCGAGAACTGGCGCGTGAAGACGGCCAGATTCTTCGACTTCACCTTGCGCGACCAGCTCGCCTTGCGCGCCGTCTCGATCGCCTTCGACTTGACGGGCGTGATGCGAGTGACGAGCACCTGCTCGCGCCTGAGCGCCGCGATGACGCCGTCCATCGTGTCGCCGGCGCGCTCGCCGCTCACGACTTCCCCGCCGCGCGTGCGGCCCGAGTATGCAAAAGTCGGCATGCGCAGTTCCCCAAGCTTCGTTCAGCCGATCGCCGCGATCACGCGGGAGCTCCTCGACGGTTCAACCCGCCGCTCGCGACGACACCAACGCCGCGATTGATCATGTCCTGCAGCTCGTCGCGCATCGAAGAGGCGGCGAGCGCCGTCTCCAGCGTGATCTGCCGGTTCCTCCGGAGCGTCGCGAGGGCCTGATTCATCGTCTGCATCCCCACCTTCTCCTGGCCGGACTGCATCGACGAGTAGATCTGATGCACCTTGTCGTCACGAATGAGGTTGCGAATGGCCGGCGTCGGCACCAGGATCTCCATCGCCACCACGCGCCCTTCGCCGTTCGTCCGTGGCAGCAGCGTCTGGCAGACGATGCCTTCGAGGACGAGCGACAACTGCGTGCGGATCTGGTTCTGCTGATGTGCCGGAAACACGTCGATGATGCGGGTGATCGTCTGCGCGGCCGAGTTCGTGTGCAGGGTGCCGAAGGTGAGGTGGCCGGTCTCGGCGATGCGCAGAGCCGATTCGACGCTCTCGAGATCCCGCAGCTCGCCGATGAGCACGATGTCCGGATCCTCGCGGAGCGCGGCCCTGAGAGCCGGCGCGAACGCCGAGGTATCGGAATGCACCTCGCGTTGATTCACCAGACAGCGCTTGTGGTGGTGCAGGTACTCGATGGGGTCCTCGATCGTCAGAATGTGGCCGCGGCGCTCGGTGTTGATCTTGTCGATCATCGTGGCGAGCGTGGTGGACTTGCCGCTGCCGGTCGGGCCGGTCACGAGTACCAGTCCGCGTGGGCGCTCGGCCAGTTGGTTGAGCACGGGCGGCAGCCCCAACTCGTCGAAACTGCGGATGCGATCAGGGATGATGCGGTAGACGCCGGCTACCGCACCTCGCTGGTTGAACACGTTGCCCCGGAAGCGTCCCAGCCCGCGAATGCCGAAGGCGACGTCCAGCTCCTGCGATTCCTCGAACTGCTTCTTCTGCGCGTCGGTCAGCACGCTGTAGGCCAGCTGCTTGGTGTCGGCGGGCGAGAGCTCCGGCAGCTCGAGGCGCTGCATCTCGCCGTGCACGCGCACCTGCGGCGGCGTGCCGCTCGTCACGTGAAGGTCCGAGCCCTTCATCTCGACCGTCGTTTTCAACAGCTCAGGCAACGTCATCATGTGCGCGGTCTCTCGTCTCTCGTCGGCACCCGAATCCGTGCGCTACTTCACCGTCTCGCGGCCCACCTCTTCGAGCGTGGTCACGCCTTCCTTCACCTTCTGCAACCCGCTCTGTCTGAGCGTCACCATGCCCGAGTCGATGGCCTTTCGCCGCAGCTCGAGCGCGGAGGCTCCCATGAGAATCAGCTCGCGGATGTCCTCGTCGATGTCCATCACTTCATAGAGGCCGACACGGCCCTTGTAGCCCGTGTTGTTGCACCGCTCGCAGCCCGATCCGCGCTTCGGCACGACAGCTTCGGCCTCTTCGAGAGAGAAGCCCGCTTGCACCAGCGCCGGGAGAGGAATCGCCTGATCCGCCTTGCAGTTCGGGCAGACGCGGCGCACCAGCCGCTGGGCGCAAATCAGGTTGATCGAGCTCGCCACCAGGAACGGCTCGATGCCCATGTTCATCAGCCGGCTCACGGTGCTCGGGGCATCGTTCGTGTGGAGCGTGGAGAGCACCAGATGGCCCGTCAGCGCGGCCTTGACGGCGATCTCGGCGGTCTCGAAGTCGCGGATTTCCCCGACCAGGATGATGTTGGGGTCCTGGCGAAGGAACGCGCGCAGGGCGGCCGCGAAGTTGAGCCCGATGTTCTCGCGCACCTGCACCTGGTTGATGCCGATGAGATTGAATTCGACCGGATCCTCGGCCGTCATGATGTTCGTCTCTGGCGTATTGAGCCGCGAGATCGACGAGTAGAGCGTGTTGGTCTTGCCGCTGCCCGTCGGGCCGGTCACGAGTACCATGCCCCACGGCTTGGCGATGGCCGACTCGAACCGGGCGAGCGAGCTGGAGTCGAAGCCGAGCTTCGTCATGTCGAGCATCAGCGTGTCGCGATCGAGGAGCCGGAGGACGATCTTCTCGCCGAAGAGCGTGGGCAGGCACGAGACACGAAAGTCGATGTGCTTGGACACGCCGTTGTCGCTGACTCGAATCTTGATGCGCCCGTCCTGCGGCAGCCGCTTTTCGGCGATGTCCATCTTCGCCATGATCTTGATGCGCGAGGTGAGGGCATCCCTGATCTTCATCGGCGGAGCCATGACGTTGTACAGAATGCCGTCCATGCGATACCGGATCCGGACCTCCTTCTCGTACGGCTCGATATGGATGTCGCTCGCGCCCTTCGAGATGGCCGACATCAGCACGACATTGACCAGCTTGATGATGGGCGCCTCGTCGCCCTGTCTGGCCAGCAGTTCGGCGCTGATCTCTTCGTGCTCCTGCAGGACCTCGACGTCTCCGCTGTCGATCCGCGGCATCCCTTCGAGCGCCCTCGACGCCAGCTCCAGGGCGTTTCCGCCGGGCTGAGACGCCGGCTTCAGGTTGTAGTACTTCTCGATCGCATCGCTGACGGCCGTCTCCGACGCCACGACCGGTTCGACGTTGCAGCCCGTCATGAACTTAATGTCGTCCATGGCGAACACGTTGGTCGGATCCCTCATCGCGATGGTCAGCGTCGCGCTCGATCGGCTGAGCGGGATGATGTGATACTTCCGTGCGGTGTCGGCGGGAACCAGCTTGATGAGGGAGGGGTCGATCTCGAATTGCCCGATGTTGATCGACGGCACGCCGTACTGCCGGCTGAGGATCGCCGTGATGTCCTCGTCGCGGACGAATCCCAGCTTCACCAGGTTAAGACCCAGTTTCCCGCCTTGCGCCTTTTGGTGCCGAAGGGCGATCTGGAGCTGATCGGGTGTGATCAGCTTCTCCTCGAGGAGGAGCTCACCAACCCGGACAGGCATATCGAGATGACGATCTAAAATGACGTGCGCGTCGCGATGCTCCAGCCGCGCTCGTAGTCATCGCGGCCGCGTGTGAGTTGCCCATCGATGTAGGTCCCGGATCTGATGCCGACGCTGATCCCCACCGACGCGGAGCGTTCCTCTTTCCGCAGCCAGTTCCAGCGGCCTCCGGCACGGACCCCGATGCGCCGGCTCCAGAGCCACTGCTCGCCGCCGACCGCCACCTGCCGCGCTTCGCCAAACACGCCCTCGAGCTGCTCAAGGTCCACATCGACGGCAATCGTCGTCGCCGCTCCGGGCGCCTCGGCAAAGTGTCCGGGGGTCACTGCGACTCCAAGGCGGTATTGACGCTCGAGCCGAACGGTGTCGTCCGACGGATTCGCCGGATCGAGATCCGTCGTCGGGAACTCGGGCGCCAGCAGATTCTTCGCAACCAAGCCGAGGCGGATCGGGCCCGCTGCAAACATCACTCCCGCGTCGATGTCGAACTTGGTGGATCCTTCGCGCTCGAGCTCCCCGGTTCGGTCCAGGGCTTCGTCTACCGTCTGGCCCGTGGCCACGTCGACGTGCGCGGCGGAACCTCGTGTCACCTTCAGCGTTGTACCCACCGTGAGACCCTGCAACAACGACTGCACCAGCGTGACGCCAAACAGGTGCAGGTCCAGCGCCGTCGCGTCTGGGGCCCCCGCTTCTTCGTCTTCCGGGTCCCCCGCCTGGGTCACTGCAGGTGCACCTAACGTGTAGGTACGGATGCGGTAATAGCTCAGGCCCAGCGGCGGGGTCGACAACGCGAGGGCGCGTCCCGACAGGTCCTGTGCCCGGGTCTCGCCGCTGAGCGCCGCGCTGTCGTCGCCGCCGGCGACGAGGTCGGACGTGTTCACATCGAACAGCGCCGAGAAGGTCGCGCCCGTCGCGACCCCAGCCGGATTCCAGTAGGTGGCGGTCGCGTCATCCGCGACCGCCACAAAGGCCCCGCCCATGCCCAGGGCCCGTGTGCCCACAGCTTCCATCGACTGCGCGTCGGCGCGAGATGAAGCCGTCAGAACGAGCAGAACGAGCACCGTGTTGATTGTTTTCATATGAGAAACTAGCATTTTGATAGACGAACCCCTGGGCGCTGCGCAGTTCTCGCGTAAGGTCTGCCCTGAATTATCGGCAGAATCTGCTCGCATGACGGCCACCGACGTCCCTGACGTGGATTGAAAGGGGGCCGGACGGGACGAACGTCGCCCGGCCGGGACGACAGAACGGCGTCTGGACTGAGGGTCAGCCGACGAGTACGGCAGCGGCCACCACCGTGGTCCACAAGCCCTTCTTGTCGCCCACCGCCGTTTGCGTGACGTTCTGCGTGCGGACAATCTGATTCGAAAGCCGGTAGACTTCTTTCTTTTCGTCCCAACTCTTGTCGGGATCGAACTCCAACCCGAGGGTTGTCGCGAGCATTTCGGCCGCCAGTTCCTCCGCGTAGTCACCGGCCGTGTCCTCGTTCTCCCCAAAGCTGTGATGCTCCGACAAATAGCCGTAGAGCCTGGGATCGCGAGGCAGTGCGAGCCCGATGGTGGCCGCAATCAGCCGATGAGGCTCGCGTGTGGCGGTCTCCGACATGACGACGAAGGTAACCTGGCCTGGCTTGAGGCGCTTGGCCCCTTCGGCGCGAGAGAGAAGCTTGCATCCCGGCGGAAAGATGCTGGAGACCCGTACAAGATTGCAGGCCGCAATGCCGGCTGAGCGCAAGGCCAGCTCGAACGAGGTGAGCTTCTCCTTGTGCTTACCGACGCCTTTTGTCAAAAAGAGTTCCCGCGGCACCGATCCAAACACGTCGCGCTCCTTGCGGGCCACGCCCGCGGGTAGTTGACCCAGCGTTTCGAGGGAGAAGCATCGTAGTGAAGCGATCAGACCCTGTCAAGAATGACGCACGCGGTCATCCGCATGCGGGTGTCATCTCGCGCTCTCTCGGCGTGCTGCGGTCGCCACGTGCCATGATGGCGGAGGTCGCCGCCCATCCCACCTGGCTGGGCATGCTCGCCTTCCTTGCGGTCACCATCGCGATGCTGTCGTTCGCCTTTCTCTCAACCGAGAGCGGCGAGTTCGCCTTGCTCGACGCCGCGGTCCGCCAGCTCGAGAACGTCGGCGTGGAGGTCGACGATGCGCGGTACGGCTGGCTGATGGATCGGGTGTCCAACGGCCGCTGGCTCGTAAGTGCTTCAGCGCTCATCGGGATTCCAATATTGGCGTTTGTCGTGGCAGCCGTCATATTCTGTGGATTCCGGCTGGCCGGCGATCGATCGGCCCGCTTCGCAGCCGTCTTCGCGATCGTGGTTCACAGCGGCGTGGTGCTGTCCCTGCCGCGCCTCGTCGTCTTGCCGTTGAACTATATCAACGAGTCGCTGTCGGTACCGACCAACCTGGGCGTCATGCTGCCGATGCTCGAAGAAACGAGCCTGCTGGCCGGCTTCCTGGGCGGGATCGACCTCTTCACGGTGTGGTGGTTGCTGGTCGTGGCGATTGGCCTTTCCGTTGTCTATCCGCCGACGGCGAAACGCATCGCCCTTCGACTGCTGGCGTGCTACGTGGTGGTGGTCCTGGGCATCGCGCTCGTGATCACGACATTGAGGATTTCGTGACGCGTTCAAAGAAGATCATGCTCAGTGTCGGCGCCCTGATCGTGGCGGCGGCCGCCGGCGGCGGTTACTACTGGTTTCAGCGGACCGACGATCCGGCCGTCACGGTGGAGGTGATTCGACGCCGCGATCTCGAGGCCGTGGTGTCGGCCTCGGGCACCATCCAGCCGAAGCGCTCGGTGAACATCAGTGCGAGCACGATGGGGCGGGTGACGCGGCTGGCCGTCGAGGAAGGCACACGCGTCTCCCGGGGCCAGTTTTTGCTTCAGATTGATCCCGAGCCGCTCAGAAGTGCGGTCCGCAGGAGCGAAGCCGGAGTGGAAGGGGCTCGCGCCGGGCTCCGGCAGGCCCAGGCGGCCACAGAAACCGCCAGGGCCGCCCTCGACCTCGCTCACACGCTGTACAAGCGCCAACAGGAGCTCTGGAAGGACCTGCTCACCACACGCGAAGCGCTCGAGCGCGCCGAGAACGAAGTGGCCGTTCGACAGGCAGAGCTGCGCGCCCGCGAACAGGAAGCCGCCGCGCGCGAACAGCAGGTGAAGCAGGAGGCGGCGAGCCTCCAGAGCAACCGGTACGAGCTCAGCAAAGTGACCATCGACTCGCCGATCGACGGCATCGTCACCAGACGCACGATCGAGGAGGGCGAAACCGTGGTCATCGGCACAATGAACAACCCAGGCACCGTGTTGTTGACGATCGCCGACATGTCGATCATCGAGGCCGAAGTCGAAGTAGACGAAACCAACGTGCCGAGCGTGGTCATCGGCCAACCAGCCCGGGTGGTGATCGACGCGCTGCCGGGACGGACCTTTTCCGGGCACGTGACCGAGATCGGCAACAGTCCGATTCAGCAACCGAACTCCGGCACGCAGTCGGGCAGTACGAGCCGGCAGGCCACCAACTTCAAGGTGTCCGCCACACTCGACGAGCAGATACCCGACGTTCGTCCGGGGTTCACGTGCACGGCCGACATCACCACGTCCACGCGCGCCGGGGTCGTCGGCGTGCCGATTCAGGCGGTGACGGTGCGCGAGATGATCGTCGATGGAAAGGGTGCGATCGTGCGCCGCCCGCGAAGGGACCGCCGTGATCAGTCGACCGCCGCGCCGTCTCTTGCCAACGAGGAGCTCGAGCCGGGCCAGACCCGCAGCGAGCTCGAGGGCGTGTTTCTCGTCCGCGACCGTTTCGCAGCGTTCACGCCGGTCAAGGTCGGAATCGCCGGCGAACGCTACTTCGAGGCTCTTGAAGGGCTGAAGGAAAGCGATGTCGTTATTACCGGCCCCTTCGAATCCGTCCGTCAGCTCGAGGACGGCGATCGGGTGAGGATCGAGACTCCGGCGCGGTAGCGTTGGCGCGTCATGCACCAGCTGCTCGAATCGTTCGGCCTCGCGCTGGCGGCCATCTGGTCGAACAAGCTCCGGTCGTTTCTCACGGTGCTCGGGAACATCGTGGCCGTGACGTCGATCATCGCCGTGGTCTCGCTCATTCAGGGCCTCAACGCGACGGTCACCAGCGCGATTGTGGCCGAGGCCGGTGCGGATTCCTTCACTATCGAACGGGTTGGCGTGACGACGAGCGAAGACGATCTCGAGCGCGCTCGAAACAACCCGATCATCACGCTGGATGACGCCGAGGCGATTCGGCGATTCAGCCGCCTCGCCGCCGCCGTGATGGTTCAGGCCCAGGAGCCTGGCCAGGTGGCCTATCAGGACCGTGTGCTCGAGAGCGTGACCATCAAGGGTGTGAGCGCCTCGTACGTGAACTTCGGCGGCTACACGGTGGATCGTGGCCGCCTGGTCAGCCCCATCGAGGTGAACCGGGCTCAGCCGGTCACGGTGCTCGGGTCGGACATCGCCGAGCGGCTCTTCAACGGAGGGGATCCGCTGGACAAGATCATCAAGATCGAGGGTATCCATTTCCGGGTGGTTGGCGTCCACCGGAGGAAAGGCGCGATCTTCGGCCAGCCGCAGGATGAATTCGCAATCGTGCCGCTCGTCGCCTTCGAGCGGCTGTTCGGCAGCCGACGGTCTCTGTCACTGGTGGTGCGGCCGCGCGATCCCTCGGTGCTCGAAGAGGCCATGGACGAGGCCGTCGTGGCGCTCAGGATCCATCGGCGGCTCCCACCCAGGCAGGAGAACAACTTCGGCATTTTCACCGCCGGCACCATGCTCGATTTGTACCGGCAGGCCACGACGGGCATCTTCTCCGTGCTCATCGGCGTCGTCGCGTTGTCGCTCGTCGTGGGCGGTGTGGTCATCATGAACATCATGCTGATGGTCGTGACCGAGCGCACGCGCGAGATCGGGCTGAGAAAGGCCGTCGGCGCCACGCGGCGCGACATCGTCTATCAGGTGCTGACCGAGTCGACCACGCTCTCGACGTTCGGCGGGCTGGTCGGCACCATCCTGGGGGCCTTGACCGCGCTGGTCATCTCGCGCGCCACGCCGGTGCCCGCGGCGGTCGAGGCCTGGTCGGTCGTGCTCGGAGTGTCCATCACGGCGCTCGTCGGTTTGTTCTTCGGGCTCTATCCGGCGATTCGCGCGGCCAGGCTCGATCCCATCGAGGCGCTCAGGCGCGAGTGATCCAGGCATGAAGCTCCGTTACGAGCTCATCGACGAAGTCGTGACGATGGCGTGGGAGACGCTCCTCGCCAACAAGCTGCGCTCGGGACTCACCATCCTGGGCGTGGTGATCGGGGTGACGTCGATTGTCGGCATGACGTCGCTCATCCGGGGCTTCGACCAGTCGCTGCGCGACAGCATCCGCTCGATGGGGCCCAACACGATCTTCATCGCCAAGTTCAGTGGCGTCAGCATGACGGCTGGCAAAGAGATGACCGAGCTGTTCCGGCGGCCCAATCTCACCCTCGACGATGCGCGCGCCATCGATCGACAGACGACGACCCTCGAGATGGTGGACGTCTGGCTCGGCGCCGCCGGGCCGCAGACCACCATGGAGCGCGTCTTTTTTGGAGGTCAGCGCAGCAAGCTGCTGGCCGTCCTCGGGACGAGCGAACGCTTCGCCGACATCAGCTACATTCCCCTCGTTGCCGGACGCTTCTTCTCGCGCACCGAAGTCCAGCATCGGCGAAATGTCGTCGTCCTTGGGCAGACGCCGTACCAGTCGCTGTTCGAGCACGTCGACCCGCTGGGAAAAGTCGTGCGAATCGGGGCGGAGCCGTATACGGTGGTGGGCGTGCTCGCCAAGCGGGCGAGCATCGGCGGGCTCAACCTGGGGCAGGACGATCTCGTCGTGATCCCCTATACCTCCTACCAGAGACAGTTCGGCCTGCAGGCGAGCCAGCCCCGGCGCGGGGACTTCGGAACCGTGATGATCGTCGCCGTCCCGCGCGAACACGTGCCCCGCGACGCCGCCCTCGCCGACATCGAGCGGGTCATGCGAATCCGCCGCGGGCTGCGGCTCGACGAGCCCAACAACTTCGATCTGGTCACCCAGGATGCCGCGTTGCGCGTGTGGGATCAGATCAGCCGGGCCACGTTCCTGGCACTCGTCGTGATCTCGTCCATCGCCCTGATGGTCGGCGGCATCGGCGTGATGGCGATCATGATGATTTCCGTCACCGAACGGACTCGCGAGATTGGCGTACGAAAGGCGATGGGCGCGCGCCGCTCGGAAATCCTCGTCCAGTTCCTGGCGGAGGCGGTGTTTCTCACGCTCCTGGGCGGCGTCATCGGCATCGGGCTCGGGGCCGCCACCGGCTTCGTCGCGCACTATCTGACGGCATTCCCAGTGTCGCTGCCCTGGTGGTCTTTCGCCATCGGCATCGGTTTCTCCGCCGCCGTGGGCATCGTCTTCGGGGTGGTGCCGGCGTTCAGGGCGGCTCGACTCGATCCGATCGAGGCGCTGCGCCACGAGTGAGCGGCGCCTCACGGTTGAGCCTCGGAGTCGAGTATCATCACCTTTTTGCGCCCCGAAATCCTGATGCCAACGGGCGCCGCCGCAGGCCTCACGGCGCGCGCTGCTCCGCTCGGAGGTACTCCTGATGAAGGTCTACGACGCTTCCAACATCCGCAACATCGCCATCGTCGGACATGGGGGAGCGGGCAAGACCCAGCTGACGGCGGCGTTGCTGTTCGATGCTGGCATGATCAACAGGCTCGGGAAAGTCGATGAAGGCACGACGGTCACCGACTTCGATGAGGAAGCCATCGCGCGCAAGCACACGCTGGCGGCCAGCGTCGCCTTCGTCGAATGGAACAAGACCAAGATCAATCTGATTGACACGCCCGGCTTCGCCAATTTCTTCAGCGATGCGCGCGCGGCGCTCAGGGTGGCCGATGCCGCGCTCGTCGTCGTGGACGGCGTGGCCGGCGTCGAAGTGCAGACCGAGAAGGCCTGGGAAGACGGCTGCCGAGCTCGGCTTGCCGCGGTTGGTCGTGCTGAACCGATTCGACCGCGAACGGGCGAATCTCGAGCGTGCCCTGCAGTCGCTGCGCGACGTCGCTCAACCGCGCCATCGTGCCCATCCAGATTCCGATTGGCCAGGAGAAGGCGTTCACCGGCGTCGTCGATCTGATCGCCATGAAGGCGTACAGGTTTCAGCCGGACGGGAGTGGAAAGTTCACCGAAGGCGCCGTGCCCGCCGAATTGTCAGATGAGGCTCAGGCCGCTCGCGACGCGCTCATCGAGATGGTCGCCGAAGCCGACGATTCGCTGATGGAGAAGTTCTTCGAAGCCGGCACGCTCACACAGGACGAGCTCGAATCGGGGCTGCGCGGTGCCGTGAGCGCCGGGCGGGTCTTTCCGCTGCTCCTGACGTCGGCCGTCGTGAACGTGGGCGTTCAACCGCTGCTCGATGCCATCGTGACCTGCGTGCCCCCGGCTTCCGAGGTGAAGATGAAAGCCCTCGACAATCAGGGAGCCGAGGTGAGCTTTGACGCGTCGGACACCGGTCCCTACGCGTTGTTCGTGTGGAAGACGATTGCGGACCCGTTTGCGGGCCGCATCAACCTGTTTCGCGTGATGCGCGGCACCATCAAGCCGGACGCCACGGTCTACAACGTCACGAAGGATGCCCCCGAACGGCTCGGCCATCTGCTGGTGCTTCAAGGCAAGACGCAGACCGCCACTCCCGAGCTGAAGGCCGGTGACCTGGGCGCCGTCGCGAAGCTCAAGGACACCGGGACGAACGACACGCTGGCGGACAAGGGAACGGCGCTGCGCTTTCCGCCGACGACGTTTCCCGAACCGGTTCTGGCCTACGCCATCGAGCCGAAGACGCGCGGCGACGAAGACAAGATCAGCACCGCCATGCACCGTCTGATCGAAGAAGATCCGAGCATTCGCTACAGCCGCGATCCGCAGACCAAAGAGCTGCTCCTCTCCGGCCAAGGCCAGCTGCACATCGAGGTCACGGTGGCGAAGCTGAAGCGGCGATTCGGCGTCGAGGTGAACCTCAAGCCGCCGCGCATCCCGTACCGCGAGACAATCGCGGCAGCGACCGAAGCGCACGGGCGCCACAAGAAGCAGACCGGCGGCCACGGGCAGTTCGGCGATTGCAAGATCAAGGTGGAACCGCTGTCGCGCGGGGCCGACTTCGAGTTCGTCGACGACATCTTCGGGGGTTCCATCCCCCGGCAGTTCATTCCCGCCGTCGAGAAAGGGATCCAGGACGCGCGGACGCGAGGCTATCTGGCGGGGTACCCGATGGTCGACTTCCGCGTCACGCTGTTCGACGGCTCGTTTCACGCCGTCGACTCGAACGAGCTGTCATTCAAGCTCGCCGGCTCGCTCGCCTTCAAGGACGCGATGACGCGCGCGCGTCCGACGCTGCTCGAGCCGATCATGATGGTGGAAGTGTACGCGCCGAGCGACTATGCCGGCGACCTCATGGGGGATCTGAACGGCCGGCGCGGTCGGATTGCCGGCATGGATACGCGCGGCACGATGACCGTGATCAAGGCGCAGGTGCCGATGTCGGAGATGCTGACCTACGAGCAGCATTTGACATCGGCCACCGGCGGGCGCGGGACCTACCACATGGAGTATTCGCACTACGAGGAGGTTCCCTCGCACTTGCAGGCGAAGATCATCGCGGCCGCCAAAGCCGCTCGCGAGGGTGTGGAGGTCGAGGAACCTTAGCCGCTCGACGGCTTCTTGCCGCCCTTGGCCCGCGGGCGGGCCGCCGCCTGGGTCTGTGGCTTCGGCTCGCTGACGCCGCTCTCGTCCTTCTTGCCGCGAAGCCGCTGGGCCGCCGCACGCAGCCGTCCCCCAACGCCTGCCTTCGGCTTGGGCTCGGCCTTCGCGACCTTGTCCTGCTCTTTCGCTTTCGGGTTGTACTCGCTGCCGACCAGCTCCACCTGGGCCACCGCGGCGCTGTCGCCGCGCCGGAATCCGACACGCAGCAGCCGGGTGTAGCCTCCCGGACGGGTCGCGAACCGCGGCGCCAGCGTATCGAACAGCTTGCCGACGACGATCGGATCGTGAATATCGCGCAGGACGAGACGACGCGCGTGCAGCACCCGCCCGCCGGGATTGCCGTCGCCGGCATCGAGCCCGCGTTTGGCGATCGTGATGAGGCGCTCGACGAAGGGCCTGAGCTCTTTCGCGCGCGGCACCGTGGTTTCGATATGCTCGTAACGGAGCAGGGCGACCGCCTGATTGCGGAGCATCGCGATACGATGCTCCGTCACCCGTCCGAGCTTGCGTTGGCCGACTCGATGACGCATGGGAATCGACGTCCTATTCGGAGGCCTGTGGAGCCGGCTGGTCGAGCTTCATGCCGAGGCTGAGCCCCATCGTATGCAGGATCTCCTTGATCTCGTTCAGTGACTTGCGCCCGAAGTTCTTGGTCTTGAGCATCTCGGGTTCGGTCTTCAGCACGAGCTCGCGGATGGTCCTGATGTTGGCGTTCTTCAGACAGTTGTACGACCGAACCGACAGCTCCAGCTCCTCGACGCTCTTGTCGAGGTTCTCGTTGAGCACGCCGACGCGCGGCAGCTCGGGCAGCGACTCCTGCGGGAGCTCGATCGAATCCTCGAGATTGATGAAGATGTTCAGGTGGTCGCGGATGAGCTTCGCGGCCAGTGACATGGCGTCGCGCGCCGAGATGGAGCCGTTGGTCCAGACATCCACCGTCAGCTTGTCGTAGTCCGTCGTCTGGCCCAGGCGCGCGGCCTCGACCAGATAGTTCACCTTCTTCACCGGCGCATGGACCGAGTCGATGGGGATCCAGCCGATGCCGAGATCCTCGTCGAAATTCTTGTCGGCGGCGACATACCCACGGCCGCGCTTGACGCGCATCTCCATGTGCAGCTTGCCGCCCTCCGCCACGGTCGCAATCTGCGCGTCCGGCTCGAGAATCTCCACGTCAGCATCGGTCTCGATGTCGCGGGCCTTGACGATGCCCGGCTTGTCGACGCGCAGGTACAGCGTCTTGCTCGAGTCGCCGTGCATCTTGAGCGGCACCTGCTTGAGATTCAGGATGATGTCGGTCGCATCCTCGACCACGCCGGGAATCGGCGAGAACTCGTGCAGCACGCCGTCAATCTTGACCGCCGTGAAGGCCGCGCCTTCGATTGACGACAGCAGCACACGTCTGAGCGCATTTCCGATCGTCGTACCGAACCCGCGCTCGAAGGGCTGGGCATGGAAGCGGCCGAACCGCTCGGTCAACGTCTCGCGCTCGAACTCCAGCCGCTTGGGGCGCTGGAAACCTTTCCACAGCATCGGTGTCACCTTTCGCTCGAAGCTAGCCGGTCAACGGTCTCCCGGGAACTACTTCGAATACAGCTCGACAATCAGCTGCTCCTGAACCGGCAGATTGATCTGTTCTCGGGTGGGCAACGACACGACGCGGCCGGTCATCTGGTCGCCATCGAACTGGAGCCACTCGGGAATCCCCCGCCCCTTCACTTCTTCCATCGCATGCGCCAGAACGGCAGCCTTCTGGCTGCTCGTCCGGACGCCGAGCACATCGCCAGCGCGCAGCGAATAGGAGGGCACGTCCACCTTGCGCTGATTCACCGTGAAGTGCCCATGGCGCACGAGCTGCCGGGCCTGAGATCTGGACGTCGCCAGCCCCAGGCGGTACACGACGTTGTCGAGTCGCCGCTCGAGCAGCTGCAGCAGGGTCTCACCGGTGATACCCCGCTGACGCTCCGCCGACTCGAAGTACCGGCGGAACTGGTCCTCGAGGACGCCGTAGATGCGCTTGACCTTCTGCTTCTCGCGCAGCTGCACGCCATAGCCGGCCAGCTTCGCCCGCCGCGACTTGCCGTGCTGCCCCGGCGGAAAGTTCCGTTTCTCGATGGCGCACTTCTCCGTGTAGCACCGCTCGCCCTTCAGAAACAGCTTCATGCCTTCGCGCCGGCACAGCCGGCAGACGGGTCCTACATACCTAGCCATCGATCTCCTCGCCTGTCTGAGCCACTCACACGCGCCGACGCTTCGGCGGCCGGCAGCCGTTGTGCGGAATCGGCGTCACGTCGCGAATCGAATTCACGGTCAAGCCGATGGTCTGCAGCGCACGAATGGCCGATTCACGGCCAGACCCCGGACCTTTCACGCGCACGTCGACCGATCGCATGCCCACCGCCTTCGCGGCGTTCCCGGCATTGATTGCGGCCTGAGTCGCGGCGAACGGCGTGCCCTTGCGCGACCCCTTGAAGCCGATGCCCCCGGCGCTCGACCAGGCCACGACGTTGCCCTCGGGATCGGTGATCGTGATCAGCGTGTTGTTGAACGACGCTTGGATGTGCACCAGGCCGTGATGCACGATCCGCTTCTCCGTCCGCTTCTTGAACGTCTTCTTGCGCTTGCCGGTTTCCTTCTTCGGAACCGCCGCATCAGCGCTCGGCTCGGTCTTCGCCATCCACTCCTCGATTCGTCAATCCGTTCAGCGACGCCCAGACCCCTAGACCACCGGCTTCTTCTTCGCAATCACGCCGCGCCGCGGGCCCTTGCGCGTCCGCGAGTTCGTCCGCGTGCGCTGGCCACGCACCGGCAATCCGCGCCGATGCCGAAGGCCGCGATAGCACCCGATGTCCATCAAACGCTTGATGTTCATCGAGATCTCCTTTCGGAGATCGCCTTCCACGCCGCCCTGCTCCTCGATCACCCGGCTCAGCTTCCGGACGTCGTCTTCCGACAGATCCTTCACGCGGATGTCCGGACTGACGTCCGCATCCTTCAGGATGCGATTCGACCGTGTCCGGCCGATCCCGAAGATGTAGGTGAGACCGATCTCGATGCGCTTGGTGCGCGGCAGATCCACGCCTGCAATACGAGCCATGCTTCGACCCTCAGCCTTGCCGTTGCCGATGTTTCGGATTCGTGCAGATCACCCGGACGACGCGGTGCCGTCGGACGATCTTGCACTTGTCACAGATACGCTTGACCGATGCTCTGACCTTCATGCGTGCGACCCCTCGTTCCCCACCCGCTCGACGTTCACGACCTCAACCGGCGTGTAATCCGGCCCCGCGACGGATCCTGCGCAGTCAGCTCCACTTGCACCCGATCGCCGACCACCAGCCGCACGAAATTCTTCAGCGGGTCGTCGGCCACGTGAGCGACGACGTCGTTCGTGCCGTCGACCACCACCCGGATCAGCCCCTTGGGCAAGAGCGCCGCCACGACTCCAGTCACTTCGATCCGTTCGGCACGCCCGACCATGGGCTCGATCGCTCATCACCGACTATCGAGCCCACGCCGACTGGCGGCCCGCCGTCTGCCTTTTCCGGGCAGAGGGTTCGAGCATCGTGAGCACGTCCGCGCCCTCGGCGCCAACCGCAACCGTATGCTCGAAGTGCGCCGACAAGCTGCCATCGCGTGAAACCGACGTCCACCCGTCCTCGAGAATCCGCACGGCCGGCTTGCCCATGTTGACCATGGGCTCGATGGCCAGCACCATGCCCTCGGCCAGCTGCGGGCCGCGCCCGGACTCGCCGTAGTTCGGCACTTGCGGCTCCTCGTGGAGCGCTTCGCCGATGCCGTGTCCCACGAACTCGCGGACCACTGAAAACCCATGCGCCTCGACGTGCGTCTGCACCGCGTGGCCGATGTCCGAGACACGGCCGCCCGGCCGGACCTGCTCGATCCCCAGGTGCAACGCCTCCTCTGTGACGCGCAGGAGCTCAGCGGCCTTCGCTGAAATCCGCCCGACCCCGACGGTCACCGCCGCGTCGCCGTAGTACCCGTCGAGAACGGCGCCAAGATCGATCGACAGAATCTCGCCTTCTTTCAAAACCCGGTTCGAGGGAATCCCATGCACCACCTGCTCGTCGATGGACGCGCAGATCGTCGCCGGAAAGCCGTGATACCCCTTGAACGCGGGCGAGGCGCCCTGTTCACGAAGCCGAGCCTCGGCCATCTCATCCAGCTCGAACGTCGTGACACCCGGCGCGACGGCTCGAGCGAGCTCGGCCAGGACGCGTGCGACCAACTGGTTCGCCGCGCGCATGAGCTCGATCTCGGCGCGCGACCGGCACACGATCACGGCTCGCGCTCCCCTCGACGTCCGTCTTGGACGATCACACGATCAGCCACGGCGCCCGCGGATCCTCGTCTTCTTCATGAAGCCATCGTAATGGCGCATGATGAGCTGCGACTCGATCTGCTGCACGGTATCCATCGCCACCCCGACGATGATGAGCAGCGAGGTGCCGCCGAAGTAGAAGGTCACGTTCATCCCTTCCGTAATGAATCGCGGCAGCATGGCGTCCAGCTGCTCGCCGATGAACGGAATGGGCGCCACTCTGAACCCCGTGATCAGGAACTCGGGAAGAATCGCGATGAGCGCCAGATAGATGGCGCCCGCCAGCGTAATCCGCGTGAGAATCGTATCGATGTGCTCCGCGGTGCGCTTTCCCGGCCGGATGCCGGGGATGAACCCGCCGTACTTCCTCATGTTTTCGGCCACGTCATCGGGGTTGAAGATGATGGCCGTGTAGAAGTACGCAAAGAAAATGATACCGGCGATGTACAGCAGATTGTAGAGCGGCATCCCGAACGCCAGCTGCGCCGCAATCGCCTCGGCCCAACCGCCGGGCTCGAACATGCCGGCGATCGTCGCCGGAAACGCCAGAATAGACGACGCGAATATCACGGGAATGACGCCGCCGGTATTCACCTTCAGCGGAATGTGCGTGCTCGATCCGCCGTACATCCGCCGGCCGACGACGCGTTTCGCGTACTGTACCGTCACCCGCCGATGGCCGCGCTCGACGAAGATGATGGCCGCCACGACCGCCACCATGAGCACCACGAGCACGATGAGACGGAACAATCCCATCTGACCGGTCCGAAGCTGATCGATGGTCGTCAGCACGGCCCGGGGCAGGCCCACGACGATGCCCGCGAAGATGATGAGCGACATGCCGTTGCCGATCCCACGCTCGGTGATCTGCTCGCCCAGCCACATGATGAACGTCGTCCCGGTCGTCAGGGTCAGCACGGTCATCAGGCGGAACGTCAGGCCGGGCTCGTAGACGAGCGGCAACCCACCGGCGATGTTGGTTTGACGCTCCAGGAAGATGGCGATGCCCAGCGACTGCACCACGCTCAGCACGATCGTGCCGTAGCGGGTGTACTGCGTGATCTTGCGACGCCCGAGTTCGCCTTCCTTCGACAGCTTCTCGAGGTAGGGCCACACCACCGTCAGCAGCTGGAGGATGATCGACGCGCTGATGTACGGCATGATGCCGAGCGCGAAGATCGTCACCCGCGACAGGTTGCCCCCCGAGAACATGTCGTAGAGCCCGAACATCGTGTTGCGTGTCTGCTCGGCCAGGAGCGCCAGCGCCTCGCCGTTCACGCCCGGCGTGGGCACGTGGTTGCCGAAGCGGTAGACCGCGAGCAACGCAAGCGTGAAGAGCACGCGATTGCGCAGGTCGGGCACCGAGAAGATGTTCTTCAGTACGTTTTCCATGGTCTAGCCGGGTCGTGCCTGTCCCACTGGCCGCTACGCGGTGACCGGTTCGGCGGTGCCGCCAGCGGCCACAATCTTCTCGAGCGCCTTGCCGCTGAATTTGTGCGCCCGCACCGTAAGCGCCTTGGCAATCTCGCCCCGCGCCAGCACTTTCACGCGGGCCTTGGCCGAGACCAGCCTGTGCTCGACGAGCAGTTCGGGCGTCACCACCGTGCCGGCCTCGAACCGCTCGGCCAGCGTGTCGAGATTCACCACGGCGTACTCGACGCGAAACGGATTGTGAAATCCGCGCTTCGGGACCCGGCGGTGCAGCGGCATCTGACCGCCTTCGAAGCCTCGCTTGCGCTTGAATCCCGCTCGCGACTTGGCGCCCTTGTGACCGCGACCCGCGGTGTGTCCGCTGCCCGATCCCTGGCCCCGGCCGATCCGCTTCTTCTTGCCCTTGGCGCCCTTGGGCGGCTTCAGGTTGCTTAGACCCATAAAAGACTCAACTCAGCTCTTCGACCGACACCAGATGTCGCACCTTGAGAATCATGCCCCGTGTCTCCGGCGTGTCCGACACTTCGACCGCGTGACGGATTCGCCGCAGTCCAAGACTCTGCGCGACGAGACCTTGCGCGCGATTGAAGCCGATAGGGCTCTTGAGCAACGTGATCTTCAGTTTTCTGGCCGGCTTACCGGTGGTCTTCGTCATGTCCGCTTCATTCCTCGCGTTCGTCGTGCCGCGACGTCATGCCGACGAGCGCGTGAGCTCGTCGAGGGTCTTGCCTCTGAGGCGCGCGACCATCAGCGGGTCCTTGAGCTGGAGCAGCCCGTCGAAGGTCGCCCGCACCACGTTGTGTGCGTTGGCCGTTCCGAGCGACTTCGTCAGGACGTTCTGAATGCCCGCCGATTCGACGACGGCGCGCACGGCGGCGCCCGCAATCAGCCCCGTGCCGTCCGGCGCCGGCTTGAGCAGCACGCGGCCCGCCCCGTAGCGGCCGACGACCTCGTGCGGAATGCTCGTCCCCTGCAACGGCACGCGGATGAGCGACTTCTTGGCCGCCTCGATCGCCTTCTTGATCGCCGAGGGGACCTCCTTCGCCTTGCCGATGCCGAACCCCACCACACCGTGTCCATCGCCCACGACGACGAGCGCGCTGAAGCTGAGATTCTTGCCACCCTTCACGACCTTCGTGACGCGGTTGATGGAGACGACCACGTCCTTGATGTCGAGCTGTGAAGGATCGATGCGTTCGCGTGTGCGATACATAGTGTGCTCGCGTGAACTAGAACTCGAGGCCTGCCTGGCGCGCGGCGTCTGCCACCGCGCGCACGCGGCCGTGATAGAGAAACCCGTTCCGATCGAAGACGACCTTCTTGATGCCCTTCGCCAGCAGCCGCTCCGCGATGGTGCGTCCGACGAGCTCGGCGCCCGCCTTGTTGCCGCCGCGCACGCCCGACGTCATCGCTGCCTTCACGGTCGGTTCGATCGTGGAGGCGGCCGCGATGGTCTCGCCGCGCAGATCGTCGACGACCTGCACGTACATATGGCCGACGCTCCTGAACACCGAGAGCCTCGGCCGCTCCGCGCGCCCGTGGATGCGCTTGCGCAGCCTCAGCTTGATTCGGACGCGTCGATCTTCTTTGGTGACGATCTTCATCGCTCGATCTCTCAGTCCTTAGGCGCCGGTCTTGCCGACCTTCTTCTTGAGGACCTCACCTGTGTACCGGACGCCCTTCTGCTTGTACGGGTCGGGCTTACGAAGCGACCGGATATCGGCCGCGACCTGCCCCACCTTCTGGCGGTCGGCACCCGTCACGGTGACGTGTGTCTGCTTTTCGATGGCGATCTCGATGCCGTCGGGCACCTCGAAGACCACCGGATGCGAATACCCGAGCGCGAAGACCACCTGCTTGCCGCGCACCTCGCCGCGATAGCCGATGCCCACGATGTCGAGCTCGCGCTTGAATCCCTGCGTGACGCCCTGCACGGCGTTGGCCACGAGTGTCCGGGCGAGCCCATGGAACTTGCCGAGCGCGGCGTCCTCGCCGACCGTGCGCGCCCGGATCTGACCGTCGGCCACGTCGAAGGCGACCTCAGCGGGCACGCGTTGCCGCAGCGTACCCTTGGGTCCCTGCACCTCGACGGCACCCGCATGGATCTTCACGGTGACACCCGCCGGAATCGGAATCGGTTTCTTGCCTATTCGAGACATGATCAGCCGCTCATCCTGTGTCGCGAAATCCGGTCGCGCATTCTCACCACACGTTGCAGAGCACTTCCCCGCCGACGCCCACCTTCACCGCCTCGCGGCCCGTCATCACCCCGCGCGATGTCGTGAGGATGCTCGTGCCGAGGCCGCCGAGCACGGGCGGCACCTCGTCGCGGCTGAAATACACGCGCCGGCCCGGACGGCTGATGCGCTCGATCCCCGTGATGACCCGCTCGCCGTGGGGGCCGTACTTCAGGAACACGCGAATCAGCCGGCGCGCCGCGAGGTCGCGGGTCGCCGGTTCGTCGACCAGCTTGAAGCCGTTGATGTAGCCCTCGTCCTGGAGGATTCTGGCAATTTCGGCCTTGAGCCTCGACGCCGGCACATCCACGCGCGGATGCTTGGCATGAAGCGCATTCCGAATCCGCGCCAGCATGTCAGCAATGGGATCGGTCATAAGCCTGGCTCTCTCCTCACCAACTGCTCTTCGTCACGCCCGTCACATCGCCTTCGAGCGCAAGCCGCCGGAAACACAGACGGCACAACGCGAACTTCCGCATGTAGGCCCGCGGGCGCCCGCACAGGCGGCACCGGTTGCGGAGCCTGATCTTGAACTTCGGGACCTTCTGTTCCTTGGCGATCTTTGCTGTGGTAGCCATACCTGCTCGAATCTCGTCGCGCGTCAGTTCTGGCGGAACGGCATGCCCATCAACTGCAGCAGCCGCCGCGCTTCCTCATCGGTCCTGGCCGTGGTCACGACCGACACGTTCATGCCACGGGGTTTGTCCACCTTCATGTAGTCGATCTCGAGAAAGATCAGCTGGTCGCGAAGCCCGAGCGTGTAGTTGCCGCGCCCGTCGAAGCCTTGGGGCGACACGCCCCTGAAGTCGCGCACCCGCGGAAGGGCGATGCTCAGCAGCCGATCCAGAAACTCGTACATGCGGTCGCCGCGCAGCGTCACCATCGTGCCCACCGGCATGCCCTTGCGCAGCTTGAAGGCCGCGATCGACTTGCGGGCGCGACGGATCACGGGCTTCTGCCCCGTCACCCTGGCCACTTCGTCCGCACCGACGTCCACGATCTTCTGGTTCGACGTGGCCTCGCCGAGCCCCATGTTGACGACCACTTTCTCGATGCGGGGCACGGCCATCACGTTCGTATAGCCGAACTCCTTGCGGAGCGCGGGCACGACGTCGTTGACGTACCGCTCGCGCAGCCGGTTCTTCGCGCCGCTCACTTGTCCACCACTCCTTCGCATTTCCGGCAGATGCGCACCTTGCGACCGTCGCCCAGCACGCGGCGTCCGACCCGGGTCGCGGCGCCGCACTCGGGACACACCAGTTGCACGTTCGACGCATGGAGTGCCGCCTCGCGCTGCACGATGCCGCCCTTGATGTTGCGGGTGGGATTCGGCCGCGTGTGCCGCTTGATGAAATTGACGCCCTCGACGACGACGCGGTTGCGATCGGGAATGACCTTGAGCACCCGGCCGCGCTTGCCCCGGTCCTTGCCCGCCATGACGAGCACCGTGTCGTTCTTGCGAATCGGAGTCTGGAGAAGAGACATGGCTACAGCACTTCCGGTGCGAGCGAGATGATTTTCATGAACCGCCGCTCGCGCAGCTCGCGGGCCACCGGCCCGAACACGCGCGTTCCGATCGGCTCGTTCTGGTCGTTGACGAGCACGGCCGCGTTCCGATCGAAGCGGATGTAGCTGCCGTCCTTGCGCCGCTGTTCCTTGCGCGTACGGACGATCACGGCCTTGACGACCGACCCCTTCTTCACGTTCGAGTCGGGCGCGGCTTCCTTTACCGAGGCGGTGACGATGTCGCCGAGCCGCGCGTAGCGACCGGTCGAACCGCCAATCGGGTTGATGACGGCGATCTTCCGCGCGCCGGAATTGTCCGCAACCTCGAGAATGGATCGCATCTGGATCATGGCAGTGTCCCCGTCAGGCGCCGTCTAGACCGCGACGGTCTTCAGCACGACTCTCGTCACCGTCCAGCGCTTCCGTCGGCTGAGCGGCCGTGACTCGACGATCTCCACCCGATCGCCGACCTTCGCTTCGTTCTTCTCATCGTGGGCCAGAAACTTCGACGTGCGGCGCTGAGCCTTCCCATAGAGCTCGTGCCTCACCTGGCGTTCGACCGCGACGACGACGGTCTTGTCCATCTTGTCGCTGACCACCACGCCGAGCTTCTGCGCTTTTCCAGGCATCGCTGTTCTCCGATGGCTACCGGGCCGCCGCCAACTCTCGCTGCCGCAAAATCGTCTTCACACGCGCCAGGTCCCGCCGTGTCGCCTGCACCTTGTGCGCCGCGTCGAGCTGACCCATCGCCTTCTGCATGCGCAGGCGAAAGACCTGATCCTCGAGGTCGCGCACCTTGCCTTCGAGCTCGTCACGCGACAAATCTCTCAGCTCGCTCGCCTTCACGACGCCTTCTCCTCGGCAAACCGCATGGCGAACTTCGTCCGGATGGGCAGCTTGGCCGCGGCCAGCCGCATGGCCTGACGCGCTTCGAGCTCCGTCACGCCCTCCATCTCGAAGAGCACCTTGCCCGGTCTGACCACCGAGACCCACTGCTCCGGCGCGCCCTTGCCCTTGCCCATGCGGGTTTCCTGCGGCTTCTTCGTGATGGGCTTGTCGGGGAACACGCGCACCCAGATCTTGCCGCCGCGCTTGATGAAGCGCGTCATCGCCACGCGAGCCGCCTCGATCTGCCGATCGGTCAGCCAGCAGGGTTCCAGCGCCTTCAATCCGTAGTCCCCGAACGAGACATCGGAGCCGCGCCAGGCCTTGCCGCGCATGCGGCCGCGCTGCTGCTTCCGGTACTTGACCTTCTTCGGCATCAACATGACGAGTGCTCCTCAGCGCCAGCCTGTTACGCGCGCGGTCCCCGACGCGGTGCGCGATAGTCTTCCTCGCGCCCGGTGCGCGGCACGAGCCGGTCCCCCTTGTAGAGCCACACCTTGACGCCGATCTGCCCGTACGTCGTGCTCGCTTCGGCCAGGCCGTAGTCGATGTCAGCTCGAAGTGTCTGGAGCGGCAGCTGGCCGTGCAGGTACCACTCCGAGCGGGCGATCTCGGCCCCGTTCAACCGCCCCGACACCCGAATCTTGATCCCTCGCGCTCCGAAGCGCAGCGCCGACTCGACGGCCTTGCGCATGGCCCGACGAAACGCCACGCGCTTCTCGAGCTGCAGCGCGACGGATTCGGCGATGAGCTGCGAGTCGAGCTCGGGTTTCTGGATCTCCTGGATGTTGATGAAGACCTCGCGGTTCGTCCGCTTCTGAATCTCGGTCTTCAGCTTGTCGACCTCGGTTCCCTTGCGGCCGATGATGATGCCCGGACGCGAGGTATGGATGTCGATCTTCAGCTTGTTCGCCGCTCGTTCGGTCTCGATCTTCGAGACACCCGCGTGCGCGAACCGCTTCTTGAGCGTGTCACGCAGCCGCAGATCCTCGTGGAGCAGCTTCGCGTAATCGCGATCCGAGTACCACCGCGACCGCCACGTCTTGTTGAATCCGAGGCGGAACCCGAACGGATGAACCTTCTGACCCACGTCGCGCTCCTCTGTCTTACGTCGCGTTCGCTTTCTTCTTCTTCGGCGCCGAACGGCGCGCGCGCGGCGCCGACGCCCCACCCGTCCGTTTTGCTCCAGCCGCCGGCTTTCGGGTCGACCGTTCCGCACGTCCGCCCGAGGGCTCCCCGCTCGCGATCGCCACCGGCCGCTCCGTCACGCGCACGGTCAAGTGCGCCGAGCGCCTGACGACTCGAAACGCCCGCCCCATCGGCGCCGGACGCACACGCTTGGCCGACGGGCCCTGGTTGGCGTAGCAATCGCTCACGAACAGCCGGTCGACGTCGCCGCCGAACCCGTCTTTCTGCTGCGCGTTGGCGATGGCCGACCGCAGCACCTTTTCGATGTCGTGTGCCACCGACTTCCGCATGAACCGCAGCGTTGCGAGCGCATGATTGACGTCGCGGCCGCGTATCTGATCCAGCACCAGCCCGGCTTTCTGCGCCGACGTGCGCACGTACTTGGCCGTCGCGTGCGCTTCGATCACGACGCGCCTCCGGCTGGCTTGGCCGCCGCCGCGGGAGCCGCCGCGCCGGGCGCCGGCGCGGACGCCGCTGCCTTCTCGGCGGCCGTCTTCATCGTGTGACCCTTGAACAAGCGCGTCGCCGCAAACTCCCCGAGCTTGTGGCCCACCATGTTCTCGGTGACATACACCGGAATGAACTTGCGGCCGTTGTGCACCGCCAGCGTGTGCCCCACCATCTCGGGCACGATCGTGGACCGGCGCGACCACGTCTTGATCACGCGCTTCTCGGCGGCGCGGTTCATCGCCTCGACCTTTTCGAGCAGCGGCGTGTCGACGAACGGACCCTTCTTCAGTGATCGACTCATAACGCGCTTCCGGCTCCAGGCTACTCCGTCGGACCCGGCTGGGTTGCGCGAATGCGGCAACCCGAAGCCGGACGGCCCGACGCGTGCCCTACTTCGTCCTCCGCTGGACGATGAACTTGTTGGTCACCTTTCGATTCCGGGTCTTGAAACCTTTCGTCGGCTTGCCCCACGGCGTCACGGGATGCCGGCCACCCGACGTCTTGCCCTCGCCACCGCCAAGCGGATGGTCCACCGGATTCATGGCCACGCCTCTGACGTGCGGGCGCTTGCCGAGCCAGCGGTTTCGTCCGGCCTTGCCGATCGATACGTTCTCGTGATCGACGTTGCCCACCTGTCCCACCGTCGCGACGCAGCGTCCGAGAATGCGACGAATCTCGCTCGAGGGCATCTTGACGGAGACGTACTCGCCTTCCTTCGCCACGACCTGCACCGACGACCCGGCGCTGCGGGCGATCTGCCCGCCCTTGCCCGGCCTGAGCTCCACGTTGTGCACCTGCGTGCCCAGCGGGATGTTGGCCAGCGGTAAGGTGTTCCCCGGCAGGATGTCCACGTTCTCGCCCGCCACGACGACGGCGCCGACCTTCAATCCGACCGGGTGCAGGATGTACCGCTTCTCACCGTCGCTGTAGCCGACGAGCGCAATGCGCGCCGAGCGGTTCGGGTCGTACTCGATCGTTAGCACCTTGCCCGGAATGTCACGCTTGTCGCGCTTGAAGTCGATCGTGCGATACAGCCGCTTGTGTCCCCCACCGCGCCACCATATGGTCACCTCGCCGTGGTTGTTGCGGCCGCCCGACGGATGGAGCGGCTCCGTGAGCGGTTTGTGCGGCTTCGTCGCCGTGATCTCGTCGAAGACCGGCACGGTCTGGAATCGCCGGCCGGCGGACGTCGGTTTGTAGCTTCGAATGGGCATCTCGGTGATCCTTCAACGATGGGCGTCAGGCCCCTTCGAGAAACTCCGGAATCTTCTCCCCTTCGCGCAGCGTCACATACGCCTTCTTCCAGTCGGAGCGTCGCCCGGCGAAGCGGCCCTGCCGCTTGACCTTGCCGTGCGCCATGGCCGTTCTGACGTGCGCCACCTTCGATCCGAGCAGCTTCTCGACCGCCTGCCGGATCTGCACCTTGTTCGCGTCGGACTTCACCTCGAAGACGATCGTGCGTCCATCCTCGCGAATGATGCTCGTCTTCTCCGTGATGAGCGGACGCCGGATGATGTCGGTCAGGTTCATGACGGCTGCTCCGTCCCGAGCGTCTGCTGCAGGCGCTCGACTGCCGCTCTCGTGGCAATCAGGCGATCGGCGGCGATCACGTCGCGCGCCGTCAACCGGCTGCTCGTCACGAACGACACACGCGGCAGGTTGCGCAGCGCCCGCAGAAAGCCGTCCGGGGCCGTGACGTCGGTCAACACCGTGCGTCCCTCCGGCACCCAGCCGCTCGAGAAACGACGCCGCATTCCTGGTCTTGGTCTCACCCTCAGGCAAGGCGTCGACGACGATCACGGCGCCATCCTTGAGCTTCTGGACGAACGCCGCCCGAAGCGCACCGAGCTCGGCTTTGTGGGGCATCTGGTAGGCGTATGACCGCGGCGTCGGTCCAAAGACGATGCCGCCCTTGCGCCACAGCGGATTGCGA
Organism: uncultured Acidobacteriota bacterium; assembly: GCA_963817395.1. Lineage (GTDB taxonomy): Bacteria > Acidobacteriota > Vicinamibacteria > Vicinamibacterales > CAVPJW01 > CAWGYQ01. The sequence continues at coordinate 355,623 of CAWFOC010000004.1, read as the reverse complement.
CTCTCGCCGACCTGCGCGCGACCGGTCCCCTTCTGACGCCAGGGCTTCTTGCCGGTGCCGCTGACGCGCGCGCGGTTCTTCACGGCGTGTGTGCCGCGCCGTTCGGAGGCATTGGCGCACACCACGGACTCCCACACCAGATCGAGCTTGACGGGCCCGGTCAGCAGGTCGTCGCTCACTTCCAGCGATCCCACCCGTTCGTTCTGCGCGTTGACGACGTCGATGGTCATCTCAGGCTCCGACTGCGCGTTCCTTATTTCTTGCCTTTCGGCTTCTCCACCTGCGGCGTCTTCGACTGTCTTCGCCGTAATCGCCTTCCGCACGATGAGATAGCCGCCGGGCGCACCTGGCACCGCACCGCTCACGACGAGCAGGTGGTTGTCCGGATCGACCCGAATCACCTTCAAATTGTGCACGGTCACGCGGTCCGCACCCATGCGCCCCGCCGCACGCATCCCCTTGATGACGCGTGACGGAAACGACGAGGCGCCGATCGAGCCGGGCGCCCGGTGGAACATCGACCCGTGCGTGGCGGCGCCGCCACGGAAATGGTGACGCTTGACGACGCCTTGAAATCCCTTGCCGCGGCTGACGCCGACCACATCGACACGATCACCATTGGCGAACATCGACACCAGCACCTGATCACCGGCCTTCGCGTCGCCGTCCTTGGCCAGCCGCACTTCGCGGCGCACGCGCGTCGGCGGAAGGCCCGCCTTCTTGTAGTGGCCGGCCAGCGCCTTCGTCACCTTCGCCGGACGCTCCTCGACGAGACCGATCTGTACGGCCTCGTAGCCGTCGCTCGTCGCGCTCTTGCGCTGGACGACCACACACGGGCCGGCCTTGATCACCGTCCCGGCCAGCGCGGTCCCGTCGTCGGCGAAGACCTGCGTCATGCCGACCTTCCGTCCAAGAATGCCCGTGACCATCACTTGTGTTCCTTGCCGAAGGCCTTGATTTCGACATCCACGCCGGCCGGCAGATCCAGCTTCATCAGCGCGTCCACGGTTTGCGGCGTCGGCTCGAAGATATCGATCAGACGTTTGTGCGTCCGGATCTCGAACTGCTCCCGCGACTTCTTGTCGACGTGCGGCGAGCGAAGCACCGTCCACCGGTTCCGGACGGTCGGCAGTGGAATCGGCCCCGCGAGGCGTGCGCCGGTGCGCTTGGCGGTCTCGACGATCTCGCCGGTCGACTGATCGAGCACCCGGGCGTCGTACGCCTTCAACCTGATCCGGATCTTGTCGCTGAACGTGGCCATATCTCTGTCCCTCGAAGGCTCAACGCCCCTGCATTCGCGCCACGACTTCTTCGCTCACGCTCTGCGGTGCGGGCTCGTAGCGATCGAAATGCATGGAATAGGTGGCACGCCCCTGCGTCCGCGATCGCAGGTCGGTGGCGTACCCGAACATCTCGGACAACGGTACCCGCGCTGTCACGATCTGCGTGCCACCGCGATCTTCCTGCGACTGAATGTGGCCGCGGCGGCTGGCCAGATCGCCCATGACGTCGCCCATGTAGTCCTTGGGCACGACGACCTCGACGCGCATCACCGGCTCGAGGAGCACGGGCCGTGCCCGCTTTGCGGCATCCTTGAACGCCATCGATCCCGCAATCTTGAACGCCATCTCGGACGAATCCACGTCGTGGAACGAGCCGTCGTACAGCTCGATCTCCACATCGTCGACGGGATAGCCGGCGAGCACGCCAGTCGTGAGGGCCTCGCGAATCCCTTCGTCGATTGGCTTGATGTACTCGCGCGGAATGGATCCGCCCACGATGCTGTTGACGAACTCGTAGCCCTCGCCCGGCTTGCGCGGGGTCAAATGAATCTTGGCGTGGCCGTACTGGCCGCGGCCGCCGGTCTGGCGGATGTACCGGCCCTCGCCGTCGGCGGCCACCGTGAGCGTCTCCTTGTAGGCGACCTGCGGACGGCCGACGCTGGCCTCGACGTTGAATTCGCGCTTCAGGCGGTCGACGATGATCTCGAGGTGCAGCTCGCCCATGCCGGCGATGACGACCTGTCCGGTCTGCTGATCGGTGCGGACGCGGAAGGTGGGGTCCTCGGCCATCAGCTTGCCCAGCCCCTGCCCCAGTTTCTCCTGGTCGGCCTTGGTCTTGGGCTCGATGGCGAGTGAGATGACCGGCTCGGGGAAGTCCATCGCCTCGAGCACCACCGGGTGCTTCTCGTCGCAGATGGTGTCGCCCGTGCTGACGCTCCTCAACCCGACCGCCGCGGCGATATCGCCGGCGTAGACTTCCTTGATCTCCTCACGCTTGTTCGCATGCATCTTGAGGAGACGGCCGATGCGCTCGCTCTTCTGCTTGGTGGCGTTGTAGGCCGAAGAGCCCGACGTCATGACGCCGGAGTAGACGCGGAGGAACGTGAGCTGACCGACGAACGGATCGGTCATGATCTTGAAGGCCAGCGCGGCAAACGGCGCGTCGTCGGCCGCCACGCGCTCCACCTGCGTTTCCTCGGCCTTGTCGGGATCGATCCCGATGATGGGCGGAATGTCCAACGGCGAGGGCAGGTAGTCCACGACGGCGTCGAGCAGCGGCTGGACGCCCTTGTTCTTGAAAGCCGACCCGCAAATGACGGGGACGAACGGCGCTGTTTCGCTACGGACCGAGCGGACCGCCCGGCGCCGGAGGGCTGCCATGATCTCGTCCTCCGTGATCTCGATTCCGTGCAGGTATTTCTCGAGCAGCGCGTCGTCGGATTCGCTGACCTTTTCGATCAGGGTTTCGCGGTACTCCTGGGCCTCGGCCCGGTACTCGTCGGGAATCTCCTCGATCGCGTATTCGGCCCCGAGCGTCTCGTCACGGTAGATGATGGCGTTCATCCGGACGAGGTCGATGACGCCGAGGAACTTGTCCTCGCTGCCGATGGGCAGCTGGATGGCCACCGGATTGGCCTGGAGCTTGGTCTCGATCTGCGAGAGCGTCCGCTTGAAGTCCGCGCCGATGCGGTCCATCTTGTTGACGAAGCAGATGCGCGGTACGCGGTACTTGTCGGCCTGACGCCACACCGTCTCGGACTGGGGCTCGACGCCGGCCACCGCGTCGAACACTGCGACGGCGCCATCGAGGACCCTGAGCGACCGCTCGACTTCGGCCGTGAAATCGACGTGGCCGGGCGTGTCGATGATGTTGATGCGGTGATCGCGCCAGAGGCAGGTGGTCGCGGCGGACGTGATGGTGATGCCGCGCTCCTGTTCCTGCTCCATCCAGTCCATGACCGCCGTGCCCTCGTGCACTTCGCCGAGCTTGTAGGTGATCCCCGTGTAGAAGAGGATGCGCTCGGTGGTCGTGGTCTTACCGGCATCGATGTGGGCCATGATGCCGATGTTCCGCGTGCGATTGAGGGCGACTTGCCTTGGCATTACTCGTACTCGATTAGCGGCAATGACTGGAGCGCGCTACCACCGGTAGTGCGCGAACGCCTTGTTGGCTTCGGCCATGCGATGCGTGTCCTCGCGCTTCTTCACCGCGCCACCGCGCAGGTTCGAGGCGTCGAGCAGCTCATTCGCCAGCTTTTCTTCCATCGTCTTGCCGTCGCCGCGCGAGCGGGCGAATGACACCAGCCACCGAATGCTGAGCGACAGCCGACGATTGGGGTTCACTTCGATGGGCACCTGATAGTTCGATCCGCCGACGCGGCGCGACTTCACCTCGAGGCTCGGCTTGACGTTGTCCACGGCCTTCTTGAAGACCTTGAGCGGATCGTCCCCGGTGCGCTCCTTGATGATGTCGAAGCTGTGGTACAGGATCCGCTCGGCGGTGCTGCGCTTGCCCTCACGCATGATCGTGCTGATGAACTTCGTCACCAGTGCGCTGTTGTAGACCGGATCCGGCCCGATGGCTCTCTTGGGAACTTCTCGTCGACGTGGCATGGCGTTACGCCTTGGGCCGCTTGGCCCCGTATTTGGACCGTCCCTGCTTCCGGCCTTGGACGCCGACGGCGTCGAGCGTGCCGCGCACCACGTGGTAGCGCACACCCGGCAGATCCTTCACACGGCCGCCGCGAATCAGCACGAGCGAGTGCTCCTGGAGGTTGTGCCCCACGCCGGGAATATAGGTGGTGACCTCGATGCCGTTGGTCAGCCGGACGCGTGCTACCTTTCTCAGCGCCGAGTTCGGCTTCTTCGGTGTCTGGGTGAACACCCGGACGCACACGCCGCGCTTCTGAGGGCTGTCCTGGAGCGCCGGACTCTTCGTCTTGCTGACGATCTGCTGTCGTCCCTGACGCGCGAGCTGGCTGATGGTCGGCACGTTCGATCCTTCGCTGTTGGGCGGCGCCCGTCGTCATGTCCTCGCGACCGTCCACGGGACCAGTCCACGAGGAAAAATCGATCCGGGCTGCGCGCCACGCGCAACCGGACTTGCGCTCCAGGCCTGGAAGCCAGTGGCTTGGCGCCTGAAGCGACCTCCCCTATCGACAGAATGTTCGCGCGGCGATCCCGGTCTCACTCGGAAACGAACGCGGGGCCTCCGAGGGGAAGAAGCCGGGGTGACCGCGCGGGCTTCTTCCTGGCGGATCGAAGCTAGATAGGGTTTCCTAACTTCGATAGAACCTGACGAATATAGCACGCCGCCAACCGGCCGGCAAGCCGGAGGCGCGGCTCACCGAGGCGTGCCGCAGGGGAAATCGGGCGAGGAGCCACCGGCCGTGTGCCGCGGGCATAATACTAGGGCTCGATTCCGCCGCGTTTCTGGATTCTGTATGGTGGCCCGCCCCACCGGACCGGCCGGCTCATCCGGACTGTTTTCGCGGCTGCTGCACGACCGCGGCGTCCGCCTTGGTGTGGCGCTCGCCGTCGCGGTCGCCGTCCCGGTGGCGGCCGTCTTCTATCTGCAGTTCCGCTCGGTTCGCGATCTCGAAACCACGTCCACCCTGGTGCTCGACCAGCTCAGTGCCGATGCCGCCGAACGCGTCGTCCAGGCGATGGTCCGGGACTTCAAGGCCCCTTTTCTCGAAGAGCTGAACCGGGCGGACATCGAGACGGATGTCGAGGCCATGAACCTCGCCGCCCTCGAACCCGCGCTCCGGGAGGGTCTCGGGCGCCATAGCTTCATCGACGCCTTCGTCGTGTGGTCGGCACGGCACCCCGATCGCCTCATGCTGTTCGAACCCGGTCGGGGATTCCGATTGGCCGATTCGGACGAGCGAGCGGATGATCGCGATCGTCGCCGACCTGGCGCCGCATGCGCGCTGGCCGCTCATCCTGGAGCTCACGATTCGTGACCGGCGCTATCGGTCGGGCGTTCGGGTTTTTTCGAATCCGTCCGGCCCCGGCCTGACCGGATTCATCGGTCTGCTCGTCGACATGGACCGATTCGAGCGCATCTACCTGCCTCGCCTCATCGAAGCCGAAATCTCCCGCACCGTGCTGCCGCCGGACTTCCCCGCGATGACGGCCGCCGTGCTGGACGGCGATGGTCGCGTGGTGTACCGATCGAACGGCGCGGACGAGGGAACGTTCGCGCGAGAGCGCCGGTTCCCGCTCGCGTTCGTCGATCCTGACGCGCTGACGGCGATGCGGGCCTCGGGGTACAGGCCCCGCGTCGACGACTGGCGCCTCAGGATCGGCTACGGAAATCTGGCGGTCGCCGATCTGGTACGCGCTCGAACGGCCCCGCAACTGGCGCTGATGATTGCGCTGGCCGTCGTCATGGCGGCCGCGGTGGTGCTGGTGGCGCTCGCGGCGGCGCGCGAGGTGCGGCTGGCCGACCTCAAGTCCGACTTCGTTTCCGCGGTCTCCCACGACCTCAAGACGCCGCTCGCCCTGATTCAACTCTTTGCGGAGACCCTCGAGGTCGGCCGCGTCCGCACGCCGGAGCGCGCGCAGGACTACTATCGCATCATCAACAATGAAGCGCAGAAGCTGACGCGCCTCATCAACAACATTCTCGAGTTCTCGCGCATCGAGGCGGGCCTCCGGCATTACCGGATGGCTCCGGTGAACCTCGCCGAGCTCGCGGACAAGGTGCTCGGCTCGTTCGACCATCAGTTCAAGCAGAATCGCTTCGAGGTCACTTCCGCGTTCGCGGGCGATCTGCCGCCGATCAGCGTGGACGCTGAAGCGGTGACGCGGGCGCTCGAGAACCTGCTCTCGAATGCGATGAAGTATTCGACCGACGCACGTGAAATTCGCGTCGAGATCGCCGCCGCGCACGGCGCCGAGCTTATTCGGGTGAGCGACAAGGGCGTCGGAATCTCCCGCCGCCACCAGCGCCGCATTTTCAGGAAGTTCTTCCGTGTGCAGGACGGCAACGGCTTCGGTCCCCAGGGCTCAGGCCTCGGCCTCGCGATTGTCGACCACGTGATGCGCGCCCACCACGGCGCCGTCCATCTCGACAGCGAGCCGGGTCGCGGTAGCACGTTCACGCTGTGGTTCCCCGTGCGCGCCGCCGCCGAATACCCCGAAGCGGGCTGGCCGTAGAATGATGGCGGCCATGAAGCGGATTCTGGTGGTCGAGGACGAACCGCAGATGCTGCTGGGATTGCGCGACAATCTCGAGCTCGAAGGGTACGACGTCATCACGGCCGTCGACGGCCAGGACGGCTTTGCGAAGGCCGTGGCGCTCAATCCCGATCTCGTCGTGCTCGACATCGCCCTGCCCCGTAAGAACGGCTTCGAGGTGTGCCGCGAGCTCAGGGCCCGCGGACAGAGCACGCCGATCGTCATGTTGACCGCTCGCTCACAGGAGACCGACAAGGTCCTGGGCTTCGATCTCGGTGCCGACGACTACGTCACCAAGCCGTTCAGCATCGTAGAGCTGCTCGCGCGGATCAAGGCCGTGCTGCGTCGCGCGGCGGCGCGCCCCTCCGGGCCTTCAGTCTGCTGGATCGGAGATGTGGAGATCGATTTCCGCACGCACCAGGCCCGGCGCGGCAGCCGGCGGCTCGAGTTCACGGCGAAGGAATACGACTTGTTGCGCTATTTCGTCGCCCACACGGGCGAAGTCGTGAGCCGCGATCAGATTCTCAATCACGTCTGGGGCTACGAGGACTTTCCGAACACCCGCACCGTGGATAATTTCGTCGCCAAGCTGCGGCAGAAGCTCGAATCCTCACCGCGAAGCCCGCGCCACATCCTGACCGTCCACGGCGCCGGGTATAAGTTCGTCGGGTGAACGAGCGTCAGGGCGTGGCCGTCTGGAGAGCTTCGCGCAGGATGCGGCCGCGGGGCCGTGTCATCGTGACGCCCACGGTATGGGCCAGCGTCGGGGCAAGATCGGTCGGACTGGAGGGCTCCAGGTATGTGCCCGGCTTGAAGGGAGCGCCCATCAGGATCAGGGGAACGCGCGCGTCGTACGGATGCAGCGTCCCGTGCGTCGCCGCACTGTCGCCGGACGTCACCCAGTACGGCTTGGGCACGAGCACGAGATCGCCGCTCCGATCGGACACATAACTCAAGGCGATGGCCGACGCGACGGGATCGTCTGGCGCACGCGACGGCAACAGATCCCCGCGATAGACGCGCCACACGCCGGGCCACTCCCCGATGACTTTCAGCACGGCGCCGAGCGTTTCCGGGTCGCGCACCAGGCGCGCATACACGCCCGGCGCGAAGTACACATCGGTGTGCTCGACGACGGATACGTACGTGCCCGGGCCGAAGCTGGTGGTCATCGTGCGTTCGATGGCATCGGCGAGCGAGTGGCTGTCGATGCGGCCCGCATCAGTGCCAAGGGCCTTCATCTGATCGGGAACGGGCGACACGCCGTGGTCGGCGGTCAGCCCGACGACGTATCGGTCCCGGCCGACCCGCTCGTCCAATCCGTCCAGCAGCCGCCCGATGGATTGGTCCAGGCGCGCCAACACATCCTGCACCTCGTGGCTGAACGGTCCGAAGTCGTGGCCCACCTTGTCGAGCGCTGAAAAGCTCACGCCGAGAAAGTCGGTGCGGCCGCGCGCGCCCAGGCCGAGCCCGTCCACGCTCGCAATGGCCATCTCCGTCAGAAACTCGTCCGAGAACGGGCTACTTTCCCATTGTTCGTAGAACGCGGGATCGACTCGTCGGTCAATACCGACCAGTTCGTGCGGCAGTGTCGGGCCCCAGGGTTTGGACGGCTGTCTCCCGATGTTCACATCGTCATAAAGATAGCGATTCGCCGGGAGCAGTCTGCTCCAGATCTTTGCCGAGATCCGATTTGACCGCACGACTGGCCAGGAACCGGGCGAGGTGGGGCACCGGGGATGGAGAAAACGCCGTGGAGGTGACCCATGCTCCGCGCTTGTTGTCGAACCAGGTCACGGCGTCCCCATGGCGTCCGGCCAGCATGATGGCCGATCGCGCCTTCAGCGACAACGTGACCACACGCGGCGCCGGCAGCAAGTTGCGCGTGCATCTCTTCGGCCAACGTTCGCACTTTCAAGCGCGCGCCGCTGTGCGCCTCGGGAGTTGGTGCGCCATAGCTCACTGGCCGCGCCGTCTCGTCGGTCGTGCAGGTCACGATCCGTTGGCCCGCCCGATCCCACCATTCGTTCATGACTTGCCCGTGCTCGGCCGGCACCGATCCCGTCGCCATCGTCGCGTGGCCAGCGCAAGTGACCGTATTCATGTACGGGTACACCGCCTCATTGAACCGCGCACCGCGATCCACCAGGCGACGCAGGCCCCGGGTCCATTGATGCTGAAACCGCTCGACGTAGTCGGCCCGCATCTGGTCCACACTGATCAAGACGACCAGCCGGGGCCGTGTCTCAGTCGAGCGGCAGGCTGTTGCAGCGAGTCCGAGGCCGAAGACGGCGAGCCAGCGCAGAAGCCGGGTAGACGGCCGAATTGCCACAGGTGCAGATAATATCCTCGACGTGAAACGTTCGTGTGACGACCGAGCGCAGCAGGACGGCCGGGCGACCGGGGCGGCGGCGCGGTGACCACGCGCCTGTGGAGAAGGCGCTCGCGACCGGGCCACGACCCCAGATCGTGACCGCGTGCGCGAGCGCGGCCCTCGTGGGGTTTGCGGCGAACTCACTCCTGACACGCCTGGCCCTTGGCCGCGCGTTCGTCGACCCTGCCTCCTTTACCTTGATTCGCCTGGCCAGCGGTGCGGTCACGCTGGCCGTCGTCGCAACCCTGGCGCGACGCCGGCTGCGGCCCTCGGCTGACTCGTGGTGGTCCGCCGCCGCCCTCTTCGTTTATGCGATCGCGTTTTCGTACGCCTACCTCCGCATCGGAGCAGGATTCGGCGCGCTCATTCTCTTCGGCTGTGTGCAGACGACGATGGTCGGTTGGGGACTCTTGAACGGTGAGAGGCCGCGGCCCGTTGAATGGATTGGTCTCGCCACGGCGGTTGGCGGACTCCTGCTCCTCACGGCGCCGGGTGGCAGCGCACCCGATCTGACGGGCTCGCTGCTGATGGCAGCGGCCGGAATGGCATGGGCAGTCTATTCGCTGCGCGGGCAGGCCGTGGACGATCCGATCGGCGCAACGGCCCGCAACTTCAGCTGCGCAGTCGTATTCGCCGTACTCGTGAGCATCGGTTCGGCCGGATCCGAAAAGGTGACGTGGACGGGCGCAGGCCTGGCCGTCGCCTCCGGGTCTCTGGCATCTGGCGTGGGGTACGCCTTGTGGTATCGCGCCGTTCCCTCACTCACGTCGCTGCAGGCCGCGGTCGCACAACTCTCCGTACCGGTCCTCACGGCGATCGGCGCAACGTGGTGGCTCGGGGAACGCGTGACCGCTCGACTGGTCGTGGGCGGAGCGGTCATCCTGTCGGGCGTGGTCCTCGTCATGGTCGGCCGCAATCGGCACCGCGTCTCGCGCTGACTCAGAGCCATCGTCGTACCTGTTTCGTGTACGCACGGTAGTCACCGCCGAAGCGGCGCTCGAGATACCGCTCTTCGCGATCGATGATGAGGCGGCGCACAGCGAACAGCACCACAGGCAGGCAGGCCAGCGGCCATGCAAAGCCCGCCATCCACGCTGCGCCAAAGTAGATGGCCGCCAGGCCGACGTACATCGGATTTCGCGTGAAGCGATACGGACCTTGCGCGGCCAGGGCGGACGAGGGTCGCATCGGCAGCAGTGTGGTTCGCAGCCGTCGAAACGTCGTGACCGCCCACGCAATCAACGCGAGGCCTGCCGCAATCAGCATGATCCCCAGGCTTGTCGAAAGACCCCGCAGGTGCGCGGGAATGCTGTCATGGCCTACCCACCGGTGCAGAACGACACCAGCGAGAAACCCCACGAGGTAAAGAAGTGGGGGCGGAAAACGGACGTTGGGACTGTCGCTCGATGCGGAGGACATGGACCCCAGCGGGCAGAAGTATATGACGGGTCAGGCCGGGCAGCGGAATCGAGGGCTTCGAGTCAACGGCGGGTGCGTCAGCGGCCGCCCGCGGCCGGCACCAGCAGCAGATCCTGGAAATCGAAACTGAAATCGGTGGCAGGCGAGACGGCAGCCATCTTCGCGCGTTCGATGCGCCCATCGGGCTCGAGTGAAAACGTCACATAAGCATCGGCGCGAAGCTCGCGATCGCGCCACCGCACGACGAAGGTGTCGTGCTGCCAGTGTGCCAGATCGCCGACCAGCGACGGGGTGCGTCCGAATCGCATGACGAGCGTTCCGTCGCGGTGCTCGATCTCGATCGGGCCGTACCACGCATCCTCATACGCGCCGGCGTATCGTTCGAGCGGAAGCGATGGCTTCGATTGGCGATCGCGCGCGGCCGTTGCCCGCGCCTCTGCGTCGAGGTCACTGGCATCATTTCTCGCTCTGACGTTCAGATAGGCGCCAACCCAGTCGGTGACGGGCGCGCCGAGATAGTGATCGGCAACATGGAACGCGATCGAATTGAACGCCTCGCCCGACTCCTGGTTTGTCAGCACCGCGATGCCGAGCTCGAGATCGGGGACCATCAGCAGCCGCGACACGTAGCCGGGCAGCCCGCCCGTGTGCGTGACGATCTTCCGACCTCGATAGTCGAAGACATTGAAGCCCAGGGCATAGCCGTTGAAGTTGGGCCTGAGCGCCGCCAGCTCGGGTGGCGGCTCCTGAATCGGCATGGGCGTGACGAGGGTCGTCAATTGTTTGGCCGTCTCCTCGGAGAAGAGCCGCGAGCCGTCAGATAGTCTTCCCTCGTTCAGCTGGACAAGCAGCCACTTGGCCAGATCCTCGGCGCTCGAATTGATGCCGCCGGCGGGATTCGTGTTATCGCTGTCGAAGGCCGCCACGGGCCTGACGACGCCGTCGATGCGCGCGTGAGGCGCGGCCACGTTGTCGCCGGCCACCGCGGCCGAATGCCGAACGTTGCTGCCGTGCATGCCAACTTTCGCCAGGATCCGCGACGACACGAAATCCTCCCAGCTCTGTTTCGAGACGGCTTCGATGACCTCGCCGGCAATCAGATAGAGGACATTGTCGTAGGCGTAGGCGGTCCGGAAGCTGGAAGCGGGGGGAATGAAACGAAGCCGGGCGGCGATCTCCTTGCGATTGTAGGTAGACGGCGGCCACCACAACAGGTCGCCAGCGCCGAGACCCAATCCGCTGCGGTGGACGAGCAGATCGCGAACCGTCAGTTCGCGCGTCACGAACGGATCCCACATCTGGAACCATGGCAGGTAGCGAATCACCGGGGCGTCCCAGGCAATCCGGCCTTCTTCCACCAGGAGACCGAGCGCGGTCGCGGTAAAGGCCTTGGTGTTCGAGGCAATCCCGAAGAGGGTTCGGGAATCGACACTCGCCCCCTCGCCGAGCTTGCGCACTCCGTAGCCTGAAGCAGCCACGACCACACCGTCCTTCACGATGGCCAGTCCGATGCCCGGCACCTCGAAGGCCTTCATCGCGCGCTGGACGTACGCATCCAGGGTAGGCGGCGCTTCTGGTCGCTGACGCGCGGCAGCTGATGCCGCCACGGCAACGGAAAGCAGACACGCGACAACGGCACGATGCCGGCGTCTTGGCGTGCGCGCCCGCGCTCGTGACGGTCGTGCAGCGAGCACCGGGCTCGAGACGTCGCGATCGAGTTTCGGCCCCATCGTCTTGGCAATCACCATCGGTGCTCCCTCTACGATGGCTTCAGGATTCCGATATATGCCGTCCAAGGCCCCACGGCCCCGGTGTACTGGCGGCCCATGACTCGGGCGATCTGCGCGAGGTGCGTCAGGTCGTGCGTTACCCAGGTGGCGAGCAGTTGCTCGAGCGTCACCGTACCCAGTTCCGGATGCTCGCCGGTGAGTTGCAGTTCGGGGGCGGTCAAGCCGAAGCCGCGGAGCGCATCGAGATTCGCGGCGCGCAGGGCCGCGAACCGCTGCAGCAGGTCCTCCAGCCGGTGTCCGGAATTGAGCCGAAGATGGCGGAATCGATCGAAGGGGACGAAGCGCCGGCTGCCGCTCTGGTTCAGGATGATGCGAGCACGAGGAATCCAGTCGGTTTCCTCGCCGTCGATCAGGTGGCCCACCACGTCGAACGGGCTCCAGGTGTCAGGTCCCTCGTTGGGGGCCGTCCACGCGAGGCTCAACCCGTCGAGCAGCGAGGTGAGCACTCGCGGCGTTCGCTCCAGCACGGCGATGGCGTCGGCGAGATCAAACGTCATCGACGAACACATCCTCGTCCCTTCTTCGCGGCACAGCGCGCTCACGAGCTCCGGCGGCGGCAGAATTGTAGCGCCGATCGGCGATGCCGCGGCTTCCTCGCATCGTCAGCGTCCGGCGCGCACGGCCCGCAGCAAGGTCAGCGAGAGCTTGCCTCGACGCGCGACCGCAATGTCGTCGAGATTCAGCCAACGGGACAGCGCTTGTAGTTCGGCCGCGACGGCAGAGGCCACCTCGTCACGGTCCAGCTGCGGCTCGACGTGGGCGGCCTCGACGAGCAGTCGGCGCGTGGCCCGGTCCGCCTTGAGATCGAGCCGGGCGACGAACCGCTCGCCGAGCAGAAACGGCAGAACGTAGTAACCCCACCGGCGCGCCGGACGGGGGACGAAAATCTCGAGGCGATAGTCGAAGCCGAACAGTCTGGCTGTCCGGGGCCGGAACCACACGAGCGGATCGAAGGGCGAGATCAGGCTGGCCGCATCGACACGACGCGGCATCGAGACGGAGCACGCCACATATGCCGGCGCTCGCCATCCTTCGACGTGAACCTCGCGAAGCTCACGCGCCCCAACGAGCTCGGCGACACGCCTGCGCGCGTCCTTGAGCGGCATCCTGTAGTAATCGGCCAGATCCTCGACCGTCCCCACGCCGTGCGCCTGCGCCGCCAGCCGCACGAGCTCACGCTGGGCGTCCTCCGGACGTGGCATGCGTTCCAGGTGCTCGCGAGGCAGAACCCGCTCGACCAGATCGTAGACGCGCGCGACGTTTGACGGCCGGCGATTGGCAATCGCCAGTCGCCCGCAGGCGAAGTGGCCTTCGAGTGCGGCCTTGGCGTCAGTCCAGCCCCACCAGTCGCCGGCTTGCCCGCGGGAACCGTCCGGTTCGGCCACCTCGCCCGCCGCCAGCGCACCTCTGCGTGCGTACTTCCGCCAGCACGCGCGCGACGTACTCGGTTTCCCGCTCCATGTATGCGCGAAGCGCACGAAGCTTTCGATCGAAGCCCTCCATGCGATGCCGAAAGAGCGGCCACCGATCGACCGGAAGGATTGACGCTTCGTGCGCCCACTGCTCCGTGAACTCCCGCCGCGCATAGATCAGATCGTCGAGATCGGAGGTCTCGTAGGGACCCAGCCTCGAGAAGAGCACCAGGTAGTGAGCCCGGACGAGCACGTTGACCGAGTCAATCTGGATGAGGCCGAGCTGTCTGATCACCCGGCTGAGATCCGCCTGGCGGACTTTGCGGCGGGGACGGGGCCGATCGAACCCCTGGGCGGCGAGCGCGATTCGACGCGCTTCACTCAGGGACAGCGTGTCGCGGCGCACACCGGCTCATGCCGACGGGTGGCGGAATGGCACGACCCGTTGACGAACCCGCGCGCCGAATGCCGCGGCGGGCGCCATCAATCCGAGCACGGCAGCCTGGCTCCACACCGAGCCGTGTGGCCACTCGAGGATCATCGACACGAGTGCAACGACGGCGAGTACACCGGCGAGCACGAGGCCGTGCACGGCCTCAGAGTGGCTGGCAACGAGCGCCGTCAGGTAGCCGCCCAGGAACGCGAACGCCGTACCGTACGCGACGAAGAACACGAGAAGACCCGTCGCAGGAACTTGACGTGGATCCTGGCCGCTCACTCCGAATAGCAGCGTCGTACTGAGCCCGAAGACGAGGTAGCCGATCACGATCGCCGTCACACTGCGGATCACCGCCACTCCTCATCGTCCCAGCGCGTCGAGCATGGCCGGATTGTCCAGATATACCTCGAACCTGACGACCCGGCCGGATCGAAGCGTCCAGAGATGCACCACCGCGACGTCGAACTCCCGGCCGGTCGCGCGAATGACACCGTGCGCGCGGCCCGCGGCCGCGACGTGGTCACCCGAGTCGATGACGCGCTCGATTTCGTCTCGCGATTCGATGGCATGGACCAGGCGCTCGAAGAACTGTCGCGCCTGGTCGTGGCCTCTGTAGCGGCCGCCCCAGGGAATTTCGAACGACTGATAGATCTCGACGTCCGGGTCGAACAAATCCAGGATGGCCTCCATGTCACGGCGTCTGAAGGCCTCGTACCCGCGACGTACGGCATCAACGTTGATCTGCGGCATGCGTCCGATGACTCCGTGAATGGCCTCAGCCACGTGCCCGCGCGCGTCAGAAGCCTACGCGTCGGGACGGGACTTCAGTCTACTCGCAACGGCGACGGTCTTTCCGGTCGCGTGCCGAGGAGATACGGCCGGATCCCGGGCTTTTCGGCTACACTGCGGCTCTTCACCGCGCGCATCGAGGGAGATTCCCAATGTCCGACAACGCTCCGGCTCGCGTCGCCGCGCTTGTCCGCGTTGGCCGGTTCGCTCAAGCGCTCTCCGAGCTGGACACCCGACGCGAGACCGCCCCAGTTGGGTGACTCGATGGCCGTGACACGAGCGGAACTACTCCAGTACACCGGCCGGCTGACCGACGCGCGAGAGCTCGCCACGCGGCTCCTGCTGAAATCGGCGCTCGAACACGGCTCTCGGGCTCGTTGCCACATCGTCATGGGGGACATTCGAAAGACCCAGGGCGACTCCCTGGCCGCGCTCGAAGAGTATCGGAAGGCTGCGGCCGACGCCGAGCGTGGCGGCGACCGCGAGCAGCTGTGTCGCGCCCAGTTGTCGGTGATGCTGACCGTGGGCGAAACGAGAGACGGCGCCCAAGCGCTACTGACGCTGTTGCCCGAGGTCAGACGCAATGTGGCCGCGGCCGGCGACCCGCACCTGACCGCCGCGCTGCACATCTACGTCGGGCAGATTGAGACGCAGCGAAACCTCATGCCTCGCGCGCGTCAGCACTTCCGTATTGCTGCGTCGCTCCTCAGCGCGCATCCCAACGAGTATCTCCAAGGCTCGCTGGCCATCGCGGAGCTGTGCGTCGACTACCTGGACTCCGAATTCGAGCGGGCATTTCGGCAAACGGAGACTGCCAGACAGTTCGTCGAATCGTCGGGTCACGCTGGCATGCGCGTGGCCGATGCTGTCCAATCTTGGGCATCTTCTGCTGGCCCAGGGACAGTTCGAAGCGGGCCGAGGGAGCGCTCAAGGAGGGCCTCGACCTCGCACCAGCCGGCAGCCGGGTCGAAGCCGCGATCCTGGAGGGGTTCGCCCGGCTGCGGCTGGCTCAGGGACGCGATGAGGAATGCCGGCGACTGCTCGGACAGGTGATCGACATCCAGCGAGCGACGTCTGCCACGCTGTACGAGCAGTGCTGTACGTATGTGACACGCCTCAGGCTGCTCATCCGCTCCGGCCCCACCGGCGAGATCGCGCAGCTCATCGAGCAAGCCACGCCGGTCGCTCGAGCGGGCGGGCGATCCGCGACTGCAGGCCCTGTTGCACTTGTACCGGGCGGAGTACGCCGCACTGTGTCATGAACACGAGCTGGCCGATCGGCTCGTGCGCGAAGTCAACTGGTCCTACGACGGTCGCTCGCTCGATCTTCTCGCGGAGATCGAGCGCGTGTCGGCGGTTCACACCGCAGCGGGGCATCAGCAGCCGGACGTCGCTCGCGCGCTTTTTGCGAGGTCCATGCGGATTGCCCGGTTGATCGGCAACACGACCGCATTCATTGAATCGCGTCGCGATCGCGACAGGTGCCTGTCATCGCTCGAAATGGCGGCGCAGATCATGGGCTCGATGGCAGCGCCCCGCGTGAACGCCACGAGCTGGTCGATCGAGCGGCCAGGCTGCTCGATCAGGCGGGTGTGCCCGCTCTGCTCGGATTCGAGGCGGTGGAGATGGTGAGCCTGCTGGGCTGCGCCAGCGAAGTCTTCGTGGTGCGCCGACACGCGGATGGTCGGCTCGAACGCGTGATCGACCCTGAAGAGCTCACCCTGGAGCCGCTGTCCGGATCTCAAATCGAGCACACCACCCCGATCGGCCTCGGCACCGACGGGGCATGGGCGTGGGAGCTGCATTTTCGCCCCGCTCCCGGCATGGCTGGCGACCGTCGACTCTGCGCCGTCCGACGGCTCGTCGTCCGTCGCCTTGGAGCGACGGCACGCGCGCCGTGCAGACGACGACCAGCATGCGCTCTGGCCGCCGAGCCGAATCCGCGTTCGCCAACGGCGGCGGGCCCGGCACCACACCAACGCTCGAGGCCCATCTCGCCATTGCTCAGAAGCTGGCAACCTCGAACATCACGATGCTCATTACCGGCGAGACCGGGACGGGCAAGGAGGTGCTCGCACGCGGAATTCACGACGCCTCGTCACGCGCCGGCAGGCCGTTCGTCCCGTTCAACTGCGCCACCGTTCCGCGCGACATCGTGGAGAGTCAGCTCTTCGGTTTCCGCCGCGGCGCCTTCACGGGCGCGCACGAGAGCTCGCCCGGCGTCATCCGCGCCGCCGCCGGCGGCACGCTCTTTCTGGACGAGATCGGCGAGCTCAGCCCGGAGATTCAACCCAAGCTCTTGCGATTCCTCGAATCGCACGAGATACATCCGCTGGGCGAGCCGCAGCCGATCACAGGTGGACGTCCGGATCATCGCCGCCACCAATCAGAACCTGGACGATCTGGTGCAGATGGGTCGCTTCCGCGAGGATCTCTTCTACCGCCTGAATGTGATCCGCTTTCGCATCCCGCCGCTTCGCGAACGCCGTGAAGAGATTCCGGCGCTGGCCGAGCATTTCCTGCGACGGTTCAGCGAAGAGCTCAAGAAAGACCACCTTCGTCTCGCCGAAGAAACGATGGAGTATCTGGTGCTCTACAACTGGCCCGGCAACGTCCGCCAGCTCGCGAATCAGCTTCAACGCATGGCCGCGCTGGCCGAGCCCGGCGCGGTGCTGATGCCCGTCCACCTCTCGCCCGAGATCGCCTCGACGCGCCGCACGGTGCTGGCGTCGGATCGCACGCTCGAGCCAACCGAGATTGTCGTGCGGCTCGACCAGCCGCTGGCGGCCGCCAGCGATCATGTCGAGCGCGCGCTCATCGCCCACGCCATGCGCGTGTCCGGAGGTCGAGTCGACCGGGCCGCCGAGATGCTGGGGTTGTCCCGAAAGGGCCTGTACTTGAAGCGCCAGCGCTTCGAGCGCGACGCGGCAGTCACTGAGATGAGGCCACCGCGCGGATGACGTTCAGATGTGCGACATTTCGTCGGGATCTCTCGTCACGGTGTCAGGACGCTTGGCGAACTGCTCCTCGAGAATCCGCCGGGCGATAGACCCGCCGCCGGTTCCGAATGCGATGGCCAGTCCGAGCATCACGGCGCCAAACGCGATCGTGAATGCCGTCAGGACCACGACGCGGGCGACCGCAATGTGCTCGAGCGCCATGGCCGTCGCGAGAATCAGAATGAGATAACGCACGCCGCCCGCGAGCAGGCGCGCCGACCGCAGCCCCGCGTTGACGCCCGCCAGCAGCGTGGCGCGCCACGCAAAGTTGGCAAAGGCAAACCCCGCAAGGAGGATCGACAGCGCGAGCAGCAGTCGAGGCACGAACTGGACGAACCCCTGAACAACCCCATCGAGCGCTTCGAAGCCCAGCGCGTCCACACCGGACAGCAGAAAGCCGATCCAGACGATCCAGAACACCAGCGACGTGAGCAGCGTGCTCGCGCGCGGCAGTTCGGCGGTCCTGAGCACGGGCGAGACGCCGACACGGTCCGCCAGCACATCGAACCGCGTCCAATCGAGGACGACGCGTGTCACCGACTTCAGCAGCAGGGCGATCACCCATCCGACGATCACGATGGCGAGCGTCGCCAGCAGGCGCGGCAGGAAGTGCACGATCGCGCCGGAGAAGTTGGACCAGGCCTGCGCGACGGCGTCGGCAATCATTTCCACCATCATTCACCTCATCCCGTTTCAGTCCAGCGGCCCGCCAGCGTCCCTCGAGCCGAGTCGAACTGCCGGCACAATCGGTCGAGCTGCTCGTCGACCAGCGGCGCAGCCGCGGTGCTGTGCTCCAGGAAAAAGGCCGCCACCCGGCCGAGGTACAGCGGTACGAACGCCTGCATGACGTGCTGTCGATGTATCGCGCCCCGATGATGGCTGGCCGCGAACTCGTAGACCGTATCGACCCACAGGGTGTCCGGATAACGGAACGGCTCCGCATTCACCTCCACGAGACCTCGAAGCGCCTCGAGCGTCGAAGGGGTCACCACGCGGTCGAGCACCGGCAGCAGCGACTTCGCGTCTCGTCGGAAGGTTTCGACCGCACGCGCGACATCCATCGTCGGCACCGTCGCGCCCTGACCGTCCAGTGACGAAACGCGGCAGTCAACCGATTCGTCCTGCCGCGCGAGCCAGAACGACTCGTGCAACTCGAGACAGGTGAAGAGCGCGCCCACGACCTGCTGGAAGAGCTCGGGTAACGACGGCTTGACGCCACCCGCCGCCTGGATCCGAGGTCCGAGCACCGGCTGCGCGATCGGAAACCGGCCCGCCAGCGCGGCCGCGGTCAGCCAGATATCGATGCCAGCGGTGCCGAGCTCGCCCTCCCACACGGGCTCCGCCAGACAATGCGCCGCGAAGCGAGGCGAGCACCCGAACTCGCCGGCCAGCGGCTCGCGAATCAACTGGCCGTACGCGGCGTGGACCACCGGCCGGACCAGCTGCGTCACGAGCGGCGCGTCGAGCGGATGACGGGAGAACACCGGAGAGACGAATTCGGCGTCGCCCCGCAGCACCGGGCGGACGAGCGACGCCACCCACTCGGGCGTGACGCTGGTCACGTCGGGCGCGAGGACCGCCACGGCCTTGGCCTGCAGCAGATCGGCGGCCGCGAACAACGTGCGGAGGCCGGCTCTCTTCCCCGGTACCCCGTGATACGGCGCGGTGACGCGGTGCGCGGTTCTGAGATGCTGCCGCTCGACCGCCACGCCTTCCTCCGGCGACGCAGCCCGAACGAGCTCGGGCGTGCCATCGTCTGATCCGCCGTCGAGATTGATGAGCGCCGTGCGCTCGCGGGCAAGATACTTCCCGAAACCCTGGTGGACGGCTCGCACCACGTCGGTCACGCTCGACGCGTTGTTGTGCGTCGGAAGCCCGACGATCACGTCGACCTGGCCAACGGCGATGAGCTGCCGCAGCAGATCGTCGGAAATCAGACTCTGTCGCATCGACAGGTGCTCCCCGTCCCTACGCGCGCGCGAGTCGTCCTCACAGCCACCGGAGCCTGAACCAGTAGAAGCCGTACGGGCCGAGCGTCAGGACATACGGCGTGTCGCCGATGCGCGGAAACAGGCTGCTGCCGAACATTTCCACAGGGATGGCCCCGGCCACCTCGCAGAGGTCCAGCTCCACCGACTGGGCTGTGTTCGACAGGTTGCTCACGACAAGCACGCGTTCGTCCCCCAGCGCCCGCAGATACGCGATGACGCGGTGGTTGGCCGGCTTCAGAAACTGCAGCGTGCCCCGGCTGAGGACCCGGCTCGATTTCCGCACGCGGATGAGCCGCTTCATCCAGTTCAGCAGCGAGTGCGGATTGCGTTCCTGCGCCTCGACGTTGACGGCCTGGTAGCCATAGATCGCGTTCGAGATGAGGGGCTGCGTGAGCCGCTCGGGGTCGGTCGGCGAAAACCCGGCGTTCCAGCCGCCGCTCCACTGCATCGGCGTCCGGACCCCGTTCCGATCGCCGAGATACACGTTGTCACCCATCCCAATCTCGTCCCCGTAGTACACGATGGGGCTGCCGGGCAGGGAGAACAGCAGGGCATTCATCAACTCGATCCGCCGGCGGTCGCCGTCGAGCAGCGGCGCCAGGCGGCGTCTGATGCCGAGGTTCAGTCGTGCCACCGAGTCGCGCGCGTACTCGTCGTACATGTAGTCGCGCTCCGCATCGGTCACCAACGCGAGCGTGAGCTCGTCGTGATTCCGCAGGAACAGTCCCCACTGGCACGTCTCGGGAATCGCCGGCGTCCGTTCGAGAATCTCCACGATCGGCTTTCGATCCTCCAGCCTGAGCGCCATGAACATGCGCGGCATCAGCGGAAAGTGAAACGTCATGTGGAACTCGTCGCCATCGGCGTAGTAGGGCCGCATATCCTCCGGCCACACGTTGGCCTCGGCCAGCAGCATCTTGCCCGTGAAGTGCTGGTCGAGCCGGGCGCGCAGCCACTTGAGCACCTCGTGCGTCTCGGGCAGGTTCTCGCACGTCGTCCCTTCGCGCTCGATGAGGTACGGCACGGCGTCCACGCGGAACCCGTCCACGCCGAGATCGAGCCAGAACTTCATCACCGACCAGACCTCCTCGCGCACTTCGGGGTGGTCGAAGTTCAGATCGGGTTGGTGGCTGAAGAACCGGTGCCAGTAGTGCTGTTTCGACACCGGATCCCATGCCCAGTTCGACCGTTCGGTGTCGACGAAGATGATCGGCGCCCCGGCGTAGCGATCGTCCGAATCGCTCCAGACGTACCAATCGCGTCGTGGGTGGTCACGCGAGCTCCGCGACTCGATGAACCAGCGGTGCAGGTCGGAGGTGTGGTTCAACACGAGCTCGGTGATGACGCGCAAGCCGCGACGGTGCGCCTCGTCCAGAAATTCCTGGAAGTCGGGAAGCGAACCGTAGCTCGGATGAATGCTGTAGTAGTCGGCGATGTCGTACCCGTCGTCGCGAAACGGCGAGGGGTACATGGGCAGGAGCCAGATGCAGTCGACGCCCAGCCGCTCGAGGTAATCGAGACGATTCGTCAGCCCCTTGAAGTCGCCCAGGCCATCGCCGTTGCCATCGCTGTACGACTTGACGTGAAGCTCGTAGAAAATCGCGTCCTTGTACCAGAGGGGGTCGTTGGCCGCGGCTCCGAACGTCATGGATCTCCTCGGGGGCCGGCGTCTGCGGACGCCGGTGGGTCCAGTGTGGAATGATAACGGGGATTCAAAGAAGCTGAACCACACCCGTGAGCGTAATGACCCTCGACCAGTTCAAGACGTCTTTGGCAGACGACCATCCCCCTTCGAGCCTGGCCCCCCTGCTGCGCGCCCTGTGGCACGACGCTCGCGGCGACTGGAATACCGCCCACGAGATAGCACAGGACATCGACGATCGGACGGGAGCGTGGGTGCATGCGTATCTGCACCGCCGCGAAGGCGATGCGGCGAATGCGGCGTATTGGTATCGCCGCGCCGGGCAGCCCATCGCCACCGGCACGCTCGACGACGAGCGGGATCGAATCGTGTCCGCACTGCTCTGAGGCCGCCGCGAACGCGAACGCCGCATCATAGTGCCAGCTGAGAGCTCCATCCGCGGTGGCGAATCTCGGGACACCTGAGATCGGACCGGCTGTACGCGGATGGATCGGGCCGATTACGGCGCCATGCGCCGGGGAAACAACCGGGCTCCGCCGTACCACCTGGCCCGGTCGTCTGGATCGTAAATGTGCACGCGCACGGGACCATGGAGCACCGCTACAGGTGGCCAGTCGAGCTCACCGAGCCGACTCGCTCCTCGAAACCGTTCCCGGAACAGCGCCATCTCCGGATCCTCAATCACGAAGTAGGGCTGATATCCGCGGGCTTTCAAGAACGAGATCGCAGGCTCGAGCGCCTGCGGTTCGAGCATGTCGAATCGCACGGTCAGTCGATCGGCGTAGTGCCGCAGGCTGCCGCTTTCCTGAAAGGCAAAGAGCGCGGACCTCGCAGGCAGCGACTCAGCCACATACCGTCCCACTACGCCGTAGCGCGATTCGATGTCCCGTTGATCGAACGCACGCCATGCCTCCGCGCGTGATACACCGCGTATCACCAGCGCGGACAGGAGCGCCGCGAACACCGCCACGCGCCAGCGCGGCGCGAGCAAACCACAAAGATAGGCGAGGCCCACGCCTCCGAGGGCGGCCAGCGGTGGATACGCGGTGAGCAGAAAGCGCAGGTACCACCAGTCCGGCGAAGCCGGGTAGAGCATGTGCGAGAGCGAGCACGAGTGCAACCACAGCGATCGCGAGCCCGGTGACTGCCCTTGCACCGGGCCTGCCCCCTGCTCTGAGCCCAGCAGCCGCTCCGATGAGAGCAAGCGACAAGAGAGCGACGTCGAATTTGAGCGGGTGGCTCAACAGGCCGGTCGTGGCGTCCGGCGGATGCTCGGTCGAGTAGACGCGCGTCAACGAGCCGTAGCCAGTCTCGAAGGGTCCGCCGTAGAGGCCGGTATGAATGGCGGCAACGGCCATCGCCCCCAACGCCACACACGCGCCGAACACGAAGAGACGATGCCACTCGGTCCGGCGCCTCGGCATCGGCCTGCCACACTCTGGCGACCAGGTACAGCGCAGGGGCAAGGGCCACGCCGGCCAGGTTCGGTCTGGTGAGAATGGCCATTGCCGCCGCTGCGCCCGAGCCAATCGCCGACGTCACGCCGGCGCCCGGTGCCAAGGCCGTGGCGAGCGCCCACCACGCGGCGGCTGGCACGTCGCTCATCGGCCACATCACCGCATAGATCACGATGGACCGCGACGCCAGGATCAGTGCAGCGGCTGCACCTGCCGCGGGCGATCCCAACCGCCAGGCCAGCTGGCCGCGCAGACAACGGCCAGAGCTCCCAGAAGCGGAACGACGAGGTAGACAGCCCACTGGCCGCCGAACACCTGCAGAACGGCCATCGCCAGCGGCAAGCCTGAGGGATAGACCGGAACAATCGTGCCCTTCTCGAGCCCGAGTCGGTAACCCAGCGGCGTAAAGGTCGCCGCGGCTCCGCGCCAGGGCGCCTCGCGCGCGATCGGCTGGTCGACGACGAGACTGCCGCCGATCCAGAGCGATGACTGGCTGACGTATCCGTACGAATCGGCGCCGCCGGCGCTCCAGGTGCCCCATCGCAGCCCCGCCACGAGGAGGCAGAAAGCGGCGGCGCCGACCACGATCCGTGCGGCCGTCATCGGCGTCACAGACCTGAGGCGGCGGATCCGATTCAGGACGAGCGGGGCGGTTCGGCCGGCAGGCATTATCGACTGCCCGGTCAGGCAAGCTGACGGCGCTGCCACAGCTCGAGGGTGACGAGCATCCAGAGCTGTTGAGCATGGGACTCTCCCCCACCCAGATGCGTGGTCCAGAGCGAGCGGAGGAACCGGGCGTTGAAGAGATCACGGGCGACGGCTTGTTGCCCGAACAGACAGTCTTCGGCTATCTCGCGCCACTCGTCGCGCAGCCACCGCCCGATCGGCGTGGTCAGTCCGTGCTTGCGCCGATTGACGACGCTCGCTGGCAGTCGATCGGCGACAGCCTGCGCCAGCAGGTGCTTGCCGCGGCCGCGCCGCAGCTTGAGGGCGGGAGGTACGCGCGCGGCGAGCTCGACGACTTCCTGATCGAGTAGCGGCGACCGGACTTCCAGACCGTGCGCCATGCTCGTCCGGTCCACTTTCACCAGAATCCCGTCCACGAGTGACGTCTTGAAATCGACGTAAAGGGCCTTGCTCACGGGATCGCTGGCGGAACAACGATCGTAGTACTCGCGGAAGCGCGCCGACGGATCGAACTGGCGGCAGGCATCGGCCAGCCCTCGAGCATACAGGTCGGCTTTGGCGGCATCGTCGAAGAAGATGCCGCTGTGCTTCCAGGCGTAGGCCTGGCTGACCGGCATGCCGAGCCGCGCAAGACCGGCGCGGCGCCCTGGCGGGGCCAGCCACGGCGCCAGGGCAGGAACCATCGTCGTCGCGACCGGTCCAAACGCTCGCAGCCTTCGCTCGGTCTGCTCCCGCGCATGACGCCAGTACCCCGCAAACAGCTCGTCTCCCCCATCGCCCGACAGGGCCACTTTGACATGCTCGCGCGCCGCTTCCGCAATCAGATAGTTCGGGATGGCGGCCGGATCCGCGAACGGCTCATCGAAGACGCCGGCGAGTCGCAACGGCAAGTCTCGGAGGTTGGGCTGAATGGCCTTCTCGTGATGCTCGCAGCCGAACCGCACTGCGACGCCGTGCGCCTCGTGGCGTTCGTCGTGGGCGGATTCGTCGAAGGTGGCGGTGCATGTGATGACCGGATTCGGCAGCTGCTCGGCCATGAACGCCACGATCGTGCTCGAATCGAGACCGCCGCTCAAGAACGCTCCGAGGGGGACATCACTGCGAAGCCGGATGCGGACAGCTTCTTCGAGACACGACCGGAGCTCATCGCCCCACCGGCGGCCGTCGTCGCGCACATCGTCGAACGAGACGTCCCAGTACTCGTGCAGCGTGACGCCGTTTCGGGAGCATCGCAGGAAGTGTCCGGCGGGCAGCTTGCGGACGCCCTTGAACATCGTGAGCGGCGTCGGGACGTATTGAAGGCTGAGAAATGCATCGAGGGCCTCGAGATCCAGGTCGCGCCGCACATCGGGATCGGCAGAGAGCGCGCGAAGCTCTGAGGCGAAGACGATTCCGTGGGCGAGTTGAGCGTAGTAGAGCGGCTTCTTGCCGACGCGATCGCGCGCGAGCAGCAGCGCGTTCGAGCGCGCATCCCACAACGCGATCGCGAACATGCCTCGGAGACTGTCGAGGCACCGCTCGCCGCGTTCTTCGTAGAGATGCGCGATGACCTCTGTGTCGGACGCGGTCGCAAACCGGTGGCCACGGCGCTGCAAGTCTGCCCGGAGCTCCACATAGTTGTAGATCTCTCCGTTCAGCATCACCCAGATCGATCGATCCTCGTTCGAGATCGGCTGCCGACCCGTCGCCAGGTCGATAATCGACAGCCGGCGGTGCCCGAACCCGACCGACCCGTCGATGTAGAACCCCTGATCGTCGGGCCCGCGATGCACGAGCGAGTCGCACATCCGCTTCAACAGCTCGGGTCGAACGCCGTTGCCATCGAAGACGACCTTACCGGCCAGCCCGCACATATGCTGGATCTCTCGCGCCCTGTCGACGCTCGCGACACGGCACGGATCGATGCGCATGGTATAAGAGGACCCTGCCTCTCATGGCGAGCTCACCCGCCGTCGAGCGGACCTCCTCCCGACATATCGTGCAGTGCGCCCGGACGATCGGACCGGGCTACGGTGTGAGCGGCCCTTCATATCAACTCGAGCGCGCGTTCATCTCGCTTGGGTGTACCTGCGAGCGCTTTACACTCGAGACGCTCGGCATCCAGACGGATCGATCCGTTTCCCATCGACCATTCCTCGCCCTCGTGCGCTTTTGGCGCGACATCGTGGTGTTCTCGACGGCCGGCTCGCTCGTTCTCTGGTGGCGGTTCAGAGCGCGCCGCCGGCCGCCTCGGACGGTCGTCCTCTGTCAGGTCGATGCTCTGTACGGAGACCTTTTCGTGGTGCGGTCGCTCCACAAGGCGTTTCTGGAACGTCACCCTCACCGCACCAGGATGATGCTGCGCAATCCGCTGCATGCCCTGATTCTGGCTCGCGACCACATCCGCTTCCGCCACCGCGTGCATCGTCATTTCGTCGCGCTCTCGCAGAGCAACAAAGACGACGTGATGAGGCTGTATGGCGTGCCGGCCGGGCGAATCAGCGTCATTCCCAACGGCGTGGATCTCGAGCGATTTCACCCCTCGGACACCTCCCGTCAGGACGTGCGCGCGCAACTGTCGTTGCCGAACGAAGCGCCGGTCGCCATCTTCGTCGGCCACGAGTTCGAGCGGAAAGGGCTGCGGGTGGTGCTCGAGGCGATGAGACTGCTGGCCCGGCGCGGCGCCGGCCTCTGTCTCATTGTGGCGGGCAGCGACTCACCGTCACGGCTCCAGGCCGAATTCGACGATCTGCGCGAGCGCATCAGATTCATCGGCCATCGTCCGGACATCGAGCGCTACTATGCCGCGGCCGACGTGTTCGTGATGCCCGCGGCTTTCGATATCTCGCCGCTCGTCGGTCCGGAGGCGCTTGCCAGCGGGCTGCCCATTCTGATGACGCCCATCGGTGGCGTACGCGAGTACCTGCGCGACGGGCAGAACGGCTGGTTCCTCACGGGCGAGCCCGAGGATCTCGCCGGAAAGCTGGAGCGGCTGGCCACGGATCGTGCACTCGCCCGACAGATGTCGGACCGCGCGCGAGCGTCGGTGACCGATCGGGGCTGGAACGACATCGCGCGGCAGTTGCTCGCTGTGATCGACCGCGTGCTGCCGTTGGACGGCTCCGAGCCGGGCGGTGCGCCCCTTGAAGGGAACCCGCTGGCGCCGGAACGGGCCGCCCGAGAATTACAAAGGCGGAACGAGCTGAAGGGCGGATCCTAGCCGGCCTCGTCTTGCCCGTCGTACACAATCGCGCTGCCCGACGGTGCGCCTCGAAAGCGGATTTCCTGCAATCCTTCGTGCGTCATGGCTTCGCGGACCCGGAGGCGCGTCGCCTCCGAGGCGGCGTACAGGAGCAGGCAACCTCCTCCACCCGCCCCCAGCAGCTTGCCGCCTTCGGCTCCGACCTCGCGCGCGCGCCCGTAGCAACGATCCACTGTCGGCGTGCTCACCTGCGACGCCATCGATTTCTTCAGGTTCCAGGCGCGATCCAGGATCGAACCAATCTCGGAGAGGTCGTGGCGGGACAGGCAATCTTCGAAGACAGGCACCAGGGCCACCAGGTCGGTCAGCGCCGCACGTGTCTCGGTCTGATGTTGGATATTGTGTGCCACCTCGACGAGGGTCACACGGCTTTCCTTGGGTGTACCGGTATAAAACAGCAGGAGGCACTCGAGCAGCTGATCTCTCGCCGCCCGGCCGCAGCGAATCGCCCGCACGTCAACGCTCGCATCAGGCTTGAAACCGATGACATTGAACCCACCGAACGCGGCGGCATATTGATCCTGCCTGCCAATCGGGCGGCCCAACCGTTCGATTTCCAGGCAGCAGGCCAGCTCGGCCAGTTCGGCCGGCGAAGCGCGCCGACCTTGGAGCGCGATGCAGGCATTGAGCAACCCGACGGCGAGACTCGAAGACGAGCCCAATCCGGCGCCGGCAGGCAGGTCACCGATCGTCGTCACCTCGATCCCGCGCTCGCACCCGCAGAGGCGCAGCGCCTCGCGAATCAGATCGTGCTGAAGGTCGTCCAGGCAGGCCACGTTCTCTGTTCTCGTATAGGACACTCGGATGTGGTCGTCGAATCGGCGATTGACCGTCACGAAGAGGTACTTGTCGATGGCAATCGAGGCCACGGCACCCGGCTGGCGCCGGAAATACTCCGGAAAGTCCGAGCCACCGCCGACGAAGCTCACTCGAAGCGGGGTACGTGAAACGATCACAGTGTCCCGTGCGCCACCCGGCGGCCTGAGGCGGGCGCGGGGGATGTTGTAATCTTATGTTGGGTCCGTGGTTTGGCGCCGATTCCCGTACAGATGCGCACAGCAGACATCGCCCGAAGGATCAAAGTCGTCCTCGACATTCTCCTGGCGGCCACGGCGATCGTGGTCCTGTCACCACTCTTCGCCGCCGTCGCGCTGGCCGTCAAGTGTAGCAGCCCGGGGCCCGTATTCTTCCGGCGGCGTGTGCTCGGCGTGGGAAGGCGCGAGTTCGACGCCCTGAAGTTCCGGACCATGATTGCCGACGCCGACCGCGTGATGGCCGATGACGCCGATCTGCGGCAGCGCTTCGAGGCCTCATACAAGCTGGTACAGGATCCCCGAGTCACCCGGTTGGGTCGCGTGCTTCGCAAGTACAGCCTCGACGAGTTGCCGCAGCTCATCAACGTGCTTCGCGGCGACATGTCGCTCGTCGGCCCGCGCATGATCTCACCCGAGGAGCTGCGGCGGTACGGCATTTTCGGCAGCCGGCTGCTGTCCGTGAAACCCGGGCTGACGGGCCTCTGGCAGGTTTCGGGCCGGCAGAACGTTTCGTTCGCGCAACGGCTCGAACTCGACATTCTCTACATCGAGCAGTGGAGCCTCAGGCTCGACCTCTCGATCCTCGCCCGCACGCCTCTCAAGGTGCTCAAGGCCGAAGGGGCGTACCAGTGTCTGACGGCCCGCGCGACACGGCGCTTCGGCAGTGGCGCTGGCAGCTTGGGCATGTGCGGCGGGCGCTCATCCTGGTGTGGCGCTGCTCCCCCGGCCACACGATCGCCGCCTCGCTGCTGGTAATTGTCCAAGGCGTGCTGCCGCTCATCACGCTGTATCTCCTCAAGCTGGTGGTCGATCAGGTGGTGCAGGGAGCCGGCGCCGAAGACAAGGGCGTCGTGGTCGACGGGCTTCTCGTGCTCATTGCCCTGGCTGGCGGCGTCGCAATCATCCAGAGCCTGACGAACGCACTGGCCACGATGGTGCGCGACGCACAGAGCCTGCTGGTCACGGATCACATTCACGATCTGCTGCAGGCGAAGTCGGTGCAAGTGGATCTGGCGCACTACGAAGACGCCACCTACTACGACGCGCTGCACCGCGCGCAGGACGATGCGCCGTTCAGACCCACGCAGGTGCTGAACCTCCTGATGGGTGTCGTCCGGTCGGCCATCTCGGTCATCGTGATGGTCGGTCTGCTCCTGACGTACCACTGGGGGCTGGGGGTCATCATGCTGGTCGCGGCGATCCCCGGCCTTTTCATCCAGATGCGGCATGCGAGGCGGCTCTTCGAGTGGCAACGAGGCCACACGCATGCCGAACGGCTGGCCGCCTATTTTTCGGCCATCCTGACGCGCGACGTGCACGCGAAGGAGGTGCGCCTCTTTGGTCTCGGCGATCACTTCCTTGGCAGGTCCCGGAAGGTTCGCGAGGATCTGCGCAAGGACAAGACACGGTTGATGCGCCGCCGGGTCATGGACGTCGGGGTCGGCGAAATCACCGGGGCGCTGGTCGTGTTCGGGCTGTTCGCCGCGATGGGGTACCAGGCGATCTACGGTGCCATCTCCATCGGTGCCTTCATCATGTTCTTCTATGCGGTGCAGCGCGGCTTGCACGCGCTCACCGAGACGCTGCGCGGCTTGTCCGAGCTCCATCAGCAGAGTCTGTTCCTCTCGAGCCTCCACGACCTGCTCGACGTCGAGCCACGGATCGTAGATCCGCCACGACCACGACATGTGCCGCAGCCGATCGTACGCGGCATCGCGTTCGAAGGCGTCAGCTTCTCCTATCCGGACACCGAGCGCCCGGTGCTCCATGATCTCACCATCACGATCCGTCCGGGCGAGCACGTCGCGTTCGTCGGGGAGAATGGCGCGGGCAAGACGACGCTCGTCAAGCTGCTCTGTCGTTTCTACGATCCCACGTCCGGCCGCATTTCGATCGACGGGATCGACCTTCGCGAGTTCGCGCTCGCCGACCTGCGCCGCGCGGTCAGCGTGACGTTTCAGGACTTCGTGCGCTACCAGCTCACGGCCCGGGAGAACATTACGCTCGGGCGTCTGTCGGGTGAGAGCGGCCCGGAAGAGATACTCGCCGCGGCGGCCAAGTCAGGAGCCGACCGCATCATCGAGGCCCTCCCGAAGGGCTACGAAACCATGCTTGGCCGCTGGTTCGAGGATGGCGTGGAGCTCAGCCTCGGCGAGTGGCAGAAAGTGGCTCTCGCGCGCGCATTTTTCCGGGAAGCGCCGATCGTCGCGCTCGATGAGCCGACGAGCGCCCTGGACCCGAGGGCCGAGCAGGAGGTCTTTCGCGCCTTCCACGAGCTCACCCGCGGCCGGACCGCCATTCTCATCAGCCATCGGCTCTCCACCGTTCGTCTGGCCGACTGCATCTACTTCCTCTCCGACGGCCGCATCGTTGAAAGCGGCACGCACGAGGCGCTGCTCCGGAAGCACGGCTTCTACGCGGAGCTCTTCGAGACCCAGGCGCGTTCGTATCGCTGACGACCCCATGCGCGTGCTGTGTGTCTCGTCATGGTTTCCCTATCCTCCCGACAACGGCAGCAAGCGCCGCGCGTTTTCGCTCATCCGTGAGCTCGCGTCCCGGCATTCGATCACGCTGCTGAGCTTTGCCGAGCCCGGAGAGGCCGAGCGAGGAGCCGGAGGGCTCGCACCGTTCTGCCGGATCGGCGGCGTCGTCGGTGGCAATCCGTCCAAAGCGCCGCAGCAGCTGCCGGCCATGGCCTTTCTCTCCTCGTGGCCGCGCTCGTTCCGCGCGGGCTACAGTTCTGAAATGCAGGCCTGGTGGATGCGATGCTGCCGGATCACGAGGCGGTCGTGGCCTTCGAGCCCGGCGCGTCGCTGTATCTGCTCAACCGCCATCAGATTCCGTCGGATCTTCGACGACCCGGAGATCACGGTGCTCCGCGAGCGGTTTCTCCACGAGCGCCGGCTGATGCCACGGGCGCGTCGCGGCACTCACCTGGTGGAAGTTCAGCCGCTTCGTCCGCCGCCTCGTGCTCACAGC
Organism: uncultured Acidobacteriota bacterium; assembly: GCA_963817395.1. Lineage (GTDB taxonomy): Bacteria > Acidobacteriota > Vicinamibacteria > Vicinamibacterales > CAVPJW01 > CAWGYQ01. The sequence continues at coordinate 324,903 of CAWFOC010000004.1, read as the reverse complement.
AGATCGCACCAGCGTCGTCTCCGAACTCGAGCGCGATCAACTCGTCGAGCTGGGATGCCCGCCGAATCGTCTCGCGGTCGTGCCCAATGGCGCCGATCTGCAGCGACGAACGGCAGCCCCGCGATGTCGACCGAGACACACTGATCTATACAGGCGCACTGACCTATTCCGCGAACTTCGACGCCGTTCGGTGGTTTCTCGGTGAAGTCTGGCCCCTGGTTCTCAGGGATCGGCCTCGAGCGACGTTCGTCGTCACCGGCGCGACGGAGGGCGTCCAGGTGGACATGTTGCCCCCCGCACCGCAGGTCACCTTCACGGGCTATCTCGATGATGTCGGGCCCGTGCTCACTCGCGCCGCCGCCTGCATCGTCCCGCTCCGGACGGGTGGCGGCACGCGCGTCAAGATTGTCGAGGCCCTGGCGTCGGGCACTCCCGTCGTCGCCACCACGAAGGCCGTGGAAGGTTTGGCGGTCACGAATGACACCGACGTGCTCCTGGGTGACACGCCCGCTGAGCTGGCCGCGCAGATTCACCGGCTCCTGAACGATCCCGCGCTGACGGCTCGGCTGTCCGCCAACGGACGTGCGCTCGTGGCGGCGAAATATACGTGGGAACGCTCCGGCGCTCGCATGGCGCGGCTGATTGAAGACGCGTGCGCAACGTTCGCCGCGGCTCGAGACGCGTCGGCGAAGGCACGAACGGGGTTGTAGCGCGCTATCGAAATTCGCAGAGCTCGATCGTCACGCCGTCGAAGACCGCATACGAGCGGTGAGACAGCCAATCGCCGACATCCACGCACCAGGCACCTTCGGCGAACTGCACGAGCTCGGGCCGGTGGCGGTGGCCGAGAACGATGAACTCCACGTCGGGATAGAGCAGCCGGATGCGATGGGCTTGCGAAAGCAGGACCGCGTCCGCGTCGTCCGCCTCGCCCTTTCGAGCGGGCGGATTCTGTGGAGACTTCCGGACGGTGGCACCGCTCGCGCGTGTCTGGCTTTTTGCCGCCCGACTCCGCGCCGAGAGCGCACGCGCAATCGAGATACCCAGGTCGGGATGAAGCGCGGCCAGCGCGTGACGGGCCAGCGAGCTGCCGGCAAGCCGCTCCCTGGCCGTCTGGCGATCGTCTGGAGCGCCGTGAGCCAGATAGAACGTTCGGCCGTACAGACGCATCACCTGGGGCTCCCGGTAGATCCGCGCACGCATCTCGGTGGTGAGATAGTCGCCGAGCCACCGATCGTGATTGCCCGCGAAGATGTGCACCTGAACGCCGGCGTCGGCAAGCCCCGCCAGACGCCCCAGCACGCGCGTGTGACCTCGCGGAACGACGGTCTTGTACTCGAACCAGAAATCAAACAGGTCGCCCAGCAGAAAGAGATCGCTCGCCTCGCGCTCGACGAGGTCGAGCCACGCGACCAGCTGTCTCTCGCGATCGAGCGAGGTCAGCTGGCCGGGCACGCCCAGGTGCAAATCGGAAGCGAAGAATACGCGGCGAGTGACAGGAACGGCCGCCGGGGTCCGCGGACTGCCGATCGGGGCGCCGCGCACGAGCTCGCCGATCGCGGCCGAGGGCACGCCCTCGTGCCCGGTGCCGTTGCGCAGCCGAAAGAGCGCCGAGTCCACCAGCGCGTGCACCATCCAGAACGCAAAGTGGCGCCTGAAGGCGGAGGGGCTGCGGTAGCGTGCGTACCCTTTGAGAAAACTGTCCCGCTCGGCGGTGGAGAGCGGCCAGCGGTACCACCAGCGCGCGAGATCGTAGTCGAGCGCGTCGCACGACAGGCTTTCGTTGTCGACGACGTGAACGAGGCCGCGTTCGTCCACCACCAGGTTATCGGGGCAGAAGTCGCGATGCGCGAACCCGGTTTCGGCGCTTCGGGGCGCTGCCTCCTCGGCCATCTGCAGGGCCGCTCGGGCGGTTGCGGCGTCGAGAACTCCCGCCCGCACGACTTCGTCGAGCTTGGCGCGCCCGACGGCGCTCGACGCCTCGCCGTAGCGGCACGGTTCGAGAGGCAGGCCCGGCGGCAGGCGCACCGCGTGGATCGAGCCCAGAATCGCGCCGCAGTCCTCGAGCACGGCGTGACTCGCGGCGAGAAGTGGCGTGCCGTCAATCCACTCGGTGACCAGGGCCCGACCATGCCGCGCGAGGACGCGGGCGAGGTGGCGATGGCGAAGCAGGTCGAGAATCTGGGCGATCGCGCGGGCCCGATCGGCCGATTCCACCAGGACCGCCTTGGCGCGCCCGCCGTCGGCCAGAGTCACCCGAAATGAGGCCCGACTGTTTGCGGTCGAGGGCAGCGTCGTGATGGCCGTCGCGCTCGTCGGACGAACGCCAAGCGCGTCGAATGCCGCAACGATGTCCGGATCGAGGCGGTCCATGATCGAATCAGGCACGCCCGCCGCTCCTTCCAGCCTTGGACACGGCCTGACTGGCGGCGCCGATGCATGCGAAGCGCCACGCTGTCGACAGCCTGCCGGAAGCTGGACGTCGGCCATCGGTTTCGCGCAAGGTCCCAGAAGGTCTCGCGCCACAATTCTTCGACTAGATGAACGTTGGAACCAGAGCGCGGTAAGTTCACGATGGACCACTCGTTCGTGGCCAGACCGAAACACAGGCGCTGCCATGGCGACGAGCGATCGGCCGGTGCGGATGGGCCGTCGAACCGCAACAGGACGCGAAGGGCCCTGACCGCCATCGACAAATCGGCGCTCAGACCGAGCCGCGCGGCCGTGCGCGACAGACGGTCCGCGTCCACGTTCGCACTCCAGCGCTCGAGACTCCAGGCCACGTCGCCCAGGTGCAGCAGCTTGAAGAGGTGCGGGCCGTCGATCAAGGCATGCGATGCCAGATGCGCAATGGTCTCGTCGACGCCGAGTGTCCGAACCTCGCAGCCGGCCACAGTGAGCGTGCGCGCCGACTCCCAGAATGCAGACGCGCCAACCTTGAAATATCCCGGCCGGCCAAGGTGCCAGTGCAGCTCCACCGGGATCATCCCGGTGTCCTCTGGCGCCCAGAACGGGAGATGAAAGTGGAAACGACGATAGAACGCCCTGGTCGTCGCCTCGTCGACGAACGACTCGGGCTCTCCGCTGGCAGCCACACCCGCCGAACGCAGGTGTCTCACGGTGGCACATGCATTCAGCAGGCCTGTCGACTTGAGCGCTCGCTCCGCCTTGTCCAGCGCTTCGTCGCGAACAAGGATGTCGATGTCGTAGAAGGGACGGATGGCCGGATCACCGTAAACATGCTCCGCCAGGACGCCCCCTTTGACGAGCAGGAAGTCGACGTTCTCGGCCGCGAAGGCCTTGGCCACCGCTTGCAGTGTTCGCTGGGCGCGTGTCGCCCGAATCGCGGCGGCGTTCGGATTGTTTCGAGCTTCGCGGCGACGACGTCGGGCAGACTCAACGTCCCGCCGACCTCGGCTATCCGCCGGGCCAGCAACGCGCCCAGCTTGTGGACACCGGCGCGCTCGACGAGCCACGGCCAATCGATCGGCGTCGATGCTCGAACGAGAGCCTGCTCGAAGACGTGCCTGTCAGGATGGGCAGCGGCCAGGAGCAGTCGAGCGCTCGTTTCACGCGCGGCACGATTGGACGACATGGTCGAAAGGACCGCCCGGAACCTTAGCAGAGGTTGGAGCGGCGGGAAAGGTCGGCCGGAAAGACGCGCGGCTTAGGTGGTCGAGAGGTGTTCGCCCAGCCGAATCGCGAGCGCGCTCAGTGTCATGGTTGGATTGGCGCTCGAGCAGGATGGAAACGTCGAGGCCGAGAGCACCGAGAGGTTGTCCAGGCCGTGATATCGAAGGTCAGCATCGACCGAGCCCTCGCGCGAATCGTCGGCCATCCGAGTCGAGCCCATCCAATGCTGCTCCCCCAATCGCGTGCGGACGACCCTGATGAGGGCTTCCGGCAGCCGGGTCTGGATCGAATCGATGACGTGCTTCATGCACCGGTCAAAATAGGGGGGCGGGCGGAGAGTGACGAGCGGCACGGCCTGACCGGTTGGCAGAGTTTCCCGAATCGCGACCGTGTTCTCCATCAGAGGCTGAATCTCGACCAGGAACTTCAGATAGATCGTGGACCGCCAGATGTCCTCGAAACGCTGCCGGAAGGAGGGCGCCTGCGAGTACCGACGCTCGATGGCCAGCCGCGTGACATCCTCGAGGACCGCCGTGCGCGCGATGTTGCCGTTGACCGGGTCGGAAAACCGAATCTCGCCCAGCATCGAGACGGGCAGCTCGGGTGAGACGTTCTCGAAGAACGAGGTGATCATGCCGGTCTGGGCGCTGTTGCCGTAGCCGGGCCTGGCATCCAGCCCCGAACCGTAAATCGCCAACTCGAACGACGCGTGATCCATGTAGCAGCGGCCCAGCGTCTCGTGCTTGGGCACACCGGGCGATCGCTGGAGCAGGAGGCACGAGTCCACGCCGTTCGACGCGATCACGAAGTGGCGGGCCGTGATTCGCTGCGTGGCCCCGTCAGGATCGATGGCGGTGACGGCTTCGACCCGTCGCCCGCGCACCTGGATTTCGACGGCCAGAAGTCCCGACCTCAGTTCCACCCGCTCCCGAATGGCAGGAAACACCATGTTGAGCGCCGTGCCCTTGGAATCCACCGGGCACAGCGTGCAGACGTCGCTGCCGCAACAGGCCGGCCGGCCGTCCACGGCCTTCGACGGCCGCACGGTGGGAACTTGCATGACCGATGCGGGTCCCGAAGATCGTCTCGCAGGCGCGGTCGGACGGGCTGGCGGGATGCGGTGGCAGCGGATAGTCGAAGCGGCCCGGCAAAGGGCGTCTTGACCGAATTGCCGGACACCTGCAGTCGCCGTTCCGCCGCCAGATAGTACGGCTCGAGGGCCGCGTATCGAATCGGCCAGCGGCGGGTTCGTCCGCCGAAAGCGCCGGCGTCGAAATGCGCGGGATGCATGCGGGGCATGTTCCCGTAGAAATGATTCGTCGAGCCCCCGAGGTTGTAGACCGGGTCGAAGATGTAGCGGCTTCCGTCGGAGCCGCGTGGCATCTCGTGCTCGGCTCTGTTGAACGGCAGCGAATCATGATGACCGCCGCGTCGTCGGCGGTCGGCGTGCGTGTAGGGCCGCCCGCGCTCGAGCATCAGCACACGGCGTCCGCCGGCGACCGCGCGCTCGGCACACAACATCCCGGCAATGCCGCTGCCGACGATACAGAGATCGTGGTTCACTCCCTGTAGAGGGCATCGCAGACATTCGTAATCTTCACCCGGGTCGGATAGCCGACGTAGGCGACGAGCCGCTCGCGGGGCTCCAACATTTTGACCGCCAGCTCGATGGCACGTGCCCGCTCCGCTCCCTCCCCGGCTGTTAGTCCTTCACAGAGCGCGGTCACCTGTTCCTGTGACAACCCGCTCACCCACTCCCGCTCGGAATCCTGAAGGTCGAGCAATGCCAAGAGATCCTCTTTCGTGGGCGGCGTCGTCTGGCACCCCGACAGCGCGGCGCCAGCGGCGGCAGTCATCAGCGCGATGAATCGACGGCGATCCGGGGTTGTCTCGTTCATGGGCGGTGCTCCGCTCGGCGCTTGCGCTGATCTGACGCCATTGTCGGACGGTCTGAAAAGTCGTGGACGGGGAATGCGCGATTCTACACCGGAGACGAGGGGCGGCGGGTGAAGGCGGAGGAATCGGATGTTACCGGCCGATGGCCACGAGAGAGGAAGCCGTGCGGAAGTACCAGCGTCCGTCGACGAGCGCCGGCGACGCATAGATCGGCTTCGCCCAGCCGGTTCACATGGAGCAGGTTGAACTGGCGCCCGGCTTCGAGCACGAACGTATCGCCCTCGTCGTTGGTGAAGAAGACCTTGCCACCGACGGCAACCGGCGAGCTGGAGAACCCCTCGCGACGAGCTTCGCCCAGCCGGCCCTGAAACAGCAACCGGCCGGTCTTCGCCTCGAACGCGCTGAGCACGCTCTGCATGTCGTTGACGAGATACAGCACGTCGCCGACGATGACGCCCGACGGAACGAACGGAGATCCGCGCGGCGTGGACCAGGCGACATGCGTGGCGGTGACGTCGCCGCTGCCGCCCGGGCGAATCGCCAGCGTCGGACCGGCGCGGCCCGACGAACAGAACAGCAGATCGTGGGCAACCAGCGGGGTTGGGACGACTTCGGACGTATTGCCGCTCACCGTCCACAACGTGGCGCCAGTGGCTGGGTCGTAGGCATAGACACGCTGCTGGCTGCTGACAATCAGCTCGTCGCGGGCGCCGGCACGAATGACGACCGGCGTTCCCCAGCCCACCGTCTCGCGGCGCGGGATTCGCCAGCGAGGTTTGCCGGTCCGGCGATCGAACGCCCCGACGAACGATGCACCGCCCGCATCGTGATAGATGATGACGCTCTCCCCGTACAGGACGGGCGACCCCGCGCTGCCGTGATAGTTGTCCAGCGGCGCAATGGGTGTTCGCCACACGAGCCTGCCCTTCATGTCGACGGCTACCAGTCCGTGTGTGCCAAACGAGGCGTACACGCGCTCACCATCCGTCACTGGTGTGGCCGAGGCGTGGCCGTTTTTGCGGTGCACGAATTCGACGCCGTCGCTCGGGACGAATGTCTCCCACTGCTGAGCGCCGTCGGAACGGCGGAAAGCCAGCACCGACAACCGTTGTCCGCCGTCATGCGCTGTCGTCAGGAAAATCCGGTCGCCCCAGACGATGGGCGAAGAATTGCCACGGCCCGGCACGCGGACCTTCCACTTCACCAACTCGGTTTCGGACCACCGGTCCGGGTACTCGCCGCGCGACACCAGCCCCTGCCCGGACGGTCCGCGCCACCGCGGCCAGTACGACGCCGCTTCGCCATCGGATTCGAGCATCCGGACGCGTGGAGCGCCTTGAGCGGAGGGGTGCAACGGCTGAGCGACGATCGCCGATATCGTCACGGCGGCAGCGAACAGGATGGGCCGGGTCATGGTGAGCGTCCGAGATCGATGATAGCCCACCGAGGTGTGCGACCGGAATCTTCGTCGACGCGGACGGCTGTCAGAAAGCGTCGCCGAGGTAGGGAAGCATTCGGCCGAAGTACATGACGGCGAACCAGGATACCAGCGAGACCACGGCCACCGCTTTTGCCGGAAGAGGCGTGTCCTCACCCGCGCCCACCTCCAGCGTCCTCCGGGAGAAGAGGACCATGAAGATGAGCACGTTCAGCCCGGCGATGACCAGAAACACGACCTTCCACTGGAAGGCGGGGTTGGTGAGATAGCGCGACGGCGCGCCGAACAGGAAGAGGACGCCGGTAATCAGATTGAGCGCCAGGCCGACGACAGCCCACGGCATGAGCGCGTTGAGCGCCTTGACGGGAATCTGCCGGGCCACGCCGAGCAGGCGAAGGTCGAACACGCCGGCGATCCCGACGACGAGCGCCAGGCCGACAAAGTGAATGATTTCCGAGGTGGACCACACCCACTCATGGGCGTTGACGAAGCCCGACAGCTGCGTGCTGGCCATCCAGGCCCCGAGCGCAGTCACATCCATTTCGCGCTTCCTCTCGCCGGCCGATCGGGCGTCAGTAGTACGCCATGAGACGACCTGCCACGATGGCCCCGAACCACGCTGCCAGAGACGTCGCCGCCAGGATTCTCCCCGTCACGGACGCGTTGGCCGGTCTCGAGAGACACGGGGTCGCCGAACACCGTCCTCTTGAGCAGTTGAATATGGATGACGCCGAGCGCCACGAGCAGCAGCTTGACGTAGAAGATCCACTGTGTGCCCTTCGTCGTCGCGGCAGCGGCGAAGAGCGCCGCGCCCGACACTGCGTTGATCCAGAACCCGGCCCACATGATCGGAAAGAACCGCTCGAGCGGCGCCAGGGGCACGCGGGACGCGAAGCCGAGAATCCTCAAGTCGACCGCCGCGCCGATACCCACCAGCACGCCAAGCCCGATGGTGTGCATCGAGAGGACGCTCGGGTAGACCCACACGGAATCGGACTGGCTGATCCACGTCGCCAGCTGGGTGTTCTGCAGCCAGTCGAGAAACGGCATCAATCGCTCCCTCGAATTCGGGACCTCGGTTCGAACGGCACTGCGATCCTATCTCCGGCCGCCAAGACGCGATCTGAAGAGTGCCTGAACTTTCGGTCAGGGACGCCGCACCATCGTCAGCGCCATGCCGCGTACACGGGTTTGCTGACCAGCAGCGCCGGGTTCGCGCCGGGACGCGGACGAAACTTCTGCGCCCGGCCGCCGCCCACTTCGGCGATGTAGAGATTGCCCTCCTGGTCGACGCTGGCGCCGTGCATGTTGAAGAAGGCGCCCGGGCCAGTCGCCAAGCGAGCCCCAGGAATAGAGGTAGCGGCCGTCCATGTCCCACTTGATGACCTTGCACGTGGTGTCGTCGAAGCCCCAGACGGCGCGCTCCTCACCGATGTGCAGGAACTGCAGATTCGACGGCCCGCGATTCGGCCACTGCTCGATGAACTTGCCGTTCTCGTCGAAGACCTGCACGCGATCGTTCCCGCGGTCGCTCACATAGACGCGGCGGCGCACCGGATCGGCGGCGATGCCGTGCACGGCATTGAAATAACCCGGACGCGTCTCGGGCGGGGTGCCCTTCTCGCCCCACGCGAGGACGAACTTGCCGTCTCGATCGAACTTCGCGACACGCGTGCCGTTGTAGCCGTCAGCCACGAACAGGCTGCCGTCGGGGAGCCATGCGAGAAACGTCGGACGGTTGAAGTGCGTGGCGTCGGCGCCCGACTGACCGGGCGTGCCGATGGTCTGCACCAGCTTCTTGCCGTCATTGGTGAACTTGAAGATGGCGTGGTTGTGATCGTCGACGACCCACACGTGCTTTTCGGCATCGTAGGGGCTGATGTACACGGCGTGGGGCCGCTTGAAGAGCGTGTCGTACTGGGTCCACTGCTCGACGATGTCGCCAGCCGCGTTGACCACCACGAGGAGGTGCTCCCACCGAGCGTCGATGCCCATGCGTCCGCGCCAGGCGTTGGCCGGGTCCTCGGGGACCTGGCCCGGGCCGCCGGCGCCGGGCGGGCTGGACGCGACGCCTTGTGACGCATTGCGGAATGGCGCCTGGCCCACCGGGAACGACAGGCTCGGTCCGATTTCCGGGAAGGCCTTCGCCGGCGGGCGAGTCAGCTTCGGCAACTCGCCGCGCTGGAAGATGAAGACGCGGTTCGGACTCTCGGCGAAGATGCCCTGCACAGCGCCCCAGGTCCAGTTCTCATGGCCGGGCAGGTTCGACAACGGCTTGGGCCAATCGGCCACCACGTCATACGGGCCGGTGATATCCCAGCCACCTTTCTCGCCCGTGCCGGTCGCCGGCGCGGACTGGGCCCTCAGACTGGTGACGCTCGGGAACACTCGCGACCGCGATCCCTCCGGCGCACGTCGTAAGTGCCGCTAACTTCATGAAAGTCCGAATTCGCACGTGTCCTCCAGAAGATCCCCGGCCGAGCGTCTCCGCGGAGCGGGAAGTGTAGTGCCCGATCGCGACAAGGTCAAAAAGGGTGCGGAAGGCCGGGAGCATCGGTTATCCCGGCACGCCCAGCAGCTGCGTGCGGATCTCCTGATTCTCCCAGAGCGCTCCCGGCTCGGACGAGTGCACGATCACGCCTTTGCTCATCACGTGGACGAAGTCGGCAATCTTCACGGCGACGGCGGCGTTCTGCTCGACCAGCAGGACCGACGTGCCCTCGTCCTTCAGGCGGCGGATGAGCTGAGCCACCTCGCGAACGAGCGCCGGAGCGAGGCCCTCCGTCGGCTCGTCCATGATGACGAGCCGTGGGTTGGCGACGAGCGCGCGTGCCACGGCGAGCATCTGCTGTTCGCCTCCGCTGAGCGCGCTGCCCCGATGGCTCATGCGCTCGCGCAGCCGCGGGAAGACGCCGAGCACCTTGGAGAGATCCCACCCGCCTTCGCCGCTGGGCCGGCTCGGCGCGCGGGCTTCGGCGCGGCGAGCGCCGATCCTCAGGTTCTCCTCGACGGTCAGCGATGAAAAAATGCGACGGCCCTGCGGAACGAGGCCGATGCCGAGCGCGCAGATCTTGTGGGACGGCAGCCGGGTCGTCTCGACACCGTCGAAGGCAATGCACCCGGCGCGTGCGGGAGTGAAGCCCACGATCGATCGGCAAAGCGTCGTCTTGCCGACGCCGTTCCTCCCGAGCACGGCCGTGACCGTACCGCGCTCCACACCGAGGGTCACGCCCTGCAGCACGTGGCTATCCCCGTAGTAGGTGTGGAGGTCCGTGACGGTCAGCATGTCAAGCGACGCGCTTTCACGCGTCAGCCCCGAAGCCCAGATAGATTTCCTGCACCTCGCGGTTCGCGCGAATATCGTCCCTGTGCCCACCCGTCAGCACACGACCCTGGTAGAGGACGGTGACGCGCTCGGCGAATGCGAACGCCATGTCCATGTCGTGCTCGATGAGCAGGACGGCAATCGACGGGTCGAGGTTGTGAAGCAGCTGTTGCATCGACCGACTTTCGATTGACGAGAGGCCGGCCATGGGCTCGTCGAGCAGCAGCAGCCGCGGGCGGGACGCCATCGAGAGCGCCACCTCGAGCTTGCGCTGGTCACCGTAGGAGATGTTACGCGCGAGCTCGTCGCGAAGCTCCCCGAGCCCGAAGTCGTTCAGCAGACTCGCCGCCTTCTCCTGCAGATCGCCGTACGAGGTGAGCGGGCGGTGCATCGTGAACTTGCGCGCGTCCAGCGCCTCCGACGCCACGAGCAGATTCTCGAGGACGGTCAGATTCAGGAACAGCCGTGTGATCTGAAACGTCCTGGCCATTCCCCTGGCGGCACGCTGATGCGGCGCGAGGCGTGTGATGTCGTTGCCGTCGAACAGGACCCTGCCCTGAGTGGCTGAGAGCTCGCCGCTGATCAGATTGAAGAGCGTGGTCTTGCCGGCGCCGTTTGGTCCGATCACGGCGTGGCGCTCGCCCGGCCGAATAACGAGACTCACCCCGTCGACAGCCCTCAGCCCCCCGAAGTCCCGTGAGACGTTCTCGAGCGCCAGACAGGGCGATTGATTTATCACCGCGAGTACAACGGCTCGGCGAGGTAGGCCGTCGGGCTGTAGTTCCAGAACTGCGACACGCCTGGAAACGTATCGATCACCGTGTTCTGAAGGGCTCCGTTCACGCGCTCGACCTTCCGGACATACACGTTCTCGATGGGATTGCCGTAGGCGTCGAGCTCCATCGGACCACGAGGCAGATCCGCGAGCCGCACGCTCCCGAGCGCCTCGATGACAGCCGCGGAATCCTCCACACGGCCGCCAACCGCTTCGATGGCCGCCACGAGCCATTTGCCGCCCGTGTACATGCTCTCAGCGTAGTAACTGGGGATCTTCTTGTACCGTGATCGGTACGCCGCGGCGAACGTCCGGTTCGCCGGTGTCTCGAGCGCCGCACTGTAGTGCAGCGGCGTGATCACCCCCAGCGCTTCGTCACCCATGAACGGCAGCACGTGCTCGTCGGTCGTCGTGCCGGCGCCAATCAGCAGCACACGCTTCTTGAGGCCGTATTCACTGTACTGACGCATGAACTGGAGCGCCGACCGCCCCAGAAACAAGCGCGTACACAGCATCGACGTCGCGGGAAATCTGGGCGAGATAGGGAGCGAAATCGTTGACCGACACCGGACACCACATTTTCTGGACCACGGCGCCGCCCCTGGCCTCGAACGTCCGTTCGAAGCCGCCGACCGATTCCCAGCCAAAGGCATAGTCGAGCGCGATCGTCGCCACGCGCCTCAGCTTCAGCGTGTCATAGGCGTACTCGCCGAACGCGTGATTGGGCTGGCTGCCGGACCAGCCCGTGCGCACAATCCACCGGCTGCGCCGGCGCTGCGTCAGATCGTCGGCGGAGACCACCGGGTACAGCATCGGAATCTTCATCGAGTCGATGTAGGGCGCGAGCGCATAGCCGGTGGACGACAGGAGCGCGCCGGCCATCAGATGCACGCGATCCCGCTCCACCAGCTTCCGGGCTTTCGTCAGGCCCACCGCCGGAATCGCCTCGTCATCCTCCACGATCAGCTGGATGTCGCGTCCCGCGGCGCGGTAGCCAATTTCCTCGAGGTACAGCAGGAAGCCGTTCAGAATGTCGCGGCCGTTCTGCGCATACGGGCCCGACATCGGCGTGACGAACCCGATCCGGATGGGACCCCGTGGCTGCGCGGCCGGCGGCGCCTGCACGGCCGCCAGCCCCACCACGGTGGCCACGAGAGCCAGCACGCCGGTGGCCGCCCGCGACATTGCGCGATTCCCTGCTGAGGTCATGACGGCTCGGTCCTCCGTGAGCGGCTGCCGCCCCGCCTTCGCAAAGCTTCGGCGAGGTGCGCTGAAGCTCACGACTTGGTCCTCCGTGAGCGAAAGCGACCGAGATTCCACAACCCCTGAGGCGCCACCATGATCATCACGATGTAGAGCGTGCCGAGAATGAGCAGCCAGCGGTGCGTATACGAACTGATCACGTTCTTGAGCAGCACAATCGCACCCGCGCCAAGCGCCGGTCCGACCAGCGTGCCCGGCCCGCCGAGCGTCACCATCAGGAAGACTTCAGACGACGCCGTCAGATCCAGATAGGTCGGGCTGACGAACCCGTTGTAGTACGCCCACACGACGCCCGCGACGCTCGCAAAGAGGCCCGCAATGACGTAGCTGAGATAACAGTGCAGCCAGGTGTTGAATCCGAGGCTCCGCATGCGCGACTCGCTTTCGCGTATGCCCCTGAGCGAGAAGCCGAACGGCGATCGCACGAGGACGCCCATCAGGAGACACGAAACGGCAAAGACCAGAAGGGCCACGTAGTAGAACGCTCCAGGGCCATCGCTCGGCAGGCCCAGTGCCGCCTCGATGCGGGGAATTCCGGAGATGCCGTTGTCGCCTCCGGTCACCGGGATCCAGCGATAGCTGAGACCCCACAGCACCATGCCGAGCGCGAGCGTGATCATGAGGAAGTAGACGTCGCGCACGTGGGAAACGAACAGGCCGAAGGTGGCACTGAGGAGCGTGCCCACCATGACGGCGCCGGCCGCAGACAGCCCGGGCCCGGCGTGATAACGCACAGAGAGCACCGCGACCGCGTAGGAGGCAACGCCGAAGATGCCTGCGTGCCCCAACGAAGGCAAGCCGGTGTAGCCGAGGAGCAGGTCCAGGCTCATCGCGAGGATGGCGAAGACGAGCGCTTGAGTGAGCAGGCCGACCCAGTACGACGTCAGCACGAGCGGCGCGACAACGAGACCCAGGGCGAGCACGGCCAGGATCGCAAGCTTCCAGCGTTCGCCAGGTCTAGGCGCGGCCATAGAGTCCGGTGGGTTTGATGGCGAGCATGATGACCATCGGCGCAAACAGCGTGAAGTACGAGAGTTCCGGGACCAGCGCCTTCCCGAAATTGTCGATCATGCCCACGACGACGCTGCCGACCAGAGCGCCCTTCAGGCTGCCCATTCCTCCGATGATGACGACCACGAACGCGAGGGGCAGAAGATCGAAGTCCATTCCGGGAAAGCCGCCGAGAATCGGTCCGCCCAGGGCGCCGCCCATGGCCGCGAGCGCGGCGCCAGCGGCGAAGACGAGGCCCGACAGGACCGCCACGTTGATGCCGGTGGCCGACGCCATCTGAGGGTCGTCGACGGCGGCGCGCAGCTTCGCGCCGACCAGCGTCTTCTCGTTCACGGCCCACAGCACGACGCCGACGACAATCGCGACGGCAATGACGAACAGGCGGTAGATCGGGAACACCACCTCGCCCACCTCGATCGAGCCGCGGAGCCAGGCCGGATACGGCAGCGTGAACGGGTCGCCGCCCCAGATCATCAGCGCTAGCGTCGCGAAACACGAGGGCGAACCCCATGGTCATCATCATCTGGGCCAGCGGCTGACCGGCCAATCGACCCAGGAACAGCCGTTCCATGCCGAGGCCGATCGCGCCGACCACCGCCATGGCCGCCAGTGTCCCGAGAAGCAGGCTTCGCGTCGCCACGACCACGGTATGAGCAATATAGACGCCCAGCATGTAGAACGAGCCGTGCGCGATGTTCACGACGCGCATCACGCCGAAGACGAGCGTGAGCCCGCTGGCGATGAGGAACAGCAAGGCGGCTGAGAACAGGCCGTTGAGGGACTGGGTGACGAAGTAGATCATCTCAGTCCACAAGGGGGATGCTGACAGCGCTGGGTGAAGGACACCCTGCGCAGGCCCGAGCCGGCTCGAGCCCGCGCATGGTCGTTCGATGAGAGAAGGGAGCTAGCCGGGTGGCCGCTGACCCTGTGGCTGCGCCGGAGCCGCTGGAGCCGTCGGAGCCTGCCCGCCGCCACCGGCGGGGGCTGCGGGCGGCGGCAGCGGAGGCTGCGGCCCGAGCACCTTCGTCAGGGCGGCGTGCGCAATCTCCTCGTCGCGGTTTCCGCCACCCACTCCGATGGCGCCAATCAGTTCGCCGTCGACGAGAATGGGCAGCCCACCGCCCACGAAGTAGTACGCCAGTCCGGACTCGCGCCCGAGGTCAGTCCGAATCAGACGACCTTCGACGGTGGCAAACCGCTCGGCCACGGCCCTCGACGAAGACCGCGCGTAGAGAACGGTCTTGGCCTTCAGCAGGGCGGTCTCGATACCGATGGGGACCTGCCCGTCCATCGCATGAGCCTCGACGATGTCACCGTTCGGCGCGAGGATGAAAATCGTGTAGGTCGCCATGCCGCCCTTCGCAGCCTCCAGAGCCGCATCAACGAGGGCCCGGGCCGTGGCGGCATTGATCTGTGTCTTCGTCATGACGCGCTTCGCGGCGTCAGGGGGGAGCGTCACTTCGGCCAGCGTTTTTGGAGCTTGAGCACTCGCCGCGCTGGGGGCGAGCACCAGTGTGGCGGCCGTCGCAAGAATGACGCCCGTCGTGAACAATCGCGCCTGCTTGATCATGTTTGTCTCCTCACTCGATCCACTTCCCATAACGTCCACGCCGGAACAGATGAGGCGGGACGTCGTCCTACTGGTGGTCCAGGATGATCTTCATCCGCTGTCCGCCACCCTCCGAACCCAGCATCCCGATGGCGGCTTTCAGCTCGCCGAGCGGCATGATGTTGCTGACGAGCGGCTCGAGTCGAACCATGCCGCGCTCCACCAGGGAGATCGCGCCAGGATAGTCCTCGCTCTTCGCCACGCGCGCGTTGATGAGCGACAGTTCCTTGAAATACAGGTCGTAGAACGGCAGCGCGCCTTCCTTCACCGTGAAGATGCCGAAGAGCAGCAGCCGCCCGCCCGAGCGGACCATCTTGATGCCATCGGCCAGCGAGGAGAGAACGCCCGTGGTCTCGATAATCACGTCGGCGCCGCGGCCGTTGGTCGCCTCGCGCACGGCGTCGATCGCGCCCGCGCCGCCGGGAATCGTCACGTCCGCTCCGAGTGTTTCGGCCAGTGCCCTCTTGTCGGCGCTGCGTGTCACGCCGATCACGGGGTTGGCGCCGCGCGCCTTGGCGAGCTGCACGTGCAGCTGACCGGTGACGCCGAGTCCCAGCACGGCGACCGACTCGCCCGCAAAGATGTCGATTTGACGCTGCGCGTGCAGACAGGTGGTGAGCACCTGGATGAGCGGCGCCGTTCGCATGCCAATCACGTCCGGCACCGGGAAGACATGACTCGCAGGCGATGCGAGATACTCCGCGAACCCGCCGTTCGTATCGCGGCCTACCAGCATGCCGCTGGGACAGAGGTGCGTCTGCCCGATCCGGCAGTGAAAGCACGCACCGCAGTAGAGCTCGGGATCGATGATCACTCGATCTCCGGCGCGGAACCGGCCGGTGCCACCGCCGTCGACGACCTCGCCCACCATCTCGTGACCCATGATGCGCGGGTAGGTCACGGGAATCGAGCCATTGAAGATCTTGTAGTCGGTGCCGCAGATCCCGCTGTGTGTGATCCCGACCAGCACGTGGTCCTCGGGCGGCGACGGGCGTGCCACCTCGTCGAGGACCAACTCGCCCGGCGCCGTCAGGACCATGGCTTTCATGGAAGGTGCCTCACGGTCTCATCACGAGCGTTGGAGCACTTCGGGATTCACGGGATTGCGCGGGGCGCGTCCGGAGAGGACCGCCACCACTTCCTCCGCGGCTTTCACCTGCAGCTCGACGAGCGACTCTTCGGAATAGAAGCTCGTGTGCGGGGTGATCACCACGTTCGGCTCGCCCGATGAGCGGCGAGCCCGCCGGCGGCTCCTGTGTCATCACGTCGAGCGCTGCCCCCGCCAGGCGTCCCTCGTCGAGCGCTTCCGCAAGGGCTGCCTCGTCCACAATCGGGCCGCGCGCGGTGTTGATGAGATACGCCGTCGGCTTCATCTGCCGAAAGGCCTCGGCGTTGAACATGCCTCGCGTCTCCGGCAGGAGCGGGCTGTGAATCGACACGTAGTCGGACGTCTTCAGCAGATCGGCCAACTCGACGCGCTCGACGCCCGCGCGCGTGAAGACGTCGGCCGGCACGTACGGGTCGAACGCGATCACGCGCAGGCCGAAGGACTGCGCCTTGGGCGCCACCAGCTGCGGAATCCGGCCGAAGCCCACCAGGCCGAGCACGCTGCCCCGGAGGCGATGGATGGGCACGACGGATGGCATGTGCCACTTGCCGGCATGCACTTCGCTGTTGGCCAGCGGGATCTTGCGAGCCGCGGCCAGCAGCAAGGCGACGGCATGATCCGACACTTCGTCGATGCAGTAGTCGGGCACCTTCGTCACCGCGATGCCCTTCTTCGTGGCCGCAGCCAAATCCACGTTGTCCACGCCGATGCCGAAGCGGGAGATGATGCGGCAGCGGGTCATCTGCTCGATCATGTCCCCCGTGATCTTCGCGTAGGTGACGAGCAGCGCGTCGGCACCGGACGCAACCCGCATGATGGCCTCCGGGGTGTTCTCCGTGGCCATCTGCAGCTCGGCGCCAATCCTGGACAGGACCTCGCGCGCCGGATTCAGGTTCGGAAACACGGAATCAGAAACGGCCACCTGTAGCATGTCTCTACCGCTTCACCGCTTCTTCCATGTGCTCCATGCGCGTGAAGACGACCGGACCGTCTCCGGAGACGAGCACGTTCTCCTCGAGGCGCGCGGTCTGCTCGAGTCCCGGATGCCCGGCGAACGTCTCGATGGCGAAGTACATGTTCTCCTTGATCTCGGCGGGATACTTCAGCGAATACGCCCGCGAAATCCACATGCCCTCGTACAAGGTGATGCCGATGCTGTGCGCGAACTGCTGCAGCGTGACGGTGCCGTACTTGTCGTCGTCGTATTCGGGGAACGCCGCGGCGACGTCTGCCGTGGTGTTGCCCGGCCGCAGCTTCTCGATGCCCGCGTACATGGAATCGTACACTTCCATGTAGAGATCGATCTCCTTCTGCGTCATCTTCGCACCGTAGGGACCTCCGCACTTGAAGCAGCGCACGAAGTCGATGAAGTAGCCCGACGGGCCGACGGCGTTGATGTCGACGATGACCAGATCGCCCTGGCGAATCAGCTTGTCAGTCGCCCAGCGGCGATAGGGGCTGGTGTTGCCGCCCGACGCGACGATGATGTCATAGATGATCTCGCAGCCCTGCGAGAGCATGAACTCGTGCACCTTGGCTTCGATCTCACGCTCGCGCACGCCGGGCTTGAGCCATTCGTACTTGATCTTCCACATCGCGGCGTCGCCGATGCTCGAGGCCTGCTTCAGGAGCTCGATCTCGTCGCGCGTCTTGACCGTCCGGGCCTTGGAGACGACCGGCCAGCCGTTCACGATGTTCAGGCCGAGCTTCTGGAAGGCTTCGAGAGCCGGCATGTCGAGATTGTCGATGCCGATCTTTTCCTTCTCGACCTTGTGCTCCTTGAGCACCTCGAAGACGCTGTCGGCCATCCGGCCGGCCATGTACGGCACGGCGCCCTCGGCCCATTGCCACGTGATCGCGGGCCGGATGCGGCCGGACATCCAGGGAAGATCGATCTTCGCGCACTGAAGATCGGAGCCGGCTGTCTCGAAGAGAACCGGCTCGCCGTCGGTCGGCACGACGGCATAGCGAATGTTGATGTTGTACTTCCAGTTGCCCTGATAGGAGGCCGTCGCGTAGCGGATGTTCGCGCCGGCGAACAGCACCAGCGCACCGAGATCGGCCGCCTTCATCTCGGCCTTGAGCTTCTCGAGGCGTTCTTTCCGGAGGCGGTCGAAATCGACCCGATACTGCCAATCGGCGCCGGTCTGGCTGTAGAGACGCCGCGGATCCCATTCATGCGGCTTGCCGAGAAAGCTGAGGTCCATGCCCGAGGGGTTCTTGTAGTCTGATGTGCTCATCTGATTGCCACCATCCCGTCAACAATCCATGGGTGCCGGGCTCGCAGAGCCCGTAGATCACAGAAAAATGCGCAAAAAAGCGCTCGGCACTATACACCGGCGGCCGCGCGGCCGTCCACCGCGCGACACGCGGTGTTACCGCTCCGCGAGCGCAACAGAGGCGCGGCGGGACTTGGGAATAAACGGCGCCGCCGCGGGTGAATGCGCCATCGGCAGCTGGTAGCGGCGGATCTTGTCGTAGGAATAGAGCGCGCCGGCCACGGCGCCGGCCGTGGCCACGCAGCCGATCTCGCCCACGCCCTTTGCCCCGTACCCGCCGACTTCGTCCGGGACCTCAATCAGGATGATGTCGACCTCCGGCATGTGCTTCGCCGGCACCAGCCCGAAATCGCGGAAATCGAGCGAGTGAGGCCGCCCGTCGGTGTACGGGAAGTCCTCGGACAGCGCATAGCCCAGCCCCATGTGCACACCGCCCTCCATCTGTTCGGCGCACAACCTGGGGTTGATGGCACGGCCAACGTCGTGGGCTGCGACGACGCGCTCGAGGCGGCCCTGGTCGTCGAGCAGCACGAGCTGCGTCGAATAGCTGAACGTCAGGTGTGTCGTCGGGTTCGTCGCGGCTTCAGGCGTGCCCGGCCGCGTCGTGAAGTTGCAGATGTACTCACCGGAGTATTCGCGTCCCACCAGCTCGGCCAGTGAATGCTCCTTCAGGTCCTCGACGAGCTGCCGCGAGGCGCGTTGCGCGGCGGCGCAGCTGAGCGTGGTGGCTCTTGACGCCCATGTTTCGCCGCACTTGCCGCCGAGATCCTGATCCCAGCGAACGTCCATGATGTCGGCTGAGAGCCCCGTCTCCTCACACACCGCCTGCATCGTCGCGGTGTAGACGCCCTGCCCCATCTCGGTATAGCCGTTGAGAATCTCCAGGCGCGGACCCTCGAGGACCCGGATGACGATGTGACCGCTGTCGATCGTGCCGTTGCCGATGCCCGTGCTCTTGATGCCGCACCCGATGCCCGCGTAGCGAGCGCTCTTGTAGATATCCTTGACCGCCTCGAGCGACTCGCGCATGCCGCGCACGCTCTCGCGCATGATCTGGCCGGTCGTCGACGCGTCACCCGGGTTGAGCAGGTTTCGCTCGCGGATGTCGTAGGCGTCCACCCCGACGAGCTCGGCGATGATGTCCATCATGCCTTCCATCGCGAACTGCGCCTGGTTGCTGCCGAAGCCCCGCATGGCGCCGCTCGTGGGGTTGTTCGTGTAGACCGCACGCGATTCGACGTCGACGTTGGGAACCCGGTACGGGCCGCACGTGTGGCAAGCGGCCCGCAGCAGGCACTTGCCGCTCGTCCCCGCGTAGCCGCCCGCATCGCCGACGATTCGGCTGCGCACCGCGGTGAGGTGGCCCTCGGCGTCGGCGCCCACCGTGAAATGCAGGATCATCGGATGACGCTTCACGTGGTGCTGTGTGGATTGGCGCCGGGTCAGGACGGTCTTGACCGGACGGCGCAGCAGGTGGGCCGCCACGGCAGACTGCGCCTGGATCGACAGTTCCTCTTTCGCGCCAAACGCTCCGCCGCTGGCCGCGAGGACGATTTCCACGCGTTCGAGCGGCAAGTTCAACACCTTGGCGATCTGTTTCTGGTCGAAGATCGACCCCTGACTCTCCGTGTGAACGCGGATGCCGTTTTCGAGAGGGATCGCCAGACACGCCTCAGGCTCGAGGAACGCCGGGTCGATCGGCTGCGTCCGGAACGTGCGCTCCACGACGTGCGCCGACGAGGCGAAAGCCGCCTCCACATCGCCGCGCGAGAACTTGGTCGTGTCGATGAGATTCGGCGTCGGATAAAGGGTGTCGGACGAGTGCACCTGGACGGCGCCCTCTTTGAGCGCCTCGAACGGGTCGATGACCGGTTCGAGGACCTCGTAGTCCACCGTGATCTTCTCGGCAGCCTGGCGCGCATGGAACTGCGTATCGGCCACGACCATGGCGAGAAAATCGCCGACGCAGCACGTGACCTCACCCACCGCAACGAAGATCGGCAGATCGGGCACGTTCAAGCCCACGCCCCGCTCACCAGGCACGTCGGCCGCCGTCAGCACCCGGACCACGCCCGGCGCGCCCAGCGCCGCATCCGTGTGAATGCCCAGCACCCTCGCCCGGGGGTGCTCGCTCAGGACCATCGCGCCATGCAGCATCCCCGGCGCGCGCATGTCGTCGACGAACGGCTTGTCGCCGAGCGTTTGTTCCACCCCGCCCAGGCGCGGCATGGAGTGGCCTATCCCGCTCCCGTGGCCATTCCCACTTCCGTTACCGTTGCCGTTCCCGCCGAAGGCCGGATTTCGGCGCAGGCCGAACTCCTCACCGAAGAACAGGTGACGTCGAGGCTCGTTGGGCAGGTGGCCGCCGTTTCGCGAGGCCTCCCCCGCCGTCTGAATGGCGTCGATGATCCGCCCGTAGCCCGTACAGCGGCAGATGTGCCCGTCGAGCGCCTTGGCAATCGCCGCGCGATTGTCGGTGACTCCCTGGCGGATGAGCGCCGTCGCGCGGACGGCAATGCCGGGAATGCAGAAGCCGCATTGCACGCCGCCCTCGAGCACGAATGACTCGCCGATGATCCGGCGCGTCTCCTCCGGCACCCCCTCCAGCGTCGTCACGTTCTTGCCGGCCATCTGTTCAGGTTTGCGCAGGCACGAGAGCGCCGGCACCCCATCCACGAGGACCAGACAACATCCGCAGGCACCTTCTGGAGCACAGCCGTTCTTGGCCGATACCACGCCGCACTCTTCGCGCAGCACCTCGAGAAAGTGCATGCCGTGTTCGTAGGCGGCTTCGGTAGGCTTGCCGTTGAGGGTGAACTGAATCTTTGGCATTCGGTCCTGGTTGACGATGGGTTCGCGCGCTATGTCGAAGCCTGTTGAGGGTTTAGCTGCAGTCTCTCCGAAAACGATAACGCATCTACCGCACAAGAGCAACGATCCGCCGTTCGACGGCCGTACCGTAGCGGTGCCATCCGGGACGGCTGAGCCAAGGCTTCGAAGCGAATCTCACGCGGTGTATGATTATCGGTCGTCGCCGAGACGAACGAGCCCGTGGATGGGCTCGATGAAGAGCCGACACCGCCATTGGCCGGAGGCCCCATGCATCAGCCCTGGAAGACCGACAAATGGTTCATCAGCCCCTGGAACTACCTGCCGGAAATCACCAAGAACTACGCCTTTCCGCCCAAGCTCAAGATTCACGACGTGACGCTGCGCGACGGAGAGCAGCAGACGGCCGTCGTGTTCCGACGGGAAGAGAAGGTGGCCATCGCCAAGAAGCTCGATGCGCTGGGCGTCCATCGGATTGAGGCCGGCATGCCCGCCGTTTCCGAGCAGGACAAGGCGGCGATTCAGGACATCGCCGGCCTGGATCTGAAGGCCGAAGTCTTCGGCTTCGCTCGCTGCATCCCGGCCGAGATCAACGTGGTCAAGGCCTGCGGATGTCAGGGCGTTGTCGTCGAAATCCCGGCCAGCGATCACATGATCAAGTACGGCTACGGCTGGTCGGTCGATCGCGCGATGAAAGCCTCGATTGACACGACCCTCGCGGCCAAGGAAGCCGGCCTCTACACGGTTTTCTTCACGATCGACGCCACTCGCACCGAGCTGAACCGCTTTCTCGACATCGTCGAGCAGGTGGCCACCGAAGGCCACATGGACGCGCTCACGATAGCCGACACGATGGGTGGCGTGCACGCCGGACGCAGCGAGTCACGTGGTGAAAAAAGTGATCGAGCGGCTCAAGAAGCCCGTCGAAATTCATTGCCATCAGGATTTCGGCCTCGGCGTGGCCAACACCCTCGCCGCCCTCGCCGCGGGATCGTCGGTGGCTCACACCACGGTCACGGGCCTCGGCGAACGGGCCGGCAACGTGCCCATGGAAGACGTGGTGATGTCGCTGCTCTGCCTCCACGGCATCGACCTTGGCATCCGCACCGAGAAGTTCTGCGACGTGTCGCGCTTCGTGATGGATCTGGCGAAAGTGACGCAGCCACCCAACCGGCCGATCGTCGGCGACAAGCTCTACGAGGTTGAGTCGGGCATCATTGCCGGCTGGGTGCGGCTGGCTCGCGACGAGCACCCGCTCGAGTTCGTGCCGTTTGCCGCCGATCTCGTCGGCCAGAAGCCGGTGAATATCGTGCTCGGAAAGAACAGCGGGCCGCCCTCCATTCAGGAGTGGTGCGAGAAGCTGGGCCTCGAGGCCACCGAGGAACAGCGCATGGCGATGCTGCTGCAGGTCAAGGCCAAATCGTTCGAGAAGAAAGACCTGCTGACGGCGGATGAGTTCCGGGCGATCGTGGACCGGGTGCTGCAAAAGGCGCCGGTCTCCTGACCTGCGCCTGTCGGGCTTGCGCGTCGGCCGTAACCGCCGCGCCGGCGTCAATAGGGAATGAACCAGAAGGCGACTTGATTGGGACCGGCTTTCAGCCGGTGCCAGGAGGACGAAATGAGGAGACTGGGGTTCTGTCTTTCAGCAATGCTGGCGGTAGCAGCCGTGGCGACATTCGCCGATACCATCCCGGCGACGGGCGGCAACATCGAGGTGACGCCCATCACGCATGCCTCGACGCAAATCGAGTTCGGCGGCAAGGTGATTCATGTGGATCCGTGGAGCCAGGGTTCGGACTACTCGACGTCGAAGCCGGCTGATCTCATCTTGATCACCGACATCCACGGCGACCATCTGGATCCGGCCGCGATTGACAAGGTGAAGAAGGCGGGAACCGTGATCGTCGGGCCCGCGGCCGTCGCCGAAAAGCTGCCGGGCACCATGACGATCGCCAACGGCGAGACGAAGACGTTCGCAGGGGTCACGGTGGAAGCCGTTCCCATGTACAACCTGCAACGCGGACCGCAGCCCGGCCAGTTGTTCCACACGAAGGGCCGCGGCAACGGCTACGTGGTGACCGTGGGCGGCAAGCGCCTGTATTTTGCGGGCGACACCGAATGCACGCCTGAAATGAAGGCGCTCAAGAACATCGACGCGGCCTTCGTGCCGATGAACCTGCCCTACACGATGCCGCCGGCCGAAGCCGCCGAGTGCGTCGCGGCGTTCCAGCCGAAAATCGTGTACCCGTACCACTATCGCGGATCGAACGTCGAGGAGTTCACGGCCGCGCTCAAGGGCAAGGGCGTCGAGGTGCGCGCGCTGAACTGGTATCCGAACGCGAAGTAGAACCGGTCAAGCGACTCATGAGCGCGAAGTGCGCCGAGACCCGGCGTGCTTCGCGCTTCACGTTTTGTCCGCCAACCGGCGCGGCGGCTAGGTCGCGTCCCCGCCTTCGACGATCACGTTCTCGACAACGCCCCCGGCTCTGCGAAACACCGACGCAGCCTGATATTCAGGCGATTCGAAGCAGGCGACCGCCTGCTCGAGTGTGGGGAACTCGATCACGACGTGGCGTTGAAAGGTCTCCGCGCCTTCCATGATGCGGTAACGCCCGCCTCGCGCGAGAATCCGGCCTCCATGCCGCTCGATGATCGCAGGAACCTGGTCCGTATACTTCTTGTAGGTGGCCGGATCGGTAATCCTCGCCCGGGCCAGCCAGTAGGCGGGCATCAGAGCTCCCTGTTCATTTCGAACTGACCTCGAACGGCACTTCTCTCACGGCAGATTGCCCGGCCCCGCTCGCCTTGGCTTCGACCCGCAGGACATACAGGCCCGGTTGCAGGTCCTTGAGGGGAATCGACGCAGTAAACCCATGCGTCCGCGGTGTGGTCGAGGGTCCTTCAGCTCGATCGTCACGCGTCTGAAAGACAGGGCGCCCATCCTGCGCACTCTGGACGCTGGTCACGACCTCCAGCGTATGGGCCGTGGGGCTGGAGCCGTCGTAGACCTCCACGAAGGAGGTCAGCGTCTCGGTGGGGGCGAACCTGCGCCTGGCGACAGGCGGAGCGGCGAGCACGTCCTTCAGCTCGGGATCAGGATTCGGCGTCACCACCGCATTGGCTTCCGACGAAGTAATCAGGATCCCGCTCATGCCGAGTGGCATCTGCGAAAAATCAGGAACCTCCAGCTCGTACGGCACGGTGGCCATCAGGCCGCCGGTGGATTCGTGCGCGCCGACGCGGAACTGATAGCGCCCTGGCGGCAGCTCCAGCCGCGACATCAAACGCACGCCCGAGCGACTGACCCGCTCGTAGGTCTCCGGCATCAGGTTCAAATCGAATTGCTGGCGATCGCCGCCCTGCACCTTGGCCTTCTGATCTGTGGCCACGATGGAGATCTCGAGCTTTTCGCTGAAGCGGCCGTCGCGCGGCTGGAACTTGAGAGCCTGCCCGTCGATCTCGAGAGCCAGCAGCACCGACGAGTTCTTGCCAGCGCCCTTGAAGGGTGCCGCGAACACCCGCATCGGGAGCTGGCCAATCGGCAACGGCTTCTTGAGAGCGGCCGCCAGCGCCGGTGACGTGCCGGCCGCGACCTCCATCGCCCGAGCCTTATCGACCGCCCGCGGATCGGGCGGCATGAAGCCGCGCCTTGCGCGGACTTTGAGACCCGGACGCTTGACGCGCACCTCGATCGGCAGGAACTTGCGCGACCACCGGCCCGAGTCGCTGTGATATCCGAGGATGTAGTACCGGCTGTTGTCGAGCACGACCCGGCCGAGGCCCCCGACGACGTCGTTCTGATTGACGATGGCGAGGCCGCCGGTCTGCTCGGCCAGCGTGATCAGGCTCTCCTGCGCCAGCAGCAACTCGCGGAAGTGCCCCCTGAAGGTGCCGTACTCGAGCTGCGGATAGTCGGATCCGGCATGCACGGCCATCAAGGTGCCGAACTGGTTCAACCCACGCGGATCGACGGCATACACATTCACGTTGGCGCGCTGCGCCCGGCCCACCGCGTCCTGGGCGTCCTGAACGAGCCCGGTCGCCACGTTGTTGAAGGGCTCGTAGATGTCGTAATCGATGCCCTCGCTGAACAGGAGCAGCGCCTTCCGGCGACCCTGCACGTCCGACATCCAGCGCGCCACGTTGCCGACCGCCTCGAACGTGCGCCGGGCATTCTGGGCACGCTGCGCGGCGTAGGGATCCTTGATGTCGCGCGCCGCCTGAAGTCCCGCGACGCTCCGAACCGGCTGACCGTCGTCGGCCAGCGCTTCGCCAGTGGCGGTATCTCGAATATGAATGGCGAGCTTCTCGGCGCTGGCGGACGGAAGCTTCTTCCCCATGAACCGGTCGATCGAGGCAAGGACCAGGCTCGGACGGTTCGTCAGTTCCTGCCCCGCCTCGACACGATCGCTCGTGTAAACCACCGCCGCCAGATCGTCCGCACCCAGATACTGGCGAATGAATTTCTTCGCCGCATCCTTCACGAGCGCTGACCGGGAAAAATCGGTGTGCAGCTCGTCCAGCACGAGCACATAGATTCGACCATCGAACGAGCGCGTCGCCTGGCGCACGTCCGGCTCCACCGGCTCCGTCCGGCCCGCCGCCATCAGTGGTCGCTCGACCGGGAGATCCACCAGCGAGAAGACGGCCGTCTTCTGGGGACGTCCATCCTCGAGAATCTCGAAATCCTCGGCCGTCAGGTCCTTGACGAACGCCTCTTTCTCGTCGGTGACGATCGCATGGACCTCGACGAAGTTGACCTCGGTGCCGAACACAGCCGCGGGCTCCTGCCCGGCAGACGGCGCGCCGGATTGCTGTGCCGCACCAGTGGCCGCACACGTCAAGACAATCAGGAACAAGGAAACGTACTGGCGCATGATCGGTCGATCTCCCCGGCTGGCAGGCTGATTCGGACGGTCGCCAATTATCGCATGTCGGCCGACCGTCTCAGATGGCGCACGAAACGGATGGGGCGCCTCCGGTTTCGGCTATAACTATCCACGAAAGCGGTCCTGGGCGGCCTCGATTCAACACCGGAAACCCGAGGACGGAGCGAGGAGGCGTGTTCCGATGCGGCGAGTGGTGACGATTTCGAGCGCGACGCTGACGCTGGTGCTGACGCTGGCTTCCCCGGCGGCTTCGCAGACCGCCTCGCGGGTCATTCGTCAGATCGAGGAGCGATGCAGCGCGTGTCACAAGAACCCGAGCGCTCAACGCACTCCGGACGTCGAAGGGGCGCCCGACACCGCCACCCTCAGGAAGTTGCCGCCGGAAACCGTGTATCGGGCCGTCACGACGGGCTCGATGCGCGTACATGTCGAAGGCTTGTCGGACCCCGTGATCCGTTCGATGGTCGAGTGGTACACGGGCCGGAAGATCGGCACCACCGCCTCGGGCGACGCCCGCCTCATGCCGAATCACTGCCCGACCAACCCTCCCATCACGGATCTGGCGGCCAGCCCGTCCTGGAACGGCTGGGGCCCCGATGTGACCAACGCACGCTTTCAGAGAACGGCGGGACTCTCCGCCGCCGACGTGCCCCGCCTGAAGCTGAAGTGGGCGTTCGGTTTCCCAGGGGCGTCATCGGTGTACGGGCAGCCGACGGTTGCGGCGGGCCGCGTGTTCGTCGGCGTCGACACCGGATACGTCTACTCTCTGGACGCCGCGACCGGCTGCGTGCACTGGTCGTTCCTTGCGGAAACGGGCGTGCGCAACTCGCCCAGCGTCGGCCCCGTCACCGCGCCCACCCCGCGTCACGCCGTGTTCTTCGGCGACATCCTCTCGAACATTTATGCGGTCGACGCCGTCAGCGGCGACCTGATCTGGAAGGTCAAGGTCGACGATCATCCGCTGGCCGTCATCACGGGCGCCCCGACCCTGCACGAGGGACGGTTGTACGTGCCGGTCTCCTCACGGGAGGAAGCTGCGGGCGGAAGCCTGTTCTACCCCTGCTGCACATTTCGCGGCAGCATCGTCGCGCTGGATTCGAATACCGGCCGTCAGATCTGGAAGACCTACATCATCGACGAGGAGCCGAAGCCCGTCAGACGCAACTCCAGGGGCACACAGCTCTGGGCGCCGGCCGGCGCTGCGGTATGGCACGCCCCCACGATCGATCCTGGGAACCGCGCGGTCTACATTGCCACGGGCGACGCCTATACGCTGCCAGCGCCTGCCACGACCGACGCCGTGATGGCGCTGCACATGGACACCGGGAAAGTGCTCTGGTCTGTTCAGGACACGGAGAACGATGCGTGGCTGGTGGGTTGCGCTCAGCAACCCACGGAAAACTGTCCGAAGGAGCTGGGGCCGGATTACGACTTCGGAACCTCGCCGATCCTCTCCACGCTGCCGAACGGAGCGAGGCTCCTGCTGGCCGGCCAGAAAAGCGGCGAGGTCTGGGCGCACGATCCGGACAAGCAGGGGGCGCTGGCCTGGAAAGTCCTTCTCGTGGACAAAGTGGGCGAGGCGGAAATCCTGTTCGGCGGCGCTGCCGACGAGCGCGTCGCCTACTTCGGATTGAGCAACGATCTCGTCGCGGCGCTCGACATCGCGACGGGCCAGCGAAAGTGGGCCGTGACGCTGCCCGCTCGCGGTGACCGCGCCGGCATCACGGCGGCCTTGACCGCCATTCCAGGCGTCGTGTTCGCAGGCGGCCGCGACGGCATGCTTCGCGCACTCTCGGCCGAGACGGGCCAGACGATCTGGACCTTCGACACGCAGCAGGACTTCAAGACCGTCAACAGCGTCCCGGCGCGCGGCGGATCGATGGGGGCGCCGGGACCGACCATCGCCGGCGGGTTGATGTTCGTACCGGGCGGATACGTCGGGCTCGGCAACGGGTCGCCGGGCAACGTGCTGCTCGTCTTCGCGCCGCAGTAGCGCGTCGAGACGACCCTCGGCGGCCGGCGTGCGGCGAGGCTACCGGTTGCTTCTGGATTCCGCCAACGGTCCGAACATCGGCGGGGGCACTCGTCGCTTCGACGCCGCCTCGTACGCGGAGGCCACTCTTAGAATCACGTCTTCCTTCCCCGGATCGGCCCGGAACACCAGCGAGAACGGCAGGCCAGGCGGGGGCAGCGGCGTCGGCGCGTCGTTGTTCGCCGTGTCGAGATATTCGGTCCCATCTGCGCTCAGCACGAATGTGGGATCGTAGACGGTCCGCACGTACCCTGCCGGGATGAGTACCTCGGTGAGTCCGGCATACGGACCCATCCTGATGTCTCCGCGAAGATCGCCGGCAGGTCCCGGCTGCCCCGCCAGCCCGATCTTTCCGGGAGCGAGCGAGGTGTGCAGCCGCACGACCACGTCGAGCCTGTTCTCGACCATGACCTTCATCTCGGTTCGTCGCAGCAGCTCGCGGAGGAGCATCCGCTCGTGAATTCCCTGCCGCTCACCGAGCGGATTCATCATGTCCTCGACCTCCTCCCAGTTCTTGAAGGCCGCCCGCTGATCGTCGCCCCAGAACTTCGACCGCGCGTTCAAGGTCGGAAAGTCCACCAGGGTCTCCTCGAAGCCGCGCGCCTTCCAGTCGGCGGCGCGCCGCGTGGCGTACTGCACGAAGTGGAAGCGGAACGAGTTCGATTCGGCCACCTGCTGCAGCTGCCGGATATTCAACCGGGCTGGAGGAGCCACCTTACCGTCGGCCAGCGCGACCATGTAATCGACCGGCGTCATCGTCCCCGATCCGAATGTCTTGCCGGGCGCGAACTCGGTGGGCTTGATCATGGCCGCAAATTCCGGAAAGAGCGGCGTGCCCCCAGGCGTCAGTCGGTACAGGATGTCCGGGAAAGAACACCGGCACGAGCTCGGCGAGCGCGCGCGTGTAGCTCGTCGTCATGTTCTCGATCGCCGTGTCGTCGGCGAAGAGCGGATCGATCGACTCGACGAGCGTGGCGCCCAGCTGGGCGCCGAGCACGTCCTTGATCTCCTTGGCCGCCGCTGTGGTGATGGGCTCATCCGCCTTGATTCCCGGAAAGGTCACCATCGATTCGCGGATGACGCCGATGCGAAGCCCCTTGAGCGACCCGGACTGCCCCGGAGCCGCCGCGCTGGCCGCGTACGAGCCTTGAAGCACGCTCGTTCTGGGGATGGTGGTGAAGACATCGCGCGGATCGTAGAAGCCGTGGACGGGATCCCTGAGCGCGTCGAGCACCCTGGCCGAATCGGTGATGCTCCGGCAGTGGATGCCGGCGCGATCGTTGTGAATGTCTGAGCCGATCGCGCCGCCCTGGAACGAGATGAGCGCCTTATGCGGCAGGAGCAACGCCACGGAGTTGTGATTGGCCGGTCCGCGGCACGACATGCTGGTCTCCTCGCAGAGGCCGCACATCACGAGGTTCGCGCTCACCGACGCGCCCGACCCTGAGCTCGAGCCCAGCGACGCGGCGCGTGTCGTGTCGTAGACGGTGGACGGGTTGCCGGCCCAGCTGCTGCGCTGATAGCCCAGCGTCGACACCAGAATCTTGTCCGGATTGTGCCGCCCGCCCGGATCGCCCGCCCGTCCGTTGTACTCGGTGAGCACTGACTTGGCGTATATGACGGCGCCTTTCCGTCGGAGCTGATCGACGAGCGTGTGATCCCGGGCCGGGAAATCGATGTCGTAACGGGCGTCGGCTCCAGCCGTGGTCCGCATGTCCTTCGTGTCGAAGGGATCCTTGAACGAGAAGGGAATGCAGTACATCGGCAGCTCCGCCAGGTTCGGCGTGCGCCCGTGCTGTGCGTCCAGCTCGGCGGCGCGCTCCAGCGCGTCCGGTTGCCGGCGGAACTCCTCACAGACGGGCGGCGAGCCCGGCGGCAGCGGACCGGAAGATGGATGACGATCGCGCGCGTCCTTGCACGTCACCGACCGCTCACCCCGAAGATTGAGCGTGCCCAGCGCGTTGATCTGCCCCGCGTTCGGAACGCCCACCGTCATGCCGTACTGTTGCTGGACGCTCGGATCCGACGCGGTCGGCTCCATCCTGCCGAACTCGATGGGCGGCCCCTTGTAGCGATCGAAGTTCGGCAACAGCGTGCCGATGGCCACGGTCTCAGTGGGAAAGCTCAGGGGTGCGCCCGCGCGGACCGTGCCCGGTGCGGGCGGAACGGGTGCGCCGTCCCTCGTCACGAGCCTGTTGCTCGTCCCGTTGTAGGCGCGCGCCCGATCCATATAGGCCTGAACCAGGCCTCGGCAGGTCAGCTGGCCTTGCTGGATGGCGCGATGCACGTCGGCAATCGTCGCCTCCTCGAGTCGGAACGGGGCCTGCTGCGTGTGCACCGCCTGTGAGTGCATCAGCGCGACGGCAGCGAGTCCTGCGGCAAACAGCGCGGCTCTTACGACAGGCATCGATCCTCCTTGCGGCGGCAGGAACGGCGCGCGACGGGCGGGGCCAAAATACACGGGGCCGGGCAGGATGACCTGCCCGGCCCCGCATGGTCACGACTTCACGAATCGAACGACGTGCCTAGAACTGGAACCGGAACCCGAACGAGATGACGCGCGGGCCGTACGCAATGTTCGTGTTCA
The DNA here is from genome assembly GCA_963817395.1 of uncultured Acidobacteriota bacterium. Classification (GTDB taxonomy): domain Bacteria; phylum Acidobacteriota; class Vicinamibacteria; order Vicinamibacterales; family CAVPJW01; genus CAWGYQ01. The sequence goes on along the minus strand of CAWFOC010000004.1, from coordinate 294,229 downwards.
CGTCAGGCTGTCCGAAGTCCGGGTCCGATTCCTCGGTGATGTAGGTGCCGAAGTTGGCGTGATCGAAGAGATTGTAGATCTCCATGATCCCGTCGACCGACACGTTGCCGCCGAGGTTGAACCGCTTCTGCAGGCGAAGATCGATGCGGTGAACCTGATCGCCCACCAGGTCGTTACGTTCCACGATCGTGCCGTCTTCCCTCAGCCGGTTGCTGCCATCGGTGCCGATGTCGCGGATGTCGCCACCGAAGCTGGTGTTCTGTCGCTCACCGGACCCGAAGAAGTACAGGCCGCTCAGCTGGAAGCCCGCCGGCAACTGATAGATCCCGTTGAACACGAAGCGATGGCGCTGGTCGGTGACAGCCAGGGAGTAGTCGTCGCCCAGATCCGGAGCCAGCGGGAAGGTCACTTCGTTGAGCCCGCTGAAGGGCTGCCCCTCCCCGCTATACAGACTGGACAAGGTGTAAGTGGCCGACCCCTGCCAGTTGTTGCTGAACCGCTTGGTGAAGGCGGTCTGCAGGCCGTGGTAATTCGATCGGCCCCTGTGGAAGCTCATCGACACGACGCCAAAGTCCGGGTAGGGACGGTTCGTCCCGCTCCGAGAACGGCAGATTGGCCTGCGTATTCGGATCGAAGATGAGATTGATGTTCTGCTGGACGAGCTTTTCCTGGCGCGCCCGGTTGAACACGTAGTCCACCTCGAACGCCATGTCGGAGCGCAACTGACGCTGCACGCCGATGGAGCTCTGCCACGACTGCGCGACGCGCGTGAACTCGGCCGGAGGCGCCAGTTCCTGCGCGGCCGCGATCAGACAGCCAGGCGCATTGCCGTTCACGTGACAGAAGCGAGTTTGCGCCTCGTCATAGTTCGGCACGGCCTCGCCATTGAACGGGTTGGTCGCGAAGTCCGCCCGCCCGTCGTTCGAAATCTGGATCGTGGCGATCTGGGTGTTCCCGTACATCCAGTTGGCATCGGCCGACAGCGCGTCGCCGTAGTAGATACCGGTGCCGCCGCGGAGGACCGTCATATCGTTCAGCTGATAGGCGAAGCCGAGCCGCGGCTGGATGTTGTTGGTGTCGTCGGGCCGTCCGGACTCCACGAAGGGCGGGAACTCGGCGTCGTTCGCGAACCCGTTCGTCGTGAGGTCGTAGCGGAGGCCGAGATTGATCGTCAGCCGATCGGTCGTTCTCCAGTCGTCCTGCAACCACGTGGCAAACCGGTTCTGGTTGAAGTCGACGCGGAAGTCGCCCACACCCACCGTGTAGCGCCGGATGAGCGGATTGAGCGCGTTCAAGTCCCACGTGTCGGCACTCTGCCAGTCGGGCAGGAGCGCAGGCAGATTGTCCGGCGGCGGAGAGCCTGCCGCGTCGATCGCGGGGTTGCAGTTGCGGCAGTTGCGCGTGACTTCGTGATACCGGACGAACTCGGCGCCGGTCTTGATGTCGTGCCGGCCCCGCCCATCGAACGAATAGGTGAAGTCGTCGCGGAACATCAGGTTCTCCTGATACCGCGTGCGCGGGTGATTCTGGTTCCCCGGCACCTGGAAGCCCTGGAACCGGATGCGCGGACCGCCGAGCGTGGCGGTGACGGCGGTCTGCGGGCCGAGCGTCCACTGCGTCAGGTTCGCGTTGGTCAGCTGGAACTTCGAGTACCCAACCTTGATCTCGTTGAGCGCCCGGCTGTTCAACACCTGCGTGACTGAGCCCAGGGCCTCACGATTGATCTCCTCGACCGTGTTCGTTCCGGCCGGATGGTTGCTGTTGCCGGCCCCGAAGGGATCGAACCGCTTGGCGGCGTGCACCTTGCCCATGATGCGCGTCTGCGGCGACAGCTGATAGTCCACACGGCCGCCGCCCATCTTCCTGGTGTTCTTGCCGTCGAGCGAGATGTTGAACTCGTCGTAGCGCGTGTTCCAGATGCTGGTGCGCGGCTCGCGGTCGTACTGGTAATTGCCGAAGAAGTGCACCTTGTCCCTGATGATCGGTCCGCCGATCGTGCCGCTGTACTGCTGGTTCGAGTACGGCACGACCACGCCGAGCACGTGATCCTCGGCGTTCAGCGAGTCGTCTCGGAAGGTGCCGTTGAACGAGCCCGCGAACCGGTTGGTCCCCGACTTGGTGATGGCGTTCACCTGCACGCCGGCCGATCGACCCTGCGTCGCATCGAACCGGTTCGAGATGAACTGGAACTCGGCAATCGAATCCTGGCTGTAGTACGGCTGGTTTCCGGTGCCCAGGTTCGACGTGATTTGCTGGCCGTCCATATTGAGCTGGAAGTCCCGCGCCTCGCCGTCGTTCCGGTCCTGCACGGGCTGTCCGTTGCCCATGGCGGTGGTCCGGTTGCCCGGCGCCAGGAGCGCCAGCGACGTCCACTCACGGCCCTGCACCGGCAGCTCGCTCATCTGATTGGAGTCGATGTTGCCGCCAAGCGAGGACTGGCTGGTATCGAGCAGCGGCGCCTCACCGGTCACGGTGACCGATTCCTGCAGCGCTGACGGCGTCATCTGTATGGCGCACCTCGGCGGTCTGCCCGACGAGGAGCTGCACACCGCCGCGCGTCACGGTTGTGAAGCCCGCCAGCTCGGTCGTGATCTGGTAGGAGCCGATCCGTGCCGGAATGCGGAAAAAGCCGCGTTCGTCGGTCACGCCGTCGAACGTGTAGCCGTTCGCTTCGTTAACCGCCCGGACGGTCACCCCGGGCAGCACGCCGCCCGTGGAGTCCGTCACCGTGCCGGTCAATACGGCTTCCTGGGCGAATCCCGCAGCCGGGATCGCCAGGATCGCGACGAGCACGATCAAGAGTCTTCCTCAACACACTCGAACTCATAGAACCCCCTCACAAGAAGGCATGCCAAAGCACGAGCGACAAATGCTTGCCTCGAGCATCCGATGAAACTGTTTCGATTCCCGCTTCATTTGACTTTGAGCGCCCGGGTACAGCACACGTGGCAATTGCTGGTTCTGCGCGATCAAGAATGCACGATCAATTGATTCGTCTTGTCTGGGTAACCGGAACAGTGGGATTCGAGGCGGGCATCGTTCGAGCGATCGCAGGCTCGCTGGTGTCTCGTCGCCCCCTGCTGCTCACGATCAGTGAGCTGGCGATCCATCACACCACGCTGTCGTGAGCGCTGTCGATCAGCGACCTGAAACTGCATTGAGCCTCGTCCCGTCCGCCTGGTTGCCAGCTTCTCGCACCGGTGTGGGACCGGCGGAAAGTGGGCCGATTCTAGGACCGGCCGGTAAGCGTGTCAATGCGAAATCTCTAAATATTTACGAATTGTTTTCTGCCCAGCCGCATGGATCCAAGATTTCGAACATCCAAGATTTCGGACACGAGAACTTCCTCACCACTCAGCCTTTTGTCCTCTCCCGCCGCGCATCTCGTTGCGCGCACGCAAGGAACAATTTTGTCGGACTTCAAGCGAGCGACGGCTGGCCTGGCGACAGCGCGAGACGATACCTTCGCCGAGCCGACTCGAGCGATTCGTGCGTTTTGTGCGATGATCTCATCGCAGAGTCGGGCACGAACCAAAGTGACCTGAGGTCGGGGCCCGGGCCGCACGCAGCACGAGGGCGGAGGATCACTCCCGCGGAGCGTCAGACGATGTCCAGACTGCATACACGCCGCGATTTCGTCGCCGGCGCCACGCTCGGATCCGTCGCGTTGCTGAGCAGGTCGCTCCGCGCGGCCGACTACACGTTCACGCAGTTTCACAACCAGCCGGCGGAGAGCCCGCTGCATCAGCGTCTCGTGGAGATGTGGGCTGCCGTCAAGACCGAAACCGGGGGACGCGTCGACACACAGGTCTTCCCCTCGAACAACAAGATTCAGGGGAGCGACCCGGCGGCGCTCAAGATGCTCGTCGCCGGCGACATTCAGTTCTTCACGTTGATGGGCGGCATCCTGGGAAACGTCGTCCCGGTTGCCGAGGTTCAGCAGGTGCCCTTTGCCTTCCGGTCCGCCGCGCATGCCCATCAGGCGGTCGACGGCCCGCTCGGTGCCTACCTGCGTCAGGAAATGGCAGGCCAAGGGCATTCACGGCTTCCCCGTGGGCGCCTTCGACAATGGGATGCGGCAGATCGCCTGCTCGAAGCGGCCGATTCTCGCGCCCGACGACCTCATCGGCATCCGGATGCGAATTCCGGCCGGCCAGATGTTCTCCGACACCTTCAAGGCGCTGGGAGCCGAGCCGGTGACGGTCAACAGCGACGGCATCCGCGAAGCGCTGCGCGTCGGGCAGGTCGACGCGCAGGAGAACCCGCTCGCCTATGTCGAACTGCTGAAGATCTACGAGGTCGTGAAATACATCACGATGACCAACCACATGTGGTCAGGCTTCAACCTGCTCGCGCACCTGCCGACGTGGAACCGCCTGCCCGACGACATCACATCGGTCATCGAGCGCAATGCGGAGAAATACGTGCGCCTGCAGCGGCAGGATCAGGAAGCCATGAACACGAAGTCGCGGGGAGCGCTCGCGAGCCTCGGATTGTCGTTCAACGACGTGGAATCTGCACCGTTCCGAAAGAAGCTGTCGGGCGTCTATGCGACCTGGAGGGAAAAGCTCGGAACGAAATGCTGGGGGCTGCTCGAGAGCGCGGGAGCGTTTCAGTAGCGGACGCGAGCGCAGATTCGGACCAGAAGGTCACCGGCGGCGACGGCGACGAGACGTGCTCGCGGCACGGCCGCGCCCGTCCTCCGAGCGTTTCCGATTCGGTCTCACCCGCCCGCCATCCCTTCGAGCACCGCGCAAACTGCCGCGGTATCCTCCGTTCGACGGCCTGAGGCCAGCGCCGCCGCGTAGATGGGCGCGCTGGCGGCGAAGAGCGGCGTCGGACACACGAGCTCTCGCGCGAACTCGGCGATGATCGCCATGTCCTTCTGCCAGACGTCCAGCTTCATCGTCGCGGCGCGGTAATCACCCTTCACCATCATCGGCCCGCGCACCTGCAGCATCCGCGAGCTGCCGGCACTGTCGCCGATGACCTTCAGCACCATCGGGAGCGGGAGGCCGGCCTTCATGGCCAGCACGAACGCCTCGGCCGCGGCGACGTTGTGCACGGCCACGAGCAGATTCGCCACGAACTTCATCTTCGATCCTGCGCCGAACGGGCCCACGTAATAGTGGGCGCGCGAGAAACCCTCGAGGATCGGGGTGACGCGGCGGCAGGCGCGACGCTCGCCGCTCACATACACGACCAGGTCCTTGACGCGCGCCTGAGCGCCCGTGCCGCTCAGCGGGCAATCGAGCAGGGTTCTGCCCGAGACCGCGAGCGCCTGCCGGGCTTTTTCCTTGACCGCGATTGGCAGCGTGCTGGTCTCGATGACGATCTGACTCGCCCGTCCCGCAGCCGCGATCGCTCGAGCCGTGTCGAGCAGGGATTCTGCGGAGGGCAGCGAGCAGATCACAGCGTCGGCCCGCCGGGCCACCTCGTCGGCGCTCGACGCCACCACGCCTTTCTGCCGGCGATGGCGGGCGCGGCAGCGCCCACTCAGGTCGTAGCCGATCACTCGGTATCCAGCCCGCAGCAGGTTCGCGGACATGGCCGAGCCCATGATGCCGAGGCCGATGATGCCGATCATCGTGATCGATTTATTCGGGCGTGTCAGAGCCTGACAACAGCGTGGCGGAATAGTAGCCGCCGTGCTTCGCGAGTGAAACGGGGCGGTCGAAGAGCCGACTGAGATTCGTATCCGTCAGCGTCGAGGCCTTCGGCCCCTCAGTCGAGATACGCCCGTCGCTGATCAGAATGACCCGTTCGATCTCGGGGACGATCTCATCGATGTGATGCGTGACGAGGATGATCGTGGTCCCTTCGCGGGCAATCTGGCGGACGAGCTCCATGAAGTCGAATCGGGCGGCGAGGTCGAGCCCCGTGGTCGGCTCGTCGAGGAGGAGCGCGCGTGGCGAGCTCACCAGTGCACGGGCCAGCACCACACGCCGGGCCTGTCCGCTCGACATCTCGTCGAGCCGGCGTCGAGCGAGGTGTCCGACGCCCATTCTGCCCATCGCCTCGACGGCCCGTTGCCGCATGTCGGCGGTGATGACCCCGTGGCGCAAGATGCCCTGGGACGCCAGAAACCCCGACAGCACTGCGGCCTCACCGGTTATACGGCCTTCGTTGTTGCCGACAACGAAGCGGTGGTGCAGATCGGCCGACACGATGCCGAGCTGCGATCGGAGCTGAAACACGTCCCACATCGCGTGTCCGAACACGCGAACCGGCGGCGGCTCGTCGCCCAGAGCCATCGCCCGTTCCTCGAGCGTCAGCAGCCGGACGAGGAACGATTTGCCGGCGCCATTCGGACCGACGATCGCCGTGTGCTCGTGCTCCCGGATCGACAGCGTCAGGCCGTCGAGCACGCGGTGGCCGTCCTTGATGACGGTCGCGTTGGAAAGCTCCAGGACGGGGGGCGACTGCAAGTGTTCAGGCTGGGAGCGGCTTGCCCTTGGTCTCGACGGCAAGAGGCAGCAGCGCAAGACCCAGCAGGAAGGCGATCGCCGTCAGCGCGATTGGCGTGCCGAGCGTGCCGTACTGGCGGACGCCCGCGCCGACGAGAAACACCATGGCAATGCCGACGAACCGGCCGACCGAGCTGATGAACGCGATGGCGCTGGCGCGACAGTCGGTCGTGTACTGCTCGGGCAGCCACAACGTATACATCGCGAAGTTCGCCCCGCCAAACCCGAGGAAGAAGATGCAGACGAAGAACCACGTGAGTGCCGACGACCCCAGGTAGAAGACGTACCCGAATGCGACGACGACGCTGATGCCCAGCACCGCGAAAAACAGCGCCATGCCCCGCCGACGTCCGATGCGCTCCGCCACGAAAGGCACGGTGACGCAGCCGATGATCGTGCCGATTGCGAGCACCATCGACCCGTAGGATGCGATGCGCGCCGCGTCGCGCGCGGCGTAGCCGGCCGCCCGCGCCAGCTGCGTGACGGCGGTCGGCACGTAAATCGACCCCGCCCAGAGCCCGATGATCGACACGAGGAACAGCAGGGACATGACGATCGTTCGCGACCGGTACAGATCGGAGAAGAGCTGCCCGAACGCGTCGCTCATGCGCGGGCGCGTCTCCTCGTTGCCAAACCGGCTCTGCCACTTCTCGGACTCGTGCACCCCGTACCGGATGAACCCGATGAGCAGCGCCGGGAACCCCCCGAAGATGAACATCCACCGCCACCCGTAGGTGGCGCCGATGAAGTAGTTGGCCACCGCCGCGAAGAAGAAGCCGAAGTAGTAACCCGTGTGCATCAACCCGGCGCCCAGCTTGCGGCGATCCTCATCGAGCTCCTCAGCGATATACGCCGCGCCGACGGGTTGCTCGCCGCCGATGCCGATGCCGCAGAGCACGCGCAGCACCGCGAGTTGCCAGATGGTCGTGACGAATCCGCAGAGAAACGTGAAGACCGAATAGAACAGGATCGTCAGCATCAGGGCACGGACGCGGCCGATGCGATCGCCGATGGGGCCCCAGACCATGGACAAGCCCCACCCGAACAGGAACAGCGCGAACAGGATGCTCCCGTAGTAGCCCACGTTGGCGGGCGTCGGCTCGATCCCCGAGTTGGGCAGGAGCTCGGTCAGCGCCGGCACCAGCACCAGCGCGTAGATGAACGAGTCCATGCCGTCGAGCGCCCAGCCGCCCCACGCGGCCAGGAAGCCTCGAACTTGATTCTGCGTGAGCTTCTTCGGTCGCGTTCCCGCCACTGCCGTCACCATGAGATGCTCTCCGACCCCGAGGACACGAACAGGTTGCCGTATGCGACTGGCCCGGCCTTGCCGAGCGCCGGCAGAGGCGAAACCCTGGCTGGACGTTGCGCCGGGAACCCCTGGATGAGCGCGCGCGTGGTCACGTGCCGGCATGCGCGCCGGTACGCTGGAGCGAGGTACTACGAAAGACGCGCAATTCTATGGGCCTTCGGCGCAGTGGTCAAGCCGCGGAGCCGCGCGAGCCAAACAGACTCCCGGCCGTGAACGCGTCGTCGCCGCGCCGCGCGAGGAGGTAGGCCGCAACCCTCCTACGCCGCCCATGATGCCGCGCCGTGCATGAACATGTTCATGCCGAGCGTCATGCGGAGAATCGTACCGGCACAGGCCAACGCCGGTCAGCGCTCTCGCCCGCTCTGGTTCGGAATCCGTCGCCCCTGCCGCTCGGCGAGCGCCAGATTGCGGCGGGCTTCGGCGAAGTCCGGACGAAGTACGAGCGCGCGCTGAAATTCCTGGACGGCCTCGTCTGTCCGACCCTGCCATGCGAGCGCGACGCCAAGCTCGTTGTGAACCTCCGCGGAATCCGGGAGGAGCCGAAGCGCCACGCGCAGGTGCTCCACCGCCTCATCGCCTTTGCCCGTCTGCAGGAGCACCCGCGCCAGATCGTATCGGGCACGACCGTGACCGGCGTCGAGGCCGACCGATCGGTCGAGATGGTCGACGGCCTGATCGAGCGCACCGCTCGACGCCAGCGCGACGCCAAGGTGCCAGTGAGCGGCGGCAGACTCGGGCTCGAGATCGACGGCGTGGCGAAATTCGGCGATGGCGGCACCAAGCTCTCCCCTGGCGGCCAGCGCCGTGCCCAGCACGTCGTACACGTCCGCGGTTTCTGGAACGATCGCGCCGAGATACGCGCTGCCGGCAACCGTGCGTGACTGCTGGCGCGACAACGCGCGCGCGTGCAGGACCTCGGCGGGCGTCGCGGCATACGCTCGATCGAGCAGCGTCAGATATGTGTCGAGTCCCGCGGCCATCGGAACCGGCCGGCCGTTTTCGAAGCACTGGGGGCACCATGCCGTGACCTGGCTGAGGTCCACGACCGAGCCGGGCACTGCCTCGCCCGACTTCAGGAGCGATCGCACGCCGTACTCCTGGATTGGACGATCATCGGTGACTGGAGCGACCCCACGTGTCGCCTCGGCGAGCAGCGCGGCCGATCCGACGAAGGCGCCGACGATCTCGCGGACGCTGCCCAGATCGAGGCGATTCAGGTCCGCCTGCGCATCCGGCGCCTTGCGAAGCGCCTCGGTGAGCCTGCCCGGGTCTATCTCGATGCGCGGGCCGTTCGTCCCGAGCAGCAGCAAGTCCGCCTCGGCGCCGGAAAGAAGTACGGACTGCGGGAACACGTCGATGAAGGCGCGCACCATGGCCAGCGTGGTCTCGGTTGGCACCTGATACGCGGGCAGCCATTGGCTGACGTACCCCTCAGGCTTCAATCTCGTTCGCGCCAGCTCGTAGAACTCGCGGGAATAGAGCGCCGCCACGCCGGCGTAGGCGATCGGCGGCGGCTCGAGCGTGACGAGATCGTACGACGAGGGCGGCTGCATCTGCAGATGGTGCCGGCCGTCGTTGATGTACACAACCACGTTCGGGTTCGTCAGCACACGGCGGTTGGCGTCGGCAAAGTAATCGGCTTGATGAAGAACATCTCTCGACAGATCCGCCACCTCGACACGCCGGATCGACGGGTGCAGCGTCGCGGCATGTGTGGTGTTCCCCACCCCGAAGCCAATCACCAGCACCGTCTCGGGTTGGTCCATGACGAGAAGTGGAATGTGCGCGAGCGATCGCATGTAGCGCTGGGCGAGCGGCCTCGTGGACGACATCGCGTGCCCGTTGGTCACGAGCGTGCGCCCCGAAGTGAGCTCAGTGACGGCGATCACCTCGTTCAGCCCCTCAACGAGCGTGAGGCGGCGTTCCCCGTTTTCGGAAGCCGGCATGGCGCGGGCCATGAGGCGATCGGACGGCATGCCGATCCAGAGCGCGAGCGCCGCACCCGCCACCATCAGCGATGCGACGAGAGCCGCTCCGGCGCGCCATCGCACCAGACCGGTAGGGGGGGACGACATGTCCACCTGGGCTGCTTCCCCCATCGATCGCATCGTCAAGTAGAGCGGCACGACCGAGAGCGCGGCCGAGAGAGCGAGGACTGTGGTCGTCGCCTGAATACCGAGCGCCGGGAGCAACACGAACCCCGTCGCGAGCGAGCCGCCAACTGCCCCGACGGTGTTTGCGAGATAGAGCATGCCGGCGCGCCGGCCGACGGAAGCTTCCGAGCGCTGGGTGATGCGATTCGCGAGCGGAAAGCTGAAGCCCATGAGAAGCGCCGGGAGCAGCACCTCCCATAACATCGGTCTGACGTTGAAGGAGATCTCTCGGAATGTCCGCGAGAGCCCGGACCCGGCTCCGGGCTCGAAAACGACGGCCTCGCCCGTCGCCGCTCGAAATGCGGTGTCGGCCGACAGGGCGGCATCCGTCACGGAGGCGTCTGCGCTGGCCATACCGAACAGCAACGTGGCCACGAACAGGGCCTGGACCAGCATGAAAGACTGGGCCGCCGGAAGAGATCGGCGGCCAACCCACACCGATGCAAACGACCCGGCCCCTATCCCGATCAGGATTACCGCGAGCAACAGCGAGAAGACGGCGCGGAACTGGCCCAGCATGATCGTGAAATGGCGAAACCACACGATCTCCATCCCCAGCGCCGCGAAGCCGGACATGGCGAGCGTCACGCTGATCAGCGCCACGGCGGTGGCTGACGACGCCACTTCAGGTGGGATGTCTGCTCCGACTGGAGCCCCGTCTGACCGTCGCAAGGCGCCGGGGCTGGCGCGTCGCGACCTGCGCGGTGCGACGCTCGCCGTTTCGGAAACGGGCGTCGGTCGTGACAGCCAGATTGCGCCGGCCGCCGCAGCAGCGTTCAGGCCGACGGCGACCATCTGCGTGCGCAGCAACCCGTAGGCTGGCACCAGCGCGAAGTCGGTCAGAAGGCAGCCAAACGCGGCCCCTGCGGTATTCACACCGTAGAGCACGGCAATGCGCCGGCCGCCGATCTCGAAGTCACGCCCCACGAGATGCCGAATGAGAAGCGTCAGCGTGCCACCCATCAGCAGCGTGATCGGCGTCAACAGGATCAGCGCAATAGCCGCACGAGCCAGGTAGGACGTGGACGAAAGAGCGTACCAACCCGACGCTTCACGGGAGTATGCGGACACCACAGCCGACAGCTCCACGAGGTGAGGCAGCAGGAGTGAGACGCCAAGTCCCGAGGACCGCGATCAGGGCTTCGATGTATCCATAGGCGCGCAGCAACGAGTCGGGCCGCTGACCGTAGCGCCGATCAGCCCACGCGCCAACCACATAGCTGCCGACGCCTAGACCCAGCATGAAGACTGCGACGACGAGGGCGGCGGAATGGAGCGTGTTGCCAAAGACATTGCCGAACACGCGGACCCACACCACCTGATAGATCAGGCCGCTCAGACCCGACAGGAAGAACAGCAGGTAGAGAGGACCAGTCATCGCTGTCAGGTGGGTGCTGCGGAGGACGACCCCACGCACGAAGGCCCGGCACCGATCGAAGATCGATGCCGGGCCCTGTGCCTCACGCGAGGGATCTCGTCAGTGGGTCCACGCCGAATACACGGGCTTGCCGATGAGGAACGCCGGGTTCGCGCCCGGACGCGGACGGAACTTCTGCGCGCCGCCGGTATCCACCGCCGCCGTGTAGAAATTGCCCTCCTGATCGGCGGCCATACCGTGCACGCCCCAGAACGCGCCAGGGAAATCGCCCCATGTGCCCCATGAGTAGAGGAACTTGCCCTCAAGATCGTATTTCAACATCTTCGACGTTCCGCGGTCGAACGCCCACAGATAGCGATCGCCACTGATGATGAACAGGTGAACGTCGGAGGGTGGCCGGGGGCCGTATTTCCACTCGTTGAGATACTTGCCGTTCTCATCGAAGACCTGCACCCGCCCATTCGCCCGGTCGTTGACGAAGACCCGGCGGGTCTGCGGATCGACCGCCACACCGTGCACGTTGTTGAAGAAGCCCGGGCGCGTCTCCTTGCCCGCGTTCCCCTTCTCGCCCCAGGTCATCAGGAACTTCCCGTCCTTGTCGAACTTCAGGACGCGCGTGTTGGCGTAGCCGTCGGCGACGAAGAACGTGCCGTCGGGCAACCAGGCCATGAACGTCGGACGGTAGAAGTGCTTGTCATCCGTGCCGGGCACATTCGGCTCGCCGAGCGTCTGCACGATCTTCTTGCCGTCGTTGGTGAACTTGAAGATGGCGTGCCGATAGTCGTCAACGACCCAGACGTGTTTCTCGGCGTCGTATGGGCTGATGTAGACGGCGTGCGGCCGTCGCAGCATCTTGTCCCACTGGGTCCAGTCCTCGATCATCTCGCCCGCGGCGTTGACGACCATGATGCAGTGCTCCCACTTGAAGTCGACGCCCGGCTCGCCCACGTCGAGATCGTTCCCCGGTGTCTTGCCGTCCGGGCCAAAGAGCGATCCAGGAGGGCTGGCCGACGTGGCGTCACGGAACGGGAGACGCCCGATCGGGAATTCGATGCTCGGCGCGATCTTGACCGTCTTCGGCCGTTCGACCGCCGGCAGCTCGCCGCGCTGCAGGATGAAGACTCGATTGGGACTCTGCGCGAAGACGCCCTGACCGGCGCCCCACGTCCATTTCTCGTGTCCCGCAATGCCTGTCAGCGGCTTCGGCCAGTCGGGCACCGGTTCGTACGCCCCCCAGATATCCTGCCCGCCCTTCTCGCCGGGCACCGCCGCCACGCTGACATCCTGTTTCGCCTGTCCCTGAACCGGCGTTGCCCTGCTGGCATACAGGGCCGCCGCCACCACGCCGATGGCGACGGTCCCGAGAATCGATGTCCCACTGCGCATAGAGGTCCTCCCTCGCCTGAGAAATCCTATCGGTTCGACTCGGCGGGTACCGCCGACGTCAACACGTACACCGCACCCGCGTCCGTGACCGAATTGTCCTCCGCATTGCCCTTCGCGCCGCCGTCTTCGAACTTGGCGCCCACTGCCATCGTCTTCCCGTCCTGGCTGAGCGCCACGGCGCTGCCGAACTCGTCGAAGGCGTCGGTGTTCGACGCCTTCACGTAGGCGCGATGGGTCCACGTGCTTCCGTCGCGGGTAAAGACATACACGGCGCCCGCGCCGTCAGCTGAATCGTCGTCCTGCTTTCCGTCGATGCCTTTCGCGGCGCTGTCTTCATTCGGCGCGCCCACGGCCATCGTATTGCCGTCGCCGCTCAATGCCACCCGGACTCCAAACCAGTCGTCCTTGCCCGTATTGGATGCCTTGAACGATGCCTGCTGCGTCCAGGCGCGGCCTGAGCGGACGAACACATAGACGGCGCCCGACGACATGTCGTCGGGCGAATCGGTGACACCAGAGTGCCCGCTCTGCACGGCATTGACGCCCGTCGTCATGCTGTCTTCGTCGGCCGCGCCGGCCGCCAGCGTGTTGCCGTCATCGCTGATCGCGACCCAGACACCCATCGAGTCGTTGCGATCCTGCTGGGCAGCTTTCAGGTACGCCTCGCGGGTCCAGGTCGTGCCTGCGCGCGAGTACACGTACACGGCGCCCGTGCCCGGCTTCCTGAAATCGAGATCGCCGTTGATCACGTTCGAGATGCCGGATTCGTCGAACACGCCAACGCCCAGCGTGTTGCCGTCTGCAGACAGTGCCACTGAATAGCCGAAGAGGTCGCCCGCAGCGCCGCCAGACCGAGGCTGCGGCGACTTGACGTAGGCCTGCTGTGCCCAGACGTTGCCGGTGCGGGTGAACACATACACCGCGCCTGACCCGGATGAAGCGTTATTTGTCTGGTCGCCGTTGATGCCGCCAATCGCGCTGTCTTCGCTCGGGCGATCCCGCCGCCAGCGTGTTGCCGTCGCCACTGAGGGCGAGCGAGTAGCCGAAGGTATCGCCGTCTTCCGCCTCGCCGGTGTTCGATGCCTTGATGTAAGCCTGCTGGGTCCACGTGGTGCCCGAGCGCGTGAAGACGTACACGGCGCCCGAGTCGGCCATCGAATTGTCCGACTGATTGCCGTTGACGCCCGTTGCGGCGCTGTCTTCGAAATGCGCGGCCACGGCCAGCGTGTTGCCGTCGCGGCTGAGCGCCACCTGCGACCCGAACTGATCGTTCGCATCGAGGTTCGACGCTTTCAGGCGCGCTTGCTCGGTCCAACCCTTCGGCCCGCGCACGAGCACATACACGGCGCCGGATGCGTAGGCGGCATCCGTGCGGTCGCCCGCCTTGACGGCCCCATTCTCCGTGTGGGCGCCGACCGCCATGGTGCTGCCGTCGCTGCTGAGCGCGACGGCGTACCCGAAGAGGTCTTCCCCGCCCGGCGCGGCGGCCTTCACATAAGAGGCATGTTTCCAGCCTGCCGCGGGCGGATTATTCTGCGCGATGAAGGTCGTCACCGCCCCACCGGCCACAGCCACGCCGGCAAGGAGGACGACACCGAAGGGCCTGATGCTCATCTAGGTCGTCGTGTTCTTGCGAATCCACTCCACGATGAACTTGATGATGTCGTCGCTGTTCTTCTCGAGCATCATCATGTGACTGTTCCCGCTTGATCCCCACCTCCTCCAGGCGGACGAAGTCGGTCTTGACGCCCGCCTGATTGAGCCACTTGGGAATGCACGGGATCGTACACGCGGTGATAGGTGCCATCTGGCCGAGATGACAGCACCGCGAATGTTCTTCCAGCGGACCAGCTTGCGCGCCGGCTCGACCTGCATCCAGCAGCGCGCCTCGTCGGGACGGTCCGACTTCTCCTCGAGATAGACGTTCAGATCCGACGGCTGCATTCGCCGGCGGATCGAACTCGAACTTGCCAGTCGTGAGCCCCCACGAGTTCGGGTTCCGCGGACCAGCCTCCACCTTCGCGGTGTCTGCACGTTGCCGATCTGCGGTCCGCCCGGCTCGACCGTGACCATGGCCTTGACGAGATTGGGACGCGCCTCGGTCACGTCGAACCCGATGCCGCCACCCTGCGAATGGGTGAACAGGATGACCGGGTATCCCGATCATGTCGAGCAGCGCGATGCCCGCCTCGCGCGCGAGCGCCGGGCTGGCGCCGGCAAACTGCACCTGGGTCCTGATGAAGTTGTCGAAGATCGGATCGCCCATCTTGCCCGTGCCCGGCCACTGCGTGTGATTCATCTTCAGCGGGAAATCGCCGCGCTCGCGCGCGTTCGTCCAGATGCGCTCGAGCTCGAGCGCCGTTCGAATGCCGAGATTTCCGTCGATGGGCGTCTTGCCGTCGGGCCCGGCGACGCGGCACGTAGGCGGACCGCCCGCGCGCCGGGTAGTCCACCATGTAGACCACGTAGCCCTGCTCGACGAGATAGTACGCCCAGCCCGCTGCGCCCATCCGGCGTCTGCTGCCAGTCCACGCCGGTCTGTCCGTTGCCATGGAAGAGCACGATCGGATTGGGCTGCCGGATCTGCTTCGGCACCCACACTTCCGTGTACATCGCGCCGCGCATCACCTCCTTGCCGGCTTCGCCCCAGTACTTGCCGCCGGCGAAGAAGAACCCCTTGCGCGCGATGTCGTCGGTCGGAAACGTCGGAATCGTCTTCGGCGGCATCGCCTTCGACATGTCGGCCCGAGAGCCGTTTGGCGTTTCTCGCGCAGCCAGCTGCCCATGTACTTGGCGATGTCGGCGCTGTTCTTCTCGAGCATCATCATGTGGCCGTTGCCGGGGAGGCCGACCTTCTCCATCTCGACGTACTCGGTCTTCACGCCGGCCTGATTGAGCCACTTGCGCCAGGCAATGGTCGTAGACGCGGTGATAGCCGCCCTCGCCGTTGAGGAACAGCACCGGAATGTTCTGCAGGTTCTTGAGCTTGCGCGCCGGCTCCGCCTGCACGTAGCACGCCACCTTGCCGGGTTCGGCTTTCGCGTCGAGCACCGTCTGCAGCTCCGACGGACTGCTGCGGCCGGCGGGCTCGTAGGTGATCGGGCTGTTGGTGACGCCCCAGCTCAGTCCGCCGCCTTCGTTGTAGGTCACCTTGGACGTGTCGACGCCCTTGATCGGCGGCGCCGCCGGCTCGGCGGTGACGATCGCCTTCACCAGATTGGGACGCGCATCGGCGATCAGCCAGCCGAACGCGCCACCCTGTGAGTGCGTCAGCAGGATGACGGGCGTGTTGATCATGTCGAGCAAGGCCACGTTCGCATCGCGCGTCAGGGTCTCCTGCCGGCCGCCGCCGAGGAACTGCACCTGCGTCCTGGCGAAGTCGTCGAAGACCTTGTCGCCCATGCGTCCGGTGCCCGGCCACTGCGGTGTGCTTCTTCGCCTGCGGGAAATCAGCGCGCGCCGCCGACGCCGTGAACGATCTCTTCCAGGTTCGGCGCGGTTCGGATGTTCAGGTTGAGGCGCTCCGGCGTGCCGTCCACGCCGGGCACGTACTGCGAACGGCCGCGCGCCGGGAAATCCTGCAGATAGACGACGTAGCCCATGTCGAGGAAGTTGTAGGCCCAGCCCGGCCGGCCGTCGGGTGTCTGCAGCCAGTCGACGCCGGTCTGCCCGGCCCCATGGAGAAACACGACCGGATACGGCGAGCGAATCTGCTTGGGCACCATCACTTCGACGTACATCGCCCCGCCCATCGTCGATTCCTTGTCGGCACCCAGCTCGCCCGACGTACTTGCCGCCAGCGTAGAAGAAGCCGTGGCGGGCCACCTTGTCGAGAGAGACCGTCGGAATGGAGGCCGGCGGCGCGCCAATCTGCGCGTTCGCGTCAGGGCAGACGCCGAGGACGGCGACAACGAGAGCGGTCAGTACGCTGGTCAACGTGCGCGGCTTCATCAGTTCTCCCTCGTGAAGGTTCGGTAACTGGTCCTGTTGGCGAGACGTGTCGAGGACGCCGTGGATCACACCTATCCCGACGCGCGATTCGGTAACCGCGCGGTGTTTTTAGAGCCGATGCCGGAAAAAGTCAAGCGAATAGGGGCCTGTTCAGTCGCCCTCAAGCCTATCAAGCTTTGACGAACGGCGCGCGTCTCTGGTCGAAAGCGGGTCGCGTCGCGCGAACCGGCGGCATCGGAACCGCGGGATCGACGTGTAGAATGGGCCGTCCGGAAATCACGCTCTATCACCCCAGCGAGAGGTCACGCGATGTTCAGTCGGTTGTCCACACCCCTCCTGGCTGTGCTGGCTGCCAGCGGCCTGGTGTACGCGCAGGCGCCGCCACCGCCGGCCCCGCCGGCGCCGCCTCCCGGAACGTGGTCAGAGAAAGCCCGCCTCGGTGAGATGCGGACCGAACCGGCGGTCGTCTTCCTCAACGGCAAACTGTACGTGCTCGGTGGCATGGCCCGCGGTCAGGACTCTCATGCGCTCGTGCAGGAGTACGATCCGGCCTCTGACAGCTGGCGCGAGCGTGCGCCGATGCCCGGCCCGCTCAGCCATCCGGGCGCCGTGGGACTGAACGGCAAGATCTACGTCGTGGGCGGGTTCCTGAGAAACGTCCATCTCGATGCGCAGCCCTCCGTCTTCGAGTTCGATCCGGCGTCCAACTCGTGGCAGACGCGGGCACCGCTCAAGAGCCCCCGCGGCGCCGTCGGACTGACGGTGCTCGACGGGAAGATTCACGCCGTCGGCGGCCGCGACGTCAATCGTGTCACCGTCGCCAATCACGAGGTGTACGATCCGTCGAGCAACGCCTGGAGCGAGCGTGCGCCGCTGCCCAGGGCACGCGATCACCTCGCCATTGCCACACTGAACGGACGCATCCACGTGATCGGCGGGCGCTACGTCTCGCCCGCCGAGAAGAGCGGTTTCCACGATGTATACGACCCGGCAACCAATTCGTGGAAGCCGGCCGAGCCGCTGCTCACGCCGCGCAGCGGGGGCGCGAGCCTGGTGTACAAGGATCGCATCCTCGTCATCGGCGGCGAGTGCAACAACGGCAGGCCGTTCATCGAGAACGAGGCCTACGATCCCAAGACCGACCGATGGTCCATCCTCGCCCCCATGCCCTCGGGACGCCACGGCATCCAGGCGGTGACCGACGGCCAGGTGGTGTATGTTCCCGGGGGCGCACCGCAGTGCGCCACCGCAGCATCCGAGACGCTCCTGACCTTCACGCTTCCTTAACGGAGAGGCGAGTAAGGTGCGGTGAGCTTCGACCCGGACCAGCAGACAGGAGACGATCCATGCCCAATCGCCGTGAATTCTTCAGTGCCGCTGCAGGCGCCGCAGCGGGAATGCTCGTAGCCGGAAGCGGAACGGCCTTCTCCCGCGGCTTCGGTCAGCAGGCGGGCGCAGGTCAGCGACGGCAGGTCTCCATTGCAGGCCGGCGCGTCAAGGTGATCGACGTGCACGCGCACTGCGAAATCGACCTCGTGGACGTCGTGAAGGGCACCGCCGTTCGCCGAGCAGGGCGAAGTGGGAGACAACGCGGTTCTCGGACCGAAGCGCATCGCACTGATGGACCAGCAGGGCGTGGACGTCCAGGCGCTCAGCATCAACGGGTACTGGTGGTGGGAGGTTCCCGACCGCGATCTCGCCGGGCGCATCGTCAAGGCACAGAACGAAGGACTGGCCAAGTGGGTCTCGCAGCACCCGGATCGGTTCGTGGCCATGACGTCGGTCACGCTGCAGTTCCCCGATCTGGCCGCGCAACAGCTCGAGGACGGCGTCAAGCGTCTGGGGATGCGCAGCACGACGATTGGCGGGCACGTGAACAACGAGGATCTCTCGAACCCGAAATACGATCCGTTCTGGGCAAAGGCGGCGGAGCTGGGCGTGCTCGTGTTCATGCACCCGGGCGGCGCGGGGAACGTCATCAAGGACAACGCGCTCGACGGCCGCGGCAATCTCGGCAACATCATCGGCAACCCGCTCGAGACCACGGTTTTTCTTTCGCGCCTGATCTACGACGGCCTGTTCGACAAGTTCCCCGCGCTCAAGGTGTGCGGCGCACACGGCGGCGGCTATCTGCCTTCGTACTTCGGACGGACCGAGGCGGCTTGCGTCGTGCGCGCGAACGCCAAGTGCGCGAACACGAAGAAGCCGAGCGAGTATCTCAGGAACAACATCCTGGCCGACACGATGGTCTTCTCCGACGAGGGGCTGCGCCACCTGGTCGCGGAAATGGGTGTGAGCCAGGTCGTCTACGGGACCGACGTCCCGTTCAACTGGCCGGTCACGATCGACCTCGTGTTGAACGCCAAGTTCTTGAGCGACGCCGAAAAAGAGGCCATCCTCAGCGGCAACCTGATGAAGTTGCTGCGGATCAGCGCGTAAAGGAGAGACGTCATGCCCAATCGCCGGGATTTCTTCAGGACCGTCGCCGGCGCGACGGCGGGAATGATCGTCACCAAGGGCGGCCTGATGGCCACCGCGGGTTCGATGGCTCAGGCGCCTGCCCAGCGCCGCCAGCTCTCCATCGGCGGGCGTCGCGTGCGCGTCGTGGACGTCCACGCCCACTGCACCGTCCCCGAAGTGGCAGCCGTCGTCAAAGGCACGCCGTTCGAGGAGAACGCCGGGCCGGGCGGCGGACGTGCGCTCGGGCAGGACCGCATCGAGCTCATCGACAAGCAGGGCATCGACATCCAGGCCCTCAGCATCAACGGCTTCTGGTGGTACGGCGTGACCGATCGCACTCTCGCGGGTGCCATCGTCAAGGCGCAGAACGAAGGGCTCGCGAAGTGGTGCGCCAGCCATCCCGATCGCTTCGTCGCGCTCGCGTCGAGCTCGCTGCAGCATCCCGATCTGGCGGCGCAGCAGCTCGAGGACGGTGTGAAGCGTCTGGGCCTGCGCGGGGCGGCGATTGGCGGGCACGTGAACGGCGAGTCGCTCTCGGCGCCGAAGTTCGACCCCTTCTGGGCGAAGGCCGAACGAGCTCGGCGCGCTGGTCTTCATGCACCCCGGCGGCGCGGACAACATCATCAAGGAGAACTCGCTCGAGGGTCCCGGCGATCTCGGCAACATCATCGGCAACCCGCTCGAGACCACGTTCTTCCTCTCGAAGCTCATCTTCGACGGGACCTTCGACAAGTTCCCGAATTTGAAGGTGTGCGGCGCCCACGGCGGCGGCTATCTCCCGTCGTATTTCATGCGGACGGAAGTGGCGTGCGTGGTGCGCAACAACGCGAAGTGCGTGAACAAGAAGAAGCCCAGCGAGTACCTGCGACAGAACATCCTCGCCGACACGATGGTGTTTTCAGACGATGCCCTGCGTCATCTCGTGGCGCAGATGGGGGTCGGGCAGGTCGTCTACGGAACGGACAATCCGTTGAACTGGCCCGTCACCGTGGATCTGGTCGTGAACTCGAAGTTCCTGAGCGATGCGGAGAAAGAAGCAATTCTCGGCGGAAATCTGATCAAGCTGCTGCGGATCAACTCCTAGACAGGCAAAAAAAACAGGCCCGGACCTCAAGGTCCGGGCCCGTCGTGGTTCCCGCCTCTCCTAGAACGTGTAGCGCAACCCGAGCTGCATCGATCGCATCGACCCGGCCTCGTCTGGCACCAGGAAGTTGTCCTCGCTGCGATCTCCGGTGGCGTTGGCGTAATTGATCTTGTTGAACACGTTGTAGACCTCCCAGAAGAACCCGATCGTCTGGTTCTTCGGCAGGGGCTGCACGTACTGGAACTGCAGGTCGACCAGGGTCTGGCTCTCCCCGTCGATGCCGTTCCTGATCGCCCGGCCGTTGCCGTCGAGCTCGGACACGATCGGGAAATCCTCGTCGTGAATCCCCGCGACTGGCCGATCGTTGTTGTCCCGGTCGCCGTTGGCGTCCTCGCCAATGGTCTCGTTGATCGGATAGCCGGAGTAGTACTTGAAGATTCCGCCGATGCCGAGGGCGCGCCATGGCTGCCACTGAAGGCTCGTGACGAACGCGTGGCGGTTGTCGAAGTTCGACCGCCCGTAGTCGTCGCGCGGGTTCAGATCGTTCGAGAACCGCACGCTGCCCGCCGCGCTGGTGCCCGAGACGCCCACATCGTTCGAACGCGCCAGCGTGTAGGCCACCCGGCTGCTCCAGTTGCCCGACATCCGCTTTTCGAGCGAGAGCTCAAGCGAATCGAAGTCGGAGTTCAGATCGTCGCGCGTCTGGAACTGAAGCACCCGCCGGAAGTTCGCATCCCGTGCGCTCGCCGGAATGATCTCCCCGTTGGGATCGAACACGTCAGGACCCAGACGTACGATTTCCACCGTCGGCTCCCGGAGGGCCTTCGTTGATGTCCACCAGTCCCGTGAGGTTTCGTCCGCGGTTGCCGACGAAATCGGCGCCCACGGCGATATTCGACGCGACCTGCCGCTTCACACCGACGCTATAGCCCCAGAGGTAGCCCATCCGGCGTTCCCCGTCCACCCAGGGCTCGGTGTTGATGAACTCTTCCCCGGCACCCGGCTGGAGCGAGTCCCTGAACTCCGTCAGCGTCGCGCGGCACTCACCTCCGATGGCGGCTCGATCGTTGACCAGGACCGGCTGCAGGCACGGATCGCCCGGTATGTTGCCCTCCTCCGGGGACAGATCCTCGTCGGTCTGGTAGGTGAACGTCTGGCCGAACACCCCCCGCCGATCGAGATTGTTCCGGAGCGTGATCACGTGGTACTCGTAGAACCTGCCGAACCCGCCACGCAGGACGGTCTTGCCGTCGCCCATCAGGTCGTAGGCGAAGCCCACGCGAGGACCGAAGGCATCCTTCGTGTCCGAGTTGAGGTCCTGATAGTCCCACCTGAGGCCCAGGTTCAACGTCAGTCTCGAACTCGCACGCCACTGATCCTGCACGAAGACGCTCGTCCAGTCGTCACGCGAGAACACCTCGATGTTCCCGAGAACGATGGAGAACTCTGACGGATACGTGAACCCGTTTCCTGGCTCGAATGGCAGGTTGTGCTGAAAGGCGAACGTGCCGTTGTCATTCGCGCCGATTCGCTGTGGGTGAACTTCGACTTTGTTGTAATTGAACCCGGCCTTGATGGTGTGCGCGCCCGTGCCCGTGGCGTAGGTAAAGGCGTTCTGGATGGTGTAGTTCCGGCTGTCGGCGCCACCATGGGCCGCGGCCAGACCCGTCGCAAAGTCGGAATACTCGTTGAGGGATCCGACGTCGAACTGGTCGAGGCCCCCGCGATCGGGCCCGAGGTACTCCAGGTCGCTGATCCAGCCCGTCGAGAAATACTGATCGGGGCTGACCCCCATGTACGCCAGGTTGCCGTCGACGCGATCCTCTCCGACGTGCGAGAACCGCAATTCGTTCGTCGCCCGGTTTCCAATGAGCGTCGTCCAGTTGACGTTGAACATCCGGTCGTTCGAGTCGAGCTCGATCTGCCGGTTGTCGAGCGTCTGGCAGCATTCGAAGTCTTCACCGACCGCCGGCGCGACCTCGCGCTGCCACCGGAAGCTCAGGTTGTTCTTGCCCATCGTGTAGTCCACGCGGGCAAACGTGCTGAGCGCGTGAATGATGCTCGCGTCCGCATAGTTGGTGGCAATCGGCGCGGCCTCGTCCGGGAAGGTGTGCACGACGGCGTTCTCGACGACGTTCCTCTCCAGGTTGAAGAAGAAGAACGCCTTGTTGCGGACGATCGGGCCGCCGATATTGAAGCCGTACGTATCGCGGCCGCTCTCGGGGTTTTCTTCGTCCGGATCGAGGAACGGATCCTTCGCGCGCAAGCTCTCGTCCTCGAAGAAATAGAAGCCGCGCCCGTGGAAGTCGTTGGTCCCCGACTTGGTGACCGCGTTGATGATGACGCCAGACGACCCGCCGAACTCGGCGGTGTAGTTGTGCGTCAGCACCTGGAACTCGGACATCGTGTCGAGGGTGATGCGCGCCTGCGGGCCGGTGCCGCCACCGTCCGTGTCCTGGTTGGCGGCGCCGTCCACCGACCAGAGGTTGCTCGACGTATCGCGGCCGTTCGCGTTGAAGTTGCCGCCCTCGAACTCGCCCGGCGTGAGCTCCGGCACCAGGCCGGGAACCAGCTGCATCAGCGAGAGGTGATTGCGGCCCTGGCTGGGCAGCTTGTCAATCTCGTCCTCGCTGACGTTCGAGCCCACGCGGCTGGCCGTGGTCTCGACGAGGGGCGCATCGCCCGTCACCGTGACGTTCTCGGCCACCCCTGCCAGAGACAGTGTGAAATCGACGTTCAGCTCCTGGCCGATTCGAAGCGCCATCGATTGCCGCGTCTGAGTCTGGAAACCGGCCAGCTCAACGGCAAGGGTGTAGGTCCCCGGCAGGAGGGTAGGAATGACGAATCGACCCTCCGTGCCGGTCACCGTCTCCCGCGCGATGCCGGTCGCGTCGTTGGTCGCCGTGACCACGGCGCCGGGTAGTACGGCTCTGTCCTGGTCGAAGACCGAGCCGCTGATGCTTGCCGTGCCGCCCTGCGCCCACGCTGTTGCGGCCAGCGTACTCGCCAGAACCGCAACACCTGTTACGAGTGCGATCCGCCTCCACATAGCTCTACTCCTCCATTGGGCCTGTTGCCGAACTGCTTCATGCTCGAACCGTGAGTGATGTGCGCGTACGAATGAAACCGTGGGCGGCCGTTAGGAAGATGGGGCGACTTCTTCGCACTCACAGGCTCCGACATTCCAGGCGATGGATATAACCGGTCAATCAGGGCGCCAGCGATCCCAGATAGGCGGATAACGACACGATATCGTCGTCGGTCAGTTGTGCCACGCTCGAGGTCATCAGCGCCGCGTCGGCGCCGTTACGGGTGCCGTCCTGAAAGCGGTAGAGCTGACGCGCGATGTAGATCGGGTGCAGGCCGGCGAGCCGCGGCACCTTGCCCAGGCCCTTCAGATCCGGACCGTGACAGAATCCGCAGGCCACTGTCTTTCCGCCCCCGCCTGTTTCCGCCAGCGCCTTGCCCTTGGCCAGACTCCCGGTGGGCACATACGCGACGAATCCGGAATCCGGATCGCGCAACCGGGCCCTGGCCTGATCCTCCGGCACCGTGATGATGCGCGTGCCGATCGGCTCGGTGGCGCCGCCGGGCTCGACGAAACGCATCCGTCCGTTCCCCAGAAAAGTCTTCGGGACGGTGTCGGCTTCGACCACTTTCGTAAAGGGCCGCCGCTCGAGCTTCGCGAACCACTCCGAGGCTTGCTGCACCTCGGCCTCGGACACCGCCTTCGCGATGACGTTCATGCGCGGGATGTCGATTCGGGCGCCGCTCTTGAACTCGGCCATCTGCTGCACCATGTACTCGACCGTCAGACCTGTGAGGTCGGTCGACTCGGGATGGCCCAAACCCGACATCAGGTGACAGGCGCCGCAAGCCATCGCGTCGCCGTGCCCCTTGAGAACGATTTCCGGCGCCGCGGGATGCTTCTCCGGGAACCAGTCCGGCGGATTCAACAGATCATCGATCTGCGCCTCTGTGTATTTCTTGGTGCTCCCCGCCAGGCTCTTGGGCGCGGAATCCTCGGGAAACTCGCGCTCGACCTTCAACGGAAACGCCCATGACAGCTCGGGACGATCCGTACTGAGCCGGCCGCCGCCAGCAGCGCCGGCGCTCTGAGGCTCCGAAGCCCGGACGGACGCGAACGCGGCCATCGACGCAGCGCACAGCACCACGAACAACCCTCTCACCATTCTCGGCATCACAGACTCATCCTCGGCGGGCGCTTCGTCGTGGATACACGTAGTGGTTGAGCACTCGATGACTCAATCGTGTCCACGATGATGGGCCGACCATCGCCCGCACGCGGATCGAAACCTCGATGTCCCGAACAGCTGCGCGGCAATGGCGGAAGTCGATCTGCGACAGAGTGAACCGCTCCGCGGCGTGCCGACTGGGAAGCGGAGCGATTCTAGGTCTCGACGAAAGGGCTGTCAACTCAATAAATATCGGCTTTTTTGGATCTTCGGCGGTTTGGATCATGAAGCGACGCTGAAGACAAATTGTGTCCGGTGCACACGCCGGAATCGGACGTCCGGCGCGTGCAGCATCACGTTCTTGCGTCGCTCCGCGCGAGGCCACGCCTAGTTGGTGGCGAAGCAGTATAAGCGTCCGGACCCGCCGGTCGACACGAGGTTCGCCGGGCTGCAGCCGCGGCTTGGATGAACCGAATTCCATGACGTGTTGCCACCGCCGGTGCGGTCGGAATGGCCCACCATGGCCGTGCCCTTGTCGGCCGCGTTGCTCGTCCAGTTGCTGCAGGTTCGATCATCGCCGGCGGGGAACGCGTTGCCGTCCAGCTGTGATCCCGTCACGATGTCGTGCTGGTTCGGCTGATCACCCGCACCGTTGACGATCTCGCCTTTCTCGGTCAACGCCGTTTGCTTGTTGACGTTGTTCCCGCGGCGCGCCTGCTCGATCGTGTCACCGTGCAGATCGGAGACATCCTGCGCGACGCGCTGGCCTCTGAAGTTGTACCAGGGCCCCGTGCCGATGCGCTCGCGCGCATTCACCGCCTGCTGCCCGGCCGGTACTTGGGTGCTCAAATACGCGCGCCAGGTCTTGTTACCGGCGCCCGCGGCGGTCGCCAGCGTCTGACAGTGCTTGTCGGCTCCCTCGAGCCCACCCAGGTTGCCACCGTCCAGACCGATGCTCGTCACGAAGAAACTCATCGGCTGGGGTGGGGCCTGAGGCTGCTGTCCGCTTACACCTGCTACGCTCGCTGCCACCGCCATCGCGGTGAAAACGCCGTACGTCCTGCCCATGAACGATCTCCTTGTCAGAGTGAATCCGGCACGCCATCGCCGTGCGGCCTGAGCGTAACACAACTCTCGACCGTGCCTGACTGCTGCAGCCCTGATGCATGCGCCATATGCGATGGGACCCTGCGGGCTGATCCCCTGCGGACCGGATGGTATAGTGACCGCCCATTCAGCGGGATGGCGTGATCATGCGAAACATTCGTCGTGGCGAACACATGACGGCAATGAGCCGCCGCCGATTTCTCGCGTGCGGGTGCTGCGCGGCCGGATTCGCCCTGGGCCGAAGGGCCTCCGCTCAAGTCAGGGCGCCGGGACGCGGGCCTGTCGACGTCCACGCCCACTACTTCCCCGAACCCTTCATCAAGGCGATTGCCGGACAGGGCGGGCCTCCCGGCGTCTCGTTCGATCTCTCCAACCCAGCCCAACCGATTTTCGTCATCGGCCAGGGTCGGATTCCCATCGACGTGACCTACTGGGATCTCGATAAGCGCGTGCAGCGGATGAACGCACAGGGCGTCACCACTCACGCGCTCTCGCTGACCACGCCGTTTGTCTACTGGGCGGCGCCTGAGCGCGGCGCGGAGCTTGCGCGGCTCGTGAACGATTCGATGATCGAGGCGCACACGGCCTACCCGGATCGCTTCGTGGGATGCGCCACACTCCCGCTCCAGGCTTCGGATCTCGCCGTCAAGGAACTCGACCGCGTGGCGGGCTCACGCGCGATTCGCGGGGCGTACATGCCGACAAGCTTTTCCGGCAAGGAGCTCTCGGACCCGTCGCTCTTCCCGGTCTACGAGCGGTGCCAGGCGCTGAACCTGCCGATTCTGCTCCATCCCGACCAGGCCGCCGCCGCGATGGGCGCCAATCGGCTCAGTCGCTATTACCTGGCCAATATTCTGGGCAATCCCTACGACACGGGCATCGCGGTCGCCAACCTCGTCTTCGGGGGTGTCATGGACCGCTATCCGCGTCTCAATATCGTGCTGCCGCACGCCGGCGGCGCCGTGCCCTATCTCTCGGGCCGGTTGCAGCACGGGCAGAGCGTGCGTCCGGAAATCAAGGGCTCGGCCGAGCGCCCGTTCATGGAGTATCTGCGGCGGTTCCACTACGACACCATCGCGCACTCGCCCGCGCTCCTGCGGTTCCTCATCGACCTGGTGGGCGTGGATCGGGTGATGCTCGGCAGCGACTACTGCTTCGACATGGGATACGAGCGCCCTCGCGAGATCGTCGATGCCCTCAAGCTCAGCGCCGCGGATCGGGACGCCATCTACAGCGGAAACGCCGCTCGCGTGCTCGGACTCTAGGCGGCCTGCGGACTGCGAGCGCGGCGTCCGGCGGAGGCCGGAATCCTCTCACTTCGAAGCGGCGGCCTGGGTCTTCAACAGTTCGGCGTAGGGTACGACCGTGCCGTGAAGCGGTACAACGCGATCGACCCGCAAGCGGCGCTTCGTAATGTTCTCCAGCAGATTTGCAGCGAAGGGGTGGACGGCGGCCGCCGGGCTGTACACGTCCGCCTCGACCAGCAGCCGCTCGCGAGGGAAGTACGCCATGAGCAGCGTGTCCGCGTGCGGGTTGCCGGCTATGTGATACAGGTTGACGGTCATCGTCTCGTCTTTCAACACCAGCATGTCGTCGACGGCCTCGATGCTGGCAGGACTGGGGGTCCTGGCCAGCGCATCGGGCACGATCGTGTGGGCACGCCCCGCCGCTTCCTGGTAGAACGCCGCGCTGGCCTTGTGCGCGATGATCGTCATGCCCTGGGAAATCGCGGCTCGAATCCCCCCGGAATGATCGAAGTGATGGTGCGTGCTCACGAGCTTCGTCATCGGCTTGTTGGGCCTGAGCTCCTTGACTTTCTCGATGACGCCGAGCGTCCTCGTCTCGTGCTGCGGTGCCTCGATGAGCACGACGTGATCGCTGAACTCGACGAGCACGCTGTGGTGAGACTGGCCGCCCAGCAGCCACACGCCCGGCGCCAGCTCCTGTGCCATCACGTTCGCGGGCGGGGCGCCCGGAACGGCCTCGGCGGAAGCTGCCGCGGAAGGCGCCGCCAGATCGCCCGTGTCTCCATCTACGATCTGCCTGGCGAGCCGGAGCTCCGTGGTCGTGAACCGATCGACCTTCGTCGTCAGTCGTCCGGGCAGCTTCAATCCGCTCACGTCCTGGTAATCCGCGAAGGTCGTCTCGACGGCCACATCACCCAGATTGACGTTGTCGGTCATCGACACGACCCGCGTCGGCAATTTGGTCGTCCGGTCGATCGCCAGCGTGAAGGTGAAGCCGCCGGCCGTGACGACCTCGACGGCGCTCTGATTTTCAAGTGTGCGGGCATTCCTCAGTTGGGCCGACGGGTTCAGGGCGGCGCGCAGAATCGTCAAAGGATGGTGGTAGATGTCCGCGCGTCGATCGCGCGCGGCGCTGTCGCTGATGCGTGTCGGATTGCCCGTGGCCGGCACGTTGTAACCGACGTCGCCGTCGACGCCGAACACCTGCTTCTGCGGAGCCTGCCCCTGAAAATAGGTGAAGTTCGGCGTGCGCGTCTGCTCAATCCGAACCCGGTCGCCCGCGACGTCGATGGCCCGGCGGTAGCCGCTGAGCGTGAAGCTCTGCGACGTGGCTTCCGGGGTCATATCCTGACCCATGTTGCCGGCGGTGCCTTCGCCCTCGAGCGTGACGGTCTTGACCGCCTGAATCCGGCGAGCGCCTCCGAGCGCCTCGGCAGCGTCGTTGACGATCTGCTGTTCGACAGTGGGCTGAGAGCAGGCAGTCACCAGAGCCAGGGCCGACAGTGCGAATGGCAGGTGTCTCATCACCACAGATTCTTGATGATTGCCTGAATCCTGTCCAGCAGCCGCGACGGGCGAAGCCCGGGCTCGGAAGACGCTCGGTCTGGCCAGTTCTCAGCTGCCCGGTCGCCCGGTGCCGAGGACGGACCGAGACCAGCCGGTGGCCGCCATGAGATGGTCGCGCGACGCCGTCGCCTCGCGGATCACCCGCTGCTCGTCCACGCCAACGAGCGCCCCGTCCCATTTGACGAACTTGCCCGCGACCAGGACGTGGCGCACGTGACTGGTGTCCATGCCGACGACGACCGCACCGTACGCGTTGTTGACGGGCGCCACGCCAATTGCATTCGTCGCGAGCATCACGATGTCGGCGTCCTTGCCTGGTGTCAGCGTGCCGATCTTGTGATCGAGATGAACCACTCGCGCGCCATTGATCGTCGCCATCCGCAGCACATCCTGGCACGTGGTCAGTGCCGGCAAGCCGGTCTCGCCGCTCCGGCGCCTCGCCAGCAGGCGCATGCGCACCAGCGTGAAGGCGGCACGCATGATGGTGAAGAAATCCGGGGTCATGTTCGTCTCGACGTCCGAGCTCAGACTCGGGGCCAGCCCATGATCGAGCGCTTCCTGAATCGGCGGCACTCCATGACCCATCGTCATCTCGATGGCGCACGCGATCGACAGGCCCCCGCCGGAATTCGCAATCAGCTTGAACCCGTCGGCACCCAGGTCCGTGCCATGGATGTACAGATTGTCGGAACGCATCAGACCTGCGCTGAACATCGACGCCAGGCTGGCCTGATTGACGCCGTGCGACACGATCGGCGCGTCCACCTCGCGCGCAACGGCCCAGAGCGCAGGGTCGAGGCCCGCGTGCAGGGCCAGCGACAGGAGCTGATCCGGCGAGGAGAAGTATTGGTTGCGCAACCGGCGAATATCCTGCGGATAGGCGCTCGAAGGACCCGCGCCAGCCGCGTAGGCGAACACCGTGCGCCGGCCGGAGTCCCTGAGCGCCTGGATGCACGCGTCGGTATGCTCCGGTGAATTGGCCACCTGCGACGTGTCCACGACGGTCGTCACGCCCATGTTCAGTTGGCCGAGCGAGGCAACGAGCTCGCCCGCGTACGCGTCCTCGGGTCGATAGAGCGGAGTCAGCACACCTGCAGCCGGGTTGCCCGTGCTGCCCACGTCGCGCGAATAGTCGGCCAGGAGACCGTTGGGAATGAGCGCTCGAAAGAGGCTCTGATACTGATGGTGGTGCGTGTCGACGAAGCCTGGCATCACGATCGTGTCCGTGGCATCGACGACTGCGGCAGTGGCGTCGACGATGTCAGACCGCACGTCGACGATCGTGCCGCGATCGATGAGCACGTCGGCCTGCTCGAAATCCCCGATCTTCGGGTCGAGCGTGAGAACGATGCCCCTCTTGAGCAGCACCCGTCCGCCGGCAGGCATCCGCGCTGCCAATGAGTGCCCGGACTGGACCGCGGACGACGAGCACGCCGCCGACAGCTGGCCGCCGACGACTCCAGCGGCACCCGACTTGAGGAAGTCGCGTCGCGAGGATCCTGTCGTTCTCTTCATGATCGCGTCGCCCGAGAGCCACGCATCTTACTCGGTTTCCGAACGCCGTCCGCTAGCCCATAATGCTTTCACGCGTGTGGGCGTGCGGCACGCCGGCGGGTTGCTCGCGGCGGTCCCGGACCGAGGTGCAGCACGGTGGCAATGGAGGCAGAGGGGATGAGAAGAGGTCTCTTGGTGGTTCTTGCACTGGCAGCCCTGCTGGATGTGGCACCGGGCGCCCAGGATGCGAAGGCAACGCTCGACAAAGCGGTGGCCGCGTCAGGTGCCGCCAGCCTGGCGTCGATTCAATACTCCGGATGGGGATCCGACTACATTTTCGGTCAGGCCTACGACGGCAACTCTCCATGGCCCCGGTTCAACGTCCCCAGTTACACGATGACGATCGACTACGCCACGCCCGCCATGCGCGACGAACGGCGGCGGGCGCAGGCCGAGAACCCTCCGCTCGGAGGCGGTTTCCAGCCGCTGGTTGGTGAGCTCCGCCAGACTTGGGCACTGAGCGGCAGCCATGCCTGGGATGTCGTCGGTCAAGACGCCGTGCCGCCCGCGGTCGAGCGCGATGGCCGATCGGCGGTCGAAGGCCGAACCACACAGATCTGGTTGACGCCACCCGGGTTTCTCAAAGCCGCCCTGGCCGCCAACGCGACCGTGAAGACCGAAACCGTGCGCGGCGCGACGAAGACGATGATTGGCTTCACGACGCCGATGAAGACGAAGGTCCAGGGCACGCTCGGCGAAGGGTATCTGGTGGAGCGGATCGAAACGTGGTTCGACAACCCGGTGCTCGGCGACATGCAGCTCGAGGCGTCGTTCAGCGATTACAAGGATTTCGGCGGCGTGAAATTTCCGACGCGGATTGTTCACCGATCGGGTGGCTATCCTCTACTCGATCTCACGATCACCGACGTGAAGATCAACCCTTCAGTGGCGATCGAGGTGCCCGACGCCATCAGACAGGCGAAGCCGCCTGCCTCGGGCCCGATCCAGCCCGAAAAGTTGTCCGACGGGGTCTGGATGCTGCCTGGCTATGCCAGGAGCGTGGCCGTCGAGTTCTCGGACCACGTTGTCATTGTCGATGCACCCGAAACCGACGAGCGTTCGCTCGCGGTCATGGACGCTGTGCGGAAGGCGGTGCCGGGCAAGCCCATCAAGCACGTCATCAACACGCACTCGCATTTCGACCACGCCGGCGGCCTCCGAGCCTACGCAGCCGAGGGCGTCACGATCATCACGCACCGCGACAATATTCCGTTCTACGAGCAGGTGTGGGCGAATCCCCGCACGATCAAGCCCGACCGGCTCGCCCGCAGTTCGCGCAAGGCCGTCTTCGAAGGTGTCATCGGCAGCCGCATGCTGTCCGACGGCACGCGCACGCTGGCCATCTATCACTACGCGGGCAATATGCACAACGCGGGCATGCTGATGGTGTATCTACCGAAGGAGAAGATCTTGATCGAGGCCGATTCGTTTACCCCGCCGAACAACCCGAACCTGCCTCCGAACGGCGTGGCGAATCTTATCCAGTTCTACGACTCGGTTCAGCGGCTCCGGCTCGATGTCGAGCAGATCGTCCCGACACACGGGCGCCTGACCACGCTCGCCGAGGCAGGCGCGGCCATCGAGGCATTCCGGCGCACGCAGTTGTGGGGTCGGTGAAAATCGAGAGGCCGCTGTGGCGACTAGCGCCACAGCGGCTGACGATCGCGCCGAGCTATTGCCAGGCCGAACGAATCGGCTTGCCGACGAGGAACGCCGGGTTCGCCCCGGGCCGCGGCGTGAATTTCTGCGCGCCGCCGTTGTCCACCTCGGCGACGTAGAAATTGCCGTCCTGATCGACGGCGAACCCGTGCACGCCCCAGAAGCCGCCGGGGAAATCGCCCCACGTGCCCCAGCTGTACATGAAGTTGCCGTTCAGGTCGTACTTCAGCATCTTGTTGGTGCCGCGGTCCGCCGCCCAGAGAAAGCCGTCGCTCATGATGTGGAACATGTGCACGTCAGAGGGGTTGTCGCCAAAGCTCCACTGATCGAGGAACTTGCCGTTCTCGTCGAACACCTGCGCGCGCTTGTTGCCACGGTCGTTCACGAAGACGCGGCGCGTCTTGGGATCCACCGCGATGCCGTGCACGTTGTTGAAGTGGGCGGGACGCGTGTCCTTCTGGTTGTTGCCCTTCTGTCCCCACGCCGTCAGGAACTTGCCATCCTTGTCGAACTTCGCGACGCGCGTGCCGTTGTAGCCGTCGGAGACGACGAAGCTGCCGTCGGGAAACCAGTCCATGAACGCCGGCCTGTTGAAATGCGTCGCGTCGTCGCCGGGCACCCCGTAGGTGCCGATGGTCTGGACCTTGGTCTTGCCATCGTTGGTGAACTTGTGAATCACGTGCTTGTGGTCGTCCACGATCCAGACGTGCTTCAGCGGATCGTACGGGCTGATGGCCACGAAGTGCGGCCGCTGCATCATGGCGTCCCACTGCATCCAGGAATCGATCAGCTCGCCTGCGCGGTTGTAGATGAGAACGCAGTGCTCCCAGCGGGCATCCACACCCATGCGGTTGCCGCGTTTCTCCCAGACGGCGATGCCATCCTCGGCGAGCTGGCCTGTCCCGCCGTTGCCGGGCAGGCTGGCCGCCGTCGCGTCGCGCCAGGGCAGCCGGCCGATCGGAAATGAGAGGCTCGGCCCGATCTGCGGCAGCAACTGGGCCTGGGGCTCCTTGATGTTGGGCAGCTCGCCACGCTGCAACACGAAGACTCGATCCGGGCTCTCGGCAAACACGCTCTGGCCGGCACCGAACGTCCAGTCCTCGTGGCCGGGAAGTGTGGCCAGATCCTTCGGCCAGTCAGCCGCCACCTGATAGCCGCCAAAGATGTCCTGGCCACCCTTCTCTGCAGGCACCGCGGCGAATCGCGCAGCAGCCGGCTCGTCAGGCGCGCGCTGGCATCCCACCGTATACATCGTCGCGGCACTTGCGAGCGCAACGACCACAATCGAATTGCGTTTACCCATTGGTGACTCTCCTGCTCTCTCGCGTGTTGGTGTCCAGCCGGTTTTCAGAGACCGACGCAAACGGGCGGGACGAGTACGAGCGCCGGCGCGCTGAAGCGCCGACACGATACCACACCTCACCTGAGAGGAACCGCGCCGTCAGTCGGTCGCCGTCGGCCTCGACGGGCGGGCCGCGACGCGAGGGTCACGCGCGGTGACGTCTTCGCCGACCTTCGGGCGCATGAGCCTCCGCCCGTGACGCCGCAGGCGGCGATATGCCGGCACCAGGGTTGTCGCGCTGAGAATCAGGCCACCGGCGCTCAGGACGACGACGACGATGTCCCAGAGCGGGCGCTTCGAGTACAACCCGGGAAAGTCGAGGCTGTGGAGCCCATGGTAGAGCCACCGCTCGATCCGGCTGAGTCGTCCGTGATTGAGGACGATCGCGCCGCGAAACGGATCGAGGTACAGCAGTGTGCGCTCCTGATCGGCGAACTGCATTCTCAGCACAGGCAGGTTCTGCGCGCCGTGCCGGTCGTAGTAGTACGCGTCGTATTCTCGAAGCCAGACGGCCTGCTCGACCGTCGCTCCAGGCATCGCGTCGCGTCCCGCCGCGAGCATCGCGTCATCGTCGAAGCGACGGAACAGCCCGCGGCCAGGATCGACGACCGACACCATGCGGTGGTCGGGCGGCGGCGCCACAGAGAAATACGCAGAGTTCCACCGCTCGACGTCGAAGGATCGTGGCGGCTGGTGCGCGAGAAGCACCGGTTCACCCTGAAACTGCAACACCTCGAGCTCTCTCGGACTGAAGTCGGTTTCGAGCGCCGCGATGGCTGCCCGCAACCGGTCGAGCGTGAGCAGATCGACACGGAGCGCTCCACCAGCGACGGCCAGCCGCTGAACGGCGGTGGGTGCGGCTCCCGGGCTCCAGTCCCAGGGCACCATCGAGAGCAGCCCGCTCAGGATCCAGGTGAATGTGACGAGGCCGAAGAACAGGCCCGCATAGTGGTGCCACATCATCCAGCCAGCGTAGGGGGTGTGTGAGCGGATTCGCTTCAGGCGATAGATTCCGCGGACGGAAACGCGCCACAACCCCCAGACGAGTCCGGAGAGGCTCAACAGGCACCCGGCGATCGAGCTCCAGATGATCACCTCGTTCCACAGGGCCGATTGCCTGCGCAACGGGGTGAAGTAGATCCAGTGCAGAACGGCGCCGAGATATCCCCACACGCGCTGTTCACGCGTGCTCTTCATGACGGTCTCGCCCGTCAGATCCGAAACATAGACGACGCTCGCATCGGGGTCGCCGACCTCGATCCGATGCATCGGCATGAGGCCGCGCACGCCCATCGTCCACTGGTCTGCATCGGCGAGACGCGCATCGTATCGGACGGTCGCGGCGTGCTCGGGCATGAAGGCACGGACGACGGCCACCGCGTCGCTGATCGGTCAGGCCGGTAAAGCGCTCGCCGGTGTCGGCAAAGACGGTGACGAAGGCCCGGCCGTCGACGAAGTGGTAGACAGGACGGCCGTCGAGCATCCCGACGCGCAGCTCGTTGTGCGCGATGTGTTCGCGCCGCGCGACGGCTTCTGGCGAGATCGTGGCGGAGGCGAGATCGAGCGGCGAGCGACGCGCGAGCCGTTCGTCGAGGGTGAGGCTCGGCATCCGCGCGTACATCATCACCACACCCGAGATGAACCAGGTGATGAACAAGATGCACCCGGCGATGCCGAGCCAGCGATGCGTGTAGACGAGGAGTCGCCGCCAGTCGAGCAGGCGCATCTCGGGGTTCGCTACGACCGATCCTACTGCACGCGGATGTGCCGGGCTCGCGCTTCGCCTGGCGGGAAGGCCGGCGATAGCCGGAACGTGCGGACGACTCGAGGGGCGATCGGCTATCGGGCGGGCACGGGCGGTCGCTCGGGCTCGCCGGGATTGTTTCCGCGATAGAGCTCTTTGCCCTCTGCGTCGACGACCTTGGCCCCCTCGGACAGGGTCATGAACGGCGAGCCGTTCTTCAGCCGACGGCCGGTCATGGTGAGCACCTCTCCGACCTTGATCGACTCCTTCGTCCAGCCCCAGCGCTTCATGCCGACGGCGGACCCGAGCTCGCCCCGCCATCGGACCGTCTTGCCATCATCGCCCTTCACCGCGAGAATCAGGAATGAGTGCGGATTGATCAGCTGAACCTGTTCGACCACACCGGTCACGGTCGTCAGCTTGTCTTCGTAGCGTCCGGAATCACCGTGGTGAGCCACGGCGACACTCGACATCACGAGGAGAGCGAGGCCAACCGTCGAAGCTCGCGCGAGAACTTTCGTCATGACGTCACCTGCCGTTCGCATGGGCCGGACCGCGATTGATCCGGCCGACACTCGCATGCTAGACGAACGATGCGCGCCGGGCATCTGAAGAGTGGCTGAACTCTTCGTCAGACTCGGCGCCGGTCGGCTCGTGGTTCCTGACGGAAAATTCAGCTATTCTTCACGTTGGATCCTGCTCCGCCCTCCTAGGATGGGGGTCATGACTGTCCGCGGTTTTGCGGCCGGCCTCGTGCATCGCACGCTGGTCGTGTCGGTTCTCGCGTTCGCAGCCACCCTGGCGTCTCCGACCGCGCACCATCGGTTCGCGGACACGTATGTCGAGGGCCGGGAGATTACGATCGACGGAGAGGTGTCCCAGTGGGTGTTCCGCGATCCTCACTCCTACCTGCACGTCCTGGTCGAGCGTGACGGTGTCGCTCCCGAGCGATGGATCGTCGAGTGCCGAGGCGCGGCACACCTTGGACGTCAGGGCGTGACGCGCGAGTCGCTGAAACCCGGTCAGCGCGTGATCGTCACGGGCAACCCGGGGCGGATTCCGTCGGATCACCGGATTCTCCTGCGCAGGATCGTTCGCCCGGAGGATGGCTGGAAGTGGCGTGAGCGGACGGACTAGCCGGATGCGGATCCTCGTTGTCGAAGACGAACAGAAGGTCGCCAACGCCCTTCGACAGGGTCTGGAAGGCGAAGGCTACGAGGTCACGGTCGAAACCACCGGCGAGGGCGCGTTCTTTCGCGGCTCCACCGAGTCGTTCGACGTCATTCTGCTCGACCTGTCCCTGCCAGGCCGTGACGGGCTGCAGATTCTCACGACGCTCAGACAGCGCGGCGTCAAGACCCCGGTGCTGGTGGTGACGGCCCGCGATACGCCTGACGATCGGGTGATCGGGCTCGACAGCGGCGCGGACGACTATCTCATCAAGCCGTTCGCGTTCGCGGAGGTTCTGGCGCGGATCCGGGCGCTCCTCAGGAGAGGCCGCGTGTCGGAAGCCCTGCGTCTGGGTGTCGCCGACCTCGAGATGGACCTCGTGACCCGCAAGGTGACGCGCGGCGGTCATCCCGTCGAGCTGACGGTGCGCGAGTTCGAGCTGCTGCAGTACCTCATGCGCCGCGAGGGTCAGGTCGTGCCGCGCGACTCGCTGGCACTCGAGGTCTGGAGCGAGAGCGCGCGCAGCTCGACGCTCGACAACGTCATCGATGTCCACATCGCCCGGCTTCGGCGGAAGATCGATCTCGACCAGAAGATCAAGCTGATCCACACGATTCGCGGGGTGGGATTCGTGCTTCAGGATGGTGAGCCATGAAAGTGCGGCGCCTGACGACCGTCCGCGTGAAACTGACGCTGTGGTACGTCGCGGCGATGCTCGTCGTGCTCGCCGTCTATGCCGCAGGTGTCTTCGCCTTCATCAACCGCAGCTCGTCGCTGGCGCTCGACGAGCGCGTGCGCAGCGACTTTCGCTGGGCGTCCGAGATGTGGGAGCAGAAGCCCGACGGGTCGTTCACCTGGTTCGACCACGACCCCGGCGACGAAGACAGCCCGTGGCTGCAGGTCTGGAGCCCGACCGGCGAGCTCCTGTTCCGCACCAGCCTCGCCGAGTGGTATCCGATCGAGACCAGTGCCAGCCTGGCGGGGCGCGCCGACGGACGGATCGCGGCGGTGCCGGGCGCGCAGACCACCTTTCGCGTGCTGAGCGGACGATCGCGGCTCGGCACGCAGCCGGTGGTGATCCAGGTGGCCCGTTCCGAGGCCGGCATGCATCAGGAGCTCCGCGACCTCCGGCTCTTCCTGCTGCTCGGCCTGCCGCTCGCTGTCGCCGCAGCCGGCCTCGGCGGCTATTCGCTCGCCCGCCGTGCACTCGCCCCGGTCGAACGCATGGCGGACCGGGCCCGATCGATCACGGCCGAGCACCTGAGCGACCGGCTCCCCGTCGACAATCCGCATGATGAGTTCGGCCGGCTCGCGTCCGTGTTCAACGACACGCTCGGCCGCCTCGAGTCGGCATTCGGTCAGATGCGCCGTTTCACGTCGGACGTGTCGCACGAGCTGCGCACGCCACTCACGGCCATTCGGAGCGTCGGCGAGGTGGGCCTTCGCGATCGTCACGATGAACGGACCTACCGCGACATCATCGGCAGCATGCTCGAAGAGGTGGATCGGCTCTCACTGCTCGTCGAGCGGCTGCTGACGCTGTCGCGCGTCGAGAGCGGTCAGGCGAAGCTGACGGTGGAAGCCATCGACCTCGGCAAGCTTGCCGCAGAGGTCGCCGGGCAACTCGGTGTGCTGGCCGAGGAAAAGGGGCAGCTGATCGAGATCGAAGGCGCTGATGGTCTCCGGTGCCTGGGCGATCGGCTCGTGCTGCGCCAGGCCATCACCAATCTCGTCGACAACGCCATCAAGTACAGCCCGGAAGGCGGCCGCATCCGCATTCGCGTGTCGACGTCCGCCACCGGCACCTCACTCGACATCACCGACGAGGGGCCGGGCATCGCCCCGGCACGCGCTGCGCGGATCTTCGATCGGTTCTATCGCGCCTCGCCGCAGGGCGGCGCGGAAGGCGCGGGATTGGGCTTGTCGATCGCGAAGTGGGCGGTGGAAGTCAACGGCGGGCAGCTGAAGCTGGAAGAGTCGCGCGGACCGGGGTGCACCTTTCGCATCACGCTTCCGAACGCGAGCAGCGCCCGGACGCAGAGCGATCGGCTGAAAGCCGCCGGCTAGTTGTGACGGACGGCTACCGCGCCGTCTGGGGCGTGCCCGTCCGGGCGGCGAGCGCGGCCTTCACGCGCGCGGGCGTAAACGGTACTTCGCGCAGGCGCGCGCCCGTGGCGTCGAAGATGGCATTGCCAATCGCCGCAGCCGACAGCGTGATCGAGGTCTCCCCGGCGCCCATGGCCGGAACATCGGTCTGGTTGATGAGGACGATCTCGATGGCGGGCGCGGCGAATCCGAGCGGCAGGCTGCGGTAGGTGCTCCAGTCGATCGAGGTGACGTTCCGATCGTTCCAGGTCACCTCTTCGGAGAGCGCCCGGCTCAGTCCCTGCAGCGCGCCACCCTCGATCTGGTTGCGGACGCCGTCCGGATTGGAGATCGGGCCGCAATCGTGGCCCATCACCAGGCGCTTCACGACCACGTCGCCCGACGACTGATCCACGTCGACCTCGGCCACCATCGCGCAGTAGCCGTTGTCACCCTCGTAGAGCACGCACGCCATGCCCCGGCCGCGCGCCACGCCGGTCGCCGCCAGGTTGGGGCGCGGCGAAGGACGCGCCTCCCATCCCGCGGCCTTGGCAGCCTCGCGCACACACGCCATGAGTCGCGCGTCCTTCAGGTGCCGCAGTCGATACGCCACCGGATCGACTTTCAGCTCGGCGGCGACTTCGTCCAGAAAGCATTCGTGCGCAAATGTGTTCTGGAGACGCGAGGGGGATCGAAGCGGACCCGTGTAGAACGGCGAGGGCACCGTGTTCGCCAGAATCCGCTCGCTCTTGATCGTGCCCGTGCCTCCACACTTCTCCCCGACGCAGCCGGTGACATACGAAGGCGCGGCGTTGCTGCCGTTGTCGAACGCCTCGGGAGCGGTCGGCCGTCGTGCCGTGATGACGACCGGCTCGAAGCCTGCCAGCGTTCCCGTGATCACGTTCCCAGGCCGCTCGTATTGCGGCCGTCCGCCAAGACTCGTGAACCAGGCTTTGTATTCCCACGCCGCGATGCCGCCGTCGGCACCCACACCGATGCGCTGGTCGATGACGTACGCGTTGCCGTAGTTCTCCCACGCCATCTCGTCCTTGCGGGAGAGCTGCACGCGCACGGGCCTGCCCACAGCCTGCGACAGGAGGGCCGCATCGTAGGAAACGGTGTCGGCGCCGTTGATCCCGTAGCATCCCGATCCACGGGTGAAGACCACGCGAACGTTCTCGGGCGCAAGGCCGAGCACCATCGCCGTGCCGCTCCTGAGCGGCCAGGCCGACTGGGTGGGGGACCAGAGGGTCGCCTTGCCGTTCGAGACGTCGGCGACCGCGCAGGACGTGCCGATCGATCCGTGCATCTGATAGGGATGGAGGTAGGTGGACGTGAACACGCGTGTCGATCTGGCCCAGCGTCTCGTCGACGTCCTTCGAATCGGCGATGATTGCTTCGCGCGCCGGCAGCGTGCGCAGAGAATCGTAGAAACCCTTCTGGCTGGGCAGAGCGGCGCCGGGCGCCCAGTTCACTTTCAGCTTGTTCGCGGCCTGTATCGCCTGCCACTGCTTCTCCGCGACGACTCCCACGAAATTCTTCTTCACGACAACCTTGACGAGACCCGGAACGTCGCTGACCGAGCTCTCGTCAACGCTCACCACCGTGGCGCCCACCGAAGCGGGCCGCACGACCCGCCCGTGCAACATCCCCGGCACGCGCACGTTGTGCACGAACTCGAACCGCCCGGTCGCCATGGCCACCATGTCGGTGCGCGGCGCAGACGTACCGAGCACCTTCCACTCACGCGGAGGCTTTCGCTTCGCGCCCTCGCTCAGCGGAAGGTTGAACTTCCTTCCCGCCACCAGGTCGCCGTAGGTGACCCGCTTCGAAGAATCGGATCGGACACTGATCACGCCGTCCGACACCATCAGCTGATCAGCGGCGACGCCCAGACGCTCCGACGCCAGCCGCATCAACGCGTCGCGTGCGGTCGCCCCGGCCAGCGCCAGACTCTCCTGGTTGAAGTTGACTGGCGTCGACTGGCTGCCCGAAGTCGTCCCCTGATCGGGCGTGAGCGAGGTGTCGGCCTGAATGAGCCGCACGCGAGAGAGCGGCACGGAAAGCTCTTCGGCGACGAGCTGCATCTGCGCCGTGTAGATGCCCTGGCCGAGCTCGACTTTGCCGGTATGTGCCGTCACCATCCCGTCCGCGCCCACGGCGATCCAGGAGTCGAGCTGCTTCGGGTCGACCGACTGGACGCGCGTGCCGAACTGTCCCTGCGCGAATGCCAGGCGGTCGATTGGCGCCGCGCTGTAGGCGACGATGAGCGCGCCCGCGCCTCTCAGGAAGTCCCGGCGGGAGAACCCCGCCCGATTCAGTGCGCGTCGAGCCTCTGGCGTGATTCTCATGCCAATGTTTCCTGGTAACGCTTGATGGCTTTGAACATACGCGTGTGCACGAAGCAGCGGCACAAGACGGTGGAAAGCGCCTGATGGATTTGCGCGTCGGTCGCCTTCGGCTGCTGATCCAGAAACGCCACGGCGGTGAGGATGGCCCCGCTCAAACAAAATCCGCACTGGGCAGCCTGCTCGTCGATGAAGGCCTGCTGAATGGGATGCGGCTTTTCAGGCGTCCCGAGCCCCTCGAGCGTCGTAACCTGCGCGTCGTTCACCGCACTGACGGGCGTGATGCACGACCGCATCGCCCGCCCGCCAACGAGGACCGTGCACGCACCACATTGTCCGAGGCCGCAGCCGAACTTCGGTCC
This sequence comes from uncultured Acidobacteriota bacterium, assembly GCA_963817395.1. GTDB lineage: Bacteria > Acidobacteriota > Vicinamibacteria > Vicinamibacterales > CAVPJW01 > CAWGYQ01. The sequence continues at coordinate 253,661 of CAWFOC010000004.1, read as the reverse complement.
GCGCAGCTCGAGATCGTCGGCCAGGACGTACAACAGGGGTGTCGCGGGGTCCACATCGACTGTCTGGCGCCGGCCGTTGACTACCAAGTTGACAACGCTCATGCCTGGGCCCTCTGGAGGAGATGCGCTAGTCTCGCACAGTCGGTGGTGCCGGGAAAAGATGGTCAGCGGTCAAAGCCCGGCACTTCGCGCCCGTCGAGGTACGCCAGCAGGACGTCGCAGGCGGCGTCGGCAAATCGCGCGTATCCCAAGTCGGTGGGCCATCCGATGTGGGGCGTCAGGACGACATTGGGAAGGCGTGTCAACGGGTGCCCGGCGGGCAGCGGCTCCTCCTCGAAGACGTCAAGCCCTGCCCCGGCGAGCCGCCCCTCCGAAAGGGCAGCCAACAGCGCAGCTTCGTCGACGATAGGGCCGCGCGCCGTGTTGATCAGGCATGCCGTCGGTTTCATCAGACCGAGGCCTCGCGCCCCGAGAAGACCTCGCGATTCCTTCGTCAGCGCGGCGTGGATCGAAACGACGTCCGACACCGCGAGCAGCTCGTCGAGCGGAGCGAGCGAGGTCCCGGCCTCCTCGGCGGCCGTCTTGCTCAGCCGGGGGCCCCACGCAATCACCTGCATCCCGAACGCGCCCGCCAGCTTCGCGACGTGCTTCCCCACCCTCCCCAACCCCACGATCCCCATCGTCTTGCCGAACAGCACACGGGTGGCCGGCGCCGGCCATTCGCCGCGCTTCAGGGCGGCGTCCAGCGAAGCGATCTGGCGCATCACCGCGATGGCGAGCCCGATCGCCAGTTCCGCTGCTCCCACCGAGAATCCACCCGACGCCCGCGCGACGACGATGCCCCGGTCGCGGGCGGCGGCGAAATCGATGTGCGCCGCATGATTGCCTGTCTGAGCAATGATTCTGAGGTCGGGAAGCGCGTCGAGCAGCTCGCGCGTGAACCGCGTACGTTCGCGATTCGCGACGATGGCATCGAAGCCGCGGAGTACCGCAGGGTCGCCGACAGGCGTCGTCAGGATTTGAACGTCGGCCCGCTCGCGGAGCCGGCGAATCCCGGTGGTGGCGTCGTAGGCGTTGTGGATGTCGTCGAGAATGGCGACGCGCACGACTCTCCCGGCCGCAGATCTATCCGAACATCACGAAGCAAAGCGCGGCGCCGACGACCGTCATCGACAGTCCCCAGGCGAGCAGCGCGTTGAACATGGCGCGTGTATCCGTGCCTGTGGGTGCGGCTGCCAGAAAGAGTGCGCCCACGGTCGAGAGCGACGAGAGATCCACCAGGCTCGCCCCGACGTTCATCGCCCAGGCAATTGGCAGCGGGTCGATCCCGCCAAGGTGTTGGGCGAGACCCGGGACCGTCGGCAGAAATGCCGGAAGCACGACGCCCGACGTGCTGCTGTAGACCGATATCACACCGGTGCCGAAGGCCACGACGGGTGCGACCGACACCGGCGTCGCCAGGTTGGCCAGGCCGAGAGCAAAGAGGTCCATGCCTTTGGTCTTTTCCAAGAGCGCGATCAGGACGCTGACGCCGGTGACCATGACAATCACGCCCCACGGCATGTGCTTGATGGCTTTCTGCTCGTCCACGGTTCGAAGCAGGGTGAGTATCGCGGCTACCGACAACGCCATCATGCCGACGTGCATGCCGAACCCGGCCACACCCACGATGAGGACGCTGATGCCCGCGAGCGTCAGCCAGTGTCTCGCATCGATGGACTCCGTCGCCGGCTCCATCGCCGGCGTCGTGCGCGCGGCCCGTTTGAACAGGCGCCACCCCCCGAGCGCCAGGAACCCGCCAAAGCCGACGAGCGTGTGAGCCAGCGCGTTGTACGCGTAGGTTTCCCACTCGACGCCACCAAGGCCAATGCGGCGCATCACGCTGTTGGCCACGATGCCCGTCGGGGCGAACGGCGACAGGGTGCCGGCCAGCGCGCCGTTGCCGGCCATGATCGCCATCAGGAGCGGAGGTACGCCGGCACGATAAGCGACGGCCATGGCGGGCGGCGCCAGGAGCGCGCTCGTGGGTGTGCCGCCGGGCCCGATGCTGGCAATCACCAGGCCGAGGCCGAAGAAGATGACGGGCAGCAACCCGGCGTTGCCGCGACAGAGCCGCACGGCGCGGCCCGTGACGCGCGCAAGCGTCCCGTTCGTCTCGGCCATGCTGAAGAGCAGCGTGACGCCCACCAGAGTGACCAGGAGCGCCGTCGGAAACCCTTCGAGCACGGTCTCGAGCGACATGCCGCCCAGATAGACGCCGACCACCCAGGCCATCGCCAGCGAAAGTACTCCCACGTTGACGGCGGTCGTGCAGCTGAGGGCGACGGCCACGACGAGCGCAGCGATAGAGATCCAGGCGAGGTTCATCGCGGCTCGTGCGCCGGGACGCAGCGCCTGGAGAAGGCTCCTGTCGGTCTCAAGGCCGGTGGATGCCGGATTACACCGGCAGCGGCGTGGCGCGATCCACGCCGGCGGTGGCCAGAATTTTGACGAGGTCGGTCACGTCGGCGACGTCCTCCAGCGATTCGACGAGACCGAGCGCTTCGGTGATGGCCGAGGCGGGGAGCACGAGCTCGGCGCATTCCGTGAACTTCTCGTGCAGCTCGTCGCGCGTGAACGGACGGTCCGGGCCTCCACGGTACCGCTCATCGGCATGTTCGACGAGACGCGTGCCGTCCAGCAGGTCCACTTCGACCGTGCTGCGAATCTTCTCGAACCCGCGGGCTTCGATCTCCGGGTCGAGCACGGTCGTAGTCCGCGCCATCATCTCCTGCACCGGCCGGCTTCGCACGAACTCGTCCGAGAACTCATGAACGCCGGCCCTGCGCCGGAGGGCGATAGCCGAGAGCATGAACGCCGGACAGAATTTTGCCTCGAGCTCGGTGTGCGCCACCGGGTAGCGCAGCGGATTGAGGATGTTCGATCCGGCCCGCAGCCGAATGGCGCGAATCTGCTCGGGTTTCACGTCGTGTGTCGTCACGAGCTTGCGCATCGCATCCATGCTGGGATGCCCGAGCACGCCGCACGGGTACGGCTTGATGGACACACCCGGACTGACAATGCTGTAAGGCCGTCCCAGCTGTCCGATGATACGGTCCGCCTCGAACCCCCCGCCGAAGCTGAAGACGGAAAAGAAGCCCCACGGACCGTCGAGTCCGTCGGCGCCCCCGGTGAAGCCCCGCTTCGCCAACTCCGCCGCCATGACGCCATTCGCGGCCGCGCGTCCGACGTGCAGCGGTTTCGTCATGGTGCCGAAATTGACGCGGATGCCGGAACACATGCTGGCCGTGATCGACAGGGCGTGTGCCACGGCGTCCCCGTCGAGCGCAAGCAACCTGGCGGCGGCGGCCATCGAGCCGAAGGTCCCGATCGTGCCCGACGAGTGGAACCCCTTCTTGTAGTGATTGGGATGGATGGCGTCCGCGATCTTGCACTCGACCTCGAACCCAATCAGGAAGGCTTCGAGCAGCTGTGCACCGGACACGCGGTGGCGCTCCCCAAGCGCCAGCGCCGCGGCGAGCGGCGGGACGGTGGGATGCGTCATCAAGCCAAAAATACGTTCCGGGCTCGAAGAGAGCTGCGTATCGTCCCAGTCGAGCGCATGACCGCTCGCTCCGTTCGCAAGGGCGGCCGACGCCGCCGCCGTGCGAAACAGATCCGGCGCGAAGACTGTCGCCTCTCCCCGCTCGCCAAGACCACGGATGTAGTCGCGCAGCGTGGCGCTGCCGCGCGTCGTCGAGCCGGCGAGCATCACGCCGAGACCGTCGATCACGCAGCGTTTTGCCAGGTGGACGGCGTCGGACGGCATCTCCGACCAACGCGCGCCGGCAATGAAATCGACGACTGCGCTCGTCGCGCGTGCCTGGTCGCTCATGTCGCTCCTTTGACCCATTGCGCCCAGACTGTACTTCACTGGCGCACAACAGAAAAGGCGTGGCGGGCTACTTTCCAATCGACAGCAGCAGCTTGCCGGCCGTCCGCCGACTCTCGAGCGCCCGATGCGCGTCGGCGGCGGCGGCGAGCGGAAAGGTCGAATCGACGCGCAGCTTGAGTTTGCCCGCGGCCACCGCACCCAGCACGTCGCCAGCGCGCCAAAGCAGTTCTTCGCGGGTCAGCACGTGGTGCGCCAGGGTCGGCCGCGTGAGGTAGAGCGACCCCTTCGCGTTCAGGATGCCGACATCGAACGGCGGCACCGGGCCACTCGACATGCCGAAGAGCGCCATCACGCCCCGCGGGCGCAGGCTGTTCAGGCTCTTGTCGAACGTCGTCTTTCCCACCGAGTCGTACACGACGTCGACGCCGCGGCCCTGGGTGAGGCGCTTGACCTCGGCCTCGAAATCCTGCTCCGTGTAGATGATGGCGCTCTCGACACCGTGTTCGCGCGCGATGGCCGCCTTCTCGGCGGTGGACACCGTGCCGAACACCCGGGCGCCGCGCATGCGCGCCATCTGAACGGTCAACCCGCCCGCGCCGCCTGCCGCCGCATGTACCAGACAGGTCTCACCGCTCCGGAGCGGATAGGTCGAGTGGGTCAGGTAGTGGGCCGTCATACCCTGAAGCATCGCCGCCGCAGCCGCCGAAAAATCGAGCGTCGCGGGAATCTTCACCAGCTGGCTGGATGCGACGGCCGCGTACTCGGCGTACGACCCGCGAACCATCGCAAACGCCACGCGATCGCCAGGCGCCACCTCCGTGACGTCTTCTCCCACGGTTTCCACGATGCCCGCCCCTTCGCTGCCGAGCATCACTGGCGACTCAGCCCGGTACGCGCCGGTGCGGAAATACACATCGATGAAATTCACCCCGCTCACGGCGAGGCGCACGAGCGCCTGCCCGCGCGCCGGTACCGGCGTCGGAATCTCGACCAGTTCGAGCTTCTCCGGCCCGCCTGCTTCTCTCACGATCACGGCCTTCATGTCGGGTCCCTCATCTGCCTGCTATCCGGCGATCAGACCATTCGTTTGGCGTACGCTTACCGTGGCTTCGTCCAGAATATCGCAGGGCCGGGCTCGACGAGCTTGCTGATCAGTCACGCCAGTCCGGAAACCCAGCGATTTCGTCAGACCCTCGGCGATCAGGATAGGATGGGTGAACAGTCGGAGGAGTTTGGCATGTCGAGACGGCTCATGGTGCCGGCCGTGGTTTTCCTGTTCCTGATCGGTCTGCTCTGGACCGACGTCCTGTTCGCGCACGGCGTTTCGCGAAGGGACGGGAGCTTTCTTCAGTCCATCAACGGCGCCGCCATCGGTCCCCTGCTGTATCTGGGCGCCAAACACATGGTGACCGGCTACGACCACATCCTGTTCCTCATCGGCGTGATCTTTTTTCTCTACCGGTTGAAGGACGTGGTCGCCTACGTCACGCTTTTCACGCTCGGTCACAGCATCACCCTGCTCGGCGGCGTGCTCGCCGATATTCACTTGAGTCCGTACCTCATCGATGCCGTGATCGGCCTGTCCGTGGTCTACAAGGCGTTCGAGAACATGGGCGGTTTCGAGCGGCTGCTCGGGTTTCGACCGAACACCAAGGCGGCCGTCATGATTTTCGGGCTCTTTCACGGCTTCGGGCTCGCCACCAAGCTTCAGGAGTACGGGCTCTCGGCGAACGGCCTGGTGGCCAACATCGTGAGCTTCAACGTCGGCGTGGAAATCGGCCAGATTCTGGCGCTCGTCGCGGTGCTCATCGGCATCAGTTACTGGCGCACGCGTCCCGGTTTCGTCAACCATGCGTTCGCGGCCAATGCCGCGTTGATGACTGGAGGCTTCATACTCATGGGCTATCACTTGACGGGGTACTTCCAGCAATGAATGGCACCACAGGAACGCCTCCACCCCTGCCCTCGAAAGCGTCACTGGCGAAAGCGTCGCTGGCGGCTCTGATCGTGGCCGCCATCGTGCTCGTGACGGCGGTTCTGCCGGCGGAGTACGGCATCGATCCTCTGGGCACCGGCCGTGCTCTCGGGCTGAACAACCTCTTTGCCGCCGAGCAGGCCTCTCCGCCCCCGATCTCGCCGTCAGCCGACGGGCCGCTGCTCGCGCAATCCCGGCCCTATCGAGTCGACAACCGGGAGTTCGGCCTCGGCCCGTCCAGCTCGTTCGAGTTCAAGTACGTGCTCGAAGAAGGTGCCGCGATGGCGTTCGCCTGGGAGGCGAGCGCGCCCATCGATTTCGATTTTCATACCGAGCCGGACGGCAAGCCGAAGGAAGCGTCGGACAGTTTCGAGCGGGGCACGGGCACCGGCACGCGCGGTGTCTACACCGCTCCTTACTCAGGGATTCACGGCTGGTACTGGGAGAATAAGGGCGAGGAATTCGTCACCATCAAGCTGACCACCGCCGGCTTCTACTCGGCAGGCAAGATGTTCGCCGGCAGTCAGGTGGAAACATTCGAGGTTCAGGAACCCACAATCCCACCCGAAGTGCCGTAGCATCGCAAACACGGGGAGGTTCGCATGGCAGTCGCACGCGTCACGGAAATCATCTCGGCTTCGAAGAAGAGCTTCGAAGCAGGCCATCGAATCCGGCATCGACCGCTCCAACAAGACGCTTCGGAACGTCACCGGGGCCTGGGTCAAGAGCATGAAGGTCGTCGTCGAAAAGGGCCGCATCGTCGAGTATCGCGTGAACTTGAAGGTCACGTTCATCCTCGAAAAATAGGAGCGTCGGTGATTCTTCCGCGGGCGGACCACCTGCTGCTCGTCGTGCTGGCGGCGGCGGGGACCGACGGCACCGCCGGCGCTCAGACGACTCGACCCCTGGACGAGCTCGCGCCAACCGGCACCCTACGTGTGGGTATCGGCGTCGGTGAGGCGTCGTCCGCATTCTGGGCGACCAGGGATCCGTCCACCGGCCAGCCTCGGGGCGTCACGGTGGACCTCGCCGCCGAGCTCGCCCGCCGGTTGTCGGTGCCGCTGCAGCTGATCGCCTACGCCAACTCTGGCGAAGTGACCACTGCCGGCCCGCTCGGGGAGTGGGACGTCGCGTTTCTCCCTGTGGATGCCGAGCGGACGGCGGTACTGGACTTCGGGCCCGCCTATTACGTCTTCGAAGGCACGTATCTCGTGCCCGCCGGATCCGCCATTCGCAAGATTTCCGACGTGGACCGGGCAGACGTTCGCGTGCTCGGCGTTCGAGACACCACCACTGCGCGCGCCGCCGCGCGTTCGCTGACGCGCACCACGCTGACGCTCTTCGCGAGCCTCGAGCCGATCATGGAGCGTTTGCAGGCAGGACAGGCGGACGCTGTCGCCATGAGCCGAGAGTCCCTGAAGAGCCTTCTGCCGCGCCTGCCGGGCGCGCGCGTTCTCGACGGCGCCTTCCATACGGCGGGTGTCGCCGTGGCGGTGCCGAAGGGCCGACCCGCGGCACTCGCCTATGTCACATCCTTCATCGAAGACGCAAAGGCCTCGGGGGTCGTCAGGCGCGCGTTCGATGGAGCAGGCCTCGAGGACGCGGCGGTCGCGCCGGTCGCGCCGCCGTCCAATTCTCCGGATTCCCGGACCGCACCACCCGAGCGGCGCTGAACGGCGTCCGCGCGGCCGCCCACCTCAAAAATTGAAACGGGCCCCGACGATGAAGGGAACTGTCCAGCGACTGCTGCTGTCGTTAATCGTGTCCAATTCGGTGCCGCGCAGGTTATCGACGTCGGACATGCCGGTCAGGAAGCGCGTGCCGATTTGGAGATTGAGATCCACATAATCGTTCATCCTGAACAGCGTGCCGGCGTTCACACCAAGCGCAAACGCCGCAGTGGCGTCGTAGAAGTCCGTGACATCGACATCCACACCCGCCGCGGGCGCGACGAGCCGAACGTCGAGCTCGTCGATGAACGCCACACCGATCGTTCCTTCCACATAAACCCGAATGCCGCTCAGGCGGTTCTGCGGTATGTAGCGCCGAAACCCGACGTCGAGCCCGAAGCTCTGATAGTCGTCGTACTGCGCGTACAGGTTCGACGAGCCGATGTCGCCCAGCGGCGTCAGCTCGGCGTCGAGCGATTGCAGGGAAAAGGTGACCCGGATTTCCGACTCGTCGTTGAGCATGTAGCCGCCGCCGAACCGGAAGTGGATACCCGTGCCATAGACGTCTTCGTACGAGTTGGCCAGGATCACGACCGGCCGGTCCTCGAGCGTGCCGATCGCGCCCGAGTTGATGTTGCCGCTGATGCTGTTGTCCAAGCCGAAGTCCACCTCGAAGCTCCACGGGCGGTCGGACGGTTGAGTCTGAACTGTCACCGTCACCGTTTGAACCGGCTGCGTCTGGGTCGTCTGCGCACCGGCTTCTACGGCGGTCAGTACCGGCATTGCCATCACCAAGAACATCAAAAACGGTCGGATACACACCATGGCCTCTCCTTGGTCGACGCGAATCGGGAAATTTTCTCAGCAAGAGCTTCGCTCAGGGAGCCAATAGCTCAGTGAGAGCGCGCTCTTGAACGCACATAGCAAAAATTCAGCCAGTGGCTCTGCGCGTCGCTCCCAGATCCTGTCGCTGAATGGTTGCGCTGGGAATCTGAACCTGATGATGAGAAGAAAGGGGCGACGGCTCGCTCAGCGAACGCACGCGGCATGACGAGCCGTGGCATTGCGCGGCCTTGGCCTCGAGTTCGTCGTCCGTGTCTCGACCATCGCGTGCGCGCAGGTCCGACCGACCGCTCCGGAACGTGATCGGCCCGCCAGGCAATCGACCGCTGACATCGCTCGATCGACCCCGCCCCACGATGCGATCCTCGAACACCGGGCGGGACAGCCATCTGGCCCTGGCTGGGTGCGTTGATGTACGCTAGGCGCCTCATCGTCATGAACCTTCAGGACCTTCATGATCGCCGCAGGTCCACTCGTGGCGAATTCGCTCCGCTCTTGAAGGGCCTCGCACATCGTCGCCAAGTCGACGATCAGCCTATCGCCAATCGCATAGCGCTCATCCACTGGTATCGAACGCCGACTCTGACAGGCACGACACAGAAACCCGGGGCAGGGCCCCATAGAGGAGATTGAGATATGGCCAAGACAAAAAAGGCTGTCGGCGATGTGCTGGGCATCAGCCATGCACGCGTGCCCGCCAGCGTTCCACGGGCGACCAAGGATCGTGGGGGAAACCCGAAGGGGATTGAAATCAGCCGTGCCCGAAAAAAGCTCAAGCGGGCTGCCGTGGTCGGTGGCGTGCGTGGCCGGGGCCGCTAGACTGCGGGCGGCTGAAGCCAGGCGGGCGCTTCGCCGAGCCCCGGCAACGGCACCAAGAGCGTGTCGATCAAGTAGAACCCCGCTCGCGGCACGATGCCGCGAGCGGGGTTTTGTTCAGACGCACGTGCTAAGAGACCTCTAGCGGGTTACAGTCACGAACAGACTCTGACCCTTCCGGTGAACCAGGAGCAGTGCGGGCCGTTCCGACTTGACGCCCAGCGCCGCACGCAGCTCGTCCACGGTGGTCACGGATTTCCGGTCGACCTGCTCGATGACGTCCCCCACCTGGAGGCCGGCGTCAGCCGCCGGGCTGTTGGGCGTAACCGCCGCCACCACGACGCCGCTCGTGGCCTTTACACCGAGTTCGACTGCGCGCTCCCGGGTCAGTGTCTCGATCCTGAGCCCGAAGACGCGACCTTCCGCTGCCTCGGGTCCGTCAGGCTCCCGCCGGCGTCTCTTTTTGCGCGAGCTCACCAAGCGTCACCTTCAGGATCTGCTCGTTGCCATCCCGCAGCACAGTCAGCGCGACCGACGATTGCGGCTTCGACGAGGAAATCCGATTGCGAAGCGCGTTGCTGTCGGCGATTGGGTGACCATCGACGGCGAGGATCACATCGCCCCTTCGCAGTTGCGCCTTCTCAGCCGGGCTGCCCGCGACGATGTCGCTCACGAGCGCACCGCGCACGTCTTTCAGGCCGAGACTGCTTGCCAGCGCTGAATCGATGGTCTGCGCCGTCACGCCGAGCTGCGCCCGTCGCACCGTGCCGTGCTCGATCAGCTGCTGCATCACATTACGCGCCATGGACGCCGGAATCGCGAATCCAATGCCGATGTTCCCACCCGACGGCGACAGGATCTGAGAGTTGATTCCGACGAGCTCTCCCCGCGTGTTGACGAGCGCGCCGCCCGAATTCCCGCTGTTGATCGGCGCATCCGTCTGAAGGAAGTCTTCGAAGCTGCCGTCGCCGAACCCGGTAGCGCGGCTCTTCCCGCTAATGATGCCCATCGTGACGGTCTGGCCGACGCCGAGCGGGTTGCCGAGGGCCAGGACGACATCGCCCACATCCACCGCTTCGGAATCCGCCAGGCCCATCGCTCGAAGCTCGCCCGCCTCGACTTTCAGCACGGCGAGATCGCTGGCCGCGTCCGACCCGATGAGCTTCGCCGGCACCGTGCGCCGATCGGCGAGCTCAACCGTGATCTTCTCGGCGTCGTCGACGACGTGGTGATTCGTCAGGATGTGCCCGTCGCTCCGGACGATGACGCCGGAACCGAGCGCGGCCTGACGGCGCTGCGGCTGGGGCATCTGCGGCATTTGCGGCAGGCTCCAGGGCCCGCCCTCAGGGCCGCCGAAGAAGCGCCGGAACGGCGAGTCGTCGCCAAACTGCATCGGATCCATCTTGCGTTCGCGGCGCTCGGCGCGAATCGTCACGACGGAGGGTGCCACCTCGGCGACCAGCTCCGAATACGAATCGAGTCCCGGCACCCACCATGCGTGTGGCGGCCGCCGCTGGAGCGGGCGTCTCGCCGGCCATGAGCCGGGTCCCGTGCCATGCGGCGGATGCGCCGGCCCCGAAGAGCAGGCCCGCACTCGTGACGGCCACCCAGCCGCGGCGTGTGATTCCCGCGAGAATCGATTGCTTGTGTAAATCGGTGTAAGGCACGTCGTTCCTCCTGCGGCTTCTGCCGCGCAACTCCTGAAGTAAGAGGATACAGAGCGCGCCTTGCGTGCTGATTACCGCTTCATTACATCTCTGCAAGACTTGCGGAACCGTCTGCCGGGAACCGCAAGACAAACGTCGAGCCCTTGCCGACCGTCGACGTGGCCTCGACGCGGCCTCCATGGGCGTCGACGATGGCCTTGACCAGACTGAGGCCCAGGCCGAGCCCGCGCTCGGATCGGCTGCGATCCCCTCGAAAGAGCCGGTCCCAGATCCGCGGCAGTTCGTCGGCTGGAATGCCCGCGCCGGTGTCCTCGACGCGAATCTCGATCGAGCCGTTGATCCGGCGTCCTTGAAGATGAATCCGCCCGCCGTCCGGCGTGTATTTGATGGCGTTGTCCACCAGATTGGCGAGCACCCGACGCAGCCGGTTGTGATCGGCGTCGAGCGTCAGATCGGTTGGCGCATCGAGGGTGAGATCGAGGCGGCGCGCGTCCGCGGCGTCGGCGTACAGCTCGCGGGTTTCCTCGAAGAGCGCGGCGACGTTGACCGGGCTCCGAGTGAGACGCATCGCGCCGGTCTCGGCCTCCGAGATGTCCATGAGCGTGGTCAGCATCTCGTCGATCCGATCGATTTCCTCGAGTGTGCTCTCGAGCGCGGCTGCGTAGACCGGGAGATCGGCCGGACCACGGAGCACGGTTTCGGCATGGCTTCTGGCGCGCGTGAGCGGTGTTCGGAGATCGTGAGCGGTGTTGTCGAGAGTCTGTCTCATGCCGGCGATCAGCCGCTCCAGGCGCGCCAGCAGATCGTTGAAGAGCGAGGCCGCGACGTCCAGCGGATCGGACGTGTGTCGGACGCTCACGCGCGTCCCGATGTTGCCCGTCTTGAGAATCCGCTGAATCGTGCTCGTCAGCGCGCGCAGCGGCGCCAGCGCGGAATGCGTGAGCAGGGACGCGCCCATCCACGTGATCGCGAAGACGCTCCCGAGGATGACGATGGCCCAGGCCCGGAATCGGGCCAGGGCCTCGCGCCGGATCGCGCTGCTCTTGCCGACCTGCATCTCGGTGCCATCGGGGAGCCGAACGCCCGAGACGTCGAGCGGCGCCTGCGCGCCACCGAGCGGAAGCTCGAGCAATCCACCGGCAGCGGTTCGTGCCCAGTGCACGCGCGCGCCGTCGAGGGTGCCCCAGTCCGCCGGCAGCGTCAGGTACAGCACGGCATTCGGTCCTCTTGCGATGCGCAGGAAGAACGGCTCGTAACGACCCGTCAGCCGGTCGGCCGCCACCGACTGTTCGACCGCACGTATGCCGCCGCGCGCGTAGGTGTGCGCGTAACGAACCGCCAGCGCTCGAACGGCGTCGTAGTCCCGTTCCCGCAGGGACGCGGCGAGCACCATATAGGTGAGGATCGTGATGAGGAGAGAGCTCGCCGCCGAGATACCGAAGAACCAGGCCGTCAGGCGGAACGTGAAGACGTGACGCAGGCGCTCAATCCACTCGAAGGACATAACCCACCCCGCGCCTGGTCTCGATGAGCGGCCGATCCCCGGGCCCGTCGAGCTTCTGGCGCAAGCGATGCACCAGCACATCCACGACGTTGGTGCGTGGATCGAAGTTGTAGTTCCACACCTGCGACAGAATCATGGACTTCGAGATGACGCGACCGGGGTGCCGGGCGAGGTACTCGAGGAGCGCGAATTCTCGCGGCCGCAAGTCCAGAAGCCGTCCCGCACGGGTGGCTTCACGCGCGAGAAGATCGATCGTCAAGTCGCCCAGCGGTGAGACTGATGGCCGAAGGGGCCCCGCTCGATCGCCGAATCAGGGCCTGAACCCGGGCCACGAGCTCGGCCATCGCGAACGGCTTCGTCAGATAGTCGTCGCCGCCGCCTTGAAGGCCCTGCACGCGCTCGTCAATCGACCGGCGGGCGCTCAGAATCAGCACGGGCGATGCGATACGCCGCTCGCGGAGCCGCGCGATCAGTCGAAGCCCGTCGACCTGCGGAAGCATCAAGTCGACGACCAGCGCATCGTACGGCGGATCCGACAGCGCGTAGTCGAGGCCAACCTTGCCATCCGCCGCGACATCGACGGTATATCCGGCCTCCGTCAGCCCTTTTTCCACGAAGCCGGCAATCGCAGGATCGTCCTCGACGACGAGTACGCGCATGCCCCAAGCCTAGCCGATCACGCCCTGAATCCGGCGTGCGCGTCAGGCTGGCCGTTCCTCGACTTCGCCCTGGAGCCGGAGCCGGTTGTCCACGCCCTGTGCGCCCAACGCGCGTGCGAGGATATCGACCCGTCGCCTGTCGAGCGCAGTGCGTACGTAGCCGCTGAGCGTCACATACCCGTCGTCGACTTCCACGACGATCATGGCGCCGCGGCGGCCCCGGCCGAACCAGAACGCCGGGTCGTTGTTGATCTGGTCGGTGATGAGGCGCTGCAGGTCCTCGTCCTCGATCAAGCCATCGACGTCGGCTATGTACAGATGTCGGGTCACTGGAGCCTCCCCCTCCATTAGGCGGCAGTCGTCATGACAGGACGCTGTCACGAAGATGACAAGTGGGAAAGGTTGCGGTGAAGAAGGCGCTCAGCCGCGCGGGAACAACAGAGCGTGAAGGGCCGAGGCGACCTCACCCGGCGATTCGACGGGCGTCAGGTGCCGACTGCGAGGAATGATGGTGAGGCTCGACTGCGGCAGCGCGTCGTGGAGATGGCGCGACATCGCCACCGGCGTGGCAAAGTCGTCTTCGCCGACCACGATGGTCACGGGCATATGGAGTAACGCGAGAAACGGACGCAGATCGGCGTCGCCGAGCAGCCGACACGTCCGGTCGTAGCAGTCGAGGTCATTGGCCAGGAACGTCTCGGTCGCCTGGGTCACCAGATCCGGGCGGCTCGCGCGGAACTCGTCGGAAAACCAGCGCGTCGCCTGAAAATCGACGAGCCCGGCGAGTCCCGTCGCCCGAGCCGCGAGGGCGCGCTCGCGCCATTTCGCCGGCGCATCGGGGCCGTACCAGGCGGTGGTGTCAACCAGGCCGAGACCCAGCACGCGTGAAGGGAACAGTCCGGCGAACCCTTGGGCCACGCACCCCCCCATCGAGCAGCCGGCCACGTTCGCATCCAGCCAACCGACCGTATCGAAGAGCTCTCTCAGATCGCGGGCGAATCTGTCCGTCGTGAAGCTGCCGGCCCGTCGATCGGATCGGCCGTGGCCGCGGCAGTCGTAGGTCAGAATTTCGGCTTCGCGTTCCAGTGTCCCGACCACGCCGTCCCAGATGCGGCGATCGAGTGCGAGCGAATGCACGAGCGCAAGACGCGGCGCGCCCTGAGCGGGCGCCCGATGAAGCGAGAACGCGATCATCGCTCCATCGGACGTGCGGAACGAACCGTCGTCTGGGTGTGCTGCCATGCGTCGATCGCGTGATTTTCGCACCGGAAGGCGTTCGCCGCAACGCGGCGCGACGATATACTCCCGCTGATGCGTTCGACTCCCCTGATCGTCGCCGCGCTCGTGCTGCTCGCCGCCGGACCGGCGGGAGCTCAACGTCGGTCGCCGTCCTACGACCTGCTTCGACTGATCGCACCAGCCGCGCCAGGCGGTGGGTGGGATCAGACCGCACGCGTGATGCAGCAGGTACTGCAGAGCGCGGGACTCGTTCGAGCCGCGCCGGTCGAGAACATTCCCGGCGCCGCCGGCACGATCGGGCTCGCGCGTTTCATCAGCGCCGAACGCGGCGCCGAAAACGCGGTGATGATCTCCGGCCTCATCATGCTCGGCGCCATTGTCACTCATCGATCGCCGGTGACGCTCGGCGACGTGACGCCGATTGCCCGGCTGATCGGTGAATACGAGGCGATCGTCGTCCACTCCGACTCGCCGTTTCGCACGTTGGGCGAGCTCGTGCAGGCCTTCAAGGAGCGGCCCGAATCGATCTCGTGGGGCGGCGGATCGGCGGGCGGAACGGACCAGATCCTGGCGGGACTGATCGCCGATGCGGTTGGCGTCTCGCCACGCCGCGTGAACTACATCGCGTTTTCAGGGGGCGGCGAAGCGCTCTCGGCGATCGTCGGCAGACAGGTGTCGGTCGGCGTCAACGGCCTCGCGGAGTTCGAGGGACAGATCGCGGCCGGAGCGGTTCGGGTGCTCGCCGTGTCGAGCGCCGAACGGCTGCCAGGGCTGGACGCACCGACGCTGATCGAACAAGGCATCAACGTCGAGCTCGAGAACTGGCGGTCGGTCGTGGCGCCTCCTGAAATCGGGGACGCCGGGCGTCGGCGGCTCGAGGCCGTCATCGCCGAGATGGTCTCCACCCCGGCGTGGCGCACGGCGCTCGAGCGTCACCGCTGGAAGGATCGCTATCTGTCGGGCCCCGAATTCGAGCGCTTCGTCCAGGCCGAGGAGGCGCGCGTCCGGCAGATTCTCAGAAAGCTCGGCACCGGGCGCGATGGCTCCGCGCCATCCTCGGGCGGGCCCTACCCGTTTCTGGTACTGGCGGGCCTGGTCCTGAGCGGAGCAGCCGCGGCGCGGGAATTGGCTCTCGTCCGCCGCATGCGGCCCGCAGCCAGCCGCGGCTGGCGTCCAGTGTGGCTGACGGGCACCGGCCTCCTCCTTCACCTGATCCTGCTGCAGCCCGCGGGATTCGTGATTGCGTCGGCGATTCTCTTCTGGTTCACCGCGCGCGCGTTCGATGACGCCCGCCCCTGGCGCGATCTGATCGTCGCCTGCGGTGTGTCGGTCATGAGCTATCTGCTGTTCGTTCACGTCCTGAAGCTCTCGCTGCCTGCCGGCATGCTCGCGGGCGTGGTCTAGAGGCGCCCTTGGAGACACTCGACGCGCTCGCTCGCGGCTTCGCCAGCGCCCTGACGTTCGGCCACCTGGCCTGGGCGTTCGCGGGCGTGACGCTGGGCACGGCCGTCGGCGTGCTGCCTGGCATCGGCCCTGCGCTCACCGTCGCCCTGCTCCTTCCCGTGACGTTCGATCTCGATCCCGTGAGCGCCTTCATCATGTTCGGCGGCATTTATTACGGGGCCATGTACGGCGGGTCCACCACCAGCATCCTTCTCAACTCGCCCGGCGAGACGTCGTCGATCGCCACCGCCATCGACGGGTATGAAATGGCGAGGCGGGGGCGCGGCGCCGCGGCCCTTACCACGGCCGCCATCGGATCGTTCGTCGCGGGGACGCTGGGCACGATGGCCCTGACGTTTCTCGCGCCCCCGCTCGCAAAGGCGGCGCTCAATTTCGGCCCCGCCGAGTACTTCGCGCTCACCGTGCTGGCCTTCACCGCGGTGTCGGCCCTCATCGGCGGTTCACTCGGCCGAGGGTTCTTCAGTCTCTTCCTCGGTCTTGCGCTGGGGTTGATCGGGATCGATCCGCTGACAGGCAACGCCCGATTTGCGTTCGGCGTTCCGCAGCTGCTCGACGGCATCGACGTGATCATTCTCGTCATCGGGCTCTTCGCCGTGGGCGAGACGTTCTATCAGGCCTGGAAGTACGGACGCGACGAGACCCGCATGGTGACGCTGCACGACTTCACCGGCATGAGCCGTGAGGAATGGAAGCGGTCGTGGAAGCCGTGGCTTCGCGGGACGGCCATCGGATTCCCGCTGGGTGCGCTGCCCTGTGGTGGGGCCGTCATTCCGACGTTCCTCTCGTACATGGTCGAGCGCCGGTTGAGCGATCGTCCCGAGCAGTTCGGACAGGGGGCTATCGAGGGCGTGGCCGGGCCCGAGGCCGCCAACAACGCCGCCGCCGCCGGCGTGCTGGTGCCGCTTCTGACGCTGGGCCTTCCCTCGTCGGCGACCGCCGCCGTCCTGCTGACCGCGTTTCAGCAATACGGGCTTCAGCCTGGGCCCCTGCTCTTTCAGACCCGCGCCGATCTCGTCTGGACGCTCATCGCCAGCCTCTACATCGGTAACGTGATGCTGCTCGTGCTCAACCTGCCGCTGGCCGGCGTCTGGGCGCGCGTCATGCTGATCCCGCGGCCCCTGCTGTTCGGCGTGATTCTGGTGCTGGCCTCGCTCGGCGGTTACAGCCTGAATCAATCCATGCTCGATCTCGGGCTGCTGTTCCTGGTTGGCGCAATCGGGTGCGCCATGCGCGTGTACGATTTTCCGCTCGTCCCGGCCGTGCTGGGGCTCATTCTGGGACCACTCGCCGAGCAGCAGTTCCGGCGGGCGCTCGCGATCGGCGAGGGCGACCTGACGGTCTTCGTGACGCGACCGATTTCCCTCGGGGTCCTGTTGCTCGCCGTCGCCATCCTGCTTGGTCCGCCGCTCGTCGCGCGATGGTCGCCGGCTGGCCGACGACGCGCGATCGCACGAGACGAGGCGCATCGATGACCATGGTCGATGTCGCCGTTGTCGGAGGGGGGAACGCCGGCCTGTGCGCCGCGATCGCCGCGCGTGAAATGGGCGCGAGCGTGATGGTGCTGGAATCTGCGCCGCGCGTCTTCCGCGGCGGCAACACGCGCCACACGCGGAACCTGCGTTGCATGCACGACGCGCCCACGGATCTGCTTCCGGAGGCCTATCCCGAGTCCGAGTATGTCGCCGACCTTCTTCGTGTCGCCGGCGGCAGAACCAGCGAGCCGCTCCTGCGCCTGGTCGTCCAGCGTTCGGCCGCGTGCCCGGCGTGGATGCGCCGCCACGGCGTCCGCTTTCAATCGCCGCTGCGCGGCACGCTGAATCTCGCCAGGACCAACGCGTTCTTCCTCGGAGGCGGGAAAGCGCTCATGAACAGCTACTACGCCGCCGCGGAACGTCTCGGCGTGCAGATTGCCTACGACGCCGAGGTCGTTGGCCTCGATCTCGCGGACGGAGAGTTCCGATCCGCAGCCGTTCGAATCGCTGGCACGGTGACGAAGGTGACGGCGCGTTCGGTGGTGTTGGCCTCGGGCGGTTTCGAAGCGAACCTCGAGTGGCTCCGGGAAATCTGGGGGCCGGCGGCCGACAATTTCATCGTACGCGGCACGCCGTACAACCGCGGCACGGTTCTGAGAATGCTGCTCGACGCGGGCGCCGAAAGCGTCGGGGATGCCAGATCGTGTCACGCCATCGCCGTCGATGCTCGCGCCCCCAAGTTCGACGGCGGCATCGTGACGCGGCTCGATTCAGTCTCGCTCGGCATCGTCGTCAACAAGCAGGCCGACCGCTTCTATGACGAAGGCGAAGACTTCTGGCCCAAGCGCTATGCGATCTGGGGCCGTCTCATCGCCGGGCAGCCGGATCAAATGGCATTCTCGATCGTCGACTCGAAGGCCATCGGCAGCTTTATGCCCTCCGTCTACCCGCCCGTCGTGGCGCAGTCGGTACCGGAACTGGCGGCGCTGCTCGATCTTCCCGCCGGACGGCTCGAGGCCACCGTCGACACGTTCAACCGTTCAGTCCGGATGGGCACTTACGATCAGGGGGCGCTGGACGACTGCCGTACCGAGGGTCTCATCCCGAGCAAGACGCACTGGGCCAGACCGATCGACACGCCGCCCTACTGGGGCTACCCGCTGCGGCCCGGCATTACGTTTACGTATCTCGGGCTCAAGGTGGACGAGCAGGCGCGCGTGGTCATGAAGGGCGCAGGGACACAGAACGTCTTCGCGGCAGGCGAAATCATGGCCGGCAACGTGCTCGGCCAGGGATACGTGGCCGGCGTGGGGATGACGATCGGCACTGTTTTCGGACAGATCGCCGGCACCGAGGCGGCCCGACATGCCATCCGCTGACGTCGTCGATCGCGCCCGGCACGTGATGACAGTGTGCAACGCCTGTCGCTACTGCGAACAGTTCTGCCCCGTCTTTCCCGCCATGGAGAATCGCCTCACCTTCCGGGACGGAGACCTCGCCTATCTGGCCCACCTCTGCCACAACTGTGGAGAGTGCCTGTATGCGTGTCAGTACGCGCCGCCACACGAATTCGGCATCAACGTGCCGCGGACCTTCGCGGAGGTTCGGCTGGAATCGTACGAGCGGTTCTGCTGGCCACGCGTCATGGGCGCCTTGTTCCAGCATCACGGAGTCTCAACCGCCGGCGCGCTCGTGGCTGGCTTCGTCGCGGTCATGCTAGCGGCCGTGTGGTGGGGACAGAGGGAAGCGTTCTGGCAGCCGAGCGGCGGACACTTCTACGCGGTGATTCCGCATCATGTGATGGTCGCGCTGTTTGGCGGCGTCTCGACGTTTGTCGTGATCGCGATCGGCGTTGCAACCTCGCGGTTCTGGAACGCCCTCGGCCAGCCTTCGCCGAGCGTGAACCCCCTGGTCTGGTCTGAGGGTGTGAAGGCTGCGCTGAGCCTTCGACACCTCCACGGCAGCGGGGCCGACTGCACGAGCGCTGAAGAATCGCGCTCGCCCTGGAGGCGATGGTTCCACCACCTGACGTTCTACGGCTTCATGTTGTGTTTCGCGTCAACCTCAACGGCGGCGGTCTATCACACGGGGTTCGGCTGGGAGGCGCCGTATCCGTACCTGAGCCTGCCGGTGGTGCTGGGCACTCTGGGCGGCATCGGACTGCTGGTGGGGCCGGCCGGCCTCTTCATCCTCAGGTCCCGGCGGGACCCGATGCTCGGCGATCCTGCCGGGGACACACTCGATGTCGCGCTGCTGCTGCTGTTGTTCCTGACGAGCGTGACGGGCGTCCTGCTGCTCGTGTTCCGCGAAGCGGCGGCGATGGCCTGGCTGCTCATCGTCCATCTGGCCGTCGTCTTGGCGCTGTTCCTCACTCTGCCGTACGGCAAGTTTCTGCACGGTCTGTATCGGACGGCGGCTCTCATCAAGTACGCGCGGGAGGACGCGCAGACAGGGCCCCGGCGGGATCACCACGGCTGAACCCAGCTCCGCGCGGCGAGTGCGGGCCGAGAGGCGCTTTCACGCGCGACCGGTATTCTCCGAACGTCGGACCGGCACGGCGACGACGGGCACGGACGTCTGCAAGAGCGTTCGGTACGCGACCGAGCCCGGAGCGTGCCCGACGATGGGCGTGCTCTCGCCGTGAAGCCCCATCACGATGAAGCCGGCGTCGCGTTCCTCGGCGACCCGTGCGATCTCCTCCGAAACATTGCCCAGGGCCGTGATGGCCTCGAGATTGGAGCACGCCGAGCGACGCGGCGAGATCCTGCAGTTGTTCCCGCGCCTGACGGACCCGGTCGCGGTTGTATTCGTCCGCCGCGCGCTGGCGGGATCCTGATGCCCGGAGCGGAGGCACCACGTGAAGGAGAATCAAGCGCAGTTTGAGAGATTGCGCGAGCTGGCCGGCGAGCCTGGCTGCCAGGTTTGCGGATTCGTGAAAATCAACCGGCGAGAGCACGACCGTGTGCTGGCGCAGGAGTTCTCGCGCGGCTCGGCGCATCCTCGGCCAACGGCACCGCGATGACCGGCACGTCTGCATGTTTCAGCACGTTCGCCGTCGTGGACCCGAAGAACATTCGTCGCAGTCCGCTCAGTCCCTGCGTTCCCATGACAATCGCGTCGGCGCGCCGCTCGGACGCGAGTTTGAGAATCTCGGTCGCGGCGTCGCCCATGGTCAGGACCAGCTCGACGGACGGCGATCCTGGCGCGGCATCGATCCCTGATGACGCCACGAAGGCGCGCAGCTCTTCGCGTACGTCGGCGCCGAGCGGATCGGTCTGATAGGTGCGTTGCGCGGCCGCCAGCAACGGATCCACGACGTGGATGATGACGAGCCGCCCGCCGAAGTGCGCCTGCAACGCGGCGGCGTACTTGAGCGCCCGCCGAGAGTGATCGGAAAAATCCACGGAACAGATCGCCGTCTGAACTGTCACGGGCAACGACCTCCTTTCCCAGCATCAGAACACAGACCTCGTTCAAGCTGACAGGCAATTTTTCCCGGTCACCGAAGGCCAGACACGGCGAGGGCAGCCGCGCGCGATGCCAAGGCGCGTGATAGCATCTCGTTGATGCATGCTTGGCGTGCATACCGCCAGCGATCCGCACGGACGGCCCTGCTCCTCTCGGTGCTGATCGCGGCGGGCTACGGCGTGCTCGCGTTCAAGATTCTCCAGCCCGAAGCCGTTCATTCCATCGACGCGGCAATCAAGTACGTTCAGGCCCGCTCGCTGCTGGCACACCGGCTTCCTCGCGATGCCTCTCGACAACCGGGCGGCGTTCATCGACCCGTCGGGCGATTTTCTGCCCTTCAAGGCGCCTTTCGTGTTCAAGAGCCACGGCGCGACACTCTCGATCTTTTCCACCCCCGGGGCCCTGGTCTTTGCTCCGTGGTCGCCTCTCGGCGTTGCAGCCCTCGCGTGGCCTGCGCTCTTCGCGGCGGGCGTTCTGCTCTTCCTGACCTACAGATTTGGTGAAGAAAGCCCTCTGAGCTGGGCGTTGCCGGCCGTGCTCGGCCTGTCCACGATGGTCTGGTACTACGCGATCCAGGCCGACGAGAACTTGATCGCCGTGGCCTTTTCAACGAGCTCGCTGATTGTGGCGGCCCGCGCGGGCGCCACCGCACGCCGCCTCGCACTGGCCGGTATGCTGCTCGGCCTCGCCGCGATCTTTCGCGAGGAAGCCGCGCTGGTCGGGCCGGGGCTGCTGGCCGCGCGGTGGTACGCGGGTGCCCGCGACCGCGGACTCGTTCGAGAGTGGGCGATCGTCGACTGCGAGCGCGGTTGCGGTGCTCGTCGTGATGGGCGTCCTCGATGCGCTCGTGTTCGGGAGACCGGTCGCCGCACATCTGCGTCACGCCGTCGCGCCGTTTCACGACTATCTCGGCACCGAGGATGCCCTGCCGATTCTCCGAACAATGAGCTGGAGGGAACGATACGAAACGCTGGTCCAATACTGGCTTCTGGGAAGCTCCGATGTTCGCTCGGCTCTGCTGCTCCTGGCCGTGCTGGCCATCGGCGTCTGGGTGCGGCTCATCACCGGGTCCGCCCTCGTCTTGCTCGTCGGCGTTGGCAGTCTCCTCGTTTCAGCGACGCTCGAAGCCAGGGCGCTCGTGGCAGCGCCGAAGTTCATCGCCGGGCTCTTCAGACTCTGCCCGTTTCTGGTGTTTGCGTTCCTACCGCTGCCACCGGGGAGTCCCTCTTCGCTCGCGAGACGACTGGCGCTCGTGACGTCGGGGTTCTACGTGATCCTCGTGTGCCTCGGGCTGAACACATCGGGCGGGAAGCCGCTCGGTCCGCGGTTCCTCCTGCCGATCCTTCCGCTCCTCGTCGTCGCGGCGTGGGAAGCCATCATCACGTGGACTTCGAGAATCCGCGTGAGGCCGCCGGACGGCCTGGTTGGTGTGGTCGGCCTCGCTCTGGTCGTCACCGCCGCCGTGATAGAGCTCGGCAGCACGATACCGGCGTTCGTGCACCGCAACTGGAGCGACGCCGCCACCATCCAGCGGGTGCTCGGTTCCTCGACGCGCTTTGTCGTCATCGACAACCAGTTCACGTTTCAGCTGGTCGTGCCGACCTATTTCGAGCGCACGGTGCTCCTGGTAGACAACCGCCGTGACGCGGTGCAGCTCGGAGAGCGGCTGGCGATTGCGCGCGTGGCGTCTTTCGATCTCGTCTCGCGGCACGAGAAACCGCTGCTCACTTTCCCGCCCTACACGCTCGTCAGCGAACGCCGCGACGGACGGCTCGTGAGACAGGTGTGGCGACGGTAAGTCGCCGCGCGGCGATTAGCGGGCGGCCTGTCCTCCTCAGTACGGCGCGCCGGCAGGACGGGCCGGCTGATCGGGCTTGTTCTGGTGCTGCAGGACGTCCTGTTCGTACTCCAGGAAGTTGACGTTGTCCATGCAGCTCATCTCGGCGATCTGCCAGTCGGTCAGCGTGAAGAAGCGTTCGGCCGTCCAGGGACGCGTGAACGCAATCGGATCCTCGATCATGATATCGACCTGCAGCGACTTGGCGTCGATCCTCCGGATGCGCTCGGTCACCTTCAACTGATCGCTGTGCGGCACGCCTCGCCGATCGATCCAGGTCTGGTCGTTGAAATTCACCGTCTCGACCACAAGCGTGTCACCTTCCCAGCGACCGGTTGAATCGCCCAGCCACGACGCCGGCAGATCGTCGCGGTGCGGGCGTCCGTCGGTAAAGATCTGGCGCACCAGATGGTCGTATTCGAACAACATCAGCACCCGACCGGGGGTCTGGATGATCTCCATCGGGAAGGGGTGAAAGTAGATCCGCGGCGTTCCGGGCGGAAAGCACTTGTAGACCGGGTCGTTGGTCTCGGCGACCGCGAAGTTCTTCGGCCCGAACGTGGGCTTGGCGCCGGCAAATTTCTCGAGCGCCCACGGCGTCATCGGCGGCGGCTCGGATTCGAACGCCCAGATGTAGACCGCTCGCACGCGTTCGGGCAGACGCGACGGGTCGCTCGTCCACACTCCAGAGAAGTCCGCGCCGTGGGACAGGCGGCCGGCTGGTGCGGCGGACTGCGCGCTCACGGACGCCGGGACGCCAGGAGCCGCAGTGAGGGCGGCCGCAAGGGCCGCAACCAAACCTAACGTGCGTTGGGGCATGATGGGCGGCTCACTCTTCCCCGCCGACCAACACGCGTCCCGTGCCGTCAACGACCTTTCTCAAGACGAGCGAGGGGGCTCCATTCCTGGCCGGGCTTCCGGTGAGCGTCACCTGATCGCCGGGCTTCAGGATGTCCTTCGACCACTTCACGCCGCCGGAACCGCCGCGGGCGAGCCGGATTGGGCTGGTGAGCTCGCCAGACCATTCGACGAGCTTGCCGTCCTCACCCTTGACGTCGGCATAGATCAGCACATGCGGATTGACGAACTGGAACTTCGTGACCGTGCCGGTCACCGTCACGGTTTTCTGCAAGTCATACACCGCCGCCCCGTGGTGCGCGGCAAGTCCCGCCGGCGCCGCCAGCGTTCCGACGAAGCCGGCGACCAGCGCCAACTGCCTCACTCTCATCCAACACCTCCGATGGGATCTTACACACTCCCAGCCTGCAGGCCATCAGTCCCGCTCTTGACGTGGTATGGTCGCTGACCTATGCCCACGCCGCGCGGCACTTCGTCGCCGGTTGGGTTCAACGGAGAGTCGTCCGTCGGAGGCATGAATGAGTGTGAAGCGGGCGGTAATCGGCGCCATCGGCACCGGCGTGGCCATCGGCGCGCTGCTGATCGAACGACAGATGGCGGTGCAGGGACAGAGCGCGCCGGCGGCGGGATTTGCCGCGGTGACAGGACAGAAAGGTGGTCAGGATCAGACTGGCCCGTACGAAGTCGTCGAGAACTGGCCGAAACCGCTCTCGCAGCTGAAGGGACACGAGAACTGGACGTGGGGCGCCGTGCAGGGGATCTTCGCCGAGAATCCCGACCGCGTCTTCATTCTGATGCGCGGCGAGCTGCCAAGCCTGAAACGACCCGAGGAAGTACCCTATCCGGCCGTGGGACCCAGCCTGTCGTTTCCGGTCTCGCAGACACCGTTCCGCAACGCCTCGGTCGGACCAGTCAGCAGCCCGGGCAACTCGGGAAGCGACGGGTGGAACGGCTGGAAGGGCAAGCTGGGAGTGGACGCCCGCTGGGAGCACTGCCTCATCGTGGTCGACCGCGCGGGCAACATCACGGAAGAGTGGACCCAGTACGATGGCAGCTACCGCAGGCCGCACTCGGTCACCATCAATCCCTACGATCCCGACAAGCACGTCTGGGTCGTGGACGACCGCCAGCACGCCGTCTACAAATACACGAATGACGGCAAGCGGCTGGTGCAGACGCTGGGTGTGCCGGGCGCGGCTGGCACGGATGCCACGCATTTCAATCGACCGACGTTCCTGGCCTGGCTGCCCGACAGCACGCTGTATGTCGCCGACGGGTACGCCAACACGCGCGTGGTCAAGTTCGACAAGGAGGGCAAGTACCTCACGGCGTGGGGCGAGAAAGGCACCCCGCCGAACGACACGCGGCCCGGCACGCTTCGACGCCGTGCACGGCGTGGTCGTCGATCCCGACACGCGGCGCGTGTATGTCACCGACCGCTCGAGCCGCCGCATTCAGGCGTTCGACGAGAACGGCACGTTCCTCGATCAGTTCACGACCGGCGGCCCCTCGACGCCACAGGTGCTCTACCTGTCAGCCGACAAGCATCTCTGGGTAGCCGACAACGCCACGTCCAAGATCGTGAAGTACGGCTTGAGCGGCCAGTTCCTGTATTCGTGGGGCAGCCAGGGCGAATGGCCAGGCGCCATGTGGAACGTGCACGGGATGAGCGTCGATCAGGAAGGCAATCTCTACCTTGCCGAGGTTAACAACGGACGGCCACAGAAGTTCCGGCCGCGCGCGGGCGCGAATCCCGCGTTCATCGTCGGCCAACCGATTCGATCCGCGTGGAAGTGAGCCATCCGCCTCCGCCCGCGCCCAACTCAGGCGGGCTACGGCGAGATGTCTCGCCGAAACTCCGAAGGAGCGAAGGCGGACCACCACGCCGCACGGACCAGGCAGTTGCGAAAATCGTCCAGTGCGGCGAGCCATCCACAGCCGCAGGTCCGGAGCGAGATCCGGGCCTGCGACTGCGGCGCCGCGTCGCTCCAACCCGTAGGGACTACTTAAAGCGGACCCTTGCGCCAGGGACCGGTGATGGCGAACGTGACGCCCGGCGTCTGGATGTTGACGAACAACCAGCGTCCATCCGGGCTGTAACACGCGCCGGCCCATTCGTTCTGACGGTAGCTGCCGGGCTGCACGACACCGTTCGGCGACGTCGACAGCACGATGTTGTTCTTGGCGAACGTGAAGACCTGGCCGTCGAGGGTCAGACCCAGTAGACGCTCGGCGTCGTTGATGGTGGCTCCCGCGTTGTCCTCGCAGAGGAGTAACCCCCCGCGCGGTGTCACCGTGATGTTGTCCGGATTTTCGGCCTCGCCGCTCGACGGCGAGTCGTAGATCAAGGTGATCCGCTGCCGTCGGGGGTCGTATTCGAACACCTGGCCCTCGCCCACCTGCCCACCATCAGTCGAAAGGAAATAGCCCGTGCGGTCGCCCCACCAGGTGCCTTCGAGCCGGCGGAATCTGGCTGCTCCCTTCACCCGCCCCTGGTCGTACACGGAGGTCGTGATGGCCTGGGGGTCGTCGATACGCACCCATTCAACTCGCCACGTCGTGCCGAGCGGGAATGCACCTCCGAGATCCGCCTGCCATTCGTCGACGACCTTCAGCATGTAGAGCCGGCCGCCCTTGTGGAGTCGTGACGGGACATGGGGGATGAAGCGGTAGAAGCCGCAGTCGTTGGTATCCTCCGTCTGGTACACGTAGCCCGTGCGCGGATCGAGCATCAGCGCCTCATGGGAAAAGCGCCCCATATCCGTGAGGGGAACCGGCGAGCCGCGCAGCGGGCCAACCTCGAAGCTCCAGCCATGGTTCGCCACGGGCGTTTCCTCGCAGGTGATCCACGTGCCCCAGGGCGTCACGCCGCCGGCGCAGTTGCGCACGGTGCCGGCGAGCGTTGCCCAGGAGTCCTCGAAGCGGCCCCGTCGCGTGTTGAAAATGAGATTCGTCGTCCCGCCGGCACCGTCGTTTCGATAGGTGATCCTCGGGTTGTCGAGATACGGCGCGCCTTCGGCCGGTTCATGATTCCGCACCAGGACGAGTCGCGACGAGCCATGACGGTCGTCGTCGTCATCGTCGTCATGACGCGCATGACGCCACCAATCGTCTTTGTCCCGGCCGCCGCGGTTCCGATCGAAATCATCGTAGTGGCTGAGTCCCGACCGTCCGCGACCACCGAGCTCGGCCACGACGGCCATGCCGTCGTGCAGGCTCGGTGTGGGGACGCCGTCGGACATGATGTCGCCGGTCCAGCCGTACGAGCGATAACGGAAGCCCTCAGGAAGCTCGAGCAACGGCAGGCCGGTCGTTTCGTCGATGCTCGGACTGATCGGGCCGTATGGGCTGCCTGCGATATGCGGCTTGGCCAATGCGCGCTTGAGCGCGAATTCCTGAAGAGAGCTCACCCAGAGCGCACCGGCGCCAACGGCGCTGCGGCGCAGAAACGTCCGTCGATCCGTGCTCGTGATTCCACCCATTCCGTGACCTCCTCGTTGGCCCCGAATGACGAGTCGATGCTAGAGGGCGGCCGAGACGAAGCGTTGACGGTGCAGTAAGAAGGGTGGAACAAGTTTGAAACGAACATGCGGCTCGACCGCGGCTCGGCCGGTTTCGCCGGATGCCACCCTGCATCGCCGACGACCAGCGGCAGGCAGGCAGCGACACGCCGTTCGGCTTCGGGTGTGAATTGGAAGAAACTTACCGAACGCGCTGAAGGCGTTGGCGTTGCGTGGCGAACAGGCTGCGCGCGGCGCTTCTGACGCGGCGCTCGATGAAGAATCGTTTGAGGCTCGTCAGCCAGCCGCCGAGCGCGTCGACCGATGTCCGGTTCGCGTATGAGAGGTAGTGTCGTGACGGGTCCGCCGGATCGCTCAGTAGAGCGGATACTGACAGCGATCCATCCACATAGTGCGTGGCGAACACCTGGCGCGAAATAACCAGTACCTCGACGTTGCCCGCCTCGCCGTCCGGTTTCGGAATGATGACGACCTGAACGGCCTGGACGTTTGGCCTCGGAGTGAAGGTGGTTTTCATCCAGTAGAGCAACATCTCCGCGCCGGCGAGGTCGGCGCGGGGATAGTCGCGCACATAGGCGGCAACGCGCGGCCACGACCGGGTCAACCAGGGAGAGCGGTTGAACAGCCCGAGAAATGTCGTGGCGGGATCGACCGGCGGCTCGTCGTGGGCGGCCAGCCCCGTGAATCCCCGGTCGACGAATCGCTGAAGGCGCGTCAGGATAATGTGGCGAAATTCCCGCTGAACGGCGGGTTGCCAGCTCAGGCCCCTCACGCGCAATCGCTTGCTGCAGGATCTGGATCTCGTCGGCGGCGAGCTTCAGCACGCAGCTGCCGACGCGGCATTTCCGCATCTCGGCCAGATCGACCGCATCGAGCTCGAGCGTCTCGAGATCACTCGCGACCGGCGGAATCGAAATGCGGAGGACCTGCGGCACGCGAGGGCCTCTCCAGAGGGCCGCGCTGTCGCGAATGCCGCGGAGGAACCTCTCGGTTTCAATATCGATCGATCCAGCGACGAAGACCGCGAGCTCTCCGCCATCGGCGGGGAGGGTTTGGACGAAAATCTCGCCGCGATTCATGGCCGCGAGCTGCCCGGATCCGACCGACACCCACGGCTCGAAAGACGCGAACGGTCGGTCGGCCCCCTGCGCGGCTGCCCTGTCCAGCGTCAGGACGGCCACATACGCAACGGACGCGACAGCCCAGACGATGAGGGTCGCGCCTCTTGCTCCGACCCCGGTCCCCATCACCTCCTGGCAGTATCGCCCATTCAAGTCCTGCACGCCGCAGAGTTAGTGCACAGCTCATCGCGCTGCGGGCTGACCGCCGGGCTAGCTCGCGGAGAGCGAGCCTGAGCTTCCCGCCTGCACGTAGGCTTCTTCGCCGTGCATGCTCATGTCGAGGCCCAGACTCTCGTCGGCCGCCGAGGCGCGAAGCGGGAAGATGACGCCGACGAGCTTGAGCAGCACGAAGCTCGCGGCCCCGCTGTACACAAGCGTGGCCCCGACAGCGACGACTTGCGTCACGACCTGGCCCGGATTCCCGAACAGCAGGCCGTCCGCCAGACCATTGAGCGCCTTCTGGGCGAAGACGCCGGTGAGAATGGCGCCCGTCGCTCCCCCCACGCCGTGCGCCGCCACGACGTCGAGCGAATCGTCCAGCCCGCTCCTGGCACGCCACAGCAACGTGAAGTAGCTGGGGACGGCCGCGATGCCGCCGAGCGCCATCGCGCTCATCGGCCCGATGAAGCCGGCGGCGGGAGTGACGGCCACCAGGCCCACGACGATGGCCGTGGCCGCCCCGACGGCGGTGGGTTTCCCTTGCCGCACGGCATCGAGCAAAGTCCACACCACCAGCGTCCCTGCCGGCGCCAGCATCGTGGTCGTAAAGGCGAGCGCGGCCGACGGACTGGCGCCGAGGGCGCTCCCTGCATTGAAGCCGAACCACCCGAACCACAAGAGACCCGCTCCAAGCAGCGTGAACGGCACGTTGTGCGGCAGGAGCGCCCGCGACTTGAAATCGCGGCGCGGGCCGACGAGCAGCGCCGCCACGAGCGCCGCCACGCCGGCATTGACGTGGACGACGGTGCCGCCTGCGAAGTCGAGCGCCCCCATCTTCGCCAGCCATCCTCCGCCCCACACCCAGTGAGCCACCGGGCTGTAGACGACGACGCGCCCACAGGCAGATGAAGAGCAGATAGGCCGAGAAACGCATCCGCTCGACGATGGCGCCTGAAATCAGAGCGGCCGTGATGATGGCAAAGGTTCCCTGATAGCACACGAACAGGTAGTGCGGAATCGTGCCCTGCGCCTCGAGTCCGACGCCGTTCAGGAACAGGCGCGACGTGTCACCGACCCAGTCGTTGCCGGCCGTGAACGCCAGGGAATAGCCCAGGACTGCCCAGAGGACGCCGACGAATCCGAGTGAGATGAAACTCATCATCATCGTGTTCAACGCGTTCTTCGAACGGACGAGACCTCCGTAGAAGAACGCCAGAGCCGGCGTCATCAGCAGCACCAGAGCCGTCGAAACCAGCATCCACGCCGTGTCGGCTTGATTCATTCATCACCTCGATGTCGCGAAGACATTGGGTTGAGCGTATGAGTATCCGCATGCCACGAATATGTGGGCCTCGCGCGACGGTTCATCAAATTTCGGGCCAAGGTCCGCCTCCCCCGAGCCGATCCTGGACATCGAAAATGCCCAGAAAAAACGCGAAACCGCGCTCGAGACGACCGCGCGGAGGCTTTGGTTCGAACACAAGAATGTAGAAAGGCTGTTGTCGAGTTCGACGATTCTGTCAGATTGCCGCAACCGTGGATATTCATCCTCGCATCTGAGCGCATCCGCCCGGCGGAGGCGCGGCCAAATAGACCACGGCCACGTCGGCCACCATGTCTCAGCTGACAATTTTGTCGGTTCACCGGGCGATCAGACGTTGTTGTGGAACGCCCGGGCGTTCCCGTCAAAGGAGCCGGGATGTGCAGCGAACGACTCGTCGACTAGCCCATGAACACGCCGCCGTTGGCGTGAATGGTCTGGCCGGTGATGTAGCGGGCTTGCGGTCCGCACAGGAAGCACACCAGGGCCGCCACCTCCTGCGGTGTGCCTCGTCGTCCAATCAGAGGGACGTGGCGCGCGTGATGGGCGGGCTCGGCGGCAGACGTGCCGCTGGCCTTGCGCGTCGTGTCGATGAGGCCGGGCGCCACGCAATTGACGGTGACGCCGTGGGGCGCCAGGTCGTGCGCCAGCGCGCGCGTAAGGCCATCCACCCCCGCCTTCGCCGCAATCACATGCGCCCGCCGGGCGGATCCGGTGTAGGCGGACAACCCCCCGATATTGACAATGGAACCCTGCGTCGAGGTGATGAGATGAGGCAGCGCGGCCCGGCTGCACAGATACGCGCTGTCGAGCGTCGCCGACAGGATCTCGCGCCATTCGCGGTAGTCGAGGTCCTCGAAATCCACTTCGCGTCGCACGCTGGCGTTGTTCACGAGGATGTCGAGCGCCCCGAAGGCCTCGACCGCCGCCGCGATGAGCGATGCGGCGGCATCCGGGTCGGACACGTCGGCCATCTTGACCACGGCTCGTCCACCGGATTGACGGATTTCCCCGGCCACGGCGTCGGCGTCCGTGCCCGATGTGCGTCCGTTCACGACCACCGCGGCGCCCTGACGCGCAAGCTCGAGGGCGATGACGCGACCGATGTTCCGTGCGCTGCCCGTGACGATGGCTACACGACCGGCGAGCGGGTCAGGCCTGATCACGAGCGGAAGTCCTTCACGCGATCGAGCCGCGGCAGCGCGAAAATCTCCGGCATGAGATCCTCGAACGCGGCTGCTCCGCCAACCGACCAGCCGCCGAAGAGCGCGTTGTCCACGAACTTCGTCGTGGAGCTCCTGCTCGGGACAGCGGAGCGCGCGCCCCGCCCCGCAGGCCGCTCTGACTGAGCTCACGCACCGTGCCGTCCTTGAGTCGCGCTCGAAGATGACCCGAAAAATTGCGCGGATACTCGTCGGCGGGATCGATCTCGTAGCGAATCCTGGCGGCCAGCGCCAGGACGGCGGGATCGTGGATACGAGCCTCGCTGAACTGCGCGAGGCCCGCCTTGCGATCGAGGAACCCGACAGCCATGCAGAACGGCGTGCTGAACTTTGCCGCGTACGGCGTAGGAGGTCGATGCTTTGACGAGAGTGGCTCCCACAACCGGTGCACGGTACCCTCGGCGACCTTGCACACGATGTCCTCGATGTCGTCGGCGCTCGTACCGTCTTCCGCCAGGCGGATCGCGCAGTCGATGAACGGCTGCGTCATCGTGCCGCATGCATACGGCTTGAACGCGATCTTCTCCATGACCCAGGCCGTGCCGAGTCCCTCGGTCAGCGGCGCAAAGTCTGGCGCCACGGAGGGTGCGAAGGCACGATAGACGCCGTGCACTCCGTCGAGCACCGTCGGAGGTCCGAGAAATCCACCGCGAGCCATCAGCGCGGCGCGCACTCCCGACTGCGCGGCCCACCCCGCGTGCATGCGTTTGGTCCAGGTGCCCTCGGCGAGGTACTCGATGATGCCGGAGGCCATGCTGCCGGCGATCCCGAGCGCCGACGTGATGGCCAGCGGCGACAGGCGCAGCGCCGCAGCGACCGAGCCTGCCGCCGCAAGAGCACCGAACACCGCTGTCGGATGGAAGCCCGCCTTGTGCGTGGCTTTGGGCGCCACCAGACTGAGCCGGCACATCAGCTCCGCGCCCGTGACGATGCCGACGAGCAGACGGTCGCCGCCCAGCCCCTCGCGCTCGCAGGCCGCCAGCACCGCCGGCACGATGACCGCGCCCGAATGCACCGGACCACCCTCGAACGTATCGTCGTAGTCTTCCCCGTGCGCCGCGGTGCCGTTGACGAGGGCCGCCCCAAACGCGTCGAATCCGCCGGCATGCGCCAGCACGGTGCACGGTCCTCCGCCATCCACCGCCGAGAGCGTCGCCGCGACGTAGGGCTCGCGCCGGGCCGCCACACACAAGCCTGCGACGTCGAGGAGGAGCGCCCGCGCTGTTTCAACGGCCATCGGCGGCAGTGTTTCCGCGGTAACCGCCGCGAGCCGGGCCGCAACGATTTCCGCCGCGGAGGGATCCGGGCGCGATGTCGTCATGATGGCTGAGTGTCCCCCTGCACCAGGACTCGCCGATCCAGAACATGCCGGAACAGCGAGCCGATGGTGATGGCGAGCGCGAAAAGGAGAAGACCGGCCGAGATCGGGTCCTCGATGAACGTGCGATGACTGCCGCCCGAGAGCACGAGTGCGCGCCGGTAGTTCGACTCCACCATGAATCCGAGCACCACACCCAGCACCATTGGAAGGAACGGCACTTTGAAGTAGCGCATGGCGTAGCCGAGCACGCCGAAGCCGAGCGCCACGGCCACGTGGAAGAGGCTGAGCTCGATCGCATAGACACCCGAGACCACGAGCGCATAGACGAACGCCATCAAATACGGCTTGGGACGGCTGACCAGCCAGATGCATGGCGTCATGATGAGCGAGCCGATGATCACCATGGCCACATTGGCGACGAACAGGCCGGCATAGAGGCCGTTGACGACGGCCGCATGCTTCACGAACAGCATCGGGCCGGGAATGAGGCCATGGACGAGAAAGCCGCCCAGCAGGACCGCGGCGGAGTTGGAGCCGGGTATCCCGAGGCTCAGCATCGGCACGAGAGCCGTGCAGGCGACGGCATTGTTCGCCGATTCCGGTGCCGCGATGCCTTCGGGCGATCCGTTGCCGAATTCTTCTTTGTGCCGGGACCAGCGGCGCGCCTCGTTGTACGCGAGAAAGGCGGCGATCGTTCCGCCGGCCCCCGGCGTAATGCCTTCGAAGGTCCCGATGATCGATCCGATTGCCACCGGCAAGGCCAGGCGGCGCCAGAGCGCGGCGGGGGGGACACGGATTCGCGCACGCTCGGGCGTCACAGGGGCCCAGCCGCCCTCGCCGCTCTGGGCAAAGAGCTCGCTGACGGCATAGAGACCCACCATCACCAGAATCGGCGGAATGCCGGAGAGCAACTCCGGGCTGCCGAATGTAAAGCGGTTGAGACCCGTCACCGGATCTGTCCCGACGGTCGCAACCATGAGTCCCAGCACGCCGGCCATGAGTCCCTTGATCAGCGACTCTCCCGAAAGCGAGGCGATGACGCTCAGGCCGAGCACGCCGAGGGCGAAA
The DNA here is from genome assembly GCA_963817395.1 of uncultured Acidobacteriota bacterium. Taxonomy (GTDB): domain Bacteria; phylum Acidobacteriota; class Vicinamibacteria; order Vicinamibacterales; family CAVPJW01; genus CAWGYQ01. The sequence continues at coordinate 220,581 of CAWFOC010000004.1, read as the reverse complement.
TAGGAAGTTGGCGTGAACGCCAGGGCGACGCGGGACAGCGGCTCGGTGAGCAGCACCAGGACGACGAGCCCGAAGAGCCCGCCAATGAGGCCCGCATAGAGCGAGATGCCCAGGGCTTCGCCCGCCTTGCCCTGCTGCTTCATCGCGAAACCATCGGTGACGGTGGCCGCTGCGGCATTCGTGCCCGGCGTACCAATCAGAATGGCCGGAATCGATCCGCCGTATTCCGCACCCACGTAGGTCGAGGCGAGCAGCACGATGGCCACCGTCGGATCCATGCCGTAGGTGAACGGCAGCAGGAGCGCCATGGTAATCGACGGCGAGATTCCAGGCAGCGCTCCGCCGACGATGCCCCAGGCGACGCCCGCAAACGCGGCAGGCACGATCGCCGTGGTCAGAAGAATGTCGAACGTTCGGACGAGCTCGCCCATGGCCAGATGGACGACGATCAGAAAAGGGAAGGCCACAGGCCCGGCGGTTGCGGGATGCGGAGGAGCCGCACGAACAGCAGCCAGAAGACGGCGGCGCCCGACAACGCGACCAGTCCGACATGCCGGGTCATGGTGCCGCCCTGATAGTAGACGGTGGCTGCAATGAGTCCGGCAATCGCCGGGGCGTAGCCGATCCACGGCACGGCCACGACATAGAGGGCACCGATCGCCAGCACGCCGAGCATGCGCGCGAACGCGCGACGCCGCGGCCCCGGCTCCGGACGTTCGCCGCGCGACGGGACTTGCCGCGCGCCGACCGATCGGACGATCAGGACGAGCGAAAGCGCCGCCAGCAGCACCGCGTAAGTCTCGGGCAGGCCGCGGGGACCAACGGCGTCCGCGAGCAGAGAGTCGGGAATCGCTGACGGCCGCCGCGTAGTAGAGGGCGGCCACGACGAGCGTGGCGCCGCCGAAGAGCAGATCTCTATGCACGGCGCACTCCCGGAAGCAGATGCCGCGTCACTGGATGACGCCGGATTCTCTCAGGAAACGCGCGGTGTCGCTGCCGAATCCGTCCATGAACTTGACGTATTCCGCGTGGGGAATGAAGCCCGGCAGCAGGCTGTTCTCGGTGTAGAGCTTCCTGTACTCCGGATCGTCGAGCAGCTTCGGGATGGCTGCTTCCCACGCCGCCACGACCGAGGCGGGAGTGCCTTTGGGACCGGCGAGGCCGCGAAACTTGCGCACCGACACGTTGATGCCCTGCTCCTTGACGGTCGGCAGGTCGGGGAGCTGCGGCAGGCGCTCGTCGCCGACAACGGCGAGCAGCCGCAGCTTGCCGGCGTCGAGTTGGCCCCGGATCTCCTGCAGCTCACCCACGCCCATGTCGAGCGTGTGATTCAGCACATTGATCAGCATGTCGCCGCCGCCTTCGAACGTCGTCACGGCCGGCGCCACGCCTGCCTCCTGCTTCAACCGCTCCATCACCTGGCGTTCGAGCGACGCGGGATTCGCCGCGCCCCACTTTCCCCCACCCTTGCGGGCGTGCTCGATCACGTCGGTGAGGGTCTTGAACCGGGAGTCCGCCGCGGTGTAGAGCACTTCGGGATCGAAAAAGATGTTCACGAGCGGCTCGAGATCGGTATAGCTGGCGGGCGGCTTGCTCAGCAGAGACGTATAGATGAAGGTGGGCGTCGTCGCGTAGAACATGCTGCCGTCCGGCGTGGCTTTGGCGATGGTCATCATGGCCCGGGCGCCGCTGCCGCCCTGCATGTTCTCCACCACGAAGTTGGCGCCCATGATTCTCGACAGGTGCGGCGCCAGCGTCCGCAGAAACACATCGCTCCCGCCGCCCGGGCTCGAATGCGTGACGAGCATGACGACGCGTCCCGTCTCGCGTTCGCCGGACGCGCAGGCCGTCCCGACGGCGAGGGTGAGGACGAGCACAGTCAGGGTTTTCACGATCCCCCTCCCAGGGGGCTGTGGGAAGGTGCCTATCGGTCGCGGATTGGCTCGACGTCATCGATTGGAGAACACCAGGGTGGACAAGCGCGCCAGCGCCGACCGCACAATCGCCCGCGCGGCCGGCGCTCGGTCGCTAGAGCATGCCGTAGACGATTGTGACGAAGTTATCGGGCTGCATGAAGCCCTTGCCCCATGCCGCATCGAGATCGGCCGTCGGCTTGGCCGCCACCACCTGTTCGAGCGTCCGGCCGCTGGTCTTGAGCTTTTGCACCCGGTCGCGCACGGTCACCATCATGTCGCGCGACGCGATGAGCGCTGTACGGTCGGCGAGCGGTCCATGCCCCGGCACGATCTTCGTGGAAGCGCTGGCCTTCTTCGCCACCTGATCCGCCACGGCGATCATGCCGTCGATCTTCCCGCCCGTCCCGGCATCGATGAATGGGTACATCCCGTTGAAGAAACAGTCGCCCATGTGGACGACGTTTGCGTTCGCATACCAGATATAGATATCGGTATCGGTGTGCGCCGGCGGGATGTACGCGAGCTCGACGCTTTCGCCATTGGCCTGCAGCTTGTGCGTGGTCGCGAACGTCTGGGTCGGACGCGCCGCGGCGGGCGCCGGCTCGAAACGCATGCCGAGCAGCTCGTGCGATTCAGACAGCCGCTTCGCCGTATTCGCGTGCGCGAGAATGGCGGCGCCAGCCTGGCGGAAGTTGGCGTTGTTGTCCGTGTGGTCGAAATGCCAGTGAGTGTTGATGAGCGTCTTCGTGGGGCCACCGGGCATGCCGTCGAGGCTCGCCTTGAGCTTGGTCCAGACCGTCTGCACGAACGTATCCACGACGACCTTGCCGTCCGGACCGGAGAGCACCACGACGTTGCCGCCAGGGCCCGAGAGCATCGACAGGTTGTTGCCAAGCTTGACGACCTCGATCGGCGCAGCGCCCATCTGCACGCGCATCGCTTCGATCGGATCCGCAGGCGCCGCGGTCGCCTGTTGCGCGGTCGTCGGCCAGCCAGAAGTCCGCCGCACTGACGATCGTGCCTCCGAAGACGTTCGCGACGAGGGTGCCGCCAGCCAGCGCCGTAGTGGCCCGCAGCACCTCCCGCCTCGTGACGAGCCTCGAGTCCTTGGTGTCGTTCATGTCCGTTCGCTCCTTCGCTCGTGTCGAGTCCGAAGCTCATAGCATACCTGCAGTCCGGCTCGGCTCGACATCGACGGGGCCGTGCTACGCTCGGGGCAACCACGCATGCCCCCGCGCAAGTTGAGCCGACGCGCGCTGAATCGGGCGACGCTTGCCCGCCACCTGCTGCTGCGACGCGCAAAGCTCGCGCCTGTTGCCGCGATCGAACGGCTCGTCGCGCTGCAGGCACAGGTGGCGCGGCCGCCGTTCGTCGCCCTGTGGTCGAGGATCGAGCCGTTCCGGCGCGACGATCTGGTGCGCGCGATCGAACAGCGGAAGGTCGTACGGGCGACCCTGATGCGCGGCACGCTTCATCTGATGTCTCGACGCGACTTCCTGGCCTTCCGTCCGACGCTTCAGTCAGCATTGTCCCGAAGCAGCGGCTCGACGCTCGGCGATCGCGCCAGGGGAGTCGATTCCGTCGCCTTGATCGCGGAGGCACGCGCCTACTTCGAGGCGGAGCCTCGCACGTTTGCCGAGCTCCGCACACACCTCGCCGCGCGCTTCGCCGGTCTCGACGAGCGCGCCCTGGCCTACATCGTCCGCCTGCATCTGCCGCTGATTCAGACGCCCGTGACCGGAGCGCCGTGGGCCTACCCCGCCGTCGCCGATTTCGCGGTTGCCGAGTCGTGGCTCGGGGAATCGCTGCCGGGCGACGACGATCGGCCTCCACGCCCTGGCGCTGCGCTACTTCACGGCGTTCGGCCCATCCACGGTGCAGGACTTCCAGGCGTGGTCGGGGATTGCCGCCGCGAGAAAGATCGTGGACGAGCTCGGTCCAAAACTTCTCGCACTGCGGAACGAGGACGACCGCGAGCTCTTCGACGCGCCGGGAAACGACTACCCCGACGATGACGAGGAAGCGCCGGTCAGGTTCTTGCCTGAGTTCGACAACCTCCTTCTGGCCTACGCCGACCGGCGGCGCGTCCTGGCCGACGAACACAAGCCGTTCGTGTTCACGAAGAACCTGATGGTGCCCGCCACATTTCTGGTGGACGGCGTCGTCGCCGGCACGTGGAAGGTGGAGCGGAAGAAGTCCGTGGCGAAGCTGCTCGTCGAGCCGTTCGGGAAGCTGACCAGGAATGCGGCTCGCGGGCTCGAGGAAGAAGGCATGCGGCTCCTGCAGTTCGTCGAGCCGGACGCGACCGAGCGCTCGGTCAGTTTCTTACGGGGACGCGCGTGACAGCACGGAAGCCGCGTCGGAGGCACCCATCGCCCGCGGGGCCGGCCCGTCGGCGCGCGCCTGTTGCCGGCGTGAGCCTGCCCTGCCCGCCGCAGGCTGAGATCGCGGATGGAATCGGGTAGACTTCGACCATCCATGAAAACGACGATTGCTTCACTATCAATCCTGCTCTGCAGCACGGCGGCGCACGCGCAGAGTCCGTCGGTGGACCGGACGTCGTGCGAGCGCCTGACGACATCGCTGACGCTCGTCAATACCACCATCACCTCCGCCCAGCTCGTGGCCGCCGGGCAGTTTGCGCCGCCCGCCGGAACACCACCGGCACCGTCGTTCAGCACGTCTGCCGGCGTTCTGCCGCGTGGCCCTCACCATCAAGCCCTCTGCCGACTCCGACATCAGAGCTGAAGTCTGGCTTCCCGAGAACGGCTGGAACGGAAAGTTTCTCGTGGTCGGCAACGGCGCTTGGGGTGGTTCGATTCAATACGCTGCCCTGGCCTCAGGACTCGGGCGCGGCTATGCCACCGCCTCCACCGACACCGGCCACACCGGCGTCAGCGCGAGCTTTGCGATGGGCCACCCCGAAAAGCTGATCGACTTCGGCTATCGCGCAATCCATGAAACCGCGGTGCAGGGCAAGGCGACGGTTGCGGGGCTCTACAACAGGCCTCCCACCCTTTCGTATTTCGAGGGGTGCTCTGGCGGCGGCCGCCAGGCGTTCATGGAAGCCCAGCGCTATCCAGAGGACTTCGACGGCATCGTCGCGGGAGCGCCCGGCTACAACCGGACGGATCAGTCCTTCCAGCTGGCGTTCCTCGTGCGGGCCACGAGCGATCCGGCCAGCTTCATCCCGGCCGCCAAATACCCCGTGCTGCACCGGGCCGCGCTCGATGCCTGCGATAGCCGTGACGGTGCCACTGATGGCCTCATCAGCGATCCGCTGCGTTGTCAGTTCGACCCCGGTGTGACGACCTGCACAAGCGCCGACGGACCGGACTGTCTGACGGCCGCCGCAGGTGACGGCGGCCCGGAAGATTTACGCTCCGCTCAAAGACGACGCGGGACGCGAGATTTTTCCGGGGCTCGAACCGGGCAGCGAGCTCAGATGGGCGGGAACCTCCGGCGGTCCGCGGCCACTCGCCGTTGCCGACGATCTGTTCAAGTTCGTCGTGTTTCAGGACCCCGCGTGGGATGTTCGCACGCTCGATCTCGCCAAGCACCTGGAGCTGGCCAGAAAGATCGACAACGGCACGCTCAGCCCGACCTCGGCGAACATCGCGCCGTTCGTCGCACGCGGCGGCAAGCTGCTCATGTATCACGGCTGGGGCGATCAGAACATCTCGCCGCGCTCGTCAGTCAATTACTACGAGCGGCTCGTTGAAACATTGGGGCCGCGTCAGACGGACAGCTCCGTGCGCCTCTACATGGTGCCCGGCATGGGGCACTGCGGTGGCGGCGAAGGTCCTTCGAGCTTCGACATGCTGCGCGCGCTCGAGGATTGGCGCGAGCATGGGAAGATCCCCGTCCGAGATCCTCGCCTCGCAGCCAGCCGGCGAGAAAGCCGGCCGCACGCGCCCACTCTGTCCGTACCCGCAGGTGCCTCAGTACTCGGGAACCGGCAACCTCGATCGCGCAGAGAGCTTCGTCTGCCGGCCTCCCGGGCAGTCGAGCTCGAGCGGACGGTAACCAGCTCGGCACGCACACCGGCTGGCGTCACTGCTATCCTGCGACTGGGAGGATACCTCTCGTGCACCGACCGTTCGCTCTCGTCTCCGCGGCCACGATCGCGCTCGTCGTCACTTCTTCATCGGCCTTCGCCCAGAATTCAGATATCACGGTGTTTTTCGGCGCCGCTTATCCGATCTTCGACGAGCGGCTGAGGATTCTTCCAGGGGTGCCGGCCATTCCGGGCGTGGACGTGTCCGTCGACGGCAGATCGGAGATTCGCGCGGATGGCGGGCTCGTCTTCGGCGCCGCTTATGTCTACTATTTTGGGGTCTTCGGCATCGAAGGGCGATTCGACGCCACCGACATCGGATTCGATCTGACAGGGGCTCGCTACAACCTGCGCGGAACGCGACCGCCCCTCCAGTCGCTCACGGGGAAGCGTGACGATCGGCAACGGACGCGCCGATGTGGACCGTCTGTACTTGATGTCGTTCAACGCGCGGTTGCGGGCGCCGGGGCCGGTCGGTCTCAGCGCATCCGGAGGCCTGAGCTATCTGCCCGACTTCGAGATCACCGGCTCGGTCCCGTTCTCAGTCGACGTTTCCGGCCTTCCAGCGTTGTCCGCCGATCTTCAATTGCGCGCCACGACGGGCGAGTCGACCAGCCGGTGGGGCGCCAACTTCGGGACAGGCATCCGGATTGGTGACGGCCCGGTGGGCGTGATGGCCGAAGTCCGTGTGTTCTACTTTCCCGAGGTCGAGCTGCACTTCCAGATCGATCAGCCCAACGCTCTCATCGCCGAGTTCCTCGACGGCCTGGGTCCCGTCAACTTCACGCCAATCATCGTCAATGCCCAGGGTGGAATCGTCTTCAGATTCTGAAACACCGCCAGCCAGGACGGCCGCCAATCGTGCGGATGAGCTCACGATTTTCGCGGTGAATTCGAGGGTGGCGCCGGGTGGTCGACCACCCGGTTTTGTGGCAACCGCGGTCAGAGTCGTCAACTGAGACCGGCTCCTCACGGCGTGGTGCGCGGTGTAGACTCGACCCGCACGCATGTCGCGAGGGATCACGATCATCGCACTCGCGCTCGTCGCCTGGGCCGCGGCGATCGTCGTCGTCAGCGTGGCAACGCCGGCTGAGGATGGACAGCACGGTTCGCCTCCCCTGGCGTTTTCGTCTCCTGAAGCGCGGGCCGTTGCCTTTCTCGTCGCGGAAGTTCCCCGGTGGCGGCGCGAGCATCCGTGCTATTCCTGCCACAACAACGGCGACGCCGCACGAGCACTCATGGCCGCGGCTCGATCCGGCATCGACGTCGCCGACGCCCTCGCGGACAATCTCGAGTGGCTGCGTCATCCCCGGCGATGGGCAGACAACGCCGGGCGGGGCGACGCGTCCGACGACAAGATCCTGGCCCGTATTCAGTTTGCGGGAGCCCTGGCCTCCGCTGTCGAGAGTCGGCTCGCGTCGTTGGACGCGCTCGTCGAGGCCGCCGGATACCTCGCCGCCGATCAGCACCTCGACGGGTCGTGGCGCCTCGACGCCTCCGAAAGCATCGGCTCTCCGGCCACCTATGGCCTTGCCCTGGCAACGGCGTCGGCGCGGCGAACACTGGCGGACGCCGGCGATCCACGCCTTCAGCCGGCCGTCGCGCGGGCCGATCGCTGGCTGCGCGCGCTCGACGTCAAGACGGTGCTCGATGCCGCAGCGATCGTTCTGGGTCTCGAGTCGGCTGCCGATGCGGACGCCGTCCGCCAGCGCCAGCGCAGCCTTGCGGTGATCGAGCAGGGTCAGGGCCCGGGCGGTGGCTGGGGCCCATACGTGACATCGGCGCCCGAGCCCTTCGATACGGCGGTGGCACTCCTGGCGCTCTGCGAGTTGAGAGAGCACGCCGGGCTTGCGAGCCCGGCGTTCACCGACGCGGAGCTCGACGACGCGATCGCGCGTGGCCGCCGCTTCCTCATCGACCGGCAGGTGGACGATGGCAGCTGGCCGGAAACAACGCGTCCCTCGGGCCAGGAGAGCTACGCCCAGCGCATCTCGACAACCGGATGGGCGGCGCTGGCGCTCTTCGCATCGAACGAACGTCGCTAGCGGCCCCGCCGTCCAGTGGCTGGTCCGTCAGCTGGCTGGTCGTGAAGCGACGCTGAATGGCAGAAGAGTCTGCTCGGGCTCCGCGCGGGAATCGATTTCGTCGAAACGATCCACCTCGAACGCACGACCGATCCGGTTGCCGGCGCGATCTTCGAGGATGGAGAGCGCCACGAGATGGTACGAGCCTTCGCTCCAGGGGTCTGCCGGCGTAAACATCCAGCGCGTTTCGGACGCTTCGATTCGGACCTCGCCGTTCACCCAGTCGTTCTTCCCGCGCCGAACACCGAGCGCTCGAAGCAGCAGGCCATGGTCCAGCGGTTTGTCGAAGTCGACCACCAGGCCGTCGCGGGTTCCCGCCGTGGGTGCAGTGATTCTCCAGCGGCCGGGATCCAGGGCCTTCTCGTCCGGCGCGGTCACCGTCAGCTGACGCCGGAATGACTCGCTCAGAGGCATTCCCTCTGCATCGAGCCATTCCTTGTCGATGACCAGCGTGTAGCGTCGGCCGGCCACGAGCGAGGGACCCATCTCTTCGCGCGGCGTGATGCCTTTCTTCACACGGCCGGGATCCAGAAAGAACGTGTAGCGCGTGCGATCGCCGTTCCAGAACTCGATGTCGAGCGGCAGGAACGGGTCCTTCACCTCGCGGCCGTCCTGGTCGAGCAGGTGCACGTACTCGAGACCGCTTCGGCGGCCCATCGGGGCCGAGAACTGCACGTACAGCCGGAGCTGGTTCTCGGGAACCGGGTCGGCGGTCGGATAGACCTGGGCGACGCGGGTCGACGGCGCCGCGGCCGTCTTCGGCCGGCTGACGACAGCGACGACGGGTGCACGCGACGATCCTGCCGGCTGGGCGAGGGGCAGCCGCGAGGCATCGAAGACCACCTGATATGGTCGGCCGGCATCGAAGGGAAATCGCGGTGTGAATCGAAGCGTGTCGGACTGCACGGCATAGGTTCCGAGCATGGCCGGCCGATCGTCGGAACCAACGGGATCGTCCGCCTTTACCGTGACGCGCAACAGCGCGGCCCACGCCGCATCGGTCATCTCGTGGGCGCGCAGTCGGTCCAATTCGCTCGCGCCGAGGCCGCGGACTTCGATGAAGGCCGCCGCTTCGTTGCCTGCGGGAACAACCAGCCGAATTTGAGGAGGACCGGTGGCAGACGGTATCGAGTCACCGCAGGCGGACCCGGCGGCGAGGGTGACGAGCAGAACAGCCAGACGTGTTCGGGTCCCAAGACCGGCGAGCGCGCGGTTCATACATCCGTCTGCGGGGATCGAGCGTCGGGGACGGACCGGGCAGGTCCGCCCCCATGGTGCCGGACACGTTTCCGGCGGAACGTCGCGCGCTAGGGCAGCTGAACGGCTGTCAGATTCAGTGCGCCGGCCTCGGAGCGCGCCAGGACGAGCGTCTGCTGATCGTTGAGCTTGTCGAGCTGCTCGATGCCCTTCATGCTCGTAATCGTTTCGTAGGAGAGACCGCCGGTCTCGGTCTGGACCGGCGCCGTGATCGGCGTCGCGGCGGCAAATCCTTCGGTCGGAATCTTCATCACGCCCCGGCTGTTGTTCGACATCAGGAGGAAGTCGCGGCCGTCCTTCTTGTAAACAATCATGTCCAACGGGCGGTTGCGATTGCCGAGCTCGGCAATCGTGGTGCCCATCACTTTGGCGCCCGGCTTCAGGTCTGAGACCGGGAACTTCACCAGCGGCGTGCACAGATACCCGCCGATCAGGTGCGGCGTGTTGTTCACCGTATACGGCACGAACGCGTAGACAGGTGAGCGGGTCTCGAGCTGCGCGTGGTTGCCGTGGTAGATCTCGACGCTCGTGCCGTTGTCAACCGAGCTGAACGGATAGGCCACCGACCTCAGCTTCGACGCAAACTCTTCGTTGGACAAACCCGCAATCCACAGCCGGCCGTCGATGTACGCCATGTCTGTGATCGCCTGCGTCCTGGCATTGCGGGCGGCGTTGAGCGCCGGCGGATTCGGCAGCGTCACCTTGGTGTGCGCGAGCTTGGCCAGCTCGATCACGTCGATCTTGCCGGCGCCGTCCACGCGGAGCAGGACAGGTGTCGCCCCCGCACCCTGTCCGCGCATGGCGGAGATGAACGCGTTGCGGGTCTGGGGATGGACCGCCAGATCGGTGACCGCAATCTCGCGGACGTCGGTGCCCAGCAGGGCCGCGATCTTCTGATCGATGCCGGGAAGATCCTTGGCGCCGGGCGTCGTTCCCGCCTGACTGCCCAGATCGAGTGCGTAGATCGTCGCGCCCGCGGTGTCGCCGGCGAAGAGCACGGCGTTCGGGCCGAACGCCAGCGGACCGATCGACTGGAAGGCCGTTTGCTGGGCCGACGGGCCCAATGACGTGAGAACGACGAGCGTCAGGACCGCACCGATTTTCAGCGACGTGAGCCGCATCCTGCCTCCTTCTCGTGAACCCGAGATTCGCCCGAAGAGCCTCAATATTTCGTTCTCGGGCAGTCCCTGTCAAGGTGCAAAGCGTCGTGTAGAATCTCGTCAGGTTCTCTTCACAGAGGTGTTTCACGTCACCGGGAGGCGGTATCGGCCGCCGGCCGAGCTTGCTGGTTCGGGACGATCGACCTGTCGAGGCCACCAGTGGGAGCCTGAACGTGGCAGACAGCACCACTCACGGACGCCGAGACCGGCCCCCAGCAGGCGCAGCCCGCGAGCCGGACCGACGATCCGTTCCGCCCGTTCTCCTCACTCGTCCACGTGGATGTCGGCGGACTGTCGCATGCGGGCAAAGTGCGGCCTCAGAACGAGGATCACTTTCTCGTCACGCGCTTCGGTCGCTATCTCGAATCCCTGTTGACGAATCTGCCAGCCGACCAGGTTCCGCAGAGAGCCGAGGAAGTCGGCTACGCCATGGTGGTCGCCGACGGCATGGGCGGTCATGCCGCTGGCGAACTGGCCAGCCAGATCGCCATCAGCGGAGTCGTCAAACTCGCCCTCGCGCGACCCGACTGGATTCTCAAGCTCGACGGAACGCAGGCCACCGAGGTCGAGCGTCGCGCGAAAGAGCGAGTCCAGGACGTCCACAGCGAGCTGATTGCGCGCGCGCAGCAGGATCCGTCGCTCAGCGGAATGGGGACGACGGTCACGATCGCCGTGAGCCTGGCTCACGACCTGCAGATCGTCCACGTCGGCGACTCGCGCGCCTACCTGCTTCGGGGCGACACCTTGCACCAGCTCACGCGCGATCACACGTTCGTGCAGCAGCTGGTGGATCGCGGTCAGATGTCCCGGGACGAAGCGGCCAGGCACCGCATGCGCCACATCCTCACGAACGTCGTCGGGGGGGCCGACACGGCGGTCGAGGTCGATGTGGATCTGGTGCATCTCACCAACGACGACCGCCTGCTGCTCTGCAGCGATGGTCTCACCGATCTCGTCAGGATGAGGAGATCGCGAAGCTCATGCTCGCCGGCAGAACCTCCGACGAGACGTGTCAACGTCTCGTCGATCTGGCGCTCGAACGCGGCGGCACGGACAACATCACGGTCGTGGTCGCCCGCTACACGATGCCCGTGTGACTCAGCTCCTCTTTCTGACCTGCTTCAGCATGACCGGCTGCTGCGCGTAGTTCTCCAGCACGAGATTCTGTTTGTTGTCGATGAAGATCTTGGTCTGGGCGAGCATCCTGCCTTCGCCCTCTCCGGTCTTGTCGAGCCGCATCTCGATCACGGTGAAGCGATAGTCGAACACTCGAGGCCTGTTGCGTGCTTCCCAGTACCCGATCGGGCGATCCGTGCCGATGACGATCTGGCGGCCGCCTTCATCGAGCGGGGCCTGGCGGGCATAGCGCAGGTCGTAACCCAGCGAATCCGGCGTGCGAATGCGGCCGACGACGGCCGCATCTTCTGGAGGGCCGTCAGCAAGGCGTCCGGTCCTCCCTCTTTCACCGCCGCCAGCAGCTGGTCCCGCTGCGCATCGGTGGACCAGCGGTCGACCGTGATATCCACGGTGGCGTTGCTCGGTCCTGGCCCGGCCACGAGGTTGATTGCCCAGGCGGTGAACTCCTCGCGCTCGTTCTGCGCGAGCCCGGATTTGTGGCAGGCAGCGGAGGCGAACAATAAGGCCACCACCGCCGAAACCATGATGATTCTTCGCATATCTGCCTCTTTCTTGTCCGCAGCAGATCGTCCGGACGCCCTCGTCCACTGGACGCTGCATTCGCGGACCCTGACGCCACTAGCCACGAACGGCGGATGCGAAGCTCTCCAGTCGACCTTGAGTATGACGGATTTCCTGTGCCTCGGGTCCGGACGGTGTTCGGCTTCAGTGGTCGAACGGTTGAGCTTGAAAGGGGGACCGACGGCTTCCACGAGGTCCTGCCACCGGAATATCAGAAAGTTCCGGGGCCCGCTGTTCATGGCGACCATCGCGCCGACCGAAAGCCCGGGGCCGAGAGGCCTCGCCGAAACGTCGAGACCGTCCGTCGCGTCGGCGCCGCCGCGCAGGATCGCGATGGGGCTGCTGGTGATCGTGGGGCCGGCCGGGTTCGCCCTTCGCGGCGATACACGAGGTAGCGCGAGTCGTCGTCAATCTGATCGGTGCAGATGAGATAACCCGTACCGTCGGGCCGCGCGTAGATGCCAATGCCTTCGCGGTCTCCGGTGAAGTCCTGCTGCCCGAAATGCGCGAGCTCGAGACCCGCATCGGGATGATCCGGATCGGCGTGCCATTTGTGGATGCCATCGCCCTCGTCGGCGTAGTACACGAACCCGAGGTCGTCATCGACGGCCACCGCTTCAATCTCGTTGTCCTCGCGATTAGCGGTCGGGCCGCTGAAGCGGCCGAACCGGCGGACGAAGCGAGCGCCGGGTCGTCCGCGATCCTCAGTGAGCCGGTACTGCCACAAGTATCCGTCGCGCGGCCCCTGCTTCGGCGAGACGATCGCGAAAATGGCGCCGTCGCGAGGACGCTTGTAGAGTCCAATCCCCATGGGCGCACCCTCCTCCCCCGGCGCGCCTTCGAGGATCGGCACACCACCCAGATCGGTCAACGGACTGTCGCCCGAGGAGATCGCGAAGATACGCAGCTGGCGGGCGAGCCGTTCGGTGACAACGGCGATGTCGAGCGAGCGGCCACCGAGGACGAAGCCGTATTCGACATCCACGTTGTTGGGACGATCGAGGCCGGTGACGAGCTGACGGAGCTGTCCGTCCATGCCGAAGACCGCGAGTCCTCCGGCCGGCGCCGCCACTTTCATCGTGCCGAGGATGAGGCTCTGCGACGGATCGGTCGGATGCACCCAGATCGCTGGATCGTCAGGATCGTTCGAGAGGCTCGCCGTCGCGTACTCCGCCTCGATCTCGATCGGCTGGAGTCCCCCGGGCGCCGTTGCCTGCGCCGTCGCCTCAGCGGGCGACACCGGACCGTCAGCATCGCGGCAGGCCGTCGGCAGACAGAAGGGCGAGCCCGAGCGCGATCGATCGGGACGTCTGGACGAGGGTCAGAAGTTCACCTTCACACCAAACGAGGACCACCAGCGATAGTACCTCTTCCTGAATCGGGCGATCCTCGAAGCCCTCGTAGTAGCGGAGCGGGGCGTTGTTCAGGTTCACGAAGTCCACGAAGATGCGAACCTGCCGTGAGACCTGCTGGCTGATTGAGAAGTCGAACTGCCGGTGATTGTCGTAGTAGATGTCCTCTTCGGCCGATTCCCCGACCTGATCGATGTAGGCCCCGTGAAAATTCATGGACACGCGCGTCGAAAGGCCGAACTTCTCGTACCACACCGAGAGGTTGCCCACGTGCCTCGACTGTCCCGGCAGCGTCGCCTCGCGGCCGCCGGGGAACGTCGCCGTTGAATCGGTGAACGTGTAGTTCGCGAACACGCCGAGGCCGTCGAGGGGCGATGGCAGGAAGCGCAACGGGCTCTGGAGCGCCAGTTCGAAGCCCGTGAGCGAGGCGCTCTCCCCGTTCTGCGGCTGGGTCACACGGAACGTCTCGCCATCGCGATCCTCGTCGAAGGTAAAGGGGAAGATGTTGTCGGTGAGGTTCTTGTAGAAGAAGCCGGCCTGAACGACGCCCACCGACTGCAGGTAGTGCTCGGCCATCACGTCCACGTTCCATGCGGTAGTCGGCTCGAGCGCCGGATTTCCCCGCTCAATCTCAGCGTCCTCCGTGAAGACGAGCTGATAGGGCGCGATGTCGAAGTAATTCGGACGCGCGAGCGTTCGCGTGACCGCCGCCCGAATGTTGGTCTCGGGCGTCACCGCGTATCGCGCGTGGAACATGGGCAGCACCTGACCGTAGGAATCGCTGCCCGTCAACCGGTTCGTCTGAAGATACTCCCCCTCTTCATCGAACACCGCCTCATACGCCGTGTAGTCGTTGCTGGTCCGCTCGTATCGCAGCCCGGGCAGGAGCATCAGTCGCGGACCGAAATGGAGCTCGGCCATCCCGTACACGCCCGTCACGCTCTCGCTGGCGTCGAAGTCGCCGGCGTCGGACTCGTGGTTGAACTCGCCCTCGAATCCGGGCTCGGTGCTGAAGGCGCGCGCCGTGGGAGCGAGGACGAAGAAACCCGGCGTATAGCGGCCGTCGAAGAAATCAGCTTCGATACCGCGATCGACCGTGTCCGACAGAAAGACGTCGTCGTCCGACTCGAAGATCGTGGTGTTCGTGTCCTGGCGATTGCTCTTATCCCGATACTTTCCGCCGAACTTCAGGAAGCCGGCAAACGACGCGGAGGAACCGCAGGGGCATGCGCAGATTGATCGCACCGACGATATCGCGGTCGCGATTGAAGTCGTCGTTGAACTCCTGCTCGTCGAAGACGAACGCCGCGAAGTCTTCGTTGAGCGGATTGGCCTGGATGTTGTCGGGATCGATCGCGTCGGCGCTGACGTTGGGCGCGAACTCGACGTCCTCCTGCTTGAAGACGCTGATGACCTCGTCAGGCCTGTCGTTCTCCGCGTACGAGCCGGTGACATGGTAGTCGAGCAGCCAGCCCCCGCCGAGCAGATGGTCCGCGCCGGCCGAGAGCTGAGCGATGCGCTCCGACTCGAAGCGATCCTTGAGGTTGCGCTCGAGCTCGTTGTCCCCCACTACGTTCACGAGCTGGCGACGGAATTCCTGATCGCTGAAATAGTTGTACACACCTCGCACGAACAACGTGCTGTGGGTCGCTGGCTGAGAGTCGAGGGCGAAATTCAGCCCCGATCGCTTGCGATTGATCCGGTAGTCGCGAATCTCCAGCGTATCGAGATCGCCATCGTCATACTCCGCCTCGAAGTTGTCGGATCCCCGGTTCGTGTTGAGGGTGCTGGCCGCGACGATCACGCCCATCTTGCGATTCATCAGGCGCTGGCCCCAGGTGAACGCGCCCTGGCCTTGCGCGAAGTCGTCCATGAGGGCGTTGTACCCGCCGGCGGCCGTAAAGAGCATGACGGGCTCATTCGGCGCCTGCTTCATGACCAGGTTCACCGCCCCGCCGATGGCATCGGCGTCCATGTCGGGCGTGAGCGCCTTCGACACTTCAATCGACTGGAGCAGGTCGGCCGGAATGACGTCGGCAGCCACCTGGCGCAGCTCGGCGTCCGGCGAGGGCACACGCTCGCCGTTGATCATGACCGAGTTGAGCCGCGGCTCGGCTCCGCGCACGATGATGTAGCGGCCCTCGCCCTGGTCCCGCTGAATCGAGATGCCCGGAATGCGCTGCACAGCCTCGACCGCATTCGTATCGGGAAACTGCCCGATCTGGTCGGCGGAGACGACGTTGGTGATGTTCGGCGCAGTCCGTTGTTGATTCAGCGCGCGCGCCTGCGCATCCCGAATGACCTCTGCGGTCACCGTCACCGTTTCCTGCACCACCTGGTCCTGACCGAGCAAGCTGGATCTCCTGCGCCAGTGTCTGACCTCGAGCCACCTCGACCTCGGTTCGCCGCTCCTGCCAGCCCAGGTAGGTGACGACGAGCACCAGCTTTCCGGCTGGTACGGTCAGTCGAAATCGACCGTCCCGGTCGGCTGCCGTGCCGAACGCCGTCCCTTCGACCGCGATCAGCGCGCCGGGCAGCGGCTCGCCCCGCCCGGCATCGAGAACGATCCCGTCGATGGTGCCCGTCGACTCCTGCGCCGCCACGGGCACACTGGTCATCCCCAATGCGAGAGCACCGATTGAGACGCACCGCCAGAAAACTCGAAGCATGTCGTCGTCCTCCGTCTGTTCGGCAATCGTAGAGGTCTCGCATCACAGGGGCGTGAAGACGGTGCGACGACTTGGTGACGCGAGGCTCCGGCGGCGGGACCGCTCAGCGCTCGGGCGCGATGTGGCGGCTAGCCGGCTTGTGAGAAAATGCGCGGGCGGCAGACCCGATGTCCAGACGGCAAGACATCATCCAGCGCGCCAACGAGGAATACGACACCGTGCTCCTGCGCGGTCAGGCCGTCCAGGCCGAGATCCTGCGGCAACAGCGAGCCGCGCTGCTTACTGTGCCGGGCGCCGCAGAAGCGCTCGGCGCGTACGAAGCCGCGCTGGTGTCAGCGTTCGAAGCCTATGAAGCCGCGCTGGCAACGTCGCAGGAAGAGCTGCTCACCGCCGACGCGGACGCGCGGGCCGCACAGGCGGATTCGGACGCTGTGGCCCTGGAGACCTGGCGGGAAGGCACCAGCGCGGCCGACCTCGCCCGGCGTGATGCGCTCGGGTCATGTCGCGACGAGTACGAGGCGGCCCATGCTGCGGCCCTGACACTCACCGGTGCCGCTCGCGCGCAGAAGGTGACCGCAGCCGCCAGCGCGAGAGACGCGCAGACGAAGGCTGCCGATCGCGCCTACCAGCGCGCCACCGACGCGGCCTGGCGGAGCTACCAGGCGTCGTCAGTCGCCGCCAGCGAAGACGCGATTGCCGCGATCGAAAAGGCTCGACGTCGGCAGGAAGCCGCCGCCGACAAGCGCGGACGGCACATGAGCGCGCGCGACAGCTGGCCGAGCGCGGGCTCCAGCGAGCACTGGCCTCGGAGCCGGTGGCGTCGGCGATTCAGGAGGCGTTTCAACTGCGTCTGAAGCAGGCCGATGCCCAGGAAGAGCGCGACAAGGCCAACGTCCTCGCCAGAATGAGAAGCGCATTGGCCAACGCCCGGACTTCGTAGCAGGTAGGTTCCAGGGGTTGAGCTGCTACATCCACTCAGTTGTTTCTCGGTGGATCCGGTGGACGGAGCGTAGACGGCACGTACTTGTCGCCGTCTGACCCGAGGCTCTGAAAAACCCGGTGCGCCGTGTGCTCGCCAAGGCGGCGATAGCTCTCCCACTGGCCCTCGTCGAAGAACTGATCGGTCGTGGTTTCGTGCGGGAACGCCGGATTCGAGGCGTGGTACTCCAGGAGGTCGAGCGGTTCGTCACCGGTGAGGGCTGGCTTCAGATAGATCAACCAGCTGTCGGGCTGATCTCGAAAGTCGTAACACACGCGGGCGAGGGCCGCGTGGCGCAGCGAGAGCGATTCGAGATGCACCGGATTGAGCGACAAGCGGGAGCGGGCCTGAACGTTCGGATCCTCCACCGGTTCGCTCTCCCATCGGCCGCGCCGCAACTGGTCGATGGGCCCGAAGTAGCGGCGGACACCAGGATGCAGCCGCGCGTCGAGCTCGTCGTCTGTAAGAAAGGTGATCTCGGCGTTGAAATCGAGACGCGCCTTCCGAATGAGGTTGGCGAGCCCTTCGAAGGTGTATTCGGGATCCGCTTCCGCATCGATGATGACCATGAGCGGCAGGCGGCGGCGAACGAGCTCGTAGCCCCCGAGGTTCTCGAAGTGGCCGCCATCGGAGATGTACCAGTGCTGCCGCGCCGTGCCGTGAAAGCGCGCGATGAACTCGTCGAGCAGATAGGCCTGCACCGGGAAAGCCCAGGTGAATCGCTGGCCCCACCGTCGGCTCAGCCTGTCGTTCTGCGGCGACTTCCGGCAGGCGGGATCGATGGCCGAATCCCACCAGTAGCCAAGTCTGACGTTGGCGAGACCGGTGAGCAGACTGAGGCCCAGGCTGGTGCGCGAGCCGGTTCCCGTCGAAAACGCGGCGCCAGACAACCCAATCCAGGTTCCCAGCCGCAGCCGCTCCACCGGAAGCGGCCCGCCCTTCCGGTACTCCAGCACGCGAAAATCCGCTGAGCTCGGCGGGTACACCTCTTTGACGGTCTCGGACCACGTCACGCGCGGCCCCGACGAATCCGGCTCGGCTGACGGCGAGGCGGTGATATCCACGACGGCATGGTGCTGAACGCCGACGCTGATGCCCGCAGGACCAACAGCCATTCCTGTTCCCTTGCGATCCTGCTGTTGCACCTGCGAGCGTCCGTCGAGCGTTTCGTTGATCGTCACGTTGATGAGATGAATCGGCGCGCCCTTCGCATACCAGCGCTTTCCCTTCTCGTCACCGCCGAAGTAGCGCGCGATGTCGAGGTCGTCTTCCGGCACCACGTCCACCACCGCGGTTCCCCTGGGGCCCATGCGATCGGTGTTAGAGGCGCCGAGATAGGCGCGCGTGAGGCGCGCGCTATAGAGCGGCTGGTGCGACGAGCTGTTGAGGAATGGCCACGATCGGCCGAGCACGAACGAGATGACGAGCAGCGCGACCCATACTTCGAGAGGACGCCTGAGCGACGACAACCCGTCCGGTTCCAACGGCGAGACAGTGGCCATCGGATCGGCCGCGAGCGCCGGCACGTTTAGCCTCCACGCCACACCGTGCGACACGGCGTTCAGCGCTGAGAGCACGATCGTGACCACGATGATCGCGGCGACGGCGGCCACGATCGTCACAGGCAGACTCGGTCGCTGGCCTTCGGGATTGCGAACGCCAATCAGGACCACGATCTGACGCGCGAACGCGGCCGAGCCTGCCAGAGCCGCGAGCACCGCCGCAAACCACCCACCCAGGCCCCCAGGGCCGAGAGCCGCCACATACAGCGTCTGGCCGAAGGTATCGATCAGCACGAACGCCGTCACCACGCCGATGGCCACGAGTGCCGTCTTGAGCGCCAGGCTGAGGGTGTGTCGCTCGGCGGCCGCCACGAACGCATCGAGCTTTGGTTTGGTGTCGATGTGCTGCTGGTTGGCGTGCTTCGTCAGCACGTAGCGGGCGTGTAGGAGAGCGATCGCCCAGAACAGCAGGCACAACAGCGCGACGGTGATGACGCCGAGCGAAGCCCACCGGCCCGCCGGAAAATTCGCCGACTGCCAGACGCCGTAAGCGGCGGCCGCGGCGATGACGAACAGCCCCGCGAACGGTGTGTCCAGGGAAATGAGACCGGAATCGCGCCTCGATCGACCGGGCCGCCGGAAGCTTCCAGGATGGACGAGCCAGTAGGCCCATCCAAGCGGCGCGGCCAGAACCAGCACGAGCACCGGGATCAACACGACAAACGGGCTCCAGAAGAGCAGCCCGCCGCCGAACGGCAGTGTCAGCAGCCCACGCCGGAGACTCGACCCCCAGCCCGGATCGATCCATCCGTCGGCCACGGCGACGCCCAGCAGGCCACGCAGCAGCTGGATGAGGACGAACAGCGTGAGCATCAGCGTCGCCATCACGACATGGATCGCCACCCAGTTTCGAAGCAGGACGGCTCCGCCAAGGAGGAGATCGCCCGATCCGCGCGGCGCCAGGTAGCGTCCGTTCTCGCGAAGCCACCGCAGCACCGATCCTCCCTGCGGCCCTTCGCCTTTCAGGACGGCCTCGACGTCGGCGACCGACGAGATGTACGGGCGCGTGAAGAGACGGCCAAGGCATGCTCCAAAGTAGCCGCCGCCTGACACGGACGAGATGTAGTCGATGCGTCTCAGAAGTCCGAGGCGCGCGAAAGCCTGAAACACGCCGAGACAGAAGGTGGCGCTGCGAACGCCGCCGCCCGAGAGCGCAACGCCGACTCTGGGCAAGTCGGGCGCTGAATCTCCCTCCGACCGGGCAATCGAGGCACGGCGCTGCCGAATCAGCTCCGTTTCGATGTCGGCCATCGCGGGTGGATATGCGGCAGGATTGGCTGGGGGCATCGAGGCTCCCGTCATTCGATGTTCCGTGATCGAACCTGTCCGGCGCCAGCGACGTGGGGTGCTCGCAGCTTACACACAGATCCTCGCTTGGACCTGAAGACGGCGCGTCGTCGAGCGGGCGCCCTCCAAGCGAAGCGTCTCGAATCGGCTCCCGCTCGAGCGGGCCGGCCGGCCGGGCCTGCGCGTCGTCGTAGAATGGTGAGCATCCTTGGGGGTGACCATGCATGCCTGGCACCGTGTTCTCGTCGCCGCCACGCTCGCCGGACTCGCGACGATGTCCGCGGCGCGTGGCCAATCGCCCGGCGCGCCCGCCCGCCTCGACATCCCGTTCGAAAAGTTCGTGCTCTCCAACGGGCTCACCCTCATCGTGCACGAGGATCGCAAGGCGCCGATCGTCGCCGTCAACGTCTGGTATCACGTCGGTTCGAAGAACGAGAAGCCCGGGAAGACGGGCTTCGCGCACCTCTTCGAGCATCTGATGTTCAACGGCAGCGAGAACTTCAACGACGACTACTTCAAGGCGATGGTGCGTGTCGGGGCGACCGATCTGAACGGAACCACGAACGGCGACCGGACGAACTATTTCCAGAACGTGCCCAAGGAAGCGTTGGACCTGGTCCTGTGGCTCGAGTCGGATCGCATGGGACACATGCTCGGCGCGATCGATCAGGCCAGGCTTGAGGAACAGCGCGGGGTGGTGCAGAACGAGAAGCGCCAGGGCGAAAACCAGCCTTACGGAGTGACGCGCCAGCTTCTCACCGAGAACACCTATCCCGAAGGTCACCCCTACCACTGGACGACGATCGGCTCGATGGAGGATCTCGATCGGGCGTCGCTCGAGGACGTCAGGGAATGGTTCCGCACCTACTACGGCGCCGCCAATGCCGTGATTGTCGTGGCGGGTGACGTCACGGCTCAAGAGGCCCGCGCCAAGGTGGAGCAGTACTTCGGATGGATTTCTGCCGGTCCGCCGGTCGCCAAGCAGAGGTCGTGGATCGCCAAGATGCAGGGGACGCACCGCCAGCGCGTCGAGGATCGCGTGCCCCAGGCCCGGTTGTACAAGGTCTGGAACGTTCCCGAGATAGGCTCTGCCGATCTGGACTACCTCGATCTCGTGAGCGACGTGCTCGCCTCCGGAAAGACCTCGCGTCTCTACAAGCGGCTGGTCTACGACGATGGCGTGGCGACCGACGTGTCGGCGTTCATCTCGCCGCGCGAGATTGGCAGCCAGTTCTCGATCGTGGCCACCGCGAAGCCTGGCCACGACCTCTCCGTGGTGGAGCGGGCGATCGACGAAGAGCTCGCCCGGCTCCTCAAGTCGGGACCCACGCCGGACGAGCTCGCGCGGGTGAAGTCGGCCTACATGGGTCGCTTCGTCCGCGGCATCGAGCGCATCGGCGGGTTCGGCGGCAAGTCAGATGTGCTCGCGCAGGGCGAGGTGTATGAGGGTGACCCGGGCGGCTACCGGACGACGCTCACCCGCCATGAGGAGGCCACCGTCGAAGATCTCCGCCGTTCGGCCGTGAGCTGGCTGAGCGACGGCACCTTCATCCTGGAGGTTCACCCCTTCGCGCGGTACACCACCACGAGCGAGCGTATCGACCGCAAGTCGATGCCCTTTCCGGACAGCATCCAGGGCGCGGCCTTTCCCACTCGCCAGCGCGCAAAGCTCTCCAACGGTCTCGATCTGATCGTCGTCGAGCGCCACGACGTCCCGCTCGTCAGGCTCGATCTCGTCGTGGATGCCGGGTTCGCCAGCGATCGGTTCGCGACGCCCGGCACCGCGAGCCTGGCCATGGACATGCTCGACGAGGGCACCTCGACGCGCGATGCGCTCAAGATCAGCCAGGAGCTCCAGGATCTCGGCGCCACGCTCTCGACCGGCGCCAACCTCGACGTCTCGACCGTCGCCATGTCGGCGTTGACAGAGAATCTCGATCGATCGCTCGCTGTCCTCGCCGACGTCGTCCTTCACCCGGCGTTCGCGCCAGGGGATTTCGAACGGCTCAAGGCGCAGACGCTGGCGGCCATCGACCGCGAGATGACGAACCCTGGGCAGGTGGGCCTCAGAATCCTGCCGGCGCTGCTCTACGGGACGGATCACACCTACGGCAATCCGCTCACCGGCACGGGCACGAGCGCCTCGGTCGGCGCGCTCACGCGCGGCGATCTGTCGCGGTATCACGAAACCTGGTTCAAGCCGAACCATGCCACGCTCGTCGTGGTGGGCGACGTCACCATGGAGTCGATCCGGCCCAGGCTCGAACGCCTGTTCACGAGCTGGCGCCCGGGCGACATTCCGCGTAAGGACGTCGGCGCCCCGGCAGAGCGCGACCGTCCGGCTGTCTACCTGGTCGACCGGCCCGGTTCCCAGCAAAGCGTGATTTTTGCCGCCCGCGTCATCCCGCCCAAGGCGAGCGCGGGTGAAATTCCGTTCCTCGTGATGAATCGAATCCTCGGCGGCGATTTCACCTCGCGCATCAACATGAACCTGCGGGAGGACAAGCACTGGTCGTACGGCGCCCGAACGCAGCTGGTTGACGCCCGCGGCCCTCGCCTCTACACCGTGAACGCCCCGGTGCAGACCGACAAGACGAAGGAGGCGATGGTCGAGATCCTGAAGGAGCTCGGCGGCATTTCGGGCGAGCAGCCGGTGACGGACGAAGAGCTGACCAAGGCGAAGGCCAGCCTGACACTGAGTCTGCCGGGCCGCTGGGAAACGAGCGCCACCGTGGCCGGTGACATCGCCCAAATCATCCAGTGCGGTCTCGACGACGACTACTGGACGAAGTATGGGGCCGCAGTGAGCGCGACGACGAAGGCGGAGGTCCTCAAAGCGACGGGGAGTGCGGTCGACACGAAGGATCTGATCTGGCTCGTGGTGGGAGATCGCGAGAAGATCGAAGCTGGAGTTCGCGAGCTGGGACTCGGCCCCGTCGTCATCCTGGATCCGAAAGATCCGGCGCTGACGACACCGTCCGCGCGCTGACGAACGCGGCCGTCACCGCATCATCAGGCGACGCGGGCGCCAATGCTGCGCGCTGTGCTCCGCCAGGTAGTCCGACCGGGCGAAGAGCTTGATCAGCACGACGCCAGCGACGAATCCGCCAATGTGCGCCCAGAACGCCACCCCGCCGCCCTCACCGGGATCGGCAATCCCGCCCACGAACTGGATGAAAAACCAGTAGATGAGCATCGTCCAGGCGGGTAGCGCCATGGAGGTCATCATGAACCCCATGGGCACCATCGTGAACACCCGCACGCGCGGGAACAAGACGAGATAGCCCCCCATTACTCCGCTGATGGCGCCTGACGCGCCGACCATCGGAATCCCGGACGCTGGACTGAAGAACACCTGGAGCAGCGCGGCGGCCAGGCCGCACAGCAGGTAGAACACCAGGAAGCGAAATCCACCCATCGAGTCTTCGATGTTGTTTCCGAAGATCCAGAGAAACCACATGTTTCCGATCAGGTGCATCCACGACCCGTGGAGGAACATCGACGTGAACAGGTGAGACATCTGTGGTCCAGGGTCGGTGAGGCACGTGATGCCCTCGCCCATGGAGAACCCGGTTCCGGGCGGCAGCGCGCCGGTCAGTTCACCAGGAATGAGACCGAGATTGCAGACCGAGCGCACCAGTGGCAGGCTCGATCCGGCGCCCTGCACGACGACCCATGCGAGGACGTTCAGGCCAATGATGGCGAACGTCACATACGCCGTGCGATGCGTCACGTTCTCGTCGCGATAGGGGAACATGAGAACTCACCTTTCGCCGGCGCCGCCTGGGGGCGCCATTCTGACCCCACCAACCGCGGCGCGATCGATGGCGGTCTTGAGCACGCCCGAGCCGCGCGTGTCCAGGAGAAACTGCGTTGATCGCGTCGAGCCGCCCGTTCTGCCGCTTGTCGACGACAATCGCCTGGGCCGTGACCATGAAACTGTCAGCCAGTACCCGCAAGCCGATGGACGTGCGCGCGGCATCGTCCATACGCTGACGATTCCCGGCGAACGCGTCCAGCTCGCCGTTCTGCAGCATGCGCGCGATCGCATCCGCGGCAGGCGCCTTCGGCAGGACCTCGACCCGGGCGTTCACGACGCGGGCGCTGAGGAAAATCTGCTGCGACTGGCCCTTCACGGTGCCGATTCTGACGCCCGGCCGATCGACGTCCGCCGAGCTCCTGAAGGCGGAATCGGCCAGCACGAGATAGGCGCTCTCCGAGAGTACGTACGGTTCGGAGAACCCGACCTGTTCGGCGCGAGCCGCTTCGAAGGCGAGGAACCCGATGTCGGCGTTCCCCGCTGTGACGCTGTCGATGACGGCCGAAGGATTCGGCAGCGGAAGCATGACGTACGGCACACCGGCACGCCGGGCGAGCTCCCTTGTGAGGTCGGCCGCGATGCCAGTGATGGCACCTGTTTGTGGATCGACCCGGCCCTGAACGGGGTTGTCAGCGATGAATGCCGCTCGGAGCGTCCCGGAGGGCGCCAGGTTCGCTCCCTGCACGGGGTACGAAATGAAGCCGGCGAGTAACAGTACGACCAGCAGCGACATGCCACTAGCATACTGAACCCGCCGGCGGACGTCGGAGGGAATCCGCGGCGCGCGGCGCCGTCCTCAGAACCGGAAGATTATGCCCCCGGAGAGCTCGAGCTGGTTGGCGTACTGCGCATCCCCGACGAGGTAGCATCCCCAGTACGGATCGCACCACCAACCTTCCGCATCGGTCTTGATATAGGTGGGCGTCCAGCGGGCGCCAACACGGCCGCCCACGTTCCCGGAACCGAAGAACTTCACACCCGCGCCGAGGCTGCCGGAAAACTGCGTCTTGGACTGTGTTTCGAGCTCGGCCCCGGCGATACTCGTGAAGCTGACGCTGCCAAAGTTGGTCGCACCAAGACCCAGCAGGACGTACGGCCGAACCCGCGAGTCAGGCAGGCCGAAGTTGTACCCAAAGTAGCCGTGATAACTGTTGATGGAGAGATCGCCGACCTCCGTGGTGGCAGTTCCGTCGATCTCGAGCTGTGTCGGCTGCTGGTTGAACATGAAGCCGACCTCGACGTTGTCGGTGACCAGGATGCCAAGATTGAACCCCCAGCCAAACGAATCCTTTGGATCCAATCGGTCGTAGATATTCCCGTCGCCGGCGACGACGGCCTGATCCGACTCCACACCATCGCTGAAGACCCAGCCGACATTGGCGCCAACCTCGACGCGCGGTGTCTGGGCGAACAGAGGAGACGTGACCGACAGAACAGCGACAGCAACCAGCAGGACAACGTTCTTCAACATGAGCGATCCCTTCCGAGTGATGATGGCCGAATCTCGATGGCGGACAGCCCGCCACGACCATTCTACAAGCACCCGGTGTGCCAGACCGGAATCACTGGCGGTTCCACCTTTATATGAGTGCATTCGCGGGAATTCAAGTGAAGTTGGGCCGCACGGCCGAGGTGAGTCGCCGGGTGCCGCGAAATATCGCGGGATGGGGTCTCGATCCCCCTTGGTATCGCACGCGGCGGGAACCGATCGTGACGCGCGAGGACTAGCGATCGGCGGCCGCTCGGACCCGATCGCCGACGTATTCAAGCACGAAGAGGCCCGTCCCCACGCGGTCCGACACGTAGGCCAAGCCGCGATGATCGAGGTCGACGTCGTTGATATGGATCGTCACAGGCTGTCCTTCCGCGATCGGGAAGGAGTTGCGGCTCGTCTTGGGGATGTAAAAACCGAGCTCCTTGAGGTTGTAGGGGTCGGACAGATCCAGGACTCTGACACCGGCGTTGAAATAGGCCACCCACGCGATTTTGTCTTCGAACCGGTTGATCTTCCCGTTGACGGTCTCAGCCGACTGGTGCGGCCCGAATCGCCCGCCCTTCTCGCAGAAGTTGCCGACGGGCACCTGCCAGACCGACACGGGGAACGGCCTGGTCTCGGTTGTGATGTCGAGCATGTAGGTGGCCGAGCGCACGCCCGTTGGACAAGGCGTGACGTCGCCGGCGCCCGCTTCGTCCACGACGAAGGCATAGGTTCGGGGAAGCGCGCTCTGTCCGAAGTTGGGGACTCGATCGTACACAATCGGCGACACCGAGTGCGGTCCGCGATGCGGCGGATTCATGTCGATCGACCACACCAGCTTCGGCTGCGCGGGGTTCGAGATATCGAACGACGCCGCCTGGCCACCCGCATTGCGGTAACCGACGTAGAGCCGCCTGTTCTCCTCGTCCACGATGGGATGATGCGAGTACTGGCCTTCGTAGCCTTCTTCTCCCTCCTTGAGCCCTGGAATCCACGCGCGCCCCAACAGCTTGGGCTCCCTGGGATTCCTCAGATCGAAGATCTGGACGATGACGTTGCGAAACCCGGGCTCGCCCGACGCCGCATAGAAATACCCCGTCTCTTCGGACCACCAGCCCTTGTGCGCCCGCAAGATGAACTCGCCACCGCACCCCGGGCCGCACGAGTTGACGGGTGTTCCTCTGATCTCCGCCACGAGAGCAATTTTCGAAGGGTCGGTGTCGCGCGAAGTAATGTCGAAGACTTGGTATTTCAGATCCTTGCCCGTTTCGCCTTCGGTGAGGATCTCTGAGTTGCGGATCAGATAGTCGCGTCCGGACGAGTCGAATTTGTAATCGTAGACCACCGAGACGCTTCGCGAGTTCCTGTTGGTTTCGTTCGGAATGTGCCAGACGAGCCGCGGTCGCGCCGGATTCGTGATTTCGAGGATCGACGTGCCGCTGAACTCCAGCTTGCCTGTGATGGGGTTCGGTAGAGGCTTCTGATTGTGGAAATTGTCGTGGTGCCCGACATACACCCAGTTTCCGTTTGACGGATCCGACTTGGTGGTCACGACGAGCGCGGGACGCGCCTGCAGGTCGTGGTAGCCGACGAGCCGCACGTTGCTGGCGGCGTCTGCCATCGGGTCCGGAAGGCGTGGGTCCTGCCCCTGCGCGGAGCCGGCCTGTCCCGACCAGCCGGCACAGATCGACAGGACGATCGCCACCAACAGCGCCGTGAAGATCACCCGACTCCTCACCGCTGAAAGACTCACGGTCAGTTCGTGGTCGTCGTGGCCTGCGGCAGCCTGAACGCGACGAGCTCGCCGCTGTAGTTCGCCCCGCTGATGGCCACCACGATGTGCTGGCGGCCGTTCAGCATGTAGGTCATCGGGGATCCCGTCTGGGGGGCCGGCATGTAGAGCGCGCCCACCTCGCTGCCGGTTGCCTTGTCGTAGGCACGGAGCATCGCGCCGCGCGCGCCCGTCGGCATCGTTACGAATCCGGCTTCACCGGCGATTAGGAGCGTTTTCGTCACGAGCGTGCCAATCCGGCCGGGACGTCCAGTTCGAGGAATGGTCACCCCCTGGAGCATCGGATGGTTGCGGATGACGTCCGGGGTGTCACCGTGGGGAATCTGCCAGACGATCTCCCCCTTGTTCAGATTGAACGCCGTGATACGGCCGTAGGGCGGCTTCACGAGAGGAAGTCCCTGAACGTTCAGCCGAGGGCCGCTCGGTTCGCCGCCTGCCCCGCGGGCGGGCGCCGCCAGCTGCACGGGCGGGGCGTTGGGATCCGGCGCCTGACCGCGGACGACGGCCATGTCCGAGAGCTTGCCATCGGACGGGACCAGGCCGAGCACCGAGGGCGTGGTGCTCGAGAAGACATACAGCATCTGCGTGTCGGGATCGTACGACCCGCCTTCCCAGTTCGCACCCCCGGTCGTGGACGGCATCATCAGCGTCCCGAGCGGTCCCTCCCACTTGCTCATGACCGGTGGCGTGAAGAGTGGGCCGATCTTGTAGCGCGAGACGAGCTTCACCGCTTCAGCCTTCAATTCCGGCGTGAAGTCGATGAGGTCGTCGAGCGACACGCCTTGTCGATCGAAGGCGGGCGGCTTTGTCACGAACGGCTGGGTCGCGCTGGTCTTTTCGCCGGGCACGGTGGACTGCTCGACCGGACGCTCCTCGATGGGCCATACCGGCTTTCCGGTGACGCGAT
The DNA here is from genome assembly GCA_963817395.1 of uncultured Acidobacteriota bacterium. Lineage (GTDB taxonomy): Bacteria > Acidobacteriota > Vicinamibacteria > Vicinamibacterales > CAVPJW01 > CAWGYQ01. The sequence continues at coordinate 192,564 of CAWFOC010000004.1, read as the reverse complement.
CGAAGACGTAGACCCAGCCTTGCTTGGTCGGCTGCGCGAGAGCCTTGATCGGTCGGCCGTCCACGACGATGTCGATCAGCACGGGCGCGCACGGGATGTCGAAGTCCCAGATCCCGTGGTGGACGAGCTGATAATGCCACCGGCGCTTCCCTGTCTTCAGCTCGACGGCGACGATGCTCTCGCCGAAGAGTCCGTCACCCGGCCGGTGCCCACCGTAATAGTCTCCAGTCGGCAGCTCCACCGGCAGGTAAGCCAGCCCCAGTTCCTCGTCCACGCTCATCTGCGTCCAGACGCCCGCGTTCCCGGTGTTGGCAGCCGAGTCGCCCTCCCACGTGTCGGCCCCGAATTCTCCGGGTAGCGGAATGGTGTGGAAGATCCAGAGACGTTTCCCGGTGCGCACGTCGAACCCGCGCACGTAACCCTTTTCGTTCTTGCGCCGTTTCGGCGCCCCGCCCGGCAGGTGCGCGGCGCCGACAATCACGACGTCGCCGGCAATGACGGGCGTGGCGTGGAGTCCGATCTCGCCTTGTTCCAGATCCATCTCCTGATCGTTCTCGAGCTTCAGATCGACGACGCCGTTCCTGCCGAAGCCGGCCACCGGGATCCCGGTCTTCGCGTCGAGCGCGATCATCTGGTAACCCGGCGTCACGTAGACGATGCGCGTGCTGTCCCGTCGGTCCAGTACGCGAGTCCCCGTCCCGACAGTGCGCGGGGCGCGGCCTCGCCGCGCTTGCCTTCGTGCTTGCTGTACATCCAGAGCATTTCGCCGGTCGCGGCGTCCAGGGCGAAGACCGCCCGGCGACTCCCGCCCGTCGAGTACAAGACACCGCCGACCATGAGCGGCGTGGATTGGAAGTTGAACTCGGGCCTCGGGCCCAGCGCATCCGTCTTGAACCGCCAGGCAATTTCCAGATCGCCGAAGTTGTCCTTCGTAATCTGATCGAGCGGCGCGTATCGCGTGCTGGCGAGGTCGCCACCATAAGTGGGCCACTCGCCGTTCGGCGCGCCCTTTTGCGCCGATACCGCTGCCGCGCTCAGCATGCACAACACGATGACCGCTCGTCGCATGGTGTCCCTCGTTTCGTTCCGCCGATGGCCTCAGAACCGGAAGAGCCGCGTGATCTTGATGGCAAACGAGCGATTGAGCAAGGTCGGGTCGCGGCTCTCGAGCGTGTTTCGATTGTCGGTGTACACAACGAAGAGCTCGCTGCCGGGTGTGTACTCCCATCTCAGGCGCACGCTGGAGCTGAGCGTTTGGTCGCTGGCGTTGTATTGAAACAGTCCGCTCACGAGCGATCGCGCGGTGGGCGTGAAGATGACGCGCGCCGTGCCGAGGTTCGTCGTGAAGCTGCCCTCGGGCAGATCGACCCAGTTGAGCGTGAGCCCGGGCTCGATGTTGAGCCGCGTGGAGAGTTTCACCCGGCCCGACGAAAACCTCAGCTCCGTTCGCGTGCCATCGTAGAACGTTCCCGCTCCCACCCGCACCGTGCCCGAGACGGGCCGCTGTTGTCCCATGCTGTATTCGGTCGCGACGCCCTGAAAGCTGTAACCGCCCGTCGGCACGACGACACCGTCGGAGATTTCGAAGTCCTCCGGAAGCAGCTCGTAGTCGTCCGTGTACTCGACCTTCCACTGGTCGCTGTTGGCGAACTCGATCTGAAACGCCCCGGCAGCCTGGCGGTTCTCGACGCGCGTGTCGGCCGCGTCGGTGATGTAGTCGAAGCCGGCGTCCCAGGTGTACTTGCGGACGAGTCGACTCGACCTGGGCCGCGGGCTGAAGCGAGCCGTGGCCGAGCTGCGACGCAGGTCGGGTCGCCGGACGAAGCCGACCTCAGGATTGAACGCATCGCCCACCAGGATGTGCTCGGCCGATACCCCGTACCTGTCGGACGCATACTCGAACCTGCCCCGGTAGCTCGACTCGTCGCCTTCCGCTGAAGAGCCCGCCGTGCGGGCGTAAAACGTGCTGAACGTGATGTCGGTGAAGAAGGCGAAGTTCGCGTCGATCCCGAAGGCCTGGTTCGAACCCAAGCCGGACACGTCGGGCGAGCGGTTCGTGACGATGAAGCCGATGTTGCTGCGCCGGAGCACGTCACGTTTCAGCCGTAACACGCTGAAGTCCGTGGTCGGTGCATTCGCCGACGGCAGGTCGTCGGTTCGAATCTGCATGGCGCCAATCCCGTAGTCGCCCATCGTGCCGGTCACGCGTCCCCCGACGATGATCGGCACGGCCTGGCCCTCGCTGAGACCGATGCGCCGGCTGAAGAAGAGAATCGGCACGTCGCCACCCGTATTGGAGGAAAGCGACGCGCCCACGACGGACCCGAACGCGAACAGGCCCTGGCCCTCCAGGAAGAAATCGCGCTTCTCCGGGAAGAACAGGCTGAAACGAGTGAGGTTGACCTGCTGGACATCCTCCTCGATCTGCGCGAAGTCGGTGTTCACCGTGACGTCGGCGATGAGGCTGCGCGTCAACCCGTACTTGAAGTCGAAGCCGACGTCGCCATTGAGGTCATTCGAAAATGGCTCGTCGGCCGCCAGGTTGCTCGTCAGAGCCGATGCCACATACGGCTTGATCTCCAGGTTCATCGATTGCGCCGGCGTCTCGAGCCCGACGAGCGTGCCCGCCGCCGACACATGGAACACCGCCTGATTGCCCCAGGCGGCCGTCATGCGCGTGAGGTACGATTCCTCGTTCTTCCACTTCACCATCCGTCGAAAGTTGACGCCCCAGATCTGCGGGCCGGCATCGCGATAGCGCAACGACTTGAACGGGATGGCCATCTCGAACGACCAGCCGCCTTCGAAGCGTCCGGACTTCACCGACCAGATCGTGTTCCAGCTCGTGTTCCCGTTGCCTTCGTCAGTGAAGGTCTGATCCCGCACGGCGCTGAGCGGCGAGGTCTGGAAGAAGAAGCCGTTCCGCCGGTCGTAGAAGGTGTCGAGGACGACCGAGAAATTCTCGTTGTTCGTGATGTTGTTGTTGTCGCGGCGAAGCTCGGTCAATACCCAGCGGTCGGGCTGCGAGTCCCAGCACCGCGCCGCCACGTAGACGTTCTTGTCGTCGAAGAGCACCCAGACTTCGGTCTTCTCTGTGGCGGGATCTCCTTCCCGGGGTTCCTGCTGAATGAAATCGCCTGCGCCTGGCACGACGCTGTAGACGTCTTCGTCGAGCTGGCCGTCGATGTTGATCGGACGTTCCAGACGCACAGCGCGCACCGTGGCGCGCCCGTTTTCGTCGCGTGAGATTACCGCGGGGGGCACCGGCGCCGCCGGGCCATCGATGACCACCGCGTCGGCTGTCGCAGCTAACAGGGCAAGACCGATGGCATCTCGCTCGGTGGCCTCCTGAGCGGCGGCCGGCCGAACGCCTGCGAGAGAGAGCAGGATCACGCCCGCAGCCGCAAGGCTCGCTCGCCTCGAGGTGCGGCGATCCCGGATCGTCACACGGGCGGCGTCGGGCATGTTCCGTTCGAACACCAACACTAGCGATTCGCCTGGCTGCTGGACTGCTGTGGCGTGATCAGCCAGTCCCAATGCCGCCCGGCCTGCTCGACGATGGGCGCGACATCTTCTTTGAGGAGATAGCGTTCGGCAGCGAGACGGTTCGCGGCTTCCTCCACCTTTCGCAGATAGTCCGATCGGCTGGCGTACCGCTCCGCGATCGACGGACGGGGATCGCCTTTGGCCTCGCGCTCCGCCCGCGTCATCGGGAACGGAAGATAGGCCCCCGACATCGCGAGCAGGGTGTGCGGGGCGCCGATGCGCTCGTTTCGGAAATGCCAGCCCGTATAGGTCGCGAGCGGCACGGCCTGCTCGGGCAGCCGAATGCCGCCCACTTCGTTCCCATCGGCGTCGACCTGCGGCACGGAGAACGGCAGGGCGGAGTACGGCGCCAGCACATCGGGACGATAGCCGCCGGGCACGAACGTTGGCGCGGTCACACCAGGAATCGCTGGAAATTTGAACAGCCGGTGTGCGACGAGCGTGCCGTCCGACAGCGTCGGGTGGCGGCTCGGCGGCGGCTCGGTGCCGTTCCTGACCCAGCTGTCGAGCGCCGCGAGAAGTCCCCGCTGCGCCCACCGATAGTCGAGGCTCGTCGTCCGAAACTGCCCGTTCCCCTGCGTGGGCGGGAACGAACCGGAGCCATGCTGCGTGCCCGCGAGCTGGAACACGCGGACGTTCGGTGCATCCACCACATCGTCGCCTCCGTCGATGGAGAGGTGCCGCATCGCGGCGACGCGTCCACGATCCCAGTATTCGGATGCCGTGTCCACCAGGAACAACTTCGGTTCGAGGCCGGGAGGAATACGTGCGCCCAGCCCGTCGCGGATGCCGGTCACCGGGTCGATGGTCGCCCGATAAAGGATCGGGAACTTCGTTTCCGTGAACGAGCCGAGGGCGTTCGGCTGGGCGAACCGCTCGTTGAAGCTTCCCCGTCCGGTGCCGCCGGTCTGGACGAACGCCGCGTCGAACGCCTTCCGTCCCTGCTCGTCCACGGTAAATCCTTCGTAGACCATGTGCCGGATCAGGCGGCCGGTCTGCGACGAGCCGTACATATAGGCGTACCGCAACGGCGTCGCCTTCGAGATGTCGGCCTCGTACATGTCGCCCTGGACGACGATCGCGTCGCGGGAGTACTTGAGCGCCGAGGCCACGTCCCGGATGGCCGCCAGGCCCAGGCCGGCAACCGGTGGATTCTTCGTCTCGTATGCCACCTCGTAGGTGAGCCCAGGCTTGAACCCGCCCTTGAGCGTGACGAAGTTGGGATCGGGCACAAGTGTTCCCTTCTCGTCACGTGCGAACTGCCACTCGCTGCGCGGCACGAGGCGAAGAGGCGCGAAGATGCCTTCACGCACCGTGAGGCGATACTCGCCATTGTTCAGATCGTTGGGTGGGTACGCCCGGGAGTTGTAGCTTGCGCCGGTGAATTCGAACGACGATGCCGGCTCGGTGGGAATGAACCACATGCGCACCCAACCGCTAATCGGCGCTTTATCGGTGGCGACCGGCGCTTTGAAGCCGACCGGACCCGTTCCAGTCGGAATATCGAACTGCCACCCGACGGCGACGAGCGTATAGCCGCCGTGCAGCAGCCATGCATCGCCGAAATCTTCCTCCGTCGTCGGCTCCTGCGACGCCCGACCGCGACTGAACACGTTCAACAGCCGCTTGTTCCCGCGGTTGACGATGTCGAAGAAGAGCACGCCGTTGCCGCGCGACGGATCCTTCGGCCTGATGATGTGGATGTCAGCCGATGCTTCCACGCGGCCCTGGCTGTTGCGCGGTGCCTTGTCGAGGTCGGCGATGATCGCGTTGCGGGGATTCAGCGGGTCTATCGAGATGTACACCGTCCCGATGAGCTTCTCGTAGGGACCGACGGTGCCGAACGCCTTGCCACCCAGCACGTCTTCGCGACGTGGCGATTTCGATGCGGGCGACCTCGGCTCTGAGCGCAGCGGGCGACAGCGCGAGCAGGAGGCCGAGCATCGCGAACCTGTGGAACGAAAGTCATCGGGCCCTCCTCGAGGAGCGTACCGGATTCACCGATCTCGATCTGGAGTTCTTGAACGCGGCACGCCGCCGGCCAGAACCGGCCGGCGACTGGCAAAGGGTAGAGCAAATCACGCACGCTTCGCCAGCCAAAACTGACGCCGGCGGGGTTCCCGTTTTGCCCGTAAAGGCCGCAAGAGTGTATAGTTTTCAGGATTCCGCACCACACGTTTTCGCACGGTGAGGAGAGAGACAGGACATGAGGCTCGGAGCGAAGCGAACGATCCTGGGTGCCGTCGGAACGCTGGGCGTCTCCCTGCTGGGTGTGACTCTGGCGGGGGGCCAGACCGCGCCGGTGCAGCGGCAGCCGATGGCGGAAGAGGTCTTCAAGAACGTCCATGTGCTCAAGGGAATCCCCGTCGATGAGTTCATGGGCACCATGGGCATCTTTTCCGCCGCCCTTGGAATGTCCTGCGAAGACTGTCATGCGGCCGACGACCGGAACTGGGACAACTACGCCAAAGACACGAGCGTGAGAAAGCTGATGGCCCGGCGGATGGTGCTCATGACGAATGCCATCAATCGGGATCAGTTTCCGGGGCAGCAGATGGTGACCTGCTACACCTGTCACCGCGGGAGCGCCAAGCCCAAGATGACGCCGACCCTCGCCGCCCTTTATGGGGAACCGCTGCCCGAAGAACCCGACGACGTCATCCTGCCGAGCAAGACCGCACCGCCTGCCGACCCGATCCTGGACAAGTACCTTCAGGCGATCGGCGGCGCTCAGCGCGCGGCAGCTCTGACAAGCTATGTCGCAAAGGGAACGGCGCTTGGCTACGGACCGGAGGGCGAACGGCCGATCGAGGTCTATGCCAAGGCCCCCGCTCAGCGCACCGCCATCATTCATACGTCCAACGGCGACAGCACCACGACCTTCGACGGCAGCGCCGGCTGGGTCGCAGCGCCCCTGAGGCCCGTCCCGGTCGTGTCGCTCACGAAGCATGAACTCGAGGGCGCCAAGCTCGAGGCCACGCTGGCGTTTCCATCCACCATCAAGCAGGCCCTGACGGGATGGCGTGTCGGCGCGCCGACGACCATCGATGGCCGCAAAGTGCAGGTGGTGCAGGGGAACAGCCCCGGAGGGGCGCTCGCAACGCTATACTTCGATGACGAGTCCGGGCTTCTCGTGCGACTGGTCCGCTACTCGAACTCTGCGGTCGGCCGCCTGCCGACCCAGGTGGACTACGCCGATTATCGCGACGTGGCCGGCGTGAAAATACCGTATCAGTGGACCTTGACCTGGCTGGGCGGACGTGAACAGGTCACGCTGAGCGAGGTTCAACCGAACGTCGCGGTCGATGCGGCGCGGTTCGCGCGGCCGGCGCCGCCGGTCAGCCCGGTCGCGCAGAGATAAGCGTTTCGTCAATGGATACTTCATACGTCATGTGCTGGAGGAAGAGTCGATGAACAAGAACCTCTCGTGCGCGGTGCTCCTGGCCGTGGGTGCCCTCGTTCTTTCCTCGCCGGCGATTGCGCATCACGGTGATGCGGGCCGGTATGTCGAGGAAGTGATCGTCGTGAAGGGCACAGTGCTCCAGGTGCAGATGCTCAACCCTCACTCGATGGTCGTCTTCGAGGCGGAGGAGCCGGACGGCAAGAAGGTTCGGTGGCAGGCGGAGATGGGCGCACCCCAGCAACTCATGAGAGACTTCGGATGGACGAAAGAAACGTTGAAGGCCGGAGACAAGATTACGCTCACCGGCCGGCGGCCGAAGAGCGGGGCGCCGTATCTCAATCTGACCGAACGCGCGAACATCGTCATGACGGACACTGGCAAAGAGATTTTCCGCACGGCCAACTACGGCCAGCCGGCGCCGCAATAAGGGCTGCGACGACCATCGCGCGCTCGACCCGCTCCTGGAGTCGACGATTCGCCAGAGACCGTGTGCCTTCGGAGGCTTCATGAGAGACAGCAGAGTGTGGGTCGCGTGCGTGGTGTGTCTCGGCATCGGCTTCGCCCTCGCGCCCGGTCGCGCGCAGGCCCCAACGCCTCCCCCGTCGCCGCTCAAGCAGGTTGCGTATCTGAAAGCGTCGAACGCCGAAGCCGGCGACCATTTCGGCTGCGGAGGCGAGCTGGATGGACACGCCGGGCACGGAGTCGCGATCAGCGGGGACGGGAATACCCTCGCGGTCGGGGCTCCCCACGAAGCCAGCGGTGCCCGCGGAATCAACGGCAACCAGCACGATGAGACGGCGCACGGATCGGGTGCCGTCTATGTCTTCACGCGCAACGGCACTGACTGGGTGCAACACGCGTACATCAAAGCCTCGAATCCCGGCGAGAGCGACGAGTTTGGCCATTACGTGGCCCTGAGCGCTGACGGTAATACGCTGGCCGTCTCGGCATACTTCGAGTCCAGCGGCGCCACGGGCGTGAACGGCAAGCAGGACGACGAGTCCATCCCGCAATCGGGAGCCGTGTATGTGTTCACGCGTGCCGGCGGGAACTGGACGCAACAGGCCTATATCAAGGCCTCGAATACCGGTGAAGCCGGTGTGGGCGATCAGTTCGGCAACGGCGATCAGTTCGGCTTCTCACTCACGCTCAGCGACGACGGCAACACCCTCGCAGTTGGCGCAATCACCGAAGACGGCGGCGCCCCCGGCATCAACGGCGATCAGACCGACAACCGGCAGCTTTCGGCTGGCGCGGTTTATGTCTTTGCCCGCACGGGGAGCACCTGGGCACAGCAGGCGTATGTCAAAGCCTCGAACTCGGAAGCCGGCGATCTCTTCGGCTATACGGTGTCGCTCAGCGCCGATGGCAACACGCTCGCGGTCGGTGCCTTCGACGAAGACGGATCGCCACGAGCTATCAACGGCACCCCGGACAATCGACGAAACGGTGCCGGAGCGGCGTACGTCTTCACGCGATCGGGAACGACCTGGCGCCAGCAGGCCTACCTGAAAACGTTGAATCAGGAACAGGCCGATTCAACAGGCGTACAGGTCGCCTTGAGCGACGACGGCAATACGCTGGCAGTCGGCTCACTCGACGAGGATTGCCTGTTCCCGGGAGTCGATCCGGTCGACTGTGACGCCGACCGGCTCTTCGATACCTCCGCAGGCGCCGCGTATGTCTTCGTCCGCGATGGCGCGACCTGGTCGCAGCAGGCGTTCATCAAGGCGTCGAACGCCGGTGTGACCGACTGGTTCGGCTCGCGGCTCGCGCTCAGTGGTGACGGGAACACGCTTGCCGTATCGGCCAGTCTCGAAGACAGCGTGGCGCAGGGAATTGGCGGCCGGCAGGCCGACAACACGGCGTTCGAAGCCGGAGCCGTCTATTTCTTCACGCGACGCGGCAAGCTGTGGGTCCAGGAGGCCTACGTCAAGGGCTCGAACACCGAGGCCTACGACGAGTTCGGGAGCACGGTGGCGCTCTCGCGCGATGGCCGGACGATGGCGGTCACCGCGAGGGGCGAAGACAGCAAGGCGACGACCATAAACGGCGACGAAAAGGACAACTCCGCCGCCGAGGCTGGCGCGGTGTACATGTTCACCTTCACCCCGACCGGCAGCTGACGGCTGGGGAGTTGTCGGAGCCTTGCTCCTGGCGGCGCGCGATGGCACCATCTGCCGCAAGCACCCCGGCTTTGCGTTGCGCTCGCAGCTCGAGCCGATCATCAGGGCCCTGCTGTGAACATGAGGGAGCGTCTCGCCGTCGCTTTGCTGCTCGTCGCGCTCGCGCCACTCCAATCAGGCCTCGCCGTTCGCGCGCAGGCACCCGCGCAACGGCCAGAGGAGCTGCCGCCCGACGAACTCCCCGCGCACCTGGCGTACCTGCCGATCGACGTCGCGGAGCGCATGCTGACCCTGGCGGACGTCACCACGGGCGATGTCGTCTACGACCTGGGCTGCGGAGATGCGCGCATCGCGATTCTCGCCGCGAAGAAATTCGGCGCGCGAAGTGTGTGCGTGGATCACGACGCGAAGCGCATGGCCGAAGCGCGCGCGAACGTCGCGCGCGAGGGCGCGGCCAGCCGGATCAGCTTTCTTCAACAGGAGAGCGTCGTGCTCTCCGATGCGACCGTGGTCACGATGTCCACGCCGCAATCGGCTCCGTGGCTGGGCCTGAACGGTCTGCTGGACCCTACGCTGACCAGCCAGCTGAAGCCGGGTGCCCGGGTTGTCTCGAACTTCGTGCCGGGATCGATGGCCTCGTGGAAGCCGGAGCGGGTGGATCGGTTCGTGGACGGGAAAGGGATCGCGCGCGCGATTCTCTATCTCTGGAAGATCGACCGACGCGACTCGTCCGTGACCGAGCGCTGACGCGCGCGCTAGTGGTTCGTCGTCGGTTTCGCGTCGCCGCCCGTGTACACATCCGTGTCGGGGTAGAACACGGCCCACGCCCACCAGAACTGCGGCACGGCCTGCACACCCTTCAGCCGTTGGCCTTTCAGCGCACCCTCGAGGCATTCGCCGTACGGGTTCCAGCGTGAGCGCGTGTCCACGTCGACGAGATCGCCCGTCGACTGACGCTCGAACCGCAGGGTGCGGCCGTCGAGCGTGCGTGAAAAGGCGGTCACGGTGTCCGCCTGCGCGTTGTAGAGCACGAGCAGGTCCTCGCTGCCGAGGCGGTCGTTCACCACGAGCTCCGCCTCGAGCCGCGATCGTGGATAGCTGCGGCGCGCGCCGCCCGCGTCGATGCCGACGATCGCCTCGTATGCCGGAAGACGGCTATCCTCGCGCTGCACGCGCTGGGCCATGGCGCCTTCGGCGCGGCCCGGCTGCCGCCACTCGATCACGTTCACCCAGATGTCGTACAGCTCCTCGAAGCCTGGAATCGGCTCCATGACGCTCGTCCCAGGGTGAAGCTCGCGCCACTCGCGCCAGGTGGTCAGGAGAAAGGGATAGACGGCGAGGCGACGGCCCTTGAGCGGGCCCTCGATGGCTTCGCCTGTCTGCTGCTGCCAGCGCGTCCGGGTCTCGCGATCGGCGAACGTCATGTTCTGGCGCACCATGTTCGTGTGGAAGAACATGAGCGCACGACCGTCCATCTCGGCCCGGTAGACCATGCTCGTATTGCACTCGTTGCACCACGTGACGAAGAGCGGGACCGAGCCCAGGCGGTCCTCGATGCCGTGGTGCCAGATGGCCACGCTCGCCGGGTACGCCTTGGCGAGACCTTCTCCCTCGATCCCGATTACGCGGTCGTCGTCTTTGAGGAACGTCGCACGGCTGGCCTCGACGAACATCGGGTTGCGGACGTAGAAGTTGCCGCCGCCCATGCCGGCGTCGCGCAAGACCCACGGCCTGGGCTGCGGCGCCTGTTGTCCGGACAGAACGACCGACAGCACACCGAACGACAGCGTGGCGACGAGGGGCCAGCGCATCATGGCTGTGCTCCGTTGGCGATCCGGCTCGATCCCGGAATCAGCGTGCGACGGCCGTAGTGTAGCACCTCTCCCCGGGTGCTCGGACCCGATCCGGCTCGACGACCACCGCTCGTCCGCCCAGGCGCGTGACGCAGTAGAATCTGGCCGTTCCCGTCGCGTCGCACGCGACGGAGCGCCGGATCGGGAGGAGCTCATCATGACGGGGTGTCGAACGTGGGCGATCGGGCCAAGCGCGGTCGGCCTGGCGCTGTTGCTGTCGGGTAGTTTCGCCATTTCACGGGCTCAACAGGCGGAGCGCGTGGCCATCGACGCCGACGATATCGGCGGCGTCGTCAGCGGGCCGAATGGACCGGAAGCGGGTGTCTGGGTGATCGCAGAAACCCGCGATCTGCCGGTGCGCTTCATCAAGTCGGTCGTGACCGACGATCGCGGACGATACGTCGTGCCCGATTTACCCAAGGCGCGTTACAGCGTGTGGGCGCGCGGCTACGGGCTGGTCGACAGCGCCAAGGCCACCGCCGAACCCGGCAGCCACGTGAACCTGACCGCCGTGCCCGCCCCGAGCGACGCGGCCGCGGCCGAGTACTACCCCGCCATCTACTGGTACTCGATGATGAACATTCCACCCCCATCCGAGTTCGGCGGAGGCAGCAGCATCCCCAAGAGCGTCACACAGGCTGACTACTTGAATCTGCTGAAGAGCAACGGCTGCGTCGGCTGCCATCAGCTCGGTCAGAAGTCCACGCGGACGTTGCCGCCGGGGCTCGGCACGTTCGCCTCGTCCGAGCAGGCCTGGACGCGGCGCATCCAGTCGGGCCAGTCGGGCGAGCAGATGATCAACCAGGCCGCGAATCAGATGGGTGGCGCGCCCATCCGGTATCTGGCGGAATGGACCGACCGGATCGCCAGGGGCGAGCTGCCGCACACGAAGCCGACCCGCCCCCAGGGCGTCGAGCGGAACATCGTCGTCACGCTCCGCGACTGGATGAACGAGCAGGACTACCTGCACGATCTCATCGCGAGCGACAAGCGGTACCCGACGGTGAACGTGTACGGCCCGCTGTTCGGATCGCCGAGGTACAGCTCGGACGAGATTCCGATCCTGGACGTCAAGAACAACACGGCGACCGCATTCAAGGCGCCCGTGCGTGATCCGGGCATGCCAGTCAGCCTGGGACCGGGCCATGCGGCGTCGATCAAGCCGCTCCAGCCGTCGCCGTATTGGGGTGACGAGATCATCTGGGACTCGCGGGTGAACAACCACAACTCCATGTTCGACCGTACGGGACGCGTGTGGATGGCCGCCACAGTCCGCGGAGTCGAGACCCCAGACTTCTGCAGGAAGGGATCGGAACATCCATCCGCGAAGCTGTTCCCCCTCGAGCGATCGACCCGGCAGGTCGCCGTGTTTGATCCGAAGTCGAAGAAGTACACGTTCGTCGACACGTGTTACTCGACACACCATCCACAGTTCGGCTTCGACGCCAATGACACGCTCTGGACGAGCGGCGGCGGACCGGTGGTGGGCTGGCTGAACACCAAGATGTTCGACCTGACGGGCGATGCCGCGAAGTCGCAGGGCTGGGCGCCAATGATCCTGGACACGAACGGCAACGGCAGGCAGGACGCCTGGGTTGAACCCGATCAGGCGCTTGATCCCACAAAAGACAAGCGCGTCATGGCCGGCTTTTACGCGGTGATGCCAAGCCCTGTCGACGGCAGCGTGTGGGGAACGTTCCGGGGAAGCACCAGCGGCGTCGTGCGCGTCAATCCAGGATCGAACCCGCCGTACTACGACGCTCACCGAGGTGTACAACGTGCCCCTGCCGGGATTCGGCGTCCGCGGCGGCGACATCGACAAGACAGGCGTCCTGTGGGTGTCGCTGGCAAGCGGACACATCGGCAGCTTCGATCGGTCGAAGTGCAAGTCGCCGCTGAACGGGCCCCAGGCGACCGGCGACCACTGCCCGGAGGGCTGGCGCTTCTATCAGTATCCTGGGCCGGGGTTCAAGGGCATCGGCGACAACAGCGCCGAGTCGAGCTATTACACGTGGGTCGATCAGCACAACACGTTCGGGCTCGGCGAAAACGTGCCCATGTCCACCGGCAACCTCAACGACGGGCTGATCGCGCTCAAGGACGGCAAGATGGTGGTGCTCCGCGTGCCGTATCCCATGGGCTTCTATGCCAAGGGCTTCGACGGCCGCATCGACGATCCGAAAGCTGGCTGGAAGGGCCGCGGTCTATGGGCAGCGAACGGCGATCGAACGCCGTGGCTGATCGAGGGAGGAAAAGGATCTCGGCCCCTGGCGGCGCACTTTCAATTGCGACCGGATCCGCTCGCGAAGTAGATCACACGACGTCCGCCTCTTCGCCCCGGACCACGGTCCGCTCGAGCTCCCGCGCAGGGCAACGCGCGCGCGTCTCAGGTCGCGTCGACGAGCTCGTCGAAGCCCTCGCGGTCGAGGATCCGTACGGAGTCGCGCGTCGGAAACGTGACCAGACCGCGCTCTTTGAGATCGCGGCACGCGCGGCTGACGGCCTCGTGGGACAGGCCGACGAAATTGGCCATGTCCGCGCGGCTCATCGGCATCCGAAGCATCTCGGGCGGCAGGTTTCCGTGATTGCCCTCGCGGGCGATCAGTGCGAAGAACATCGCCAGACGTCCGCTGGCGTCCCGCCGCGCGACGATCAGGGATTGGCGCTGCGACTCGCGAATCTCGTGCGTCAGTTTGCACAGAAACTGGAATTCGAGGTCCGGATCGCGCCGGAACAGCGCCGTGAGCGTGTCGGCCGGGAATCGGTAAATGGCCGCGCGTGTGATGGCCTGAAGGGTGTTGCAATACTTTCCGTTCTCGGCCAGGCCGAAGATGTCACCGGCAAAGAGAAACGAGGTGACATGACGCTTGCCACTGGCCAGCTCGCGAAACGACTTCAGGCACCCGTCCTGGACGATGTAGACGTAGGTGGCCGCGTCACCCTCCAGGTACAGGGTGGTTCTCGGCGACACTCGCATCGGTGTGCCAATGGTCGCGAGATGCTCCCGCTGACGGTCGGTCAGCAGGCGAACCGGCGTGCCTTCGGCGCTCCGGCCGAACGGAAGGGCGCGCAGGGACGGCGCCCGATGTCGTAAGGGCGTAGGCGCAGGTAACGGTGAGGGAGAATGCGCGCGCGAGGCCATAATCGCTCCTCCAGCCTTCCCGCTTGACGGGGCCGGCTGGGCCCGCAGGTATACGCGAATGCTTCGCCGGGATCTTACCCGAACTCCGCCCGGGCAACCCGGTATCTTCACGCCGTGCCGGGCCAATCTGATCCCACTCGCCTCACTGCTGCTGGGCTCGGCACTGCGCGTTCTGCTGGCCATCTTCAACCGTCAGGCCAACGACGACCACGTCGAAGTCGTCCTGAGACTTCTGGAGGGAGGGCGCCAGCCCTCGATCCTGAGCTGCAACGAGTGCTTCCAGCCCAAGCTCTATCACCTCTGGTCGGCCAGGATTGCCGAATGGTGCGATCTGGGCACACGCGCGGAAATCACCGTTGCAGCACAGCTCCTCAACGTCGTCCTGGGACTTGGCGTCCTGGCGCTGGGGTATGTGTTCATCGCCAGGCTCTCGACTGACACCACGGTGCGGGCGCTGGCAACGTCCTGGATCGCGTTGAACCCACGGCTGCTGGCCATCAACGTTCAGGCCACGAACGATACGTTCGTCATCCTGCTGGGCGCGGTGGTGCTGGTCGCGTTGCTCGGCTGGATTCAGAGCGGGCGGCGAAAGACGTCGTTACTCCTGCTGGCCGTCTCGGCGGCCGCCCTGTCACCTCACGTCAAGGGCAGCGGTATCGTGATCGCGCTCGTCACGCTCGCTGTTGCCTGCACGCTCATCTGGCTGACACCGCAGTCTCACCGGCTCGTGCGCGTGATGCCGGTACTGCTCGTCTTTGGGTTGGTCGTATTCGCCGGAGCGAGAGTAAACCGGAGCTATGGCGACAACTACAGAGCCACGGGCGAGCTGCTGCCGATCAACATGCCCCCGTCGCCGATGCCGTTCCTGTTTCGGCACACGATCGACAAGCGGCCCGGCGTGACGTCGCTGGCGAGCGCCTTCCTCACGTTCCGGATCCTCGATCTCGTCGAAACCCCGTACATTCCCTTCCACGCTGAACCGCCGGTCTCGCACAAGACGTCCCTCTGGTCGCAGTTGTACGGCCGCACCTACGTGCTGCACTACGATCAGTGGCCGCCGTCCTGGAGAAACCTGTCGACGGAAGTGCTCGCGCTCGGCCGCATATCGCTTCTCCTCGGTCTGGTGCCAGCATCGGTGCTGGCGCTGGGCGTGGTCGATGTCGTCCGGCGTCGCAAGCCGGAGATCGAGCCCCTCACCTTCATGCTCTACGTTGGAGCCCTGCTGGCGTTCATGGTGGCCTACAGCACCCGCTATCGTGACGTGGGCGTGATGAAAGTGATTTTCGTGTTTCCGGCGCTCCTCGCCTTCCTCTATTTCTACGTCGAGGGCCTGCGCAACCGTCTGCACGAGCGATGGTTTCGGACGATCGTGCTGTCGACGCACGCCGCCATGCTCTGTGTGTGGGTGGTCGAGGTGGTTCACTTGCTCCTTCAGCTCATGACGGGCCCGGTGCCGACCGGCGCGGTGAGCTGAAGTGCCTGGCAATCTCGTGCTGGGCGGCCACTTCGACATCGCCGTCCGCGACGTCGTGATGACGCCGGCGGCCCTGACGTTGGCGCGTCTGGTTGAGCTGGGCTATACGGTGCCGTCACGTCCGACGGCCCGCGACGCCCGCTCACGGGTGACGACCGCCTAGCTGGTTGCGTATGATCGGGCTCCGACGCGGCGGCCATGCCTGCTTCCCTCGACCACATCCACGCGGACACTCCGATGGGCGCAAACCTCGTGGCCGGGGGCGCGACATTTCGCGTCTGGGCTCCGCAGGCCCGTGCCGTGCACGTGCTCGGCGATTTCAACAATCGCGAACCGACCGAGTCGAATCGCCTCACGCGCGACGAGCACGGGCACTGGCGCGGGTTCGTTCCCGGCGTACGCGACCGCCACCGCTACATGTTCTGGGTCGCCGGCGACGGGAGCGCAGGGCCGAAACGCGACCCGTATGCTCGAGAGCTCCAGACACCGTTTCCGAGCGAGTGCATCGTCAGGAGCACCGACTTTCCCTGGCATGAGACCGGTTATCGCACGCCGCGCTTCGCGGATTTCGTGATCTACCAGCTGCACGTGGGCACGTTCTTCACGCCACACCTGCCACGAAAGAGCGGCACGTTTCTCGATGTCGCGCGCAAGCTTGCCTATCTCGCCGGGCTGGGCGTGACGGCCGTTCAGCTCCTGCCGATCCAGGAGTTCCAGACCCAGTTCAGCCTCGGCTACAACGGCACCGACTACTTCTCACCCGAAATGGATCTGGGTGTCGAGGACCCCGAGCTCGCTCCGTATGTGGCCGAGGTGAACGCGCTGCTCGACGCGAAGGGGCTTCGCCGCTATGACATCGTGAATCTGCGAGGTGAGATGAATCAGCTCAAGGCGCTGGTCGATCTCTGTCACGTCCATGGCCTCGCCGTGCTGCTCGATCTCGTCTTCAATCACGCAGGCGGCGATTTCGGTGATGAAAGCCTCTACTTCTTCGACCGCCAGCCGGCCGAGGGTGGCCATCGAAACTCGCTGTACTTCAGCGACAAGGGACACGCCGGCGGCCTCGTCTTCGATTTCGCCAAGCCTGAGGTCCGTGATTTCCTCATTCAGAACGCGAAGTTCTTTCTGAGCGAATACCGCGTCGATGGTTTCCGTCACGATCAGGTCAGTGTCATCGATCACGACGGTGCGCCCCACGGTTGGCGTTTCTGCCAGGATCTCACCCTCACGCTCGATGCCGAGCGGCCAGACGCGCTGAACAAGGCCGAATATTGGAACGTGAATCCCTTCGTCGTGACGCGTCCCCCGGAAGGCGCCGGCTTCGATACAACGCTCACCGACGGCTTGCGTCTCGCCATTCGCGACGTCGTCGCCAATGCGAGCGCACCCGACGAGCGCGCGCTCGACATGACGAGCCTCGGCCACAGCCTGTGGCCTCAGGGCTTCGATGCGCACTGGCAGTTCGTGCAAGGGTCTGAAAACCACGACATCGTCTACGTGGGGCGCGAGCCTCGGATGGCGCGCCTCGGCGATCCCCTGACTCCGCGGTCCTGGTTCGGGCGCAGCCGGGCCCGCGTGGCGGCAGCCGTCAGCCTGACGGCCCCCGGGATTCCGATGCTGTTCATGGGACAGGAGCTCCTTGCGGCCGAGCCGTGGTCGGACAATTTCGACGAGCATGCCGAGCGGTTGCTCGACTGGGACGGGCTGGACGCCGGCGACAGCCAGATGGTCGATCACCTGCGATTCATGCGCGAGTTGATCACTCTGCGCTGGAGCTGTCCGGCGCTGCGCGCGCAGGGTTTTCGCGTCGTGCACGTCCACGATCGAAACCGCGTGCTCGCCTTCCACCGATGGGTGGACGGCGAAGGCCACGACGTGATCGTGGTCGTCCACCTGTCCACGTTCACCCGCACCGGCTATCGCATCGGTTTTCCAGGCGGCGGCACGTGGCGCGAGGTGTTCAACAGCGACGTCTACGAGAACTGGATCAATCCTGACGTGATGGGCAATGGCGGCCAGGTTTTTGCCGAGGCACAGCCTCTTCACGGCTTCGGACACGCCGCGGCGCTGACGTTGCCGGCCAACAGCGTGCTGGTGTTTGCCCGATAGCGGGCCATCAGCGCGCGTCAGTCCGGCGCGACGTCGAGCAACACATCACGGCGGTCCTAGACGGCCTGGCCGGAGTGGCTTCGCGGATCCACGCTCGGCAGGCCGGCGCACCGTCGCGGCGACGGCGGGCGATTGACCTTGCCGCGCGACGTGCGCGGAATCTCGTCGACCACGTACCAGCGCTTCGGCATCTGATGCTTGGCGAGGTGCTGCGCCATCCAGTCGTGCAGGCCGCGCAGCGTCGCCGGATCGGCGCTGTCGCGCAGCACCACCGCGATCGCCGACGTCCTCGCCGAGCAGCGCGTCCTCGACGGCGAACGTGCAGACGTCGACGGTCGTCGCTCGAAGCGCTCGACCACCGCGTCGATGTCGGCCGGGATAGATCTTCATGCCGCCCTTGTTGATCTCCTCGCGCTCGCGCCCGCGCAGGTAGAGCCAGCCGCGCTCGTCGACGCAGGCCGATGTCGCCGGTCAGGAACCAGCCGGCCGACACCACCTCGGCGGTCAGATCGTCGCGGCCGAGATAGCCGCGCATCAGCGCGGGCGTGTTCACCCAGACGTGGCCGCTCTCGCCGGGCGCGCACTGCTCGGCCGTCCGAGCGGCGCGGCCGCCTCGCGCGGCGCGCAGCGACCTTGATCACGCCGCCCCACGCCTCGCCGATCAGCCCGTCCTCGGGCGTGAAGTCGCTCGACCGACGTGCCGGCGAGCCAGCTGCCGGTCTCGGTGATGCCGTAGGCGTTCCAGACCTCGCGCGCGCCGGTCCAGTCGGCGGATCTCGCTCCACAGGTGCGCCGACAGCGGCGCCGAGCCGCAGAACACGCGCTCCAGCGTCGGCGGCGCGCGGCGGCGCCGCGGTCTTCAGCGCCAGACGCCAGACCGTGGGCACCGACGACAGGAACGTGATGCGCGTGCTCGTCGAGCAGCGCGCCGAGCTCGCAGGAGCAGATCGGGCTTGAACGGCGGCACGATGAAGAGGTGCTGCCCGAACAGCCAGGGAAAGAGCGAGTTGCAGATGAGGCCGTGGCCGAAGTGCGTCGGCAGCAGGCACAGCGTGCGGCGGAAGGCTCGCGAGGCCGAGAGATCGGCCGCAGCGCCATCCAGCGCGCGCGCAGCGAGCGATGCGTGTGCACCACGCCCTTCGGCTGGCCCGGTGGTGCCCGAGGTGAAGAGGATCAGCGCGTCCTGGTCGAGGGCGACGAGCCGCCGCGGCAGGCGCCGGCGGTCGCGAGCGCTGCGTGCACTCGGCTTCCGAGCATCGACGAGCTCGACGCTCCGAGGCCGGAGAGCGCGCCGCGCCGGCTCGCGTCCGGGCGCGCCCGACCACAGCGAGAAGCGCGGCGTGGCGGCGCGCGCCAGCGTCTCGACCTCGAACGGCGTCAGCCGCGAGTCGATGGGCACGGCGCACCCGCCGAGGCTCCAGACGGCCAGCAGGTCGACGAAGAACTCCGGCGTGTTGCCGTAGTGGAGGAAGACGCGATCGGCGCGCGCCAGGCCGCGGCGGGCATAGAAGCCGACCCGGCGCCGACAGCGGTCGAGCACCGTGTCGCGGTCCCAGTGCCGCCCGGTCAACGGCTCGCTCAGGGGTCCGAGCGCCAGATCCACAATCATGCGCCCTCAAGACACTAAGCGGGATTGGCGTAAAACGGGCATGCTACCACCTTCGGGCGCACATTCGACGGAACGGCTGGCAGCCGTGAACGCGCCAACGGCCGGCGCGTTTACTTGCAGCGGCAATCGCCGTAGCATCAGCGTCGGCCCTCGAGCTTCGACCGTGGGATTTCCGAGTCGTCTTCGCACCTGGGCGGCTGACCAGACGTTTGCGCTGCAAGAAGGCGTGTGGGATCGCCTGCTTCGCCGCCAGCCGTGTCCGCTGCTTCCTTCCCTTCGAAGCGATCCGGCACTAGCATGCAGATCCGTCGAGCACGAGCTGGATCTCATCTTTCGCCGAGTGGTCGGACGACGTCTCACCAGACACGTCGTCGGCAGCAACCATTCCCGCCGTCTCAGCCTCACCGATTTCCTGGAGCGCGGTGCGGCGAACGCGCAGCGCGTCCTTCCGTATCTCTGCCCGAACGAGACCGTGCTCGAGTTCGGCGGCGGCGTCGGGCGGCTGGCGTTCTGCATCGCGCCGCACGTTCGGCGTCTGGTGTCGGTGGACATCGAGCCGTTGCTCAAGGACTACGGCAGTCGGCTCAGCCCCGGCGTGGAGTTCTTCAACACCGACGAGGTCCCCGCGACGCCGGCGTTTGACGGCGCCTATTCGATTGCCGTGTTCTTTCATCTCACGCCGGAAGCCCAGCGGAGCGCGCTACAGTATGTACACGAGCGTCTCAAGCCGGGCTGGTTCTGGACCTCAAGATTGGACCTCGCACGACCCGTGGTACCTCCCGATACGACAATACCGCGTTCACTGCGCTCGACGAGTTTCGGGCGTCGTACGACACGTTGTTCACGGCAGAGGAGGTACCGCTTTTCTATTCCGGCTTTCTCATGCAGAAGAGAGAAACCGTCTCATGACACGGGATAGCCTCGCCGAACTTCATGCGATCATCGCCTCCCGCTTTCGCGAACCGCGTCCGGGCGCTCTCCGCGAGCGACGTCGACCTCGGCCCGGCCGAAGCTTCGACTCGACCTCCATCTCGCTGTTGAGCTGCTTCTCCTCTGCGAGGAGCATTTCGGCGTCCCGTTCCCCTTCTCGCTGTTCGACGACGGACCGATGACGGTGGACCGGCTGGTGGCGCACGCGCAGTCGAGCCGTCAAGCGTCCCGTGAATGAGCGCCGACGACAACCCGCTCAGTCGCGACGGCGAGGACCTCTGGCCGGTGGCGGGATCCGTGTGGCGGCAGCGATCGCGGCGAGCCTACGACGCCACGACCTGGTGGCTGGCGCGGCGTCATCCATCCGCCGTCATCCGGGCCCTCGACATCGCGGGCCGGCTGGCTCACCGCTTGGGCGTGAACGGTCCATCCCGCGATGAATTGACAGCCCTCTACGACTGGTTGCCGCCACACGAACAGGTCCGGGTGGGCCACGCCATCGCTGCCTTGCGACTGAAGAATCGCGCGGCCGTCGCCATGGTGGCCCACGACGGAACAGCGCACCTGGCGAGGCTCGGCGCGCTGGCCATCGGAACCTCACGGTCACCAGCTCTTCGATGCGAACGGCAAGATCGTGCTGGCATGCCACGTGGGCGCGTTCCTCGGCAGACGAGCCGCGTTGCACAGCATCAACGGGAACGCGCTCGTGCTACGCGATGTGCCCCTGCAGGATCTTGCCTCGCGCGCGGCGGCGCTCAAACGCGCGGTCGACCATGTCCGCGCGGGCGGTACTGTCGTCGCGACTATCGACGGACCAGGCGGCACGAGCACCGGCGAAGTCGAGTGCCTTGGCCGACGGATCGTGTTTCGTCGCGGCCCCTTCGTGCTCGCGCGCCTCACAGGCGCGCCGCTCGTTCCGGTGGTGTGCGCGTGGACACCCGATGCCCGTATCGCGGTACGGATCGCCGCGCCAATCGATCGGCCAGCAAACCGCGACCTGGCCGCCGACGAATTCGAGACGTTGATGGCGGCACGAACCGCTCGGTGGCTGGACGTCAACCTGCGTGCCGAGCCGCAGGAGATCTGGCTGAGTACGCTCAAGAACTTTCTCGCCGCCCCGCGCGCGTAACGAGGCGCGGCAGCGTCTCCTCGGTCACCATCTGCCGGAGCTGGTCGTAGCGCACCTTGCCGGCCGTCGTGCGTGGAATCGCGCCGCTTGCTACGAGGACGATTCTGGCCGGCGACCAGCCGAGCGACTGCCTGACCTCGCCGTCGATGTCCGCCTGGATCGACCCGCCAGGCGCGCCGGGACATGGCTGGCTCGAATTTCCGCGACGACGACAATGTCTTCCGTCCCGGAGCCCGATTCCCGGGCACGCCGAGAGCGGCCGAGCCTTCGACATCGGACACCCGGTTCACGGCATCCTCGATTTCTCGCGGCGCAATCGCGACCCCGCCGCGCTTGATGAGGACGCGCGACCGGCCTTTCAGGAACAAATGACCCTCGGCATCGAGCGAACCGTGATCGCCGGTGTGAAGCCAGCCGTCGCGCAGGACGCTTCTCGTGGAGTCTTCGTCGTTGAAGTAGCCGTCGAAAACGGCAGCACCCCGCAGCACCACTTCACCGACCGCGCTATCTGTTACATGGCGCCCGTGCTCGTCGGCGATCCGCAGCTCGAAGCCGTCCACCGCCCGCCCGCACGAGACGATACCCGAGGCATCAACCCTCAGGGGCTCGCCGGGAGCCGCGCTCGTGACCGTCAAGGTGGCCTCGGCGAGCCCGTACGCCGGCCGCACGACGGCCGACAGGCCGAAGCGGCGCTCGAACTGCTCGATCGTGGTCAGCCGGATTGGCTCGCCGCCATTGCCGGCGAAGCGCAGTGAACCGAGAGCGATGCCGTCCGGATTGACCGTCCGCGCTGCGAGACGATACGCAGAGTCGGGGCCGCCGGTAATCGTGGCGCGTACCCGCGTGAGCAGCTCGAGCCACGGCTGAAGCTGCACGATGGAGGGTCTGATCAGGTGCGACGGGCATCGCGCAAGCACGGCGCCGAACACGTATCGGACGAGCCCGAGATCGTGGTGCAGCGGCACCCACGTCGCCAGCACGTCGTTCGAACTCAAGTTCAATCTCGTGGCGGTAGCGTCGAGCGACGCGAGGAGGCTGCGATGAGAGATGACGACCGCCCGCGGCTCGCCGGTCGTGCCCGAGGTGAGCTGAAGAAAGGCCGCGCCCGCGGGATCCGGCAGCGTCCAGGCCGCGGAGCCCCGCCCCTCGACCGACAGCTCCTTCACGGTCAGAAATCGGCACACCCGCGCACCGCCCTGTTCGCGCCGCAACCGCGACGACGCGGTTGCTTCGCAGATGGTCAGTTCCGCTCGAACGAGCTGGAGACGTCGCCACACCGCCTCGGAGGGCAGGTCGGGGCTGATGGCCACCGGCACGCCGCCGGCCAGTTGCACGGCGTACAGCAGACGGATGAAATCG
Source organism: uncultured Acidobacteriota bacterium (assembly GCA_963817395.1). Taxonomy (GTDB): domain Bacteria; phylum Acidobacteriota; class Vicinamibacteria; order Vicinamibacterales; family CAVPJW01; genus CAWGYQ01. Next base: position 169,884 of record CAWFOC010000004.1, on the reverse strand, counting down.
AGCCCGGTGGGCAGAAGAAGGGCACAGCGATCTCCGGCGGACAGCCGGTTTGCGATCAGGTGCCCCGCCAGCCGCTGCACATCGTCCCAGAGTGCGGCGTAGGTGATGGGGTCGCCGTTCGCGGAGAAGGCGAGCCTGTTGCCATGGTCTCTGGCGGCCGCGAGGAGGGCTTCCGTCGCCGTGTTGGATTGAGTCACCGGGGCTCCGCGCCAACCGTACCACACCGCGGTCTTTGCTATAGTCTGTCGTCGTCATGCCGGAAGTGCCGAAGCCATTCGCGGACAGCGAGGATCTGGCGGGGGCACGAGCTCGGTGGGGCGATTTCGACAGCGTATCCACATTCCAGCTCTCGGACTTCCGGCGTCTCGGTGCTCGCGTGCCGTTCGCTCTGGCATTGGCACGCGCGGCCCTCACCGATCGCAGGACGTTCGCCGTGACCGTCAGGGCCGTCCGCCGATATCGCGCGTTGCAGAAGCCGCTGGAGCTTTTCTCCTATCTCCGGTTCCTTCGCCGTCTCCAGCCCGCGCGGCTCCTGGAAATCGGGACGCTCTGGGGAGGCACGTTCTACGCCCACTGCGCGGTCTCCGATCCTTCCGGGCGCATGATCGCCATCGATTCGATGCCGCGCGACAACCGGACCTGGATGAGCGACCGTTTCAGGAAACTGGCGCGTCCGGGCGCAGAAGGTCACGTGTGTCTGGGACGACTCGCATCTCCCTGACACCGTCTCAACGGTGGCGGCAGCCTTGAACGGCGCGCTCCTGGATGTGCTCTTCCTGGACGGGGATCACAGTACGGACGGCGTGCAGTGCGATTACGAGCTGTATTCTCCACTCGTCCGAATGGGAGGTGTCATCGCCCTCCACGACATCGAGGCGACTTCGAGCGGCGTGTCTGCGTTGTGGCAGAGGCTTCGACGCGACCACGAGAGCGCGGAGTTCGTCGACCGCGTCCATCCGCCGCACGGGCTCGGCATCGGCGTCATTGTCAAGCATTGAGCCCGGCGATCATGCTCAGAACAGCCGGACTCCACCACGTGACCGCGATCGCGAGCGACGCCCGGCGGAATATCGAGTTCTATTCGGAGTGCCTTGGATTGCGGCTCTTGAAGGAAACGGTGAACTTCGACGATCCGTCCGCCCTTCACCTCTATTACGGAGACCCCACCGGGCGGCCAGGAACGGTTCTCAGCTTCTTCATCTGGCCCCAGCGAGAGATCGGGCGCCCCGGCACCGGCCAGGCCATTGCGGTCCGGTTCTCGGTGGCTCACGGCCGCCTCGCCGATTGGGCCGAACACCTGGCTCGCGTGGGCGTCCCCTGCGCTGACACGCACAGCCCGTTCGGCGAGCAGATGCTGACGCTGGTGGATCCGGACGGCATGCGAATCGAGCTCGTCGCAGACCCGGAGCTGTCAGGCCGTAACAGGGGTGCCGGAGGACGTCGCCGCGAGAAGCGCGATCGCCGGCTTGCACAGCGTGGCACTTTCGATCGCTGACGAGCGGCCAACGCGGACCCTCCTCGCGAATGTGATGGGCCTCGAGCCGGCTGCCACTCGACACGGCTGTTGCCGACTGGTGGCTTCCTCTGACGGGCCTGGTCGCGCGGTCGATCTCTTCATCGAGCCCGAGCGGGCGTCTGGCCTGATCGGAACGGGCACCGTGCATCACGTCGCCTTTCGGGCCGCTGACGCCGCGCAGCGTGACTGGCAACGGCGGCTCAGAGACGAGGGGTTGGACGTGACGGAGGTCATGGATCGCCGCTACTTCCAGTCGATCTATTTCCACGAGCCTGGTGGAGTCCGTTTCGAGATCGCGACCGATTCGCCGGGCTTCCCGGTCGACAAGTCGCCAGCGCTATACTCCTGCCCGTGATCGACAAGATTGCTTCACGGCGTTACCCTTCCGGCTCCAGCGTCACTGGCTTGTCCAGTTTGAACGTGAGCAGCGTTTCCGCGGGGACGCGGACATCGCGTCCCTCTCGTGAGCACCTGCGCGCCCGCGCCGCCTGCCGCGCCGACCAGAACGCCGATCGCCGCGCCTTTGCCGCCGCCGGCGATCGCCCCGATGATCGTGCCGAGCGCGGCGCCCCCGCCGACCGCCTCGGCCGTGCGCTTGTTCTTGCCGACTCCGGTGCCGCTCTCCAGCGTCACGTCCGCCGTGCTGACCAGGTATCGCCGCCCGCCGATCGTGATCGCCTGGACGTCCAGCACCATCTCAGGGCTGCCGGTCGCGCCGCCCGTCGACATCTGCCGGATCATCAGCTGGGCGCTGGACCCCTCGGGAACGATCACGCGGCCCGACGCGTCGGTGACATCCTGCTCGACAATCGCCGAGAAGGCCTGATCTGGCGCCGGCGTTTCGCGAGTCGATCGTTTCCACCGTGCGCACGACGAGCTCGGTCCCGGCCGGCGCCTCGAGCTCTGGCCGCTGACAGCGCGCGGGTTCGCGCGCTCGGCCGAGAAGAATTCCAGCGCCTCGACCTCGCTGGTCGTGTAGCGACGCGACACGCCGTCGGCGTGCCGGAACGTGATGGTCCGCGCGCGATAGCCCATGACCGTGCCCTGACGCGCGCGCCATCTCTCATGATCGAGTGTGTCGGCCGACGAGACTGCCGCCAGCGACACCACGCACAGGCCCATCGCCGCAGCGATGACGATTCTTTTCATCTGACACTTCCTTCTGGAGTAACGCTCGGAGGTCCGTTGCGGAGGTACGGTCGACGGTGACGATCGTGGCCGGGTTGTCCATTTCTGGCGGTGTGCACTCGATTGCACGCCGCGAGCCGTCACTTTTTCTTCCGTGTCATGAGGTCGTAGATCAGCCCGCCGACGCCGCCTGCGGCCGCGCCAACCGCTGCGCCTTTTTTCCCGCCGGCCAATGCGCCGATGCCAGCTCCCGCGCCGGCGCTTCCACCGATAATCAACACTTCCTTCTCCCACGAGCGTTTGCTCGCGCGCTGGGGCTCGGGGTCGGCCCGCCTTGACGATCCCCGCGGAATGGGTCAGGTCATCGCGACTCACGTTGTCTCCAGTCGGCACCGGATGCAGCCCTTGCTCGTCGCGAATGTAGACGGTCTGCAGATTCGCTGGCCTGCCGTTGCGGAATGAAGAGATGTCCCGGCTGACCGTTGGCCAGCGTGATCGGCACGAGCGTGCCCTGCAGCGGACCATCGGACGTGGCGATGGTGTCGGCATACGCGCCCGAGAGGCCGTATTGCTGTCTTCGATCGTGTTTGGCGTCCATCGCCTGCGCGTCCTGTGCGCACGCCGTGAATCCAGTGTCGCGCTCGGTGGCACGCCAACGTAAACGCGGTAATGATTTTCATGCTGTCCCTCTATCGTGTGACCTGGAGGTTGAGCGGTCCGCCGCCGAGTGCTTCCTGGCGTCGTGACACGATCGGTCTTGGCGGCTGTGGCATAGCGCTCCACCTCGTGGGCGCCTCGCGCCCTGCCTCCGCCACATCGTCCCGACGCCTTGACCCTTCCGGGTCAGATCGTCGACCGCCTCAACGACATGTGTGGCGGCCTGCTGGTACTGTTCAGAAGCCCGCTGGCCAAGCGCGCGCCGAATCAGTCATTCGGCCCCGAAGCTCTGACGCCACCCGCGGGGCGAGCAACATCGCGACGCCGGCGCCACGAACGTGCCCGTCAAGAGTCCGATCACGAACCCGTAGTCTCGATGCTCCTGCGTGTGTGCGGTCATGGTGATACTCCTGCCAGCATCCTACCCGGCCGGCGAACCGATCGTGTGTCCACAATGGCACAGACGCCCGGAATCTCTTCCTGCATGCTGGACCACGCAGGTGTCGAAGATGACTGTCACCACCAGTCGCCATGCCGATCTGAGGCACATGTTGAGCGAGCGCCGGCGCGAGATGCACGACGAGGTTCAGAGTCGTATTCATCAACACTTCGAACACTCCCACGCCGACATTCGTGAAGACATCGAGTTGGCGCTGTTCCAGCTGCAGGCGGAGACGCGGATCCGCATCGACGAGGCGCTCGTCCGACTCGACTCGCGTCCTGTTTCTGCGCGGGTTTCTGCCCTCGCGCTGCGTTCGCGTCGTTGCCGATGCGGGCCCGCCGCTGCCCTGCCGCTCCCGGCGCCGGCGCTTTCCTCTTCCGCGTGGTCGTTCTGCGATCTTCCGTCCTTCCGCGTGCGCGGCGCTGCGGGCGCGACGCTACGCGTGCTTGCGGGCACCGGCGACCAGCAGGGCCAGGCCACCGGCCAGCGCAACAATTCCCAACACCGGCGGGAGCGGCAGCGTCTTCTGCCGTTCGGCCGTCGCGTGCACGGGACCGATGTCGATCACCGTCTCGCGAGTCGTGTACGTGATTCCTTGGTAGACGAGCGCCACCAGGCCGAGCACGACCAATAACACACCAATGACCGCCGTGAATTTCATGGAATTCCTCTCAGTCGTGGACGATGCTCAACAGCGAGCTGAGGATCCTCAGCGGCTTCTCCGCGCTGTCTGCCGCCAACGCCACCGCGGCCAGCAGAAGAAACACAGCCGCCACCAGTAACAGTTCCTGTCGCAGCCGTCGGCCGAAGGGGCTGACCCAAGCAGCACCAAGGTCGATCACGCCTTTCCTGTTCATTCGTGACTCCGTTGAAATGGATCGCGAAATGGCTTCCCGCGTCGTGCAAAGAGTGACTCGTCTCCTTTGACCGTGTCTCTAGCGTTCCACCCATTGCACAAAACGTGGCGGCACCTCGTTGGTGACAATCAGCACGCGCGACACGCGATCGTTGGAATACATTCCACGAACAGCCGCGCGCGCGGCATCGAGTGTCGGGTACCGTTCCCACACCGCCGGCAGGCTCGCCGCCGTTCCCTGACGCATGATCGCTTGGAGTCTGAAGAGAAGGCGCGTGTCGCCCGGTTGCGCGTCCGCTCGTTCCACCACCGGCTCGCGATCTGGCGTGGTCATCGTGATGGCTGGAGGCACGGTGCTCTCTCTTTCAAGCGCGTGGATGTCGCGAGCCGCCCCGGCAGTCAGTTGGCTCAGAAGGTCAGTTTCCCACCTCGGACGGCATGAAGCTGTTCAATATCGGACACGGCTTGATTACTGTGGAATCACGCCGGGCGGGCGTCAGGCCTGATCGGAACGGGCACCGTGCATCACGTTGCCTTTCGGGCCGCGACGCGTCGCAGCAGCGTGACTGGCAACGGCGGCTCAGAGACGAGGGGTTGCACGTGACGGAGGTCACGGATCGCCGCTACTTCCAGTCGATCTATTTCCACGAGCCTGGTGGAGTCCGTTGCGAGATCGCAACCGATTCGCCGGGCTTCTCGATCGACAAGTCGCCAGCGCTATACTCCTGCCCGTGATCGACAAGGCACTGGCGGAGTTCCTCGAGGGGGGCGTCGCCATACACCTGGGCACACGCAACGATCTTCTCGAGCCCACCGGCGCTCGCGCCACCGCTGTCAAGGTGGACGATGACGGCGTGCATGTCCTCGTCTATGTGCCGACAGTCGCCGCGCGCCGGGTGTTGCCCGATCTCGAGTCGAACGGCCACGCCGCGCTCGTCTTCGCGAGGCCCGTCGACGATCGCGCCTGTCAGCTGAAGGGCCGCTTCGTGAGCGCGCGTCAGGCGAGACGCGACGAACGGGCCCTGATCGACGCCCAGTGGAAACGTTTTCTCGACAATCTCGCACACATCGGCATTCCGGCCTCTCTCCAGGAGCGGTGGGCGAGGTGGCCCTCGCTCGCCATTCATCTCCGCGCGACCGCACTCTTCACGCAAACGCCGGGACCCGACGCGGGAGCGCCGCTGTCATGAGCGTCACGCTCGAGTCGCTCGCCACGTGCTTTCAGGGTCTGTTGCCGGCCCAGCTGTTCACCTGCTCGAGCGACGGCGTGCCTAACGGCGCGTATCTGAGCCACGTGGACTACGTCGATCCATCGCACGTCGCGCTGTCGTTCCAGTTCTTCAACAAGAGCCGCCGAAATATTGCCGACAACCCGAACGCTCTGGTCACCTTGCAGGATCCAGACACCGGCCAGGGCTGGCAGCTGCGCCTCAGATACGTGCGTTCGGAGACTTCCGGGCCGCTCTTCGACCGCATGGCGCTGCGCATCGAGGCCATCGCGTCCTACTGCGGCTTGAAGGGGATCTTCAAGCTGCGCGCCGCGGACGTCTACGAGGTGAGGACGATCGAGCCAACACCGGAGGAAACCGGCATCAGTCCAGCGCGGCGAACTGGCGGCGCCGCCGCTCGCACGACGAGTCTGGATCCGGTGTTCACGATGAAGGCGCTGCAGGATTTCTCGGCCCGCATCCACACCGCCGACTCTCTCGAGACGCTGGTGGACTCCATCCTGGAAGGCCTCGAGACCAGCTGCGGCTTTCAGCACTCGATGATCCTCGTACCCACCGAAGAAGAGGGCGTGCTCGTGACCATGGCGACGCGCGGCTATTCGAGCCATGGCGTCGGCGCCGAAGTGCGCTTCGGTGAGGGGATTGGTGGCATGGTCGCCGAGGCACGCAAGCCAATCCGGATCTCCGGGCTGCTGAGGGGCATGCTCTACGCACTGGCCATGCACAAAGCGGAAAGCCAACCGGGCGCGGCGCCGTCGCGCCGGATTCCCGTGCCTGGCCTTGCCAACCCGGAGAGTCAGCTCGGGGTACCGTTGCTGGTTCGCGACGAGCTCGTCGGCGTCCTGTGCCTCGAGAGTGAGCTGCCCTATCGCTTTCACGAGGACGACAAGGCCACGATCGAGATCCTCGGCAGCTACCTGGCCATCGCGATTCAGAATATGCAGCTGCAGGAACGAACAGGTGATGTCACGGCCGAATCCGAAGTGCCCGAGGCCACTGCCGCCGTGAGCCCTCTGGTGGAAGGGTGCGAGGGATCGTGCCGCCGGCGGGAGGTCGTGTGACTACCGCGCGGACGAGTGCATCCTGCTCGACGGGGAGTACCTGATCCGAAGCCTGCCAGCGAAGATCTTGTGGCGGCTTCTGACCACCTACGAGGCAACTCGACGGTCCGAGTTCACAAATCGGGAGCTCAGGTTGGACAAGTCGCTGAAGCTGCCGGAATGGAAGGACAACCTCGAGAGCCGGCTCCTGCTCCTGCGCCGTCGTCTCGAGCAGAAATGTCCGGACATCCGTGTCACCCCGTCCGGCCGCGGGAGGTTTCGGCTGCAGCTGGAGTCTGAGATCGTCCTGACCACGCGGGATTAGCGGAAGACATGTTTCTTTCGACACGCTCGCGCAGATGATCGACTACGACCCTCGAAGCTGGACGGGCCAGCTCTTCGTCGTCCGGGGAACCGTCGCGCCACGGATCATCTGGCGCGTGCTGGCGTTTGGCATCTGGTCGGCGGCCGTCGTCGCCTTCCACCGGCGCATCGCGCCGGTCGAGGTGCCCTCGACCGTTCACACGCTGCTGGGCGTTGCGCTCGGCCTGCTGCTGGTTTTTCGGACGAATTCCTCGTACGACCGCTTCTGGGAAGGCCGGACGATCTGGGGTTCGATCGTCAACGACTGCCGGAACCTCGGGCGCACGGCACACGCGTTTCTCGGCGATCGCTCCGAGCGCCTCGAATCGGTGCTGCAGTGGACGGCCGCGTTTCCGTATGCGGCCATGCACTGGCTGCGGGGTCGCGCATCGCTCGGGCCAATGGGAGCGACGCTCCCTCCGGGCGCGGTCGCCGAGGTGCTCGGCGCACCACACCCGCCGGTGGCGGTCGCGCTTCGCATCAGCCGGACACTCGAGGCCGCCAGGCGCGACGGTGAGCTCACCGAGTATCTGACGGCCATGATCGACGGCAACGTCCGCATGCTCGTCGATCACATCGGCGCATGCGAGCGCATCCAGAAGACGCTCTTGCCGTTCGCCTACGTCGCCCACCTGCGGCGCGCGCTCATCCTGTACTGCTTGACACTGCCCTTCGCGCTCGTCAACCCGTACGGCTGGTCGACGATTCTCTATGCGGTCCTCGTCACCTTCATCCTGTGCGGCATAGAGGAAATCGGCGTGGAAATCGAGAATCCGTTCGGGGAGGACTCCAACGATCTGCCGCTGGATCGAATCTGCGCAGGAATCGAGCACGACCTGCTGAGCGGGTCGCGAGGTCGCCAGGCGGCGCGGACGTGAGACGGTTCGGGCCACCAGGCTCCGCCGCGTGGCGACGGATAGATGAGCGCGGTCTGAATCGCGACCAGCGATCGGAGTCCGGCGGCCATGACCGGACCCACCAGTCGACAGGTGTCGGCGGCCGTGACGGGGATGAACGAACCGGTGCCGTCGGGCGGTATTCTGACGTCGTGGAAGGCCAGGCTCAGCAATTGCTCGCCCAGCCGTGGTGGGTCAACCTGCTGTTCCTCGTGCCGGGTGCGGCGTACCTCTCGTTTCGGAGGTCGGGACTGCAGCTGCCATCGCGTCTGCTGGCTGGACTCACGATCTGGAGCGCGGCGTTTGGCGTGGTGGAGGCAGTCGTGGTGGTTTACCTGAACGCGATCATCGGCATCCCGCTCGGTTACCAGCCCACGCTCGCCGACATCGGGCGGTTGTCGGTCGACCTCGAGGAACGGCGACTCCACATGTTGCCGCAGGATGTGCTGGCCGTCGAAATGTGGCGTGAAGGCGCCACCATCGTCATGCTTGTCAGCGTGGCCATTCTCACCGCGCCGGCGGTGAGAGAGCGCGTGGCGTGCTTTCTATGGGCCTTCGCCGTGTGGGACCTCACCTATTACGCGACGCTGCGACTCGCGATCGGGTGGCCCTCGTCGCTCACCACACCCGACGTGCTCTTTCTGCTCCCGGAACCGTGGCTCGGCCAGGTATGGTTTCCGCTGCTCGTGAGCAGCGCCACACTATTCGCCATCGCCTCGTCACGCCGCCGTCATGAGCCGCCACGTTTGCCGCTTTCACCCCATTGACCAGCAGGAGCGCCACATGATCAAAGGCATCCACGGACTCTTCTACTCGTCGAAGCCAGAGGAACTGCGCGCGTTCATTCGCGACAAGCTGAAGCTGCCCTTCAGCGACGTCGGCGACGGGTGGCTCATCTTCGACTTCCAGGAAGGCGATCTGGGCGTGCACCCGACAGAGACGGGCGAGGGCGCGCCGTCCGGGCACCACGATATTTCATTCTTCACCGACGACCTGCCGGGCACCGTGGCCGAGCTGAAGGCTCGAGGGGTGGAGTTCGATGAAGAGATTACCGACCATGGCTATGGCCTGGTGACACACTTGACGATGCCGGGAGGCGTGAAGGTGCAGCTCTACCAGCCGAGCTACGAGAAGCGGCCGGTGTGAGTTGAGCCGATGCCAGCGAAACCCGATTGCAGCTCAACAGTGTGACCACCGACAGCGGAACGCGGCGGGTGGAATGTAGAATGCTTGCGCTCTGCACTCCATGGACGCACACGACCCCCGGGCGCTCATCGAAGCCGCCGAGCAAGAGGCTGGCGCTGGCAACTATTCTTCCGCGGAACACCTGCTGCGCGAAGCCGCATCGCTGCAGGAAACCCAGCTCGGCCCGCTCCATCCGGATTCTCGCCAACACTCTGAACAACCTCGCCATCGTCTGCGAGATGGCGAACAAGCCTGCCGACGCGGAACGCTGCTACCGACGAGCCTACTCGATTGCCGTCACCACGCTCGAGCCGCATCATCCGTTCGTGGCCACGAGTCGGCAGAACCTCGTCGACTTCTGGCACGCCCGCGGCATGCACGGAGAATTGCCGAAGCCGGAGCCAACCACGACGGCGAGCGACGAGCACGCGTCGATGCAGGCGCCTCTCGACGATCGATCATGGCCGTCTGCACCGAGCCCGCCTGAACCCAGCTTCGGGAAATCCTCGCGCGCCATCGCGCTTGGCGCCGTCGCCGTGGGTGTCGTCCTCTTCGCGCTGTTCCTCAGCCTTCGGCCGCGGGTCAGCACACAGGAACAGACCGAATCCGCAACAGAGCATCGTGTCGGGTCGCCATCGGAGAGCGCGACGCCTGCTGCCGCGCCTCCGGCCGCCGTCGAACCAATCCCGGCTCCAGATGACCGTGCGGCCAACAGAAAAGACGCGGATGGCACGATCGAGAGCCCGGAACGAGCCGCGGCGTCGGACCAGATGCCGGCTCCTGCTGAGACCCCAGCCCAGGCCGACACGCCGGTCCCCACTCCGGCACCCCCGGCGACCACCGCCGACAGCACGCAAGCTGCGGCGTCTTTGCCAAGTGCGGCCAGTGCGCAGCTCTGTACGAACCTCTCTACCAGTACCTGGAGCTGTGACCGCGCAGTCTCGCCGCTCAACCCCGGCTCGGTCGTCTTCTATACGCGCGTCACGTCGGAGAATGACACGATGGTGGAACACCGCTGGTACCGTGGTGAGAAATTGGAGCAGGCGGTCGATCTGCGCATACGCGCCAATTCCGGGCCTGGCTACCGCACCTACAGCCGGCGGACCGTCGATCGTGGCGATTGGAGAGTCGAGCTCAGGTCCCAGGATGGCAGTCTGCTGCACGAAGAGCGATTCGTCGTGCAGTAGGCGGACCTCGGCCTACCAGTAGCCGATCATCCTCCCGGCCGTCACCGCGGTCAGCCAGCACGCGAGCGAGACGCCCCCGGCAAGCGCGAGGCGCGACTGTTCGTGGGCCAAAGGAGCTCGTGTCCTGCGTTCCTTCCACGCAGGCAGCGTGTTCAGCGCGGCGACATTGCAGAGACCCAACGCGATCGACGGGAACTTGATGTACAGGAATGGATTGCCCACATACTCGGTGCCGTTCGTGGCCAGCAGGCAGACGCCGCTCGCCGCCGCCAGCGTGAAGCCCGCGGTGGCGATCGGTACTGTCGGCGCGGTGATGGCGGCCAGTGATGTCGTCCGCCACAGCCCGAGCAGCCGCAGATCGATCACGAGGATGGAGCCGAAGAGCGAGGCGACGCCGAGGATGTGGGCGAGATTGACGACCGCGTAAGTCCACACGCCCGAGCCGCGCATGGCGTGGCCCAGCGCGGACGCTTCGAGCCACGCCAGGAGCTCAGCCAACGTCGACTCTGGCGGGTGTCAGTCGCGATCGGGATAGACGTTGAACGTGCGGCCGTTCCAGGTGACGCGCTCGGTCTTCATCTCGAAGCGTTTCGAATCGCGATTGCGATGACCGCTCACCGTGACCTGCGCGCCGACGGGAATCACACCTTCCTTCAGTCCCGCCCGCGCCGTTCGCGCCGGCGGCGCCAGCGTGATGTCCCACACCTGATCCTGAACACGAATCTTCATCGCCGCGTGCGGACCGGCAAGGCTGACCGGGCTGACGACGGTGCCCGTCAGCTCCAGCTGCTCGGTCTGGTTCCCGTTCCACCCGTGGTGGGCCAGTGCGGGAAGCGCTGAACACGCCAGCACGATGACGACGGCGACCATCAAGCGACGGCGTCTTGAGAGCATGACAGACCTCCGCGGCAATTGCGTTGCCTCTCCCCTTTAGTCTACCGCGCTTGCGCGGAGCGGCGGCAACGGAGCTCAGCCGCAGCACACGTCCGCCTCGTGCCTTCGAGCGATCTGTCGGCAAGTGCGCGATGCTGATCAGTGGGCCGGGGGTTTGGCCTTCTGCTCCGCCAGCATGGTCTTGAGGGTCTTATCCATCTCGTCGATGTACCTCATGTACCCGGCGGGATCGATGTACGGGTTCGGGGTCGCGTTCGGATTCTTGGCGAGCTTCGCATACTTGCCGGCGAGGTCGAAGAACCAGCTGTGCGACGCAATGAAGACCTCGACGGGCAGCGACCGGTAGATCTGGTTGCTGCGCATGAAGTCGTCGTACATCGTCGGATTGTTCGGATTGTTCACGAACCGCGCGCCGTCCTGCACGCCGCCGCACATGATCACCACGTCGCGCGACACCGTCCCGTCCATGACCTTCATCGTCCAGGTCGTGCAGCCGCGGGTGTGGCCGGGCGTCAAATGAGCCGTCAGCGTCGTGCCACCAAGGCTGACCGTGTCCTTATCCTTGATGATGCGATCGATCGGATGGGGCTTGTCGCCCGGCGTCATGTTCTTGAGCGCGGGCACGTCCTGCTCCATCGCGACGAAAGTGGCGCCGCCGGTCAGTTCCTTGAACATGGCGTCGGCTTGCTGATGGTCGCCGTGCGCGTGGCTGCCGAGGACGATCTTGATGTCGGTGAGCTTGAAGCCGAGCTGCTCGATGCTCGCGCGCATCAGCGGCACCGTGTCCTCGAAATTCGTGTTGATGAGGATGTGCCCTTCCGGAGTCGTGATGAGGTACGAGCACAACGTCCCCGTGCCGACATAGTAGATGTTGCCAATCATCTTGTGCGCAGGAAAGGCCACCTTGTCCTGCGTTCGATCTTCGATCAACTGTGCGCGTGCTTCCGGAACCACGGCTCCAACACCCACGGCGAGCAGAAGCACCCCAACGGCCTTGGACACGGTCATGTCTCGGAACCCCCTCGCGACAACCCAATCCATCGCGAGAAGAACGCTAACACTGCACCTGGCTTCGGTCAACCGGCGATAATCTCAGCCGGGCAGCTTCAACACCTCCGCGCAACCGCCTTTCGCGGGCTTCGACCGTGGTCTGACACCCTTCGGCAATCCCGCCGTGGACGTGCACTTTCAACCCTATTGGTGTGGCATCACGACCGTTTCGAGCTTCGTCGTGACGTTCTATTCGCGACATGGACGCGATGGTTGGGTACACTGAACGCTTTGAGACGAAGCCGCCTCGTGGCAGACTTCCAGGGTTCGAGCATGAACCGTCCGCACGGCTATCGGGGTTCAGGAGGAGCGAATGGCGCGAGGGTTTCTTATACTGGTGACAGCAATCGGACTTTCGATCGGCTCCGCCTCCGCTCAGGAGGTGGACGCCCGCGCGGCGCTTCAGGCATCGCTCAAGGCGATGGGCGGTGAGAATCTCGAGACGATCGAGTATTCGGGGGCCGGCTCGTCGGCGATGATCGGACAGCAGTACGCCGTGGACGTCGGCTGGCCGCAGTACGAAGTGGCCGACTACACCCGCGCCATCGACTTTGACGCCAGGTGGTCGCGCGAAGACTACACGCGCCGTCAGGGTAACTTCCCGACCTTCGGGCGGGTGCCGATGGCCGATCAGCGAATCACGGCGATTGTCAGCGGAGCCTACGCCTGGGACATCCGCGACAATGCGCCCGTACCGCTGACACGCGGATATCTCGACGGCATTCCCTTCAACGAGCTCCGCCAGCTGGAGATCGCGATCACGCCGCACGGGTTTCTGAAAGCGGCGCTTGCCGCCTCCGACGCCAGGGCCATCAGGATGCAGCTCGTGGGCGCATCCGATTTCGGGCTCTCTCAGTTCGGAAAGATGGTCACGATCGTGTCCTTCACGTTCCTCGACAAGTACAAGATCAACGGCACCATCAACGACCAGAATCTCGTGGAGCTCGTCGGCACGTGGATTGGCAACCCGGTCTACGGTGACATGGACTACGAGATGCGCTATACGCAGTACCAGGACTTCGGCGGCGTGAAGTTCCCCATGCTGCTCCACACGCATCAGGCCGATCCGCGGTTGAATGTCGCGCACAACTACTACGAATACAAGGTCACCAGCGTGAAGCCGAACGCGCCGGTCACGACCTTGCCTGTGCCCGACGGGGTGCGCACTGCGGTGATTCCTCCCGCCAGGGTGGAGAGCCAGCAACTGGCCCAGGGCGTCTGGCTATTCGGCGGCGGCACGCACAACAGCATGCTCGTCGAGTTCAAGGATTACGTGGCCGTGGTCGAAGCACCGAACAACGAAACCCGGTCCCTTGCGGTCATTGCCGAAGCGACGCGGCTCGTGCCCGGCAAGCCCATTCAGTACGTGATCAACACCCACCACCATTTTGATCACCTCGGAGGGCTGCGCACCTATCTCTCGCAGGGCACGACGATCGTGACCCACGACTCGAACAAGCAGTACTACCTCGACATCCTGTTCCATCCCTCGCCGCGGACACTGATGCCGGACAGGATGTCTCACTACAATCCGATGTACTGGATCAGCCGGCGTCCCGCTCCCATCGAGACCGTGGCCGGCGAAGCGCGCGGCACCGGCAAGTACGTCGTCACCGACGGCGAGCGGATCCTGGAGATCATTCACGTGCAGGACATGGCCTACGAGCTCGGGGACCCGTCATACCGCCAGGGCCACCACAGCGTGGACATGCTGATCGCGTATTTGCCGAAGGAAAAGATTCTGATGAACGCGGATCTGTACTCGCCGCCGGCACAGGGCGCGCAGCCGCCGACCCCGACTCCCGGCATGCGCACGCTCCACCAGAACATCCGGAAGCTGAAGCTCGACCCCACCCGTCACGTGCCCGCCCACGGGCGCGTCGGCACGCACGAGGAGTTCGTGGCGATCGTCTCGAACGCCGGCAAGACGAACTAGCCCGGACGGCGCTCGAGGGTCAGACCCTTGACGGACCCCGCGAGTGCCGGCGGGACATAGACGAGACGGTCGTCAGGGCGTCTGCGCGCCGGCGAGTGTCAGCGTGCGCTCGGGCGACGCCTCGTCGAGCCGCACGCCCATCCAGCCGTAGTTTCGCTGCATCCCGTCCGCGAAGGTCAGGCTCAATCGCGCGTTGAACGTCCAGGTGTCCCTTCCTTCGGGAACCATTTGCAGGCGAAGCTGCGCCGCCTGCGCGTCGCTCTGGTTGAAGGGGCCGGCAAGCGACATCGCGAGCGGCGGTGCCGCCCGGTTGTCGTCGAACGGAGTGCCCACCGAATCGAACCTCTGCGGCAATCTCGCTGCTGTTGCGAAGGAGCTGGACCGTCAGCGACGACCCGTCGTCTTTTCCGCTGTCCAGACTCGTGAAGGCAAGCGTCGCTCCGGTCAACCGCTCCGGAGTGCTGGCCGCCTGACCTTTGGAACCACACGCGCCGACGGCGACGATGCATGCAAGTGCACCTGTGGCAATCAGAATTCTCATCGGTAACCTCGTCCGGGAGCCTTTGCAACTGCAATGCCCGAGCTGCAACGACACTCTGCCGGCTGAGCATGTGCGTGGTTGGCCGGCCGTTCTGGCCTTTCCGACCGATCACTCAAAGCTCCGGGTGTGTAGCGAAGCACGACAAGGCTCGCAATACCGCCCGAGCGGGTTATTCCTGGACAGCAGACCTGATACGCCACGCGGGACAACGCGGCAGCGCACTTGCACTCCGACACGTATTACAGATCTGACGGAAGGGGTCACACATGCCGGAAAAGAGAACCGTGGCGCGAGCACGGAAAGCCAAACGTGAGGGCAAGTCGCCCGGCACGCAGGCCAGCGAGTTCGTGCACGAAGAAATCGAGCACATCCGCGAAGGCAAGCACGGCGCGCGATCGACCAAGCAGGCCATCGCCATCGGTCTGGCCAAGGCACGGCGGGCAGGGGTCAAGCTGAAGCCGCCGCGAAAGGGCCAGACCTCGGAGGCCACTCGCAAGCGGGCGATCCAGGACTATCGTGCAGGTCGGAAGCGCAAGGGGTCGAAGCCGTCGGCGGCCCGGGCGCGCGCCTCGCTGCGAAGGCTGAAGCGGGAGCGGCGCGACGTGGTGTCATCCGCCGCGCTCTCGAGGCAGGCGCGTGCGGCGGCCGCGAAGCCGGCGAGGGAAAGCCCGCTAGTAGACCTTACCCCGCTGGCGGGAGACGTCGAAGGTGGCGGTATCGGCAATGGCCATCACCGCCATCACGCCGGCCTGAAGCGGGTCGGTGATCACCAGATCGGCGGCGTCCCGCACGCTGCCCACCATGTTCAACGCGATGACGATGATGCCCGCCTGCTGCACCTCGCGGACGGCATCGGTGACCGCGCCTCCCATGAGGGCGCCGGCCAGCACGAGCACGCGCGCGCGCGGCAGCCTGGCGACGGCGCGCACGGCCCCGGCAAGCTCCTGTTCGCCGACGAGCGGAATGGTGTCCACCGATATCCGCTCGCCGCGGATGTTGTGGCGGTCGGCCTCGCTGACCGCGCCCACGGCCACCTGTCCCACCTGTGCGCCGCCGCCGATGATGATGACGCGCTTGCCGAAAATCTTCAGCAGCGAGTCGGTGACCTGCACGCTCGTGATGACCGGAAGCTCCCGCAGCTTGGTGATGAACGGCGTGACACTCGCCAACTGATCCACCTCGAGATAGAGCGTCGCGATGCCCTCGCGAGTGCCCAGGCTCTGAATCGAGTGGATATTGGCGGGATGGCCGGCGATGAGCGTGGCGATTTGCGAAAGCACACCCGGGGCGTCGTGGGCGGTCACCAGGAGACAGTGTGGAGCGTCACTCATTCGGTGGACGGCGTCCGTAGACGCCTCGCGCGCGGAGAAATGCTAGCACGGCGGGCCGCGGCCCATTCAGGAACCCTCAGCGGAGGCGTGCGTAGGCGGCGTCCCACGAGTAATGCTGCTGGTGCGCTTCACCACGACTGCCCGAGAACGTCTCCTGGGACCGAGCGCACGAACAGGACTGGCCGCGGCCTGCAGGTTTCGACGTCCCGGCGCTTGAGCTCGCTCTCGCCGCACACAAAAGCGGCGGCTCGACAAGGCCTGCGACGTGGGGGTTGATCGCCGCGCCACACATCGCCGTATAATCGCCGTCCCGATCGTCGCCGACGTGACCGATGGCTCGCTTCGAACTGTCATGGAGCCGAACAAGGTCGCTTCGCTCGCACTGATCGCGCTTGCCCTCGCGACCGCCACGTCCGCGAGCACCGGGGACCCGCATACCCAAGCGCTGGACGGTCTGAGCCTCAGCTCGTGGAGCGAGGAGGACGGCCTGCCCTCGAGCCAGATCTGGTCGATCGCCCAGGACGCGGCCGGCTACCTGTGGCTCGGCACGGACGCGGGCCTCGTGCGCTTCGACGGCGTGCGCTTCGTGCACGCGTCCTCTCTCACCAACAGTGCGCTGCCCGACGGGGTGGTCTCGAGCGTGTACAGCGCCAGGGACGGCAGTCTCTGGGTCGGCTTCGGCGACGGCGGCGGCATCGCTCGCATCCGCGACAGGCGCGTCGATCGCTACGACGATCAGAGCCGCGAGATCGACGCTGCCATCACGTTCTTTTTTGAGGACGGCAGCGGCGCGACCTGGGCCGGCAGCCTCGACGGGCTCCACCGGTTTCGCGGCGACCGCTGGGAGCGCGTGACTCCGCCGCCTGGCCCGCCGAACGGGTCGGCCTACAGCGCTTACGAGGATCGCGCGGGCAATCTCTGGATCGGCACGATCACCGGTGCGTACCGTCGCCGCGCGGGCGACGCATCGTTCGACCATGTCGAGATCGATTCCACCTTCGTCCGCACGATCAGTCAGGACGCCGGCGGCACGCTTTGGATCACCGATCGCAGTCACGGGTTCGCCTTTCTCGATGACTCCGGCGTGCCGCACCGCTCGTCGCGCGCCGGCAACGGCGTCCGCCTGCTGCCAGACCGCCACGGCTGCAT
This sequence comes from uncultured Acidobacteriota bacterium, assembly GCA_963817395.1. Taxonomy (GTDB): domain Bacteria; phylum Acidobacteriota; class Vicinamibacteria; order Vicinamibacterales; family CAVPJW01; genus CAWGYQ01. Next base: position 152,484 of record CAWFOC010000004.1, on the reverse strand, counting down.
GTGGGTGGCGACCTCCGGGCAGGGTCTGTGGCGCGTGTGCCGCGACGCCGAGACCCGCGAGTTGACGACGGAGGCGATTACGGTCGACGGCGGGCTCTCCAGCGACACGGTGAGATCGCTGCTCGAGGATCGGCAGGGGAACATCTGGGTCGGGACCGTCACCGGGCTCCATCGCTTCACGCCGCACGCCGTCACACCGATCAGCGATCTCGGCTTCAGTCGCGCGGTGGCCGTGACCGGCGACGGAAATGTCTGGGTGGGTACCGGCGACGGCCTGGCCAAATTCAGCGGCGGGCGGCTCCGCCGGCGGTACGGGCTCGAGGACGGGCTGCCGAGCCCGCGTGTCACGGCGATGCACGCCGACGGCTCGAGTGCGCTGTGGGTGGCGACCAACGGCGGCCTGGTTCGCATCAGCGACGGCCGCATTCTCCCGGAGCCGCTCCCCGCGGAGGTCAAGCGTCCCTACCGCATCAACTCGTTCGGTGTCGACTCGCGCGGAACCTTGTGGCTCTGCGATACCGATCAAGGCGTGTTCTCGATCGCGGGTGGACGCGCCACGCCGCTCGGGAATCCGGAGCGGGTTCGCCAGCGGAAGGCGACCTTCGTGCATGTCGACAGCCGGGATCGGGTCTGGATTGGATTCACGGGCGGGCACCTGGTCGTTCGCGAGCCGGACCGTCCACTTCGGTTCTACGGGCCGTCCGATGGCCTCGCCGGCATTCCGATGTCGGTCCACGAGACGGGCGACGGCGCCATCTGGCTGGGGGGGACCCACGGGCTGGCCCGTCTGGAAGAGGGACGATCACAGCACATCACTTTCCGCATGGGCCTTCCGGGGTTCGCCGTCTCTGCCATGGTGACCGACGACTTCGGTGATTTGTGGCTGGGTGTCAGCTCCGGCATCGTGCGCGTGAAGCGCAGCGAGTTGGAGAAAGGCGTGGCCGAACCCAGCTACCACGTGCCGTACGAGCTTTTCGACATGTCGGACGGGCTGGCGGGAATGCCGAGGTGGCTGGGCTCTCCGAGCGCGGCGCGCTCTACCGACAAGCGGCTGTGGTTCGTCACCGGCAGAGGCATCACGGTCGTCGACCAGCGCAAGCTGTCGCAGACCGGCGTGCCGTTCACCGTCCACATCGAGAGCGTCATCGCCGACGGGCAGCAGGTGAGGCTCGGGACGAAAGCGGAGCTGCCGCCGCGGACCTCGAGGCTGGTGTTCGAGTACACGGCGCTCCATCTGACGTCGCCGACGAAGGCGCGCTTCCGCTACCGCCTCGAGGGCTTCGATGAGAACTGGGTGGACGCGGGCATGCGGCGGACGGCCTCGGTACACCAACCTGCCGCCCGGCAACCATCGGTTCCACGTCGTGGCGAGCAGCAGCGAGCGGACGTGGCACGAGTCGTCGGATGTCTGGGAGTTCACGATTCGGCCCGCGTTCTACCAGACGAATTGGTTCTACGCGATGTGCGCGCTCGTGATCGGCGTCGCGGGGTGGACGGCCTGGCAGCTTCGACTGCGACAGGTGCGTCGCCAGTTCGCGCTCGTCCTGGCCGAGCGCGTGCGGGTGAGCCGCGAAATCCACGACACCCTGCTTCAAGGGCTCGTGGGCGTCGCTCTTCAGTCGGACGCTCTGGCGAACGCTCCGGACTGGCCTGCCCCGACGATCCGCGAGCACCTCCTGCACATCCGGCGGCAGGCCGAGAACTACGTGCGCGAGGCGCGCCAGTCCATCTGGGACCTGCGGTCGCTGACCTTCGAGCACCAGGATCTCGTGGAGGAGCTGCGCGAGTTCGGCCGGCGTGCGACGGAAGGCACCGCCGTTCAGTTCGACACGACCGTCACCGGCGACCCGCGCCGGTGCCTCAAGGTGACCGAACAGCTCGCGCGCATTGCGCGCGAGGCCATCACCAACGCCGTCCGTCATGCGGATCCGACGACGATTCGGCTGACGCTCGAGTACACCGACGCCGCGATCCGCCTGCAGGTCGCCGACGACGGCCAGGGCTTCGATTGTGCGGGCAACGGGCACCTGGCGGCAAACCACTACGGGCTGCTGGGCATGCGAGAGCGGGCCGAGCAGGCCGGCGGCGAGCTCCACATCGTGAGCCGCCCTGGCGAAGGAACGCGGGTCGAAACGGTGGTTCCGATTTCCTCGGTGTCTTAGCCATGTCCGCACCAGCGCCACGCATCCGCATCCTCTGCGTGGACGACCACCGGATCGTCCGACAGGGTCTGGTGTTGATCCTGAGCCAGCAGAAGGACTTCGAGGTGGTCGGCTCCGCGGCCACCGGCGAGGAGGCCATCGCACTCTTCCACCGCTACCATCCCGACGTCACGCTGATGGACCTGCAGTTGCCGCGCATGAGCGGGCTCGACGCCGTGCGCGCCATCCGCCAAATGGATCCGCAGGCGCGGATTGTCGTGCTCACCGTCTACCAGGGCGACGAGGACATTCACCGGGCGCTCCAGGCGGGCGCCGCGACCTATCTGCTGAAAGACACGATCGCCGACGACCTTGCGCGGATCATCCGCGAGGTGTTTGTGGGCCGGCGGCCGATGACGGCCGACGTGAAGGCACGGCTCGAGGAGGCCGCCGGACATCCGCGGCTGACGCCGCGCGAGGTGCAGGTCGTCGAGCTCATCGCGCAGGCGATGCGCAACAAGGAAATCGCGGCCGCGCTCAGCATCAGCGAGTTGACGGCTCAGGTGCACGTCAAGAACGTTTTCGCCAAGCTTGGCGTGAACGATCGCATCGCCGCCGTCAACGTCGCACGGCGCCGCGGCATCATCCACGTGAAGGAGAACTGATCGGCTTGCAGCGGATCTACTCAGTTTCAGGTAGATCTAACCACCTTCAGGTATTGACCGCGACCGACAGGCTGCCAGAATGGCCTCCCTGTGGCGGCGTGGGAGCGCGTCTCGCCCAGGGCAGGCGCTCGCGGCACGGTGCCGCTTCCGATCGCCCGCACCGGTCCCTCGCAAGGCGTCCGCCTTGAGGGGCGGCCGATCGCGTGCGAATGTGTCGCGGATCCTCTCGCCGCAGAGCCGGGAGGAAAACGATCATGCCTCAGCGGGGCCTCATCGTCGGCGGCGTGCTCGTCGGTTTGCTGATCGCAGCCGCGCGTCCCGGGTTCGCGCAGGCGGGCCGTGCCGAGATCCACGGCACGGCTGTACGACCAGGACAAGGCGGTCTGCCGGGTGTCACGGTCACGGTGATCCACGAGGGACAGGGCACCGAACGCTCCACCATCACGGGGGCCGAGGGACGGTACGTCCTTCCCACGCTGCTGCCAGGCACCTACACGCTCCGAAGTGAATTGCCGGGCTTCCAGAGCCAGGAACGCAAGGGACTCGTCGTCGCCGTCGGCCAGGAGCTGATTGTCGACCTCACCTTGTCGGTCGCCTCGGTAAGCGAGGAAGTCACGGTGACCGGCGCCGCGCCCGTCGTCGAGACCACGTCGACGCGCATCGGCACGAACGTGTCGAACCAGGAGATTGACAACCTGCCCAGCGCGGGACGGAACCAGCTGTCGTTGATGCAGATGGTGCCGGGACTGACGCCGAGCCTGAACCCGGGCACGTTCGAGGGCGGGCAGTTCAACGCAAACGGGCGCGAGACGGCGAGCAATCTGTTCATGATCGACGGCGTCTACAACAACGACGACCGGCTCGGCGGCAACGGCGGGCAGGCCCGCGTGACGCTCGACACGATGTCCGAGTTCCAGGTGCTGACGCACCAGTACACGGCCGAGTACGGCGGCTCGTCGGGCGTGATCGTGAACGCGGTCTCGAAGAGCGGCGCGAACCGCTTTTCCGGGACGCGCGTTCTACTACCTTCAGGACAACGCGCTGAACGCGACCGACTATTTCTTGAAGCAACAGGGCGAGGAGAACCCCGAGAGCGGGAGCCACGTCTGGGGCTTCGGCGCCGGCGGTCCGATTGTGCGGAACAAGGCGTTCTGGTTCTTCAACCTCGAGCGCGACGTCATCGAGAACGCGGTGAGCCTGGTGTTTCCGCCCGAGGCCGCGCCGCTCGCGGAGAGCTTCTCCGACGCCGCCGAGATCAAGGTGTGGAACACCTTCCTGCGGACCGACTACCAGGCCGGCGGCAACAACACCTTCTCGTTCCGCTGGGTGCGTGAAGCAGCGACCAACATCGGCGAGGAGTGGGAGGATGCGCTCGCCCTCCCCGAGTCCGTGGAGGTCGAGAACGACGAAGGCGACCAGGTGTTCAACTTCAACTGGACGAAGGTGATCGGCACCCGCGCGACGAACGAGCTCAAGGTGTCGCACGTGCGTGAGATTCTCCACTCGGGCAACACCGAGGACTTCGACGACGATTTCAATTACATCGAGCTGAACGGCCGCGACCAGTTCGACGTCGGTTCGGCGAACGAGCATCCTGACTTCCTCGCCGGGCCCGGAGCCATTCACGGGTCCGCCGAGATTCGCACCTACATCGTCGACGACGCGTTCACGTTCTTCAAGTCCGGCTGGCACGGCACCCATACGTTCAAGGTGGGCGCGGTCTACAGCCGCAATACGTCGGCCCCGACGATCGTCGGCGGCAACGACAACGGCACCTTCGAGTTCCTGAGCAACTAACCGTTCGATCCCGGGGATCCCTTCTCGTAACCGTCGCGGTTCTCCATCCGCCTCGGCCAGATCTACTTCGACGTCGTGGATCACCGCACCAACTGGTACGTCCAGGACAAGTGGCAGCTCAACAACAAGCTGACCTTCAACCTAGGTCTGCGCTACGACTACCAGCACGTCGTCCCGCAGTCGAAGAACGCGTTCGCCCCGCGCGTGGGCGTGGCCTACGATCCGACCGGCAACGGCAAGACCGTCATCCGAGCCGGGTTCGGCCGCTTCTACGAATACCAGCTCACCGCCACCAAGGCGACGCTGCTCCAGGCTGCCGTCATCAGCCCGGCGTTCACGTTCGACACGGGCGAGGACGAGTCGTCGGAGGAGGGCGTGATTCCCGAGGATCCCTGTCTCCAGCCGGGCAACAACGCCGGACGGGCGATCATCAGCGGCCCGTGTCGCGCCGAACTCAGCGAGGTGCGCGATCAGGTGGCGGCGGGCGGGTTCGTCAACAGCGAGCCCACCTTGGACGGCAATCGCCGGCTGGGATATCTCTGGGGATTCAGCGCAGGCGTCAAACACCAGCTCATGTCCGACCTCGCGCTGTCGGTCGACTACGTCGGCAACCGCAGCCGCAATCAGACGGCGCTCGTCGACATCAACGAGCCGCGCCCGCTGCCCGACGGCACCGTGGGCCGGCCGGGCGTGGACGTGTTCGATCCGACGGGCGAACTGATACCGGCCTCGGCGCGCGACACGCGTTTTCAGCGCGTCCTGCAGTTCCAGACGCTCGACGCGCTCAACGGCGATTTCGATTCGCTCGAGGTCGCGGCCGAGAAGCGCTACTCGCGCCGCTGGAGCGGACGCCTCGCCTACACGCTCGCCCGCGCGCACGACGTGGGCATCGGCGGTCTCAACAACAAGCGGTTCACGAACGATCTGGATCCGCGGGGCGATTACGGCCGCACGAACTTCGACAACCGCCACGCCTTCGCCGCCAGCCTGAACGTAAACCCGTGGCTCGGGTTCGGGGCCGGGGCGATCTTCCGTTACTACTCCGGCTACCCCATCAACGAGACGGTCGGGCAGGACGTGAACCGCGACCGCGACAACAACGATCGGCCCGTGGCCGGCGTGCACGACCTGACGCGGCCCATCGTCTCGCCGCTCGATGCCGGCGGCCGCGCCATCCGCAACGGGATCGACGGCGAGAACGTGGTGCTGCTCGACCTGCGCTTTCAGTACATCTTCGATCTCCGCGGCAGCAACACGGTCGGTCTTTTCTGGGAGATCTACAACGCGACGGACCGTGTGAACTTCGGCAACCCGACCGGCAACCGGAACAGCTCGAACTTCCTGGTGCCGGTCTCGGCGGGTGCGCCGCGCACGATGCAGATCGGGTTTCGCTACACGTTCTGACACTCAGAAAGGGACGATCATGAGCAGCGCGCGGCATGGAAAGCACGCGGTTCGGCATCTGGCACTGCTGGCGGTCACAGTGACGGGCGGGTGGTCGCTCTCGACCCTTCCCGGGCGCGAGGCGCACGCCCAGTCGGGCGCGACGACCGGGATCTTCAGGCTGGTGACCTTCGAGGCGGGGGCGAGCGGCCCCCGCCTGGGAGCAACGCGCGGTGACGGCGATCAGGAGATCGTCGACATCCACAACGCCGTGCTCTACCTGTTGCGCTCGGGCGCGCCCGAAGTGAAGACGGTGGGGCCGATTCCAATCGACATGCGCTCGCTGATCGAGGCGGGCGACGCGTCGATCGCCTCGGTCAAGTCGGTGTACCAAATCGTGAGCGCGCGCAAAGCGGCCGGACAGTTCACCGAGCCGGGCGGCGGGCACCGCGTCTTCCATCCGCCGTCCGCCATCAAGTACCTGCCGCCGGTGCCCAACCCCTCGAAGATCTTCGGCCTGGCGGGCAACTACATCCGCCGGACTCCGGACGGTAAGCCGGGCGCCTACGACGCCGCCGATTACCCCAGCGCCTTCCTCAAGCCGCCGACCGCGCTCACCGGGCAGGACAGCGAGATCAACCTCGAGGGCCTGCTGACGACGGGCGTGCACGAGCCGGAGATGACGATCGTCATCGGCAAGAAGGCGACCAACGTAGCCGAAGCGCAGGCCATGGACTACGTGATGGGCTACACGATCCTGAACGACGTCAGTTCGCGCGATCTCAAGCAGGGCAAGCACAGCTCTCAGGGATCGACGATCAGCAAGGGCCTCGACACCTTCGCGCCGTGCGGCCCGTTCATCACGCTGAAAGAGGACGTGCCCGATCCGCACAAGCTCGCGATCTCGGCCATCGTCAACGGCAAGCCGTGGACGATTCCGAACCCCAACACGTCGTTCCTGACCTTCACCGTCCCGCAGATGATTGCCTACTTCAGCGAGCGCGTGACCCTGCTCCCCGGCGACCTCATCGCGACGGGGGTGCCGGCACCGGTCATGACATTCAAGGAAGGCGATCTCGTCGAGATCACCATCGGAAACCTCGGAACGCTCCGCAGCAAAGTGGTCTCGAAGACGGTGCCGGGTCACCGGATCATCCCGCCGCGCGTGCCGCCGCCGGGCACGACGTCGCAGTAGGAGGGCCGACCCGCCCGAAACGATGTCTTCTGTCGAACGGACCAGAAAAAGGAGAGCGACGATGCCTGCACGAGCCCGGATGCTGACGATCGGAGTGATTCTGCTGCTGTTCGCGCCCGTTGCCTTCGTGCAGGAGAAGGGCGGCCAGGAGGAGTACGGCCTGTACGAGGTCGTGCCCAACTGGCCGCAGCCGCTGCCCGGTGCCGAGAACGAGGCCTGGACGTGGGGATCGACGGGCGGCATCTACGCCGAGACGCCCGACCGCATCTGGATCGGGCAGCGCGGACAGTTGCCGCTGCCGCCGAAGGCGAAGCCCGGGGATTCCTACGGCGAACACATGGGGAACGCCAACCGCGAGCGGCCCAAGACCCGATGGACCAACCAGGTCATCGTCGTCAATCGCGACGGCAAGCTGGTGCAGTCGTGGACGCAGCATGACCCGCTGCTGGCGAAGGGGGGCAAGGGACCGCACAAGATCAAGATGAGCCCCTACGATCCCGAGAAGCACGTCTGGGTGGTGCTGGATGCCGGCGACGCCGTCTTGAAGTTCAGCTACGACGGCAAGCTGGTGATGACGCTTGGAGAAGTCGACGTGCCCGGCGAGGACGAGAAGCACTTCAACGAGCCGACCGACATCGACTGGCTGCCCGACGGGACGTTCTTCGTGGCCGACGGGTACATCAACTCGCGGATCGTCAAGTTCGACAAGAACGGCAAATTCCAGATGGCCTGGGGGACCAAGGGAGAGGGGCCGGGCCAGCTGAACGTGCCGCACAGCGTCGCCGTGGGCAAGGACCGCCGGGTGTATGTCGCCGATCGGTCGAACCAGCGCGTTCAGGTGTTCGACGAGAACGGGAAGTCAGTGGATATCTGGCCCAATCTCTCGTCGCCGGACCACGTGTTCATGTCGCGCGATCAGTCCCTGTGGGTCGGCGACGGGCACCTGAACCGGCTCGCGAAGTTCAATCTCCAGGGCAAGTTTCTCTACGGATTCGGCCAGTCGGCCACGCTGCGCGGCGGCGCGGAGCGCGGCATGATCGACGGCCCCCATCAGATCTCCGTGGACCAGGAGGGCAATCTGTACCTCGCGGAAGTCTGGGCGGGCCGCGCGCAGAAGTTCCGGCCGAAGAAGGGCGCGGACCCGGCCAAGCTCATCCAGTCCGAGCTGCGCTGGCCGGTGGCGGCCAGCGAATAGCATCGCCGGGCGTGATGACAGAGAGTGTGGCGCGCACTGGCGGCGGCTGACGGTTCTGGATCGCCGGGCTAGTTCGCGCCGCGCCCTTCTGCGGCCAGGGCGAAACCCCTTGACCTGCGCGCCGGGCCCCGGCAGGCCGAGCGTCGAGGTCCACGGTCCTCTCCGCCGGCGGCCCGACGCATCGGGTCGCGTCTACTGCGATCTCACCGAGCTCGCGCGCGGAGAAATTGCTAGCACGGCTCCGCACGACGCCAGAGTGACGAGCACGTCAAGCCGAATCTGCGCCGTCCAGCGAGGCGGCCGCCGAAGCCGTCACGTGATGATGGCGACGAGCACCGCGGGGCTTCCCACCTGAAACGCGCCGCTGGCGAAATCGATCTCCGCCAGGCCGCTGTCCGACCCGGTACTCAGGGTCACAGCCGCCGTCACCGTGAAGACGAGAACGGCGTTTGGCGGCACCAGCATCTCTGTGTGACGGAGGTCGTAGCCGCGAAAGATGTTCTTCGCATCGATCGCGCCGACCTCGCTCCAGCCACCGGTGCTGACGCTCAGGCTGGCGACCTTGACCGACTGGTCCGGCTGATCGGGTGGCGAGGTCGGGGGCTGGTTGAACCATTCCAGGATGTCCAGCCGTCCATCAACGGAGAGGCCGGCGTACCGATCGCCGGGAAATATGCCCCCGCCGGAGCCCACATACGCGTAGCCGTTGAAGATGGCGTACCCGTCGACGTTGATGACGACGAAGGTATCTCTCGGGTTGCGCCACAAGTAGTAGAACTTGACGTTGCCGTAGAAGGACTTTCCAGACTCGATGCGCGCCCGGAACTTCGCCCAGCTGTTGGAGGGGACGATCTCGGAGGCTTCCAGATCGATGCTGTTCGTGGGCCAGATGAGAAATGGCTCGTTCAGCAACTCGTACTGCGCCGAGATCGTTGCCGGCAGACCGGCGAGGCCCCCGAGAGCCCTCAGGCGTTGCGCCGTCACGGCCTTCAGCACCTTGTGCTTCACGCGGGACGCCTTCACCGCCGCGGCCTTCGACCTCCTCAAAGTGACGCCAAGCTTGACTTCATCCTTCACGAGCAGCGCGGCAAAGGCCTTCGCCGCGGCGCGATCCTGCAACGATGGCGAGAGGAGCTTCACCGCGGCGCGGCGGCTGTCGACGTTTCGGAAGCGATCGGGGTCGGCGAGCTCGGCGGCGAGCCGCGAATCGAACCGTCGACCGTCGGTGCCTTTCAGCTGGGCCTTGATCTTCCGGAGCATGGCGGCTTGGCTCTTACTCATAGGATCTCGCCTCCGATTGCGTCGCGTTGCCTGAGTGAATGGCTGCGAAGGAAAGAGCGTGAACGTATCCAGCCGGGGCGACCCTTGTCAATGCATATTGCGGAAACGCACCAGCGGGCCTTACGGTCCAGCTGGTGATCGTGGCGCCGACGTTTGATGCGGGGACCTTGAATGTGTCATCGGATGGCGGTCACCGATAGTTTGCTAGTATTTGATTTTCGCGACGGCGTGCGACCGCGCAGCCAGGTTCGCTGCACGACCGGTCCCCACTGGGCCGATCCTGCTCGACCGTGCGCTTGCACGCCCCGCACAGGCCAAAGCCGGACGGAACGCATCTCGTGTCACGACCAGAGCAATCTGCGTCGCGGCGCCCGCCCGGATGCATTAATGCGCGTCCAATCAGGCCGGGCAGACCTCACACGCGGAGGAGAAAATGTCGATCGGCGCCAGCATCTTGCAGCAACTCCGTCCGTCGCATCGAGGTGACCTGATCGATCGTGACGATCCGCGCTACGAGGAAGCTCGACGCGTATGGAACGCCATGATCGACAAACGTCCAGGCGTCATCGCGCGTCCGCGCACGGCCGCGGACGTCGTCGCCTGCGTGAACCTCGCCCGCACGCATGGCTTACCGATCGCCATACGCGGCGGCGGCCACAACGTGGCCGGCCGTTCGGTCTGCGACGACGGTATCGTCATTGATTTCGCGGACATGAAGGCGATCCGCGTGGACCCGGGCGCGAAGATCGCACGTGCGGAACCTGGGGTGCGATGGACGGAGTTCGATCGCGAGACCCAAGCCGTCGGCCTGGCGACGACCGGCGGCACGATCGGCGATACGGGCATTGCGGGGCTCACGCTCGGCGGCGGGTTTGGCTGGCTCGAAGGCAAGTTCGGGATGACCGTCGACAACCTGCTGGGCGCCGATGTCGTGCTCGCCGACGGGAGCCTGGTTCACGCGAGCAGCACCGAGCACCCGGATCTGTTCTGGGCGCTTCGCGGCGGCGGCGGCAACTTCGGCGTCGTCACCTCGTTCGATACCGCCTGCACGAAGTCGGCCCGATGATCATCGGCGGCCTGGTCGTGCATCCGTTTGCGCGGGCCGCAGAGGCTCTGACATTTCTGGGCGGATACCTGCGCACGGCACCGGACGAGCTCGTCGCGGCCGGCGTCCTCATGACGGGTCCAGACGGCAACAAGGCATGCGGCATCGCCGCCGCATTCGCCGGAGATCTCGCCGAAGGGGCAAAGGTTGTGAAGCCGTTGAAGGAGTTCGGTCCTCCCGTGATGGACGTCATCGGGCCGACTGCCTTACCTGGCGCAGCAGTCGTTGATCGATGCCGCGATGCCGCCGAACGTCCTCAATTACTGGAAGGCCGAGTTCGCGCGCGACATCTCGGGCGATCTCATCGCCGCGACGGTGGACGCCTTCAGCCGCGTGCCGTCACCGATGTCGTCGATCCTGTTCTTCCCCATCCGCGGTCTCGCGAGCCGCATCCCGCCTGACGCCACCGCCTTTCCGCACCGCAGCGGGTATCACGTGGGCATCTACGCGCTGTGGACGGACCCTCTGCAGAACGATCCGAACATTGCGTGGGTGCGCGAGACGTGGACGGCGATCAAGCCCTTCGTCGGCGGGGGTGTCTACGTCAACGAGCTCGGAGAGGACGAAGGCGTGGACCGCGTCCAGGCCGCCTACGGCTTGAACTACGACCGCTTGCAGCGGATCAAAGCGAAGTACGATCCACAGAATCTGTTCACCCTGAACGCGAACGTCTCGCCCAAGGCCTGAGCGATCGTTCGCCTCCTTCGCCTCACGGCGTTAACGCCGGAGAGGGCGAGAACCAAAGCGACGCGGGGATGGCCCGAACACCGAGACGTGACGGCTCCGCGCGCGCGCCGATTACCGACCAACGACTCCTGAACCAGCTCATTACTGGTCCGGGCCGGCGACGACCGGCAGACGTCGTCGCCTGGTGCGGCGCCGTCCAGGCGCAGGAGTACGACGCCGCAAAATGGGGAGTCGGGCTCCGGATGCACGACGGCGCCGTCGACCAGACGATCGAGCGCGCGTTCGATCTGGGCCAGATTCTTCGCACCCACGTGATGCGGCCGACGTGGCACTTCGTGACGCCCGCGACATCCGCTGGCTCCTGGAGCTCACCGGCACCGCGCGTGCACCGGCGGATGTCGCCGTACAACCGGCAACTGGAGCTCGACGCGCGAACGCTTCGGCGCGGGACCAGAGTCATCGAACGGGCGCTCCGCGATCGTCACTATCTCACCCGCACCGAGCTCGGCGATCGCCTGGCGCGGTCGAAGCTCGTCATGACCGGCATGCGGCTCGCACACCTGGCGATGTACGCCGAGCTCGAGGGCGTGATCTGCAGCGGGCCACGCCGCGGAAAGCAGTTCACCTATGCCCTGCTCGCTGAACGCGCGCCAAACGCCCGGCGACTAGGACGAGACGAGGCGCTCGTCGAGCTGAGCCGCCGCTATTTCCGGAGCCACGGCCCGGCCACCATTCGCGACTTCGTCTGGTGGTCGGGTCTGACGACGGCGGATGCGAAGCGGGGGCTCGAGATGAACAAGGCCAGGCGTGAGGCGGTGGAAGGCCGCACCTACTGGACGATCGATCCGGGCCCCTCAGGCCCGAGGCGCGAAAGCTCTGTGCATCTCCTGCCGATCTACGACGAGTACCTCGTCGCCTATCGGGACCGCCAGGCCGTTCCGCACGGACCGGCGTCGATTCCTCCGGTCTTCCCCACCAGTGTGACCTTTCAGCACGCGCTGGTTGTCGCCGGGCAGGTGGCGGGCACGTGGAGAACGGCTGGGAATGCGGGCGTCGTGTCGATTGAAGCCAACGTCGTGAACCGGTTGACGTCGCAACAACGCGACGAGCTCGCGACTGCGCTCCGTCGATATGAGCGCTTCCGCGGTGTTCCGATGGAGCTGTCGACCTGCTAGCCGGTCGCTCGGACTCGAACGACGATCAGCCGAAAGGCTGGTGAGTGAATCGGCGGATTGGGGAGGGCCGGCGAGTGCCGCCGGCCCCGGTCGGTCTCTCGCCGAAGGCTCACGGACGTGTGAAGTTGATACTGACCGTCATCAGGACGGGCACGGGGACGCCGTTCAACAGCGTCGGCTGGTACTCCCACTGCCGCACGGCATCGAGCGCGGCCTGATCGAGCATCGGGACCGATCGCACCACCCTCGCTTCTTCAACCTTCCCGGTTGGTCCAACGGTGGCCTCGATCGTGACCACGCCCTGGACACGGGCCGTCCGCGCCATCTCGGGGTAGATCGGTTTAACGTCTCGGACCTTGGTTGGCGTTCGAATCCGTCCCCCCACGCGAACCGGCGTTACTTTTGCCTTGGCCTTTGCCGCGGCTTCGGCTCGCACCCTGGCCGCCGCGGCGGCTTCGGCTTTCGCCTTCCCCTCGACAGCATCGGCCTCCGCCTTTTCGCCAGCGGCTTTCGCCGTCGCGGCCAGCTCTGTGGCACGATCGTACGACTTGAACCACTTGGCTTCCTGGGTCTGCAACTCCGCATCGAGTGCGGCTCGGGCATCCTGCGCAACCTTCAGTGAATCGGGCGCGTGACGCGCCGCGTTGTCGGCCGCCCTGTCGACAGCGGCCCGAGCCGCGTCTATATCCGCCGTGGGCGGCGAGGCGCAGCCCACGGTAACGATTGCGAGGCTCAGAGCAATCGACGCCGTTCTGACGATCGCATGCATCGTGTTCCTCCTTCGACCTGGTGGGTTGAGCTGCAAATGGGAGGCCAGCTGAGCTCGAGCCCCGGCTTTCCGGAGGATTTGTGTAGGATGACGGCTGAGGTTACTGGCGGTCCCGTTCTTTGCTGAACCGATGACGATCCGTGACATTCTCGCGAGGCGCGATCCGGGCGCCCGGAATCCACCACCGGGAGCAGCTCAGTCTGATGTGCCGTCTTGCGTGGTGATTCTCAAGCTTTCGGGAGGATTTCACGATATAAGCTGGTGTACATCGCGCGCGCCTCAGACGCCGCTCGCGGCATCGCGGGGAACCCAATCTGCAGGGGCGCATCCGGAGGACTTCCGGAAGAGGAGTTCCAACCTCGAGCCCGTCAGCTAACCCCGTCGGCGGATCGGAGTCACTCTGGCGAGCACGGGCACAAGCCCCCGCAAGCTTCTCCCGCTCACCCTCACGGCAATCGGCGTCGTCTATGGCGACATCGGCACCAGCCCGCTGTACGCGATGCGGGAGTGCTTCTTTGGCTCACATTCCGTCCCTGTCACGCACGACAACGTGCTCGGCGTGCTCTCGCTCATCATCTATTCGCTCCTGCTCGTAATCTCGATCAAGTACATCGCGATCGTGATGCGCGCCGACAACCAGGGCGAGGGCGGCATTCTCGCGCTGACGGCACTCCTGCCGCAGGGCCGCGCCGGGGGCATGTGGCTGGTCTTTCTGGGCATCTTCGGCGCGTCGCTGCTCTACGGCGACGGCATGATCACACCGGCCATCACGGTGCTCGGCGCCGTCGAGGGGCTCAAGGTGGCGACACCGCTGTTCGATGCCTACGTCGTGCCGATCGCCGTCGTGATCCTGATCGGAGTGTTCGCGATCCAGCGGCACGGCACGCATCGCGTCGGACGACTCTTCGGCCCGATCATGGTCGCGTGGTTCGTCGTGATCGCGGTGCTCGGCATCGTGTCGCTGGTTCGTCAACCTGTGGTCCTGACAGCCGTCGATCCTCGCCACGCCGTCTCGTTCTTCCGCGAGCATGGATGGCACGGGTTCGCGGTGCTGGGCGCGGTCTTCCTGGTGGTCACCGGCGGCGAGGCTCTGTACGCGGACATGGGACACTTCGGCAAGCGCCCGATCCGCTTCGCCTGGTTCACGCTGGTCCTGCCGGCACTCCTGCTGAACTACTTCGGGCAGGGTGCCCTCCTGCTGGTCAATCCGGCGGCGGCGGCACAGCCATTCTTTCTGCTCGCACCTGGCTGGGCCCTGCTGCCGCTTGTCGGTCCTTGCGACGGCCGCCGCGATCATCGCCTCTCAGGCCCTCATTTCAGGCGCGTTTTCGCTGACGCAGCAGGCCGTTCAGCTGGGGTATTGTCCCCGACTCGGCATCGAGCACACGTCTCACCATGAAATCGGGCAGGTCTACGTGCCGCAGGTGAACTGGGCGCTGATGCTCAGCACCATCCTCATCGTGATTGGCTTCGAATCGTCCACGGCGCTCGCGGCGGCGTACGGCATCGCCGTGACGCTGACGATGGTGATCACGGCCGTGTTGCTGCAGGTCGTCGCGATCGAGCGTTGGGGGTGGTCACCGTGGGTCGCCTACGCCGTCACCGGGGTATTTCTGATTATCGACCTGGCCTTCTTCGGCGCGAATGTGCTGAAGATTACCCATGGCGGCTGGCTACCTCTCGTGATTGGCGGCCTGCTCTTCACGCTGATGACCACGTGGAAGACCGGGCGCCAGATTGTGGCCGCTCGGCTGACCGCGCGCGCGTTGTCGATCGAGGACTTTCTCGTCCGGGTCGTGGACTCGCGGCCCGCGCGCGTTCCCGGCACCGCGGTCTTCATGACCGCCCAGCCGCGAGGCACTCCGCCGGCGCTGGCCCACAATCTGCGCTACAACAAGGTGCTCCACGAGCACGTCATCACGCTCGATGGTGACGACTCAGCCCGTCCCGCACGTGCCGCCGGACCAGCGGGTCGTGGTGCGCTCGCTGGGCCACGGCGTGTTCGACGTCGTGATCGGGTATGGGTTCATGGACGAGCCCAACGTGCCAGAGGCGCTCGCGGGCGCGCGCGAACAGGGTCTGGGCCTGGACGAAGACGACGTGACGTATTTTCTCGGGCGCGAAACACTCATCGTCACGGAGGCCCCCGGCATGGCGAGGTGGCGCGAACAGCTCTTCGTGCTGATGGCCCGGAACGCCGTCCGGGCGACCACGTACTTCAGGCTGCCTCCGGAGCGGGTCGTCGAGCTCGGCGTGCAAGTCGAGATCTGAACGGGGCCCCATCATGAAGTGGTCAGCCCATCCGGACGTGTTCCGTCTCGGCGCGGCCATGGTTGCGCCTGGCGGCCGTCACGCTGGTGCTGGGGCGATGGCTCCAGGTCTCGAACGCAGCGACGGTGTCCACGACCTACCTCATGGTCGTGCTCCTGGTCGCCGCCACGTCGCGCCTCCGGGTTGCCGTAGCCACTTCCATCGCGGCCATGCTCTGCCTGAACTTCTTCTTCCTGCCTCCGGTCGGCACGTTCACGATCGCCGACCCCCAGAACTGGGTGGCGCTCGTCGCGTTCCTCGCCGTCAGCCTCGTGGCGAGCAACCTCTCCGCGGTGGCCCGCGCACGGACCGAGGAAGCCCTTGGACGACGAGACGAGCTGGCCCGTTTGTTCGACCTGAGTCGCGACGTGCTGATGATGACCGACAGCCGGCAGGCGCTCTCAGTGCTCGCACGGTCGATCGCCCGTCGCTTCGATCTGGAGTTCGTCGCCGTGGCCGTGCCGCGTGAAGGCGACTGGGATGTCCATAAAGCGGGAGCGCACACGATTGAACTCGACAGGCGACAGTTGTCGAACGCCTTTGCCTCCGCGCAGGCCACGCTCGAGTTCGATGCCCATGCCCGCACCTACGCGGGTCACCGGACCATGACCGTGGACGGACGCGTCATCCGGCTGGTGCCGTTGCGGGTCGGCACGAAGCCCATCGGCGTCCTCGCGGCGGCCGGCCGTCCAGTCGAGCCCGGTACCCTCGACACGCTGGCGGGCGTCGTGGCCATCGCCATCGAGCGCGCGCACTTCCTGGAGGAACGGAAGGCAGGCGAGCTGACTCGGCAAAGCGAACAACTCAAGACCGCGCTCCTGGCATCTCTGGGGCACGACCTGCGAACGCCGCTGACGGCCATCCGCGTCGCCGCCAGCAACATCAAGGCGCCGGAGCTCGCGCGCGAAGAACGCCTCGAACAGGCCGACCTCATCCTGTCGGAAGTCGAGCGCCTGACCCGGCTGTTCCAGAACCTCCTGGAGATGGCGCGCATCGATGCGGGCGCCGTCGCGACCGAGTTGCGGTGGACGCATCCTTCGGAGATCGTCGCGGCGGCTCGCGATCAGGTGGAGTACGCGCTTCAGGGACACCAGGTGGAAGTCACCATCGAACCCGATGTCCCGGTGCAACTGGATCCGCGATTGACGGCATCCGCGCTGGCCCATCTGCTCGAAAATGCGGCCCAGTACTCGTCCTCAGGCTCGACTGTCCACGTCAATGCGCGCGTCGGAGACAAAGAATTGGTTATCGAGGTTCGCGATGAGGGTTCCGGCATTGCACAGGCCGACCTGCCGCGTTTGTTCGAACGGTTCTATCGCGGCGCCGCGGCGAGAACGCGTACGTCAGGCACCGGCATGGGCCTGTGGATCAGCCGAGGACTCCTGGCTGTCGAAGATGGACGTGTCTGGGCAGAGAATCGCACGGCGGGCGGCGCACAGTTCACGATTACCGTGCCCGTGGCCGTGAAGGACACCGAATCAGCGGACTCACCTCCGTGATCACCCAGTCCTTGCGAATTCTGCTCGTCGACGACGAGGCCGCTATCCAGCGCGCGGTGGGGCCGCTCCTGCGCTCTCGCGGATACGAGGTGGACATCGCCGGCACCGGAGCAGAGGCCCTCGCGATCTTCGCCGCGAGGACGCCAGGGCTCATCGTCCTCGATCTCGGCTTGCCGGATCTCGATGGAACGGAAGTGTGCCGGCGCATACGAGCACAATCCCAGGTGCCGATCATCGTGTTGTCGGCACGCGGAGCGGAGGAAGACAAGGTCAACGCGCTCGATCTTGGAGCCGATGATTACGTGACCAAACCATTCGGCCCGGAGGAACTATTGGCTCGCATTCGAGTGGCGCTGCGGCGCATAGGGACGGAGGACCGCGCCGAAACGGGACTCTTTCAGGCTGGCGCACTCGCGATTGACTACGACCGCCGACGCGTGGTTCGAGATGGGACGGAGATCCGGCTCACCCCGAAGGAATTCGAGCTCCTGTCGCTGCTGGCCAGGAACCACGACCGTGTGTTGACTCATCGAGCCGTGCTCAAGGCCGTGTGGGGACCGAACGCCGTGGAGCAGCCAGAGCACCTGTGGACGCTGGTTGCGCAGCTGCGAAAGAAGATCGAACCCGACCCGGCCAATCCGAAGTACGTCCTGAGCGAACCCTGGGTCGGCTATCGGTTCACGACCGAGACAACATGATCCCGTCTCGATTGCCGGCTATCGCGTGGCCGTGAACTCGTGCTTCGCGAGCGCTTCTTCAAATGCCCGCAACCGATCCTCGCATTCCGCAGTGACGACGCGCTTTCGGCCGAGCGACAAGGCGAGCGAACGAACGTTGCTGTTGCGACGTGACAGCGTGATGATCTCCGCGTGGATCCCCATGAAGCGCTCCAGCGCCGCTCCTGCCGCGTCGAGCTGCGGCCCCGCGTTGGGCGGCAGCGCGGCCTTCAGCTCGTCGAGCGCCTTGCGGGCGACCGCTTCGGACGCTTTCATCTGCCCCTCCATGCGCGTCATCGCCGCGTCCTCGGCTTCGGCGATATGCGGCGCGTGCATCACCTGAATCTCGAGCACCGCGCTACGGGCCCGTGCCGCGATCGCCTCGGCGCAGCTGCCGCCCTTCGCCCCGCTACTTTGCACAGCCTCGGCCACTGACATCGAAAAAGCGTCAGCCGCCTCCCTCGCGGGACCGAACGACAAACGCTGCGCCTTCAGGTTCGTGTTCTCGACCGCCAGGGGCAGAATCTCGTCATCCAGCCGCCGATACTCCTCGTAGCGAGACGTGAATTCGTCCAGAGAGCGCATGTCGTCACGATAGCCGAGTGACTGAAGAAGAGGACGCAGCGCCTCGATGTTTCGCTCGACGACCTCCCTCGAGTGTCTCGCCTCCTCTGCTGCGGCGGTCGATGCTTCATCCGTGTCTGCCATGACCGCCCGGTTGGCCGCCTCTGATGCTCTCGTGAATTCGACGTGCAGCCCGGACGCCAGGCGACGTGCCTCAACCAGCTGCGTGAGTACCGCTGCTGTATCGACGCACGCGGAACTCGCGCTTGCGGCCATGGCGATCGCGAGCACGCCGGGAAGCGTGCGGCTCCGCAGACGTAAACGTCTCATGGAACGCTCCTTGACCGCCAAAGGTGGCGCCGTTCTCTCGAAGGTACACCACGCCACCCGAGAATGCCCTGAAGACTACCTGAAGAATGCCTGAGCGTTGAGACCTGAGTTCGCGGCCACAGAGCGGGGGGACGACGAGGCTGGTTCGGGGCACCGTCGGATCGGGGCGGAAAAGTCCTCGATGATGCTGCGAAATCACGCGCCCCTGCCCACTCTCAGGAACTTTTCAGGCACTTCTTGGCCCAGCTTCAGGTGGCTCTTCCTATGCTGTCAGCATGAACGGTCAAGCAGCGACCACGGGGTCGGGTCGCCTCCCAGTTTACGTACTCGCGACCACTCCGGAGGGGACGAGAAGCGCGCTGATGATTGCGAAGCGGCTGGCTGACGGCGTCGATGCACGAGTCGTTCTCGTGGTGCCGAAGCTCGAGTCGTCTTCCGTGCCCTTCGATCCGGCGAGCGATGAGGGCGCAGGTCTCGTCGACGAGTATCGGGCGTTGGCTGCCAGCCTTGGCGTGCACGTCACCGTGCTGTTCTGCGTGTGTCAACGGCATGACGACGTCGTTCACCGGATGCTGGGTCGGTCCTTTCTGCTCGTCGTCGGCGGCCGGAGACGAGTGTGGTGGCCGAGCCGCGAGGAGAGGCTGGTCAGCCGCCTCTTCGTTGAGGGCTATCCGGTGGTATTTGCGCAAGTTGGTGCCGGACGCGCCACCGGCACATACGCCGGTGATGGCCGCTTGAGGACTTTCTTGGGGACTTTTTGGCCCCTTTTCAGGATTCATGGTCCAGTCTGAGATGAGGAATACGACGCTGACAACGAAAGGAATCGATTCAATGTCTGGCATCCGACGGGCCCGCGGGCCGGTCCGAGCCCTCGCGGGTTTCTCGTTGATCATCGCGCTCGCAGCACCAGCCGTTGCTCAAACACCGCAGGCCCAGGTCGATCCGAATCCTGGCAAGATGACCCTGACCGGCAGCTTCGACGTTGTGAGCACCTACATGTTCAGAGGCATCCGTCAGCACTCCACTGGAATCGCCCTCTGGCCCGTCGCCGACCTCGGGGTCACGGTGTACTCGGGAGACGGCGGTCTCAAGAGCGTGGGCGTGAACCTCGGGACGTGGAACAGTCTCCACACGGGCGACACCGGGCAGGACGGTCCGACCGGCAAGCTTTGGTACGAATCGGATTTCTACACGACACTCAGCCTCGGTTTTGGCGGTGGAACAAGCCTGGCCACCACATATACGGCCTATACGAGCCCGAACAACGCCTTTACGACCGTGAAGGAGATCGCGTTCAAGGTTGGCGTTGACGACAGCGCCTACCTGGGAGGGGCAGCGCTCAAGCCGTATGCCCTGGTGGCCTTCGAATTCGACACGGAGCTGGGCGTCGGGCAGGCGGACGGCGGCTCCGAGGCGGGGACATATCTCGAGCTGGGGGTCGCACCCGGCTACGGCTGGCCCAGGGCGTCGGTCGCCGTCCCGGTGAAGCTGGGCATGAGCCTCGCGGACTATTACGAGCTGAATACCGGAACGGCGGCCGCGCCCGTTTTCGTGGATCACGGATTCGGCTACTTCAGCCTCGCAGGGATTGTCACGGTGCCCCTTGGCGGAACGACGAGCTTTGGCACGTGGAATGTGCACGGCGGCGTGGAGTACCAGGCATTGGGCGACACCACGGAGGCGTTGAACGGCGGGGACGGATCCCGCGTCATCGGCTCTATCGGGATCGGCTTCACCTACTAGACGCGAAAGGACGCGCCATGTTGACGCTTGGAATGGTTGTCCTTGGGATGGTCACATTTGCGGCAATGCTCGGCTTCGTCACACTCTGTGATCGGGTGTAGGTGAAATCATGACTCTACTGTCGTTGTTCTTGAGCGTCGCAGCATTCGTGTACCTCGTGTACGCGATGCTGCGCCCGGAAAAGTTCTGAGGCATCTCATGGGCACGGAATACTTTGCCGTCGGTTTCACGATCCTGTTCACCATCGCCACGAGCGCCCTGCTTGGGAGCTACATGGCCAAGGTGTTCACCGGGAGGCGCACGTTCCTGGATCCGATCCTCGTCCCGATCGAGCGGCTCGTGCTGCGCCTGACGGGCGTCGACACGACCGAACAGCAGGACTGGAAGCGCTACTCGCTCTCGCTCCTGATCTCGAACGTCTTCATGTGGCTGGCGACATTCGTCATCGTGTCGCTGCAGAAGCGTGCTGCCCCTCAATCCGGACGCCATCGCGAACATGGAGCCGACGCTCGCGTTCAATACGATCTCGAGCTTCACGACGAACACGAACCTGCAGCACTACAGCGGCGAGACGGGCCTCTCGTACTTCTCGCAAATGTTCGTGATCTCGTTTCTCCAGTTCGTGACCGCCGCAACCGGTGTCGCGGCGGCTGTCGCGATTATCCGCGGCCTGGCCGGCAATCGCCTGACGCAGCTTGGCAACTTCTATGTCGACCTCACCCGCGCGACGATCCGCCTCTTCTTGCCGCTGGCCGTGCTGGTCTCGGTCCTGCTGATGTGGCAGGGCACGCCGATGACGTTCGAGGGTGCCGCCAGGGCGACCACGGTCGAAGGACAGGAGCAGACGATTGCTCGAGGTGTGACCGCCGGCGTCGTATCAATCAAGCAGCTCGGCACGAACGGCGGCGGCTACTTCGGCCCGAACTCCACGCATCCCTACGAGAATCCCACGCCGCTCTCCAACTTCATCGAGACCTGGTCCATCACCATCATCCCGATGTCGATGGTGGTGATGTTGGGCTACATGGTGGGCCGACGGAAGCTGGCGCTCGTCATCTTCGCCACGATGCTCGCGATCTACATCCCGATGGTCGATCTTCGGCGTCGCGCAGGAGGCGGGCGGCAATCCAGCCATTGCCAGCCATGGGCGTCGATCAGTCGACCGGGTCGATGGAGGGCAAGGAGGTTCGCTTCGGCGCAGGGCTGTCGGCGCTGTGGGCTGTCACCACGACCGTCACGTCGAACGGCTCGGTGAACAGCATGCACGACTCGCTGACGCCGCTCGGCGGCCTGATGCCGCTGATTGGCATGTGGCTCAACAACATCTTCGGGGGCGTCGGCGTCGGCTTCATCAACATGCTGATTTTCGTCATTGTCGCGGTCTTCGTCGCCGGCATGATGATCGGTCGCACGCCGGAATTCCTCGGGAAGAAAGTCGAAGCCAAGGAGATGAAGCTCGCGAGCCTGGCGCTGCTCTGGCATCCGCTGGCCATCCTCGTCGGCACCGCCGATCGCCTGCTATGTCTGGGCGACAACGGCGGATCCCGGTTCAGCGCTGGCGTGGTTGAAGAACCCGGGCCCGCACGGCTTCTCAGAGATGCTCTACGAGTTCACCTCGTCGGCTGCGAACAATGGCTCCGGTTTCGAAGGACTCGGTGACAACACGCCTTTCTGGAACATCAGCACCGGTCTGGTGATGCTGCTCTCGCGCTACATCCCGATCATCGCGCCGCTGGCGCTCGCGGGGTTCCTGGCGGCCAAGCCGGCGGCACCGGAAACGGCTGGATCGCTCAGCGCAGATAGCGCCACCTTCGGGTTCACGCTCTGGGCCGTGATCGTCATTCTCGGCCTGCTCATGTTCATGCCGGTCGCCGTGCTCGGGCCGATTGCCGAGCATCTGGCGCTGCAGTAGGAATCGACCATGGTCAAAGAAATCAAGCAAGGCATTCTGTTCACGCTGGTCACACTGGTGCTGCTGGGTGGCGTCTACAACGTCTTCCTCGTGGCGATTGGCCGTGTCGTGTTCCCGGCCCAGGCTGAGGGGAGTCTGATCCGCCGCGCCGATGGCACGGTGGTCGGCTCTCGGCTGATCGCGCAGAAGTTCGAGCGGCCGGAATACTTCCACCCCCGTCCGTCAGCCGCAGACTACAACGCCGCCTCCACGAGCGGCAGCAACTACGGACCCTCCAACCCGGATCATCTGAAGGCCGTGCAGGAGCGCATCGACGCCCTCGTGAAGACCGACGGCGTCCAGGCCAGTCAGATTCCGTCGGAGATGATAACCACCAGCGGTGCAGGGATGGACCCGCACATCCCGCCGACGCGGCGGCGTTGCAGGCCGCAGCGAGTCGCGTCGGCCCGCGGCGTGCCGATTGAGCGTGTGCGTGGCGCTGATTCAACGCGCACACCGAGCCGCCGACATTCGGATTTCTGGGCCGCGCACGCGTCAACGTGCTCGAGTTGAACCTGGCCCTCGACGAATCGCTCGGCGCACCGAAGCCGGTGCCCGGCAACTAGCTCATTCAGGACACGACCATGGCAGAACGCGCACGCACCGTATCGATCTGGGATCCCGGCATCGTCCGGCAGGCGGTCATCGATTCGCTGTGGAAGCTCGACCCGCGCATCCAGTTCAAGAACCCGGTGATGTTCATCGTGGAGGTCGGCAGCCTTCTCACGACGATGGTGTTCATCCAGGAGCTCGCCTCCGGCAGCGGACGGCCGCTCTTCACGGGTCAGGTCGCCTTCTGGCTGTGGTTCACGGTCCTGTTCGCGAATTTCGCCGAGGCCATGGCCGAAGGCCGCGGGAAGGCGCAGGCAGAGACGTTGCGGAAGACCCGAACCGAAACGGTCGCCAGCCGATTCACCGGCGCCGGCCAGCTGGAGCGGGTGCCGGCCGCGAGCCTTCGCAAGAACGACGTGGTCATGGTGAAGGCCGGCGAGTTCATTCCGGCGGACGGCGAGATCGTCGAAGGCGTCGCGTCGGTGGACGAGTCGGCGATCACGGGCGAATCGGCGCCCGTCATTCGCGAATCGGGCGGCGATCGGTCCGCGGTCACCGGCGGCACGCGCGTCATCTCCGACTGGATCAAGGTGCGGGTGACATCCGATCCCGGGCACTCGTTCCTGGATCGGATGATTGCGCTCGTCGAGGGCGCGGAACGGCAGAAGACTCCGAACGAAATCGCGCTCAACATTCTGCTGGCCGTCCTCACGCTGATCTTCCTGCTCGTCGTGGTGACGCTGCAGCCCTTTGCCTACTACGCCGGCACGGAGATTCCGATTCCGGTGCTCATCGCCCTTCTCGTGTGTCTGATCCCGACGACGATCGGCGCGCTCATCTCGGCCATCGGCATCGCCGGGATGGATCGCCTCGTGCAGCACAACGTGCTCGCGATGTCGGGTCGCGCCGTCGAGGCGGCCGGCGACGTGCACACGCTGCTCCTCGACAAGACAGGCACGATCACGCTCGGCAACCGGCAGGCGACGGAATTCGTGCCGATATCGGGCGTCACGGAAGGCGATCTCGCGGACGCGGCGCAGCTGGCGTCGCTCGCCGATGAAACGCCCGAGGGGCGGTCCATTGTGGTCCTGGCGAAGGAGAAGTACCGCATCCGGGGCCGCGAGTTGTCCACCAAGGAGGCGACGTTCATCCCGTTCACGGCACAAACGCGCATGTCGGGTATCAACGTCGACGGCCGCGAAATCCGAAAAGGCGCGGCCGATGCGGTGGCCGCCTACGTGAAGGCCAACGGCGGCGCCGCCTCACCGGACCTGCAGACCATCGTCGAGCGCATCGCGCGCTCCGGCGGCACGCCACTCGTCGTCGCTGAACGCACTGCGTCCGCTTGGTGTCGTGCACCTGAAGGACATCGTCAAGGGCGGCATGCGGCAACGGTTCGCGTCGCTGCGTGCGATGGGCATCAAGACGGTGATGATCACGGGCGACAACCCGCTGACCGCGGCCTCGATCGCCAACGAAGCCGGCGTGGACGACTTTCTGTCTGAAGCGACGCCAGAGGACAAGATGTCGCTCATCAGGCGCGAGCAGGCGGATGGGAAGCTCGTGGCGATGACCGGCGACGGCACGAACGATGCCCCGGCACTCGCGCAGGCCGACGTCGGCGTCGCGATGAACACGGGCACCACGGCCGCGAAGGAAGCCGGCAACATGGTGGATCTCGATTCGAACCCGACGAAGCTGATCGAGAT
This sequence comes from uncultured Acidobacteriota bacterium, assembly GCA_963817395.1. Taxonomy (GTDB): domain Bacteria; phylum Acidobacteriota; class Vicinamibacteria; order Vicinamibacterales; family CAVPJW01; genus CAWGYQ01. The sequence continues at coordinate 127,717 of CAWFOC010000004.1, read as the reverse complement.
TGTTGAAATCGGCAAGCAGCTGCTGATGACCCGCGGCGCGCTGACGACGTTCTCGATCGCGAACGACGTGGCGAAGTACTTCGCGATCATCCCGGCGATGTTCATTCTGGCGTTCCCGCAGCTGGGCGTGCTGAACGTCATGCGACTCGGCAACCCCCGAGTCGGCCATCCTGTCGGCCGTGATCTTCAACGCCGTGATCATCATTGCGCTCATTCCGCTGGCGCTCAAAGGGATCGCCTACAAGCCTCTCGGAGCGGCGGCCATTCTGCGGCGCAATCTGCTGATCTATGGCCTCGGCGGCGTGGTCCTGCCGTTTGTGGGAATCAAGGCGATCGACATCATCCTGGTGGCGACCGGGCTCGCGTAGCGCCGGCCGCGGCGCGAGGGGTGGCATGCCCGACCAACGTCCGACTGCTGACGCGTTGCTCGCCCGGATCCAGGAACAGGATCGGGCCCGCCTGCGCATCTATATCGGCGCCGCGCCAGGTGTGGGCAAGACCTACGAGATGCTCCAGGAAGCCCACGCGCTGCGCGCCCGCGGCCTCGACGTCGTCGTCGGCTACGTCGAAACCTACGGGCGCCGCGACACCGAGGCGCAGCTCAAGGATCTGGAGATCGTTCCTCGTCGCAGGATCGAATACCGTGGCGTGACGATGGAGGAGATGGACGTCGACGCCATCCTCCAACGAAAACCCCAGGTGTGCGTCGTCGATGAGCTTGCGCATACGAACGTGCCCGGCAGTCGCCACGCGAAGCGTCACGAAGACGTGCTCGAGATTCTTGACGCCCGCATTCACGTCATGACGGCCGTGAACATTCAGCACCTGGAGACGCTCAACGACGCGGTCGCGCGAGCGACGGGCGTGCGGGTGAGGGAGACGGTCCCGGATACGTTCCTCGACCGCGCCGACGAGGTCATCAACGTCGACGTCACCGTCGAGGAGCTGCGCAACAGGCTGCGAGAAGGAAAGATCTACCGCCCGGAGAAAGTGGAACAGGCGCTCTCGAACTTCTTTCGCAAAGGGAATCTGTCCACGCTCCGTGAGCTGGCATTGCGCGCAGTTGCCGACGAGGTGGGCGAAAAGGCCGCCAGCTACCGCGCGCGCGAAGGGCTCGAGCCGGCGCTGATACCCGAACGCGTGATGGTGTGCATGAGCTCCAATACGCTGGCGCCACGCGTCCTCCGGACAGGCGCACGGATTGCGGGCCGGCTCGGATCGAAATGGTACGCCGTGTACGTGGAAACTCCCCGCGAGAAACCCGATCGCATCAACCCTCGCGATGCCGACGCCCTGCAGCAGAACATCAGGCTCGCGGAAAGCCTGGGCGCGACGGTGGTGCGAGTCAGGGCGGAACGCCCATCGGATGGACTCATCGCGTTTGCACAGCGTGAGGGCGTGACGCACGTCGTCTTCGGCCAGAGCGCGCGGTCGCGCTGGGAGCTTCTCTGGCGGGGATCGACGCTCGACCGGTTTCTCGGTGCGGTCCCCGATGCGGCAGTGCAGGTCGTCCCGCTGAGCGACAACTGACCGGGCGCTCCGTCCGTCCTCAGGACACCCTCAGCTCCACTGTTCCGCAGCAACCTGCCAACTGACGGTTCGAATGCCCGCACATTGAGCGTTATCCGCTGGCGTCTTTCTTGCTATAGACCCTTCGAGAGGAATTGCAGGTCATCCATGGGACGTACCTTCTACTCTGCCGTCGTGGTGCTGCTGCTGAGCGCCGGATGTGTCCGCGGCACGCCTGAGACACCGCAGCCCGCTCCACCGCCGCCCGCGCCGCCGCCAGTCGAGCAGGCATCCGCGCCCGAGGGTCCCGCTCCAGGAGAAGCGCCGGCGCCAAAAACAAAGATCGAGGCGGCGCCACCCGTGACAGAGGCACCAACTCCGCCTACGACGACGAAACCGACCGCCAAGGCACCGGTGCCCAAGGCGTCCGGCGCGGCGGCTGCGCCCGTGACGAAGGCGCCCGCTCCAGTGACAGAGAAGACCGCCGCAAAGGCGCCGGTCTCGAAGCCTGCGGCAGTGGCCACAGCGCCGCGCAAACCGGCTGCAGGCCAGCCCCTGGATCTGGATGCGCTCATCGCGCGGCTGAAAGAAACCAAAGCGCTCGGCGTCTTCACGAAGCTCTCGCTGAAGAACAAGGTTGACGATCTGCTGGACGAGTTCCGCGAGCACCACTCTGGAAAGCCCGAGCCGACGATCGCGGACTTGCGCCAGTCCTACGACTTGTTGATGATGAAGGTGCTCTCACTGCTTCAGGACGACGACCAGCAGCTGGCATCTCAGATCGGGTCGTCGCGGGAAACGATTTGGGGCCTGCTCGTCGACCCGAAGAAATTCGCGGCCCTTCAGGCCTGAACGAGGGAGACTGATGAGAAATCCAAGAATCGCAATCGCCCATGCGCTCTTGCTTGCGTGTCTCGCCGCGCCGTCGCTTGTCGCGCAGGACGACGAGGCCCTCAAGAAGGACCTGACGGCCGTGATCGCGCTGAACGGCATGCCGTGTGGAGAGGTCGTCGAGGCCACGATGCAGGGCAAGAACGACTACCTCGCCTCCTGCAAGGACGGCAACAAGTATCGCGTATACGAGAACGACAAGGGTCGTGTGGTGGTCGACAAGCGCTAGCCATTCACTTCACTGTGATGGCCTGTGGAGTCGATTTGCCGCCACGGCCGTCTGACCTCGTCGAAACGGCGGTCGGAGCCGCGCGCACGAAGTTCCGCACCGGCTCGAGCGTGGTCAGATACGCATAGACCGCCCTCAAGTCCTCGTCCGTCAGGTTCCGATAGACGGTCCAGGGCATGGGCGGCATCAAATTCTCGCCCTCCGGCTTCCTTCCGGTGCGGATGGTCTTGATGAACGCCGCCTCGGTGTACCGGGCGCCGATGCCCGTTTCCGGATCCGGCGTGAGGTTCGCCGCGTAGCTGACCCCCCACGGACCCGAGAAGGCGGTGAAGTCCAGAGACGCGCGAATCTCGCCGGCTGTCTGCTCGGGAGGGAACGTCGGCATGGGACGGCCCGAGAGCAGGCGCGCGGCATCAGGCGTCATCTGATCATCCGCTTTTGGCGAATGGCAGTCGTGGCAGCCCGTCACGCTCACGAGGTATGCGCCGCGCTTCACCTCTTCGGGCGGCGGCGGAGTCTTAAGGCCGGACGCTGCGGTGCGGGCCAGCAGGCCGCTCGCGAGCACGCCGGACAGGAGCAGGAACGCAAGGGTCGAACGCTGCAGTTTCACACGTCACCTCCAGGTTGCAGATGAATCGTCGGCGAAACTGCGCGTGGCGCGACGCTAAATGATTCCTAGGGCAAGCCTAAAATTTTCCTAAGCGGAGTCGATGGGAGCGGCGGCTATCTCCCGAGCTGCGCGGTCCAGTTGAGGATCACCTCGAGCGAGGGAAGAGTCGGCTGATCGACCAGCGTGTTGACGAGGAACCGCTGGCCATCGGCAGTGACCGTGTAGTCGCTCCGATACGGGGCGACCGCTTCAGGGATTTCCACATCGAAGAGAGCTCGTGCCACCCCGGCCCCGAAGGTCGAGCCATCGGTCGTGACCGGCACGGCCATCATTTTCCCATCGGCGGAGATGTAGAAGAGCTCTCGGCCGTCGCGACGCCACTCGGGCTGCATGCCGCCGGCCAGCGAGATCGGCCAGAGGCCGTCGCCGGAGGGAAACGGGCGGACGTAGACCTCGAACCTGCCGGATTCATCGGAGGCGTACGCCATCCACCGGCCGTTCGGCGAGAAGCGGGCCTGGACTTCGTTGAACGTGGTCTGCGAAAAACTTGCTCAGCGTTCGGTCGCCGCCAATCGTCAGAATGCCCAGGTCGTAGCCGCCGGATGCGACTCCATGAACGACCAGGAGGCGACCGTCCCCTGATACGTCGTTGGGATAGATGCCAGCATTGGCGGGCTCCGTGACGGCTTCCTCCTGCGCGACAGCATTGAGCGCCTGCTGGAAGATCCTCGTCGAACCGGTACGCGTTGACCCGAAGAAGACGCGGGCCCCGTCGGGCGACCAGGTCGGGAACCAGTCGGTTAGAGGGTCCGCCGTCAGGCGTGAGAACGTGCCGCGCGTCAGCTCCAGCATCCAGATGTCGGGCGCTCGAGTGCCCGCGGGTTGCATGCTCACGACGACGCTCTTCTGATCGGGCGACAGCCGTGGGGATCGGTACACGTTAGCGGGAGTCTGAGGTCCTGCGGGCCCGCCGCTGCGATCTCTCCACTGAAGGATCGTGGTGAGCCGAATGCCCGGGCCATGAGCCAGCGCGCCGCCGGGCGACGCCGAGAAGGCCGCGTATCCCACCGTACTCCCGAATTCGCCAACCTGGTTGGCCACCCGGATCGGTTCGCCCGTCGTCTGCAGCAAGCCGTCATCGAAGGGGTGCGCAAAGAGCATCTCGTCCCGCGCCGTGAGCAGGTAGCCAGGGACGGCGACGGCCATTCCGCTGGTCGCGAGCACCCGAGTTGCGCCCGGAGCACCGAGCGTTTTCACGTAGATGGCCTGGAACTCGGGGATCGAGCTCCGCTGCCAGTAGAGAAACCGGCGGCCGTCCATCAGGAACTGGGGCCAGTAGTGCGTGACCGCGCCCTCCTCGCCACTCAGAGCGGTTTCCTCGGTCACGGCACCGCCCGCCGCGGCGACCCGCAGGATTCCAGACGAAGGCGCTCCGGTGAACAGGATCACGCCGTCACGGTTCCAGGTACCGCCGCGGCCCGAAGGAGCATCGCCGAGTGGCTGGGGCGCACCCCCCGCCGTGTCGATTCTGTTGAGCTTGCCGCCAGCGAAGAACCCGATGGACCGGCTGTCGGGCGACCAGAAGGGATACGACGCTCCCTCTGTGCCGGCCAATGGTTTCGCCTCCACCGCGTCGAGCGATCGGATCCAGACTTGCGACAGGCTTCCTCTCGCGGCCGCGACGAACGCGAGGCGGCGGCCGTCCGGCGACAGGGCGAGTTGCGCGGTCGAGGCGACCGGTGATGGCGACCACAGAGCGCCGGGTGGTGGGAGAACCTCGAAGCGAATCGTCGTCGCCGGCTCGGTCGTGGACGAATCGTTACGCCGCGTGAGAGCGACTCCTGCGGCCACCGCGCCGGCCGCAATCGCGGCGACGACGCCGGCTCGCATCACCCGGCGCCACCGAGCCGGTGGTGCCGGGCGATCGCGCCCGCACTCGCCGCCTCGTTCGCCGGCGGTTCGACCGCCCATCGAAGGGCGGTTCCGAGATCGGCCGCGCTCTGCCAGCGCTTGTCCGGGTCCTTTGCCAGGCACGTCGAGATCACGCGATCCAACGTGGCCGGTGCGAGTGGCTGCAGCGACGACACGCGCGGCGGGTCGCGCTCGAGAATGGCCGCGATCAAGCTCGCCTGGCTTCCGCCGTCGAACGCTTTCCGCCCCGTCACCATCTCGTACAGGACGGCGCCGAGGGCGAAGATGTCCGTTCGCGAATCGATGGGCCCACCCTCGATCTGCTCCGGCGCCATGTATTGCACCGTGCCCACGATCAGGCCCCGCTCGGTCAAATCCGGCGCGCGATGCTCGGTCGTCTCGCCGCCTGCCTTCGCGGGCGCGAACGCTTTCGCGATCCCGAAGTCGAGCAGCTTGGCGCCCGCCTTCGTCAGCATGATGTTCCCGGGCTTGATGTCGCGATGCACGATTCCGGCGCGGTGGGCCCGATCGAGCGCCGAGGCGATCTCGATCGCCCGCGCCAGCGCCTGCTCAAGCGGAAGCGGCCCCTTTGTCAGGCGCGCCGCCAGCGTCTCGCCCTCCACGTACTCCATCACCAGGAAGTCGATGCCGTCCAAGCGCCCGATGTCGTGCAGCGTACAGATGTGGGGGTGCGTGAGCGCGGCGACGGCACGCGCTTCGCGCTCGAAGCGCTCACGCGATGGCGGATCCGCGGCCACGGCGTGCGGGAGGACCTTGATGGCGACCGTGCGATTCAGCCGCGTATCGCGCGCCCGGTACACCTCGCCCATCCCGCCGGCGCCAATCGCGGCGGTGATCTCGAAGGCGCCGAGTCGAGCGCCTGCGGCGAGAGCCACAATGGCGTGAGTATACCGCTACGAAGCGACGCCACCCATCAGAGCAGACGAAAGACGAGGGCAGCGATGAGCGTTGGCAGCGCCGCTCCGGCCGCGAGCCGAACGGGCCAGATAGCGCCGTCAAAAAATCGAGCCAGGAGCGCCTGCCCGGCGGGATTCGGCGCGTTGGCAATGACCGTCATGCCTCCACCGACGACCGCGCCTTCCACCACGGCGATCTTGAGCGGCTCGTGGAGATCGGGCACAAGCGTGGCCAAATAGGTGATGAGGGCGTTGTCGTTGAAGGCGGTCAGGATCGCCGACGCGACAAACAGCGGACCTTCAGCGAGGCCTCCGAGCACGGGAGCAATCCACCAGCCCTGCAGCCCGCCGTGAATCACGAGGCCGGCGAGGAAGAACCCCACCAGAAGCGGCGTCCTGAGCTCCATCCGGCTCTGATACACGGCGGTGGCGCGCGCGAAGCCGAGAAAGAACAGGAAGCCCCCGAGGAACAGCGCCGGATAGTGCGCCGTGATCACCGTCCACGCCATGAACCCGACGTGCAGAACGGTCACCCACCGAGGGACCGGCAGCATCTGTCCGGTCTTCACATCCTCGTCTGGCGCGTAACGATCGGCGACCGTCGGCCGCCTGTCGAGAGCCCGGAGCTCGGCACGAAACCACCAGAAATAGAGGCCAGTGGATATCACAATCGCGACCGTGGCACGCCAGCCGAAGTGGCTCAGCATGAACGCGGTGTCCCAGGCCCAGGGGCGGGAGACCATCAGCACCGGCGGCGCCGCGAAGTGGGTCAGCGTGCCGCCAATCGAGACGTTCACGAACAGGACCCCCAGCGTCGCGTACTTGAGGGCCACGCCCGGCTTCAGATCGTAGAACTGGCGGGCGAGAAGAAGCGCGCAGATGGTCATCGCCGCGGGCTCCGTGATGAACGACCCCAGCAGCGGGCCGAGAATGAGAATCGTCGCCCACCATGCGGCGGGTGTCGCGCCGCCGGCGTTCGCGATCCGCCTGAGACTCCACTCGGCCAGCTCGACGATCGGACGCGTGGAGGCAAGCGCCATGATGACGACGACAAAGAGGGGTTCGGTATAGTTCACCGTGTCGTTGATGTAGTGCTTCGCGGTCTCCCACCCGGCGAACGTCGTCAGCGCCAGCAGCAGGACCGCGGCCCAGAGTCCGAACACGACCTCTATCTCACCAAGAAAGTGCAAGAACTCGGCGCCAACACGGTGGCGGCCTTCCCGGTGTTCCGCGCGCGCTCGCGCGCGCTCGCGCTGTTGCAGATCATGGGCGAGGGCCGCCAGGCGGGGCGCCGCAAACGTGTGGAGAATGGCCAGCAGAAAAATGACGGTGGCCATGGCATTGAGCGGTTCGAGTTGGATGCGCTCGCCGAGCGTCCTGAGCAGCGAATCGGCCGCGGGCGGGTAGGTGTTCAGCGGACGTGGGAAAACCCCCGTGGTTGCATCGAGCATCCCGACACCTTACCGAATCCCCCACCGCAGGGACAACTCGAGCGGCCCAGCGGGAGAGGCTCCGCGAAGGTCTCGTGATGGCTGTGACTGAGACACTACTGAGGTGCGGACGCAGTCAGCCGGCGCAAGGTCTGTGCGATTGAAGGATTCTCACCACGGGCCCAGCCGTCCAGCAACGCACCTTCCAACGACTTGCGAAGCGGATGCCTGGAGAGCGGCCTCCACCCGCGCCGCAGCATGTCGCCTTCGGCCCTGGTGAAGAGCGTCTTCCAGATCTCGCAGTGCTCCGTTCGATTGCGCCAGTCCTGGTCGATCGCCGTGCCCGGACACTGGCCTTTGCAGAACAGGAAGAACCGGCAGTCCCGGCACCCGCCATGCTCCTGCGGGGTGTGATAAAGGGCGAGGTACCGTTCATATCCCGGCTGCTCCGCCTTCACGAAATCGATGCCCTCCTTGTTGGTGCGGCCACAGTTCGTGCGCTGCCCATCCCCTTCCACGCCGCGTACGGCGCGGGTCGTATACGGATCGCATGCGTTCCACACGCATGACGTGTGCTCGTCCTGCCCAGCGAGCAACCGGAGAATGTCCCTGAACAAATCGAACCGGACACCCGGGAGCTCGCGTTCGAGATTAGCGAAGCCCAGGACCGCCTCGAGGTTCTCCTCGACACTCAGCCCGTACTGCCGGCGCACGGCCTCGTTTTCCACCTCCAGAAGGTGCAGCCGGATGGAGCGCACGCCCGTTGCCGCGAGCGAGCGAATCCAGTCGTAGAGAATCGGCAGCGTTTCTCGAGCGGCATTCTGCCGGTGCAAGGTCACGATCAAGCTAGGGCGAATGCCGCTCTCGCACAGGCGCTCGATGGCCCGTTGGCTGCGCGCCGTCGCCTCGAGGGTTCTCGCTTCCGATCCCGCCCACCGCACGTCGTTGAGCGTTCCAGGGCCGTCGAGAGAGATGCCGACGCGAACGTGGTAACGCTTGAACAGCTGGATATGTGCGTCGGTGATCAGCGACCCGTTGGTCTGCAGTCCGCTTCCGCCGAACTGCTCGTAGCCCCAACGGAACAACTCCTCCAGATCCGCGGCTCGGGTCAGGAGCGGCTCGCCCCCGAAGAGCGTGAAGGGCCCTCCCTCCTGCAGCACCGCCGCCTGCATCTTCTTCAGGTCGTATGACCGCGCCACGTTGTCGGCGTCCCGCTGCGGGTTCTGGTAGCAGTAGTGACACTGAAGATTGCAGCGCACGCCGAACGGGCGAAGCTCCACCGACACGTCTACCTGCCTGGGTCGTCGCCGGTGCTCTGGAGCCTGAGATGCTTGAGGATGCGTTCCATCAACTCCTCCAGCTTCTCGAGGCGGACGAGGAGACGTTGCTGCGTTTCGAGAACGAGCCACGGGTCCGGAAGGTCGTCGCCGTTGCCCTCGTCCACGAAACTGTCGTCGTGCTCGTCGCTGTGATCGTGATGATCGTCGTGATCGCTGTGATCCTCGTGATCGAAGTGCTCGTCGCCGTGGTGGACGTCGGTGTGGTGAAAATCGAGATGATGATCGAGGTGTCCCTCGTCCACGTGGCCCCCGTCGAGGTGGCCGAAGTCGAAATGGGGCACGTCGAAGTGCCCGAAATCGAAGTGTGCGTGGTCCCCGTGGTCGCTGTGAGGGGTGTCGGCGTGAACCCCGTCGACGTGCGTCGGGATCGTGTCCAGATGCGGCTCATCGGCATGGCCGGCGTCCGAGTGCTGGCGGTCGACATGGACCAGGTCGTCATGTCCCTCGTCCAGGTGGCCCACGTCGAAGAAGCCTTGATCGAAATGCGGACCCTGATCGAAATGCCCGCGATCGATGTGACCCTGATCGAGGTGCGGCCCCTGGTCGAAGTGACCGTGGTCGAAATGCCCGGGATCAGGGCCCGCGTCGAAGTGGCCGGGGCCAGGTGCTAGATCGATGTGGCCGGGTTCAGGTGGGACGTCGAGGTGCGCCTGGTCGAAGTGTCCGGGATCCGGCGGGAATCGCGCAGCCGCCTTTCCCTTCAGTGTGGATCCGGTCTTTGGTCGCTTGGGATCGTTCGGCTCGCTCATGGCGGTTCAGACTAATCCAACGCGGATCGCTGTCAAAGTGATTTGAAGCTCAGCCGGAGCGTCACGCGCGTGTTAGCAGTCAGCCGACTATCGCGAAGAGGCCTCGCCGATTACGAATTCTTCTGAAGTGTAAAGACCAGAAAGAAACTGAGGAACGAGGGAAGTGAGGAAGTAGGAAGGTTCTCAAGAAGCAAACGCGCGCGCTTGACGGTTGGTTGAGGGATCGTTACCATATATGGTAACCATATGCCAGCTGTCCAGAAGACCACCGTGTACCTCGATGCGGCCGACTACCGCCGGTTGAAGGCGATCGCACGCGCTCAGGGGCGTGCGCCCGCCGAACTCGTTCGCGAGGCCGTGGCGCGGTACACCGCGACCGCAACGCCGGCGCGCCGGGCGCGTAGTGTGGGCGCGGGCGCCAGCCGTCGACGCGATCTCAGCGAGCGGGCCGAGGATCTGCTCGCCGGCCTCACACGGCGGTGATCGTTGCCGACACGGGCGCTGTCCTCGCGCTGATCGATCGCAGCGATCGTCACCATCGGACGCTTCGCGAGATCTACGAACGCGACCCGAGCGCATGGGTGCTCCCCTGGGCCATCCTGCCCGAGGTGGATTATCTGGTTGGGGCACACATCAGCCCGCGCGCGCAGGAGGCATTCCTCGCGGACCTTGCAGACGGTATTTTCACGGTAGCCTGGGGGGATGAACGCGATCTGGATCACGCGCGACGGCTCACTGTTCGTCATCGCGCGCTACGCCTCGGACTCGTCGACGCCGTCGTCATCGCGAGCGCGATCAGGCTCAAGGCACAGGCGATCGCGACTCTGGATCTCCGCCACTTCGCGGCTGTAACGATCCCGGGCAACCCGAAGCTGTTGCCTCGCGACTTGTGAGCCTGCTCGTTGTCACGAAGTGGGATTGCGGATCCGTGGCTTCCTGCAAGGCTCGCAGGCGATCGTCGGGAACGGGACGCATCCGCTCACTCGACCCGGACCCGTCACGGATGTGAGAGTCCGCGTTGTTACCGTGGTCCGTTCTCCAGCAGCGAGCGCCAATCGAGCACCACGTGGATTGCGGGCGCGGCGACATTCGGCGGAGCGGTGTTGACGAGGAAGCGTTGACCATCGGCGTACGGAAGATAGTGCTGCCTGTAAGGATTCGCGCCAACCGGCACGCGCGTCGGAAAGAGCGGCGCCGGCACGCCGCTCTTGAAGGTCGGGCGAAGCGAGACCGAGACCGCCATCAGCATGCCGTCCGCGTCGAGAAAATAGAGTTCCTGCCCATCCGCCCGCCACTGCGGCTCGGTGCCGCCCCTCGAGGACACCTGCCGACGGAGCTCACCCTTCGGAAACGACTGGACGATCACCTGCGGCGCCCCGGTCTCCTCGGAGACGTACGCCATCCATTGACCGTCTGGCGACAGTTTGGCGTTGTATTCGTTGAACTCCGACTGCAACACCAGCTCGGCTCGAGGCGAACGGCCCATCGAGAGGACCCACAGATCGAAGGACGAGCTGGAGGAAACGTTGCCGAACAACACGTACGAGCCGTCCCGCGAGTAGTCGGTGGGAAGCGCGTTTCCGCGCTCAGCGGCGTCCTCGAAGATAAGCTCCTCGGCCTGACTGCCATCCGCAGCCTTCGAATACAGGGCATTTATCCCGCTGCGATTCGACGAGAAGACAATCCGCGAACCGTCCGGGGACCACACCACACGGCCGTCGTGAAAAGGATCCGTCGTCAGGCGGCTGGTGACGCGCGTTCGAAAATCGTTGAGCCAGATGTCTCCGGTGCCGATCAACGGATCGACGCGGCTCATGGCGAGCCGGCTCCAGTCAGGAGATGAAGAAAAGGACACATAATCGGCAAGCGGGGTGATCGGATCCCCGATCTGACGGCCGTCCCGGGAGAACCAGACAAGCTCGCCCTGCGCAGGCCAGGGCTCGGAATACGCGAGCGTGCCGTTCCGCGATATCGAGAACCCTGAGTAGCCGTTCGAGGACACTCCAATGCCGCTGAGGAGCGGAGTGGGCTCGCCGATCACCCGTCGGTTCGCGACATCGAGCGTTTGCGCGAGCAGCGTGCGTCCCCGAATGAACAGCAGCTGGTCGTCGACTCCTGCCGCGCCCCAGTCGCCTTCCACGAGTCGCGTGGTCGCGTCGCTGCCCAACGCCGCGAGATAGATGCCGCGTTTGTTGACATCCGGGGAGCGGAGTACGAAGACAAAGTGTCGGCCGTCCGGCAGGAACGACGGCCAGCGATGGGACCGCACGAGCGTGGCGCGATCAAGGAGAAGGGTTGGCTGAACGGATCCGTCCGTCGTCACGCGCATCAGCCCCGACGCGGATCCTGGGGATATCAGGATCGTGCCGTCCGGAGCCCACGCCCCGCCCCGGGAGTCCAACGCCGCAATCGTCCGGACGACTTGGGCCCCGCCGCTGATGCTGACGGTCTTGAACTTCCCCTGCGAGAAGAAGCCTAGGGACCGGCCGTCCGGCGACCAGAACGGATGGCTCGCATCCTCGGTTCCAGGCACGACCTGTGCGAGCGCCGAATCAAGGGGCCGCACCCACACCATCGCCCGGCCGTTGGACGTGGCGACGTACGCCAACGCGCTGCCGTCGTACGAGATGGCAAACTGCGGGGCAACGACGGAGGCGGGCGGCGTGGAGAACGTGCTGCCACGCTCAGGGTGGACCAGGAAACGCACGTCGCGGATGGGCGCAGGCCTTTCCGGACGGAGCCATGCGATGCCCGCGAATATCGTCGCAGCGGCCGCGGCCACCCCCAACACGCCGACCAGGACCCGTGAAGGGCGCGCCTTCGCCTGTGCCCCGGTGTCCCGCCCAATGCGGTCGGCGCCCTCGGTCACCCACCGCAGCTCACGCAGCAGGTCGCGCGCCGTCTGCTGTCGATCGTCAGGATCCTTGGCGAGCGACGTCGTCACCACACGATCCAGAGACGGCGGGGCCAGCGGCTGCGCGATCGACAGTCGCGGTGGCTCGTCCTTGAGGATCGATCCGATGACGCTCGCCGGCGTGGCGCCGGTGAAGGGCCTGATACCACTGGTCATCTCGTACAGAATCACCCCGAGCGCCCAGATGTCACTGCGCGCGTCGGCCTCCTTGCCTTCCACCTGCTCCGGGGCCATGTAGTGCACCGTCCCCAGAATCGTCCCGCGGTCGGTCTCGAAGGAGGTCGTGGCCAGCCGCGTCATCCCGGACATCGAGATTGGACCGTCAGGCGCGCGGAGCTTGGCAACACCGAAGTCGAGCAGCTTCGCGCCCGTCTTCGTCAGCATGATGTTGGCGGGCTTCAAATCCCGATGGACGATGCCCTGCCGGTGGGCCTTGTCGAGCGCGTCGGCGATCTGGGTCGCGATCGTCAGCGCCTGGTCGAGTGGCACGGCGCCCTTCTCCAGGCGGGCCGCGAGCGTCTGCCCGTCGAGACAGGGCATGACGAGATAGTGCAGGCCGTTCGCCTCGCCGACGTCGTGAATGCCGCAGATGTGCGGGTGGTCGAGCGCGGCGACGGCCCGCGCCTCGCGTTCGAACCGGGCGAGCAGGCTGGAGTCGGTGGCAAACTCGGGCGGCAGCACCTTGATCGCGACGCTGCGATCGAGCCGCGTATCGCGCGCTTTGTACACCTCGCCCATTCCGCCGGCGCCGAGAGCGCCCAGGATCTCGTACGGGCCGAGGCGTGTGCCGCTAGCAAGAGGCATGGCAGGCCGGTCGGGCGATTCTAGCTGGTCAGTGCGCTGGCGCCTAACGAGAACGCGGACCAAGCGGTCAGCGCGTGATTTGAGCCGAGAGACACCCGCGGCGAAGACGACCTTCCGCGATGGCGTGCTCGAGATCACGATGCCCGCGCCGCCGGCCTCGAAGGGCCGGCGTCTCGAGATTACCGGAAGGAACGAAAGAGTAGCTGACGGCCCTCAGGCGGACACGTATCCGGGATCGGCATTGTCGGCGAAGACCAGCCTGCGATTGACGCCGGTCAACTCGCGCAGGAACCGAGAAGTGCTAGACTTGTCGGAAGCTCAGCAGTCTGCTGGGCCCGTCTTGGACCTCCATCGATAACCGTCCTCAGCGGTAGCGTTCCGGCCGCGGTTTCCGGACCAGAGCAATATGCCCCACACGATTCTCGTCGTCGATGACGAGCCTGATCTTGAACTGCTTATTACTCAGAGGTTTCGGCGCGAGATCCGCGATCGGACGATGAGGTTCGTTTTCGCGAGCAACGGGCAGGATGCGCTCCGGCAACTCGACAGTCAGGGCGACGCCGACGTGGTGCTCACCGACATCAACATGCCGGTGATGGACGGCCTGACGCTGCTCGCCAACCTCAACGAGCGGTACCCGCTGTTGAAATCGGTGATTGTGTCGGCCTACGGCGACATGGCGAATATCCGGGCCGCGCTCAATCGCGGTGCCTTCGACTTCATCACCAAGCCGATTGACTTTCAGGACCTCGCCCTCACGTTGAGCCGGAGCATTCAAGAGGCGCTCACGAAGCGGCAGGCCGCGCACGATCACGAACGGCTCGTCGCGCTTGCCCGCGAGCTCGACGTCGCCAAGCGCATTCAGCAGTCCATCGTGCCACAGCGCGTTCCGCCTTTTCCGCATCGTGCAGACATCGCCATCCACGGCAGCATGCAGGCCGCGCGATCGGTCGGCGGCGATTTCTATGACTATTTCTTCATCGACGAACACCGCCTGGCGTTCGCCATCGGCGATGTGACTGGCAAGGGAGTGCCCGCTGCGCTCTTCATGGCTGTCAGTCGCACGCTGCTCAGGGCCACCGCGGCACGCGGATCCTCGCCGAGCGAATGCCTGGCATCGGTCAACGCGTCGCTCGCTGCCGAGGACGTCGGCGGGATGTTCGTGACCTGCTTCTACGGTGTGCTCGATACGCGGACCGGCCGCATCGAGATGTGCAACGCCGGACACAATCCGCCCTACATATTGCGCGCCGGCGGCTCGGTCGAGCCCACGCCACAAGTCGGCGGGCTCGTGTTGGGCATGTTCGCCGACAGCGCTTACCAGGCGACGACGATCGATCTCGGCCCTGGCGATTCGCTGGTGCTCTACACCGATGGGGTGACCGAGGCCGTCAGCACCGGCGACGAGCACTATGACGAGGAGCGACTCGAAGCCACCCTGGCGCGCCTCGCAACCATGGGCGCCACCGTGACCGCGCAGCAAATCGTCGGGGGCGTGATGGCCGACGTCGAGCAATTCGCGAGCGGCGCTCCGCAGGCCGATGACATCACCGTGCTCGTGCTCACCTGGGCGCCTCGAGTCAGCGTGGCGACGGTGAGTGCGCCGACTGTACCGGCATCGGTGACCGCATGACCACGACCGCCCGGCTCGGCCTCATACTCGCCACCTCTGCCCTCGTTCCGAGCCTGCTGGTCGCCCAGCCGTCCCCGCCCGGAGCGCCGGCGGACTCCAGTGTGCCCGCCACGCGCGGTGAGGTGGGCCTTCCGTTCTTGAACTGCATCGGGGCGAGAGACTACGGGGCCACTTCCCAGAACTGGGTGTTCGCCGAAGACAACCGTGGGCTGATCTACGTCGGCAACAACCTGGGCACCCTCGAGTACGACGGATCGTCATGGCGGTTGATCGAAACGATCAACAAGTCGGTGGTGCGCTCCATTGCAAAAGACGATCAAGGCCGGCTGTACATAGGCGGTGCCGGGGAGGTCGGCTATCTGGCGCCCGACGCGCAGGGGCAGATGCAGTACGTCTCCCTGATGGAGCACATCCCGCAGGCTGACCGCGACTTCAATGACGTGTGGACGGCTCACGCGACACCCGGGGGGATTTATTTTCAATCTCGCGAGATCCTGTTTCGGCTGACGCCTCCCTCCGACCCGCAGAGCGCCACCGGATGGAAGGTCCGGAGCTGGAGACCAGAGGGCCCTTTCCTGTTCGGGTTCTGGGTCGGCGGCGTCTACTACGTGCAACACCAGGGCGTCGGCCTGCAGCGCATGGTCGGCGACGAGCTCCAGACGATTCCGGGCAGCGAGCAGTTTGCGCAGGAGCGGCTCCAGGTGCTCCTGCCCCTGGCTCGTGAGGCGGGCTCCGACCTGCTCGTTGGCACGTTCAACCGGGGCTTGTTCTTGTACGACGGCCAGTCGTTTCGCCCGTTCCGGACCGACGCCGACGACTACCTCCGGACGAACACCCTCTACAAGGGCATGCAGCTGCCTGATGGCACCCTCGGCCTGACCACCATCAGCGGCGGCGTCGTCATCATGGACGTCACCGGCCACGTGTTGCGGCACATCAACCAGGCGACCGGGCTGCCCAACGACAACGGTCTCTCGATGTTCGTGGATCACACCGGCATGCTGTGGGTCGGCCCGGAAGGTGCCGTATGCCAGATTGAAATCCCATCGCCCCTTTCCCGGTTCGACGCCAAGGTCGGCTTGTCGGGCACGGTCGCCGACGTCGTGCGCCACAAGGGCGTGCTCTACGTCGGGACGGGCGTCGGTCTGTTCTACCTCGACGCGCAGTCCTCTACGTTCAAGCAGGTCACGGGCTTCCGCCCGGGCAACCCGCAGGCGCAGGGACTGGCGTCAAATGGCGATGTCCTGGTGGTCGGTTACGGGTCGGGCCTGCACCAGATCGACGGGACCGTGGCGCACCTCATCAAAGCCAACGTGGGAGCGTCGTTCTCCAGTGGCGCACTTCGGTTCTCTGGCCAGGACCCTAGGCGGCTGTGGATAGCGCTCGAAGACGGCCTCGCGACGATGCGGCTCGACGACAGCGGTCGTTGGGTGGACGACGGTCGAATCCCGGGAGTGCGAGAAACCCTGAACACCATCGCGGAGCCGACACCCGGCGTGCTCTGGCTCGGCACCGGTGCGCAGGGAACGCTTCGCGTGCAGTTCCCCGATGGGTCCTTCGAGCATCCGCGCATCGAGCGATTCGGCAAGGCGGCCGGTCTCGCCGGCGACAACGGTGTCGCAACCTACTCCATCGCCGGTCGCCCCGTGTTTGTCATGAAGCAGGGCGTCTTCCATTTCGACGAACACACCCAGCGGTTCACACCGGACGACCGCTTCAAAGGTATCGCCGTCGGTGGCACCCAGGATGAATCTGCCATGGCCGAGGACGCTTCGGGAAACGTGTGGGCGAACTTCGGGAAGGAAACGGCCGTGTTCCGCCGGCAGAGTGATCGGTCGTATGTCGCCGACAAGACGGCGTTACTTCGATTCTCGGATCTTGCCGTGTCGAAGATTTCCGTCGAGCCCGACGGTATTGTCTGGTTCGCCAGAGATGACGGGCTCATACGTTACGACCCGTCGGTGCGGAAGAACTACTCGACGGACTACCCCGCGCTGATTCGACGCGTCACCGTGAATGACGGACGGGTGCTGTTCGGAGGGGCACTCGCCGAGGGCGGAGTTCCACCCCAGCTCGCGGCCGGCGACAACGCGCTCCGATTCGAATTCACGGCCGCCACCTATGACGACGTCCGTACCACGCAGTACCAGTCGATGCTCGAAGGCTTCGACTCGCACTGGTCTGCTCTGGACGTCGGAGTCGAAGCGGGACTACACCAACCTGCCCTCGGGTACCTTTCGCTTCCGCGTCAGGGCGCGCAACCTGTACCAACACGACAGCGCCGAGGCCGTGTACGCGTTCAGCATCACACCGCCGTGGTACTTCACGTGGTGGGCGTACTCCTTGTACGTCCTCGGCGTCGGCGGCGCAGTCTTCGGATTGGTGGCGGTCAGAACCCGCGCGCTCAGGACCGAGAGCCGTCGCCTCGAAGGAGTCGTGGCCGACCGCACCCGGGAGATTCGCGACCGCGAGGCCGAGGTGCGCACGCAGGCCGAGGAGCTGCGCACGATCGACGACATCGTCAAGATCATCAACCGGGAGGAAGGGCTGCAGAACGTGCTGCATGCGCTGCTCGAGCAGGGGATGAAGCTCGTGCCGCAGGCGCAGAAGGCCGCGTTCCTCGTGCGCGACCTGGCCACCGACTCGTTCGTGTTCGCCAGCCACACAGGCTATCTCCCCGACCAGTTCAAGGGGGTGACGCTGACCGAGGCGGAGGTCACCCGGCGGTATGCCGAAGGCACCGAGCGGGTCGAGAAGGGCGTGTACATCGTCCGTCCGGTCGACCAGGACGGACGGGCCCCGATCGCCGGAGTGCCGACACCCAAGGCGATGGTGGCCATGACGGTCGCGTTCCAGGGCCGGCTGGAAGGTCTGCTCGTGTTCGACAACCTCCGACGATCCGAACGCGTTCAACCATTCGGATCTGCAGCGGCTGACGCGCCTGCGCGAGCACGCCATGGCGGCGGTCACCAAGGCGCGGACGCTCGTCACGCTGCAGGAGAAGTCGACCGCTCTGCAGCAGCAGAAGGAACAGGTTGAGCAGGCCTACGACAACGTCGAGCTGCTCAGCAGGATTGGCCGCGACATCACGGCCAAACTCTCGAGCGAAGAGATCATCAGCACGGTGTACCAGAACGTGAACTCGCTGATGGATGCGGCCGTGTTCGGCATCGGTCTCTACAACGAGGCCGAGGGCCGGCTCGACTTCCCGGCCACGAAGGAGAACGGCGCACAGCTGCCGCCGTTCAGCTACCGGCTCGACGATGAGTCGCGGCTCGCGGTGGTCTGCTATACGCGCCGGCAGGAAATCGTCATCGAGGACATGCCACGCCAGCACTCGCGCTACATCAAGAACTACAAGCCGCCGGTTGCCGGTAACCCCGTCGCGTCGTTGCTCTACCTGCCGCTCGTGCACAAGGACCGGGCGATCGGCGTGATCACCGCGCAGAGCTTCCGAACGCACGCATACACGGACTATCACCTCAACATCCTGCGCAACCTCGCCACCTACGCCACCATCGCGCTCGAGAACGCCGATGCCTACCGGCAGCTGAACGACACGCTCGATCGCCTGAAATCCATGCAGGAACAGCTGGTCGTGCAGGAGAAGCTCGCCTCGCTCGGCGCGCTGACGGCCGGCATCGCCCACGAGATCAAGAACCCGCTCAACTTCGTGAACAACTTTGCCGAGTTGTCGACGGAGCTGGCCGAGGAGCTGCGGCAGGAAATCGAGCGCGTGAAGGACCGGATCGATCCGGCGGATTTCGAGCTGCTGCAGAGCGCTGGCGGCGGATCTCCGGATGAACGCGCGCAAGATCAACGATCACGGCCGGCGCGCCGACAGCATCGTGCGCGGCATGCTGCTGCATTCACGGGGTCAGTCAGGAGAGCGTCAGGACACCGACGTCAACGCGCTGCTGGAGGAATACGTCAACCTGTCGTACCACGGCATGCGGGCGCAGGACTCCTCGTTCAATCTCACGGTCGAACGCGCGTACGATCCAACCGTCGGGACCATCCAGGCGGTGCCACAGGACCTGAGCCGGGTCTTTCTGAATATCGTGAACAACGCCTGCTACGCGACGCACGAGAGGAAGAAGGCGCTCGACGAACAGGGCCAGCGCGACTACATGCCGACGCTGTCAGTGTCGACGAAGAGCGTCGGCGACACGGTCGAGATCCGCGTGCGCGACAACGGCGAGGGCATTCCGCAGGAAATCCGGGACCGCATCTTCAACCCGTTCTTCACAACCAAGCCCACGGGCCAGGGTACGGGCCTGGGCCTCTCCATCAGCCACGACATTGTCGTGCAACAGCACCACGGCACGCTCGACGTGGACTCGTCGCCCGGGCAGTTCACGGAGTTCGTGATTCGCCTGCCCCGGGTGAAAGGGGCGGTAGTGGACCGCAGCGAAGCGGCACTCGCCTGAACGGCGACGCGCTCGAACGCGACAGGAACGCACATGAACATCGTGATTGTGGACGACGAGCGGGACGTGCAGACGCTGTTCGAGCAGCGGTTCAGGCGCGAGGTGCGTCAGGGGCTGCTGCAGATGCACTTCGCCTTTTCGGGGGAGGAAGCGCTGGCGCTGCTCTCCAACCGCGGCATCGCCGACATCGTGCTGATCCTCTCCGACATCAACATGCCCGGCATGAACGGCCTCGAGCTGCTCAGGGCCGTCAAGGAGACATACCCGCAGCTGAAGGTCTACATGATCACGGCCTACGGCGACGCGGAGAGTCACCAGCGCGCTGTCGAGTACGGGTGCGACGACTACCTGACGAAGCCCATCGACTTCAACGTGCTCAGAAGCCGCATCGGCCTGGACGCCGCTCCGGCGGGCCTCTCCTGAACCCTCGTCCCTCACCCTCGGTCCGTCTTCTTGCCGGCTTATCCCGGGCTTATCGCCGCGAACATCGCGGCGGCTATTGAAGGCTTGGCGACTTACGCGAGGAGAAGGCGCGCGGTACGGTAGCTGACTGGGTGCGGGGCGCACCCAGTCGAATGGCCGTGTTCTCACTGCTTGTCGTAGATCGCGACGCTGTCGACGCTCTGCCCCTTGGTATCCTTGCCTGTGGTGGTGATCGTCAGCGTCTTCCCATCCTCGGAGACGGCAATCGTCACAGTGGACATGACTTGTCCACCCTTCTTGTTGACCAGCTTCGTCGTGGTGGCATTCACTCGCGAGCGAGCCGCCATATCGGCATTCGGGTTGCCGACCACCGGAACATCCTTCCCGTCATAGTTCGCCGTGTAGGCGTAGTGGATCGGCGGGGCCGCTCGGCCGGCATCTGGTCCACCGTCACCTTGATACCTTCACCCGCCGCCTCGTACACGAGGGTTGCGCTTTTTGGCGCCTGACCCTGTTGATACGTCGATTTCGCCAGGTTGAGTTTCCAGGTGCCAACCGCCTGGCCGAACGTCGTGCCCCCAAAGGCAATCACCAAGATAATTGCGGCCGCCGTGAACCAAGCCCCCCGGCGAATTCCTGTGCGCATCGTCGTGCCTCCTGTGTTTGATGACGTATGACCGCCGCTGCCGTTCAACAGTTCCTACTGGACAAGCGGTATGCCCTCAGCCAGCTCGTAGCGCACGAGCGCCCGAATCTTGCTTTCAATCTGGATGTAGCGGGCCGTTTTCGTGGCCGGGAGTACCGCAAGAACTTTTGGCACAAGCGCGCTCTTCAACTTCGCCTCTGCCTCGTCTATCGCAACAGCCTCGTCGAGAAGCTTCTTCGCCAGGTCGTTGGCGACGGGCCCCTTGTTGTAGGCGTCGGCGTACTCCTTTACGACCGCCGTCATGCGCTGGTTGATCTGCTGCAAGTCTTTCTGGTACGCCTCGTACACCGGCCAGAAAGCGGCGCCCTCAGCGTCGGTGAGCTGCAGGTTCTGGGCGACTACCAGCTTCTTGTCCGCCTTGAGCTTCTCCCTCAGGATCTCCATGTTGGTCGTCGTCGTGGTCTGGGCCATCAACGGCAGGGCCAGACCGAACGCCATCGCGAACGTCGTCACCATTTTCGTCATCATCACGCTCCTCCGTGGTCGCCTGTAAATCAACGCGGGAACAAGAACGCCACCATCCATGCGAGCCGCATGCGACTGCGCTTTAGCAAGGGCACGTCAGCTTATCAGAAGACCATCACTGGCGAATCGACGAAACCCAACAATTCGCGGCTGGAAGCAGGCCCGTGGCCACACAGCGGCCACCTACGACTTCAGGAATTCGAGGAGATCGGCGTTGACTTGATCCTTGTTCGTGCTGCACAGGCCGTGTCCGCCCCCGGCATACACCTTGAGCCGTGCGCCCGGCACCAGCTTGACCGCGGCATGCGCAGACGCGCCAATCGGCACAATCTGGTCGTCGTCGCCGTGAATGATCAACGTCGGCACGCTGAGCTTCCTGAGATCGTCGGTCTGATCCGTTTCCGAAAACGCCTTGATGCAGTCGTAGACGTTCTTGAAGCCCGCCTGCATTCCTTGAAGCCAGAACGAGTCTCGCAGACCCTGCGACACCTTCGCGTTCGGCCTGATTCGCTCCGTAGAACGGTCCGGTGAGATCCTTGAAAAATTGAGAACGGTCCGCCAGAACATTCGAGCGAATCCCGTCAAAGACCTCCATGGCGAGACCGCCGGGATTCGCCACGGTCTTCAGCATCAGCGGAGTAATCGCGCCGATGAGAACCACCTTGGCCACGCGCTTCGTGCCGTGACGGGCGACGTAGCGGGCAACTTCGCCGCCTCCGGTGGAGTGTCCGACATGGACCGCGTCCTTGAGATCAAGCTTTGTGACGAGCGCAGCGAGATCATCCGCGTACGTGTCCATGTCGTTCCCGTTCCACGGCTGGCTCGACCGGCCGTGACCGCGGCGGTCATGAGCGATGACGCGGAATCCGCGCTGGCCGAGAAACAGCATCTGATCTTCCCAGGCATCCGCAGTGAGCGGCCAGCCATGACTGAAAACGACGGGCTGACCGGTGCCCCAGTCCTTGAAGTAGATGTTGGTGTCGTCGCTCGTGGTGATGGTGTTCGTCATGAATCTCTCCTTCGGTATGAAGACCCGCCGTAACCATTGCATCATGCGCCGGAAAGAAATCGAAGCCCTTGCGCAGGATTGTCTACTGTCGAGCCTGGTTCATGGCACTGACGTTGCACAGTCTGCGAGGGTGGGCAATTATCGGCGCGGACCTCTCGCGGTTCTGCTCCTCGTGACGGTGGCTGTGGCCTCGAGCCTTCACGCGACCGCCCCGGACGCTGCCGATCATTCCATTCAGCAATTTCTCGCGCAGGACGATACGCAACCTCCCTATCGAGCCATCCGTCGGCTCGAGGCCGAGCACGGCAACCGAACCGGGTGGGTGGAAGCGGTCACGGAATACTCACCTCAGATGGGCTTCCGATACCAGATCACGGCGGAAGGTGGATCAGAGTCGATTCGATCGAAGGGGCTGCGAGCCGTGCTGGAGGGCGAGCGGAACGTTATCGCTCTCGGTGAAATGGGCCGTTCGACGCTCGCGCCTTCGAACTACGTGTTTGAGCCTAATGGCGTCGACGACGAAGGACTCGTCAATATCCTGCTGTCACCCCGCCGCAAGGAACGAGTCCTCGTGTCAGGCATCATGTTCCTGCAGCCCGACGATGGGCGCCTGGTGCGAGTGCAGGGACGCCTGGCCAGGAGCCCTTCGTTCTGGATCAAAGACGTTCAGATCGTTCGGTCGTATGACCGGATTGATGGCGCAGTCGTCCCGGTTGCACTGGAGTCTCGAGCTCAGGTGCGCTTTCTGGGACCCGCCACGTTGCGCATGACTTACACGTATACACACATCAACGGCCATCGGGTCTTCGCATCACAGGCCCAGCCTGGACGCTAGCTGGGCAGAGCCTCCAGACCTCGACGCCCGCTGCTCCTTCAGATCCGGGTGCCGACGGCGAGCAGATACTCGTACGCAACCTCGACTGGCCCCGTCTCTCGGCCTCGGTTCCAGCGAATGACTGCTTCGAGGAGCCGCCGATCGAGCTCGGCTCGCCGGTCCGGGGCGTCGTTCAGACTTGCGCGAATCGCGACCAGAGGGCCAAACGCTTCCATGAACAGGCGGCAGTAGTCTTCGGGACTCTGCGCGCGCTCGACATACGTCCGTCGACTGAGGGTCAGCGGGCTGAGCCGGCCGTCGAACCGCTCACGTACCGTACTCTTCGCTTCCCCAGAGCACCGGGGCGCTCGCGCCTGAGGGCGGCCGAGGCGCGTAGGGAGCGAGCAGCGCGAAGAACTCGCCGCCCGTGCCTTCCGGCGTGAAGCTGATCAGTCCGATCGTGCCTCCCGGTCGGCAGACGCGCACGAGCTCATCAGCCGTCGCCCCGTGATCCGGCGCAAACATGGCACCGAAGCACGATGTCACGACGTCGAACGCGCTGTCATCGAAGGGCAGCGCTTCCGCATCGCCTTCGATCCACTCCAGATTCACGCCTGCCGCCGCGGCTCCGCGCCGGCCCTGCGCGAAGTGTTCCGGCGTCAAATCGCACGCGACCACCGACGCACCTCTCATGGCGGCGCGGATGGCGATGTTCCCCGTGCCGGCGGCCACGTCGAGCACACGGTCCCCGGGGCCGATGCCACACTCCTCGACGAGCAACGGCCCAAGCTCCCACACGGTTGCGCGCGCGAACCGATCGTAGTCGCCCATCGCCCACATCGCCCGATGGGCTGCCTTCACGACGCTTTCGCCCTGCGTCAAGCTTGATGACATCACCGTCCTCGTTTCCAATCTGTGTGTCGCGGCACTGGTGTTGGCAGGTCCACACTAGGCGTGAGCGCCAATCGACGCCAGCCCCGAGCGTCCGGTTCGCTTGCCCGATCGTCCGGGTGCGTGTCAGCGCGGTGTAGGATGGCCAGAATGGCCGGCGATCACACCAGCCCGGCTGGTCTCGCAAAGGCGCCTCCCGGGCCGGAGCTCCCGCACGACCCATCGGACACGTTGTCGGATGTGCTCGAAGTCGTAAGACTGACAGGAGCTCTCTTCTTCCTCGTGGATGCCCGCACGCCGTGGGTTGCAGAAGCACCGGCGTCAACGCATCTCGGACCCGTCATCCTTCCGTCGGCCCAGCACGTGGTGTCGTATCACGTCGTTCGGCAGGGAACCTGCTGGTGCGAGTCGCCGGGGCATGCCCCGTTGCGCCTCGAAACGGGCGACGTGCTCATCGTCCCGCATGGACACGAGTACCAACTCGCGAGCGTGTGCGGCCTCCGTACCGGCTGGACCCGGGATGATGCGCTTGGGTGGTTTCGGGCTATGGCCAATGGCCATCTCCCGTTCGTCGTCACCGAGGGCGGGGATGGATCGGAACGCATCCAGCTCGTCTGCGGCTTTCTTGGCTGTGATGCACTACCGTTCAACCCGGTTCTGACCGCGCTGCCTTCGCTCTTGCGGGTGCGCGTCCACGATGACTCCAGGCCCCGGCTGAACGCACTGCTCGAATTCGCGGTGTCGGAGTCGAACCGCGCCCGCCCCGGCAGCCGGTCGGTGCTGCTCCGGATCGCGGAGCTCGTGTTCGTCGAAGTGCTGCGCAGCCATTTGACGGCCGCGTCGGACAGCGGTCTCAGTTGGTTGGGTGGCTTGCGAGACCCAGTCGTGGGGCGTGCGCTCGCGCGATTGCATGCCGAGCCTGCACGCGGTTGGACGTTGCCGGAGCTGGCGCGCGAGGTCGGCGCATCACGCTCGGTACTGGCCGAACGCTTCACGTCCTTCGTCGGCCATCCACCGATGCTGTACCTGACGCGCTGGCGGATACAGCTGGCCGCGAGCCGGCTCGCGGCAGGCGCCGCACCGGTGAGCGCTGTCGCCAGCGAGGTCGGCTACGAGTCCGAAGCGGCGTTCTGCCGCGCGTTCAAGAAGGTGACCGGTGTGACACCGGCCTCGTGGCGCAGCCGGCGAAAAGCGGACGGCTGACCTCCACTTCAACGGGCACGATCCTTCTGGCCACCAACGCCACGGCCCACATCCAGTCCAAGTTCAACCAGGCCTTGCGAAGAGGGCTTCAGTGTCATCACCACGCGGAGGTCATGACCACTTGTTGACGACGAGCGATACTTCGGATAGCGTCCACGCACGCTCGGTTGTCAACTGCGACGCGCTCGAAGCGTGAGGTCACGATGAGCTATTCGTGGATCGGCGGAATGTTGCTCGCGACGTTGTTCCTCGCTGTGACACCCTTACCAACTGTCGTAACGACGCAGCCGGGGAACGATGCCCTGATAAGAAGGCAGCCGCGGTTCATCATTGAAGCCACAGACATGCGGGTGATCGACGAAACCGGCGTCAATTTCTTGGGGGCAGACGAAATCAGGGTGGTCTTCGAAGCGGCTGGACAGGAAATGTTCACGGGCGTCTACAGCGGGCTCGACGTCGGAGAGACCAGAGCCTTTCTCTCGGGAAATCGCTGCATGTGGCCCGCGGAGGACACTGACGGGCAACGGAATGGCTCGTGGTCGTGCTTCCCGGCGGGTGGTACCGGGCCTGTAACTGTGACGGTGTCCCTCTACGAGGAGGACTTCATTAGCGGGATTGGTGGTGCCTTCTGCATCCGCCCTGAAGCGAATGATGTAGATCGGTTCAGCTCTTTTGATCTGACCGACTCCTGTATGGCTGAAGACAACTGCTCACTACTGAGCCGCCACAGAATGTCCTTCTCGCAGAACGATCTCGTGACATCCATGCCGCGCGCCGGCGATACACACACGAACAAAATTCGCATCGACAATTGCTCGGAACAAATCACTATCCTCGGCGAGACCTGTGGCACGTCGACATTAGCGCTCGGTTACTTTGCCTATGATGTCTCATATCGAATCACCCGGATGGCTGACGAGATTATTGAGCCACCCGTGATCCGGTAGGCCGACGCGAACCACAGGTATCTTCGAGCGACGGCGCCGCCTGTCCCGCTGATCTGCATCGCGTTCAAGGGGGCCGGACCACTTCCGTCGCACCCAGTCAGTGAGCATGGCTCCGACACGTCGTTTTTGCGGTCCACCCGGGATCCCATTGCTGGGCCACCTCCTACACTACTGGTATGACCCATTGGGATTTCTGGTGAGATGTGCTCGCGAATATGGCGATGTCGTCAAGCTTCACATCGGCAAGCCGACTCTCCTGCTGACGAATCCCGACGATATCCGACACGTCCTGGTCACACACGCCGACCGTTATGCGAAGACCCTTCGCATCAGCGGCGCGCTCGGCCGCCGAGCGCTCGGCGAGAGTGTGTTGACCAGTCTCGGAGAAGAACATCGCAAACGACGACGAGCCCTGCAGCCATCGTTTCATTCCAGGGCAATCGAGGTATTCGGCACGGTGGTCACCGACGCCGTGGACCGATGGCGTACCGATCGTCAGGACGGCGAGCGGCTGAATATTGCGGACCACATGCGGCTCCTGGCGCGGCGCATCATGACGCACGTGCTGTTTGGGAGCGACATCGAGCGCGACGACAGCACGCTGCTGGACGCCATCAGCACACGGCGGCGCTATCACGAACACATTGTCGGCGCCGTTCTGCCGGCGCAGTACCAACCCGCCCGAGTCCTGTTCGGTTACCGCAAGGCGATACGGCACATCGACGTCGCTCTGTCACGTGCGCTCCACATGCGGCGCGAATCGACCGAACACGCTGATGACATGCTTTCTCAATGGATCCGGACGCGGTACGACGATGGCACCTCCATGACCGACGCCGAGATTCGCGCAGAAGCGCTGACGTTCATGGATACCGGGTTCGAAACGATCGGTATCGCGTTGACGTGGACGTGGTACCTGCTGGCCGAGCATCCTGACGTCGAGGCAAGGCTGGCCTCGGAGTTGCGCGATATCCTGGGCGACAGGCTGCCATGCGCCGGCGATCTGCCGAGACTGCGATACACGGCAGCTGTGTTCAAGGAATCCCTGCGCTTGTACCCGCCCGCGTGGAACTTTGTTCGGACCGCGCTCGCCTCGGATATGTTGCCGTGCGGCGTGCAGGTGCAGCGAGGAACGAAACTGTTCCTGTGTCAATACATCGTGCACCGCAATCCGACCTACTTTTCACAACCCGAAGCATTCAACCCGGACCGATTCGAGGAACAGGCAGATTCGGAGCGGCGGCGCTTCAGGTACTTTCCCTTCGGCGGCGGGCCGCATGTGTGCCTCGGCGAGCCTCTTGCCGAATTGGAGTGTGTTCTGGTCCTCGCAACGCTGGCGTCGCGACTGAAATTCGAGCTGGAGCCCGATCAGACGGTCCGGCCGGATGTCGGTTTCGCCTTGCGTCCTCACAACGGAATCCGCGTCAGGGTGATGAGGAAGCCAGCACCCGGCGCGTAAGAATGCCCAGTTGCCGGGCGACCGTTGCCGGCAGGAAGCCCTGTGTCAGACACCACGGGATCACGACGGCTTGGCCGATCAGGGCGTCCTGTCGCGACCGTGCGAAGTCGTTGAGATACGAGCGAAGCACCGAGCAGGCATTCAGGCTTTGATGCGGGCCGAATCGCCACTCGGCTCCCCCACTTTGCCGATGGAATCGCTTGATGCAGTGACACGACGGCACGTAGCACAACGGGCCCCGCAGCGACAGCGCGAACACCCAGTAGATATCGGCGCGAATGTTGCGATACGTCTGGCGGATGTAGAGGTCGGACTCCTCGACGACGGAGCGCCGCACGACGCCGCGAAAGGCGACCCAGAGATGCCAGAGGGTCAACACTTTGAGAGCGGCGTGAAGCGACCACTGAGCGTCGGGGTCGATGGGAGGCGGCACGAAGGGGAATGTCGGCAGAAAGCCGTCGAGCGAGATCTGCTCGACTCGCCCGAACGCGAGGACCGCCGCCGGATTCTGTTCCAGCGCGGTCACGAGCTGATGCACGTAGTCCGAGGGGTAGGTATCGTCGTGCGCCATCCACAGAAAGTACCGGCCCGAAGCCTGGCGAAGGAGCAAATTGAAATGCTGGACCCAGTTGATGCGGTCGGTGCCTGTAAGGAATCGAAAGCGCGGATCCGATCCATAGCGGGCTCTCAGCACCGAAATCGCATCGTCTTCCAGATGTTGATCCGAGACGATGATCTCGAGGTTCGGGTAGTCGATGGCCTCGATGTTCTCGATAATCACATCGAGAAACCGACGTGAGCGGTACAAGGGAATGCCGACTGAGACGAGGGGCTCGACGGTGGTCGTCAAGACAGGCGCAACACGCGCTCGGCAGCCTTGTAGCCGAGATATGGAACCATCGTGTACTTGCCCGTATTGATGGAATGGTAATTCTTCACGGAATGAATCCCGATCTCATGCCTTGCATGCAGGCCGCTGTCCTGGTGATCGATATCGGTCTGACCCCACGCGAAGATCACGCCGCCGCATGGTTCAACGTCTTCAGAATAGTCGATTGAGCCGAGCGGCGGACACAGCGTTCGCAAGGTTTCATAACTGCGACGAAGAGCCTCCTGTCGCTCTGCTGGCTGCACAGAGAGGTCCCAATCGGGCGGCGTGAGCTCGCGCGACGTGCCCAGCAGGCCGATCGGATACCAGCAGAAGTAAACGCCACCGCCACCCAGATTGACGACGTCGCCGAACGGTCCGAGTGCGATCGTCAGCGACGGGACCGTCTCGGGGCCGACGGGGATATTGAGCCGTCCGCCAAGCTTGTACCGAAAGAGCCAGGCGCCCGGCGGCGCCAGACCCAGGCCGGCGTCGATCGCGAGGCGTCCGTGCCACAGGGTATTCACGACCTGATCGTAGGGTTCGTCGAACGACGTCCCATCGAGCCGGAATGTGCAGACGAGCTTTCCGGAGTCCGCCCAAGCGACGCTGGAAATGCTGGCGTTGGCGATGAATCGGACTCGCGGGCTCGCGCGCACCGCTTCGCGCAGCGAGACGGCGACCGCACGGGGATCGACGGCACGTTCGGATGTGCGAAACACCGCCAGGAACGTCGCGCCGTCGACGATCTTCTCGAGATCAGCGCGCGACAATTTCTCGACCGTCAGCGTTCGCTCACCGTTCAAGTACGACAGCCCGGTCGACGAACAGGCGTCCTCGAACAGGTGCTTGCAACGGAGATAGTGGTGCTCGAGCTCGGGAACACTGGTCATCGTCTCCGTGTGAACCGCGTAGTAGTACGGTGCGGACGTCACGAGCCGATCGAGGTCGAGATCGACCCATCGACCGAGAGTCGATCTGAAGCGAATCGCCCCATCAATCAGGACCTGAGCGGTCTTGAGGGACGTATCCTTCGCGTACACCAGGCCGACGTGAATCTTTCCTTCGTTCCGAAAGCTTGCCCGTGTGAGCACGTCTGGGTTCTCGTCGTAGAGATCGACGCCGTAGCCGCGATTGGCGAGTTCCAGGGCCGCGCACACGCCCACACCGCCTGCTCCGAGAATCGCGATTCTCATCGGCAGGCGATGGCTGGCTGGCTGCTCCGGGCGTGGAGGTGCTGATCGATCAGGGCGATGACCCGCGACACCGACGACTCCATCGTGAGGGTCTCGGTAACCAGCCGATGTGCACGATCGACAATGGCATCGCCTTCAGTGGGATGCTCGCGGTAGTACCGCAAAGCCTCTGGCATGTCGCGGGATTCGGCTTCCACATAGTGCTCGCCGGCTACGAAGGGTGCCCCCCAATAGATCGGCTCGGAGACGACGAGGGATCGATTGGCCATGCCGAGAATCAGGCGATGCGCGGAAACCTCCCGCGGGTACCGTTGAATGTTCAAGAAGACCCGCGCTCGATTGATCAGGCGCGTCCGATCGTCTCCCCAGAAGCGCTGGTCGAACCAACTCCCATGGGCAACAAGCTGGACGCCACGACGCCAGAGGTCTCTGATGATTTTCTTTCGTCTCGGCACATTGAGCGCTCCAAGGAACAATGCCTCGATGTCTCGCTGCCCGCCCGTTGGTGCGCCGTGGCCGCTCTCATACCCGTACGGCACCCAGTGAGCGGGAATCCCATGCTGTACCAGAGACTCCTGCCAGGCCCGGGACGAGACCATCAAGAGATCAGGCCAGCCGTCACGTCGCAATCGGCGCAATTCGGCGAGGTTCGTAAAGATATCGGTCGCGCGACGGTCACGAAGGACGATCTTGACCAGCTCCCTGAGACTCAGTGATGGCGTCGGAACGCCGGCCGCGGGAGGAAGCGGTAACGGTTCCCAATGCCAGACCGCCAGGAGGGGCCGTGTCGGGCTGGCTTTCCACGCGTGAAACTGGCTTACGACCGTCGGAAACCAGTGGCTGTTCTCGAGAATCAGTACAACGTCGAATTCGTCCGGAGCCAGTCGGACGTCCCCCACCTGCTCGACGCGGCGGCCATGTTGTCTCAAAAGACAAGAAACGATGTGCTCTTTATGGATTAGCGCCGGCAGCGGGCGCCAACAGATCGCGATCCGCGCGGCAGCCACATCGGCGAGCGCCATCGACGCCAATTATAGATGGCTCTCAATGCCGCAAGAGCTCGGGTGGACGCGACCGGCTCATCGGCAGCGCTTCCTCCAACGATTCGATGATGATGAAATCTTCCCCGGCGTGACCAGGTCCGCGATCGCGCTCGAGTTGACAAGGACGGGAAGGCGTCGGCAAGATGTCGACGGGCACAGAAATTTGCGACGAGCGAGGACGGATCGATGTCATGGTCGTCAGGTCACGGTGCCGACCAAGGACACGACTGCCAGAGACCTGACCGTCCGATAAGACCGCTGAAGGAGACGAGGTCATGACAAACCTGCCGCTCGGCCGACCGACCGCCCGATCCCGGCCGTGGTCGAAGCTACGGTGCTTCGCGAGAACGTCGGGAGTGGCTGTCGCGATACTGCTGCTCACACCGGGGCTCTTTGCCGCCGACCGCTTGAGCGACGATGACGTGAGAGCCATCTTCGAACGGATCGATTGGGAGCGAGACCGCTTCGAAGACCAGCTCGATGGCAAGTTGAAGGGGAGCATTCTGCGCGGCCCGGGCATGGAAGTAAGCGTCGAACGCTTCCTGGACGACCTGCAGGAGAACCTGGACAAGCTCAAAGGGCGGTTCACCGCAGAGTATGCCGCCAGCGCCGAGGTCACGGGACTACTCAACCAGGCGGCGTCCATCCAGCAGTTCATGTCGACGCAGCCCCCCGATATGGACGGTGCCAGCGAATGGAATCGTCTCGCGGATAGTCTCCAGGTTTTGGCGTCAATTTACGGCACCGTGATGCCGATCCCGAAAGGGCAGCAGGCGCGCCGGATGAATGATCGCGAGGTCGAGCAGGCGGCCGACGATCTTGCGGAGAGCGCGGATCGGTTCAAGAAGGATCTGGACTCATTCTTGAAGGCAGTCCCGACGATCGACAAGGCAACCCGCGAAGCCGTCGTCATGGACGCCGACGGTCTCAAGAAGGATGCGGAACGGGTGGCCTCGCTCGTCGGAGACGGGGAGCCGGCGTCCGGCGAGGCTAAAGCGTTGTTCGATCGTGCGGCCAGGGTTCGCGCGTCGTCGTCGCCGTACGCGCTGCCGCCCAGAGCCCAGAGCTCGTGGCGCTCGGTCGAAAGCGGACTCGGTCAGATCTCGCAGGCCTTCAACCTGCCAGTGCCACGCTGAGCGTCAGGCGGCCGTCCACCGGCGGCGATCTCCCTTCGAAGGTCCATGCGCCGCGACTACGCGCCTTGGAGATGGACAGAGCTTCCTGACGTGTCGCGAGCGCACGGTTTCATGCGAGGCCGCTGCGACCACCATACCGCTCTACATTCAGCCTTCGCCCGCGAGCAGCTTGATGCGGATTGTCCTGGTATGGCCAGCCGTGAGGCTCAGGCTCGAGGCAGCGAGGCGAACTCGCCCACCGCCCGAAGGGCATCTCTCGAATCAGCGCGACACTGCCGCCCGAGACCACATCGCAGGCAACCAGGGCAACCTCAGTGGCAGGTGATCGGATCCGTATTGGAGGCTTGACTACGCGAAACCCTGACCGTATCGCGCGTCCGATTCACATCTGTGTCCGTGAAACCCTCGATTGGGGCAATGCCGAGATTGTCCAGGCGCAGATTCTCCCGCACTTCCGGTCGAAGTTCGACACGTGGAATACGACGTTCGACATGCCGTACCACGTGTACCGGGCACGGGTGAAGGCGATCGCGCAGCTCAATCTCAGCCGTGTCGCGGGCTCTCGCTGTTCGGCGCTCGAGACGGTCCCGGCGGGACATCTCATTGTGCCGGTTGACGACGATGATTGGTTCGCGCCGGAGTTCGCCGAGCGGCTGTTCGCGGAGCAGACCGCCGAGCATTCCTGCTATCTGTGGCGCCGCACGCCGATCGAGGCGCCGCATCCGATCCGCAACGCCTATCTTCGCGTCGCCGCGCTCGTGGGCCGCGGCGATCGCGTGATCTGTCAGACGAACAACTACGCGGTTGTGCACCAAGACGGCCTGGGGAGCCTGGCGCTCAGCCATATGGCCGCTGCCGTGCACTTCCGGGCGCACCCCGCCGACGTCAAGCGCATACCGGCAACCCTTGCGATTCAGAACCGGCATCTGGGTTCGCAGACGACGCTCGGCTGGAGGCGTCCGTCGATCGAGCCGCACCAGCTCGTGACGCTACTCGGACAGCATCAGAAGCGGTACCACTCGTGGCGTCTTCCGCGCGATCAGCAATGGGCTCGACCCTATGTCGACCTGATGGCCGACCTGCTCTCGGACATACGCACCACCTGATGATGCGGACAGTCCTCCTGATCGAGCGATTCTCGTGACGCCAGCGGCGGTCGTGTTGATCCCCGATCGCGAGTCCAGGCCGACGGCTTTGGGTATCGTGCGGTGCCTGGGCAAGGCGGGCCTGCCCGTCATCGCCGTGTCGTCACGCCGGAACACGCCATCGCTGTTTTCCCGCTATGTCACGCGCCGAGTCCTCGTGCCTTCATTGGGACAGGATCCAGACGCGTGGACGTCGGGTCTGATCGCATTCGGTCGCTCTCTGGTCGACAAGCCCGTGCTCTACCCGTCGTCGGATGAACAGGTCTGGGCCATTCATCAGCATCGCGACGAGCTGGCTCGATACTTCCGATACTCCTTCCTCAGTGACGACACGCTTCTCAGCTGCATCGACAAACGTCAGATGTACCGGATGTGCAAGACCGCCGGCATCGAGACCGGCCAGGTCCTCTCAGTTCCCAAGGAGGCGCATTCCCAAGACGTCGTGGATCAGGTGGTCCTTCCCAGCGTGCTGAAACCTGCCGCGTGGGTCCACTTGTCCGAGGGGCGCTCTCCCCGTCCGCGCGAATTTCAGCAGGAATTCAAACAGAAGGCGGTTGCCGTCACCACCCCGGCGGAGCTCCACAGGGCGCTCGCACGGGCCGCACGCTTGTCGGTCCCCGTCATGCTTCAAGAATTGGTTCCCGGGCCTTCCAGTGCGATTTACCACGTCTCGCTGTACGCAGACCAGGCGTCGAACGTGCGCGGCGTGTTCGTCGCGCGCAAGCAACGACAGTATCCGTCACAGTTTGGCGACGGCTGCATGATTGAAACTGTGGTCGATCCTGAAATCGCCGCACTGGCGGCATCCGTCATCAAAGCCGTACGATTTCACGGAATTGCCGGAGCGCTCGAGTTCAAGCGCCATGCTCTCACTGGACGGCTGCATTTCATCGAGATCAATCCCCGCGCCGCCTCATCGATCGCGGCCGCGGACGCGAGCGGCGCGAACCTTCCGTACCTGGCCTATCTGGATGCGATCGGCGCGGAGTTACCGGGAATGACCGTGGGCGGGACATCTGTACGCTGGATCGAAGCGCGCCACGACGTGCTGTACTGGCTGTCCTACCGCAAGGGTGACCATACAGGCCAGGCGCTTCCTCTTCGTGAGTATCTGGGGAGCTTGCGGGGGAGGCGTGAGTACGCGTTCTGGGCCACGGATGACCCGATGCCGGCCGTCGCGCGAGCGGCGAGCCTGCCGCGAGACGTCTGGCTAGCGTTGAAGAAGTGATCGCGCCTCTCCTCCGCGGCGCCCGTCGGGAACTGCGCCGCTACCGAAAGTCCCGATATCCTCTCCCCTCTCAGCATATGATCCGACTCCCCCACCATGACCACCGCGGGCCTCGCTTATCGCTTCGGCCCGTTCCGACTCGATCCAGCCGGCTATCAGTTCTTCCGTGACGGGACGCCGGTCCCGCTGGCGCCCAAGGGCCTGGACCTTCTGCTCCTGCTCGTGGCCCGGCCGGGGGTGCTCGTCTCGAAGGACGAGATCATGCGGGCGCTGTGGCCCGACGTCGCGGTCACGGACAATGCGCTGACCCAGGTCGTCTCCGATCTGCGACAGGCGCTGGGCGACCACTCGAGCGCACCGCACTTCATCCAGACGGTCTCGCGGCGGGGTTATCGCTTCATCGCCCTGGTTGAGACGAGCTCCAGCCCTGAAGCTGGCATCCGCTTCGACGATCCAGCCGCGACGCGCGTGCCGGTCGCCGCGCGCGCCGGAGTGCGCGAAACCTCCAGCCTCGACGCCTATCGTGCCTTCACCGAAGGGCGCCTGAAGCTGGAACGCATGGATGCGGCACTCGTGCCGGCGGCGGTTGCCGACTTCGAGCGCGCGGTGGCTCTCGATCCGAAGTACGCGCCGCCCTACGTCGGCCTGGCGCACGCGCGCTTCTGGCTCTACGAGGCCACGCGCGCACAGAACCGCCCTGAGGCGTCCGCGCTGGCCGACGCGATCGCCGACGCGCATCGCGCGATCGATCTCGACCCGGATTTCGCGGATGCCTACGCGGCGCTGGCGCTGATGCTGATGAGCGCCGGGCGCACAGCCGAAGCGGTGGCGGCCGGCCGCAGGTCGGTGGCCCTCGAGCCAGGCAACTGGCGCCATCACTGCCGGCTGGGCGTCGCCGCGTGGGGAGACGAACGAATCGCGGCGTTCGAACGCGTGCTCGAGCTCTATCCGGACTTCGCCTACGCGTATTACGGGATAGCCATGGTGCACGTCGCCCGCGGCGACCTTCTCCGCGCCGAGCAGGTGCTGCGGCGAGGCGCGCCGCTTCAGGACCGAGAGGAGAGCTCCGCGGAACGGTTCCCAGGGAAGGGGCTACGCTGGCTGCTCGGGCTCACCCGCCTCGCCCTGGGAGACACGAAGGAGGCGCGCATCGAGTTCGACCGGGAGCTCGCCTCCCGCGGGAGTGGCGTCTACGCAGCAGAGTTCGTCATGAATGCGTACGACGGCCACGGGTTCGCGCTGCTGGCCGATGGCGACCACGAAGCTGCCCGTGCGATGTTCACACGTGCCCTCGAGCTCTTTCCGGATCACGCGCGATCGCTCCTGGGGCTCGCCGCGGCGTATCGCCGCGCCGGCATGACGTCGCAAGCGGATGCGGCCGTCGAGCACGCCACGCGCGCGGTCGGCGAGCTCCGCACGAGCGGCCGAACGGTTGAAGCGATCATGGCGACAGCCTTCTGCCACATCGTCTGTGAACGGCCGGTTGAAGCGACCAGGACGCTTGAGCAAATGCTGATGGCCGCGCCACCGGGATTTGCCGGGTGGACGATTCCCATCGAGCCACTTTTCGCCGCGCTCGGCGCCGAACCATCGTTTCAGGCCGTCTTGCGCCGCCTGGCCGAGCGCACGCGATAGCGCGCTCACGCTCTTTCATCCTTTCTTCAGCCTCTCCTCAGCTTCCCCTCACGACTTCAGGCCGCGCGCTCTCTATCCTCATCTCCGAGAGCGGGACTCGGCGAATCGGCCTTCGTACCGGTCGTCGACGCCGCGGAGATGACCTCGTCTCGCACGAGGAGTGAGGACAACCCGATGCTCAAGCAACTGCTCGCGTTCACGGTAGTTTTCGCGGTCGTCGCGGAGCCGATCTCGGCTCAACTGGCTCAGCGGCCGGCGCCACTCCGCGTTCGCGTCTCAGGAGCGCAGGAGTACGAAGTTGCTGGCGTGATCAGGGTGAGCGGTGGACGTTTCTCCGGCTCGTCGGTCGTCATGGACAAGACCTCGGCGCGGGTGGTGTCGCCCGTCGACGGATCAGCACTCGTCGTCCTGCGACCGGGCAAGCGCCTGACTGGCCAGATCCTCGACGTCAAAGACCGCATCGCCGTGCTCCTCCCCGATGATGACAAGGCCTCGATCCGGATGCCGCTGGAATCGATTGGCAAGGTCGAAGTGCCCAAACGAAACAAACTCCGTACGGGCCTTCGCACACTGCGTGGCGCATATGTCGGCGTCGGTGTCTCGACGGGAGTCATGTGGCTGTCACTGGGACTGGCAAACGGGTGTGGTTCGGGCGGATGCCTGACGCTCGTTCTCGCGGCCGCCGCAGGCGCGGGGATTACGGCCGGCGTGTTGGCGGGGCGGGGCCAAGACTGGGGAGCAGTCTCTCCTGACTGGTTAGTGTCGCAATTCGCCCGTCCTGGCGTCGATCCGCTCGATCCTGCCACCTCACAATCGTCGCGCCAGGATTCCGGGGATCCCGGCGGAACTCGCGAATCGACGCCGTCTCCTACAGCCGCTCCTGCCACGGCACCCTTGATCCTCCCGCGACTCGAGGCCGTTGAATGAGCGGAGACCCTGAGAAGCCCCCGCGTCTGCCGTTACCTGATCGCGACGATCACGAAATCCACCGGCTTGCCGCTGGTGTTCTTCGACTCGTGCGGCACGCCGCGCCCGATGAATTGCACGTCGCCACGCGCCCAGCTCGTCTTCGCGGGTTTGCCGTCGATCGACAGCGACATCTGCGTGGGACCCAGCGCGATGACGACCTGGTCGAACTCGTGCGTCGAGCCGGCCGGCTCTTGGAACGTCGGATCGGCCGTCGACCGATAGGCCATCGCTCGCGGGCCTTCGGCCAGACCCTTCACGGCCATGCCCGGGCGCGACTGCGGGAGCGTGGCCTTCCCCGGCGCCGCAGCCTTGAACTCGACGAGGATCGCGTCGACGAGCCCGGTGCCGATGTTCGCGGGATTGTGAGTGCCCGACGGCGTGTACATGGCCGATTCCGCCGGCATATCAGAATCCTGCGACTTGCCGTCGGGCGTGGTGAACCGGACTCTGGAGGGCGAGAGCCCAATCACGATCGCGTCTGGATGCTGATGCATCGTGCTCTTCGCACCGGGCGCGTAGTTGACCTTCAGCACCCGCACGCTCGCGTTCTCGAGAATCACCGTGTAGTGAGACGGGTCAACTTTCAATGGATCCTGGGCGAGCGCAATCCCGGACCCCAGCAGTCCCATCGACACCAGCACAAGCGTCTTGCACGCCTTCATACACACTCCTTTTCGACCGTCGTGAACCGTGGTGGACGGCGGAGTATGCGCGACTCTACAGGTAGCGTCAACCTGCTGTCGGAGACAGCGGGCGCGGTCTGATTGGGTCTCCCTTGATCCTCCCGCCACTGAAGCGTGAATGATCCGCCCCTCGACGGGCTCCATCGAGCGGCGCGCCGCCTGGCCGCCGCAGGTTAATATCGCCTCGTGAATCGCTCATTTCTCGAGCGTGCACGGACGAATCCTTCAGAGAATCGCGCGTGAACCACAACACCACCGCTGCTTCGAGGGGACAGGCCGTGCGGCATGCTCTCGTCTTCGCGGGCTGCGCCATCGTCGTGGGTGCGATGTTCCTGCCGCTTTTTCAATCGATCGTCTCCGGCGGCGACTACAAGGTGCATCTCATCTTTGCACGTCAAATGGAGCGCCGGGGCGCGACGGGCACAGAACGCCCTGGCTTCGAGCTGCTCACCATCGCGGTGTCGCACGTGTTCTCGTCGGAGCGCAGGCTGGTGCTCGCCGCCATCTGGATATCGGTCCTCGCGATGGTGGCGAAGTTCGCGATCTCTGCGTCAATGCTGACCCGCGAGGTCGGGGCCGAACGGTCGTTGGCTCTCGCGTTTCTGCTGCTCTTCCTGGCCCCGATCACGGTCGACTGGCGGATGCACCCCTTGTTTCCGCTTCACTCGCGGGTTCATCTTGGACAGATATCCGGCCTGATCTTTCACAATCCGACGACCGTGGTCGTCTTTCCTCTCGCACTTCTGCTGTTCACCGCGTCGTTCCGCGAGCGCCACGGTCTCGCCGGTGCGCTGGCCGCCGTTCAGTGTCTCATCAAACCCAACTTCGTGGCCGCCTGGATCCCGGCGTTCATCGCACTGCAAGTCTGGCGGCATCGAGGGGCCTGGCGGCCGCTGGCGACGAGCGGCCTCGCCGTCGTGCCCGCGATGGGCGTCCTTCTCTATCAGTTTTTCACGACGGAGCGGCTCGGCGAGGGGATGATTGTGGCGCCGTTCCGCGCATGGAGACAGGTATCTGACAATATCCTCTGGTCGACAATTCGATCGCTCGCCTTCCCCGTGGCATTTTGCGCGATTTATTTTCGGGCCCTTCGGGGACGGCTCGACCACGCGTTCGCCTGGTGCATCTTTGGCGTCGCCTTCGTTCAATACGCTCTTCTCTACATCAAGGGCTCCGGCTATCCCGGCAACTGGAGCTGGGGACGGTATCTCGCGATCTATATCGTGTTTCTGCTCTGTCTTGGGCGCTTCGCCACGATCGTCAGCCGCCGGGACAGCTGGCGCGGCCTCTGGGGTCCTGCCGGAAACATCCTGCTCATCGGACTCCTCGTCCTGCACCTATCGTCAGGCTTGCGGTACTACCTCGAGGGCGTATGGTACGGGAGATGGTAGCGGCTCCTTCGGCAATTCGAGGACCGGCCCACAGTCAGGAAGACATCGACAGCAACCCGGCACCGTTGACGACGGAGATCAGCCAGGACATCAACGACTGCAGGCGACGCCGAGGTTGCCGCAGCTAGCTCATCCGTGAGCACTTGAAGTAGCAGAACCCGCCAAGGCTCTGTTCGCTGCGCTGTATGATTCGGTGCTTCAGACCTTGGCCGTCACGGCCCGGGACGCCACAGGTGTTCGCGATCTCAGCCGCTTGCTTGGGCAGGTACCTATCGACCGTCCCTTCCCCACACATTGGCAAGCAATTCAAAGAGGCTGTAGTGCCGCCCGGTGAAGCACTGCAAGAATCCACGCGCTGAATCTGACTGTTCGGGCGCGAAGGATCGATGAGGGTCGAACAGACGAAAGGAAGAGCGACATGGCTGCGAAGAAACCGAACATCCTGATTCTCTGGGGCGACGACATCGGCTACTGGAACATCAGCGCCTACAACCTGGGCCAGATGGGCTACAGGACTCCCAATATCGACCGCATCGCCAAGGAAGGTGCCTTGTTCACCGACTGGTACGGCCAGCAGAGCTGCACGGCCGGCCGCGCGTGTTTCATCACCGGCCAATCGGGCTTCCGGACGGGCATGCTGAAGGTCGGCCTGCCCGGCGCGAAGGAAGGATTGCAGGCACGTGACGTGACCATCGCCGAGCTACTCAAAGACCAGGGCTACATGACCGCGCAGTTCGGCAAGAACCACCTGGGGGACGCGGACGAGACGTTGCCGACGGCGCACGGGTTCGACGAGTTCTTCGGCTCGCTCTACCACCTGAATGCGGAGGAGGAGTTCGAGAACGAGGACTACTTCAAGGATCCGGCGCTGATCGAGAAGGTACAAGACCCGCGGCGTGATCCACTGCTGGGCGAGGCCGGACGGCAAGCAGAAAATCGAAAGCACCGGTCCGCTCGGCAAGAAGCGCATGGAGACCATCGACGAAGAGGTCACCAAGCTCACGCTCGAGTATCTCGAGAAGGCCAAGAAGGCGAACAAGCCGTTCTTCCTCTGGTGGAACTCCACGCGCATGCACATCAACACGCACCTGAAGAAGGCGAGCAGGGGCAAGACCGGGCTCGGTCTCTATCCGGATGGCATGGTCGAGCACGACGGGCACGTCGGGCAGATCCTCGACAAGCTCAAGCAGCTCGGCCTCGAGGACAACACCATCGTCATGTACTCGACCGACAACGGCGCCGAGTCGTTCAGCTGGCCCGATGGCGGCACCACGCCGTTCCGCGGGGAAAAGAACGAAAACTGGGAGGGTGGCTACCGCGTGCCGTGTTTCCTGCGCTGGCCCGGTGTGATCAAGCCCGGCACCCTCAACAACGACCTCTTCTCACACGAAGACATGCTGCCCACGCTGCTGGCGGCCGCGGGCGTGCCGGATGTAAAGGACAAGTTGCTCAAGGGCATGAAGATCGGCAAGAAGACGTTCAAGGTCCACCTGGACGGCTACAACATCAGCGACCGGCTTGCGGGAAAGGGGCCGAACCCTCGCAACGAATTCTTCTACTGGAACGACGACGGCTCGCTCGTCGGGCTCCGTTACGGCCACTGGAAGGTCGTGTTCCAGGAACAACGGAGCGAAGGCTTCGACGTCTGGCAGGATCCGTTTACGGCGCTGCGTCTGCCCAAGATCATCAACCTCCGTACCGATCCGTTCGAGCGTGCCGAAGAGATCGCCATGAACTACGGGAAGTGGAGGATCGACCGCACCTACCTGCTCGTGCCCGCGCAGGAGTACGTGGCCAAGTACATCGCCACGTTCAAGGACTTCCCACCGAGTCAGAAGGTCGGCAGCTTCTCGCTCGATCAGGTGCTGGACAAGCTCACGGGCACCAGCGGAAGGTAATCGGAGCAAGCGGATTGGTGCGACCAACACGCGACGGCCGGCAGCCGGAATCGGCTGCCGGTCATGACGTGGCGACAACAGTCAAGGACTTCTACGAGCGGTATCCGTATCCGCGGCCGACCGACGATCTCGACAACTATCGACGGAGGTGGCAGGACCCGAACAGACGCCGAGCGGACTTCCACCTGTTCTGGCCGGACAAGCCGTACACGAAGAACGCACGATCCTCGTGGCCGGCTGCGGAACATCGCAGGCGGCGAAGCATGCCGCCCGCTGCCCCGCCGCCCGCGTCATCGGGATCGATTTCAGCGCGACGAGCGTGCGGCACACGGAGGA
This sequence comes from uncultured Acidobacteriota bacterium, assembly GCA_963817395.1. Lineage (GTDB taxonomy): Bacteria > Acidobacteriota > Vicinamibacteria > Vicinamibacterales > CAVPJW01 > CAWGYQ01. Next base: position 86,905 of record CAWFOC010000004.1, on the reverse strand, counting down.
TCTCCGGCGCAAGTACGACCTGACCAATCTCGAGGTCCATCAGTTGCCGATCGACCGGATCGGCGACTTGAAGACGACGTTCGACGAGGTCGTGTGTACGGGCGTGCTGCACCATCTCGCGAACCCTGAGGCGGCGCTGCGGGGTCTCAGCGACGTGCTCGACCAGGACGGGGCGATGCATCTCATGGTGTATGCGCCGTACGGACGGGCGGGCATCTACATGCTGCAGGAGTTCTGCCGCGGCCTGGGCATCCAAGCCTCCGACGACGAAATCCGCGATCTCGTCATCGCGCTCGGCGCGTTGCCGGCCAGACATCCGTTGGCACGCCTCCTACATGATGCCCCGGACTTCAGGCAGGAGGCGGCGCTGGCCGACGCCTTGTTGCACCCGCAGGATCGCGCGTATTCAGTGCCGCAGCTTCTGGAGTTGATTGCCGGCGCAGGGCTCACGTTCAGCCGCTGGGTCAGGCAGGCGCCGTACAGCCCTCACTGCGGGGTGATGGCGCGGCTCCCGCAGGCGGCGAGAATCGCAGCGCTCGAACTGGCACAGCAGTTTGCCGCTGCCGAATTGTTTCGCGGCGCGATGATGAGCCACAGCGTCATTGTCCGTCGCGACGATCGCCCTGGCCGCTCGCACGTGACTGAGTTTTGCCGGCGATGCGTGGCTTCACTACGTGCCCGTTCGAGTGCCGGACACGCTTTCTGTTCAAGAGCGGCTGCCGCCGGGGGCTGCGGCGGTCCTGATCAACCGGGCTCATACGGACACAGATATCTACTTGCCTATCGATGCGAGCGAGAAGCTCCTGGTCGATGCCATCGACGGGAAGCGCAGCATCGGTGAGATCGCGGGCGACGCGCCACGCGCTGTCTGCAGCGCCCTGTTCGAGCGGCTCTGGTTGCACGACCAGGTGGTGTTTGACAGATCGCGAGGCCGAGTCGTTTGATGCGATCGCTCGCCTTCCCCGTGCTATGCTGCGCCAGTTGAGTTCCTGGGGCGTTCGGGACCTACCCGTTCTGGTGGGCCCGGGGCGCATCTGCGCGCGGTGGCGTATCGATCAGATCGCTCCAAGTCGTAGATCGCTCGAGCGCGAAGCGGGCAGGCTGTCGTGAAGTTGCTGCCCACGAACGAAGCGAGGGACGACTCTAAGATGGATTGTGCGCGGGGGTGAAGCCGGACGACGCGCACGGCATCGGCGCAGCGCCGAGCGCTGCGCCGACCGAGAACGCTGAACGAGTTGAACTAGTTCGACTTCTTTCGCGCGTACCGTTTACGCACAGCTCCCGCCAGCCCCATCCCGAGGAGCACGAGAGTCGAAGGCTCGGGCACGGGCACTGCGGTGGTGCCGACGCCGACTCCGGCCGATGTCGAAGTTCGTCACGCTGGTGTCCCGCACGGCCTGATCGCCCCGGGAGACGAGGCCGACTTCGTACGGATCGACCAGAGTGGACCCTAGGCTCCCGTTGTAGGTTAGCGTCGTGCCGACCTGCGCTCCGAGCGCGCTGTTGGGATCCGTCGACGTGAGGTGGCTGAACACCGAACCGGTCGCCGTGAAGTTCGAGCCCGTGAAGGCGAGGTCGAGAATCAGCCGATACCACACGTCTTCGGCAATGCCCGTGCCCAGGGCCACTGACGCCAGCGTAGTGCCTGGAAGTGGTCTGGTGACGCCGTTCTGGGCGACCAGGTTCATCGCGGCCTTGTCCGAGTTCCCCGCATCCCAGAGGTAGAGGGCCAGACCGCTGAAGTTGCCAGCGCCCTCGTTGAACAGCGTGAGCAGTCCGGCGCCCTTCGCGTTGTTGAACGTCGAGACGAGAATGTCGGCCGACAACGTCATGTTGCCGGTGAAGCGCGTGGCCGCTCCATCGGTGACGTTCGTGTCGTACACGGCGATCGCGCCGTCGACCGCGACGTTGTTGTCCGAGCCGGTGAAGTTCAGGGCCGTGTGGCCGGTTCCACCCAGGTCGAGACCTCGGTTGATGAAGGCGCCGTCGAGCACGTCCCGGAAGACGCCCGTCGTCTGGGTGGCGCTGTTGTCGTAGTCGGCGCTGCCGGCGAACGTGATGGGGTCGGCGAGTGCCAGAGAAGCTGTGCACGGCAGCGCAACCAGGGCGACGCCGCCAATTAGACGTGCGATGGGAAGGGAGTACAAAGCAGTGCTCCTGTTATGAAAAGCGATGACGGGCCTGAATTGGACCGTCCAGTCGGAGACATAACAGCAAGAGGTTCGCCACTCCAACATTCGAGCGGGAGCCGGTTTGACGGCTAGTTTTTCGCTGGTTTTTGGCCGATAGGGCTCGATTCCGGCGCAGAAAAGTTTCGCATATTGCGGACTTCATGCGCATCGGGGCGTGACCGACCACGAGCTCTCTGAACGTCGGTAATGGTGATCGCGATCAAGGCATGCTCGATGAGGCGCACACGGGAATCGTCTTCGGACTCCGGGCGACTGCCCGTTTGGGTGATCCGCTGCCGCACGATCCTCTGCGACGATCCTCTCAGGAGGAACCCCGTGTTTCTCCTCTGCCTTGGGCGCTTCGCCGCGATCGTCAGTCGCCCGGACAGCTGGCACGGCCTCTGGAGGCGTGCCGGAAACATCCTGCTCATCAGACTGCTCGTCCTGCACGTCGTCAGGCTTGCGGGTATTACCTCGAGGGTGTGTCGTACGGGAGATGGTAGCGGCTCTCCAGGAGTCTCAGGTCGTCAGCCGGCCAGGGCTTCATGTTCCTCGAATGAGAGGACCTGACGGATACGAGAAAAGTCGCGATCGTTCTCCGTCACGAGCACGCAACCGGACTCGCGGCATGAGAGCGCGAGCAAGATGTCGTTCGCGAAGGCCTTGGAGACTCGAGCAATCTCGAGGCCGTCCTGCTTCGCCATATCCGAAAGCAGGTCGCCCGAGCGATGCCAGGCGTCGGGGGACGGCGTAATCGTCCGACTGGCGCGCTCGAAGACTCTGAGGACATTCCTTTCCAGCGCCTTCCGATCGCTTGGCCGCTTGACGCCGGCTCGCAGTTCCTGAGCGACAATGACGCTGAGGTGCTCGAATGGCGAGAACGCTCGATGAAAGCGCTGGAGCGCCTCGTTGGCAACCGGGTCGCGAAACGCGTTGATGAAAAGCTGCGTATCGAGGACGTACTTCGGAGCGCGGTGAGTCACCGGTCGGGATCCGGTGAGGCGATCTCGACACCCAGCATGGCTCGAGTCCCGTCGACTAGCTCGCGCTGAAACACAGCGAGATCGAGCGCCCGCTCGATGGCCTCTGTTGCCGTCGCGGCGCCGAGCGCCCGTTTCGCAGCCCTCAATTTCGAGAGCGGCAGCCGATACGTGCGCGAGACTCGCGCTTCTCGATGTGGCGAGCGCTTCCGACCGGCTGTATGGGCCATGCGATCAGTGTATTGACAGTTTATATATGATGTCAATACAACATCTGAAGGCACGAAACGACCGCGGCCCGTCAGTACATGATGGTCCTGGTCAAATGGTGGGGCCACCAGGTCGTGTGGTAATGCGTCCAGAGGCGCGCATCGATCTGCGGAATGATGATTTGCTTGTCCCTGGGCCGAATGGTATTGACCTCTTCGCAGAGCAACGCCGTCGCGTAGACACAGTGGGCGCGAATCTCGACTTCCCAACGGCTGTCGCGGGGCACCATCTGGTGCGTGTTGATCGCATGCTCCAGCTCAGCGGAATACCTGGTGATTCCGAGCAGTCGCAGCGCGACGGGCACCATGTAGTCGGCGAACGCCGTCATCTTGTCCACATCGTCCAGGCGAAACTGGCCAGTCTTTCGAAGGCTGGAGTACACGAACCACAGCCCCAGCTGCGCGAGTTTGTAGAACTTGATGGTCTGTCCGTCGTAGTCGCTGACGTCATTGAACCGCGCAAACTCCTTCACCATGCGGTCCACCAGGCCCTGGCCGTTGTCATACAAGCGTGGCGAGCACGACTTCACGAAATTGTGAAAGCGGCCGCCGTACTTCTCAGCGAGCACGCCACCGACTTGATGGAGCACTTCCATCTTCTCGTCCAGCATGGGCAGTTCGATATTGCCGGCGAAGATCTGTTCCAGTTCCCGTCGCGTCACTCGCGCGAGAAACGCGCCGTCGAGCACAGGTATTCCGTTGTCCAGCGCCCGCTTCATGCAGGCGAACAGGGCATCGGAATCCGACCAGTGCCGGTCCGCATAATCAACCTGGAATTTTTCGTGAGAGGCAAAGTCGGTGAATGCCGTGTCGATCACGTCCGATGTCAGAATGAAATCGATGGTTTCATCGGCGTCTTTTGCGCCGAGCGGCAGCGCATAGTCGGGCATCGGGAGCTCTTCGTAAGCCATCCATCCTGCGACCTCCCGTAGTTTGTCGACCTCGGTGCGCACGTCCCGGGAACGCTCGATCACGGGTCGGAGACTGTCGAGAACAGGACTCCCCGCCAGTTTGGGCCACGTCACAGCAGACTTCCTGGACCCCGCAAGCGAGGTGCCCTTCCCGGCCGCCGCCAGCACCCCGATACTCCCCACCTGTTGTACGAACTGCCGTCGTCCCAGAAATCCTGAGTCCATTGTCAGATTATTCTCCAGTCACAGTCTGCCACGTACAACAAATGGGGACCGACCTCCACACCGTGGCCGAACGTCCGCGCCAGCGCGCGATGAAGTGCGGGCGGGACGACAGTCAAGGGCCTGAGAAACTATCAAATTTCTTGACAGATCCCGAGGCGGCGGTTAGCTTCACGCCGGAATTATTCCCGTTTGCTCGTCTCCAGGAGAGGCCATGTCGCCACGTGATCGCCGCCGGAAGTGGATGTGGATAGTTCTCGGTCTTGTTGCTGGTGCGCTGCACGGCGGGGGCGGGTGGTGGAGCACGGCGATATTCGCGCAGACAACCCCCACCGTCACGGCCACGACCTCGACGACCAGACACACCACCTTTACGTCGCCACCAGAATGCAGCCCGGTTGGTTCCTCGTCTACCGAGACATCTGTCACCACGTCAACGACGTTCGGCCCAGCAACAATTCTCATTGGCGTGGATCAGTCGCAGACGTTCTTCGTCCCGGCAGGCACGCAGAACATCAACACGAACACGCATACCGAGACGTTCCAGTGCATCGCCGACGTGCCAGCGATGCCGTGGCCGGCGTTCATCGGCACCGGACTGGCCGCAGGCGGACTCTCAGCATGGACGCTCGCGCGACGAAATCGGGCACGACACGTCCTTTAGATAGTCTCGACCCCTCCGTGTGTCCGCGTTCCTGACGAGCTTTGCGATATCGCTCGCGAGCTCCCCTGCTGCACAGACGTTCGAACCCACCGTCGGCCAGGCCGGGTGATCTTGAGCAGCTCGGGCGACTGCCCGTTTGGGTGATCCGCTGGCGCACGATCCTCTGCGACGATCCCGTCAGGAGGAACCCCATGTTGGCCACCCTGTCCACTGAGATTGCCGATGCCGTCACTGCCGTCGCGCCCGCCGTCGTCCAGGTCCGGGGACGTGGACGGCCCGTCAGCGGCCTCGTCCATAGCGACGACGTGGTCGTGGCGATGGCTTCGGCGCTCGGCCGGGGCGATGGCGTGCGGGTGCGGCGCCACGACGGCGTGGAACAAGAGGCCGAACTGGCCGGCTGGGATCCCGCGACCAGTTTGGCCGTCCTTAAGAGTGAGGGGGTTGGATCTCGCGGCGGCGGCGGTGACCGAGGAGCCTCCCCGGGTCGGGAACATCGTGATCGCCGTCGGGCGGTCGTGGAGCAACGCCGTCACCGCCAGCGCAGGGATCATCGCCGTCATCGGGGGACCGCTCTACACCGGGCGGCGCCGGTCGATCGCCGAAGTGATTCGGACGACCGCGCCCATGCACGGCGGGTTCGCGGGTGGAGCCTTGATTGACGGCCGTGGCGGCCTGATCGGCATCACGACGGCGGCCGCGATCCGCGGGCTCGGCGTCGTGATTCCTGCGCCGATTGTCTCAAAGGCCGTGTCGGCCGTCATGGAGCACGGCGGCGCCCGGCGCGGTTATCTCGGCGTGGCGGGGCAAGCGGTGGAGCTCCCCGAGGCGCAGCGGGGTCCGGACGGCGACGCAAACGCGCTGCTCGTCGTCGCCGTCACGGCGGGAAGTCCAGCGGCCGAGGCCGGCATCATGATCGGGGACGTGCTCGTGAGCTTCGACACTCATCGCGTCATCTCGGCGGGAGACTTGCTCGCCCTGCTCGGGGCGGACCGCATCGGGAGCACCGTCCCCGTCGAGATCCGTCGAGGGGGCGCGCCGCTCGAGCTCAACCTGACGATCCGCGAGCGTCCGCGAGGCTGACATGTGCGCGTGATCCTGGTCGGCTCGGCAGTCGAACGCGCGAAACTGCGCGATCAGCTCGGCACCGCGGTTGAGATCGTCGGCGAGTTTCGTCGGGTTCTCGAGGCACGGCGGGCGGAGCTGGACGCCGATGCCCTGATCGTCTCCAACCGTTCGGACACCGGCCGCGACGCTTCAGCAACCGCTGACTCCGCGCGAGCTCGAGGTGCTGGACCTCGTCGGCGAAGGTCTGCCGAACAAAGCAATCGCCGCGCGGCTCGGCATCAGCGACCAGACGGTGAAGTTCCACATTGCGTCGATCTGCGGGAAGCTCGACGCGGTGAATCGCACCGATGCCGTGAGGCGCGCGATCCACTTGGGGATTCTCACGATATAGAGCGCCGGGACGATCGAGACAGCCTCTATGGCCGTTCCGAGGGGATCACTGTCACCAGCCTGCGCGCGCCATTGCGCAGAACCACCACCTGGCACGGCTCGCCGACGCGTTCCGCCGTGAGGACGCGCAACAGATCGTCGACGCCGCCGATCGCTCGATCGGCAAGCGACACGAGAATGTCGCCCTGGAGCACACCGCCGCGGTGGGCCGGGCTGCCCGGCTCGACGGCAACCGCCAGGACGGCCGACGAGACCGCCAGCCCACTGGCGCGAGCCACGCGAGCCGGAACCGGCACCGTCTGGCCGGTGACACCGATGTAACTGCGTCGCACGCGACCGTCGCGAATGAGCGCCGACACGACAAACTGCACCGTGTTGCTGGCAATGGCGAACGACAGACCCTGCGCCGGCAAGATGACCGCAGTGTTCACGCCCGGCCACCTCGCCAGTCGTGGTCAAGAGCGGGCCGCCCGAGTTGCCGGGGTTCAGAGCCGCGTCCGTCTGAATGACGTCCTCCATCAGGCGTCCGGATCGCGCCCTGAGCGATCGGCCGATCGCGCTCACCACGCCACTCGTGACGGTATGCTCGAAGCCGTACGGGTTTCCAATCGCCACGACGACCTGACCAGGTCTCAGGGCCGAAGAGTCGGCGAACCGGATCCACGGCAGCGCGCCTGCGCCGTTCGCCGACACGCGGAGGACGGCCAGATCGTTGTCGGGATCCTGGCCGACCAGCTCGGCGCGGCTGGTGACACCGTCGACCTGCGTCACCCTGATTCGCTGGCCGCCGCCGACGACGTGACTGTTCGTGACGATGAGCCCGTCGGGCGTGAACAGGAAGCCGGACCCGCTGCCGCGCGGGTCGACGTTGACCTTCACGACGGCGGGGCCTGCCCTCTCGACCGCGTAGATAATCGCGCGGGAATAGCTGTCTAGCAGCTCCTGGGCGCTGGGGAAGGTGGGCTCTTGGTCGCTGGGAAGGGTGGCGGCCATGTGCCATCGTACGACGCCCGAGGCGTTCGGGACCTACCCGTTCGGGTGGGCTCCGGGGTTCCTTCGCCGACTCGCTCCGATTCGACGAGCTCCCTGACGATCGCGACAATCAGTTCCGGTTCGTCGAACTGAATCCAGTGAGCACTCCGTGCCGCGACGACGTGACGGCCGTGGACTGACATGTCAGCAAGCCTCCGGTGGGCGAGCGTTCTCGCGGCGGTCGATCCGCGAGGGTTTGATGTTCGATCCACTCTGGGTTTCCACGAGATGCGCTCCGGATCAGCGATCATTGATCATCAATGCGCCAGTGTCGGCAATAATGTCGGCGGGTGAACATTGCGATAACTGGAGCCAACGGCAGCGTTGGCAGTGTGCTGCTGCGCCGCTTCGCCGATCAGCCCGACATTCATGTCATCGCTTGCGTCCGATCGGCACGCGCGGCGGCTGCTCTGCCCGCTTCCCCCAGAATCTCGCCGCGCGTGATCGACTACGACGACCCTGTGGGCCTGGCATCCACGTTCACAGGAACCGGCTGCGTGGTGCATCTCGCCGGGATTCTCATCGAGAGCCCGGCGTCCGGCTATCAGGGGGCCAACGTTGACGCCACTCGTGCCGTCGTGGAGGCCTGCAGGAAGGCAGGCGTCCATCACGTCGTGCTCGTGAGCGTTCTCGGCGCGGACCCCGACTCGGCCAATCAATACTTGCGCTCGAAAGGCCGGGCGGAGCGCATCGTCGCCGAATCGGGGCTCTCGGCCGCCATCATTCGCACACCGATCCTGCTCGGCCCTGGCACGGCCGGCGGCCGCGCAATCGTTCACGCCGTTTCGCGGGGTACGGTCATGCTGCTGGGCGGCGGGCGACACGTCGTCCGGCCCCTGGACGTGGACGACCTCAGCCGAGCCATCGAGCGCTGTTGTCGAGCGCCAGACGCCGGTACGGCGATCTACGAGCTGGCCGGCCCGGAAGCGGTGACCTATCGCGCAGTCATCGCCAGGACGGCGACCCTGATGGGGCGCGAGGTCTCGGTCCGATCCATGCCGGTCTGGCTCGCCAGGCTAGGGGCGGCCATTGCCGGATTGAGGGGACGGGGGGGCATGACGCCGACCGTGATAGAGGTGATTACGTCCAACGAAGCCGTCCACAAGAATGCGGATGACGACCTCGGCGTGACGCTCACGCCGTTGTCGACGACGCTCGAGAAACTCGTGCCCTCGCCAGCCAAGGTGTCCAACCTGTGACCGAATCTGAGGCTCCCTCGACAACGAAGCGCACCTCCAAGACGCTGGGCCGACTGGTCTTTCTCGCGATAACGGTCGCCTGTTTCACGTATCTGTACTACCGCCTGAACGGCGCCGCCGCCCGTCAAGGTCTCCCGCTGGGCGAGTACATGACGCAGGTGTTCGCTAACGTGCGATGGCTGCCGTGGCTGTTCCTGATGATGGTGTACTCCGGGTTCTACTTCACGATCGATACGCTCGTCCTCACTCGCGCCGTCAGCTGGTTCATCAAGCCCATCCGGTATCGCGACATCCTGCCGATTCGAGCCAGCGCCTACATCATCTCGCTCTTCAGCGAGCAGATCGGCAAGGGCGCCATGGCGTACTACCTCAACCGACGACACCAGGTGCCGGGGTGGGAAGTCTCGTCCGTGATGCTCTTCATCATGTTCTGCGAGGTCTTCTATCTCTTGATTTGGGCGACCGTCGGATTCCTTGTCAGCCGGGCGTCGCTGCCCGCGGTCTTCGGCCTCATCCCGTTCATCGCGCTCGGAGCCGGCGTGGTATTCACCCTGTGGGTGCTCTATTTCCGAGGGTCCATCCTTCCCTCCAGCCAGCTCCGCGACAAGAAGATCCTCCACGCGTTCAGGGTGGCGACCCTCAAGCACTACGTATTGTTCTTCCTGCTTCGCTCGCCTGCGCTGCTGGCTGCCGTCCTCGTGTATACCATCGCGCTCAATCTGTTTGGGGTCCAGGCGTCGCTGCTGCCGCTGCTGGGATACCTGCCAATCATCTTCTTCGCCGCGACGGTGCCCACACCCATGCGAGCGGCCGCCATCACCCTCTGGGTCGTGCTGTTCCCCGAAAACGAGGGCCAGATGGCCGCCTTCGGTTTCGTGCAGCACAACTTCTTCATCCTGTTCAATGCGCTGATTGGCGTCGTGTTCTGGCGACGGGCTCAACGTGAGTTGTTCGGTCGGTAAATGGCGAACGCCCTCACCGCCGTCCGCCTGGCGCTGGTCCTGCCGGTTGCCGCCGCGTTTGCCAGGCCCGAGCTTCTTGCGCCGGGCGCTGTCGCGTGTCTCCTCTTGCTGGCCATCGCCACCGATTATCTGGATGGACCTATCGCGCGCGCGACCGGGAGGGCTTCGGCAAAGGGCCAGCTGTTCGATCACGGCACGGACTGTTTGTTCGTCACCGCGGGGTTGACCGGCGCCGCCATCAGCGGCCTGGTGACACCGTTGCTTCCGGTCCTGATTCCTGTCGCTTTCGGCCAGTACGTGGTGGATTCCTACGTGTGGCATCGCCAGAGACAGCTGCGCGCCAGCCTCCTCGGGCGATGGAACGGGATCCTGTACTTCGTGCCCCTCGTCCTCATCGCGGCGTCGCGCGGGCAGTGGCTGCGCGGCGCCGCGACGTTCCTGCTCACAGCAGCTGGAGTGCTGGGCTACATGCTGGTCGTGTCAACCGTGGCGTCCGTCATCGATCGTGCGACGACTCCGTTCCGGCCGCGCTGAGGCGGCAGCGGATTATCGAGACGTCACGCGGAACGACCACCAGCCGTCCTGGCGGGGTCCGGCCATGCTCGGGTTCCCTGTCTTTGCGGCCCGGGCGTCCCAGGCCCGGTCCAGTTCCGCCGGATCCATCACGCGGGTCAAAGTCACCGGGTACACCGTGTCATTCAGTCGCAGTCGTGCCTGGCTGTTCGCGAGGGCGGCAGTAGACCATCGCTTGCCCTCGCAATCGGCGCAGCTCAGATAGAGCTCGCCCGTCTTGGTTGCCATGCAGTTGAGGTTGAGGGCATGCGGCAGGAGTCCGGCGTCCACCTGGATCTGACAGAGTGGAACCTTGTTGGCAAACGACCAGTCGATGACCGGTGCAGTGGCCTCGGTGCCCCGGAGGTAAAGCCCGGGAGTCCGATCGCAGGGACACGTGACCGCCCAGTAAGAACCTCCTCCGAGAAGGACGATGCCGAGCGTCGCGAGCACGATCAGCAGGATTGGCCGGCGGCGTCGGGTCGCCGGCAACGGGCCTTGTGGTCCGCTCATGTCTGTTGGGGCCTCCCTCGCCCGAAGATTTTTCGGCAGCGTAGTCCGCATCCACTGAGATGTAAAGTTCCGGCGTCCCACCGCTCAGAAGTCGAATCGAACCCCGAGCTGGGCGAGCCGCGGGCCGAGCGTCCGGTTGTGCACCCGGAAGTTCGGGCTCCCCAGGATCGCCTGTGTCCGCGGGTCGGCGTAGGTATTGCCGCCGTTCAGCAGGTTGAAGATCTCGAGCATGAACTGCAGGCGCGCCCGCCCCGTCAGGGTCATGCCCTTCGCAGCCCGGACGTCCCAGACGAACCACGACGGCTGGTGCGAGGGGAACCGCGGCAGCAGCCGTCCTTCGACCACCGGCCTGTCCGGATGAAGGCCGTCATTGGTCACTCCGTCGCCGTTGACGTCGACCGGGCTGTAGACCGGGAACGCGAGGCCCGAGCCCGCCGACCACGTCGACGACAGCGTGATGTCGCGCGGCAGCATGACCACGACGTACAGACTTGAGCTGGTGCCGCTCGTCGAGCTCGTTGATGCCGTCATCGGCACTGGGATCGAAGGGATCCGAGGGCCCGAACAGTGCTTCCGTGTCACGCTCGGTCGAAGCGTCGCCCGTGCTCCTGGCGAAGGTGTAGCTCCCGTAAACCTGCCACCGGTTAGCCATCGGCTTCGCGACGGAGACCAGGAGCCCTTGATAGCGGCCTCGACCGACGCTGGCGAGTGCGTTCGCCTGCGCGATGGTCGGGTCCGGGCGTCCGGCCGCGAGCACGCCGACCCCGCGACCGAACTCGTCGAACCGGGTGGGCGCAGCCAGGTTGCGGTCCCACAATGTCGATCGAAATCCGCCGACGCGAAGGTTCCGAGACTCGTTGAGGATGTAACCGATCTCGAGCGTCAGATCGGCCACACGCTTCGTCACCGAGGCGGTCAGCTGGAGCACGCGTGGATTCCCGAACGCCGGATCGACATACGAAATAGCCGGTGGACCGACGAGCGACGCCAGCGCCGAGCCGGGCTCGATGGCCGGCGGCAGGACTTCAGGGAACGTGACGCCGAAGCGCGCGGCCGGCGCGAAGAGCGTGGTGTTGCTGACGCCGGCGCCTCGAAGCGGAAAGTAGATCATCGGGGTCCGGCCGTAGTACACACCCGCCGACCCCTTCACCATCGCCGAGCCGTCGTCCGCGAGCTGATAGGCGATGTCGGTGCGAGGACTCCAGTTGTTGCGATCGTGGGGAATACCTTGGGGAACCGGCGCGTAGGTGAGCCGGACCTCGTGGCTCGAGACAACCGGCAGGCCCACGGGCACCTGCGACCCGGCGATGCCAGCCTGCGGCTGCGGGTTGATTTGCAGGTCGTAGCGGAGACCCAGCCCGATCGTGAGCCGCGCGGTCGGCCGCAACCGATCCAGAACGTAGAAAGCCGCTTCGTGCTGCCAGAAGCTGTCGAGCAGCGCCGCCTCGTGAGCCGTGTAGCCGTTCAGGCCGAAGTTCTGGGCATAGAGGAGCGGCTGCCGCGCGATGAACGCCTCGAGTGTGGGAAACACGTAACCGCCGTTGAGACCCAGGGCGAACGAGTTGTTGCGCATGTTGAACGCGTTGTAGTCCGCGCCGAACTTGATGTCGTGCTTTCGACGCGCATAGGCCACGTTCTGGAACACCTGGTAGCGGTACATGTCCTGGGTGCTTGGCAGGAACAGTGCGCCGCCAAACGTGCCCGTGTCTGAAATCTGAACCTGCGGACCGTTCGACTGGGCCTCCCTCGGGCGCGTCTCACGTGACGTTTGAACCTTGGTTTCGAGGAACAATCGCGTCCCGACCGAACCGCTGAGGCTCGCCATGATCGACAGACCCTGGTTGCGGAACGTCTCGAGGTTCGACGGCGCCTGGCTCAGGAGCGCCCCGCCGCCCGCGATGTTGTTCCCGTCGCTCCGCGAGAAGCTGCCTCGAACGCTGAGGCGGTGGCCGCTCGTGATCATGTGATCGACCTTCGCCAGGATTGCGGTGACGTTCTCCTCGCGCGGGTACTGGCCCTCGAGTGCTCCCAGATCCGGAATCCCGAGCTCGGGAACCGCGACGCCCGCGACGGGTCGCGCGAACTTCACCGTGATGGGCGTGGACTGACGCTGGATGTCCGCGGCTCCGAAATAGAACGTCCGGTCTGTCACGAGCGGCCCTCCGACACTCCCGCCCACGATGTGCCGGACAAGATCGACGGGTGCGTTTCCAAAGGCGTCGTCCGCGGTCAGCGCGTGATGCCGCAGGAAATAGGCGAGAGAACCGTGCCTCTGGTTGCCTCCGGATTTCGTCACAACGTTGACGAGACCGCCGTTGGACCGCCCCGACTGCACGCCCAGCCCGCCGGCGCTGACCTCGAATTCCTGCACGGCTTCGAGCGGGATGGTGAAATTCTGCCGTTCGAGCGATCCGAAGAACTCACCGAAGAAGCTGTTCGTAAAGTCCGCGCCGTCGACATTCAACGCGAGGTAGTCACCAGGTTGACCGGCCACACGGAACGTGCCTCGCGTGCCGGTCGTGGACCGCGCAGTCGGTGACAGCAGAGCAAAGTCGCGATAGTCACGCCCGTTGATGGGCAGACTGGACACAGCATCTCCGTCGATCACCATGCCGAGCGCCGGCGCCGTGTCGCCTTTCGCCGATACCGACACGGTCTCAGTCCGGCCGGCGAGGTTCATCATGAGATCGATCACGAGCGCCTGGCCGACCGTCAACGTCACCGGCCCGCCCCTGGCGGCTGCAAAGCCGGGGCGTTCGGTCTCGACGACATACACGCCGAGCGGCATCAGCGGCGCCGAGTACCGGCCGTCTTCGCCGGTCATCACCGTCCGCTCGAAACCGGTCTCCGTCTCACGGAGGGTCACGGCCACGCCCCCGACCCGAGCGCCGGTCTGGTCGAGAATCGTTCCACTGACCTCGGAGCGATCAAGAGTCTGAGCCACGCTCGGTGACCCCGAAGCCAGAAAGATGGCGCCGGCGGCCGCCGCCAGGAACGGCGTACGCCTTCGAAGCCCCCCACCGCGAATCTGGCGATGGCAGCCCGTTTCGATGGTGGTGGCTCGGAGCTTTCGATCACGCGTCGCTGCGACGATGTGCATGTGGAGAACCGGCCATGGAGGGGATGGGACCGCGGTGACGGCGGCCATCATGGCGAGGTCGGTGTAGATCACCCCCGCGCCATTGCGGATCGCACGCGCCCGGGAATCACCGCTCCAGCACGGACACACGTACCGGCGAGTACGCCAGACCGTCTGGGTCGTCGAGCTCGGTCGCGATCGCACCAGCCGTCGCGACGTTTGCCAGGTCCATCGCCAGGAGCGCGCGGCCCGCGCGGTCGCTCGCGAAGGCCCGTTCGCCGACGATGTGGATGCCGAAGCCGCCCGGTCCCTTCCGCCCCTCGTGCATCGCGTGCCGGCCAACGAGCACGCGTCGCCGCAAGTCATACACCGAGAGGAACTGAGCCGGCGAGTCAGGTGGGCCGCCGTGCGCCACGAGCACGCGCCCCCCGACGGAGATCTCCGCGCGACGCGCGTCGGGCGGCACGTCAAGGGTCGCAACCACCGTGAGCGAGCGCGTGTCCACGATGGAGATCGTGCCTTCCAGGCGATTGACGACCCACACCTCGCTGCCGTCCGGCGACACCGCCAGGCCCTCAGCGCCCTTGCCCGTGGGAATCACCACCGGGGGCGTATCGGCCTCGAGGGAGATGACCGACAGCGTTCCTGCCGCACCCCGGCTGGCGACATACGCCCTCGCCCCGTCGGGACTGAGCCGCACCATGTGACCCTCGCGTCCTCCGGTCGTGTACGTACGGATGACCTTTTGCCCGAGCACATCCACGAGCGCCACGCGATCCGACAGCTCGAGCGTGACGACCGCGCGCTGGCCGTCCTTCATGAACACGATGCTATGCGGCCTCGATTGGGGCCCCAGATCGATGCGTCCCACCTGCCGCCCCTCGGCGACGTCGATCACCACGAGGTGGCGTCCCGGGTTGTCGTTGGACCCGTATTCACCCGTCAGTGCGAGCCGCCCGTCGGGGCTGACGGCCACTTCGTGCGGGATGACCGGTCCGATCGGCACACGCGCCATCTCGACCTTTGTGCCGAGATCGAACAACGAGATGCTGCCGCCCGTCCGGTTGGCGACGAGCACCGTGCCATTCTGGCCAGCCTGCGCGATGACACCGACGGGCGTGGCCAGCAGCATCACGAGTAAGAACCGTGCGAACTGTCGTGTGTTCATCATTCTCGGTCCAGGCGCCCAACGATCCGGGTGCACGCATCCGTGGACGAGCCGCCCATTTGCCCCGGCGCCATGCAGGGCAATTTGGATCAGCGCGACGGCGGCACGCATCGCATATTACCCGACCACAGATTTCTTCCAGCTCCTGAGACTCGAAACCGTTCGCGCCGCCGGTCATACGTCTCGGTATCCGCGCTCGCACGACGGTCTACTGCAGACAGCCGCTTCGTTAGACGCCCGAATCTCAAAACGGCTCTAATGGCCTCTCGTCAGGATAAGATTCCCCACATGTGGTCTCAAACCCTTCGTGTGTCCGCGTTCCTGACGAGCTTCGCGATCTCGCTCGCGAGCTCCCTCACTGCACAGACCTACGAACCCACCGTCGGACAGCCCGGCAAGGATGTGGTCTGGGTGCCAACCTCGCCCGCTCTGGTCGAGACGATGCTCAATCTGGCCAAAGTCACGCCCGACGATCTGGTGATGGACCTTGGATCCGGCGACGGCCGCAACATCATCGCCGCCGCCAGGCGCGGCGCCCGCGGCATCGGGGTCGAGTACAACGCCGACATGGTCGCGTTGTCTCGCCGGCTGGCGGAGGAGGCCGGCGTGTCCGACAAGGCCACGTTCGTCCAGGGCGACATGTACGAGGCCGATGTCTCGAAGGCCACCGTGCTCGCGTTGTTTCTCCTGCCATCGAATCTGAACAAGCTGCAGGACAAGTTTCTCAACCTCGAGCCCGGATCGCGCATCGTCAACAACACGTATTTCGTGGAGGGCTGGGAGCCCGACGAGAAGGAGACGATCGAGGGCGATTGCAGCGCCTGGTGCACCGCCGGGCTCTACATCGTCCCCGCCAAGGTCGCCGGCGTCTGGCAGTTCGAGGACGGTGAACTGGCGCTGACGCAGCGATATCAGATGTTGAGCGGTGAGATGACCCGAAACGGCAAGACGGCACCGGTCGTCCTGGGACGGATGAAGGGCCGGGGCATCACCTTCACCGTAGACGGCCTGAACTTCGCAGGCGAGGTGAACGGCGACCGGATCGTCGGGACCGTGACTCCGGCCGCTGGCGGCGCGAGCCGCTCCTGGACCGCGACCAAAGGCCGGTCGGCAATCGCCGGTCTAGTCCTTGGCGACGATGCTCGTCTGCCGAGTGGCCACTTCTTTGGAACCGTCCGCAATAGTGATGGCAACGTTCCATGTTCCACCCATCGACAGCTGACCCGTGCCGCGATACGTGCCTTCACCTTCGTGCTTGAGCGCGGCGTCACTGCGCATCGCCGGCATGTTCATGGAAGGCATCGCGGGCATTGAAAACACTGCCGTCACAGTTCCCGCAGTCAACGGCGAGCCATCGGCCTTCGTGACCGTCACCTGAACCGTGTTGTCGCCCTTCGCCGGAGGATTCGGTTCCGTGCCGAACCTTACGACCAGGCCATCGGACGCGCCGGCCGCCGGTATCACGTCGCCTGTCACGCCAGCAGCCGGGGTTCCGTCCGGGCCTCCGCAGCCGACCAGCGTCATCGCGAGCACGAACATCAAAGTGCGGCAGCTCGTGCGAATCGATCTCTTGTCGTCAATTCGACTGTCCCTCCAGGACGGGGCGCGCGATGAAGCGCTGGGGCCAGCGACTTGCGGACGTCGGCACCGATGGCAAAGAGGCACGGGATCAGGAACAGCACGTAGATCGTCGAGGTGATCATCCCTCCGAACGTTGGCGTGGCGATCGGCTTGGTGATGTCCATCCCGAACCCGTGGCGAACATGATGGGCAGGAGTCCCAGCACCGTCGTCGCCACGGTCATCAGCTTGGGCCTGCAGCCGCGCCACCGAGCCTTCGACGACGGCATCCATGTAGGGTTGCGTGGCCGGACGACGCGCGAGCGCCTCGCGAATGAACTCGATCATGATGATGCCGGTCTGGATGGCGACGGCGAACAGCGACACGTAGCCGATGATCACGGCGGTCGTCATCGAGTAGCCCAGGTACCACTGCAGGAACACGCCGCCGACCAGCGCGAACGGCGCCGACAGCATGATCAGCACGCTGTCGGAGACCGAGCGAAACGCCGCGACCAGCAGCACGAACATGATCGCCAGCGTGATCGGCACGACGACCCGCAGCGTCGCCGCGCGTCCTCCGCGTACCGAAACAAGCCAGTCCACTCCATCGAATACCCGGGCGGCAGCGTGAGCCTGGTTCGCAAGTGCTCCTGCGCCCGCTCCACGTACTCAGGTGCGGTCACGCCGTCGAGGTACACGTAGATGTAGCCAGCGAGGTCGCCGTTGTCGTTCCGGATCATCTCCGGCGCCTCGCGCACAGCCACGTCCGCGATCTCCGCCAGCGGCACCGAGCGGCCGTCCGCCGTGATGACGGGCGTGTTCTTCACCTTGGCGAGCGTGTCCGTGTACTCGGGCGAGTACTGAATCGACCAACGGCACCACCGTCTTGTCCGCCTGACGAATGCCGATCACGTTGTCGCCACCAATGGCGAACTGGATTGTCGGCATCGCCTCGTCGACGGTCACGCCCTGTGCCGCCATTCGCTGCAGATCGAGGCGCGCGTCGACGAAGTACCCGCGCGCAATGCGCTCCGCGATGACCGACTGCGTTCCAGGGAAGTCCTTCAGGAGTGTCTCGACGTTCTGTGCAACCTCGCCGACGATCGCCACATCGGGTCCCTTGACCTTGATGCCGACGGGGGTCTGGATACCCGTGTCCTGCATCACCACTCGCGTGTTGATCGGTTGTGTCCAGCTGTTGACGTAGCCGACGATCTGCATCGCCTGGTTCATCTCGGCGACGAGCTTGTCCTTCGTCATGCCCTCGCGCCACTGCGAGCGAGGCTTCAACGTCACGGTCGTCTCGATCATCTCGATCGGAGCAGGATCGGTGGCCGTATCGGCGCGCCCCAGCTTGCCGAACACGCGCTCGACCTCCGGGAACGCTTTCAGCTTCTTGTCCATCTGCTGAAGGATCCAGCCAGCTTCCTTCGACGGCAGCCCGGGCAAGGTTGTCGGCATGTACAGGATGGAGCCCTCCTCCATCTCCGGCATGTAGTCCTTCTGAAAGCCCAGCCATCACGACCGCCGCGCCGACCAGCAGCACCGCGCTCAGACCGACGAACGCATACCGATGCCGAATCGTCGCGCCGAGCGCGCGGCGGTAGCCAGCGACGAAGCGGCTCTCCGACGGCCCGTCAGCGGGCGCGATATTGCGCTTGAAGACCCAGACGATGATCGCCGGCAGCAGAAACAGGGTCAGCAGGCTCGAAAACGCCATCGCAAACGTCTTGCTGAACGCCAGCGGATTGAAGAGCCGCCCTTCGCGCGCACCGAGAAAGAAGATTGGCAGGAACGACGTCACGATGATCAGCATCGAGAACAACAGCGGCCGCGTCATCGTCGCCGTTGCGTGAATGATCGTTTCCATCCGCTCGGCGGCAGACACCTTGCCGCGTCGTGCGAGCTCCGCGGTGCAATTCTCGACGATGACGATCGTGGCGTCGGCCATCTCGCCGATGGCGATCGCCAGTCCGGCCAGGGCAAACAGATTGATGGTCTGGTCGAAGCTTGCCAGCGGCAAGGCGGTGAACAGCGTGCCAAGCAGCAGGATGCAGACCGGCGCCACGGCCGCGCGCACATTCTTCAACGCGACGGCGATGACGATGATGACGACGAGCAGCTCGTAGCCGATCGCCTGGAAGAAATTGGTGAGCGTTTCCCAGATCAGCGAGGACCGGTCGTAGGTGGTGACGATCTCGATGCCGGCTGGCAGCGATGGCTCGCAGCTCAGACAGTCGCTGCTGCAGGGCATTGGTCACTGCCAGGACGTTGCGACCCTGCTCCATGATGGCGATGCCGCCCACCACCTCGCCGTTGCCGTCCAGATCCGCGATACCCCGTCGGAGGTCGTAGCCGACCTGCAGGTAGCCGACGTCACGCAGGTGCACTGGCCTGACCGGCCCGGTCCCGACCCAGAACCAGATATTCGAGCTTGTCCAGGTCGTCGGTGTTCACCGAGCCGCGCAGCTGATACTCGCGGTTCGTCACCTCGATGGTGCGTCCGCCCGCCTCCTGGAACGCCCCCTGAAAGGCGGTCAGCACCTGCTTGAGCGCGATGCCGCGCTCGCTCATCAACGGCGGCAGCAGCCGTACCTGGTACTGCTTTTCGAGTCCGCCGACCGACGCGACCTCGGCAACGCCGGCGGCCGACTGCAATGCTGGCTTGACCGGCGCTCTCGTTCAGAAGCCGCAGCTCGCGCAGGTCGCGGGTACCTTCCCTGTCGACGATGGCGTACTGGAAGATCCACCCGACGCTGCTGGCATTGGGCCCGATGACGACGTTCGCGTCGGCCGGCAACTGCGTGCGGATGGCGTTGAGACGGTCGCTGACGTACTGGCGAACGGCTGCCCTGCTGCCAGCGTTCTGCAGGATGACGTAGACGAACGAGTACCCCATGTGCGAGGTACCGCGGATCGACTGGATGTCAGGAGAACCGGCCAGCGCTCGGATGATCGGCTCGGTGACCTCCGTCTCGATGACGAGCGGGCTGCGCGGCCACTTGCTGTAGACGATGATCTGCGGGTCCGAGATGTCCGGAATGGCATCGAGTGGCGCGGTGCGGAGGGCGTAGGCACTCGCGATGACCAGCGCCGCGGTGATGCCCCACACCACCCAACGGTAGCGAATGACGCTTCGGATGATGGTCGCGATCATCAGCCCGCTAGAACCCCTTCAGCTTGTGATCGGCGTCGATGAAGAAGCTGCCGAACGTCACCACCTGGTCGCCGGCCGTCAGCCCCTCGAGGACCTGCGTGTACCGCTCACCCTGGAGACCGGGCTTGATCTCGCGAGGATCGTATCGCCCCTTCTCGACCTGGACGTAGACCACGTGCTTGCCGTCTGACTCGATGATCGCTTCGTTCGGCACCGACAGGAACTCGATGGGCTCGGTGACGATCTCGAGGACATATCGTGAGCTCCCCTCATGGCCAGGACCGGAGAGCGCCGCGCTCACAGAGGTCTTGTCGCCTTCGGAGACCACGCGCGTCACCTTCGCCTGAAACATCGACGAGCGGGACTCGGGCGGGAACGCCTTCACACGCTGACCGACTCTCACATGATCGGCTTCGTGTGCCGGCACAGTGGCGGTGATCGTGCGCCGGTCAGGATCGATGACGCCTGCCGTTCTGACCCAGATCTGAATCGGCCGGATCGCGGCGTCGTTGAGCGTGAGCGTCAGCTCGTTCGCCTGCGCCTCGGTGATCGGCGTCAGCTTGTCTCTGCTGAGCCTGATGCGATCCCTGATGCTCTGACCTGCAGCGGCGTCTGGGCGAACAGGCCCAGCAATGCACCGTGAACGAGGCGATGCATGCGACAGGTGTGCCACGCTGCAGCCGGTCGGACTCAGTGGCAGTAGTTGTCCTTACTATCCATGATGTGCGTGCCCCAGGGATAGAGGCCCACGTTTCGCACACGCTCGATCGAGTTGTCCATCGAATCGATGATGACGACCTCGTGATTCGTCGACTCCGCCAGGTAGATCTTCCGATCCTGAGCGTCCGTCGTCGCGGTCTCGAGCTGGATGTTCGTGCCGATCCGAAGGCGCCCGGCCGGCTTGAGGCTCCCCATGTCGTACATGTACACGAAGCCGCTGGTCGAGCTGATGACGTACGCCTTGCCGCCGGCGAAGTTGACGCCGGTCATGTCCGGCCCGGCCTCGAGGGTGGCCACGACCGAATTCGACTTGGTGTCGATGATCGAGATCGTCTCATCGCCGTTGTTGACGGTGATGCCGTGCTTGCCGTCGTGGCTCATGTAGATCCGCCACGGGTCGCGGCCGACGCGGATCGTCTTGATCACCTTGTCCTCGCGCGTGTCGACGACAGCGACGATGGCCAGGTCGCTGTCGGCCACATAGAGATAGCGACCGTCGATCGAGGGTGCGGCGATGTTGATGCCCTTGATCTCCCCCAGATACTTGGCCGGATCGAGCTTCGAGACAGCCGGCATGCTGCCAATCTGAATCTTCTTGAGCAGCTCATGGCGGCGCACATCGATCACGCCCAGCCAGTGAGCACCGTAGTTGCCGACGTACGCCTTCGTGCCATCCGGAGTGAACGTCACGTTGAGCGGCTCGACGAAGCCCGGAATCGTCTTGATCTTGCTGAGCGACTGCATGTCGATCACCGAGATGGAGTCGCCGTCCGGGTTGCCCTGGTAGTACCAGCGGCTGTCCGGCGAGAAGGCCAGATGCTCGGGAGCGATGTCGGTCGGGATCACCTTCACGAGCTGCAGCGTGCGCGTATCGATGATGAACGCCTTGTTCGCGCGGGTGCCGCCGGTGACGACGTAGCGCCCGTCCGGCGACATCATCACCATGTGCGGATTCACGTTGTTCCCGAGGAACACGTTCCCGATCATCTTCTTGCTCTTGATGTCCATGAACCCGATGTCGTTCGAGTCCCGGTTGACGATCATGACGACCGATGTCGGATCGGTGATCTTGACGCCCTGCGCTTCGAGGCCAGTGGCGACCGCGGCGGCGAGCCCCGCCGCGATGCACAGTGCCGATGAGAATGCGTCGTCCCGCGTTGAACATGACTGTTGACTCCTGACATGGCCCGACCTTAGAACGCCGCCTGCAGCCGCACGCCGGGCAGGAGGTAGCCGAACTGTTCCCGACCCGCCGGTGTCTCGAGTGCATGCGACAGGTGGAACGACAGCCGCAGCCGCTCGGTGAGCAGGAGGTTGTAGTAGCCCTCCACCAGCGTCTCACGATCGCCCGACTCCAACTCCATCTGAGAGTACCCGATGCCCCAGGTGTCCTGCGGGTTGAAGATGAAGCCGTTCTGGAAGCCGAAGCCAGCGCTCCAGTAGTGATCGCGACCGTCGTCCTCCAGGTCCTGCGTTCCGTAGCGCGCGAACAGACCCACGGCGTTTGTGAGCTTCTGGTCGACGCTGATGCCGACGCCTGTGCGCGTCTCCGGCGACGTGTTGTCCGTTCGGAACCACAGACGGTAGGTGCCTTCGGGCAGCGCGAACGGGGTGAACGTGTAGCCGACCTCGCTCAGCGTGAACAGCGACTCGGACAGGTTGGTCGCGTCGTTGTTGCTCTGCTGCAAGCCGAACTTCAGGCGGAAGCCGTTCTTGGGATCGAATTCCGCGGCAACGCCGGTCCCGTTGGCGGTGAGGCCGAGCATCTGATTGTTGACCAGGGCATCGCTGAGGAACTGCGTGCTCTCGTCGTTCGAGAACGCGTTCGCGTCGAAGTAGTTGGTCAGATCCAACCGGCCCATCGTGAGCGCCAGTCGCTGGCCAAACAGCTCAGTCCGCAGCCAGACCTCGCGGAGGTTGAGGGCATTCTGCGTTTCCAGGCGCGCCGTGTAGCCGTTGAGCAGCGTCAACGGCTGAATTTCCGCGTCCGGCGTCGAACCGCTCAGGGCGACGATGTCGGCGAAGAAGATCGTGTTCTGGGCTATCCCGGCAGTGAAGAACAGGTCGGCGGAGGCCAGGGCATACGCGCGGTTGTCGACCAGCGGATCGTCGCCCTTCGTTCGCTTGGCAAACTGGGTCGTGATAGCGGCATCGACGCCGATTCCCACGTTGTTCTCTTCGGCATCGGCCAGCGCTTCTTCGATCTTCTCGTTGATCGTCTGCCGGCGATAGACGCGCTCGCGGCGGTAGGTCACCACCGGCTTCGAGCCTGGAACCTGCTCGTCGTGCTCGGCGCCGCTCTCGTCGACGTACACCTCAACGCGCCGAACGCGTGTTTCCGGCTCCGACAGCACCGTATTCGACTCCAAATCGGTGACGCGCTGCTTGAGCTCCGCCAGCTGCTGCAGGAGCTCCTGCCGCTCGGCATCGGCGGCCTGCTGCGCCGAAGCCGCGTCCAGAGTGATGTCGAGTTGCACGTTGCTGGTCGGCCAGAACCTGCCACGCCCTGGCGCCGGAACGCAGTGAGTCCGTCCGACACGACCGTGATGGTGTAGCTGCCGACCGGCAGGGCCGCAAACGCGTACGCGCCCTGAGCGTCGGTCAGCGCTTCGAAGCGCGCTCCGTTCGCCGCGTTCACCGCGGTCACTGCGGTGTTCGCCACCGGCCCGCTGGCGCCGCTCACCGTCCCGCGAATGCCACCGCGATGGTCCATGGTCGCCATGTTCATCGGCGCTTGCGCGGCCGGCGCCTGCGCCGAGGCCGCAGTCGCTCCTCCGACCAGCATCGACAAGACGGCGACGGCTATTGCCGGTTGGTGCCTACGAGACAGCATGCAATGGTCCTCTTCGCGGCCGTGACGAATCGTGCAACGCGGCAATCCGGCTATCCTAGCCGCCAGCATGGACCACGCTACCTGAAGAGTTCCTGAAGCTTTTGTCAGAAGGTCGCGGCGATCGACGAACGTGGCGAGCTGAGCATCGCGCGTTTCAATGGGCTAGGGACGTGCCGCGTCGCGCTGGGATGAAACGAGCAGAGGGGGGATGTTTTAACCGGATCTTCTCACCTTCATCGAGCACCTCCATGACGCCACGACACACCTTCTGAGTTCACAAGCGTCTCGGCCTGATGCCGCCGCCTAGAAACGATGTGGTCGACAATGTGCTCAGCATCCCGCCCCACACCTCCCACCAGCGCCGAGCTCAGCGAGTAGAGGAAGGGAAGCCTGATGAAGTAGAGCCCCTGACAGGACTCGACGATGCCGCGATCATGAATGGGCAGACCATGGTGGGTCTTGAGCGGGAGATCGATCCAGTCGTAATTGCGTGTGAATCCCGTGCACCAGATGACGTTCGACACTTTGAGGACCCTGCCGTCTTCGAGGACGGGATATCCGTTCCTCACCCCTGTCACTCGCGGCACCCGTTCGATGCCTGCGGGGGCAAAGTCCCTTCGTCGCACCCGCCCCAGAGGGATTCCACGTGGCGGGTCGAGGAAGTGGTCGCGGAGCTTCCTTCCAGGCGCCGTGTTCACCGTCAGCCGCGTCGCCATGAGCCACTTGATTGGCGTGAGCAGGTGATCGAGAAGACTTCCGGCGCGGGCGGGTTCCTGCCCCGTGTCCGGGCCCGATAACCACGTCTGGTGATGGGGAGCGAGTTCGATCGCCATCTCCGCGCCGGAGTTGCCGGCGCCCACCACCAGCACTCCTCCCTGCTGAATCTGGGATGGATTGCGGTACTGCTTAGAGTGAAGTTGGACGATGCTCGCATCCAGCTCGCGTGCGAATGACGGAACCCTCGGATTGTTGAACGCGCCGGTAGCCACGATCACCTTTTCTGCACGCAGCCTGTGCTCACCCCAGCTCACCTCGAATCGATCCCCGGCCCTGCACAGTCTCTCGACTTTGATCCCGGTTTGGACGGGCAGCTCGAACCTGCGGGCATACGCCTCCAGGTAGTCGGCGGTCTCGTCCTTGGTCGGATAGGCCCAGGGTGATCCCGGAAACGGCATCCCTGGCAATCCGTCGTACCGGCCCGGTGTGAACAGACGCAGCGAATCCCACCGCTTCCGCCAGCCGTCCCCGATCCGGTCGTTCTCGTCCAGGATTACGAACGGCAGGCCCTGTTGCTTGAGGTAATAGCCGACAGCCAGACCGGCCTGGCTTCCACCGATGACCACGGCGGCGAGCCGTTGATCGATCATGGCTCCTTAGCTTTCAACCCGAAAGATCTCCCGCCGGCCGCTCACCACGAGGTCGTGATAATCGGCCATCGTTTTCCGCAAGGTCTCGTTCGCCATGAGCTTCTGCTCGACGGCGAAGTAATCATCGATCTTCTCGACCCTCACTTCGGCGACGATCGTCCAGAACGGCTCGCCGGTGACGTCGGTGAGCAGGCGAAGCGGCTCCTGACCCATTTCATTCAACGCCGCCGAGATGCCCCTGAACTTTTCGACCATCTGGCGAACTTTCCCTGGTTTGCAGTGCAGGATTTCGCGGATCACATACATGACCACTCCTCTCGAGTCGTTACCTGCCGGGGACGTCGACCTCGCTGGCGGCGGCCATGATCCGGCCGATGTTGTCCGGCGACATGAAATCCGTCAGCGGAATGGCGCCCGTGATCGCGGAGAGAAAGGCGTCGGTGGCGTCCTGGTTGCCGCGCAGCGCGCTGAAAAGGGCGCGCATCTCGGGAGGAGGGGCTTCCAGTGCGGCGAGCTCGGTGGTGAACTCGTACATGGGCCGCACACGTTCGTTGCGCGCCGATTCGTGGGCCGCCAGCAGCGCCTCGAACGTGCCCTCGCCGGACAGCCACGCCGTGAGCACCGTTGTGAGCATCTCAGCATCGATAAAGGCGTCGCTGATGCCCTGAGCCGTAATCGGATCTCGATTGTAGCTGGCGTCGCCGACGAGCGCCCATCCTCTACCGTATGGTTTTCGAAAGACTCCGGGAACGCCTGCTGTGCCGTACCACGTTTCCTCGCGACGTCCCGCGCGCACGCGCGCCCCAAACTTGGGTGCGTGCGCGAGGGCCCGCGAGACGTGTCCGTCGATATCGGCACGGACCTTCGTGAAGTCGCTGGCCGGCCAGTTCACCATCACCAGATGAAGGCCATCGTTGGTCGGGGCTCCACCAAACGCGCAGTGCTCCCGCACATACAGCTCGATGTCGTCCTGCTGTACGCCGCTGAAGTACGAGTAGTAACCACAGGCGGCGACGGGCCGACGGTCGTACTCCGGCGCGTGCACCGCTCGGGCCACGAAGGAATTCACTCCGTCTGCGCCGATGACGATTCGAGCTCGCTCGTCGATGGGTGTTGTGCCCTTCGCATGACCACGAATGCCAGCGACGGCGTCGTCGGATATCAGCAGGTCGTCCACCGCGAAGCCCTGCCGCACTTCCGCGCCGGCCTCCGACGCGGCATCGACCAGAAGGCTGTCGAGCACCGTGCGCCGCGGACAGAACCCGCCCATGCCGTCGTTGGCGTCGGGGATCGTGCCGCGCAGTGCGAACGGACCGACATCGAAGGTCATCGGCCGACAGATGGGTGGCAGTCCCGTTCCGGCCAGTCTTTGGACCAGGCCCCATCGGCCGAGAATCTCCGCGCCGTGCGGCCACAGGATGTGCGTGGAGATGGTGTCGCTTGGGAAGGTGGCCTTGTCGACCAGCAGGACCTTGAACCCGCGCCGCGCCAGCAGCATGGCCGTCGGCGCCCCGGCGCACCTCGCGCCGACGATGATGGCGTCGTACATCGTGAACCTCCGCGTCGAGAGCACATTACCGAACGCGAAGGGCCGTCGACATCGGACGGATTACCCAAAATCGCAAGGCCCTGAAAATGGGTAATTCTGCGTACGCGGTTCAGATGAGGTTGTGCTGGTATGCCCAGGCCGTCGCGCCGGCCCGGCTCGACACGCCCACCTTGTCGAAGATGTTGCTGACGTGGCGCGCCACGGTTTTTTCGCTGATGAACAGCTCCTCGGCGATTTCTCGATTGGTCTTTCCGGCCGCCAGCAGGCGAAGGACCTGCATCTCCCGCTCGCTGAGCGATCCGATCGACCGACGCGTGCCTCGGTCCGCTTGCGCTGTCGATTCGCGCCAGGCACGCCTCGGCGTTGAGCTGTTTGAAAAGCCGCCGCGCATGGTCGAGCTCGAGGCGACGGCCGTCCTGATCCTCACGCCGTTCACAGATCGCGGCCAGCAACAGGCAGGTTTGCGCCTCCTCGTACGGCATCTCCAGATCTCGCCAGATGTCGCAGGCCTGCCGGAGCCATGTCGACGCGCTCACGATGTCGTCCTTCCCCAGGAGCACTGCACCGGTGGCGTGGGCGGACGCACCCGAGAGGAACGGGGTCGCCGATGGCGCTCGCGATCTCCGACGAGCTCCCTGGCGGCATCGCGAGCGCTCGTCGAGATCCCCGGCGGCCAGCAGGATCTCGACCGCAGCAGGAAGTATCCTGGCGCGAGCGGCACGAGCCGGCGTGTCGAGCAGGACGCTCCGGATGGATGCGGCGGCGGTTTCGACGTGATCCTGCGCAAGGCGAAGGAGCGACAGGCCCGGCTGCGGCTTTCGTCCGTGCTCGTTCGCGTGCGTGTACGCCGTTTCGGCCTTCGTCGAGCTCACCACGAAGGCGATGGATCTCGCCGAGGCGGTAGAACGCGGCTCCCGCCGCTGGCCGGGACGACAGGAGCTCGCAGGCATGCTGCGCATCCTGCGCGGCATCATGCCAGTGGCCACCGAACTGCATCACTTCGGCGCGATAGAGGAGGCACTCGCCGCGATAGCGCACGAGATCCGGCTGATCGGCACACCATCGTGCGAGCGACGTCGTCCACTCGTACGCGCGACGCAGATCGAAGATCTCCTGACACCCCTCCAGCACGGTGCAGTAGGCATCGCCTGCCAGTATCGGCGAGACTTCGCCGGCGATCACCGCGACCATCGCTTCGTCGAGCAGCGCGACGCCCTCCGCGGACGCGTCCGAGACGGATCAGGGCGCGCCCGCGGCCCTGACGGGCCTTGCATGCGAGATCACGATCCCCGTATCGGCGGGCGATCTCCGCTGCCTGATTGAATAGGGCGTCGCCGGCGGCTGGATCACCCTGCACGATCCGTTGAATGGCGGAGGGTATCAACAGATATCCGCGCACCACGCACTCTATCTGCGCCTCGTCGAGGATGTGCTGGGCTCTCGCGAACCAGCCGGATGCGGGAGCCATGGCGCCACGCAGCTGCAGTCCCACGCCGAGCAAGAATGCGGATCGAGCGGCGCCTTCGTGGTCGCCTCGCTCGAGCAACCTCTGATGCGCACGCGCCCGGAAGGCCTCGCTCTCGTCCTCCCGCCCGATGAGGTAAGCCGCCGTTGCGAGTCGTTCGAGATCCTCAGGGTCCAGCGGGGCTTCGCGGTCAGCAGCTTCGAACTCCCGATACGCGTCGGCCCACGCCTTTTGTTCGAATGACTTGCGCGCGCGCCCGAGTGTTTCGATGTCCTGCATGCGGGCCTTGCAGAGAAATGTTAGATCGTGCGACATCTCCGAAGGAGATCAAGGCTTTGACGCGATGAGGTACAACCGGCGCGCGGTGGCCAGATACAGCGCATCCCCGATCAGCGCCGGACGTGAATAGAGCGGCGCATCCATGTCGATCTGCGCCAGCAATTCCTTTCGCCGCCCGGCACGAAGAACGGTCATGTTGCCTTCAATGGTCCCAACGTACAGCCGGTCGCCAGCCAGCAGGAGGCTACCCCAGACCTCCTCGTTCGTCTCGTGCGTCCAGACGTGGGCGCCGGTCGCCACGTCCAGACAATGAACTGTCCCGCCCAGGTCCGCGACGTACAGCAGACCGTCCTGCACCATGGGTGTTCCCACCACGCGGCCGACCTCGCGAGAAGTCCAGAGGAGCCTGCTCCCGGTCACGTCTCCCTGGCCGTTGGGACTGATCGCATGAATCAACGAAGGTCCGTTGCCGTGCCCTGGACTTTGTCCCATGGCAATGAAGACGCGGCCATCGACGAAGACCGGTGACGCAATGATCGAGCTGCGCGAAAGGACGCCGGGGCGTGGCAGCCAGCGGGCGTCTTTCGGGTTGCCGTCAAATCGCCAGACTTCGTGACCCGACGCTGCGTCGTAGGCGCGCAGCCAGCCATCTCCTCCGCCGAAGAGCACCAGCATTCGCCCGTTGACGTTCGCCGCTACAGGGCTGGACCACTGGCCATGCAGCACCTGCCCGCCCGGGCCGCTGGCGCGCCAGACCACCTCACCCGACTGCTTGTCGACCGCGATCAGGCTTGGGGCGCGCGGGGATGGGACACGCGTATGGCCTTCATTCTGGCCGTTGGAGGTACCGACCATCAGCAGATCGCCCACAGGCAACACGTCGCTGCTGGAGGCTTCATGCGGAAAGACACCCAGGCGGGCGCACATGTCGAGCTCCCAGACGATGTCGGCCGCAGCGTTGTCCTGGAAGACCTCGTCCCGATACGGGCCACTGTTCTCGCCATCGCGGAAACCCTGCGTGTCGAGGGAACGGAGTTGGCACTCGGCGGTGACATAGTACAAACGGTTCCCTTCCACATACGGCGCACTGGTCGTCGAAGGCAGCAGGAACTCCCGGAGGCCGCGCTCCACTACTCTCGACGCCACGTCCTGCCAGAGGAACACGCCATCCGTCACCCGAAAGGCCATGAGCACGCCGCTCTCTTCCTGAAAGTCGGGGTTCATGTGCCTGGCGTTGTCGGTACCGACGTAGACCGCATCGCCGCCAACCACGGGACGGCCAAACGTCTCGTTTCCCACCTCGGCGCTCCAGACGATGTTCCGCCCGGTGGTCGTATCCCAGTCAACCGGAGGATTGCCCACTTGAGCCACGGTGGCCTGGGGTTGTGCTGCGACGGAAGGCGGGGGCACGAGTGGCGAGGCGACAGGCTCTCCAGACTCGACGCCAGCGATTCGATTCAACGCCCACTCAGCTTCGTCACGCAGTGTGGGATCGTTTGCAGCTGCTCTGAGCGCCTCCTGGGCGGGCTGTGCCTTTGGCCCGATGCTTCCCAGCGCCCCGGCCGCGAAGATGCGCACATAGAGGAATTCATCCGTCAAAGCTTCGATCAACTCCGGCACAGCGGAGTGCGCGGCCGGACCGATGCTCGCGAGGGCCTCACAGGCCGCCCATCGAACGCCGGGAATGGAATCGCCCAGGGCCCTGGCGAGGTCCGTGGTTGCTGCGCTCGCATTCGGACCTATGGAGGCCAGGGCCTCCGCCGCGTAGATGCGGACGTACGCGTTCTCGTGCGAGAGAGTCTTGACTAGGTCGGGTACCGAAGGACTGGCCCTCTTGTTCAACGCACCCAGCGCACGTGCGGCATCGCCCGCAACGTCCGAATCCTCGTCTCTCAGTGCCCGCCTCAACGCCGGTTGAATCGATTCCGTATGGGGCGCCAGGTCAATCAAGGCATCAGCGGCGTTGCGCCGGAAGGAGACGTGCTCATGACGAAGCAGTTCAACGAGCAGCGGAATGGCCGGCGGGCCGATCCGCCGGATGATGTCAAACGTCCTCAGATCCAGATCTTCATCGCCACTGTTGAGGAGTCGTCTCAGCAACGGCAGCGAACGCCCCTCCCCTTTGACCAAAGCGGCTTCGGCGATGGCCCTGACCTTCGGGTCTTTGGCCGTCAGGCGATTTGCCCAGTCCAGGACCTGGGCAGAGCTCGTGGAAAGATCCGAACCGCTGGCCTGGCGCGCCTGCGGAACTGAACGCGTAGTTTGCGCGAGGACTGGTATCGGCTGAATACAAAGCAGCGTGCAGATGAACAGGTGTCGCATGGACCCTTTGGCTCCCCGCCCTACTCCGCCAGCACGACGAAATCGACAATGCGGACGCCCCGCGGGGCGTCGCGGGAACGATAGCGCGGCACCATTGGGCCGGGCA
Organism: uncultured Acidobacteriota bacterium; assembly: GCA_963817395.1. GTDB lineage: Bacteria > Acidobacteriota > Vicinamibacteria > Vicinamibacterales > CAVPJW01 > CAWGYQ01. The sequence continues at coordinate 56,368 of CAWFOC010000004.1, read as the reverse complement.
AGGGACGCAGGTCGGCTACTGAACCCGACCCCGCCCCTCGGGTGGGTCAAAAATGAAGGATCAGGTCGCGATCAGTCCAAGCCGATTCGAGACGCTTGGGCGACGCTCAGCTGCCGACCTTGCGTGGCGTCCGCGCCCGCGGGATGAAGCCGCGAGAGGTCGCCGCCTTCCAGGGCTGCTGCGTCTGGTGCTTTCGTGGTCGCGAGGGAGTGGACGCGGGCGGCTCTGACGACTGCGCAGCTTCTTCGGTAGCGGCTTTCGCCAGCGCGGCAGACGCTTGGGCGTCGTCCTTCTCGAGACAGCAGTGTTTATACTTGCGGCCCGATCCGCAATGACACGCCTCATTGCGGCCCGGCCGTGCGCGGGTCGGAACAGTCATTGACAGCAGTGTACCTTACCCGTCGGTCACTCCGTTCGACGGTCAATGGAGAGTGGACCGTGGCGAAGGCGTGGCTGGCTAGAGCCCGGCGATACTGCTCAACCATTTTCGCCACACCAATTTGCACATCGAACGAGCCCCTGCGCCAACGGGGATGCAAACGATTGCCGAGCGTCCTGAAAATCAGCACGCGTAGCGGAGCCCAGTAAGTCGCGTTGTGATAGAACCTCCACAGACGCGCGCGGAGCGAACGCGGCCACGCCGCTCTCTTCGGTCCGCCCATTTTGAAAAATCCAAACATGTGCCTAGGGACCCCAGCCTCTTCCGCCATCCGCCGCGGGATGGGCTTGTCGTAGTGCTCCCTCACCCTCCAGGGCCGCATCTCATCTGATTCGGTCAACCGATGCAGGGCGGGTGCATGAATCGCTCCGATCCCGGGCACCGTGAAGTGCAAAAATCCCACTCGCATCCGGAAATCCGTCAGCGCACAACCCGGCGTGTAAGGAATCGGGCGCTGAAGTTGCGGCAAGCCACTGTTGCCAGGCAATCCCCAGCGCGCGCCGCTGCCGGCTTCCCAGCCTGAAGTCGAGCGCCCGGTCAGCAGCATCGATGCTGCGAGTTGAGTCTCCATCGGCGCGATCTCGCGATCCACGCCCCATGGCTCCAGGTAAAACTCCTCGTCCCCGTCGCGAAGCACCTCCTGCGGTTCCGGCCGCTCGTACACCGTCGTCCTGTAGCCCAGAACACGACCAATTTCCGAACCGTCATCGTTGACCGTGCCCTCGTCGCTTCCACTCTCGCGATACGTCACCGCTTCGCGGCAGCCCGCTTTCGACGCCAATGCGGCGACGGCCACCGAATCGTAGCCCCTCGAGATCATGCACACCGGCCGGAAGAGTTGCCGCCGCGCCGGATCGCACGCATTCCGGATCACCCGCTCCAGCGTTTGCTGCATCAGCGATGCATACATCGAATAATTGCCTGGCGTCTCCACCCACTGTTTTTCCACGCGCTCAATTTCCAGATCCGGCGTAATCCGAAGATTGCACACGTCGTGCATCTCAGCCGAACGGCCACCCCACAAGCGAATCCGCTTTCGCGGGTAACGGATGCCGGCACGATACGCGTCCACGAAATCCAGGTAGTAATGCGGCTCCTTCGGGTCCAGGGATTCACCTGTGATGGCCAATACCAACGCAAGGGAAGGAGAGATATGGACTTCGCCGTTGCCGCGGATCACATACAACCGCTCATGCAAGTCCGAGTGTCCCGCGAACACAACCCCATCGCGCGTTATTCTGGCGCCGGAGCCCACCAGCATCGCGGCCTGATCGAAACGAAGATCCGCGAACGGCCCATCCCAAGCGCCCTCGACAAACGCGTGATCGTGAACTTCCACCCACGGACCGTGCACCACGCGAACGGCAGCCTCCTGCGATCGGACGCAGGCAGCCCATGCCAGCCGCGGAAGGTCCGGCTTCAGCTCATAGTGGAAACCCATGGCCGGGATTGTAGCGAGCGCAAGAGAAGTCAAGGCAAGAAAAGGGCAACGTGCCGCGATCCGCGATCGGGATAGCTCCCCGCATTGCCGCGTCAGCGCGCTTCAGCATCGACGATGGACTTCCAATTCAACAGCGCGTTCCAGAGGAATCTGAAATCCGAGCGGTTCAGATCGCGGTGGAGTGGGTTGAAGTTGTAGGCCAGCACGTGGCCGCGGCCCTGGCGAATGTCGAGAATGGCCGGACGTCCCTCGAGCGCCTCGACGTTCCTGGCTCCCCCGCTCACGACCATCGGTACATCGCCGTCACCGCCCACGGGCTCCGCGCCGCCCACGACATCGCGATATTCGCGTGGAGCACGCGTCCCCCACTGCATCACGAGAGGCCCCCGGTTGGGTCCTCCCTCCAGACAGTTGGTGCAATACGCCATCTCGCGCCAGAAGGAAGGCAGGTCGTAGACGCGGTAGTTCGAACGAAACACCGACGTGCGCGGGGTGTATCCGTAGGCCACTGGGTGATCGGTCTGGACGAAGCTGGCAGAGATCTCGGCGCCCGGCGTCGACACGCGCGGGCCGTTGTACACCGGCACGTTCCGAACGAGCCCACCCTCGAGCGCCAGGGTCGATCCGTTGCCGAGCGTAATGAGAAGCCCGCCATTTTCGACAAACGTCTCGAGACTGGCCATGCCCTGCCAGCCGATGCCGCCCGTGATGTCGTCAGACTCGGCGGGCACGCCCAGGCTGGGATACTCCTGTGTCTTTTTGAAGGGTACCGGTCCGTTCGTTGGCGCAATGCCGCGGATCTGACTCGTGAGATCCATCCGCACGTGACCGTAGATCACGAGATCCACGTGATCCTGCAGGCTGCCCGCGCGGATGTCCTCGTCCCTCAAGTACACGAACGGAATCTTCTCGCGGTCGAGTGTGTAGCGAATCCATCCGATCGAATCCGTATCCGCCCACGGCACCCAGACGCCGATGCGCGGCGGCGGCGAGTCGTGTCGCGGTACATCAGGCATCGATGTCGTGCCGACGATGTCGAGCGCGAGCTCGTTGGACACGGCGTCGAGTGCCGCTCGAAGGCCCTCCGCGGCCGGGATAATCCACGAGCCGGCAGGAAACGTCTGATTGTCGTGAGTGAAGGCCCGCTCCGCGATCTCGAGCTTGAAGCGGGATAGTCGATAACGAGCGGCCAGCAGACCCTCCTCACCCAGATCACGAATCAGGTAGACAGGTCCGTCGCCCGTGACACGCGCGCTCGCTCTGACCGGCGCATCGAGCGCCTGAAATGTCATCGTCTTCACCGCCGGATCGACGATAGCTACTGTCTCGACGCCGAAGTGCACGGGCCACGCCCAGCTGATGTCGTCGTACGGCTGATTGTCGTTGTCCGCCGGGAACTCCTGCGGCGCGAGCAGATCCACGGCGTAGTTCCTGTACGGCTGATCCAGCCGGACGACGAAGCTGCCGATTGGAAACGTCCCCTCGCGAAGCGTCAGGGTGGTGGTAGCCCGTGAAACCTCGATGCGCTGCGCGAGGAGCTTGTTGACCATGTCGGCCACGCGCGCACGATCGACACCGGAGCCGGACTCACGAATGACGAACGCATATGGGGGTTCGTTCAGGCCCTTTTGCCACGAGTTGTAGCCCTTGCGATAGAAGTTCTTCAGCATCTCCTTCGCGTGTCTCGCCGTGTAGCTCAGGATCGCGAGCATGCCGGTCTGCTGATAATTGAGGTTGTCGCGCATCGACCACAGGAACGTGCGGGGGGGCGGCCACGGCCGATACCACTCCCGCTTCGTGGTCCCCTCGTCGATCGTCCGCCGCATCGTCTCGGCGCTGCCGTTGCCGAAGGTCTCGTACCCGCGGCCGATGCTGTTGTGATTCATGCCGATCGAGTCCATGTAGTGGTGTCCGAACCCCTCGCCGAAGTTCCATGTCCAGACCCCCGGCATCCCGAAACCCGCCATCGTCGTCATCTCGTGGAAGCTCATCTCGATGAATTCGTTGGTGACGATGGGATCGAGGTGCGGGTTGAACGGACCCGTGCCGTTCCACGTCTGAAGGAGCGCGATGGCTTCGTGCAGGTCGTGGACGACCGTCGGGTGAAAGTCGAAGAACATCTTTTGCACCGCCTGCGTCGTCTTGAGCGCGAGCTGGTGCGCGTCGCGGTTGGCATCGACGTACACGTACGGACCCCAGTACGGCGGCGACTGTCTGGGCAGGCGGTCGTAGTCGGTCTTGCCCTTGAGGTCGCGATAGAACCAGTCCACGAACTTGTCGCGCCCGTCGGGATTCGACACGGGATTGATGAGCACGACGACGTTGCGGCGGATCTCCTGGATCACGGGAAGATCGGAGACGGCGAGTCTGTACGCGAGCTCCATCACCGCTTCGGGGCTGCCGCTCTCGTCGGCGTGAATGGCGGCGTTCAGGTAATAGAAAGGACGGGCGCCGGCGATGACGCGCTCAGCGTCGGCCGGTGACGTCTTTCTCGGATCGGCGAGGCTCGCCGTGGCGGCCTTGAGCGAGGCGAGATTCGTGATCCCCGTCTCGTCGGCCACCGCGACAAGAAGAATCTCGCGTCCTTCCTCGCTTTGACCGAGCGTCTCCACGTGCACGCGGGCCGAGGCGCGATCCAGCTCACGAAGGTACGCGTAGATCTGCGCGCTCGGCGCGAGCTCGCCGGGCGCGGCAGCGATGCGGCCCATGAAGTCGGACGGGGACGGTACGGTGCGCGACTCGGGTGTATAGGCGACCCAGGGGCTGACGAAGCGCGGATCCGTGGTCGCCGCGCGGATGGCGTCGACCGAGCCGGGCTCGGGTGTGTCGGGCGCGTACGGATTCTGCGCAGCACCCAACGCATCGAGCAGAAGCCAGAGGACCATCCCACAGGCAAACGCAGCTCTCATCATGTGCTCCAGGTGACGGTACATTCGTGCGCAGTCAGTGGACCTGAAGATTTGTGAGACATCGCCGTGATGGCGCGGCCGTAACGATCGCGCCCGACATCAGCGAAGGCCCCGGCCAGGCGGAAGTCTATGCGGGAAGGAGCGGGAACGAGAAGCGGGGGATCGACATTCGATCCCCCGCGTTCACAGAGCCTAGAACTGGAGGCCCAACCTGAACTGGAGCGTCCGTGGCTTGACCCACGCGTCAGCCGTGAAGTCGTCCTCGGGCGTTTGCAGGCGCAGGTCGGCGAACGTGAGGTTCTGGTCGGAGTTGAGCATATTGAAGACCGACGCATCGAGGCGGAGCCGGTATGTGCCGCCCAATCTCACGATCTTCCCGAACGTCACATCGACGTTCTTGATCTGAGGGAACCGATGCGACCCCCCCGGCTCCATGATGACGGACTTGCGTCCCTGGCCGAGGCCGCCCACGCTGATCTGGCGGTTGAACGCCCGCCCGCTGCTGAACTCGGAGGACGTCGACAACTGGACCTCGAACGGCAGCATGACCACACCCTGCACGCGGAACATGTGCGGCCGATCGCCTTGGAGCCGGCCCTCGGCGTTGAGGAAGTGGTTCGGATCGGAGCCATTCGGCGTGCCGTACAGCGGGTTGAACTGAAACTGCGACAGCATCGCGGGAATCAGGCCTTCGGATTGCGACCACGTGTACGACCCGCTCAGGCCCCAGTTATTCGCGTACCGCCGGTTGAACGAGAACACCACGCCGTGATACCGCTGGAAATAATCGAGCCCTTCCGCTCCCGGGAACGTCCCTGGATCGTTGCCCTTCCGGATGACGGGGTTCTCGACCTGGCTGAGCAGCTCGTACTCACGGCCTGTGAACGGATCCGTGAACGGGAACGGTTCGTAGGCGCCGCCCAAGATTTCCCATCCAACCAGATCGGCGGTGGTCTTGTAGATGTACTGAGCGCCTACGGCCATCGTGCCCAGCACCTGCTGCTCGTACCCGATCGAGGTCTGATAGGTCTTGGGTGGCTTGAGATCCGGGCTCAGTGCAATCTGGCCCTCGCCGATGACGTTGTACGGCTCGCCGACGTTTTCGCGCGTCTCCGGATCGACATTGAAGAAAAGCCGGGCCGGTCTGCCAGGCGCGGGCACGTCCCAGTTCCCGATGACGTTGTGGTCGTAGTAGACGCCGAATGAACCGCGGATAACCGAGCGGCCGTCGGCCGTCGCCTTGTATGCGAACCCGAGGCGCGGCGAGACCAGATCCCACGTGATGACGTCGACACCAGGCAGAATGTCTCCGGTGGCCATGAAGTTGCCAGCAGGAGAGATCGATGGTGTCCCGACGGTGAGACGGTCGTAGTCGGGGATGTTCCCGGTGTTGTGGTCGTAGCGAACGCCCAGATTGAGCGTGAGCCGATCACCAACGGTCACGTTGTCGTCGATAAAGACGCCGACATCCTGCGTGACGCCGCCGTACTGATATGGATCCTGCACCACGCGGTACAGGCTAGCCATAGTAACTATAAAGGTAGGTGCCCTGTGGACCGATGCCCAGGTTCGTCACCGCCGAGCCCTTGGAGTACTGGAAGCCCATCTTGAACTCGTGCTGCGACCTCAGAAAGCTCTGGGCGTAGTACGTGGCCTTGGCTTTCGCCTGCTCACGCCAGGTGACGTAGTCCCAGGTGTAATCCACGCCGCCCTCCTGGGTGGTCGGACCGCCACTGGCCGGCGTGTAATCGATGAACGGCTCTTCGATGCTCCCCGTCTGCGACTTGTACACGTCGTCCGACCACCATCCCGCGTAGCGGAAGTCGAGCAGAACGCGGTCGTTCAGGGCCGTCTGCCAGCCTGCGCCCCAGGCAGGGTTATGACCGTATTCCCCAGCGAGGGCGGAGGGCTGGATGAACGGACTCGGAACCTCCGGGCTGCCGAAGCGCTCGTAGTGATAGAAGCCGTTGACGTCGTGCTTCTCGCCGATTCGGGTCGTTACTTTGACGTCGAAATTGTCGCTGTACACCTCGGGCGCGAAGTTCGGGTCGTTACCCGGCTCCGTGCTGGCGTCACGCTTGTATTCCCAGGAAGAGAAGAACCAGGTCCTGTCCCGGATGAGCGGGCCGCCGAGCTGCGCCGTCGCGTTCGCGAACCGCTCGCGGTGGAACGTGAACTCGGAGTCCGGGAGCTCGACATTGGTGCCCGTGAGCGAATCGTTCGTAAAGAAGTAGCTCGCGGCGCCTTTGAAGGTGTTGCTGCCGCTCTTGGTGACAACGTTGAAGACGCCGCCGGTGTGATTGCCGTACTCCGCCGGCGCGCCGACACCAATCACCTGGATCTCTTCGATGACATCGGGGTTCACGTCCCACCACGAGGAACCGGTCTCGGGGCCGGACACCTCCACGCCGTCGATGTTCCAGGAATTCGATTGGCGGTTCGATCCGAACGCCACGACGCGATCGGACTGCCCATCACCGTAATCGACGCTCATGCCGGCCTGCACCTGGATGAGGTCGTACATGTTCCGCCGGGTGGGCACTTCCTCGAGCAGTTCGCCCTTGATATTCGCGGCGACGGTCGCGGTCGTCACATCGACGACCGGTGATTCGCCCACGACGGATACGGTCTCGGAGGTCACCGCGATCTGTAGTATGACGTCCGCGCTTGCGGTCCCGCCCAGGCTGACGGACACGCCCGTGATCTTCGCTGGCTGGAAGCCCGGCATCGTGACGTCGACGACGTAGGCACCAATCGGCACCGACGGGAAGCGATAGACGCCCAGCTCGTTGGTCGTCGCCTCGCGCGTCGTTCCAATGAGCGCCTCGCTCGTGATGATGACCGTCGCTCCGGGCACCACGGCATCGCTCGTATCGGTGACGACACCACGGATGCCGCCTGTGTTCTGGGCTTCAGCAGGCAGGCTCACACCCACCGCCACCGCCGCCGCAAGAAGGATGCGCGTACAGTTCCAAGGTCTCATATGCCCCCCGGAAGATTGAAACGACTGCATTCGCGACAAAATGCCACACGAAGGGTTGAAGATCCAGCAGTTTCACGGCCGCATCACGAATAGATGACGACGTTCGCGCGCATTCGGGATCTTGGATCGGGCGCATCATTTCGGTTGGAGTATTCGTCCCTCAAGGCTGTCGGTTCGTCACTCGAGCCTCACGCAATCGTCGGAATTGCTCCATCGCCTGGCGCGCGCGGTCCGGCTGCTTTGTCCGTGCAAACAAAAGGCCGAGCTGGTAATACGCGTCCGGCGATTCGGGTTCGAGCCCGATTGCGCGCTCGAGGGCGTGCCGTGCGGGCTCGTACTCGCCCGCCTCGACCTGCAGACTGCCCAACGTGACGTGGGCTGCATGGTGCCGAGGCGCCAGCTGAACGGCGCGGCCGAGATGAGCAACGGCGACCTGAGTTTCGCCCTGATCCCGGGCGACGAGCGCGAGCTGGTAGTGCGCTTCGCCCTGCGCCGGGTCGAGCGCCAGGCTTCGTTCGAGCGCCGCTTCGGCGTCCAGAGTACCTCCGCTGGCCGTAACGGGCAATGCCGATGCCGAGCGGCGCGCGCGCATCGCGCGGGTCGAGCGCAGCCATCTCGTCAAACGACTTTTCAGCCGCGGCCCAATCCATCCGTTGCAACTGGATCGTGCCGACGAGATTGACCGCTTCGACGTCCATGGGACGAATCGCGGTGAGCGCATGTGCGGCATCGAGCGCCTCGCTGAATCTCAGCGCGGCGGTCGCGGAAAGCGCCAGGGAGCGGAGAAGCGACGGCGATCGATCCCCGTGCGACTGGGCGATGAGGAAGAGCTCTGTCGCGCGATTGGGATCGCGAGCGGCGATGAGGTCGCCCAGCCCGACGAGCGCCGCAATCGACATCGAATCGGCGTCGAGCGCCAGCTCGTACCACCGCTCGGCGCCGGCGCGGTCGCCCTCTGCCAGTCGTGCGCGCGCACCAGCGACGAGGAGAGGCGCCGTCTTCATGTCGCGCGCGTGTCCGGCTTCTGCCAATGACAACGCCTCGGATGAGCGGCCATGCTTCAGAAGAAGGTTGACGAGAAAGACAACGGTCGTTTCATCAGCCTTCGAGGATGCGTCCGACAGGAGATGGCGGGTCGCGTCGACCTCACCGAGCGCGATGCGCGCGCCGATCTCCACGCCGACGGCTCCGGGCGGGCGCCCTTCAGCTGGCACACGTGCCAGGTGCTCGAGCGCCGCGCGTGGCTCGTCGAGCTCGAGCAGTGTTCGAGCCATCTCGTACTCGAGCGCTGGATCACCTGGAAGATTCGTGAGCGCCGCATCCAGGGCGGTTCGAGCGTCGGAGGCTCGCCCGGTGATGGTGATTGCCTTGACGCGGCCGAGCCACGCCTCGCGATCGGACGCGGCGACCTCGGTGGCCCTCCGGAAGATCGACTCTGCCTCCAGGGGTCGATTCGCCGACAGAAGTACGTTCCCCAGAAGAACCAGCGCGCGCGCGTTGGCCGGCTCGCGCGCAAGAAGCGCCCAGAGCTTCTGTTCGACTTCATGGGTCGGCCCCGACCCGATCTCCGCGGCGAGCCCATCGACATCGGTGGGTCGTGGCGGCAACGCCATCGACGGGGTGGCCGTCGAGGCCTTCACGTCCGGCGCACGGCCTGTCATGAGATAGCTGGTGTCGAGCAGCTTCCTCGCGCCTTCGTCGGTCGGAAAGGCCGACATGTGCCGCTCGAGGGGCGGAATGGCCTCGGAGAACCGATCGGCGTAGAAGAGCGCGATGCCCGTCGCGCGATCGATGCCCTCGAGGTCGGGCTTCCAGTTCCTGGCGCGCGTCATGGCCACGGCAGCCTCAGCGGCACGCTGGCGGCGCGAATAGATGACGCCAAGGTTGAAGTACGAGTTCGCCACGACGTCGGTGACCTGATGGCGCATCTGCGCGCCGCGCTCTTCGTCAGGCGCGGGCGGCACCTGAAGGATCACCGTCGGAAGCGAGGCCCGATCGAAAGGCCGGCCGGCTTTCAGATCGTCAAGCAGCCGTCGTGACGGTTGATGGTCGGCATTCAGCCTGAGCGCCTGCTCGAGATACGACGCGGCCGGCTCGACGAGCCCGTTCTCGAGATAGGCCCGTGCGATAAGGCTTCGAATCTCGGCGGACGAGTTGCCCGCCATCATTTCATCGAAGAGCGCGCGAGCCTCGGGCAGGCGCTTCGTGCGAAGGTTCGCGTACGCGAGCGACAGGCCCGTGTCGAACTCCGTCGCCTGCCGCATCGATCGTTCGAGGACCGACCGTGCTTCCGCATTCTCCCCGGCGATGAGGAGCGCCTTCCCGTACAGGCGAAGCGCCCGCGCGTTTTTTGGGTCGGCGCTGGACACCTCGCGCGCCAGCTGGCGTGCAGTCTGGCTGTCGCCCGCGCGCAGCAGCACGACGACGAAATCCAGTGTCACAAGAGGATCATCGGGCTGATGCCCGCGCGCCTCTTCCAGATACTGCCTCGCGTCGTCCTGACGGCCTTCCGCGCTCGCGAGCGCCGCCAGACGACGCAAGGCGCGCGGGAGCACGTCGCGCGCGTAGACCGCCTCGGCTCGCTCGAGATCGCCGGCAAGCTGAAATGTCTGAGCCGCCTGGTACTGCTCTCGCAGCGGATCGATCGAGGTTGGCTGCGGCGCCTGATTGGCGACCGCTGTCGACATGAGCGCCAGGGCGGCTGCGAGCGGCGAAGCCAATCTCATGCGTGTCGAGGCCTTCGAGCAACTATACTGACCCGCGGGTTCCCGTGTCCCGCTCGGTATCATCGGTGTCTCGCATGCTCCTGGCCGGCGTCCTCGTCGCGTTCGGCGCTGTCCTCGCGCGCCCGGCCCAGTCGGCGCGCATCAGCAACCTCCCGCCTCTTCAGCCCGCGATCGGGATCTTCGAGGACGTCGCCGCGGCCGCCGGGCTGTCTGTTCCACACCGTTCCTCCGTTGAGAAGCGGTACATCATCGAATCGATGAGCGGCGGCGCGGGAGCGATCGACTATGACGCCGATGGCGATCTCGATCTCGTGACAGTCAACGGCTCGAGCGTGGAGCGTTTCAAAGCGGGAGGTGATCTGCTGGTGACGCTGTACCGGCAGGACGCGCCATTGACATTCACGGACGTCAGCTCCCAGGCCGGCCTGACGAAGAAGGGCTGGGGAATGGGCGTTGCCGCCGCCGATATCGAGAACGACGGAGATCTCGATCTGTACGTGACGGGATTCTTCGCCAACGCGCTGTTTCGCAACCGGGGAGACGGCACGTTCGAGGACGTCACGACTGCCGCTGGGGTGGGCGCCGGCGGGTTCAGCACCGGTGGCGCGTTTGCGGACTACGATCGCGACGGCTTCGTTGATCTGTTCGTCGCACGCTATGTGGCAGTGGATATCGACCGCCTGCCTGAGTTCGGCCGCGACGAGTTCTGCCGGTATCGCGGCATCTACGTGCAGTGCGGTCCAGCCGGGCTTCCCGGCGAGAGCGATCTGCTTTTCCACAATCGTGGCAACGGAACGTTCGAGGAGGTCGCGTCGCGTGCGGGCGTTTCTGACACGGCGAAGTTCTACGGCATGGGCGCCATCTGGGGCGACGTCGACAGCGACGGCTGGCCGGACCTCTACGTCGCCAACGACACCAAACCCAACTACCTGTACCGCAACCGTCAGGACGGGACGTTCGAGGATATCAGCCTCGTGAGCGGAACGGCGATGAGCGGCGACGGACGCCCGCAGGGCAGCATGGGCGTCGATTTTGGCGACTACGACGGCGACGGCGATTTCGACCTCTTCGTGACGAACTACTCGGACGAGCCCAACGCGCTCTACCGGAATCTTGGCGCCGAGGGATTCACCGACGCCAGCTGGACGGCGCGCGTCGGCCCGCCCTCCATTCCACACGTCGGATGGGCGACCGACTTTCTCGACTACGACAGCGATGGTTGGCTCGATCTCCTCGTCGTGAATGGTCACGTCTACCCGCAGATCGATCTGGCGAAGGTGGGCACCACGTATCGGCAGCCAATCCTCCTGCACCGCAACAACGGCGACGGCACGTTCAGCGACACGAGCGGCTCGAGCGGGCTGGACCGCCTGCCGCTGCTCTCACGCCGCGGTGCGGCTTTCGGCGACATCGACAACGACGGCGACGTGGACGTTTTCGTCGTGAACATGGACGACCCGCCCACGCTGCTCGTCAACCGCTCGCCCGGTGGTCACCGGGTGCTCGTCAGCCTTCAGGGCCGCCAGAGCAACAGGAGCGCGATCGGCGCGCGCGTCGTGGTCCGGACGGGAAAAAGGATGCAGACGGATGAAGTGCGCGGCGGATCGAGCTATCTCTCGCAGAACGATCTGCGCCTGCATTTCGGCCTCGGCGCCGCCACACGTCTCGACACGCTCGAGGTCCACTGGCCGTCGGGCCGCGTCGAGCGTCTGAATGATCTGGCGGCGGATCGACTGCTGGCGATCGTCGAGGGCCAGGGTCTCGTCGAGTCGCGGCCGTTGAAAGTCGCGATGCCTTGAGGGAGAACGTGAGTCCTGAGCCTTGCGCGAAGCTCCTGATTGGTCTCGCGATTCTTGCCGCCGCCGGTGCGGGGGCGGCGTGGTGGCTTCGTGCCCTCGCCGCCGCCCAACGTGCTGCTCGTCACAATCGACACGTTGCGTGCGGATCGGCTTGGCAGCTACGGCTACGCCGGAGCGCAGACGCCCGTGCTCGACGCCCTCGCGGCGCGCGGCACGCGGTTCGCGCGTGCCAGCACCGTGGTCCCGCTCACCCTGCCGGCGCACTCATCGCTCCTGACCGGCACCTGGCCCGCCTACCACGGCGTCCGCGACAACGGCGGGTTCTACCTCGAGCCGGATCACATCGACTCTTGCCGAAGCGCTCAAGGCGGGCGGCTATCGAACGGGGGGATTCGTCGCGGCGTTCGTGCTGGACGGACGCTGGGGCATCGGACAGGGCTTCGATTTGTTCTTCGACGACTTCGACCTGTCGAAGGCCGAGACGCCCGGCATGGACGCCATCCAGCGGCGTGGGAGCGAGGTGATCGATCGCGCGCTCGCGTGGCTCGCAGAAGACCGGGACACGCCGTTTCTTGCCTGGGTGCACCTCTACGATCCGCATACGCCCTACGAAGCGCCGCGCGACATCCGTTCGCGGTTCCCCCGCACGATGTCAGGAGGATACGACGCCGAGATCGCATACACCGACATCCAGCTCGGACGTCTCTTCGGCGCGCTCGAGGCTGATGGCCGCCTCGACAACACTCTCATCGTCGTCGTCGGCGATCACGGTGAGTCGCTCGGAGAGCACAAGGAACAGACGCACGGATTCTTCATCTATGAGGCGACGACGCACATTCCGCTGATCGTGGCCGGACCTCGCGTGCCTGCGCGAGTCGTTGACGACCAGGTACGCATTGTCGATGTCATGCCGACGATTCTCTCGCTGATCGGCATCGTCACCGACGCCCGGATGCAGGGTCAGGACCTTTCGCCGGCGTTCTCCGGCCAGCGGCTGGAGCTCATCGCCTACAGCGAGAGCTTCTATCCCCGCTACCACTACGGGTGGAGCGAGCTCACGGCCGTGAGCGACGGGCGCTACAAGTTCATTCGCGCGCCCCGCCGCGAGCTCTACGACCACCAGGTCGATCCGGGGGAAACCCGGAATCTTGCCACCGAAAATCCCGGTCGTGCCGACGCCCTTCAGCGAGCCTTGACTGATCTCGTCGCACAAAGTACGCGGGCGCAAGCGGCCAAAGGGCCACAGCGTATCGATCCCGAGGTGGAAGAACGCCTCCGGGCGCTCGGCTATGTGTCTGCGAGCGTGACCACCGCGACCCTGGACGATCGGCCGCGCGGCGATCCCAAGGACAAGATCGAGCTCTACAACCTGCTCAAACTGGCGGGGACCGATTCCATCGACAATCGCGTCGAGGACGCCATCGCGAAGGTGCGACGGGCACTGGCCACCGACTCCCAAATCGTAGAAGCGCACACGATGCTGGGCAATCTGAGCGTCAAAACGGGACGCTTGTCCGACGCGGCGGCCGCGTATCAACAGGCGCTTGCCCTCGATCCGGAGAACCGCGGCGCGATCTTCAGTCTCGCGATCACCTACAAGAGCATGGGACGACTCGAGGATGCCGAAGCCGGGTTCGAGCGGCTGCGCACGCTCGATCCGCGCGACGGCCGGGCCGCGTTTCAGCTTGCCGACATCCGGATGCGGCGGCGTGACTTCGCCGGCGCCGAGACGCTACTGAAGGAAGCGCTGAAGACGGGAACGGAACGCGCGGGCCTCCTGGTCAAGCTGGCCGAGAGCTACATCGAGACGAACCGCGCCGGAGACGGTGAGAAGCTGCTGCGCGAGGCGCTCGCGGAGCGCCCGGAGGTGCCGGACGCGCATTTCGCGCTGGCCGTTCTCCGCGAGAACAGCGGACAGCCGGCCGCCGCGGCCGCCGAGTACGAAGCGGAGCTGGCGGTCAACCCGAAGAACCACGCCGCGAGCTTCAACCTTGCCAAGCTGCTTGCAACTTCCGGGCGCCACGCAGAGGCCCTCGCCCGCTATCGCGAAGCCGTGACCTCGAATCCCGCATTCGGAACAGGCTTCCTCTATCTCGCCCAGGCGCTCCTCAACGCCGGTGATTTGGCGGGAGCCGAGGAGGCTGCGCGACAGGGTCTCGAGCGCAATCCCGATCCGAAGATAGCGCCGCTGGGTCATTACGTGCTGGCCGATATCTACAACCGGCAGGGCCGGGCGGGCGACGCGCAAAGACACGTGGGATTGGCAAGGCAGATGGAGGGAAAGACACCATAGCTCTCACGAGGCTGATGAAGATCCTGTTGGGTATTGCCTGCCTGCTGCTCATCGAATGCACGCCGCGGGCGCCAACGGTGGCCATCCGCGACGCGCGGACGCGGGCCCCGACCGTGGCCATCCGAGCTGTCACCGTCGTCGATGTGATGGATGGATCGCTCCGTGGCCAAACAGACCGTTCTTGTCGCGGGCAATCGCATCACGGCCGTGGGCCCGGCCGACCAGGTCCGGATACCCCGCGATGCGGAGTTGGTTGACGCTGCAGGCCGCTACGTCATCCCCGGCCTGTGGGATATGCACGTCCACTCGGTGAATCCCGTGGAGGTTGACACAGCCAACCGATCGATCGCGGCCCAGGACTGGCACCTTCCTCTGTTCCTCGCTTACGGCGTCACCGGCGTTCGCAATATGAACGACGGCACCGCCGACGTGACGCTCGAGCTGACAAACACGATCAAGCGCCAGTTGGCGGAGGGAAGTCGTCGCGGCCCACCCCGATTCCTCAGCGCCGGTCCTGCGGTCGACGGCGATCCTCCCCTGGGCGGCAGCAAGAAGGTCGTCGTGCGCACCGCGGCGGAGGCTCGGGCGGTGGTGGAGCAGCTGGCCTCGAATGGCGCCGATCTCATCAAGGTCTACGAAAACGTCTCCAGGGAGGCCTACTTCGCGATCATCGACGAGGCCAGGCGCAGAAAGATCCCCGTGGACGGTCACGTCCCCTTCCGCATCACTCCCGAAGAGGCCGCTGCCGCCGGTCAGCGCACGGTCGAGCATCCGGAGGCCCTCGCGGCGGGTTGCTCCACCGAGGCCGACGACGAACGGGAACGCTTCGCGGGAGTCCTCGCCGACTACGACGGCCCGCCGGGGAGCGAGAAGCTCCTGCTGATGCAGATCCAACACTATCGCGCGCTCTACGACAGCCGGGATCCGGCCGCCTGCGCGTCGGCCTTCGAGGCGTACCGGCACAACGGTGTGGCGGTCACTGCCGATCTGCTCGTCTATCACCACATCGTGCACGCGGACCAGATCCTTTCGGACACCGCCCGCATGCGACTCGTCCCCGAGGCGATCCGTCGCAACTGGGCGAACTTGCTCGACTCGGAAACGACTCGGGAGCTTCAATCGATCCTTCGGCCGATCCCCCCTCTCGAACTGGAGAATGTTCGTCTCGCGAATAAGGCCGGAGTCGTGCTGCTGGCGGCGACAGACGTCGACATCCCGATGGGAGTCCCGGGCCTCAGCTTGCACGAGGAGCTGGTCAGGCTGGTCGAAGCCGGTCTGACTCCACTCGAGGCTTTGCAGGCGGCCACGCTCAATCCTGCGCGCGTGCTTGGCCTGGCGGACTCGCTGGGGACGATCGAGCCGGGCAAGCTCGCCGATCTCGTGCTCCTCGACGCCAACCCCCTCGAAGACATCCGCAACACGCAGAAGATCCGTGCCGTCGTCGCCGATGGCCAGCTCTACCGCCGCGCCGACCTCGACCGGCTGCTGGCCGAGGTCGAGGCGTTGAATCACAAGGTTGAGAAGCGAGAGAAGGAGTAACAGGCTCGGCCTAACACGCTGTTGCGATCTGCTGCGCGACCCGATCACCACCGCCGGGCAGAACATGATCAACGTCCGTCCAGACGACGGCAAGGAATGTGCTTGCAAAAAGCGGCGTGACCTGGCTCACATGGCTGCTCATCGCACTGCTCGTCGCCGTCTTCGCTGCGCTGACCGGCATCAAGCCGAAGGATTCACGACCGGTGGCACGCACGCGGCTCATGAGCGTCGCACGACTTGTACTCGCGGTGATGGTCCTGATCGTGGCCTATCTGGCCTTTAGAGCGCGTTCCGGCGGATGACACGGCGCCGTCTGTTGCTTCTCCGACCGGGGTGGAATGTTCAGTCCACTGTGTAGGCGCTGATCGTCGACAGCACGATGCCGGTCTACTCCAAGAGTAGGTAGACAGCCCAGTGGAGTTGGTCACCCATTGTGCAGGAGTGCTATGTCTCATGCATCTCATCGAGCCGGCGCCACCGCAATTATCGCTTGCGTTGCGTGGTGTCTCGTTTCGCCGACCGCTGCTCAGCAGCCGACATCAACGTTCATCCGGGGTGCTTCCATTATTGACGGCAGCGGTTCGTCCCCTCGGGTTGAGGACGTTCGAATTGTCGGCGATCGCATCGTCGAAGTTGGGCGACTGACTGCAGCTTCCTCAGACGTCGTCATCGAAGCCCAAGGGCTCTCACTAGCCCCAGGTTTCATCGACAGCCATAGTCATCACGACCGTGGCCTGGCGACTGGCCGCGATGCCCTTTCCATGGTCAGCCAGGGCGTGACGACGATCGTGGTTGGTCAGGATGGCGACGGAATCGAGCTCGACACACTCTTCAAGCGCTTCGATGCAGAGCCCGTCGCCGTGAACATTGCCTCCTATGCGGGCCACGGGAGCATCCGCACGAGGGTGCTCGGGACCGATTTTCGGCGCGCCGCGACGGCCGACGAGCTTGACCGCATGAGGAGCTTGCTTCGCGCCGAGATGAACGCCGGCGCGCTCGGTCTTTCGACCGGCCTCGAGTATGACCCAGGGATATTTTCCACTCCTGATGAAGTGTCGGCTCTTGCCCAAGCGGCTGCCGTCATGGGAGGTCGCTACATCAGTCACATTCGGAGCGAGGATCGTGAAGTGTGGAGTGCGATCGACGAAATCATCGCGATTGGCCGCGTGACCCGCATGCCCGTGCAGGTGTCACATGTGAAATTGGCGATGTCTGATCTGTGGGGTCAAGCGGATCGTTTGATACGCGTGCTTGACACTGCGCGGTCCTCAGGAGTGCAGATTACTGCAGACATCTATCCATACACGTACTGGCAGTCAAATCTTGGAGTGTTCTACCCGAGCAGAAATTTCACCGATCGCGTCGAAACCGAATTCATTCTGTCGCACTTGACGCCAGCAGACGACATCATTTTCGAGAAGGGCTCCCCGAGCCACCCCGAATACGCACGAAAGACGCTCGCCCAAATCGCTCAGATGCGCATGACATCGCATGTGCAAACGATGATGGATCTTCTAGCCGAAGAGGGCGGACCAGACACGGACGTTGTCGCCAAGGGCATGTCTGACGCCGACGTCGAGACACTGATCCGATGGCCGTTTGCGAATGTCTGCAGCGACGGCCTCTCGACGGGCGTGCATCCACGCGGTTTCGGTAGTTTCGCCAAGGTCGTCGGTCCTTACGTCCGTGACAAGCGGCTCTTTCCGCTCGAGGAGGCGGTGCGCAAGATGTCGAGTCTCACGGCGAGCAATCTCGGCATCATCAATCGAGGCCTGATCAGGCCAGGATATTTTGCAGACGTGGTCCTCTTCGACCGCGAGACCATTTCGGATCGATCGACCTTTGAGTCTCCTCAGGCCCAGGCCGTTGGCGTTCGAACCGTTTGGGTCAACGGGCAGATCGTCTTTGACAAGAACTCGACGACCGCGAGATATCCTGGACGTCCTTTGCGCCGCGAACCGCGATGATCGACGGCAGTTGGAATCTGGGGGCTGTCTCACTCGGCTTGGAGCAGACGCGCCTGTTGCCCCGTGCGACTGTCGCCAAGGCACGCGGCTCAAGCCGACCGGTAGACAGCATCCGTCCTGTCGCGCACGAGATTACGCAGGATAGCTTCCATGAACCGCAGAACACTACTTCGCTCCGCCGCGCTGTCGGTGTTTGCCAGTCCCCTCCTTCCCCAACGTCCTGCGTCCGCTCAACAAGGCGCGCAATGGCAACCGGACGGTGCATCACGCGCTCGCATTGGTGTAATAACACCGGACTTTGACCCGGTCCCAGAGTCCGAGATCGCCGCGATGGCCCCGCCCGGCGTGTCGGTGCATTCTTCGCGGATCGCACGCCGCCCACAGGCCCGTGAATACGCAGAAGCGCCTCATGTCGATAGCGCAGTCGATCGCCTAACGGAATTGGCGCCTTCGGCAATCCTATTTGGGTATTCCAGCAGCAGTTACTTCATTGAACGGCAAGAGGAAGAGTCGCTGCGAAGTCGCTTGCAGCAGAAAGTTCCAGGGGCGCAGAAACGAATGCGAATGGTGAGCGCTACTATCGAGGTCATGGGCTGGATGTGGTTCGATGCGAACGTATGACACCGACTCGCACATTCACAGAGGTGCGACCAGCTGACGTGTTTGAGCGAGCCAAAGCGCTCATTTCTTCTACTGCCGACTGCCTTCTTATTGCAGGCAATGGACTACGAGCTAGCGGCGCCATCGCTGCGCTCGAGGAGGCTCTTGAACGACCGGTGCTCACGGCGAACCAAGTCCTTCTGTGGGCTGCTCTGCAGCGCCTGGGAGGTGCCAATGAGGTCACTCATTACGGCCGAATCTTTCGAGTTTCCGGGGAGGCTCGTTAGATCTCTATGATGCTGCCTGACAAGGCGTTGCGAAACCCCGTGTTGATTGTCAGTCCCACTTCGGCCATCGGTGGCTGACCATGTACGCGTGCAGGTCGCGGTAGGCCGGCCGATCCACTTTCAGCGTGTCGATCAGCGTCTGGATGAACGCCCTGTCGCCGCGCAGGGCTGGCAGGATCTCCTCCAGTCGCATCTGGAAGTAGGAAAACGTCGGCTGGCCGGGCTTTGGACCGCGCGCGTTCGCTGCCAACTCGTCGAGCAGGCCATAGAGCGCATGCTCGGTCGTCTCCGTAGCGCCGTAGAACGCGAGCATGCTCGCCAGCGGCCTGGTCGTGGCCACCAGGCGCATCAGCAAGTCCTGGACAGACTTGAGCTCCTGTACCTGCGTCTCGAGCGCCTCGATGCGTGCCCGAACATCCGAATCCGTCACAGCCCCTCCTGATTGCTCCCGAGTGTAATCCCAGCCGGCAATCGGCGGGCGCCAAACCCAGATTCCCCTATGCCCATCCGTATCGTCCTCGTGGAAGACTACGCCCTGTCCGCCAGGGGTTCCGCCGCATCCTCGAAGACGATCCCGAGCTGCAGGTCGCCGGCGAGACCCAGGAGAGAGGCGTCACGCGTTCCGCACGTCGATGACGGTTTGCCGGTCAGGCGAACACGCGACTGACGGGACTTCTCCGTACCGCCGTCGATGTCGCTCGCGACAGCAGCGGGACGAGATAGGGCCAGACGTTTTCGGCGATGCGACGTGCGCCGTCTCGGTTCGGGTGCACCAGATCCGGTTGGTTGAGATCAGGGTTGGCCACCACACCGGCCAGTAGGAAAGGAACCAGCGGCACGTCGAACCGGCGTGCCAGCTCCGGGTAGATGCCGCGGAAGGCGAGACTGTAGTCGAACCCGCGCAGCGGCGGCGTCTCCATGCCCGCTAGCAGCACCTGCGCCGAGGCCGCCTGCGACCGTTCGATGATCGCGGCGAGCTGAGCGTGAATCCTCTCGACGGGCACGCCGCGCAGGCCATCGTTCGCGCCGAGGGCCAGGATGAGGATCTGCGGTCGTCGGGCCAGCACAGTATTCAGCCGTGCGAGCCCGTCGGCGGTGGTGGCGCCGTTCATGCCCGCGTTGAGCACCATCCATCCGGGCCGGTCAGTCGCAAGACGGCGTTGGAGCACAGCGGGGAACGACTCGTCTGGAGAGGGCGACACCGACAGGCTGTCACCGAGCACCGCGATCAGTCGCGGTGGCTCGGATGTGGACGGTTGCGTGGGGGTGCGCTCTCGTCCGCAGGAGAGCGCGAGTACCACCATCAGGAGCGAGAGCCGTCTGACCACCGGGACTGATAAGCATCCACCGGAAACAACGTTTCATCAAGCTGAACGCAATCGTTCGGCAGATCGCGCATCACACGCCGCGTCTGCAGAAGATGCGTCGAGGACGCCAGCCCAGCCTGAGAGCCGCTGACGACTCGCAGTGTCCGCGGCGAATCTCTCGGCCGGGAATGCCCCACTCGTTGACGATTTTCTGCGGAGATATCGGCGTAGGCCGCACACTCGGGCAGATACTCCCCAGACGTGAGATCTCGGACGCCTGCCCACATCTGGCTGGTGGCTTCATGGAGCACGGCCTCGGGTATTTCGATGCTCGATGTCGGCGCAAGGGACCTGCTCGAGACCTTGGTGGACCTGGGGTCGGAATTCCGTTCGTGGCGTCTATAATCGGGCACGGGGCTGGACAGAGCACAGAGCCGTATGGCTCGGGGGCCGACGGGAGGACCAAATGCGTCACGTTGTCGCGCTGTTCCTGGCAAGCAGTTGCATTACGTCTGAGACAGCCGCTTCCCAGACCCGCTCGGGCGGTCCTGCAGCCGGTCAGCCGACCGTCCGTGCTTGCGCAGTGCTGACCAGGGACCTTGTCGCCCCATTCACGGAGAACAAGAAAATACTGGACCTGATCCCGCCGCAAGAGGAGGCACTCGGGACGTCGGGCACTGCCTGTCAGTACGGCGCCGTCCGGCTGCAGTTGTTTCCGGGGCGTGGTGGGAAACGAACAGCGTCCGCCAAGGACCTCCAGCCGATCTCCGGAGCTGGTGAGGGCGGCTATTTCCGCAGCAACCGGGACCGGTATGCGGAGCTGATGGTCTGGACGGGCAAGCATTCCCTCGATCTCCAGGTGAGTGTGCCGTCAGGACGCACCGCCGAGGCCATCAAGCCCGACGTCGTCGCGCTCGCCAACGCCATCATCGCGAAGCTCCCCTGACCGACTCGCTCGGGATGGTCGATGAGCGCCGACAATTTGCCTGCGGGTTGATTGCGTCGTAGCTGAGAGGACTCGTTTGCCGCGCGACGGCGCGCGCCAAGCCTTCAGTCGTTGGCTCGTCCGACAGCGTGTGTACCATCCTGCCGCTCTGTCGCATCTCCATTCAGAGCTGCTGATTTTAGTGGCTACAGGGTTGGCTCCTCAGGCTGGACTCGAACCCTCTGGAGATTCGTGCCCACAGATGAGCGGAGAGTGATGCATGCCATTCAAGAGTCAGGCGCAACGCCGGAAATTCGCGCAGTTGCTCGTCGAAGGAAAAATCTCCAATCAGACCTTCGAGGAATGGAATCGTGAGACGGGGAGGAAGAAACTGCCGGAGCGGGTGAGATCGAAGCCCAAGAGCCCGAAAAGGGCGAAGCCATCGGGAAGGCGCCGAGCCGCGAAGAAACGACCGAGATCCTGAATCTCGCGCCGGTCCTCTATTTCGGTTTCTGCCGGCATGGCAACGCACACCATCGGACATTCCAGTCTTCGTCGCCAACCTTTCCTGTCGGCGAGCGGCAGCACAACCGAACCGGGCGGCATGCGTGACGTCGCACCGATGCCGTTCGGCTCAGGTTGGCTCTCGGCCTCATTCGTGGAACTCTAGTGGGTATGGCGGTCGAACGCCGGGTCGTGACGCGGTCAGCGCTCATCGCACTTGTCCTTTCCGCGGGCTGCACTGGCGCGGGGCGACTCTCGCTGATCTCATCGCCGTACGACGAATACGCCTCAATGCTCCGCGGGGCCGGTCTGGACAAGACAACGCTGGGTGCGCAATGGACGGCTGCCAGCGAGTCGGCGCTCCGCAGCGCGGCCCCGATCGTCTCGCCGTTCGCCGAGTCCGGATACTTCGCCGCCGACCAGCCAACCGCGGTCGCGTACCGCCTGCAGCTCGAGCGGGGCCGTCGTATGGTCATCGAAATCGGATTCGCAACGAGCGAGCCAGGGCGCTTGTTCGTCGACCTGTTCAGGAGTGAAAGCAGCGGCGAACTCCGCCGCGTCGCATCTCTCAAGGACGGTGAGCCGCTCATTGAATACGTCGTCGAACGCACCGCCACCTACGTGATTCGGCTGCAACCGGAACTGCTTCGCAGCGGGCGGTTCACGCTCGCGGAGAAAACGCTTGCGACGATCCGAACGTTTCCCGTCTCTGGACTGAAACCCCGCGCTGTTCAAAGCGGCTTCGGCGCCCAGCGTGACAGCGGGACGCGCTCCCACGAAGGCATCGATATCTTCGCCCCTCGGCACACACCGGTACTCGCTGTGACCGACGGCATCGCCCACACCGATACGAACGACCTCGGCGGCAACGTCGTGTGGCTCCGCGATGGCGTGATTGGCGCAACCAGGTACTATTACGCGCATCTCGATCGCTGGGCGATCGACGGGAGCGTCCGGGTCCGCGAAGGCGACGTGCTCGGCTATGTCGGCAACACCGGCAATGCGCGCACCGCTTCACCTCATCTCCACTTCGGCATATATGACGATGGGGCCATTGACCCGGCGCCATTTCTGGCGCCCGATGAGAATCTGCGGGCCACCGCCGTTGAACCGACGCTGCTCGGAACACTCGTGCGCACCCGAAGCGGGCGCACCCCTCTCCTGGCCGGGCCGTCGGCCGGCAGCGCTCAGCGCGGAACGCTTGATCCGTCCACGATCGCTCATCGGCTTGGTGTGAGCGGCACGTGGCACCGTTTGCTGCTGCCGGACGGCGCGGTCGGGTACGTCAGGGAGGCCTCCGTCGTGACTGCAGAGCCGCCGCTTCGACGACACCCCCTGGCCGAACCGCTCGCCTTGCGCGAGAGGCCGCTGAGCGCCGCGGCGGTCATAACGACGCTCGAACGCGGCACCGACGTTGAGATACTCGGCCACTTTCGGCAATTCGATTTCGTTCGCTCTCGCGAGGGACTGGCCGGCTGGGCTGAGATGCGCCGCTAGGAGCCTCGCAGCGGCCCTCGACTGCCGTCTCCTCGCGCGATAGCCCAACACTCGCCGAAGCCGTTGCCGTTGTTCGGGGACGTCCGGGTCCTCATTCTTGCGGCGGAACTCACGTTCATCCTGCCGCGCCAAGCCCTCCTGGACGCAATGAATGCCCGCACAGGGTTGGTTAGGGCGAAGTGGGCTCTCGATGGCTCGTGCCCTTCTGCCGCTCTCAGGGCTCGAGGCAATCGCCGAAATCGTTTACTCTCCCACTCGATTCTTGTTCTTGAGGGCCTTCTTCAATCCTTCTTTCACCGCCTTTTCAGATGGCGCCTGTGGCTGATCCCCGCCCTCCTCGTCGAACTTCTCGATTCGTTCAGGCAGTGCGTCTGTGGCTCCTGAGGGTCCAGCCTTCGGAGTTTCATCATCTTGAACTGGTGGCTTGTGCAAGGTGCCTCCTCCCGTTTGCGTCTCTGACGACATCGTAGTCTGTTGAACGAATCTCGTGCGTCGTGGGCGCTCATGCGCCAGTGGGCTGGCTTGACGCCGCGCTCGCGCAGCGGGAGGCAAGAGGTGGACTCGTGGCAACCCCGATGAGCGAAGCGATTGGGGGATGCCTGAGGACAGCATGAGATTGCCGCAGCCGACACCCTTCGAGCAGCTTCTCTGCTGGGATCATCGCCCGCGCGCGCGCCACTTCCCCGCGGCACATCGCGTTAGCCAATTGCGCCAACGACATTGGTCAGGGCGATTTGGTGTGGTCGGACCAACGCAATTGTTCGGAACGGTCGCGCGACAGCTGTCAACCGCCGGGCGGCTTGTACTTGATCGAGCGCGCCTTTTCGAGCGCCGCCAGCGTCTCCTCGACGGTGACCAACGGAGTTGTCTGAAGCGAGCTCAGCGCGCCGCCGGCACTGATCGCCACGGCGACGGCGGCCATCGAGACGTTGTCCGGCGCCTCCCAAAGGTTATAGGCGTCGTGGTCGCCGAACGCGTACCAGAAGCCATGCAGCTTGCCGCCGACGGATTCGATGTACTGCCGCGCTGCCGCACGGCGATCCTCTGGGTTGCTAATGAGCCGAGCCCATGTCTCGGGTGTGTAGCTGAATCGTGTCAGATAGAACGGCATGGCTTTAGCCTCCAGACTCGACCGTGATCTATATCACGGTCGATCGCCGCCGCCCTCGGTGCGATCGACCACTGGACGAGGCGCGTCAAGTCCACTCCGAGCTGCTAGAGGTTGCGCGCGACTATGCCCGCATCGTTGCCAGTATCGAACAGATCCGACGTCCGCCGTACTCGATGAGCGCCGCGAACCCACGCATCAGCGCAGTTGACGCCGCGCAGAATATGGAAGTCACCATCGTCGCCCCTTACTTCAATGTAATCAAGCCCCTGCGAAGCGCGGATTCGTCGGACGGACTGCGCGGGAGCCGCCCGGTCTTGAACAGACTGGTGTGCTTCCCGTGGTAGATTCTTTCCGTGCCGTAAGAAGAACAGGACGCATCATGGATCCAATGAGACGCAAGCTTCTGAAGACCGGCGCCGCAGCGGCGGCGATGGCCGCGACGCCCTCGGTGTTCGCGCAGCAGAGCGACAGCGGAGCAGGCGATCGCTTCTACCAGCGAGGGACCGTCCGCATCCGATACGCGGAGACGGGCGCGGGCTTCCCGCTGCTGCTCATCCCGGGCGGCGGCTTGAACGGCTCGACGATCGCGGGAATTCGCGGCGGCAATCCCTTCAACACGATCGAGGCGTTCGGGGGAGAGTTCCGCTGTATCTACGCCGACCTGCGCAACTCTGCCGGTGAGTCTACCGGCCCGCTCGAGCTCGACCGGCCGTGGGACTCCTACACCGACGATCATCTGGGCCTGATGGATCATCTGGGGGTCGACCGGTTCATGGTGCTCGGCTTCTGCATCGCGGGACCTTTCATTTGGAACCTTATCAAGCGGGCGCCCAATCGCGTCGTCGCGGCCGTGCCCGCGCAGCCGGTCGGGTTCCGCCCCGAGTTGCCGAACGCTCTCTATGACAGCCAGAGAAACGGCTGGGGCGCAGAAGTGGTCAAGCGGCGTCCTGACGTCACGAGTGAGGTGGTCGATCAATTCCTGACCAGAATGTTCCGCAACAATCCTGACTTCGTGTTCACGGTGACGCGCGACTTCGTGAAGGCGTGCCAGACGCCGGTTCTCGTCCTGCCGGACGATACCCCCGGACATTCATTGGCCGTCGCCATCGAAAGCGCGATGCTCGCGCCAAGAGGTCAACTGAGCCTGTATCCCTGGAAAGACACGCCGGAGAAGATCCCATTGGCGGTCCGCCACATCCGGAGCTTCCTGCTGTCGCATCGCCCCGCCTAGTCGACCGGCAGGTCCCTGCGGCTCCGCCGGCAATGGACCGTCGCAGAGTGAGTGGGTATCGTCCCTCTCCCGCTTCTTTGCGGACTACTGTGCGATGCAGGCGACCGCGAACTTGAACACAATGTTCAGCGTCGGAGCACCGCCGTCGATGACGCATCCCCAATGAGCGCCCAACATCCACACGTGCGCGTCCGGACATTGTGGGTCGCGTTCCCGACAGCAGCGAAACGCTTCGGCGAAGGCGCGGAGAAGGGTGGCCCGGTAATCACGAGCGTAGTTCAGTCCCCCGCACCGGGGAACGCGCGTCGAGTAGTCGAAGTCGAAAATCCACAGATTGCCGCAACTGGGGACGTCAACCCCGATACGCTTCCATGTGTTGTCGGGCAGGCGCCACGTCATGCGATAAGGCCATTCATCGCTCGGAACCCGCGGCTTCCAGGAACCGTGGTCGCCCGGCTTCGTGAGATCCGGTTCCGGCGCAGTTCCCGTGGGGCGTTCGCCACGGCGCAGTTCAGCCAAGTCGTTCGGCGTCAGCAGACGGGTCTCGTCCGCAAGGCGCCCAAACGGTTCCTCCAGAGGATCCTCATCGTCGCCTTGGGGCCACGGCGGGAGGGTCTCTTCACCCTGCCGTGCCTGAAACCACAGACCGGCCCCGCGCTGTATGAGCTCGAGATGCAACAGATGCAGAACGCGACCTCTCTGTCCTGCCAGGTCCTCGGAGAAACGGGCGAGCTCGGCGAGCTTGGGGTCTTCGAATCGGCGCATCGGGGCTCTCAGCGCGACACTATTCTACGGCTGACGGCGTCCTGTGGAGTTCAGGCGTGAGGGTCCGTCGAAAGTGGCGCTCGCCCAGCGGCACCATGCGATCGAGGCACTCGTGTTTGATCGACCGTACGAACCGTTCGGCGTAGGCGTTCGCCCATCCTTCGGGAGACAGTCAACTACGATGATTGGTTCGCCGTTCCGCGAGATTCACAACTGCAGTTGATATGTCTTCTCTAGAAGCTGACCCTGAAGCTGAACTGCCAAACGCGCGAAAAACCGACCTGAGAAGTGATCCGGCCGTAGCTGGAGAGATCGACGAACGCGGGCGCCCCGGCGAAGTTCGGCGTGTTAGTGGCGTTGAGGATCTCGATCCGCACCTGCGCCGTTGCGCCAGCGATGCCCACGGGGGTGTTTTTCGCGAACACCAGGTCGAGGTTCTTCCAAAACTGAAACCGCCCACGGGTGTCGGTGCGGGGATTCGTGCCAAATCGACCCGTACCGGGACTCTGAAACGCTGCGGCGTTGAACCACCTTCATGGCCACGCTCAAGGTCGAAGGCTGCTTCGCGGCGAAGGTCGCCGCGCCCCCGGTCGGCCGAACGGTAGGCCTTGGGCGGCGCCCGGGCCATCCATCTCGAACTCGCCGACCAGTTCGACGGGAGATCGGACCGCGATCGGCCCCGGCTCGAGGCGGATCGGCTGCGACATCGACGTGTGGGACGAACGTCTTGTATCATGCGGTCCCGCAAGGGTCGACAGCGTTTCACGATTCGGGACATCATCGAAGCGACGCGCGACGAGACGCCGGCGCGCCCGAACGGCCGGTCCACTCTGCCAGGCGATCCTCCCCGGAGGATCAGGCCAGCGCCGCGACACCGGCGGCCGCGCACTGCCCATCCTGCTGACTCGTGCCGCCGGAGACACCGATGCCTCCCGCAATGCGTCCACCGACGAGGATTGGAAGGCCGCCTTCGGATGGAACGGCGCCCTGCAGGCCGAGAACGCGCAGGCCGGCGCCGCCGCCCGCCAGCGAGTCCTGGAATTCCTTCGTCGCCCGCTTGAAGAGCGCGGCGGATCGCGCCTTGGCAATCGCGACCGCGGCGCTCGCGTGCTGCGTGTCGTCCATCTTCTCGAAGTACACGAGGGTTCCCGCAGGATCGACGATGGCCACGGCCATGGTCCAACCCTGCCGGCGCGCTTCGGCCAGGGCCGGCGCGGCGACCTGCTTGGCCTCATCGAGCAGAATCGCGGGTCCATAGGATGCGCTCATCGGGGTCTCCTTGTTTCAAGATGACGGGTGCCGGCGCCAATTGTACCCGTGTGCGACGCCGGCGGGACGACTCGCTGAGCCGGCGGTCAGGTGAGACGTCTGGGCTGGAGCAGATGGATTCGGGCGCAAGCCGCGCGGCGCCGAGTCGGTTGAATCGTGGAGCACGGGATGCGGCGGAAGGGAATGCAGCCAATGAGCGGTTCTGAGAATCGTGGTCTTCAGATCAGGGGCGATCTGGAGAAGCGCTATGCGGATGTCTTCACGCCCAGCGTGCTGGATGCGCTCGACCGCCTCTCGGAGTTCGATGTCAGGCGCCGTGCGGTCATGGCGGCGCGAATCGAGCGGCGGGCCGCCCGCGCGAGGAACCGCGAGCCCATCACCTTCCTGGACGAGGACTCGCCCATCCCCGGAACCGGAATCGTCGTCCGCGACGCGCGCCTCGGGGCGTTCCTGGGGAGCGAGATCCCTCACGATCTCGCGCGTCAGTGGATTCAGGGGACCGGCCCCGCGACGAAGCCGTCGGCGCCGGTCGAAGTGGGTCTGCGGAACGTGGCGTACGCGCTGCTGTCGGGCGCGGACGGCTGGATGTTCGATGGTGAGGACGCACTGGGGCAGACCTCCACGATGTCCCTGGACAACCAGCGCAACCTGAAGCTGGCGATCGACCGCGATCCGATCTTTCTGAGAGTGGCCGCCACCATCGCGCGCGAGATGAACCGCTGGGCCGACGGCTTCCTTCGCCGCTCGATCGTCGACGACGTCGACGCGCAGCTGGGCTTCACGACGAAGATCTTCCGCCCGCGCGGGCTGCATCTCGACGATCGACACGTCCGCCACGCCGACGGTCGCGGGTACTCCGCGTCCGCCGTGGACACGGCGGGCTACCTCGTGAACAACCATCGCGAGCTTCTGCGGGCGGGGTCGTCGCTGGTCCTGTATCTGCCCAAGATTCAAACCGCGGAAGAGGCGGCTTTCTGGAACGACCTGATCGTCGCGCTCGAAGAGCATCTGTCGCTGCCCGTGGGCACGGTCAAGGTGTACGTCCTCGTCGAACAGATCGAGGCGTGCTTTCAATTGATGGAAATCCGCGCCGTGCTGGGATCTCACTTCGTCGGCTTCAACACCGGCCGGTGGGACTACATCAACAGCGTGGCCGACGCATTCGCCTGGGACCGGACCTTCGTCAACCCGAACATCGAATCGATCACGATGACCTACGGCTACATGCGGAACTACGAGGACCGCGTGCGGCGCGCCGTGAACACGCCGGATCGCGCCGGTCGCTTCGCGCTCTGGCAGGGCGGCATGGAGCCCAACATTCCTGTCGGATCCGCGGCGGGGGTGTCGAGCAGCATGGCGCGCGCCGTCGCCGGCGCCGAGCGCGAGCAGCGCGAGGGCGCGAGTGGCAAATGGGTCGCTCACTGGAAGATGGTGCACATCGTCCGGCCGGTCTGGGAGAAGGTGGGTGAGGCGAACCAGGCCGGCCGGAGGTTCCCGCCGCTGAGCTATACGCGGTCGGACGAGGACGGCCTGCGACTCATCGAGCCGGCTCCGCGCACCGTTCGCGGTGCCCGGAATCTCCTGAGCGTCGCCCTGCAGTACGGCAACGCCTTCGGACAGGGCATGCAGGCGGCCGCCCTGAAGCCGGCCGATTCATTCGGAGACGACGACGTCCTCTATCTCATGGAGGATATGGCGACCGGCGAGATCCGTCTGAGCATCCTGTGGGAATGGCTTCACAAGGGTGCGACGCTGACCGACGATGACGAGGCCGGGGTTCGTGCAGGCAATCGGTTCACCCGCGAGCTATTCGTCCGGCTGCTCGCCGAGGAGTACGACAAGCTGAGACGGGCGTCGCATCGTGACGTGCACGACAACTCGAAGGACACGTCGCTGCCCGTGGCCCGCGAGATCGTCGAGACCTACGTGCTGACCGACGTCAAGCTGCCGTGGTACGTCGATCTGCTGAACCTCAACCTCGACAACTACGATCTGGCCGAAGGGCGCCGCCGGATCGATCGCTTCGTCGAGACGTTCCGGACGAGGGCCGTCAGACTCACCGAAAACGTCGACTTCGACGCGGGATTCGCCTCGTCGCCACGCTGACCTGACGACCACTCGAAAAAGTGCTCTCTCTACCTGACTCGCGCGGCTGAACGATTCCGTGCGAGCCGCTCGTCCACCAGAGCGACGATCTCATCCAGCGTGTCGGATTGGAGTCCCTGTTGGCGGGCGATGCGCCGAACCAGACAGTCGACGCGCTCGATGTGCGCGGCTCCCCCGAAAAGCGTACGGGCGGCGGACGAGGGTTTGCCAAGGCTCTCGGCCGCCTTCGCATATTTCTCGAATGGGACCAGATCGTCCTCGTCGGCACCCAGAGAAGTACACAGTCTCCGGACCCAGTCGTAGACCTCGCGAGCCTGATTGACGTTCGCGTGGACTGCGTCCCTGATCGGAATCATGTCGTCCCGCCGGATGGAGCGGTAGTTGCCGGCCATCAACATCGGCCATTTGGCCAGCGGCACAAAAACCGAGTCGTGAACCTTGAGCTTCACCGGGATTTCGATCGCGCCGTCGCCCGGGTCGTATCGCGCGGCTTCGATATCGGCCTCGAGGTGTCGAAGCAGGGTCGTCGCCTCCGAACCATCGAAGCGCGCCGCCTTGAAGTTGGTCGGCAATCCCACGTGGAGCACGTTCTTGGGCTGATCCGGCGGACGGAACGCCTGAGGATCAGGGCTGGCCAGCGTCGTGAGCGCCGGATCGAAGCCCTTCCACACGCCCGGATCCGCGTAGCATGCCTCGAGCGTGTCGGTTGAGAGTCCGGGTATGCGCTTCAGGTATGGCAACGGCGGCATGTTCATGATGGCCAGGCAGGGCTTGCGCGACTCGGCGACTCGGCCCATCAGCTCCCGAACTCCGCTCGCCCCGTACTGGGCGTCTTGCATACCCAGCACGATCAGGTCGAACCTGCCTGGATCGACGTCATCAGGTGTGGCCGCGGTCAGGGTCCCCGGCAGGTTCTTCGATGCGATGTCGAGTGGCGACTCACGGCCTTTGATGGGGAACCGGACGATCGTGCCCTCATGATTGATCAAGTCGGCCGTGGGCCTGGTGCAGACCATCGACACGCGATGGCCGGCCATCAAGAGCTTGGTCGCGACGAGCGAGCCGTACGAGGCGCCGAGAATGAGTACGTCGTAAGCCACGGTCGGCCTCAGATCGCGCCTTGTTGGCGCGCTGCCTGGATTTCATCGTCGCTGAGGCCAACAAGGGTGCGGAGCACTTCTTCGGTGTGTTCTCCGTACAGCGGCGATCGGCGCACGTCCGTCGGTGAGTCCGAGAGCTTGATCGGATTGCCAACGGTCAGATACTTCCCGCGCTTGGGGTGGTCCACCTCGACGACCGTTCCGGTCCTGCGAAGGGAGGGCTCCTCGGCGATCTCTTTCATCGAAAGAATCGGGCCGCACGGAACGTTCAACGGGTTGAGCGTCGCCATCACCTCCATCTTGTCCATGGTCATGGTCCACTTCTCGATTTCCGCGAACACGTGATCCAGCCGGGGAAGGCGCGCCTCCGGCGTGTTGAAGTTCGGATCCTCGATCCAATCGGCATGGCCAATCAGCCGGGCCAGTATCGGGAACGCCTGCGCCTGCGCGACGACGTAGATGTAGGCGTCCGGATCGGTCTCCCAGCCCTTGCACTTGACGATCCAGCCCGGGTGGCCTCCGCCGGAGGCGTTGCCGGCGCGAGGGACGGCGGCGCCGAATGTGCCGTTGGGATATTGCGGATACTCCTTGAGCGGGCCGTGGGCCAGGCGCTGCTGATCGCGCAGCTTGACCCGGCAGAGGTTCAGCACCGCGTCCTGCATCGCACAAGTGACCCGCTGGCCGCGCCCGCTTCTCTCGCGCTGGAAGAGCGCCGCCAGAATTCCCGCCACCAGGTGGATGCCGGTACCGGAATCGCCGATCTGGGCGCCGGTGACCAGAGGGACCCGATCGATTTCACCCGTCGTCGACGCTGCACCGCCGGTGCACTGCGCGACGTTTTCATAGACCTTGCAGTCCTCGTACGGTCCTGGCCCGAATCCCTTGACCGAGGCATAGATGAGTCGCGGATTGATCTTCTGGATTTTCTCCCACGGAAAGCCCATGCGATCGATCGCACCGGGTGCGTAGTTTTCCACCATCACGTCGCATTCTTCGATGAGCTTCGCGAAGATCCTGTTGCCGGCTTCGGTCTTGGGATTCAGCGTGATGGCGCGCTTGTTCCCGTTCAGCATCGTGAAATACAGGCTGTCGACGCCCGGAATGTCGCGCAATTGGCCGCGCGTCGGATCGCCTTCACCGGGTCGCTCGATCTTGATGACGTCGGCTCCGAACCAGGCCAGAATCTGCGTGCAGGTCGGTCCCGACTGCACGTGCGTCATATCCAGGACTCGAACACCGTCGAGGGCTTTGCCCATGATTGCCTCTTTACCTTCAGGTCTTACTCAGGGAGCAGGGATTTTCATTGCGTTCAATAGCCAAGCAGGCTCTCGACCGGCCCCTTCGGAAGCGGCACGAGGAACCACACCTCGAACATCAGGAAGAGCACGACAGCGATGGCGACGCCGACGATCGCTCCGCGAAGGAGCGGATAACGCCCGAAACCCCACATGAACAGTGCGATGTACACGGCCGAGGCTACATAGATGCCGATGAAGCCGAGCACGGCGACATAGGCGGCGAGCGGCAGAAGCACTGCAAGCACGCGTCGGCATGCCGGTTTCGTGACGAACGCCTGCACTCCCCGCGCGCGCACCGCCTGCACGACATTGACGCCGCTCGCGAGGGCGAGGAAGAGCCCGATGTAGAACGGAAAGTATCCAGGGGCAGGACCTTCGGCCGTCCAGCCGAACCCCAGCCGGATGCTGTCGGTGATGACGACCCCGGCGATGGCGATCAGGATCGTCGCCGCGGCGATGTTCATCGTGCGGACCGAGACGAGCGGTGATTCCTGCGGGTCCGTCACTTCCCCTCCGCGAGAAAGCCCGCGGCCTTCATCAGCTCGAAGTGTTGCTTGTCGGCGGCCTCCAGCCAGCCCCGGTACGTGGAACCTGTCATCACCGTCTGGTTGAACGCCCCTTGCTCCATGAACGCCTTCCAGTCCGGCGTTTGGACGACCGCGTTCAGGAGATCGACGTAGAAGTCCACGTGCGCCGGCTCGACCCCGGGCGGCATGAAGATGCCACGGAGCATCTGATACTCGACGTCCACGCCTGTTTCCTTGCACGTCGGAATATCGCTCCACGCCATCGACGCCGTGATCTTGGCCGTGTAGGGGCTGCGCGTGCGGTCGAAGAGGCATAAGGGCCGGGTATTCCCCGCCTTCCATTGCGCCACCGCCTCGATCGGATTGTTGACCGTCGAGTTGACGTGGCCGCCGACCAGCTGCACGACCACCGCGCCGCCGCCGGAGAACGGCACGTAGGTGAACTTCTTGCCGTTGGTGCCGCGCTCGAGCGCGGCAGTGATGATCTGATCCTCCTGCCTCGACCCGGTGCCGCCCATGCTGAACTGCCGATCGTTCCCCGCCCTCACGGCGTCGAGGTACTCGCCCGCGGTCTGGAACGGAGCCTTGGCATTGACCCACAGCACGAACTGATCGAGCGCGAGCATGGCTACCGGTGTGAAGTCCCTCCAGCTGAACGGCGTACCGGTGGCCAGCGGTGTCGTGAACAGGTTCGACAACGTGATGATCAGCTTGTGCGGATCTCGAGGCGTGCCCTTGACATCGAGGAACCCCTCCGCGCCGGCGCCACCCGCCTTGTTGACCACGACCAATGGCTGGCTCATCAGGTGGTGCTTCGTCACGAGCCCCTGGATGAACCGCGCCATCTGATCCGCGCCACCCCCGGTGTTGGCCGGCACGATCAAGGTGACGGCTTTGGTAGGCTGCCACTTCTGTGGCGCTGAAGGCTCTGCGCAGGCGGACATCACGATCACGACGCACACCCACCCCAGCGTTCGCACGGTTCGAGACGAAAGCGTCACGTTGCAGCTCCTTCTGCGGCCCGTCCGCGACCCCGCGCGGCGTTGCGCACCCGACCAATCATCGGCCAGCACAGCAGGACGAAGCCGAGGCCCACAATACTCCCGACCAGCGGGTTCGACCAGAAGATCGCGAGGCTCCCCTGCGAGAGCAGCATGGCCTGACGGAACGAGCTCTCGGCGAGATCCCCGAGGACGAGCGCCAGGATCAGTGGCGGGAGCGGGTACGACAACTTGTTGAACGTATAGCCGATGACGCCGAAAACCACGATCATCCTGACATCGAACATCGCATTGTTCACCGTGTAGGCGCCGACGGCACAGATGACCATGATCACCGGGGCGATGATGCTGAAGGGGATGCGAAGAATGGCTGCGAACAGGGGCACGCACGTCAGCACCACGATCAGGCCGGCAAGATTGCCGAGGTACATGCTCGCAATCAACCCCCACACGAAGTCCTTCTGCTCGACGAACAGCAGCGGGCCCGGTTGAAGCCCCCAGATCAAGAGTCCCCCGAGGAGGACCGCCGCGGTGGGCGAGCCGGGAATGCCGAGCGTGAGCATCGGGAGCAGAGCCGCCGTGCCCGCCGCGTGCGCGGCCGTTTCGGCGGCGACGACGCCTTCGAGCTCGCCTTTGCCGAACCCCGCGCTGTTTCGAGAGAACCGTCTCGCCAGCCCGTACCCCATGAACGAAGCCGGCGTCGCGCCGCCGGGTGTGATCCCCATCCAACACCCGACGAGGCAGCTCCTCAGCGAGGTCACCCAATAGCGAGGGAGCTCCTTCCAGGTCGTCAGTACCGCCGTCAGGCTGATCCGCGCGCGAGCGCCCGAGAAGGCGAGCCCCGTCTCCATGGACGCGAGGATCTCGCCGATGCCGAAGAGTCCAATCACCGCGGTCAGGAACTTGAAGCCGGTGAGCAGGTCCGTGCTGCCAAACGTCAGGCGCAGCTGGCCGGTCACCGAGTCGAGGCCGACGGACGCGAGCGCGAAGCCGAGGCACATCGAGGCGATCGTCTTGGACGCTGAACTGCGTCCCATGCCGATGAAGCTGGCGAAGGTCAGGAACTGCACCGCGAAGAACTCCGCCGGACCGAACCGGAGCGCGAAGCGTGCGACGACAGGGGCCAGGAACGTGATGACAATGACCGCGAAGAGGGCCCCGACGAACGACGAGGTGAAGGCGCCGGTCAGCGCCTCCTCGGCGCGACCTTGCTGGGCCATCGGGTGTCCGTCGAACGTGGTCGCCACCGACCATGGCTCTCCCGGAATATTGAAGAGAATCGACGTGATCGCCCCGCCGAACAGCGCGCCCCAGTAGAGGCACGACAGCATGATGATGGCGGACGTTGGAGGGAGAGTGAAGGTGAGCGGGAGGAGGAGCGCCACGCCGTTCGCGCCGCCGAGGCCGGGCAGCACCCCGATGATCACCCCCAGCAGGATGCCAACCAACATGAGGGCGAGGTTGAACGGATGCAGGGCAACCGAGAACCCGCCGACGAGCGATGTCAGTTCCTGCACCGACCTGCAGCCCTCCCTGAAGCACCCGCGCGCGGTCTACCAGACTGGTGAACTCGAGCGCCGTCCGCAGCGCCGCGAAACTGGCTGTGTATTCTACGACGGCATCACCTCGCGACCGCTGAGGTCTTCCAGCGCCGCAGCGCGATCAGGAATTCGTCGTCGGTCTTGTCTGTCGCCAGCGAGAATCGCCCTAGCTGCGACGAGCCTGTCACTCCAGGTGAACGCCACATGTAACTTGGCGCTCAGCACGATGGATCCGCACGGGAGCACTGGTGAACGAAGGCTGGGCGGCGGCGGCATGGGCGTCGTGTACAAGGCCGAAGAAGCCGCCGCCGAGTTCCTGCGGATTCTCGATCATCGAAGCATCGTGTTCGTCCATCCCATGCCCAGCGCCACATACGTACTCCTTCTCTATCAATCCGGGCGATTGGTCTCCTTGTTTGCGCGTTTGTTGGCGTCCCGGCGACCGCGCGATCCCAGGGAACCAGCAACCCTCCGGTCAACAGGCGGAAAAAACGGCGTTAGCCGCCCTTTGCGGCGCTGTGCCGGACAGTGCCGGAGCGCGCCGCACCCTTCGCAGAATCCGCCGATTTTAGACCTTCGCCTTGTGCCGGGGCTTGCTGCGATTTGCTGCTCCTTGTTGCATCCAAAGGGCAAGAAAAGGGCAACGTCCGAATGTTCGCGAAGTGAACCGACCGACCAGGCTACGTTGCCCGGACCTCGAATGCTCGCTCGATTGTGTCGAATCCAGCCTCTAGCGTCCGCGCACGAAGTCTTGCAGCGCGCGCGACTGCTTCAGCATGGCATCGAGTTCTGACTCTCCGGGGGGCGGGAATTGCGGATCGACCCACATGACACCCGTGATTCGGACCTTTCCCTTGTCCACGTCATCGATCATGACGACATTGACGCCATTCAGCGGAATCTCATGGCCCTGAATCAGCGCCCTGTTCGTTTTCGAGTCCACCCGCAACTCCAACTTGCGGCCACGCACCCACACCTGATGTGCCCTGTCGGGAAACCCGGGACCCGCGAAGAGGCGATTCTGGCCAGCGTGCGCGGACGGCGTCGCAAGCCATCCGGGGTTCCCGCGCCACAACACCAGGAGGTCCAAGATCATGGAGTCCGCCGCGGGATCTCCGCCCTGCTGCGATTCACCGTGAGCCTCCCACGTCGCGACAACGGCCGGTGACAGCTCGCCACCTCCGCTCGATCGCGGTACATCCCCTGATCGTTGGGCGTAACCGGATGAACCGATCGCGACCATCAGCCAAGACAACGCGAGGGCACGCCGCATAAAACGTCGTTATCGCGCCGACACGAGGCCGTTGCTCCGAATCGGGCCATTCACGTACAGCCCGACACGGTACTTGAACAGCCGACTGTCCGATTGTAGTTCCCCCAACGCTTGTTGGTCAGCTGGTGCTTGAACGTGCGAGGCTGCTGCGCCGGCCAGGGAGCCCAGAAAACACTCGCTCTGATCACTGGCACGAACCTGGGACGCCGGACCTGCAGGATGCGAAGACTCTGGCCACTGATGCATTTCCTGGACGGATACCTCCGAAATTCGAGCCGCCACATAAACCGGAGACGAAGACATCTACTATCAGTACTTCCATCCAAGTGGCTTCCATCCGAACGACCGCGACGGGTTGGGCCATGTGTTCTTCGGCGAGAGAGGCGAGGAGTTCGGGCGCTAAGGGGAACAGCTTCTGAAAGTTCCCCGAAGCGAAGCCCGCACGCCGTCTCAGCGGCCATCAGGGGCGTTCGCTTCTGCGTTGTTGTTGCATCCTGGCAGCTACGTGCCGTCTGCCTATATGCAGCTTGAAGGAACACCCTGACCAGCCGGTTTGCGCCCCTGATCGCTGCGATGGTTCTCGGGCGGAAGACAACCGCGGACGCTTCTCAATTCCCTTCAAGGATTCACGGCATCTCCATATAATCACCGCGTTCCGATTGATCGCCGTGCCGCTCACGTCCGGCGCCCGCCTCGGCCCCTATGAAGTGACCGCCCAAATCGGTGCGGGCGGGATGGGCGAGGTCTACAAAGCGCGCGACACGCGCCTCGCTCGCACGGTCGCGATCAAGGTACTGCCGAAAGACGTCGCCGGTGATCCCGACCTTCAGGCTCGCTTCGAACGCGAAGCGCGGGCGGTCGCCGCGCTCGATCATCCGTATATCTGCGGCATCTACGACGTCGGCTCAGTCGATGGCACGCACTACCTGGTCATGCCGTATCTCGAGGGCCAGACGCTGGCGGCGTGTCTCGAGAAAGGGCCACTCCCGCTCGACCACGCGCTGAAGATTGCGACGGAGATCGCCGATGCCCTCGACAAGGCGCACCGCCAAGGCATCGTTCATCGCGATCTCAAGCCCGCGAACATCATGCTTACCAAGGCGGGCTCGAAGCTGCTCGATTTCGGGCTGGCGAAACTGCGCGCCACCGCGGGCCCCATATCGATGTCGGGCATGACGCGGCTCGCGACGAGCCCTCCAGGGACGGCGCACGGGACGATTCTCGGCACGGTGCAATACATGGCGCCGGAACAGGTGGAGGGCCGCGAGGCGGATGCGCGAAGCGACATCTGGGCGCTGGGCGTGGTGATCTACGAGATGGCGACGGGCACGCGGCCGTTTGAGGGCACCTCAGCGGCGAGCCTGATTGGAGCCATCCTCAAAGACGTCCCGCTCCCGCTCTCCGCTCGGCAGCCGCTCACACCAGCGGCGCTCGACCACCTCGTAGAGCGGTGTCTCGACAAGGATCAGGACGAGCGCTGGCAAAGCGCGGGCGACGTCAAGCGCGAACTCACGTGGATAGCGCGAGCCCAGGCCGACCGGGGCTTCCCACCGTCCGGCCAAACGGCTGCTTACTCCGCGCGCCACTCGCCAGCCGTGGCCATCGGGTTAGCGATTGCGATGACAGCGGGAGTGCTCGCGGGCGGACTCGGGTGGCGATATTTCTCGGTAGAGAACGCGACATCCTCCGAGACTCTGCGGTTCGAGGTGCTGCCGCCGCACGACACTACCTGGTCGCCATCGCCGGTAGCGTCGACCGCCCAACTCGCGCTCTCGGCCGACGGGACGCGTCTGGCGTTCGTCGCAGCACGACTGGGCGAGCCGTCGCGCATCTGGATTCGTCCCCTTGATAGCGTCGCCGCTCAGGCCGTACCCGGAACCGAGGGCGCTTCGTTTCCGTTCTGGTCGCCAGATGGGCGCTTCATCGCGTTCTTCGCGGCCGGCAAACTCAAGAAGGTCGACGTCGCGCTGGGAACGCCCCAAGAGGTGTGCGACGCGCCGGCAGGCCGCGGCGGGGCCTGGAGTTCGACCGGCGTCATCGTGTTTGGACAGTCCATCAGTCCGTTGTCTCAAGTGTCAGCCGACGGCGGCCCGGTGACTCCCGCGACCGCGTTCGACCCGGCTCAAGATCCGGCATGGCACTACTGGCCCCAGTTTCTACCTGACGGGCGTCGTTTTCTTTTCTTACAACGTAGCGTGATGCCAGAGCACCAGGGGATCTACATTGGTTCTCTGGATTCGTTCCAGACCACTCGTCTGATCGCCGCCGACGTTCGCGCCGTGTTTGCCTTCGGCCATCTGATGTACTTGCGTGACGGTCTACTGTTTGCGCAAGCGTTGGACGAGCTGACGCTGCAATTGACAGGCGAGCCAGTACGGGTCGCCGATCGCGTGGGCTACTACGCGGCGGCGTTCGGCTATGCGGCCTTTGATGCGTCCTCGCAGGGCGTGGTGGCATTCGGGCCAGCCTTGCGGACCGCGAGGGTGCTCCAGACGTTCGATCGCGAAGGAAAAGCCCTCGGCCGGTCGTTCGAAGGGCCATTCACGTCGCCGCGTCTCTCGCCCGATCAGCGGATGGTGGCGATCTCGGCCAGGGACGACCAGTCGAACTACTCGGACATCTGGGTCGTCGAACTCGCACGAGGCTCCCCTTCGCGCGTGACTGGGCCGTCCGAGTCGAACAACCACTTCCCCGCATGGACGCCCGATGGACAGCGTGTGTTGTTTAGCTCGTCACGTGAGCCCACCAGTGCTGGCGCGAACGCGATCTATCAAAGGAACGTCAGTGGTGTTGGGACCGATGAACCGCTCGACCCGTCCTCTCCAGTACGCGGGTTTCCGGACGATGTGTCGCCGGATGGCGAGTTCGTACTGTTCCACACTCTGACCCAGCGCGGATATGACATCGGCAGTGTGTCACTCGTATCAGGCGGGAAATCGAGCGAATTTCTGTCGACGCCCTCCAGCGAAGTGCAGGCGCGTTTTTCGCCCGATCGCCGCTGGGTGGCCTACGCTTCCGACGAAACCGGCCGGTTCGAAGTCCACGTGCGGTCGTTCCCCTCGGCGATGGAGCGCACTGCGGTCTCGGTCGACGGCGGGATGCAGCCGGAATGGCGCCGCGATGGGAAGGAGCTTTTCTACCTTTCAGCCGACAGGAAGATCATGGCGGTTCCGATCGCGACCGACGGGAAGCAGATTGTGGCGGGTCCGCCGGCCACACTGTTCAATGTCGATGTGGTCGAGCCGATCGCACCGTACCCCAGCGACTATACGATCAGTGCTGACGGCCAGCGGTTCGTGGTCACGTCGGCTGCGGAGGTTCCAACGCCTCAAACATTGACCGTGATCTTCAACTGGACCGACGCGCCGCCAAAATAGGAACGTCTGGTCTCACGACATTGCAGGCGCTGTACAACGGATTTCGGACTGTCCGTGACGCTTTCCCACATACGACGGGTAGAAAGGCTGGCAAGCCGGTCGAAGACGTCAAGAACGCGTTCCCCGAAGAGAGATCGAGGCCGCGAAAGCCGTGGCATCTAATGGATAGGCATCACGATGGGAATGAAACGCACAGCGCGACTTCTGTTGAACAAGGTATTCATCCAACGCTACTTGGATGCGCTCAGCGGGCGCGATAAGCCTCCAAGTCTGGTGAACGAGTTTGTCGCTGATGAGCGGTTACGACACCATATCGCTCTTATAGAAGCAGCGTTTCCGCGGTTCGAGATTTCCACGGAGGATGTCGTCGGAGAAGCAGACAAGATCGTCGTCCGCGGAACCATGCGAGGTATTCACTCCGGCGACTTCATGGGCATCGCTCCCACACGCAGGCAGGTCACCATGCCGTTCATAATCATCTTCCACGTCGACGGCGGCAGAATTACGCGCACTGGCCCAGTGCAGACCTGTTCGGCATGCTGCGACAACTCCAGAATAGCCCCTGATCGAGTCCGAAGCAGTCACTTGGCTTCCGCGGCCGACGGCCGGCGGCTTTCCACGACGCCACCGAGACGTGCGTCGCGCACCGTGACTTCGTTAACGCGTGTGACTACTTGCGTGGCAGCGAAAGCTGGCTACACCCGCGGGCACCAGATGGCCGCGGGTGAGCCGCATTGCAAGAACTCGCGATAAACGCCGAGTATAGAGCGACATTCCGTCGTGCCGCGCAAATTGTCAGCCACGATCTCGTCAACGACGACATCATGCACAGCGCAAGGTCGTCTAGCTCTAGCCCAGACAACGATGCGCGCAAAGGGCAAGCAAAGGGCAATGCTACTGCGACAGGCTGCTCTGCTCGGCGAAGCGCGAGGAAATCACCGGGGTTTCATTGGCGACTGCGGCCCAGCGACCCTCCGGCTGCGCGCGGAACAGTTCCAAAATGAACTGGTCGTTCGTAAGTCGCTCGTTGATGGAGGGATTTGGCTCCTCAGGCTGGACTCGAACCAGCAACCCTCCGGTTAACAGGCGGAAAAAGAAGCGTTAGCCGCCCTTTGCGGCGATGTGCCGGACAGTGCCGGATCGCGCCGCCATCCTTCGTCGAATCCGCGATTACCGCCTTCGCCTTGTGCCGCGGCTTGCTGACCGATTCCACTCCGTGTTGCATCCAAAGGGTCGAAAGGGCAACGGACAACGACGCGGCGGACCACGAGTCCGACGGAGGCCGGGATCCGCTACCGGTTCGGGACGGGCGTTCGCGCGAACGGCTTCGAACGTTCGTCTCCTGTGCACAACCCGATCAAATCGCATCTTTTTTCTAAGAAGCGTAGCTGAGCTCCCTATCGGGCACCTGTGGGCATCCGACGCCTCAGGTCTTCCGGCCAGTTCACCACGACCTCGACGGGCGGCGCGTCGGCGCGTTCGCCTTCCTTGAGCATCAGAAACCGCTGGCCGTCCGGCGAGACATCGTAGACAGGGATCGTCTGCGGAAGCTGAATCGCACGTAGGGTCGGTCAAAGAGCACCTTTCGGCCGGCCCGCGAGAACGAAGGCCGCGTCGCAATGTCCACGGCCATCATCTCTGCTGCCGCTTCGATAGAACAGTTCCCGCCCGTTCCGATTCCACACCGGCTCCTGGCCTCCTGTTTCCGTCGAGACCTGCCACTTGCCACCCGGCCCCGGATACGGCTGCACGTAAATCTCTGGTCGCCCCGACTCGTCGGACACGTACGCCATCCATCGCCCATCCGGCGAAAACTGCGCCCCTCCTTCGAT
This sequence comes from uncultured Acidobacteriota bacterium, assembly GCA_963817395.1. Taxonomy (GTDB): domain Bacteria; phylum Acidobacteriota; class Vicinamibacteria; order Vicinamibacterales; family CAVPJW01; genus CAWGYQ01. The sequence continues at coordinate 14,721 of CAWFOC010000004.1, read as the reverse complement.
CGCCGGCGTCTGGAGGAAGGGCTGCGCTTTACGATCGTTAAAGCGAAGCACCCAGATGTCCCGGCTCGCGCCGGTCGCCTCGGTGAACGCCAGGAGAGCCCCGTCTGAGGACACGGAAGTGGGAGCATGCGGATTACGCTGGTGGTTAAGCGCTCGAACCCGCCACTGCCATCCGCCATCTGCCAGAAGAGATTCAGCGGTCCCTCTTTGTTCGAGTAGAACACGACCCGCTTGCCGTCCGCCGTCCAGAGCGGCGCTCTCGTTCCGACTCGCATCGAACGTCAGCCGTGTCAGCGTGTCGCGACCCAGCTCGTCCACGAACCAAACCTGATTCCCCTGTTCTGCGATCTGCACCGCCACGCGCGTCCCATCCGGCGAGAACCGCGCCGCTCGTACGCGCGTTGAGGCGCGCGGAGAGGCTTGCTCCGCCCCGCTGCGACTCACCCAGACGAGCGTGCGGGACGCGCCTTCAGAGCTCCGGCGATAGGCGAGCACGCCGTTGTTCAGAGGCGGCGAAAGCCGCTTTACAAAGTTGGCCGCCGCAACCTGCACGCGCTCGGCAATCGGAACGGCCTCGCCGTTCAGCTCGAGACGCGAGACGTCAAAGGGCTGCGCCATCAGGGTCCCCGCGCCGATGAAACAGCAGATAGCCCGGCGGAACGTACTCGAACGGTCGAGCTCACGTGCAGCAGCAGCTTTCGGTCCTTGGAGTTCAGGGAGCCCACGTAGATCGCGTGGTTCTCCGGGTTGACACTCCGCGCGAAGTACCACGAAGTGGTGGCCGTCCGGCAGGAACGACGGGACTGAATGCCCATTCTCCTCACGAGACGCATCGAGAAGGTCACCGGCGAGACGACACCGCCGGCCGCCGAGACGCGCTGGATGGTCCCCGGTTGGTGCAGCGGACCTGAACAGCACCACTCCGTCTCGGCTCCATGAGAGCCTAAGCTACCACCGCCAGCGTTGTTGGCGATTGTCTGCGCAGGTCCGCCGGAGACTGGGACCCTTTGCAGCTTGCCTGCGGAAACAAAGGCTACATGACCGCTATCGGCCGACCAGAATGGTTGGCTCGGCATTCTCGGTCCCGGGCAACGGGTGGGCGACGGCAGGTCCAGGGATCGAATCCACAGTTGCGACTTACCGGCCGCATCCGATCCGATAAGGCCAGCATTCTGCCGTCAGGAGAGAGAGCCAGAAAGCTGGGCGAAGGTCCAAAGTTGCCCCTATCAGGCGGGCCTATCGAGAAACGTAACGGTGCAAGTTCGGCGGGGAGCGCGTCCAAAATAGGTCGTGCCGCGATGGCTGCGAGAATCACCACGGTAAGGAGGCCGAGACCCCAGGCCAAGCGAGCCCTCTCTTTCGCGGGCCGGCAATCGCCGCGGCTCCTGCGCCTCCTGTCGAGCCGCCCTCGACGATCCATTTCAACTCGTCGCACACATCGCTGGCCGCCTGCCACCTCTTCTCCGGTTCCTTGGCGAGACATTTTCACCACGCGATCGAGCGCCGGTGGTGTCATCGGTTCAATGCCGACATCGGCGGCGGATCGCGCTCGAAGATCGTCACCATGATGCTGGCCTGCCTCTCTGCCCTCGAACGCGCGCTTGCCCGTCGCCATCTCGTACACTACTGCGCCAAACGCAAAGATGTCTGTGCGCGCATCTACCTCCTTGCCTTCGACTGCTCCGGAGCCATGTATTGAAACGTGCCTGCGATTGCTCCCTTCCGCCGTCAGTGGAGCCTGGTCCTCGGTGGCGAGCTCTCGAAAGCGGCACGGTGGGTGCGACCTCCTGCTTCAGCTTCGCCAGGCCGAAGTCCAGCAGCTTCGTGCCCGACTTCGTCAGCATGATGTTGCCGGGTTTCAAGTCGCGGTGCGTCATGCCCTTGCGGTGCGCCTTGTCCAGCGCATCGGAAATCTCGATGGCAGACGTCAACACTTGCGACAGTGGCAGCGACCCTCTCGACAGCCGCGCCGCCAGCGTCTCGCCTTCCAGATATTCCATCACCAGAAAATCGATGTCGTCCTGGGAGCCAATGTCATGGAGCGCGAGATGTGCGGATGATTCAGGCTGGCGATGGTTTTTGCTTCGCGGCTCAAACCGCTCGCGCAATTTAGGGCGGTCCGCGAGATGAACAGGAAGAACTCTTAATCGCAACGATGCGGTCAAGACGCGTATCCCGGGCTTTATACACCTCACCCATTCCGCCTGCACCGATAGCGGAGAGGACTTCGTACAGGCCCCAGACGCCGACCTGACTGGATCGCCATGGGCCTTCCTTTTAGGTTCGGTCGCGGCAGTAATGACCGGACGCTAGGCTTTCGCGAGAACCATCCCGTAGCCCTTTGCCCGTGGGCTCACGCCGAGCAGACGCACACCATTCATCAGACCGTGCGGTGTCGACGAGATCACCGGGACCTTGATCTGATTCTCGAGCGGGACGATCAGATCGAGCGTGCTCAACCCACCGCAGGACACGACCAGCGCATCCGCGTTTTGGAGCTGGCGTAGACCTCCGTACCTAGCGTGAACAGAATCTCCTGAGTGGCCGCCTCTGGTGGGATAACGCCCCTTACCGAGGCCCCTGGTCCGACGTCACCTCGAAGCCATGCTCCTGCGAGAACATCTTCAGCCGTTCGGTGACGACATCTGTGTAGGCGGTCGCGACGGCGACGCGGCGCGCGTTGACGGTGCGGAGCCCATCGACGAGACCGTTGCTCTGAGTGGTGGCCGGCACCCCGGTCGCCTTTCTGACCTGCTGTGTCAACTCGTCGTGGAACTTCGCGCCCTTATAGAACGTGAGCGACGATCCGAACACCGAGATGACCTTCGCTCCCTCCCTCGCCAGTGCTTCTGCCGCGGGCACGACCCTCGGGATCGCCTCGTCGAAGCCCTCGACGGTCATGCCGCCCGGCGGGCTGACCCGCGCCTTTCGCCGAAACCGCACGCCCGTGGATAGAGACGCTGGGCGTCTGGTGGGATCGTTGGGTTCACGGAGAATCAGCAATCAAGCCAAGCGCTGGTTCCTCCGCCGCCTCGAGCATTACGCCCCATGTGCCGAGGGCGGTCGCGACGCTTCCAAGCTTCAGAAAGTGACAACGTGAAGCTGATCATCGGGAGGCCTTTGCAGGATGCACGGAGAGGTCCGAGCAGGACTATATGCTGCGCGCGCCTGCGTGTCCACTTCGGACGGCTCAAGAACATGCCTTTAGCAGGACCGCCGAACAACCCGCATGAATAGAGCTTGAAAAAGAGCAACGTGAAGAGATGACGAAAGGTCGAGGACGCGAAGTTATTGAAAGAATGGCTGGCTGGACTCGTCCTTTTGCGCGCGAGCGCGCAGCGCGAAAGCGCAAAATGAGCTAGGGACAGCGTGAGGTGGACTCGTGCCAAGCCCGATGAGCGACGCGAGTCGGGCTATCAGTGCCGAGATAAAATTGTTTGCGAGGTCGACTAATTCGCCGGATATGGGTTGCGGCCTACGTTGCGATCGTGTGTCTCGTTGGCTGCCAACCGGCCGAGGTCGACCATTCGCAGCAGCCGTCAGCCACCGGCCCGGCAGCCACCGAGAAAAAGGCGGAGGCGCTGGAACAGAACGCTGCGGCCGTCGGCAACAAGGCGCCTCCCTCTCCATCCGAGCTGATCAACAAGCCTGAAGCGCAGGCGGTCGATCCGGCCGGCGGGGAGCCATTGGACGATGCGATAACCTGTCTTGCGCGCACCATCTATTGGGAGGCCAGGGGCGAGGCGACTATCGACATGGAAGCAATCGCCAATGTCGTCATGAACCGGCTGGGCCATGAGGGCTTTCCAAACACCATTTGTAACGTTGTGAGGCAAGGCCACGAACAGGGTTCCTGCCAGTTCTCGTGGTGGTGTGACGGCCGTTCCGATCAAGCGAAGGAGGATGAGTCGTACGCGACCGCCAAGGAGATCGCGCGAAAGGCGCTCAACCTTCAACTAACCGATCGAACGGGCGGCGCACTGTATTTCCATCAACGGAATGCGACGCCAGGTTGGGCCGCGGAATACACCAAGACGGTCGAGATCGATGAGTTCGTCTTCTACAAGCCTCGCGGGGGCGAGGCGCGATAGCAAAGCAGTTGTGATTTCTTGAATAGCCTTAGCGTCTTCGACGGAGGAGTGGCTTCCGAGCGCCTGCTCGTGAGTCCGACCGGCTTTGCGTGCCCGATCTCGATTTACGAACACGCGATTTCTTGTTTTAGCGCGAGCATCCGGGTGTTCCGGAGGGTTCGAAAACACCCCGCATGAATACGACTCGAAAAAGGGCAACGTGAAGATCTGACGACAGATCGGTCCCCGGAAACTATTGAAAAGATTGGCTCCTCAGGCTGGACTCGAACCAGCAACCCTCCGGTTAACAGGCGGAAAAAGAAGCGTAGCCGCCCTTTGCGGCGATTGCCGGACGGTGCCGGATCGCGCCTCATCCCTCGTAGAATCCGCCGATTTTCGACCTTCGCCTTGTGCCGCCGCTTGCCGCCGTTTGCCGCTCTTTGGTGCATCGAAAGGGCAAGAAAAGGGCAACGCTGGACTTCACAAACAGCGGCGGCTACGGTGGACCGCGACTCCAATCGAGCCCCCGATTGCGGCGGCAGACAATTCCAGTTGCCCTTCACCCAATCCGGAGCACGGTTGGTCAACAGTAGGCAACTACTTAGGAGCAACCGTTGCGCTCCTGAAGACGCGTCTAGCTGCAAAGGACTCGCAACTAATCACGCGCCCCAGCCGCGCGCCGCCTGTCAGCAGCTCATCGTGACAGGATCCATGACACATCGCGTGCCGGAACTTGCTATCGTAATCACCCCCAGGAGAGGATCGTGATCCAATGCGACCTCTACTCGCCCACCACTCTGGGAGCGGCGCCGACCGCCCTCTGTCCGCCAGAGCGCGCGCCCTGTTACAACAAACTTGTGCTCTTCCAGGAACGCTGCTGCGGTGCTGGCAATGCTGCCGGCTTGTCTCTGCTCAGCATGCAATGAGTCGCAGATCACACGGGAGGACGAATCATGGCAAAGGGAATTTGGCTTTCGTCGAGCCTCGCGGTGCTGATGGCGGGATCAGCCGCGGCGCAGGATGCGCGCAGCGTCTTGCAAGCCGCTGCGACCGCGATGGGCGTGACCAACGTGAATTCCATCCAATACTCTGGCGCAGGCTGGCAAGGCATGGTCGGGCAAAACTACTCCCCGGATCTGGATTGGCCGGATGCGCGTGGATCTGAAAGGCTATACACGGACGATTGACTTCGAAACCATGTCCTCAAGAGAGGAGTACGTGCAGGATTAAGGGAACAATCCGGCTCGCGGCGGCGGCGCGGGGTTCCGTTCCTGACCGAACAGCGCGTCGTCAATCTCGTCAGCGGCAACTACGCGTCAACCTCTGAACGCGGAAGGGCAACCCGTTCCCCAGCCGGCAGCCGCCGAGCTGCGGCGGCTCGAGATTCTCCTCACGCCGTACCAGGTTCCTCCGGCGCGATGGCGCCCGACGCCAACCCGACCGTGGTCACACGCAATGAGTAAGACGGCAAGGTCACCGTCGTCTCGTTCATCGCGTTCGGGAAGTACCCAGTGAACGGCACGATCAACGCTCAGAATCTGGTCCAGCGGGTGCAGACCTGGGTTCCCAATCCCGTTGTCGGCGACATGTCCTACGAAAACGTCTACACCCCCTACCGGGATATCGGCGGCGTGAAGATTCCGGTGTTCCATCAGCATCAGGATTACGACGATGGCGCGCACCTGCCGAATGTCAGCGGCGGTGACCACGCGTTTGGTCTCAACCCCTCGGACGTCAAAGTCAATGTGCCGAACGCCGTGCTCACGGTGCCAGGCGAAGTCCAGAACGCCACCATTGAGCCCGTACGCGTCCAGTCACAGAAACTGGGCGATGGCCTGTGGTTGGTGGCCGGAGGCTCGCATAACAGCGTGGCCGTCGATTCCGCGACCATGTCGCCGTTATCGAGGCGCCGTTGAAGACAACCGGTCGCTTGCCGTCATCGGCGAAATCACAAGCTCATGCCAAACAAGCCGATCAAGTTTGTCGTGAGCACCCATCATCATTGGGACCATCTGGGTGGACTCCGCGCCTACGTCCACGAAGGTGCGACGGTCATCATGCATGCAGGCAACCTCCCCTACTACCAGGAAGTCTTGCGGGCGCGGCCCTGGACGTTACAGCCGGACCGGTTTTCGCTGCACCCGCCGGAGGAGTGGTCCGAGGGCTACATCTTCGAGACCGTACGGGAAGGTCCAGTTTCTCGGCGATGAGACGAGGACGGTAAAGCCCCACAACGTCCAGGGTCTTGCCCATGCTCTTGGCATGCTGATCGCGTATTTCCCCAAGGAGAAAATCGTCGTCCAGGCGGATCTTTACAATCCGCAGGCGGCCGCGCCCACTGCCAGCAGCCGGACCTTTCACCAGAATCTGCAACGCTTGAAGCTGGATGTGACAACCATCGTGGGCATTCACGGAACTCCAGCTCCGATGTCGCAGTTTGTTCAGTTAATGACCAAATCGCAGTGATAGTGGAGGGCTAGGGCGGAAGCCTCGAGTCTCCGCCCATTGTGTGCGCGGACCCACCTTGTGTTCCATGGTGTCGATGCGCATCGAGGGCCGCCCGATTCACGAGCCCCTTTTCGACCAGGAGCGATTCGAGCGACTTTGACTCGCAAGGTGAGGTCGGAAGGGATCGTCTGCGCGTGGTCGTGAACCTGGCCGACACCTTGGGCTTGAGCAGGACCAGGGGTCGCGGCTGCCCCTGCGGCCGGACCGCAGCCTTCAAAAAACTGCGTCGGGTGCCATCCATCAGATGGTCCGTGACCCGCCCCAGAAACCCGCCTCAAGAAACCGCTATACGGAAAGGTGACTGAGCAGGCTGTTGACCCGCCTTGAAAGCCGCACCCGGCGTGCGCGATATTTGCAGCTTTTAAATGTGGGAGAGGCCGATGTGGAAAGTTGAGATCAAACCAGGGGCCGAATACGCGTTGCGGGAGAGGCGGATCAGAGGAACGCCGTTCCAGCGCGTTCGCATCATCGAGCACATTCGCGGCAACAACTGGAAGGCTGAGTGGGTCGACCCGAATCCGGGTTTGGGCACTACGTCGAATCGGGACACCTCATCGTGCCGTGGAAGGAGCACCGGGCATTCCTAAACGAGGAGCCAACGAGGAGCGCCTCGAGCGGCACAACGAGCGTCACGGCTACCGGCGCGATTCCCCTGTCGCTCGCGCCTGCGCGGCCAACCGCGCCTGACGCCACTTTCGGCACGCGTGCTAACATCCGCACAGATCGGTATGAAGTCGACCGGCACAGCCGCCGAGGGCCGGCCGCGGGTTGGCCGCCTAGACCGCGGTGCGGTCTACTTCAATACTTCGTTTGGTCGTGGCACGCCTGCGTTTCGCGCTACAGGATCTACTCCGTACCACGTTTCACCCGTGCAACGCAAATTCGCGCCACTCTACCTCCTTGTGTTCCTCAGGCGTCGCGCAAGGGCGCTGGTTTCAGGAAGCGCTTTCAGGGGCTCAATCAGTAATCGCTGAGAACGTGCCGCACACTCGTGCGGTTATCGCGCGAAAATGCCACAATTGGGCCCGGAACTTCTATGCCCATCCTTCGCGTGTCGTTCGATCCGCTGCCTCTGGTCGCCGTCATCACGCTGGCTGCCGGTCCTGGCAGCCGACCGCACAGCAACCGCCTGCCGCACCGCCACCTGAAGGGCGCGGCTTCGGCGGGCCGGGGCGTGGCGGCCTCGGCACGCCCATCAAGCCCGGCGAGGAGTGCCCGCCGGGCACGACCGAGATCCGGCCGGATCGCTGCCAGGCGCCCGAGATGCCGCCGCCTTCGATCGTCGACTACCGACCTCGTTCGACCCTGGTGACGGCTGGGCACCTGGTGCCGAAAGCGAAGTTCCCGGCAATCGATTTCCACGGCCATCCGGGGAACCTGACCGCGTCGGCCGAAGGGCTGAATACCCTCATCGCCGCGATGGATAGCCTGAACCTGCGCGTGATGGTCAGCGCCGACAATGCGTCGGGCGACCGTCTGACGCGAATGCTGGAAGTGATTCGCAACAGCCCGCATCGCGACCGCATTCGCGTGCTGACCGGGGTGAGTCTCTCGGGCGTTGGACCGGGCTGGGCTGGAGAAGGCGATCGCGTGGCTCGAAGCCGATCTCAAGGCCGGCGCGGTCGGCCTCGGCGAGATCGGCAAGGGGTTCGGCCTGCGCACGCGCAAGGCCGACGGGTCGCGTCTCCAGCTCGACGATCCGGATGTCGATCCGTTCTGGGAGGCGTGCGCCCGACTCAAGATTCCGGTGTTCATCCACACCGCCGATCCCTGGGATTCTTCCAGCCGAACGACTCTCACAACGAACGCTGGCTGGAGCTCGCGCTGTTCGGGGATCGGCGCTACCCGCCCAGCGAGTATCCGCCGTTCGAGCAGCTCATGGCGGAGCGCGATCGCCTCTTCAAGACACATCCGAAGACGACGTTCGTTGCTGCGCACATGGGATGGCATGCAAACGATCTCGGTCGGCTCGGCAAGATGCTCGACACGATGCCGAACCTGTACACGGAAGTCGGCGCGGTGCTCTACGACATCGGCCGCCAGCCACGCGCGGCGCACGACTTCTTCGTCGAGTCCCAGGACCGGTTGCTGTTCGGAAAGGACTCGTTCCAGCCAGAGGAGTACCGGTCCTCTGGCGTGTGTTCGAGACGAAGGACGACTACTTCGATTACTACCGGAACTATCACGCGTTCTGGAAGCTGTATGGCATCGATCTGCCCGACGCCGTGCTGAGAGCTATTACCAGAACGCGCTGCGGCTGACGCCCGCCCTGCCGCAGACGGGCTGGCCGAAGTAAATGCCAGAGGCGCGCAGACCACTAGATTAGCGTCGGCGACAACCTCCGGGCTAGCAGAGGATCAATCATGCGTGTCGGGCATACATCGTCGGTGGTGTTCGCCGGGTTGATCGCGGGGGCCGCCGTGCTCGTTGGTCAATCCGGCGGGTCGCCGAAGTCTTCACCGAACGCGGGTGCCCAGATCCAGATTGTCACTCCGGGTCAGGTCAAATGGAGCGATCCACCGGCGGGAGTCGCTCGATCGAGACTGCAGAAATCAAAGACTTCACCTGGCACGACCTGCGGCACACCTTCGCCTCGTGGCTGATCATGAAGGGCGCCTCGCTTCGGTCCGTGGCGGAGTTGTTGGGTCACCGCGGGCTGCGGATGGTCATGCGGTACGCACACCTGTCGCCTGAACATCTGTCGGCTGAAGTCAGCCTGCTGGATTCGACGACTGCGCTCCGCCGGCGCCAACGGAGACCGGGCGCAGCAAAAGGGCAAGAAAAGGGCAACGCGCCCGAAGCGGGATCAACGGCCGGCGAAAGTCGCCGAATTTCCGAAGGGAATTGGCTCCTCAGGCTGGACTCGAACCAGCAACCCTCCGGTTAACAGTTGCGGCGAACTGATCTGCGCTGGAGTCGCACTGAGCGACTTCCCGTCGTAAATATCGATTCGAATCTTCGATCCAACGCGAGCTGACTCTCACATTGAATCATGCCGATATCCACCGAGAGTGGGTCCGGTTTTGGTTAAGTAATGGTGCACCGTCCGGAGACCTATCGTTGAGACGTCCGTTTGCGTGGATGGACGGAATGCACGTTCGGTTCCTTCGCAACCACTGAGCAACCAACCTGCGCCCCGAACGAAATCAAAGCGTGTTTTGGCCTTGAACGAACGGGTCGACGATCGGGAAGTGCCAGCGACGTGAGTCATCTTGGTCGATCGGCCGGAGTTGCGGTCCTGTTCTCGTATCGCTCTCTTTCACTTACTTCACCCTCGACCACCTCAGGGAGTATGTTGGCATCGGGAATGGCTCCGCCGTCGGTGGACCCAACGCTCAACGGCCTACTCGTCCGGCCGGCCCGGTACCAACGCCGCATTCGTCGCCTCGTCGAGCAAATGGGCGCTGCGAATCCCCTGTGGGCCGCGCCTCGCATCCACGGAGAATTGACCAAGCTCGGTATCGACGTCTCGGGGCGCACCGTCTCGCGGCTCTTACGGCGGCGCCGTCGCCCCGTGCTCGTGGTGCTGTCGCATCACCGTCGGCGTATCGTCCACCTCCGCGAGAGTGGGAGTCCGCCGTTCGATCTTCGAGCCGTTCTACTTCCCGTGTTTCGCGGTTCGAGGATCGCACGCACAATCGTCGGGCCAAGCCGTCCAATCCAGCTTCACGAGTCATCACACCGCGCGACAGTAGTAATTGAGCAGCCCGCCGAGGAGCGGACGGCGACGAATCCGCGTGACGCCGTCGATCTCGGGTGCGCCATCAATAAGCGCATTGGCGAGGCGATCTATCGCTACCACGTTTCGTGACCGACCGTCTCGCCCCAGTCGGTCTCATCGTGACGATTCCGCGGCGTGATCTTCGCGATGAGTCGTTCGAGGGAGTACGCGCGGCTTTCCAGGAACCGTGGTCGCCCGGCTTCGTGAGATCCGGTTCCGGCGCAGTGCCCGTGGGGCGTCCCCCCCCAGATCTTGCGTCGATACACGACGTGTTGCATTATTTGCGCGTCGTGTCAGAGCCCCCTATTCGGGCCCGCGCGTGAAGCTCCTTCTAACCGGGCCTGTACCTCCACACCCGGGCGGTGGGGCCATCAGCCGCGCGCAACTTGCCTCCGGCTTCGCCCCTGGAGGGCCACGATGTCTGCGTCATCGCTCCGATCACTCGTGAGGCGCTTCGAGACGGCGACCGTTTTGCCGCCGCCCATCCGGAGCTTCGGGTCGTCCGCTACGTGCTGAATCGCTTCGAGCAGCAGCCCTTCCGTCCGCCTCCAGGGGATTTTCTTCGGGAGGAAAGCGGTCTCGTTGAGCCTCTCGTCAAGGAGCTTCTCGAAAGCTTTCGCCCGGATCTCGTCGTGGTCGGCCGTGAAAGCTTCGTCAGGGTCCGTCCCAAAGGTGGTGAACGCGTACGGCGTGCCTTCCGTGCTCCTGGTGCGTGGCAGTCCGACCGGACACATCCTTCGCGGGCAGTTTCCTCGGGACAACGCGGAACAACTCCTGGGCGAAATGCGCAAGGTGAACAAGATCATCGCGGTGGCGAAATATCTGCAGGAGGGGTTGACGACGCTGCGCTTTCGTGACGTGTCGTACATTCCAAACGCGATCGACATCGACCAATTCGTTCGCCGGCCGAACAGTCGCCACTTCCTGACGAGCCTCGGCATCGACCCGCAAGCAACGGTCGTTCTGGTTCCTGCGAATCTACATCAGAGAAAGCGTCCGGAGGATGTGGTGCGCTCCGCCCCCTCGCCCTGCAGCAGCGTCCAGACCTCGTCTACCTCATGGCCGGCGTGGGCGTGCAGCGCGACGAGATCGAGCGGCTCTGTCTGGAGATGGGCCTGAGTCGCGCAATTCGCTTCCTCGGCTCGGTGGACTACGAGCGGATGCCTACGCTCATGAATGCGGCTGACATCGTGTTGATGGCGTCCGAGTCGGAGGGGATGGCGCGCGCATACCTGGAGGCGATGGCGTGCGAACGTGTGCTGCTGGCCAGCGACATTCCGTCCGCGTGCGAGATCGTCGAAGATGGCGTCAATGGACTGTCGTTCCGTCTGGGCGACGTCGAACATCTGGCGGCGCGGACAATGAGAGCAGCGGCGGCCCCCGCGCGGCGAGCGGGAATCGGCCGGCGTGCGCGGGCATCGGTGCAGCACCTGTCGGTCGAGCGTGCCGTGCCGTTGTACCTGCGCGAGTTCAGCGAAACAATCGCCGCAGCCGCAACCCTTCCGTCGTCCCGGACTCGCTGACCTTGGCCCTGCTCTCTGAATTGCTCGGGCTGGCGCGGCTCGCGACGCGCCTCCGCCCCTCCCTGAAGCGCATCATCACCCCGGATGCCGCGCGCAGCATGGTGCGCGAATGGGTCAGGGAGCGCGACGCGCGCTTTCTACTGGCCGTCGAGCAGACGGTCTTCACGCATCGCCGAAGCCGTTCCCTAAAGTTGTTGCAACACGCCGGCTGCGAGCACGGCGACCTCGTTGCGCTGGTTCGTCAGAGCGGGATTGAAGCCGCCTTGGAGCGATTGTCGACGGCGGGCGTGTATGTGACCTGGGAAGAGCTGAAGGGACGGACACCGGTTGTTCGGGGTAGCCAGACGTTTCACTTCAGCGACGGCGACTTCGACAGTCCGCTGATCACGGCGCACTATCGGATCACGAGCGGCGGCACGTCCGGCTTGCCGGTGCGGGTGCGATTCGATCTCAAGGAGCACCGCTACGCGGCGCCCAATTGGGCCGTGTTGTTCAACGCGCATGGATGGATGGGACGTCCGCTGATCTTCTGGGCGACAACGCACACAGCTGGCCGATCGGTATCTCAGGTGCGCGAAATTCGGCACGCCATACACGAAGTGGTTTGCGATGGCGGAGATGACCACGCGCGAGGATCGGTTGCGATCCGCCGTGGTCCATCGTCTCGCACGGTGGGCGGCACGGCTGCCCGCGCCGGAGATGGCGTCGCTCGACGAGTCCTGCCGCGTCTCAGACTACCTGATCGAGTTGATCGACAAGGGATTGAAGCCGATAGTCAATACTTCGCCGAGTGCGGCGGTGCGCCTGTCGATTGAGGCTCAGGAACGAGGCCTGCGGCTCGATGGCGCGTCCTTTCTCCTCGGCGCCGAACCGGTGACGCCAGTGCGCCGCACGACGATCGAAGCCTGCGGCGCGGCGGTCGTCCCGACCTACGGAACATCGGAGTGCGGGTGGATCGGCGCGCAGTTTCCTGGCGCGCGCGTTGCAGACGAAGTGCATATCTTCCGCGACGCCTACGCCGTCGTCTCGCGCCCGGACGGACGGCACTCGACGTCGAGCAGCGGGCGCATCCGATCCTGTTCACGAACTTTCGGCCAGGCGCGGCAAAGGTGCTGCTCAACGCGGAGATCGGCGATTCGGCCATCATCGAAACCGGCGACGGGACCGGACCCGCGGCCGAGCTCGGCTACACGGTGCGCCTGCACACGATCCGCAGCTTCCGGAAGATCACGGCGTGGGGGACAACGTTGCGCGCAGGCGGATTTCTACCGGGTGCTGGAAGAGGCACTGCCACGGCGGTTTGGCGGTGCGCTTACCGACTATCAGCTGGTGCGAGCAGATCGACGAGCGTGGGCTGCCGCGATTGACGCTCAGGGTGAGCCCCGCTCTCGGAGAACTGTCGGAGGAGGCGGTGGCGGCGGCGCTGTTGTCGGAGATGAATCAGCTGAAGCGCTATTACGGCTTCATGTCCACGATAATTGCACACGCCGGCGCCCTCACCATTGAACGCCGGCCACCGGTCGCCACAGCCCGCGGCAAGGTGCTCCCAGTCCAGACCAACGCGACATGACGGATCCTCCGATCTTCATCGTCGGCTGCCCGCGGAGCGGGACAACGCTGCTGCGCAATCTTCTTCGCGGCCGCCCAAATCTGACGTTCCCGCGTGAGTCGCATTTCATTCCTCTGTTCTACCGCGCCTATGGCAACCCGGAAAGCGACAGCGAGGCCGTCGCTCTGGCACGGCGAGTCCTGTCGTTGTCGTGGATCAAGCGGTGGGAGCTCAAAATCTCGCCGGAGCGTTTCCGGCTGCCGATCCTTCTCTGGCTTCGTGTCGGAGTTGTTCGACGCCTGGGCGCGTCAGGACGGCAAGCCGCGGTGGGGCGACAAGACGCCGCACTACGTCAGAGAGATTCCGACGCTGCTGCAGTTGTTCCCGGACGCCAAGGTCATCCACATCTACCGCGATGGACGTGATGTCGCGTTGTCGTGGTTGCGGTCGAAGCTGCTGCCGCGCAATCTCTTCACGGCGGCAACGCTCTGGCGATCCTGGGTGCAGGCTGGACGGCGCGCCGGCGCAGCCTTGTCGGCGGACTCCTATCTCGAGGTTCGCTACGAGCAGTTGGTGGCGGCCCCGGATCGAACCATGCAGTCCATCTGCGCCTTCGTGCACGAACCTTTCTGCCACGAGGTGTTGACAATGAACGCCTTGCCCCGAGGCCCGCGCATCGACGCGCTGACGGTCTCGAAGACGCATATCGTGTCGACGAACGTCGAGAAATGGAAGACGCAGCTCTCGGAAGACGACCGCAGGCTGTTCGCATCGGTGGCGGGCGACCTCCTCGACGAGCTGGGCTATCCGTCGCCCGACCGTGCCCGCCCTATCTTGCCCATGGAACGGATGATGTGGCGGAGTCATCAGACCCTGATGAGCGCGGCTTCGCGCGCCGCTCTCGCATGGGATCCGCGCCACGTCAGGACCGCGTGGGAATTCTTCCGAGCCGGCGAGCATCGGTAAACCATATATGGACCTTTTGAGACGAAGCCGGAGGGGAACACTGTTGCTCTGTGGGGTGTGGCTGGTCGCGGAACCCGCGCACGCGCAATTCTCCGGCCACGCGATCTACGAAATCGGGAGCGCAACGACGGATGCCGGTGAGACCCAGGGCTCGAACGGCCTCGCCTATGGCTTGGGCGCGGGAGGTTCCTATTCCTTCCTGGCCGGGAAAGAGAATCGGATTGGTCGTGGGAGTCGACGTTTTGGTGCGGGCCTTCGGGGTGCGCCTCCCGGGGACCGTGGAGCGGGGCGCTGGGGTCTTCGACCAATCAGATCTTGTCCTCGACGAGATCGTGGCCGTGCGCCTGCGGCGGATTCTGGCCGGCCTCTATCTCGAACAGCGTC
>CAWFOC010000003.1:912500-1096289 GCA_963817395.1 uncultured Acidobacteriota bacterium | reverse complement strand
CCAGTTCGTGCGCGGCTCGCTTGATCGCTTCTTTCTTACTGGGAACTCGTTTTTTCATCGTCTTTGGCCTGGCCGGTCGAGGCGTGCACGCTGGGCGGTTTACCCGCTGTTATGTTGACCCCCTGGGCACAGCATGTGGAGAAGCTGTTAAAGACTTTCAATCCGTCGAAAATCAGGCCGCTGAATCCGTTTTGGAATATCACTGTCAACGGGGGTACACGCGGAACAAACGCCCTCGGTATTGTGGATAAGGGGGATAGCGGGTTGATTATGCGGTCCGCTACTTGCAAATCCAGATGTTCGCTGATCTAAGCAAAAAGGCTGCCGCAAACTTTTTCCCTCAGCAAGGTTGTCGCGACAAGCCTTTCAAAAATTTGGTGTGGCGCTGTTTATACGCCGTCCTCCCAGAGCCAGGCCAGCTTTAGCAGTCTCGGCGAAGGGGTCAACCCTCACCGGCCACACCTTCAAACGAAGGAGTGGATAATTCAAGGGCAACACCCAACAGGGTGACTTGTTTCCTGACGCGGTTCGAGTTCGCTGCCCGCGCAAGATCAGCAAGTCCAATGACGACGTTGAGATCATCGAGGACGATGATGGGTTGTGTGCGGAGGTTGTTAAGCCTCACACGCCAGAGAAGTATCACTATTTGGATCACTATGTTCGAGCCTCTGGTCCAACCAGAAAGAAATGGCACGGTTGGGATAAGGACACGACTTTTATCGACCTATTTTGCGGGCGTGCCCTCGTGCAGGGCGGTGGATGGATCGACGGCAGCGCCATAGACGGCATGGAACTCAAGTCGCGACTGCGGTCCATTCTCTCGAATGATAATAAGTGATGCAGTTCCTGAACGGCTGGATGCTTGTGGCAAGCGCTTGCGGAAATCCAACGCGCCGGTCGTCGAAATTGAAGGAGCCGGCAACCCGCGCCATCGTCGAAGTGCAGAAGCACATCGCCCGTGACGGCTTGAACCTAGCCTTACTTGACCCCTACGATCTGCGCTCTCTCGACTTTGAGTTGATCAAATCGCTTGGCTCGTTAGAACGTCCGGACCTGTTGATCCATCTGAGCGCAATGGACATACACCGCAACATTCGCGAGCGTCATGCCGAACGGGCATGGGACAACGTCGCACCAGGTTGGAGAGATCGCGTCGACCCGCGCAAAACGCCCATAGAGATGAGCCGCCAATTCGTAGAGTACTGGCGCACGCTAGTGTCCGGACTTGTTTGGCCTTCGGTAAAGATGCGCCTCATTCGGGGGACCAATCGAGCGCCACTATATTGGTTTCTTCTCGCCTCAAAGAGCGACCACGCGATCAGACTTTGGAAACAATAACGAGCGCCGATGGTCAAAGGGTCTTGCCGTTTGCGAGCGCGAGGCGTTGACGATTTCGACGGCCATTCGCTCCACTGGCGTCCGTCGAGTTCGCGTCCGCCGCTCTTCGGATGTCGCCCGCCCCATTGCTTGAAGAAGAATGGAACGCGAGCGTCAAGGCATTGATCGCGGATCTCTCTAACCCATTCGGCATCCATGGGCCGCGCACCGGGACCACTTTCGCCTCCGGCAATGACCCAAGAGATACCGGCGAGCGGAAACCGGCCTATCGGCCCTAACAATGGCTCAAGCGATAAGAAGCGTATTGTCGCCGGTGTCTGCGCGAGATGGCGCAGACGCGACAGCCTCGCCCTATCTTCGACGGATACACCGAGCCAGATATGTGGAGGCGCTTTCTGACGACCGTAGCGACGGCGCACATAGTCCCGCATCCGCGAACTCCGCTTCGTCAGTACCTGATATATGTGCCAGTCGCCTCTTTTCCATCGTGTCAAACACGCGATCCACGAACTCGAACGGAACCTTCTTGTGAAAGAGGTCACTCATAGAGTTGACGAAGATCATTCTCGGGCGTCGCCATGCGAGGGGCACGTGAGCCGTTCTGGTCGCAACGTTAGATCGAAACCGAAGCGGAAGGGATGATCGGGCACGTCTCGAAAGCGTTCTGAGAACCGGGCCGCATAGCAGTGCTCGCAACCGGGACTGATCTTCGTGCAGCCCGTGACGGGGTTCCAGGTCGAGTCAGTCCATTCGATTGGAGTCTGGTCCGCCATCCGCCACACCCTAAAATCAATAGGAGCAGAAAATCATCAATATCCTAAGGCGGCAAGGAGAGTTGCTATTTTGTTCTTACCTCTATATCTTTCCGTTAGGAGCGGAGGGCTAATGGATGGGGGTTTGCACATTCTGCAGCACACGATTGGTGCTCGTCGATTATTACGGTCTGCACCTATGCGGCTGCGTAAACTGCAACACATGGGAGCACAATGGCGTCCCAGCGGCGATGGCACCGGATGACTGTGCTGCGCTGAGAGAGCAGACGCGACAAGAGTTACCGGATATACAGACGCAAGATGCGCACAGCGGCTACGTGAGAGGCCGCGACAAGTTCAAGCGCGATCAGCGGTAAGAAAGTGGAGCGTTCGGTGGCTCGAAGGACAGATGCGTTCGATGCCTAAACAATCCACCCGATTTCGCGGGCTTTGGTGTTCGCTGCTTCCCACGCGACGGCCCGAAAGTCGGTCGAGCTAATCGGCGCATCCGGATCGGTGGACGGCAACTCCGGTCATCGTCAACCAAGGCAAGTCACCTTTGAAGTAGGCGGCGCGTAAGGCTGTGCCGCGCATCCGCACGACAATCTCGCGAGATGTAACTCCAACCAAAAGAACTGATGACGATCCATCTGTGTCCCCCACACATCCGGTTATTGGCTGCTGTCCCAACCTACTAATAGAACTTCGGGCCGCTTCGGCGAACTTTTGCTGGGTTTTCACCAGCTTCTTGAGGGCATCTCACTGCGGCCTTGACACGTGGAGCGACAAATATTACGTGAATATACGACGACTATTTGGTGGATTAGTAGGAAAGGCGCTTGGATTTGTCCCTCCCCGATACCGGAAAGACCCCCTCGCATTTATCCAGCAAAGGTCGCGATATGGATACAAAACGGGACAAATTTCGTCAGTCGGCTGAGAACCGAACCAACCAAGCAATCGAAGCCATCTCTCGAATCGGCAATCTGTCAAATAGACAAATCTACGAGTACGACGAGAGGAAATACGCAAGATTGTCCGTGCCCTGAAAGAAGCCGTCTCCACCGTCGAAAGGCGATTCAAGTCGCCCCGAGGCAAGGCGGGCGGCGACTTCAAACTCTGAGAGGAACATGACCTAACGCCGTAACAGCGCTAGAAGTCGCCGACGAAGACTTCCTCGTCGCAAGCCTCATCGAGCGTTGCCCAAAGACGATGATGGCGCGCGAATTGATGATGAATGCCCTTGAAGCATCGCAGCTCGCACCGGAAGGCTGCGATCTCGTGGAAATCAGTGACAAGATGACACGGCAACTAACTTGGCAATCTGGAATACAGGCCCCGGAATGGACGCAGCCGAACTACTGCGCATCTGCAATATCGCGTCATCGATTGGAAAGGAAAAGAGCCTGACCGGCAACTTCGGAATCGGTGCGAAACTTTCTCCCTGCCTCCAACCAGCGTGGCATGCGCTACCGTTCGTTGCAAGCATGGCCGGGTTCATGAAGTCGTGCTGTGCAAACGAGACGGAATATACGGTCGTCTCCGCCGCTATCATCCAGACACCGGCGAATATCTAGAAGTCACCGACGTAACCGAACTCGCCCGCATGAAGAGAAGCCACTTACTTTCGACTGGACTGAAGTCATGTTGCTCGGAAACGAAGCACCGCAAGACACCGTTAAGGACCCATACAACGGTAATCCCGAACAAGAAGCCCAGTGGTTAGCGACATACCTTTACCACCGGTTCTACCGACTACCGGACGGAGTAAAGGTCACACTACTCAAAGGAACGAACAAGCTCGATGGAAATAGACAGTTCGTACCGATCCCAGCGAGACTTAACGTATTCGAACAGCACGAGACTGTCGATGCTACAGGCGGCATAAAGTTACATTATCTATACGATGCCCCGTACGAAAAGACGACCGGAACAGGCCACAACAAGTCCATCAGTGGGGCAATAGCGTCGGCCGTAAGCACCTGCGCAATCGTATACAGAGACGAAATGTACGACGTGCGCAAAGGTCGCGCCTGGACGTTCGACGCGCCAATATTTGGTATCCCGTTCGGCGCGAAGCACATCTCGGTGCACATCGAACTACCCGCCGAGCAGCTTGTTGTTTCCGATGGCTATCGGCAGTTCTTACGATACGCTACCGGGGAGCAGCCGCACATGATCTCAAGTACGATTTTGCCGATCTTGTTCGCGAGCATCGACCCGATTGGCTTATTGATCTTATTCGCTCCTTCGCCCCTGATAGCGTAACCGGCGACGACATACGCAACGAACTCCAGAAGTTGCTAAATCAACTCAGGGTGAAGAGGGTTAGCCCCCGGGTCGTTCCACATGGCGATACTAACGTCAGCCCCGGAACTGGAAGTGCCAGCGAGATTAGCCGCGGGGTCGGCGATGGCGGCTCCGGGAACGGCAGCCAAAAGCCCTCCGACCTATCCGTGCTTCCAACCGGCGCAAAGCGGGCCGAGATGTTCAAGAACTTGGAGCGAGCACCAGAAATCATTCCTCTCTCCGACGATGACGAGATTGAAGAGAAAGGAATCAAAAGACATGCTGGCCGTTACGTCATGGAAGCCGGGCAACTGTTCATCAACATGCAGTACCCGGCTTTGTCTGAAATGCGAGCCCAGCTCGAGGCAGAATACGCTGACGCGTCTGACGTTGACGCCATGCGCACACTTTCAAAGCAACACGCGGAACGCACGATGATCCTGAGAGTGGGGCGTACTGTCGTCTTCGCGTTGGCTAAACAGCTAAATAAAGAGTGGGACCAGAAGGCTCTTGAGTTGGCGTCGTCACCTGAGAGCCTGAGCATGTCTGCTGATGACTTCACGGACGCACTTCAAAACGTGCGGCGAGATATGGGCCGCAAGCTGCGAACAAACCGCGCAGACGACGGCGCAGAAGCGGCCTAACGATGTCGTCCGCAGCGCCTTTGAAACTTCTTACCCCAATTTGGCACGTCTTCGTTCTAGCGATGATAGGCTTGCTAGCGGCATATCCGGCAGCAGCTGCCAGCCCGTCATTCGACTGTCGTAAGGCGCGAACGCCCGACGAGATCACGATCTGTCGAGAATTGGGTTTCGGCAGATATCGACGTTTTGATATCCGAGGCTTTCCATCGGTATGCTCCGGAATTTCGCAAAAAGGACGAAGTCGCAACTGCCTATCTTGCTGACCGCGGGGGTTGCCGCTCCGACGCAGCGTGCATTGCCGCCATCCAAGCGAGGAGCGCTTCAGACCTATGGGGGCAAGTCACCTTGGGTCGAGCTATTCGCAAAGAGTATGATGGGTCGAAAAGCCTCGACCTACGCGACTTCCGCATATTCTGTCACAGCAATCTCTAAGCCCGGCGACTATCTAAAGCGAATTCTAAAAGTAACAACGCGATTTGGCGAGCCGGTGACCGATGAAAATGGAGATCAAGGTACCTTAATAGAATATGAGAATGGAGATGCTCAAATTTCTTATGGGCGAGACGACCTATATGAAATAAAGCCCAGCCAGTCAGTGGTTCTTTGTTTGATGAGCGGGCTGCATCATTCTTCCCCAAGGAGACACGCGAGGAAACGTGTTTCTCGCACTCAATTTGGATACGGGCACGCAGTGGGCACTGAGCGATAATCAGCATATGTGCGGGGGAGCCTAGCGGCTCGGTTTACCAAAGCTCACATTCCGGGCGGCAACGCCCCAAGGATCGCGTCCCACTCCTCTGGCGTTGTCGGCACCTTGCCCGTTTCCTTGTGGTGCTTATTGATGCACAGACCGCAGACGGCGGTTAGCCCATCGAGTTTTTCTGCGCCGGCTTGTAGATCGCGCCGAAGACGTTGCCGCACTTTGCACAGATAAGTCCGGTGGGAATGGGCATAGCGAACTCCGCGTGACACGCTTCACATTATTATAGCCAACTTCTCCAAGGCAGGTGCCGCAATGCGCTGGGAATTGGGCTGTTCACCCCCACTGTCACCCCTGAAGGATTGTGTTTCGTTGGAGATCACCCGGAATGCCTTAGAAATGCTGGCGCGCCCCGAAGAGATTTCGAACTCCTGACCCCCAAATTTGTAGTCTGGTGCTCTATCCAGCTGAGCTACGGGCGCCTCTGACCTTTCGATGAAGGCGAGCTTGAGCTAACGCCTGGCGTTAATAAAGCGAGGCAGGCTCGCATGCATCAAGAAAGCCCTTACCTAATCGGTCGAAAGCGCAAAGGCAAGGCTGACCGGCGGAAGCCCGGCCGCTTGTTACGATTTGCCGGAACGCCTGGCTTGCTGGCGAGAAAGCCGTAGAGCCAACCCTAGCCAGGACCACCCCGCAAGAATCAGCAGCACCGAAACGAGAAGCTTGGGATCGCCACCAAAAAATAGCGGAAACCGTCCGGTGATCAACGGCACCAGAATGAACACGCCCAAAATCGCGGGCGCGACGATGCCGAAAATGGGCCCTGGATCGGAAGGCTCCCTCCTGGGATACCAGGCTGCCGGCAGGACAAACAACCCCCAAACCCCGCCCCAGAACATGTCGCTGACGACTTGAGGCACGCCCGTCACCGCCACGGCTGACATCGCCAGGCGCGAGCGGGAAAACTCCCATCGCATAAAGAACGTAGCGTATAAGGTCGTGCACGGTGAAGACCGCGATCGCTCCGGCAATGAAGCCAACGCAAGATGCTTCAGTGAGATGTCCATGTTCAACTCCCCCGGTGGTCTTCTTCGTCCGACTTCTACGGCATCCATTCAATCCGTGTCGGCTCATGGCCGCATACGCCTTGAAGGCCTATCAGGCGCTCTTGCGGCGCACGCGATCGATATTGACCACAACATCGGGGATGGTGACGCGGAAGGTCGCGCCACCGTCGTTCTTGACGAGTGCGATCTGGCCGCCATGGGCCTCGACCGAGTCTCGCCGCGATGGCGAGACCGAGACCGGTTCCGCCTTTGCGCGCCACGCTTTGAAATGCCTTGAAGAGATGCGCCCGTGCTTGCTCTGGCACGCCGGGTCCGGTGTCGCTGACTTCGACGACGATGACGGAGCCTTCGCGGCGCGCCAGCACCATGATCTCGCCGCAGCCGCTGCCGCCGTCTTCGCTGTCCAGCTGCCCCGCTGCAGCGCGTTGCGGGTCAAATTGGTGAGCACGCGATAAAGCTGGTCGCGGTCGGCATCTCTCGGCTCCGGGTCGATGTCGAATTTCCAGGCGATCAATTCAACGCAAGCAGCCCCAGACTGTCGCCGACCTCGCCGACGAGAGGACGGAGCGGGAAACCTGGCGGTTCGGCGGCGTCTCCTGGGCTTGACCGTAATCGAGGGGGTGCGCGCGCAAAGCCTGATGGCGCGGTCGAGCGAAGCGAGAAGTTCCGGCACCAGGGCCTGCACGCGGGGATCGTTCTCGACCGTGCCGTGCAAGCCATCGGAGAGCAGCTGCGGCGCTCGACAAGACGTTGCGCAAGTCATGACTGATCTTGCTCACGGCGAGACCCAGTGCTGCGAGCCGGCTCTTTTGCGCAGCGTGCCGCAAGCTCGGTCTGCATGGCGGAGAGCTCGCGCGCTCCGCGGTACCAATCTCATCACCGCCGTCCCGACGCGCGATGACGCGCGTGGGATCCTCGGGTCGTTCGCTGAATTGGACGATGTTCCAGGTGAGCTTCGTCATCGGCTTCACCAGCAGCCAATCGAGCGAGAGGTAGACCAAAGCAGCGGTGATGATCGAGATCAAAATCGACAGGCCGAGAATATCGAGGCCATAGCGGATCATCGCCGTCTTCAGTGGCCCCTCTCCCATCACCACCTCGACGAACTCACCCTTCTTCAAGCCGAACTCGCCGATCACCCGAATGGCGCGGTCGTCGGGCGCCACATAGACCGAAGCGTCGGTGATGAGGGACAGCCATGACGCCTCGCGAAGATCGTAATGCGCGTCGATCTGCGCCGGCATATCCATCTCGACCATGAGCTCGCGTTGGTCGGCGCGTTTCACCGCGATGGCCTTCACCTTGGCGCTTTCGAGCAGCTCGTTCGCGAGCGCTTTGGGAAGTTGGCCGCCGAGAGCCGCATCGGCCGCGAACGAGGCGATCTTCGCCGCTTCCAGCCTTTCCATCAGCCACTGGCGGCGAAAATTGGAGACCGAAGGCACGAAGACAAAGATTTCGGAAACCATCACGAAGAGAATGGTGAATAGCAGCAGCTTGGCCGACAGGCCGGGCTCATGTCGCGGCCGCGGCTTACGGGCTATCTCGGTCGTGCTTGGTTGGTTCTCGTTCAACGGCTTGTACTCCGCTATCGCCGGCCGAAATCCGCAGCAGGCGCTAGCCAGAAGCGGCGGAGGAAGCCAATGATGCTACGAAGCCAGCCCTTCGTCAAAGTCGGTTGATAATAGGCGTAAGCAACTCGTTTAGCGAGCTCAGACAGGGTCGGATAGGGGAAGATGATCGTGGTCAGGTCGCCGATTTTCATCTCTTTCTGCATGGCCATGGCCCAAAGCTGAACCATCTCGCCGGCTTCCGCGCCGACGATGGTGCAACCGAGAATGGTCCCGTTTCGCTTGGTGATGGCCTTGATGAAACCTTCGGTCTTGCGCTCGGTCTGCGCCCGGTCGTTGTCGGCGTAAGGAAGCGCATGATGCGGATCTTGCGATATTTCTTCCTTGCCTCGGCCTCGGTCAGGCCGATCTGGGCGAGCTCCGGGTCGGTATAGGTCACGCGCGGAATGTTTGCCGTGCTCGCCTTCGGGCGGAGGCGGAACAGAGCGTTCCGGATCACGATGCCGGCATGATAGTTGGCGAGGTGAGTGAATTGCGGCCCGCCGATCACGTCGCCGATGGCGTAAATCTTCGAATTCGAAGTCACGAGGTGCGTATTCACCTTGATGCCCTTGTCGTCGAATTTGACCCCGGCGCGCTCTAGGCTCAGCGTCTTGACGTTCGGCTTCCGCCCGGTCGCGATCAAGAGATGACTTCCCTTGATGACGTCGGTCTCACCGTCCTTACCGAGATAGACGGCGACGCCCTGCACGGACCGCTCGACCCGCTCGAACTCGCGCACCGGCATGAACAGACGCCCGATTTGGTCAGGTGGTCGAGCACGACGCGCGCAGCTTCCTCGTCCTCGCGGCCGAGAATGGTGGCCGCCTCGATGACGGTGACGTGAGAGCCGAGCATGCGGTAGGCTTGCGCCAACTCAATGCCGATCGGACCGCCGCCGACGATGATCAGATGCTGGATGCGATCGGCGACATCGAAGATCGTCTCGTTGGTGAAATACGGCACTTCATTGACGCCGGGGATTGGCGGGATGATCGGCGAAGAGCCCGTCGCCACGACGAAGCGTCTGGCGCGAATCAGCACGCGCCCGGCCTCCACCGTGTTCTTGTCGAGGAAATTTGCGGTGGCGTGGATGACGCGGACGCCGAGCCCGGTAAAGCGCTCCGCGGAGTTGTTCGGTGCGATGGCGGCGATGACGCCGTGCACGTGGTCGTGGACCTTGCGGTAGTCGATCTGCGCCTCGATGACGTCGATGCCGAAATCGATGGCGTTCCGCACCGCCTCCGCACGCTTGCCTGCCGCGAGCAGCGCCTTGGAAGGGACACAGCCATAATTGAGACAGTCGCCGCCCATCTTGCCCTTCTCGATGAGCACTACGGGCACGCCGAATTGCGCCGCCGCCGCGGCCACGGAGAGGCCGCCCGAGCCCGCGCCAATGACGCAGAGATCGGGTTTCAGAACCTCTTCCATTACGATCTCCCCCTCTCCGCCCTGCTCCCTAAGACGCGCGCCGGAGCCGTTTGATCAGAAGCGGGAGCATTGCTGCGAGGCCCAAGGCGACCAATCCCGCGATCAGCTCCGGCGTCAGCAACGCTTTCGGGTCGAGCACGAACGGACATGACTCTTGGGCATTCGATCCCATTTTGGCAAGGCAGGATTGATGCGCCGCTTGCTGGGCCTCGACCAAACTATCAAGCCCTCTTCCGGCTATGGAATAG
Organism: uncultured Acidobacteriota bacterium; assembly: GCA_963817395.1. Lineage (GTDB taxonomy): Bacteria > Acidobacteriota > Vicinamibacteria > Vicinamibacterales > CAVPJW01 > CAWGYQ01. The sequence continues at coordinate 1,086,213 of CAWFOC010000003.1, read as the reverse complement.
GCAAAAGTTCCCGGGATGATGCCGATCAGGGTCGCGAGCGCGTAGGTGGACAGGCTCACCCCAAGCAAAGCTGGCGCGAGATTGACCAGCCAAAACGGAAAGGCCGGTACGAGCCTGAGGAAGAGGAGATAGCTGAAAGCGTCTTCCCTGGAAGCCCTTGCGCAAGCGTTCGAGCCAAGGCGCGGCTTTGCCGGCAAGAGCCTCGCTCAACGTGCTGCGGGCGACGAGAAAAACGAACATGGCGCCGATGGTTGCGGCAATAATTGCGGCGACGCCGCCCCAAAACCAACCGAACAGGAAGCCGCCCGCAATGGTCATCACCGCACCGCCGGGGAGCGACAAGGCGACGATGACGGCATAAAGGCCGATAAAGGCCAGGACACTCAACACGGGGTTTTCGGCGATCAGGGCGGAAAGCTCTCCGCGACGTGCGGCAAGCTCTTCCAAAGTGAGGTGGCGCTGCCATCCCATGGCGAAAACGAAGGCACATGCGCCAACCAGAAGAGAACAGCGGCCAAATCGCTCGAGCCGGCGCCCGCCTGGCTTGCATGATGCGACACTTGGCTCATCCGTCCGACCTGTCCTGAAAGTTGCTCGTTACTCATAGGCGAAGCCGCAGGTCCCGGAAAATGGTCTCTCGCGGCTTCGTGATCGCGCGTCAGGCACCAAATTGACGCTTCCGGGACCTCAACGGACCGGGGGCCGGATTGACTTGGGCGCCCAGCCCCCCTATAAGCGCCAAACTCTGCCAATTTTTGGAGAAGCGGCGTGAAACGCACCTATCAGCCATCGAGGCTCGTCCGCAAGCGGCGCCACGGATTTCGTGAGCGCATGTCGACGCCGGGCGGCCGGAAAGTGCTGGCAAGGCGGCGAGCCAAAGGGCGCAAGCGTCTTTCGGCTTGAGGCCTAATCTTCCCCTGCCTTGGTGACGGCAATCGGACGCCTAAAGACCCGCAAAGAATTTCCTCTATGTCAGGGACGGCACACGTTTTGTGACGCCGGACTCGTGCTGCAAGCGCGCGTGCGACCCGAGCCGGAGACGTTAGACCCGAGCTCCCGGTTCGGCTTTACCGCCAGCCGGGCCATTGGCGGCGCGGTCAAACGCAACCGGGCGCGGCGGCGCTTGAAAGAGGCGGTGCGGCTCGCAGGCCCCACAAGCGCGGTCGAAGGCTATGATTATGTCTTGATCGCAAGGGAAGGCACGTTACAACGGCGCTTCACCGAGCTCGTCAGAGACCTCGAGCGCGCGCTGATCAAGGTGCACGAACCGAAAAGGCCAAGACCGTCCTGACGGGGTAGCCGTCACTCTCCGAAATCGCCCTACGTCTCGCTAGAGCTCGCGGCACCTCAAGCGAAAAGCGTCACTCAAGCAAAGAAGCGACATGGACGAGAATAACCGCAATTTCCTCCTCGCGATCGTGCTGTCGATTGCCGTGCTGTTCGTCTGGCAGATGTTCTTTGGCCTGCCGAAGCATCAACAACAGCAACAGCAGGAAGCGCAAAAGCAGCAAGCCGAGCAGACCATCCAGGTGCTCCGCCGCAGCCCGGCGGCACCACCGCGCCCACCCTCCCCGGCACTGAACAGCAACAAGCGCTGACGCGCGACCAGGCGCTTGCCGCAAGCCCGCGGATCGCGATCGATACGCCGAGCCTCAAAGGCTCCATCGCGCTGAAGGGCGGGCGGGTCGACGACCTTGTGCTGATGAAATATCGGGAGACGGTCGAGCCCAATAGCGCCAATGTCGTGCTCCTCACACCGCAAGGCACCGAACATCCCTATTACGCCGATTATGGCTGGGTCGGCGCGCTCCGCGCTCACCCAGCCATAGTCGGCGAAATATGGATGCTCGGAGCCTTGCGGAGTGAGCAGCACGACATTGGCGCTATTGGACTCGACCGTCTCCCGATACTTCATCAGCACGAGATCGTCGATTCGTCCGCCCTTCAGCGCGATGGAACCCTTTAGGCTCGGCGTACTCGATCGCGATACGCGGGCTTGCGGCAAGCGCCTGTTCGCGCGTCTGGGTGGTTTGCACTTCCGCGCCGGGGAGTGCGGGCGCTGTGGCGCTGCCGGGCTGCGGCGGAGCACGTTTGGATCGCCTGCTCCTGCTGCTTGCGTGCGTCCTGCTGTTGGTGTTGCCGGCAGGCCAAAGAACATCTGCCAGACGAACAGCACGGCAATCGACAGCACGATCGCGAGGAGGAAATTGCGGTTATTCTCGTCCATGTCGCTTCTTCGCTTGAATGACGCTTTTCGCTTGAGGCGCCGCGAGCTCTAGCGAGCGTGGGGCGATTTCGGAGAGTGACGGCTACCCGTCAGGACGGTCTGGGCCTCTTCGTTTCGTGCACCTTGATGAGCGCGCACTCGAGGTCTCTGACGAGCTCGGTGAAGCGCCGTTGTAGCGTGCCTTCCCTCGCGATCAAGACATAATCATAGCCGTCGACCGCGTGCGCAGCCCTGCGAGCCGTACCGCTTCCTTCAAGCGCCGCCGCGCCCGGTTGCGTTTGACCGCGCCGCCAATGGTCCGGCTGGCGGTGAAGCCGAACGCGAGAGCTCGGCCCGAGATCTCCAGGACCGGGCGCGCGCCTGCAAGACGAGACCGGGCGTCACAAAACGTGCGCCATCCCTGACATAGAGAAATTCCTTGCGGGTCTTTAGACGTCCGATTGCCGTCACCGGGGCAAGGTAGTTTGGCCTCAAGCCGAAAGACGCTTGCGCCCTTTGGCCCGCCGCCTCGCCAGCACTTTCCGGCCGCCCGGCGTCGACATGCGCTCACGAAATCCGTGACGCCGCTTGCGGACGAGCCTCGATGGCTGATAGGTGCGTTTCACGCCACTTCTCCAAGAATTGGCAGAGTTTGGCGCTTATAGGGGGGCTAGCGGCCCAAGTCAATCCGGGGGCCGGCGCCGCTTGGACGACCTCAGAAGCGGCAATTTGGCGCTCCGGAGTTCGATCACGAAGCAGCGAGAGACCATTTTCCGAGACCTGCTGCATTCCCCTATGACTAAGTAGGCAACTTTCCGGACGAAGGCGGGTGATGAGCCAATTATCGCATCGAGCGAGCCGGGCGTGCGCCTGGTTGAAGCGATTTTGGCCGCTTCTCCTTCTGCTCGGCGCTTGTGCCTTCGTTTTTGCCATGGGGTGGCAGCGCTACCTCACTTTGCAAGAGCTCGCCGACAGGCGAGGGCAGCTCTCGCCCTGATCGCCGAATACCCCACCTTGAGCGTCGTCGCCTATTATCGGCCTCTATGCCGTCATCGTCGCCCTGTCGCTACCCGGCGGTGCGGTGATGACCATTGCCGGCGGCTTCCTGTTCGGCTGGTTTTGGGGCGGCGTGGCCGCAATTATCGCCGCCACGATCGGCGCTATCTCGTTTTTCTCGTCGCCCGGAGCACCTTGGGCGAGGCGCTTGCCGGCAACGCGGCGCCTTGGCTCGAACGTTTGCGCAAGGGCTTCCAGGAAGACGCTTTCAGCTATCTGCTTTTCCTCAGGCTCGTACCGGCCTTTCCGTTTTGGCTGGTCAATCTCGCGCCAGCCTTGCTTGGGGTGAGCCTCACCACCTACGCCCTCGCCACCCTGATCGGCATCATCCCGGGAACTTTTGCCTATTCTATCGCTGGAAGAGGTCTTGATAGCTTGGTGGAAGCTCAGCAGGCGGCGCATCAATCCTGCCTTGCCAAAATGGGATCGAATGCCCAAGAAGTCACGTCCGTTCGTGCTCGACCCGAAAGCGTTGCTGACGCCGGAGCTGATCGCGGGACTGGTCGCCTTGGGCCTCGCAGCCCATGCTCCCGCTTCTGATCAAACGGCTCCGCCGCGCGTCTTAGGGGGCCAGGGCGGAGAGGGGGAGATCGCAATGGAAGAGGTGTCTGAAACCCGATCTCTGCATCATTGGCGCGGGGTCAGGCGGGCTTTCGGTTGCCGCGGGTGCGGCGCAACTCGGGGAGAGGGTCGTTCTGATCGAGCGGCACAAGATGGGCGGCGACTGCCTCAACTATGGCTGCGTGCCGTCGAAGTCGATGATTGCGGCTGCGAGCCACGCGCGGGCGGTTCGGCGGGCGCCATTGTTCGGCGTCGACGCGGGTGAGCCGCAGAGTCGACTTCGCGCGCGTGATGCGTCACGTGCAGGACGTGATTGCAGCGATTGAGCCCAACGATTCGGTCGAGCGGTTCGACGGGCTTGGCGTGCGCGTGATCAAGGGCACGGCCCGCTTTACCGGCGCGCACGAGGTCGAGGCCGACGGCAAGACAATCCGCGCGCGTCACTTCGTCGTGGCGACGGGGTCGTCGCCGCTGAAGCCGCCGATCCCGGGGTTGAATCAGACACCCTATTTCACCAACGAGACGATCTTCGACGACACGGCGTTGCCCGATCATCTGATCATTGTCGGTGGCGGGCCGATCGGTCTTGAACTTGCGCAGGCGCATCGGCGGCTCGGCGCGCACGTCACGGTGCTCGAGGCGAAGCAGCATTCTCGCCGCAGGACGACGGGAAGCCGCGGCCATCGTGCGCGACGCGCTGGTCAAAGTCGGCGTCGTTATTCGCGGAACGCGGCGGTGACGGCGGTCGCCCAGCCAATGGCGGGGTCGCGGTGACTATCACCGGCAACGACGGCAGAGCGAAGTCGTGACGGGATCGCATCTGCTGATGGCGATGGGACGCGCGGCCAATGTCGACGGGCTCAATCTCGAGGCGGCGGGGGTCAAATATTCCAAGAAAGGCGTCGAGGTCGACGGAGGCACTGCGCACGTCGAACCCGCGCGTCTATGCGATTGGCGATGTGGCGGGCGGTCTGCAATTCACGCATGTCGCCAATTATCACGCCGGCATCTGATCCGGCGCTTGCTGTTCCGGTGCCGGCGAAGGCGAGCACGGCCGAACATTCCGTGGTGCACCTACACCGATCCCGGAACTCGCCCAGATCGGCCTGACCGAGGCTGAGGCAAGCGCAAGAAACTATCGCAAGATCCGCATCATGCGCTTCCCTTACGCCGACAACGACCGGGCGCAGACCGAGCGCAAGACCGAAGGTTTCATCAAGGCCATCACCAAGCGAAACGGGACCATTCTCGGTTGCACCATCGTCGGCGCGGAAGCCGGCGAGATGGTTCAGCTTTGGGCCATGGCCATGCAGAAAGAGATGAAAATCGGCGACCTGACCACGATCATCTTCCCCTATCCGACCCTGTCTGAGCTCTCTAAACGAGTTGCTTACGCCTATTATCAACCGACTTTGACGAAGGGCTGGCTTCGTAGCATCATTGGCTTCCTCCGCCGCTTCGGCTAGCGCCTGCGGCGGATTTCGGCCGGCGATAGCGAGTACAAGCCGTTGAACGAGAACCAACCAAGCACGACCGAGATAGCCCGTAAGCCGCGGCCGCGATATGAGCCCGGCCTGTCGGCCAAGCTGCTGCTACTCACCATTCTCTTCGTGATGGTTTCCGAAATCTTTGTCTTCGTGCCTTCGGTCTCCAATTTTCGCCGCCAGTGGCTGATGGAAAGGCTGGAAGCGGCGAAGATCGCCTCGTTCGCGGCCGATGCGGCTCCCGGCGGCCAACTTCCCAAAGCGCTTCGCGACGAGTTGCTCGAGAGCGCCAAGGTGAAGGCCATCGCGGTGAAGCGCGCCGACCAACGCGAGCTCATCATCGAGATGGATATGCCGGCGCAGATCGACGCGCATTACGATCTTCGCGAGGCGTCATGGCTGTCCCTCATCACCGACGCTCTCATGGTCTATGTGGCGCCCGACGACCGCGCCATTCGGGTGATCGGCGAGTCCGGCTTGAAGAAGGGTGAGTTCGTCGAGGTGGTGATGGGAGAGGGGCCACTGAAGACGGCGATGATCCGCTATGGCCTCGATATTCTCGGCCTGTCGATTCTGATCTCGATCATCACCGCTGCTTTGGTCTACCTCTCGCTCGATTGGCTGCTGGTGAAGCCGATGACGAAGCTCACCTGGAACATCGTCCGCTTCAGCGAACGACCCGAGGATCCCGACGCGCATCATCGCGCCGTCGGGACGGCGTGATGAGATCGGCACCGCGGAGCGCGAGCTCTCCGCCATGCAGACCGAGCTTGCCGGCACGCTGTCGCAAAAGAGCCGGCTCGCAGCACTGGGTCTCGCCGTGAGCAAGATCAGTCATGACTTGCGCAACATCTTGTCGAGCGCGCAGCTGCTCTCCGATCGCTTGGGCACGGTCAACGATCCCCGCGTGCAGGCCCTGGTGCCAAAACTGCTCGCTTCGCTCGACCGCGCCATCAGGCTTTGCGCGCGCACCCTCGATTACGGCCAAGCCCAGGAGACGCCGCCGAACCGCCAGCGCTTCCCGCTCCGTCCTCTCGTCGGCGAGGTCGGCGACAGTCTGGGGCTGCCGCGTCCGAATCTGATCGCCTGGAATCTCGACATCGACCCGGAGCTCGAGATCGATGCCGACCGCGACCAGCTTTATCGCGTGCTGACCAATTTGACCCGCAACGCGCTACAGGCGCTGGACAGCGAAGACGGCGGCAGCGGCTGCGGCGAGATCATGGTGCTGGCGCGCCGCGAAGGCTCCGTCATCGTCGTCGAAATCAGCGACACCGGACCCGGCGTGCCGGAGCAGGCACGGGCGCATCTCTTCAAGGCATTTCAAAGCGTGGCGCGCAAAGGCGGAACCGGTCTCGGTCTCGCCATCGCGGCAGAGTTGGTCGAGGCCCATGGCGGCCAGATCGCACTCGTCAAGAACGACGGCGGCGCGACCTTCCGCGTCACCATCCCCGATGTTGTGGTCAATATCGATCGCGTGCGCCGCAAGAGCGCCTGATAGGCCTTCAAGGCGTATGCGGCCATGAGCCGACACGGATTGAATGGATGCCGTAGAAGTCGAACAAAGAAGACCACCGGGGGAGTTGAACATGGACGTCTCACTGAAGCATCTTGCGCTTGGCTTCATTGCCGGAGCGATCGCGGTCTTCACCGTGCACGACCTCATACGCTACGTTCTTTATGCGATGGGACTTTTCCCGCTCGCGCCCTGGTCGATGCAGCCGTCGGCGGTGACGGGCGTGCCTCAAGTCGTCAGCGACATGTTCTGGGGCGGGGTTTGGGGCGTGTTGTTTGTCCTGCTGGCGGCCTGGATCCCAGGAGGGAGCCTTCCGATCCAGGGCCTGATCTTCGGCATCGTCGCGCCCGCGATTTTGGGCGTGTTCATTCTGGTGCCGTTGATCACCGGACGGTTTCCGCTGTTTTTTGGTGGCGATCCCAAGCTTCTCGTTTCGGTGCTGCTGATTCTTGCGGGGTGGGGCCTGGCTACGGGCTGGCTCTACGGCTTTCTCGCCAGCAAAGTCTAGGCGTTCCGGCAAATCGTAACAAGCGGCCGGGCTTCCGCCCGGTCAGCCTTGCCTTTGCGCTTTCGACCGATTAGGTAGGGCTTGCTTGATGCATGCGAGCCTGCCTCGCTTTATTAACGCCAAAGGCGTTAGCTCAAGCTCGCCTTCATCGAAAGGTCAGAGGCGCCCGTAGCTCAGCTGGATAGAGCACCAGACTACGAATCTGGGGGTCAGGAGTTCGAATCTCTTCGGGCGCGCCAGTTCTCGTTCATGGGCTAACACGCGGCTAACAGCCGGCGTTGGGCGCACTATCTTGACGAGTCTTATATATGGTGTCGCCGGCGCGACCGCCGGGCTTACTTTGCTGACTAGCCCGACGGCCGCTTGCCGCCGGCGGGAAGTCACGGCGACCAAAGGGCAAACGCCGTCGAACATCGTGCCGTTCCCCTGATCTTTCATCCGGTCATTAGATCGCTATTTGTGCGCAACTCCGCGCGACATGAACGCGACATAGAGTGTCACCAAGAGAACCCAAACCATCATCACCCTCCTTCACGCCTTCACGCGCATAACCCCAACTTATGATCCGGGTAACTACTCTAGATTGGGTAAAAATCGCGCCACCCTAAGTCGCTTTGACGATGATCGCGCCGACCCTTCATTAGTCGACGCAAGCCGACCGCGCTTGGCTTGCGGACCAAATAGACGCGCTCGCCTTTTGCAAGCGCGGCAAGCTGTTCTTCGACCGCGAGAAAGTAGACGCATCCGCCGTCGCGTCTGATCCACGCTGCCCGCCCATTCGGTTGCCAACGCTTAGTCCGGGCGAACCGATCGACTTCGTCACGCGGGCCGAAGACGAACTCGTTTTTCATTTTGTCTTGTCGGCATGGAAATTGGCGATTGACCTTTCGCGTCCTTCCAACAGGACCAAGATAGTCCTTGTCGGCTAAAAAACAGCCTGCCCGGGTAACATGATGGCGATGAACTTGAAGATCGCGCTTTGGTGAGATCCTATCGAAAACACCACCGTCATGATTGCGACGGACATGGCAGCGACAGAATCAGTCCATACTCTGATGGCGGTTTCACCGAACTCGTTGCTTTCGGCGAAGCGAACAAAAGCATTCGTCGATTCGAACTCTCCTGTTTTAACAGGCTCGCGAGCCGCTCTAGACGAACTGTATTCGCATAAAAATTAAATCAATCCGTGGACTACTTTTCATTAACGATAACGATTCGTTCATTCGTCGCCTCTGGCTGACAAAGCGTAGGAATCTTCGCGATGTTGACCGCGATGCATCGAGCGCGCTAATTGGTTGGAATAGAAAATCGCTCTTTGAAATCGGCGTCATGGCCGACTAGAAACGTCGCCTCTTTTGGCAACTCGCCGTCGTCGATCGGCGTGAAGCCTTCATATAGATGCACCATTACGTCATTAGGAAAACCGGCAATCACCCTAGACATCCCGGAAACAATATCGTTGACGGAAACAAGGAGCATTCCGCGCGGCGAGCCGAAGGCCTCCCATTGTTTTGCGAACGTATCTTGAAGACGCGGCACATCTTCATTCGCAATTGTCCTTTCGATCCAGATGGTCATGACTCTCTGTCCTCCCGATGTGTCGCGAGCAACACCGGCAGTTTAGCGATGTTGGCCGCGATCCGTCTCGCTTCGTCGACGACCTTCGCAAGCATCGCAAGGATACGGTGGCGCTCGTTGCCGGGCGGGAATTGCACTCGGCAAATCAATTCTTAACGTGTCATTAATGCGCGCAGTGCGCTATTCGCCGTTCCCGCTATGATTGCATCGAGCTGCCCATCACAGGGCACCCGCAACGAATGGGAGGATTTCTCCGATGACCAATGCAACTTGGACCGGCGCGAATAGCAGCATCTACAAAGACTCAGAGAATTGGAACCCGAAGAGCGTTCCCGACATCAGCGATACGGCAACGTTTGACGACACTGCCAGCACGCTTACCGTAGCTCTCGTCGGGGACCAATTCTTTGCGGTCGGTGGCTGGACCATAAATTCGGGAGATTACGAATTTGACGCTATAATTCCATTTCGGCGGACCCTCAGTTTCCACGGGTCGGGAATTGCGGTCAACGGCGGTAGCTTAACGCTGAACGTAACGTATCTTGTATTCAACAACAGCAGTTCTGCCGGTAACGCACATATCAACTCGTACGGTGCTTTGAATATCGGACCAGACGCTACGGCCGGTAGTGCGCAGATAAACGCCTATGAAAATTTTTTAAGCGACGGTTCCTTGGGCAATGCCACGATCAACTGGTATGGCCAAATAGATCCTAATCCGCCCCCCATCTTCCCACACGCCCTAATTAATAGTGGCGTCGAAAGTGCCACAATCAATAATTATGAATTGGCCCAAATTTCTGTCGAGCAGACCGACAATGGTGTCGTAAATACGTACGCGTCCGCCCTAACTTATTTTACCGGGCAAGAGAATGCTGGAACGTCAGTCATTATTACGCATGGCTCTGCCACTTCGATATTCATGGACCACACTAGCGGTGGCGATGCACGCTTCGTCACTAAAGCTGGAGGTATTCGTAAATTTCGCTCACTCGTTGGGCGAGGTCGATGGAATAACCTTCGCTACTCACAAGCTTAGCGCTGGGTCGATCGAAGGTGCTCGCACCTATTTACTCGGTCGAAACGAACTTACGGTCGGGAGCAATAATCTCTCGACGACAGTGTCTGGCGAGATAGCGGGCGGCGGCGGCTCACTCGTAAAGGTCGGCACCGGGACACTCACATTGTCTGGAGACAACTCATTCGACGGCGGAATTATTCTTAGTGAAGGCGTCTTAGATTTCGCGTCGCTTACTGCGGCGGGAACTGGAGATGTAACTTTCGATGCGGGCACCGAAACGTTGGTGATCGAAAACTCCGCACTGTCTTCCAACACCTTTGCAAACGAGATCCACGATTTTGGTATGGGTGATGCCATCAAACTTGGGATGAATTTCGTAAAGGGTAGCATGAAGGTTAAATACGATGCGACAAGCGGCCTTCTAAAAATCAACAACGGCAGTAAGATCGACACGTTTACCCTCGTTGATCCGGAGACGAATTCTTTCAAAGTCCTAAAACGCCGGCGGTAAAGTGAAAATCGTGATTACGACCGCGGCCGCGACGCCCAATGACAACCATAATGCCAAGGTCGCGGATCATGACGACCGTGGTGTTGATTTCGGCAGAGGCTTCCAACTGGACCGCCATCACGCTTCGGTCGGCTGACACGATTTCTTCTAGATCAAAAGTTCGACTTACGTTTTGATTATGATCGCGCCGACCTTCATCGCTTAGCTTGCCGACCACATAAACGCGCTCGCCTTTTGCAAGCGCGGCAAGCTGTTCTTCGACCGCGAGAAAGTCGACGAATCCGCCGTCGTGTCTGATCCACGCGGCCCGCCCATTCGGTTCCCAACGCTTAGTCCGAGCGAACCGATCAACTTCGTCACGCGGGCCGAAGACGAACTCGTTTTTCATCTTGTCTTGTCGGCATGGAGATTGGCGATTGACCTTTCGCGTCCTTCCAACAGGACCGAGATAGTCCTTGTCGGCTAAAAAACAGCCCCGGAAACATCGAGGCGATGAACTTGAAGATCGCGCTTTGGTGGAGTCCGGTAGCCACAAAGACCTTCTTAGGGCGACTAGCTTCACAAATTCCGACTACGCCCTTCCGCGCAAAACGAAACGACGAACGGTGCTTTTTCAAAAGATCAACCGGCAGATAGCACACCTTACAAAAAAGCGGACCGCCGTCGCCCGGAATAAAATCGGCGACCGACAAAGGGAACAAATGTACGCGACGCTGCACGCCGACCTTCTACGCTTTGATCGTCACCTTAGACGCCAGCTAAGGCCTGCGTGGCGGATTACTTTCCGTGGCCATTTCGACGGTCTGGGTAGTGAGTAACGGCCCGATCTCGGGAGCCAATTCCGCGTAGCGCGATGGCTTGATCACACTCAAGCGATCGAGCTCTTCCTTCATGACGACCGCGTGCGCGAGATGGCCCTGAAAAATGCGGTCCATCGTCAACAGCCTCTCCAATTCGTCCGACCTCTCGGCGATCAGGCGCAGGGAGTTGTTCTGGCTGTGGATGCGATATTTGAGGAGCGGCTTATTGATAAATCGCGCGCCCACACGGACTTTTGCTCGCGCGCCGATGATGGCATGTGCAACCGGCGCGACGATCCGCGCCGTATTCTGAACCACATGGTTGCCCCGACAGTGCCTCATTGCGACGCGTGAAGCTTAGCCACTTTCGCTCACTTTGAAGCCCCACGTGATAAACTCTCCGCTATGACGACCTATATTGCCTTGTTGCGCGCGGTGAATGTCGGCGGCACCGGCAAGCTGCCGATGGCGGCCCTGAAATCCATGTGCATAGAAGCCGGCTTCACCCGTGTCGAAACCTATATCGCCAGCGGCAATGTCGTCTTCGTCAGCAAGGCCCCCGCTCACAAGGTAAAGTCCGAGCTCGAAAGCCGTCTGCGCGACCATGCAGGGAAGTCGGTCGGCGTCCTCATTCGGACCGCCCCCGAAATGCTGGCCGTGCTCAAGGCCAATCCCTTTCCGAAGGCCCCGCCCAACTATGCCTACGCAATTTTTCTCGATGAACCCCCGCCGGGCGATGCAATCGAGCGCGCAACAGGAGTGAACGACGAGGAGATCCGGCTGGGGGCACGCGAGATCTATGTCCACTACGCCAACGGCATGGGGCGGTCGAACCTGAACATCCCCGCCGCGAAATCCGGCACCGCGCGGAATATGAACACGGTCGCCAAGCTCGCCGAGATGGCCTCGAAGTTATGAGGTCCTGTCAAATTCGCGACGCTTCGTCGCGCTAGAGCATAATCCCGAAAAGTTGCCGACTTTTCGGACAAAATTATGCGTCAAAGACAAAGTTTCAGATCACAACAAAGCCAGAATTGGCATCAGAATCTGCCAGTATGACGATATGGATGCATCATTGGCGTGAATTGGGGCTGATGCTCAGCCTCGCCGCAGGCGCGCTCATCATCAGCGAGCCCGCCGCGAGCCAGCCTAGTGCCGCCGGAGTTTGGAAGCAGGTGGATGAGCACGGCAAGGTCGGCGCGCTCGTCACCATCAGCGAACAGGACGGCGTCTATCTCGGGCGGCTGTCCAAACTGTTCCTGGATCCGAAGGACGACCCCAATCCGGTCTGCACGAGATGTTCCGGCGACAAGCTCAACCAGCCGATCCTCGGCCTCACCTTCATCGAGGGCATGAAGCAATCGGGACTCGACTACGAGGACGGCACCATTCTCGATCCGGAGACCGGCGACATCTACCACGCCAAAATGAGCCTCAGCCCCGACGGCAACGAGCTCAACGTACGCGGCTATGTCGGCCTTCCCGTTTTTGGCCGGACCCAGACCTGGACCAGGGTCGAGTGACGGCTTCTCAGCGCTTTTCCGCTTCGATCTCCAGCGTCACCAGTCGAGCCAGCAGGGTTGCCGGATAGAGCTGGCCGATCATCGCTTCGATATTGGTAAGGCTGCGCGCAATGGGATGCACCGGCGCGAGATCGCCCGCGCCCGCTGTCGTCAGCGTGCCGAAGCTGAAATAGACCATGGTATCGGCGAAGGTCGGCGTGTCGGCGATCGTCATGCCGGAGAAGGCCTGCGGCACGGCCAAGCCAACGAAGGTGTAGAGCGCGACGAAGGTGAGCCCGATGGTGAGATAAAGCAGGATCGCGCCGATCACACGATGATAGTTGATGGCGCCCGGTCCGAAGACCGCTTTCGCCACCACCCAACTCAAAGCAAGCCCGATCAAGATCCACGCGGTGGCATCTAGATAAAGATCGAGGGTTGAATGTTCATGCAAGCGAAGCACTGCCGCGATCAGGGCTAGCCCGAGCGCCAAGAACATCACGCCGACGGCGAAAGACATGCCGTTTTGAAACCATACTGTGCTGATCACCACCAAGCCGACCAACAGGCCGACATCCTCGCTGCGGATAATGCCGGCGGCATGCATCGGCGCGACGACGAACAGCAAGAAGCCGAGCAGGAGAGTCAGTACGGTGAGGAGGGGGTCGCGCAACCGTTCCCGCATCTCGGCGTAGCTTTTACTCCCGGTAGAGCGGGCGGGCGCTGACTTCCGACCTCGTCTCGCCGTTGCAGCCGGCCGCTTGCTCACGACTTCGGCCCGCGGCCAAACAGCAGGGCGTGCAGCTCGGACTTTCCGAGAGCGCGGCTGAGCTCCCGATAGGTGAAGAACGGGATCAAGGCGACCGTCATGATCACGGCGATAAAGAGCCAGCCTTCGATTGACCCGTTGCCGACCTTTGGGAACGCGTCCCGCAAGCTCTCATCATGGAACAGCCCCATGACGCTTTCCTCGATGATATAGGCGACCATCAGCAGGAGGGTGAAGGCGGCGGATTTATAGACGATCGGAATAAACAGCGGCTTGTTCTTGAGCTGCTCGGCGAAGTGAAAATGCTCGGCCAGAAGAAAGATCTTCGCCAGGATCAGCGCATTGATGAAGGCAATTCCGTAAAAGCGGTAGCCGATGTTCTCTTTGCTCAGCACCAACCACTCATGCAGCACGAACATGCCGAACACGACCGCGAGATAAAGGAAGATGCCGAGAAACTGCTTTCCCTCTTCGAGGGCGCCGCGTGTCAGTTTGGCTGTTCGAGACTGACCGCCGGCGATCGAGGCCGATTTAACAATATTATCCACGCATTCCCCCTAAAGCCCGATTTCAGCGCGGGCGCACGCCGATCACGGCGATCATGCCCTTGCCCTTGATGTTCAGCTCGCCGAGCGGTTCGCCATAAAACTCCACGGCCGAAACCATTTCGAAAATTTCCTGCGTGGCTGCAACGCTGCCGGGCGAGCTCATCTCGACCATGCGCGCGGCGACATTCACCGTATCGCCCCAAATGTCGAATTGATAGCGCTCTTGCCCGACGACGCCCGCCACCACGGGACCGGAATGCACGCCAACTTTCACCTCCCAGCCAAGATGGGCGTCGATCAGCGTCGTCGCCATTTCCAGGCCGCAGCGGAGCGCTGCTGCGATCGGTTCATCGACCTTGTGCAACAGACCGGCAGCGGCCATGAAGCCGTCGCCGATGGTCTTGATCTTCTCGAGCCCATGTTTCGCCACGACCCGCTCGAAGATGACGAACAGAGCGTCGAGCCTTGACACCACATCCTCCGGCTCGTGCTTGTCGCAATAGGCCGTGAAATTGGTTACATCGCAGAACAGCACCGCGACATTCTCGTAGCGCCTCGGGATCACCGTGCCGATGGCCCTGATCTCGTCCGCCGCCTTCTTCGGCAGCAAAGCGTGGAGCAATTCGTCGGCCTGTTCGCGCGCTTCTTCCGCTTCCCTGAGCGCCGCCTGCAGCGCGAGCTGGGTCTTGACGCGCGCCAGCACGATCGGTCCTGAAAACGGCTTGTGAATATAATCGACGGCGCCGACGTCGAACCCCTTCTCCTCGTCGAGTGCGTCGATCTTGGCGGTGAGGAAAATCACCGGAATGTCACGCGTTGACGGATCGGCCTTCAACCGCCGGCAAACTTCATAGCCGTCCATACCGGGCATCATCACATCGAGCAGAATGAGATCCGGCTTGTCGGCGGCGGTGGCGATTGCAAGCGCCTTCTCCCCGTTGGTCGCCACCTTGGTGCGATACATGTCCTTCAGCACGCCGGAGACGACGCCGACATTGGTCGGTGTGTCGTCGACGATCAGAACGAGCTTATTGTCGGAGGTCGGCATCACTGACTCTCAAGGTTTAAGGACAGGCGCTCGGCAATTCCCGAGAGGCATTTCAGAGCGGACTCGAAATCGAAATTGCCGACGCGGTCGCTCAATGTCTTCAGTTCGTCGGGGCGCAGCACCCGAGCCAGGCGGCTCTGCGTCTCAATCATAAAGTCTGCCGCCTCGCCATCGTCATTCTCAAGGAGACGCTTCAACCTCGCGAGCGGTTCCACGACCGTTGCGGGGTCGGAAGCTGGCACCCCACTATCGGCTTCGCTGGTTTCCGGCAGCGCGGCGTGAATGCCATCGACGACCCGCGCCAAGGCGACCGCGAGAGATTTCAACACGTCGTCCGCGCGCTGTCCGAGCCTGATCGCCGTCTCTGCTTCGCCGGCAATGCTCGACAAGGCTGCCGCCCCCAGCGTGCCGGCGGCGCCCTTCAAGGAGTGCGCCGCGCGCTCGGCGGTTGCGGCATCGCCCATGGCAAGCGCGGTTCGCATTGTATCCACCGCGCCCGCCTCTTGCTGCGCGAAGCGGCTGAGCAGGGTTTTGTAGCGCTTGGCATTGCTGCCGGTTCGCCTAAGGCCGGATCGCACATCGACGCCGGGAATAACGATATCGATCGGAGGTGGCGGTGCGGGTGGGCGCGCAATTGCCGTTCCATCCACGGCGGCGTCACCATTATGCTTGATCCAACGCAGCAGCACGCCGAACAATTGGTCGGGATCGATCGGCTTGGCGATATGATCGTTCATGCCCGCTTCCAAACATAGCTCCCGGTCCGATGCCATTGCATTGGCCGTCATGGCGATAATTGGGAGGTCCGCAAAGCGCGGATCGGCCCTGATCGCCCTTGTCGCCTCGATACCGTCCATCACCGGCATCTGCATGTCCATGAGCACGGCGTCATAGTCGTTCGCCCCGATCAGTCTGAGCGCGGCCTTGCCATTTTCCGCGATATCGACGAAGGCTTCGGCCTCCTCGAGTTGCCCCAACGCGACCTCGCGATTGATTTCATTGTCCTCGACCAGGAGGATGCGCGTTCCCCGCATGCGGTCGAGCTGGAAAGACGGCGCGGCTTGTGCCGCCTCCTTGCCGTTCGCGCTGCCGCCAAGCGCGCCGATCACCGCATCAAACAGGATCGAGGACGTCACAGGCTTGATCAGCACACTCTCAAAGCCGCTATCCTCGGCCTGGCGCAGCACCTCCTCGCGGCCATAAGCTGTGACCATGACGAGATGCGGCGTGACCGGAAGATCGGGCAGGGCGAGAATACGCTTGCCGGTCTCCACGCCATTGAGGCTTGGCATCTGCCAATCGACAAAGGCGATCTCATACGGTTCCCCGGCCCGGGCTGCATCGCGAATCATGAGGATCGCTTCTTCGCCAGAGGCGGCCTCGTCGGCCACGAAACTCAAATTGATCAGCATGTTCGAGAGCACGGCGCGCGCATGTGAATTGTCGTCGATGATGATGACTCTGCGGCCCCGCAAGTCCGATTGCAGCAGTCGCGAGCGAGGCACCACCGACCCCTTGCCGAGCCGCACCGTGAAGCGGAACGTACTGCCCTTGCCGGGCTCGCTCGTCACCGAGACATCGCCGCCCATCAGCTCTGTCAATCGCTTGGAGATGGCAAGGCCCAGCCCGGTCCCGCCATATTTGCGGGTGGTCGAGGCGTCGGCCTGTTCGAAGGCCTGGAACAGCCGATCGATCTGTGCCTCGTTGAGGCCGATGCCGGTGTCGCTGACCGAGAACGCCACAAGCTGATTGTCCGGACTATCCTCCAGCGCCTGGACGCGAACCACGATCTCGCCGGTCTCGGTGAATTTCACCGCGTTGTTGCAGAAATTGATCAGGATCTGCCCGAGCCGCAACGGGTCGCCGCGGAAGTGCGGTGAAACATCCGGATCCACCTCGAAGATCAACTCCAGGCCTTTGGCGGAAGCCTTTTCCGACATCAAGCTCCCGACATTCTCCAGCACTTTGTCCAGATCGAAGTCGATCGTTTCGACCAGAAGCTTGCCGGCCTCAATCTTCGAGAAATCGAGAATGTCGTTGATGATGCCGAGGAGATGCTGTCCTGAGTTCTTGATCTTCATCAGATAGTCGCGCTGGCGCGGCATCAGCTCGGTCTTCAAAGCCAGATGCGAAAGACCGATGATCGCATTCATCGGCGTCCTGATCTCATGGCTCATATTGGCGAGGAAGATGCTCTTGGCCTCATTGGCTTCGAGGGCCGCTTGCGTGGCGCGCTCAAGCTCGAGCTGAGCCTCCTGAAAGGCGATCTCCGCCGCCTTCCTCGCATCGATATCGCTCCAGGAGCCGACCACTTCGGCCGGCTGCCCCTGCTGGTCGCGAATGAGATGCTGCTCGTCGCTCACCCAGCAATAGGTGCCGTCCTTCTTCCG
The DNA here is from genome assembly GCA_963817395.1 of uncultured Acidobacteriota bacterium. Classification (GTDB taxonomy): domain Bacteria; phylum Acidobacteriota; class Vicinamibacteria; order Vicinamibacterales; family CAVPJW01; genus CAWGYQ01. The sequence goes on along the minus strand of CAWFOC010000003.1, from coordinate 1,068,715 downwards.
GAAGCGGTATTCGGCAAGGTGCTCTCCGGTCCTGAACAATTCACTCTGTTTTGCTTCCACCTCGTCGAGATCGTCCGGATGCACGTGACTCCGCCAGAAATCCGCGTGCTGCAAATATTCATCGGGCCCGTAGCCCAGCATGTTTCGGATATTGGCGCTCACGAACGTGGGCGAGAAATCACCACTCGCCCTGAAGCTGTAAATCACCGACAGGCGCAGCCCCGAGCAACAAGGCAAGCTGAGCTAGCGCGCGGCTTCCCGTCTGCCTCCGCTTCCTTGCGCGCCGTGACGTCGCTCCACGATCCAACGATCTCGATCGGTTTGCCGTCACTGTCGTAGATGATGTGCTGCCGGTCGTTGACCCAGCAATAGGTGCCGTCATTCCGCCGGTAGCGATATTCGATTGAGCGGTCGTCGCTCGTGAAGGTCTCCTCAATCCATGCCGCGATACGCGGTATATCGTCGGGGTGGGCTCGTTCCTTCCACAGGTAAGGGTTGCCGAAATATTCCGCGGGCGTAACGCCAAACAACCTTGTGATGCTCTCGCTGACGAAGGTCGGCTCGTAGTCGCCCGACGCCCGACGGCTATAGATCACCGCCGGAGAAGCGTTAAGCAGCCGTGACATGCGAGCATGCGCCGAAGCTTGTAAGTCGGCGATCTGTTGAAGACCTTCTTTTCCTGCTCGCGCGCAGCCTCGTTCAGAGCGATCTCGATGCCTGCGAGACAGCATTGACGTCGTTTGGTGAGCAAGAAGCGCCTGCAATATAGCTGGCGCTGCACTGACCTTCTTCTTATGTCCCTCGTCATCGCTTACCTTTGGGCCTACGACGGCTAACCCCCTCAGTTTGAACAGCAAGCGGTTGCGCAATCAGCATTTCCGGCGGAACCCGCCGCACGAGCTTTTGGTCGAATTTCATGCCGATTCTGGCGCGGCGCGGGATCCCCCTAAAATTGATCAATTGCCAAGGAGACAAGGATGAGACTTGGTCTGCTTTCCGCCGTTGCCATTGCCATTGTGTTTGGCTCCGCGGCGATTCTCGCCGAGCCCGATGGTGAGTTCGACGGTCTCTGCACCATGGGCCTGGCCTTGGGCAAGGAAATCAAGACCGATTGTTCGATCAACGCGATGCTCGACGGCAAGACCTATTGTTTCGGCAACGAGGAGGCCAAGATCGTGTTCCTCAAGAAGCCGGAACAATTCCTCGATCAGGCGGCCGTGTTCTACATGAGCAAGAAGCAGGCGCAGTAACTACGATCCACTCGGGGTGGACTGCGCCGTGAACACCCTCCCGTCCGTATCGGTGATGGCGACGTCGAGATTGTTGCTCGCGCCCTTGCCGAAGGTGAAGCGGAAATTCGGGTTGGTCGAGATCGAGAACGTGCTCTCCATCTGGAACACGAGCTCGCCGCCGCGTTTCACCACCACATCCTTGACGAACCGCGCCGGGATGAACTCTGCCGTGTTGATGTTGAGCTGCATCCCATTGCTGTTCGGGTGCTTGATCATCACCTGACCCGACCAGATCGGGTTCGCATCAAGCGCGGGCGGGAACGTCTTCACCAGCGTCTTGCCGAGATCGACGGTTTCCGAATCCGGATCCTTCGCCTGCATCGCAGCACAGCCGCCCGCCGCCGCCACGAATTTGTTGGCGATGTGCAGATTGCCATCCTCGGTCTCGAGCACCGCGCGCACGTAAGAGAAATTGTCGATGCGGACCCGCGTGGAGAAGCTGCGCTCGCCACCTGTGCCGGCAGCGGGACCAAAATTGATCTTGGCCACCAGCGGATTCGGATTCTTGTCGATGAAGAGGGTAAGCGATTTCAGTCTTTGCGACACCGAGGGCGGTACCCGAACCGTAAGCGGGACTATGGCAGCATCCTCCGCCGATTGCGGCGCGTCGAGGATAACCATGCCGTCCTCGGCGATGGCGCGATCGCCGAAGGCCGACTGCCGCAGGCTCGGCCAGCTATCTTCCTCGGCCACCGCCAAATAACGAAGAGGAGAGCATGGTTACAGCGGCAACCGCGCCCGAGTAGAAGCAACCGTCCGAACGTGCTGGCGGACTGGGTCATGGCCCGATCTCCTTGGATCCTTGAAGCCACTATATCACTCCCATTCGAGTTCGGCGAAGGCCGCAGTGACATTTCTCGCGTGGTAGTAGTCGAAAAGTTTCCATTTATCGCGCTGCGACATGCCGGCGACTTTGACCGCATCTTCCAGGGTTTTTCCCTCTTTGATCAGGCCACGAACGTCCGTGGTGATGGTGGAGAGATAGTCTTGCTCGGGCACCAGCGCTCCGGGCAGTTCCATGGCATGTGGCCCGTGGCCCGGCACCACGCGCGCGGCCTTGCGGTCTTTCAGGCTGTCGAGCAGCGTGAGCCAGCCTTTGATCGACCCATCGAGCGTCGGCACATGCACGGAGAACAGGAGATCGGCAAGGAACAGCGTGTCGGTCTGACTGTCGGCAAAACGGTCGATATCCGCGTGGAGCGCCAGAAGCCGGTGCTGGCCGTCGATGGCCCGAAGAATGCCCTCGCGCTCGGGGACGCGCAACGTGCCCAGCGCCGAGTCATCGCTGATGGGCTCGAACTTCAGGGGTTCGTCACAGGAGATGATCACGGCGCCGGGAATGGATGGAAGATCACGCGCCTGACGGCACTGCTCGTAGTTGTACTGGACGAGCTCGTCGATCTTGCGCCGGATGATGTGGCGCTGATAGGCCTTCTCGCTCGACGCGATTCGCCGTTCGAGGAGATCCCAGTTAACAGAATCTTGGGCGCCACAGCGCGCCGTTTTCCGCCGCGGACGGGCGGATGACTTTGCTCGCCGTAGCTCAGAACCTCGAAACGAACCAGCTTATCGATATCGCTGGCCGTCAAAGATGCTTGGTAGAACTGCACGCCGAACTGCTGCATCCGAATGGCGGCAACGTTAATCATGGCTCTCCGGGGACTCCTGGCGGAACAACCCCACAGGCGACCGTTCCAGCCTCGATCAGCAGCGAATTCCCGGCCCCTCTTTCACAATCTCAACGGTTTTTTGGACTCGCCCGGAGCCCTGGAGAATCCATCCAGTCACGAAAGACAGCCCTATCTCATTGAGGAACAAGGAATTGGCCATGCTATTCGGAGCGACCGTGCTGGGCAGCTGATCAGTCGGTCATTCTATAGGTTGTATGACCCAAATAGGGCCGCCGCAACCATTCCGGGCTGGCAGGGCGAGTTGGGAACGGGGCCGATCGACAAGATGCGTTACCATCACCTGCGACAGCGGCCCTCGGAGCCGCCACATCGAAGGACGCGCCATGTCAACTCGAGAAGAAAACCGAACCGCTCTCAGCCGGCGTCAATTCGCACGTCTGATGGCCCTCGGGGGAACCGCGACGCTCGTGCCCGAACGCGCGCTGGCCTGGCGGAATGTGTCTGTCCTGGCGCCGCCGCCCGAGACGCCGACCGAGGCCTATTGGACCACGGTGCGCGAGCAGTTCGTCCTGGCGCCGAATCTCGCCATCATGAACGCTGCGAACCTCTGTCCCTCATCTGCTCCCGTGCTCGAGTCGGTGTACTCGAACACCAAGGACATGGATCGTGATCCGTCGTTCAACAATCGCGCGAAGCTGACCGAGGGCAAGGAAGCGACCCGCAAGCTTCTGGCGGAATTCCTGCGCGCGAGTCCGGACGAGATCATCATCGTCCGCAACACCAGCGAAGCCAACAACCTGGTTTCGAGCGGCGTGGAGCTCAGGGAAGGCGACGAAGTCATCATCTCGTCGGACAACCACCCGAGCAACCATGTGGCCTGGCAGGAGAAAGCCAAGCGGTTCGGATTCACGGTACGGGTCGTCGAGCAGGTCAACCCGTATCCCGGCGACGAGTACTACATTGCAGAGTTCAGCAAGTTGATGACCCCACGCACGCGCGTCCTGGCCTTCACCCATCAGACGAGCACGGTTGGCGATCCGATGCCGGCAAAGGAACTGTGCCGCATGGCTCGCGAACGCGGCGTGCTGTCGATGGTTGACGGCGCCCAGACCTTCGGCGTCTTCGACGTGGATCTGAGCGACATGCAGCCGGACTTCTTCAGCGGCAGCGCGCACAAGTGGCCGTGCGGTCCCAAGGAAGTGGGAGTCCTCTACGTCAACCGACAGACGCAGTCGAAGATCTGGCCGAGCATTTTGAGCGCGTACACGGGTGACGCGGGGCTCTCCAAGACGTTCGAGGGGTTCGGCCAGCGTGACGAGCCGGCCATCATCGCGTTCGGCGAAGCGCTCAAGTTTCAGACGAAGATCGGCCGCAAGGTGGTCGAGGCCCGCGCTCGAGAGCTCACGCAGGCGCTCATCCAGGGACTCCAGAAAATGGACGGAATGAAGCTCTGGACGAACCCGGCGCCCGATCGCTCAGGCACCGTCGTGTCCTTCCAGCCCGGATCGCTCGACGTCCGCAAGCTGGCCAACGCGCTCTACGAGAACGACCACATCGCGTGCGCGACACGAGGCGGCTCCAATCGACCGGGGCTGCGCTTCTCGCCTCATGTCTACAATCTGCATCAGGAAGTGGACCGCGTCCTAGCCGCCCTTCGAAAGTACGCTGCCCGGGGAGTCTAGCTGGCCGCCGCGCGCCACCGCCCCTTGAGCGCGTCTTTCGCGCAGACGACGCCAAAGAGAAACCCGGCGAAAACCGCGAAAGCCATGACTGCCCGCTCCACCGTCAACGCGCGGTGCAGCGGGGTCGAAATAATGCCGTACACCATCTCGATGTGGATCCAGTAGACGAAGAGCGATGAACGCCCGAACACCTCGAGCGGCCGCCACGAGCCCGGTCGCGTGAGCGTGTTCGACCACAGCCATGCGACGGGGACGGTCGCCGTCAGCACACCGCATCGAAGGAAGAAGTAAGCCGGCGAACTCGTCCAGAAGCTGGCGCCCTCGAAGAATCTCGGAAGATACGAAGCCCCATAGCTTCCAAGCGCCGTGAAAAGTCCTGCCGGGGCCAGAGCCCTCATGAGGAGGCTCTCCACGCTCCCCGCACGGGCACGGTGAATGAGCACACCGACCAGCGCTCCCAGGGTGACGAATCCAGACCAGGGGAACAGCGTGAAGTTGGTGCGGCCCGGAACGGGCCTCAGGTACCACTCGAGCGGATCAGGCAGCCGGCCCACCCACTCCGAGGTACGGACGGACGGCGTCAGCACGCCCACCGCTACGGTCACGAGTGCGAACGCCAGCAGCCTGTTCCGGTCGTGCTCGAGCCTTCCCCAGAGCATGGCCGTGGCGGCCATGGCCGGCCCCATCACGTTGAGGATGTCGACCTTGAGCAGCCCGCTGAGCGATCCGCCCCCGCCAAGAATGTACGCCTGAAGGCGGAACAGGAAGGCCAGGCCGAGGATCTGCCACCCCCTCCAGGCCACCGCTCGAGCCGCCGCGCGCGAATCGCCGAGTCGACGCGTGCGAGCCTCGGCCGCGAGCACCACACCGACTCCGGCCAGGAAGAGAAAGATCGGCGCGCCAAATCCTCCGATCACCATCGCGCGCGTAAAGAGCGGGGAAAGACGGTCGCTCTCGCGCGTCCAGCTGTCCAGGACGTGCCCCTGGATCATGATGAGCACGGCCAGACCGCGAAGCCAGTCGAGATATCCGAGGCGGCCTGCCGAAGCAGTCACGCCTCGAAGGACACCGGTCGATTTTCGGTGGTGAGCGCCGTGGCTCGCCGGCGCCCGCTCAGCAGCGTCGACAGGCCGAGCCAAGACAGCGGCAGCAGGACGAGCAGATAGCTCAGATACTGGCCGTACCGGCCGTCAGGACCGTACGGCTCGGAGGCCCAGTGGAGCGGCTCACTGTAGGGAAGGATGTTGGCCTCGGTCAGCTCGTGGAAACCGTAGATGAGCAGCTGAACGACGAACACCGCCAGAAAAACCGCAGTGACCTGAAAGAAGCGGCCAAGATTCACGTGATGACCGTAACGGGACCAGAGCCACGCCACGCCGGCGGCCGCGAGCGTTCCCAGAACGGCCCCGGCGAGGACTTCAGCGGATCGCACTTGAAAGAGGAGCGCGCTCATCAGCAGCACCGTCTCCATACCCTCACGCGTGATCATCAGCAGAGTGAAGCCGAAGATCCCGAGCGCTGCGGTCCAGCCGGTCCGACTGGTACTCCTCTGCAGACGGCCCTCGATCTCGGCCCGGAGACGTTTGCCGTGGCGCCACATGTGGACGATCAGCGTAGCCACCAGCACCGCGGCCGCTATGGCCAGCACGCCTTCCCAGAGCGCCTGGTTCGCCGCCCGCTGAAACAGGAAGGCGGCGACGACGCTGAGGACCACCGAGACCGCGATGCCCCAGTGGACGGCCGGCACGAGCTCAGATCGCCCGCTTTTTCTCAGATACGCCAGGCTGATCGCCACTATCAGGAAGGCTTCCAAGCCCTCGCGCGACGTAATGACGAATGCCTGCAGCATGATGCGGGCCCGCTCCGCAGCTCCGCCCTCAAGAATCGGCCGGGACGCTCAAGTGAGAATGAATCTCGGTTTTGGAGTGTATCGGGGGACCTCGGACCGGTCAAGTCGACCTCATGGCCGTGGCCGGCAGTACGACAAAGGGGGCGTCAATTGCCCCAGGGTCGCCACCTTGCTAAGCTGACAGCATGACTGGCTTTCGCCCCGGGGCTCTCCGGCTCGTCCTCGTCGTCATCGCCCTTCTGGGCCCGATTCCTGTCCACACGCAGGATCCGCAGGTTCCGACCTTCACGTCGGGCACGCGCATCGTGCCCCTCTACGTGACGGTCACCGACAGCCAGGGACGGCTCGTCCCGGACCTGACCAAAGAGGACTTCGAGGTGCTCGATAACGAGAAGCCCCAGGAGCTGACGCTGTTCCTCAACGAGGTGCAGCCGATCACCGTGGTGGTGATGCTCGACACGAGCGCCAGCATGACGGGCAATCTCGACCTGCTGGACCAGGCCGCCGAGCAGTTCCTGATTCGTTTGCTGCCGGACGATCGCGGCCGCGTGGGCGCCTTCAACGACAAGATCCAGTTCACCTCGGACTTCACCGGCGATCGCGATGCCCTCGTCGAAGCGCTGAAGCATCTCGACTTCGGGAACCCGACGCGGCTCTACGACGCCGTCGACGTCAGCATCGACGAGCTTGCCGGCATCACCGGGCGTCGCGTCGTGCTGGTGTTCACCGACGGAGAAGACACGGGCAGCAACGTCGGACAGGCAAAGGTGCTCGAGAAAGCCCGTAACGGCGAGGTGATGATCTACGCGATCGGGCTCGAGAGCGACTTCTTCAACGGCGTGAGACGCGTCCGGACCCGGCCAGACAGGGGACTGAAGCGCCTGGCGGACGAGACGGGCGGCGGATTCTTCGAGCTGGACAAGACGGACGACCTTGGGACGACCTTTACGCGCGTGGCGCAGGAGCTCCACAGCCAGTACGTGATGGGCTTCACACCGGCGGCACTCGACGGCAAGGTCCACAAGCTGACCCTGCGCCTGAAGAAGCCCGGACTGACCGCGCGTGCGCGCAAGAGCTACCTGGCCACGAGCGATCCCCGATCGTCTCAGTGATCGGTCATACGAAGATCGGTCATACGAAGACCACGAGCATCGCCACGACGAGCAGCACGGCGACGACGAGCTCCGCCGTATCGGAGAATGTGGCTTCAATCATGAGGACTCACCTGCCTTCCGCTTGAATATCCCGTCATAGGCTTAGACGGGCGTCGCGCCTCCGAGGTTTAATCGTCATTCGACCTGCCCCGCAGGCACGGTAGAATGCGCGCTTCTGAGGCTCAATGCCGAATCACCTCCTCATTCGCACTCTCATCGCGCTCGGTGCTGCCATGGCCGTGATCAACTCGACCGATGCTCAAGCTCCCGGCGACCGACCAGCGGCCAACCCTCGTGCCACGCGTTCCCCCGTCCTGGCTCGCCATGGACTGATTGCCACGAGCCAGCCGCTGGCGTCCGCCGCCGGCCTGCAGGTGCTTCAGGAAGGCGGAAACGCCATCGACGCGGCCATTGCAGCCGTGGCCGTGCTCTCGGTCGTCGAGCCGACGATGACCGGAATCGGCGGCGATCTGTTCGCGATCGTCTGGGACGCGCGCACGAAGCGACTGCACGCGCTCAACGCGAGCGGCCGCTCGGCCTACGCAGCCACACCCGAGGCGCTGGCCGGCAAGGGACTGACAGAGCTCCCCTCCAACGGCCCGCTCACGATCTCGGTGCCGGGCGCGGTGGACGGATGGTCGGAGCTGCTCTCCAGGTTCGGCACGATCGATCTCGAGCGCGCGGTGAGGGCGGCCGTCCGTCACGCGCGCGAAGGATTCGCGGTGTCGGAGATCATCGCCGGCCAGTGGGAGGCGGCGGCCGAAGACGTTCTGGGCGATCGCGATGCGGCCGCGACATTCCTTCCGGGCGGCCGGGCTCCCCTGCCGGGTGAAATCTTCGCCAATCCGAACCTGGCGCGCAGCCTCGAGCTCATCGCCTCGGGCGGGCGCGACGTCTTCTACCGTGGCGAGCTGGCCCGCCGAATCGTCGCCGAGCTCCAGAAACGGGGCTCGTGGCTCACTGCCCGGGACTTCGCCGAACACCGCTCCGACTGGGTTGAACCCATCAGCACGTCCTATCGAGGGTACGACGTCTACGAGATGCCTCCCAACACCCAGGGCTTCGTGGCGCTCGAGATGCTGAACATCCTCGAAGGCTTCGATCTGGCCTCGCTCGGTCACAATACGCCCGAGTACCTCCATCTGCTCATCGAGGCCAAGCGCATCGCGTTCGCGGATCGCAACGCGCATCTCGCCGATTTCGACTCCGTTCCCCCGGACGTGATGCGAACGCTGCTCTCGAAGGAGTACGCGGCACAGCGACGCAAGGAGATCGACCCGAAGCACGCGGCCGAGAGCTACAAACCCTGGTCGCGCCAGGACGGTCCGCGCGCGCCGTCGGCCGACCGCTCGGCACGCGGACTCGGCGACACGGTGTATCTGACGGCCGCCGACGGACAGGGCAACGTCATCTCGCTCATTCAGTCGCTCTTCAGCAGCTTTGGCTCGAGCGTGGTGGCCGGCGATACCGGCATCGTGCTGCACAACCGCGGCACCGCGTTCGAGACGGCGGAGGGACACCCCAACCGGCTCGCTCCTCACAAGCGTCCGCTCCACACGCTCGTGCCCGCGATGGTGCTGAAGGACGGGCGGCCGTGGTTGTCTTACGGCGTCATGGGCGGCGACATGCAGCCCCAGGGCCACGTGCAGGTGCTGATCAATCTCGTGGACTTCGGCATGAACGTGCAGAATGCCGGCGAGGCGCCCCGGTTCCGTCACGCTGGCACGAACGTCGGGCTGGAGTCGGCGTTCACGTCCGAAACACGCTTCGCCCTGTCGAGGCGCGGACACCGCATCGTGAGCCTCGTCGACAGCTTCGGCGGCTTTCAGGGAATCCTGATCGACCCGCGAACAGGTGTGCTGATGGGGGGATCCGATCCGCGCAAGGACGGCCTCGCCATCGGGTTCTAAACTCGAAACCCGTCGCGCAAGGGATCGTCGTCGTTCAGCACGAACGTGTGGTCGCCCGTGATCCACGCCGATCCGCTGATCTCCGGCACGATGGCCTGGTAGTCACCCACGAGCGTCCGACCGAGAATCCGTCCGCTGAACGTCGTGCCAATCAGGCTTTCGTGCACGAACGGCTGCTCGTCTGGCAAGAGCTCCATCGCCGCCAGCACCGCCATCACGGCGCTCGTGCCGGTGCCGCACGGCGACCGATCGAGCTCGGCGTCCGCGAATACGGTGACATTGCGCAGGTCGGCCGCCTCGGCGCGTGGGGGGCCCGTGAAGATGGTCCCATAGAGTCCCGCGAGCCCGCCGTCGAGCGGGTGCACCACGTCGTGCGCCGATTCGATGGCGCGCTTGATTTCCATGCCCGTGCGGCGCAGATCGGCCAGCCGCGAGGGCTCGAGCGGCAGACCCACCGACTCGGCGTCGACGATCGCATAGAAGGCGCCGCCGAACGCGACATCGGCGCGCACCTGACGTCCTCCCGCCACCACGGGCACACCACCGAGCAGGACGAACGAGGGCACATTCTCGAAGGCGACCCGCCGGACGCGTATGCCTTCGTTCACGGCTTCAATCTCCGCCGTGACGCGGACGGGACCCGCGGGTGAATCGAGGACCAGACGTGCCGGTTCGCCGCGGGGCAACATCAGGCCACGCTCCAGCGCGATGGTGGTCACCGCGATCACACCATGGCCGCACATCGTGCTGTAGCCCTCGTTGTGCATGAAGAGGACGCCGGCATCCGCACCGCGAGACACGGGCTCGGTCAGCACGGCGCCGTACATGTCCGTGTGCCCCCGAGGCTCGAGCATCAATGCGCGGCGGATGTGATCCTGATGCCGCTTCACCCACCGGCGCTTCTCGATCATCGTCTGGCCGACCGGCCTCGGAAAGCCTTCGACGATCAGACGCAGCGGCTCACCTGCGGCATGCGCGTCGATGGTGCGGATGCGAGTGGTGGGCATGGTGGAGGAAGACGCAGCTTATAATGCCCGGACCTCGCCGTGCCACTGCTGCTCACTGAAACCGACGTCCGCACCGTTCTTCCGATCGACGACCTCATCACGACCATGGAGTCGGCGCTCGCGCGCTTCTCCGCGGGTGAGGTACAGCAGCCGGTTCGCACGGTGTTGTCGGTCGGTGCTCAGAATGCGTTCTTCGGCGTCATGCCGGCCTTCGTGCCCGACCCTCCCGCGCTCGGCACCAAGCTGGTCACGCTCTTCAAAGGCAACACGGCGCTCGGCCTCCCCACTCACCTTGCGACGATTGCCTTGTTCGATCCCGACACCGGGGCGCTCCTCGCGATTCTCGACGGTCGCTTCATCACGGAAGCGAGGACGGCCGCCGTGTCGGCGGTCACGGCGCGTCATCTTGCGATTCCGGACGCCGGGGACCTGGCCATTCTGGGTTCGGGAGTTCAGGCGCGCAGCCATCTGGAGACGCTTCGACTCGTTCGCCCGCTCCGGCGTGTGCGGGTGTGGAGCCCGACGGCCGGGAACCGCGAGCGGTTCGTGCGCGAGATGGATCATGGTGACGTGGACATGGCCGTCGTGGGGACACCGCAGGAAGCGGTTCGAGGCGCCGATCTCGTGGTGCTCGCCACCTCCTCGACGTCCCCGGTCGTCCAGAGCGCATGGATTGACGCCGGCGCTCACGTGATGGCTGTCGGCGCGTGCCGGCCGAACGAACGCGAAATGGACCCGAACCTGATCGCTCTGAGCCGCTTCTTCGTCGATTCCCGTGCTGCCGCGCGCGTGGAGTCTGGGGATGTCGTCCTGGGAATCCGGGACGGAGCGTTCGACGAGACTCACATTGCCGGAGAGATTGGTGAGGTGCTGCTCGGGCGCGTCCGGGGACGCGAAACCCGCGATCAGATCACGGTATTCAAGTCGCTCGGAATGGCAGTCGAAGACGTGGCCGCCGCAGATCTCGCCTATCGGAGAGCCCGCGAGCGGGGCATCGGCGCGAACGTGACGCTCGGCTGACGCTACTGCGCGGTCAGCAGCGCTTCTTCCTCACGGAACCAGGTTTCGTAGTCGGCGGCCGACTTGATGCTATAGAACCCGCGCATGCGGTAGTGTCCCAGACCGCAGAGCTGCGAGCAGTTGATCTCCCAATCACCCGTCCCGGTGGGCTGGAACCAGACGGGGATACTCATGCCGGGAATGGCGTCCTGCTTCACCCGCATCTCCTGCAGGCTGAAGCTGTGGATGACGTCCTTGGTCGACAAGTGCACGATCACGGGCCGGTTGACCGGCAAGTTGAGCTGATTGATGGTCGTGATGTCGTCCTTGGCCCTCGGATCCTGGCGGTTGAGACCGAGCGGATTGTCCGGAGCGACGAGCTTGATATCGGTGGGCCCGAACTGCCCGTCACGACCGGGATAGTGCACGTTCCAGGCGAACTGCTCGCCGACGACGCGCACGACGACGGATTCGCTTTCGGAGGGCAGCGCCGAGACGCGTGCCGACCAGGCCGGTATGGCGAAGAACACGAGCAGCACGACCTCGATCACGGCCACCGCCACTTCGATATAGCTCGAATAGTGGCTCTTGACGCCGTGATAGTCGGCGCGGGGGTTGGCGCCCTGGCGAAAGCGCACCAGCGCGTAGATGAAGTACACCCCCCAGCCGACGAAGAGCACCAGCATCAGCCAGTGCACCAACACGATCATGTGGTCGATCTCTCCGGCGTGCGCCGACGCCGCCATCGGCAGCCCCAGTAGCTCCCGCATTTACCCGTTTCCTCTCTGCTCGACCGGCCGCGCAGGCGCCGGTGACTGGTGCACGGCGCTCGCCCGCCGCATCAGATAGATGAAGAACGCGCCAAACGATGAAAGAACACCGACCGTCACGATGAGCAGTGCCAGGATGGCGTTGTTCATGCCCATCGCCGCAAGCGAATCGCTCGCGCCGAAACAGACCGGGCACGCGAGCGCGACCCGCGGCACGGCCAGGACGGCAACGAGCTGCCAGGGCGAACCGGCTGACCCGGCTCATGCGCCAATCCTCCTGAATTTCCTGAAAATCGCCGTCCCGTAGAAGCCGAGCGCGATGGCGCTCGCGAACGAAAACAGACCGGTCACCAGATACCCGATCGACTCACCATGCCGATACACGTCCATCGACCACAGGCCGAACACGACGGCCAGCACGATCGACAGGCTAATGAACAGCAGGTGGAACGCTTTCAGCGACATGATCAAAGGCCGGCGTCTCGTGGCCAATTCCGCCGAGACGCGACAGATTTGGCAGCGCCATCAGAAACACCCAGAACACGGCGGCCAGCGCCAGCGACGCGTAGATGATCTTCTTCTCCGCCGTCAGGTGCATGAAGAACGCGGCGACGAGCGATGCCTTCACGGTGGCGATCGCGAGCGCCACGACGACGGCTAGCCCGATCGGCAAATGCACGTACCCGACGGCCACCGTGATGATGGTGGCCACCATCAGGGCGGTGAACACCCGGATGTAAAGCTTCACGTGATGCTTGATGTCGTCGATCTCGCCGTGGGCCATCGCGTCTCCTACAGCAGGTAGAGCACGGGGAACAGAAAAATCCAGACCAGATCGACGAAGTGCCAGTAGAGACCAGCCACCTCGATGCGGTTGGTGAAGCGCTCCGGGTCGGTGCGCCACATCCGTGAGCCTGGTCCCCAGAAATAGGCATTGACGATCATGCCGCCCACCACGTGCAACCCGTGAAGGCCGGTGAGCGTGAAGTAGATCGCCAGAAACGTGTTGGTCGACGGCGCCAGGTGGTGCGCGAACTTCTCGTAGTACTCGAAGCTCTTGACCACCATGAAGCCCAGCCCGGCCAGGAACGTGAGACCCATGTAGAGGCGGTACTTGCCGAAGTCGTGCATCTTGAGCGCTGCCCACGACATGACCATCGTGACGCTCGAACCGATGAGGAACACGGTGTTCAACGTGGCCAGCGGCACGTTCAGAATCGTGTAGCCAAGCGGCCAGGTGGTTGCGCTCGTCCTGAGCAGCACGTAGGACGAGAACAACGCGCCGAACAGCATCACTTCGGACGCGAGAAACAACCAGATGCCGAGCTTCGAATTGTGAACGCCCGTGTCGGGGCGGGCGGTGACGGTATACGGAATCAGCATGCGTCTACGCCCCCTCGGGCACGTGCTGCGGCACGAAGTCGCCGTGATGCCCCGGCACGCTGTATTCGTACGGGCCGCGATACACCTTCGGCGTCACCAGGAAGTTTCCGTGCGGCGGGGGTGAGGGAGCGGCCGCCCACTCGAGCGTGGTGGCCTCCCACGGGTTGTCAGAAACTTTCTGACCGCGCCGGATGCTCATGAAGAAATTGTAAATGAAGGGCAGCTGGAACAGGAACAGCGCCCACGCGGCATGGGACATGACCGTATTCAGATACAAGACCGGCTGCGCGTGCGCGTACTGCTGGCCGCCGTCGTACAGGCGGCGGTTCACGCCCTGCAGGCCCTGGATGAACATCGGCATGAACACGATGTTGATGCAGATGAACGATCCCCAGAAATGGATCTTCCCCAGCGTTTCGTTGAGCTTGCGTCCCGTCACCTTCGGGAACCAGTAATAGATCCCCGCAAACAACGCGAAGAGAGTCCCCGGCGCCACCACGTAGTGAAAATGCCCGATGACGTAGTAGGTGTCGTGCAGGTGAATGTCGGGGGCCGCAAGACCCAATGGCAGGCCCGTGAGCCCGCCAATCCCGAACATCGGCAGGAATGCCAGAGCGAACAGCATCGGCGTCGTGAAGCGGATCGATCCGCCGTGCAGCGACAGGAACAGCGCGCTCAGGATGACCACCGACGGAATCGAGATGATCATCGTCGTCGTCTGGAAGAAGGCGCTGATGGCCGTGCCCATGCCCGTCAGGAACATGTGGTGCGCCCAGACGACGAAGGACATGAAGCCCAGAAAGATGATCGCGTAGACCATCACGCGATAGCCCCAGAGCGGCTTGCGCGTGTTGTTCGCAATGACCTCGGCCACGATGCCCATCGCCGGCAGAATCAGCACGTACACCTCGGGATGGGCCAGGAACCAGAACAGGTGCTGCCAGAGGAGCGGGCTGCCCCCGCCGGTCGCTGCGATCGGCTGACCAGCCACCACGAGGCCGCTCGGCAGGAAGAAGCTCGTCCCCGCCAGCCGGTCCATCATCTGCAGCGTAGCGGCCGCCTGCAGGGGCGGAAACGCCAGCAGCAGCAGGAACGCCGTCACGAACTGGGCCCAGACGAAGAACGGCAGGCGGAAGAACGTCAGGCCCTCGGCGCGCAGCTGGATGATCGTGACGATGAAGTTCACCGATCCGAGCAGCGACGAGGCGATGAGGAACAGCATGCCGAACAGCCAGGCCGTCTGCCCCATCGTGGCGATGACCGATAGCGGCGCATAGGAGGTCCAGCCGGAATTGGCCGCGCCACCGGGAAGAAAGAAGCTCGCGAGCATGACGACGCCACCGATGAAGTACACCCAGTAGCTCGCCATGTTCAGCTTGGGGAACGCCATGTCGGGCGCCCCGATCTGGAGCGGCACGACGAAGTTGCCAAAGCCTCCGACAGCCAGCGGCACGACGCCGAGGAACACCATGATGGTGCCGTGCATCGCACCCAGCTGGTTGTAGAACTCGGGCAGCATGATGCCACCCGGGGCATTGGCCTGTCCGAGATACGGCCCGATGAGCGGAATCGGCTGACCCGGGTAAGCCAGCTGCCAGCGCATCATGGCCATCAGGCTGAACCCGAAGAGCAGGAAGCAGAGGCTCGTCAGCGTGTACTGAATGCCGATGACCTTGTGGTCCTGCGAGAAGATGTACTTCTGCCAGAACCCAAGCTCGTGTTCATGCTCATGGGCCGCATGTGCTGCATGCGTACCGACCGCCACCTTGTCCAAAATCGTGCTCCTTTGACGGACTCGCCGCCAAGCTCGTCGACCGGCGATTCTATCGTTCTCGTCGACAACGGCGCAAGTGCGCGGCTGGCTGCCGTACAATCCCGCCATGGCGCCGCGAAGGCCGCTCGGGCTTGCTTCGCTGGTCGGTCTCCTCATCTTCGCAGACTCCGGCGCCACGCTCGGCGCGTCGCGCGAGTCGGAGGAGCTCTCGGCCCGTGCGTACGACCTGGCGTATAACCTCGATCACGCAGAAGCCGCCGCGCTCTTCCGGCAGGCCGTCGCCGCGGATCCGGCAGATCCGGCCGCCGCTCGCGGTCTGGCCACCATCACGTGGCTCCATATCCTCTTCCGCCGCGGCACCGTGACCACCGACGACTACCTCGGGCGCGTCGCCAAACCGCACGTCTCCATGAAACAGCCGCCAGCCGACGAGGCGTCGGTGTTTCGCGAGCAATCCGAACGGGCGCTCATCCTGTCCGAGCAGCGTCTCAAGGCGAATCCCTCTGACGCCGACGCCCTCTATCAGGTGGGCTCGAGCGTCGCGCTCATCGCCTCATATAGCGGGTCGGTCGACGGCCGGGTGTTCGCGGCGTTTCGGGCCGCGCGGCGCGGTTTCGACGCGCACGAGCGGGTGCTGGCACTCGATCCGTCGCGCAAGGATGCTGGCCTCGTCGTGGGCACGTATCGATATCTCGTCTCGACGCTGACGGCGCCCATGCGCGTGATGGCCTACGTCGTGGGTTTTGGCGGTGGGCGGCAGGAAGGGATCCAGCTCATTGAAGACGCGGCCCGCCATGGCGGCAGCGCGCAAACCGACGCCCGCTTCGCCCTGGTGCTCATCTACAACCGCGAGCGGCGTTTCACCGACGGCATTCGGGTCCTGCACGAGCTCCGCCAACGCTACCCTCGAAACCGCCTCCTCGACCTGGAACTGGGCTCGACGCTCCTCAGGGCAGGGCGCAGCCGAGAGGCCGAGCCCGTGCTGAGCGCCGGCATTGCAGCGCTCGCGACCGACCGACGGCCCAGAATGTTCGGCGAGGAAGCCTTGTGGCTCTACAAGCGAGGCGCGGCCCGCGTGGCCGCAAAGCGCTTCGCCGAAGCCGAGCCCGACCTGAAGAGGGTGATGACGATCGAGGCGCGCGATTGGGTGCGTGGACGGGCACACACCGAGATGGCGCGCATCGCCGTCGCACAAGGGCAGAGCGCGCGGGCGAAATCCGAGTGCGACGCCGCCATCAGGCTCGGCGAAGCCGACGCCGATCCGCGAGGGATCGCCGACGCACGGCGCGTGCTCAGCGCGATGGCCCGAAGCGCCTCGTGAACACGAGGCGGGTGCTGGCTGGACCTGCACCCCGGACTCGCTTATCGTTGGCAGGCCCACCAAGGTCCTGGGCTGTCCGGTCGGGTTGGAACCATGCCGATTTGTGGAGGACGGACGAGGCCAGTAACGAGTCGGGCGGGTTGTTGTGGGCGGCTACCGACGCGGCTACCGTGAAGCCCTGTCGTCGCCGCACACGAAAGGACTGCGGCGGCCTTGAAAGACCACGTTCAGTCACGGGTCCAGAACCCGATATCGTTGACCCAGATCGTTGACGCTGTCGTCGAGCGCTTGCTAAAATCGAAAGTTCTTAGCGGCGAGTGGCGGTATCGTCTAGGGGTCAGGACACGTGGTTCTCAGCCACGGGACCGGGGTTCGAATCCCCGTACCGCTACCATGAACTCATAGATATTCCTGTGTCCCAGGCTCCGGGCCCGCGCCCGGGGCCTTTTTCATTTCTGACTTCATGAGCCCAGCCCGTCTGTTCACCGTCCTCGCTGTCGTCGCCCTGGCCGGGGGCGCCGCCTATTACATCTCCGGGCGGGGCGGCAGCCCGAAGATCGAGATCGTCCAGCCCCGGAAGTTCGTGGGACGGTCTGGAACGCTCGAAATCATCGTCGACACGCCCGCCGGTCAACTCAGTTCAGCGACCATCACGCTCGAACAGGGTGGAACGTCCCGGTCCCTGTTTTCGCTCGGGCCCAACGCCGAGGGCGAAGTCAATCAGGAGTCGGCCGATCGCATCCGCATCCGTCGACCATTTGGAAAAGACAGCGTGCCCGAGCTCCAGGAGGGGCCAGCCGAGCTCGTGGTCACGGCCGCCCGTCCCGTGTTTTTTGGGTGGCGGTCGCTCGAGAGCCGCGCCACCCAGGCTCTGAGCGTCCGGCTCACGCCGCCGCGAGTCGGCATCGTGTCGACCCATCACCATGTGAACCATGGCGGGTCGGAAATGGTGGTGTACCGGGTGACGCCGGCGGACGCGGAGTCGGGTGTCGCGGTCGGTGATGTGCGGTACCCTGGCTATGCCGCAAAGGGCACCGGTCTCGCGAGCGATCCGTCGCTCAGGGTCGCCTTCTTCGCGCTGCTCCCCGATCAGGACCTCACGACTCCGATCTCCCTGTATGCCAGGGACGAGGCGGGCAATGAGGGGACAGGGACCTTCGAATATCAGGTGTTCCCCAAGCCCTTCAACCGGAGCCGGATCGAGCTCGACGATCGCTTCCTCCAGCGCGTGGTGCCGGCCATTGCCCAAACCGCGCCGGAGCTGGAACTGAGTACCGAGTCAGCGGACGATCTGCTGTCCGCTTTTCTGAAGATCAACGGCGATCTGCGACGGATGAACGCCGAAACCATCGCGGGGCTGGCCGGCAAGACGTCCGCCGAAGTGCTGTGGCGCGGCCCCTTCCAGCAGCTTGGCAACTCGCAGGTCGAATCGATGTTCGCCGATCACCGCAGCTACTTCTATCAGGGACGCGAAGTGGACCAGCAGGTTCATCTGGGCTTCGATCTCGCGGTGACCGCAAACGTGCCCGTCGCGGCAGCCAACGCCGGAACGGTCGTCTTCGCGGACGATCTCGGCATTTACGGAAATGCGGTGATTATCGATCACGGGCTCGGTGTGCAGTCGCTGTACGCGCACCTGTCGTCAATCGACGTGTCGGTCGACGATCGCGTCGAGAAGGGTCAGACGCTGGGCCGGAGCGGCATGAGCGGGCTGGCCGGCGGCGATCATCTGCATTTCTCAATGCTCGTGCAGGGACATCCCGTGAATCCGGTTGAATGGTGGGACGCCCACTGGATCGAGGACCGCGTGACGCGCAAGCTGCGCGAAGCCGGTCGGACGACCCAGTCCGCCAGGTGAGCTCGAACGGTCGGGCTCCCGGCGCGCCGGTTTACACCTGACGCGCGCCCGAAATATGATAGGAAATTCACAGCTCGTCATTTGTAATCAGGAGAAGATCAATGCTTTCACGAACAGTCCAGGGGGTTGCCGTGACCCTCGCGCTCTTTGGCGCGATGTCGGCGGCAGCCTGCGGTGGCGGCGGCACGCAGGAGAAAGCGCCGGCAGCCACATCGACGGAGCCGGCTGCGGCACCGGTCGACCCCGCGACGGCCGGAACCATCACGGGTAAGGTGGTTCTCGAAGGCGCGCCGGGCAGGAACGATGCCATCCGGATGAACGCCGATCCGGTTTGCGTTCGCGAGAACAAGGGCACCCAGACGCAGGAATCTTTCATCGTCGGCGAAGGCGGCACGCTCGGCAACGTCTTCATCCATGTGAAGGATGGACTCGGGTCCCGTACATTCCCCGCGGCCACCACGCCGATCACGCTCGATCAGAAGGCGTGCCGGTATCATCCGCACGTCTTTGGCGTGATGGTCGGCCAGCCCATCGAGATTCTCAACTCGGATCCCACGCTGCACAACATTCATGCGGTTCCAAAGGGCAACTCCGAGTTCAACACCGCGCAGCCGATTCAGAACATGAAAACCACCCACACCTTCACGGCACCGGAGGTCATGGTGCCTTTCAAGTGTGACGTGCACGGCTGGATGAATGCCTTCGTGGGAGTGGTCGCCCATCCGTTCTTCGCGGTCACCGGGTCCAATGGCACGTTCGAGCTCAAGGGGCTCCCGCCCGGAACTTACACGCTCGAGGCCTGGCACGAGAAGCTCGGAACCCAGACCCAGAGCGTGACGGTCGGTGCGAACGAGACCAAAGAGGCCGCCTTCACGTTCAAGTCAGTGGCCGCCACCGACTAAGCCGTACCCTCGCAGGCGGGCGGCCGGACCTCCGGCCGTCCGCCGCGCGCGTCATCTCATGAGCTGGCTCCATCGTTACGCAGTACTGGTCGCATCAGCGACCGTGCTGCTGCTCGTGGCCGGCGGGCTCGTCACGAGCACCGGCTCCGGTCTGGCTGTGCCGGACTGGCCCACCACCTACGGCTGGAGCATGTTCACGTTCCCGCTGTCGAAGATGGTGGGCGGCATCTACTACGAGCACAGTCATCGCCTCATCGCGTCCACGGTTGGCCTCCTCACAATCGGGTTGGCGGTATGGATCTGGCGGGTGGATCCGCGCGCGTGGATGCGGCGACTCGGTGTGATGGCTCTGGCCGCCGTCATCACTCAGGGCCTGCTGGGCGGCATCACCGTGCTCTACTTTCTTCCTGCCCCCGTATCGATCGCGCACGCCGGTTTGGCGCAGATTTTCTTTTGCCTCACAGTGAGCCTCGCGCTTTTCACGTCGCGTGGCTGGCAGAGCCCGCCGTCCGAGGGATCGCACGACCCGGTGCTCGTCCGCGTGGCGTGGACGACGACAGCGCTCATCTACGCGCAGATTCTGCTGGGCGCCGCGATGCGACACACGGGCGCCGGCCTCGCGATCCCGGATTTTCCGCTGGCATTCGGCCATCTCGTGCCGCCGGCGTGGACTTCGGCCATTGCTCTTCACTTTTCTCACCGGGTCGGTGCACTCCTTGTGGCGCTCGCGGTGGCAGCAACCGTCGGTCACGTGTGGTATCACCACCGGCGCACCCCAAGCTTTCGACGGCCCGCGGCTTTCTTGACGGGCCTGGTCGCCACCCAGATCACGCTTGGCGCGCTCACCGTGCTCACCGGGCGTGACGTCGCAATCAACACCGCTCATGTGGTGACGGGTGCATTGCTGCTCGCCACGTCGCTCGTCCTCTCCCTGCGCACGGTGCGCGCACGTTTCGCGAGCAGCGCGAGCGCGCCGGCGATGGTCGAACCCTCGGCGCCACTGATCCATCGGCAACCATCAATCGGGGCCCGCGCATGAAGACCCTCGGCTCCGGCGACTCGTCCTCGCTCGCGGCAGCGGCGGCGCTGTCGGCATCGCGTTCACGCCTCGGCGACTACCTGGCGCTCGCCAAGCCCCGGCTGAATGCCCTGGTCGTCGCGACGACGGGGGTGGGCTATTACCTCGGAGCCGGCGAGATCAATCCGGTCACGCTTGCCCATACGCTCGTGGGCACGGCTCTCGTCGCGGGCGGTGCCTCGGCGCTCAATCAGGTGTTCGAGCGCCGGACCGACGGGCTGATGCGCCGCACGTGTCTGCGCCCACTCCCGGACCGGCGGCTCTCGCCCTCCGAGGCCATCAGCTTTGGGTGTGCGTCGTCCACGCTGGGCGCGGCGCAACTTGCGTTCGGGGCCAATCCGCTGGCTGCGCTCGTGGCGGTGCTCACGCTGGTCATCTACGCGCTCGTCTACACGCCACTCAAGCAACGCACGCCGATGGCGACGCTTGTCGGGGCCGTTCCGGGCGCGATGCCGCCACTCATCGGCTGGGCGGCGGCCACTGGCTCGCTTCCGCTTCCGGCCTGGATCCTCTTCGCGATCGTCTTTCTCTGGCAGATGCCGCATTTCCTCGCCATTGCCTGGCTCTACCGTGAGGACTACGAGCGCGCCGGCATTCCGCTGCTGCCGGTCGTCGAACCGGACGGCAAGAGCACGGCTCGGCAATCCATCCTCTACGCGCTCGCCCTCGTGCCCGTCAGTCTGATGCCTTCCGTGGTTGGTCTGGCCGGATGGTGGTATCTCACGGGTGCACTGATCCTGGGCGCCGCTCTGGTGGCCATCGCGTACACCTTTGTGCGGGAACAATCGGCTGTGCAGGCGCGGCGCCTGTTCGTGGCGTCGATTGTGTACCTGCCGCTGCTCTGGTGTCTGATGGTCGCGAACCACGTTCGGTATTGACCTCTTCCCCCACCGCGGCACTCGAAGCGATCGATCTCGCCTACGCCTACGGCACGCGGCAGGCACTGAACGGCGTCACGCTCAGCGTGCTTCCCGGAGAGATCTTCGGTCTCGTCGGCCCCAACGGAGGCGGCAAGACCACGCTGTTTCGCATCGCCTCGACCCTCGTGCGGCCGCAGAGAGGGACGATGCGCATCCTCGGCGAAGACGTCACGAAGAGCCCTTCCTCGGTCCGGCGCCATCTCGGCGTCGTGTTTCAATCTCCGGCGCTCGATGACCGTTTGACCGTCGAAGAGAACCTCACACATCACGCGCGGCTCTACGGCCTTCTTCCCGGCCGACGTCGCGTCGCCATCGACACGGCGCTCTCCAGGGTCAAGCTGAACGACCGGCGCACGGACAAGATCTCGACGCTCTCCGGCGGCCTCAAGCGGCGGGCCGAGATTGCGAAAGTCCTGCTGCATTCGCCGCCCCTGATGATTCTCGACGAGCCGAGCACCGGCCTGGACCCCGCATCGCGCCGCGATCTCTGGAAAGATCTCGAGCGCCTTCGCGCCGAGGGCACCACCATCGCGCTGACGACACACTTGATGGAGGAGGCGGCGAGCTGCGATCGCATTGCCATTCTGAACGAGGGACGGATCGTCGCCCTCGGTACGCCTCGAGCGCTCGTCGAGGCGATTGGCGGCGAGGTGATTGTCGTGTCGACGCGCGACCCTGCCGGCCTGGCGGGACGGATCTCCGCTCGTTTCGGCCTCGAGGCCGAGGTGGTCGATACCCGGGTCCGGCTCGAGCGGCCGCGTGCGCACGAACTCGTCACCCGGCTGGTCGAAACCTTTCCCGGCGAGATCGACGCGGTCACGTTCGGGAAGCCGACGCTCGAGGACGTGTTCGTCCATCACACCGGGCGCGAATGGCGGGAGTCGTGATGGCGCTCGCGGTCTACACGCTATGGCTTCGCGAGATCGTCCGCTTCGCGCGCCAGCGCAGCCGCATCGTCGGCGCGCTGGGCTCGCCGATCGTCTTCTGGTTTCTGATTGGTTCGGGGCTCGGGCAATCGTTCCGGCCCGATCCGGAAACGGCGACGGCCGGCGGCTATCTCGAGTATTTCTTTCCGGGAACGCTCGCGCTGGTGGTCCTTTTCACTGCCATCTTCTCGACGATCTCCATCATCGAAGACCGCCATGAAGGATTCCTTCAGGGTGTCCTGGTGGCGCCGGTGCCGCGCGCCGCGATCGCCCTGGGCAAGATTCTGGGAGGTGCCACACTGGCGCTCGGTCAAGCCGCTGTTTTTCTGATGCTCGCGCCGCTGGCTCACATCTCACTTCGCATCGAGAGCCTGCCGGCGCTGACAATCGTGCTGCTCCTGATCGCATTCGGTCTGACCGGCCTGGGATTCCTCATCGCCTGGCATCTGGATTCGACACAAGGCTTTCATGCGATCATGAATCTGTTCCTGATTCCCATGTGGATTCTGTCTGGGGCGCTCTTTCCGGCACAGGGAGCGGCCGGCTGGGTTCGCGCGCTCATGCTCGTCAATCCGCTCACCTACGGAGTCTCCGCCCTGCGAAGCCTGCTGTACGGGAGTCACCAACCTCAGAGCGGAGATCCGTCGTTTGCCCTGTCGCTTGCGGTCATCGCGATCTTTGCCGTGGCCATGCTGGTGGGGGGCACGATCAGCGTCTCGCGCGAAGCCCACCGCGGCGCGTGACTGTGGCGATGATCGAGATCTCCGATCTGCCGACGCTCAACGCCTCGCTCAACGCGGTGGCCGCGGTACTGCTGACGGCCGGCTACGGCTTCATTCGGCGACGTCAGATTCCCGCTCATCGCGCGTGCATGCTCGGCGCGTTCGTCACCTCCGCGCTCTTCCTGATCTCCTATCTCATCTACCACGCCAACATCGGTTCGAAGCCGTTCCAGGGAGCCGGCGCGATTCGCTCGATCTACCTGACGATTCTCGTGACGCACATCGTGCTCGCTGCCGCGGTTCTTCCGCTCGCCGTCGTCACGCTGTGGCGTGCCCAACGTGGCGACTTCGCGCGCCACCGGCGCATCGCACGATGGACACTGCCGATTTGGCTCTACGTATCGGTCACCGGGGTCATCGTGTACGTGATGTTGTACCGCTGGCCGGGGCCGTGAGGCTCGCAGCGAGAGCCGTTACTCGTACAGCAGATAGGGAGTTCGGGTCGAGCGCCATCGGGCTTCGCCGGCGCCCCACGAGCGCGCAATAGTGGCGGGATCCTCGCCCTTCTTCAGGCGTGCAATCGTGTCGGCTGAGCCGAGGAGCCTCGCGGTCCGCTCGATCTCGAACCGATCGCCGTGCAGCTTGAGGAGCGCTGCCGCAATCTCCACACCCACCCGGACGGGTCGCAAGACCGTCCTGTCAGTGACAATCGCGAAGATCCCGGAACAGCGCTCACTGCCGAACTTTGCGCCCTCCTGGGGCGTGAAGCTCACCGGATAGAACCGCACGCCAGCAATGTGCCGGCGGTTCAACGCCTCGGCCAGGCGCGGCCCGTCGATCCACGGGGCACCAAGCTGCTCAAAGGGCGCATCGGTGCCACGGCCGACCGAGATATTAGCCATCTCGAGCGCGCCGATACCCGGATAGAGCGTGGCCTGCAGCAGGTTTCTGATGTTCGGCGAAGGATTCGTCCACGGCAACCCGGTCTCGTCGAACCAGGCGTCGCGTCGCCAGTTCATGGCTGGCACCACGGTGAGATCGACCTGGAGACCCTTTTCGCCGTTGAAAAGACGCGCCAGCTCGCCGAGCGTGAGCCCGTGACGAATGGGCATGGAGAGATACCCGGTGAACCCGACCGCACCCTCGTCCAGCATGGGACCCTCAATCGACACGCCGCCGATCGGGTTCGGACGATCCAGCACCATGACCGGCAATTTGCGCTTGCCCGCCTCTTCCATCAGATAGGCGAGCGTCGTCGCGTAGGTGTAGAAGCGCGCACCGATGTCGGGAAGGTCGACCACCAGGAGATCGAGCCCCTCGAGCATGGCTGCCGTCGGACGCAGCGAGTCTCCATAGAGCGAATGAATGACGAGGCTGGTCCGTTCGTCGCGTGACGACTCAACCTTGGCGTCGACGAGACCGGTGGCGCCGTGCTCGGGACTGAACAAGCGGACGAGCTCCACACCGGATGACGCGCGGATGACGTCAGCCGTGCGTTCGCCTGTTCGCGTGAGACCCGCGTGATTGGTCAGCAATCCGACGCGATGGCCCTTGAGGCGTCGAAACCCCTCGCTCTGCAGCACGTCGATGCCGGCCAGCACCGGGAGGCGTGGAGTGGCCGGCGGCGAGCCAGGCTCTCGGATGACACCATTCCAGCGCCTCTCCCGAAGTAGCGTCAGCCGCGGCTCGCCGATCAAGGCCGCCGCGGCAATGGTGGAAACACGCCCGCGCAGCGCCGTCACGTCGCCCTTGCCATCGGGGTGCACGCGGTTCGAAAGGAAAATGACGAAGAGATCGTCGTCGGGATCAATCCAGATCGACGTGCCCGTGAACCCGGTGTGGCCGAACGATCCGATCGGAAACAACTCGCCCCGGTTCGCCGAGTAGCGCGAATCGATGTCCCATCCGAGCCCCCTCACGTCGGTCAGGCCTTCCGGCGTGGCCACGGTCGTCATCCGGGCCACCGTCGCGGGCGCGAGAAGGCGGACACCGTCGAGCGACCCGCCTCCGAGGAGCATGCGGCAGAAGCGGGCGAGATCGGCGGCGGTCGAGAAAAGACCTGCGTGCCCCGATACCCCGCCCATCCGGCGCGAGGTCGGGTCGTGGACGATGCCACGAAGCATGGGCGCGCCCGGGGTCTGACACGGCCACGCGAGGGGGGCGCACGGCTCGGTCGGCGCGATTCGCGGCGCCAATGCATTCGGAGGATTGAACATCGTGTCGTGCATGCCGAGTGGTTCGAAGATGCGGCTTCTGGCAAAGCGGTCGAGCGGCACGCCGCTGACACGCGCCACGAGCTCGCCGAGAATCACGAAATTGATGTCGCTGTAGATGAAACGTTCGCCCGGGACAGCCTCGAGGCCTTCGCGGCTGGCACGTTCGATGGCTTCGGGCGCTCCGCTGAATGTTAGGTCGAGATCCAGTCCGGGCCGAAGCCCCGATGTGTGCGTGAGCAGATGGCGGACGCTCACGCGATCCTTGCCGTACCGCCCGAAGTCCGGGATGAAACGAGACGCCGAATCGTCGAGGCGCAGACGGCCTTCCTCGACGAGCATCATCGCCGCCGTTGTCGTGGCGACGACCTTCGTCAGCGAGGCCAGATCGAAGATCGTGTCGGCCGTCATGACCTTCGACCACCGGGACGAGTGCGCGGCTGCCAAACGCGTGCTCGTAGATCAAGCCGGCCTGCCGGCCCACCACGACAACGGCGCCGGGAAGCTGGTGTTCACGAATGGCGGCGTCCACGACGTCCGAAATCCGCCCAAGGGATTCGGCGGGGAGTGCCGCGGGCGCGCTCTGCGCGCGCGCGCCGTGAACGAGCATGCCTGGCTGATCCAGAGCGATCAGCACGAGCAGCAGACTGAGAGAACGCATGGTAATGGACGTGCTGGCCGGGCGTCCTAACGTAACATATACTCCGCGTTGAGCCCCCAGCCAGTCCGTGAACATCCGGTCCCTTGACGGAGTCTGATCATGAAGTCGCTGAGTGTCTTGTTCGGCATTCTTCTCGGCGCGGCGGCGATGCCCGATCCGGCCCTTGCGCAGATCGGACGAGTGGCTGGGACCGTCCAGGACGACGAGGGGCGTCCCATCAAAGGCGTGAGCGTGAGGGCCGAGAATCCTGACGCCACGCCGAACGTGTTTTCGACCACCACGGACGACAACGGCAAGTTCTCGCTCATCGGCCTCAAGACGGGTCCCTGGAAGCTCAGCGCCGAAGCTCCCGGATTCACGGGCCAGGCCGGTGTCGTCGTCGTCAGCAACCTCAACACGGCGCTCGTGCCGGTCACCTTCAACCTGGCCAAGGGCGTTCCGGGGCCGACAGGAGCGCTGTCGGGCGTCAACACGAAGGAGCTTCAGGCTGATCTGGCGGCCGCGGAAACGCTGTTTGAAGCCGCGCAGTACGACCAGGCCATTGCCGCCTACCGGGCGATCCTCGACAAGGCGCCCTCGCTCACCATTGTCAACCTCCAGATTGGCAATGCCTTCCGGATGAAGCGTGAGTACGACAAAGCCCTTGCCGCGTACCAGGAAGTGCTCAAGAACGACCCGGCCAACGAGCGCGCCAAGGTCCAGACGGGCATGACGCACCTGGAGATGGGCAACATCGCCGAAGCCGAGGCCACCCTCTCAGCTGCCGCAGAGTCTCCCGGCGCCGGTCGCGAAGTGTTTTACAGCCTGGGCGAAGTGAAATTTGCGAAGAACGAGCCGGACGAGGCGACCAAGTACTACCAGATGGCGTTCGATGCCGACCCCACGTGGCCGAGACCGCTTCTCAAGCTTGGCCTCGTCGCTCTGCACAGGGGCGACAAGGCCGAGGCGATTCAGTTCATGGAAAAGGTCCTGGCTGTCGATCCACAGTCGTCCGAGTCGGCGCAGGCGCGGATGATTATCGAGGAGCTGCGCAACCCTTAGACGGCTCTAGGGCTCGAGCCTGGTCTCGACGCGCGCGCGCTCTTCGGTCGCCTCCGAGAAGAATCCAATCCACTCCCGCCGTATCCGATCGATCTTGGCTGTCTGCGCGCTCGAGGCCGTGCGTCCGGCGGAGACGACGAACAGGAACGCCTGTCGGTGAACCCTCGGCCCGCTCCCGGCGGCTGGCTGCCTCCGGCCGAGCGCCGCAATGATGTCCGCGAGCAGCACGGTTCGCTTGGTGCCGTTGAACGTCACATCAACCTGCGGCGGCGAGTCGGGCTCGCGAGACGGGTCGCACGTTGGTTGGCGCCTCCACATAAAAGACCGGCGGCACCTCTGATTCGCGTCTGAGGCCCATCGCGTACTGGTCGAGCCGGCTGTACCGGTCTGGAGGCTCCGGCGGTCCGGAACGACCCGCCGCCCAGATCCTGGATGTTGTTTCCTTCCATGAAGGAGGCATCCGAGTCGAAGAAGAAGCTCCAGTGAACCAGGTCGCGACCGAGAAGGTCGTCCGAGACTCGTCCGTTGTGGTCGACGAACTGCAGGAGTGCCAGCCAGCGGTGGCCCGACTCGTGGCCCAGCAGGCCCAGCGTGGAGAACTCGCCCAGCGCCTGCGTTTGCGGATCCTCGGGATATTTCGAAAGCCGATCCATCATCACGATGCTCTGCAGGCGGCCGGCGCTGCCGAAGTCACCGGCAGTGTCAAACACGTCGATGCCCAGGCCACGGATCTGGTTGGCGACCGTGAACTCGAACGCGAACGTGCTCGCCGCTCGTGAGCCTCACGTCGGAGAACACGACGAGCTGATCGTAGAGGTCCTCGTGCGATCGATAGAAGGCTTGTGACAGCTCGACGAAGTCGAGCTCGATATCCTCGGCGAACCGCTCGCCCAGGGCGCCGACACCACCGTTCAGCGGCGCGGTCGAGAGATCGACCGGATTGAAGTCGCCTGTTCCGCCCGGCGACAGCCCGACCACCGCGTCGCCGAGCGTCGTGCCGTCGTCATCGAACTTCATCTCGATCACGCCATCGGGCAACAGACTCACCTGGACGGTGGCCCGATCCGTCGAGTCGAACCCGCGCACACCGCACCACGTGACGGTGTACTCGGTGGACGTCGAACGCAGGAACACGCCCCCTCCGGCGCTGGGGTCGAGGTCCGCGAGAAAAGGCGAGACCCGCGGGGGCCCGGTCAAGAGACGCGACACATCGCGCGCGGAGCTGGCGCTATCGCCCTGACCAAATGTGATATTGCCATCCGAGTTGACGAAGGCTCTCGTCTGCGACTGGCCGTAGAGCGGGAACGCAAACGCGACCGGGGCGTTCGTCGTGTCGTCGTCGGTCAGTGTGAGCGGCGAGCCGAGCGAGGACCGGAATGCCGCGTCGATCCGGCCGACGTCGTAACCAAGGCCGTCCGGTGAGAAACGGAGGCCGGTGCCGCCGAGATCGAACCGGTTCGGCTGGACGATCAGGTCACCTTGATCCCGGACTACCGCGATCTCGCCGACGTCCTCGACCGTGGCGGCGTGAAACGGTACCAACCCCGTTTCGCGCCCGCGTCGGGCGCGATGCTTCCAGATCTGGTCGAGCACCCGATAGCGACCGCCGTCGTCATGGAGGCTCAGCTTGAGGGCCCGACGCGCGGCGTCGGCCGCGGAAGGCGCCTCGGCCCCGAGCGGCGCGCCGGCACACGGATTGTCTTGCTGTGCGGGTGGTGGCGGTGGCGCCGAAGCCGGAGGACTTCCGCTCCCTCCTCCACAAAAGGCCGCAGGCATGGCCGCCAGCAACACGGCCGCGAGGGAACGGCGAAGCCTCACCATGACGCAGACGGACCGTGCGGCGACAGCCGCCGCGCCGGGTCAAGCCATTCTATACGCGAGATCGGAGAGGACTGGAAACGGAACGGCGGACGCCGTGCACCGGCGCCCGCCGTCGTCTCCACGCGTGCGGCTAGCCGCCGAACGGCTGGACGAAGAAGAGAATCAGCGAGATGAGGAGCACGTAGATGACGAGCGATTCGATCAGCACGAGTCCGAGGATGAGTGACCCTCGAATCTCGCCCGCCGCGCTCGGATTACGCGCAATGCCCTCGGTGGCCGAGCTCAAGCCGCGCGCCTGCGCCAGCGCGCCGAACGAAGCGGCAATCGCCAGAGCAAATCCGCCGGTGATGATCGACCACTTCACCAGCTCGGAGCCCGCACTGACTGCGCCCGGCTCCTGGGCGCTCAGCGGGACCGCGCCCGCCAGCACAATGAACGACGCCAGCACCTGAACGTACCGTTTGCTCACGACGAAAGCCTCCTGAAACTGTGTGTTTGCCACCGGACCTGCCGCGGCCGTCGCCGTGATGCTGGCAACCTGCCGATTCTCTTCAATGACCATGCTGTTCGTGCCCATGCTCCGTCGCCACCGCTCCTCCAAGGTAGATCGCGGTGAGCATGACGAAGATGAACGCCTGCAACGTGGAGGTGATGATACCCAGGAACATCATGGGCAGCGGAACGAAGAACGGAACGATGCTGAACAGGATGATGATGACGAGCTCCTCGCTGAAGATGTTGCCGAAGAGACGAAGCGAGAGCGACAGCACCCGCGACACGTGGCTGATCAGCTCGACGGGGAGCATGATGGGCGCAATGAAGATGGGCGCACCCGGTGGCACCGCAAAGTGCTTCAGATAGGCGCCGAGCCCCTGCTCTTTCACACCCTGGACATGGTAGTACACGCAGGCCGTCAGCGCGCAGCCCACGGTGACGCTGATGTTGCTGGTCGGCGCCATGAACCCCGGCACCAGACCCATCAGGTTGCCAATCAGCACGAACGCACCGATGCCGCCGACGATCGGCACAAACTTTCGCGCTTTCGAGCCGGCGAAGTCCTGCAGCAGGTTCGACAGGAACGTGATGGCGTCCTCCAACAGGATCTGGAGCCGGCCGGGGTTCTCCACGTCCAGTCGCGATCGCAGGACGAAGGCGAGGGTCGTCAACGCCAGGAAGACGAGGCCACACATCACCAGATAGTCGGGGATGACGTGATGAGGGTCCGCCACCTCGAAACCCAGCGCGCCCAGGAGCGCCGCGAGCAGCGGGCCGAGCACGCGGTTGACGAAGTCGACGATCCAGAGTGGTTGGTGAAGCGCTTCCATGATCTTTCAGCGCGGATGCCGGATCGATGAGCTCCTAACGGGGATTTCCGGATCGCGACGGTTCGCGTGTCGGTCTGACGGCTTCCAGGGCCGCCGCCAGGACCAGCGAAGAAGCGCCCAGGGCCACGCCCACAGGATGCACACCCAGGCGCACGACGACGACGTACGCGGCGAGCCCGAGTATAGCATACCTTGTGAAAAACTTCACCAGCGGCCAGGCCACGCCGCACCGCCCCTGGCCTCCGGGCCGAGCGCGCGGAGAAAGGCGTCGATGCCTCCCTTGATCCCGCGATAGCTCAGGGCCGCCAGGCCTCCCCCGGCCAGGACACCGAGCGCCACCTGCGGATTGTCCGGACGAATCAGGCCCGCCAGCAGCGTCATCACGCCGCAGGCCACGAGGCTGTTCCGCTCGAGTCGCCGAAGAAGCGGGTCGGTCTCGCCCACCGCTGTCGCTCCGCCGGCCTCACCCGCGCATGGCGTCACGGACGACGCGATACACGGTCAGGATGCCGGCCGCCAGTCCAATGAACAGGAAGATGAGGGTGAGCCACGGAGCCGACCCGAACCACCCGTCGAGTGTGAGGCCGACGCCGTACCCGATGGCAATCGCGAACAGAAACGCGAAGCCGACCGACATCACGGGACCGACCGTGCGCATCACTTCCCCGGCTGAGGCTCCAATCCGCGGCGGACCGCGCCTGGCGGCAGGGCGGCTTTCGGACGGCGGGGAATCTGGCACTCGCTGGTCGTCCGGAATCATGGGCGGAGACAGCGTGTCCGTGTTGACGGCGGCCGCCGGCTATCTGAGCACGGCGGTGACGGGCGAGACCCCGAGCGTGCGCGCCGAGGCCTCCGCGAACTCGAACAGGAGCCGCGGATAGACGCCCAGCACGAGTGTCGCGGCCACCGCGATCACGAGCACGCTCGCCATGGCCGGCCGTACCACGGGTTCTGACCCGTAGGCGTCGTCGCGCAGATACATGAACACGACAATCCGCGCGTAGTAGTAGAGGGACAGCGCGCTGTTGAGCACACCGATGACGGCAAGCCAGTTGAAGCCGGCGTCGATCGCCGCGCCGAAGATCCAGAGCTTGCCCATGAAGCCCGCCGTCGGCGGAATGCCGCCCAGCGACAGCATGAACAGCAACATCGCAAAGGCGGCCATGGGGGTGCGGCGAGCCAGGCCGCTCAGATCCTTCAGCTCGTCGCCGATGACGTCGGCCCGCCTGAGCGTCACGATGACGGCGAAGGCGCCGAGTTGCATGAAGGTGTACACCATCAGGTACACCAGCGCGGCGGTGACCCCGCGTGGCGTGCCCGCCACGATACCAATCAGCACGTATCCGGCGTGGGCGATCGACGAGTACGCGAGCATGCGCTTGGTGTTGCCCTGGGTCAGCGCGGCGATATTGCCCACCGTCATCGTCACGATGGCGAGCGCCTGGAACAGCAGCTGCCATTCCTGCTTCATGGCGGGTAAGGCCTCGAAGAAGATTCGAAGCAGCATCGCGAAGGAGGCGGCCTTCGATCCCACCGAGAGAAATGCCGTCACCGGTGTCGGCGCGCCTTCGTAGACATCGGGCGCCCACATGTGAAACGGCACGGCTGCGATCTTGAAGCCGAGCCCGGCCACGACGAGGATGACCGCGAGAATCAGGCGCGGATCGGACGAGCGCTCGGCGAGAAGCCCCGCCATGTCGCGAAGATTCGTCGTCCCTGACAGGCCGTACATGAGTGACATCCCGTACAACAGGATGCCGAGCGAGAAGGCCCCGAGCAGGAAATACTTGATCGCCGCTTCATTCGACCGCCGGCTCGGCTTCAGATAGCCGACCAGGATGTAGAAGGAGACGGCCATCGTTTCGAGGCCGATGAAGAGCGAAATCAGATCGATGCCGCTCGCCATGAACATCATGCCGAGCGTGGAACAGAGGATGAGGAAATAGAACTCGCCCGGGTTCATGCCTTCGATGGCGAGATACCGCGCCGAGAGCAGCACCGTGAGGGCCGCCGCGAGCAGGAACAGCACCTTGAAGAACAGCGCGAACGAGTCGATGGCGACCAGGCCACGCGCCACCTCGAGCTGGACGCCGGCCAGCGGCCAGAGCATGACGGCGGCAGCACCGAGCGTGCCGAGCGAGAGCCACATCAGCAGCCCCGACCGACGCGGCAACAGGACGTCGACCACGAGCAGCAGGAGCGCGCCGCCCGTCAGAACGAGCTCGGGCAGCAGATAGTAGAAATCGGCGCTCGAAAATCCGGGCGGCATCTCAGTTGGGTCCCCCGACCGGACGGGGCTCGGCAACGGCCGGGACCGGGCTGTCAACCGGCGCGGCCGGGGCGTCGGCGCACGCCGGGTCGGTAAAGGCGTTCGACGCCTGCTGCGGCGTCTCGCAGTCCTCCAGCCGCGACGCGGCTCGCTGCTCGAGATACTGCGGGCTGACGCGCGCAATCACACGGCTGACCGACGTGTCGAGCCGGCGCAGGAACGGCGCGGGGTAGAGCCCAATCCACACGGCGAGAACGAGCAGCGGTGCGAAGGTGGCGAACTCCCGCAGGTTCAAGTCCGTCAGGTGCTCGTTCTTGGGGTTCTCGATCTTGCCGAACATCGTACGCTGGTAGAGCCACAGCATGTACGCGGCGCCCAGCACGATGCCGCTCGCCGCGACCGCGGCCCACATGCGATCGTGGACGAACACCCCCTGCAAGATGAGCAGCTCGCCGATGAATCCGTTGAGAGCCGGCAGTCCGATCGACGACATCGTCATCACCAGAAACACCGCGGCGTACACGGGCATCGTCTTCGACAATCCACCGTACTCCGAGATCAAGCGTGTGTGCCGCCGCTCGTACACGACGCCGACGAGAAGGAAGAGTGCGCCGGTCGAAATCCCGTGATTCAGCTGTTGCACGATGCTGCCGGTGATGCCCACCGGGTTCAGCGTGAACATGCCCAGCATCACCATCGCCATGTGGCTCACGCTCGAATATGCGACCAGACGCTTCCAGTCGCTCTGCGCCATCGCCACCAGCGCGCCGTACACGATGCCGATAATCGACAGGGCGGCCATCATCGGCACGAACTGATGTGACGCGTCGGGCAGGATGGGGAGGCTGAATCGAATGAATCCGTAGGTTCCCATCTTCAGAAGAACGGCCGCCAGAATCACCGAGCCCGCCGTGGGCGCGTCGGTGTGGGCATCGGGCAGCCAGGTGTGGAACGGGAACATCGGCACCTTGATGGCGAACCCGAGGAAGAAGGCCAGGAACACCCAGAACTGGAGGTCGCTGGGCACGTCCAGCAGTTGGAACCGGGTGACGTCGAACGAGTACACGCCCGTCACCGAGTGGTTGTGGAAGTAGAGCGCCAGGATACCGAGCAGCATCACCACGCTGCCGACCAGCGTGTAGAGGAAGAACTTGATCGCCGAATAGAGTCGCCGATCGCTTCCCCAGATGCCGATGAGGAAGTACATCGGGACCAGCATCACTTCCCAGAACAGAAAGAACAGCAGGAAGTCCAGCGACACGAACGCGCCGATCATGCCCGTCTGAAGCACGAGCAGGAAGATGTAGTACTCCTTCACGCGCTCGGTGATGGCCGTCCACGACGACAACACCGCGATGAACCCCATCAGTGTCGTCAGCAGGATGAGCAGACAGCTGAATCCGTCGACGCCGAGAAAGTACTGGGCACCGATGGACGGAATCCATTCCGCGCGTTCGACGAACTGATACTCCGGATTCGTGGCGTCGTACCAGAACCAGAGCGGCAGCGACACGAAGAAGCCGACCGCGGTGACGAGGTTCGCAATCCAGCGGATGGTGTCCGCGCTCCTCCGATTGACGAAGAGGAGCAGCAGGGCCCCCGCAAGTGGCGTGAACAGAATCAGTGAGAGCAACGGGAAGTTTGCAGTATTCGTCATATCGATGCCGGAGCGTCCTGCGGACCTGGCGACCGTGCGCCACCAGGTGCGTGGATGACAGCCTCAGCGCGTCAACAGATACAGGCTCAGAAACGCGAAGACGCCAAAAACCATGAGCAATGCATAGTTCTGAATCAGGCCCGTCTGCAACCGGCGGAACAGGAGGCTGCCCTCCGCCGCCGTGCGTCCCACCAGGTTCACCAGCCCGTCGACGATGTACTTGTCGGCGAGGTGGGAGAGCCAGGACCAGAAGACCGTCAACGAGCCGGTGCCGTTGACGGCCCCGTCAACGACACGTGAATCGACCTTCCAGAGCCCATGCGCGCTGGCCATCGTGCCTTTGATGACGGTGGCGTCGTAGAGCTCATCCACGTAGTACTTGTTGGTCAGCAGGCGGTGCGCGCCCGGCCATTTCTCCGCCAGTTGTTGGGACAGCTCCGGCCGTTTGACGTAGATCCTGAGCGCCCACCAGATGCCGGCCACGGCCACGAGAACCGAGAACCCCATCAGCGCCAGCTCCGTGCCGACGTCGTGATGGGCCTCGGTCGCTTCGTGAGCCGCGGCGGCTTCTCCCTGAGCGGCGGCGGCTTCTCCCACCGCCGCAGGAGCTTCGTGCGCTGCGGCACCGCCGGCAACCGGCGCGCTGAAGCTGGGCTCGAGAAAATGCTCGATCTGATTGCCGCCCGAAATAAGGGCGGCCGGCACCCCGACGAAGCCGGCGACGATCGATCCCACGGCGAGCGCCAGCAAAGGCCCGGTCATAGCGCGGGGCGACTCGTGCGGCCCATGCCACGCGCCGTGGCCGTGTCCGGGATCGGCGGCTGCATGGGCGTGCGCGTGAGCATCGTGCCCGCGATCGTGGCCGGCGTGATGTCCGCCCTGCGCGCCGTCATGGGCATCGCCCTCCCATGCGGGCCCTCGATAGGCTCCCAGGAAGGTCATCGACATCAAACGGAACATGTAGAACGCCGTCATCAGGGCGGTGACGACGGCGAGCACCCAGATTGCGCGGTTCGAGAGAAACGCACGGAACAGGATTTCATCCTTGCTGAAGAACCCCGCGAGCGGTGGAATGCCCGCAATCGCCAGCGTCCCGATGAGCATGGTCACGTAGGTGATGGGCAGGTACTTTCTCAGGCCGCCCATGTGCCGCATGTCCTGCTGCCCTCCCATGGCGTGAATCACCGAGCCGCTGCCGAGGAAGAGCAGCGCCTTGAAGAAGGCGTGCGTCATGAGATGGAAGGCGCCGGCCGAGAATGCGCCGACACCCATCGCGGTAAACATGTAGCCGAGCTGCGAGACGGTGGAGTACGCGAGCACGCGCTTGATGTCGTACTGAACCAGCCCGATCGTCGCAGCCATGAGAGCCGTCAGGACGCCGATGATCGCGACGATCTCCATCACCATCGGCGCGTGTGAGAAGAGCACGGCGTTCCGCCCCACCATGTAGACGCCTGCCGTCACCATCGTCGCGGCGTGGATCAGCGCCGACACCGGTGTCGGGCCCTCCATGGCGTCGGGCAGCCAGACATAGAGCGGAATCTGCGCGCTCTTGCCGACGGCGCCCACGAAGAGCAGCAAGCAGATGGCGGAGACGACACCGAACCCCACGTCGCGCGTCTCGATGGGGAGCGACGCGGCAGCCCCGGCGACGGCGCGGAAGTCGAAGGTGCCGAACGTCTGGAACACCAGAAAGACGCCGAGGATGAATCCCCAATCACCCACCCGGTTCGTGATGAATGCCTTCTTGCCGGCGTCAGCGGCGCTTTTCTTCTCGTACCAGTAGCCGATGAGCAGATACGAGCACAGCCCGACGCCCTCCCAGCCCACGAACATCACCAGGAAGTTGCCACCCAGGACCAGCGTGAGCATGAAAAAGCAGAACAGATTGAGGTAGCAGAAGAACCGCGCGTACCCGCCGCGCGGCTCGTCGTGCATATAGGCCAGGGAATAGATGTGAATGAGCAGCCCGATGCCGGAGACGATGAGCAGCATCATCGCCGACAGCGGATCGAGCCGGAACGTCCACGGCACCTCGAATGATCCGATGCCGTGCGCCGTCTCGAGCGGGATGGATGGAATCCAGGTGGCCAGCGTCACCTCGTGCATCCGCGCGTCGGAGGGCAGGCCGAGAAGCTGAACGAACGCGAGGAGCGACAGCGCCAGCGCAGCCGTCATCGTGGCGCACGCCAGCAACCCGCTCGTCGTCTTTCCGAACCGCCGGATGCCGATCAGCCCGTTGAGCGCCGCGCCCAGGCCAGGGAGAATCGGAATCAGCCAGATCAAATCCATGAGTCGCTCAACAGTCGAACTGCGCTACCAGCGCATCAGGTTCATCTCGTCGATGTTGACCGTTTCCTTGTTCCGGTAGAAGGCCAGGATGATGCCCAGCCCGACGGCCGCTTCAGCCGCGGCCACCGCGATGACGAACAGCGCAAACACCTGGCCCACCACGTGCTGGAGCTCGTTCGAGAACGCCACCAGATTGATGTTGACCGCATTCAGAATCAGCTCGATCGACAGGAAGATGATGATGACGTTCCGGCGCAGCATGACGCCACACACGCCAATCATGAACAGGGCGGCCGACAGAATCATGTAGTGGGACGGGGTAATCATCGGTGTTCTCGTTCAACTCTCGCGTTTCGCCAGCACGATGGCGCCAATCATGGCCACCAGCAGCAGGATCGAGGCCAGCTCGAACGGAATGAGGTAGTCGGTATAGAGAAGCCACCCCACCTGCTCGGTGTTGCCTACCAGCAGCGGCGCGTTGCCACGACCCCGCGGCGGCGTTGCCGGCACCGCCGTGTACGCGCCAATCACCACGAGCTCGATCAACACCGCGAGGGCGAACGCGAACCCCAGTCGGTTGCGCCGACGCCGGTCCTTGTGCGATTCCGGCGGCCGTTTCAGGTTCACGAGCATCACGACGAAGAGGTACAGCACGACGATGCCCCCGGCGTACACGAGTATCTGGATGACGGCCAGGAACTCGGCGCCCAGAACCACATAGAGCATCGCCACGAAGAGAAAATTCACCACCAGGAAGAGCACGCTGTGCACGGTATTGCGGCTGGTCACCACGGCCACGGCGAAGCCGAGGATGAACGCCGACAGAGTGTAGAACGCGACCGCCTCGCCCATCAGAGCAGCACCTTGACGATGGCCGTCACGATCACGTTGGCGATGGCGAGCGGAATCAGCACCTTCCAGCCGAGTCGCATCAGCTGGTCGTACCGGTATCGTGGCAGCGTGGCTCGCACCCAGAGAAAGACGTAGAGGAACACACCCGTCTTGAGCAGGAACCAGATCCACGACGGCACGAACCCGAGAAATGCCAGCGCCGGCACGTTGGGAAATGGCCTCAGCCAGCCGCCCAGGAACAGCGTGGTCGCCACGGACGAGACGACGATCATGTTGGCGTACTCGGCAAGGAAGAACAGCGCGAAGCGCATGCCGCTGTACTCGGTGTGGAAGCCGCCGGTCAGCTCCTGCTCCGCCTCGGGCAGGTCGAATGGCGCACGATTGGTCTCGGCGAGCCCTCCAATGAAGAAGAGGACGAAGGCCACCGGCTGCACGAAGAGAAACCAGGCGTGCGCGGCCTGCTGCGCCTCGACAATCTTCACCATGCTCATCGACCCCGCCGTCAGAATGAGGCTCACGAGCGTCATCGTCACGGCCACTTCATAGCTGATGAGCTGCGCCGACGCGCGAAGACTCGCGAGCAGCGGGTATTTGCTGTTCGAGGCATACCCGGCCAGGATCAGCCCGTACACCCCGATGGACGCCACCGACACGATGTAGAGCAGACCGACGTTGACGTCGGTGATGTAGAGCGTGACCTGCCGGCCGAAGAGCTGGACCTCGGGCCCAAAGGGGATGACCGCAAACACAATGAGCGCCGGCACGAGCGAAATGATCGGCGCGGCCGTGAAGACCCATCGATCGACGCGCGTCGGCGTGATGTCTTCCTTGATCAGGAGCTTGATGGCATCGGCGATCGGCTGCAGGGCGCCGTACGGCCCGACGCGCATCGGGCCCAAACGCACCTGAACCCAGGCAATGACCTTGCGCTCGAGCAGCACCATGTAGGTGACCGCCACGAGCGTGGCGTTCAGGACGACGAGAATCTTGAGCAGTGGAATGACGAACGTGTCAATCACGACGGCAACCCGGGATCGCGCATCTCGAATCGTTGCACCAAATGTCCTCGCCTAGCCACGCTACTTGTCCTCGCCCAGCCATGCTACCTGTCCACCTCGCCCAGCACGATGTCGATCGATCCGATGAGCGCAACCACGTCCGCCACCATGTGGCCCTGGATGAGCCGCGGCAGCGCCTGCAGGTTGCAGAACGACGGCGGGCGCACGCGGAACCGGTACGGACTCGGCGACTTCCCGTCGCTGACGATGAAATAGCCAATCTCGCCCTTTGGCGACTCGATGGCGTGATACGTCTCACCGGCGGGAGGCTTGATGATCCGGGGCACCTTGCCGACGACCGGACCGTCGGGAATGCCCTGCATCGCCTGGCGGATGATCCGGATCGACTGCCGGAACTCCTCGAGCCGCACCAGATACCGATCGTA
Source organism: uncultured Acidobacteriota bacterium (assembly GCA_963817395.1). Classification (GTDB taxonomy): domain Bacteria; phylum Acidobacteriota; class Vicinamibacteria; order Vicinamibacterales; family CAVPJW01; genus CAWGYQ01. Next base: position 1,029,962 of record CAWFOC010000003.1, on the reverse strand, counting down.
GGTGTCACCGCGGGTGCCGATCGGCACGTCGAACTCCATCTCGTCGTACGCCGCGTAGGGCTCGTCCTTCCGGATGTCGCGGACGACGCCCGACCCGCGCAGGGCCGGACCGCTGAGGCCGATGGCGATGGCCTCCTCGGCCGAGATCACGCCCACCTCCCGGGTGCGTTCGAGCCAGATCCGGTTGTTCGTCAGCAGCTCCTCGTACTCGTTCACCTTGTCCGCCTGGATGTCGCAGAACGCCAGCACCTTGCGATCCCAGCCGTTCGGGATATCCAGCGGCAGCCCGCCGATACGCATCGAGTTGTAGGTGAGCCGCGCGCCGCAGTATTCCTCGAAGAGATCGAGAATGAGCTCCCGTTCGCGAAACGCGTAGAGGAACACGGTCATGGCGCCGATGTCCATGGCATGCGTGCCCAGCCAGAGACAGTGGCTCGCAATCCGCTGGAGCTCGCCGAGAATCGTTCGCACATAACGGGCCCGGCGCGGCACTTCGATGGCCATCATCTTCTCGATGGTCTCGCAGTAGCCGATGTTGTTCGTCGCCGCGGCCACGTAGTCCATCCGATCCGTCAGGAGGATGATCTGCGTGTAGTTCCGGTTCTCGCTGAGCTTTTCGATGCCGCGATGGAGATATCCGATCACGACATCCGATCCGACCACGCGCTCGCCGTCCAGCCGCAGCACGACCCGCAACACGCCGTGCGTGCTGGGATGCTGCGGTCCCATGTTGATGACCAGCTCGTCGGTGTCGAACATGCCGACGGTTTCGGGCATGACGCTCACTCTATCTCCGCCTCGTCACGGGCCTGCCGCAGTTTCAGCCAGTCGAGGGGATTCTCCATGAGGAGCTCCCCCGGTCCTTCGAGCGGATAGTCCTTGCGCTGAGGGAAGCCCTGCCAGTCGTCCGGCATCAGAATGCGACGGCGATCGGGATGGCCGGTGAAATTGACGCCGAAGAGATCGGTACACCTCGCGCTCGAGCCAGTTCGCCGCCGGCCAGAGACCGGTCACCGACGGAACGGGGTCGTCCTCCCCCGCTCTCACCTTGATCCTGATGCGGTGACGATGACGGATCGAGTAGAGACAGTAGATCACGTCGAAGCGTTGGGACCTGGTCGGCCAGTCGCTGGCCGTCACGTCGGAACAGAAATCGAACGCCGCGTCCGGCGATTCCTTCAGGAACCGGGCGACATCGAGCAGACGCTGGGCCTGCACGATGATCGTCCAGTCGCCAACCCAGTAGGCAACCTGGTCGATGGCACCTGGAACGGCGTGCTGCACGGCCGAAATGAACGGCGGCACGACAACGTCGGCGGGTGGCGCCGGATCGGTGGGCCCGGCGGGCGGAGCGGGCGGCCCTGGCTTGTGCTCGGACGCGGCGGCGGCTGGCTTCGCCGGCGGCCGCGCAGCGGCCGCCGCAGACTTCGGCAGCAGGAGCGGCCGGCGGTGTCGCAGGGGCCGTGGCCTGGTCGGGCGCAGACGGTTCCGCAGCCGGCCGGTCGGGAGATGCCGGCGCTTCCGACTCCGGGTTCTGGCCGCCGGGGGCGTTCGCCGGCTTGTCGCTCGAGCCGTCAGTCATGGTCCTCGTGAATCAGGCCCACTCCAGCGCGCCCGTCCGCCACGCATAGAAGTAGCCCACCAGCAGAATCAGGAGGAACACGATCATCTCGATCAGCCCGAAGATCGCGAGCTCATCCATGATGACGGCCCATGGAAACATGAAGACGGTCTCGACGTCGAAGATGACGAACAGCATGGCCACGAGATAGTAGCGAATGCTGTAGCGATCGCGCGCGTCGGTTCGCGGCTCGATGCCGCACTCATAGGGCTCGAGCTTCACCTTGTTGTATTTTTCCGCGTGGACGAGGCGCGACATGAACAGCGTGAAGCCCGCAAACCCCAGGGCCACGAGCAGAAAGATGCCAATCGGAATGTATTCGGTGGGCATGATGGTGAAACCGCGGCGGCAGGTGATTGCGTGACGAGCGCCACCACCGCGCCCGCGGCGCGGCGCTCGGACCCGCGTTTATAGCATGCGATCTGAGGGGTGTCAAGGAACCGACTGCGCCGGTCTCCACGAAATTTGTGTCCGCAACTCTAACAAAAAGAACGAGTTCTTGCGTTCCGTCGGCTTGACGCTTCACCTTGGCGAGACCTATACTCCTCTGAGGGCTGCGCCTGCCCGGTACCGCTCGATGAATGCTTCCATCGACCGCACAACTGTCGTCGGACTGACCATCATCGCGACGTGTGTTCTGATAGTCGGCGCTCTGGCCGGCTCGGCCGCGGCGCAGGCACTCGAGCGCGACCTCTATGTGAGCGTGCTGACGCCCGCCGGCGTCCCGGCCACCGATCTCACCGCGTCCGAGTTCCTCGTGCGCGAGGACGGCATGAGCCGCGAGGTCTTGCGCTCGGTGCCCGCCACCGATCCGCTTCAGCTAGCGCTCGTCGTCGACAACAGTGCGGCCGCCGAGAGCGAGATTCCATACATCCGTGACTCGCTGACGGCGTTCGTGCGGGCCCTGACGATCGACTACGAGCTGGCGCTGATTACCGTGGGCGATCGGCCGACCATCATGTGCGACTACACCAGCGCCCGGTCGCAGATCGACAAGGCGATCGGCGGTGTGTTCCATCGAGATGGCGGCGGAGCCTATGTGATGGAAGCCCTCGTCGAGGTGTCGCGTGGCTTGCAGAAGCGTGAGGCGACCCGGCCGGTGATCATCGTGGTCACGACGGAGGGTCCTGAGCTGAGCGACCGGCACGAGGATTCGGTGCTCGATGCGCTGAAGGACAGCGGGGCCATGCTGAACGTCCTGCTGCTGACGCAGCGCGGGGCGAACACGCTTTCGGAGAACGCCCGCGTGCGCGGCGTGGTCTTCGATGAGGGCAGCAGGACCAGCGGCGGCCGCAACGACTTCCTGATCACGGCACAGGCGTTGCCGGACCGGATGCGCGCGGTCGCCGCCGAGCTCTCGAAGCAGTACAAGGTGACCTATGCGAGGCCTGGCACCTTGATTCCACCGGAATCGGTTACCGTTGCCGTGACACGCGGCGGTCACGTGGCCCGCGGAAATCCAGTTCGCATCCCGAAGAAGGGCGTGTAGCATGCGCGGACGAGCCTTCCTTCCCGTCGTTTTTCTCGCCGCCCTTCCCATCTGCGCGGTCGCCCTTGGCGGCGACCAGACGCCCCAGACCGGCACTCAACCTCCCGACGGCAAGCAGAAGCCGCAGGCGCCAACCTTCTCCGTCGGCATCGAAGTGGTCTCGCTCAATGTGACCGTCACCGACGGCACCAACCGCTACGTCACCGACCTGGACGAGGCGATGTTCTCGATCTTCGAGGACGGCGTCATGCAGGACGTGTCCTATTTCAACCGCTCGAATCAGCCGATCGCCCTGGCACTTCTGCTCGACACCAGCGCCAGCATGGAGGACAAACTGGCAACGGCGCAGGAGGCCGCGGTGGGCTTTGCCCGGCGCCTGCGGACGGCAGACGTGGCCGAGGTCATCGACTTCGACAGCCGCGTCGAGATCGTGCAGCCCTTCACGAACGACTCCCTGGCGCTCGAGCGCGCCATTCAGCAGACGGCCGCGGGCGGATCGACCGCCCTGTACAACGCCATCTACATTTCGCTGAAGGAACTGAAAAAGATTCAGGCCCGCAACGCGGACGAAGTGCGCCGCCAGGCCATCATCGTGTTGTCCGACGGCGAAGACACCTCGAGCCTGGTGTCGTTCGAGGAGGTGCTCGAGCTGGCCAAGCGATCGGAAACAGCCGATCTACGCCATCGGTCTTCGCGGGCGCGATCAATCAGACTGCGCGGGGATTCCGCGAGGCGGAGTTCGCCCTCAGACAGCTCACGGAGGAAACCGGCGGCCGGGTGTTCTTTCCGACGGGCGTCGAGGAGCTGGCCTCCATCTACGGACAGATTGCCGAGGAGCTGTCGAGCCAGTACTCGCTCGGCTACACCTCGAAGAACGGCCGCCGCGACGGCGCCTGGCGTCGAATCGTGGTGCGGGTCAACCGTCCGAACGCACGCCCCCGCACGAAGCAGGGTTACTACGCACCGACGACACACTGACGATCGCTGAGGGGCAGCCCGCCGGGCGTCGTACGCTGCGGGTGTGCAGGTGCCGTGCTCGCCGGGCCTGGCAAGGGTGACCATGAACTGGATTCCACTGCTTGGATATGCGGCGGCGACGATCGCCTACATCGTCCATTTCACGACGCGTCACCAGATGGCCGGACGCACGGCCAGCGCCCTGCTGGTCGGCGCAACGCTCCTGCACACCTTCGTGATCGGCATGCAGACCATGGCGCTCGGCCATGTGCCGTTCGCCGGCACGACGCCCGCCATTTCGATGTTCGTCTGGTTGCTGGCGCTTTCGTATCTCTACATCGAGATGACGACCGACGAGCGCGCGATGGGAGTGTTCATTCTTCCGCTCCTGACGGCTCTGCAGACGATTCCGGCGCTCAGCCACGACGCGGCGGAACGCGCGGCGGTGCTCCAAAGCCCCTGGTTCGCGTTGCACGTCTCGTCGCTGCTCTTCGCGTATGCGAGCTTCGCGCTCGCATGCGTGATTGGCGTGACCTACGTCCTGCTGTTCAAGGAGATCAAGGCGAAGCACCTCGGCTTCTTCTACGCGCGACTGCCTTCCTTGCAGGTCCTGGATCAGATGAACAGCCGAGCCATCACCATCGGCTGGCTGTTTCTGACCGTCGGCGTCGCGATTGGCGCCATCTGGGTCGCCCAGGCGCGAGAGTCCGGGCTCGACGATCCACGTCTTCAGGCCATGTCGCTGCTCGACCCGAAGATTTTTGTCGCCCTGATCTGCTGGCTGGTTTACACGTTCGAGCTCTACGCGGTGCGCGCCATCGGATGGCGCGGTCGCCGCGCGGCGTGGCTGTCGGCCGTGGGATTCGTCATCGTCCTCCTGAACTTCGTTCCGGTGAGCTACTTCCTGACGAAGAGCCACAACTTCTAGACCGCGACGCATGCATCTTTCCCTGCTTGGTATCAGCCATCGCACGGCGCCGATTGCACTGCGCGAGCGGCTCGATTTCGCCAGCCGCGGTCTGGGAGAGGCTCTCTCACAACTCGAGCAGGTGCCGACCGTCTCCGAGGCCGTCGTCCTCGGCACGTGCAACCGCGCCGAGGTCTACGTGGCCACCGAAGATCTCCCGGCGGCCGGACGCGAATTGCGCGCATTTTTCTCGACGTTTCACGCCGTGGCAGACGACGAGGTGGCCGCGCATTTCTACGAACGCACCGACCAGGACGCCGCGCGACACCTGTTTCGGGTCTCGGCCGGGCTCGAGTCGATGGTCGTCGGCGAACCCCAGATTCTCGGGCAGGTGAAGCGCGCCTATTTCCTCGCGGCGGACCGCCGATCATCGGGTCCGCTGCTGAATCGGTTGTTCCATCACTCGTTCGCGGTGGGCAAGCGCGTGCGTGCCGAGACGGGACTCGGCGAGGGCGCTGTATCGGTCAGCTATGCCGCGGTCAGTCTGGCCCGCAAGATCTTCGGCAGCCTGCAGGGTCGCCGCGTGCTGGTGGTGGGCGCCGGCGAGATGGGCAAGCTGACGGCGCGCCACCTGCAGGCTCAGGGCATTTCGGCGGTCGCCATGACCAGCCGGACGCTCGCGCATGTCGCAGCAGCGGCCGAGTATCTTGGCGCTTCGGCGATTCCGTGGGACCAGCTGCCCTCGGCCCTCGCGGGCGTGGACATCGTGGTGGCTGCTACCGGCTCGCCGCATCCGATCCTGAGTCGCGTTGATATCGCCACCGCCATGCGCTCGCGACGCAATCAACCGCTCTTCATCATCGACATTGCGGTCCCGCGCGACGTGGATCCGGCCGTGGGAGAAATCGAGCAGGTGTTTCTCTACAACGTCGACGATCTGCAGACGATCGTGCAGGACAACCTGTCCCGGCGAACCAGCGAAGTCGACCGTGCCGAAGCCCTCGTGGACGACGAAGTGGCCCGTTTCATGGCGTGGCTCCACTCACGTGGTGTCGTGCCCACCATCGTCGCGCTTCGCCGCCGGTTCGAGGACGTGCGTCGTGCCGAGCTCCGTCGGCTCGACGGCAAGCTCTCTGGTCTCTCGCCAGAGGCACGCGCGCGCGTGGACGAGATCACGAGGCTGCTCGTCGAAAAGCTGGTCCTGACGCCCACGGAACAGCTCAAGGGCGTGACGAACCCGGACAAGGTCATCGCGTACTCGGATGCTCTCAGCAGGCTGTTCAACCTCGGGGCCGACGATCACACAGCCGCGCCGGCCGACTTCGCCGACGATGTCGAAACGACGGATATGAAGTCCCAGCGAGACGAAACGGTCTCGTCGAAGGGGCCAGCGCGTCGGTGAAGGCTCTGCGCCTCGGGACCCGCGGCAGCCAGCTCGCGCTCGCGCAGTCGCGGCTCGTCGAACGGCTCCTGCTCGAGCGGCTGGGTATCGGATGCGAAACCATCATCATTCGCACGCTGGCGGACCAGCGCAGTGAGACGCCGCTCTCGGAGCTCGGCACCAAGCGCGTCTTCGTGAAGGAGCTGGAAGACGCACTGCTGAACGGCACCATCGACGTCGCCGTGCACAGCAGCAAGGATCTTCCAGCCCTGCTACCCCAGGGGCTCGACCTGGGGGGCGCACTGCCCAGGGAGGATCCGCGCGACGCCTTCGTGGTGGCCGAATCGCGCGGCGCCCTTCGATGGACGCTCGAAGATCTGGTGAGGGCTCTGGGTCAGACGCCCCGCATCGGGACGAGCAGTCTGCGACGAAGCACGCAGCTCCGCCGCGTCTGGCCGTCGGCCTCGTTCGACCCGATTCGCGGCAATCTCGATACGCGGCTTCGCAAACTGGACCGCGGCGAGTACGATGTGCTGGTCCTGGCGGTCGCGGGGCTCAATCGTCTGGGCGCTGCGCATCGTGTGTCGCTCGCGGTGCCCGTCGCGGTCTCCGTGCCGGCTCCCGGACAGGGCACCGTCGCCCTGGAGATCCGTAGCGGGGACGAGCACACCCGCGCGTTGATCTCGCAGATTGGCGATGAACCAGCGATGACGATGCTCACTGCCGAGCGGGCCGTCGTGGTCACCCTCGAAGCCGGGTGCCAGGCGCCACTGGGCGCACTGGCGGAAGTGGACGGCGGCGACCTCACGCTGACGGTGGTCGTCGCATCTCTCGACGGCGAGCGCCTGATACGCCGCGAAGATCGAGGCAGCCGAAGTCGGCCCGCCGATCTCGGCGTTCGTGTCGGGCAGGCAATGCTCGCCGAGGGTGCGCGCGAGCTGTTGGATCAGGCCGAGCGTTTTGACGCGCCGGTCGAGGAGCAGCCGTAGCGATGGACAACGCATGACACGTCCGATGGTCTATCTCATCGGAGCCGGGCCGGGCGACCCCAGCCTCATCACGGTCAGGGGGCAGCAATGCCTCGCGAGCGCCGATGTGGTGCTGCACGATCACCTGGTCAATCCGCGGCTGCTTGGTTACGCACGTCCTGACGCCGAGCGCATCGATGTCGGCACCGTGTCACCCCAACCGCTCGAGCAGGAGGCTATCTGCTATCTCCTCGCCGAGAAGGCTCGCGAGGGCAAGGTGGTGGCGCGTCTCAAGTGGGGAGATCCGTTCGTGTTCGATCACGGCGGTCCCGAGGCGCTGTTCCTCCACGAACAGGGCGTGCGCTTCGAGGTCGTGCCTGGCATTCCCGCCGCAGTGGCAAGTCCCTCATATGCAGGCATTCCCGTGACGTATCCGGGCGGCGGCGACACGTTGACCTTCATCCGGGGGCATGAGGACGAGAGCACGACCCCTCCGCAGGTGGACTGGAAGAGCCTGGCCAAACTCGAGGGCACGCTGGTCTGCTACGCCGGATCGCGCCAGCTCCCGGCCATCATCGACAACCTGGTGGCTTCGGGCCGCGCACCCGATGAAACCGCCGCCGTGATCGTGGACGGGACGCTGCCGACCCAGGAAACGGTGGTGGCGACGCTCGAAGAATTGTCGAATTTCGCGCACCAGCGCCGTGAGCGACGCCCCACCATCCTCGTCGTCGGCCGCGTGGCGGGGCTGCGCGAGCACCTGCGCTGGTTCGACACGAGGCCGCTCTTCGGCAAGCGCATCGTGGTGACGAGACCACGAGAACAGGCCAGGGAATTCGTCGAGCAGCTCGAACGGCTCGGCGCGGAAGCCATCGAGGCGCCTCTCGTGCGAATCGTGCCGGTTGACGACGTCACGCCTCTCGACGAAGCGCTCGACGGCATTGCCGATTTCCACTGGATCGTCTTCACCAGCGGCAATGCGGTCGATTTCTTCATGCAGCGTCTCGTGGCCGGAGCACACGACGTGCGCCAGCTGAAGGGAGTCCGGTTGTGCGCGGTGGGACCGGCCACGGCCGCTCATCTTGCGCCGTTCGGCCTGAAGGTCGACGCGATTCCGAGCGAGTTCAAGGCCGAGGCGATTACCACGGTCATGAAGGCACACGGCGATCTGAGCGGCCTCCGCGTGCTCTGGCCGCGAACCGACAAAGCGCGAGATGTACTCGGCGACGAACTTCGCAAGGCCGGTGCCGATGTGAGCGAAGTCACCATCTACCGCACCGAGCTCATCGAAGGAGACGGCGAGCCGGATATCTACCGCATGCTGCTCGACCGGCAGATCGATGTGATGACCTTTACCAGCCCGTCGGCGGTGAAAAGCTTCGTGCAGCTCTATGGGCTGGATCAGGCGGCCGATCTGCTGCGCACGACGCTCGTGGCATCGATCGGGCCCGTCACGGCCGAAGCGGCCGAACGCTATGCCATCAAGACCTCGATCATGGCCTCGCAGTACACCATCCCAGGCCTGGTCGAGGCGATTGCGCACCACTATGCGAAGCCGGCCGTCGAGCGCTCCCCTGCCGGAGCCCGCGCACGTTCGGATGATTGAGCCATGCCGACCACGTCATCGACGGCCTTCTCCCTGCCACGCCGCCTGCGCCGGTTACGGCGCACGTCGGGGCTGCGCGGGTTCATTCGTGAGACGCGTCTCTCGCCTGAAATGTTCGTCTATCCCTTGTTCATCTGCGAGGGTGAGGGCGTGCGGCGCCCGGTTCCCTCAATACCGGGGGTCTTCCAGCTCTCGGTCGACGAGGCCGTGCGCGAGGCAGCCTCGGCGCGCGCAGAGGGTGTGCCCGCGGTGCTGCTCTTCGGCATCCCGGCCTCGAAAGACGACGTGGGGTCGTCCGCCTATGATGCGCATGGTCCCGTGCAGACGGCTACACGAGCTCTCAAACGCGAGGTCCGCGATCTGCTGGTGATCACGGACGTCTGTCTGTGTGAATACACCTCGCACGGTCACTGTGGAATTCTCGAGGGACACGAGATCGCGAACGATGCGACGGTCGAGCAGCTCGTGCGGACGTCGCTGTCGCACGCTTCCGCCGGCGCCGACATCGTTGCTCCCTCCGACATGATGGATGGACGGGTCGCAGCCATTCGGAAGGCGCTCGACGAGCATGGCCATACGCCGGTTGCGATCATGTCGTACGCGGCCAAGTACTGCTCCGCGTTCTACGGGCCATTTCGTGACGCGGCGGGATCTCAGCCGAAGTTCGGCGATCGGCAGTCTCACCAGATGGATCCGGCCAACATCGAGGAAGCGCTGCGCGAGGTCCGCGAGGACATCGCCGAAGGGGCCGACATCGTCATGGTCAAGCCCGCGCTGCCGTGTCTGGATGTGATCCGGCGTGTGAAGGACGACTGTCAGTACCCGACGGCGGCCTACCAGGTGAGCGGTGAGTACGCCATGCTGAAGGCTGCCGCGGCCAACGGCTGGATCGACGAGCCGCGCGCCATGATGGAGACCCTGACGTCCATCGCTCGTGCGGGCGCCGACATCATCATCTCCTATTACGCGCGCGACGCTGCGCGTCGGTTGTCCTAGCCCCCTTCATTCATGACGTTTCGCGCGCCTCGCTCGAGGCGGCTCTTCCTGCGAGCCGAGCAACGCCTGCCTGGCGGCGTGAACAGCCCCGTGCGGGCGTTCAAGGCGGTCGGCGGACATCCCCTGTTCATCCGCCGGGCTCGCGGCGCCTACATCGAGGATGTGGACGGTCATCGCTTCATCGATTACGTGATGTCGTGGGGCCCGCTGATCCACGGCCATGCGCCTCCCTCGCTCGCTCAGCACCCTCTCGCGCGTCGCTCGGAACGGGACCAGTTTCGGCGCGCCGAATCCCCTCGAGGTGGAGCTCGCCGAGCGCGTGTCGAAGCTGATGCCCTCCCTCGAGCGCGTTCGCTTCGTCTGTTCGGGAACCGAGGCGACGATGAGCGCGGTACGCGTGGCGCGTGCCGCGACCGGACGGGATCGGATCGTCAAGTTCGAAGGCTGCTACCACGGTCATGCCGATGCGTTTCTCGTGAAGGCGGGATCCGGTGCCACCACCCTCGGTGTGCCCGACAGTCCGGGCGTTCCCCGCGGGGCCACCGCCGATACGCTGCTCGCGCGCTACAACGACCTGGACTCGTGCGAGCGGCTCTGTGCAGAGCACGACGGTCGGATTGCCGCGTTCATCGTCGAGCCCATCGCCGGAAACATGGGGATCGTTCCACCTGTCGATGGTTTTCTTCCGGGGCTTCGAGCGCTGTGCGATCGGTATGGAATCCTCCTCGTCTTCGACGAGGTCATCTCCGGATTTCGCGCGAGCGCAGGCGGCGCTCAGGCGCTGTTCGGCGTCCGGCCCGACTTGACGTGCCTGGGCAAGATCATCGGCGGCGGTCTTCCGGTGGGGGCGTACGGCGGGCGCGCGGACCTGATGAAACTGGTCGCGCCCTCTGGCGGCGTCTATCAGGCAGGCACGCTCTCGGGCAATCCGCTCGCGATGGCGGCCGGAATCTGGTCGATTTCGCGCCTGTCCGCGTCTCTCTACCGCCGACTCGCGAGGCTGACCGCGGATCTGGCCGACGGGCTCGCCGACGCGGCCCGCACGGCAGGCGTCGCTCTACAGGTGAACGCGATGGGATCCTGCCTGACGCCCTTCTTTACGGATCGGCAGGTGCGCGATTACGACTCAGCGCTCACGGCCGACACGGCGCGGTATGCCACGTTCTTCCACGGCATGCTCGCGCAGGGCGTCTATCCGCCGCCCTCGCAGTTCGAGGCCTGGTTCCTGTCCGCCGCTCACACGGCGCGCGACGTGGACCGGACGATTCGCGCGGCGCGGCTCGCGCTTCGCCATCTCGGCTGATCCCGACCGTCACCGCCAGGGCATGAGGTTCTCGATCCAGGGAATCCGTGTCAGATCGTTGTAGATGACGGTGACCATCAGCATCGCGAGCAGCACGAAGCCCGCGAGGAACATCTTCTCCTTGACCGCCATGCTGAAGTCGCGCCGCGTCACGCCCTCGAGCGCCATGATGAGGATGTGTCCGCCGTCGAGCACGGGAATCGGCATCAGGTTGAGCAGCCCCAGGTTGAGGCTGATCGCCGACATCAGGGCCAGCAGCGACAGCCACCCGGCTTGTGCCGATTCTCCGGACATCTGAGCGATCGCCACGGGCCCCATCAGCTGACGCGGCGAGGTCTCGCCGGTCACGAGGCCCCAGAGCGTTCGGAAGATCAGGATGGAGTACTCGTAGTTGCGGACCAGGCTCAGGCGGATCGCTTCGAGCGGACCCGGCTCGAAGGTCTTCACCGCATCGCCGATGCGAATACCGATCATGCCAATCTCGCCTCGTCGCGCCGGCGTCACGTGAATATCCTGACGCGTGCCGTCGCGCTCGATGGCGATCGTGATGGGAGTCTCCGCCTTTTTTGCAATCGCCTCGGACAGCTGGCGGGCAAACGCGATCGGCTGCTCGTTCACGGCCAGTACCACATCGCCCGCTTTGAACCCGGCCTGCTCGGCAGGTTCACCCGGCGTCACCGCAGAGACATAGGGATGGGCGTCCGGCATGACGCCGATGTCGCGCACCTGGAGCTTCGTATCCGAGGTCCCCGGGATGCTCACCGACACCTCTTTACCCTCGCGCAGAAGGCCGAGGGTCAAGGGGTTGGGACCGCGTGACGCAATCTGCACGAAGACCTGTTCCCAGGTCGCCACATCCTGGCCGTTGACGCTCATGATGCGGTCGCCCGGCTGAACGCCGGCTTGTGCAGCCACGGTATCGGCCACGACCGAGGCGACGACCGGAGGTTGATCCTGGAACGCCGGCACATCGGCGCCCTGCGCCAGCACGACCGCCGTCAACACGACGGCGAGCAGGAGGTTCATGGCGGGGCCCATGATCATCACCTGGAAGCGCTGCCACTTGGTCTTCGACAGGAACTCGTCGTCGCGGCCGCTTCGGGGTTCCTCGGGATTCTCGCCGGCCATCTTCACGTACCCGCCGAGCGGGACGATCCCGATCCCGTACTCGGTGTCACCCCACTTCTTGCTGAGCACCGTGGGGTTGAATCCGAGCTGAAACTTCAGCACGCGCACGCCGATGCGCTTCGCCGCCAGAAAATGACCGAGCTCGTGCACGAAGATCAGGACCCCCAGCACGAACGCAAACGCAAGAAACGTCATCACGATGGCTGCCTCATACCCCGGAATTCCAGGTCGCGCGCGAGCTCCTGGGCATACTCGCGCGCCCATTCATCGACGGCTCTCACTTCGGCGAGCGTCGAGAGCGCCGATGGGCGGCTCGCGTCCATCGTGCGCTCAATCAATCGCGGAATCCCCGTAAACGAAAGCCGCCCCTCCAGAAACGAGGCCACGGCCACCTCGTTGGCGGCGTTGAGCACGACCGGTTGGGTGCCGCCCTCGGTCAGCGCCCGGTACGCCAGACCCAGGCAGGGAAAGCTGTGGTGATCCGGGAGGTCGAAGTCGAGCCGGCGGCAGGTCGAAAAGTCGAGCGCCGGCAGCGGCATGTCCCACCGATCAGGATACGAGAATGCGTACTGAATCGGTAGCCGCATGTCGGTAATGCCCAGCTGGGCGATGAGCGAGCCGTCGCAGAGCTCGACCATGGAGTGCACGATGGACTGCGGATGGATCACGACGTCGATCCGGTCGGCCGGGATGCCGAACAACCAGTGAGCCTCGATCACTTCGAGCCCCTTGTTCATCAGCGTGGCCGAATCGATCGTGATCTTCCGGCCCATCCGCCACGTGGGGTGCCGCAGCGCTTCCGCGGGCGCCACGTCTTCGAGCGCGCCGGTCGACCGCCCCAGAAACGGCCCCCCCGACGCGGTGAGCACGATGCGCCGCACTTCGCCAATCTCGCGCCCGTGCAGGCACTGGTGAATGGCGTTGTGCTCGCTGTCGACGGGCAGGATGCGCACGCCGCGGCGCCGCGCCGCATCGGTGATGAGCGCGCCCGCCATGACCAGTACTTCCTTGTTCGCGAGCGCGACGATTTTTCCCGCTTCGATCGCCGCGAGCACGGCCTCGAGCGCCGCCGTGCCCGACGAGGCGCAGAGAACGAGCTCCACATCCGGGTGCGCGGCCACGGCCACCAGACCGTCGGGGCCGTGGCAGTACGCGCCCGGCGCAGACGTCACTGGCGGCGGCCTTCACGCGATCGACCGACTCGAGCGAAGCCATGGCGACGACCCGCGGCTTGAACCGGCGTACCTGATCGCACAGCAGCTCGGCGTTGTGACCTGCGGCCAGCCCCACGATTTCCACGCGATCCTCGTGCGCCGCAGCCACTTCGAGAGCGCTCCGGCCGATGGATCCGGTCGAACCGAGAATGGCGATGCGCCTTCGGGATGCGGATGTCATCGTCTGTCGCGTCCCTCACCGCTGAAGCGTGAGCGGGCCAAGGGTCAGGAGCGCCAGCAGATAGAAAACGGGTGCGGCGAACAGCAGCGAGTCGATCCGATCGAGCACCCCACCGTGGCCGGGGATCAACTGCGACGAATCCTTCATGTCGGCGCCACGCTTCAGCATCGATTCGAAGAGATCCCCCACCATCCCGGCCGACACGATGGCGAGCCCGGAGCCGAGCCGCCACATGAATGACGATCCGGGCATGGCCCAGGTTCCAACCGTCACCATCGCGATGGAACCGCCGATGAGACCGCCCACCGCCCCTTCGATGGTCTTTTTCGGACTGATCCGCGGGGCGAGCGGCCGCCGCCCGAACAGGCGGCCGGCGTAGTACTGAGTCGTGTCACTTGCCACGATCGCGCTGAGGAGCAGCAGCACTCCCTCTCGCCCGAACGCCGAGAGTGTGGCCACGAGCGCCCCGAGCGGCACACCCAGATAGAGCAACGGGAAGACACCGGCGGTCAGCTCGTTGAGAGCGGCCGGGCCCGGGCGAGCCGTTGCCAGCGTCACCGAGCAGAGAGCCACGAGCGCCGCAATCAGCACCATCTCGAGCGCTCCAGCGTGTCCGAAGGCGGCGCACGTGGCCCCTGCTGCCGTCCCCGACACGAGCCTGGGTATCCGCACGCCGAGCCGTTCGACGATCCCGGCATACTCGAGAAACGCCAGCAGCAGCACCACCTCGGCCACCACCAGCAGGTAAAGCGGCGGCAGCCACCAGATACAGGTGAGCACCGCAACGATGAGGGCGAGACCGCTGGTGATCCGTGTCATCGGCAGGGGCCGTCACTTGACGCCGAGCGCCACGGGTGAAGGGTTGATGCCCCCATATCGGCGGTCCCTCTTCTGATAGGCAAGGATGGCGTTCAACAGGTGCTCGCAGCGAAAGTCGGGCCAGAACGTCTCCGTGACCCAGATCTCCGCATAGGCAATCTGCCAGAGCAGGAAGTTGCTGACGCGCATTTCCCCGCTGGTTCGAATCAGCAAATCCGGATCGGGCTGACCGGCGGTATAGAGCAGCTGCGCGAAACGCTGCTCATCGAGATCGGCGGGATGAATCCCTTCACCAAGCGCGCGCCTGACGGCATCGATGATCTCCGTACGGCCACCGTAGTTGAGGGCGATGTTGAACCGCATACCCGGGTTCGACGCCGTTCGCTGTTCTGCGTTCAACAGCTCCTGACGGATGTCATCGTCAAGCTCGTTGTCGCGGCCGATGACCCGGAACTTGATGCCGTGACGCATCAGCGTCTTGAGCTCGAGCCGGAGGTAGCGCTTGAGCAGCATCATCAGCGTCGCGACTTCGCTGCGGGGGCGCTTCCAGTTCTCCACCGAAAAGGCGTACAGCGTCAGGTGACCGATGCCGAGCCGCGCGGAGGTCTCGACGGTGTCGCGAACCGCCTCGATGCCGGCCCGGTGCCCTTCCACCCGGGGAAGGTGGCGGCGAGCGGCCCATCGACCGTTGCCGTCCATGATGATCGCGATGTGTGCCGGCAGGCGTTCGAAGTCGATCTGGCGGGCCAGCGCGAGCTCGGGCGCCCCGGGAGGCAACCCGGCCAGTAGCTGCTCAAGCGACATCGGTGTCCTTCATCGCTGACCTGAGGGTGACTCGCGGAGACTAAACCTTGATGATACAGCCCGTTACCGTCGAGCTGCAAGGCTCGGACATCTGGATGGTCGCTCACGATTCCTCGTCGCTATCCACCTCTTGCCTTTCTTCGGCTGAACCGAAGCCAACTTGTACCAGGTAAAGGCCGTGGGCCGGGGCTGTCGGACCTGCCCGACGGCGGTCGCGACCCGCGAGCAGCTCGGTTGACCTCCGACGGGGATCGGCGTCCATGCCCGACATCCACCAACGTGCCGACGGCGATGCGCACCATGTGGCGGAGGAATCCGGTGCCGGTCACTTCGTAAATCACGGTGCGCGAGTTCGCAGAGTCCGGGTACCCGTGGTCGGCGTCGATCGGATGTGCTTTCACGACCGACGCAACCACGCGTCGGACGGTCGACGAGACAAGGCTGCCCGACGCCTGGAACGCCGCGAAGTCGTGCGACCCTTCCAGCCGGCGGGCGGCCTGCGACATGGCGTCGACGTCCAGCGGCTGTCGGACATGCCATGCGTAACGGCGGTCGAAGGGACCGATGTGTTCGCCGTTGACGATCACGTAGCGATAGGTCTTGGACGTCGCCCGGAACCGGGCGTTGAAGTCGGACGAGACGGCCTCCACGGATAGTGCGCGTACCGCGGGAGGCAGGCTCGCATTGAGCGCCCGCCTGATGGCACCTGGGTCGACTTCGGCGGTCACGACCGCGCTGGCCACCTGGCCGAGCGCGTGTACGCCGGCATCGGTCCGCCCGGCGCCTGAAACGGCCACGGGGCCGCCTTCGATTTGCGCAAGGGCCTCCTCGACCAGGCCCTGAACGGACGGACCGTTGATCTGGCGCTGCCAGCCGACGAAGTCGGCGCCGTCGTAGGCCAACACGATCTTCAGAGTCTGAGCAGCCACAGGCGTTCGAGTCGTTGACGCCGCGCGTTCAGGCGGGACCGGGTCGCGAGCCGGGCTTGACGAGTGGCGCGCCGGCACGACAGAGCGGGCAGTGATCGGCCTCGTAAGTCGGCAGGTCGAGCTGCAACAGGCTGTACAACGGCACGTCGAAGGTGGCTCGATCGCCGCTGCGATTGACGATCGACGTCGCCGCAACGACCTCGGCGCCGGCGGCTCGCGCTACAGCCATGGTCTCCCGCGTCGATCCACCCGTCGTCACCACGTCTTCGACGATGAGTACACGTTCTCCCGGCGCCAGCGAAAATCCGCGCCGAAGCGTGAGGTGTCCGTCCTGTCGCTCCGCGAAAATGGCCCGCACGCCGAGGCTGCGCGCCACTTCGTGACCGATGACGATGCCGCCGAGGGCGGGCGACAACACCGCTTCGACCGCGAGCGTTCTGACCGTCGCGGCCAGGGCGTCGCCGAGCGCCTGCGCGTCTTCCGGATGCTGCAGAACGAGCGCGGACTGAAGATACCCGCCGCTGTGGAGTCCGGAAGACAGGCGAAAATGGCCGTCGAGCAACGCGCCGGCGCGCCTGAATCGTGCAATCACATCGGCGGGATTCATGGACTCCATTCGGGACCGGGATGGCTCCCGCGGCAGGATCGTCGTCCGACCTGATCAATGGCGCCGGTAGTATACAATCCCGGATCGGCTTCGAACCCGGGTTCCCGCCGTTCCGTCTACTCATCAGGGCTTGGTATTTGCTTCATGGTGTCTGCCGGCTCGTCCGAGCCCGGGCCCTTGACCCTCGAATTTCTGGAGTAGCTTGCATGCTTCTCTCGTTTCGTCTTGTGCTCCTGACGACCGTTGTCCAGACAGTGCTTGTCACGCCGGTGTCCGTTTACGGACAGCAGAGTCCGGCACCGGTCACACCCGCCGCGCCGAGTAAGCCGCCCGACGATCGGCCCGTTCAGCGTCTGGCGGTTGACGACGTGGTCCGGTTGGCACTCGAACAGAATCTGACCATTCAGGTGGAGCGGTTGAACCCGCAGATCCAGGACTACGCCGTCGCCGAGGCACGGTCGGTCTACACCCCGTATGTGAGCAGCTCACTCTTCACCAACAGCGCGGACAGCCCCGTCAACAGCTTCCTGTCAGGCGGACAGGACAGGGTTGCCGACGACGAGTTGGGCGGCAATGTCGGCGTGAACCAGCTGCTGCCCTGGGGAGGCAGCTACAACGTCAGCTGGGACAGCTCACGCCTCACGACGAGCAACCTGTTTTCGAACTTCGATCCCACAATCCGTTCGAGCATCGACGCGAGCTTTTCGCAGCCCCTGCTCCGCAACATGCGCATCGATTCCTATCGTCAGCAGTTGCTGGTGAGCCGGAAGAATCGTGAGATGTCCGATATCGACCTCCAGCAGACCGTGGCCGCCACGGTGCGCCTGGTTCGTAACGCCTACTGGGACCTGTCGTATGCGCTGCACTCGCTGGAAGCGGAGCAGACGTCGCTGGGCCTGGCGCGCGAGCTGCTTCGCAACAACCGATCGCGGGTCGAGATCGGCACCATGGCACCCATCGACATCGTCGAAGCCGAAGCCGAAGTCGCCCGGCGTGAGGAAGCGGTGATCATCGCCGAGGGCGCCATCAGCGAGGCCGAGGATCGTCTGAAGTCGCTGATCTTCGACCCCGACATGCCCGACTTCTGGAAGCTGCGGCTGGAGTTGTCGGACCTGCCGGCCGTCGACGCGCGACCGGTCGATCTCGACGCGGCGGTCAAGTCCGCGCTCGAGAACCGCACCGACATCCGGCAGGCGCGGAAACAGATCGAGACCACGGACATCAACATCCGGTACTTCCACAACCAGACGCTTCCGGACATCAACGCACAGGTCGACTACTCGGTCATCGGGTTGGGCGGCACGCAATTCGTTCGTGGCGATGGGTTCCCCGGCCCGATCATCGGTCAGATCGATCACGGGTACGGCTCGGTGCTCGGCGATCTCGTCGGCAACAGCTTTCCCAACTGGAGGCTCGCCCTCGTCGTGGGGTATCCGATCGGCGCGAGCGAGGCGGAAGCGAATCTGGCGCGTACGCGGCTGCAGCGGAATCAGACCGAAAAACAGGTGCGCCACATCCAGCTGCGGGCGGCAACCGAAGTGCGCGAAGCCGGCCGTCAGTTGATGACGAATCAGAAGCGGATCGATGCCTCACGCGTGGCGCGGCAGCTCGCCGAGCGGCGCCTGGAGGCCGAGGAGAAGAAGTTCTCCGCGGGGTTGTCCACGAGCTTCTTCGTGTTTCAGGCTCAGCGCGATCTCGCGGCGGCCCGCAATGACGAGCTGCGCGCGTATCTCGACTACGCAAAATCGGTGACCGACTTTGCGACAGTACAGGAGGTACCGCTCGGCGGCAGCGCCGAGACGACGAATCTCACGGGAACCGGATCGGGCACCAGGTCGACCAATTTCAGCAACAGGCCAGAAACGTGAACGTCATCCAGCCCTAGGTCACCGCGCCGGGCACCTGACTGCCGGGGCCCGGCACCTCCGCTGCCATCAGTCTGCCCGCACAGCCCGGGTGATACACTCCCGTGCGTGCCGCCGCGTGTCCGTGACGGTCATCACCAAGAACGAGCAGGTCAACCTGCCGCGTGCGCTCGAATCGGTCCAGTGGGCCGACGAGATCGTGGTGGTGGATTGCGGCAGCACCGACGAGACGGTGGCCATCGCGTCCCGGTATACGTCGCGTGTCATCGTTCGCGGCTGGCCGGGGTACGTCGCGCAGAAGAACTACGCGGCGGAGGCCGCGACTCACGACTGGGTTCTGTCCCTTGACGCGGACGAACGGGTCACGAGCGGCCTGGCCGACGAGATTCGCCGCATCCTCGCCACCGAGCCCGTCGTAGCCGGCTACCGCATTCCCCGCGTCACGCGGTATCTCGGCCGCTGGATTCGAACGACTGACTGGTATCCCGACTATCAGCTTCGGCTTTACGATCGGCGCCGGGGAAGGTGGCAGGGTCGCCACGTGCACGAGTCCGTGTCCGTCGACGGCACAATCGCCCTCCTGACGGGTGAGCTCGAACACCACGCGTACCGCGACACGGCGCATCATCTCGAGAAGATGAACGCCTATGCGGCACTGGCGGCGAAATCGCTCGACGAGCAGCAGCGGAAATCTTCGGCTTTCGAGCTCGTCGTTCATGCGCCGGTGGCCTTCTTCCGCAACTACATCCTGCGCGGCGGTTTTCGGGACGGAACACCAGGCCTGATCGTCTCCACGCTCAATGCGTTTTATGTGTTCCTGAAGTTTGCCAGGCTCTGGGAGATCCAGCATCCCGACACGCACGATGCGGGGGTTGGCGCAGACACCGATTCTCCGTCGTAAGGGCGAGCCATGGTCTCGCTGCACATCGACACGGCTCGAACGTGGCGCGGCGGGCAGAACCAGGCGCTCCTGACCGTGCTCGGTCTGCGCAGCGCAGGTCATCGCGCGATTCTCGTGGCGCACCCCGACGGCGAACTGGCGCGGCGAGCCGCCGAAGGACACGATCTGGTCCGCCTGGCGCCCCGCTACGAGGTCGATCTGTCGACCGCCTGGCGATTGTCGCGCGTGATCAAGCAGTACGGGCCCGACATCGTACATGCCCACGACCCGCACGCCGTGGCGGTGGCTTCTCTGGCACTCTCGCTGGGAGCCCCGGTGCCGAGGCCGCCACTCGTGGCCGCCCGCCGCGTCGACTTTCACATGCGCGGAAACTCTTTCTCGCGCTGGAAGTATCGACAGGTGGACTGTTTCATCGCCGCCTCCGACGCCATCCGTCAGATGCTCGTCGCCGACGGGATCCCGCCATCCAGCGTCGTGACCATCCACGAAGGCATCGATGTCGAGCGCGTGATGTCCACTACCCCGGCGGCCATCCATCAGGAATTGTGGCTGCCGACCAACGCACCGATCGTCGGCAATGTGGGCGCGCTCGTGCCACACAAAGGTCAGCGCTATCTCGTCGAGGCGGCGTCGCTTGGTCCTGCGGGAAGTCCCCGATGCGCGCTTCGTCGTGCTGGGCGAGGGCGAGCTGAGAGCCGCGCTGGAGCGTCAGGTCGCAGAGGCGCATCTGGAGAAACACGTGTTTCTGCCGGGTTTTCGCGCCGATGTTCTCGCGATGCACCGCGCATTCGATCTCTTCGTGATGCCTTCGGTCACCGAAGGGCTGGGTACGTCCGTGCTCGACGCGATGGCCGCCTCGAAAGCGGTCGTCGCCACCCGCGCCGGGGGCCTTCCTGAAGTCGTCGTCCACAAGGACACCGGTTTCGTGGTCGAGCCTCGCGACAGCCGGGCGATAGCGGCGCCGATCGTCAAGCTGCTCCTGGAAGAAGGCCTGCGGAAGAGGATGGGAGATGCGGGGCTGGCGCGCGTGCGTGCCCGCTTCAGCGCCGAACGGATGGTGGCCGCGACGCTCGCGACCTACGAGCGGCTGGCGCGCACACCCCGCGCAGAGGACAGCGCGCGTCTTTTTCCGCCCGGTTGAAACCACACAGATTCATCATGCCCAGATGGCAGAGCGCGAAGTCATATTTCACCGGATCGACGGGATCGATGGCTCGCAGCCTCGCGGTGATGTCGGCCGCCATTCGCCATCCGGAACTCTTATAGGTGGTGAGCCCCAGGCACTGGCCCACCCGAATCACATGCGTGTCCAGAGGCACGACCAGCTGTGATGGGCGAACGCCGCGCCAGACGCCGAAGTCGACCCGGTCGCGCCGCACCATCCACCTGAGAAAGAGATTCAACCGCTTGCATCCGCTTCCGTTTGACGGGCGCGGAAAGAAGTAGCCGACGCCGGGACGCGCGGGTGTCTTGCCGTAAGCGGGTCTGAGGTCGACGGCGAGCGCCCGCACCGAGAACCGATCGAGCGAAGGCCCAATGTCGACAGCGTCCGGGTCGTATCCCTCCAGGAAGAAACGCTCGATCGATCCTGCCTGGATCATGTGGTGCATCACCCAGAGCAGCGCGACCACATCCCTTCCGCTGGTCCAGCGGTGCACGATGGAGAGCAGCGCTTCGCTGTCGCGGCCCGGGTCGAACTCGCGCACGAACCGGGCTGGGTGGGAGCCGAGCGCCGCACAGACGCGCTCGACCGACTGCATCACGGACGCGACGCGGCCGAACGCCAGCGCCGACGCCAGGAACGCCACCACTTCCCGGTCGTCCGCGGCGCGATACCGGCGCACGATGTGCACCGGGTCCGTGGCCGAGTCAGCGGAATTGAACTCTGCGTAGAGACGATCCAGCGACGCGCGGAGGCTAGCGTCGGCGGCTCGCACGCGCTCGGTCACGGGGACACCACAATACCGGTGCTACGGCCTCAGAACGCGGTAATCGCGAGGCCGTCGCGGCACAAGGGACAGGAGTCGGCGGCGTAGTTCTCCGGCGCCCGATACTCGGCCAACGCAACATTCGGGACGCCGAGATCGACCACCGATTCGAGACGGTCGTAGATCTCGACTGTTCCGATCACCTCACCCCCAGCCTGACCGACGAGCGCGGCACACCGGCCGAAGGTCTGTCCGGTGTTGCGGACGTCATCAGCCAGGAGCACCCGCTTGCCCCTGATCTCCTGGCGGTAAAAGCTCCGGAGCATGTGACTGCCACTCTCGTCCACATTGAACGGCGCGAAACTGGACGGCGGGTGCGTGAGGCTCCGCCGACTGTCCAGAAGGCCTGCGATCGTGTGCGCCAGAAGCGCTCCGCCGGTGACCGGGCCCGCGACGACGTCGGTCGCCGTCACGATCGAGGCGGGCAGCAAGTCGAGCAGATCCTGGGCGAAGCGCCAGATGGTGGAGGGGTGCCTGAACAACTGGTGAGGATTCAAATAGACCCGGCCGTGGTACCCGTTGCCATAATCGAAATGGCCGTCGAGCATGAGCACCTGGAACGTCTGCAGATCTCTCAGGGCCTTGTCACGAATCTCGCCTCGACGCTCCACGTGGGCTCCATTTCCTGCTGTGTCCTTCGATTGAACGAGGCCGGCCCGCTCAGACATGTCAGCGCGCAACCTGCCATGGTCGTGCGGTATCTCCGTTCACGAGGTCGGCATTGGCGTAGACGAGACGCCCACCGACGAACGTGGCGACCACACTTCCGCGCAACGTCCATCCATCGAAGGGCGTGTTGCGCGACCGCGACCGCTGACGTCCTGCGTCTATCGTCGTCGAGACCTCCGGGGCCAGCACAGTGACATCGGCCGCCGCGCCGGGGGCAAGCGAGCCACCGGGCACGCCCAGGATGCGAGCAGGATTCACCGACAGCAACTCGATCAACCGCGGCAGGCTGACGATGCCGGGGTGCACGAGTCGATCGAACGCGAGTGGTACGGCCGTCTCGAGACCCAGAATGCCGAAGGGCGCACGATCGAACTCCACGTGCTTCTCGTCATGGTGATGAGGAGCGTGATCGGTCGCAATCGCATCGATGGCGCCATCGGTCAACCCGGCGAGCATGGCTTCGCGATCGCTCGCGGCGCGAAGCGGCGGATTCATCTTGAGGTTTGTGTCGTAGGGGACGGGACGTTCGAGGGCCTCGTCGGTCAGCGTGAAGTGATGGGGTGTGACCTCGCACGTGATTGACACGCCACGATCCTTGGCAACCCGCACCGCATCGAGCGACAAGCGTGCGCTCAGGTGCGCGATGTGGACACGGCCACCGGTCAGGCCTGCGAGGGTCGCATCACGCTGAACCATGATCGACTCGGCAGCCGAGGGGATGCCTCGCAGGCCCAGTGATGCGGCCACGAAGCCTTCGTGAGCCACACCATCGCCCTTGAGCGAAGGGTCTTCGCAGTGATCGATGACGGGCATCCCGATGGCCGCGGAGTATTCCAGCGCGCGTCTCATCAGAAGGGCCGTCGCCACGGGCCGGCCATCGTCCGAGACCGCCACACATCCGGCCGTCCGCAGCTCGACCAGGTCGGCCAGGTGCTCGCCTCGCGATCCGCGCGACACGGCACCGATCGGATAGACCCGGGCGAGATTGGCGGACGCGGCCTTCGCCAGAATGAATTCAGTGACCCCTGCGTGATCGTTGATGGGGTCGGTATTCGGCATGCAGGCCACCGCGGTGAAGCCGCCCGCCACCGCCGCCGCGACGCCGGTCGCTACGGTCTCCTTGTGCTCCTGGCCAGGCTCCCGCAGGTGGACGTGCATGTCGATCAGGCCCGGACAGACGACCCAGCCCTCGGCGATCTCCATGACCTCGACCTCGCCGCCCACATCAGCGACCGACAACCCCCGCTCGACGCGCGTCACACGACCGTCCTCGATCAGCACGTCGAAGGCGCCGTCGATGCCGCGTGCGGGATCGACGAGGCGCCCTCCCTTAAGCAGACGCTTCATCGTCGACTCCACCGGCCAGGAGATACAGCACGGCCATGCGCACGGCGACCCCATTGGCCACCTGTTCGAGAATCACCGAATGCGGTCCGTCGGCCACCTCGGACGCGATCTCGACGCCGCGATTGATCGGACCCGGGTGCATGATGATGACGTCGGGGCGGGCGCGGCCCGCACGCTCCGCCGTCAGGCCATACACCGTGAAGTACTCGCGCAGCGACGGAACAAAGGCGCCCTGCATGCGCTCGAGCTGAATCCTCAGCATCATCACGACATCGGCGCCCTCGACCGCCTCGTCCACCGACGTCGTGGAACGGACCCCAAACCTCGCAATGTCGGGCGGCATCAAGGTCGGCGGTGCGCTCACCCACACCTCCGCGCCCAACCGCGTCAGCAGCAGCGCGTTCGACCGCATCACGCGGCTGTGCAGCAGGTCGCCGATGATGGCGACCTTGAGCCCCGCGATCTTCCCTTTGCGCTCCCGGATGGTGAAGGCATCGAGGAGCGCCTGGGTCGGATGCTCGTGCATGCCGTCGCCCGCGTTGATGATGGCCGATCGGCAGATGCGGGACAGGAAATGACACGCCCCCGACGACTGGTGCCGCATCACGATCATGTCGGGCGCCATCGCCTCGATGTTGAGCGCCGTGTCGGCGAGCGTCTCACCCTTGACGACGCTGGACGACTGGATCGCAATGCTGAGCGTATCCGCGCTCAGACGCTTTTCGGCGATCTCGAAGGATGTGCGCGTGCGGGTGCTGGGCTCGAAGAACAGATTGACGACGGTCTTGCCTCTGAGCGTCGGCACCTTCTTGATCGGTCTGAATCCGATTTCTTTCATGGCTTCCGCGGTGTCCAGGATCAGCAGGATCTCCTCGGGCGTGAGATCGGCGATGCCGAGCAGATGGTGATGAC
This sequence comes from uncultured Acidobacteriota bacterium, assembly GCA_963817395.1. Taxonomy (GTDB): domain Bacteria; phylum Acidobacteriota; class Vicinamibacteria; order Vicinamibacterales; family CAVPJW01; genus CAWGYQ01. The sequence goes on along the minus strand of CAWFOC010000003.1, from coordinate 1,005,370 downwards.
GCAGGCGCGTGGCACGCTGACTCGCGTGAATCGGACGAGAGGGACTGCTGTCCTGCGACAGCGCGGCCCGACGCGGTGACGGCTCCAACCTCAGTCTCCCTCATGGATCACCACCTCGTCCTTCCCGTCTATTTCCTGGAGACGCACCTGCACGCTCTCGCGCACGCGACGTCGGCAGGTTCTTGCCGACGTAGTCGGCCCTGATCGGCAGCTCGCGATGGCCGCGATCGACCAGCACGACGAGCTGAATGGCGTCGGGCCGGCCGAAGTCGATGAGCGCGTCGAGCGCGGCGCGAACGGTGCGGCCGGTGTACAGCACGTCATCGACGAGCAGAATGTTCTTGCCGTCGATCGAAAACGGAATCTCCGTGCGCCCGACGACGGGCTGCGGCCCCACGGCGTGGCGCATCAAGTCGTCGCGATACAGTGTGATGTCGAGCGCGCCGGTGGGGATCTCGTGGCCGGAAATGTCCAGCAGGAGTTTCCCCAGCCGCCTGGCGAGAATCACGCCGCGTGTTCGCACGCCCACCAGGCAGAGATCGGCCGACCCGCGGTTGCGCTCGACAATCTCATGAGCAATCCGCGTGAGGGCCCGGGTCGTCCGTTCCTCGTCCATCACGACGGGCATGGCATGGTCCTCCGCGGTTCGGACGGGTTCGGCAGTGGCGGGCTCGTCCGCTTCCACGCACACCACTCGCGTAGAGCAGACGAAGAAGCGTTCTGTCGCAGAGATTGAGGCTGGGAATCTTGCACGGGGATCCTCTTGTCGGCCTCGCTGGGCCGCACTTAAAGAGATGTCGGAGTATAGCACGCCGGGAACGACGAACGGCCTGTAGCTCGCTCGATCGTCGTGTCAACCGTCGCTGGGAATGAACGTGAGAGGCCGGTCGGGACGTTCGCCCACGGAGAGGACGGCCCGTGCATGGCCATTCATGTCCCGGCCCCGGGCGCAAAGCATCGAGCATGAACGCCGAGGCCTGCCGGCAGGCGATCGAATCCCGGCGATGGGTTGAGCAGCAACGCGCCGCCGACGACGGCGGCTCCCACGCCGTGTCCCCGCCGCGCCCTCGGGTATACTGCCCGTGATGCCGATCGACGTCGATGCGCGCGTCATCGCGAATGAGCGGCTGACGCCTCATTACAACGTGATCGCGCTCGAAGCGCCCGCGATTGCAATCGACGCCGCGCCCGGACAGTTCGTCATGGTACGTCCGCAGCGCGGCTTCGACCCGTTGCTGCGACGCCCGTTCTCGATCTTCGAAATCCTCAAAGAGGACCAGCGGGTCATCGGATTCTCGCTGTTGAACAAGCGTGTCGGCGTCGGCACCGGACTGCTGTTCGAGGCGGAGCCTGGCGACCGCGTGCAGTGCCTCGGGCCGTTGGGCCGGCCCTACGTCAGCGTGGCTCCCCCGTCCGTGGCGTGGATGGTGGCCGGCGGCGTCGGCCTCGCTCCCTTTGCGATGCTGGCCGAGACGTTGAAGAGTCGCGGCGTCGATACCACCTTGTTCTATGGCGGGCGCACCTCCACTGATCTCCTGTACCTGTCGTTTTTCGAGACGCCTTGGCTGTCGATTGATGCTGGCGACGGAAGACGGCACGCGAGGTGTTCAGGGCCGCATTACCAAGCCGCTCGAACAGGCTCTGCGGACCGACGATGGCGCGATCCCGGTCATGATCTATGCGTGTGGCCCGGAAGCCATGCTGGCCGCCGTATCCAGGCTGGCCGCGACCTGGAACCGGCCGGTGCAGGTGTCGGTGGAACGGGTCATGGGCTGCGGGCTCGGCGGCTGCTACAGCTGCGTCATCCCAATCCGCCGCGATTCCCACAGTCACTTCGTGCGGGCCTGCTTGTCCGGGCCGGTCTTTCGGGGCGACGAGATCGTCTGGGAGCGAACGGGCCGGTTCAAACAGATGAGCATCGATCTCAGCGTCAAGATCGGACAGCTGGTCCTCCACAATCCGGTCATCGCCGCAAGCGGGTGTTTCGGGTATGGCACCGAGTACGCCGACGTCGTGGATCTGTCCACGCTCGGCGGTGTTGCCGTCAAAGGGTTGTTCCTGGCCGAGCGCGAAGGACATCCTCCACCTCGCATCGTCGAAACGCCGGCGGGCATGCTCAATGCCATCGGTCTCCAGGGCATCGGCGTCCGTCGGTTCATCGCGGAGAAGCTGCCCGAGCTCCGGGCGCGTCGCGCCGTCGTCATCGTCAACATCTGCGGCACGACGGTGGACGAATACGTGGAGCTTTCGCGGATTCTCTCGGACGAAGAAGGTGTGGCCGCGATCGAGCTGAACATCTCGTGCCCGAACATCAAGGAAGGCGGCATTTCGTTCGGGTGCAGCCTGCCGGGTACTCATCAGGTTGTCAGCGCGGTTCGCCGCGTGACCACGCTGCCGATCATTCCCAAGCTCACGCCGAATGTCACCGACGTCGCCGCGTTCGCGCGCGCCGCCGAGGAGGCCGGCGCCGACGCCGTGTCGCTCGTCAACACGTTCCTCGCCATGGCCATCGACGTCGAGACGCGCCGGCCCAAGCTGTCCAACATCGTGGGCGGCCTGAGCGGACCCGCGATACGTCCGATCGCGGTTCGGATGGTCTACGAGTGCCACCAGGCGGTCCGGATCCCGATCATCGGCATGGGCGGAATTGCGAGCGCCGCCGACGCCCTGGAATTCATGATCGCCGGCGCGACCGCCGTCCAGGTCGGCACCGCGAACTTCGTCGATCCCGGCATCTGGCCCAAGCTGATTGCCGGGATTGAGCAGTACCTCGAGCGGCAGGGCCTGACGCGCATCAGTGATCTCATCGGCACCGTGGATACCCGTGCCCGCGAACAGGAATGGATCAGCTCCTAATCGCGCTCGACGTCCACACGCTCGATGAGGCGCTGGCTCTCGCCGATCGGCTTCGCGGTGTGGCCGGCGGCTTCAAGATTGGCAGCACCCTGTTCACCGCCGAGGGGCCGCGCGCCGTCCAGGCGCTCGTCGAGCGCGGAGACCGCGTCTTTCTCGATTTGAAGTACCACGACATTCCCAACACGGTGGCCGGCGCCGTGCGCGCAGCGACCAGACTTGGCGTGTGGATGCTGAACGTTCACGCCTCCGGTGGCCGCGACATGATGCATGCCGCGCGCGACGCGGCTCACGATGCCGCCCTCGGCGCGCACCGTCCGCCGCCGAAGGTCATCGCCGTCACGGTCTTGACGAGTCTGACCGACCAGACGCTGGACGAGACCGGCGTAAAGGAGTCAGCCCTCGATCAGGTTCTCCGACTGGCCGCGCTCGCGGAGTCATCCGGCCTGGACGGCGTCGTCGCGTCGCCGCAGGAGACGGCCGCAATCCGCGCCCGTTCGAGCGCGGGTTTCGCCATCGTCACGCCGGGCATCCGAGGTGCTGGTACGAAGGGCAGCGACGATCAGGCACGAACGATGGGGCCGGGAGAGGCACTTCGGGCGGGCGCGTCCTATCTCGTCGTCGGCCGGCCTGTTGTGAGGGCCGCGGATCCGCGAGCAGCGGCAGAGCAGATCGTCGCGGAGCTTGTATGTCGATCCGCGTGACCATTTACTCCAAGCCGGGATGTCATCTGTGCGAGGTCATGACGGCGCGCCTGCGCCGCGCGAGCTTTGACGAACCGCTCGACGTCGAAGAGGTGGACATTACCGGCGACCCGACACTTCTGGCCCGCTACGAGACGCGCATTCCTGTGCTGATGATCGAGGGACGCGAGGTGGCGTCGTATCGAATCGGTGAGGAAGAACTGCGGCAGCTGCTACGAAAGCGGCCCGAATAGCGAACGGGCCGGGTAGGCTGGCACCCGGCCCGGACACGGTGTGACTTCGCGGCTACTTCGCCGTGATGATGAAGTGGCCGCGTCGGTTCTGGGCCCAGCACGCCTCGGTCTCTTCCCGACAGAAGGGCTGTTCCTTCCCCTTGCTGACGGTGTTGATGCGATTGGCAGCGATGCCCAGATTGACGAGATAGTCTCGCACGGTCACCGAACGGCGCTCACCGAGCCCCAAGTTGTATTCAGCGGTGCCGCGTGAATCGCAGTGCCCTTCGAGCCGAAATGCGCGTCGTCGGCCAACGCTTCAGCCACTCCACATTCTTGGCCAAGGTGCCGCGTCCATCGTCGCGTATGTTCGACTGATCGAGGTCGAAGAACACATCGCCGAGTGGGCGTTCTGCGTTCAGCTCGTCGAGCGTCTTGCGATTGAACAGCTCTTCCTCGCTGACGGACGGCGCTGCAACCAGTCGAAGCGGTTGGCGGCGGCGGTGGGGCCGGTGGTGGCGTAGGCGTCGCTGCTGGTGGTGGCGGCGGGGCAGGCGCCGCGGCCGGCGGTCTCTTGTTGCAGGCCGCCACCGTAATCAGAGTCACACAGAGCAGAACTAGCCACAGAGATCGTCGAACGGTGCTCATTACCACTCTCCTGGGCGGCGGGGCAGAGCCAAAGTTGTGCCTCAGCTTACGTTTTTGAATGTGCCCTGTCAATTACAGAAGGTGAACGGGACCAATAAAAATGGGTAAATACTGCCCCGAGTATCGATGTCGGTCGAATGGCGGGCCGGCCTATAGAGGGCGGAGCGTCAGACCCTCGTTGAGACTTCCCGTCCGGTACCCCTGGAGATCGAGGGTCACGTGGCGGAACCCGAGTGCTTTGAGCGCGTCCACAAGCCGCGCCCGGACCGCGGGCTCCAGAACCCGCGCCATGTCCGCCGGATCGACCTCGACGCGCGCGATTTCGTCGTGATGGCGCACTCGACACTGGCGGAAACCGAGGGCATGCACGGCATTTTCGGCGTCTTCGATGACCCGAAGCTTCTCGCCGGTCACTTCGTGACGATACGGGATGCGGGAAGACAGGCACGCCGATGCCGGCTCGTCCCACACGGGCAGCTCTGCGCTCCGTGACAACTGACGAATTTCCGCTTTCGTGAGATCCACCTCATCGAGCGGGCTCCGCACGCCGAATTCGCGAGCCGCCTGACGACCGGGTCGATAGTCGAGGCGGTCGTCGGCGTTGCTGCCGTCGACGACCGCACGGAACCCGCGAGCATCCGCGAGCGCGACGAGTTGCGAAAACAGCTCGTGCTTGCAGTGGTAGCAGCGATCGGCGAGATTCGCGCGGTACTCCGGACGAGCCATCTCGTTGGTCCGGATGATCTCATGGTGGAGCTGACATTGCCGGGCAACGGCCAGGGCCATCTCCCGATGCCGGCGGGGGTAACTCGGGCTATCGGCGGTGATGGCGCACGAGCGGGCGCCAAGAGTGGCATGAGCCACGTATGCGAGGTAGGCGCTGTCCACCCCGCCACTGAACGCCACGATGACCGAGTCGAGATCGGCCAGCAGTCCGGCCAGTCGCGCCGCTTTGGCTCGCGTCAGGTCAGAGGCGGCCGGGAGACCGGCGAACGTCATTCTTCCCAGTCCTCATCGTCGTCGTCGTCGTCTTCTTCTGCTTCACCATCTTCGTCGAATTCCTTTTCCTCCTCTTCTTCCTCCTCCTCCTCCTCGTCCGGCGCGAGCTCCAGCGTGACAGGCGACAGGTTGGTCACCTCGAGATTCGAGCCGCATTCAGGGCAGCTGAGCAGGTCGCCCTTGTCGACATCGTACTCGTCGACTTCGATCTCGGTGTCGCATTCCGGACAGCTGGCCATAGACCTCCCTCTCGGCGAGGCGTGCGAGTCGGGTTGGATATTTCCTGAACCTACACCAAATTCTCGCGCGGAGCGACGAATTATAGCGAGAACCTGTAAGATTCCGCAATGCAACGAGCGCCGTTCTGGATGAGTGTTTGACCACCCGTAGCTCTGCGATCCGCCCGCCTGGCGCCAGCAAGACTGTGATCGTGGCAGACGGCACGGCGTTCGTACGCGACCGCTTCCGCGACGCGCTCGGGAGCGCCGGCCATCGCGTGCCGACGGCCAGAACCCGGCTGGAGTGGCTGAGTCAGATGCGCAGCGAGGGCGATCAACTCGATCTCGTCGTGCTCGACCTGCACTTGCCGGAGGGCGGCAGTCTCGCGCTCGTCCGCTCGACTCGGCAAGTCGACGCCGCGGTGCCGATTCTGATCTTCAGTGGCACGCTTGCCGCCACATCCGAGGTGCGGGGACATCTTCGACCGCCGCGCGGGTTCGCGCGTCCTGCTGGGTATCCTCGTGTCCTACCGCGTCGCGCAGCTCATTGCCTCGTCCGTGACGCTCAGCAGCCGGGGCCGCATTGCCATCCGCATCATCGACCCGCTCGACATCGGCACGATCGTGCGGCTCAGGTTCCGCCTGCCCGGCGCGGGCGGCGACGTCGATACGGATGCGCGCGTCGGCTGGAGCGACGCCCGGATCGGGACGGGGCTCGAATTCGAGAGGAACGACCCTGGCCGTCAGGCGATGGTCGATCAATTCGTCGAACGGCAAGGCTTCAGGAACCGACGCGCGTGAGCGCGGACTGAATTCCCGACCAAAGCCTGCAGCGTCAGGCTCGGAGGCACAGCATGGAGGACGTGATCGTTTCGATCGCGGTCCGGGTCGGTGGTGTACTCGCGCTGGTGTTCGCGAATGGCTTCTTCGTGGCCGCCGAGTTCTCGCTGGTGACGGTGCGCAAAACACGCATCGATCAGTTGATTGCCGAGGGCAGCCGGAGAGCCAGGACCGTGCGGCGTGCGTTGAGCGATCCCGACAGTTATATCGCGGCCACCCAGCTCGGCATCACGATGGCCAGTCTCGGTCTTGGATGGATTGGCGAGCCCGCGCTGGCCACCTTGATTGAGCCCACCCTGTTCTTTCTGCCCGGAACACTCTCCGCCGTGACTGCTCACACTATTGCCGTCGCCATCGCGTTCGGCATCATCACGAGTCTGCACATCGTGCTGGGAGAACTGGCGCCGAAGACCGTCGCGCTCCAGTACTCGGAGAAAACCGCGCTCCTGGTCGCCAAGCCCACCGAGCTCTTCATGCGCGCGCTCTGGCCGTTCATCTCACTCCTGAACGGCATGGGCCGGGCCGTGGTGCAGGCCTGCGGCATGCGTGCGCCAAGCGGCCACTCGCTGGTGCACTCGCAGGAGGAGCTGAAGATGCTCGTGACGGCCAGCCAGGAGGCCGGCGTGCTCGAGGAAACCGAGGAGCAGATGCTGCACCGCGTCTTCGATTTCGCGGATCTGACGGCTGGCCAGGTGATGGTGCCGCGTACCGAGCTCGTGGCCGTTCCCGCCGATGCGAACCTCGACGAGTCCATCGTCGCCATCTCCCGTGCTCCGCACACGCATATTCCCGTCTATCGGCGGGATCTGGACGATCTGGCCGGCATTCTTCACGTCAAGGATCTGTTCCGGGCCATCACCGAGCGTCCCGCGGACTTCTCGCTCCAGACACTCGTGCGCGATCCGCTCACGGTCCCCGTCACGATGCGCGCCGATCTGCTCCTGGCCGAGATGCGGCGGCATCACACACACCACGCGATCGTCATCGACGAGCACGGCGGCACCGCCGGGCTCGTGACGTTTCAGGGGCTCATGGAGCGAATTGTCGGCGAGACGGCGGACGGCGCCAGCGATGGAATGCGACGAATCGTGATGCTTGCCGACGGGACGGTCAGTCTCGACGGGCTGACCCTGGTCACCGATGTGAACGAGCGCTTCGGGCTGCACATCGATGACGCCGTCTACAACACGATCGGCGGTTATGTGCTCGGTCGTCTCGGTCGGCAGACGCGAATCGGCGACACGGTCGAGACCGAGGGACGCATCATGACGGTCGAGTCGCTCGACGGGCTTCGCGTGTCGCGCGTCAGGCTCTCGCGACCCCGCGGTGCCTCGTGACCAATGCCCTGAGGGCGGCGCCAGGAAGCGCCTGCCGCATCACGTGGTTTTCAGCAGTCGAAGGCCGTTGGCAATCACCAGCAGCGATGCACCCGTGTCGGCGAGCACAGCCATCCAGAGCGTGGCCACTCCACCGACGGCCAGCAGCAGGAATGCGGCTTTGAGGCCCAGTGAGACCGCAATATTCGTCTTGATATTGCGCACGGTCGCCTGACTTAGCCGTACGGTGTAAGGGATCTTCAAGAGCTCATCCGCCATCAGTGCCACGTCCGCGGTCTCGAGCGCCGCGTCGCTGGCGGCCGCTCCCATGGCGATGCCGACATCGGCGGCCGCCAGGGCCGGGGCATCGTTCACACCGTCGCCAACCATGGCCACCGTGCCCCAGCGGCGACGCAGGTCGTTCAACACCGCCACCTTGTCTTCCGGCAGGAGCTCGGCTCGACAGTCGTCGAAGCCCAGATGCCGCGCCACGGCCGCCGCGGTCGCCTGATTGTCGCCCGTCAGCAACACCAGCCGCTCGACTCCCTGTCGTCGAAGCATATCCATGGCGTCGCGGCCGTTGTCGCGCACGCGATCGGCCACGCTGATGATGCCGACCGCCTTGTGCGCCCGCGCCACGAGCACTGCCGTTTGCCCCGCGCGCGCCACGGCGTCGAGCCGCTCGTGAATGGCCGGCGTGCACAGTCCGCGCTCCTCGAACAGGCGATGGTTCCCGACGCACGCCGGATCGGCGCCGATCTCCGCCTCGGCGCCCCGTCCTGGCAGCGCTCGAAAGCCTTCGGCCCTGATCGGACGGACACCCGCTGCGCGGGCATGCTCGGTGATCGCGCGCCCGATGGGATGCTCCGACCTCGACTCGAGCGCCGCGGCCAGCTCGAGCACATCGTGACCCGTCGCGTCGCCCAGCGGGACCACTTCGACGACTTGCGGCGTGCCGGTCGTCACCGTCCCCGTCTTGTCGAACGCGATGCACCGGACCGCGCCGGCACGCTCGAGATACAACCCGCCCTTGATCAGAACTCCGCGGCGCGCCGCGCTCGCGAGCGCCGAGACAATCGACACGGGCGTCGAAATGACGAGCGCACAGGGGCAGGCGATGACCAGCAGCACCAGCGCGCGGTAGAACCACGGCGTAAAGGGTTGACCAAACGCCAGAGGCACGCCGACGGCCACTCCCATCGCCAGAAGCAGCACCAACGGCGTGTAGTAGCGCGCGAATCGCTCGACGAACGCCTGGGCAGGCGCCTTCTGCGCCTGGGCCGTCTCGACGAGTCCGATGATCCTCGCCAGCGTGGAGTCGCTCCCGAGCCGCGTGATACGGACGTCCAGCGCTCCGGGACCGTTGATGCTCCCGGCATAGACGTGATCGCTAGGTTCCTTGTCCACGGACAGCGACTCACCGGTGATCGGCGCCTGATTCACGAAGCTCTGCCCGGCGACGACCGTACCGTCGAGGGGCACCTTCTCGCCAGGCGCCACCAGCACAACCTCGCCGATGCCAACCTCGGCGACCGGAACGATCACGTCGCCCTCTGGGCGGCGCACCAGCGCTCGAAGCGGCGTCAGATCCATCAGGGCCCGAATCGCCTGCCGCGCCCGATCCATGCTGCGAAGCTCGAGCCACTGCGCCAGCGCGAAGAGGAAGACAACGGTGGCGCCTTCCGTCCACTCGCCAATGGCAATCGCACCCACAACGGCGATCAGCATGAGCACATTGATGTCGAGGGAGTAGGTGCGCGCGGCAGACCAGGCACGCCGGACGGTGTAGACGCCGCCGGAGGCAATCGCGCCCGCGCACAAGACGGCTGAGAGTATCGGCCATCCGAGAAACGCGAGCGCAAGACCAGCAGCCAGCATCACACCCGACACCACGACGAGCGCCTGACGAGCCGAGTCGGTGGACTGGACGCCCACGGGTTCCTCGTGTTCGAGCCAGGCTTTCATCCCGGTCCGTGCCACAGCAGAGACGATGTCGGAGGCCGACAACTGTGCGGCGTCGTACTTGACTCGGAGACGCTGTCCGATGATGTCAGCTGAGAGATCTTCGAGACCTTGAAGCGGCCGCAGCTGTCGTTGCAGAACGATGACCTCTTCGCCGCAGTCCATCCCATCGATGCGGAACACCGACTCGGCGTGCACCTGGCAGACGCGGCAGACCGGACGGGCGGCGCCCGTGAGCGTCACGCCTGGGGCTCCGGCGGAGTGAGACTCTCTGCGACGTGACTGAGCCCCTGCTCGAGGAGAGTCTGGATGTGCCGATCGTCCAGTGTGTAGAACATCATGCGCCCGTCACGCCTGGCCCGCACGAGCCGGCGGCTTCTGAGCAGGCGCAGCTGGTGGGAGACGGCGGATTCGCTCAATCCGATCAGCCCGGCCAGGTCGCACACGCACAGCTCCGCCTTCGACAGCAGGTCGAGGATGCGAACGCGCGTCGTGTCACCGAGCACCTTGAAAGTTTCGGCCAGATCGGCCGCACGCGCGCCACCAACCAGCGTTTGTTGGAGCACCGCGATGCGCTCCGGCGCCAGGTGAAACCGCTCACAGGAGTCGGCTCCCAGGGGGACGTGAGCGACGGTGGTTGTAGCCGGCATCAGCGCTCTACTCCTGAATATATGAGCAGTTGCTCATATATGAGTTTACCATTAGGGCGTCGGGTCGACAAGGCCCCTAGCTACAGCCGCCTGATGGCCTCTCGAAGCGCCTCGTAGTCCGGCTCGTTCCGGGCATCGTCGAGCACCTGGGCGTGGCGGATGGTTCCCGCGCGGTCGATCAGGAAAACGGCCCGCTTGGCCAGCCCCTTGAGGCCAATCATGTCCTCGCAGAAGACCTCGTAGGCCGCGATGACGTCTTTATTGAAGTCGCTCAGCAGAGGAAACCCGAGGCGTTGATCCCGCTGAAACGCCTTGAGCGCAAACGGCGTATCCACACTGAGGCCGACCACCCTGCCGCCAGCCGCCGAAAGCTCCTGGAACGAGCCGGCGAGGGTGGAAAGCTCTTGCGTGCAGACAGAGCTGAAGGCCGCGGGGAAAAAGGCGAGGACGACGGGACCTTCCGCCAGGAGATCGATCAGACGGACGGTTTGATGATCCTGATTTGGCAGCGCGAAATCGGGTGCGCGACCACCAACAGCGAGTGCCATCGGGCGGATTCCTTTGGTCAGGGATTCGGTGCTGGCGCGCTTGCCCGGATCAAGTAGGTTCGACTAGGATCGAAATTTGGCGTTGTCAGCCGGTGCGTTTTCTATAGCTTACACGAACGCCCCTGTGGTTCCGGCGGCCTCCCGCCGTGCGACCGCGTCATCTCTACCGTTCGCCCCGGGGCGTCACCACCGAATGGTCACTCAGGGAGTCAACAGCCGTGATTGAGGTACAGCACCTCACGAAGCAGTACGGTCGCGTCACCGCGGTCGACGACATCAGCTTCCGCGTCGAGCGCGGCGAGATACTCGGGTTCCTGGGTCCGAATGGCGCAGGCAAGACGACGACCATGCGGATCCTCACGGGCTTCATGCCGGCCACCGAGGGGCGCGCGATCGTGGCCGGCTTCGACGTCTTCGATCAGCCCATCGAGGCCAAGCGCCGCACGGGGTATCTGCCCGAGACCCCGCCGCTCTATCCCGACATGACGGTGCGCGAATATCTGCAGTTCGTCGCGCGCATCAAGCACGTAGCACGGGCGGATCGCCGGGCGCGGATCGACGCCGTGATGCAGAAGACCCGCATCGACGACATGGCCGATCGCCACTGCGGCAAGCTGTCGAAGGGCTACCGACAGCGTGTCGGCCTGGCCCAGGCGCTCATTCACAACCCGGACGTGCTGATTCTGGACGAGCCGACGGCAGGCCTGGATCCGAAACAGATCATCGAGACGAGGCAGCTCGTCAAGGAACTCGCCGGCGATCACACGATCATTCTCAGTACGCACATCCTTCCGGAGGTCTCGCAGACCTGTCAGCGCGTGGTCATCATCAACCGCGGACGCGTCGTGGCTGTCGACACTCCCGACAACCTCGTGTCCAGACTGGGTGGCGCGGAAACGATGTATCTCCAGGTCGAGGGCGATCCAGGCGCCGTGCTCCCTGTGCTCGAACGCGTCAACGGCGTTCTGCGCGTGGCCGTCGCGGACAAGCGCGAGAGCGTGATCGGATACGAAGTGGACAGCGAGCGCGGGCACGATGTGCGGCGCGAGCTGGCCCACACGATCGTCGGTCACAACTGGGGACTGCTCGAGATGCGACCGCTCAAAATGAGCCTCGAAGAGATCTTTCTGCACTTGACGACCGAGGAGTCTGAGGCGGCGACGGAGGCGGCCCATGAGTAACATTCTGGCGATCGCACACAAAGAGCTGCGCTCGTACTTCGCCTCACCCATCGGCTGGGTGGTGATCGGTCTCTTCGCTTTGGTGTTCGGATGGTTCTACGTCGCGATTCTGAACTTCTTCCTGCAGCAGAGCATGCAGATGGGACAGTTCGGCGGCGGCGGGCCGGTCAACATCAACCAGATGCTGATACGGCCGTTGTTGCTGAACGCCACGGTCGTCCTGCTCTTCGTGCTCCCGCTCGTCACCATGCGGACATACGCCGAGGAGAAGCGCTCGGGCACGATGGAGCTGCTCCTGACTTCACCGATTACCGACTTCCAGATCATCGTCGGCAAGTTTCTGGGCGCATTCACGCTCTATGCGGCCATGCTGCTCGTGACGCTGGCGCACGTCGGCGTCCTCTTCATGTTCGGCAACCCGGAGTGGAAGCCGCTGCTCACGGGATATCTGGGCCTGCTTTTGCTGGGCGGATGTTTCATTTCGGTGGGCCTGCTCATCTCGAGCCTGACGCGGAACCAGATCGTGGCCGGCATGGTGACCTTCGTGGTGTTTCTCATGCTGTGGGTGCTCGACTGGCTGGGAGCCGCGGCCGGACCCACCGGCGAGAAGATTCTCAGCTATCTCTCGATCACGCAGCACTTCGACGACTTCGTCAAGGGCGTAATCGACACGAAGCACCTCGTGTATTACTTCAGCTTCATCACGTTCGGACTCTTCCTCACCGCCAAAGCCGTGGACAGCGAACGGTGGCGTGGTTAGTCGCACCTAGGACGATATGTTGAACCGACTTGTAGGCATCATCGGCTGGCTTGGTACCGCGCTGGTGTTCGGCGCCCTGGCGGTGCGGTTTCTCAAACCGGAATGGCAGCAGTACGCCACGTGGGCGGCGTGGGCCGGGCTCGGCTGCGTCTTGATCTACACGCTGGGGCAGTGGCGTGACATCGCCAAGGCCTTCCAGAGGCGCCAGGCCAAATATGGCACGGTGGCCACGGTGAGCGTTGTGGTCGTGCTCGCGATTCTGGTTGCCATCAACTACCTCGCATCGCGTCAGAACAAGCGCTGGGACCTCACAGCCAATCAGGCGTTCAGCTTGTCGGATCAGACCAAGCGCGTGCTGGGAGGCCTCGACGCGCCGGTCAAGGTCCTGGTCTTCGCGCGCGATCCCGAATTCGATCGGTTTCGCGATCGGCTCCGCGAGTACCAGGTACACCTCGCCCCAGGTGTCGGTCGAGTACATCGATGCGGATCGCCGTCCGGCGCTGGTGAAACAGTACGGCGTTCAGGCGTACGGCACCGTGGTCTTCGACTACAAAGGCAGGACCGAGCGCACGACCTCGGACACCGAGCAGGATTTGACGAACGCTCTCATCAAAGTCACGACCGGACAGCAGAAGAAGATCTATTTCGTCCAGGGCCACGGCGAACGGGATACCGTCAGCGGCGAGCGAACCGGGTACAACGCCATTACCAGCGCGCTCGGGCAAGACAACTTCACAGTCGAAAAGCTCGTGCTCGCCCAGCAGGGCAAGGTGCCCGACGATGCCTCGGTCATCGTGATTGCGAATCCGAACCTCGACTACTTCCCCGGCGAGATAGACGCCATACGGGCGCATCTGGCCAAGGGCGGCAAGCTTCTCGCGCTCATCGATCCGCCCGACAAGGCCGGCACGGTCCTTCCCAACCTGTCGGCGTTGCTCCACGAGTGGGGCTTCACGCTCGGCAACGACATGGTGGTGGATGCGAGCGGACTCGGCCGCTTGATCGGCACCGATGCGTCCGTGCCGTTGGCGGCCAGCTATCCGGGCCACCCGATTACCGATCGGTTCAGCGTGCTGACTGCCTACCCTCTGGCCCGCTCGGTGACACCCGTCACAGGCGGCGTCAACGGGCACAACCCGCAAGCGTTCATCGAGACAGGGCCGAACAGCTGGGCCGAGATGGACATCGCCAAGGTGGAGGCATCGGGCGAAGTCGAGCTCGAGGAAAACAGGGGCGACAAGAAGGGTCCCATCTCGGTTGCGGCAGCGGTTTCGGCCGCGGCCGCAGCCGCATCTGAGCCCGCAGCCAAGCCGGCCGGCGACACCGGCGCAGAGCCGCCGAAGCCAGAGACACGCGTGGTGGTCGTTGGCGACTCCGACTTCGCGTCCAACTCGGGAATCAACATCGGCGGCAATTCAGACATGTTCCTCAACATGGTGAACTGGCTGGCGCAGCAGGAGACGCTCATCTCGATCCGGGCCAAGCCTCAGGACGACCGCCGGCTCACGTTGAACGCGGATCAACAGCGTCGCATCAATTGGTTCGCCCTGTTGGTCGTGCCGGGCATCATCCTCGGAACGGGCATCTACACCTGGTGGCGGGGCCGATAATGCGCGGGCTGCGCTCGCTCATCGTGCTGGTCGCGATCCTCGGCGGCCTCGGCGCCTACATCTACTTCGTCGAGTCGAAGCGCGACCCAGCCTCGGAAGGCACGGAGACCAAGGCGAAGGCCCTGACGCTCGAGGCCGAGAAAGTCGAAGAGCTGCAAATAAAGGCCGGATCGGGCCCGACCGCCACGGTCAGGAAGACCAAGGGAACCTGGGACCTCGTCGAGCCCGAAGCGACGAAAGCCGACGAGACCGAGGCCTCAGGCATCGCCTCCAACCTGGCATCACTCGAGATTCAACGCGTGGTCGACGAGAATCCGGCCCGCCTGGCCGATTACGGCCTGGACCCGCCGCGAGCCGATGTGGCGTTTCGGACCGCGGGAGCCAAGGACTTCCGTCACCTGCTCATCGGCGACAAGACCCCGACGGGCGGCGATCTTTACGTGAAGTTCGCCGATGAAAAGCGGGTCTTTCTGATCGCCAGTTATCTCGAGACGACCTTCGTGCGCACGCCGTTCGATCTGCGTGACAAGTCGCTGATAAGCTTCGATCGAGAGAAGCTGGACAAGGTCGAAGTGTCGGCGGGCCAGACTACGCTCGAACTGGCGCGGGCCGCCGGCGAGTGGTCGCTGACGAAACCCTTTCCGGCACGGGCCGATTACGGGACGGCCGAGGGACTCGTCAGTCGAATCCAGTCGGCGCGCATGAAGTCCATCGTGCCGTTCGATCCGAAGAAGCTCGGACAATACGGTCTGGATCGGCCGCAGGCCGCCATCGCGTTTCTCGCCGGAAGCGCACGCTCGAATCTTGCGATCGGCAAGGCGGCACCGGATGGGACGCTCTACGCCCGCGACGCCGCGCGCCCGATGGTATTCACCGTCGAGGCGTCGCTCATGGACGATCTGAAGAAGCCCGTCTCGGACTTCCGGCGAAAAGACATCTTCGAGTTTCGTGCGTTCAACGGCAACCGGGTCGAGATCTCCCGTGGCGGACAGACGACCACGTTCGAGAAGCGCAAAGGCGAGGGCGCGAACCCAACCGACACGTGGCAACAGGTGTCGCCGGCGAAGGAGCTCGAAGCCACCAAGATCGAGGACCTCATCTCCCGCATCTCGAATCTCCGGGCGGCGTCCTTCGTGGACCCGAAGGTCGCCACTAATCTGAACACTCCGGTTGCCGTCGTGACCGTGAAATTCGACGACAGCAAGAAGGAGGAACGGGTGACGTTCGGCCGCGTCGGCACCGACGTGTATGCCGGACGGGCCGACGAAACAGGCGCCGCCAAGCTCGAGACCGCGGACTTCGACGCTGCGATGAAGGCTCTCGACGAGCTCAAGTAGGTAGAGCGCCCGGACGTCCATTGTGCGCTGGCGCCTGTCCCGATCCCTCGATCCCCGGCGCTTTTTCAGGCGGCCGCGCACGCTCCTGATTGTTTCGTCGATCCTCGCGACGCTCCTCGGGGGCGCCTCGTGCGCGGCCCGGCAGCCGCCGGCGACACCCGCCACGCTCGCCGTCACACCGGTTCAGCAGCTCCGCCTCGAAATCGAACGCCTCCTCGCCGCCCCGGGACTCGAGCGATCGGTCTGGGCTCTCAAGATCCAGTCCCTCGATAGAGGCGACACCCTCTACGAAGCGAACGCCCGGAAGCTGATGATGCCTGCGTCGAACATGAAGATCGTCACCGTCGCGGCGGCCGCCGAGCGTCTCGGATGGGACCATCGCTTCGAGACGACGCTTCTCGCCACAGGGCCCGTCGTGGATGGCACGCTTCAGGGCGACCTGGTCGTCCGCGGCACGGGCGATCCGAGCATCGGACGAGGGGCCGAAGGTGCAACGCCGTTCGAAGACTGGGCCAATCGGCTCGCCAGCAGCGGCCTTCGTCGAATCGCCGGGCGCATTGTCGGCGACGACGACGCGTTCGAGGATGAAGGCCTGGGGGCCGGATGGGCGTGGGACTATCTCGCGTACGGGTACGCGGCCCCGAGCGGCGCGCTCGAATACAACGACGACACGATCGATCTCGTGGTACGTCCGGGCGCCAGCCGCGGCGAGCCGGTGGACGCAGCGCTCCGCTCGGAGGGCTCCGGACTGTCGCTCGTCAATGCCGCGACGACAGGGGCGGAGGGCGAGGCCGAGACGCTTGCCCTGCGACGCATGCCGGGGTCGTCGGTGCTTCGGCTCGAGGGCACGCTCCCTCGCGGTTCAGCCGAACAGGTCCTGCCCGTCTCGGTCGACAACCCGACAGCCTACTTCGTGCAGTCGCTGCGGTCCGTTCTCATTGGCCGCGGGATCCAGGTCGATGGAGAGGCGCTCGACGTGGATACGCTGCCCTCGCCTCTCGACCTCTCGAATGCCCAGTCTCTGCTGATTCATCGCTCGCCGCCTCTCAGTGAACTGGCGAAGGTTGTCATGAAGGTCAGCCAGAACATGTACGCCGACACGTTCCTCAAGGCCATGGGCCGCTCGAATGCCGGCTCGGTGAAAGAGGGACGCAAGGTCGTAGCCGAAGTGCTGAAGGAGTGGGGCATCGACCCGGACAGCTACGTCATGTACGACGGATCGGGGCTGTCACGCTACAACTACGTGACGGCAGACATGCTGGTGCAGATCCTTCGTCGCATGCACGAGAGCTCCACGCACGCGGCAGCGTTCCGTGCGACACTTCCCATCGGCGGAGAGGATGGATCGCTCGCCCGTCGCTATCAGGGCAGCCCAGCGGCCCGCAAAGTGTGGGCAAAAACCGGGTCGATTTCGAACGTGCGCGCGCTCTCGGGGTTCGTGGAAACCGTTGGACATGAAAATCTGGTGTTTTCGATCCTTGCCAATCATTTCACGGTGCCGCAGAGCGAAATCGACGCCGTCACCGACGCCATCGTCGAGGCACTGGCAAGGTTCACGCGAAACTAGCCAGCACTCCCAGCAACCGGGGCGCCAATGCTTCTGAAAGCCTTCTTCGCGATCATGGCCATTGTCGCCATCGCCTGGTTGCTCGGCCGAGTGCTGGCGCTCCGGCCCCGCGAGCGCAGCGGGCGGCGTCGCGAATAGATCCCCTCCTGAGCCACGCTGACGGATCAGCCCAGCGCGGACCGGATCGACAGATGTGCCGCGTTCAGAAGGTCGGATGCGGCGCCACTGAGACCGCCACCCTGCGCGAGCTCGCGCGTGCCGCCACCCTTGCCCCCGAATCGGGCGACCAGCGCGCGAAGGATGGCGCCCGCGTCGACCGAGAGATCCGGCGACGCGGCAACGACGCAGAGCGCGGGATTTCCGGCTGTGAACAGCGTGACCACGTGCCCTGGCCGGCGAGTCACCGCCGCCGCGAGTGTCTTGAGGCCTGCGGCGTCCCATTGATCGAGAGACTCGACCACCACCGTGGCATCACCGATCCGTTCGCCGCGCGCGGACATCTCGGAGGCTTCCTGCTCGGCCACCCGCGTCTGGAGAGAGCGGATCACACGCCTTGTGTCCCGGCTCTCGGCCTGAAGACGCTCGATCGCCGCTGGAAGCTCGTCTGGCGTGACCGAGAGCAGTCGCACCGCAGAGGCCGTGGTGTCGCCGCAGAGCCGTTGCCCAGTTGAGCGCGCGACCGCCGCACACGAACTCGACGCGCAGGCCGCCCTTGAACCGTTCCGATCCGGCAACGAGAATGGCGCCAATCTCGCCGGTGCGGGCCACGTGCGTGCCGCCGCACGCCGAAAGATCGAGGTTGTCGATCTCGACGAGCCTCAAGACGCCCTCGCGGTGCGACTCCTTTCTCAACGGTAGCGTCGCGGCCTCTTCGCCGCTGGCGAATCGGACCGACACGGGATGGTTCTCCCATATCACCCGGTTCGAAAGCCGAACGGCTTCGGCAACAGCGTCCCGCGAGAGCTCCCGCTGCAGGTCGATGGTCGCGGTGCTCGCCCCGAGGTGAAAGCTCACGGTCTGGCAGTCCGCGACGCGCACGAACGCAGCCGACAGCACATGCTGGCCGGTGTGCTGCTGCATGTGATCGAACCGGCGGTTCCAGTCGATCAGGCCGTGTACGCTCTGCCGCTCGTCCAGCGTGCCGGTCACGGTGTGCGCAATGTCGCCCGTCTCGGTCTCGAGCACAGCGGTGACGGGCAGACCGCCCAGCGTGCCCAGGTCGAAGGGCTGGCCGCCCGACGTCGGGTAGAACGCCGTGCGGTCGAGAAACACCCGTGAGCTTCCGTGGTCCTTTTCGACGCGGGTGACGACAGCCTCGAACCGCTCGCAGTACGCGTCGCTGTAATAGAGTCGGTCGGTCATGGAAGCTCAGGTGGCGGTCTCAGCGTCGACGGTGAAACGTGCAGCGCTTGATAGAATAGCGAAGACTGGGGAGACGCGCATGGCAAAGCCCATTTTCTACTGGAAGCCCACGTGAACGACCTGCCGAAACGCCAGAAGTTTTCTGGACGAGATTGGCCTGGATGTGGAGGAACGAGATATCAATCGGAATCCTCCGCTCGCGTGATTTCCTCGAAAAGCACGTGGACGACCGGAGGTTTCTCGACTATGTGAGCACGCGCAGCCCGGTGTTCAAGGAGCGCCCGCTGCCACGCTCGAAGAAGGCAGCTATTGATCTCATGACCGCTCAGCCCAATCTCATCAGGCGGCCGATCCTGATCAAGGGCTCGCGTGTCGTGTTCGGATTCGACAAGGAAGCCTACGAAAAGCTCGGGAACCGGTGATGGAACGCGGGCCGGACATCCGGATTGGCACAGCGGGCTGGAACTATCCGGGAGGTCGCGGATCCTGGACGGGTATCTTCTATCCGCCCAAAGCAGCCAGGAGCAGATCGTTCGACGAGCTGACCTACTATGGGGAGCGCTTCGACACCGTCGAAGTGAACTCGACCTTCTACGGTCAGCCCTCGGCGAAGGTCAGCGCGAGCTGGGTTGAAAAGACCCCGCGCGACTTTGAATTCTCCCTGAAGCTGTTCCAGAAATTCACCCACCCGTCCATGTTTCGACGGTCGCGCAGGCTCGATGCCGAACAATCCACCGGCGCCATTCCCGATCGTGAGCCAGGTGGATGTCGACGAGTTCAAGGCAGGGCTCGATCCCGTCGCGCGCGCCGGCAAGCTCGGGGCGCTGCTCGCGCAGTTTCCGCCGAGCTTCAAGAACGCGCCGGAGGCACGTGACTACCTTGGGAAGCTCCTCACGTCATTTCGCGACTATCCCGTTGCGGTCGAGCTCCGCCACCGAAGCTGGAGCGACGAGCTCGCCCCGACGTTGTCACTGCTGAACGAGCACCGGGCCGCATGGGTCCAGATCGACGAGCCGAAATTTCGATTCTCGATACGGCAGAACTATCTGCCCAACGTGACGGGCTTCTACTACATGCGGCTGCACGGCAGGAACGTCGGACAGTGGTGGCGGCACGATCGTGCCGAAGATCGGTACGACTATCTCTATTCGGCCAGCGAGCTGCAGCCCTTTGCCGAAACCGCCGTGGCCGCCCGGATGCTGGTGAGGAAGCTCTATCTCTATCTGAACAACCACTTCGCCGCGAAGGGCGTGGCGAACGCGCTGATGATCAAGCGCCAGATCGGGCAACCGATCGCCGGCGCCTTCCCTGTCGAACTGGTGCGACGCTATCCGGATTTGGAGGGATTCGTGCCGACCGTCGCGCCGGAAGTCGACCGGCTCCAGCCTACTTTGCCGGGCTCCCCTTGATCGTGATTCGACGGATGACGTCGCTCACCTGAAGCTTGGCCGGCACGTCGAGGCCGCTGATCACCTGTCCAAAGACCGTGTACTTGCCATCGAGTTTCGGTTGAGCAGCCAGCGTCACATACATCTGACTGTCCGCGCTCTTCGGATCCCCGGCGTGCGCCATCGCCACCGCGCCCGGCTTGTGCGTGCGTTTCTTGGTGATTTCGGCCACACCGATCGGCTTGCCGCTCGTCACACCCGTACCACGCCCCCAGCTGGCCTGCTTGGTCATGTCACGGGTTTGAGGGTCGCCGAACTGAACGACGAACCCCGGCACGACGCGATGAACGCGGAGCCCGTTGTAGAACGGGCGGTTCACCAGGGCCACCACGTGTGCCACGGTCTTGGGCGCATCAGCTGGATACGTCTCGATTTCGAACGTGCCCTTGGCCGTCTCGACCACCAGGATCGGTCCGGCGTCGGGCGAGGGCGTGACAGTAGTCGGCGCGGGCGCGGGCTTGGCTGTAGATGGCGCGGGCTTGACGCCAGCAGCGGCGCCTGCGCGGCTGAAGAGGCCGGCCATGCCAGAACAATCGTGACAATCAGCAGGGCGCGGCGCGTGAAAGTCTCCATGCTCATGACCACATTCTAATGCCCGGGCGACCCGGATCGCGACGTCCGCGTAACCCCGACGCGTGGGCACCAGCGGCTGATGGCGCACGCCCGGCAACGCGGATACACGGGCCGGCAGACGTTCTGTCCCCACGTCACCAGATACAGGTTCACGTACGGCCACCAGCGCCGATCGACGGCGCGGTACAACGCCTGCTCGGTCTGATCCGGCGTCGGCGTCCTGACCCAGCCAAGACGATTGGCAATGCGGTGGACGTGCGTGTCCACACAGATGTTCTCCATGCTGCGATAGGCGAGAATCAGCACCAGGTTCGCCGTCTTGCGCCCGACGCCCGGCAGCATCAACAGCTCGTCCATCGTCATCGGCACGCGACCGCCGAAGCGCTCGATCAGCATGCGGCAGGTTGCGAGCACGTGCCGGGCCTTGTGGCGATAGAAGCTGACCGGATAGATCAGCCGTTGGACTTCGGCGGCAGTGAGCCGGGCCATGCTGGCCGGCGTGCGGGCACGCCGGAAGAGCCGCGCGGACGCCGCTGCCGTCGTTGCGTCCTGCGTGCGGGCCGAGAGCAGCGTCGCGATGAGCACCTGAAACGGATCGTGGGACTGATCCTCGGCAATCTTTTCCACCGCCGGCAGCTCGAGGCCGTCGATGGCCAGCGCAAGCCCTCGCATGACCTGTTCGACCGTGCGGTCGCTCGGCTTCTTCAAGGGGCCGCCTCCGGCCGGACCGGCGTCAGCGGTGGCTGACCCGCGAGGACGGCCAGCACGTTGCTGACGGCGAGATCAGCCATTGCCGTGCGCGTCTCACGAGTGGCGCTGCCCAGGTGCGGCGCCAGGAACACGTTGTCGAGCGCGATGAGCGAGGGGTGCAGCTTCGGCTCGTGCTCGTAGACGTCGAGAGCCGCACCCGCGATGAGACGCTCACCGAGCGCCCATGCCAGCGCCGCTTCGTCCACGACCGCGCCGCGTGACGTGTTCACGAGGTACGCGCTCCGCTTCATTCGCATCAGTGCTCGCTGGTCAATCAGGTGGTGCGTCTCCGAGGTCAGCGGCACGTGCAGCGAGACGACGTCAGAGCTCGACAACAGCTGATCGAGCGGCATCACGGTTGCGCCGTCGGCTGTTTCACCTCTCGATCGCGACGCGCAGGCGACCGTCATGCCGAATGCGGCCGCCTTGGCGGCCACGGCACGTCCGATGCGACCCATGCCGACGATGCCGAGCTGCTTGCCGCCGAGCTCGGTCCCCAGCATGAAGTCGAGGGCCCAGCCCGCCCATCCGCCGCGGCGAATCAGCCGCTCGCCCTCGCCGAGACGTCTGGTGACGGCGAGGATGAGGGCCCACGTGAAGTCTGCGACGGCGTCGGTGAGCACATCCGGCGTGTTCGTCACGACAATCCCGCGCGCGGCCGCGTGCCGGACGTCGATGTTGTTGTAGCCGACCGCCACGTTGGCCACGATGCGCAGCGCAGGAGCCGCATCGAGCACACGCCGATCGATCGTGTCGGTGAGCACACACACAAGAGCCGCCTTGTCGCCAAGTCGGTCCACGAGCTGATCGATCGTCAGGGCTTCTGACGCGGTGTTCACATCCACCTCGCACACAGCCTCGAGACGACCGAGCACGCTGGACGGCAAACGGCGGGTGACGAGAACGAAGGGCCTGGACACGAGCTGGAATGGATCGCGGGGACGGTCTGAATTGCGTGAGCTCGTGGACCCTGCCCTGTGCGCGCCTGCTAATGTCCGTACGATTGACAGTATCCGCAGTGGTTGCAGCGGACCGTTGGTTCGATCAGACAGGCTCCGTCGCCATCGGATCCGGCTGGCAGCACGAACCGCGCGTGGCTGCAATGGGCGCCTGCGGTCGCGGCAGGAACGAGGGGAAGCCGATCGTGGTCGGTCCGATCCAGGTGGCGCGCTACCGCCTCGCGCACGAGCAATCTGAGGGCGTCTTCGTTCATGCCGGGCTCCCTCTTGTCAGGCTGGCGAGTGGTCTATTCGTGCAGTTCCACGCTGTCGACGATGCCAACGATGGCGGCGTCCACGGGCGCGCCCTTGCGGCCGAGCGCCTCGCCGGCCGCGCGCCCTTCGAGCACAATCAGCACCTTCTCGTGCACACCGGCGCCCACGCTGTCGACAGCCAGCAGCGTCGCGCCCCGGGGCGCATCATCGGGCGTCATCGGCTGAACGAGCAGCAGCTTCGCGCCTTCGAACTTCCGATTCTTGTGCGTCGACACGACGGTGCCGACCACGCGGGCGAGTTGCATCAGCGAGGCTCGACCGTCCAGTGATCCACGATGCCGACGATGGCCGCATCGGCCGGCACCTCGCGAGGATGAAACGGAAAGCTGGCTTCCTTGCCGCGCACGAAAAACACCTCTTCGCCGCGGCCGGCTCCCACGGAATCAACGGCCACGAGCGCGCGCCCCGCAGGCTCACGGTCGGCGGTGAGCGGCTGCAGGACGAGCAGCGTGATCCCGGAGAGCTCCGGCGCCTTCACCGTGGCCACGACGTCGCCGATCACTCTGGCGAGCTGCATCTAGTCGGACACCTCGATCGAATCGACGATACCCACGATCGCGGCGTCGACCGGACAGTCCTTCATGCCCGACGCCATCCGCGCCGAGCTTCCACTGACAATCAGGACGGTCTCGCCGAAGCCGGCATCGACGGTGTCCACCGCGACCAGATAGCTGCCCTCCGGCTTCCCGCGCGGGTCCATCGGGCGCGCGAGCAGCAACTTGTTGCTCACGAGCCGCGGGTCCTTGCGCGTGGCAACGACCGTCCCGACGATTTTTGCGAGGATCAACTTACGCCTTGGTGTTCGCAGCCTTGCCGATGGGAAGCACGTCTTCGAGATTGGCGTGGGGTCTCGGGATGACATGCACCGATACCAGTTCGCCGACGCGTCGCGCGGCGGCCGCGCCCGCGTCCGTCGCCGCCTTCACGGCTGCGACATCGCCCCGAACGATGGCCGTGACGTAGCCAGCACCGATCTTCTCCCACCCGACGAGGGACACCTTGGCAGCCTTGACCATCGCGTCAGCCGCCTCGATCATGGCGACCAGTCCCTTGGTCTCGACCATGCCCAGCGCCTCACCCATGCTGTCCTCCCGAAGCTATCGCAAGCTCCGCACGGCATCCTCGATGAGGGCCGTGAGTTCGCGATATGTTAACCGAATTTCTCCATCGCCGTTGACCTTCACTTCGGCAGACCCGGACGGCACGTCATCCACGAGACGAGAGCCGGGCGAGGAAGGCGCCTGCACCACCTGGCAGGTCGCCGGATCCTGCGGCTCCGAGCCGTCAACGCAGATCGGTGCCGGCGCCGCGATGCCGTAGCTGCCGCGTAGCCCTTGCAGCCTGAGCACTTCTTCGCGCGACAGGACACGCTCGCGGCCGAGCAGGCGCGCCACCAGGCTGATGCGCGCGAAGTGCTCGATGGTCTCCATCTTGAAATACGCGGCGAAGACATCGCCCGCGGCCGTGACCGCGCCATGGTTCGCCAGCAACAGACCATCATGCGCCGGCACGAAACGGCGCACGGCATCGGCCAGCTCGGAGGTCGACGGGGTGCCATAGTCGGCAATGGGAATGCTGCCGAGCGTCGTGATGACCTCGGCCAGCACGGCGCGGTCGAGCGCGATCCCGGCCACCGCGAAACCCGTCGCCGCCGGCGGGTGCGCGTGCACGACAGCCCTCACGTCGGGGCGGCATTCGTAGACCGCCAGGTGCATCAGGAGCTCGGACGAAGCCTCGCTGGTACCCGCGATCTTCCGGCCGGTCATGTCGGTCGTGACCATCATGGCCGGCGTCATGAACCCCTTCGACACGTTCTTCGGCGTGGCAATGATGCGATCGGGCCCAACCCTGACGCTGATGTTGCCGTCATTCGAGGCCACGAGCCCGCGGTCGTACATCCGGCGGCCGACCTCGACGATGTCGGCCTTGACCTGATCCTCTGAGAGCTGGGCCATCGATGCCTGCCGCCGTCCTACGCCTGGCGCGCCGCGAAAGCCCGCCGGCACGTGTCCGAACAGAAGTAACGGACCTCTTCACCAGATCCGCTGATCAATGCGCGCGACGGCAAGACGTACGTGCCGCAAATCGGATCGCGCTCCATCATCTCGCTCTGGCGCAGTGTGCCTGGTCTCCCACTCGACCCCTGCGCCAGGGACACCCCTTCGACGATGCCGGACACCAGACGCCAGAGGGCCCGGACGATCAACACGCCGAGCACCACGATGAGGAGAAGCCTCGTCATGGTCAGTTGTTGCTACCGGGTGGCGCAGCTGGCTGCCCCCCGCCCACCGCAGGGTGCGCGGCCTTCATACTCTCGAGAGCCCGCCGTGCGGCCTGCGCTTCGGCACTGTCAGGCGCGAGGTCGACCACGCGCTGCCAGGCTTCGGCGGCGCCAGCCAAATCCTGTTTCCCAAACGCCCGGACAATTCCCTGGTTGAGGATGGTCTTGGTGTGTTTGGGATCGACGCTCAGCGAATGGTCGAATTGCTGCAGCGCCCGATCGGGCTGATTCGTGTAGTAATAGCTGACGCCGAGGTCGGTGCTGACATTCACGTCGCGCGGGCCGAGCGCCAGCGCACCCTCGTACCACGTGATCGCCTCATCGTAGCGCTCGGCATCGAAGTACGCGTTCGCAAGCGCGACGAGACTGGCCATGTCCCTGGGATTCCGCTCCACCGCGTCTTTAAGCGTCCGCACTTTGGCCTCGTCCAGCACCGGCGCCTGGCGGGGCGCGTCGCTCGGCGTGCCCGGCTGAGCTCGGGTCTGCTGAGCGGCGACCCGTGCGGCCCCCGGCAGACCTTGCGTCTGTTGGCTGCCGATAATCCATCCGGCAATCAGGCCAAAGCAGATGCCGGCCACGCCGTACGCAAGTGCTTCTGATTTCATGCGGTGACGGACTTCATCGATCCGCAGCGCCTCGTGAGCCCGCGGCAAGTGACGGGTAGAGGCCGATCATAGCAGCCGGCGCCGAGAAGCGTCCACCGGGACGAAGCCGTCACTCTCGGCGGCTCATAAGCGGTGACGGCGTGCCGGCTACCGCGCCCAGGTAATCGCGCACTGCCCGATCGAGACCGACGAACAACGCATGGCTGATGAGCGCATGGCCAATGGAGACCTCGGCCAAATGCGGCAACTCCCTGAACTCGACCAGGTTCTCGAGATTCAGGTCGTGTCCGGCGTTGACGCCGAGTCCAAGCCGGTGGGCCAGCACCGCCGCATCGACGCAGGCAGCATAGGCGCGCCGGCGGGCAGAAGCGTCGCCGCTCGAGAAAGCCTTCGCAAAGGGTTCTGTGTAGATCTCTATCCGGTCGGCGCCGGTGTCGGCAGCCCAACGCACGGCATCGGGCAAGGGGTCTACGAAGAGGCTTACGCGAACGCCCGCGGCCCTCAGGGCGGCGACGGCGCTGCGGAGCGGGCCACTGGGGGTATCTGGCCGCCACCCGGCCTGACTCGTGATCTCGCCGGGGACGACCGGTACGAGCGTGCACTGCGTCGGACGGACCGTGTGCACGAGCGCGATCAAATCGGGGCGGGGATCGCCCTCGATGTTGAGCTCGACCGTGCCGCCGAGGGTCTCGATCTCTGAGGCGATCTCGCGGACGTCTCGGGCCGTGATGTGGCGCTCGTCAGCGCGCGGATGCACGGTGACGCCGGGAGCGCCTGCTCGAGTCACGACTCGCACGGCGGTGATGACCCCCGGTTCCTCGCCACCTCGGGAGTTCCGCAACGTCGCCACCTTGTTGACGTTGACGCTCAGCTTCACCGGCACGGCTTTGCTCACAATCGAGTGCGGATTGAGGACACTTACGCCAGGTTCCGCTTGACGGCTTCGACAATCTCCCGGGCCCACGCGCCAATCTGATCCTTGTCCTGCCCCTCGAGCATCACGCGAAGCAGTGGCTCGGTTCCCGAATACCGCACGAGCAGCCGGCCTCTTCCCGCCAGACGTTCTTCCACGCTCGCGATGGTCTCCGCGATCTCCGGAATCTCCTGCAAGTTCCGTCTCTGCCGAACAGGCACGTTCAACAACACCTGAGGAAATGTCGTGAGCTCGTCGGCGAGATCCGCCAGCGTGCGGCCGGTGGTCAACATCGTCCGGAGCACGTGAAGGGCGGTGATCAAGCCGTCGCCGGTGTAGAGATAGTCGGTGAAGATGACGTGCCCGGACTGTTCGCCACCGAGCGCGAGGTTGCGCTTGAGCAGCTCTTCCATCACGTGCTTGTCGCCGACCCGGCACCGTATGAGCTCGATGCCGCGATCTTTCAAGGCCAGCTCGAGACCGATATTGCTCATGACCGTCGCCACAATGGCGGACCCACGGAGACGGCCGTCGCGTTCGAGCTGCGCAGCCGTCATCAGCATCACCGCATCACCGTCGATGATCCGGCCCCGATGGTCCACGAAGATAGCGCGGTCGCCGTCTCCGTCGAATGCCACTCCGAGCTCGAGCCCGCCGTCAATCACCGCCCGCGAGAGCATCCGTGGATCGGTCGATCCGCTGCGCAGATTGATGTTGCGGCCATCGGGTTCCGAGCCCAGCGTCGTGATTTCGAAGCCCAGATCGCGAAACAGCGTCGGGGCCACCTGCCACGTCGCGCCATTCGCGCAATCAACCGCCAGGCGTCTGCCACGAGGAATGTCGACGCCGTGCAAAACACGGCGGACGTGGCGGAGATAGTCGCCGGAGTAGTCGGCGGTCTCAATCGAGACCTCCGGGCTTTCACTCACCGTCCAGCTCGAATCGGCGACGATGGCTTCGATCTCGCGCTCGAGACGCTCGGTGAACTTCTCGCCCGCGCCCGAAAACACCTTGATGCCATTGTCGTCGAAGGGATTGTGCGACGCCGAGATGACAATGCCCAGATCGAAGCGCTCGAAGGGCGTCAGGTAGGCCACAGCCGGCGTCGGCACCACGCCCGCGCTCACCACCCTGGCGCCTTCGCTCTGTGCGCCACACGCAAGCTCACGTTCGATCCAGCGTCCGCTCTCGCGCGTATCGCGGCCAACGAGCACTGCGGTGCCCGCACGCGCCTGGGTCGGGCGAGCGCGCACCAGAGCCGCGCCGAGCCGCCTGACAGTTTCGCGATCGAGCGGAAACTCACCCGCTTTCCCTCGCACGCCGTCGGTGCCAAACAGGGTCAGTGACATTCGTGGGATCTAGCGGATGTCCACCTGCACGAGCGGCGGGTCGACACTGGCCACGCCGAAGCTTCGCGAAGGCTCGACTTGCACCGGCAGCGAATACCGGCCAGGTCCCAGGCCGTTCAGATCCACGAACGCCACCAGCGTCTCACGCGGGAGCCGCTCGATGACCGTCCTCGAACCGCGGATACGCACCGACACCTGCTGTGGCCGTACCGCGGCTCTCACGTGCGCCCCCGTGCCACGCAGTCTGACGGGTATGCCGCCTATCGTCAGTTCGGTCGGCGCCGGCACGATTTCAACACGGACCCGTGCGGCCAGCGGCGTCTGAAGGCGGACGGCCGGGTCGAGCACTCCAACAATGACGGTCTCCTGGCGATCGCTCGTCGCGCCGTCAACCACCACTGGCTCCGTGATCGCCGCCGTCAGTCGCTCCACCCGGCTCTCCGGTCCGATCAGAACGACTTTTTCGGGTATCGCCGTGGCACGACCGACCACGTAGCCCGGCGCGGGCTCGCCCTCGACCGCAGGCAGGACGGGAACCTCGCGCGTGCCAGCGCGCTCGAAGGCGAAGGCGAGCGTGGGGGGGTTGGCCTGCGTCACCTCGACGCCGAAGGGCGCGCGAATTTGATCGGTCGTCAGATGAAATAGCCGACGCCCGGACTTCACCGACGAGGCGTCGATGACCGCGACCACATCACCCGTGCCGAGGCGACCGAGGGCGCCCGAGGCGCCCCGGACGCGCACATCGACGAACTCGGGAGGATCGTCGACGAGCAGCAAGTCGGTCGGCAGGTTCTGGATCTCGAGCGGAACGCGGATGCCGCGCTCGACGATCTGCTCGCCCGACAGTGTCAGCCACAACAGGACGGCAATCGCCACCGAGAGGACCTTCAGACCGAGGTTTCGGAAAAATCCCATCGCCTTCAATCGAACGTGTACCGTTCTTCGCGGTCTTCCTCAGGCACGTGTCGGCGCATCAGCAGCGTCCGCAGTTTGGCGCGCAGCGTTTCGGGATCGAGTCCCAGATCAATCCGTCCCTCCAGCGCGAGCGACATCCCCCCGGTTTCCTCGGAGACCACGACGGCGACCGCATCGTTCTCCTCGGTCAAGCCAATCGCGGCGCGATGCCGCGTGCCCAGCTGCCGGCTCAACGTCGGGTTCGTCGTCAGCGGCAGAAAGCATGCGGCAGCGGCTACCCGATCGCCGCGGACGATCACAGCGCCGTCATGCATGGGCGCCGAGGGTTGGAAGATGGAAACGAGCAGGTCGTAGGTCAGTGTCGCGTCGAGCGGGATCCCGCTCTCGATATAGTTTCTGAGCCCGATCTGGCGTTCGACGACGATGATGGCCCCGACACGCTGCGCGGCCAGCATTGTCGCAGCTCCGGCGATTTCCTCAATCGTCTCGTCGGCGCCTTCCGGCCGCGCAAGATAGCGAAAGAACGGCGCGCGACCCAGATGCGCCAGGGCGCGGCGAAGGTCGGACTGGAAGAGGACGATGAAGCCAAAGACCAGGTAGCCGGCCGCGTTCCGAATGAGCCAGTTGACCGTTTCCAGTCGACTCCACTGCGACGCGTAAAAGAGGCCTGCGACCAGCGCAGTTCCGACCGCCATCTGCACCGCGCGCGTACCTCGGATGAGCTTGAGCACCTCGTAGATCAGCACCGACACGATCAGGATGTCGAGCAGATCCCACCAATCCACCGACTGGCGGTTCAGCAGTGTCGTCAGCCAGCCATTCATGACGCGGTCTCGAACGCGTGACGGCGGATTTCGTCGGCCACCTTGACGACCTGTGCCATCTCGCGGACTCCGTGAACACGTACGATGTGCGCTCCCATCATCACGGCGACGGCGACCGCCGCAGCCGTGCCCCATTCGCGGTCGTCGGGCGGACGATCGCCAATCGTGCTCGTCAGAAACGACTTCCTCGAGGGTCCAACCAGGATCGGGCGATCCAGCCGCGCAAGGTGCTCGAGACCGGCGAGCACGCCGTAGCTGTGCTCCGCACGCTTGGCGAACCCGATGCCGGGATCGACAATCACGGCGTCGCGGCGGACGCCGGCGTCGACGGCTGAAGCGACGGCGACAGCGAGCTCGTCGGTCACCTCACGCAGAAGGTTTCCGTAGACGGCCGCGCCGTACATGTCGTCGGGGCGCCCGCGCATGTGCATCAGAATCAGCGCGGCGCTACGCCCGGCCACGATGCCGGCAAGCGCCGCATCATACCGCAGCCCACTGACGTCGTTCACCAGGGCGGCACCTTCGTCGAGCGCGGCACGCGCGACCTCCGCCTTGTAGGTGTCGACCGACATCGGCACGCGCAGCCGCGAGGCCAGGCCCTTCACGACCGGCAGGACGCGCGCGAGCTCCTCGCCGGCCGGCAACGCCTCGGCGCCCGGACGCGTGGATTCACCCCCGATGTCGATGAGGTCGGCGCCTTCCGCCTCCATGGCCAGCGCTCGGTCGACGGCCTGGGCAGAAT
This sequence comes from uncultured Acidobacteriota bacterium, assembly GCA_963817395.1. Classification (GTDB taxonomy): domain Bacteria; phylum Acidobacteriota; class Vicinamibacteria; order Vicinamibacterales; family CAVPJW01; genus CAWGYQ01. The sequence continues at coordinate 974,929 of CAWFOC010000003.1, read as the reverse complement.
CGCGCCAGCGGCCGCCATCAGCAAAGGAATCGGGCGTGAGATTGAGAACGCCCATCACCAGCGTGCGCGGGCCGAGGCTCAGCGCAGGCCAGCCGTGAGGAAGGGGAACGTCGTAGCGTCGGCGGGAAACCAGCGCGCGCGCTACTCCTGCGGAAGCGGCTTCTTGAGCGGCGGCAGGGGTGGAACGATCGAGAGCCGATCTTTCTGCCGGCGGCGCGAATCGTCTTCCTCAGAAGCCGGTGACGGCACGCTCGGCGCAGAAGCGCGAGGCTCGATGGTCTGACCGGCTGCAATCCGGCGCACTTGATCGGCGTCGAGGACTTCGTGGCTGAGTAGCTCGTCGGCGATGCGAACGAGCGTGGCCTTGTTCGCCGCGAGCACATCGTGCGCCCGCTGGTAGTTGTCCGTGACGATCTTCTTGACCTCCTGGTCGATGTGAATCGCCGTGTCCTCGCTGTAGTCCTGGTGCTGCGCGATCTCGCGGCCGAGGAAAATCTGTTCTTCCTTCTTGCCGAAGGTCAGCGGGCCCATGGCGTCGCTCATGCCCCATTCGCAGACCATGCGGCGCGCCAGCTCGGTGGCCCTTTCCAGATCGTTGCCCGCGCCGGTTGTGATGCTGCCGTTCGTGATCTCCTCGGCAATACGGCCGCCGAGCAGGATGGCAATCTGGTCGCTCAGATAGTGCTTGGAATAGTTGTGCTTCTCGTCGACCGGCAGCTGCTGCGTCAGCCCGAGCGCCATGCCGCGCGGGATGATCGTGACCTTGTGAATCGGGTCCGCGTGCGGCAGCAGCACCGTGAGCAATGCGTGGCCGGCTTCGTGCACGGCCGTGATCCGCTTCTCTTCGTCGCTGATAATCATCGACCGGCGCTCGGAACCCATGAGCACCTTGTCCTTCGCGAACTCGAAATCGATCATCCGGACCGTCCGCAGGTTGTGTCGCGCTGCGCTCAAGGCCGCTTCGTTCACCAGATTCGCAAGGTCGGCCCCGGAGAATCCAGACGTCCCACGCGCCAGCACCGGGACATCGACGTCGTCGGAGAGCGGAATCTTCTTGGTGTGCACGCCGAGGATGCCTTCGCGTCCCTTGACGTCGGGACGATTCACGACGATGCGCCGATCGAAACGGCCCGGCCTGAGGAGCGCCGGATCGAGCACGTCCGGACGGTTGGTCGCGGCGACGAGGATGACGCCCTCGTTCGACTCGAAGCCATCCATCTCGACCAGCAGCTGGTTGAGCGTCTGTTCGCGCTCGTCGTGCCCGCCACCCAGCCCCGCGCCGCGATGACGCCCGACCGCGTCGATCTCGTCGATGAAGATGATGCAGGGCGCGTTCTTCTTGCCCTGCTCGAACAAGTCGCGGACGCGGGACGCCCCGACGCCCACGAACATCTCCACGAAGTCGGAGCCGCTAATCGAAAAGAAGGGCACGTTGGCCTCGCCGGCCACCGCGCGCGCCAGAAGGGTCTTGCCCGTCCCGGGAGCGCCCATGAGCAGCACGCCTTTCGGGATGCGGCCGCCGAGCTTCTGGAATTTCTGCGGCTCCTTCAGGAACTCGATAATCTCCTGCAGCTCTTCCTTGGCCTCGTCGACGCCCGCCACGTCCTTGAAGGTGACTTTTTTCTGGGAGCTCGACGACAGCTTGGCCTTGCTCTTGCCGAACGACAAGGCCTTGTTGCCCCCGCTCTGCATCTGGCGCATGAAGAAGATCCAGAAGCCGATGAGCAGCAGAATCGGGGCCCAGGAGTAGAGGAGTGCAGCCCATGGACTTGCCGTCGGCTCCTTGGCATTGACGATGACGCCGCGCTCGATCAGCCGGTTCGCCAGTCCCTCGTACTGGTCCGGGGCATAGGTCTTGAAGCTGTCATTGGCCTTGGTGAGGCCGCTGATTTCGCTCCCGGTAATCGTGACCCGCGCCACCTGGCCCGAATCCACCCAGGACATGAACTCGCTGAAGCTCACCGGCCGGTCGTGGCTCTGGAAGCGCGTTGAAAAATTCCAGACGAGCACGCCGACAACGACGAGCACCATCCAGAACAGCAGACTCTTGACGGTGGAGTTCACGAGCGGCCTCCCAAGTCCCGAAGTCTCAAGACTACCATGCTTTGCGTGCGATCAGTCACCCTAAACTCCTCGGCCACGGCGTGGCCGGCCACCCAGATGATACGGTCCTGCCCGTCGACGACAATCGGCACCCGATCCCGGCTGCCGCGAGGCACTTTGCGATCGACGAAGAGGTCCTGCAGCTTCTTGTGACCCGGCGAGCCCAGGGGCCTGAAAGTGTCGCCCCGGCGTCGACCCCGTACACTTAAGATGTCGGGCAGTTCGGCGGCGTCGATAACGGCCGCATCCCGCGGTCCAGCCAGCCCTAGCGTTTCGCCAGCCGAAGCCCCGGTCGGAACCGCCACTCTCCGGGCCTCAATGGCACAGCCGGCTTCGGCAACGAGGACCTCGCCAGGAATAGACAGCGCGTAGTGGAAGTTGTTCCATCCGGGCCCAAGGCCCGTATTCGCCAGGACCCCACCTGTTAGGACGACTCGATCGCCGATCCGTTCCACCCGGCCGCCGGGAAAGTCAGCGCTCTCGGGCCCGTCCGACGCCACCATGAGCACGCGGTCGATCTGGTCGAACCCGACAAATCGCTCGCCGGCCACATGCCGCAGGGCACGGAGAATGAGTCGGGAGGCAAGGGCCGGGGATTCGGTGGCGAGAGCTCGACGATCGATCGTGACGCGACCAGGCTCGAATACCATCAGCCCGTCGGCTCGCGCGTCCACGAGCTCTCTGAAGAGCCGGGCATCGTCGGCGGCCATCGCCGCGGCGCGGGCGAGTCGCGTGACGATTTCGGGCGAGAACCGCTGCTCGAGCAGCGGAAGCAGCTCGTGGCGCACACGGTTGCGCGGAACGGACACGTCGCGATTCGACGCGTCTTCTCGAAATTCGAGGTTGAGCTCCTGGAGGTATTCGAGGATCTGGGCGCGACTGACGTCGAGCATCGGTCTCACGAACCGGCCGCGACGCCAGTGAACGGCCGCAAGACCGTCAGGACCTGCGCCCCGGAACAGGCGCAGCAGCACGGTTTCCGCCTGATCGTTGCGCGTGTGCGCCACTGCCATGTCGTCGGCGGCCAGCACGTCCGCTGCTCGTTCCAGAAAGGCGTACCGGGCACGCCGGGCCGCGTCCTCGATGGATCGCCGCTCGGCTCGGGCCAGTTGGGCCACATCGGTCGACTCGACCACGATCGGCCGCGACAACCGCTCGGCGAAGGCGCGGCAGAACGCTTCGTCGCGGTCCGCCTCCTCACCGCGCAAGCCGTGATTCAGGTGGGCAAACCCGGCGAGCACGATCTCTTTCCGGCGGTCGAGATCGAACAGCACACAGGCGAGCGCCACCGAATCGGCGCCGCCCGAGAGAGCGACGGCCACCCGGCCGCCTGGCGCGATCAGAGCGTGCCGGCGAATGGCTCGCCGGACACGCGCGACCAGAGGATGCATGGGATGGAGGCGGTGAGGAGCCACCTGCCAAAAATTGGTGCCGGTGCAGGGACTTGAACCCCGGACTCCGCGGATATGAGCCGCGTGCTCTAACCAACTGAGCTACACCGGCGGGAACCTCTGATTCTAGCAGGCCCGGGCCATCGGGCTCCAGCGTGTTGACCGTCGAACACGGTCAGCTCCGGCGTGAACTCGAGCCCTCTATCAGGGCGGCTGCCAGGAGCGGGATGAGAATCTCGTGATGACCGATCAGGTTGTAACCATGTCCGCCGCCCATCGTGGGCCGCGACACGACGTTGGTGGAGGGGCGGTACAGGCGCATGAAATCCAGATTCACGGTCGTCAGATCGGCCAGGGGCACGCCGCAGTTGCGAGCCAGAGCGACGGCCTTGAGGAAGACCTCGGGCAGCACGACGGCGGATCCGCAGTTCAAATAGACCCCGTGCTCGAGCCGCGCCACGTTGGAGACGAAGTAGCGAAAGTCACGCAGGCTGCCCTCGCCGATGGCGGCGCCCGAGGCATCTGGATGCATGTGGATGACGTCGGTGCCGAGGGCCACGTGCACGGTCAGCGGCACATCGAGTCGGGCGCAGGCCGCAGCGACGCTGAAGCGTTCGTGCTGCGGATGGCGGTCGTGCAGGTACTGCGCAACGGCCTGGCCGAGACCCAGGCCCCGCGCCACGCCGTCGTTGATGGCACGATTGAGCAGGCGGCCGGTTTCCTCCGCCATGCCGAACTTCCCCATCGGCAACTGCGCCTCGACGTCCTCGGACGTGGCACCGGCAAGCGCCACTTCGAAATCATGAATGACGCCGGCGCCGTTGGTGGCAATCGCCGAGACGAACCCGCGCTCCATCAGGTCGACAACGATCGGCCCGAGACCGGTCTTGATGACGTGGGCGCCGAGCCCCCACACAATGCCGCCCGATGCCCGCGCCGACAGCAGCGCCTCGACCACGGCGTTGAAATCGGATCCGGCAAGGATCTTCGGAAGCCCGTGCAGCAGGCCGCTGACGCCCGTCCCTTCGACGTACGGGCGCGCGAAGGAGTCAACCGAGGCCTTGCTCTCACGCGACTTCAGCGGGTAGGTGGAGACAGAGGACAGGTCGAAGTCTTCGTAGGGGAATTTCACGACGAGATACTAGCACCTTGAACCAGTGGCCGGCCCGCCAACCATCGCCATTCAGCGAGGCCAGCACCCGAACTCGCTCGCTCACAGGATCAGCATGGCGTCGCCGTACGAGTAAAACCTGTATCGCCGCTCGATGGCACCGCGATACGCCGCCAAGAGGCACTCGCGGCCCGCAAAGGCGCTGACCAGCATCAAGAGCGACGATCGCGGCAAATGAAAGTTCGTGAGAAGGCCGCGCACCACGCGGAACTCAAAGCCGGGCGCGATGAACAGGTCCGTGGCGCCCGCCGTTGCCTCGACGCGACCGGTCGCCCGCGCCGACGCCTCGAGCGCGCGCGTTGTCGTCGTGCCCACCGCCACGACACGGCGGCCTTCGTCGAGTGCGCGGTTGACGGCCGCCGCCGCGCGATCCTCGATGATCACCCACTCGGGATCGACCGTGTGGTCTTCCACCCGCGCCACACGAACGGGTTTGAACGTCCCGTAGCCAACATGCAGTGTGATCTCGGTCGTCTCGATCCCCTTCCGGGCGAGCGCCGAAAGCACTTCCGGCGTGAAGTGGAGACCCGCGGTGGGAGCCGCGACCGACCCGCGCATGTCGCCGTACACCGGTCTGGTAACGATCGCGATCGACATCGGTGTCCGCTCGTGCGATGTACGGCGGCAGCGGCACGTGACCAATCGCATCGATGGTCTCATCCACCGTGGAGCCGTCCTCAGTCCAGAGCCGCATCGTCCGCCGGCCGAAAGACAGGTGTTCGACGACCTCGCCGTGGAGCACGTGCGCACGCGGTCTCGAAGATGACGCGGCTGCCCCGCTTCAGTTTCTGTCCGGGATGTACGAGCGCATCCCAGCAGTCGGGGCCAGTCGGCTGCATCACGAGACACTCGACGCGGCCGCCGCTCGGCACGCGTCGGCCGAGGAGCCGAGCCGGAACGACACGGGTGTTGTTGACGACAATCAGGTCGGAGGGATCGAGGGCGTCGACGAGCGCAGGAAAATGACGATCGGAGGTGAGCCCGGTGGCGCGATCGAGCACCAGCAGCCGCGAGTCGTCGCGCTTGGCGAGTGGGACCTGCGCGATCAGATCGCCGGGTAGGTGAAAATCGAAGTCGGCGACATCCACGTCGAGACAGCATAAGCCAGTCCCGACGGCACGCGCGATCAGGCGGCCGTCAGTGAACGCCGGGGGCACACATCGTCTTGGTGCAGTGGGCTACGGAGGCGGGAGCCTTGGAAGTGCCGCGTCAAAGCCGCTATCGCCGGGAAGTGCTCCGGATCGCTCCCAGCGCTTTCACGTAACGGAGCTCCTGGCCTTCCACGGCCTGGCGCAGCATCAGCGCGCCGCGGCTCATGTCGCCACGACCGACGAAATCCGCGGGGAACTGCAGCTGCTCACCAAAGATCGTCGTGAGCAGGTCCAGATAGCGCGACGACGCGATGCTGCCGAGCAGAATGACGTCGCAGGCATTCCCGATCGCCCGGTGAAGCACCGTGGCGCTCGAGACGAGCGGGTTGCGGTAGCTCGGATTGTCGGGCGCCACCTCGACGCCGACGAAGCTTCTCAGCGCCTCGACCGTGACCAGCGTGTCGGCGGCCCGCAGCCCGGCACTCGGCGTGATCACGAGAACACCCGATCCCACGAGCGCGTCGGTGGGATCGGGCGGAGCGGCAAACCTCCTGGCGTAGGCGAGCTTGCCTCTGAAATAGAGACCGCTCACGAAGCTGAAGATGTCGCCGAGCCTCGCGCCTTCCTGACGCAGTGCCAGGGCCAGCGGAAAGCTCGCGCGGTCCGACAGCAGCAGCCGGCCCCTGGCGCCGGCGCAGTTCGCCGGCGACAAGAGAAACACCCGATCCCGTCGTTCGCCGGCTTCGTCTACCACCATCCACGCCCGAGCGTCTCGAGCGCCCATGCCAGGATCATCAGCGGAAGCAGCGCGGCGATAGCCAGCACGCTCAGCACGGCTCCGACGAACAGATAGTCGCCGAGCCGTGGCGGCCGCGGCTCGTCGGCATACTCGACCAGCAGTTGCAGGTTCTTCTGGTTGGATCGCCACACCACATCGAAGAGATCGCCGAGAAAGGGAACGATGCCTACCGCGATATCGACCAGGGCGTTGAGCAGCATCCGAAGCTGCACCACCCACGGCACGCGCATGCGGAAAGCCTGCACGATCAGGACACCAGCGAACGTCGGCGACACGAGATCGCCGAGGCCTGGCACGAGGCCGAGGATCGGGTCCAGGCCGAAGCGGATGGACGTTCCCGGCACGCGAAGCCAGGAGTCGAGCAGCTGACTCCATCGCTGGAGCTGCTCGAGATGGATCCGCTCCTGCTCGCCGACCGGGCGTCGTCGTGCGGACGTTGTTCGGGCCGCCATGGCGGAATGGACAGGACGGTCAGCTGGACGTGTGCTGGATCAGATGGCCCAGCGCAGCAGCACGGCGCCCACCGTGAAACCGGCACCGACCGAGGCGAGCAACACCAGATCCCCTTTCTTCAGCCGGCCGTCCGCGACGGCGTCCTGCATGGCCAGCGGAATCGTCGCCGCCGTCGTGTTGCCGAAGCGCTCGATGTTGATGACCACCTTCTCCGCGGGCAGGCCGAGCTTTTCGGCAGCCGACTGGATGATCCGCCGGTTCGCCTGGTGCGACACGAACAGATCGAGCTGGCACGGATCGAACCCGTTGCGCTCGAGCACGCGGCGACAGATCTCTTCCGTCTTTCGGACGGCGAACTTGAAGACCGCCGGCCCGTCCTGTTTGACGTAATGCAGGCGCTGATCCACGGTCTCGTGGGTCGCCGGTCTCAGGCTGCCGCCGGCCGGCATGCACAGCGCCTGTCCGCCGCTGCCATCGATCTCGCCCTCGAAATCGATGATCGCGAGCTGCTGATCGTCTGTGGGGCTCACGATGACCGCGCCGGCGCCGTCGCCGAACAGCACGCACGTCGCGCGATCGCGATAGTCGATGATGCTCGACATGACATCGGCGCCAATGACGAGCCCGTGCCTGTGCGCACCACTGGCCACCATGTGGACGGCGGTCGTGAGCGCAAAGGTGAACCCCGAGCACGCGGCGCCCAGGTCGAAGCCCCAGGCACCCGTCGCCCCAATCTTGTTCTGCACGAGACACGCCGTGCTCGGGAAGATCATGTCCGGCGTGGTCGTGCCGACCACGATGAAGTCGATGTCGGTGGCCGACAAGTGCGCCTGGTCCAGCGCCCGACGCGCCGCTTCTGCCGCGAGATCCGACGTCGCCACGCCTGGATCGACGATGTGCCGCTCGCGAATGCCGGTGCGCTGCAGAATCCACTCGTTCGTCGTGTCGACGAGCGTCTCGAGGTCGGCGTTCGTCATCACGCGCGGCGGCACGTAGGTGGCCAGCGAGGAAATGGCGACGCGCCGAAGGGAACGGCCGTTCGCGCCGAACAGCGGCATTCTGGCTGGTCTTCCTGCTGGTGTCCCGTCTACCACAGTCGCGAATCCCTCCCCGGGGCGGTCAGACCGAAGAACTCGTACGCTCTCGCCGTCGCCATTCGTCCACGCGGCGTGCGATCGACGAACCCAATCTGAATCAGAAACGGCTCGTAGATGTCTTCGATGGCGTCCTTCTCCTCGCTGATCGCCGCCGCAATGGTATTGAGACCGACGGGGCCGCCACCGAACTTGTCGATAATCGTCCTGAGCAGCTTCCGGTCGATGTCGTCGAAGCCGTGCTCGTCGACCTCGAGCAGCTTCAGCGCATCGAGCGCCACCGCAAGCGTGATCGTGCCGTCGGCCCGCACCTGGGCGAAGTCTCGCACGCGGCGCAGCAGGCGGTTGGCGACACGCGGCGTCCCGCGGGCGCGGCGCGCGATCTCGTGAGAGGCGTCCGGATCGATCGGCACGTTCAGGATACGCGCCGATCGCCGGACGATCTCTTCGATATCGGGCTCCGTATAGAAATCCAGGCGGTGAACGATGCCGAATCGCGACCTGAGCGGCGAGGTCAGCAGCCCGGCGCGTGTCGTGGCGCCGATGAGCGTGAACCTCTGGAGCGGCACCTTCACCGATCGCGCGCTGGGACCCTGCCCGATCATGATGTCGAGCTCGTAGTCCTCCATCGCGGGGTACAGAATTTCCTCGATGGTCGCGGGCATCCGGTGGATTTCGTCGATGAACAGCACGTCGTGGGCGGCGAGGTTCGTAAGAATGGCGGCGAGGTCGCCGGGCCGCTCGAGCACGGGCCCGGACGTCGAGCGAATCGCGACGCCGAGCTCGTGTGGCGATGACATAGGCCAGCGTGGTCTTGCCGAGACCGGGGGGGCCGTAGAGCAGCACGTGATCGAGCGCCTCGGTCCGCTGGCGGGCCGCCGCCACCGAGACCTGCAGATTCTCGCGCACGCGATCCTGGCCGATATACTCGTCGAGCGTCCGTGGACGAAGGCCCGCCTCGTACTGCGCGTCTTCGTCCATCCGGCTGGCGCTGACGATTCGCGCTTCCGACATGCCCGTGTCCATCTCAGCCAGCCGCGGCTACCGCGAGACCGCCCTGAGCGCCTCGCGCAGCGCCGCTTCGAAGGTCGACGCGCCAGACTGAACGGCGATCGCCGCCGCGCGCTCGGCCAGCGGCCGATGATACCCCAGGTTCAAAAGGGCCGAGAGGAGGTCGTCCTTGATCGGTGCGGGTCCCGGTGATGCGCCAATCTCCGGTGATTCCTCCACGCTCAGGGCGGCGAGTCTGTCCTTCAGCTCCAGGCTGATGCGCTCGGCGGTCTTCCGTCCGACGCCTGGAATCGCCGTGAGCCGCGCGACGTCGCCACGTTGTACGGCCGTCACGAGATCCTGCGGCTCGATTCCCGACAGCACAGCCAGCGCGAGTTTGGGACCGATGCCGCTCACCGCGATCAGGCGCTCGAAGATTCTGAGCTCGGTGAGGGTGGCAAACCCGAAGAGCGCAATGAGATCCTCGCGGACGTGCGTGTAGATCCTGAGCGCGATCTCCCCGCCCGGCTCCGTCATGCCGTAGAAGGTCGAAACCGGCACGTGCACGTCGTAGCCGACGCCACCGACATCAATGGTCACCCGGTTGGGGTTTTTCTCGACCAGTCGGCCACGCAGCAGTGCAATCACGGGCGGTAGGCGCGCCAGCTTCGCGCGAGACCACGCGCCGTCGGACGCGAGTCGAGCGTGCCGGCGGTATTGGCGTGACAGATGGCCACGGCCAGCGCATCGGCGGCATCGTGCGGCGACGGCACCACCGTGAGCCCCAACAGCATCTTCACCATCTGCTGCACCTGGTGCTTCTCGGCCCGCCCGTATCCCACGACCGCGCGCTTGATCTCCGAGGGTGCGTACTCGACGACCGGCAGCCCGGCCTCCATCACGGCGAGCATCGCCACGCCGCGCACGTGGCCGAGCTTCAACGCGCTGCGAACGTTCGTGGCGTAGAAGAGACTCTCGATCGCCACGCATTCGGGCCGGCACTCGGCCAGCATTCGAGCGAGCTCGCGGTGGATCACCAAGAGCTTGTCGGGAAAGGCCGCCCGGGCGGGCGTCCGAATGGCTCCGCAGGACACGAGGCGATGGCGGCTGCGATCGGCTTCGACGCAGCCGTAACCGGTGCGTTCGGAACCGGGATCGATGCCAAAGACTCTCACGCCAGCGAAGCCTCGATCTCCTTCTCCTCGATGTCGAAGTTCGACCAGACGTGCTTCACGTCGTCGTGCTCTTCGACAAACTCCATGAGCTTGACCATCTGCTGTGCGGTCTTGCCTTCGAGCTTGATGTAGTTCTGCGGCACCATCGAAACCTGCGCGGCGTCCGGCTCGACGCCAAGGGCCTTGATGGCCTCCTGGACCGTCGAGAAGACATCGGGCGGACTCGAGGATCTCCCAGTTGTCCTCGTCGTCTCGCATGTCTTCGGCGCCGGCGTCCAGCGCGGCGGCCATCAGTGATTCTTCGTCGGCCTTCTTCTTGTCGACGACGAAATAGCCCTTCTTGGAGAACATCCAGGCCACGCTGTTGACCTCGGCGAGGTTGCCGCCGTATTTCGTCAGGAGGTGCCGCAGCTCGCCCACCGTGCGGTTGCGATTGTCGGTGAGCACTTCGATGATGAGCGCAGCGCCTCCCGGACCGTAACCCTCGTAGGTGACTTCCTCGTAGGTCGTGCCGGGCTCCTCGCCCGTGCCGCGGCGGATGGCCCGCTTGATGTTGTCGGCGGGCATGTTGCTGGCCTTCGCCTCGGCGACAATCGTGCGGAGGCGCGGATTGGTGTCGACGTCGCCGCCGCCCGCCCTCGCCGCCACCGTCAATTCCTTGATGATGCGCGTGAAGACTTTGCCGCGCTTGGCGTCGGCCGCGCCCTTCTTATGCTTGATGGAATGCCACTTGGAATGGCCGGACATCGGGGAACTCCTGAAAAGACCTGCGGAAAAACGCCTGAAATTCTATCACGAACCCTGATTGGCCTTCCCGGCCACGATCACCCAGACATCGGCTCGAGCGTCCCACGGTCCGCCGTCGTAATCGCCCAGTACCGCGTGGACGGCCAGCCCGACTCGTCGCCAGACGGCGGCGCATCTGAGGGACGCTGAGCGTTCGGAAGATCAACTGGAACTGCCGCCGGGTCGCGCGCTCTCCACGCCGCTCCACGAACTCCTGATCGAAAATCGTCAACCCTCGCGCGCGATCCTGGCGGACCGATTCGACGAGCGTGAGCTGTCCACGATTGGACCGTCCGCGCAGCCGCACACGGTTGCGGTATTCGTCCCACTCGGGCAGATCGGGAACGAGATCGAGCGCGAACATCCCGCCAGGCCCGAGAAGCCGCGCGACGGACTCGAGCGTTCGCTCCAGGTCGGCATCAGTGATGAGTGACTGGAGGATACCGTAGGGCGCGATGATCAGCGGAAAGACCGCCGTTCGAAATGGCAGATCGCGGATGTCGCCGCGAATAAGGCGAGGGCGAGCGGTCGGGCGACGGCGGTTGAAGCGGCGCCTGCCAACGGCCAGCATGCGTTCCGAGCGATCCACGCCGACCATTGGAATGCCGGTCGCGGCCAGCGGGACCCGAGACCCTGCCCGTGCCGCATCCCAGTTCGAGCACGGGACCTCCCCGCTCGCGGGCCAGGCGGCGCCAGAAGCCGATGTCACGCCGGCCCAGGGTCTGGCGGTTCTCCCAGTCGTAAAACGGGGCGTACTCGTCCCATCCGTGCCAGCCCTGAGGCCGGGTTGCCATGGGCGAATCCTATCCCAGGGCGAGTAGGCCCGCATTGCCTGAAGGGCGCACTCATACTAAAATTGGTGGGTTTGTTTAGACGGCAGGAGGCTCGGTGAAGCGCTATCGATGGACCCATGGGGTGATTGGGGCGATTCTGTTCGCCGCGGCTGGTTGCAGCGAAGGTACAGAAAGTCCCAATCCGTTGTCGCCATCCGCCGAATCGGTGCCCCAGACGGTCGTCGTCGAACAGCAGGGCGAGTGCTCGTTCGACGCGTCGCCGGCCTGCTTCTCACCGGATCTCAATCGAGGCATCACGACCACGGGTCAAGCGCTGACGAGCGCGCCCATCAACCTGAAGGCGAGCGTCTCCGGCACGAGCGTCACGCTTTCGTGGACGAAGCCCGGCAGCGGAACGGCCACCTCTTATCGCCTTGAAGTGGGCACGGGCCCTGGCAAGAAGGACATCGCCGATCTCAATGTCGGCAACACGACAACGGCCAGGAAGTCGAATCTGGCGCCGCGCAAGTACTACGCTACGTGTGCGCGGAGTGGACGGAAGCGGGACGGGCCCTGCGTCGAACGAAGTGCAATTCGAGATCACCGGCGGCGGCGGCGGAAGTTGCTCGTCCAAGCCGGACGCCCCGCGGAATCTGACCGCCTCGGTCGATGGAACGAAGCTGACGCTCAAGTGGAGTCATCCGTCAGGAGGATGCGCGCCGACGGGCTACACCGTGCAGGCGGGCTCGTCGGCCGGATCGTCGAACAGCGCGCAGATTCAGCTCGGCTTCGTCACGCAGTTCGTGGGGAATCCCCCGTCCGGCACGTTCTATCTTCGCGTGCGCGGACGCAACAATGCAGGGACGGGCGCGGCATCGAACGAGGTGAAGGTCACGGTCGGCGGAAGCGGCGGCGGCGGCGGTGGACGGCGGCAAGCTGAAGGTCACGAGATTCCTGACCTTCGGCGACAGCCTGACGAGAGGTTTTACCTCTCTCTCGGCGCCGACGTTCCTGCTGGTGCCGGCGTATTTGAGCTACCCGACCAGCCTTCAGGACAGGCTCAGGGACGCGTATCCGGGCCAGGACATCGTCGTCTTCAACGAGGGGCGCGACGGAAGGCACTGCGAGAACGATAGCGGACGCCTGCGTGACGAACTTTCAGCCAAGAAGCCGGGCGCGTTGCTCCTGATGCACTGCGCGAATGATCTCGAGGTCGACGAATCGGGCAGCGACCCTTCGCATGTAATCAATTATCTCAGTCGATTGGTGGACATCGGCAAGTCGGCTGGCGTTCACGTCTTCCTCGCGAGCCTCCCGGGCCAGGACAGGGATGGCTTTCGCGAGAAGGCGTATGAGTACATGCCCGGTTTCGCCAGCCGTGTCCGCGACCTGGCGCAGCGAAGGGCGCGACCTACGTCGACGTCTACGGCTCCATCCCCAACAACTCGAGCCTGATCGGCGACGACGGCCTGCACCTGGGCAGCTCCGGCTACAGAAAGATCGCTGAAAAATTCCACAACGCGATCCGATCGAAGTACGGCCTGGCGGCGGCCGACGGGGGCAGCGATCTGACCCTCGACGGCGCGGGCTGGGAGGTTCTCTCGAACCCCGACTACGACGAAGACTACTAGTGTTCCCCGTCACGATACGGGTCCACTGGGCCGACACAGACGCGGCCGGCATCGTCTGGTTCGGCCATTTCTTTCGCTTCTTCGAGGCCGCCGAGGACGACATCTACCGTGCTCTGGGGCGACCGCGCACCGACCTGCTCCGCGAGTTCGGCATCTTCATGCCCCGGGTCGAAACCACCTGCCGCTATCGATCGCCGGCGCGCGCGGGCGACGCGCTCGAAGTGGGGGTCTCCGTCTCGCAGCTGAACGGGCGACGGCTGGAATGGCGGTTTGAAGTCCGCGACGAAGGCTCACGTCGACTCGTCGCTGAAGGGTCGTACCGGGTGGCCTGCGTCGACGCCAGCACGTTCGCGCCTCGCGATTTCCCCCTCGAGATCCTTGCGCTCCTCGAACGGCTGGACTCGATCGCTGGCGACGGGCTCCATGGCTGAACCCCACGACGACCCAATCGACGACATCACCCGCTGGCGCGCCGAGTTCCCGATTCTCGCGCGAACGGTTTACATGATCAGCAACTCGCTCGGAGCCATGCCGCGTCGAACGGCAATCAACCTCGCCGAGTACGCGGAGACGTGGGCCACGCGCGGCGTCAGAGCGTGGGAGGACCGCTGGTGGGAAATGCCGCGCGAGGTCGGCGACAAGGTGGCGCTCGTCATCGGCGCGCCGCCAGGGTCCGTCAGCATGCACGAGAACGTGACGACGGCGCAGGCTGTGGCGTTGTCGTGCTTCGAGCCGGAGGGACGGCGGCGCCGCATCGTGTGTCTTGAGATGGATTTTCCGTCGATGATCTATCTCTACCGGGAACAGGAGCGGCTGGGCTTCGAGCTCGTCGTCGTCCCGGCCGAGAATGACCTCACGGTTCGAACCGAACGGTTGCTGGAGGCCATCGACGACCGCACGGCGGTGGTGGCCCTGTCGCACGTGCTGTTCCGCACCTCCTACATCATGGATGTCGCGCCTGTCGTGGAACGGGCCCGCCAGGTCGGGGCCGCCGTCATCCTCGACGCCTATCAGTCGGCGGGCATCATCCCGCTCGATGTGACGTGCCTCGGCGTCGACTTCGCCGTCGGCGGCTGCCTCAAGTGGCTGTGCGGCGGTCCGGGCACGGCGTTCCTGTATACGCGGCCCGATCGACTCCAGACGCTGACGCCGCGCCTGCGAGGCTGGGTTGGCCACCAACACCCTTTCGCGTTCGACCCGCACCGCTACGAGCCTCGGGATGACGCGATGCGGATGATGAACGGGACGCCTTCGATCCCCGCGTACTACGCGGCACTCGCCGGGCTGGACATCATCGGAACGGTGCAAGTGGACCGCATTCGCGACGAAGTCGAAGCAGATGACCGTGCGACTACTCGCGCTCGTCGACGAGCACGGCTTCAGCTCGCGCGCCTCGCGCGATCCGGAGCGGCTGGCGGGCACGGTGGCCGTCGACGTGCCCGACGCGCTGAGCGTCGCGCGGGCACTCAAGGCACGCGATGTCATCATCGACTACCGCCCCGGCGTCGGCATCCGCGTGTCGCCACACTTCTACAACACCTTCGACGAGATCGAGCGGGTCATGGACGAAATGGTACGGCTCGTTCGAACGCGCGACTATGACCGCACAGCGCAGGTCACGTCGAAGGTGACATAGCGTGACCACCGACGCCGAGCAACCAGCCAGCGTGCGGCACGAGCAGGTGCTCGCGCGCCAGCTCTCGATCGGCCAGCAGGCCATGATGGCGATGGGGGGCTCCATCGGCACGGGCCTGTTCCTGGCGAGCGGCCTCGCCATCAACGTGGCCGGCCCGGCCATCATCCTTTCCTATCTCATCTCGGCGGCCATCGCGCTGCTGCTGACGGCCGCCCTCACGGAGATGGCCGTGAAGCACCCGACGGCCGGATCGTTCGGCGTCTACGCGGGGATGTACGTCTCGCCTTTTGCCGGCTACGCCGTCCGCGTCAGCTACTGGCTCATGGAGATTGTCGCGACCGGCGGTCATCTCGTGGCCGTGTCCATCTACATGGCCCACTGGATGCCGGAGGTGCCCGGCTATCTCTGGATTCTCGCCTTCGGCGCGCTCCTCGTGTATCTCAACGCCCGGACTGTGGGCACGTTGGGGGAGTTCGAATACTGGTTCGTGATGATCAAGGTGGTCGCCATCGCCTTGTTCATCGTGCTCGGCTTCGGCCTGATCTTCGGCGCGTGGGGCGAGCCGGCCATCGGTCTCCGCAACTTCACGGCCGATGGCGGGTTCCTCCCGCTCGGGTGGATGGGCGTATGGCTGGGGTCGTCCTTCACGCTGTATTCCTTCATCGGCGTCGAGATCGTGGCGGTCACCTCGGGAGAAGCTTCCGATCCGCGGCGCACGATTCCGCGCGCCATGCTGCGGATGATTCTCGGTCTGACGGCCATCTACATCCTGATGATCGTGATTCTGGTGGGCATCACGCCGTGGCGCGAGTCGGCGAACATCCGCGAGAGCCCGTTCGTCGGCGTCCTGACGAGGGTGGGCATTCCCGGCGCGGCGTCGATCATGAACTTCGTGGTGCTGAGCGCGGCGCTCTCAGCCGCCAACGCGAACCTCTACCTCATCACGCGCTCGATGTTCTCGCTGGCCCGCGGCGGCTTCGTGCCCGCCGCATGGGGCGCCGTCAACGCGCGCGGCACGCCTGTGAACGCCCTGCTCATCTCGAGCGCCGGGCTCGCTGGTGCGGTGCTGGTGCGCGCGCTCTGGCCGGACACGGCGTATCAATGGTTCTTCGGAGTTGCGTTGTTCGGCGGGCTCTTCGTCTATCTCATGATTTTCGTCACGCATCTGAACTTCCGGCGCGCGACCGATCGCCTGCCAGCAGCCCTGCCCGTCCGGCTGCCGCTGTCCCGCGTCAGCTCGCTCGCCGGCGCGGTGCTCATCCTCGCGACGCTCATCACCACCCGCTGGGCGCCCGGACTCGAATGGACGCTGCGTGTGGCAGGGCCCTGGCTGCTGGCGCTGGGAGTCGGCTACTCAATCGCCCGCCGCAGGCGGGGCGAACGAGGTCAGTCACAGCACGGCGCGGCCGCCGAACCTGAGAACCCCGTTACATCCTGAACAGACGCGTGACCTTGATCACGAGCCCGCGGTTGAGCAGACCGCGCGGATCGTCGCTGAAGGCGTCGCGGCCTTCGCTGTAGACGACGAAGAGGTCGCTGCCAGGCTGGTACTCCCAGCGGAAGCGCACGTTGCTGGTGAAGGAATCGTTGCTCGAGTTGTATTGGAGAAGTGCGCCCACGAACATGCGCGGCGACATGGTGAAGGTGACGCGGCCGCCGACGAGCCGTGTCGTGAAGTTGCCCTCGGGCAGCTCGACCCAGTTGAACCCGATTCTCGGCTCGACCGACAACTGCGGATTGATCTCGATGCGGCCGGTGTATCCCGCCGCCGTCCGCTCGCCGCTGTAGAAGCCGCCATGGCCCACCTCGAAGACGCCGGACAGCCGTCGATGCGGACCGAGCTCGACCGATGCCGCCACGTCGGCGAAGTTGTAGCCGCCGATCGGGAGGACGACGCCGTCGGAGATCTCGAAAGGCTCGGGCAGGAACTCGTAGGTGTCGCCGTACTCGATCTTCGCGATATCGGAGCTCTGAAACTGGGTTTCGAACGTCAGGGCCTGCTCCCGCGTCTCGAGCAGACCGTCGAGGTTGGTGATGTAATCGAGGTTCGCCTCCCAGCTGAACTTCCTGACGGCGGGGATCGATTGCGGCCGCGGGCTGAAGCGCAGGCCGACGAGCGTCTCGCGAAAATCCTCGCGCCGCATGAAGCCCACTTCCGGATTGAAGTCGGTTCCGACCATGAGATGGCGAAGCTGCACACCGTAGCGATCGGCGTTGTAGTCCATCGACCCGTAGTAGCTGCCTTCGTCGTCGCCGAGCTCCGGTGTCTGGCTGCGCGCGTAGTAGCCGTTGAACTGCAGATCCTGGAAGAACGCGAAGTTTCCGTCGACGCCGTACACATCGTTCGAATGCGCCGCTCCCGACGTCGTCAGTCTCCGCGTGGCCAGCAGACCCACGCTGCTGCGGCGCAGGATATCCCGGCGTACGCGAGCCACTGAGAAATTGGTGTCGTCGACGCCGACAATATCCGACTGGCGCGTCTGAATGTTCAGCGCGCCAACGGCGTACGGCCCGGCGCGGCCCGTCAGGCGGGCGCCGGCCAGAATGGGCACCGTCTGCCCCTGCTCCAGTCCGATACGCCTGCTGAAGAAGAGAATGGGGCCGTTGGGCACTCCTCCGCCGCCGTCCTGACGAAGCCCGGCGAACTCGAAGATGCCCTGGCCCTCGAGGAAGAACTCGCGCTTTTCCGGAAAGAACAGGCTGAACCGCGTGAGGTTCACCTGCTGCTCGTCGGTTTCGACCTGCGCGAAGTCGGTGTTGACCGTGAAGTCGGCAATCAGGCTGCGGGTCAAGCCGTATTTGATGTCGATGCCCGCCTCGCCGTCCAGATCGCGCGAGATGACAGGAATCGCTTCGTTGTTCGTCACCACCTCCGAGATGCCATACGGCTTGAACTCGAGGTTGCGATAGTTGCCGGGCGGATCGATGCCCACGAGCGTGGCCGCCCGCGAGAACCGCGCCACCCCGGAGTTCCCATACGAGGCCGGCACAAGTGAGAGCGTGGACGTCTCGTTCTTCCAGCGAACCATCCGTCGGAAGTTGATCCCCCAGAGCTGCGGCCCGCTGCCCTCGAACCGGAGCGTTTTGAAGGGAACGGCGATCTCGATGGTCCAGCCCTGGTCGAAGCGGGCGGTGCGCGCATCCCACACGCCGTCCCAGTCGTAGTTGGTCTGGCCCTCATCGGCGACCAGCGCGTCGCGGAGGCCGGCGAGCGGGTTGATCTGGAAGAAGAAGCCGGTGCGCCGGTTGAAGAAGGTGTCGATGGCAAAGCCGAAGTTGTCGTTCAGAAAGATATTGCGGTTGTCGCGCCGCATCTCGTTGGCGGTAATGCGATGCGGCTGCGAATCCCACATCCGGCCGCCAACGTAGAGGTTGCGGTCGTCGAAGAAGACCCATACCTCGGTCTTTTCCGTCGCCGGTTCACCTTCGCGCGGTTCCTGCTGGACGAAGTCGGAGGCCGGCAGCGTTTCGGTGTACGGAGCCTCGTCGAGCTGGCCGTCCAGCACGATGGGCGCCGCAATCCGGACAGCGCGCATCGTGACCCGCCCCTCGCCGTCGCGTGCAACCGTCGCTGGCGGAGCCGGGGCCGGGGGACCTTCGAAAACCAGCGCGGGATCAGTGGCGGGATCAGCGGCGGCCGGGCTTTCCTGCGCCGAAGCCGGGAGAGCGTGCAGCGAAAGCAGGAACGCCACGACCCTGGCCAGAGCGATTGAACGATAGGCGACCCTTGGATACGTCATAGGTGATCGATTGGTCCCGGCTGGGCTCCTTGAAGCCGCTCATATTCTTCCACGAACGCAGGGTCGCGTTTTCGCAGCTTTTCCCGGTCGATGCGTCCGCTCCGCGTCATCAGCCTGTAGGCGAACGAGACGGGATCGAGATCAAGCTCCGTATGCGCGTTCTCGAACCAGGCTCAGGCTCTCCGACGCCGCTTCCTGATAACGGTCGACGACGGGCTTTCTCTCGCGCTCGAAGCTCTCGAGCGCGCTCCCGACGTCGGCGCCATGCTGCTCGAAAGCGCGGAAGAGCGCAATCGCGTCCTCGAGCGCCAGCTTGGTGCCCGACCCGATCGAGAAGTGCGCTGTGTGCAGCGCGTCCCCGAGCAGGACGACGTTCTGGTGGCTCCAGCGTTGGTTCCTGACGAGAGCAAACGTCAGCCACCTGACGAAGTTGTTGGTCAACAGCGGGTGTCCCTCGAGATCTTCCGCAAAGACTCGTTCAAGATAAGCGCAGACGTCTCGCTCGCCCATGCGGTCGAATCCGGCGGCCCGCCACACTTCCGGTCGGCACTCGACGATGAACGTGCTGGTCGTGGGACTGAACTTGTACGAGTGCGCGATGAAGACGCCTGCCGGATCCTCGCGAAACGTCAGTGTCAAGCCATGAAACAGTTTGTGGGTGCCGAGCCAGAGGTACTTGTTCAACGCTGGCTCGACCGACGATCCGAAGACCGCGCGCCAGCTCTGGCGCACCAGACTACTGGCGCCATCGGCGCCCACGACCAGGTCGTGCTCGGCCACCAACGGCGCCGGGTCGGTCACCAGCGTTTCGAATCGAACCGTCACGCCCAGCTCTTCACACCGCTCCTGAAGGATGTTGAGGAAGCGGAGACGCGCAATTCCCGAGAAGGTATTGCCGGCTATCGTAATCTTCCGGCCGCGATGAACGACATCGACGTTCTCCCAGGTTTCCGAGCCGCGCACGAGGGCCTCGGACGACGGCTCGTCGGATTCCTGAAGATACGAGAACGTCTGATCCGAAAACACGATGCCCCAGCCGAAGGTGTCGTTGCGACGGTCGCGCTCGAGAACGGTGATGCGGTGGCGCGGATCGTGCCGTTTCATGAGGAGCGCGAAATAGAGCCCCGCGGGGCCGCCGCCCACGATCACAATGCGCATCGTCGTCGCTCAGGATCCCGGCCGCGGATGCACCGGTGACGAAGGATTCCAGTCGGGCGCCGTCAGGCGCCGCTTTCCGTCCGACGACCGCCGAACGGCGGTGCTGTCGAGCGCCTCCCTGTCCCACAACTTGCACGTCACCTGCTTGTGCTTCTGATCGAGACCTTCGCAGTAGTTGGTAAAGACGCAACGCCGGATCTCGGCGCCAAGTCCGAGCCGAATCTTCTCGAACCAGTCGGGGTCCGCGAGCGACTGGCGGGCCGCGCCGATGATGTCGGCCTCACCGCCGGCCAGGATGGCCTCGGCCTGATCGAAGGTGGAAATGCCGCCGGACACCACGACCGGCGTCGCGAAACCGGCCGACCGAATACGCTGGCGGATACGTGCGGCCGCCGGCACGTTGCGCCCGAAAGGCCCCCGTTCGTCGGCCAGCACGGTCGGCATGCATTCCCAGCCGCTCGGACCGGTATACGGGTAGACGGCCCATCCGATACCCGGTTCCTTGGCATCTTCGAACTTTCCCCCGCGCGACAGCGAGAGAAAGTCCATGCCGGCCCGTGCGAACTCGACACCGAAATAGATCGCATCCTCGACGGTATTGCCACCAACAATGCAGTCGTCGGCGAGATACCGGCATCCCACGGCAAAGTCCGCACCCACTTCGCCGCGCACGGCGCCGTAGACCTCGAGCGGCAGCCGCACGCGCGATTCGCGAGGACCTCCATATCCGTCAGCGCGATCGTTCAGCGCCGACAGGAAGGAAGCCATCGTGTAGGCGTGAGCGTAGTGCAGCTCGACACCGTCGAATCCTGCGCTCCGGGCCCGTTGCGCGGCCTTCGCGAACACCTCGGGCAGCACGCGCGGCAGATCGCGGATGTGCGGCTTCTCGACGTCGGTGACCCGCTCTCGATAACCGAAGCGAAGAGCTTCGAGCTCCCGTCCCGTTAACACACCGGGCAGCTGTTCTTCTGGCAACGCGAACAGCGCCTCGCGAATCTCCTGATCGGTGCCGGCGATGATCCCGAGCGCGCGGCGATGACGGTCCGTGATCTCCAGAAACCGCGCGAAGTATTTCGTCTTCTCGGGACGCCGCCGAACGGTTAGGAAGTCGATGATCTGGATGAACAGCCGGGTATCTCCCCTGCTCGCCTTCTGCACAACCGAGACGAGCTTCTCCAAACCCGGCAGGAAGCGGTCGTGACCGATCCGGAGCAACGGTCCGCTGGCAATATCCCGGACGCCGGTCGCCTCGACGACCAGGCCGCCCGGACGGCCGCGCGCGAAGCGCTCGTACCAGTCGAGCACGTCGTCGGTGACGAAACCCTCGTCGGTTGCGCGCCACGGCACCATGGCCGGTACCCATGTGCGCGACTCCAGTGTCACGGAACCTATGGGGATCGGGGTGAAGAGGCGGGATAGCGCGGCTTCCTCGCGAGACGGCCAGCGCGCTTCGGGCAGCGGATGCTTGACGCGTTCCGTGGGATGCCACATGACGCTACCGACCCGTCAGGCGCTCAGATCCGACCGGGTGGCCGTCTCCCGCTCGCGCTCGCGGAGCTCGACTCGGCGGATCTTGCCGGTCTCGGTCTTTGGGAGCGAGGCCACGAACGCCACGCGGCGCGGATACTTGTAGACGGCCAGCTCTCGCTTGACGAGATTCTGCAGCTCCACGACGAGCGCGTCGTCAGGCTCGACCGCCGGCTTCAACACGATGAATGCCTTCGGCACGTGGCCCTTCATCCGGTCGGGCGATGCGACCACGGCGGCCTCAAGGACAGCGGGGTGCTCGAGCAGCACCGCCTCCACTTCGGGTCCCGCAATGTTGTAGCCCGCACAGATGATCAGATCGTCGTTCCGGCATCGGTACCAGATGTAGTCGTCCTCGTCCTGCATGCAGATGTCGTTCGGCACGTTCCAGCCGCCACGCACGTACTCTCTCTGGCGCTCCGGCTTTCGCCAGTACCGGCAGCCAGTGGGTCCCCTCACCGCCAGCAACCCCGGCGTGCCGCGCGGAACCTCGCGCAGCTCCTCGTCGACAATCCGCACCTCGTAGCCTGGAACGGGCAACCCCGTTGGACCCGGTTGCACGGCGCCGGGACGCTGGGAGACGAACACCTGGAACATCTCCGTCGAGCCGAGACAATCGATGACCTCCACGCGCGTGCGAGCCATCCACTCCTCGCAAACAGGGCGTGGCAAGGGCTCGCCGGCGCTCACCGCGAGGCGAAGCGACGACAGATCGAATCGCCGCTCCAGATCCGGAATCTGAAGCAGCAGGCGGTAAGTCGTCGCGGCGCAGAAGAGCACGGTGATGCGCTCCTTCGCCACGGTCTCGGCCAGGCGCTCGGGTGTGAAGCCGTCGAGCAGCACGGAAGACGCGCCGAAGCGATACGGAAAGACCAGCATCCCGCCGAGTCCGTAGGTGAACGCGAGCGTCGGGTGGCCGCCGAAGATATCGCGCGAGGTGGGTCGAAGCACGTAGCGCGCGAACGTATCGGCGGAGGCCAGCATGTCGGATGGTGAGTGACATGCGCCCTTGGGCACGCCGGTGCTGCCCGATGTGTAGGCGATGAGGGCGAGCTCGTCGCGTGGAGTCGGATAGGCGTCGAGATCGGCAGGCGCCGCCGAGACGAGAGCCTCGAGGCTCTTCCACGGCACCGGGATGTCGTCAGCGACGGCTCCAGACACCACGAGCATCGGTCTGATGTGGAGTTCGGGCCACGCGCGCACGACCTCGCCGACGAGGTCCGCTGCCACGACGCAAGCCACCGGCTCCGAGTCGTCGATGATGGCGGCCAGCTCCCTCGCCTTCAGCATCGGCATCGTTGAAACCCCGACCGCACCGATCTTCTGGATGGCCAGCCAGGTGGCGACGAGCTCCGGGCGGTTTGGAAATCGCATGAGCACGCGATCGCCGGCCTTGATGCCCATCGACGTGAGCGCTCTGCCAAGACGGTTGGTCAGCTGCTGCAACTCGGCGAACGTGAAACGCCTGTTGCCGCCCGTCAGCGCGGGCGAGCGTCCATGCCCCGCCGACACGTGCGAATCGACCAGTTCCGAGGCGAGATTGAGGACGCCCGGATACTGCAGCTCGGGCAGCGTGTAGATACGCTCCGGCCACAGCTCACGCGGCGGGAGCCGGCCGTCCCATCGATCGACCACCATTGGCAGGGAGTATACCGCCGGCCAACATCGGCGCCTGCGCCCTGTCAGCTTCGCGTCTGGACGGGATCCTCGACCGACAGTGCATAGTGCGAGGCGCCGAGGAAGTGCAGCGAGACGTAAGGCTCGCCGCCAACCACCCAGCTGTCGTGCGGCTCAGGCGGCACGTAGAACAAGACGCCTGGTGTGAGGTCGAACACGCGGCCATCGGCAAGCGCGGCGGTGGCGTGCCCCGAGAGCACGAGCCCGACGTGCTCGACACTACAGCGATCGGCTCCGACTGCCGGACCGACGTGAACGGACCATTTCCAGCCCGGCTGGTAGGTGGCTCGGCCGATGGTGATGCCGCCAATCGTCACGAGTTCGAAGCGCCCCTTCTCGAAGGAGCGGATCTCGTCGGGTTCTTCGAATCGTTTCAGGATGACATCGAGCGCGGGCGTCATGGCGGACCTCAATGGAAACGAGCCTTCTGACGAATCACCCACACGTAGACCGGGAGGCCCGCCACAATCAGGAGAAAGCCCCAGTACACGACCTCCGCGCCCGCCCCGCCAATCGTCCAGAGCGCATAGACAAACGCCACACTGGCCACAAGACCTGCGCCGCTCGACGCACGCAGCCGGCCATCCCGGCCCGGCCCGCCGGCGATCAGGAATCCCGCCAGAGAGCAGAACACATAGGGGACGAGCGTATTGAGTGTGGCGAGCAGAATGATGAACGTGAACAAGTCCACGAGCTGCCGCGTGTAGTTCATGCCGACGAGCGCGGTGGTGAGAAGGCCGGCGATGATCATGCCGGTCACCGGCGTGCCGTTGGTGGAAACGCGGCTGAAGGCGGGTGGAAACAAGCCATCCTGAGCGACGGCCAGCGGAAGCTGGCCGACGATCAGCGTCCAGCCGTTCAGCGCACCAAAGCAGGAGATCGCCGCGCCGATCGCGATCGCGCCGGCGGCCCAGTCGCCCGCGAGCGCTCGCGCCGCGTCGGCAAACGGCGCCGTCGACTGGGCCAGCGTGGACGGCGGCAGCACGCTCATCACGCCAACCGTGCTCACGACGTAGATGACCGACGTGACGAGAGTCCCGACGATCGTGGCGCGTGGAATGGTCCGGGCCGGGTCATGGATGCTGCCGGCCGGAATGGTGGCGCATTCCAGACCCAGAAACGCCCACAACGTGAGCGTCGCGGTCGCGTTCACGGCGCCGGCGAACGACCGGGCATCGCTCTGCGAAATGGTGAAGTGCGCGGGCTCGAACGCCGTCAACCCGAGCACGCCCACGACAACGAGAGGGGCCACCTTGAGGACCGTGGTCACGAGCTGCACCCATCCGGCCGTCCGGACACCGGCGATGTTCACCGCGATGAGCAGCCACACGGTGCCCACAGCAAAAAGAGCGGCGCTGGCCGGGTGGCGCACCATCGCCGGAAAGAACGGATCGAGATACCCCACGAACGCGACCGCGATCGCGGCCAAGGTGCACCACGTGGAGATCCAGTAGCCCCAGCCCACGAGGAAGCCGGCGAGGTCGCCGAAGCCGAGGCGTGTGTATGCGTAGAGTCCGCCCGCCGCCGGATGGAGGCTCGAGAGTCGGGCGAACACCAGCGCAATCAGCACGGCGCCCACCGTCGAGACGAGCCAGCCGATCAGGCTGACTCCTCCGTACGGCGCGAGCGAGGCTGGCAGGAGAAATATGCCCGATCCGATCATGTTGCCCATGACGAGGGCGACGGCCATCGAAAAGCCGATCGTCCGCGTCTGGACAGCCTGCTCCGTGGGTGAAGGCGAGCGGCTCATCGTCAATACAGTTCCAGTCCATCGAGCTGCACGTGCCGTGTCTCCGGCGTACCGACGGTCACCGCGGCGTCGGCGCGGTGAACTCTCTCGATTGCCGTACCGCCGGGCGCACCTTTGACGCCGATCGCCGCGTGCACCCATCGGCGGCGGCTTCGAAGGTCCTCGCGCAGGCCAAGCGCGTGCAGGGCGGCAACGGCTTCACCGGTGAGGCGCGCGGACACGTCTCCCTCGCTCACCACCAGCACCGGTGTGGCGGGCGCGAGCGCATCTACGAATCGCGCGAGAGCAGCAGAGTCGGCCTCGCGGCGCGCGGTGTCGAAGAGTCCTCGTGTGAGCACGCGTCCCGTCGCCGGATCGATCGCAAGAAGCGTGTAGCCGGGCGGCACCTCGCGCCGATCGCCGTTGACCTGATACCAGGCCCCGCTGCCATCGGCCCGCGCGTGCAGATCGGCGGCCACTGAGACCCCGGTCTGCCCAATGGCGTTCGGCGCCTGCCCGGCGCCGTACCGATAGTCGGCCAGAATGTCGAAGCGGTTCTCACCCGGCACCAGCCACTCACTCTGAAATGGCACGTGTCGCAGCGCGCCCTCGCGAAGGGCTGCGCCCTCGAGCTCGTAGAGCAATCGATCGTTCAGCGAAATGACCAGCCGGTCGTCCCGGCCGTCCCGCCCTCCGCCAACGACCGCTGACAGGGCCAGGCCACTTGTCCCACTCAGGGCCTCGCGCGGCCAGCGCCGATGGAGCAGCGAACCGCGTCCGCGATCCTTCAGCCGGAACACTACGTCGCCGCCGGGCTGGGCGACAATCGTCAGCGCGTCAGCATGCGATCGAGCCGAGCGCATCACCCGTTCGAACCCGCGCTTGTCGTAGAAGCGGCCGTGAAGGAGCACAAATCTCGGGTGGAAGCGCTCCCACAACACCTCGAAACGCTGGGGGTCGAACTCAGGGATCCCCCTCAACCGTACGTAGCCGGGAGGAAACACGTAGCCGGTGCCGTTCACGATCCGGCGACCGTGGGCGTACCCGGCAGTCAACACCAGCTCCCATTCCGGGCCGGGCAATTCCACGACGGCGCCCGGCTCCGGAAACGTGCGCAGCCATTCGTGACCCGGTCCCGGCCCGGGCTCCTCGGCAACGTCGATTGGCGCCGGTCTCAGATCCACGTTCAACAACACGAACACCGCTGCGAAGAGTGGTGCACGAGTGGACAAGGGAAACAGGCCGACCAGGCGCAAGGCGCCGAACCCGGAGAGCACCGCCAGCCCGAAGGCGAACAGCAGACCGAAGCGCTCCGGCGTCCGCAGCACCGACAGCAGTGGCACCACGTCGGGACGATAAAGACCAGACCCCAGGTCCACGCCCCAGGCGCTGGCGCGCGGGCCGAGCGCGATAATCGCGCCCAACGCAGCAACCGTCGCATAGACGAGACGCGCACGACCCTGTCGTACAACCGGGTCCATCGAGTGCTCTTCGAAGGCCTGGCGGCGCGCCCGGAAGAGCGACCACGTCAGGAACGCCATCACGAACACAACGACCAGAGGCATGTGGATAAGCGCCTGCATCAAGCCGGTCCGGCCGAGCGCAGCCAGAAAAGCGCCGGCAAGGAGCAAGCCGAGCATGGCCAGCGCGAGCATTGCCGCCGCAGACTCGCCGCCGAAGACCCGCCGACGTCTGAGCGATCCGCGGTGCGGGAGGAATGCCGCGCACGCCAGACCCCACGTCACGATCCCCGGAAACGTCCAGCGGGCGCGGGCATTGCCATGGGCCGGCTCGTTGGGAGGCCCGAGCACCAGCTGGCGCGGCAGAAACTCATCGACCGCCACGGCGTAGCGATTGAGAGCGCGCTGTCGCTGATCGGCCGACTGACGGAGGCGCCACGCCGCGAGATGTGTGTAGGGCACCGCGATCGGCGCCACCACGAGCGCCACGAGCAGAGCGCTTCCTCCGATGGCCAGAAGTTGCCGGCGCGTGGGCGACGGGTGCTGGACGAGCGACCAGATGGCGACGGTCCCGATGAGCGCGCCGCCGACGACAGCCACGTGCCAGGACGAGAGGGCCACCAGGAGGAAGCTCGTCGCAAACGCGGCGCTCCGACCGCGCGACGGCTTCTCGATCACGCGATCGAGAGCGAACAGGGCGAGCGGCAGCCACTCGGTCGAGAGGACGTGAAGGTGCGGCAGTTCGTACCAGCGGAACGAGCTGAACGCAAAGGCGCAGCCCGCCACCACGCCGGCCGGCCACGAGCCACACAAGCGCCGCACGAGCAGGGCCATGAACGTGCCGGACAGCACGAACGTGGCGAGGAGCGTGGCATTGTGAACGAGGATCGGGTTCTCCGTGGCGACCCACAGCGGCAGCGCCGCCAGCGAACTGGCGAGCATGTGATCGATGACGGCCAGGGTCCGCGAATACGGGTAGAAGATGTTGCCGTCGAAGAGGTGCACGGGATCGCGCAGCATCTGCCGCGCCATCTCACTCACCCACCAGATACTGAGGACCGTGTCGTCGTTTGGCGTCGAGTGGGTTGCCAGGCGGCTGGCCAGCGGCCACAAGTGAAGCACGCTCAGCGCAAGGAAGAGCGCGGTCACCACGATGAGCATCGTGGCGGGCGCGGACCGCTGAAGCCTGCCGGATGCGGCGCTCACGACCGAAGCACCTGGTCTGCGATGACGAGGCGCTGAATCTCCGACGTCCCCTCGTAGATTCTCAGCGCGCGGACCTCGCGGTACAACCGTTCGACCACGACGCCGCGCTGCACACCCAGCCCGCCGTGCAGCTGAACGGCCCGGTCCACCACGCGCTGCGCGGCTTCGGTCGCGTAGAGTTTGGCCATCGACGCTTCGCGCGTCACTCGCGCGCTCGTGTGATCCCTCGTCCACGCCGCGCGATAGACCAGCAGGCGAGCGGCATCGAGATCGACCGCCATCTCGGCCAGCGCCAGCTTCGTCGCCTGAAAATCCGACAGTGCCGAGCCGAACTGCCGCCGAGCGACGACGTGCGTCTTTGCTTCGGCCAGGCCCCTGGCGGCCATGCCGCACGCCGCAGCGCCCACCGACGAGCGAAAGAAGTCCAGCGTGGTCAGCGCCAGCTTGAGGCCGTCGCCCTCCTCGCCCAGCCGCTGCGCAACAGGCACGCGACACGCCGTCAGCTCGAAGCCGGCGATGGAATGGGGCGCCATCAACTGAATGGGCGCACCGATCCGCATGCCGGGCGTCTCCCGATCCACGACGAATGCCGAGAGACCACGCCCGCCGGCTGCCGGATCGGTCTTGGCGAAGACGACGAAAAAATCGGCGATGGGCGCGTTGGAGATCAGCGTCTTGACGCCATCGAGGACGTAGTGTCCGCCGTCGCGCCGCGCGGTGGTCGCCACCGCTCCCACGTCGGAGCCGGCGCCCGGCTCGGTGAGCGCGAACGCGGCGACAGCCTCGCCCTCGGCGGCTCGCGGCAAATAGCGCTGTTTGTGCCCGGGTGTGCCGGCCAGCCCGATCGGGTAAGTCCCGAGACCCTGCACAGCCAACACCGCATCGGCGAGCGCCGAGGAGAACGCCACCGTCTCACGCAGCAGACACACGGATCGCAAGTCGGGCTGCGGGTCCGCCAGGCTGGGCACGAGATGGCGCAACAACCCTTCTGCGGCCAGGAGCCTCAGAAAATCCCTCGCCGCTCGATCCGGATCGCCTGCGTCGGCGTCGGATGCGTGTGGCTCCACCAGTGCAGAAACGACCGCGGCCGCGTGCACGCCAAGCTCGCGGTGCCGCGGCTCGAACAGTGGGAGTTCCAGAAAGGCGGCGTCGATCACGCTCAGCGACCCTGGAACTTCGGCGGACGCTTGGCCTTGAAGGCCTCGAACGCTTCCTTGAAATCGTGCGTCTGCATGCAGAGGGCCTGCGCCTGGGCCTCGGCCTCGATGGCGGCCGCGAAGTCGACGTCGAGCTCGTGATTGAGCAGCGTCTTGGTGAGCCCGAGCGCGAACGTGGGACCGCTGGCAAGGCGCTCGGCAAACGAGCGCGCCTCGTCGCGCAGCATGGACGGCGGCACGACGCGCGAGACGAGACCGAAGCGCAGGGCGTCTTTCGCCTCGATGGGATCGCCGAAGAACAGAATTTCGGTGGCCCTCGCCAGGCCGACCACGCGCGGCAGCAGATAGGCGGCGCCCATGTCTGCTCCGGCAAGGCCCACCTTGGGGAACAAAAACGCGAGACTGGCCGTCTCGCTGGCCACACGCAGATCGCACGCCAGCGCGATGACGGCGCCGGCCCCCGCGGCCACGCCATTGATGGCGGCGATCACGGGCGCCCGGAGCGCACGAATGCTCTGGACGAGCGACCCGGTCATGCGCGTGAACTCGAGAAGCGCCCCGGTGTCGCGCGTGATCAACTCGCCGATGATGTCCGTGACATCGCCCCCGGAGCAGAACGCGCGGCCCGACCCGGTGAGAATGACGACACGAACCGACGGACACGCCGCGAGCGTCACGAACGTATCGCGAAGCTCGGCATAGACATCAAAGGTCAGGGCATTCAGGCGATCGGGGCGGTCGAGCGTGATGGTGGCAATACCACCCTCGTCCTGCTCGTAGCGGAAGCTGCGCGGCGATGGCCGAGGCTCAGGAGCGGACAACGGCGGTTCCCTCGATTTCCACCTTCGCGCCGGGCTCGAGGAGGCTCTTTACCTCGACCAGAGTCATCGCCGGAAAGTGCCTGCCCATTCGCTGGCGATAGACCAGGCCGATGGCCTCGATCTCGGCCAGGTACTCGGACTTGTCGACGACATAAATCGTCAGCCGGGCAATCGACTCGGGTGTGCCTCCCGCTTCGGCGACGATCGCCAGGACATTGCCCAGCGCGCGGTCGAACTGGTCGGTAAAACGATGGCTCACCAGGCGGCGTTCAGCGTCCCATCCAATCTGCCCGGCGACGCAGAGGAGCGAACCCGGCGCCATGAGCACGCCGTGCGTGTAGCCGCGCGGCGAGGCGAGCGTGGATGGATTGATCAGGCGCATGAGAGCGGCCGCTCGCTCATGCCATCACTTCGCCGCCGTCGACGTCGATGGCCTGACCCGTAATTCCCGAAGCGTCATCGCCGGCAAGAAACACAGCGACGGAGGCGATCTCCTCGGGGTGAATGAGGCGTTTCTGAGGGCTCATCTCCTCGAACGCCCGCCGGACGTCGGCCGCGGGCCGGCCGGTTTTCTCGACGATCCGTGCGATGGATGCCTGCGTCATGTCGGTGTCGACCCAGCCGGGACAGATGGCGTTGACGGTGATGCCTTGTCCGGCCACTTCGAGCGCGACCGCGCGAGTAAAGCCGAGCACGCCGTGCTTGGCAGCGCAGTAGGCCGCCGTATAGCGAAACCCGACGCGTGCGGCCACTGACGCAATGTTGATGACACGCCCGTAGCCCCGCTCGACCATGGAAGGCAGGGCGCGACGCGTGCAGAGATACGTACCCGTGAGATTCACGGCGATCGTTCGCGACCAGAGCGTCTCGTCGAGACGAGACAACGGCGCGGACTCGACGAAGCCGGCGTTGTTGATCAGCACCTCGACCGGCCCGAACCGCTCGACGACTTCCGCGAACGCCCGCTCGATGGCCGCCGCCGACGTGACATCGCAGGTGACGCCGATCGCCTGACCTTTCCTGGCAATGGCGTCCCGCGCCACGCGATCCACATCGGCGCGCGACCGGGCCGCAACCGCCACCCTCGCCCCCGCAGCCGCCATCGCCAGGGCAATGGCGCGGCCGATGCCGCGCCCGCCGCCGGTGACGACAGTGACTCTTCCCTGGAGGCGCACCAACGGATCAGCCCGGATGGCCGGCATTATAGCGCCCGCCTCCTCGATGCCCCGGCGATCACGGTACGTCCCGCCGCGCGGACGATCCGCTGTCGAGGTCCAGTGGCAAATGCTCGAGCAACTCGCGCACACGCGCGAGAAATCGGAACGCGAGCATCCCGTCCGCAGCCCGATGATCGAACGTCAACGCCATCGTCATCATCGGCCGGATGGTGATCGCATCGTTGACGACAACGGCGCGCTTGGTTATGGCGCCGAGACCGAGGATACCTACCTGCGGCTGATTGAGGATGGGTGTGCCCGCCAATCCACCGATGACGCCCGGATTGGTCAACGTGAAGGTTCCACCCTGAACGTCCTCGGCCGCGAGCATGCGGGCGCGAGCACGAGTGACCAAATCGCCGATGGCGCGTGCGAGATCCGCGATCGACAGGTGGCCGGCCGATCGCACGACCGGGACAACGAGATCGTCGGTGTCTTCGAGCGCCACGGCCACTCCAAGATGGACCTGCGGCTTGATCACCAGCGTGTCGCCGACAACCGATGCGTTGAGCGAGGGGAACTCCTCCAGGGCCTGGACCACACAATAGGCCGCCAACACGGTGTGGGTGAGCGGCGCGCCAGCACTCGTCTCGAGCATGCCACGGCGTTCGGCCAGGGTGGCAACCGCACCCGACATGTCGCACTCCGCAAACGCCGTCGCGTGCGGGCTGATGCGCACCGACCACGTCATGTGGTGCGCGATCTTGCGCCGCACCGGCGACATGGGCTCGAGCCGATCTCCCGACTTCGGCGTGTACAGGTACTCGCGTGGCGCCCCGTCGCCCGGATGGCGTCCCGAGGTCGGGCGCCACGACGCCCTCCGACTCCCTTTGCAGAGAGAGAAACCGCTCGACGTCGCGCTTCGTGATCCGCCCGCCGCGGCCGGAACCGGCCAGCGTCGTGAGCCGCGCAAGCGACACTCCCGACTGACGGGCCGTCTCGAGCACGGCCGGAGTGAACGACGCCGCCTGTCCGGCGGGTAGGGAACTGGCAGGAGCGTCGGATCGAACGCCGCGGCGCACAATCGTCTGCGGCGCATGATCCGCGCGAAAGTGCCCGCCTCCGGAGTCGGCAACCGGTTCGTTCGTCGCAGAGACTGCAGAACCCGACTTCTCTGTCGAGGTCGCTGGCGTGATCAGCGCAACCGTGGTGCCGATCGCAACTGTCTGCCCTTCTCGAACGAGAATTGTCCCGAGCACACCAGCCGCCGAAGAAGGCACGTCCGTATCCACCTTGTCGGTGGAAATCTCGAACAGCGGCTCGTCGCGCTGGACGGTGTCGCCTGGCTTCTTCAGCCAGCGGACGAGCGTGCCCTCGGCGAGCGACTCGCCCATCTGCGGCATCACGACCGGCACTGAAGCCTGGTCACTCATCGGGACAGTCAATACTCCAGCACGTCCACGGCTGTCGTGTAGATCTTCTCCGCATTCGGCAGCACCGCGTCTTCGAGCGAACCGGCAAACGGGATCGGTACGTCCAGGCTCGCCAGGCGGGTAACCGGTGCATCGAGGGCCTCGAACGCGCCCTGCGCGACAATCGCCGCGACCTCGGCGCCAACTCCGCCGGTCAGGTGCGCTTCATGGACGATGAGGACGCGAGCCGTGCGCCGGACGCTGGCGAGAACCGTCTGCGTGTCCAGCGGACAGAGCGTGCGCAGGTCGATGACCTCGCACTCGGCCCCTTCCTTCGAGAGCCGCTCGGCCGCCGCCAGCGATTCGTGCACCATGGCGCCGTAGGTGACGAGCGTCAGATCCCGGCCCTCACGCTTGACGTCGGCGACGCCGATTGGCACCACGAAATCCTCGTCCGGGATCTCTTCGCGAATCCGGCGATAGAGATGCTTGTGCTCAAAGTAGATGACGGGATTGTGGTCGCGGATGGAGGCCTTCATCAACCCCTTGGCATCGTAGGGCGTCGAGGGCTGGACTACCTTGAGGCCCGGCACGTGCGTGAACCAGGCCTCGGGGTTCTGTGAATGAAACGGCCCGCCGCGAAATCCTCCGCCGGACGGGCCGCGAAACACCACCGGAACCGGCGTGCCCCAGCGGTAATAGGCCTTCGCCGCGAAGTTCACGATCTGATCGAAGGCGCACGCGATGAAGTCGGCGAACTGGAACTCGACGACCGGTCGAAGACCTTCGATGGCCGCCCCGCAGGCTGCACCGACGAAACCGCTCTCGCTGATTGGTGTGTCGATGACACGCTCGGCGCCGAACTCGTCCAGAAACCCGCGCGTGATCTTGAAGGCGCCCCCGAAGACGCCGATGTCTTCGCCCAGGAGAATGACGTTCGCATCGCGGCGCATCTCCTCGCGGAGGGCCTGCGAAATCGCCTCGAGGTAGGTGACGGTGGGCACCAGTCTAGTCCTTGTACAGTCTCCAGAGGACCGACTCGGGTGAGGGATCCGGTTGCGCCCGCGCCCAGTCCACGCCCTCCTCGATGAGCGTGGCGCACTCGCGATTGATGCCGTCAATCGCTTCACGCCCGATGCCGCCCGGACCGGTCAAGTAGTCGAGAAAGAGCTGGATCGGATCGCGGCGCTCCCAGAACGTGCGCAGCTCGCGGGGCACATAGCTCATGTCGTCGTGCTCTCCGTGGCCGCGTTGTCGAAACGTCTTGAATTCCACGAGATAGGGTCCCCGACCGCTCCTGGCGTGATCGAGCGCACGACGCGCCACACGGCGGACCTCGAAGATGTCGTTGCCGAACGCAATCTCCGCCGGAATGTTGAACGCCGGCGCTCGATCGGCCACGTTCGCCACCGGCATCTGCAGGCACGTCGGGGTCGAATAGCCGAAACAGTTGTTTTCGACGATGACCACGAGCGGCAGCTTGTGGATGGACGCGAAGTTCAGCCCCTCGTAGAAGTCGCCAGGGCTCGTGGCGCCGTCGCCCGTGAACGCCACATAGACGCGCGGCTCGCGACGGTACTTGAAGGCCAGCGCAAAGCCCGCGCCCGATGGAATCCACGACGCCATCGACCCATTGTGATACGGCGCGATGCCGAAGCCAGCGAGGTCGGCCAGAAAGAGGCCGAGGTCACGGCCATGCGCGGGAGGAATGTCCTTGCCGAACCATCGTGCCAGCACGTGCTTCGCTTCCACGCCGCGATGGAGCCACCCGGCAAGATTGCGGGACACGGTCGAGAAATAGTCGCGGGGCTCGAGCAGGCTGACGACGCCCGTGGCGATGGCTTCCTGTCCCATGCCCAGATAGACGGCACCCACGATCTGGCCCTGGCGGTAGAGCGAGGCCAGCTTCTGTTCCAGCGTGCGGGCCAGCCTCATGCTGCGGTACCAGGACAGCAGCTCCTCCGTCGCGTGGGCTTCGAACGGTCTAATCTCGGTCCGATCGATCGCCGGATCCAGGAACGCGTCGCCCGTCGTCTGCTCCGTTTCGAGCATCAGTGACTTTCCTCGCGATTCGACAGGCGCGTGGAGCGCGCCGGTCGGAACGAATCTGTGCAGCTCGATACCTTTGAAGGTCACGACGGTCGTGAAGGCCAACCTGTCGTCCTTCTTGAGCTCCTCGATCACGCGATCGATCTCGTTTGGCCAGAAGCGATTCTTGACGACCACGACCTCGGAGTCTCGTCCTCGGATCCAGTGCCGATCGGACCTTGGCCGGATTGTATCGCTCGATCCGCGGCCTTCCGCCAGGCATCTCCTTCCGAAGGTAGAAGTCGAAGTCGTCCAGTGGAATGGTCGACAGCAGCAGCATTCGCTCGGGCGGCGTGTCGGCCGAACCGATGGCTATGGCGGCCGACCGCCAGTCGGGGTTCGGCTTGTACACCGTCCACTGCATGTCCTTGCGCAACAACGCCGCATAGGACGCGACCGTCAGGAGAACCACGGACGTGGCCATCACGGCGTTGAGCCTGGCGCTCGAAAAGCTGGTTGCGCCCCTGACCAGCGCGATGACGAAAAATGGCAGAGCAATCAGCAGGTATCGCTCGATATAGAGGTGACGGTGGCCCGCCAGGCTGAGCAGAAACACGACGAGCGGCAGGCTGCACAGATAGAGTGCCAGCTCCCAGCCGTGCAGGTGACCCCGCCGGGCGCGGCTCGGCCAGAGCCCGCGAACGACAATCACCGCCACGGCGAGTTGAAGCGCCAGAATGTGGGGAGTAGTTGAGCAGGCTCTGGAGCGTTCTGCGCGACGGAGAGAACGACCAGAGCGCGTTGCCGTGAAGGAACCAGTTGAAGAACAGCATCCACCACTGAAACAACGTGAATGAGCTCAGGAAATCCACGCCGGTCACAATCGTTCCGCCGGTGTGTCGGGTGGCAAACCAGAGGCCGACCGCCAGAACGACCAGGCCATGGGCCAGGAGAATCTTCGAGCGAATCGTCTTTCTCGCCGGTCACCGCGAGAATCGTGAAAGGCGCCAGGAAAACCGCCGCGTAATAGTGCGTGAACACGGCCAGCATGAGGGCGCCGACATAGATCTCCCAGGCGGCGACGGAGAACGGCAGCGTCGACACGCGCGGCCAGACATACACCGCCACCAGCAGGAAGAACATCGTCATCGCGTACGGCGTGGCCTCCTGGGAATACCAGACGTGAGCCGGCGAGAAACAGAGCACGATCCCGGCGAGGAACGCCGCGCCTCCACTGACGAAGCGCCTCGCAATCAGGTAGGTCAGCACGACCGATCCGAGTCCGCAGACAAGGGACGGCAGCCTGACAATCAGCTCGCTCTCACCGAAGAGATGGGCCCAATAGAACCCCCAGACGAGATAGAGAGGCGGGCCAGGAACTCTCATGAGCGTGCGCCAGAGCCGTTCCTCGCTCGGCCCCCTGTAGAGCGTCGAATAGACAACCTCGTCGAACCACAAGCTCTCGGTGAGATTGGGCAGGCGAAGGAGCACGGCCAGCCCGATGAGGATTGGGATGGCGAAGCGGGGCTGCTCCACCCACCGGCAGATTTGGGAAAAAATCGCTCTCATGCGTCGACCGCCCACACTCTACTGCAGAAGCGATTGCGCAGACGAGATGGCGGCCGTGGCGCTGGCGCGTGGAGCGAAGACGAACAGTTTGGCGCCCGTGAATGATTGGTGGGCACGAAGCAGAGCCGGGAGTCCTCTATGCAGCGCGCGACCACCCGATTGATATCGTCCCTCACGCGGTGGGCGTGACGAACACGATGTACCGGCGCAGGAGGTCTTCGCGGGCCGACCGAGGCGGCCCGGCGAGATTCGCACAGCATGTCCACTTTGCCCGCGTCCAGCGCCCTGCCGTCACGCGCTCTCGTCGTCTTTGGCGATTTCCGTCAGGCGATTGCGCACGTCCCAGAGCGAATGGAAATAGCTGACGTTGACACGCTTGCCGAGCACCTCAACGGGCGTTCCCTGGGTGCCGATGACGTGTCCTCCGATGATGCGTTCGACCAGCTTCAGATGATGAAAGCGCCAGAGCGTGAGCCGTTCATCCCACTCGATGAGCTGTTCGGCGAGCTGATAGAGCTCCTCGTGCTCGCGTCCGCGCTGGTAGAGCGTCACCAGCTCGAGTCCGCGCGTCTCCAGTAACGAGGCGAACGCCTCGCCGAGCGCCGGCGTCGCCTCGTGGACGCGCGCGAAGCCCGGCGAGTCGAAGCCACTTCCGTGGCCCAGGACGCGCCGGATCGTCTGGTACTCCCAGGGCGACATGTGTTCCAGCATGTGAATCTGCGTGGTGATGAGCACGATGGCCTCTGCCGCGCGTCGAACGAGCCGCACCGCCGCTCCTGCTTCGCCGCGACGAACGTGGTCGGTCGCCAGTACGACGTCGGCCGCCGCCAGCTTCAGCCAGAGCTCGGACGATTGATGTGTGACCTGAAAGAGCAGCTCATCGTGATGCACCGCCTCGGTGGACGGTTTCTGGAGCGCGAGCAGCTCGTCGGTTCTGAGATAACGCTCGTAGTCGGAGGACGCCGTGCCGGGAAGGACGGGTTTGGACAGATCATCCATGGCGAGCCCTCAGGCGGCCATGATACTGCGCGCCGTGACGATCAGTCCGACACGGCCAGCTCCCCGGGCACAATCGGCCTGGTGCGCGGCAGGACCCCGCGTGCGGCGAGACCACCCACGACGGCGAGGATGCCGACGAAGACGGTCAGCTTGGCGAGATCGGCGGTGCGGGTATGTGGCAGCACGGCCCAGAGCAGCCAGAGGACTGGTTGAGCGATACAGACGGCCCAGACGGAGCCGTAGAAATAGCGCCGCTCGTGACCTTCGCCCTTGGTGGACGCCTTCACCCGCGGGAGACGTCCGAGCGCGCCGAGCAGCCATATCGTCCCCGCGATTGGAAAGTACGCCGCATCGTACATCTGGCGCAGGCGCCACTCCCCCGTCACGACCGCCACCACGAGACCCGCAATGTTCAGCACGGCAAACGTGATGGCAGCACTCCAGGCGAATGTGTAGCACACGCGTCGATACAGCGGATTCGGACGGTCCTCGGTGAAGCGGATGATGTACGGCGCCGGTTCCACGCCAGGCAGCCGGCCCGCCAGGGCGGCAATTCCCGTCACGCCGATCACGACGCCGAGCCACGCCGCCATGCGCCAGTCGAAGCCGCGCGCGAAGAGATCGAACGTCAGCGGGCCGGGCGCGATGAAGAACACCCAGATCCAGATCGGCCAATGGAGGACGCGATAGTAGGTCTTGTTGCGAACCCGGATCCGGCGGTCGGACGCCAACTCCACCCGCACGCCGGCGCGGGCCGGCCGAGCGCCGAGCGGCCGGCTGGCGGCGTCGTCGGTGAGATCGAGGCTCTCGTTCATTCGTGGCGAATCAATCGGTGGACCCACTCACATCGCTCGTGCGGCTTCAATAGTGTATCCCGTCAACGAGCCGTGCGGTGCACGCGGTACCGCGCGCAGAGCACTCGGCTCGAGCGGTGATGAAGTCTCGCGCTATCGCTTGTGCTGACTCGTGCGGACAGTTCAGCCCGATGACGGAAGCCAAGTCCGGTGACCCATGCCGTGCGTGTGGTGCAGGACCGAGGCGAACCGCGCCGAACAATGCGCAGGAGTGCTTGGATTTCCGGGGGCGGGAATTCGATGGGCCAGAGCTCAACGGGTGGGTTGCGCGTCGGGTGTCGTCTTGAGACCCAGCAGGCGCTTGACGCGGTCCATGAGGGTGCCGCCGGTCCCATCGGCTTCGTCCGCTTTCTCGAGCATGTCGAGAACGGCGCCCACACCCGGGGCCTCACCAATGCCAAGCCGCCGCGCGCTCGCGGGGACCTCACCCGCCTCGCCGCGCCGGACAAGAATCGCGCGGGCTTTCGATTCGAGCACCACGTCGAGACAGTTTTCCGGACGGTCATCCACCACGAGATCGAGTTGCAGCGCGTGGGCAAGCCTGCCGCGCGATCCGTTCAGGACGAACACGCTGGGGAGCACAAATCCCTGAGCCTCGAGCCATCGCTGGCTCTGCACCTGGACACTCTCTCCTATCGCGTCTGGCCGGCTCGTAATGAACAGCAACTCCCACCGCCGCTGCCGGACGAGTCTTCCCAGACGACGCACGGCGCCTGGCTCGAGCTCGCTGAGCGTCTCCCAG
This sequence comes from uncultured Acidobacteriota bacterium, assembly GCA_963817395.1. GTDB lineage: Bacteria > Acidobacteriota > Vicinamibacteria > Vicinamibacterales > CAVPJW01 > CAWGYQ01. The sequence goes on along the minus strand of CAWFOC010000003.1, from coordinate 936,600 downwards.
AAATTTGGCGTCTGCTTGATTTCACGCCACAGCGTGCGGTTCTGGCGCGGCGTGAGCGACAGCGCCGCCAGCGCCGATTCCACCGGGCCGCTGCTCTCCTCGGCGAGAAGCTCGCCGGACGCGGGCAGCGCCGGCGTCGATGCACGAGGGACGGGCGCCGTTCCGAACAGGCGTGTTGCCTCGCGTCTCAGCGCACCCTCGAGATCGGCGAGCACACCGTCCAGATCAAACGCGAGGCGCATGCGGCGATCCGAATGGTAGACGCGTCGTTAACGGTTGCGAACAGCATCAGCAGTGCCCGGAAGCCATGACAGTGGCGATCCCGCATAAGAGAGTGCCCGAAATGGGCCTCCTGGACAATGCCGAAGAAGATCCTATCCTGTCGGGCCGATAACACCATGGCACCGGATGGGCTCCGGCGAGCCGCCCCGCAGAGCGGCTCGATTGCGTCCTGACCGGAATACGGCTCACAATCAATTGGGTCGGCTGACCGTTCCGTGGGCACCGCCGCGGTCGATCCGATAAGCCGGACCAGCCCACTCACTCGCCATGAGGCTCATCAAGATCGGTATCGCAAACGTCAACACCACCGTCGGGGCGGTCGGTTCCAACACCGACCGGATGATTCGGCTCGCCCGCGAGATGTCTGCGCAGGGCGTGACGCTCGGCTGCTTTTCGGAGCAGGTGATTGGCGGATATCCGACCGAGGATCTGATTCAGTGGCGCAGCTTCGTCCGCGAACAGCGCGATGCGCTGGAGCGATTCACGACCGCGCTGCACGACACCCCCACGGTCTACGTTGTCGGCCTGACGGTGCCGATCGGCGGACAGCTCTTCAACACGGCGGCGGTCGTTCATCGTGGAACCATCCTCGGCTTCGTCGCCAAGGAGAAGCTGCCGACCTACAACGTGTTCTACGAGCGCCGCACGTTTTCGCGCGGCGGGCCGGGCATCAGATTCGACGCCGACGGCGTGCCGCTCGCCGACCAGATCTTCCGGTTCGATTTCGGCATCCTGGCCGCCGATGTCTGTGAGGACGCCTGGTCGCCTGACGGCCCCATGCGCCGGCGGTGCTATGCGGGCGCGGAAGTGGTCGTCAATATCTCGGCCTCGCCGTTTCGCGCCGGCGTGGTCTCGACGCGTCGCGAAATGCTGGCCACGCGCTCCGCCGACAACCAGGCGGTGCTCGTCTATGCAAACCAGGTGGGCGGCCAGGACGGGTTGATCTTCGACGGAGGCGGCTACGTCTTCCAGAACGGCCGTCTCGCTCTCGACGCTCCCAGGTTCCGCGAAGGATTCGCCACGACGATTGTCGATCTCGACAGGACCGTGCGGTTGCGCATGGAGAACACGACGTGGCGCGCCGATTGCGAGGCGCACCAGCTGCACGGCCCGGCGGTCGGCGTGATCGACAGCCGGCACACCACGTCCAATCGTGACACGCTCACCTATCCCGCCCCGCCCGGCGGCAGCTTCTTTCTGCCCGAGGCGGAGTCGACGCCGAACGCTCGCGAGGCAGCGCTCGACGATCTCTTCGAGGCCCTGGCGCTCGGCACCAAGGACTACTACGAAAAGACCGGTGCGTTTCGCAGTTTCGGGATCGCACTGTCCGGCGGGCGTGATTCGATGCTCACCCTGCTCGTGGCATGGCGTGCCGTGCAGTTGCTCCGCGGCGTGTCCGACGGCGACGAGCTTCGGTCCGCCGCCAGCTCGCTGATCCATGCCTTCTACATGCCGACGCGGTTCTCGGCTTCCGAAACCTACCGGGCCGCCGAATTGCTGTGCGGCGAACTGGGCGTCACGCTTCAGAGCGTGCCGCTCGCCGATGCATGGGAACGGGAGCTGGAGGTCACGACTGAGATGCTGCAGGGGGCGGAGCCGACGGCGTTGACGCGCCAGAACGTCCAGGCGCGGCTGCGCAGCCTGCGCATGTGGAATTGGGCCAACAGCTCCGGCGCGCTGTTCCTGCAGACCGGCGACATGAGCGAGAAGGCCGTGGGCTACACCACGATCGGCGGAGATCTCGAGGGTGCCCTGTCGGTCATCGCCAACGTGCCCAAGACCATCGTGATTGCCCTGCTCGAGCGCCTTCAGGCGCGGTTCGGCTTCAAAGGCATCGCCGAGACGCTCGCTACCGAGCCGAGCCCCGAGCTCGCCGAGTCGCAGTCAGCCGAGGCCGAGCTGATGCCGTTTCCGGTGCTGGACGCCTGTCTGCATCTCTATGCCGCAGAAAAGCTCGCACCCGACGAAGTGTCCCGCGCGCTTGCCGATCTCTTCCCGGAATTGCCGCCCGAATCCCTGCGCGCGTGGGCCGAACGTTTTTCGAAGCTGTTCACGCAGTCGATCTACAAGTGGGTGCAATCGCCGCTGACCTTGCACGTCGGATCGCTCGACCTCGACCGGGAACGCGCCCTGCAGCTTCCGGTCGTCCAGCGAAACGAATGGCAGGATCAGTGAGCAGCCCGCCCCGCGAGCGTTTCGTCGGCTAGTCGTCGCCGATGACTCGAACGAGGAACGTCTTTACCTCCTCGAGATCGAGGGCACGCTCGACGGCGTTCGGCACCTCGTCGTGGAGGCCGAACGCCAGGATCGGAACGCCGTACTGCACGGCCAGCCACATCTCCGAGAAGGTCCCCGCGCCGCCAGGAAACGCTACCAGCGCGTTCGCGCTCAGCACGTTGATGTGATTGCGGCTCGACGCGAGCGTGCCCGCGACGCCGCTGTCGGGAAGGTGCGTGAAGATCGCAATCTCGACCCAGGCATTGGGATATCCCTGACGAGCCGAGTAGCGCCCGGGTATCGGAGCCGATGGCGCGCGACGCTCGAGCGCTTCCATTCGCTTCACCTCTCCCGGGACGATCCCGATCAAGAGCCCGCGCCTGTTCGAAACCTCGCTGAATGCCTGGCTGGCTGCGGCCATGACACCACCACCGGCACCGGTCAGCAAATGCCAGCCTCGACCTGCAACCCAGCGTGCGATTTCGGCGGCTGCGGGATGGGCGCGGTCACCCGAGCCGAGAATCCCGACCACTGGACGTCGCGGCAGCATGCCGCTCGAGCTCGATCGCCTTCGATCGGAATCAGCCATGGCCGTGACCCGCTCAGAGCGCCGACGTTGCTGGAAGCAGGGATTGGCAGGCGTGGGCGGCCAATTCCCAGATCGGCTTGGCCTCTCCAGTCGCCCCGTGTTGGATGTCGGGAGAAAGCTCGATGCAGAACCCGTCCGCACGATGGTTGCCGACCCGCGTGGTGATCGGCTGGGAGTGGACGCCCCGCAGCGTGTCGGACTGAACCTCGGCGGCAGGCGGCGCCGGCGTCCACTTGACGATCAGATCCGGCAGCAAGTTGGACCGCCCGCCACTGAACATCGACGAGGACGCAGTCACGTCTCGCACGAGGGGTGTGCCGTCGGGCAGCCGGTAGGAGCGAAGCGCGCCGACCAGCTCCTCCTGGTAGGTGCGCACGGCGTCACCTCCATCCAGCATGCCTCGCTGCTCGCGGCCCCGAATGTTGAAGCGTACATAGCCGCTGAGGTCCGCGAGCACGGCCAGAGCCGGCGTCCGCGTCCAGTCGTGACCGTCGATAACCGAGTGGTTCATGACGCTGTCACGAGCCTCGGTGGTCACCATTCGCGCGATGGCATTCTGGACGCCGGGCGGCAGATTCTGTCGTAACCACGGAATCAGGCTTCTCGAGCGCCCCCCACCGCTGCTCTCCGACGTTCCGGTGAATCGGGCGTTCACGATCTTCAGCAAGATCGGGAGCAGATGCTCCTGGCTGTGGTTCGGGCCCATGCCGTGAACAGCAAAAAGATACACATTGGCCGTCGGAGTCAGTCGATCGATGAGTGTTCCCACTGCGCGATCGATGGCCTGATACACATCGAGCAAGGCCGTCGGCGGAATCCCGTCGGATGGCCAGAGCAGGTGGCCACCGCGGTGCGCCTCGCCGAACACGGCAATGAAGAAATCCCACGGCTCGGCCGCGAGCCAGGCCGCGAGCTCTCCTTTTCGGCGCGCCCCTTCGACCAGCCCCTGACGGACTTGCTCGAGCACACCCGCAGTCTTGTTCAGCGGAAACTCGTAGCCCATCGGGTGACGGCCGAATCTCTCTCGAACCTGCCGACCCAACTCGGGTGGATATGACGAGAACGGCCGGAGCTCGTCGTGTGAACCCCAGCTGATGATTTCAGCCCCGTTGATCGGCCCGGGGCGGAAGGTCATGGGAACGTCGAGCGCCAGGGTGCGCAGGCCGCGGCGGCCGAGGTCGTGCCAGAACGGCTCCGAGTACAGCCAGTCTTCGCTGGCGCGGCGCATCTGCATGGACGCGGCGTCCCACTGGAGGTGGTGATAGAGGCCGTGCTGACCGGGACGCGTCCGAGTGTAGAAGGTGGGCCACACCGAGCCGGCCAATTCGTCGGCAGTCGAACGGAGCGGCCGCGTCACGCCGCATTCGAGCGCTCGCCTGAGATTCGGAAGGGCCACAAGGTTCGAGCGGACGAAGTCCAGGTCGACCGCGTCGAGACCAATCATGGCCACGCGCCGGCGTGTCTCAGTCATACCCGTGCCCGGAGGTCCGGGTTCCCTCCTGCGAGCTCGAGCATCGCGGCCGCCCCGGCCAGCAGACGCGTATTCTGGAGAGCTGCCCCGTAACCGGGCTCGAAGGCCCGCGGCTCACGAATACAGCTCACGAAGGTGTCGAGGGATCGTCGAATGCTGTAGCGCAGGAGCCGGCGCCCGACGAATACGAAGCGATATCCCAGGCCCGCAACGTCTCGGACGAGAGCCACCGGACCTCCAGATCCCGTTCTGGACGTGATGTGCACGGCGGCGTTCGGGTTGCGAAGCAGGATGCGGCCGGAGGTTCCGATCGCCAGCAAAGCTTCGCGATTGTAGTTACAGTGGCGGAGGTCGCAAGAGGCGCGGACATCCCGTGGAAAGTCCAGGTCCAGGCGTACGGCGTTCGGTGATTCGAGCGGACGGCTGGCCCGGACAGCCGACGGTTGGGCGCCGACGATACCACACACCACATCGACAGCGTGGCTGCCCAGATCGAACAGGACGCCTCCTTCTCGCGGCAGGTGATTGGCCCCGCCCCACCGCTCGCTGTTGATGTGCATCGTAAAGTCGACCTGCTGGAGAATGCCGATACGGCCCTGTTGCACCAGATCGCCGACCTGCTGGTAGAGCGGCCAGAATCGGCGGTTGAAGTCCACCATCATCATGGCATCGTTATCGCTCAGCTCGGGCAGGCCGTCGACCTCGGCGGCGAGTGCAAACGGTTTCTCGACGAACGAGAAGATGCCGGCCTGTCGGGCGGCACGCCAGATCTGCACGTGCGTCGATGGGGGCGTGGCCACCAGGACAGCGTCGGGGGCCTGCTCGATCACGTGCTCGTGCGAATGGCCGATGACGGCTCGAGGAAAGTTTCGGGCGGCCATCTCGCGCGCAGGGTCGCCCGGATCGCCGATGCAGGTCACCTGAACGCCTCGCATCCGTTGGAGGGCCGGGGTGTAATAGCCTTGGGCGAGACGGCCGTATCCGATGATCCCCAGCCTGAGATCGGATCGCTGCGACATGATGCGTTCGGCTTTACACCTTCGGTGTGGTCGACCTACGATCAGGGGTGACGCCGTCATGATACGACGATTGTTCTCGAGGCTCACGGTCCGCCAGGCTCGTCGAGGCTGCACCGTGACAATCCAGGAGTCTGAACGCCATGTGGTGGCATGCTGACAAGACGCGAATCCCGACCGCTGAGGAAGCGCTTCCAGGCCGGAGCGAGCACATGCATGTGCCCTCCACGCATTTCGTGAAACACACCTCCATGACACCCCCGTTTCCGGAGAGCTTCGAGACGGCGATCTTCGGGATGGGATGCTTCTGGGGCGCCGAGCGCAAGTTCTGGACGGCGCCGGGAGTCTACTCGACGGCCGTCGGCTATGCCGGAGGACTCACGCCGAATCCCACATACAAGGAAGTCTGCACAGGCGCCACCGGCCATACGGAGGTGGTGCTCGTGGTCTTCGATCCTCGGGCGACACGCTATGAGGATCTCTTGACAATCTTCTGGGAAAACCACGATCCGACGCAGGGCATGCGACAGGGCAACGACCGAGGTACACAATACCGCTCGGCCATCTACTGGACCGACGAATCACAGCGCCGAGCCGCCGATGCCTCACGTGACGCGTATCAGCGTGTGCTCACGAACGCGGGCTTTGGGCCGATCACTACGGAAATCGCGCCCGCTCCAGAGCTCTACTACGCCGAGGACTATCACCAGCAGTATCTGGCCAAGAATCCTGGCGGGTACTGCGGTCTGGGAGGCACCGGCATCTCGTGTCCGGCTGGCGTGGCGGAAGCGGTCTAGCCGGCGCATGGCGCGATGCACGAGTACCGCCTCGACGCCGACATCTCTCTGAGGCCTCTTAGTCCCGACGATGCCGACGCGCTGTTCGCGTTGACCCACGAGAACCGCGCCCATCTGCGTGAATGGCTTCCATGGGTCGACGGCGTTCAGGCCGTGCATGACACGCTCGACTTCATCCGGAACACCCAGCGGCGATCATCGGAGGGCAACGGCTACACGCTCGGCATCTGGTACCAGCGCGCGATCGCCGGGACGATGGGCCATCACTACATCGACCGACCCAACCGCGCCACCCAGATCGGCTATTGGCTCACCGCCCGCCTGCAGAATCGCGGTATCGTCACCCGCGCCTGTGCCGGTTTGATCGATCTCAGTTTCGAGGGCCTCGATCTGCACCGCGTCGAACTGAGATGCGCGACCGGCAACGTGAAGAGTTGCAGGGTTGCCAAGCGATTGGGATTCCGTCATGAAGGCGTGGTGCGCGAGGCGGAGTGGCTCTACGATCACTTTGTCGACCACAATGTTTACGGCATTCTCGACCACGAATGGCGCAGCGGCGCTCAGCGCGCGCCGCGCTCGGCACTCGGCTTGAATCGCATCGAGACGCCGTTCATGCAGTAGCGCAGTCCCGTCGGCCCGGGACCGTCCTCGAAGACATGACCCAGGTGCCCGCCGCACCGACGACAGTGCACCTCGGTTCGCGCCATAAAGAGGCTGCGGTCAGACGAGGTTCCCAGCGCCTTGTCGAGCGGCCGGAAGAAGCTGGGCCAACCAGTTCCGCTCTCGAACTTGGCATCCGAATCGAACAACGGCAGATCGCACGCCGCGCAATGAAACGTGCCGGCGCGGTGCTCGCGGTTGAGCGGACTGCTGCCGGGACGTTCGGTGCCATGCTGGCGCAACACCTGGAACTCATCTGGGGAGAGCGCTTCGCGCCACTCGTCCGGGGTCTTGACGATCTCGAACTTTTCGCCTGTGTCAGCCATGCGCATGCTCCTTGAGGTGGTCACTCGGGCCCAACGCAAATCGCCGGCACCCCAATCAACACCTGCGCGTCTAATGGTACATTTTGTTGGAGAACTCCATGAACATCGCGATCTTGGGTACGGGTATGGTCGGCAGCACCATCGGGTCGGCTCTGGTTCAGCGCGGCCACGAGGTGATGATGGGGTCGCGGGAGACCGGGAATCCCAAGGCCCTGGCCTGGGCGCTGTCGGCTGGCCGTACGGCGTCCCAGGGAAGCTTTCGGAACGCAGCCTCTTTTGGCGAGATTGTCTTCAACTGCACGGCCGGGACCGCGTCACTCGATGCGCTCGGCCTGGCAGGCGCCGACAATCTCGACGGCAAGATTCTGATCGATCTCGCCAATCCTCTCGACACCTCCCGTGGCATGCCGCCGACGCTCTCGATCTGCAACACCGAGTCTCTCGGCGAGCGCATACAGTTGGCGCTGCCGCGGGTGAAAGTCGTGAAGACGCTCAACACCGTGAACTGCCGTGTCATGGTCAACCCCTCGCTGGTGCCAGGCGACCATGTAGTATTCGTGGGCGGGAACGATGAGGCAGCCAAGCGGCGTGTCGTCGACGGGCTCGTCGACTGGTTCGGCTGGAAGCGCGATCAGGTGATCGATCTCGGCGATATCACCAGCGCACGCGCCACGGAAATGATGCTGCCGGTCTGGCTGCGGCTCTATATGAAGCTGGGGACACCGAATTTCAATTTCGGGCTCACCGTCGGGAAGCCCTAGCCGCTACCCAGGGTCACGGCTCCTGCGAGGTCTCATGTCGCTCGACAACTGCTATCGCCGCTGGTTCCTCTACGAGCAGGACGCGCACGACAAGGTGCTGGCGTCGCTCGAGCGGGTGCCAATGGAATCCCAATCGGCGCCATGGTTTCAGAAATCAGTCGATCTCTTTGCGCACATGATGGCGGCGCGCCACATGTGGTTGTATCGACTGGGGGTGAAGGCCGACCGGCCCCTGGAGCTGTTCCCATCGGGCGCCGCATTGACCACGCTTCGCCCGATGGCCACCGATGTGCAGTCGGCCTGGGCGGCTTACCTCGAACGGCTGGACGAGCGCGAACTGGCCCGCGTCTTCGAATACGCGAGCACCGAAGGACCCCGCTACAGAAACCGCGTCGAGGACATCCTCACACAGCTCTTCGGACACTCGTCGTACCACCGCGGGCAGATCGCGCTGCTCCTTCGCACGGGAGGCGCCGAGCCCGCAACAACCGACTTCGTTTTCTGGGCGCGCGAACCGCTGAGCGACGGCTAGCGGGCTACCGGCACTTACGGGCGCTCGACGCAGACAGGCTCGTCGGCCGGCTCGAGATTGGTCATCTCTGCCGCCAGCAGCTGCTCCCCGGCTCCCAGTGGCACGCCGCCGTGAAAATCGACGGGCGGCAGGAAGAACGCCGGAATCAACGCCACGACCGCAATGCCGGTTCCGCACCAAAACACGATCCGCAGCGCAGACGCGAGATGCTCGGCAACGATCGGATCGAGCCGGAGGCTCGTGCCGGCGCCGAGCTGCAGCGCCGCACTCTCTGGGCCAAGTCGGGCCGCGACAATCGCCCCCATCATCGACACTCCCAGGGCCGCCCCGACGCTGCGCGAGAACTGGTTCATCGACGTGGCCAGGCCGAGCATCGATCGGTCCACCGCGTGCTGCATGGCGAGCAGGAGGGCCAGCATCGAGAAGCCCATGCCGCCGCCCAGTGCGAAGGCGACCATCAACAGGTAGCTATGTGGAGAGCGGGCATCGAGCGAGGCGAACCCGGCAAAGGCAAGCGCCATCGTCGCGACCCCGGCGATCGTGACCGAGCGATAACCGACATGCAGGATCAGACGCGCGCTGATCACCGAGGTGATCACCCAGCCGAGAAACAGCGGCGTCAGCACGGTCCCGGCGGCAGTGGCCGAGCCGCCCATCACACCCTGTACGAACAAGGGGACGAATACCACGGCGCCGAACATGTCGACACCCAGCAGAAAGCAGATGAGCAGGGCCCAGGGCACGATCGCGTAGCGGAAGAGCGAAAAGGGCAGAATCGGATCCGCCGCACGCCGCTCGACGAGCGCAAACAGCGCCGCCAGGACGATCGCCGTCAGGATCCAGAGCTCGGGCCGCCCGCCCACCGACGACAGTGCAGCCAGCAGCGCGCTGACCGACCCGAACAGCAGGAACGCCCCTGCCCAGTCCACGGACGTCTTCCCCATCGTGGCGCCGCCGGGATACGTGAGCATCAAGGTGACGGCGCTCGCGAGGCCGAAAGGCAGGTTGATGTAGAAGACCAGCCGCCACGACCAGGTGTCGGTCAGCCATCCACCGACCAGCGGTCCCATGATCGACGCCACGCCCCAGACGCCGCTGAACACGGCCTGCATCCGCGCGCGTTCCTGCAGGGTGTAGATCTCGCCGATGATCGTCAGCGCAATGGGAATGAGGGCGCCGGCACCGAGCCCCTGAATCGCACGAAACAGGACGAGCTGCGGCATCGAGCGCGACGCGCCGGCCAGCATCGAACCCAGGAGGAACAGCCCGATCCCGTAGAGGAACACACGCCGTCGCCCGTACTGATCCGACAACCGGCCCCAGATGGGCAGCGAGGCGGTCGACGTGAGAAGGTAGGCGGAGAAGACCCAGCTGTAATGATCCAGGCCGCCCAGCTGCGCGACGACGGTCGGCATGGCCGTGCCGACGACAGTGGCTTCCAGGGCGCCGAGGGCGATGCCGAGCAGGAGGCCCGCGGTGATCGTTGGTCGATTGCCTCGCAAGCTCACCGCTCCATTATCCGCGAAGGCGATCTCCACGATATGATCCCGGGTGCCGCCGAAGCCGCGAGTTGATCGACGGGTACGGGCAAGGGCGGCCTCCAGGAGGACATTGATGGTCTGCGCGCGCGCGCTCGCTACCGGGGTGCTCATCGTGAGTGTCGCCGCCGCTTCGAGTCATACCTCGGCTTCCGGCGTCGGATGGGGTCTGACTCCGCAGGCCGATGAGTTCAACCGGTCCTGGCCGGACATCGTTCGACTTCACAGAGACCTCACGAACAAGGCGGCCATCGTCGGCAGCGGCCTCGCGTTCGTCAAAGACGGACAGATTGCCGCGCGATCGTTCCAGGGTTACCAGGATCTCGAGAGCCGGCGACCTATCGACGACGACACGATCTATCACTGGGCATCGGTGACCAAGACGTTCACGGGTGTGGCGGTCATGCAGCTGCGCGACAGGAAGCTGCTCTCACTCGATGATCCGGTGGTGAACTACGTGCCGGAACTGCGCGAGGTCCACAATCCGTTCGGCGACATGTCGCAGGTGACGATCAGGCACCTGATGTCACACAGCGGGGGCTTTCGGGCTGGCACGTGGCCGTGGGGTGGCGATAAGAGCTGGCATCCCTTCGAGCCGACTCGCTGGGAGCAGATCGTCGCGATGCTCCCCTACACGGACATGCTCTTCGAACCAGGCACGAAGTACAGCTACTCGAATCCTGGCATCATCTTTCTGGGACGCATCATCGAATCGTTGTCGGGTGACGACTACGAGGTGTACATCACCAAGAACATCCTGATGCCGCTCGGCATGCATCGAACGTTCTTCGACCGCGCTCCCTACCACCTCCGGGCATCGCGGTCGCACAGCTACCATGCGACCGATGAGGGACAGGCCGAAGCGCCCTTCGACTTCGATACCGGTATCACCGTGTCGAACGGGGGGCTCAATGCACCACTGCCGGATATGGCGAAGTACCTCGCGTTCCTGATCGGTGGCCGCGAGGAGAGCCGCTCGCTCTATGACGGAGTGCTTGCGCGGGCCTCGCTCGACGAGATGTTCAAACCAGTCATACAGGCCATGGACGGCGAGGGTGGCAGCGGAAGCGACGTATGGGCCGGTCTCTCGTGCTTCATCGAGCGGCACCACGGGGTGGAGCTGGTGGGCCACAGCGGCGACCAGAACGGCTTCATCTCGCACCTCTATCTTCACCGACCGTCACGGTCCGGCTATCTGGTCTCGTTCAACACGTTGACGAGCTCGAAGTCCGGCCGCCGGCCAGGCACTCGCGCGGTCGATGACCAGCTGCGCGACGCCGTCGTGCGGGAGATTTTCGCGAAGAGTCAGCCGATCTCGAGAAAGTAGCTCCCGTCCTCGAACGAGAGCTCGGCGCCGAGCTGTCCAGCGGCTTCGGCAAGCGCCTCACGAAACATCTTTTTCTCGTCAGGGCCGTGCGCCAGGCGGCGCAGCAATCCCTCGCCGGCTTTGTCGCCGATGGTCAGCGTCAGCTTGAGCCCGCGGCGCTTGCAGGTCACTTTGCGCCCATCCGGCAGGGAGATCTTGACGGGCTTGAGGCAGGCGTCCACGTAATTGATGCCGACGCCCGATCCATCCACGCGATGCGACGCCAGCAGATGATCGAGGGCCGGGTCCGGAGTGAAGAACCGGATCTTCATCGCGTCTCCAGCATGTTCGACTCCACGAGCGCCAGCCTGAGCCGCCGGATATGCGCCGGCGTGCTTCCGCAACACCCGCCCACGATACGCGCGCCGGCCCGTACAACGTCGACCACGCCCATCGCCATTTCCGCCGGGGTCTGCTTGTAGATCACCTGAAAGTTCTCGAGCACCGGCTGGCCGGCGTTCGGCTGCGCCATGACGGGCAGGTCGGTCACCGAGCGGTAGCGGCGCACGACGTCGGCGGCCACCGTCATGTCGATGCCGGTGCCGCAGTTGAGCGCGAGGATGTCTACGCCTCGGTCGACCATGAACCGGGCGCCGTCTTCCGGACTGATACCCATCATGGTGCGAACCTCGGTTCCCGCCTGCATCCGATCGAAGGCGATGGAACCGATGATGACAGGCGCGCCGGCTTCGCGGGCAGCGGTGATGGCGACGTCGAGCTCCTCGAGTGCCGTCTGCGTCTCGATGATGACAGCGTCCACGCCCGCGTCGACGAGCGCACGCGCCTGCTCGCGAAAGGCGTGTTCGACGCGAGACACGGCGATCTCGCCATACGGCTCCATCAAACCTCCGAACGGCCCGATGTCGCCGATGACGAATCCGCCACCAGGACCCAGGGCACGCCGGGCCAGGACAACTCCTGCCCTATTGATGGCATCGATGCGGGTACCCTCGCCGTGCCGTTCGAGCATGATGCGGGAGGCGCCAAACGTGTTCGTGAGCAGACATTCGGCGCCGGCTTCGACATATGCGCGCTGGATGGCCAGGATGCGTTCAGGATGATCGAGATTCCAGGCTTCGCCGCAACCTCCCGGTTCCAGGCCGGCGAGCTGCAGCTGGGTGCCCATGGCTCCGTCTCCGACGAGCACACGCTCGTCGAGAGCCGCCAGAAGCGCCGGACGTGTCATGGCGCAACCTCGCTCAGCATCGACAACCTCGGCCGACCCGACTGATCGAACGGAACGCGTCTGAAGGCGCACGGCGTCAGGTCGCACGAACGGCACGAGTCTGCCGGCGTGGCCGCCAGGCGCCGTGTGGTGAGCACGACAGCGCCGAGCATCGAGTTCTTGGGCGCCATCATGGCCGACTCGAGCATCACCATCGGCTTGCTCACACCGGCGAACAACTCGAAGAGCGTGTGCTGATCGGCGAGATCCCAATCGCTGCAACCAGGGCGAAGGGCTGTTGTGGCAGTGAGGTTCTCCGCTCCGACGCGCCGGCAAATAGCGATTGCTGTCCAATCGATGAGACGCTCCACAATCGCGGCACCGAGTCGGTCCAGAAAGAACGCTTCGTCCGGCCGGCCCTCAGCCCACAGCCTGGTCGTCTCCTCGTCGATCTCAGGCCCGGCCGTCACCGCGACGACGGCCACGCTGCGCGACGCCTCAGCCGCCACCCGCGTCGACAACGCTCTGCTCGAAAGGCGCGAACCGTTGTCGAGTACGACGGTCTCCGGGCCGAGTCGGGTGACCTCATGCCGGACGGCCGTGGCGAATGGACGCCCATGCCGTGCATACCACTCGCGCGCGTTGAACGCGCGCTCGCCGAGATCGCCGTCGAGAGCACGGTGCCGCGGCAGGCCAAGCAGCCTCGCGTACTCGCGATCCGTCACCTCGTGCGCGACGTTCGCCTCAACGGCATACACGACAGGATTCCCCGTCACGACTCGCTGCCCACGGAACAGCCGAACGGGTCGAACTGACACCCTTCCACGAAGCAGTCGAAGAAATTGGGATGCGCCTCGAGCCGGACGTGCTCGATACGCTTCACGCGCTGCTCGATCTCGGCGCGGCGGCTCACCGAGCGAAGCGCGATGGACGCGCCCTCGAGCGAAGCGTTGCCGACCTGCACGATGCGCTCTCGCGGCATGTCGGGCACGAGACCAATCCGGCATGCAGCCTCGACGTCGAGGTGACGAGAAAAGCCGCCGGCGAGATAGAGTCGCGAGACCTTGTCGAGCCCGGCGCCATAGACATCGAGCACGACACGAAGCCCAGCGGCATTCGCGCCCTTGGCCTGGGCCAGCTCGTTGATGTCGGCCTCGGTCAGGGCCAGCGATCCGTCGATCGGGAAAAGCGACGACCCGTCAACGAAGCGGCCCGTGCCGCTCAGGAGCCCGGTGCGACGAAGTTCCGACAGCAAATCCACCAGCCCTGAGCCGCACACGCCCACGGGTGCACCACCACCAATCACGCGCACGTCCACGCCATTTCTCGACAGCCGGATGCGCTCAATCGCACCGTCGAGTGCCGGCATGCCGCAACTGACGGCCCCACCTTCGAACGCCGGGCCCGCCGGGCAGGACGCCGCGAGCAGCCGCTCGCGATTGCCGATGATGACCTCGGTATTGGTGCCGATGTCCATCACGGCCGTAATCTCGCTCCCCTCGCCGACGCCGGTGGCAAGCACGCAGGCGGCGGCATCGCCTCCCACATGGCTGGAGATGAGCGGCAATCCGTACACACGAGCGTCCTGATGAACCGGTAGACGCAGCCGGCTCGCCTTGACGGCGAGGCTCGTCGTGGCACGGTCTCCGGTGAGGTACTGCGTTTCGGTCACCGACCGATACGGCATCTGCCCGATCGGTTGCACGTCCATCCCGAAGAACAGATCCCGCATCGTCGTGTTGGCCGCAATGACCACTTCGTAAATCGTGCGGGGATCGGGCCCCAGCGATTCGATGGCGTGCGTGAGATAGCCCAGCAGCGTGCGCTGCAGCAGGCGACCCTTGTGCTCCCCGTCGAAGTGGATGCGGGCCATGATATCGGACCCGCCGAAACGCTGGGGGTTCTCGAACGAGTATGTGGCCTCAAGAGCGCCAGATTCGAGGTCGTAAAGCCGAAGCGCCACGGTTGTCGTGCCGATGTCTACCGCCAGACCGTGGATCGCAGCCGACGATTCGGCAATCGGCACATCGTCGAGCAGGATCGTGTTGCCGCGCCGGGTGACGGAGGGATCGAGGCGCTCATGCGACTCGCCAAGGCCGTGAGACTCGGTTTCGATGCGCAGTGACCCGCGCCTCAGGGTATGGCACCGGACTTCGCCGGCTGACGATACGAGACGCGCACGGCAGGACAGCCGGAAACGCCCGCTGAGATGTTCTTCCTGGGGAGCAAGCGGCGTCAGGTGCTCCATGCCTTCTTCGACCTCGACCAGGCACTCGCGACACTTGCCCTGCTTCACACACGAGGTCGGAACACGGACACCCACCGACTCGGCACATTCGAAAAGGCTGGCGCCTTCGCGTCCCTCCAGACCGACGCCATCGATCGTGACGTGAAGGCTCATCTCTTGAGCTCGTTACGACTGGTCGAGCAGGCGCTTGAAGAGCTCGACCGCACTGGCAGCATCTGCGGCGTACCCGTCGGCACCGATCTGATTCGCATAGTCCTGCGACACGGGTGCCCCACCGATGCAGATCTTCACCTGCGGCATACCGGGCTCCTTGAACTTCTGCACGACCGTGCGCATGTACACCATGGTGGTCGTCAAGAGCGCGCTCAGCCCGACAATGGACGCATTGTGCTGACGTGCCGCTTCCACGAATCGATCGGCGGAGGTGTCGGTCCCCAAATCGACGATGGTAAAGCCCGCACCTTCGGACATCATGCCCACGAGGTTCTTGCCAATGTCGTGGAGATCGCCCTTCACGGTGCCCATCACGATGACCGCGCTGTTCTTGCTCTCTTCGTTTCGCTCGATGAGGAGCGGCCGCAGAATCGCCATGCCGGCTTTCATCGCGCGGGCGGCAAGCAGGACCTCTGGGACGAAGATTCGGTTGTGTCGGAAGTCTTCGCCGACGACGCGCATGCCGGCAATCAGGCCGTCCTCGAGTACTTCCATCGGAAGCCGCCCCTCTGCCAGGGCCGCCTCGGTCATCTGCTTGATGACCTCGTGCTTGCCCTCGAAGAGGAGCTGGTTCATCAGGGCATAGTCAATCATCGCATCTCGTCGAACTCTGGCAGCACGGCGCCTTCCTCCTTGCACG
Source organism: uncultured Acidobacteriota bacterium (assembly GCA_963817395.1). Classification (GTDB taxonomy): domain Bacteria; phylum Acidobacteriota; class Vicinamibacteria; order Vicinamibacterales; family CAVPJW01; genus CAWGYQ01. The sequence continues at coordinate 920,779 of CAWFOC010000003.1, read as the reverse complement.
TGCGCCGGAACATGTCCTGCACGTCGCGGTGCAATGCCGAATCGAGCGGGGGTTCGTCGTAAGCCGCCAGCGTCTCCTCGACGACCTCGAGCGCTCGATCTCGCCAGCTCTTCGAGCCCTGCTCCTGCCACTGATCCCAGTTGGTGCGATCCACCATCGGACCTGGTAGATAGAGCTCGTCGGGCCAGTGGCTGAGCGTGTGCTCGGAGGTGAGCAGGTGCTTGTCACGCACCAGCTCTTCGAGGAGCGGAGCGGCTGGAAGGTCTTCCTTCACGGACACAGGCCTCACGAAGCGCAGCGCGTGAGCCACGACTTCGTCGTCGAAGACCAGCTTTTCGAGGCTGAAACAGTTGACATAGTCGAGCATGCCGGGGCCAGAAATCGAGTTGAAACCCGCCAGTGCAGCGAGAAACGCGCCAACGCCGGTCTCCATACCCGCCTGGGCATCGTTGAACTTCGAGTCCGAGAGCGCCATGTAGGCCTGACACGGCAATTGAAGCCGCTTCGCCACCTGGGCATAGCCGCAGTAGACCTGCAGCGCCTCGACGGCCGTCATCGGATTGGTCAGGAGTTGCATGTGGAACGACGCCGGCGCGCCGCCGAACACGACAGGCGTACCCGGGCGCACACGCTGCATGATGGTGAGGCCGCTCAGGATCTCGGCGGTGTGCAGCACGAGCGCCCCGACGGGCGTCGTGGGCGAGATCATTCCGAGCAGGAGCACCGGCACAATCTCGACGGGAATGCCCCACTGGGCACAATCGATCATGTTGCACAACGGATCTTCACCCCACCTGAGCGGTGTATTCGGACAGCAGGTGAACATCGCCATGGGCTTCTCGACGAGCTCCGACTTGCTGTGACGGAAGCGCTCCATCAACTCGCCCATTCGCGGCACACCCCACGCCGTAAAAGCGCCCGAGACCACCGGGCGTCGCGAATAGCTCAGCGCGAGATACAGCCGCCAGCCGTCGGCGATGTCCTGCGGAATGTCTTTGGGGATGAAGGCCGTCGAGTTGTACGCGATGTGCTTGAGACCGTTGGCCACCTTGATGTACTCGACGAAATCCGCGCTCGAGCCCTCGCGCACCTTTTCGCTCTTGCGGTCCAGAATCCTGAGCGCCGAGGACGCAGGTACGAAATGCACGTTGTCGCCCGCGAGCTCTGCGTGCGGCGCACCGTCCCGGGTGAACAGCGTGAACGTCGACGGCGCGTCGGCCAGGGCGCGCTCCACGATGTCGCGCGGAAATCGCACCCGATGCGTGTCGGCGTCGGCGAAAAGACCCAGCGCGGCAAGCCGTTCGCGCCCGGCCTCGTCCTCGATCAACACACCCGTGCGCGCCAGGACGTCGATCGCCTCGTCGACAATGCGATCGACGAGCGACGGCTCGAGCATCTGCAGACCAGGTCTCACAACCCGTTAGTCTATCAGCCCGAGATGCCAGGAGGCGCGAGTGTGCGTTTCACGATGCGAACGGCGGGCACCCCTGGCCAAGGGGCGACCCCTGGTCAGAGAATGATCGGAGACGGCCTTTCGGGCGAGCACGCGGGCCCCGCTCCGCCGGGCTACGTGCGGGGTGCAGGTCGGAGTGGTGCCGAGCCGCCCTTCTCACGGCCGATCATCTCCATCGCCAGTGTAATCATCGATCCGACATCGGCGAGGTTCGCGGGCAGTACGATGGTGGTGCCCGTCTTGGCGATGTCGCCGAAACGCTCGATATATTGCTCTGCGACTCTGAGCTGCACGGCTTCGTAGCCGCCCTCGATGCGAATGGCATCGGCCACCGATCGAATGCCTTCCGCGGTCGCGATGGCCACGGCGCGAATGGCCGCTGCCTGGCCTTCGGCTTCGTTGATTTGCTGCTGGCGCCGCGCCTCGGACGCCTTGATGACTTCCTGCTTGACGCCCTCGGCGGTATTGACGGCCGCATCGCGCGTGCCTTCCGAGGTCAGGATGACCGCTCGCTTCTCGCGCTCGGCCCGCATCTGCTTTTCCATGGCCGCGAGGATGTCGGTGGGTGGCGTGATGTTCTTGATCTCGTAGCGCAGGACCTTGACACCCCAAGGCTCCGAAGCCTTGTCGAGCTCGGTCACGACCGACGTGTTGATGTTGGTGCGCTCCTCGAACGTTCTGTCCAGATCGATCTTGCCAACCTCGCTGCGGAGCGTCGTCTGCGCGAGCTGCGAGATGCCGAACAGGTAGTCGCCGATGCCGTACGACGCGCGCTCGGGATTGAGCACCTTGAGGTAGAGCACGCCGTCAACCTGCACCTGCACGTTGTCGCGGGTGATGCACACCTGCGCGGGGATGTCGAGCGCCTGTTCCTTGAGGGAATGCCGATAACGAATGACGTCCACGAACGGCAACAGCACATGGAACCCGGCACCAAGGGTGCCGGCGTATCGGCCCAGCCGCTCGACGACATAGGCGCTCTGCTGCGGCACGACCACCGCCGTCTTGGCGATGACGACGAGCACGAGCAGGGAGAGAACCACCAACGAAATGAGCGTGCCGCTCATGACCCGACTCCTTCCGGCGCGATCCACACCATCAGACGATCCACGCGGACCACCGTGCAGCGCTGGCCTCGCACCAGGTTTCCCGGCCCGGCATTGCGGGCGTTCCAGGCACTGCCTCTGAGCTCGGCGCGACCGACGGCACCCGGCGCGATGTCCTCAAGGGGCACCGCCGTTTCACCGACGAGCGTGTCAACTTCGGGCGCCGGCTGGTCCAACCCCATCCACCGCAACAGCGGACTACGAAACAGCAGCAGCGAAACGATGGACAGCACGGAGAAAAGAAGGAGCTGCAACCAGAGAGCGCCGGCCGCGCCCACGACGTGCAGGGCGCTCACCGCGAGCGCCGCGATGCCAAAGAAAATGACGTAGAACCCGCCCGAGGCCGCCATTTCGAGCGCGACCAGGATCGAGCCGAGCACCAGCCAGTGCCACCACTCCATGTTGTGCGGGGAAGAACGAGGCGCCGCTATTATCCGGATCGCGGCTCGAGATTACAACGGGGACACGCAAGCGGCTCGGGACCGGCGGGCTAGGGAGGCCCCAGCTGGGCCAAACGCTGCTGAACGGCGGAGTTCAGCGGAAACTCCGCCCTGAGGGCTTCGAGCACCACGCGGGCCGATTGCGGATCGCCGATCGTCTCATGCGCGCGCGCCATCAACAGTCCCGCGCGCACCCGTAGACGGTCATCGCCGGATCGGGGAAGCGTCTGCAATCGCTCGAGCGCGGCGGCCGGATTCTTTCGATCGGCCAGCAGCGACTCCGCCGCCATCACCTGCACCTCGTACTGATCGGGAAAGCGGCGCGCGGTGAGCTCCACGAGCTCGGCCGCCCGATCCGAGCGGCCGGCGCGGCGGTCAGCGTCGGCGTGGTGATAGGTCGCGGCGATCAGCAGGCGTTCGACGTCGGCGGGATCGCCGGATCTGATCCCGACCCCGCCCGCATAACCGTAGACCAGCGTGCCGCCGAGCGACGCCGCCTTGTACACGACCAGGAGCCCGGCAAGGCCGGCCAGAGCCGAGAGTATCGCCACCGGGCGCGCGGCACGCGGCCACCGAAGGCCCGCGAGCACCACGGCGATGATCTCCAGCACGGCGACTCCGACGAACACCGTCCGCGCGCGCTCTCCCCATTGTTCATGCGACTCGACCGCCGCACGCGCACCGGGCACTCGTTCGACCGGCCCATGCGCCTCGACGCCCGAATGCACCGCGGCAAACGCCGCCAGTGTCCCCGCGAGGAGCAGGATGGCGGCCGAGGGGCCGGCAAACGAGAACCAGCCGGTCAGCGAGATAAGCCGGAAGAAGACACCGGCACACACGAGGGCGATCGCGAAGTGCACGATCTGCGGGTGGTATGCCGCCAAGTTTGGCATGTCGGAGCATTGTCGTCGAATCGGGCCGCCGGTCGCCAGAATTCAATCGCCATCGCCGCGTGGGTCGGATGAAGATGCCGGAGAGGCTCGATGTGCCGCGGAAGCCGGCACGAGGGGCAGCACCAAGCGGAATCGTCCGTCCTCTCGGCTCCACGTCACGGAGCGATCCGTCGTGAGCCGAAAGCGATCGGCAAGGTTTCGGAGGCCCACGCCCGTCGATTCGGGCAAGGTGGATCTCGGGCGGATTCTGTTCTCCACGACCAGATGGCCGCCGGCGAAGGCGATGTCGACAATCAACGGATCGGCCGGCGTCGCCTCGTTGTGCTTCACCGCGTTTTCGACGAGCTCGGGAAGGACGACCGGAGGCAGGTGCCACCGCTCGGCCTCGTCGTGGGGCACTGAAATGTCCACGTGCAGCGCGGTCCCGAGTCGAATCGCCATCAGCGATCGAAACTCGTCGAGAAGCTGCAACTCTTCGGCGAGGGGGACCAAACGCCGACCGCGCGTCCGGACGAGCGCCCGATAGCTCGCCGCCAGCGCCCGCACGAAGGTCGGCGCGCGCGGGTCGGCGGTTTCGACCAGGTGGCTGAGTGAGTTGAGATGGTTGAACAGCACATGCGGATCAACTTCCGTCTTGAGCAGCTCGAGCTCGGTCTCGATCTGCCGACGCCGCTGCCGCTCCGCTCGCAAGCGATCGCCGGCCCATTCGCGGAGCACGAAGACCGTTTCGTAGATGTGCACGATGACGAGCGTGGCGATCATCACGAGCAGGTACGCCCGTCGCCACACGGCCCCAGGTCGCGGACGGATCGCCCGTGAGGGACCGCCAGGTTCCCAGTGCGACGACCGCGAGCGGCAGCGTGAAGAGGACGACGGTGCCCAGGAGCACTCGAAGGCGCGCCCAGGGCCGCGTCAGCCAGCTGTCCGGAGCATGCAACCGGAAATACAGCCATCGGTTGCCCTCGTAAATGGCGAACGCGATAGCAATGAATGCGGCGTAGCTCGCGATCAACGTCCCGGGCGAATGGAATCGATGATCGATGAGGCCTGCAAGGTTGGGGATCGTGAGACCCAGGATCGGGCAAACGAGCAGGCGCAGCCACCGATCGTGAACATCGGGCCAGACGGGGAAGTGTCGATAGGGATCAGACGTAGGTTCGGGCCCGCCGTCCATGCCCTGTATTAGACGTCGAGCATTGACATCTTGTTAGCGCCGGACGTCAACGGTTCAAGGATCCAAGGGACGAAGCGCGGCAAGAGAGCCGCGGCGAAGCTCATCCTGTGGTGGCGAGACGCGTCCTGGGTCGGCACACCGGGCGGAGGCGGGACCGCAGCAACCCGCGGGTCTCGGCTAGTCAGCGGGGCTTGGGGACACCATGACCGCACCGGCGTCGGTGCTCTCGCGATCGGTGAGCACGAGGACCGACGTGACGGGGGCAGTCTCGACACCAAGTGCGCGCCTCGTCGCGGCGGAGAGGGCAAGCGGCGTATAGGTGACCACCTCGCCGTGGGTGCCGCGAAAAATCCGCACGCGGATCCCGCCGCGTTCAGGCAACAGCTCGTATTCGAGGTCATCGGGGCTCAACGAGGGAAGACAGCGCGCGGCGGCGCCCAGGAACACGCGCACATCGTGGACCGACCACTCGTGCGGCGCGCGCTCACACGTGATCGCCCACTTGTCCTCGTCCCAGCCGGGTACTCGAACGCCAATCGGGATGGTGGGCATCGTTCTCCGGTGGTTCTCGTCGCAGAGTTCGCCGCGGTCCATCGGAGTGAAGTGCATGGAGGTTCCCCGACGGCCGCGTACAAGAAACGAGCCCGACAATCTTTCGATCGTCGGGCTCTGATGATACTCCCGGCAGTGACCTACTCTCCCACGCAGTTTCCCACGCAGTACCATCGGCGGTAGCAGGCTTAACTTCCGTGTTCGGAATGGGAACGGGTGTGGCCCTGCTCCTGTGACCACCGGGAACTCGTTGCCTGGGGTCCCGCCTCCGCTCGCATGGAGCGAGCTTCGGTGCGCGAGCCTTCTGCGATACGGCTCGCCCGCCGGAGCGCCGAAAGGCGCGAAGGTGGGTCGTCCCAAGCGATGTCAAAGATCCCGTGCCGGCACACACGCGCCGGCGACAACTGAATATCCTGCAAACGGTAGTCGTTCCGACCACCAAGAAAAGATATGGTCAAGCCTCACGGCTGATTAGTATCGGTTAGCTCCACGCCTCGCGGCGCTTCCACACCCGACCTATCACCTGGTAATCTTCCAGGAGCCTTTAGAGGCCTTGCGGCCTGGGAGATCTCATCTTGTGGAGGGTTTCACGCTTAGATGCTTTCAGCGTTTCTCCCTTCCGCACGTAGCTACCGAGCGCTGCCGCTGGCGCGACAACTCGGTACACTAGAGGTGCGTCCATCCCGGTCCTCTCGTACTAAGGACAGCCCCACTCAAATCTCCTGCGCCCATGACAGATAGGGACCGAACTGTCTCGCGACGTTCTAAACCCAGCTCACGTACCGCTTTAACCGGCGAACAGCCGGACCCTTGGAACCTGCTACAGCTCCAGGATGCGATGAGCCGACATCGAGGTGCCAAACCTGAGCGTCGATGTGAACTCTTGGCTCAGATCAGCCTGTTATCCCCGGCGTACCTTTTATCCGTTGAGCGATGGCCCTTCCACGCGGGACCACCGGATCACTAAAGCCTGGTTTCCCACCTGCTCGATTTGTAGATCTCGCAGTCAAGCTCGCTTGTGCTTTTGCACTCTCCGGCTGATTTCCAAACAGCCTGAGCGAACCTTCGCGCGCCTCCGTTACCGTTTAGGAGGCGACCGCCCCAGTCAAACTACCCACCTAGCAGTGTCCCTGCCCTGGATGACAGGGCGAGGTTAGAACGCCGAAGCGATAAGGGTGGTATCTCACCGTTGGCTCCCCCGAGACCGAGATCCCGGGTTCAAAGCCTCCCACCTATCCTGCGCATACCGCGTCAGCATTCACTACTAGGATGTAGTAAAGGTGCACGGGGTCTTTCCGTCTAGTCACGGGCAACCGGCGTCTTCACCGGTACCACAAATTCGCAGTGCCCCTCGTTGAGACAGCGCCCAGATCGTTACGCCATTCGTGCAGGTCGGAACTTACCCGACAAGGAATTTCGCTACCTTAGGACCGTTATAGTTACGGCCGCCGTTTACCGGGGCTTCAGCTCGAAGCGTCGCCTTGCGGCTAACCTCTCCCTTTAACCTTCCGGCACCGGGCAGGCGTCAGGCCCTATACGTCGTGTTCGACTTCGCAGAGCCCTGTGTTTTTAGTAAACAGTCGCCTGGGCCTCTTCACTGCAACTCCTTCGCGCTTCGGCGGGCAAGCCGCCTGACACAAAAGAGCACCCCTTATTCCGAAGTTACGGGGCGAGTTTGCCGAGTTCCTAAACGAGGGTTCTCACTTGCGCCTGAGGATTTTCTCCTCGCCTACCTGTGTCGGTTTGCGGTACGGGTACCTGGAAGACTCCTTAGAGGCTTTTCTTGGCAGCGTGGCGTCACCGGCTTTGCGGGCCTTGCGGCCCTCGCCATGGCACCTCAGGGTATGTGACCCACCGGATTTTCCTGGCGGATCCCCCTACATGCCTGAACCCACACGTCCAATCGTGGGCCCGGTTAGCCTCCTGCGTCCCCCCATCGTGATAACGTCTTCCTGGTAGTTCAGGACTATTAACCTGATATCCATCCGCTACGCCTTTCGGCCTCGCGTTAGGACCCGACTAACCCTGAGCGGACGAACCTTCCTCAGGAAACCTTAGGCTTACGGCGGAGAGGATTCTCACCTCTCTTATCGCTACTTATGCCGGCAGGGTCACTTCTCTGCGCTCCACCAGTCCTTACGGTCTGACTTCGCTGCGCAGACAACGCTCCTCTACCACTCCAGGATCCCGCAGGATCCGGAAATCTACGGCTTCGGTCCTGTGCTTAAGCCCCGTTGGATTGTCGGCCCAGAGCCGCTTGACCAGTGAGCTATTACGCTTTCTTTAAAGGATGGCTGCTTCTAAGCCAACCTCCTGGTTGTCAAAGCGTCTCCAGATCCTTTCCCACTTAGCACAGAGTTTGGGACCTTAGCCGGTAGTCTGGGCTGTTTCCCTTTCGACGATGAAGCTTAGCCCCCACCGTCTCACTCCCGGGATACGTGTCGTTGGCATTCGCAGTTTGGTTGGATTCAGCAAGCTGGTAAGCCCCTTAGTCCATCCAGTTCTCTACCACCAACGCCGACCTCCCGAGGCTGCTCCTAAAAGCATTTCGAGGAGAACGGGCAATCACGAGGTTTGATTAGCCTTTCACCCCTATCCTCAGCTCATCCAAGCTGTTTTCAACCAACACTGGTTCGGGCCTCCACGCGGTGTTACCCGCGC
>CAWFOC010000003.1:0-907500 GCA_963817395.1 uncultured Acidobacteriota bacterium | reverse complement strand
GGAACTCATGAATCGCAATCGGCTGCCCCGCCGCATAGCGCTGCTTGAAGTCGCGCCGCTCGAGCATCTGCGCGAGGTTGTACTTCGCCGCCAGGCGAATCCACCCGTCGCTGCCGAGAGGGTCGAGCCACTCGCGATTGAAGCGCACGATGGTCTTCTTCGCGTCGAGAATACGGAAGATCTGGGTCTTGTAAGTCTCGGCGTTTCGCTCGATCTCCTCGCGCGAGAGGGGAGGACGGGTCTTCGATCGACCGGTCGGATCGCCAATCATTCCCGTGAAGTCGCCCACCACGTAGACGACGGTGTGCCCGAGGTCCTGAAAGTCCTTCATCTTGCGGATGAGAACGGTGTGGCCGAGATGCAGATCGGGCGCAGTCGGATCGAATCCGACTTTCACGAGCAGAGGCCGACCCGTCGCCTCGAATCGCGCGAGTTTCTGACGCAGCTCGTCGACACGCACCACGTCGACACAGCCCTTCGTCAATCGGGCCAGCTGTTCATCGATCGTCATACCTGCGGGATGGGCAAGGCGGTGCGAACGAAGCTGTTACTATAAACCATGCTGCTCACGCGTCGGGCGGCGCTCAAGGGTGTCGCGACGGCGGGCATCGGTGTCGCCACAGGCGCGGCCGCTATACGGCTACGCCTACGAGCGGCATCGGCTTCAGCTCGTGCGCGCCACGCTACCGATCTCAGGCCTCGCTCCCGCGCTCGACGGTCTCACGATCGGTCTCGTCACCGACCTTCATCACAGCCGGACTGTCCCCCTCGACGACGTGACACACGCCGTGGCCATGATGATGCGCGAACAGCCCGACCTGATTGCGCTCGGGGGCGACTACGTGACCTGGGGCGATCGCCAGTTCGTTCGGCCCAGCGCCGAGGCGCTCTCGCGTCTCTCGGCGCCGCACGGCGTCTTCGCCGTCCTCGGCAATCACGACGACGACCGCGACATGCCGGCCGCGCTCCGGCGCCACGGCATCGAAGTGCTCAGGGACGCGCGCACGGCGCGCACCATCAAAGGCGAGCGGATCGAGCTTGCCGGCATCAGATTCTGGACCCGGAAAGCCACCGAAATCGCGCGCGTGCTTCGTGGCGCCACCGGTCCGGTCGTGCTGCTGGCCCACGATCCGCGGCGGCTCCAGGAGGCCGCCGCGCTCGACGTTTCGCTCGTGCTCTCGGGTCATACGCACGGCGGACAGGTGGTGCTGCCGGGCATCGGACCGGTTGGACTGCGCACGTATCCGGTGGTGGCCGGCGCCGGCGCGCAAGAGAGCACGGCCATATTCGTCAGCCGCGGCGTGGGCACGGTCTATGTCCCGTGCCGGCTCAACTGCCCACCCGATGTCGCCATCCTGACGCTGGCGCGCCAGTCTGCCATCTAGCGGCTCCCTTCCACGCTCCAGCCGGATCGCCCGCGCACGAGATTCCAGATGAGACGAATCTGTCGCGGTCATTCGACCATGACCACGCGACGCCCCTCGAGACGCCAGCCTCCCGCGAGGACGAGTCCAATCGCTTCAGGATAGATGCGATGTTCCTCGACGAGGATCCTGGCCGACAAGCTTTCCACAGAATCACCGTCGAGCACGGGAACCGAAGCCTGCCGAACAATTGGACCGCCGTCCAGCTCGCCGGTGACGAAATGCACGGTGGCGCCGCTCACCTTGACCCCGTGCTGGAGGGCCTGCCGCTGCGCCTCCAGGCCCGGAAACGCCGGCAGCAGCGACGGATGGATGTTGAGAATGGCCGCGGGAAACGCGTCGAGCAGGACGGGACCAACCAGACGCATGAACCCGGCAAGACACACCAGCCCCACGTTGCGCGTGCGCAGCGCGTCGACCAGCGCCCGATCGTGGTCGTCGCGGGACGTGAAGTCGTGGTGCGACAGACAGAGCGTGTCGATTCCCGCCTGGCGCGCGCGCGAGAGGCCGGTCGCGTCAGGTCGGTTCGCAATCACGACAGCTACCCGCGCGTCCAGGCGCCCGCCTCGGATTGCGTCGACAATCGCCTGCAGGTTGCTGCCGCGGCCGGAGATGAGAACGCCGAGATTGCGGTTCAAGAGTGAAAGGGCCGCCTTCCGACTCGAGAGGCTTCACACATAGATCACGGCGCGCTGGGCGGCAATCACACGGCCCATCACAAATGGCGATTCGCCCAGCTTTGCCAAGCTGGGCCATCGCGTCGGCTGCATCCGCCTCGCTGCACGCCAGCACCAGTCCAACTCCCATGTTGAAGGTGCGCCACATGTCCTGGTCCGGCACATTCCCTTCGCTCTGGAGAAACCGGAACAGCGCGGGCACCTGCCACGTCCGGCGGTCGACCGCCGCGGCCAGGCCTTCGGGCAGCATTCGCGGAAGGTTCTCGCTGAGGCCACCGCCGGTGATATGCGCCATGCCCTTGACGAGACCGTTCTCCAGAAGCGGCCGGACGGCGGCCAGATACGACCGGTGCGTCGCGAGCAGCGCTTCGGCGACGGAGCAACCCAGCTCGGGAACCCGGCTGTTCACCGATAGCCGCAGATGCTCAAAGACGATATGGCGGGCCAGCGAGTAGCCATTCGTGTGCAGACCGGTCGACGGCAGCCCGATCAGGATGTCTTCAGGCTTGATGGTCGACCCGTCGACGATCCGGTCGCGATTCACCACGCCGACGATGAAGCCTGCGAGATCGTACTCGTCGTCTTGGTAGAAGCCCGGCATCTCCGCCGTCTCGCCCCCGAGGAGCGCACAGCCGTTGGTCCGGCATGCTGCGGCCATGCCTTCGATGATCTCGGCTGCCACGTCGGGAGCCAGCCGGCCGGTCGCCAGGTAGTCGAGGAAGAACAGGGGCTCGGCGCCCTGAACGAGGATGTCGTTCACACAGTGATTCACCAGGTCGGCGCCGACCGTCCGATGCACCTTGGCCAGGAATGCCACCTTGAGCTTCGTGCCGACACCGTCGGCGCTCGAGACGAGCACCGGATCGTTGTAGCGGGAGGTATCGAGACGGAAGAGTCCGCCGAAGGCACCGATTTCGGACAACACGCCGGGCGTGAACGTGCTTCGCGCCAGGCCCTTGATCCGGCGAACGGTCTCGTTCCCTGCGTCGATGTCGACGCCGGCTTGTCTGTAGTCCATGGACTGTCGAGTCGATCAGAACTCGAGCGTTCGAATCAGCAGCTCTCCGAGCTGGCGGCCCGGCGAACCGTCCGGCGCCGACCAGTAGAGGCGGCGCGCCGCGACGAAGAACTGTTCTTCGCCGAAGTCTTCCTCGAGCATGTCGAAGCCGTCGCGCAACAAATCGACGGCGCCCGCACGGACCGGTGAGCTCTCCAGATATCGCAGCATCAAGCCGGAATTGCGAATGGCGACCGTCGCCAGCGAAAGCGCCAGAGGCGCCCTGGCCGGATCGCGTGATTGAATGCCCACCTGCAGCAGCGGAGCAAGGGGCTCCTCCCTGGTCGCGGCGACACTGACAGCCGCCAGACAGCCGGACGTCGCGCGCAGCAGTTCCTGGAATCCAGGCGTCTTCTCAGCGAAGCGAAGCGTATCGGCAAGATAGGTGAGATGCGCGTTGCAGTTGATGCCCAGCAGACAGATGCCGGCCGCAATCGCAGGCTGGGTCTCGCGCGGCGCCGTTTTCTGGAGAGCGACGAGCGTGGGCAGCGACCGTTTGTCGCCGATCTTCCCGATGGCCAGCGCGGCGTCGTCCTGAAGCGGGCCTTCAAGATTGGCAATCGTCGTCAGTTGCGTCAGCGCGTATGCGGCCTTGTAGTCGCCGAGTGCCTCGATGACGGCACTGCGGAAGAAATCCTCACCCTGCATGGCTTCGGCCCGCAGGCGATCGGCCACGGCCGGCACCGTTCCATGCGCCGCCAGTGCGCGGATCAAGCGGGGCCGCACGAACTCCGACAGCTCGCGGTCCAGCGCGCGCAGGAGCGACGTGGCACGAGCCGGATCGGGCTGCTGCTCGAAGAACGAGTAGGCGACCTCACGCAGCCGGTCGTTCGGATCGACGGCTGCCTGATCCATGGCCCCTCGCGTGCGCGGATCGCCGAATCCCGCGAGCAGCACCAGAGCTCTGAACCGCACGTAGCCGTCGGTGTGTTCAGCCGCCGCCTTGAGCAGCGCCGGCACGGCCTGCGCCGCCGGAGCCCGGCGCACCACACGCGCCGCGCTCGATCGAATCTCGTATTCGAGGTTCCCGAGGCGGTCGATGGCTGCCTGCAGGTCGGCCGGAGTGGTTGGCGAGGGTCCACGCTCTTGCGCCGGCACGGCCGTGGCACCCGCGCAGACAGCAGCGATCACGGCCAGGCGAGAAAGCCGCGCGCGCACTATGCCGACTTCACCGTGTCCAGCTTGAGGGCGAGCTGCAGATACTGCTGCTCGTCGCGGGGGAACGCGACCGGATAATGTCCGGTGTAGCACGACGTGCAGTACGAGCCTCGTTTGGGGCCGACCGACCGCAACAGCCCCTCGAGACTCAGGTACCGCAGGCTGTCGGCGTCCACGAATCGTTCGATCTCTTCGAGGGTGTGTGTCGCGGCAATCAACTCGTTCCGACTCGGCGTATCGACGCCGTAGAAGCAGGGCGAGATGGTTGGCGGGCAGCTGATGCGCATGTGCACCTCGCGCGCGCCCGCCGCCTTGACCATGCGAACGATCTTGCGGCTCGTCGTCCCACGTACGATCGAATCGTCCACGAGCACCACGCGCTTGCCCTCGAGAATGCTGCGCACCGGGTTGAGCTTCACCTTCACTCCGAAGTGACGGATCGACTGTTGCGGCTGAATGAAGGTTCGGCCGACGTAGTGATTCCTGATGAGCCCCATTCTGAGCGGCATAGAGGATTGCTCGGCAAAGCCGATCGCGGCGCAGACGCCGGAGTCTGGGATCGGCACGATCACATCGGCGTCGACTGGAGCCTCCTGTGCCAGCATGCGGCCCAGATTGGTACGCACCTCGTTGACGCTCTCGCCGAAGACATAACTGTCGGGCCTTGCGAAGTACACGTGCTCGAAGACGCACTGCGTGAGCGGCGACGGCAGGAAGGGCCCAATCGACTGCAGACCGGCCTGGCTGATGACGACGACCTCGCCCGGTTGAACATCGCGCACGTAGGTGGCGCCGATCAGATCGAGGGCACAGGTTTCCGAGCAGACGATCCACGCCTCGCCGAGACGGCCGAGGGCGAGCGGGCGGAAACCATGCGGATCCCTGACGGCGACGAGACGATCCTTCGTGAGGAACGCCAGAGAGAAGGCACCCTTGATCTGCCGAATCGACTCGACAATGGCGCTCTCAGGCGAGTTGGCCGGCGATCGGGCGTACAGATGCAGGATGACTTCGGTATCGCTGGTGGTCTGGAAGATCGATCCGCGACGCACGAGCTCCTCGCGCAGCTCGAACGCATTGACGAGATTGCCGTTGTGGCAGACGGCAATCTGTCCGTGGGCGCAGTCGATGAGAATGGGCTGCGCGTTCATGAGGCCGCTGTCGCCCGCCGTCGAGTAGCGAACATGACCGATGGCGAGATTGCCCGGCAGGCCCTGCAGCGTATCGCTGTCAAAGCAGTCGGCGACGTGCCCGAGCGCGCGAGAGGCATGGAGACGCGCGCCGTCGGAGGTGACGATGCCGGCGCTTTCCTGTCCGCGGTGCTGTAAGGCATACAACCCGAGATAGGTGAGATTGGCCGCCTCGGGATGACCGAAGATGCCAAAGACGCCGCATTCTTCCCGGAACTTGTCCATGGTCATGCTGCCCGACGTCCGAAGGTACTGTCCGATAGCCGAGGACCAGACGGTTTCGGCCTCGCGAACCGACAAGTCTATGAGCAGCTCGCCCGCCACGCTCATCCGCAGTCGCTCGCCCGTGGTCGTACCGAGGCGATGCGCGGGTACGCCGAGCCGATCGGCAAGCGCGAAGAGCTCCTTGACGCGATCGCCGGTGGTTGAGACCACGGCGGCGGACGCGCACTCGCCAAAGAGCGCCGCCCGCGCGCTCCAGCGACCCGGCAGCTCCACCGGCAAGGGCGCGTCAATTTCGAGACCTAGCCCACCCGAGTCGAAGCAACACTCGGCCAACGTCACCGCCAGCCCGCCCTCAGCGAAGTCGTGCGCCGAGTCGATCAGTCCCTCCGTCGCGGCTTGAACGAGCAGTGACTGAAGCGCGCGCTCGGCTGAGAGATCGATCATCGGGCGGCGTGCCCCGGACGAGCCCGAAGAAGGTCTTCAGGTATTCGCTTCCGCCGAACGACTGACGGGCGTGACCCAGCTGGACGACGATCGCGCCCGGCGTCCGAATGGTACGGCCGAGCACCGTGGCCGCGTGCTCGATGAGTCCCACGACCCCCAGCACCGGCGTCGGGAAGATGGCCTGGCCGTCCGTCTCGTTGTACAGGCTCACGTTGCCGCCCGTAATCGGAAGATCGAGCGCGCGGCATGCCTCGGCGATGCCGTCCACTGCCTGCGCGAACTGCCACATGATCTCGGGCCGTTCCGGGTTGCCGAAGTTGAGGCAGTTGGTCGCCCCGATGGGCTGCCCTCCGGCACACGCGACGTTGCGGGCGGCCTCGGCGACCGCCAGCATGGCGCCGCGCTTTGGATCCAGGTATGTGTAACGACCGTTGCCATCGACCGACAGCGCAAGCGCGCGGGAGGTGCCCTTGATCCGAACGACGCCGGCGCCCATTCCCGGCAGTCCGATCGTGTTGGTGCGGACCATGTGATCGTATTGGCGGTAGATCCAGCGCTTGCTGGCAATGGAGGGCGAGGCCAGCAGCGAAAGCAGGGCTTCTCCGTCGGCCTCCGAGGGCGTCAGGGCCTCGAGATCGAGACGTTGTGCCTCTTCGAGATAGGCCGGAGTCGTCATCCGCCGCGCATAGACCGGCGCGTCGTCCGTGAGTGCCCGGCAGGGGATCTCGGCCACGACGTTGCCGCGCTCGCGCACGCGAACCACGCCGTCGCCAGTGACCGCGCCAATCTGAACCGCGTGCAGATCCCATTTCTCGAAGATGCGTTCGATGTCGCTTTCCCGCCCGTGGTTGACGACGAGCAGCATCCGCTCCTGCGATTCCGAGAGCATGATTTCGTACGCCGTCATCCCCGTCTCGCGCTGGGGCACGAGCGAAACGTCCACGTCCATGCCCGTGCCGCCGCGCGAGGCCATCTCCGAGGTCGAGCAGGTGAGCCCGGCGGCGCCCATGTCCTGAATTCCGACGAGCGCACCGCTCTTCATCGCCTCGAGGCAGGCCTCGAGCAGGAGCTTTTCCATGAACGGATCGCCCACCTGCACGGCGGGACGCTTCTCGGCCGAACGCTCGTCGAACTCCGCTGAAGCCATCGTCGCCCCGTGGATCCCGTCACGTCCGGTCTTGGCGCCGACGTAGTACACAGGATTGCCGACACCCGAAGCGACACCCTTGATGATGTCGCTCGTCGGAGCGATGCCCAGACAGAACACATTGACCAGAGGGTTCCGGCGGTAGCACTCGTCGAATCCCACTTCCCCGCCCACAGTGGCAATGCCGATGCTGTTGCCGTACCCGGCAATCCCCGCCACGACGCCTTCCAGAATGCGACGGGACATGGGCTCTTCGATCGGCCCGAACCGGAGGGAGTTGAGCAGCGCCACGGGACGCGCACCCATGGTGAAGATGTCGCGGATGATGCCGCCCACGCCGGTCGCCGCGCCCTGATACGGCTCGATGAAGGACGGGTGGTTATGCGATTCGATCTTGAACACCGCGGCCAGGCCGTCGCCGATGTCAACCGCGCCGGCATTCTCGCCGGGTCCCTGGACCACCCGTGCGCCTCTGGTGGGCAGCCGGCGCAAATGGATCTTCGAGCTCTTGTAGCTGCAGTGCTCGGACCACATCACCGAAAAGATACCAACTTCGGTGAACGTGGGCTCACGACCCAACATGTCGAGGATGCGTTCGTACTCCTCGGGTGTGAGGCCGTGCCGGTTCAACAGTTCAGGATCGACGCTCACGAGCCACGCTCTCCGAGAAACCTGAGTCCCAGCCCCACATCGACGGCGGCGGTGAGCAGGAGGCCCACGGCAACGAGACGCCGGGCTTCCAGCTCGAGCGGGATCCAACCCACCAGAATCCCCAGCCCGAAGAGCGCCATGAGCACCCCCGACGCCAGGAGCGCTTTGCCGACAATGCCTCGTGCCGAGAGCGGCGGGCCGCCTGGAGCCGAAGGCATGCTCTCACGCTCCTACCGCTTCAACGGGCTCGGGCGACGATCCGATCCGGCCGTTGCGGACCGCCGCCACGACCGACTCGAGCAGCACGAGTCCATCGGCGCTGCCAACCGCGAGCTCACACGCCCGCTCGGGATGCGGCATCAATCCCACGACATTGCGTCTCTCGTTGCAGAGTCCCGCAACGCCGTTCATCGATCCGTTCGGGTTCGCTTCGTCGACGACGCGACCCTCGGCATCGGTGTAGCGGAAGATCACGCGGCCACTCGCCTCGAGCTCGGCAATCAGTTCGGGACTCGCAAAGTAATTGCCCTCGCCGTGTGCGATTGGAATCCGGAGGACCCGGCCGGAGCTGCACAGCCCTGTAAACGGCGTGTCGGTCCGTTCGACACGCACGTGAACGTGCTCGCAATGAAATTTGAGATCGCGATTTCTGAGCATCGCGCCCGGCAACATCCCCGCTTCGAGCAGGATCTGGAAACCGTTGCAGACACCCAGGACGGGGCCACCCTCGAGCGCGAACCTGGTGACGACTCGCCATGATGGGTGAGAAGCGCGCGATGGCTCCCGTGCGCAGATAGTCGCCATGCGAGAACCCGCCCGGCAGAATGACCACGTCGGCACCCTTGAGACTCGTGTCCTTGTGCCAGATATATTCCGCCTCCTGACCGAGCACGTAGCGGGTGGCATGGTAGGCGTCGTGGTCGCAGTTCGATCCCGGAAAGACCACGATGGCGAATTTCATTTAGTCCTCCACCTCGACGCGGTAGCTCTCGATCACCGGATTGGCGAGCAGCTTGTCGGCCACCTCCGCGGCCAGCACACGCGCCTGCTCGGGCGATCCCGTATCGAGATCGAGCTCGAAGTACTTGCCCTGCCGCACATCCTGCACGTCCTGATAGCCGAGCGAGTTGAGGGCCTCGGCAATGGTCTTCCCTTGCGGATCGAAGACCGACGGTTTCAACGTGACCAGCACTCGGGCCCGCATTACGCTGCGACCTCCTGGAAGACACGCTCGAAAATCCGATCGACGTGACGAAGCTGGTAACCAAGATCGAACGCGCGATCGATCTCGGAGGGCGAGAGCACGCGCAAGACGTCGGGATCGGCGAGAAGGAGCGCCTTGAATTCGCGGCCCTCGGCCTGGGCTCCGAGCGCATTGCGCTGCACCCAGTCGTAGGCTTCCTCGCGCGACACGCCTCTCTGGGCCAGCTCGAGCAGCACCGTCCCCGAGAATACGACCCCTCTGGATCGCGCGAGGTTCTCGAGCATCCGCTCGGGGTGCACCACCAGCCCCGAGACGATTCGGGTGAAGCGGCGGAGCATGTGATCGAGCGCGATGAAGCTGTCAGGCAGGATGACGCGCTCGACCGAAGAATGCGAGATGTCGCGCTCGTGCCACAACGCGACGTTCTCGAAGGCGGCGGCCGCATTGCCGCGCAACAGGCGGGCGAGCCCCGTGATCTGCTCACAGCCAATGGGGTTCTTCTTGTGGGGCATGGCCGACGAGCCCTTCTGGCCCCGGCCGAACGGCTCCTCGACCTCGCCGATCTCGGTCTTCTGCAGGCCGCGAACCTCCACTGCGAACTTCTCGAGCGACGCCCCCGTGATGGCGAGTGCGGCCAGCAGCTCCGCATGTCGATCGCGCTGAATCACCTGCGAGGCCACCAGTGCGGGAGTCAGCCCCAGCATGTGACACACCCGCGCTTCGATGGCGGGATCGAGATGCGCGTAGGTTCCGACCGCCCCCGACACCTTGCCGACACTAACCGTGGCGCGCGCCGCCCGCACGCGCGTCGCGTCTCGTGCCAGCTCGGCGTACCAGAGCGCGAGCTTGAGGCCGAAGGTCATCGGCTCGGCGTGCACACCGTGCGTGCGGCCGATCATCGGCGTATGCCGGTGTTCCTGCGCGCGGGCGCGAACGGCCTCGGAGAGGGTGTCGAGGTCCTTCAGAATCACGTCGCAGGCTTCCCGCATCTGCAGAGCCTGCGCGGTATCGATGACGTCGGACGAGGTGAGGCCGAAATGGAGCCATCGCGCCGAGGGGCCGACATGCTCGGCCACGGCGGTGGTGAAGGCAATGACGTCGTGCTGCGTGGTCTGCTCGATCTCTTCGATCCGCGCGATGTCGAAGGCGCCGAGCCGCCGGATATCAGCGGCGGCGTCGCGCGGGATCAGACCCTCCTCCGCCATGGCGTCGGAGGCGGCGATTTCAACCGCCAGCCAGGTCTCGTAGCGGCGTTGATCGCTCCAGATGCGACCCATCTCAGGATGGGTATAGCGGGGAATCATTGAGCAGTAAGCACCTGCATCGGTCCCGTCTGGATCAGCCGAGATTCAGACGTTCCCGTGGAAGCTCGAGGCCGTTGAAATGTCCGAGCACCGTCGCCGTGAGCGCCTGATCCATGAGCAGCTCGTGCGCCACGCGCTGGATGTCGGCCGCTGTCACGCGCTCGATGCCCTCGAGAGTCTCGTCGAGACCGAACTGCCGCTCGAAGTAGATCTCCTGGCGCGCGAGGTGCGACATGCGGTTCGCCGTGTTCTCGAGACTCAGCATCAGGCTGCCCTTCAGGTGATCCTTGGCGCGCTGCAGCTCCGCCTCCGGAACCTCCCGGTGCTTCATCCCGCGAAGCTCGTCCACGACCACGTCCACGAGCTCGCCCACCGCGTCGTTGGCGCAGCCGGCGTAGATCGTGAGCGTGCCCGCGTCGCGGTACGCGCTGAGGCCGCTGTACACCGCATAGGCGAGCCCCCGCTTCTCGCGCACGTTCTGAAACAATCGCGAGCTCATCGAGCCGCCGAGTACGGTGTTCAGGAGGTAGCTCGAGTAGCGATCATCGTGATTCTGCGGGTAGCTGCTCGCTCCGAGGCAGACGTGGCTCTGCTCGAGCTCCTTGTTTCGGAGGATGACCTTAGGCACGACCTGCGGCGGCTGCTCGGCCTGAAGGGCCAGCGTCGGCGCCAGCCTGCCAAAAGCGGCCGTCACGAGATCGCGGATGGCGGCGTGCTCGACATTGCCGGCCGCCGAGATGATCATCTGATCGGCGGCGTAAACCTGCTGAAAGTAGTGGCGGAGCACGGATGCGTCGAGCGCATCCACACTTTCTTTCGACCCCAGAATGGGCCTCCCGAGCGGATGCCCCTCCCAGAAGCTCTGCGTGAAGATCTCGTGGACGAGGTCGTCCGGCGTGTCCTCGACCATCTTGATCTCTTCGAGCACGACCTTCTTCTCCCGCTGGACATCCTCGGGCACGAAGGCTGGATTGAGGACGATATCCGCGAGAATGTCGATGGCACGAGGCAGGTGCTCGTCGAGCACCTTGATGTAGTAGCCGGCGTATTCCTTTGCCGTAAAGGCGTCGAGATGTCCGCCGATCGAGTCGATGGTCTGGGCGATGTCCTCGGCGCTCCGCGTGCTGGTGCCCTTGAAGAGCATGTGCTCGACGAAGTGCGCGATCCCGGCATGGTCCAGGGGCTCGTGCCGCGACCCGCGCGTCAGCCAAACCCCGACACTCACCGAGCGCACGTGGCGCATGGTCTCGGTCACGAGACGGAGTCGATTGTCGAGCACCTCACGCACAATCATGGGCGTCGGAATCGAAGACGGCATGCCTGGGGAGCCGGGCGAGATGGCCGACGGTTTCAGACAAGTCCGGCGCTCCCGCACCTACCTGCAAACCGTTCTGTCAGAAGGAATTAGTTGACGACCACGAAATGATAACACGGCGTCAGCCGCCGGCGCAACGCAAAAGCTCCCGGCCGCCCGCGGTAAAATGGTGAATTCACCCGAAAAATCGGCACCGATCATGACATCGTCCGCTCTCCGTCTCGATATTGCCGGGATGGAACTCGGCGAGCTCGAAGCCCACTTTGCCTCACGCGGCGTGGCGCAGTTCCATGCACGCCAGGTCTACCGCTGGATTTACCGCAAGGGCATCACCGAGTTCAGCCAGATGACGAACCTGAGCCGTGCCCTGCGCGAACAACTTGCCGCCGAGCTGGTCGTCTCGACCCCCGAGCTCCAGAGCCAGCAGACCTCGCGTGATGGCACCAGGAAGTTCGTGCTGACGTTCCCCGACCGCCAGGCCATCGAGGCCGTCTTCATCCCAGACACGCCAGCCATGACGTTCTGCATCTCGACGCAGGTCGGCTGCGCGATGAAATGCGGCTTCTGTCTGACAGGACGGATGGGATTGGTACGCAACCTCACAGCCGCCGAGATCGCGGGTCAGGTGCGATGGATGGCCCGGGAGCTCGGAATGCTGGAGACACCGTTCAATGTCGTCTTGATGGGAATGGGCGAGCCGCTGCACAACTACGACGAGACGATGAAGGCGCTTCGCCTGTTGGCGGAGGAAGCAGGGCTGGCCGTGTCACCTCGCCGGGTGACATTGTCGACGGTAGGCGTATTGCCGGGACTGGAGCGCTTCCAATCGGAACCGCTGATGCCGAACCTGGCCATCTCTCTACACGCCACGACCGAGGAATTGCGCGATCGCCTGGTTCCGGTAAACCGCAAGTACGGCCTCGCCGACATCATCGAGGCCTGCCGCCGCTTCCCGCTGCCGCGCCGGCGCCGGATCACGTTCGAGTACGTCCTGCTCGCCGGCGTCAACGACGCCGACGACGATGCCCGGCGTCTGGCAAGACTCCTCGCGGGCATCAAATCCAAGGTGAACCTGATTCCGCTCAACGAGGCTGCCGGAATCCCCTTCGAGCGGCCATCGGACGAACGAATCGATCGCTTCGCGGCGATCCTGGCCGAGCGTCATCTGACCGTCTCGGTTCGCAAGAGTCGAGGTCGCGACATCCGCGCCGCATGCGGGCAGCTCATCGTCGAGGGGACGCGACCGTCGCCGGGACAGGACCTGGCGAGCCGGATCTGATCAAACGCGCCGCGCGGAACTCTTCCGCGTGCCCAGCGCCACGCCTTCCGTCTGAATCATTCCGGCAGGAGGCGGCCTCTCGATGGTTCCGCTGGTGCCTTCGCCGATTCGAACCCGCACCCATGCGCTACGAGCCCGTCCCGAGCGGCGCCGTGACCTGTCAGACGGTAGACGGTCACGACGGCGCAGGCTGGTGGTCACCGGTCGACCTCCGGCGGGTCGAGCGCGCGCGCGCCGATATCTCGCCGGCAGTGCAAGCCCTCGAACGAAATCTGCGAGACGCCGGCGTACGCCCGGCTGGATGGCCGTGCCGTAGTCCGCACCACGGCCGACGACCGTCGCGACGCGACCGCCGGAGGTGACGATCTGACCGTCCCGCTCCGTGGTGCCCGCGTGAAGAACGTGTACGCCGGGCAGACGCTCGGCCGCGTCGAGCCCGACGATCGGAAATCCCGTCCTGTACGCCTCGGGATAACCGCCCGACGCCAGGACGACGCCGACATGCGGTTCATCGCTCAGGCGGCAGGTGTGCGCCGGCAGGTTTCCGTCCGCGGCGGCGGCGAGGAGCGGCAGGAGATCGTCCTCGAGCATCGGCAGGACGACCTGAGCCTCCGGGTCGCCGAGGCGGACGTTGAACTCGATCACGCGTGGTCCGTCGCTCGTCAGCATCAATCCGACGTACAGGAAGCCGCAGAAGGGACGGCCTTCGGAACGCATGCCGTCGAGCACCGGACCGACGATCTCACGCATGACACGCTCGCGAACTGCCGGCGTGACGAGCGGGCTGGGCGCGAAGGCTCCCATTCCGCCGGTATTGGGCCCCTGGTCGGCGTCGAACGCCCGCTTGTGATCTTCGGCGGAAGGCAGCGCAACGGCTCGAGCGCCATCGGTGATGACGAAGAACGACGCTTCACGCCCGTCGAGACACTGCTCGATGACAATCTGCTCGCCGGCGGCGCCAAACTGCCGATCGACCAGCGTCCGGCGGACCGCGAGTTCGGCCGTTGGCCGATCCGGCGCCACGACCACGCCTTTGCCCGCCGCGAGCCCGTCGGCCTTGACCACCACCGGTGAACCGAACTCGTCGAGGGCGGCGTGCGCCTCCTCGAGCGTGCGACACACGCGGTATGCAGCCGTCGGCACGGCGTGGCGAGCCATGAAGGCCTTCGCGAACACCTTGCTCGACTCGAGCTCGGCCGCGAGACGAGTGGGACCGAAGATCGCGCGTCGTTCGCGTCGAAACAGATCGACGACACCGAGGGTGAGCGGCGCTTCCGGACCCACCACCGTGAACGCGACGTCCTCCCGCTCGGCCAACGCGAGCAGCGCCGACGGATCGTCGGCCGGGACGGGCACAGAACGGGCCAGACGATTGATGCCCGCGTTGCCCGGCGCGCACACAATCTCGGACACGTCCCGTTCGCCGGAAAGCTTGCGGACGAGCGCGTGCTCACGGGCGCCGGACCCGACGACGAGGAGCTTCATGAAAGCTTCATGGAGACCGCCGTGGCTGGCGCTAAATGATTGAAAAGGAAGGAACTCGGCTCGTCCGGTATTTCGTTGACTAGCCGTCAGTTTGGGCCTAGAATCCTCGGTTGCCCTAGTAGCCTAGCACAGTGGAGGGGGTGTAACGAGCGTGGCTGAGGTCAAGGTTCAAGACGGCGAATCAATCGAGAGCGCCCTCCGGCGCTTTAAGCGGAAGGTTCAGCAGGAGGACATCATCAAGGACATCAAGAAGCATTCCTTCTATCTGAAACCGGGGGACAAGCGACGGGCCAAACAGGCGCTGGCGCGCAAACGAAGCCGTAAGAAGCTTCGTCGCGAAACGGAGTAGTCACGACGAGCAAGGGGTGACGACCGATGGAGTTCGCAGACAAAACCCTCACGTGCGTGGACTGCGGGATGGAGTTCGTGTGGACGGCCGGTGAGCAATTGTTCTTCGCGGACAAGAACTTCAAGAACGAGCCGAAACGGTGCAAGGCCTGCAAGGCGAAGCGGGCGACGCGGCTTGCCGCCGGCCCCGGTCCGCGCGAGCGTGTCGAGACCACAACGACGTGCTCGGCCTGCGGCAAGGAAACGACGGTACCGTTCAGGCCGACGCAAGGTCGTCCGGTGTTCTGCAAGGAATGCTTCCAGCAGCGGAAATTCGCGGGCGCTGGCGGCATGTAGTCGCACCCCAGATTGGCCGGACGTGAAGGGCGCCGCCAGGATGCGGCGCCCTTCGCGTTTGGGCATACCGCGTCCACCTCGTCATTTCCGGCCATTTTTGGCGATTATTCGCGCGCCGGAGCGGTTGACGGAGGTATGGCTTCAGGCTACAATTGCTCGCCTTTGCGCGCAAATTGCGCGACGTCGGTGTGCTGGTCAGAACGTGACCCTGGAGATTCGAGGAGAGCGCAATGCAGATCGAGGAACGGGTCGTCGCGCGATGTGACGATTCTCGACCTGAAAGGCAAGATGACCCTCGGTGAGGGCGACGAGTTGCTCAAGGACAAGATCAACAGCCTGATCATGCAGAGCAAGAAAAAGTTGATCCTCAACCTGGAAGGGGTGCCCTATATCGACAGCGCGGGCCTTGGCGAGATCGTTCGCACCTACACGACCGTCAGCCGCCAGGGCGGGAGCCTCAAGCTGCTCAACCTCACCAAGCGAATCCAGGACCTGCTGTCGATCACCAAGCTGCTGACGGTTTTCGAGACCTACGACAACGAGAACGACGCCGTCCGAAGCTTCGCGAGCTCGGCCAAGGTCTGATTCCTGCCTTCCTCGCGCTCGATGGCGCGCCACCCATCGCCGGAACTCGACGGCTCGGGAGGCCTCGTCGCGGCCCGAGGCCCCTCGTCGCTCGACTGCGATCAATCTCCTGATCTCGCTGAGACCCGGCCAATGGACGAAGAACCTGGTCGTCTTTGGCGGCTTGATCTTTGGCCGGCGGCTCTTCGACCCCGAGTCGGTCAGTCGCGCCACCGTGGCGTTCGTCGTGTTCTGCGCCCTCTCCGGCGTGGTCTACCTGCTGAACGACGTGGTGGATCGGGTCAGGGATCGCCGTCACCCGCACAAGGCAAGCCGGCCCATCGCGTCCGGCGCCCTGTCGCCCACCGTCGCCCTCACGGCGGCGTTGCTGATCGCGCTCGGGGCCTTGGGTGTCGCCTGGTCACTGGGCGGCTCGTTCTTCGCCGTGGCGGCCAACCTACCTCGGCCTGCTGCTGGTCTATTCCGGACCGCTCAAGCACATCGTGATCATCGACGTCCTCACCATTGCGATCGGATTCGTGCTGCGGGCCGCGGCTGGAGCGATCGTCGTCAGCGTGCCCATCAGCAGCTGGCTGCTGATCTGCACGGTGCTGCTCGCGCTCTTTCTCGCGCTCAGCAAGCGGCGGCACGAGCTCGTGCTGCTGGCGGATGGCGCCATCACGCATCGGCGGAGCCTCGCAGATTACAGTCCCTACCTGCTCGACCAGATGATCGGCGTCGTCACGGCATCCACCCTGATTTCGTACATCTTCTACACGGTGAGCCCGGAGACGCAGGGAAAATTCGGCACGACGCTGCTCGGACTCACCATTCCGTTCCCGCTCTACGGCATCTTCCGCTACCTCTACCTGGTTCACCGGAAAGACGGGGGCGGGAGTCCGGCGGAGACGCTCGTCACCGACCGGCCGCTCCTCATCTGCATTGCGCTCTGGGCGCTGGCGGTGGTGCTGATCATCTACCATCCCTTCGGCTCGTGAGGAGCGGGGCAACGGGATAGACTACAAGCATGGCCCGAACGAAAGTCGCCATCCTCAAGACCCGGCCGGACTCCGTTCTCGAGGACTACCATCGCCTGATGAACCTGGCCGGCTATCAGGACGTGATCGACAAGACGGCAGACACCGCCCTCAAGGTCAATATTTCCTGGCATTTTTTCTTTCCCGGCAGCTCGACGACGCCCTGGCAGCTCGAGGGCGTGATTCGAGCGATGAAGCGCGACGGCTACCAACCCGACCTCATTCACGCCTGCCACAATCGCACCGTGGTGATCGACGCCCGGTTGGGGGAGCGCGAGAACAAGCAGGTGAACGTGGTCGAGGCGCACGGCTTGCGCAACGTCCACATCTACGAGAACGAGGACTGGATCGACATCCGCGAGGCGGTGGGCGATCTGGCCAAGAAGTTCATCTGCCTGAACGACGTCTACCCCGACGGATTCATGATCCCGAGACGGTTCATCGGCGAGAACATCATCCATCTGCCAACCGTCAAGACTCACGTCTTCACGACGACCACCGGAGCCATGAAGAACGCCTTCGGCGGATTGTTGAACGAACGGCGCCACTGGACGCATCCAGTCATCCACGAGACGCTGGTGGATCTGCTGATGATCCAGAAGAAGATTCATCGCGGCGTCTTCGCCGTGATGGACGGAACCTTCGCGGGCGACGGCCCCGGCCCGAGGTGCATGATTCCGCACGTGAAGAACGTCATCCTCGCCAGCACCGATCAAGTGGCGATCGACGCCGTGGCGGCGAAGCTCATGGGGATGGATCCGCTGTCGATCAAGTTCATCCGCCTGGCGCACGACATGGGCCTGGGGTGCGGCGATCCACGGGAGATCGAGATCGTTGGCGATCGCGAGGCCGCCGCCGAGAACTGGCGCTTCGTCGGCCCGTTCAAGAAGATGACGTTCGCCTCACGCATGCAGCACCAGATCTACTGGGGACCTCTTCGAAAACCCATCGAATGGTCGCTCAAGACGGTGCTGGCGCCGTGGGCCTACATCGCGAGCGTCGTCTATCACGACAGCTTCTGGTATCCGCTCAAAGCGCGGCGGCTGATGCGCTCGGTGCTGTCGAGCCCCTGGGGACGGCTTTTCCGGAACTGGGAGCAGCTCGAAGCCGACGACAAGGGTTACCCGGTCGTCGGGAGCGAAGCCGCGGACGTGACGCGGACGGGGGTTCGCGCGCTGGTGCGGTCGATCGGCATTCTGGGGACGTGCTTGAAGGAAGCCCCTGAATTCGCCGCCCGCCGCCGCCACGCGAGGCCCGCCGACTCGGCATAAGACAGGACGGCTTTTCAATGGCCGATTTCAACATCCGCTCCGACTCGGTCGACGTCGAGCAAATCATGCGCCAGATTCGCGCGCGCATCCGCGAGAAGCGCGGAGTCGACTACACCGAGCAACAGATTCAAGAGATGGCCACGGCTCGCCTCGAACGGTTCCTTGATCCACAGGGCGTGCGCTCCGATCTGCTCCAGCAGTTCCAGCAGGCCGGGACCGTCGAGGACAAGAACTACACGTTCGCCGAGAACGCCCTCTTCGACTCGGGCAAGGCCTGGGTGCGGTTCTCGAGAAGGCTTCTGAGGCCGGTGCTGAAGCTATTCTTCAATCCCAAACCGCTGATTCAGGCGGTCGATGCCCACCGCCGGACCGATCTGCACTACGAGGTCATTCACAACCTCGTGCTCGAGACGACCCGGCTGAGCATCGAGCTCAAGAACATGCGGATGCGGGTGGAATCGATCGGCAGCCGGCTCGACTTTGCGGAGCGCCGAGCCCGCGCCCTCGAGGGGATCGTTCAGTACCGTGGCATCACAGGCTCGGTCGAGTTGCCGGCGCCCGACACGTCGACGGACGACGAGGCGTCGACTGAGCCTCCCGTGCCCGGCGAGGCACAGGCGGCGGGCAACGGAGCACGCCGCCGCCGCCGCCGCCGGCGTGGCCGGCGCGGTGGCGCGCGAGGTCCCGTCTCAACATCCGGGACACCTCTGGAGCCTGGCGAACCGTCGACCGACGTCGAACCCGCGGAGCCGGGGGAGATGGATGGCCCGTCCTCGGTTTCCCCAGACGAGGACTCCTCTTCCGACCAGTGAAGCTCGCCGTCGTCGTTCAGCGGTACGGGGCCGACATCAACGGGGGCGCCGAGCTGCATGCGCGCTACATCGCCGAGCACCTCGGGCGGCATGCAGAAGTCGAGGTGCTCACCACCTGCGCCATCGACTACGTCACGTGGCAGAACGAGCTGGCGCCGGGGGTCAACGAGGTCAATGGCCTGACCGTTCGGCGGTTCCCGGTGACCCACGAACGCAATCCCTCCACATTCGGCAAGCGATCACACCACGTGTTTCACGAGTGGCATTCGGTGCGGGACGAGCTCATGTGGCTCGACAGCGAGGGGCCCGCGTGCCCGGCGCTGATTCGCCACCTGGCGCGAGGACGCGGCGCGTACGATTTCGTGTTGTTCTTCAGCTACCGCTATTACCACGCGCATCACGGAATCCGTGCCGTACCGTCGCGGGCAGTGCTGGTGCCGACAGCCGAGCGCGATCCGGCCATCGGCCTTTCAATCTTCCGTCCGATTTTTTGCGGTGTTCGCGCGCTCATGTACAACAGCCAGGAAGAACGCGCCATGATCCAGGCGGTTTCCGGCAATTCCGACGTGCCAGGTGTGGTGGTGGGCGTCGGTTCCGAGATCCCGGCCAGTCCGGATCCCGAGCGCTTCCGGCAGAAGTTCGGCGTCAAGGGCGCCTACGTGATTTATGTCGGCCGCATCGACGCCAACAAAGGATGCGAAGAGCTGTTCGATTTCTTTCTGAGCTACCTGCGCGCCACCCGCAGCCGGTTGACGCTCGTGGTGGTCGGGCGATCGGTGCTGCGAATTCCCTCGCACCCACGTATCCGGCATCTGGGCTTTCTCGATGACGCCGACAAATTCGACGCGGTGGCAGGCGCGACGGCACTGATCATGCCCTCGTATTTCGAGAGCCTGTCGATGGTGATCCTCGAGGCATGGGCGCTCGGCCGGCCTGTTCTGGTCAACGAACGGTGCGACGTGCTCGCGGGCCAATGCCTTCGCAGCAATGCGGGCCTGTTCTACAGGAACCTCGGTGACTTCATCGACACGCTGGAGACCATCGAGAAGAACCGTCCGTTGAATGACATGCTCGGACACAACGGCCGACGCTTCTTCGAGCGCCACTATGCGTGGCCGATCGTCGAGCAGAAGTACCTGGACATGTTGGCGCGGCTCGATGAAGAGAACCGGGAAGGCCGTGGCCATCGATCCATGCCGCCGCTGCCCGGATGGTTCGCCAAGCGAGAGCGTACCCTGCCGCCCTCCCAGGACGTGGTGGATAGTCTGCCGTCAGGCCCCGCCCTCTCTCGAGCGGTGAGGGAGGCCTCGTGACGGGCACCGTCCACCAGGTGCTCGCGACGCTGGGATACGGGGACGCGATCGGCCACGAAGTGCTGGGCATCCGTCGGGTGCTCAGAGCCGCAGGTTACGAGTCCGACATCTTCGTCGAGACGGCCGATGAACGCGTCGAGCACCTGACGCGCGACTGCCACGAGCTGCGCGACATCAGCCGGCGTGACAATATTCTGATTCATCACTTTTCGATCGGCTCGCGTGCGTCGCGGATCGCCTTCGCACTGCCCGATCGGATGGTTCTCGTCTACCACAACATCACGCCGCCGCAGTACTTCGTGGGCATACACCGCCTGCTCGTGCAGTTGTGCTTCGCGGGGCGCCGCGAGCTGAGCGCGTACCGCACCCGGTGCCACCTCGCTCTGGGCGACTCGGAGTTCAACCGCCAGGAGCTCGAGGCGATGGGGTTCTCCCCCACCGGCGTGCTCCCGGTCGTCCCCGATTTCTCCCATCTCGACGTCGTGCCCAACCGCATGATGGCCGGAGCATTCGACGACGAATGGACGAACATCCTGTTCGTCGGACGCGTGATCCCGAACAAGCGCATCGACGAGCTGCTCCGAATCTTTCACGTGTACAAGACCCGCATCAACCCGAGGTCGCGGCTGTTGGTCGTCGGTTCCTACGCGGGCTTCGAGGCGTATTACACGTTGCTGCAGCAACTGCGATCGCGGCTCGGCACGCCCGATGTCTTTCTGGTCGGTCACGTCAGTGATGAGGAGTTGACGGCCTATTACGACGTCGCGGACGTCTTTCTGTGCGCGAGCGAGCACGAGGGGTTCTGCGTCCCGCTCGTCGAAGCGTTCTACAAGCGCATCCCGGTCATCGCGTACGAGGCGACCGCGGTTCCCGCCACGCTCGATGGTGGCGGCGTGCTCTACTCGGACCGCGACCCCTTTCACGTCGCCTCGATCATCGACGCGGTCGTGTCGGAGCCGCGGATTCAGGACGCGATTCTCGACCGCCAGGACGAGGCCCTGAAGCGGTTGAGGGCCCGCGACTTCGCAGGGATGCTCCTGGGCTTCGTCCGGCAGGTCGCCGCGGCCCCGCCACTTCCCCCGCACCGGGTCGTCTGGGACTTCTGGGATCAGGTGGACTCCATCGACCAGCTCGAGGAGCTCCGCGAGCGCCGGCCGGCTGCGTATTTCGCCCTGCCGGACGCGCCGCGCTGACTGGCGATGATCATCAACCAGTGGGTCCCATCAGCCCACAAGGGCGACGCCATCGGTGACAGCGCCCGGTCGCGTCCGCGATCTGCTGCGCGCCATGGGGCACCAGTCCGACCTCTTCGCCCTGACGATCGACGACGATCTCCGGGACGACGTCCTGGCGTTCGGCGATCCCGAGCGCGCGCGCGGCGATCTCACCATTTTTCACTACGCTCTGCCCTCACCGATGACCGAGCCCTTTGCGACACTCGAGGGCGGGCGCATTCTTCAGTACCACAACATCACGCCCGCGCGGTTCTTCGCCCCGTACGATCCGGCCCTGTTCCGTCTCGCCGTGATCGGCCGCGGCGAGCTGGCCACGTTGGTGGGACGCGTGGATCTGGCGCTCGGGGATTCCGAGTACAACCGGCGCGAGCTCGAGGAGCTGGGATTCGAGTCGACCGACGTCATGCCCATTGCGGTGTCGCTCGAGCGCATCACACGGGCCAAGCCGACGCCTGCGCTCGATGCCATGCTCGATGACGGTCTCACGAATTTTCTCTTCGTCGGCCGCATTGCGCCGAACAAGCGCATCGAGGATCACATCCGGCTGGCCGAGCACTACAAGCGATACGTCGACGACAACTATCGCTTCATCTTCGTGGGTCGCTACGACGGCGTCCCACGGTACGATGAGACCGTTCTGGCGCTCATTTCGCGGTACCGCATGCCGACCGATCGGTTCGTGTTCACCGGGGCCGTGCCTGATTGCGAGCTGGCCACCTACTACCGCCGCGCGTCCGTCTACCTTTCACTGAGCGAGCACGAAGGCTTCTGCGTGCCGTTGCTCGAAGCCATGGCGGCGGACGTGCCGATCCTGGCGTACGCGGCGGCGGCGGTTCCCGACACGCTGGGCGGGGCGGGTGTCGCGTTCGCTCCAAAGGATTTGGAGTTCGCCGCCGAGCTATTGGGACGTCTCGCGTATGATGAGGACGTCCGGGCACTCCGTCATCGACGGCCAGCGCCGGCGGCTTGCAGCCTTCGGCGACGACGTCATCACGAGACGGCTCGACGCCCTCATTCGCACTTTCTGACCCACGCATGCGGCTCGCGTTCATCGTCCAGCGGTACGGCGCCGAAATCCTGGGCGGCTCGGAGTATCACTGCCGCCTGATCGCCGAGCGGCTTGCGGCTCGCCACGACGTCGATGTTCTCACGACCTGTGCGCGCGACTACATCACGTGGAAGAACGAGTACCCGGAAGGCGCCGACCGCATTCGCGGCGTCACTGTGCGCCGATTCGCGAATACGCGGACGCGTGACATCAAGGCATTCAATCGCTACTCGGAGTGGATCTTTCACAACCCGCACACACGTGACGACGAGATGGAATGGCTCAAACAGCAGGGGCCCTGGAGCCCCGCGCTGCACGAGTACCTCAAACGTCACCAGCAGTCCTACGACGCGCTGATCTTTTTCACGTATCTCTATGCGCCAACCGTGCTCGGACTGTCTGTCAATCCCGCGCGCAGCATTCTCGTGCCGACCGCGCACGATGAGCCGGCGATTCACCTCGGCATCTTTCAGGATGTCTTCAATTTGCCGGCTGCGCTCGCGTACAACACCGAGGTCGAGAAGCGATTCTTGATGACGCACTTCTCGATCCGCGCGGTGATCGAGGAAACCGTCGGCTGCGGCGTCGATTTGCCACCCTCGTCCGGCGGACGCCGCGCGCGACCGGCGGACAGGCGAGCTCCGGACAACGGCGACGAGGAAGAGCCGTGAAGAGCCGGCTCGATCGCCCTCACACCTCTCGGCGCGGGGGGCAACGTTCCGGCGCCGGCATCGGCTGCACGGGCCCTTTCTCCTCTACGGCGGCCGCATCGATCCCGGAAAGGGATGCGAGGAGCTGATCGAGGTACTTCAGCAGCTACGTCGGCGACGGCGGTGACGGCCGCCTGGTGCTGATGGGCGTGAAGCTGATGCCGCTGCCCGACGAGCCTTTCCTGACCTTCGCCGGGCTCCTGTCCGAACGCGAGCGGTTCGACGCCCTCGAGGCCGCCACGGTGGTGTCGGTGCCCTCACCCTACGAGAGCCTCTCACTGCTGGCCCTGGAATCGTTCGCGGTCGGCACTCCGATCCTGGCCAACGCACGCAGCGACGTGCTGGTCGACCACTGCGTCCGCAGCAACGCGGGACTCTATTACGCGGATCGCGACGAGTTCATCGAAGGTCTGAAGCTGCTGTTGGACGATGACGGCCTGCGGGCGGCCATGGGCCGCAACGGGCGCGACTATAT
Organism: uncultured Acidobacteriota bacterium; assembly: GCA_963817395.1. GTDB lineage: Bacteria > Acidobacteriota > Vicinamibacteria > Vicinamibacterales > CAVPJW01 > CAWGYQ01. Next base: position 883,791 of record CAWFOC010000003.1, on the reverse strand, counting down.
CCGGCGCAATTACCGCTGGGACGTCATTCTCGGGAAGTACGAACGGATGATCGAGCGGCTGCGCAGCACCCGCTGAGCCACTCTGCCGGATCACTTGCCTGAATCGGCCTGAACACCTATCGGGCTGGCCTCGTCGTAGCCGCGTGCGGGGGGACCGGACCCGTTGAGACCATCGCCGTTCGATGGTCCCTTCTTTCGGCGGGGCCGAATGTCATAGCGCTTGATCATCTCGTTCAGCGTCGTCGGTTTGATGTGCAGGAGCTCGGCCGCCCGCTTCTGCACGCCGCCGGCCGCTTCGAGTGTCGTCTCGATGAGGCGCTTCTCGAAATCCGTGATGACGTCCTTGAACGAGATCCCTTCGGGCGGCACCATGAACTGCGGGATCTGAAACGTCGGGGCCTTCCGCACGTGCTCGGGAATGAGATCCGGGCCGATGCGCAGACCGCTGCTCAGCACGACCGCCCGCTCGATGACGTTCTCGAGCTCCCGCACGTTGCCCGGCCAGTCGTACTCCATCAGCAGATCGAGAGCCTGGGGCGCCAGCTCGAACCCCGTCTTGCGGTTCTCGGCGCCGTATTTCTCGAGAAAGTGCTGGGCGAGCAGCGGAATATCGTCCTTGCGCTCCCGGAGGGCTGGCAGGTGAATCGTGATGACGTTCAACCGGTAGAAGAGATCCTCCCGGAAGTGCCCCTCTTCGACCATGCGGCGCAGGTCCACGTTGGTGGCGGCAATGATCCGGACGTCGACTTTGATGGTCTCCATCCCGCCGAGGCGCATGAACTCGCGCTCCTGGATCACCCGCAGCAGCTTGGCCTGCGTCTCGAGCGGAATGTTGCCGATCTCGTCGAAGAAGATGGTGCCCTTGTCGGCGAGGTCGCACAGGCCCTTCTTCGGGTAGACGGCCCCAGTGAACGCGCCTTTCACGTGGCCGAAGAGCGTTGATTCCAGCAGATCGGGCGGCAGGTTCCCGGAATTGACGGTCACGAACGACTTGTCGGAGCGCGAGGAATTGGCGTGAATGGCTCGGGCCACCAGCTCCTTCCCCGTTCCGCTCTCGCCCTGAATCAGGATGGTCGATCGGCTCGGCGCCGCCTGGATGACCAGATCGAACACCTGGCGCATGCGCGGACTGCGCCCGATGATGTTGGCAAACCGGTTGTAGCGCTCCTGGATGTTCTGGCGGAGCGCCTGATTCTCCGCCATCAACCGGCGGCGCTCCGTCGCATGTCGCATGACGATGAGCACTTCGTCGTTCTTGAAGGGCTTCGTGATGTAGTCGAACGCTCCGCGCTTCATCGCCGCGATCGCGCTTTCGACCGATGCGAACGCCGTGATCATGATGATGGGCAGCTCCTCGTCGAGCTTGCGGAGCTCGTCGAGCGTCGAGATGCCGTCGAGCCCAGGCATCATCATGTCGACGATCGCCGCGTCGAACGGCAGCGTCCGTGCGAGCTCGACCCCCTCGCTCCCGCTCGAGGCGAGACGTACGTCGTAGCCGTCGCGCGTCAGGAGCGCGTCGAGGATCTCACGCATGATCTCCTCGTCGTCGATGACCAGAACCGATCCGCTGCGCGCCATGGCCCCTCTATCTCTGTAATCGTCTATGGAACGGCCACCGCAGACTGCTGCGGCTCGGCCGATACGAGCGGGAGCGCGAGCACGAAGCGAGTGCCCTGCCCGACCGCACTGTCACAATTGAGCGTGCCGTCGTGCTCACGCACGATGCCGTAGGTGATCGACAACCCGAGCCCGGTGCCCTGGCCGATCGCCTTGGTCGTGAAAAACGGATCGTAGATGCGCGAGAGATGCTCGCTCGGAATGCCGAATCCCGTGTCGGCCACCTCGACGATCGCCTGGGCGTTGTCACACCGCGTCGTCACCGAGAGCCACCCGCCCTTGGGCATCGCATCGCGGGCATTCAGGAACAGATTCAGGAACACCTGCTGCAGCTTGTGCTCCATGCCGTTCACGAGGACACCAGGCGGGCTGAGCTCGCGGCGCACCTTGATCCTGGCCGCCTCGAGCTGGTGCTCGAGCAAGCTCAGCACGTCATTCACCACGGCGTTCAGATCCACAGGCCCGCGCTCGACAGGCTGGTTGCCCGAGCGCGAGAGATTGAGAAGCCCGTTGACGATCCGCGCCGCGCGGAACGTCTGGCGCTCGATCTTCTCGAGCAGCTTGGTCTTCGGATCCTCGGGATCGGCGCCATCGAGCAGCATCTGTGTGAAGCTCGAGATGCCCGTGAGCGGCGTATTCACCTCGTGTGCCACGCCTGCCGCCAGGAGCCCGATCGAGGCCATCTTCTCGGAGATCTGCAGCTGCTCTTCCAATCGGACTCGTGAGGTCACGTCCTCGAAGATGATGAGCGTGCCGGTGGTGGACGACAGGTCGCCGGCAGCCGTCTGCAGTGGAACCGTGGCAACGTTGATCAGCAGCCTTCGGCCGGTTTGGGCGGCACGGCCAACCAGCGGCACGCGGAACAGCGTGGAGCCTGAGGGCGTGTCGCGCCGGGCCGCGCGAAGGCCCTCGACGAACGCACCGTCGAAGACCTCGTGCAGCCCGCGGCCAATCGCGTCGCGGCGATCGAGGCCGTAGATCTGCTCGAGTGCGCGGTTCCAGCGCACGATCCGATCGTTCAGATCCGTCACCACCAGGCCGTCGTCGAGCGACTCGACGATGTTCTCGTTGAACTCGCGCATCCGCTCGAGTTCGTCGGCCTTGAGCCGGAGCTGGCGGTACAAGCGACCGTTTTCCAGTGCCGTCGCCACCTGGCCCGCGACGGCGGCGAGGAGCGCGAGGTCTTCGCTGCTCAACGGTTCGCCGCTGTCCTTGGCGCCCAGCGCCAGCACGGCGCTCACGCCACCTTTCGCCACGCAGGGCACGAAGTGGTGGATGCCCGCTTCCAGCCAGCGTCTCGTCTCGGCGCTGGTGAGATGAGCCACCACGTCGGCCTCGTCGAGCGACAGGGCGTCGCCCAGGGCGAGCTCGCGCGCCAGCTCGCTCTGCCGCGCGAGCCGCGGGACGTCGAGATCGACGCCGTGCGCGCGAAGGGGCTCGAGGTCGCCCGACGCCTCATCGGCCAGAAGCAGCACCATGCGCTCGACCAGCAGCGTCTCGGTGATGCGGCCCACGAGCCGATCGCTCAAGCGATTCAGATCGAGGTCGCTGTTGAGATCGCGGGCGAAGCCGCCCAGAGCCCGCCGGTAGTCGTAGCGGTCACGGTAGAACGCACGATCGAGCGCGTTCTGGATGCCCGACTTGACCGGTCGCGCGAGAAGGACCACCACGAGCGTGGCCAGCATGGCGATGACGGTGTTGGACTGCCGCGCGTCGGAGAGAAACAGCCCGGCCGCCACGCGCAGCAGCACAGCGTAAATGGCCAGGCTGGCAGCCAGCGCCGCCGTCCAGACGAGCCCGCGCTTGACAATGACCTCCACGTCCATCAGCCGGTAGCGGACGATCGCGGACGCAAACGCGAGGGGCACGAGGCTCAACGGAATGGCCGACAGTTCCATTGGCAGCGTGGGGATCACGCCGGTCGCGTACGGGAGCGCATAACCGAACGCAAACGGACCGGCACCGAGCAACGTGCCCCAGACGATCCAGCGCAGCTGGCGTCGCGCCGTGCCCGTTCGAACGCGCTGCAACCCCCGCACGAGCAGCACCAACGCGCCCGAGCAGGATACACGGACAGGTAAATGGGTTCGAGGCGATCGAGCAGCTCCACCGTGCGCGCGAACTCGGCGGCGTCCGTCCCCACGCGGCCGAAGGCCAGGACTCGCGCGGATCCGAGCAGCAGGGCCGGCAGATACAACAGCGGAACCAGAACACTTCGCGCAACGCCGTCGAGGCGGACGCGCTCGGGAAACACGAGCGTGAAGTGCAGGAACAACGGGCCCAGCGCGAGCAGGGCGATCGCGTCCGCCCAGTAGAAAAACCAATCGAGCCCGTCGAGCCTGCCGTTGAAGGAGAAGGTGAAGGTGCCGAAGAACGCGATGCAGAGCCAGAAAAAATGGAGTGTGGCCTGCGCGCGCGGGCGGCGCAGCCGAACGGCCGTGCCGACGAGCAGGGTGAAGATGCCGATGAACGCGAGGATGAAATAGAGCGGCCGGTTTCCCTGTGGAACCGGCGCCAGGGTCAAATCCGCGAGCTGGCGCTCGCCGAGCCGCACCACGGTGTATCGCAGCTCCTCGCCGCTTCGATGGCGGTGCAGCGTTTGGACGACGTCGGCCGGTGTGTCAATCGCCTGGCCGTCAATGGCGATGAGCACGTCACCAGGGCGGACGCCGGCGAGATCGCCCGCGGTTCCAAGCGCGACCTCGACCGCCGTGACGCCCTCGTCGCGTGCGATCCAGAGCACGCCGTCTTCAGCCTCGTGCCAGGTGGCCCGGATGGCGACATTGGCCGCACCCAGACAGAGCAGGATCCCGGCCGTCAGCAGCGCCAGGGCGGACGCCGCCCAAGTTCTCAACGCTGACCGCGTGATGTCCGGCGCGGCGTGCAGGGTTTCGCGCATCTGACGGTATCGAGCAAAGTTATCCGGCGAAGACGAAGAATTAGCAAACGCTATACCACGACCTCGCGACATCAAGTCTCTCTAACTGACAGAAAATAAACTCTTTGCTTCATTTGCCCGCGGTCAGACCGCTGCTGTCGATTCAATCTGATGGACTTAGTATTCAATATTTTGAATGTTATTCCAAGGCAAAAAAATGGGCGCCGGCGGCAACGCGTGCGGCGCCCTGTTGGGCTTGGGTGGTTCGACAGTCGCTAGAATCTCACCGTGAGGCCACCGACGATGCGCTTCGGAGGCCGGACGACGAGCAGCTCGTCGTAGACCGAGGCGTCGAGCGCCCCCTCCCGAAACAGATTGCGCACGGCGACGAGCATCTCCCATTCAGTGGCGAGCATGTTGAGAAACGGCAGTCCCTGATTGACCTGGAGATCGAAACGCGCCGCGCTCGCCGTGTCCACCGCGTCGTCGGCCGCAAAGCCGTTGTTGAGCCGGTAGATGACAAACACCCGCGTCGCGGTCTCGGGGATATCGGCCTGAAGCGACGTCGTCACATCGTGAATCCGCTCGCGGTCGCGCCGCGACGCCACGGGTACCGATGCGCTCACGAGCTCGCGCATGGGTGAGGGCTGCCACTGGGCCATCGTCACCGTGTAGTCGACCACGCCCCTCAAGCGATCGGTGACGGTATGGCCGATGCTGCCGCCCCAGCCGCGCGCGTCGAAGGCACCCGCGTTCCCGACATAGTAGTGACCCAGGTCCTCGGCTCCTTCGACCGGCAGGTCGAACACGGTGACGAGCTGATCGTTCACCTTCTGATAGAAGGTCCGGACGCCGACGAAGGTACCGTCCGCCAAGTCGTGCTCGACCTGCACCTGGTAGTGATCGGTGCGTTCAGGTCGGAAGACGTCGCCCGACAGCGACGAGAACGTGCGCTCCGGCGGCAGCCAGACTGAGCCCGTGACCGGCGGCAGGAACTCCTCGGCGCCAGGAGCGAGCATGCGCCGTGACACCAGGGCGTCGATGCGCAGGCGGTGGACGGGTGTGAGCGTGACGCCCAGACGAGGACTGAAGAGCGGCCCGCGCTCGAGATAGTCGTAGCCCGAGTATCGCGCGCCGTACGCCAGCGTCACCTGGCGTGACACGGTCCAGCGATCGAATCCGTAGACCTCGCCGACGTTGCGCGTGCCATCGGTCATCGCCGCCAGCGCGACAGGGTTGCCGCCCTCGTAGCGCTGCATGCTGTAGCTCATGCCGACTTCATAGGCGTGACGCGCGGGTCCCCGCGTGACAAACGAACCAGAGAGCACCCACGATGCCAGATCGCCCTGGGTCATCGCCCCGCGTACGCCCCAGTCGCCCCGGCCGGTCGGCGCGCCAATCGCAAGATAGGCGACCCGCCGCGAACCGCCCTCGGTCGAGAAGAGCTGTTCGGGCGCGTCGAGCGTGCCCGTCGTCAGCAGATTGAACTGGCCCGAGACGGGCAGATCCGCAAGAACCGATGCCGCCATTCGTGCCGCGGCGTTCGCAGTGCGAACGGCGCGGATCGGAAACTCCTCGTCGTCCAGATCCGAGGAATCTGCCTCGCCATCGAAATCGACTGGCGACGCCGACGCATCTTTGAGCACGCTGCGACTGAGGTGGCGCAGCCGCCACGCCGTTTCACTGTGATCGTGCTCGTCATTTTCCACGTCGGAGTCCGGGCTCAGCGGCTCGATGGGGAGTTGGCCGCCGCCGAGACCCGCAGCCAGTACCGGAGTGCCGGGTACCGGCTGGGCCGCGTCGCGCGATCCGACCGCACGGAGCGCAATCGTGGACACGGCGCGTCCGTCCGGGCTCACTTGAACGACTCGCGCCCGCGAGGGGGTGTACCCGCCGCGATGCGCACGCAGGACATAGGAACCAGGAGGCAGCGCGGCGAGAGAGAACCGGCCCCGACCATCGGTCACCGCAAACGCCGTGGTCAGTCCGAGTGCCGACACCATGGCGCCGTCGAGCGGCGTCCCGCGATCGTCGAGGACGACGCCCTGAATCGCCCCTGGGGCGACACGCGCGACCGACACCACGGACTCGATCCGCGACTGAGCCGCGGTCGCCTGAGCCGAGAGTTCCGCGGAGCAGACCCCGATTGCGACGACGAGAAGTTGCCGCAAGTCTGCAGAGTGCGGTCATCAGCTACTCGCTTTCCCGACCGTGTCGGCCTCGCGGCCGGCATGTCGGATCACCGTCGGTCTCCCGAGTCTAGAGCTTCGCACCTATGACTGCGCGACGTTGAAGCGGACATCCTTGGTGACGGTCTTTTTCGCGATGTTGTCCGTGACCTTGATCTCGAGACGATAGTCGCCTTCAGGGAACGACGCGAGCGGAATCGTCTGGCCGCCCGGCAGCTGATGCCCGGCTGCCAGATCGAACTCCGGCGGCAAGGTCTGGGCATCGAGCTTCTGCGGCCGTGTGCGGTTGAAGTATTTCTCGGTATCTCCAGCCTTCTGATGAAAGGCGTACTCGATGGTGATATCGGGCTTCTTGGCCGTGTCGAGGCCCGGGTTGTACACCCAGAAAATGATGTTCAGGTCTTCGGGCTTCTTGAACTTCTGGTCGAGCGACGGCGACAGGCGCACGGTGCCCAGGGTATAAGGGTTATCCGCCTGCTGCTCTTCCGACAACGGCGTCGGCACCGTCTCCGCACGCGACGTGAGGAGCACGCTGCTCGTGGCCAGTTCGTCGTTCCAGAAGTTCGGGACGGAGAGCGATTCCTTGATCACCGTCATCTTCGGCTGACCGCCCTTGGCCGCACGCTCGCGAAGCGCCACATACACGTCGTAGTCGGCGCCTCCCGTGACGTTAATGGCACGGCTGATCAGCAGCGGCTCGCCCGCCGCCGGCGGCGTCACGTTCAGAAAATGAACGTTCTCGAACGGGTAGTCCACACGCACGGGCTTTGCAGGCGCTTCCGCCGGCTTTCCGGTTCCCTCAGCGGGCTTCGCCGTCGTCTCAGCGGCGGCGGCGGGCGGAGTTTTCGACATCACGCGCACGTACATCGCGAGCGGCTGCCCGCTGAGGGTCGCCGGATCGATCGAGATCGTGAAAGGCACGTAGGTCTTGAGATCCTGGGCCTTCAGAAAATGCGACTGTATCCACTTCCCGCTCAGCGACGATGGGGCCGGCTGGCCCGCCGCGGCCGCGTCGACCGCTGCCAGCATCGCGTCCAGATCAGCGCGCTCGTTTTTATCGAGCTTGCGCTCCGGCGCCGGCGGCTTCTTCTGATCCTGACCAAGAGCCGAGACTGCGACCGTGAGTATGACAATCAGGCCCAGTGCGCTCAATGCGCGTAAGCGGCCACCAACCATACGCATAACGCTTCTATTCTCCTGTCGGCGAACGGATTTTCCGCGGATCGTCCACACAAGCTCCGATCATAGGCGTGTTTCAAGGTCAAGTCAAACCGTTGCAGACGCTCCACTTGGGCTCACAGGTCCGGTTTTTTTGGGGGCCGAATCGACGTGCTATCATCCTGTGCTTCCGAGGGCTTCGAAGCAGCCGTCCTGCGGGGGCAGGCGGCACGGACCGGCCCTCGTCCCCTGACATGACGGTTCGGCCATTCGGTCGTGGGCACGGGCAGGGCGTGTCGCTCAAACTCGGACGAGGTGGTCTCGAGCCGCGAGCCACCGAGCGCTCATGCCGACACACCTCGACGACAGCCTGGTGATCGTGCTCGCCGGAGGAGCCGGCGAACGGCTTTATCCGCTGACGCGCGAACGAGCCAAGCCGGCCGTCTACTTCGGCGGCCCCTACCGGATCATCGATTTCGTCCTGAGCAACTGCATCAACTCGGGCCTGCGGCGCATTCTGATTGCGACGCAGTACAAATCGCTGTCGCTCAACCGGCACATCCGGATGGGATGGAGTGTCGTGTCGGAAGAGCTTGGCGAATTCATCGAAATTCTGTCTCCGCAGAAGCGCGTCGGGGAGCACTGGTATCTGGGCACGGCGGATGCCGTCTACCAGAATCTCTACTCGATCACGCGCGAGGCCGCGAGTCACATCATCGTGCTGTCGGGCGACCACGTCTACAAGATGGACTACGCGAAGATGCTCCGCTTTCACCAGGAACGTCGGGCCGCGGTCACCCTGGCGACGATCGAGGTGCCGCGGGCCGAGGCGTCGCGCTTCGGAATCGTGCAGGTGAACGAGGACGAGCGGGTGGTCGGGTTCCTGGAGAAGCCGCAGGATTCCAGTGGGCATTCCCGGCGCCCCTGACCTGTTGCTCGCGTCGATGGGTGTCTACATCTTCGAAATGGACGTCCTGGTGCAGGCGCTCGAGGCCGACGCCAGGCTCGCCGACGACCCACGACTTCGGCAAGGACATCATCCCGGCACTCATCCAGCAGGTGCCGGTGTTCTCCTACCGGTTCTACGACGAGAACAAGAAGGCCGCCAAGTACTGGCGCGACATCGGAACCATCGACGCCTACTACGACGCCAACATGGATCTCTGTCACGTCAATCCGGAATTCAACATGTACGATCCGGAGTGGCCGCTCAGAACGTATCAGCCGCAGGCGCCGCCGGCGAAGTTCGTGTTCGCCGAGGAAGGCCGGCGGAGTGGACAGGCCCTCGACTCACTCATCTCGCCGGGCTGCATCGTCTCGGGAAGCCGCATCCTCGGCAGCGTGCTCTGCCCCAACGTCCGGGTACACAGCTTCTGCAACATCGAAGACAGCATCTTGATGCCTGGCGTGCGGGTTGGTCGTCACGCCTGGGTTCGCCGCGCCATCATCGACCGCGACGTTCTGATTCCGCGCGGCGCGCGCATCGGGCACGATCCCGTCGAGGACCGCCGCCGCCACACCGTCAGCGAGTCCGGCGTCGTCGTGGTGACGACCGAAGACGAGCCCTTCATCGGAGAAATCAGCGAATCGGCGCTCGAGGCCGAGGCTGAAGCCGACCGTCGAGGATCCCGGTCGTAGCAGGAGGCTCAGTGACCATCGCCGGCGTTCATGGCAGGGAAATTCTCGACTCGCGCGGCAACCCGACCGTCGAGGTGGAGGTCCGGCTTTCAGACGGATCGGTCGGACGTGCGGCCGTCCCCTCAGGCGCGTCGACGGGCGAACGGGAAGCGCTGGAGCTCAGGGATGGCGACAGGCGCCGCTACCTCGGACGAGGGGTGAAGCAAGCGGTCGAGCACGTGAACGGCGTCATCGCGGCCGCCATCACGGGCGAAGATGCGGACCTCCGTCACGTGGATCGCCTGCTCATCGATCTCGATGGCACCGCATCCAAGAGCCGGCTCGGTGCCAACGCGCTGCTCGGCGTTTCGATGGCGGCCGTCCGCGCCGGCGCCTCCTCGTCCAGCCGGCCGCTCTACCGACACATCGCGTGGCTCGCCGGCCGCTCCTCCACCGATCCGCACATCCTGCCTGTGCCGATGATGAACATTCTGAACGGCGGCGCCCATGCCGACACCAACGTCGACTTTCAAGAGTTCATGGTGATGCCGCTCGGCGCGCCCTCGTTCGCCGAGGCCTTGCGCACGGGAGCCGAAATCTTTCATGCGCTGCGAGGTCTGCTGAAGGCGCGCGGCCTGGCCACCGGTGTCGGCGACGAGGGCGGATTCGCGCCCAATCTGGGGTCGAATCGGCAGGCCATCGAGCTCGTCATCGAAGCCATCGGCAGCGCCGGATTCAAGGCCGGCCACGACGTGTACATCGCGCTCGATGTGGCAGCCAGTGAGCTGTGGGACGGACACGCGTACGTTTTCAAGAAGTCCGGCGAGCCGCAGAAAGATTCGGACGGCATGGTCGCGCTCTTCGACGAGTGGATTCGACACTACCCGATTGCGTCGATTGAGGACGCCATCGCCGAGAGCGATTGGGACGGATGGCGCAACCTCACCAAGGCATTGGGTGATCGTGTACAGCTCGTCGGCGACGACGTGTTCGTGACCAACCCGGAAATTCTGGCCAGGGGCATCGACGAGGGCGTGGCGAACGCGCTGCTGGTCAAGCTGAATCAGATCGGCACCGTCAGCGAAACACTGGAGGCCATCGCCATGGCCCGTCGGGCCGGATACGCCACCGTCATCTCCCACCGGTCCGGGGAGACGGAGGACACGACGATTGCCGATCTGGCCGTGGGGACCGATGCGGGCCAGATCAAGACCGGTTCGGCCAGCCGCAGCGATCGTGTCGCCAAGTACAATCAGCTGCTCCGGATCGAAGAAGAGCTCGGCGATCGCTCTCGATACGCCGGCCGGAGCGCTGTGCGGCAGCTCGGTCGAACCTAGACGTGTCCACTCGCGCACCTCTCGTGCTCGTCGTGCTCGACGGATGGGGACTGCGTCACGAGCGCGAAGGGAACGCCATCGCGCTGGCCCGCACGCCGACCTACTCGGAGCTCGTCGCGAAATTTCCGCACACCTCCCTCGAGGCGTCGGGTGAGCCGGTGGGGCTGCCCGCGGGCCAGATGGGCAACTCCGAGGTCGGGCATATGAATCTGGGGGCGGGGCGCGTCGTGTACCAGGACCTGACGCGCATCGATCGAAGCATCCGGGAGGGGGAATTCTTCGAGAACCCGGTGCTCATCGCCGCCATGGATGCGGTGGCAGACGGCCGCCACGCCCTGCACCTGCTCGGGCTCGTGTCCGACGGCGGAGTCCACAGCCATCAGCGACATCTGCACGCGCTGCTCGAAACCGCGAGGGCTCGGAGGGTTCCGCGCGTCTTCGTCCACGCGCTGACCGACGGCCGCGACTCCTCGCCCACCGGCGGGCGTGACTACATCGGGCGGCTCGAAGGCGAGATGGAGCGGCTCGGCACGGGACGCGTGGCCACGGTCATCGGTCGCTACTACGCCATGGATCGCGACCGGCGCTGGGACCGTACCGCGCGGGCCTACGACGCCATCACGCTCGGTGAGGGCCGTCTGGGCCGTTCGGCGATCGGACTGATCGACGAGTCGTACAGGACGCAGGTGAGCGACGAATTCATCGAACCCTCGGTCGTCTGCGGTGAAGATGGACGACCGATCGCCACTCTCTCCGACGGCGATTCGCTCATCTTCTTCAACTTCCGAGCCGATCGCGCCAGGCAGCTCACGCGCGCCCTGGCGTTTGATCGATTTGATGGGTTCGAACGCCGCGCGCATCCGCGCGTGCGCGTGACGACGCTGACCGAGTACGACCAGACGTTCGACCTCCCGGTCGTGTTCGTTCCCCAGCAGTTCTCCGGCAACCTCGCGGAAGTGCTGACCGCCCGGGGACTGACCAATCTCCGGCTGGCGGAAACGGAAAAATACGCACACGTCACGTATTTCTTCAATTGCGGCGAAGAACGGCTCTACGCGGGCGAAGAGCGGTTGCTCATCCCGTCGCCAAAGGTGCCCACCTACGACCTTCAACCCGAGATGAGCGCACCGGGCATCACCGACGCCCTCGTCAAGGACCTCGACGAGCGCCGCCACGACGTGATCATTTGCAACTTTGCCAATGCCGACATGGTGGGGCACACCGGCCGGCTGGACGCTGCGGTCACGGCCGTCGAAACGCTCGACCGGTCACTGGCGCGCATCGTCCAGGCGGTGAGGGCGGCGGGCGGAACGCTCATCGTGACCGCGGACCACGGGAATGCGGAGCTGATGTGGGATCCGGTGACGAGGGCCGTGCATACGGCCCATACGACGAACCCGGTTCCGCTCCTGCTGATCGATGACGTTCGGGGAGTTCAGTTACGCGACGGCGGGGCGTTAAGTGACGTGGCCCCCACGATGCTGGGCATTCTGGGCCTCACGCCGCCTGCGGACATGACGGGACGGGATCTGCGGATCCTGTGAGTCGCTACTCTACCTCTTCAGCTTCGGGTTTCACCTCGTCGGCAGCGATTCGGAGCGAGCGCAGGAACCGGCGATCGTTGGCCGTGATGGCGAACGCACGGCGGGCCGGGACCACCCGCGCGGGAGTCGGTACCTTCGTGACGGCTCCGGCATTGCTCCGGCTCACGAAGCCGACCACAGCCTCGAGCGTGACACGCATCTCGTAGCCCGCCGCGCGCGCCTTCTCGCGGCAGGCCTCGACGCGGGGATCATCAGCAACAGCGGCGGCAATGGCGTCGGCCAGCTCGCGCGCGAATCGGTTCACGACCTCGTCCATGCTGCTCCTCCTTGCTGCCGCTGCGGGGCTGAACGCTGGAGCGAGCGCCGATCCTGTCCGGAGATGAGCGGCGGCAGGGTTCGAGCGCCAAAGGGTGGCATGCTGAAAGGAATTGTGATGCAGGCCGAGGCCATTCTATGCGCGCGATCCGCGAGTGTCAAGAAAGTGCATTCGCTTAGAATCGAGGCGCGGGCACGGCCGTGTCTTCCAGACACCCAGGCAGAACGCGATGGACAAGCGGACATTCCCCGAGCGACGTGATGGACGCGGGTGGAGCGACCCCTCGTCTCTCGGCGAGTGGGACGTCGCGCGCGATCTCGGATTCCCTGGTGAGGCCCCGTACACCAGGGGCATTCAACCAACGATGTACCGCGGGCGCCTGTGGACCATGCGCCAGTACGCCGGCTTCGGGACCGCCGAGGAATCGAACCGACGCTACCGCTATCTGATCGGCCAGGGCGTCGACGGGTTGAGCGTCGCCTTCGATCTGCCGACGCAGATGGGCTACGACTCCGACCATCTGCTGGCCGCAGGCGAAGTGGGCCGGGTTGGCGTCGCCATCGATTCGATCCACGACATGACGGAGCTCTTCGAAGGCATTCCGCTCGGCCGGGTGTCCACCTCGATGACCATCAATGCAACGGCCATCATCCTCCTCGCGCTCTATCTCGCAGTAGCGCGACGTCAGGGCGTCGCCTTTGGGCAGCTTTCGGGCACCGTCCAGAACGATATCCTGAAGGAATACGTGGCCCGCGGCACCTACATCTTCCCGCCCCGGCCGTCGCTCCGACTGGTCACCGATATCTTCCGATTCGCGGACGCCGAATTGCCCCGCTGGAACACCATTTCAGTCAGCGGGTACCACATCCGCGAGGCCGGGGCGACGGCGGTCCAGGAAATCGCTTTCACCCTGGCCAACGCCGTGGCCTACGTCCAGGCGGGCCTCTCAGCCGGGCTCGACGTGAACCGGCTTGGCGCGCGGATCTCCTTCTTCTTCAACGCGCACAACGATTTTCTGGAGGAAATCGCCAAGTTTCGGGCCGCCCGTCGGCTGTGGGCGGCCGTCATGGCCGAGCGGTTTGGTGCCACGAGCCCCCGCGCGCTCCAGCTCCGTTTTCACACCCAGACGGCCGGCAGTACGCTGACCGCCCAGCAACCCGATAACAATCTCGTGCGCGTGGCGATCCAGGCGCTGGCTGCCGTACTCGGCGGAACGCAGTCGCTGCACTGCAACAGCCGGGACGAGGCGTTGTCGCTGCCATCGGAGGACTCGGCACGAGTCGCGCTTCGCACCCAGCAAATCATCGCGGCGGAAACGGGCGTGGCCAATACGGTCGACCCGGTGGGAGGCGCCTACGAGATTGAGCGGCGCACAAACGAGCTGGAGCGCGAGGCACGCGTCCTCATCGAGCGCATCGATCGGCTCGGCGGGACGCTCGCGGCCATCGAGAGCGGATTCATCCCGCGTGAGATTCAGGACTCCGCGTACCGCGCCCAGCGCGCCGTGGAAGCGGGCGAGCAGGTCGTCGTCGGCGTGAACCGGTTCGCGAACGACGAGCCGCGCTGGCATCGACGTGTTCGCGATCGATCCTGAAGTCGAACAACGCCAGATCCGACGGCTGCGCGAGATCCGTGCCGGACGGAGTGCCGACGCGCACCGGAAATCTCTCGACGAAGTCGCCACGGCTGCACGAGACGGATCCAATCTTGTGCCGCGCATCCTCGCCGCTGTCGAAACCGACGCCACGGTCGGCGAGATTGCCGATACACTGCGCGGCGAGTTCGGCGAGCACCGGGAGAATGTCGACGGGTGAAGAATCTCGACACGCTGCTTCGCGTCGATCGGCTGACCACGATCTTCGAGGTAGGGTCGAAGAGCGTGCGAGCGGTCGACGAGATCAGCTTCGAGGTGCGGCGAGGCGAGACCCTGGGGCTCGTCGGCGAATCGGGCAGCGGCAAATCGGTGACGGCGTTGTCGATTCTGCGGCTTGTGCAGCCTCCGGGTCACGTGGTGAGCGGCTCGATCGAGCTCGACGGACGCGATTTGCTGGGCCTGACGGAACCCGAGATGCGCCGCGTGCGTGGCGCGCAGATTTCGCTGATCTTTCAAGAGCCGATGACCGCGCTCAATCCGGTCTTCACGGTGGGCGATCAGGTGGCCGAAGCCCTCATCGTCCACGATCTGGCCTCGGGACGGGCAGCGCATCGTCAAGCGGTGGAGCTGCTCCGGTCGGTGCGAATTCCTGACCCGGAACGGCTTGCCCGCGACTACCCGCATCAGCTGTCCGGCGGCATGAGGCAGCGCGTCCTCATCGCCATCGCGCTCGCCTGCAGGCCCTCGCTCGTCATCGCGGACGAACCGACGACGGCACTCGATGTGACCATTCAGGCCCAGATCCTCGAGTTGCTGCGCGACCTGAAAGCCAGCTTCGACCTCTCGTTGCTGCTCATCACCCACGATCTCGGCGTCATTGCCGCAACCGCAGACCGAGTCGCGGTCATGTACGCAGGCCGGATCGTGGAGCAGGGCCCGGTCCGACGCATCTTCAAGGAGCCGTGTCATCCCTATACTCGGGGACTGCTTGCCTCCATCCCCGGCGGCAAGCCGGGCGAACCGCTCAAAGCCATTCGCGGCTCCGTACCGGATCTCGGTGCGCTGCCGGCAGGTTGTGCGTTCGGGCCCCGCTGTCCTGATCATTTTCCCAGCTGCGATACGCTGCCCCCGGAGGCGGTCCCCGTCGGCCCCGAGCACAGCGTTCGGTGCTATCTCTATCCGCCGGCGACCGACTGATGGCGCTCCTGGAAGTTCGCCGTCTCGTGAAGCACTTCGTGCGGCGCCAGGGTTTCTGGCAGCCGCCTTCCATCGTGCGCGCGGTGGACGACGTCAGCTTCTCGGTGGAAGAGGGCGAGACGTTTGGGCTGGTCGGCGAGTCTGGCAGCGGTAAGACGACGACAGGCCGTTGCATTCTCCGACTGATCGAGCCGACATCAGGCGAGGTGCTGTTTCGCGGAGAGAACGTGCTGGAGTTCTCCAAACCGCAAATGCGGCTGGCACGGCGCGACATGCAAATCGTTTTTCAGGATCCTGTACTCGTCGCTCAATCCGCGGATGCGCGCGAGCGAGATCGTCGAAGAGCCGCTCATCATCCACCGCCTGGGCGATCGTTCGGAGCGGCGTCGCCGGGTGACGGAGCTCTTCCACCTGGTCGGGCTGGACACGGGACAGCTCGAACGCTATCCGCATCAGTTCAGCGGTGGCCAGCGCCAGCGTATCGGTCTGGCCCGGGCGCTCGCCCTGAACCCGTCACTCGTCATCGCCGACGAGCCGGTCTCGGCGCTGGACGTCTCGATCCAGGCACAGGTCGTCAACCTGCTCATGGAGCTTCAGCGTCGGCTCAAGCTCACCTACCTGTTCATCGCGCACGATTTGCGTCTCGTCGAGCACATCGCCAGTCGCGTGGCCGTGATGTACCGCGGCCGGATCGTCGAGACCGGTCCCACCCGCGCTCTCTTCGAGGCGCCCGCGCATCCCTACACCCAGGCGCTCGTGTCCGCCATCCCCGTGCCCGACCCGGACGCCGTCCGCCACCGCATCGAGTTCGACGCCTCCCGCATCGATCCGCACGCGACGATTCGGGAAGTCGCACCGGGGCACTGGGCAGCGTTGTAGACAATTCCGGACCAATCAGTGACGTGTCGGTCCGTCCAACTAGTGGCCTGTCCTCGCTGAGTCAGTACCGCATGCCGGAGCGCGGCGCCCGGATGGCAAGGCGCGAGGAGCGCGCAAATCGGGAATTTGTAAGCGACGAGCAACGCTGCCAGCCGGGATGCCCCGCCCGGCAGGTGGTGCTGAGTCAGCGAGGACAGGCCACTAGCTGGACGTGGCAAGCTCAGTGCGCCGTACGTCTTTCTCGACCTGTCCGTCGCGGATGTGAATGGCACGGTCCGCATATGCGGCCACGTCTGCCTCGTGTGTGACGACGATGATCGTGTTGCCGGCGTGGTGAAGGCGGTCGAAGAGTCCCATGATCTCGATGCCGGTCTTCGAATCGAGATTGCCGGTGGGCTCGTCGGCCAGAAGGAGCGACGGATTGTTGACGAGGGCCCGCGCAATGGCCACGCGCTGGCGCTGACCGCCCGACAGCTGGTTCGGACGGTGCTGCAGGCGATCGCCCAGCTCGACCTGCTCGAGCGTCCGGCGCGCGCGTTCGTGGCGATCGCGCTTGGCCACGCCGGCATAGACGAGCGGCAGCTCGACGTTGTGGAGGGCGCTCGCGCGAGGCAGCAGGTTGAACGTCTGGAACACGAACCCGATCTCTTCGTTGCGGATCCGCGCCAGCTCGTCGTCGCCCATCGTGCTGACTTCCTTGCCGTTCAGCAGATAGCGACCCTGGCTGGGGGTATCCAGACAGCCAATGAGGTTCATCAAGGTGGACTTGCCCGAGCCGGAGGGTCCCATGATTGCGACATACTCGCCGCGCTCGATCTCGACGCTGACCCCGCGGAGGGCATGAATCTCCTCGGCGCCCATCACGTAGGTTTTCCAGAGATCGTGGGTTTCAATCAGCGGCATGACGGCACGCCCGCCCGGAGTGCCGGGCCCAGGCTCTCAGAGCTACATACGGGACGGGTCGGGGAGCGGTTCCCGGGACGGCGGACGGGAACTACCCGAAGTCTTCTTCGTAACGCGCCTTCAGTGACGCGACCACGGACGGATCGGCGAGCGTGGTCATGTCGCCCAGCGCCTTGCCTTCAGCGATGTCCCGGAGCAGGCGTCGCATGATCTTGCCCGAGCGCGTCTTCGGCAGATCCGCGGAAAAGAGGACGTCATCCGGGCGCGCGATCGCACCGATCTTCCGCACGACGTGTTCCTTGAGCTCGGCCGCCAGCGACTCGCCGGGCGGATGTCCGTCTTTCAGAATGACGAACGCGGCAATCGCCTGACCCTTCAGCTCGTGAGACCGTCCGACGACGGCAGATTCGGCGACCGCGGGATGATCCACCAGCGCGCTCTCCACTTCCATCGTCCCGATTCGATGGCCCGCCACGTTGATGACGTCGTCGACACGGCCGAGAAGCCAGAAGTAGCCGTCTTCGTCGCGCTTGGCGCCGTCGCCGGTGAAGTACACATCGGGTGACCATGCGCTCCAGTACTGGCGGACGTAGCGCTCGTCGTCGCCGTAGATTCCGCGAAGCATCGCCGGCCAGGGGCGGGTCAGAGCGAGCAGGCCGCCGCCGACGGCCACTGTCTCTCCCCGCTTGGTGCGAATCTCCGCCTTGATGCCCGGGAACGGCCGCGTCGCCGATCCCGGCTTGGTCAAAGTGAGCCCGGGCAGCGGCGTAATCATGATCATGCCCGTCTCGGTCTGCCACCACGTATCCACCACCGGACATTGCCCCCGTCCGATGTTCCGGTGGTACCAAACCCAGGCTTCGGGATTGATCGGCTCGCCCACCGACCCGAGCAGCCGAAGGCTCGAGAGATCGCGGGCGGCGGGCCACTCCGTCCCCCACTTCATGAACGCGCGGATCGCAGTGGGCGCGGTATAGAAGATCGTCACCCCGTAGCGTTCCACGATTTCCCAGAACCGATCGCGTTTCGGCCAGTCCGGCGCGCCTTCGAACATCACGACCGTGGCCCCGTTGGCAAGCGGGCCGTACACGACGTAGCTGTGACCGGTGACCCATCCGATGTCGGCGGTGCACCAGTAGACGTCGTTTTCCTTGAGATCGAACACCCACTTGGCGGTGGCATACGTACCGACGAGGTACCCGCCCGTCGTGTGGACGATGCCCTTGGGCTTTCCGGTCGTTCCCGAGGTGTAGAGGATGTAGAGCATGTCCTCGGCATCCATGGCCTCGGGCGCGCACTCAATCGATGCGTCCTGCATGAGGTCGTGGTACCAGCGGTCGCGACCCTCGGTCATGTCCACAGCGATATTGGGGAGGCCTCGCCGCACGACGACGACGTGTTCGATTGACGGTGTGTGCTTGAAGCGCTTCGTCGGCCATCTGCTTCAGGAGTACCGCTTGCCCGCGGCGGAACCCGCCGTCGGCCGTAATCAACACGCGCGCCTTCGCATCGTTGAGCCGATCGCGGAGCGCCTCGGCGCTGAAGCCGCCGAAGACGACGCTGTGCACGGCGCCGACGCGCGCGCAGGCCAGCATGGCGATGGCGAGCTCTGGAACAAGCGGCAGGTAGATGCCGACGCGGTCGCCCTTGCGGACGCCGAGGGTCTTGAGCACGTTGGCAAACCTGCTCACGTCCCGGAAGAGATCGAAGTAGGTCAGCGTGCGCCGGTCACCTGGCTCGCCTTCCCAGATGATGGCGGCCTTGTTGCGACGTGCCGTGCGGACGTGCCGGTCTACGCAGTTGACGGAGGCGTTGATCTGGCCGTCGACGAACCATCTGGCGTGCGGCGGACGCCAGTCGAGCACACGCGTCCACGGCGCAATCCATTCCAGCTCCCGGGCGAACGACTCCCAGAATGCTTCGGGATCCCGCTCCGCCTCGTCGTAGATCTGCGGATCACGTGCGGTGGCGTGCTCGGCGAACGCCGGCGCCGGGGGAAAGGTCCGCTCTTCGCTGAGCAGGGCATCGATTTCGGCGGCGCGATCCGTCCGCTCGACCATGGGAATGGACCTGCAGCAGCGTCAGTCGTAGTACTCGAGTCCGAGGTGAGTGATGAGCTCTTCGCCACGCAGGTAGCGCAGTGTGTTCTTGAGCTTCATCAGCTGGATGAACAGATCGTGCTCGGGGTACAGCTCGGGCGCGTGCAACGGGCTTTTGAAATAAAACGACAGCCATTCCTGGATCCCGGAGAGCCCGGCACGGCGCGCAAGATCGAGGAACAGCACCAAGTCGAGCACGATGGGCGCCGCCAGGATGCTGTCCCGGCACAGGAAATTGATCTTGAGCTGCATCGGATACCCGAGCCATCCGACGAGATCGATGTTGTCCCACCCTTCCTTGTTGTCGCCGCGGGGCGGGTAGTAGTTGATGCGCACGACGTGGCAGAGCTGCTCGTAGAGCTCGGGGTAGAGGTGCGGCTGAAGGATGTAGTCGAGCACCGACTTCTTGCTCTCCTCCTTCGTCTTGAACGACTCCGGATCGTCGAGCACTTCCCCGTCACGGTTCCCGAGAATGTTGGTCGAGTACCAGCCGTTGATGCCGATGAGCCGCGCCTTGAGCCCGGGCGCGATGATTGTCTTGATCAGCGTCTGACCGGTCTTGAGATCCTTGCCCGCGACCGGCGTCGCGGTTCGTGTCGCGAGCTCGAGAAGCGCGGGAATGTCGTTCGTGAGGTTGGGAGCGGCATTGGCGAACGGAATGCCTTCGCTGATTGCGGCGTACGCGTACACCATGCTCGAGGGAATCGACTCGTCATTCTGCTCGAGTGCCCGCTCGAAAGCGGGCAGGCTCTGATGAACCGCGCTCTCGGTCATGAAGATCTCGGTGCTGCCGCACCAGATCATGACCAGCCGATCGAGCTTGTGCGTCGCCTTGAACCCGCGAATGTCTGACACGAGCTGGTCGGCGAGATCGCGCTTGTTCTTCCCCGCCTTGACGTTCGGCCCCATCAGTCGCTTCACGTAGCGCTGGTCGAAGACGGCGGGCCACGGCGTGATGGCTTCGAGATCGGGCCGCACCTGCTCCAGGAGCGCCGGCTCGAGCACACCGGCCGTGCGCGCAGCCGCATAGCAGTCTTCGTCGAAGATATCCCAGGCGCCGAATACCAGGTCGTCGAGACCCGCCAGCGGCACGAACTCCTTGATGCGGGGCGATCGACCTTCGGTGCGCTTGCCCAGACGCACCGTGCCCATTTGGGTGAGCGATCCGATGGGCGGCGCGATGCCGCGTCTGATTGCGGAAACCCCCGCGATGAACGTCGTGCTGACAGCACCGAGCCCGACGAGCAGCACGCCGAGCTTGCCATCGGCCGGCGCGATTTCCACTCCTGGTTTCACGGCGAAAGACTATATCATGCAGCGCCGATGGCCATCTTTCGTGCGCGATCGGATCCGCACGCGCTGCTCATCGCGATGACGGGCGTGACGATGGGCGAACGTCTGCTGCAGATCGGCTGCGCCGACCGCGCGCTGCTCGGCGTGCTCGCGTCGAAGGTCGGCCTTTCTGGACGCGCCGCAGCGAGCACATTCGACGAGCGCGAAGCCGCCCGCGCGCGCGCCAGTGCGGCACGCGCGGGAGCGTTGGTGGATGTGGACGTGACGCGCGACGGCACCTTGGCCTTCGAGCCGCAGGCGTTCGATGTCGTCGTCGTGGACAACACCGGCGGAAGCATCGCGCAGATGAAACCGGAGTTGCGCGTGCGCACGTTGCAGGAGGCTGCCCGCGTGCTGCGACCCGGCGGACGTATTCTGGTGGTCGAATCGGCGGAGCGCGGAGGTCTCGCGGCCCTCTTCAACCGCCGCGCCATGGACGAGCACTATCGCGCCAACGGAGGTACGATAGCCGCACTCGAGGCCGAGGGTTTCCGCTCCGCCCGGATCCTGACCGAGCGCGAGGGACGTCGATTCATCGAGGCGTTGAACCCCCGAGGTCCTGCAGCCGCCTAGGCACGCCAGTCCTCTACGGATATCACCGTGTCATAGCGCGAGAACAGCGCAGGACGACGGGCTCGCGACGAAGGTCGGGGACGCACGAAAACTGGCGGAAATCGGCGCTTTGCGCTGCCGCCGTCTTGCTGCTCAATCGGCAAGGGTTTTGCCCATCGTTCTTGGTCAACGATGCCTGCCGTAGCTCTGGCACAGCTTGAGGTGTTTTCGGCCCGCGACATCGCGCGCGCCGCCCGCGTGGCCACACGGGACGTGCAGCGCCAGATGGAGACAGGCCAGGTCCGTACGATCGAGCCTGGCGGGCGGTATGTGTCCTACGCCGACGCGGTTCGCGCCGTGCGGCAGTTCGTCGTCCCATCCGGCGAGGTACCTCGCGAGATTTTCGAGACGCCTCGGGCAGCGCAGGCTCATGGCAAGGCGGTTCCGCTGCTCCTGTCGAGCACGCTGCACGCCACCTTCGTCCTCGGCGCCTTGCTCATCACAACGCTCGGCCTGGTCCCAACCGCGACGTCGAGTACCGAGAACCGGCTGCCACCCGAACCGGTGCGGCTGGTATTCCTGGCGATACCCGGACCTGGTGGAGGGGGCGGTGGTGGAGGTCTGCGGCAGCGTCAGCCTCCCCCAAAGGCGCGGCGCGAAGGAGCTCGCAAGTTGAGCAGCCCACTGCCGGCCCGTGTTCCTCCGCCAAAGCCGCCTGAGCCGATAAAAGAGCCCGAGGATCGTCCGGAACCGGCCGTGCTCGAGGCCGAGAAATTGCCGCCCATCCTGGCTCCCATCGTCGTGTCGCCCGCCGATCCGATCGACCGCCCCGGCGTGCTGGAAGAGTCGGCGTCTGACAGCACGAGCCGAGGATCCGGAACGGGGGGCGGGGTTGGGACCGGCCAAGGCACGGGCATCGGCGAGGGCACTGGCACCGGAGTTGGCGAGGGCTCGGGAGGCGGCACGGGCGGCGGGCCGTACCGACCGGGCAGCGGCATCACGCCGCCCCGGTTGCTGAAGGAAGTGCGGCCCGATTACACGGAAGAAGCGCGGCAGCGCAATCTGGAAGGGGAAGTGATTCTGGAGATCGTGGTGCGGCGGGATGGCTCGGTCGGTGAGGTGAAGGTTCTGCAAGGACTCGCCGCCGGACTGAACGAGCGCGCGGTGCAGGCCGTCCGTCAGTGGCGCTTCCACCCCGCGCGACGGCTCAACACGCCGGTCGATGTCATCGTCGAAGTGGCCGTGGATTTCCGTCTCAGGTAGCGCCGCATGGATTCCGTGATGATGATCGTAACGCTCGTCGCCCTTGCCTTGTGCGGCGTGATGGCGACCATTACCGCGCGGCTCTTGCGCGAGGAGCGGCGGCGGTCTGCCGCCCGCGTGGCGATGCTCGAATCTGAAATCAACGCGGGCACCGCCGGGCCCGCCGGCGACGACTGATGATCGTGTAACCCGACCCGCGAACGTCGCAGCGAAAGTGCCCGCTGTGCGCGTCCCCGTCGCCGTGCCTCACCCGGAGCCGTTTGATGCGCTCCCGCTCAGGCCTCGCGCCGAGACAACGCCGCGCCCGGCCACACCCCCGATGCAATCCGCGGAGTTGTTTGGCACGACGGCACGGCAATCGGGTTCGGGCGCTCGTCTCGCAAGCGTCGTGATCGTCGGCGCCATTCTGCTGGCGACGGCCGCATGGCTCGGCGTGTTTCCTGCCGGCTTGACGCGCCAGGACGCCGGGGCTTCCGAGGGGTCGGGCGCCGAGACGGTCGCACCTGGTCAGCCCCTGCATCTGTTAGCCCTCGAGCACGTCCAGGCTGGCGACACGTTGACGATTAGCGGCATTATCAGGAATCCTGAGACCGGCGCCAGCCAGACCCGTCTGACGGCGGTCGTCTTCGTGTTCGATCGGCAGGGCTCGTTCGTGACGAGCGCGCGGGCACTGGTCGACCCTGACATGTTGGGTCCGGGGCAGGAAACCCCGTTTGCGGTGAAGGTCGAGCAAGCGAGGAGCGTGGGCCGATACCGGGTGAGCTTTCGAACCGAAACTGGCGTCGTTCCCCACGTCGATCGTCGTAACGAGGCGGGTCGTCGGGCAGAGCGCTGAATGGACACGGACGATTCCGGAGTCAGACATATGGCGATTCATGACCAACGCCAATCACACCGGTCGCCGCTCATTGTGCTGATGCTGCTGGCACTGGGCACGGCAACCCTGGGCCAGCAAAGTCCGACGCAGCAGGAGGAAGAAGGGTTCCGCTTCCGAACGGGCGTCGAGCTCATCAACGTGACGGCCACCGTGACGGATCAGAGCGGGCGATTCGTCAGCGGCCTCACCAAAGATGATTTCTCCGTGCTGGAGGACGGCGCAGTGCAGACGGTCACTCATTTCAGCGCCGATCGTGTGCCCGTCAGCCTGGGGATTGTCCTGGACACCAGCGGCAGCATGGCCGGCACCAAGATGTCGTCGGCTCAGACGGCCATCGACCGTTTCCTCTTCGAGCTGCTCGACACCGATGACGAGGTCTTTCTGTACCGCTTCAGCAATCAACCTGATCTACTGCAGGACTGGACGACCGATCGCAAGCTGCTCAGCGCGGCGCTCAATCGGATTGTTCCCAATGGCGGCACCGCAATGTACGACGCGGTCGCTGACGCGGTGCCTCTCGCGACAACCGGCATGCATCGCAAGAAGGCCTTGCTGCTCATCTCCGACGGCAACGACACCAACAGCCAGCTGGACGTCCCCGAAGTGAAGCAGTTGATTCGCGAGACCGAGGTGCTGGTGTACGCCATTGGCATCGACGGGCGCTCGGAGATGACGAGCGCTCCGCGGATTCCGACCGGACGCCGCCCGCCGATGCCGTTTCCTTTCCCGATTCCCGGCCGCGGCGCTCCCCCATGGGGATTCCCCGCGCCGCCGGTGCCGAGGCCGACCGGACCGCGCGTGGCCGGCGACGAGCGCGTCAACGTCGCGGCCTTGCGCGAGCTCACCGACGACAGCGGTGGCCGCACCGAAATCGTCCGCTCAGAGCGCGATCTCGATCCCGCCACGGCAAGCGTGGCCGACGAGCTGAGCCAGCAGGTACCACCTGGCGTACCCGGCCGCAGGAAAGAAGGACGGCCGGTGGCATACGCATTCGTGTCGAGGTGAAGAACCAGGCTCATCGCGTCCGCGCCCGGCGCGGATACATCGCATCCTGACATTCGCCTCCGCCGTCGGCGCTGGTCTATCATCCCCGGGTGCATTTGCTGGGCATCGCGCTCGGGCTCAGTCTCCTCGGCAGTCTCGGTGGGCTTCTCCTCGCGTCGCTCCTGCTGCTTTTCGACGAGCGCGTGCGAGTGCGTCTCGTGCCGTGGCTCATCAGCTATGCGGTGGGCGTGCTTCTGGGCGTCGCCTTCCTCAACCTCCTCCCAACGGCCCTGATGACGCTCGCACCCAGGCGCGTGTTCGGCACGTTGCTGGCCGGCATCCTCACATTCTTCATTCTCGAAAAGCTCGTGCTCTGGCGCCACTGCCACACTCACGAGTGCGAGGTTCACGGAACGACGGCCACGCTGGTGTTGATTGGAGACGCCTTTCACAATTTCGTGGACGGCGCCGTGATTGCCGCCGCCGTGCTCACCTCGGTGCCGCTTGGCGTGAGCACCGCGGTCGCCGTGGCGGCGCACGAGATCCCGCAGGAGCTCGGCGACTTCGCCGTTCTGCTCAACAACGGTTACTCGCGCGCGCGGGCGCTGTGGCTGAACGTGTTGTCGGGGTTATCCGGAATGGCCGGTACGTTGATCGCCGTTGCGGGGGTCGAACACCTGCCCGAGGTGCTGCCGTACAGTCTCGCCCTGGCGGCTTCGAGCTTCCTCTACATCGCCATGGCCGATCTCATTCCGGATCTGCACCGGGGACGAATCGATGCTTTGGCATTCCGGCAGGTGCTCTTGATTGGTGCGGGCATTCTCACGGTGCTCAGCCTGTGAAAACCCACGGTGCAAGAACACGCCGGAGTGCATTCCCGGGATCGTCCTCCGTGGGTCGGCGTCGATACACACAGTGTCCTGTCGCAAGAGCAGAGCCGGGAGAGCCTGTACTACTAACTTCAGCACATGACCGTAATTAGCTGCTGGTGTCGCTGGCACGACCATTGCCTCTTGCCGAGCGGGAGCACAACGCCGCAGGTTGAGCTGCCTGACTCAGGAGACATGGTCATGCGGGCAAGAGTGGCGGTGCTTGTGTTGGCAGCCGGGCTGATTTCGAGCTCTGGCTGGGCCGGACAGCCGGAACGCAAGAACCTGCAGGTAAAGCGCGACGTCTCGAAGCAGGTGACCACCTACACCCGGTTCACGATCTTCGACGACGTGGACGCGCAGGTCGATCAGGGCGTCGTCACGCTGACCGGCAAGGTCACGATGCCGTACAAGCGGAAAGACATCGAGCGCCGTGTTGCTGAAATCGACGGAGTCAGCACGGTGCACAACAAGATCGAGGTGCTGCCGGTCTCGAGCTACGACGAGGGGCTCCGGTTCAGAATCGCTCGCGCCATCTATGGGAACTCGACGTTCTGGCACTACGCGTCGATGGCCAATCCACCAATTCATATCGTCGTCAGCCGCGGTCACGTCGTGCTCACTGGCGTCGTGAACAACGAGGTCGAACGCATGCTGGCCCGATCGCTGGCCACGCGGTTCGGCGCCTTCTCTATTACGAACAACCTGAAGACCGACGCCGAAGTGCGCGAGCAGCTCGAGAAGGTCGACTGACGATCCCGCCCAGATTCTTACCCGGAAGCCTCGGGTGTATGCTCTGCCGACCCAGGAGCCCCCGATGCGTCGAACGAGTCTGCTAACACCGTTGATGATGTGCGCCACACTGGGTGCCGTCGCCCAGGACGCTGGCGTGGCGACACCTCCGGCAGCCGCAGCCGAAGAGTCGATTCGTCAGGAGCACCTCCGCGCCGACTTGTTCTTCCTCGCCTCGGATTCCATGCGCGGTCGCCTGACCGGCACCGCCGAGAACCGGCTGGCAGCAGAGTGGATCCGCTCGCGCTTCGAACGGGCCGGACTCGAGCCTGCCGGCACCGATGGCTCGTTCTTTCACAAGTTCAAATTGATGACGGCAACGCTCGGCGGCGAAAACGAGGTGGCGGTGTCACGGGGCCGCACCGCTCGGGCCGTTTATCGGCAGGGCCGCGACATGTTCCCGCTGCGCTTCAGTGCCAGCGGTCGAACCCGCGCGCCGGTCGTGTTTGCCGGCTTCGGCATCTCGGCCCCGGCGCTCAGTCACGACGACATTCCACGCGACGCTGTGAAGGGTCGCATCGTGCTGGTCCTCGACCACGAGCCGGGCGAGCTCGACCCGGAGAGCGTATTCGACGGCGTGGTGATGTCGGAGTACAGCGTGACGCTCAGGAAGACGCTGGCCGCCCAATCGCGGGGAGCCGCAGGCATCCTCTTTGTCGACGACGTCCACAACCATCCGAACCAGTCCGCGTTCGAGACCACCGCTGCAAGCTACTGGCCGGCAGAAGCGCCGCGCATCGAGCGGCACATGCTTGCCGACTGGGCCGAACGCGTCGACATTCCGGCCGTTCAGATCTCGCCAGCGCTCGCTCAGGCGCTCCTGTCAGGAACCGGAAAGAGTCTCGCCGAGCTCGGGCGAGCGGCTGACACCGAGGCAGGCTCTGAGCCACTCGTCCTCTCAGATGTCACCGTCGAGTTGTCCACTGCTGTCGAGCGGCGTTCTGAGCCGGACAGAAACGTCATTGCATCCCTCGAGGGCTCCGATTCCGCTCTCACGGAGGAATGGGTTGTGGTCGGCGCCCACTACGATCACGAGGGCGCGGATGGATCGCGAATCTATCACGGCGCCGACGACGACGGATCGGGCGTCGTGGCTCTGCTAGCGATTGCGGACGCCTTCGCCAAAGAGGCGCGCGCTGGTCGTCGCCCGAAGCGCAGCGTGCTCTTCGGCGCGTGGAACTCAGAGGAGCGCGGGTTGTTGGGGGCCTGGGCGTTTACGGAAGTTCCGACCGTCCCGCTCGATCGCATCGCGGCCGCGTTGAACCTGGACATGATCGGCCGCAACGAGGAAGTACCAGCCGGCGGCGGCTACCGCTTTCAAGGACTCGACCCGCAGACGGCCGGATCGAACGCCAACGCGGTGAACATCATCGGAACCACCAGGAGCGCGGCCTTGAAGGCGGCGGTCGAGCGTGCCAACGAAGACATCGGCCTCACGCTGAAGCTGAGGTACGACAACAACCTGTCGAATCTCATGCGCCGGAGCGACCACTGGCCGTTCCTTCAGAGAGGCGTACCCGCGATCTGGTTTCATACGGGCCTGCACCCCGATTACCATACGCCCGACGATCGGCCGGAGAAGGTGAACTACGAGAAGCTGGAACGGGTCGCGCGGCTCGCCTACCGAACGGCATGGGTCGTCGCCGATCGGCCCGAGCGCCCAGGACTGACGAGCCCGGCGATCGGCCAGTAATCCTGACGTTGCAGGCAGCCCAACGCGGATCGATCGACAGCAAGGAGGCAGATTGTGGCCGATGACCACGCGCAACTCGACCGGTTCGACGCGGGAGGCGCGCCGCCGCCTGGCGCCGGACTCCGCACCGGACCACCTTGGGAGGCTGCCGGCTACTCGGTAGAGTCGTTTTTCTCCACCGCGCGACAGGCGCTGCTCGATCCCACGCAGTTCTTCCGCAGCCTTCGTCGCGAGGGCGGCCTCGGGGCGCCTCTGGTGTTCGGCCTGATCGGCATCACGCTGGGTTTCATCGTCGGCAGCCTGCTGCAGACGACGATGTTTCGGCTCCCGATCGGGATGCCGCATGAGGTCGAACAGATGGCCGGGGATCTGGCAATGATGATGGCCCTGATCGTCATCGGGCCATTTCTCGCCCTCGTGTCGCTCTTCGTATCGTCTGCGATCTCTCACCTGATGCTCCTCCTGCTCGGCGGCGCGCGGACGTTCGAGACGACGTTCCGAGTGGTCGGCTACTCGGCCGGCAGCACGGGCCTCGTCGCGATGGTGCCCTTTTGCGGGGGGATCGTCTCGGCGATCTGGCAGGTCGTCATTCTGATCATCGGTCTCGCGCGGGCTCACGAAATCTCGACCGGGCGGGCCGCTGCGGCCGTGTTGCTCCCCGCAATCATCTGTTGTGTCGCCGTCATGCTGACGATCGGCGCCATCATGGCCATGGTGGCGGCGGGTCTCTCGAGTCTGGGAGGGGTGTGACAATCCGCTGGCGGACGCTCGATCCTGGAGAGATCGATCACGAACAGCTGTGGGCACTGCTGGCGTTGACCGCGGGTCCGCTGGCGGTGCTCACGCTGCGGACCTTCGGCCTTCCGCCAATTCGCTGTGTGTTCAGGGCGTTCACCGGGTGGCCGTGTGCGACGTGCGGTGCGACACGCTCGCTCCTCGCGCTGGTACAGGGACATCCCGTGGAGAGCCTGGCGCTTCATCCGTTGGTGCTGCCCGCCGTCATCGCAGCGTCAATCGGGGCGCCGTACGGACTCGCCGTCTCCACGCTCGGATGGAGGCGCCTGCGGGTGAAGCTGTCCGCCCGCGACTGGTGGATCGCGCGGGCGGTGTGCGTGGTCACGGTTGCTGTGGTGTGGGGATATCTGCTCGCAATGCACGTCACGGAATGACAGTGAGGCGTGCGTGGGGCGAACAGATCAACGGAAGCCGAACACTGGCGGAAACACGACGACCACAAACGCCGCCCACACGGAGTACACGGGCAGGTAGGCGATCTGCCATCGCTCCAGGGCGGCAAACGAGCCGCGGTGACGCAGGAAGCGAGCGTAGAGCCACGCCGACCCCGCGAGGTTGACGAGCAAGATGAGATTCTCGCCGAGAGCCGCCACCCGGTTGGGGGTGAAGCCGAACTCGGAGATGCGGGCCGCGATTGCCGCGAGCGCCACCGCATCGACCACGAGGGCGCTTGCCACCAGCAGCAGCTGCAGCCCGTCGAAGAAGTCGGGCGGTGCCTTCGGGTCGCGCGCCGAGGCGGCGTAGAGCACCAGGCCGACGACCAGCACCAGCAGCAGATCGAAGCCGATCAGCACCTCCCGCTCCACGTCGATGGGGCTGCCCGTCCACGTCATGGTGGCGAGAAACACCAGCAGCACGACGGTGAACAGCGGCGTGAACAGCCTGGTCAGCACCGGCGCCATGTTCTCGATGACGCTCTGCTTCGCCTCCACCAGCCACGATCCGACGATGACGGCCCCCATCGCGCCGCACGGGATCAGCCAGCCCTGAGCCAACCACTCGGCGTTCATCTCGATGGCGTCGAACATCATGCATGGTGAAGGCGGTGAGCACGCCTCCGCCGAGCGCGATGAGCACGTAGTAGATGGACAGCTCGCCGGAGAATCTCACGAAGTCCATGCGCCCGCCGCCGGCGAACCATCGACCCCCGACGTAGGCGACGCCGACGACGAGCCACAGGGCGATCGGCAGATGCAGCGCGGTCAGCACCTGGGTGTCGCTGCTCGTGCGCCGAAAGGGAAAGACATTGGCGAACACGGCCGCGGCCGCGAAGGCCAGCGCCAGCCAGACGCAGGTGCACGACGTCGAGCCCGCGCTTCCAGGCGAAGTAGCCGGTGAGCAGCGGGAACACGAACAGGCTGGCGTTGCGAGCGTAGAACGCGCTCGTCACCACCGCCGAGCCGCAGACCGAACAGCGCCGGCACCTTGATGGCCAGCGCCGCGGCGACGGCGAGGCTCAGAACGACGAGCGTCTCGGTGCGTGAGGCCTTTCCCGACTCGTCGCCGGCGTCGGGGGTCATGACCAGCTGCTTCCACAGCCGCTCGGAGTGCTCGCGTGCGAACTCGCGCGACAGCGCATCGAGGCTTCCCATGCGCTTGACCGCGACGAGGAAGGCTTCGTCGCCCGCCAGGCCCGCCTCGGTGAGCGCCGCCACCTGGTCGCGCAGGTGGCCCTCCAGTTCCTCCACGTCCGGCCCATGGATGGCCCGGCGGCGGCGCAGGTACTCTCGCCAGTGCGCGAATCTGCTCCTCGAGCGACGCGCGGTCGGCGGAGATCGTCATGCCGTACACGCCTTCATCCAGATCGCCTCGCAGCGTGTTGTCCACGACCTGCCACTGCTGCTGCTGAGCCGCGAGCTGCGCCCGGCCCGGTCTGGTGATGCGGTAGTACTTGCGCTTGCGCCCGCTCTCGGACACGCCCCACTTCGCCGCGACGAGGCCCTGCCGCTCGAGCCGGTGCAGCACCGGGTAGAGCATGCCGTCGGTCCACTGGAGATGGCCACCCGACAGCTCGGCCACCCGCTTGATGATGGCGTAGCCGTAACTGTCACCTTCGGCGAGGATGGCGAGCACGAGCGGCGTGGCGGACGCGGCGACCAGGTCTTTGCCGAGGTCCATACGTAAGAGTCTTATACATTGGTGTTCTATGTATGTCAACGACCACGCTAGTCGTGCCAATGGGAATCACGGTTCGAGGTCTTGTTACACGCTGAGTCGTTCGGAGACGCGGAACGCGAAGGTGACCGCGCTCGCGGCTATGTTCCATACGTCGAGGGATCCCACGTCAGCCCGAGCTCGCTCGGCGGACCCATGTACCCGAGCAGCGCCGATGCCGCCACCACCGCGGGGCTGGCCAGGTAGCCTTCCCCTCCAAGCCCCATCCGGTTCTGCCAGTTGCGATTGAACGAGGTGATGGCGCGCTGCCCTTTGCTCAACGCGTCCGGACCCTGGCCGAAGCACGGTCCGCACCACGACTGACGGATTTCGCCACCCACCGATCGGAGAACCGCCGCGATGGATTCACCGGCGAGCCGTGAATCGGCTGCTTCGATGGTGCGTGCCACGCCTCCCGAGCCGGGGAAGATGACGAACGGCTTTGCCGTCTTCGTGAGACCGAGCTGGCGTGCGCCGCGAATCACCAGCGCCGCCTGCAGCAGATCGTCGTAGCTCCCGTTCGTGCACGAACCGATGAGCGCCTTGTCGAAGTCGAGGCGCTCGGTTGCCACTTCCTCCGCCGGGTACGCGTTGCCCGGACTGAATGGCCTGGCGATCATCGGGGACAATCGCCGTCAGGTCGAGCGTCTCGTCGATCGCGTAGACCGCGTCCTGCCCGGGGGCGATGGCAGCATAGGGAAAGTCGGCCACACCTTTGGCCCGGTACCAGGCATAGGTCATGTCGTCCGGCGCGAAGATGCCGTTCTGTGCCTCGGCTTCGGCCATCATGTTGGCGATCGTGTTTCGATAGGCGATGGGCAGCTGACGATTCGCGTCCACCAGCTCCACCGACATGCCTTGCGCCTGCGCCGGGCCCCACTGGCGGAGCAACTCGAGCACGATGTCCTTGCCGCTCACCCACGGCTGCAGCCTGCCCGCGAAGATCACGCGGCGTTGCCGCGCCAGCGTGAAATACACGTATCCCGTGGCCCAGCCGAAGCCGAGCGTGGTCGAGCCCACACCGATTCCGACGGCGCCGTACGCGCCGTACGCCCGGCTGTGCGAATCGGCACCGGGAATGAACTGCCCCGGAAAGATGAGGCCCTGTTCGGGAAAGTAGAAATGAAAAATTCCGTCGCCCGGCGTCGCATAGTACGGCTTCTCGAGGCCATGACGGGCGGCGAACTGGCGTCCGATGTTCGTCTGGCGCTCATCGTCCTGGCGGCCCGTGAAGACGAAGTGATCGTTGGCGATGGCCGCCTGCCGTGGATGAATGACATCACCGCCGGTAATCTGGTTGAACGTGTGGATGGCGAAGGGCGCCGTTCCATCCGACGCCGGCAGGAAGTCCGCGTAGACGCGCAGCGTGGCGCCGGGCTCGACGGTCGCGTCCTTGTCGACACGATGCGCCCAGATCACCTGTTCGGTGCTGGTCAGCTTCTTCGCGCACTCTGAATCGGGCCAGGCGACGAGGGGTTTGGTTCGCACCGACGGCCCGAACTCCCGGCGGCCGACGGCAAGAATTCCCCCGCTTCGGCGGATCTCGTTTTCCTTCCCGGTCAGCGGAAGGGGCGCGTAAGTCTTCCGCTGGGACACGTTGGTCAGCGTGCGAGTGTCCGGATCCAACGAAAACCGATCGCCTTCCTGCGCGTCGGCGACCGCCTCCGGGCTCTGGACGACGTGAAGGCCGAGGTTGAGGGCATTGCGGCGAAAGATGTCGCCCATGTTGCGGCCGCACACGACGACCAGTTCGAGGCCCGCCTCCTCCGCCACGCCCTTGAGACCCTGCCGGGCTCATCTCGCGCGACGAACCGATGGCAAACCGATCGCCCGCGACGATGAAGGTCTCTCCGCGATGAACGCGACGGCGAAAGTCGGGCATCAGATACCGAAACGCGCCTTCCTTCCACCGCTCATCGAGGGTCTCGAGGCTTTCCGACACGCAGTCGGCCGCTGGCGTGATCTGGTCCGTGTCGATCGCATCCAGCTTCCGACTCGGCGGGGACCCGCTCTTCGGATCCCAGAAGATGAGCGCGTTGCCTTCAATGAGGCGCGAGCCGCCGCCGTCTGTGTGATCGGCGACGGACGCCGTCACTGGAAGCGAGTCCAGGGTGATTCCTGGAACGAGCCGGGCCGGTTGGATGGTGTGCATCGCGTTCGGCCTGCCGGGTGCTCCCGCCTACGTAGACGGCGTCGTGACGTCGGGCTTGCGCGCGTATTTTTCTGCGACGTAATCGTCCACGAGCTTGCGAAACGCCACCGACAACTCGTCGTAGGTGCCGCGAAGCGTGGATACATGCTCGCCGTCGATATAGACGGGACAGTTCGGCGCCTCGCCCGTGCCGGGGAGACTGATGCCGATATTGGCGGCCTTCGATTCGCCCGGGCCATTGACGACGCAGCCCATGACGGCGAGGCGCATCTCTTCGACGCCCTCGTATTGCTGTTTCCACAGAGGCAGCTGTTCGCGCACGTACTCCTGAATGCGTTCGGCCAGCTCCTGAAACGTCGAACTGGTCGTTCGTCCGCAGCCCGGGCAGGCGGTGACGCTCGGCGAGAAGGATCGCAGGCCGAGCGCCTGCAGCAGCTCGCACGCCGCGTATACCTCTTCGCGGCGATCGCCATTGGGCTTGGGCGTCAGCGACACGCGAATGGTGTCGCCAATGCCCTCAGCGAGCAGGATTCCCATGGCCGAAGCAGACCAGACCAGCCCCTTGATGCCCATACCGGCCTCGGTGAGGCCGAGGTGAAGCGGTTGATCGGTCCGGCGGGCCAGAGCGCGATAGATGTCGACGAGATCGCCCGGCCGCGACACCTTGCAGGAAATGATGATCTGATCCTTGCGCAGCCCGCATTCGAGCGCGAGATCCGTGGACTCGAGTGCCGAGATGATCATGCACTCCGCGATCACGGCTTCTGACGTGAGCCCGAGCTGGCGGTCGGTGTTCTCCTGCATCTTCGCCATCACGAGCTCCTGATTGAGCGAGCCGCCATTGACGCCGATGCGAACGGGTTTGGCGTGATCGACGGCCACCTTGCAGATGGTGGCGAACTGCTCGTCACGCCGCCGGCCGGTGCCAACGTTACCGGGATTGATGCGGTACTTGTCGAGTGCGCGCGCGCAGGCGGGATACTTCGTGAGCAGCAGGTGGCCGTTGTAGTGAAAGTCACCAATGAGGGGCGCGTCGCAACCGGCGTCGAGCATCCGCTGCTTGATCTCGGGCACCGCCGCGGCGGCTTCCGGGAGATTGACCGTGATCCGTACGAGCTCCGATCCAGCCTGCGCCAGCTCGATGCACTGGGTGGCCGTGCCGACGACATCCGCCGTGTCCGTGTTGGCCATGGACTGGACGACCACGGGCGCCCCGCCGCCGACCAGCACCCTGCCCACCTTGACGCCGACAGTCTTGTGGAGCCGCACGCGATTCATGTCAATGCCGCCGGACTCCCGGCCAGCGGTCCGAATCTCCCGGTCCGCCGATCATAGCCTCGCACCCGGAAGGCCTGGCCGCTTGCCGAGCCGGCGCGTCATGGTTCATCATGAAAAGGAACTCGGACACTCTCACTGATGACTTCAGTCAGCACCTCAGAAGCCGTTACACGCAACATCCGCGTCCGCGTCGTCGCGCAATACGCGCCGGCGCAATCACAGCCGTTGCAGAACCGCTGGTTCTTCTACTACACGATCGACATCGCGAACGAGGGCACCGAGGCCGTACAGCTCATCAGCCGGCGCTGGATCATCACCGATGCCGACGGACACACCGAGCAGGTTCGCGGCCTCGGCGTGGTCGGGCAGCAGCCTCTGCTCGAACCGGGCGAGTCGTTCGAATACACGTCGGGTTGTCCACTGGGGACCTCGAGCGGGATGATGCAGGGCAGCTATCAGATGGTGAACTCGGAAGGCGACCAGTTCGAGATCGAGATCCCGGCCTTCATCCTCACCGAACCCTACACCGTGCACTGACAGAGCGCCGCTCGGCGCCTTCAGGTTCGCAGGTACTTGCCGAACAGCTCCAGCGTTCGACGCCAGGCGTCGTTTGCCGCCTCGCGGTGAAACACCTCAGACCGGGTGTCGTTGAAGAACGCGTGCCCGGCACCCGGATAGACCACCACCTCCGCCTCGCGTCCGTGCTTGCGCTGCGCCTCGACGAACGCCCGCGCGTCCGGTATGGAGAAATGCTCTTCGTGCTCGCCGAAAAAAATGATGCCCGGGGCCGTAATCCGATCGAGCGGGGCGGCACCCTTGGGCGGAAACCCGTAGAACGCGGCGTACGCGTCAACACCGGGCTGGCACGCGGCAATCATCGTGAGTGCCCCGCCCATGCAGAACCCGACAACGCCGACGCGCGTGACCTTTTCGACGTCGCGCAGATAGGCGACGGCGCCGCCGAGCTCCTGAGACGCCCGGCCCCAGTCGAGCCCCTCCATGAGATGCCGCGCCTCTTCGGCCTCCACCGTGGTCTTGCCGTGGTAGAGATCCGGCGCGAGCGTGACATAGCCCTGAGCCGCCAGCCGCGCGCCCACGTCCTTGATCTGCGGAACCAGCCCCCACCACTCCTGAATGACCACCACGCCCGGCCGGCCTGGGCCCGGCCGGACCAGGTGTCCGGTCGAGGCGCCCGCGGACGATTGAAAGGTCACCGTCTTTGTCTCGGCCATCACTCCTCCTTCAGTCTCCCGCACGGCCCCGGTCACTCGCGCGCGACCGCGACTCGAGAACCGCCCGCGTTTCCTCGATCAGATGGGCGACGCACGTGTCGACCTGCTCCCGGCGCGAGCGGAAGCTCAGTATGCAGACCCGGCCAAGAAAGCGCCCGTCCGTCGTGCAGCCGGTGAGCATGACACGGCCGCGCGCCGTCACGCGATCGAGCACTTCGCGCGTCGCCTGATTCTGCTCGGTCAGCGTCGCTCCTGGCCAGTCCACGTAGAAGGCGAAAAGCGAGAGCTGCGGCGGGGCCAGCATCACGATGCCTGGAATGGCGGCGACCCGGGCCGCCGCGTCGACGGCGAGCTGGCGCTTTTCGGCGATCGCGGCCTTGTAGCGCGCGGTTCCGAAGAGCTTTATGGCGAGCCAGAGACGGAGGCCCGGAAATCCGCGCGAGAGGTCCGGGCCGTGCATGTGAGGGTCGTAGAACTCGCCGGCATCGGGAAACGGCGGCAGATAGCCGGCCGTCGCGCTGTGCGCCGCGCGCAGCGCTTCGCCGTCGCGAACGAGCAGGGCGCCCGTGCCGTACGGCAGAAACATGCCCTTGTGCGGGTCGAGGGTGAGTGAATCGGCGCGCGGGAGCCCGGACAGGAGCGGCCGCAGTTCCTCACACATGTGGAAGAACGCGCCGTACGCGCCGTCTACGTGGTGCCACAACGTCTCCCGGAGGCAGACGTCGCTCACGTCGTTCAACGGGTCCACCGCGCCGGTGTTCGTGGTGCCGGCGGAGGACACCACCAGGAACGGGACCAAACCCGCCCGCCGATCGGTGGCGATCGCGCGTTCGAGCGCATCCACGCGCAGGCGGAAATCGGCATCAACCGGCACCATGCGGACCCGGTCGGGCATCACTCCCGCGAGCTTCGCCGACTTCATCACCGAATGATGCGCCTGTTCGGATGCGTAGAGCACTCCGGGCCGGATCTCGGCACCGAGATAACGCTCGCGCGCACACACGACGGCGTTGAAATTGGCCATCGACCCGCCGGTCGTCAGCAGGCCGCGGGTCGATTCGGGAAACTCCATCCAGTCGCGGAGCCAGTCGAGCACGTTGGCCTCGAGCTGCACGAGTGCGGGCGCGGCGAGCCAGATGCCGGTGAAACGATTGGTGGTGTCGGCGATGAAATCCGCGAGTGCTGCGGGATAAACTCCGCCTCCCGGAATGTAGGCCATGTAGCCGGGTCCCGCCGCGTTGAAAGAGCGCGGCACCAGGTCGC
Source organism: uncultured Acidobacteriota bacterium (assembly GCA_963817395.1). Lineage (GTDB taxonomy): Bacteria > Acidobacteriota > Vicinamibacteria > Vicinamibacterales > CAVPJW01 > CAWGYQ01. The sequence continues at coordinate 847,227 of CAWFOC010000003.1, read as the reverse complement.
GCAAGAGGTGTTCGAGCAACGGCTCGAGCGACGTCGCGTGCTCCGGCGCCGGCTCGCGGAGAGTCCGGCACAAATCCCGAGCCTCCACGTCGCCGAGGATCGGCTGTGTGTGGAGACTGGCAATGTGCTCGACCGCGCGCGCGACGACGAGCTCACCCATCGCCTTCATCACGGGGGGTGGGAACTCGAGGTTGGCGAGATCGCCTCCGAGAGCGTCGTGGGCACGAGCGGCAGCGGGAGCTGAGTGGGCGTTCGTGGCGTCCGACATGGAGCCCAACATAGAGCAGTACGCCTCGCGAGATCCATCCGACCCATGCTGGTGCAGTTTTCGCATCGCTCCTGTGTCGCCTCCGGTAAGATGTTCGCGGAGGCACATGCCTACACTCACTGTAGAAAGCTTTGGAAGTTACACGGTCGCGGACGACAAGAGACTGGTTCTCGCCATCGAGGAGGATGCAGGGGTCGATATCCTGCACGCATGCGGCGGCAATGCCCGGTGCACCACGTGCCGCGTCGAGTTCATCGCGGGCGAACCGGACCGGATGACTCGGGCCGAGCGGGACAAGCTGGCAGAGCGCGGCCTGACGGGCGTGCGCCTGTCGTGTCAGATTCTGTGCGTGAGCGACATGACAGTGCGGGCGATCAGCCGCCTCGAAGGCAGCGGCCGCCCCGACCCTGGCCGCAAGCCGGAACCGGAGATTACGCCGCCAGCCGAATGGGTATAGCAGCCGCCCGCAAGGCCGCCGATGTCTTACCCGGAGACGTTTACGATTGCGCTCGACGGCGGCCAGCAGGTCACCGGACTCGAATACCTCGCTGAGGGAAATCGCCTGAGTGCGCGGCTGATCCTCGCGCACGGCGCGGGCGCGCCGCAGACGAGCGCGTTCATGGTGGCCTTCGCAACCGGCCTCGCGCGCCGTGGTGTCGACATCGGGACCTTCAATTTTCAGTACACGGAGAGACACCGCCGCGTCCCGGACTCGCCTTCAGAGCTCGAGCGCTGCTACATCGCTGCGATCGAGGCTTTCACGCGCCGGACGCCAGATCGCCTCCTCTTCATCGGCGGCAAGTCGATGGGCGGGCGCATCGCCACACAGGTCGCCGCATCCGACGCCGCGATCCGGCGAGTCGTCGACGGCCTCGTGCTGCTCGGCTATCCGCTCCACCCTCCAGGCCGGCCGGGTCAGCTTCGCGCAGCACATCTCTCGAAAGTGGGCCGGCCGATGTTGTTCGTGCAGGGCTCACGCGACTCGCTCGGGACACCTGACGAGCTCGCACGTGCTCTCGATGCCATCGAGCCCCCAGCGACGATTCATGTCGTAGACGGCGGCGATCACTCGTTCAAGGTGCGGGCCAGCTCAGTAGTGCCGCAGGAAGATGTGTATCGAGCGATCGAAGAACGGATCGTGGCCTGGGTGAAAGCCACCCGAACCGAGTCCGGGTAGAGACGTCAGCCAGCCCGGCGGCGCAACCGGCTCGATCCGTTCACCCCATGTCCTTGCGGGCCGCGATGTTCAGGCGCCAGTAGTCCAACGCGAACGCCGGCCGGTCGGCGGAGGCCTGTTCCACCAGAGCGTCGAGAAACGCCGCGTGCAGCGATGCGGGCAAATACTCCAGGTGCGGCCGGACAATCACGCAGGCGAGAAAGTCCCGGTACTGCGCGCGACCGGCAAAGACAACGGGTGCCTCGACGAGTGACGTCTCGATGTCGACGAAGCCGGCCGTTCGGAGACGCGCCCGCGTCACCTCTGCTGTGGCGAATTCCCACGGATCAGTCCACGACCCGAAATGTTCGGCGAAGGGCGGATCCGCCATCAAGGTCGCCGCCCGAGCGCAAAGTCGGGCAAGATTCGCGCCCCCGCCGCATTGCGCGACGAGCCGTCCGCCGGGCGCAAGACTCGAGTACAGACTGGCGAACAGCGCCGGATGATCCCTGACCCAGTGGAACGTGGCGGTGCTGAAGACCAGATCGGCCCAGGGGCGAAGCGCCAGGAGCTGAAGATCGGTTCGAAGAAACGCGATGCGCGGGGAGAAACGATCGACAAGCTCGCGCCGCGCCACAGCGAGCATGTTCTCTGATCGGTCAATCGCCAGTGCCCGCCCGTGAGGCAGACGGGAGAGCACCTCCGCCGTGAGACGGCCGGTACCGCACCCGGCATCGATGACGCGTTCGTCACCCTCGAGGTCGATCGCCTCGAGCACGCGGCGGCCCCACTCCACCTGGGGCTCCGCCACGCGATGGTAGGTCAGCGCGTCCCACTCGGTCACTCCTCGACGTTCACTCGCACGGCGTGCGCATCATCGGAAAGTCCACACCGCGGGCGGCGCCATTCTCGATGCCCTCGGTGCGGGCCACGAGCGCCCCGGCCGCGCCCAGGCGGTAGATGATGCGCTGGGGAAAATCGTGTTGCTTGTTCTCGAAAATTGCGACCTGCGGTCCACCTTCTATCAATTTGAACGACGCCTCCGCCTGGCGCGAAGGCTTGGCCACGTAAACCACGCCGTTTTCATCGCCGACCAGCTGCAGAAACTCGTACTCGACGGTGCGCCCGCCCCGCACCGTCTGGCTGGTGCCCAGCATCATGCCGGCCATGGGCTTGCTCCATCGCTCCCGGTACTCGCGACCTGGCGTGGAGCCCTGCCAGCAGCCGGCCAGCCATGCGAGCCGATCGAGGGTCACCGGACCCGACTGGACCACGAGAACGAGCGCGACGAGGGCTGATGTCCCCACGGCAAAGATCGTCGTCATGATGGGCACTCCACCAGAAGCTGAGCGGACTGACGGCCATGCTACCCGAGAGCGACTGGGAGTCAACCCTTCCGGCTCAGGGGGCGCGGCTACGGTCGGATCGCCCACAGCTCGTACCGGTACTCACTCCACGGTCCCTGGCGAACGCGCAACTCCACATCCACGCTCGCTTTTCCCGTCGTCAGTGTCGGCGGTAGCAGGAAGTCAGCCTCGGCCCACCGCCGGTGAGTGTTAGTCGTCGCCGCATACCACACTCCAGCCAGCACCCCATCGATCCACACCTCCGCTTCCTGACGCACCGAGTGGTCGAACAGACGGCGCAGACGAAGCGCCGTGTGAGCTCCTCCCGTCGCCATGGTGAACCGAGATGATTCACCGACACGGCGCCCGGTGTCAGCAAGCTCGGAGGAATCCGTCGTGCCTTCGAAGCGGGCGGACAACCGCTCCACTGCTGACGCAGGACGGGCCACATAACGGTGGCGCGTTTCGTCGCGCGCGTCGCCCACGTCGATTTCGTCCGCTTTCTCCATCGCGCGACGCTGCGCATAGTAGTACGCCACGCTGGAGTACATGGCGGGAACCGCGTTGTCCACGCCGTGCTCGGTGGAGATGACGAAGCGCGACTGGTACGGCACGCCCGCGACGAAGAATCGATAGACCGTCGTGGCTGCACTCCACTGGAAATCCACCTGCGTCAGGTTCCGGGTGGCGGGTTCACCGTGCATCGGCAGCGAATACGGGTTCATCAGCCACTCGTTCGACCAGCCTCCGAGATACTCGTCTTCGTGTCCCGTCCCATGGAACGCAGGCTGGCGTCGGTCGTCCACGAAGACCCGCAGATCGCCTTCCCACCAGCGCTTCACCTCGGCTCTCACCGGCTCGACCGTCATCACCTGGCCCACGTAGACGCCCCGGCCCCTGACATCCAGAATCTGGTAGTCACTGCCCTGTCGCGTTGGCCATTCCTTGCGATAGGTCGCCTTGAAGTATCCGCTTGCCGCCTGCGGGTATCGCCCGCGGTCTGGTTCAAGTCGCACTTCCCACCAGATTTTCGGCACCGCGTCGGCGTTCTCGTTGACGAGCTCGATGCGCGCGCGTTTCCAGAACGGCATCGGCAGATAGCAGTAGTACTCGCCCGATGGGCTCATCCCGAGCGGCACGGCGCGTACGCTCGTCTCGCCGAGCCCGGAGCCGAAGAAACTGCCGAGCGGAGCCTCCACCGAGGGCTCCGCGTCGTCGTCCCAGAACATTCGGAGGGTGATGTGATTGAGCTGATAGGCCGTGAGCGGAAACAGCGGATTGATCCGAATGGAGACGATTGTTCCCGCGCCCTCGTGCTCGAACACGCGCGTCACCGATGGCGTCATCTCGCCATCGGGCATCGACGGTCCAGGCAGATCGAGCGTGCCTGCGCGCACCTCTGCCTCGGTGGCCGGCTTGGGATCGCGTCCGGGCGCATTCCACATGGCCGATACGATGGCGCGATCCTCGCGGCCCGTCCACGACGTGACGTGCTGATCGGTCGACACGGTATGGAAATAGACGTTGTAGAAGCCGACCCGCCGCTCTGACGTGATCTTGAGACGGCGCGCGTATGGGAACGGCAGATACGAGACATAGCCGCCCGACGACGTGAATGAGTGAAACGCGAAAGGCGGCTCGAACGGCGGCCGGCGGCCGCTGAAGAAGTCGTCGGCATCGATCTCGAGCCGTGGCGTGGGCTCATCGTCGAAGTAGAACCTCAGGCGGCCGAAGCCGAGCGCCGCCCATCCATTCTCGCGACTGGTGAACCACATCGTGTACACGACGCCCGGACCCTTTTCGTCGAAGAGCACGTGCTCTCCACGCTCGTCGACGTAGAGCGCCGAATACGTGCCATCGAACCCATCGTCGTTCCCGCCCGTGCGATCGAAGCTGGAAAGGTAGCGGGCCTGGATTCCAGGCAAGAGCAGCGGATAGCTGTCGAAGGCGGCAATGGCCGCGAGTCCCACGTCGACGGCTCGCATGTCTGTCGCGGCGACGGCCGTCACCGCGAGGGCGCAGGCGATTCGGAGGAGGCTTCGTCGAAGATCGGGAGCTCGGCGACCGTTATGATAGCGAGTCATGTCTGATCAGATTGCCGCACGCCGGCCGGCGTACGCGGTGCATCGTAACTCAGCCGCCCACGAGTCGCTGCTCGGTGGCGCGGCGGGCCCCTGGTCGGCGGCCGACCGGATCAGCTGGGGATCGTCGGGCTATTCGACGGAGTTTCGCGCGCTGTGGAGCGAACGCGGCCTCTACGCGAGATTCGACGCCGTCGATGACGCGCCGTGGCACACCATGACCCGGCACGACGATGCGCTCTGGGAAGAAGAAGTGGTCGAAATCTTCATCGATCCCGATGGTTCCGGAGAGAACTATGCGGAGCTCGAGATCAGCCCGATGAACGTGACCTGCGACCTCAGGATGATTCGCGGCGAACCCGACAGGGCGGGAGATCTCTCGTGGAACTTTGCCGGCCTCGAGACCGCCGTTGTCCCGCTCGCCGACGCACGCGGGAAAGCGATGGGATGGACAGCGCTTGCGTGCATGCCGTGGCTCGATTTCACGACCCTCGATCCGGCACGGCGCCTTCGGCTGCCGCCCGGCGGCGAGCGGTGGCGGTTCAATGTGTACCGCATCAAGCGGCCGGGTGGACCGACCCGCCGGAATCAGGCCGCCTTGATGATGGCGTGGTCCCCCACGGGTCAGCCCAGCTTCCACGTTCCCGCCGCGTTTGGCGATCTCGTGTTCGTGACGTCCTGAATCCGCGCGCGCTCAGGTCTTGGGATTCAGCACGGGCGCCAGGATCGACGCCCACAGCCGTTCGCCAACTCGGGTCAGGTGGAGGCCGTCTTCCACGTAGAGCTCCGGGCGGGGCTGGCCGTCGGCGCCGAGCATCGGCGTAAAGACGTCGACGTAGATCCGGCGCGGATCCTCGGCCACGAACTTCCGCATCCGCTCGTTCGCCTGCCGCATCTGCTCGACGTACTTCCACCGGGACAGACTGGGCTTGATCGACATGAACACGATGCGGGTCTGAGGCAATGCGCGATGAACTTTCCCGGCGAGCTCCCGGATGTCAGCTTCGATCTGTTCCGGCGTCCGTCCGCGCGACACGTCATTGTCTCCCGCGTAGAACACCACCATCTTCGGCTTGACTGGCGCGACCAACCGTTCCGCGTAGCGGACGAGATCCGGGTACTCCGAACCGCCGAATCCGCGATTGAGCACCGGCAGTCCAGGAAAGTCCTCTCCGAGCGCCTGCCAGCGTCGAATCGACGAGCTTCCGATGAAGACGATGGAACCCGGCGCGGGTGGATTGGTGCGATCGGCCTCCTCGTATTTCCGGATGTCGGCCTCGAACCGATCGGGATCGGGAGTGTTGCGGCCCGCTTCTGCAGCCTGCTGTCCCGCGGGTTGTTGCACGGCGGGTTGCTGAGCTGCGGGTTGCTGAGCTGCGAGCTGCTGTCCTGCCGTGGCAACCAGCACCGCCAGAGCGAGCGTGACCATCAGGTAGAGTCTGCGTGGCATACGAACGACCTCCAACGGGTTGATTGACCAGGATCGACCGGACACGCGCGGAGCTGCTCCGCGCCTCGTCGGCCCTCTCGAGCGAGCTCCGATCATACCGCCGGATTAGCAGAGGGCCAGCGCGAAACGACAGTGGGCGGGATCGGGTGTCCGGGGCGTCCGCAGGACGCCAGCCTGGTGGACGCCTTTGCGGCAGCGCGAGCGTCAGGACATCACAATCGGGCGATCCGGATAAGACGACGGAATCGCCGCGAGGCTGTCGGCACGCTCCAGCCGCTCGCGGATCTTCCGCCTCAGCCAGCCAACCGGTTCGTGCTCGAGGAGCAGCAGGGCGTGCCACTCCGTTTCGGGAAGGACGATGGCGATCACGCGCGTAGGAGTGTCTTCCACGGGTTCGGTACCTCTTGCAAAAAGCTTAGCCGCCGCGCCCGACCGGCACCAATAGAAAGTACGCATCCAACCAATCTGATCGACGCATGCTATATGCCATGTCATGCTGCAAGCGCATGGCGCCCTTCTGCGCCGGGAACCCTCAGCCGCGTCTCGATGCAGGTAGCAGCTTCAGACGCGGCAGGGCTTTCGCAAGAGTGTTCATCATTTCCAGGGTCATGCGCGGGACGCGCTCCGTCTTCAGGTGCACCCACCCCGTCTCTCGAACGATCGGCGCGCCGGCAATGCGGGCATAGTGGAGAGCGCCCGCATGGATTTCCCGAGCGACGGCCTGGTACGGCACGATGCCGACGCCGAGGCCGGCCCGCACCAGCGCCTTGATGATCTCGACGTTCTCGGTCTCCATCGCGACCTTGGGCGCGATCTGTTCGCGCACGAAGAACTGGTCGATCACGAGGCGCGAGTTGGATCCCGACTCGAAGAGCACGAACGTCTGTCGTGCCAGATCCTTGGGCTGCACCTCGCGGCGGCGCGCCAGTACGTGCGAGGGTGAAGTCACTAGCAGCAGCTCTTCGCGCATCATCGGCACGCTCACCAGATTGGGATGTTCGATGGGAAGCGTGAGCAGGCCCGAGATCAGCGGTGCCGCTCAACAGCCGGCGGATGAGCCGTGGCGTGCCGCCCGTGCTCAGCTTGAGCTCGACATTCGGGTGGAGCCGGCGGAACTGCTTGAGCAGCACGGGAAAGACGTAGAGACATACGGTCATCCCGCCGACCAGGCGAAGGGTCCCGGAGAGGGTCCTGCCGCTTTCCAGGATGCTGGCGCGCGTCTCGTCGATGTCGCCCAGGACGCGGCGTCCGAGGCCCAGCAGGGTCTCGCCGGTGGGCGTGATGCGAACCCGCCGCCCGACCCGCAGAAACAGCGGTTCGTTCAGCTCTTCTTCGAGCAGCAGGATCTGTCGGCTGATGGCCGACTGCGAGACGTTCAGGCGTCGCCCCGCGCCGGTGAACGAACCGGTCTCAACGACCGCGCGCAGGATTTCCAGTTGACGCAGGTCCATCTTCAGCGGGCTTCAGCGGGCCTGAAGCGCGGCGCTCGCTTGAGCCCGCACTTCGTCTTCGGTGAACGCGACGTACATGAACGGCTGCTGCTCGAGGAACGCCGCGACGTCCTTCAAGGTGACGCCCAGCTCGCCTAACCGCGATCGATCGATGAAGATCTGACCGTTCGACGACTCGTAGAGCTGCACCAGGCGTTGCTCGCCCGGATCGAAGCGATGGTTGATGAGGGTGGTCAGCTCCGGTTCGGTGATGCGCCCACCTCGCGGCGGCTCGGCCGGCATGCCGTGATCGGCGGTAATCACCACCAGATAGCGCCCCTTCCCCACTTTGGCTTCGACCGCCGCGAGAGCGCGGCCGATCTGGCGGTCGAGCTCGGCCATCGTCTCGGCCAGTTCCGGCGAGTCGGGGCCGTACTTGTGCCCGACGAAATCGGGCGTCTTGAGATTGACCAGCAGCAGATCGGCCACATCGTCAGCACCAAACGGCTCGTGCTCGATGAGGGCCGTGAGCGCGTCTATTTCGAATCGCGCGAAGAGGGACGTGCGCCGAACCTCGCTGAAGCTCCGAATGTCGTGTCCCAGCCACACGCCGCCAGCACTCTCCCACACGCGTTGTGCGCTCATCGACGCCAGATACGCCGGCAGGCGGAAGCAGTTGGGATTGGTCACCCATCCTCCGGTGGTCTGGCTGTAGGCCGCCATGATCACCGGGCGAGCGTTCGACATGCATGCGCCGTGACCTGCGAGGGCGGCAGGCGCGTAGTAGAGACTGCCCTGCGCGGCAATTACGGCACGGCCTCCGGTGTTGATGTTCCAGAGGTCGGCCAGCGTCGGAACCATGATGGGCGGCACCTCGTCTGGCCGGAACGGGATCCCGTTCCTTCCCCGTCATGGTGTCGAACCCGAGATTGACGACGATGCCGTGGACGCGCGGGTCGGTGCCGGTGGCCACCGTGGCATGCGCCACGGCCGTCGCGGTGGGCAGGTAGTCGACACGGGCACCGTCGAACTCCGCGCCTTCGCGTCGAAGACGGCTCAAGTTCGGAAGGGACGCGGCATGACGCTCGAGATAGTCGCTTCGGGCGCCATCCAGCACCGCGACGAGCACCATTCGCGGTGCAGGCGCATCCGAAGCAAGAGCCCGGGCGAGCACGGGACCGGTGGTCGTCACCGGCATCGGCAACTTCAGCAGCCTGGCGATGGTAGGCGCGACAGCCTGCTGCGACACGACATCGCCGTACCGGCCGGGCCGGATGAACGGCGGACCGTAAAAGATCAACGGAATGTGTGTGTCGTAGTCCCACGGGCTGCCGTGCATGTACGGGTAGTTCGGGTCGGTGTTTGTGAGAATGCGACCCTCTCGAGGCGCGATCATGATCTGCCCGCTGCGGCCCGGATAGTAGGCGCGAGCGAACATTCTGAGAATGGGTGCGCGATCGATCGCGGCCTCCGGGGCGGGTCTGGCCCGGCACGAAACCACGAGCGGAACCAACGCGAGACACGCCCCGGCAAGAATCGACTTCGTTGTACGCTGCACGGCGTCAATTGTAGCGGCAGTCCGCCGTCACCTTGCCAAGGACACGCTTGTGAAGCAACATGGCGACTCCATGACGGATACACGCACGCCACCGAGTCTCGTCACCCTGGACACCAGCATCGGATGGATCGGTGACGGGGGTGATGGGCCGCTCCATGTGCGGCCACCTTCTGGCGAAGGGACACACGGTGACGGTCCACACGCGCACGAAGACCAAGGCCGAGGGCCTTCTCGAGCGAGGCGCGAGCTGGGCCGCGTCGCCGCGCGAGGTAGCCGAAAGGTCGCACGTGGTGTGCACCATCGTCGGGTTCCCCCGGGATGTTCGCGAGGTGTACTTCGGCGACCGGGGCATCCTGCCGGCCGTGTCACCCGGCGCGATTCTCATCGACATGACCACGACCGAACCGCGATTGGCGCGCGAGATCGCAGATGCCGCGGCTGCCGCCGGGGCGTGGGCCATCGACGCGCCGCTTTCGGGTGGCGATGTGGGAGCACGCAACGCCACCCTTTCGATCATGATCGGCGGGGAGAGCGCTGCCATCGCTGCAGCCATGCCGATTTTCGAGACGCTCGGCAAGAGCATCGTCCGCCAGGGCGGGCCCGGGGCCGGCCAGCACACGAAGATGTGCAATCAAATCGTGATTGCTGGAACCATGATCGGCGTGTGCGAGAGCTTGTTGTACGGCTACCGCGCCGGGCTGAATCTCGAAACGATGCTCAGCTCGATTCGCGGCGGGGCAGCTGGATGCTGGACACTCGACAATCTGGCGCCCCGAATCCTGAAGAACAACTTCGATCCCGGGCTTCATGGTGGACCATTTCCTCAAAGACATGGCGATCGCGCTCGACGAAGCCAGAGCGATGAATCTGTCGATGCCGGGCCTGGCTCTCGTCCACCAGCTGTATCAGGCCGTCAAGGCGCAGGGCCACGGCGAGCGCGGGACACACGCGTTGATGCTGGCGCTCGAGCATCTGTCGAACGTGCCGCGTGCGGAAGCCGAATAGTTTTCGCTCAGCGCTGACGGTAGCCCGGTCCCCTCAACGGACGTCCCGGCCGCTCGTCCGTGATCTTTCCCTCCGCCACCACCGCCCGGCCGTTCACGAGCACGTAGCGGACGCCCTGCGAATAGTGCAAGGGGTCTTCGAACGTCGAGACGTCGCGGATGGTGGACGGATCGAAGACGACGAGATCGGCCGCCAGACCGGGACGAAGGATGCCGCGGTCGGCGAGCCCGACACGCGAGGCCGGGCGCGACGTCATCTTGCGCACGGCTTCCTCCAGCGTCAGCAACCGTTCCTCGCGCACGTAGCGGCCGAGGATGCGCGGGAACGTGCCCCACGCGCGCGGGTGCGACTTGGACTTCGACAGGGGCCCGTCCTCGGCCTGCGCCGAAGAATCGGTGTCGATGCTGACCAGCGGATGCTTCAGCGCCGCCCGCACGTCGTCTTCCGTCATGATGGCGGTAATCACGCTGCTCTCGCCTCGATCGGCAATCACGAAGTCCATGACGACATCGCGTGGATCCTTGTCGAGCTCGCGGGCAATCGCCGAGAGCGTCTTGCCTTCGTGCTTTTTCAGCTCAGGGTTCAGCACGGACGACAACATCACCCCGTCGCCTCCGCCGGCGCCGTACCACTGGTTCTCCCATTCCGTGACCGTCCCATCGTCCATTTCCTGCTTGATGCGCGCACGCTGCGCGGGGTCCTCGAGGCGTTTCAGCATGCGATCGGTTCCGCCTTCGCGGACCCAGAGCGGCAGACAGGCATCCAGCCCGTTCGACGCGCGGGTGTACGGATACTGGTTGGCCGTGATGTCGAGCCCACGGGCTCGCGCCGACTCGATGCGGGTGAGTACCTCGGGCATCCGTCCCCACTGAGCCTTGTATGCGGTCTTCAGATGCCAAATCTCTGCGGGAATCCGGGCCTGCTCGGCAATCGTGAACACCTCGTCGAGCGAGTCGAAGATTTTCGCGCCCTCCGAACGCTGGTGCGTGATGTAGATGCCCCCGTACGATCGGGCAACCTTCGACAGCTCCACGAGCTCGCTCGTATCCGCGAAGCGATCCGGCACGTACTGCAGCGACGAGCTGACACCAAGCGCGCCGTCTTCCATGGCCTGGGCGACCAGCTTGCGCATCTGGTCGAGCTCTTCACGGGTGGCGCGTCGATCGTCAGCGCCCATGACATAGTTGCGCAGCCCTCCGGCGCCGACGAAGGTGGCGAGATTGATGGCGGGATGAGTGCGTTCTTCGAGCCGCTTGAAGTAGTCCGCCAGACTGCGCCAGTCCGCCGTCACGCCAAAATGGCTGAAGCTGGGTGTCAGCTCCCTGACGATCCGGTCGTTGATCGGGGCAATCGAGCTGCCCTCGCCTGTCACTTCGGTCGTGATGCCCTGCGTGATCTTGCTGGCGGCGCGATTGTCCACCAGCACTTCGAACTCGGACTGGCCGAGCATGTCGATGAAGCCCGGGGACACCACGAGGTTCGTCGCGTCGATGCGCATCCGCGCCGTCTGGCTCGCCAGATTCCCAATCGCGCTGAATGCGATCGCCCCTTACGCCGACATCCGCGCGGTACCACGGCGCGCCGGTGCCATCGACGATGCGGCCGCCGGTAATCACGACGTCAAAATCCGGGGACGGACCCTGGGCCGAAAGAACGGGTGCCGCGATCAGAGCAACCGCGGCGAGTAGACGTTTCCCATTGATCACCAACGACTTCGAACATTTTCGGGACATGAGGCTGATGCTAGCAGAGCAAGTCCAGCTCAACAAACCAGCGATCTTCGCAGTGCCGGCTGATTGGCGGGCCGACTACCATCATGGGCTGACGCGCGGCGAATCCCAGGGCAGCCGACATTAAAGGACGGAGGCGGCGGCGAGTAATAGAGAGCGAGAATCGAGGAGAGTGCCATGTCAAAGACCGTAAAGCCTGTTCCGGACGGATATCACACCGTGACCCCGTACCTCGTCGTTGATGGGGCCGCTTCAGCGATTGCCTTCTACAAGAAGGCCTTCGGCGCTGAAGAGCTCTTTCAGATGCCGACGCCCGACGGCAAGATCGCGCATGCCGAGCTGCAGATTGGCGACGCGCGCGTGATGCTCTGCGATCCGATGCCGCAGATGGGCGTTGAGGCGCGCTCGAAGTCGAACCTGTTTCTCTATGTTCCCGATGTCGACGCGTGGTTCAAGCGCGCCGTGGCGGCGGGCGCCAAAGAGACGATGCCGGTGGCCGACATGTTCTGGGGCGATCGTTTTGGCAAGCTGGTCGATCCCTTCGGCCACAGCTGGCAGATTGCATCGCACATCGAGGACGTGGATCCCGACGAGATGATGAAGCGCGCTGCGGCGGCGATGCCGTAGATGCGCGTGGACACGGCCGTCTGGCTCTATCCCATCGATCTGATCGACGCCGGTGTCGACACGGTGCTCGATGAGGTCCGTGGGCTCGGTGTGGGCGGGGTCAGCCTGGCAGCGACCTATCACGCGGGCCGGCTGCTCTTGCCCCACAACCCGACACGCGCGGTGCACTTCCTCGAGGATGGCGTCGCGTACTTTTCGAGCGACGCCTCGCGCTATCGGGGGCTGACGCTGGTACCAAAGGCTGCCGAGGCGGTGCGCGACCGGGATCTTTTTGGTGAGGTTCGCGCCTCGGCGGCTGCCAGGCGCCTCCAGCGTTTCGGCCTGGACGATCGGCACACACAACTCGCGCCTCGGCCGCAGCCATCCCGAGTGCACGATCCGGAACGCCTTCGGGGATCGCTACAGCTACGCGCTTTGCCCGGCCAACCCCTCGGTCCGGGCGTATCTCGTCGCTCTCTGTGCCGAGGCCGCCGACGTCTGCCAGCCAGCCGCGCTCGAGCTCGAGGCTTTCGGATTCATGGGCTACGCTCACCGCTCGCATCACGACAAGATCGCATTCCGTCTCGACCGGGCGCACGAGTTCCTGCTGTCGCTCTGCACCTGCACGGCCTGCGAGGCCTGCTATCGCGCCCACGACATCGATCCCGAGCGCGTTGGCGGGATCGCGCGGCAGGCCCTTTCGAGATATTTCGAGAACGGCGGACCGCCGAGCGCGGATTCACCGGCAGCGGTTCACGAGTTCCTGATCAATCTCTTCGGCGCCACCTCGCTCCAGGGACTGGTGCGCGCACGGCAGGACGTGGTGAGCAGCCTGGTCGGCGACGTCCGCGCCGCCGTGTCCTCGTCTGTTGCTCTCCGCATGATGGCCGCACCTTCGCCGTATGTGACCGGCGCAGCGGCAGGACTCGAGCTTTCGGCGATCGCGCCGTACCTCGACGCCGTCATCGTGGATCTCTTCACATCCAGTCTCGACGAGATGCGCCGGCTGCTCGGCACCGCACGGGCGTCAGGCGGAAAGACGTCGAGAATCTTCGCCAACGTGCGCGCGCACTGGCCCGATTCGGAATCGGGCGACGAGTTCGTCGCGAAGATCGACGGCCTCCTTCAGGACGGAATCGAGGGACTCCGCTTCTATCACTACGGCCTGATTCCGAGAGCGAATCTCGATTGGATCAAGCGCGCGATGGAACGGGTCAACGCCGCGGGTCAGGCCTGAGGTTCCCGCGACACCGAGAGTTGGTCCGCCGCGCGGAGCAGACGAAACTTTCGGAGCAGCTCGTAGAGCACCACGCCACCCGCGGTGGCCACATTGAGCGAGCCCTTCCGGCCGAGCATCGGAATGCGCACGTGCGTATCCATGCGATCGAGGAGCTCGGGGCGAATGCCATCGACCTCGTGACCGAAGACGACGCACAGCGGGAAGCGCGGGTGCCAGTCGTACAGGTCGAGCGACTGGCGCGACGTTTCTACCGCGGCAAGCTCGTAGCCGCGTTCTCGAAGCTCCTCGACCAAGGTCGCTGGATCCGCGACTCGTTCCCACCTCACCGTTTCGTCCGCCCCGAGCGCCGTCTTCCCAATCCGCCGGTCCGGTGGGAAGGCCGTGATGCCTGCGAGATACAGCCGCTCGACACGGACTGCGTCGGACGTGCGAAAAAACGCGCCGACGTTGTAGAGACTCCGGACGTTATCGAGCAGAACGGCCACGGGCAAGTCCGGTGATGCCGTCGTACGCGGCGCCTTGCACGGTCGCGCGAAAGGGCGGGTCGTGGGTCACGTCAGCAACCGCGCGAGCCGGAACAATTCGAGATTCCACGATGTGCCGCCGGACAGCGTCAGATCCGCCAGGATCTCGCCGACGACACTGCAAAACTTGTAGCCGTGGCCGGAAAACCCGGCCGCGATGACAATACGGCCGTCGGAGGGATGACGATCGATGATGAAATGCTCATCAGCGGTATTGGTGAAAAAGCATGTCTGCATGGCCAGTGTGCGGCCGTCGGCGTCCGGAAAATAGCGGCGGATACCCTGGCGAAGCACGGCTTCATCCTCGGCGCGGCATTCGCGATCGGGATGATCGGGATCCGCGGCTTCGCGCCGGTGGTGGTACTTGCCTATCTTGAAGCCTGAGTCACCGAACATCGGGAACCCGTAGAAGCGTCCCTCATCGGCTTCCATATAGAAAATCGGAAAAGCATCCATCGCAAATCGATCCGGCCTGATCGGGTCCGTCCACAGCACGACCTGCCGTTCCGGCTTTGCAAGAGGCGCCAATGCGGGAAGGAGCGCCCCCGTCCAGGGGCCGGCCGTCATCACCAGTTTCGCCGCCCGGTAGCTGCCGCGATCGGTGCGAACGAGGAACCCGCCGCTGCCGCCGTCCCAGCCGACCACGCGCTCGTTCGTGTTGATCGTTGCGCCCATCCTCTCTGCGAGGCTCGCATGTGCCAGGATCGATCGTTCGGCGAGAACGAACCCGGCATCCGGCTGGAAGACAGCCACGAGTCCGGCGGAAAGCGGTACCCAGGGAAGCGCCTGGCGAGTGACGACGCGTCGAGGATCTCGTGCGGCAGGTCGTGCACCAGGCACGATTGGAGCGATCCCGCGACGAGCGCGCCGGAGGCGCGACCTCCATCGATGCCGCCTGTGATGAACAGCAGCGGCTCTCCCGCCCGGCTCTCGAGCTCGCGCCACAGCTGATAGGCGCGCCTCAGCAGCGGCACGTAACGGGGATCCTCGGCATAAGCGAGCCGGATGATGCGTGTGGCGCCGTGCGAGGAGCCGCGATCATGAGCGAGAGCGAACTGCTCGAGACCGAGCACACGCACGCCTCTGCTGGCGAGGTGATAGAGCGCGGCACTGCCCATCCCGCCCGCGCCGATGACGATGACGTCGTAGGTCACGATCGACATCCTGCGGAGGACCTCGATCGTGTGACGCGCGTCTCACGATCACCGCCAGAATCGCCACCTGCGGACGGCGCTGGTCGTGGCCCTCGAGTTGGTGTTCGATGGATGGAGCGGCTCGGTGGCAGGCCTAATGTTGAGCAGGAGCGAGTCGGAACGGACGCTCGATTCGGCGTTGTCGACTCTACCATGGCCCTTCCGAGCGGTCAGTGCGATCGCGCAGCTCGCGCAAGGTCTGACTGAGCAGCTCGCGCACGTCATCATCGGTGGTTTCCGAGAAATCGTCGTACCACTCGCCGACGGCCGAGAAGCGGCGCGGCGTCAGCGAGCAGATGATCTCGTCACAGAGGCTGGAGATCTCGGCGAGCGCCTCGGGGGCGGCTACCGGCACGGCGACGACAATCCGAGCAGGATCGAGCGACCGGAGCGACGCGACCGCCGCGCGCATGGTGGCGCCGGTGGCGAGGCCGTCGTCGACGAGAATGACGCGACGTTGGGTTAGCGCCGGAACGGGACGGTCGCCACGATAAGCGAGCTCGCGGCGCCGGAGCTCGTGGAGCTCGGCGTCTGCCACAGCGTTCAGAACGGGCTCGTCGATGCCCAGCGCCTTCACGACGTCAGCGTTGGTCACGCGGATCCCTCCGGAGGCGATGGCCCCCATTGCCAGTTCCGGCTGGCCGGGGACGCCGAGCTTGCGAACGACGAAGACGTCGAGCGGTGCGCGAAGGCTCCGAGCGACCTCGAAGCCGACCGGCACGCCACCCCGCGGCAGCGCCAATACCTGCAACGTCGGATCGCCCGCGTAGTGCATGAGCTCCCGCGCGAGCTGGCGCCCAGCCTCGTGCCGATTGCGATAGCGCTCGGCCATCACACATTCAGAATGGCACGATCGATCCCCTTTTGTGATGGTCCTGATGGCTGTGGTAGGCTGGCGCCTCATCTGTCGCCGCTCGACCCAGGCCCTCATGGCCGGGGCCGGAGAGGCGACCTTCCGTCACCGAGCGCAGGGTCCGGCAGCGCACGACGCTCCGCGGCTCCTGTGGCCATTTCACGAGGTCGTGCCGCGATGGCACCAAGGCCCGCGCGCCGCCCCGTCCGTTCGAAGCCACGTCCACGAGCGACAACCAGTCGTGTGCGCCCACTGCGCCCAGCCACCGGCGGGACGCCTGCGCACCCGTCCAGCGCGAGGAGCAAGCCCGTGACCATGCCCAACGACAAAGAACGACCACCGGCCGCCGCCCGCGCAGCCGGCGCCGACGGCGAAGCCCTGATCGGCGAACAGGGCGCCAGCCTCGAAAAGGTGCGCGACATCCTGTTCGGCGTCCAGATGCGCGACTACGACAAGAAGTTCTCGCGTCTCGAGGATCGTCTTTCGCGCGAGACCGCCGATCTGAAGGAGGACGTGCGCAAGCGCCTTGCGGCACTCGAGCAGTTCGTCAAGAAGGAGACCGAGTCGCTCGCGGATCGCCTCAAGACCGAGCACGGCGAGCGGCAAGAGGCCACCAAAGAGGTGTCGCGTGAGATTCGCGATGCCTCCAAGGCCTTCGAGAAAAAGACCTCGCAGATCGACGATCAACTCGCCCGCGGTTTGCGCGAGCTGCGCCAGCAGCTTCTCGAGCAGCATCAGCGCCTGAGCGAAGAGATCGCGCAGAAGGCCGCCGAGATTCTGGCAAAGCTCGCATCCGAATCGCGGGAGCTTCGCCACGAGAAGACGGACCGCGCCGCGCTGGCGTCGCTGCTCACCGAGATGGCGATGCGGCTCACCGACGAGCTGAAGCTGCCCAAGGTCGAAGGCCGACGCAATGGCTGACTCCGCCACGGCGGAGACCGGCGGCAGCGCCGGCGACAGCAACGACGCGCGCGACGCCGATCCTTTGTCCGAGCTTCGGCGGTTGCTCGTTGGAACCGAACGCCGGCAGCTCACGGAGCTGCGCACGCGCATCGACGATCCCGAGGTGCGTGCGAAGGATGTAGGAAACGTGCTCGCCGAGGCGATTCGGCTGCACACACACGATCGACAGCTCGCGTCTGCCCTGGCGCCCTCGGTCGAAGACGCCATCACCACATCGGTTCGCCGCAATCCCCATCCGCTGGCTGACGCGCTCTTCCCGGTGATGGGACCGGCCATCCGCAAGGCCATCTCACACACCCTGGCGGCGATGGTCGAATCGCTCAATCGCACACTCGAGCACAGCCTGTCGTGGGAGGCCCTCACGTGGCGCTGGACGGCGTTCCGCACGGGCAAGAGCTTCGCCGAGATCGTCCTGCTCAACACGCTGGTGTATCGCGTGGAGCAGGTGTTTCTGATTGACCGTACCAGCGGGTTGCTGCTGCAGCACGTCACCGAAGGCGGCGACGAATCGAAAGACGCCGACATGGTCTCGGGGATGCTCACGGCCATTCGCGACTTCGTGCGCGACTCCTTCAAGGTCGAGGAACACCACGGCCTCGACGCGCTCCGCGTCGGCGACTTGTCCGTCTGGATCGAGCAGGGGCCGCACGCCGTCCTGGCGGCCGTCATTCGAGGAACCGCGCCGCTGGATCTCCGGTTGCGTTTTCAAGACGCGCTCGACACGGTCCACGTGCAGTTTTCGGCGGAGCTCGAAGCGTTCAAGGGCGACACGGCGCCCTTCGAGCCCGCCCGCCCGATTCTCGAGGCGTGCCTGCAGACGCAGTACAAGTCCAAGCCGTCGAAACGGGCCTCGACCCTCAAGTACGTCGGAGCCGCTCTTCTCGCACTTCTCCTCGTATGGCTCGCGCTCTCCGTGCGCGACCGTCGTCGATGGAACACGTATCTCGACAGCCTGAGAGCGGAGCCGGGAATCGTGGTCGTCCAGTCGAGCCGCGGCGGCGGCCGATACAGTGTCAGCGGGCTGCGTGATCCGCTGGCACGCGATCCGGCCACGCTCATCCAGCAGGCCGGCATCGCCCCCGATCGCGTGAACGCCCGATGGGATCTCTATCAGGCGCTCGACCCGCCGCTCGTGCTGGCGCGCGCCCGCGCGATGCTCGCGCCGCCCGACGGCGTCAGGCTGACCTTGAATGCGGGGGTCCTGGCCGCTTCCGGAACGGCACCAGCCGGTTGGATCGAGCGCAGCCGCCAACTCGCCGTCGTGATTCCTGGAGTGAGTCGTCTGGATCTGGAGGCGCTCCACAACGCCGACCTCGACGCGCTCACGAACAGCTTCCACGCCATCTCTCTGGGGTTCGTGCGCGGCACCACCGATCTGGTACCATCTGACGCGCCGATTGTCGCGGAGGTGATTGGCCTGGCTCGCCGCTTGAACGATCTGGCTCTCGCACGAGGCGAACGCGCCAGGCTCGAAGTGATCGGCCACACCGACTCCGACGGCGAGCCGGCGGCCAACCTGCCCCTCTCCCGCGCGAGAGCCGAGCGAATCGCGGCGATGCTTTCGAGGAGCGAGCTCGACTACGTGGACGTGGTTGTGACCGGTCTCGGCAGCAACAGTCCTGTCAGCGGCGGGCAGACCGAGACCGACAAACAGCGCAACCGGCGCGTGAGTTTCCGCGTGGCCGGCGACGAGAACGCGCCCGGAAGGATCCGTCCATGATCCAGCGCAAGATCTGCATGTTGGGCTCGTTCGCCGTCGGCAAGACCAGCCTGGTATCACGCTTCGTTCATACGATCTTTTCGGACAAATACCTCACCACCGTCGGCGTGAAGATCGACCGGAAGGAAGTCATGATCGGCGAGCGTCAGATCAATCTGATGCTCTGGGACATCAACGGCCAGGATGCGTTTCAGACGGTGCAGAAAGCCTACCTCCGCGGTTCTGCCGGCTATCTGCTGGTCGTCGACGGCACGCGTCCGGCCACGCTGGATGCGGCCTGCGATCTGCAGAAGAAAGCCGAGGAGACGGTCGGCAAGGTGCCCTTCATGCTCGTGCTCAACAAGGCCGACCTGGCGACCGAGTGGCAGATCGATCAAATGAAGCTCGTGCGTCTGGCGAACGAGGGCTGGAAGATGGTGCGCACGAGCGCCAAGACGGGATCGGGCGTCGAGGAGACGTTTCTGAGCCTGGCGCGGTCGATGGCGGACGACTGACGTTCTCGAACGGAGCCTGGTCGTGGACGACGCGATTTTCACCGAACTGATGGCCGTGCTCGATCTCGTTGTGATCGAGCGGCTGCCCAATGGCTACCTGACGGTCCACGGACGCGTCCCCGCCTGGTTCGACAGCGTCGTGCCAGGCGTCACGCGCAGTGGACCGGTGCCATTCGAACAGGCCGGCCCTTTTCTTCACAACTTTCTCGAAGAAGCGGGCCGCTTCTGGTGGGACAACACCGCCGGGCGGCTGAAGTCGGGTCCCTGTGCCGCGACCGACCGCCTGGGACAGGAGTTTCACTTCGAGGCCACCGCGCTGACGATGGGACAACGCAGACTTCTGCTTGTCGAACGGCTCGCTGGCTTCGCCGACACCCAGCATGTGCTGCAAATCGCCCGCGAACGCGCGCTCGCCGACGAGAAGGCCGCCGTCCGGCAGCAGTCGCTCGGCAAGCACGCGGAGAAGCTGTTGAGCCTGGTGCAGTCGCTCGATGCATCCGCGCTGAGCACCCAGCAGGCCGATCTTGTTCAGCGGATCAAGCGGGAAGGTGAGGGACTGCAGAAGGCGCTGGGGCAGAAGTGAAAGGTCGCACGGCGCGCCCGGTCAGGCTCTTGGCAATCGACGCGGCAAGGTTCGGATCGTAATCCGCCAACGGACGCACTGCTTCAGCTTCCAGAACGGCCAGCGGCACGCCGTCGCGGTACACGATCCGGTTCGCAGAGATTGACGGAACCCGCTCACCGGCGGTCACGATGCCAGCCAGATTGAGCGGATCAGCGGCGCTCACGACGATGAGAGCGCCGTCGGGGGGCGTGCGCCGCACGGCGCGCAACTCGGCGACGGCGTCGGCGAGCGCGAACTGTTCGCCGGACAACCCCGACACGAACCGGCCGCCTCGAATCTCGCCCCGCGCCTCGAGTCGGCGATAGGCCCTCAGCAAATCGCGCCAGGGCGCGGCGTTCGGCTCGCGAGTCAGAATGCGACGACACACGACGCCGTAACGCCGCAGCAGCACTCGCGCCTGGGCTTCAACGACTGCCGCGTCAGGATTCGACGAATCGTCACCGGCCTCGGCGCCGACCACGCCCGGCACGATCGACCATCGTCCCGAGCGATCGAGCGCCGTGGATGCGGCGCCTGAGCGCGATCGTCCGACCATCGCCCGCAGGCCCGCAAAGCCGTCCGCCGTGACGAGTCCGGCTGACACCAGCTCCGCCAGGGCGTCGCGCACCGCGGGTGCAGACGATCCGGTCCACGTGACCAGCTCGCGTCCGAACGACGCACCGCGCTCGCGCAATCGATCGATCACCGTTCTCGCGAGGTCGGACAGACCCGAAAATGACCCAAGGTCTCTGGTCGACTCCGGCTGCGCGCCACGTCCGGTCGATTGACGTGCGCGCCACACGCCCGCATTCTCGCGAAGGAACAAGGCGATCGGGCTTGACCGAACCACTGCCGCTCGTGTCCGAGCCGGGCCCCCGGTTCGCGGCTGGAGACCATCCGACCCATTCTTCTGCGACGAGAGACGGCCCCAGCCGACCTCTCCCGCGAGACACACGAGATCCAGCATCGAACCCGCATAGTCGGTGATGCGCGCCGGCAGCACGTGCCGTTCCCAGGCGCCCGCGGCGGCCTCGAACCCGTCGAGTTGCGCGAGCACTGCACGCACACCGTCCACTCCGCGCAGGCGATGAGACTCGCCGACGTGCTGCCACGCAAAGAGAAACCGCATGTAGTCGGCCGGGCTCACCGGCTCGATCTCCGCGCGCAGGCGGTTGAGGGTATAGCGATGGATCCGAGCCAGGAGCGTCCGATCGCACCATTCGACCGGCCGTTCCTCGCCCGGGCGCGACGCTGTTCCGTCCACGGGCGTGAACGAACCGCGCAGCACCATGCCCTCAGCCTCGAGTGCAAACAGTGCCTCGTCAATGCGGGCCCGGTTCACCGCGACAGTCGTGGCCAACTGTTCGGCCGTCACCGGACCGAGGCAGGAGATACGTCCTCGCACGAGCTCGACCAGCGCGGCCGCGGGCGATCCGGTCCCAGTCTCGCGCGAGGCCGGCGGACGGAGGGGCGGATTGAGTGACAGGGCGCAAGGCTGGTCTCCGCCGGCATAGACGGCAGTAATGTCCGAAAGTCGCTCGGCGGACACCCACAAATCGACGTGGCGCGCCGCGGCACCTTCTGGCGCGGTCAATCTCGCCCGTGTGGCGCGCCCGCTCATGCGCAGCACGTCCAGCCACGCGTTCCAGGGCGCGATTTCAAGATCGGTGAAAACGCCGGCTGTCACCAGAGCATCATGGAGCTCGTCGGCGTCGCGCGGCTCGGGCCAGGCCTCCGATCTCACGCGCGCGATCGCATCCGCATCGAGCGCGCCCAGATCGGACGACGTGCCGGGTTCGGTGGCGCGGCGCGTGTACACCGCGTGCGCCCGCCGCTCCTCGAGCGGGGCATCGTCGAGGAACGCATAAGGGCGCGCGTTCAGAATTTCGTGGGAGAGCGGCGAGGGCTCGCTGGTGTCGCGCGCGACGCACGCCACGCGACCGTCACGAATGCGGGTCAGGATGTCGCTGAGGCGGTCGATGTCCATCGCCTCGTGCAGGCAGTCGTGAATGGTCTGCGTGACGAGCGGGTGATCGGGAATCTGGCGATCGCCGGGAATGTTCTCGAGACATGCGGCCGCGTCCGGAAAGGCCGACGCCAGCAGATCCGCAGCCATCATCCGCTGAAGCGGCGGCGGCACCTTGCGGCCGTGGCGGCTGCGCGGCACGGCCAGTGCGATCGTCGTGTTCCACCGCCAGCGCGTCTCGAACATCGGCGCATCCAGGAGCGCCTGCACGAGCACGTCGCGCAGGCTCGACGGGTGCAGATAGCGGAACACGTCGGCCAGCGGGAAGGAATGCTGCGGGCCGAGCGACAGCAGCAGTCCTTCTTCGGTGGCAGCGGCCTGAAGCTCGAAGTTGAACTGACGACAGAACTTCTTGCGAAGGGCCAACCCCCAGGCACGGTTCACGCGGCTCCCGAACGGCGCGTGCAGCACGAGCTGCATGCCACCCGACTCGTCGAAGAAGCGCTCGAGGACGAGCGTCTCGGCGGTCGGCACGACGCCCAGCACACGGCGTGTCTCGTCGAGGTAGGCGACGATCTGTTCGGCGGCCGCACGCGAGATACCGGCTTCGGCCGTGAGCCACTCGACGGCGGCATCGGATGGCTCCTCGAGACGGTCCTCGACACCGCCGGCGAAGTTCACTGACGGCCTCCGACAATTCGGCGCTCCGACCGGGCGCCTCACCCAGCCAGAACGGAATGGTTGGCGGCTGGCCGTGGGCGTCCTGGACGCGCACGGTCCCCGCGGCCACCTGCAGAATGCGCCACGATGCGTTGCCGAGCTGAAACACGTCACCCGCCAGGCTCTCGATGGCAAAGTCTTCGTTCAGCGTGCCAATGAAGACATCGCCCGGGTCCAGCACGACGCGATAATCCGCGGTGTCCGGGATCGCGCCGCCCGAGGTGATCGCGGTGAGGCGTGCGGCACGACGGCCTCGCACGCGGGCATTCACCTCGTCGCGGTGCACCAGCGCGGCCCGCCGCCCTCGCCGCGTGGTGAACCCGTCGCCGAGCATGCGCAGGACGCGATCGAAACTCTCGCCAGAGAGCTCGCGGTACGGGTACGCGCGCCTGAACTGATCCAGCAGGTCGCGCTCGCTGTAAGCCTCGCACGCGGTTTCGGCGACGATCTGCTGCGCAAGCACGTCGAGCGGACCTTCGCAGACGGCAATCCGATCCAACTCTCCAAGCCTGACGGCACGAAGCAGTGCCGCGCATTCGACGAGATCGTCGCGCGAGGTCGGAAACAGGCGTGCCTTGGAAACTCCTCGCACCGTGTGGCCCGACCGCCCCGCACGCTGGAGAAACGTCGAGATCCATCGCGGCGACCCGATTTGACACACCAGATCGACGTGGCCGATGTCGATTCCCAGCTCGAGCGACGCGGTGGCGACGAGGGCCTGCAGGCGGCCGTCCTTGAGTCGCGACTCGGCGTCGAGCCGCTTCTCCTTCGAGAGGCTGCCATGGTGCGCGGTCACCGCGTCCTCGCCGAGGCGCTCGCTGAGATGACGTGCCACACGCTCTGCCAGCCTGCGTGTGTTCACGAAAATCAGCGTCGTCCGGTGGCTGCGTGTCAGCTCTGATAGTCGGTCGTAGTACTCCTCCCACACGTCGTGAGCCATGACGGCCTCGAGCGGCGAGGCAGGCAGCTCGAGCGTCAGGTCGACCGCACGGCGATGCCCTTCGTCCACGATCTCGCAGTCCGGACGGCCGGCCTCGTCCACGCGATCCGCGCCGACGAGGTACCGCGCGACCGTGTCGATTGGCTTCTGCGTCGCCGAGAGACCCAGGCGCAGCAGTGGTGACCCGACCACGTGCTCCAGCCGCTCCAGCGACAGCGCAAGGTGGGCACCGCGACGCGTGCCGATCAGCGCGTGAATCTCGTCGACGATGACGGTGCGGACGGTACGCAGCATCGTGCGGCTGCGCTCAGCTGTCAGGAGCAGGTAAAGCGACTCCGGTGTCGTCACCAGAATGTGCGGCGGCGTGGCGATCATGGCCGCTCGCTCGTTCTGCGGCGTGTCGCCCGTGCGCACGGCCGCGGTGATGCGCGGCGAATCGAGACCTCGTTCACGAGCCAGCCGACGAATGCCGGCCCGCGGCTCGCCGAGATTCTTGTGGACGTCGGCGCTCAGCGCCTTGAGCGGCGACACATACAGCACACGCACTTCATCGGGAACATCGCCAGCGAGTCCTGCCCGGAAGAGCTCGTCAATGGCCACCAGAAACGCCGCCAGCGTCTTGCCGGAGCCGGTGGGCGCGGCGATCAGCGTATGCCGGCCGCGGCGAATGGCGTCCCAGCCGCGGTGTTGAGCGGGCGTGGGCTCACCGAGCGTCTCGGTGAACCACTGCGACACGACCGGGTGAAAAGGAAGAGGCATTGCCATGAGCCGGAGGGAAAACGTGGCTCACGACAGCGTACCGCGTTTTGGGCCGGCGCGCCATGATCAGCGCCCGGCTGCACGCGGGTCAGGGCTGGACCGTGATCGATCCCCGCATCGTCGGATGGATGCTGCAGTGATAGGGGAACGAGCCGTTCGTCGAGAACGTGTGATTGAACACCTCGGCCGGAGACATCGGCCCCGAGTTGAACGACGAGTTGTCGGCCACGACGTTGTGCACGAGCGAGTCGCCGTTCGTCCACGACACCGTTCCGCCGTTGCTGATGGTGACGGGACCGCCGAATGCATCGGTGCCCAGATTCATGGCGCCCTGTGGAATCGAGACGATGGTGGCACCGGCCGGCGGCGTCACGGGTGGCGGGCTGGGCTGGGTCGGCGGCGCCCCGTTGTAATCGCCATCGCCCCCGCACGCGGACGCGGCCAGAATGATCAGGAGTCCAGAGACCCAGGGATTTGCGCATGACTCGAGCACTCTTCAAGAGCCTTGCCACACGGGCGACGGCGGATTGCTCGCGTCAAATCAGACGGAAAGGCTTGGGGGCTTACGTGGCGTTTCAGCCTTTACGCGTTGCGGAAGCCTCTTCGCTGAGCGGGTCATCGACGCGCCGCTCGGTGTGCGCTATTTTGAAATGATGACCCGATCGCTGTCGGAGCTCGAGAAGGGTCTCCGCGAAGCGCTCTCGCAGCCGCTGCCGGGCTTGGCGGCGCAGGCGGCCCTGGCTCCCCGGCCGCGAGCCGCTCGCGCTCCCGGCTTGTCAGTCGGCGTGCGCGCCGCAGCCGCGCTCGTGTTGCTCTATCCGGACAACGGTGGTGTGTCGCTGCCCTTGACGGTGCGCGCCGGCACGCTCAAGCGTCACAGCGGACAGGTGAGCCTTCCTGGCGGGGTCATCGATCCGACCGAAAGTCCCGAACAGGCGGCGCTGCGCGAAGCGGTTGAGGAAATCGGCCTGACGCTCGACAGCGCGCGGCTCCTCGGTCGCCTGACGCCACTCGACATTCCTGTGTCGGGTTTCCGGTTGCAACCCATCGTTGCGATGAGCGACGAGCGGCCGGGCTTTCGCCCGGCAGAAACCGAAGTGGAGCGCGTCCTCGAAGTGCCGCTGGTCGCGCTCGCCGATCCCGCCATCCTGAAGCGAACGGTCCTCGAGCGCGACGGCCAGCTGATCGACGTCCCCTACTTCGACATCGACGGCTGGCAGGTCTGGGGCGCCACGGCCATGGTGCTCGCCGAGTTGCTCTGGGTGATCGGCGTGCGAGTCGGGGATGCTTGACCCGCGCGCGGCGCGGCAGGTATCGTCCAAACTCATGGCGGTCACGCGCGAGCCACCCACGCACGGCGAGCCTGCTCCTCGCGACGCCTCGAGACCCCGCGGGCTCGAGCCACCGGATATCAGTGAAAAGGGCGGACCGAAGGGCGGACAGCCTCAACGATCCGACGAGCGTCTCTACATGCAGCTCCTCGCGTTCGGCGGCTGCCGCGACAGCCGGCCGCTCGGTGGAGCACTCGGCGATGCGGGCATCGCGGGCGTGATCTACGACGATGTCAACGATCCGCGCGGCATCGCCCTGCTGACCTTCACTCGCGATCCGTCGTCGTTCGTCGAGGTGGTGCGACCCGTTCTCAACCGCGAGCCGTTCGCGTCGCTCACGCAGAAGCCCGATCTGACGATGTTCGGTCGCACCTACTCGATTGGCTACGAGCCCGACCTCGCGGATGTGCTGCTCAACCGGCCCGTCCGAACGGTGCTTGAACCCGGAATGGCGCTGGGGCATCTGGTATCCGCTGCGGCGCAGCGGACGCTTCGCGCAGCTTCCCGCCGACGAACAGCGGAAGATTCTCGCCGAGCACGGGAGCATCGGCATGGCATTCGGGGCAGCCGACTACGCGCACGACGTCCGTCTGGCGTGCTACGGCCTCGATCGGGACGACAACGATTTCGTGGTGGGACTAATCGGCAAGGAGCTCTACCCGCTGTCAGCCGTCGTGCAGGCCATGCGCAAGACGCAGCAGACGTCTCTCTATCTCGATCGACTCGGGCCCTTTTTCGTCGGACGGGCGATCTGGCAGAGTCAGCCGACCTCGAACTCGCACACGAGCGGCGCGTGATCGCTCGTGCCGATCTCGGCCTGCACGGTCGAGCGGCGCGCCTTCGCGGCGAGTGCTTCACTGACCAGGATGTAGTCGATTCTCCAGCCGATGTTGCGCTGACGCAGGTTCCGCCAGGGCGCCCACCACGTGAAGAGCTGACCGTTCTCGGGATCGAGCGCTCGCCCGATATCGACGAACCCCTGGTCCAGGATGCGCTCGAGTGCCGCCCGCTCCTCGGGAAGCTGCCCGATGGCATTCGGCTTGCGCTCTTTGGGATGCACGTCGATATCCGCGCGCGCCACGTTCAGGTCGCCGCAGAGCATCAGTGAGAGACCCGCGGCGCTGGCTTCGGCCGCATAGCCTTCGAGCGCCGCCAGGAATCGCATCTTCGCAGGAAAATCCTTCCCACCGTTCGGCACATAGATCGACGCCACCATGACGTCGTCGAGCTGGGCGACGACGATGCGATGCTCGTAGTCGAAGTGGGGATGCGAGAATACCGGATGCTGGCGGCAGGCTGATTGCTTCACGTGAAGGCCGACGCCCGAGTAGCCCTTGCCTCCGTGCCAGTAGCACCAGTACCCCTGCATGTGGCACAGCGCCTCAGGCACCTGATCGGACGAGGCCTTGATTTCCTGCAGGCACACGACATCGGGCTGCTCGCGATCGATCCACGTTTGAATCTCCGCCAATCGGGCTCGCACCCCGTTGACGTTCCAGCTCGCGATCTTCATGGCCGCCCGAAGTATACGCGAGCGACCCTCGGCTCTGGCGATCGATGAGTTAGGATCGGCCACCGATACATGCCCGAGCACCACCTTCTCCGGGACCTCATCGCGGTCTTTGCGTTGGCGCTGGTTTTCATCATCACGCTGGCGCGTCTCAGAATTCCGTCGCTCATTGCCTTCGTGATGGCGGGCGTTCTCGCGGGTCCATCCGGCCTGGCCATCGTGAGCACGCAGGAGGACGTCGAGGCGCTGGCGGAGGTGGGCGTGATCCTGCTGCTGTTCACGGTGGGTCTCGACTTTTCCGTATCGGACATGCGGCGCATCTGGAAGGCCATTGCCACCTCGGGCGCCTTGCAGATCAGCCTGACGACGGCCATCGTCGTCTTGTGGCTACTGGCAGCGGGCACGAGCGTTCGACTCGGAATCTTTGTCGGCCTCTTCGTCGCCCTGTCGAGCACCGTGATCGTGCTGAAAGAGCTGGGCGAGCGGAATCAGCTGGACTCGCCGCACGGACGTTTGATGGTTGGCGTCCTCCTCCTGCAGGACCTCTGCATCGTGATCCTGCTGTTGCTGGTACCGATTCTCTCTGGCGCCACTCGGGCATCGGCGGTGCCGGGAGTGCTGCTTCGCGCTTCGCTGACACTGATCTTTCTTGCCGTCGTCAGCCGGCTGGTGCTGCCGCCGCTCTTCCGGCTCGTGACCTCGAGCGGCCGGCGCGAGGCATTTCCGCTCGTCGTGATCCTTTCGGCGGTCGGTGTGGCGTGGATTGCCTCCCTGCTCGGTCTGTCGATGGCTCTGGGCGCGTTTCTCGCCGGGCTCGTCCTCGCGGAGCAGCGAGTTCAGTCATCAGGCGCATGCGGAAGTACGGCCGCTGCGCGACATCCTGGCGGGTCTCTTCTTCATTTCGCTCGGCATGCTGGTGGACCTGCGGTTCTTCGTGACTCACGTGCCATTCGTCCTGGCCATTGCGGTCGCTGTGCTGATTGCCAAGACGCTCGGAGCGACCGGCGCGCTGCTGTTGTCGGCAACGCCGTTGCGCGTGGCCGTCACAGCCGCTATCGGTCTTTCGCAGGTGGGAGAGTTCTCGTTCATTCTCGGGCGTGCGGGTCTCGAAGCGGGGCTGCTGAGCGCGGAGGCCTGGCAGAGCCTGCTCGTGGCCAGCATCGCGACCATGCTCGCCACGCCGCTCCTGGTCGAAGTGGCGCCGACGGCCGGAAGCTGGCTCGCTCGGCGGCTGAGCCGCTCGAGCGCCACCACCGGGTCCGGCGCCGACGGCGTGCCCCGCCTCACCGATCACGTGGTGATCGTGGGTTTCGGTGTGGGGGGGCGGCTCTTCGCCCGAGCACTCCGCGAGCTGGACATTCTCTACTTGATCATCGAGCTCAACGGCGACACCGTCCGCACGATGAAGGCGGTGGGTGAGCCGATCATCTACGGCGATGCCACCAGCACCGATGCGATGCAGGCGGCGGGTGTCGATCGGGCCAGCGCCGTGATTCTCGTGTTGAGCGATCCAGCCGCTGCGACG
Source organism: uncultured Acidobacteriota bacterium (assembly GCA_963817395.1). Classification (GTDB taxonomy): domain Bacteria; phylum Acidobacteriota; class Vicinamibacteria; order Vicinamibacterales; family CAVPJW01; genus CAWGYQ01. The sequence continues at coordinate 818,255 of CAWFOC010000003.1, read as the reverse complement.
CGGTCGGTGAAGCTGATTCGTTCTCTGGCGCCCAGCGTGCCGATCATCGTTCGCACGCGCTACCGCTCCGAGGCCAGCAGGATCGTCAAGGCTGGCGCCACCGTGGCGATAGCCGAAGAGCTCGAGGCCTCACTCGAGGCGCTCGGGAAGCTGCTGACGCGCCTCGATATCCCGGGCAACGTCGTTGAGGTGCTGGTGGAGCGGTTTCGCGGCGATTCGGGCGGCTCGCATGCCACGCGCCTGGTGACCACCGAGTTCGGAGCGCTTCCCGAAGCGATTGCCCGCGCACCCGTCACGACCACTCAGCTCTCGGAAGGCGACTGGGCGACGGGCCGGACGCTGGCCGAGCTGAATCTGCACGCAGAAACAGGCGCGCTGGTTGTGGCCATCAGGAGAGGCGGCCGTTACATGACGTCCCCGCCCGCCGATCTGCCACTTCAAGCGGGCGACCTGCTGTACCTGCTGGGGGACGAGACGGACGTGCTGCTTGCGCGCAAGCGCCTAGCTTCGGGATAGCGGTACCCGCGCGAGATTCTGTTCGAGCCAGCGCTGAATCTCCAGCTTTGGCAGAAGTCCGACGAGGCGATCCACCTCTTTGCCGTTGGCCACGAGCACCAGCGTCGGAATGCTGCGTGCGCCGAACCGCGCCGCCGCGCGTGGGTTCTCATCCACGTTCAGCTTTCCAACCTTGACGCGTCCGGCGAGCTCCCGCGCCAGCTGCTCGATCGTCGGTGCAAGCATCCGGCACGGGCCGCACCACTCGGCCCAGAGATCGATCAGCACCGGAATCGGAGAAGCGTCCACGTCGATTGACAGCGTCGCATCGGTCAGGTGAACCGGTTCCGCCGACGGCACCGCGTGTCGCGGTCAGCTCTTTCTTGCACCTTCCGCAACGGAATCTCGTGCCGGTTGCCACCGTCTCTCGACGAACGCGATTGTTCGCGCCGCACGATGGACAGCGGACGATGGTTGCCTCGAGCGTCATGGTGTGGCTGCCCCGTCGTCGAGGGCCCGTCCGATCGCCGCAAGCCCTCGTTCGAGCGTATCGCGCCGGCCGCCGTAAGCAATGCGGAAATGCGCGGGCGCGTCGAAAAAGCGGCCGGGCACGGTCGCCGTGTCGTAGTCGGCCATCAGCCGCTCGACGAACGGTCCGGCGTCGGCGACGCCCCGCAGGCGCGGAAAGGCCAGCGATGCGCCTGGGGGCGGCACCCACTCGAGATCGGCGCGACTCGCCATGAATTCGCGGACGAGCGCCGCGTTGGGCACCACAATCTCCCTGGCCCGCGCGGCATAGTGCGGCAAATCACCCACCGCGATCGCTGCCAGCCGTTCGAGCACGGCCGAGCCCACGCCGTCCACCACGCCCCTCATCTGACGCAGCCGCTCGGCGACATCGGGTGAGGCGACAATCCACCCGCATCTGAGCGCGTTCAAACCATACGCCTTCGTCAGGCTGCCCGTAGAAATGCAGGCGTCGCTGAGCGTTGCGGCGGCGGCTCGCGGCCTGTCGAAGACGATGTCCAGATAGACCTCGTCGACGAGCACCCTGACGCCTGCACGCTCGGCGAGTTTCCCGATGGCCTCGACGAGAGAGGGATCGGCAAACGCCCCCGTCGGATTGTGCGGATTGGTCAGGACAATCAGGCGCGTCGCGGGTGTCAGCGCACGTTCGATGCGCGAGACGTCAATTTGCCAGCCCTCGTCGAAGATCCGATCCACCCGGCGTACACGAGCGCCAACCGCCTCGGCGGCAGCGATCAGCGGATCGTATCCAGGTCGCTCGACCAGGACTTCGTCACCGGAACGCAGCAAGCCGGCAAAGACGAGAAAGTTCGCGCCCGAGGTCCCACCCGCGAGCACGATGCGATCGGGCGTCACCCCGTAGTGCCCCGCGAGAGCTTCGACGAGGGGACCGTACCCGTACTCATTGGGCCCGGCAAACGACAGCGCGTCGCGAGCACCGGGCACCTCGTCAACCGCGCAGTGCAGGAGATTGCTGCCGGCCAGATCGTTCGCCGGAATCCGGCGGGACTTCGCCCATTCGAGATATGCAGCGCGTGCAAACATGGCCCGCGTTATCGGCTCGCCAATCCGCCCGTGGTCTCTCCCCCGTCGATCACGTAGCAGTGTCCAGTGATGAAGGAGGCGTCGTCCGACGCCAGAAACGCAAAGAGCGCCGCCACTTCCTCTGGCTTGCCGTGGCGGCCGAGCGGAATCTTCCGGTTGACGGCCTCGATCATGTCCGGCGTGTACTCGGCTGCCTGCATGGGCGTCATGACGTAGCCAGGACAGATCACGTTGACGCGGACGTGGGGCGCGAGCTCGAGCGCCATCGATCGAGTCAGCTCGATGACGCCGGCTTTCGACGCGTTGTAATCCGCGTACCACGGATAGCCCATGATGCCGTTGGTCGAGCCCATGTTCAGGATGACGCCACCGACGCCGACCATCCGCCGGGCCGCCTGCTGCGCGACGAGGAAGACGCCCGTGAGATTGGTGGCCATGACGCGTTGCCATTCGTCGGGCGTGATGTCGACGAAGGCGTGCCGGATACTGATGCCGGCGTTGTTGATGACGACATCGATACCGCCCAGGCCGTGGTCGATGTCATCGAAGGCACGGGCCACGGATTCGGTGTCGGACACATCGCCGACGATCGTGGCTGCCAGGCTCGGCAACCGACTCTCGATCTGCCGGCAGGCCGCCGAATCGCGATCCAGCACGACGACCCGCGCGCCCTCCTCGACGAAGCGCGCGGCCGTGGCGGCCCCAATGCCACTGGCCCCACCGGTGATCAGCACGCGCTTGTTCACGAGGCCTTTCATGGTTCGCTGCGGGGGCTGAGCATATCAGACTGGCGCGCCGCCCCTCCTCGTGCCGGTGCTACAATCCGCGAACAGGGTCGGGCGTTCGGACCCGGGCAGGAGGGACACGATGGCCAGAAAGATCAACCGCCGCGAATTCGTGAGGACGGGCACCGCCGCCGGGCTGGCTTCGGCCGCTGCGCGTTCGGCGTTCGCCCAGGCCCCGACAATGATGACGCCGAAATCGGTCCGGCCGATCGTCGTCGCTTCGGGTAACGGGCATCGGTTCAAGAACGGCGGACCCGTCACCTGCGTCGAAAAGGCCTTCGGCATGATCACGAGCGGCTCGGACGTGCTCGACGCGCTCATCGCCGGCGTCAACATCAACGAGCTCGATCCTGAGGAAGGCGGCGTCGGCTATGGCGGGACGCCGAACGCCGAAGGCGTCGTGCAGCTCGACGCCTGCTGCATGCACGGACCGAAGAAGCGCGCCGGCGGCGTTGCCGCCCTCGAGGGTGTCCGCACGCCCGCCAGCGTCGCGCGGATCGTGATGCACGAGACCGACCACCACCTCCTGGTTGGAAAGGGCGCGCAGGACTTCGCGCGCAACATGGGGTTCAAGATCGAGGACGATCTGAACACCGAGCGATCGCGCCAGCGCTGGCTGGAATGGAAGCGGCGCATCGACCCCGACCACTATCTCGATCCCGACAAGCGCGTGCAGGCCGGGTTCGATGTCGTGCTGCGCATGGCCGCGGAAGGGCTGCTCGATCCCGAGTCGATCTGGGGCACGATCAACTGCGACGGCATCAGCCCGAAGGGCGAGATCTGCGGTGTCACGACCACGAGCGGCCTGGCGTTCAAGATCCCAGGGCGAGCGGGCGACTCACCGATTCTTGGCGCGGGCCTGTACGTCGATGGCGACGTCGGAGCCGCCGGATCTACAGGCCGTGGCGAGGCGAACCTTTACAATCTCACGTCGTACTTGATCGTCGAGAGCATGCGGCGCGGCATGCATCCCAAGGATGCGGGAATGGAAGGCCTGAAACGGATCAAGGCCAACACAATCGACAAGCGGCTGCTCAACAGCCGGGGCGAGCCGCGCTTCGGGATCAACTTCTACATCATCAACGCCAAGGGCGAGCATGCCGGCGTGACGATGTACGCGAACGAGCGAAGCCAGTACGCCGTCTGCACGGAGAAGGGCCCGGAGATGGTGCCGCTCGAGCCGCTCTTGACTGGTCAGATGACGGACTAAGGGACGGCCACCCTCACCGGGTTGACGATGACCACCTGCGCGGCGAGATCCGGCGTGCACACGACGGGCTCGCCGCCCTCGCAGAGATTCCAGCCCGCGCCCGAGCCGATCAGATCGGCTCGCGGCGCGGCGAGAAATACCGCGCGGTAGGTGCCCTTGGCCCCGGTCCACGCGCTCGCGTAGGACTCACCCTCATCCAGACGCCCGTTGGCGTTCCGATCGGCGAAAAACACGACATCGAGGAATGCGCCAACGAGGTCCTCGGAGGGGAGCGGCACATAGAGCCGCACTTCGTCGCCAACGATAGGGCGGTCCGCAGTGCCCAGCGCGCGTTTGAAGGTGTCCACGGCAGAGCCCGCCTCGACGCGTGGACCGTCGTGAGTGGTCCCTCGTGCAATCGAGCCAGCCGCAAAGCGATCGCCGGAAATCACATGCTGCACTTCGAGCACCGGGGCCTTGTTTCGTCCCGAGCGTCACGCGCAAATACGGGGCATCAAGAGACGGTTCGCGACCGCTCTGGCAGATCGCCGACTGAGTGGACAGCGCGAGCACGAGTGCGAAACACACTGCACAGGGCTTCACGCGTCTCGTCTTATCGCGGGGCTCGCCCGGTGTCAATGGTCTCGCGGGATGGCGATCGAGCGTCCGGGAGTGTTGCTCCCACCGATTGGTCGATCTCGCTGACCGTTGGACCGATATCATTACCGATGGCATTACGGATGCTGAACGGCTCACGAATCCTGCTGCGCGAACCTCGTCGTGCTCGCCGCGACCATACTGTGCACAGTTGCTGGCACGCCAGGGCTGGCTGCGCACAGGGCAGCCAGACATTTTCTCTGGAAGGTCAGCGACAGCGCCGGTAGGCATGTCGGGGACCTCATGGGATCGCTGCACGTGCTGACGGCCGACTACTACCCGCTGGCTCCCGTCATCACGGAGGCGTTCGAAGAGTCGACCACGCTGGTGGTGGAAGTCGACCTCACCGAGCTGGACTCTCCGGCGACTCTGGCGCTCATCATCGAACGAGCCACGCTTCCCGGCACGACGACTATCGAGACCGTGGTGTCGAGCGAGACGGTCGCCGTCATCGAGAGCCGCGCGGCCGAGGCCGGCCTGCCCGCCGCGGCGCTCAAGCGGATGAAGCCGTGGATGGTGGCCGTGACGCTCCTCGGCATCGAGCTGAGGAAGGCGGGCTTCGAACCCAGTCTGGGATTGGATCGTCACTTCTTCGACAAAGCCAGAACCGCTGGCAAGCCCGTGATCGGGCTGGAGACCCCGGCATTTCAGATAGAGCGCTTCGACGGTCTACCCGCGAGGCTGCAGGAAGAGATGCTGCTCGAAGCCCTGAACGACGTCGACCGTCAGCGGCAGAATGCGAAACGGCTGGCCGACAGCTGGGCGGTCGGCGACACGACGATACTCGAGGCGATTCTTCTCAACGACGTCCGCCAGTCGCCTGAAATCTACGACCGGCTGCTGACCGAGCGAAACCGACAGTGGCTGCCCTTGATCGAGCGCTGCTTCACCTCGATCCCCTCCCTGCTTCGTCGTCGTCGGGCGCGGCCCATCTGGTCGGACCGGAGGGACTGGTCGGCATGCTTGGCGCGAAGGGCTACCGGTGGAACAGCAGTAGCGAACGCACAGCTGAGTGACGTGACGCAATGAGACCGCGAAACTGCGCGCCAGGAAAGTCGACGCCGCGTGGACTTGACGGAGCGTGGCGAACTACAATGTCCTGATGAGCTTGAACGGTCCGCTACACGACAGCGCGCCAGCCCGTGATAGGCGAAACCCTCGCGCACTACCGCGTCACCGACAAGATCGGCGCCGGCGGCATGGGAGAAGTTTTCAAGGCGACCGACTCGCGCCTCAACCGGCAAGTCGCCCTGAAGATCCTGCCCGACCATCTGGCGAGCGACCTCGACCGGATGGCCCGCTTTCACCGCGAAGCGCAGGTCCTCGCCTCGCTGAGTCATCCCAACATCGCGGGGATCTACGGGCTCGAGGAGTCGAGCGGCCGCCATGCTCTGGTGATGGAGCTGGTGGAAGGCGAAGACCTGGCCGAGCGGCTGCGCCGCGGTCCCATTCCGGTCGACGAAGCGGCCCGTCTCGCCCTGCAGATTGCCACGGCGCTCGAAGCCGCGCACGAAAAGGGCATCGTCCATCGCGACTTGAAGCCGGCGAACATCAAGCTGACTCCCGGACGGCCAGGCCAAGGTGCTCGACTTCGGTCTCGCAAAGGCGCTCGAAAGCACGAGCGCGGCGACGTCGTCCGCTGATCAGTCGCCGACGCTGAGCCTCGCCGCCACGCGGGCCGGCATCATTCTCGGAACGGCCGCGTACATGAGTCCCGAACAGGCGGCCGGGATGCCCGCGGACAAGCGTGCCGACGTCTGGTCGTTCGGCGTGGTGCTCTTCGAGATGTTGACCGGTCAGCGTCTGTTCACCGGGGAGAGCGTTTCGCACACGCTGGCGGACGTGCTCCGGGGCGAGATCGACTGGAGCCGCCTGCCTCGAACGACCCCGCCTGCCATTCGCAGGTTGCTCGAGCGATGCTCTCGAGCGCGATCGCAAGAAGCGGCTCAGAGACATCGGCGAGGCGCGCATCACGCTCGAGGAACATGTCGCGAATCCATCGGCTGCTCCGCGGCCGACGACTGCTGCAGCCGCCCGGCCAGGGCGTTCCGGCGGGAATCTTCTCCCCTGGCTCCTGTTCGGCGCGGCCGCCTGCGTGGCAGTCGCAGCCATCGCGATGGGCGCCTTCCGGCAGCCCGTTGCCGCCTCGGCGCGGCCGCTGCGCGTGGACGTCAAGCTCACGAGCGATCGGCTGTGGACTCAACTGGGACCCGCCTTCGATATTTCCCCGGACGGCAGCTTCATTGCCTACGCCGTTGGAACCGATGAACGGCGTCAGCTCTACGTGCGGGCTCTCGATCAGCTCGACGGCACGAAGCTGACCGAAGGCGGGGGCTCCACGGGCTCGCCTTACCACCCGTTCTTCTCGCCGGATGGAAAGTGGATCGGATACGTGAGCTCGACGGAGATGAGGAAGGTGCCGGTCTCCGGCGGCACGCCCCTCACACTCTGCAAGGTCAGTCGAAGCCGGGGGGCGTCCTGGGGACCCGACGACACGATTGTCTTCACGCCAAGCCCGGACAGCGCGCTGTTCGTCGTGCCAGGGGCGGGCGGGGAGCCCAAGCCGCTGACGAAGCTCGACCCGGAAAAGAAGGAAGTGACGCATCGTTGGCCGCAAGTGCTTCCGGATGGAAAAACGGCGCTCTTCACATCGCACGACAAGGCGACAGGCGACTTCGACAATGCCAGCATCGAGGCCGTCGTGCTGGCAACCGGCGAGCGGAAGGTCGTGCAGCGCGGCGGAGCATTCGGACGTTACGTACCGTCTGGTCATCTGATCTACGTCAACAAGGGCACGCTGTTCGCCGTGCCGTTCGACGTCGGCCGTCTCGAGGTCAGCGGCACGCCGGCGCCTGTCGTGCAGAACGTCACCTGGAATCCATCCGAGGGCTCCGCTCAGCTCTCCTTCTCTCAGAGCGGCATTCTCACTTACGTGCGCGGCGGTCTGCTCGTGCCGAAGTATCCCGTGGTGTGGGTCGATCGCGACAGCAACTCGTCGCGTCTGCTGGACGAGCGGGCCACCTACTCCAATCCGCGCCTCTCGCCGGATGGCACGCAGCTCGCGTTGACGGTGCTGACCGACAACAACTGGGACATCTGGGTGTACGACCTGCAGCGCGGCGTGTCCACCCGCCTCACGTTCGATGACGGGCCGGATACCGAGCAGATCTGGTCGCCCGATGGCCGCCACCTGATCTTCAGCTCGCCGCGGCATGGAGCCGGCGACAATTTGTATCGAAAGCGAGCGGACGGCTCGGGCGACGAAGAGCCTCTCACGGCGAGCGATGTGCCGCTCTGGGCCAGTTCGTGGTCAGCGAACGGTCAGTTCGTCACCTTCACGAGCAGCGTGGGAAACCTCGATCTCGGTTTCCTCAAGTTGGACACTCCTCCACTCAAACTGCAGCCACTCCTCCACACGACGTTCTCGGAGTCGGACGGAGCCATGTCGCCGGACAACCGGTGGATCGCCTACACCTCCGGTGAGTCGGGGCGCTCGGAGATCTATGTCAGGCCCTTTCCGTCAGGCGGAGGCCGCTGGCAGGTTTCCGACGCTGGCGGTGGCTTCCCCCGCTGGTCGCGCGACGGCAAGGAGCTCTTCTACCGCGTCGATGACGGACTCATGGTGGCCTCGATCGAGGCGTCGGGCGACACGCTTCGCACCGGCAAGCCCCGCCGTGCCGTCACGGGCGCATTCCGCGGAGGCATCGGCGGCCTCTCGATTGCCGGCAGCAACTTCGCCGACTATGACGTGTCTGCCGACGGACGCCGGTTCGTGATGTTTCCAGCGGCGGCGGACGAAACACAGGAGCGGGCGGGAGTCATCACTCTCGTCGCACCCTGGTTCGACGATCTCAACCGGACGTCCACACCGTCACAGTAGGCCTCGCCTTTCCCGCTGGTCCGCAAATGTGTTCCCTACGCCTGGCGCGGTGCAGGTGTCCCGTAGCCCGGCCCACGGCGTCGAAGCGATAATCACCCCGAAAGAGACATGACGCCCGCCGCTCTAATCGTCACCGGTTGGATCGGGGTCGCCGTGTTGATGGCTGCGATCTGGCGTCTCGCCCGATCCCGCCGTGATCCGGCCGGATTGGTGGACGTCGCCTGGGTCTTCGGCACTGGACTCCTCGGAGTCTGGTTTGCCTGGGCCGCCGACGGCTATGCTCCCCGCCGCGTCGTGGTCGCCGCGATGGCGGCTTTCTGGGCGGGACGCCTCGGGCTTCACCTCTGGCATCGGCTTCGGCTCGATGGCCGCGACGGACTCTTCCGGACATCGTGTGGAATGGTCAGACACGACCGGCGCGCGAAGTCTCTTCGTGGCGCTGCAGGGTCAGGCGGTGTGGTCCGTCGTCTTTGCGCTGCCGATGCTCGCGGCCGCGATGAGCGAGCGCGCGGCCTTCGGCCGGATCGACTCATTGGGTGTGTTGTGCTGGCTGCTCGCCATGACCGGCGAATCAGCGGCCGATCGGCAGCTGGCGCGCTTTCGAGAGGATTCCGCTAATCGTGGACGTGTCTGTCGGGACGGACTCTGGCGGTACTCCCGTCATCCGAACTACTTCTTCGAGTGGATTCACTGGTGGGCCTATGTCTGCCTGGCCGTGGGCTCGCCGCTCTGGTGGGTGACGCCGATTGGCGTGGCCCTGATGCTGCTGTTTCTCACGCGCGTGACCGGCATTCCCGCGACCGAGGCGCGGGCTCTCCGAAGTCGCGGCGACGCCTATCGCCGGTATCAGCGGACCACCAGCGCCTTCCTGCCGTGGTTCCCGGAAAAAGAATCCGGCTGACTACGCGGCAACCTCGTCTTTCTTCCCCTTCGCGCGCATGCGCTGCACGGCCATGAGCAGGGACGTGAGGCCGCCAACGCCGATCATGAACGGACCTCTCCGCTCGGCATACAGGCCCAGCACGTACGCCCAGCCGATTGGATAGCCCCGGCGCGCGCGACGAGCCTCGCGCCCCAGCCGCTCGAAACCTCTGTGCTGCAGCTCCACCCGGGTGCCGCCGTCAACGGCCGAGAATCGAACATCGACGTCCTGCGCCGTTGATGGATCCTGACCTGGGTGCCAGCTAAAGGCCACGTGTCGCGGCGGGTCCCACACGGTGACCGTTCCCCACACGGCCTCGCGGCCGCCCCGAATCTTCTCGATGATGTGACCGCCCACGCGTCCTTCGATCGTGACGGTTTCGGCGTCGGCCTCTCCCACTGAATGCGACGCCAGCGGCCACCAGATCGCAATCTCCTCAGTAAAGCGACGGAATGCGCGATCGGGCGTCGCCTTGACCGTGACGGTCTTCACGATGGGGCTGTACACGGAAGTGGCTTCAGTCATGGGCAGGACTCTCCAGCGAGCGCGCATAAGCGGCCAGCGCATCGGTCCACATCCGATCCACGTAATCTCTCAAGGCGCGAAAGCCCGTCGGGTCGAGCTGATAGAGGCGGCGCCGGCCCGCGGGACGCCCGCGCACCAGGCGCGCGTGGCGAAGCACACCGAGATGCTGTGACACGGCGGGCTGGCTCACGCCCAGGTGAAGTGCCAGCTCGCCGACGGCGTGGGGACGGCGGCGAAGGCGCTCGACCAGCCGGCGCCTGGTAGGGTCAGACAGGGCCGTCACGGACGACTCATAAGTCATAACTTATATGATGAAGGACGACTGGTGGCGTGTCAAGACGGACGTCGATGGGGTCGGACCGAGTCGACGAGGTCGGACCGAATGGTGGGAGCGGCTAGGCCCGACGCCGGTCCGCCACCATCAGCACGATGCCCCCGGCCAGAGCAAGAGCACCGAGAACGGGCGGCAATGGAACGGTCTCTCGCTTTTCAGCCGTGGCTTCGATGGGGCCGATGTCGAGGACTTTCTCGCGCCTGGTGTAGGTGATTCCACCGTAGAGGAGCGAAACCAACCCCAGGACCACCAGGACGAAACCGACGATCCGCATATGACCTCCGTCTGAAGCCGGAGTTGGCGGGCGCTCAGCGAAAGCGCGATCAACCCTGGAACCCAGGACTGGGCTGCCGTCTCGAGTGCAATCGGAATACCAGTGAACGACGGCCTTTGAGCGCAGCGGGTGTTCGCCGTGATGGCCGGATTCCAAGCCCATCCGCTGGCAGCGACGGTAGCGGATCGCTACAGCTTTTGCGGGCGCTGTGACCACTTGCGGTCACCCCTGTTACGGACGACTGGCAACCGTCCGGCCACCAGAAGTTTGGGGCGGCCCCCCGTGGCCCGCATCATGCACGGCAGTGGTCAACGGGTGCGGCCAAAGTGCGTCACGCCCGTGTTTCGATGGACACCTCGCTTTCCTACCCGGCAACGGGCGGCCGTCCGGCACCCCGTTCTTCGGCTACCCGCCTCGCGGACGGGCTCCACCCTGGGCTCGCCTACGCCGCGGCGTTTCTCGTCATCGCGACGGGCATAGCGGTCCTGGCCGGCTGGGCGTTGAACATACCCGCTCTCAAGAGCGTCGTGCCGGGTCTTCGCGTGATGGTCGCGAACACGGCGCTGGCGTTCGTCCTGACCGGCATCGCCCTCGCAGTGGCTCAAGGGACCGATGTTCCGCGGTGGCGCGCCCGCGCCACCGCCGTGCTGATCAGCGTGGTGCTGGCCTTTGCCGGCCTCACGCTGGTCGAGTACCTCACGGGGCTTCGACTTGGCGTCGAGAAATGGATCGTCGCGCCCGACGACGACGGTCCGTACGCCGGGCGGATGTCGCAGCAGACGGCCATCAATTTCGTGCTGATCAGCGCGGCTATTCTGCTCGTCGGATCGAAGCGCAGGTATTCGGGCTTCGTCGCCGACACCTGCGCGTTGGCCGTGCTGCTCATCTCATGGCTCGCGCTCGCCAACTATTCCTACGACATCACACGCCTGCACAACGTGGCGCGCTATCCGGGGTTCGCGCTGCACACCGCCGTCGGCTTCGCCGTGCTCGCCATTGGTCTGCTGTTTGCGCGCCGCAATGTGCTCGTTGGCCGACTGATGACCGGAGGGGCTGCGGGCACCCTGTTCCGCCGTTTTCTCCCTGCTGCACTCCTGGTGCCTCTCGCGCTCGGCTGGGTACGGATCGCGGGTGAGCGGGCTGGCTGGTACGACGATCCGTTCGGCCTCGCCCTGTTGTCGCTGGCGTTCACCACGGTGCTCATCGTGCTCGTCTGGGCGAGCGCCGGCGCGGTCGCACGAATGGACTTCAAGCGACGCCACGCCGAACGGGCCCTGCTCGCGGCCTACGACAACCTGGAGGAGCAGGTCGCGCGCCGCACGGAGGAGTTGGCGAAGGCGAACGAAACGCTGCGGTACGAGATCGGGCGGCGGCAGAACGTCGAAGCCTCATTGCGTGTCTCGGAACGCTGGTTCCAGGATCTTTTCGATCGGGCGCCCGATCCGATGTGCTCGTTCGACGCGTTGTCCGGCGAGATTCTCGAATGCAATCAGACGCTCGCGGACGCGCTTGGGTACAGCAAGCACGAGGTGCTCGGCCGGCCTGTCCTGGATCTTTGCGAGCCCGACAGCGTCCCCGCGGCAGCCTCCGTCCTCGCCAGCTTCATGCGCCGCGAGCCTATCAGGGACGAGGATCTCAAACTGCGCCGTCGGGACGGAACGGCTCTGGACGTGAGCCTGAGCATGTCAGCCGTCACGAGTGAGGCCGGTGAGATCGTACGGGCCCGTTCAATCTGGCGTGACATCACGGCACGCAAGCGCGCTCAGCAGGAACAGGCGGACCTGCTGGCGCGCGAACAGGCGGCCCGCCGTCAAGCCGAAGAAGCGGACCGTTTGAAGGACGAGTTTCTCGCGAGCGTATCCCACGAGCTTCGAGCTCCCCTCAATCCGATCCTCGGCTGGGTCCACGTTCTGCGCCAGGGCGGCGTGTCGGGTGCGGTCTTCGATCGCGCGCTCACCGCCATCGAGCGCAGCGCCCGCGTACAGAAACAGCTGGTCGAAGACCTCCTCGATGCGTCGCGCATCACCAGCGGCAAGCTCAAACTGGTGATGGCTCGCGTGGAAATGGCTTCGATTGTCGATGCGGCCGTCGACGCCACCCGACCGACGGCGGCGGCCAAAGGCATCTCGATCATCACGACGCACGATCCGGCGGACGCCGGCGCCGTGCTCGGCGATCCGGATCGATTGCAGCAGGTGGTCTGGAACCTGGTTGGGAATGCCATCAAGTTCACACCCGGCGGTGGCGAGGTTCGTGTCTTCGTTCGGCAAACGGCCTCGCGCGTCGAGATTGTCGTGAGCGATACCGGCCCCGGCATTGCGCCCGAGTTCATTCCCTACCTGTTCGATCGCTTTCGGCAGGCGGACGGCTCCACGACTCGACGGCACGGCGGTCTCGGGCTGGGCCTTTCGATCGTGCGACACCTCGTGGAGCTGCACGGCGGCGACGTACGCGTCCAGAAACCGCGAGAGGGCCGGGGCGCCACGTTCGTCGTCTCACTGCCCGCCCTGCCGAGCTGGATCGATGAACAGGAGAATCCGGCTCAGCGAGAACCCGAGCTCAGGCGCGCCGTCAATGGTGACCACGTCGCCGTGTCCGCGTACGTGCTCGTCGTCGATGACGATGCCGATGCCCGAGATCTGCTGGTGGCGCTGCTCACCAGACACGGCGCCCGTGCGGAGGCGGTGGCCAGAGCCAGCGACGCGTTCGCGCGGTTGTTCGAGCAGACGGTGAGGACGCCACCGTTCGACGCCGTGGTTTGCGACGTCGGAATGCCGGACGAAGACGGCTATACTTTCATCCGCCGGGTACGTGCCGCGAGCGATCCGGTGGTGAGCTTGATTCCCGCCATCGCGCTGACGGGTTACGCCAGACAGGACGATCGCGCGCGTGCGATCGAAGCGGGCTTCCAAGTTCACCTGACCAAGCCGGTGGAGGCCACCGAACTGGTGCACGCCCTCAGTGCGGTAACACACCGGGCGCCCGCGAGGAATTCGAGTTCACCGCCGGCGTGAGCCGTGCCCCGCTGACGCGGCTCGCATCTCGACACGATGGCTGCCTCCGACACGTTCGACGATCCCCGCTCCCGCTCCTGTTCAACCCTCAGCGCCGCGCGAGCTCCTGACGCTTCAGCAGCTCGAGGAATTCGCGCGACGGCTGGCCAGCTCTCACACGCTTGCGCGCGATCCGCGACAGATGCAGCCGCTGCTGCCGCGCCTCGACGAGGCGGCTGCACGCCTCGAAGAGGCCTACCAGATCCTCACGGCCGAGGAGCCATCGGTTCATCGCGAGAGCAGCAGCTCGGAAGACTGGGTCAGGGACAACTTTCACGTCGTCGACGATCAAATGCGGGAAATCCGCCACGACCTGCCCAGGCGCTTCTACCAGCAACTCGTCAAGCTCGCGGACGGGCCGTCGGCAGGGTTGCCGCGCGTCTACGTCCTGGCAAGCGAGCTGATCGCGCACACCGAGGGGCGCTTGGACTTGGAGAGCCTTACTCGCTTCTCCGAGGCGTACCAGAGCGTCGTGCCGTTCAGCATTGGCGAGGTCTGGGCCATTCCCATCATGCTCCGCATCGGGTTGGTCGAGGAGCTCAGCCGGCTGGCAGACGCGGTCGTGGAAACCCGACGAGAGCGCCAGGCTGCGCGCAGATGGATTGCCCGGGTCAAGGAACGGGAAGATGTCAATCCCGGCTGGTTAGATCGGTTCTCGTCCCATTGGGTCGATCCGAAGTCCGCCCTGTCGCCGGCGTTCGTGGTGGAACTGCTGCAATGGCTTCGTGACGAACCCCCATCGATACTGCCCGCATGGCAGTGGCTGCAGGAACGTCTCGACCGGCAGTCGACGTCGGCCGACGAGATGCTTCGCCTGGAACACCAGCAGGAGGCGGCGCGACAGCTAATGCTCGGCAATGTCATCGGCAGCATGCGTCTGCTCTCGACGCTCAACTGGCGCGCGTTCTTCGAACAGATCAACCTTGTCGAGCGTGTGCTGCGCGGTGACCCGGCTCGAGCGTACGGGGCGATGGACTTCGAGACGGCCGACCGCTACCGGCGATCGGTCGAGCAATTGGCGCGCCGCTCCCGCCGAAGCGAAATGGACGTCGCGCGGCAGGCCGTGGAATGCGCCGCGGCGAGGTCCGACGATCTCGGCAGCCGCGAGGGGCACGTCGGCTATTACCTCATCTCGCAGGGTCGCTTCGCCTTCGAGAAGCAGCTCGGCTACCGTCGGTCGATCAGGGAGCGGGCCGCGCGGTTCGCGTCCCGTCATCCGGCCATCGGCTATCTCGGGGTCATCGCGGGACTTCTGGGACTGTCACTGGCGAGCCTGCTGATCTATGGCCGACGCCATGGTGCAGACACATTCGACCTCGTCCTGATCGGCCTGCTGGTGATCGTTCCGGTCAGCGATCTCGTCATCAGCCTCGTGAACCGTCTGATCACGTCGCAGGTGCCACCACGGCCGCTGCCCAAGCTGGCGTTCGCCGACGGGATCCCAGCCACCGCCACGACGATCGTGGTCGTGCCGACGATTTTGAGCTCGCCTCGCGGCGTCAGTGACCTCGTCGAACAGCTCGAGGTCCGCTTTTTGGCCAATCGCGATCCGCACCTGCACTTCGCGCTGCTCGGCGACTTTCCCGACGCGGCAGCGGAAACGCTGCCCGACGACTCCGAAATCATCCTGGAAGCCAGCCGACTGACTCGCGATCTCAACGAACGCTACGGGGGCGATCGTTTCTTTTTCTTTCACCGCGCGCGCCGCTGGAACAGCGTGGACGAGCGGTGGATGGGGTGGGAACGAAAGCGTGGCAAGCTGGCCGAGTTCAACAGGCTCTTGCGTGGCGCCACGGACACCAGCTACGTCGTACAGATCGGCGAGCTGTCGCTGCTGCCGTCGGTCCGCTACGTCATTACGCTCGACTCCGATACGCGACTCCCCATCGACGCGGCCCGCCGTCTCGTGGGCACGATTGCGCACCCGTTGAACCGCGCCCGATACGACCCAGCCCTCGGGCGCGTAACCGACGGTTACGGCGTGCTTCAACCGCGCATCGAAGTGGACGGCGTCAGCGCGACGCGGACGACGTTTGCCCGGGTGCACGCGGGTCAGGTTGGTCTCGATCCGTACTCGTCGGCGTCGTGCGACATCTATCAGGACCTGTTTCACGAGGGCACCTACGTCGGCAAGGGTATCTACGACGTCGACGCTTTCGAGGCATCGTTGGCGGGTCGCGTGCCGGAGAACAGGCTCCTCAGTCACGATCTCTTCGAAGGGTTCTATGCTCGCGTCGGGCTCTGCACGGATATCACCCTGGTCGACGACTATCCAAGCAGCTATCTCGTGTGGGCCGCAAGGCAGCATCGCTGGATCCGGGGCGACTGGCAGATCGTGCGATGGCTATGGCGCACGGTCCCCACCGCGAGCGGCGCCATCGTTCCCAACATCCTGCCGCTCGTTTCGCGCTGGAAGATTCTCGACAACCTCCGGCGAAGCCTGCTCGCGCCGGCGCTGCTGTTACTGCTGGCAGCGAGCTGGCTGGCACTGCCCGGGTCGCCCTTCGTCTGGACGATGATCGCCGTTCTGGTGCTGGGGTTCCCCGCGTACGTCGAGCTCGGACATTCCCTCAGCCAGCGGGCTCACGGCATTCCTCTCCGCGAGCACCTGCGGTCGGAACGCCGACGACTCGTCAGCAGCGCCCGTCTTGCACTTTTCTCGACGGTCTTTCTCGCCCACCACACGTGCTGGGCCCTCGATGCCATCGTGCGTACGCTGGTCAGACTGCTCATCACGCATCGCCATCTTCTCGAGTGGGAATCCGCGGCCGCCAGCGCGCGCCGCCTGCGGCACGTGGATTCGGTGCTGCGGCGCATGTGGACGGCTCCGGCCCTGGCCGCCGTCCTTCTGGTGCTGGTGGCGGTCTTCGCACCACGCCGCCTCACGTGGGCGCTCGTGCCAATCGGTCTCTGGTTCGCGGCACCGGCGGTCGCCTATTCGACGGGCCGCACCCGGCCGCACGGGGCCACATTGCCGACCAGGACCGAACGCCGCATCTTGAGGCATGTCGCGCGTCGCACGTGGCGCTACTTCGAAGAGTTCGTGGGGCCGGCCGACAACTGGCTCATCCCCGACAACTATCAGGAGGACCGTCCGGAACCGATCGCGCATCGCACGTCGCCGACCAACATCGGCCTGCAACTGCTCGCCACGGTTTCTGCAAACGACTTGGGCTATGCGAGTCTTTCGGCCACGATCGAAAGTCTCGAGCGCACTTGCTCGACACTGGCGGCGCTCGATCGCCATCGCGGGCACTTCTACAACTGGTACGACACGCGCACGCGCGTTCCGCTTCTCCCCTCGTATGTCTCCACGGTGGACAGCGGCAACCTCGCCGGCTATCTGCTGACGTTGAAGGAGTCGCTCGTCGACCTTATCGAGGCCAGACCGATACTCGGCGCGAACGTCCTCGACGGCCTGGACGACACGGCGGCCATCCTCGAACAGGAAGCCGACCGCGTGCTTCGTTACGGGCGACGCGAACGGTCGGCGACGCTTCGTCTCAAGCCGGCGATCGTGGCATTCAGGCGGGCGTTGCGCCCTGGGCCAGCGAGCCTTTCGGATTGGCGACACACGCTCACCACCCTCGCCGATCGGGTTTCAGCATTTGAAGTGGTTCTTCAAGAGGTCGAAGAGGAGCTTCAGGATCGGCCAGGGATCGCCTCTCGCCTGACCGAGCTGCACAAGCTGGCCGAACGTCTGGCAGCCGCTGTCGGTCAGTGGCAGCGGGAGCTGCTCAGTCTCTCGCCGTGGGTCGATCTCTCTGACGCACTACCCAGAACGAGCGATGACGAGCACGGCGGCCGGCAGGTTGTCAGCGACCCGCCCTCGATGCCGTCGGTGGCGCAGATTGTTTCATGGTGTACGGCGTCGCTGGCCGAGCTCGACGAGTACGGCGTGGATTCGCCAACGCTGCGGGACGCGTTGGAGCGCTCGAGAAGCGCGGCTGCGGGCCTTGCCGAGCGTGCCGAAAGGGTGGGCATGCTGGCTGATGACCTCGTGGAAGAGATGGATTTTGAGTTTCTGTTCGACACTGACCGGGAGCTCTTCTCGATCGGTTTCAGCGTAACCGACGGCCGGCTCGATTCGTCGTTCTACGACCTGCTCGCGTCGGAGGCGCGGCTTGCGAGCTACGTCGCAATCGCGCTGGGCCAGATTCCCCGCGACCACTGGTTCAAGCTGGGGCGGGCGCTCACCTCGGCCGGTGACACCCGGGTGTTGCTCTCATGGAGCGGGTCGGTATTCGAGTACCTGATGCCGCTGCTCGTGATGCGGTCGTATCCCGAGACGCTGCTCGACGAGACCTATGCGGCCGTTGTCGACCGCCAGATCGCGTACGGCGTGGAGCGAGGCGTACCGTGGGGAATTTCCGAAGGCGCCTACAATCTGCAGGATCTCGAAAAGAACTATCAATACAAGGCCTTCGGTGTGCCTGGACTCGGCCTGAAGCGCGGGCTCGGCGAGGAGCTCGTGGTGACGCCTTACGCCACCCTGCTCGCCGCTCCACTCTCCCCGAGCGACACGGTGGCCAACCTTCGTCGGCTCGCCGATGAAGGCCTGGAGAATCCTTTCGGCTACTACGAGTCGATCGACTACACCCCCGACCGCATGGGGCCAGACGGAAGTGGACAGGTGGTGAAGACCCTCATGGCGCACCATCAGGGCATGAGCCTGATCGCGCTGAACAACGCCATCAACGATCAGGTGATGCCCCGGCGGTTCCATGGCGAGGCGCGCATCAAGGCCGCCGATCTTCTCCTGCAGGAGCGAATCCCGCTCCTCGTGCCGCTGAAGCATCCTCCGGCCGAACGCATGGAGGTCAAGAGCAGGCGGAACCTCGCCGTGCCGGTAGGACGACGGTATCGAACGCCGCACACGTTGTCGCCGCGGGCTCATTTGCTGTCGAACGGGTCGTACACCGTGATGGTGACGAATGCGGGAGGCGGCTACAGTGAACGGCGCGATATTGCCATCACACGGTGGCGCGAAGATCTCACTCGCGATCCCTGCGGCACGTTCATCTACCTTCGCGATCGGGACAGCCTTCAATACTGGTCTGCAGCGTACCAGCCGACGCTCATCGACACGGAGGACTACGAAGCGACCTTCACGCCCGATCGCGCCGTCTTTCGCCGCCGTGACGGCGACATCGAAGTGAACACCGAAGTCGCCGTGTCTTCTGAGGACGATGCCGAGCTTCGCCGGGTGTCGGTGACGAACCGTGGCTTGACCACACGTCACCTGGAGGTGACGAGCTATGCAGAGGTCGTGCTCGCCCCGCAAGCGAGCGATGCGGCCCATCCGGCGTTCAGCAATCTGTTCGTCGAAACGCAGGCCGTGTCGGAGCGCGATGCGTTGATCTGCTCGCGGCGCCCGCGCGGCCATGAAGCCCGCACGTATCTGTTTCACGTGCTCGCTGGACGTGGCCGGCTCGCAGGCCCCGCCGAGTACGAAACCTCGCGAGCACGCTTTCTGGGACGCGGCGGCGACGTGCGGTCGCCGTTGGCGATGACGGGCCGGGGTCCGCTTTCCGCAACAGTGGGTAACGTGCTCGACCCGATCGTCAGTCTGCGACGGACGCTGCAGCTGCCCCCGGGAGGCACGGCTCGGATGACATTCACCACCGGCTTTGCCGCGAGTGAAGAGGCGGCGCGCCTTCTGATTGAGAAATATCACGATCGGCACGCCGTCGCGCGGGCCCTCGCCCTGGCTAGCACACACGCGGCTATCGAAATGCGACATTTGAATGTCACGGACGAGGAAACGCGGGACATGCAGCGGTTGTTTTCGCGTGTAGTCCACGGCGATCCGCGTCTCAGATCCGCTGATGCGGCCCTCAGGAACCGCCTGGCCGTTCATCATCTGTGGGGACACGGCATCTCCGGCGACCTGCCGATCGTCCTGGTGCGAATTTCGGAAAGCTCGCACCTGTCCTTGGTGCGCGAGTTGCTGAAAACGCACGAGTACTGCCGCCTCAAGGGGTATCAATTCGATCTCGTCATCCTGAACGAGCTGGGCACGAGCTATCTGCAGGACCTCCAGGACGAGGTGCAGCGGATGGTGACGATGGGCATGTCGCGAGACTGGCTCGACCGTCCGGGCGGGGTATTCGCGCGACGCGCGGACTTGATGCCGCCCGAACATCAGGTGCTGCTGGCTGCCGTGGCACGGGCGGTGCTCATCGGCTCGCGCGGCTCGCTCAACGAATCACCTGAAGTTGCCGTCGCAGCCAGTGTCGGTCTCAGACGCGCTCGAGACCGCGACGTCGCCGCTGACGACGGAGGCGGCGGACGTCGAGCCCGGCCGTCTCATGTTCTTCAATGGATTTGGCGGCTTTGAACCAGATGCACGTGAGTATGTCGTGCGGGTCGCCCCGGGCGCACCCACGCCGGCGCCCTGGAGCAACGTCGTCGCAAATCCGCGCTTCGGATTTGTGGCCTCGGAAATGGGGCCGGGATACACGTGGTCCCAGAACAGCCACGAGAACCGGCTGACACCCTGGTCGAACGACCCGGTGTCCGACCCTCAGGGAGAAGCTCTCTATCTCAGGGACGACAACACGGGTGTGTACCTGGTCCGCCACCCCGCGACCTGTACCCGATTCGCAGACGTACCTGGTGCGACACGGGCAGGGCTATTCGACGTATGAGCACGACCACCGCGGCATCAGATCCGAGCTGTCGGTGTGTGTGGCGGCCAGCGATCCGGTGAAAATCTGGCGACTGCGTCTCGACAACCGTTCCGGGCCGACCCGCCGGCTCTCTGCGATTCTGTACGTCGAATGGGTCCTGGGCGAGGTCAGGGAGCGCACGCGCCTGCACATCAGGTCGTGGCTCGATCCAGCGACGGGAGCGATCTTCGCGGCCAATCGTTGTCGCGCCGACTTTGGTGAACGTGTCGCATATCTGCATTCGGGAGAGGATGTCCGCTCGGTGACGGCCGATCGCACGGAGTTCCTTGGCCGCAACGGATCGCTCGCCAGGCCCGCCGCGCTCGATCGTCAGACGCTGGGCGGGCGTACCGGCAGCCTGATCGACCCGTGCGGGGCCATCCAGGTGACGATCGAGCTTCAGGCCGGCCAGACCGCCGACCTCGTCTTCCTGCTCGGGGAGGGCCTCAACGAAGCGGACGCCCGCGCGTCGATAGGGCGCTACCGCACGACCGAGCAGGCCGATACCGCTCTCGATGACGTGAAACGGCAATGGCGCGACGTCCTGACGGCGACCCAGGTGCGGACACCTGACGCCTCGCTGGACGTGCTGCTGAACGGGTGGCTGCTGTACCAGACTTTGTCGGCACGCTATTGGGGGCGCACGGGTTTCTACCAGTCCAGCGGCGCGTTCGGGTTTCGTGACCAATTGCAGGACGTCCTGGCGCTCGTCTCCGCGGCGCCGTCGCTCGCTCGCGCTCATCTGCTGCGCGCCGCATCGCGACAATTTCCAGAAGGCGACGTCCAGCACTGGTGGCACGAGCCCGGCGGACAGGGGATTCGCACGCGATGCTCCGACGACCGGCTCTGGCTGCCGTACGCCGCCATGGTCTACATCGACGTGACAGGAGACGAGGCGGTTCTCGACGAGCCTGTGCCTTTTCTCGCGGGCCATACACTCGAACCGGATCAGGACGAGGTTTTCGAGCGACCAGAGGTCTCGCGCGACACTGCATCGCTTTACGAGCATTGTGCACGCGCCGTCGACGTGAGCCTGACGGCAGGCGCTCACGGTCTCCCGTTGATCGGGTCCGGGGACTGGAACGATGGGCTGAATCTCGTCGGCCGGCAGGGGCGCGGGGAAAGCGTGTGGCTCGGATGGTTCCTCCGCGACATCCTCGGGCGCTTCGCCGAGGTGGCAGAGGCCCGCGCGGAGCACGCCCGTGCAACAACCTATCGGGACCGCGCGTCTGCGCTCGAACGCGCGCTCGACCTGGCGTGGGACGGCGCGTGGTACCGACGCGCGTACTTCGACGACGGCACACCGCTGGGGGCGAGCGTCAACGAGGAGTGTCAGATCGACGCCGTCGCGCAGTCATGGGCGGTGTTGTCGGGCGGCGCCAGCGCCGAACGGTGCCAGGTCGCCATGGACAGCGTGGATCGCCTGCTCGTTCGCCGCTCGGATCGTCTGGTGCTCCTGCTCACGCCGCCCTTCGACCGGATGGTTCCGGATCCAGGCTACATCCGCGGCTACGTGCCAGGAGTTCGAGAGAACGGCGGCCAGTACACGCATGCGGCGCTCTGGAACGTCGCTGGCGTGGGCGCGGCTCGGGCGATGGCGACCGCGCCTTCGAACTGCTCAGCATGATCAACCCGGTGAACCATGCCGCCACCGAAGAAGGCGCGCGGCGCTACGCCGTCGAGCCGTACGCGATCGCGGGCGACGTGTACTCTGTGGCTCCGCACTCAGGCCGTGGCGGATGGACCTGGTATACGGGCTCAGCGGGCTGGATGTACCGCGTCGCGCTCGAGGCGATTCTGGGCGTGTCGATCGTCAACGGGCAGCTCCGCATCAATCCCTGCATTCCACACGAGTGGCCGGGATACGAAGTGATGGTGCGGCTCGAGCACGCGCGCTGCGTCGTCACCGTGGACAACCCACGCCATGTCTGTCAGGGTGTCGAGCGAATCGAACTTGACGGTAACGTCATCGATTCACGAAACCCGATCGCCGTCCCCCGAGACGACGGGCAGCATACCATCCGCGTGCTGCTGGGACCGGACAGCCGTTAGTCGTCCACCGCGCGACGCTCCGTTGATCGCTTCGATCCCGGACGACTCCGAAATCTTGTACTTCTTCAGTTTGTTGTACAGAGTCGGCCGGTAGACGCCGAGGATGCTGGCCGCCGCCCGCTTGTTCCAATGCGTACGTTCCAGGGTCTGCAAGATCGCCGACCGTTCCAGATCCGCGAGGGTGTGGTGAGGGGGCACGACGAATGCCGAAGCAACGGTCTCTTTCGCCGCCGTTAGCGACTCCGGAAGATGGTCCACCGTGATCTCCGGGCCCTGGGCGACGATGACCGCGCGCTCGATGACGTGTTCGAGCTCGCGGACGTTGCCGGGCCAGGTCGAGCGCATCAGCGCACGCCGCACGTCCTGGTGAATCGTCCGAACGTCCCGCTGATGGCGCTCGGCGTATTTCTCCACGAAGTATTGCGCTAAGAGTGGTATGTCATCGGGCCGCTCGCGCAGTGGTGGCACGACCAGGGTCACAGTGTTGATGCGGAAATAGAGATCCTCGCGAAGTTTACGGCTCTCGAGAGCCGTGTCGAGCTGGACATTCGTCGAGCAGATCAGCCGGAAGTCCGGCTTGATCGTCCGCGTGCTCCCGACGGGACGAAACTCACGCTCCTGGAGGACGCGCAGCATCTTCACCTGCAAGGACGGCGGCATTTCGCCAATCTCATCGAGCAGCAACGACCCGCCGTGAGCCATCTCGATGAGCCCCATCTTGTCCGCCACGGCTCCCGTGAACGAGCCCTTGCGATGGCCGAACAGCTCCGACTCGATGAGCTCGGCCGGGATCGCGGAGCAATTGATCCTGATGAACGGCTGGTGCGCACGCTTGCTCTGCTCGTGGATCGCCGCCGCGATGAGCTCCTTGCCCGTGCCGTTCTCGCCGAGAATGAGGACGCTCGCATCGGTCGGAGCGACCATCTTCATCAGATCGAAGAGCTGCTTCATCTTGTTGCTGCGAGCGATGACATTCGGGAACCCGCGCGCATGCTGGAGATCGTCGCGAAGCTGTCGATTTTCGGCTGCGAGCGCGGCTTGCTCGCCGGCCTTGTCGAGAATCGCCAGGAGCACGTCGGCGTCGAGCGGCTTCTCGATGAAAGTCAACGCGCCCGCCCGCATCGCTTCGACGGCCTTCTGGACGCTCCCGTAGCCGGTTACTACAATCACCTGGCTCGCGGGATTGGCGGTCTTGATCGTCTTCAGCAGGTCAATGCCGTCAGCGTCGGGGAGCATGAGATCCATCAGAACGATTTCGGCCGGCCACGACTGGGCGACCGTGAGCGCGGTTTCGCCATCGTGCGCAACCTGGACGTCGTAGCCGCGATTCGTCAACAGCAGCTTCATCCACGACGCGGTATCGGGCTCGTCGTCAACAATCAGCACACGGGCAAGATTCGGCATCGTCACTCCTTGAGGGTGGCGCAATGGCTCACAATACTGCAGGGTGTATCTAAACGCTACATCTTTGCCCGGCGTCGAACAGAACCCACTCAAATTCGGGCAAAATCTGCAAAGCGATCGAATGGCAGCTCAGCTTTGCACGGCCCATGCCGAGTCTGGAGGAGCCACGGAATCGGCCTGAGGGCGATTTCCTACATGACCGGGCCGGTGGTCGGGGTCCAGGCGGGAGGGTCACTGGCGGGGAACGATTGTTCGGCTGCCCCAGTCACAGGCTCATCTGTGAAGCGACGTTCCCGCAGCTCCGCGATCCAGCGACGCACGAAAGCCAGATCGTCGTGCCCTGCGGCTGCCCGGTAGAGCAATGTGCCTGTCGCCAGCATGAGCGCCCTGGGCAGGATCGACCGGCGGCGCATGCCCATCGCGGTAATCGTCGCTGCTGCCGTGCCCAGCAGCCACCGTTGCGCCGCGCGGGGCAGCGCAAGTTGGCGTGCGGCTAATGGTTGGCGTGCGCACGGTCAGGTTGGGACGTCGGTCCATGGTCTCGACCTCACCTTCAGCAGTGTGCACGGCGGCATCCTTTCACGTTGAGATCCGGAGCGACATCGTCTTCAACTCCGGTGCCATGTCCGAAAGGTCGAGTTGGAACGGTAATTGGAAGGCAGTGGAGCCATCATGTCACGCAGGCAGCCGGACGTGCCGCCGCCGATGGAGAGCACTGTCGTTGCAAGCGTCAGCCGCGATCCGACGGCTCAGATCTCAGTTGATCTTCCAGCGCTGGCGGTGATGCTCGTCATCGCCCTGACGCTTCTCGTGATGCTGCGCGTGGCTCGCGATTTTTTCGTGCCGCTCGCCACCGGCCTCGTCCTGCGCTACGCGCTCGATCCGCTGGTCTCGTTTCTCGTCCGCCGCCGCGTGCCGCGGGCGGTCAGCGCGGCCATCGTCATGGTCTCACTCGTCGCTGCCGTCGGCGCAACCGTGTACAGCCTGAGCGACGAGGTGGCCACGGTGATTGAGGAACTCCCGGTCGCCACCCAGAAGCTGCGCCAGGCGGCTCGGCTTTCCGCCCGGCAACAGAATGGAACGCTCCAGCAGCTGTCCAAGGCTGCCACCGACCTCGAGCGGGCCGCGTCAGACGCCACCGCCCGGACTCCACCGCAGACCGGGATCACACGTGTGCAGATTGTCGAACCGGCGGTCGACGTGGCCGCCTATGTCCGATGGGGTTCGGCCGGGGCTGTCTCGTTCGCCGCCCAGCTCGTTCTTCTCGTGTTCCTCGTGTTCTTCCTCCTGGCCTCTGGCGATCAGGTACAAGCGGAAACTCGTCCGCCTCGCCGGACCGACGATGGTGGGCCGACGCGTGACGGTGCAGATCCTCGATGAGATCAACACGAAGGTCGAACACTTCCTGCTGCACCTGGCGTTCGCCAGCGCGCTCGTGGGGCTCACGACCGGTCTCGCGTTCTGGCTGATGGGTGTCCAGCAGCCGGCAGTGTGGGGGCTGGCCGCCGGCATTCTGAACACGATTCCCTATTTCGGACCGATTGTCATGATGGCAGCATCAGCCCTGGTGGCGATGATGCAGTTTGGTTCGATTGAGATGATGCTGCTCGTCGCGGGCGTCTCCGTCGCGGTCACGAGCGTCGAGGGATTCTTGCTGACCCCGTGGCTCATGAGCCGCGCGAGCCGCATGAACGCCGTCGCCGTCTTCGTGAGTCTGCTGTTCTGGGGCTGGATGTGGGGACTCTGGGGAGTGCTGCTTGCAACGCCGATCCTGATGGCCCTGAAAACCGTTGCTGAGCACATCGAAGAATTCCAGCCGGTTGCTGAAGTGCTCGCCGAATAGTCCGTCCTTACGAGACGACGGTTCGTTTTAGAAATAATCCAGAAGGCGGGTGCGAGCGCCCATCAACAGATGGGCGCTCGCCTGCCGGCTTTACGCCGGGGAAGGAGACCAGCGGGCCAAAAAATCGTCGATTTCATGCTCAGCGCGTTCGCGCTCGTACCCGTAACGCTCTTGAATGCGGCCAACGAGCTTCTCGAAGTTGCCTTCGAGCTCATCGACCTCATCGTCGGTCAGACGACCCCATTGCCTCGTGATTTCGCCACGAAGCTGGTTCCACTTTCCCTGCAAGATGTCTCGATTCATGCGTCACTCCATTTTTCGAGGCTCGTCGCAGTCGACCATCAGTGTCGTCGCCGTCAGACGACGCGGCGACCCTGGATCAGTTGAATCACCGCGGCAATCAGCGCGACGACCAACAGGACGTGGATGAAGCCGCCCATCGTGTACGAACTCACCATTCCCAACAGCCACATCACGATGAGGATCATGAAAACGGTCCAAAGCATGTTGCTTCTCCTTGGTACCTGCTCCCCGCTGCCTCCTTCGGTTCCAGCAGTCGCCGCGGGCGCGCCAGCTTGTCGTCGGGTCTGTAAAAGCACGGCGCGTGCCAGAGCGGTCGCGCCCGGTGAGGTGCGGTTCTTCTAGGAAAACAGCGGGGATGCACGTGCCGTCGAATGAACGGTGTACGCATCAGTGCATACGGACCAGGCGGTGTCACGTCCTGTACAGCGCCACGGCAACTGAGCCGTTGAGCGGTGGTACCATTGTCGAGTTGCCGGAGCCAGCAAGCGCGACAACAGCGAGCGGCTGCGCGCCATCGCGGAAGCTCAACCTGTGCGACGACTGCCGGACGATAAGCTCGGGCGGAAACGTAGTGTGTAACGGAGTTGTCTCGTGTCGCGACAACTCTCGGCGAAGGTTCTGCGTCTCGCGCGGCTCGCCGGTGATTTAATCGAACAATTTCGCGCCGTGTGGTCAAGCACACGACCGCCACTCGGTGGCGCGGCTTCTGCAGTTCAATCAGTGAACAGAAACCCAGGACCGGAGGATTCTGGAAATGAAGTTGACATCAGTGTTTGCTTGTACGGTTGCGGCGATCGGTTTGACTGCTGTGCTCGGTGCGCAAAGCCCATCGGTACCACCGCAGGTCCCACCGGCGACTCCGCAGACCCCGCAGACCCCACCGGCGACTCCGCAAACCCCGTCAGTGAGTCAGGCGATGCCAGACGCGAAGCTCGTCGCCATCACGGGGTGCGTCAATCCGGGCACCGAGCCCGGCTCGTTCACACTCGCGAACGCCATGGTCGACACGGCGGCCGGGTCCGCGAGCACGGCGCCGAGCGTGGACAAGAGCTACAAGCTCGTCGCGCAAGGAACTGCTGTGAATTTCGCCCCACACGCCGGACACAAGGTGCTCGTCACGGGAACGGTGAAGGATGCCGGACCATCGGCCACACCGTCGGCCGGCGGCAACGTGAAAACGTTCGAGGCTCGAACCGTCAAGATGATCTCGGCGAGCTGTTCATAGTCGATCCGACGAGACGCGCAGCCATGCTGCGCGTCTCACTTTCTGGCGACCGCGATTAACTCCCTCCCGGCTTACCCCCAGCTGTCGTTCGCTGCAGTTCCGACAATAGAGAGCCGTAGTCGAGGCTCGCGCAGGCGGCAGCGTCGGCGTCGACAGAGCGGTCTATCAGTTGACCGCGGCACAGGCGCGACTGGGACTCGACGTCACGCTTCTCGCGAGGCATCGGACGGCCCCGGTCCCGGCGGCCGCGACGACGTCAGACCAGCACTTTCACGGGCGAAGGGTTTCGACCTCGTACCGCAGGTGCTCGTAAAGCCCTCGAGCCTTGGTGTTGGCATTGAACACGTGGAGCGTCAGCCGGCGATATCCGCGAAAGCGGGCCTATCGCTCTGCGGCTTTCATCAGCGCGCCTGCAACACCGCGGCCCTCGCTCGCCTCGTCGACGGCTATCATGCCGATGTGCCCATGCGACTCGCCGGTAAGTAGTCCCGTAGCGTCTCGGCCGAAGCGATTTCGACCACCTGCGCCGAGTCTCGCCGAGGACGGCCACGAACAGGACGGTTCCTGGTTTCCCGCTCGCGAACCAAAATATCCGTCCTCGCATCTTGCGGAAGCGTACGCTACCGGCGGTGTGACGTCTGATGATTCGAGGCCGGCGGCACCCCAGTAAACCGGCTCCAGCCCACGAACGCGGCCAGGCTACCCAGCACCAGGTTGATCGGGAGCGCTTGAAATTCCCAGCGCAACATGTGGAATGCCATGGCCAGCACCATGATGAGCGCAAGCCCGAGAGCGGCGAGTGTCGTGAGCCTGGGCCGAATGCCGGTGGCCGCCGGCAGCACCAGGCCGACGGCGCCGGCGAGCTCGGAGAGACCGATGAAGCGCACGAGCCACGCCGGAAGGTCCCCCGCCCATGCGAGCTGCCGGCCCAGTTCGGGCAAGGGCATCGTGAGTTTCATGAAACCGCCCAGTGCGAACACCACCGCCAGCAGCAGTTGCACGACCCAGGTGATGACGCTCACAGCCACCACCTGTGTGGACCTGGCCGAACCTGCGGGTTCACTCGTTTCGTCCCGTGCAGCGCTCGTGGAGCTCCCGCCAGGACTCGACGTTCAAGAGGATCTGATTCGCGAGGGGGTCTCGCCGGGAATCAACCGCGGTGGGATCAGGGTTGAACGGCTCGCCACCGAACCGGATACGGCCGCTTCCCCCGATCGCGATGCCCGGGGTTGCGGGCGATAGCTGGGCGAGCTTGACCAGCCCGGTCACCTCGATCAAATTGCCTTCCTGCGCGCGAAGCTTGTCGAGCGTTTTCTTCGGAGCCGAGAGCCTGAATCGCCGTCCGTCTTCAACCTGATTCGTGTCCGGCTCGAGTTCGGAACGGCGTGTGGCCGTGAATGTCCGCCCCTTGAGACAACCGCTGATCGACAGGCGCGTGGAGTCCGTGGGGACGCTGTCTTCCTGCCCACGAAGCGACGGACCAAACGCCAGAAGCCCGACCACCAGCAACAGAGCCTTCATACTTTCTAGACTACTTCGGAAGAATGTCGCCGGCTCGGCAAACATTCCCGCTGCCCGTCGCCTTCCTCCATCGCGTCGTCGATCCACCAGCTGAGCGCGCCCTCGGCGCGACTCCAGGTGCGCTCGACGATGACGGGCATCATCTCGCCGAGGCCGAGTAGCTCGGCGAGCCTGAACGCCGCGATGTTGTCGCGATAGGAATCCACGAAGTTCAGTTCGGTGCGGCCGTCGCTCATTTCCTGTTCGATCTTGTGCTCGTCGACGGACTGGAACACGGCGTCGTGCGTGACCCGGCCATCGCTGAGCGTGAGACGCCAGGGATTGGTGGTCCCGCGACCAAGCCGTCGACTGCGAATCACCTTGGCGGTGCGAAGGAGCTCGACCATCGCCTCGCGGGAGAGCGACAGCTCTTCGCGCTGGGCCGCAACCTGATCTGACTGAAACACCCCGGCGTGCGCGGCTGCCATGAAACATATCAGCCGATCGACGGTGACCGGCGTCATGTTCGGCTCAGAGTTCAGAGCGCCAGACCGGCCGCGTCAGACACGTCGGACCGCCGGCCCCCTTCAACGAGATCTCCTCGCCGATAATCTCGGTCACCTCGCAGCCAACGGCTTCGAGCCGGGCACGCGTCACCGGATTGCCTGCCAGCATCACAACACGCCGCGGGGCCACGGCGAGCACGTTGCATGCCTGGGTCCGGTACTCGTTCACGGGAATGTCGATGAGCTCGATACCCCGTGCGGTAAGGTATTCGAAGAGCGGTATCGGGATCAGCGATCGCGAAACAACGGCAAGGTCGTCGTCCAGCAAGCTGATGAACGACATGAGGTGCAGGCATTCATCAGGGCCATCGCCGTACGGCAGTGGCACTTCCATGATGCGAACGCCCAGCGGCGAGAGCAACTGGCGAAGCCGTGCGATCCCGGAGGCATTCGTACGGAACCCCCGGCCGGCCAGCAAGGTTTCGTTGTCGAGCCACACGAGGTCGCCGCCCTCCGCCGTGGCATCACCATCCAGCGTACCCAAGACCGGGACGCCCCATGAAACGAGGGCAGCGGCGAGCGCCGGACCTTCCCCGCGACGTGCCAGCTTGCCGGTCTGGAAGACAATCATCCCCTCGTCGGTGATCAGCCCCGGATCGTGCGTGTAGAGGGAGTCGAGCCCGGTACGCGCGTCGGCGGGCAAGGTCAGCACCTCAACGTTCTCGCGCTCCAGCACGCCGACCAGTGCGTCGTGCTCGCGGCGGGCCGCACCGAGGTCAGGAGGCGCCGTATAGCCAAGCGCTTTCCACTGGCTGTCGATCTGCTCGTGGCTCCCGAAGGCCTCCAAGGGCCGCTTCACGATGACCCGACACAGCGGCGCCACCATGCTGTGACCACCGAACCTCTTCACAGTCCGTCCTCGACACGGCGCGCGAGTCTTCGTGCGGCCGTCCTGATGGGCGGCGCTGTGCCATCTGCCGAACGCGGCACGAGTGCGATCTCGAACAGTTTGGGCCAGAGTTTGCCGGTGACGAACAGACGATCGGTTTCCGAGTCCCACGCGATGCCGTTCAGCACATCGGCCGACTCGCGTTCGGCGGGAGAAAGCAGCGACGTCAGATCGATCCACCCGTTCACCCGGCCCGAAGCCGGATCGATGCGGGCGATCGTATCGGTCTGCCAGATGTTCGCGTACAGCTCGCCACGAACCATCTCCAGCTCGTTCAACAGACTTACCTGAAGACTGCCGTCCAGGACGTCAACTCCGCCCTTTTCGACGAACGTCTCGGAATCCAGAAAGCGAAGACGCGATGTGCCATCACTCATGATCAGGCCCCGATCGTGGCTCGCCAGTCCCCATCCTTCGCCGCGGTACGTGAACGTTCGCAGAAGATCGAAGGAATCGAGGTCGTACACGACGCCCAGATTCGACTGCCAGGTGAGCTGCACGAGCTGGCTCTTCCAGTAAGCCAGACCTTCTCCGAAGTGCTTCGACGGCAGATTGTGCTGTCGCATGACCTCGCCCGTCTCCAGGCGCACTTTCCTGAGCGTCGAGCGGCCGTGGAGCCCCGTGCTCTCGAACAGAAAGCCTTCGTGAAAGATGAGTCCCTGGGTAAAGGCGGCGGGATCGTGCGGGAAGACATTGACGACCCGGACGCCGGCCACAGGAGACGCTGACGATCTGGGAGCCGGGCTCGGCCGACTGCCGGCCTTGTCGCAGGAAATCAGCGGCAGCCCAGCGGACACCATGACGAGAAGGCCCGTACGCGCTCTCGCTTTCGGATCGATTCGGCTGACGAGTTTGACCATCGGTTCAGTGCGATGCGCTGCCTGCGCGCACCGGCTCCGTTCCGCCGGAAATCAGCTCTGCCGCGCGATAGCCGGTCATGGCCGCGCATGCAGTCTACCGGACTTCGAGAGCTCGCGGCCACGGGTCGCCCGGGGCGGGCAAGCGTGTATGGCTTTGACTTCGCCTGCTTGTCTCTCTAGCATGCAGGCCGCCCCTCGAACAGAGGAGAGGACCGAATGGATCGGCGTCAGTTCTTCGAGCGTGGCACCGCAGCCGGAGTGCTGGCCGCTTTGGGCCTGAACAGGAATGCCGGCGCGGCGCAAAATGCCGGGGCTTCATCACCCGTTTCTGTTCGCTCGTCCTCGCCGCCCGATCTCGAGGCGCTGGCCGCACGGGTACCGCGACAACATCTATACACGGATGCTGGGCGTGAGGCCGCATCTGCCCGCTCACGAGCACATCTCGAGGCTGAGCGGGTCGCGCATGCCGCCAGAGGTCACGCGGGCAATGGCCGAGGCGAACGAGTTCTTCGTCGACATGAACGATCTGCTGCAGGCGGCCAATACGAGGATCGCTGGCATGCTGGGCGCGGAAGCGGCGCTCATCACGGCCGGCGGCTTTTCGGCGATGGTGCTCGGGGCCGCGGCCTGCCTCACCGGCATGGACGCAGCGAAGGCCGATGCGCTCCCCCACCCCACGTGGCCGCGGCGCGAGTGCCTGATCCCCACCATTCACCGCTTTGACTACGACCGCGCGTACCGTGCTGCCGGCATGACGATTGTCGAAATTGACACGCGCGACCAGCTCCTCGGCGCGCTTGGCGAACGGACCGCGATGATTGCCGCCATCTCCGCCGTCGAGCACCAGATCGAGTTCGGCCCGCCACGTCCGAAATCAGAGGCTCATCCGCCGCCGCCAGGCGCGTTGTTGCCCACCGACTTGATCGCTATCGGCCGGCAGGTTGGCGTGCCGGTGCTCATCGATCCGGCATCCGACATTCCTCCTCATGAAAACCTGACGAAATACTTCGGACTCGGCGCCGACCTCGTGGTCTTTAGCGGAGGCAAGGCTTTCCGCGGCCCGCAGTCCACCGGCATTCTCGCCGGCAGGAAGGATCTGATCGATGCCGCCGCGTTGAATGCGTTCCCCAACGCCAATCTTGGCCGCGGCATGAAGGTGGGCAAGGAAGAGGTGATCGGACTTCTCGTCGCGATGGACCGGTATCTGGAGCTCGATCACCACGCTCAGTTGGTAGACTGGGCGCGCAAAGCGGAGTACATCGCCGGGGAACTGAAGGGCATTGCCGGTTTGACGGCCGAAGCGGTGTCCAATACCGCCGACTACGTGGATGTCCATCTCACATGGGACGAACGAGTGATGCCCTTCAGCGTCGATGAAGTGAAATCGCGGTTGAGGCAAGGCACCCCACCAGTAATTTATGACGGCGACACGGTCCGCACGCGGTGCCTCGAAGACGGCGAGGAGCGGCTGGTGGCTGCGCGCCTTCGCGAGCTCTTCACCAGAGAGCTCGTCGGCCGCGGTTGAGCGGCCCCACGAACGATGCGATATCGTCGCACTGGCAAGGGAGAGTTGACTGTCGAGGATGTTGATGACCGACCGCCAGAACAACGACGATCCTCACCGCTCCGCCAGTTCTGACAGCGCTTCCGACGAATGGCTCGCCTCGCTGGCATCTCGCTCGCGCGCGCTCGGGGCGCTCCTGAACGAGCCCGTCACCGAGCAGCGCACGCGCGGATACCGGCACACACTTCGCGAGATCTGCCAGCAGCCGGCGACCTGGATGGGAACGGTGGAGCGGTTGGCGCCCGCGAGAAATCGATTGATCGGGCTGACCCCGCCCGTCGATCGCGGCCGGCACGGCGCGGTGGTGTTCACCGGGTCTGGCA
This sequence comes from uncultured Acidobacteriota bacterium, assembly GCA_963817395.1. GTDB lineage: Bacteria > Acidobacteriota > Vicinamibacteria > Vicinamibacterales > CAVPJW01 > CAWGYQ01. The sequence continues at coordinate 785,369 of CAWFOC010000003.1, read as the reverse complement.
GCTCGCTCTACGTGGGTGAGTGCTCGCGCGCGACGCTGGAGCGCTCGATCGGCATCCCGGTCGCGGCCATAGCCGGCGGCAGCCTGCTTACGGACGGAGCGCATCTGCTGCCGTCTGCCGAGGTGCTCCTGGTGGTGTCGATCGCGCGCTCCGGCAACAGTCCCGAGAGCGCCGCCGTGATCGATCGGCTCCTCGAAGAGCGGCCAACGGCCCGCCATCTCATCTTCACCTGCTGCGCCGAGGGCCGCCTCGCCACGAGCTATCAAGGCATTCCCCGCGTGCTGACCGTCGTCCTCGACGAGGCGACCTGCGACAAGAGCCTCGTGATGACCAGCAGCTTCACCAATCTGCTCTTGGCGAGTCGCGCGCTCGCCTATCCCGATCGATGGTCCGACTACGACCGATGCGCCGCGCGCCTCGCGCGCTCGGCGCGACACCTGCTCGTCAACGACAGCGACCGAATCGCCGACGTGGCGGCGTCGGCATTCTCCTCAGCAGTGTTTCTCGGGAGTGGCGATCGCGCAGCCGGGGCCCGAGAGGCCGCGCTGAAAATGCTCGAGATGACGGCCGGACGCGTCAGGACCCTGGCCGAAACCTATCTGGGCGTGCGACACGGGCCGATGTCGGCGATTCATCCCGACACCCTGGTAGTGGCGTTCCTGTCGTCCGATCCGCTCACGCGCGCCTACGAGATCGACCTGCTCGACGAGCTCATCGACAAAGGGCTCGGACATTCGATGGTGATCGTCGGGACGGAGATTCCGGGGCACCTGATTCGCCGACGTCCGAATGTGGCCGTCGACGTCGCCGGCGATCTGGACGACGGCGATCTCGTGTTTCTCGACGTGCTGACCGGACAACTGCTCGGATTCTTCGCGTGCCTCAGGTTCGGCCTCTCGCCTGATTCTCCCTCGCCAGCCGGCGTCATCACCCGTGTGGTCAAGCCGTTTCGGATTCACCACCCGGGTCAGTCCTGATCGTGAATCCCCTCACTGTCCTTGTCGTTGGCGAGCTCAATCCAGATCTCGTCCTGAGCGGGTACCACGCCTTTCCGGTTCCCGGAAAAGAGGTGCTGGTCGACGACTTTCTCTCCACGCTCGGCAGCGCGTCGGCAATCTGCGCGGTGGGCCTCGCCCGCCTCGGGGCCAGGGTGGCGTTTCTGGGCAAGGTCGGCACCGATCTGTGGGGCCGGGCATGCACCGACGCCTTGGAGGAGGAAGGCGTCGATGTCAGCCGTGTGATTCGCGACCCGTCGCTCAAGACCGGCGTCACGGTCTCGATCACCGACAGACAGGATCGCGCGCTCCTCACGTATCCCGGTTCCATCATCGCTCTCCGGGGCTCGGACGTCAGCACGCAGGCATTCGAGGGATTCTCACACGTTCATATCTCGTCGTATTTTCTGCAGCGGGGGCTGCGGCCCGACGTCAGGAGCGTGTTTGCACGCGCACGTCGTGCCGGCCTGACGACGTCGCTCGATCCTGGCTTCGACCCGGCCGAGACGTGGAATCGCGATCTGCTCCAGACGCTCGAGGAAGTGGACCTGTTCTTTCCTAACGAGATCGAGCTGGGCGCGATTACCGGGGAAGCCGATCCATTTCGTCGCGCTCCAATCGCTCCAAAACGGGCGGACGCTCACCGTGGCCAAGCTCGGCGCTGCCGGGTGCGCGGCTCTCGACAGCGGCCGTCTGGTGCGACGTGCCGCCTACAGCGTGTCCAGCGTCGAGACGACGGGCGCCGGCGATTCGTTCAACGCCGGCTTCCTGTACGGCTGGCTCGAGCGGCGACCGCTCGACGAGTGTCTGCGCATGGCCGCCGCGTGCGGAGCGCTCTCCACTCGCCGTCCCGGCGGCACACCCGGTCAGCCCACGCTCGACGAAGTGCAAGAATTGATCTGGAGGTCTTCGTGATTACGGTTGGCGGATTCAACACGGCGATCGACAAGCTGGCAGAGACCGGCGATCTGAGCGCGGGCGGCGTCGTGAGGCTGAATCAGGTGCGGCTCTGGCCGGGCGGCAAGGGCCTGCACGTGGCCGGAACCATCGCGGCGCTCGGCGAGCCCGTGCGCCTGATCGGCATCGTCGGGCCCGGACAGGCCGACATGTTCGACCGCTACCTCCGCCAGCGCGGTGTGGAATTCCATCCGATTCCGACGGCCTGTGAGCTGCGCACCTGCCTGGCCGTGCGAGACCAGTCCGGCCAGACCACCGAGCTGCTCGAGGAGGGCCCTCTCATCGACGACGACTCGGTGACGATGTTCCGCGACCTGTTTCTGTCGTGCGCGCTCGAGAGCCGGGTGGCTGTGCTGTCGGGGAGCCTTCCGCGCGGGGCCCCTGACGGGCTGTACGGGTCGCTGGCCGCGGCAATCGGCGGCTCGCCGACACCAGTCATCCTCGATGCCAGCGGTGTGCGGCTTCGCCTCGGGCTCGAGGCGCACCCCTACGCCGTCAAGCCGAATCGAGTGGAGGCCGCAGACCTGGTGGGACAGCCGATTCGGAGCGTCGACGAAGCGTTGACCGCCGCGCGCACGCTCGCGGCGGGCGGCGTGCGACTCGTCGTCATCTCGCTGGGACGTGACGGCCTCGTGGCCTGCTGGGATGGCGCGGCCTACAAGGTTTCGGTCCCACCGCAGTCCGTGAAGAACGACGTCGGCGCAGGAGACTGCCTGGTGGGCGGTCTCGCCGTCGGTATGAAACGAGGCCTCGAACGGATCGAAACGCTACGCCTGGCCGCCGCGTGCGGCGCCGCCAAGGTATTGCGCGAGGAGACAGGCTGCCTCGCCCGCGCGGATGTCGAGCGGCTGTTGCCGGAAATCGTGATCGAGCCAGTCGCGCAGAGCGTTTGAAGACGGGCGGCCTCAGAAATCGAACAGGCGCGTGTACTTGATGATGAAGGACCGTCCCAACAGCTCTTCGCGCGAGAAGGTGGACGTGTCGCGCCGATCGTTGTAGACGACGAACAGGCCCGTACCGCTGCGATTGAGAAGCGCCAGCCGGATGTTGGACGACACGACGATCGCCTGGCTGTTGTACTGCACCAGCGCCTGCAGGCTCGCGAGGGGCGTGAAGGAATAGCTCACCTTCACCGGGACGAGCGTCGTCGTGAACGCCCCCTCGGGCAGCTCGATGTCTTCGTGCGTGTAGCCGGTTTCGGTGATCAGCTTGGCGCCGATGCGCGCCCCTACGAGCGTGTCCACCTTCCAGTAGTCGCCGTCGTAGAAATCGCCCCAGGTGTGAAAGACGTTGAAGTAGAGCGGCGCGCTCGGATCCCCCAGGTACTCACCCGTCCACTGGCCCCAGCTGTAGAGCCCCGGTGGAATGATCACTTCTCTCCCATCCGGTCCGCGATAGACACGGAACGGCAGGAGCGGCCGGTCCTGCGCGTAGTCCCACCGATAGCCGAAGCGGCCGCCACGCGTTGGCTGAATCTCGAAGAAATGAAGGTGCGCCTGCGACGTCTGCACGTTGCCATCGAAATCGTAGAAGGCACTGCCGTTGACGTGGGGGGAGAAACGTCGAATCCAGGGATACTTCTTCGGCTGGTAGGTCAGAAACGCCCGCGCCTCCGGTCTTCGATAGCCCTGGCGCGGCACGAACCCGACCTCGGCGTTGAAATCCTCGCCGACCTGCGAATAGCCAAGGTTCCAGTTGAACAGCGGATTCGCGTATCCGTAGATGATGCGCCCCGCGTAGTCTGAGCCGCGGGCGCCTGGTGAATCCGATCGCGCCATGAACGCGAACAATTTTCCGTTGCTCGACAGCTGCAGGGCCGCGTCGAGGCCGTACGCGCGGTTGTAGTCGTCGGGTTCCGCAGCGCTGCCCGTGCCGAGGCGATTCACGAAGATGGCGCCGAAGTTCGAGCGTCCGACCTCGCGCTGCACGCGGGCGACCGTAAAGTTGTTGCTCGGGGCAACCAGCGCGCCAGTCAGATCGTTCTCCGCCTTACCCGTCTGCATGTTGAGGATGCCGACGTTGTACTGGCCCACCTTCCCGCTCAGCCGTCCGCCACCCAGGATGTCGATGGGTAGACCCGTCGGAGACAACCCGATCCGGCGCGAGAAGAACAGATCGATCTGTTGAGGCGCACCGAACTGGAAGATGCTGGCGTTCTCGAGAAAAAACGAGCGCTTCTCGGGGAAGAACAGCTCGAAGCGCGTCAGGTTGACCTGTTCTTCGTCGGCTTCGACCTGTGCGAAATCGGTGTTCACCGTGAAGTCGGCGGTCAGGTTCGGCCGCACACCCCACTTGACGTCGATGCCGATATCGCCTTCGCGATCGAGCTGATCGCCACTGGGCCGGAGAAAGTCGTTGTTGAACTTGGCGGCAGCGTACGGAATGGCTTTGATGTCGCGACGCGGCGGGAGGTCGAGCCCGCCGAGCGTCGCTGCCTGCGATACACGGTGAATCGAGTAGCCGCGTTCGATCGGCGAGAGGAACACCTGCTCGTTCTTGCGGCGGATGTTCCGCATCACGTTGAAGCCCCAGGTCCGGTCGGTGCCGCTGTTGAAGCGCAGCGTCTTCAGCGGGATCGCCATCTCGGTTTCCCACCCGCGTTCCGTGATGAGCGCCCGCACGCGCCAGTCGCCGTCCCAGTTGCCGTTGAAGCCGCTCAACTGACCTCGCTGGGAGCCACCCACCCCGGATCGGTTCTGAAAGCTGCCGGTCTGACCCTCGCCGGCCACCTGGCCGTCGTACTCGATACCCACGGGATTGGTGCCGAAGATGAAGGCGTTCTGATTGTCGTTGAAGGTGTCGAGCAGAACCTGGACCGAATCGGTCTCGTTCAAATCGGAATCGCGGCGGCTCTCCGACACCACGATCTGATCCGGCGATCGATCGAAACAGATGATGCCGATATAGAGCGTCCGTCGGTCCAGCAGCACACGGACCTCGGTGCGCTCGGACGCCGGCTCGCCTTCATTGGGATCCTGCTGCGTGAATGTCGTATAGGGCTCGACCGTCTGCCAGATGGCCTCGTCGACGCGCCCGTCGATCGTCGGTGTGGGCGATTCCTCGGGAAGCCGTCCAGCCGCGAGCATTTGCGTGGGGACGGTTTGTGCGTGAAGGGGAGCAGCCCCCGCCAGAAGATGGAGCGCAATGGGGATTCCTGTTACCCAGGAGAGGCCTTTGCGGCAACACTCGCCCATCGCACCCATCGCACTTCCCCTCTGTCGGCAATCATCAGCGCCCGATTCGGATCGGTCGAACCCGAGCCATCGGCTGACCAAACGCGCCAAGCGCGCTCGAAGACGCGCACGCTGACGTTTCCAAACCGTCATCCGGCGTTCTGATCGGCCGGCGAATCCGTTAGGGTGGTGCCGGCTGCATCGAGGCCGGCTCGAGAAAAAGAACCCGGTACGTTACCACGCCGTATGGGGTTCGCGATAGGTCAGGAAAGGACCGCGCGCGGCGCACCGACTTCAGCCAGGTAATCCTCGAACTCCTTGAGCGATCGTCCCAGCGTCACGGGTTCGACCATGCGGCCCGCAAGCGCTTCCGCGGTCTTGTAGCCGTTGCCGGTGATGCAGACCACGATCGATTCGTCTCGAGGGATGGCGCCGCGTTCAATCAGCGCCCTGGTTGCGGCGAGCGTCGTGCCGCCCGCGGGTTCGGTGAAGATCCCCTCGGTTTCCGCCAGCAACTGAATGCACTCGACAATCGCCTCGTCGGAGACCATCGCGCCAGAGCCGCCGCTTTCACGTACCGTGCGCAACACCTGAAAGCCGTCCGCAGGATTGCCGATGGCGATCGACTTGGCGATGGTCATCGGTTTCACGGGCTCGGGGAATTCGAGGCCTGCTTCGAGCGCGCGAATGACCGGCGCCGATCCCTCCGCCTGAGCCGCGTGTATCGCCGGCAGATCGCCATCCACCAGCCCCACTTCGCGGAGCTCGCGAAACGCCTTGGCAATGCGCGGCAGAAGCGTGCCACCGGCCACGGGTGACACCACGTGGCGCGGAAAGCGCCAGCCCAGCTGCTCCGCGATCTCGAAGCCGTAGGTCTTTGCGCCCTCGGCGTAGTACGAGCGCAGATTGATGTTGGCAAAACCCCAGCCGTGGCGGTCCGCAATCTCGGTGCACAGCCGATTCACGTCGTCGTACGAGCCGCGGATGGCGACGATATGCGGCCTGAACACCGCCGAGCCGAGAATCTTGTTTCTTTCCAGATCGTGCGGAATGAAGACGAAGCAGTCGAGGCCGAGCCGAGCCGCGTGGGCCGAGACGCTGTTTGCCAGGTTGCCGGTGGACGCGCAACCGAAAACCTCGAAGCCCAGCTCCACCGCGCGCGTCGCGGCGATCGAGACCACCCGGTCCTTGTACGAGCAGGTCGGGTGGTTCACCGAGTCGTCCTTGATGTACAGCTCGGCCACCCCGAGCCGCTCGGCCAGCCTGCTCGCGCGAACGAGCGGAGTGCAGCCCGAGTTGAAGCCTGTTCGAGGTTCGCCCTCGATCGGCAGCAGCTCGCGGTATCGCCAGATGTTTCTCGCGCGGCTCTCGACGGCCTGTCGCGTCATCACGCCGCGCACGGCGGCATAGTCGTAGGTCACGTCCAACGGACCAAGGCAACGCTCGCACACCCACAGCGCCTTCGCGGGATAGCGCGCCTGACAGAGATGGCATTGAAGTCCTGTGACGTAACTCATGAAGTCCTCATTCGGATCGGGATGTCGAAGCCACCGGCCGCGCCGTCGACGCCTGCACCGATTTCGACTCCGCCTGCCTGCGCGCGTAACTCGGGAGTCTCGACGATTGGCAACATGACGGCGGCCGTCGTTGCGGCCGCGGCTCGCAGATCGGCCAGCGCCTCCTCCACCTGAGCCTGGGTGCAGGGAGCGAGTATCACCGCCAGGGCGCCTGGGGAGACATCGGACGTGTCGAACACTTCCTCGGCGAACAATCCGTGACGAGCCAGCACGGGGCCCGACGTGACAGCCAGAGACGGCGCACCTGAGCTCACGCGGAGGAAGCGCCGGGCCAGGAAGTCACGGACGACTTCGCGCCGACCGTCGGCTGCCAACCTCGGCGGGGCGGCTCCCGCTGCGATCGCGAGCACGTCGGAGACGACAGCCACGGCTGTCGGGTTGCCGCCCGCTCCCTGGCCGGCAAAAGTCGTCTCGCCGCCAAATTCCCCGCGCGTGATGATCACGTTCTGGCCTCCGGAGAGACCAGCGAACGGCGAATCTGCGGCGACGAAGGCGGGCGACACCCAGGCGGTCACCGGGCCGGCGCGATCGTCGCCGTCGACTTCGAGCCAGCTAATCTGCCGGATCGTGCTGCCCATCAGTCGGGCCAGCTCGAAGTCTCCAGCGTTGAGGCCGGCAATGCTGCGGCACGGGATGCTGGCGGGCGTGATCGAACAGCCGAGCGCCAGACGTGCGAGCACCGCGAGCTTGGCGCGAGCATCGAAACCGTCGACATCGGCCGAGGGGTCGGCTTCGGCGAACCCGAGGCGCTGCGCCTCGCCGAGCGCGTCGCCGAACGCCGCGCCTGCTTCGTCCATGCGGGTCAAGATGTAGTTGCAGGTGCCGTTCAACACGCCGGCCACGCTCACGAGCCGATCCCCCGCCAAACCGTCTTCGATCGCGCGGACGACCGGAATACCGCCGCCCACCGCGGCTTCGAATCGCAACGCGACTCCCCGGCTGCGCGCCAGATCGATCAGCTCGTCACCGTGTTCCGCGATCAACTGCTTGTTGGCGGTGGCGACCGGCTTTCCAGCCTCGAGCGCCGCCCGCACCCACTGCCCTGCGGGATCCACCCCGCCAACGACTTCCACCACCACATCCGCCGCATCGAGCGCCTCGTCGATCCGCCCGGTCCAGCGGACGCTCGAGGGTATCCAGCCCACCTTCTTGCGATCGGCGTCTCGGTTGAAGATGGCTGCCAGCGTGAGGTGAGGATGGTGGTGCGCGAGGAGAAGACGGGCCACGGAGCGACCGACCGTGCCGAACCCGAGCAGGGCGATTCGACAGGGACGGCCCGGTGTGAACCGATTTGTCGTCGTCGTGAGATCGGACATGGAGTCTCGAACCTAAAGTTGGTGCCCGTAGCCAACGGGCGCCGCCGTTGCGGGTTCCCCGAAGAAGTGATCGTGCAACCGAGTCATGGCCGTTTGCAACTCCCTCTGATCCAGCAGGAACACGACCGTCCGGCCAGAGGAGGGCTGCGACACCATGCGCAGACCGACGCCGTCGAGCGTGCCCAGAATCTCGGCCACGAGCCCGGCGTCGACGCGCTCGAGCCCTCCGACCGCGCATACGATGCCGAGCTCGGAATGGCAGGTCACGCTGGCAACCTGCGACACTTCGCGGACGATGGCCTCCACGTCTCGCGGGTCGTCCAAGGCGACCGTGAGGCGTTGCTCGGCCACCGTCATCAACATGGGCGTCGCCTGCTCGCGCTCGAGCGCCTCGAGCACACGACGAACGAGCTGGTGCGACGAGCCCAGCCAGCTCTTCGATTCGATCTCGAGCACGGTGACCTGGCGTTTGCCGGCCAGGGCCGTCAGCGGACGGTGGGCCACCGGCGCCGTCGCCGTGATCTTCGTGCCAATCGCGTCGGGCCGTCTGGAGTTCAGCACCCGCACAGGGATATCGTGTGCCACCGCGGGTTCGATAGTCCCGGGATGGAGCACCTTGGCGCCGTAATATGCCAGCTCATAGGCCTGCGCGAACGACAGGTGTGAGACTACCCGTGGACCCTCGACCAGGCGTGGATCGGCCGTCAGCATCCCGTCCACATCGGTCCAGATCTGGATCTCACGGGCGCCGAGACAGGCGCCGATGATCGCGGCCGAGTAGTCGGAGCCGCCCCGCCCGAGCGTCGTGGTTCGGCCGTCTGGAGTGGCGCCGACGAAGCCCCCCACCACGGGAAGATATCCTCGCCCGAGATAGGGCGCCAGTTCCCGGCCGACCGACTGGCAGGTCGCCTCCATCTGTGGCACGGCCCGCGTGTGGACATCGTCGGTGACGATGACCCGCCGGGCGTCCACCCAAGCCGCAGGCAGCCCCGCCCCGGCCAGCGCCGACGCGACGATGCGGCTGCTGAGCAGCTCGCCCGCGGCTGCGAGGCGATCGAGCATGCCGGGCGACGCACCCCGCGATTCTTCAATCATGGCGACATCGGCTCGCAGCTCATCGAACATCCGGTTCACCGCCTCGGCGACGAGTGCCCGCCTGGCGCGATCGGCCACCGAATTGGCGAGCTCGAGGTGACGCTCCTGCAGCAGGCCGATGGCGCGATCGACTTCCGATCGCTCGCCGGCCGCGGCCAGGTCGGCAAGCGTCAGGAGCGCGTCGGTGACGCCGGCCAGCGCGGACACCACCACGACCGACGGCTGCGCCTCATGACGCACGATTGACGTGAGCCGACGTACGGCGGTCGCATCGGCGACGGACGTGCCGCCGAACTTCAAGCACGACCGGACGCGACGAATCAGTCAAGGAACCCCTCCGCCACCATGAGCTCGGCGTTCAAGATGGCGGCGCCAGCCGCCCCCCGCACGGTGTTGTGGCCGAGCGCCACGAGCTTGTAGTCGAGCACCGGACACTCGCGCAGCCGGCCGACGTAGACGACCATGCCGCCGTCGCGCTCGACATCGAGCCGTGGCTGCGGGCGATCGGCCTGATCGAGATACACGATGGGCTGAGGCGGGGCCGTCGGGAGTGCGCGTTTCTGTGGCACGCCCGAGAAATCCTTGAGCGCCGCGAGCACGTCCGCGCGCCCGGGGCGCTTGTCGAACCCGACCGAAATGAGCTCGGTGTGGCCGTTGAGCACCGGCACGCGCGTGGTCTGCGCGCTGATTACCACTTCGTGTGGCTCGACCCGATCCTGACGCAGTCGCCCGAGAATCTTCCGCGTCTCGCTTTCTATCTTGGCCTCTTCGCCGTCGATGTTCGGAACGACATTGCCCAGGATGTCGAGCGACGCGACGCCGGGATATCCCGCACCCGACACCGCTTGAAGCGTCGTCACGGTGACCCTTGCGGGGTTCAGAGGACGGAGCGCCCCCAGCACCATGGCGAGAAAGACAGTCGAGCAGTTCGGATTCGTGACGATGGCGCCCGGCCATCCGTGAGCGCGACGCTGCTCGCTCAGCAATGAGAGATGATCGGGATTGATCTCGGGCACGAGAAGGGGGACATCCGCGCTCATGCGGTGATTGCGTGCATTGCTGACCACGATGTGCCCCGCGGCCGCGAGCTCGGCTTCGAGCGGACCCGCGACCGACGAGTCGAGCGCCGAGAACAGCAGGCGCGGGCCGCGTCCCGGCGCGGCCGTGTCCACTTTCAGATCCCGAACCTCCTCCGGCATCGGCACCGACAGGCGCCAGGCGGCATCTCCGTATCGAAGTCCTTCCGATCGCTGACTGGCCGCCAGCCACGAGATTCGGAACCAGGGATGGCCGGCCAGCAGATGCGCAAACTGCTGACCGACGGTGCCCGTTGCGCCGAGGACGCCCACTTCAAGCTGTTCAGTCAACATGCCGTCTCCATTTCGTCAGAGCAAAAAAAAACCCGCCGACGCTGTATGTCGGCGGGTTCTGAGCTCGTTTGACTTGAACTTGATCTACGGTTCGAGCACTGAGACACCACCGACGCCCCGAATTCGCATGATTCGGGTGCCTGTAATTGTGCCGGTGGTAATCAGGCGCGAGGCCATTGGTCGCCCAGTATATCGACGCAACCGATCGGGGTCAACAGTCAGATCCGCAGTCTGCGGGTCTTGCGCGGCATGTCTCATTCGGGAACAGCGCTTGGGCGCGCCGGGCCCGCAGCACTTCGGCGATGACGGGAGCCCGCGGACAGGTGACGGAGAACCGTATGGCGTGACGGACACCCGGCGGCGCTCCTATTGGCTCGGGGCGGCGGCGCGCTCGAACACCACCTTGCCATCGACCACCGTCAGCGACACCCTCGCCTGCCCAATCTCGACCGGCGCAATCTTGAACAGGTCGCGGTCGATCATGACGAAATCGGCCAGATAGCCCGCGACGAGCGCCCCTTTCGACGATTCCTCGAACGACGCGAATGCGGCTTCAGACGTGTAGGCCTTGAGCGCCTCTTCGACGGCAATCTTCTGCTCGCTCACCCACCCCGACGGATTCGCGCCATCGATGGTCCGCCGTGTGACGGCGGCGTAGATTCCTTCGAGCGGCGTGGGCGGCGCAACGAACCAGTCACTCCCGAATGCGACGTGCGCCCCGGCATCGAGCAGGGAGCGAAACGCGTAGGTCGTCTTGATGCGCACGGGACCGATCACCCGTTGCGCCCAGCGACCGTCGTCGATGGCGTGATACGGCTGCATGCTCGCAATCACGCCGAGACCGGCAAAGCGCGGGATGTCCGAGGGCGCGAGATGCTGTGCGTGCTCGATCCGAAACCGTCGATCGCGTGGCCCGTTCTCGCGTCCGACACGCTCGTAGATGTCGAGCAGGGTCTCGTTGGCTCGGTCGCCTATCGCATGAACCATCACGTGCAGGCCGGCTCGATCGGCACCAGAGATCCACGAGTAGAGATCTTTGGCGGTGTTGACGAAGAACCCTCGGTCCTTGGGTGCGTCGGAAAACGGCGCGTGAAACGCGGCCGTGTGGGATCCCAGCGAGCCGTCCACGAAGCCCTTGAGGCCGCCGACCCGCAGCCAGCTGTCCCCACGTCCGTCGGGACCATACTCACGCGAGCGGACCACGTCGTGCAGCCGCTCCCAGTCGGGAAGGGGCACGACGGCATAGATGCGCGTCTGCCAACGCGGATGTCTTCCGTGCGCGAGCGAAGATCTCGAGATCGGACCAGGAGCCCATGTTGTGGACCGAGGTCACGCCCTGTTCGGCGACATGGCGCATGGCCGCCTGGAGCGCGCGATCGCTCAGCGCCGGGGCGGGAGGAGGCACCACCTTGTCGACGAAGCTCATGGCGTTGTCCTTCAGCACCCCCGTCGGTTCGCCACGCCTGTCGCGGACGATCTCGCCGCCGGCGACATCCTTCGTCTGACGAGTGACGCCCGCAGCTCGAAGCGCTGCGCTGTTGGCAAGCGCCATGTGGCCATCGAGCCTGTTCACCCACACCGGATGGTTCGGGGTGGCGCGATCCACCCACTCCCGTCTCGGCAGCTCGCCGCCCCAAAGCTCGTGATCCCAGTCGCCGCCGGTAATCCATGTCCCCGGCGCCACGGTGGCGGCAAAGTCGCGAATGCGCGCCTGAAATTCGTCGGGCGTCTTCGCATCGCGCAGCTGCACGGAGGAGAGGCGAAAGCCGCCCTCGACGAAATGCACGTGCGAATCGATGAAGCCGGGCGTGACGAGCGCTCCGCCGGCATCGATGACTCGACTCGAACCAGCGAGCGCCCGAACGTCAGTGCTCGATCCGACCGCGGCAATCCGCCCACCGCTGACGGCAAGCGCTTCGGCCCATGGCTGCGCGGGGTTGGCCGTCCACACCCGCGCATTGACCACCGTCAACGTGACCGGCGCCGACGGCACCGCCCGATCCTGACCACCGCATGCCAGCATGCCGGTGACCAGGATGATGGCCGGGCCGACACCGCGGCGCACAACGATGAGGTCTCTCATGAGAAGTCGCTCATGTTAGGTTGCCCCTCCGGAGCGGTCAACCGAACCGCGCCGTATAATCAGCCGCCACCTCCGGTAACGCTCATCTTTCGAGGCTCGTCATGCAATCACGAATCGCGCTGGTGATCTTCGGATGTCTCCTGGGTCTCGGCCTCACGATGGCCATCGGCGTCTCGGCGACGCCACAAAGCGGACCCGCCATGGGCGGGCAGAAGAAGGCGCTCGTCGGGATCGTCAAGCCAATCGGTCCGTATACGCCCGGTATTGCCACAGGAAATCTGGTCTTTCTCAGCGGACAGGTCGGACTCGATCCCGCCACGGGCAATCTCGTCGAAGGCGGCACCGTACCCGAAGCAAAGCGTGCCATGGAAAATCTTGGCGCGCTCCTGAAAGAGGCCGGCCTCGGCTACGAGCACGTCGTGAAGACGACCATCTATCTGGTGGACCTCAAGGACTTCGCCGCGGTCAACGAAGCCTACGGCAGCTACTTCCCCGCCGGCGGCACTCCACCGGTTCGATCGACGGTGCAGGTCGTGGCTCTTCCGCGCAACGCGCGAGTGGAGATCGACTTCATCGCGGCCCGGTAAGCGCGAGTCGCGATCGCGAGCCCGCCCCTCACGGCACGCGCGTGGGGGCGGCACCTGTCTTCACCAGCACGGCGATCCCGTCAACTTCGAAACGCACGACGCCGTCGCGTTCTGGCTTCGAGGGTGCCGAGCCGTCCGCGATCGTCTGAAAGGCGTGCGCGAATCTCGTCAGCGCGGCGGCGTCGACCCGCGCCTCGTTGTGCCCCGGACACACGATGTCCACCGCGGTCGCGAGCTGACCGAGCCGCGCGGCCGATCTCACATAATCGGGAAGACTGGCATCGGCCGAGTGCGCATAGAGCGTGGCAGGGTAATACGTATCCCCGGTGAAGAGCAGGCGGTTTCCGCGGTCGAGCAGGCAGAGACTGTCAGGAGTATGGCCCGGCGTTGCCACCACCTCGAGGCGTCGGCCGCCAAGATCGAGCGTTTCGCCGTCGGTGAGGAACCGTGTCGGCCGGATGGGATCGCGGCGGTACGACGCGGGATCGAACCCAGGTGGCAGCGCTCTGGCCACCGACTCGTTCGAGATCTGACTTGACAGATTGGGGACCCCGCGAGACAGGCGCTCGCGCGCATAGGCGTTGTCGAGCACGGCGACCTGGCGGAACGCCGCATCGCCCCCGGTGTGGTCGAAATGCGAATGCGAATTGACGACCAGGACGTCGAGCCGCGTCAGGCGATCGACCACGGCTTTGATGTCGCCGATGCCCATGCCCGAGTCGAAGAGAACCGCGGAGGTCTTTCCTTCGATGAGATACGAAATCGCCTCCTCGAAGTGACCCGGTTCGTAGAACGCCGTAACACCTGGCGCGACGCGGTAGACCTCGAACCATGGGCTCTCGACGGCCACCCGCTCGAGCGTGCGATACACCGGCCTCGGCAGGGCATCCGACCACCTGCCCGGACCCTGCGCCGTCACCGCGAGACCGATCGACATCAGCACCGCGACGGTCACGCCGGCGCCGCCTCCTGATGGTCCGACGCGCGTCACATGTTCTCCGTCAATCCGTCGCCAACTTCGCGCGATCGAAAACGACTTTGCCGCCCACAATCGTGTACAGCACCTCGGTTGTCGGGATCTCATCTTCCGGAACCGTCATGATGTCTTTGGAGAGCACGACGATGTCGGCGAGCTTGCCGGGCCTCAGAGACCCCTTGACGCCCTCTTCGAAGCCAGCGTACGCGCCATTGATCGTGTAGGACTTCAAGGCCTCGCTGCGACTCATGCGTTGATCGGGAAAAAAGACCGAGCCATCCTTGACCTTTCGAGACACTGACGCATAGAAGCTCGCGATGGGATCGACGTCTTCGACCGGGGCGTCCGTACCGTTGGCGATGACTGCCCCTGACTTCATCAGTTTCTGCCAGACATACGCGCCCTCTTCCGCCCGCTCGTACCCCAACCGCGCCGGGACATACGGCGCGTCTGATGTGCCGTGCACGCCCTGCATGGAGGCGATCACGCCGAGCTGACCAAATCGCGGGATGTCGGCGCTGTTCAGGTGTTGGGCGTGCTCGATGCGCCAGCGCAGATCCTTCTTGTCGGGATTGGCCCGGAACGCGGCCTCGAAGATGTCGAGCGTTTCACGATTGGCCCTGTCGCCAATGGCGTGCACGCACAACTGATAGCCGTGCGCCGCGGCCAGGCGTGCCGTCTCCGTGATCTCCTCGACCGACTGTGTGTTCAGACCGGTGCTGCCCGGGAGATCAGCGTAGGGCTCGAGCAGCCAGGCGCCGTGCGATCCGAGCGCACCATCCATGACCTTTTTGATGCCGCGCACGGTCAGGTGCTTGTCAGGAGGGTCAACGGTCCGGTAGCGATCAAGGTCCGCGGCGAGCCGCTCGTTCGAGGCCGCCACCATTACCCACAATCTCACTGGCAGCTCCCCGGCTGCCGCGACCTTCTTGAATACGTCGATGGTCTCGAAGGGTGTGCCGGCATCGTGAAAGGTGGTCACGCCTTTCGAAATGACTTCTTGAGAAGCCAGCTCGATGCGCCGCCGTGTCAGGGCCTCATCTTCGCTCGAGGCCTTCAGAACGGGCGCGAGGAGCTGCTGGGCCGTCTCTTTCAGATAGCCGGTGGGGTTCCCGCGCGCGTCCTTGACGATCTCGCCTCCCGGCGGATTCGGTGTCCGGCGCGAGATGCCCGCCAGCTCCATCGCCACGGCGTTGGCGATGGCGGCATGGCCGCTGGCATGACGAAGAATGACCGGATTGTCCGGCGAAACGGCGGTGAGTGACTGGTGAAGTGGAACGCCCTCCACGTTGGGTGTCGGCACGCTGGTCCACTTCGCCTGGTGCCAGCCGCGCCCGCGGATCAGTTGTCCGGGCTGTGCGGTCTTGGCCGCCGCGGCGACCATGCCCACAATCGCATCCCAGCTCTTCACGTCCATCAGGTTGAGCTGCATCTTCG
Source organism: uncultured Acidobacteriota bacterium (assembly GCA_963817395.1). Classification (GTDB taxonomy): domain Bacteria; phylum Acidobacteriota; class Vicinamibacteria; order Vicinamibacterales; family CAVPJW01; genus CAWGYQ01. The sequence continues at coordinate 769,803 of CAWFOC010000003.1, read as the reverse complement.
CGTCGCCGACGCCGGTGAAATGCGCGTGCGATTCGACGAACCCGGGTATCGCCAGCCGGCCCTTCAGATCCACCACCGTCGTGCCATCGCCCACATGGCGGCGATCTCGTCGCTCGTGCCGACGGCCACGATGGTGTCGCCTTGCACGGCCAGCGCCTCGACCTCGGGCGTGCGTTCGTCGACGGTGACGATCTTTCCGCCCGTGAGCACGAGCGTGGCGGGCTCGAGCGCGACCCGTTCGGTCGATGGTGAGCCGCCGGCGCACGCACCGGCCGCCACCACGACGACGATCGCGGCCCACAGCGACGACGATGTGAAGCTCGTATGCCTCGGTGTCATGCCCTCTCCTTCAGTGCACCTTGCCCTCGATGAGCTGGTACGCGCGATTGACGCCGTCGGCAGATACTCCGACGTCCTTGATGTCCTGAAAATGCGGCGAGTGCGCGCGCATGTCGATCCGCCTGGCCGCCTCTTCGGCGCTCACCCCAGCGCGGTGCAGCATCCCGGCCTGCGTCCAGAAGTCGCGAAGGTAGTCGGCGAAGGTACTCGACGCGCGCCTTGCCGGCAAAAGCCTGGCCGTGTCCCGGAAGCACGGTGTCGAAGTCCAGCGCCTTCAGCCGCTCGAGCGCGTCGGGCCATTCGGGGAGATAGCCGTCGCCGAGGTAGGAGACACCGGCTGTCAGCAGATCGCCGGTGATCACCAAGCGTTCGCGCGGCAGGAATACCACCACGTCACCGGCCGTGTGGCCGCGGCCGAGAAACATCAGCCTGATCTCGCGGCCTCCACGATAGAGCGTCATCGTCTGGTTCATCGTGACGGTCGGCGGAACCGGGGTCACGGCGTCAGTCGCGATTCGATAGTTCTCGAGCACCGCGAGTTGAGTGGTGAGCGCCTCCCGCTCGGCGCCATCGGGGGCTGCGGCAATCTGCTTCTTCAGCGTGTCGATGCGAGCGGGGATCCCGCCGATGTAGGTGTCGTAGGACGGTCCGCTCTTCGACTTGCCTGCCGCCAGCATCTCGCGCGTGAACTCGTGACCGATGATTTCAACGTCCGGCGGAAACACCTGATTGCCGTGCGCGTGATCGAAGTGAAAGTGCGTGTTCACGACGTAGCGAACGCGTTTCGGCGTCAGCGTCTTGATTTCCTCCACGAGCGCCCAGGCCGCTGCCGGCGAAATGTGTGAATCAACCACCATCACTTCGTCTGAATTGACGATGACCGCGGTGTTGCACCCGACGGTCAACGCCCCCGTTCCTACCGCGTGATAGACGTCGTCTCGAATCTTGTTGAACGTGAATGCCCGGCCGGTGTACCGAGACCCTGGTGGAGGGGTGGCCTGGCGCGCGAAGGCGGCCAGGATCGTCAACGAGAGGACCCAGACGAGCAGCGCAGGTGCGGGAACTCGGTGGAGACTTGGCATGTCAGCTACTCGAGGACCCGGCCCGGACGCATCGGCTGCGCCCCAGAGGTCAGCAATCGAGACACCGCACTTCGCCGAAGATCTCTTCGTGCCGATCAGGGTTCTCCCGCGCGTAGTTGATCAGGCACCGAACCGCCTTGCCGATGTCGTCGAGGCGATAGGTGCTGGCCATCTGCTCGAGAAATTTCACCTTGTCGGATTCGAGCGGGACGGTGTGGGGCGCCAGATCCTTCATGAGACCTCCGTCGGCGAGCAACCTCCGCGCCTGGCCACGGAGCGTCCGTAGCAACTCCACGGCTGAACCCATGACGGGTCCGATCGAGGGTCGTGGGGCGGAGAAATTATAGCTGAGGACTCTCGTCGCGGGGACGACCGCGGCGTAAGCGATGACGCCGATTCGGCGCGAGTTCGTCCGCGAGCGGTGCGCGACTCTACAGCTTCAGTCTTGCGACGAGCCAGGCGATTCGGTCGCGCGTTGCCTGGTGGTTCAAGCCATGGCCGGCCTCGTACCACCGGATCTCCTTGGGATCGCCCGCCGCGGAAAAGTAAGCCTCGGCTTTCGGCTTCGGCACGTGCGGGTCTGCGGTTCCGAACTGCAGCAGCACCGGCGCGGGCGAGATGGAGGCGACGAACCTCACGGGATCGAGCGGCGCCATCTCGGCAATGAATTTCTGCCGCGCCACACCTTCAATCTTGGGCGCATACAGAAACCAGTCGCTGAACGATGCGGTCGGCGTCATCAGCACCCACGCCGAAAAGCGATTCTCCACCGCGGCCATGACCGTGCCGTACATCGCGCCGAAGTCGTGACCGACATAGGCTGCGCGTCCGGGAGTGACGTCGGGCTGCTGGAACAGCAGGTCGGCCGCGCGCCGCAGCTCTTTCACCTGGTCGACCGAGCTCGGATAGTCGTCAGCGTGCTTGCGCGCCATGAACCACGCCGGGTCGGACCACATGGCGTCGATGAGCAGCGACACCGTGCCTCGTGCTGCGAGCTCGATGGCGTCCGCCAGGAATTCCGTGCGGTTCGACGTCGGGTCGTCGTTTTCGACCCAGTGCACATGAAGAGCGCCCGCGCGCCGACGCGCCGACGCAGGCTCCACCAGGTACGCCGCGATCCGTTTGCCCGCGACGCCCACGTAGGTCACGTCGCGCACGACGGCGCCGTCACGCCGTTCGGCGCCCGCCTCTTTCAGCTCGAACGGCGCCCTCGTGTCGTAGTCGAACTGGGCCGGCGCAGCGCGCTCGGCCGGCGGCTGCGACGCGGCCGTCCCGGGCAGAGCACCGAGCGCCAGCGCGACAAGCAATGGGAACAGCGGCCGTCGGCTCATGGCTTCATCCACCTCGTCCGCGTTCGGACTGGGTTCCGACGCGGCCGCGCATGTTCGCGCGTTTCGCGGCCGGACGAAAGAGAAACGGTACCGTCAGCCTGTTCACGGGTCGAAACCCGCGGGCGCTGGTACGAGTTGCACCTTCCGGAAACCCGCGCAGGCGTCTGGGACGAATCGCGACATCGCCGGGACGAAGCGTTGTGAGAACATGCTCAACTCGTCTTCTCAAGGGCTGGAATGCATTCTCCGGCAACAAGATAGGCCCATTCGGGCCCTTGACGGAGAACCCGGCCGGAACGATAGTTTCAGGATGCTTCGACGCTGGCCACCCACGTGGTGGCACATCTTGGCCGTCGCCACCGTGCTGGGGTTCTCGTCGGCCTTTCAGGCGCATCGCCTGGTCGCCATCGAGAGCGGTGACGCGTCGTTCCGTTTCCCGCTCGTGCTCCTCAACCTCACGTATTGGTACGCCCCGGCGCTGCTGACGCCGCTCACGATTCAACTCGCGCGCCGCTTCCGCTTCGGCAGCCAGACCTGGCGCCGCGCGCTGCCGGTGCACATCGCCGGCGTCGCCGTGTTCGCGCTGGTGACCATCGCGCTTCTCATCCTGTCGAGGATGATCCTCTATCCGAAGTGGGCCACGATGCTCGCCAGCGACCCGCTGTCCTACATCGAGCGCAACTACTTCATGAACCTCGACTGGGCCATGATGACCTACTGCGCCATTGTCGGGCTGTCGCACGGCGTGGACTACTACCGCGAGGCACGCGTTCGAGAGGTGCGTACCGCGCACCTCGAAACGAAACTCGTGGAGGCCCAGCTCAAGACCCTCCAGGGCCAGCTCCATCCGCACTTTCTGTTCAACACGCTGCACGCGATCTCGGCGCTTCTTCACCGTGACGTCGAGGATGCGGATCGCATGATCAGCCGCTTGAGCGACCTGCTGCGACTGACGCTCGAGCACGGCGGCATGCAGGAAGTGTCTCTCAAGGAGGAGCTGGAGTTTCTCGCGAAGTATCTGGAGATCGAGCAGATTCGCTTCCAGGATCGCCTGACCGTCAAGTTCGCCGTGCAGCCACAAGTGCTCGACGCTCGCGTGCCCACGCTGATCCTGCAGCCTGTCGTCGAAAACGCCATTCGACACGGCATCGGACCGCTGACCGGAGGCGGCCTGGTCGAGATCTCGGCGCGCGCCGAGGGCGAAATGCTCTGGCTGCAGGTGCGCGACACGGGCGCGGGCCTCTCCGAGGACGCGTTGACGGCCCTGCAAAAGGGCATCGGTCTCTCGAACACGCGGGCACGGCTGGAATGCCTGTACGGCAGCCGCCAGCGCTTCGAATTCTCGAACGCCCTGGGCGGCCTCACCGTGCGAATCGTCATCCCGCTCCACGTAGACATCGCCGCCGTGGACGCGAAACCCACCCCGAGGGTCGCATGAAGAAGATCCGTACCGTCGTGGCAGACGATGAGCCGCTGGCGAGAGAGCGCCTGGGCACGCTGCTTCGTAGCGAGCCCGATGTGGAAGTGGTTGCCGAGTGCGCCGACGGGGCGCGCACCATCGCCGCCATTCAGCAGCTCGGCCCCGACCTGGTGTTCCTCGACGTGCAGATGCCGGGGAGCGACGGCTTCGACGTGATTCAGGCCGTCCGGCCCGATCGCATGCCCATTGTCGTCTTCGTCACGGCGTACGATAAGTACGCCTTGCGCGCGTTCGACGTGCACGCGCTCGACTATCTGCTGAAGCCGTTCGACCGCGATCGGTTTCAGAAGGCCCTGCAGCGTGCGCGCGAACAGATGGAAGGCCAGCAAACGGGCGATCTCGGCCGTCGCCTCCTGGCGCTCGTGCACGATCTCAAGCCGGATCAGCAGCGGCTCGATCGACTCGTCGTCAAGGCCGGTGGCCGGGTCTTCTTCCTGCGCACCGATGAGATCGACTGGATCGAGGCCGCCGGCAACTACGTCCGTCTGCACCTGGGCAACGACTCGCATCTCTTCCGCGAAACCATGAACGCGCTCGAGGCCAAGCTCGACGCCCAGCGCTTCTTTCGCATCCACCGATCCCGCATCGTGAACATCGAGCGGATCCAGGAACTGCAGCCCTGGTTCAACGGCGAGTACGCCGTCATTCTCCGCGATGGCACGCGGCTCACGCTCAGCCGCGGGTATCGGGAAAAACTGCAAGAGCGTCTCGGGCGCGCGTTCTAGCTCACGGCACCCGCGCTCGATTGTTCGTCCCGCCGCGTGGGCGATTCAGCCCGCATGACCATCTTCTGCCAGCGCTCCTGTTCAAGCAATTGGATACTCGACCGCCGGCGATCCGGATCTTTAGATCGTCGTTGAAGCCCATCCAGCAGCGCTTTCCGGCGTTCCTCAGTCATCACGTCGTTCACAATGCTCCACGACCTGTTCGCGTCAGTGAACGGTCACTCGTCACCGAATTTCCTGATTCGTCCCTGCAGGCGGCCAGTGAGCGTTTCGAGGCCATGAATGGCTCGACGCTTGCTGTTTCTTGCACGCCCGTGGGCTGCCACTCCGGCGTGCCTGCGGTTCAGCTAAGGAGGACGCATCTGATGCCTCGACTTAACTCCTGCGCATGGGTCGTGATCGCGCTCTTGGCCGCGGTCGGCTCCGCCACTGCGCAACAGACCACAGGGATCATCACCGGTCGCGTGGTCGATCAGCAGGGCGCGGCGGTGCCTGGTGCATCGGTGACCGCGCTGAACACACAGACAGGGTTTTCCCGCACCGGCACGAGCGACGCCGAGGGTCTCTACCGCCTCGCGGCGCTGCCGGTCGGCACCTATGATCTGACCACAGAGCTTCAGGGATTCAGCACCATCGATCGCAAGGGCATCGTGGTGAGCGTGGGCCAGACGATCACGGTGAACTTCGACCTGGCGCTGGCCACCGTCACCGAAACAGTCACGGTCACGGGCGCCTCACCGCTCGTGGAATCGACCTCCTCGTCGGTCGGCGGCGTCGTCGACGTCACGACCATCGAGAATCTGCCGCTCAACGGCCGGCAGTTCGCGAACCTCGCGGCGACGATTCCGGGCGTCGGCCTCGGGTTCCACTCGGATCCCACCAAGAGCACGCAGTTCTCGCCGCAGATCGGCGGCGGGAATGGCCGCAACGTGAACTATCAGATCGATGGTGGCGACAACAACGACGACACCGTCGGCGGCCTGCTGCAGCTCTTTCCGCTCGAGGCCATCCAGGAATTCAACTTCCAGACGGCCCGCTACAAGGCCGAGTACGGCCGCAGCAACGGCGGCGTGATGAACATCATCACGAAGAGCGGCACGAACCAGTACCGCGGAAGCTGGTTCACGCTGCTGCGTAACACGGGCATGAACTCGAAGACCGAAACCGAAAAGATCAACAACGCCGACAAACAGGACTACGAGCGCTATCAGTTCGGCGGGTCGGTCGGCGGACCCATCGTGCGCGACCGCGCGCATTTCTTCTTCGCCGCCGAACGGACGCAGCAGGACACGCAGCAGCTGGTGAACACGTTCGGCTTGTTCCCGGGCTCGGACGGCGTCTTCCCCGTTCCCGTTCGCGAGAACCTGCTCACCGTCAAGAGCGAGGTGAACCTGAACGCCACGCAGTACCTGACGGTGCGCTACGGCCGCAACACCAACTCGCAGCCGTACGGCACCGGTCCGCAGGCGCCGGTGAACAACTGGGGCGTCAGCGAGAACACGTTCAACTCGTTCAACTCCAACTTCAACTGGGTGGTGGGCGGCTCGATGCTGAACGAGTTCATCTTCCAGTTCGCCACCTTCGAGAACGGCATCACGGCGAACAGCCTCGATCCGTACGAGCAGTTCCCGAACGGCGTGACCATCGGCCAGAACCCGAACACGCCGCAGCGGACCGAACAGCGCAAGTGGCAGTTCCGCGACGACTTCTCCTGGCACAAGACCGGCTGGGGCGGGCTTGGCCACGACCTCAAGACCGGCGTGAACTTCATCAATGAGCCGCGCCTGTTCATCACGTTCAACGTCGGCACGGGTGGTTACGCCTACCGGCATCTCGACAACGATCTGAACGGGCCGCTCGATCTCGTGACGCTGCAGGGCGGCGCGGCCGAAGCCAACATTCCGACCAAACAGTTCGCGGCGTACTTCCAGGACGACTGGCGCGTGACCGATCGTCTGACGCTGAATATGGGCATCCGCTGGGACCTCATGACCGGGTTTGCGATCGATCAGAGCCTCAGTCCGAACTTCGTGCTAGTGGACGACGCCGCCCGGGCCGGGCAGCTGGGGGGGCTCATCGGATTCGAAGACTTCGGCACGGATGCGAAAGAGGACTACAACAACATCCAGCCACGCATCGGCTTTGCGTATGACGTCGCAGGCAATGGGAAAAACATCGTGCGGGCCGGGTACGGGATCTACTACGACTTCGGCTACACGAACTCGAACATCTTGTTCGCCGCGGTGAATGCCACCGGTCAGGGCGCGGGCACGGTGTTCGAGGTGAACGTGGCGGACGGCATCCGCAATCCCGACGGCAGCTTCTTCCGGGTGGCTGACCCGGTCGAGAACATCGCCAACCAGAACCAGGCGGGCGGCGCATTGCCGGTCAACCGCCATATCGCATCGCCGCGGATCGAGCAGCCCTTCACGCACCAGATCTCGGCGGGCTGGTCGCATCAGCTGAACGATTCGACGGTCATCGACGTGGACTACGTCCATATCGAAGGTCGTGACATCGGCTGGCGGCCGCGTTTGAACGCGATCCACGTGGGCGAGACGGCGCGGCCGCTCGCTTCCCTGCCACTCAGTCCGGCGGACATTGCCGTGGCCATCAGCGAGGGTGAATCTCAGCACGACGGGCTGAGCCTGGGCGTGCGGCGGCGCATGAGCCGCGGGATCCAGCTCTCGGCGTGGTACTCACTCTCGGATTCGAAGAGCACCACGGGCAACAGCGGCGACGAGCTGGACATCACCAACATCCAGGACGCCGCCGATCCCTTCAACGACGTGCAGTTCGGGCCGGCACGCCGATCGGACGCCCGGCATCGCGCCACGATCAGCGCCATCTTCACGTTGCCCTGGGACATTCAGCTCTCACCGATCTGGCGCTATCGCTCGGCGCTGCCGGTCAATATCGTCGAAGGCGTCGATCTGAATCGAAACGGCGTGAACAACGACATTCCGGAGAGGGCGTTCGCCTTCGACGGAGTGGGCAACCCGCCGAAGGACATCGGCCCGTGCGATAACATCAACTGCGGGCGCGGTGCGAGCCTCACGCAGGTGAACCTCAGGGTCTCGAAGGGCTTTGCGCTCTATGGCACCACGAGGATCGAGGCGATTGCGGAGGTGTTCAACCTGTTCAACAACAAGAACCCGTCAGGGTTCGGTCCCGTTCCCGCCACGTTCCAGGATCTGCGGATGCTGACCAACGCCGACGGCACGACCACGCCGAATCCGAACTTCCTGCAGCCGGTGACCTACGCGGGCGACTTCCAGGAGCCCGAGCAGCGCGTCGGACAAATCGGGTTCCGCTTCACGTTCTGACCCATCTCGGTACGCGAGAACGCCCGGCCTCCATGTGGGGCCGGGCGTTCGTGTTCGGCGCCCTCCGCAAGGTCGCCCTCAACCGCCATCCCGCCTCGCGTAAACAGCCTCGAAGTACCGGTGCCAAGTCGCACCGCCGTCGCGCGAGCGCTCGACGAGCTCGCGCACCCGACGGTCAGCCAGTTGCGTGAGCGTCGTGCGATCGAGCTGGAGACGCCTGCCTGAGCGTCTCGAGTCATCTTGAAACCGCACGCTGCCGGGCGAGGATTCAATCAGGATCTTGCGTTCCCACTCACCGGTGCCGGTCATCCACACTTGTGTCCATTCCCTGGACGCCGGCTTGAAAACGAAGAGGCTCCTCCGTTCGTCGCCCCCGGCGCCAAGCCATTTCTCGATCACGGCGCACCCGCCAGGCACCTTCTCGATGACGTTCGTGCCGATCCGGCGGCCATCGTCGGAGAACACGTCCCAGTGACCGACCCAGAAGTCGAAGACGTCCGGTTCGTCGCGAGCCGTGCCTGGCTCAGCCGCCGACGAATTCCCTCCGGCGATGGCGCACACCGCGAGCGTCTGCAGGACAGGCCAGTCGGAAATCCGCCTGACCACGCGCTCGCCACCTGGACGCTGGGCGAGACCGACCGATCCTCCGGGTCGCGCCGCGGGCCCTCGAGGACGCTGGCGTGCAGTCATGCGCCGGATGATGGCGCCGCGTTCGACGGGCTGCGCGGGGTTTGTGACGAAGCGCAATGGCGGCGTGACGGATGCGCGGTCCGGTGGTGTCAGAAAATTCGGGGGACAGCCGCGCGACGCCTACACCTGAGTCGGACCGGGTTTGCGGCCGCGGCGCGCGACCCACAAGATGACCAGGACGAACATGCCCGCAACGACCGCGCCCGTTGCGGCAAAGACCCAGAGCGTGTGCCGGAGGATCGATTCGGTGTCGATGTGCGCTTCCATCTGAAGCGGACGTCCGGCCAGCCGATCGGCCAGGGTCTGTTCCCACACGAGGATGTTGCCGCGCCGCAGGTTGCCGGGAAGGCTGTTGTGGTAATGGATTCGGCTGGGCAGGTGAACCCGAAACGCGACGAGCTCGTCGCCACGCCAGCCGACATCGGGAATCGGACGGCCCTCGGACGCTCCCACAATCTGCGCGAACACGAAGCGCTGGTCCCGCCGATCGAAGGCGTATCGCGACCACGACAATGGCGCTACACCTGAGAGTCGGCGGATGTCGCGCGTCTCGAGGCGCACGTGCGCGAAACGGCGGCCTCGTTTTCGCGACGCGCTCGCGCGGATCACCTCCACGCCCGGAGCCTCGAAGGCAGCCCGCACCGAGCGACGGTCAAAACGGGCACGAGGCGCCACATTCAGGTCGAGCCCTCGAAGCGCGACCAGCGCAGCAACCGACGAGTTCACGAAGACCGTGGCCGACCCGTCGATATCGAGATACATTTCTTCCTCGTACTCGTATTGCCTGCCGAGAGACGCGCGGCAGCCAGCCAGCAGCACGATCCCGACGAGCATCGCCACCGTGCGGCGGATCACGATCGGCATAAACGCCAATGATATACTCGAATGTTCGAGCCCATCGGCGGCCCTTCGTCGCTTCCACGCCGCTCGACCCGACCTGCACCATGGCATCGAAACCGACCGTCTACCTGATCGACGGCAGCTCGCAGATGTACCGCGCGTATCACGCAATCCGCGGGCTCACCGGACCCAATGGTCGATCGACCAACGCCGTCTACGGGTTCGTCACGATGCTCCGCAAGCTGATTGCCGACCATCGACCGACCCACATCGCCGCCTCCTTCGATCTGGCGGGGCCGACGTTTCGGTCGGAGCTGGCCACCGACTACAAGGCCAACCGGGCCCCGATGCCGGCCGACCTCGCCGAACAGATTCCGTTCGTGCATCGCGCGTGCCGGGCGCTCGGCGTCCCGCTCGTCAATTTCGAAGGCGTCGAAGCCGACGACGTGATCGGGACGATCGCTGAGCGCGCAAGCTCGCAGGGCCACGACGTGGCGATCGTCACGGGGGACAAGGACTTCTTTCAGCTCGTTCGCGACGGCATCCGTGTGTTCAATCCTCGCGATGACGGGGCGTGGTACGACGCCGCCGGGGTGAAGGAGAAATTCGGCGTCACGCCCGAGCAGGTGGTGGATGTGCTGGCGCTCATGGGCGACAGTATCGACAACGTCAAAGGGGTGCCCGGGATCGGCGAGAAGGGAGCGCGCGATCTCATCTCGGCCTTTGGCACGCTCGATCAGTTGCTCGAACAGGCCGCGACGCTCCCGCAGAAAAAGTACCGCGAAGCGCTGGTGGCGCATACCGACGACGCGAGGCGAAGCCGGGAGATCCTGAGAATCCGTACCGACGTGCCGGTCCAGTTCGACGTCGAGTCGTTCCAATACCCTGGCCCCTCGAGACCAGAGTGCTTCGCGCTCTTTACCGAGCTGGGTTTCCGCTCGCTGGTCATGGAATTCGCGCCGACGGCCGATTCGGTTTCCAAGGACTACGCTCTCGTCGAATCCATGGAGGAGCTCGACGCGTACCTGGCCGAGCTCAGGCTGGCGCGACGCTTCGCCTTCCGCGCTCTCACGGACATCGACTCCGCGATGCGCGCCGACATCGTGGGGGTGTCTCTGGCCGCCGAGCCGCGCCGCGCGCGCTACGTGCCGCTCGGGCATCGGGGTCTTCAGGCGGTGTCACAGCTCGATCGACGGCAGGCACTCGATCGGCTCAGGCCCTTGCTGGAGGACCCGGCGATTCACAAGGTGGGCCACGATCTCAAAGGCGATGTGATCGTGTTCCAGCGGACGGGCATCCAGGTCGCCGGCGTCGAGCTCGACACCATGCTCGCCAGCTATCTGCTCGACGCCACGCGGTCGGGTCATCCGCTCGAGGACGTGGCGCTCGAGCACCTCAACTACAAGGCAGTCACCGAGGAAGATCTGGTGGGTCGTGGGACGAAGGCCATCTCGCCGGCGGAAGTGCCGCCTGCGGCCATCCTCGACTTTGCGGCCGAGCGGGCCGACCTGGCCCTGCAGCTGGCGGATCATTTCATGCCGCTCGTCAAGAGCGAAGGGCTCGAGACCCTGCTGCACGACCTCGAGATGCCGCTGATGCCGATTCTGGCCGACATGGAGATGACGGGCATCCGCCTGGATGCACCCGCCCTCCTGTCGCAATCGCAGCGCATCGAAAGGGAGCTGGCGGTCCGCGCGGGGCGCATCTTCGAAATGAGCGAGGGCGAGTTCAACATCAACTCGCCGAAGCAGCTCGCCGAAGTGCTGTTCGAGCGGCTCAAGTTGCCGGCGCTGAAGCGCACCGGCAAGACGCGCACCGCGTCAACCGCCGTGGAGGTCCTCGAAGAGCTGGCGTTGTCGCACGAGCTGCCGCGGCTCATCCTGGAGTGGCGCGCGCTGTCGAAGCTGAAAGGCACCTACATCGATGCGCTGCCGCAGCTCGTTCATCCTGGCACCGGACGGGTCCACACGAGCTTCAATCAGGCGGTTGCCGCGACCGGGCGATTGAGCAGCAGCGATCCCAATCTGCAGAACATCCCCATTCGTACGGAGCTCGGTCGTGAGATTCGGCGCGCGTTCGTCGCGGAAGCCGGCCACGCCCTGATCTCGGCCGACTACTCGCAGATCGAGCTGCGCGTGCTGGCACATCTCTCCGCCGACGAGACACTCATCGAGGCCTTCCGGCGGGGCGACGACATCCACGATCGAACAGCGCTCCGTGTATTCGGCGCGGCGAGCACACTCGATCCCCACGAACTGCGACGCCGCGCCAAGATCGTCAACTACGCGCTGCTCTACGGCAAGACCGCCTATACGCTGGCACGCGACATCGGCGTGTCCCAGTCCGCGGCGCAGGAGTTCATCGACGCCTACTTTGCCGGTTATCCGCGGGTGCGCGAATTCATCGATCGGACGCTCGAGGAGGGCCGCAGGACTGGCGTCGTCCGCACGCTGTACGGGCGCAAGCGCGCCGTTCCCGAGCTCGTGAGCCGGAACAATCAGATCCGGGCGGCCGCGGAGCGAGTTGCCGTCAACATGCCGATTCAGGGAACCGCCGCTGACATCCTCAAGCGTGCCATGATCGACGTCGCCCGCGCATTGGCGAAGAGCCCGGTGCTCACCAGGCACACCCGAATGATTCTGACCGTCCACGACGAGCTCCTGTTCGAGACGCGTGACGATCTCGTCGAGGAGACGGCCGCGCTCGTGCGCGAGCGCATGGAGCACGCCGCAGCCCTCGACGTGCCGCTTACTGTGGACTTGGGTACAGGGAAGAGCTGGAAGGAAGCGAAGGGCTAGCGTCCGGCCATTTCTGCTTGATCTGCTCCCACTCCTCTTTCAGCATCGACGAAGCCTGGGTGGCGTCGCCGGCGCTGGCGAGGTGACGAGCGCGCTCGGGAATCAGCGCCTGAACGACCAGCCGATCGAGATCGCCGCGCAGCGTCTGGCCGCCGTCCGGTGAGAACGGCGCCCGCACCCATCCCGCAATGGCCGCATCCCAGGCGCGATCGAGGTCACCCGCTGCACGCGCGCTGGCAACGAGCCAATACGACGCGACGGCTGAGAGCGGATCGCCGGTGAGCGCGGTTTCCATTCGGGCCGTGATTCGGCGATAGAGGGCGTCCTGGTCAGGCGCGTTGCGCATCTGCGCCAGCCGATCCATCGAGGTCCCCCACCAGTCGAGCAAGCGCTCGCGCGCCCTCCGCTCGAGCACGGCGCCGTGCTCGAGTGCGCTCTCGAAGAGCTCGGACGCGGGACCGAATTGATCATCGAGATAAAGCGATTGGCCCAGCCCGATGACGAGCTCCAGCCGCTGGCGAGGGTCGAGCTGTTCGGGCCTGACCGCCGCGAGCGCCTCCCGGGCCGACGACATGTCCGCCGCGTCCGTCGTCAGGCGGTAGCGCTCGAGGTGGGCGCGAGCCAGCACCAGCGATGCCGGCGAGGAGAGCGACGGAACCGCGCGAGCTGCGGTAGCGGCCTCAATCGCGACGTCGTAAAGGCCCTCGTTGTAGGCCGTGCGCGCACGCGCGAGGCTGTCGCGGTCGGCCGGAGCGGCTGCCAGAGTCAGCAACAACACCGGAAGCAGGGCCAGCATCTGGCCGATGCTACCACAGCCCTTCAGCTTGGCCTAAACCATTGCAGATGTGGCAGTTGGGGCGACATCAAGGGTTCCTGCTAGAATGCTGGCGAATGCCTGATCCGGTCGTCATGGCTCGCTCCGAGCACCCTTTGTCCCGGCGCGACATCGATCCCGACGCTCTCAAAGTGCTCTATCGCCTCGCCCAGTTCAATTACACCGCGTATCTGGTGGGCGGCAGTGTGCGCGACCTCCTGGCCGGGCGAAAGCCCAAGGATTTCGACATCGGCACCTCGGCGCACCCGTATCAGGTGAAGCGGCTCTTCCGCAACTGCTGGATTATCGGCCGGCGGTTCCGTCTGGCCCACGTCAAGTTCGGCATGAAGACCATCGAGGTGGCTACCTTCCGGCGTCAGGTGCCGGCGGGAACCGAGAGCGAGCCGCCACAGCACGAATCAGCGCCGTCGCAAGCGGCAGCCACGGCGCACGAGGCACAGATTCCGCACGAGAACACCTTCGGCACCCCCGAGGAGGATGCCTTCCGCCGGGACTTCACGGTCAACGCGCTGTTCTACGACATCGAGACACGATCCATCATCGACTACGTCGGCGGGCTCGATGATATTCAAGCCAGATTGATCCGCAGTATCGGCGATCCGGATGAACGATTCATCGAGGATCCGGTGCGCATGCTGCGAGCCGTGGCTCTGGCTGCGCGCCTGGGTTTTACCATCGATGCGCCGGTTCTCGCTGCCATCGGGCGTCATCGGCAGGAGATTGGTCGCGCGGCCCCGGCGCGCCTGATGGAGGAGCTCTACAAGATCCTGCGAGGTGGTCGCTCCGAGCAGGCCTTCCGCACGCTCGTCGACCACGGCCTGCTCGAGCCGATCGCCCCCGAGCTGTCGCGCGGTGCCTCGGACAAGCTGTGGAGCGCGCTGGCGGCGCTCGATCGCTATCGGGCCCGGTTCGACGCGATCCCCGATACGCTGACGAACGCGGTGCTCCTGGGCACCGTGCTCCTTCCGCTGGGGCTGGGGCCCAAGCCAGGAGACCGGCCCGATCGCGCACGTGTCACGCTGGGCGTCCTGTCCCTCGCGCGCCGTGACGTGGAACGGCTCTCGCAGCTGCAGGCACTCCAGCGCCGCCTGGTCGATCCGAACCTCTCGTCACGCGCGCGACGTGCGCTGGTCCACCGCTCGGTGTTTCCCGATGCGCTGAACTGGCTCGACATCCACGGCGACTCGTCCGAGATAGTCGTGCAGTGGAAGGCCCTCGTGCCGGGCGCCGGCGTCGCACCCCCACCCGACGAACCACGGCGCGACGGTCCGAGACGACGCCGTCGACGACGGCGCCGGCGCGGTCCGCGTCCGCTCACCGAGTAGGCAAGCTTTCCCGTCAGACGACGTTCGTTGTCAGTTGACTTGCTGGGCTTCCTGGATGGTCTTGTACGGCTTGGCGAGCTTGAGCAGCGTCATCACCCTGATGATGGGCCAGGCCGGATCGAACTCACTCGCCCGGAGGCTGAATCGCGGGCTCCGCGGATATCCGTGGTGATTGTTGTGGAGCCCCTCGCCTCCGGTCAGCAGTGCCAGGAATCGAAGGTTCGTCGCCGTGTTCTCGAAATTCCGGTACCCGACGTGGTGACAGAGGCCGTTGATGGAGGATGAGAGCACGAAGACGTACATGACCGCGTGAACCGCCGCAGCCAGAAGTCCCCAACCGACCCCAAGGGTGACACAGAGCAGCACAATGCCCAGCAACAGGCCGACGTACGGCACGTTGAATACGTGGCGATCCCACCAGTCTTCCCTGATGTCGCGCGCATAGCGCTCGATCACGTCAGGATTTCTAGCTTCGCGAAGGTAGTAGAACACGTTGCCGAGCTGGACTGGCCAGAAGCCCTCGAGAAGCGGACTATGCGGATCGCCTTCCTGATCGGTAAACGCATGATGCTTCCGGTGCACTGCGACCCACTGCCTGGTCACGATGCCCGTCGTCATCCACAACACGAACCGGAAGAAAAACCCCGCGACCGGATGCAGCACGAGCGCGCGATGCGTGGCGGAGCGGTGCAGGTAAATGGTCGTGCTGAATACGGCGAACTGGATGACCACGGCGGCCATGACCAGGCTGAGGAGCAACGAGTAGAGCACGAATCCTCCAATGACACGTGGCAACACGCACCGTCAAAACGGCGGCCGGCTCAGCGTCTCCGTTCGACGCCGGGCAGGACTCTAACGACTGACTGGTACGACCGGAACAGATGATTTTAGCACACGGACCCTACCCGCGCGTTCGCTGGAACTCGCGCATGAACTCGACCAGCGCGTCCACGCCGGCTTCGGGAAACGCGTTATAGATGGACGCCCTGAGCCCGCCGACCGATCGGTGGCCCTTCAGACCATCCAGGCCCGCCATCGTGGATTCCTTCACGAAGCTCTTCTCCAGCTCTTCGCTGGGCAGACGGAACGTGATGTTCATCAGCGAGCGGCACTCGGGAGCGGCATGCCCTCGATAGAAGCCGCCGCTTCCATCGATGGCGGCATAGAGCTTGGCGGCTTTGCGCTCGTTCATTCGCGCCATCACCGCCAGCCCGCCCTGAGCGATGAGCCACTTCATGACGAGCCCGAAGATATACACGGCGAACACCGGAGGCGTGTTGTAGAGCGACCCGTTCTCGGCGTGCACCGCGTAGCTGAGCATGGTCGGCAAGGTTGGCGACGAGCGCGCGAGCATGTCGCGGCGCGCGATCACCAGCGTCAGCCCCGAAGGTCCGAGGTTCTTCTGCGCGCCCGCATAGATGAGGGCATGGCGATCCACGTCGATCGGACGGCTGAACATGTCGGACGAGGTGTCGGCGACGAGCGGGGCGTCACCCACATCCGGCAGCGTCTTCCACTCGGTGCCGTGGATGGTGTTGTTCGAGGTCATGTGTACGTAGGCCGCACCGGGCGTCAGAACGAGTTCGTCCTGTCGCGGAACGCGCGCAAAATTGCCGTCCTTCGTTGACGCGGCCACGTTGACGGCACCCACCTTCTGCGCCTCTGCGAGTGCCTTCTGTCCCCAGATGCCGGTCACGATGTAGTCGGCGACAGTGCCGGGAACGAGGAGGTTCATCGGGACCATCGAAAACTGCAGACTGGCGCCCCCCTGGAGAAACAGCAGCGCGTGGTCGTTCGAGATGCCGGCCAGACTCCGGGCGTCGGCTTCGGCCGTCGCCAGGATTGCCTCGAACGTCTTCGAACGATGACTAATCTCGAGGACCGACATGCCGACGCCGGGCAGCGCCACCAGCTCGCGTTGCGCCTGTTCGAGGACGGGCAACGGCAGCACGGCCGGACCGGCGGCGAAGTTGAAGATGCGGGTGGCGGTGACCATGGGTTCCTCCTTGCGGTCGCTCGGCCTAGATTCGGACCAGGTGCAGGTCGAGAATGTCGCGATTCCCCGCCTTGATCGCGCCAAGCAGCGCCAACGAAGGCGTGCCATCGAGATTGATGCGGGCGACGGCCGCCTCGGCACCCTCGAAGATGACGTTCTCGGTTTCCTGCACGTTGAGATTCGATGCCCGGAGATGTGCGAACACGTGCGCGAGCACGCCGGGGCGGTCACGGTGCCTGACGACCAGCATGCAGGTGGCGGGCGTCTTCGTACTGAGGTTCACGACGTTTGGCACCTGGCCCGATTCCTTGTAGGTGCGGATGATGCGCACCGTCTCCGCAGCAATGGCTTCCTGGGCCTGCTCCGTCGAGGCTCCGATGTGGTGCGTTCCATAGACGAGAGCGAGCGACGTGAGCGGATCGCTGAACTCACCCGTCGAGTCCTTCGGCTCGTGGGCATACACGTCGAGCCCCACCTTCAAGCCACGGGCACGAACGGCGTCCTCGAGCGCCGCGGAGTCGACCACCTCGGCACGCGCCGTGTTGATGAAGATCGCTCCTGGCTTGAGACGTCCCAGCACGTCAGCGGAGACGAGGCCACGCGTTTCGGGAGTGAGCGCCACGTGCACGCTCAGCACGTCCGCGCGCTCGGCGACCTCTGCCGGCGTACCGACGATCTCCGTCCCGGGAATCAATTCGCGACTGCCCTCGTCACCGAAGCGCCGGCTCCAGACGACCAGCGCCATGCCGAACGCGTGTGCACGGCCGGCCATTTCCCGTCCGATGCTGCCGAGACCGAGCAACCCGAGCGTCCGTCCATGGAGTCCCGCGGCCTTCGCGTACTCCTTCTTGTTCCATCGGCCGGCCTTCAGATCGGCCACGTTGTCGGGAATGCGCCGGTCGAGGGCCAGGATCAACCCGAACGCCAGTTCGGCCACCGCAATCGAGTTCTTCCCCGGGCAATTCGATACATAGATTCCTCGCGCGGAGGCGGCGCGCACGTCGATGGTGTTGTACCCGGCTCCCGCACGGACGATGAGCGCAAGCTTGCCAGCGTCCATGACTGCAGCGCTCACCGGGGTCGAGCGCACGACCAGGACGTCGGCACCACTGGCCCGGACGGCGTCGACCAGGGCCTGGCCGCCGACATCCGCCTGATAGGTCACGTGGCACCCCGCCGCGCGAAGACCAGCGAGCCCGCTCTTTTCGAACGTGTCAGCGATGAGCACCTTCACGATCGGTCTCCGCGTCGTGCCGGCATCAGATGGCGTGAATGAGGAGGCCGTCGCGCAGCTTCGGCTCGAACCATGTCGATTTGGGCGGCATGATGCCCCCTTCGTCCGAGACAATCATCAGGTCGTCGATGCTGACCGGAAACAGTGAGAACGCGACGTCCGCACGACCCTCGTCCACCCGGCGCTCGAGATCGGCCGTGCCACGCGCGCCCCCCACGAAATCGATTCGCGTGTCCGTTCGCACGTCGGTGATGCCCAGCATCGGTGCGAGCAGCTGTTCCTGGAGAACGGTGACATCCAGATTACCGATGGTGCTCTGACCGCCGGCCCTGGCGAGCGACACGGTGTGCCACGCCCCGGACAGATACATGGCGATTTCGCCCTTGCGCGATGGTGCGGGCGAGCCCGGTCGGACGGCGAAGCGTGCACCCACATCGCGAAGAAACTGATCCGGCGTCGTGCCGCCCAGGGTCTTGACCACGCGGTTGTAGGGCAGAATCTGAGTCTGGTCGTGCGGAAAGGCCACTCCCAGAAACGTGTCCGCCTCCGCACGCCTCGATCCAGCGGCGCGAAGCTCCGCACGTGTACGCGCCGCGCTGGCCGCGCGATGGTGGCCGTCGGCAATGTACAGGAAAGGCACACCGCTGAACGCGCGGACGAGCGCCGGCACATCGCTGCCGGAGACCCGCCAGATGGTGTGACGCACGCCATCGGGCGCCTCGAAATCGTATAGCGGCGCCTCGGCCTTGACGCGCGTGGCGATCTCGTCGATGGTCGCGTGCGCGCGGTGCACCAGGAAGACCGGCCCGGTCTGCGCTTCGAGCGCCCGCGTGTGTCTCGTGCGATCGTCTTCCTTGTCGCGGCGCGTCCGCTCGTGCTTTCGAATCACGTCGTGTTCGTAGTCGTCCAGAGAATAGCAGGCGGCCACGCCGATCTGCTCGTGGCCGCCCATCCGCAATCCGTAGAAATAGAGCGAGGGGCGCTCCTCCACGACGAACGGCGCTTCCTGTCTCAGGCGCTCGAACGCGCTGCGAGCGGCAGCATAGACGCGATCGTCGTAGGGATCGACACCCGGCAAGTCGATCTCCGGACGCGATACGTGGAGAAAGCTCAGCGGATTCCCGTCGCTGAGCAAGCGGGCTTCGTCCACCGAGACGACGTCGTAGGGAACGGCGGCGACGCGCGCGGCGCGTTCGGGCGCCGGACGAAGCGCGCGAAACGGGTGGATGGAGGCCATGAGACGAGACGTCGGCCGGAAACCTGGTCCGGCGGATTGGCGGCGGACGAGTGCAGCTTCAGCGACCGCTCGGTGCCCTCACAGGCTGCTGGGCACGCTCGGTCGACGGAGGCACGGGCCCCTTCAGGGAACCGCCATACTAGCACACGACCCTCGGTCCGAGAGTCGTTACGGCTGTCGTCATCCCAGGACCAAGAGGCTGGCCGTCTCGACTCGCCCGCTCTCGTTCATGTTGACGTCGATCACGCCACGACTCGCGGTCATCACTCCGGGCGTCCGCTGGAACCGGGGCATCTTCTGGCGGACGACGGTCGGGGAACTCCATCGGTGTCAGCACCGGAATAGATGTGGGGGCGGCGGCGGGATGGTCCCGCACAGGAGCAGATGCGCTCAATTTTGTCGGTGATCAATAAGGTGTTGCTGTGTATATAGTTACAGTAGGAATCGAAGCTCAGACTTCCCGGCCCCCGGTTGCGAGATCGTCGTCGATCAACAGAACTGTCATCGGCGAGTCCGGCGCCGGGTAGCGTGACCACCTTGAGACTTCACGTTCCGGAGGCTCCATGACGAATCGCGTGCGGCGCGCGGCCCGGGCGGTGACTGTGATCCTGGCGGTGCTGGTGGCGGTTCGAGCCGCACCCGTTCCCGAGCAGGTCGACCTGGATGCCATCTTCGCCATCAAGGACGAAGGCCTTCAGCGTTCCCAGGTGATGACATTGCTCTTCTGGCTGACCGATGTGCACGGCCCGCGCCTGACTAACTCTCCAAACATTCGCGCGGCCGCAAAGTGGGCCGAGAGCACGTTCAACGAATGGGGACTCTCGAACGTCCGGCTGGAGCGCTGGGGTCCATTCGGACCGGGATGGTCGAACCAGCGTTTCGTGGCGCATGCGGTGGCGCCGCAGACGTTTCCGCTCATCGGATACCCGAAGGCCTGGACGCCAGGGACGAGCGGCGTCGTTCGCGCAGAAGCGGTCATGGCCGTGATCGAGACGGACGCCGACTTCGACAAGCATCGCGGCCAGCTGAGCGGCAAGTTCGTGCTCACGGCACCGGCCCGCGAGCTGAGAGCGCTGTTCGACGCACCCGGGCATCGCTTCACGCCCGCCGAGCTCGAGAATCTGGCCCGCCAGCCCGAGTCGGCCCGGTCGAACGCCAACCGTCCTGCCGGACCGACGCTCAGCGTCGATTTTCAGAAGAAGCGTTTGCAGTTCTTTCTGGCAGAGGGTGTTGCGGCGCTCGTCGAACCGGGCCGTGGCGATGGAGGCACCGTGTTCGTCGGCGACGGCCGCCTCAGGGCTGCGCGTGACATGCCGGTACCCACGCAGGTCGTCCTTGCCGCGGAGCATTACGGGCGGCTCGTGCGTCTCCTCGAGAAGAAGCTGCCGGTCGTGCTCGAGATGGACGTTCAGAACCAGTTCGATACCGCCGATCTCGACGCCTTTAATGTCGTAGCCGAGATTCCTGGAACGGACCTCGCCGACGAGGTCGTGATCATCGGGGCGCATTTCGATTCCTGGCATTCGGGGACTGGCGCCACGGACAACGGTGCCGGCTCTGCCGTCATGATGGAGGCGATGCGGATTCTTCGCGCGACAGGGCTCAAGATGCGGCGGACCCTACGAATAGCGCTCTGGACCGGCGAAGAACAGGGCCTCCTCGGATCGCGCGCGTACGTCCTGCAGCACTACGGTGATCCGGGCCACGATGGCCCTCAAACCCGAACACGGGAAGATGGCGGCGTATTTCAACGTCGATAACGGCACCGGTGCGATCCGGGGTGTCTATCTGCAGCGCAACGAGGCGGTCGCACCGATTTTCTCGGCGTGGATGCAACCCTTCACGAACCTGGGCATGACCACGCTGGCAATCCGGAACACGACGGGCACCGACCATCTGGCGTTCGACGAAGTCGGCTTGCCCGGGTTTCAGTTCATTCAGGACCCGGTGGAGTACCAGACCAGAACGCACCATTCGAACATGGACGTCTTTGAGCGGGTCCAGGCCAACGACATGATGCAGAATGCCGTCATCGTCGCGAGCTTCGCGTACCATGCGGCCAACCGCGCGGACCGGCTGCCGAGAAAACCGCTGCCAAAGCCGACGCCTCCGCCCCCGACCACGACGGCGGCCGCGGCGGCTCGGGACTGAACGCGATGGGTCACACGCTTTTTCACAAAGTCTGGAACGCCCACGCTGTGCGTCAGCTACCCGGAGGGCAGACACAACTGTTCATCGGGCTGCACCTGGTGCACGAGGTGACGACGCCACAGGCGTTCGAGATGCTGCGCAACCGAGGCTGGCGGGTCAAATTCCCTGAGCGGACCTTTGCCACGGTCGATCACATCGTGCCCACGGCCAATCAGCAACGTCCCTTCCTGGACCTGATGGCCGAGGACATGCTGGCGACCCTCGAGCGCAACTGCCGCGAGTTTGGCGTGCCCCTCTACGACATGTCTACCGGACGCCAGGGCATCGTGCACGTCATCGGTCCTGAGCTCGGACTGACGCAACCAGGCATGACCATCGCCTGCGGCGACAGCCACACCTCCACGCACGGCGCATTCGGCGCCATCGCGTTCGGGATCGGCACCTCCCAGGTCCGCGACGTGCTCGCCTCGCAGTGCCTCCCCATGGATCCTCTGCGCGTCCGGCGCATCAACGTCACGGGGCGCCTGAGTCCGGGCGTGTATGCGAAGGACGTCATCCTGGACATCATCCGACGGCTCGGCGTCAAAGGCGGCGTCGGGTACGCCTACGAGTACGCCGGCGAGACCGTCCGCGCCATGTCGATGGACGAGCGCATGACGATGTGCAACATGTCGATCGAGGGTGGTGCGCGCGTCGGCTACGTCACGCCTGACGAGACGACCTTCGCGTACCTGCAGGGACGGCCGTTCGCGCCGCAGGGTGAGGCCTTCGACCGGGCCGTATCCTGGTGGCGGTCGATGGGATCCGATCCCGATGCGTCCTATGACGACGAGTTCGCGATCGACGCGAATCGCCTCGAGCCGACTGTGACGTGGGGGATCAACCCCGGTCAGTCGGTTTCGGTGTCCCAGACCATTCCGCGCGCCGCCGACTATCCGGCCGTCGAGCGGGCATCGATCGAAGAAGCGCTGGACTTCATGGGGTTTTCGAGTGGCGCGCCGATTGCGGGCACGCCGATCGATGTCGCGTTCGTGGGTTCGTGCACGAACGCGCGCTTGTCCGACCTGCGCGAAGCGGCGTCGATCGTCAGGGGCCGGCAGGTGAATCGGCGCGTGACGGCGCTCGTCGTGCCCGGCTCCCAGGCCGTCCGTCGCGCGGCCGAGGAGGAAGGGCTCGACCGCGTGTTCAAGGAGGCAGGGTTCGAGTGGCGCGGCGCCGGCTGCTCCATGTGTCTGGGCATGAATACCGATCGGCTCGTCGGCCGCCAGATGTGCGCTTCGTCGTCGAACCGCAATTTCAAGGGCCGGCAGGGCAGTCCCACGGGACGGACGCTGCTGATGAGCCCCGCCATGGTCGCCGCGGCCGCCATCGCGGGCGAAGTCGTGGACGTGCGTGACGTGCTGCGGGACCGAGCGGCATGAGCCAGCGGATTCAGGTCGACCGCATCTCGGGCCGAGGCCTGCCACTGCGCGGCCAGGACGTCGACACCGATCGCATCATTCCTGCCCGCTACCTGCGTGCCATCACGTTCGATGGCCTCGAAGCGCACGTCTTCGAGGACGACCGCGGTCAGCTGGAGCAGGCGGGTCAGATGCACCCGTTCTCGAACCCGGCATATCAGGACGCGGCCATTCTGCTCGTCAACCGCAATTTCGGATGTGGATCGTCGCGCGAGCACGCGCCGCAGGCCCTCCAGCGCTGGGGCATTCGAGCCGTGGTCGGTGAGTCGTTCTCGGAAATCTTCTTCGGCAACTCCCTCATCATCGGTTTGCCGTGCCTGACGGTGGCGGCAGCTGACATCGAGACAGCGATGAGCGCGGTCGAATCGCGTCCGGATCTGGAGATCGCGGTCAGCGTTGGGGACTTGAGCGTGCAAGTGGGCGATCGGAATGTGCCGGCGACGATGCCGCCGGCTGCGCGCAACGTTCTCCTTGACGGCACCTGGGACGCGACGATTCTGCTGCTCGAGAACGACGACCAGGTGCGGGCGGTGGCCGCGCGCCTTCCTTACATCTCGGGATTCCCGCCGCCCTGACGTCTGACGCGCTCGGTGCGTCTCGCCAGCGGCGCTGCCGCCAGCGACTCCACCTCCTGCGCCGTCTCCAGAAACGCTCCAGCCGCATGTGAGAGCTGCACGCCGCGGCGATACACCAGCTTCAGCGGCCGGATGCGCGACACCGGCGCCACCGGCACCGCCACCAGACGTCCGTCGGCAATCTCTGCGAGCGCGCACCGCCGCGGCAGCAGCGCGACGCCAAGCTTCATCTCCACCGCACGCTTGATACCGTCGAGACTCGGAAGGGCGATGACGATATTGAGCGGCATCCGCCGCGTTTCGAACAGCCGGAGCACGCGCTCACGCGCGGGCGAGGGGTCGTTGTGGGCCACCACCGTCTGCCGGCCGAACTCCTCGATGCTCACGTGATGACGCCCGGCAAGCACATGGTCGGGGTGAACGAGCATGACCAGCTCGTCGGTGCCGATCGTGAGCGCCGACAGATCACGATTTGTCGGATGGAACGTCAGGACACCGAACTCGAGGCTGCCCTGCGCGACCTCGACGGCAATCTGCCGCGCCGGAACCCGCCGGACGTCCACCTGGATCTGGGGGTGCTTGCCCCTGAACCGCGCGACCAGCGGCAGCAAGGTGTGAACGGCCGCTTCGTTCGCGCCGATGAGGACGCGCCCGCGCTGCAGATCGCGCAGCTCGCGCACCGCGGACTCGGCCTCTTCGCGCAGCCGCATCAGCCGATGCGCATAGTTCAAGAGAAGCCGGCCGGCCTCGGTCAGCGACCCGTCTTTGGCCGAGCGGTCGAACAACCGCTCGCCAAGGTCGTCCTCCAGCCGCCGGATCGCCTGACTGACGGCCGGCTGGGTCCGGTGCAGCTTGGCCGCAGCCCGCGAAAAGCTCCGCTCGGCCGCCACCGTCAGAAACACGTTCAATTCGCTCAGGTCCATGGGATACGCGGAACGGGCGCCAGGGCCGCATTATAAACAATGATTATCAAATTGTAATCAATATAGATTTGACTGGAGGTGCTCCTGGTCACTACAACAGAAGCCGACAGGGAGGGCTGATGGCCGACGACCGCGTCATTATCTTCGACACGACTCTCCGGGACGGCGAACAGGCCCCTGGCTTCTCGATGCGCACGGACGAGAAACTGCAGCTCGCCCGCCAGCTCGACCGTCTTGGTGTGGACATCATCGAGGCCGGTTTCCCGATCGCGTCCGACTGCCGACGCCGCGTCAGTCCGCCTCGTGGCCACCGAAGTGCGCCGGCCGATCATTGCGGCCCTTGCCCGGTGTGCGACGGCCGATATCGAGCGCGCCGGCGAGGTGCTCAAGCCGGCGGCTCGCGCTCGTATCCACACGTTTCTGGCAACCTCCGATCTCCACCTGACGCGCAAGCTGCGCATCACCCGCGAAGAGTGTCTCGAGACGGCGACCCGGGGTGTCGCCCTGGCGCGGCGCTATACCGACGATGTGCAGTTTTCGGCAGAGGATGCCACGCGCAGCGATTTCGACTTCCTGTGTCGGGTCGTCGAAGGCGTCATCGACGCCGGCGCGACGACCATCAATCTGCCGGACACCGTCGGATACTCGACGCCCGACGAGATTGGCGACTTCTTCGCCCGAATTCTCAATAGTGTGCCGAATGCCGACCGCGCCCGGTTCAGCGCCCACAACCATGACGACCTCGGCGTCGCCGTCGCCAACTCGCTGGCCGCCGTCCGCGCCGGAGTCCGCCAGATCGAGTGCACGGTCAACGGGATCGGCGAACGCGCGGGAAACGCCGCCCTCGAGGAGATCGTCATGGCGTTCAAGGTGCGCAGCGATCGCCTGCCGTACACCACCGGCATCGTCACCGAGGAGCTGTTTGCGTCCAGTCAGCTCCTGACGGCGCTGACCGGTCAGGCCGTGCAGCCGAACAAGGCCATCGTCGGGCGGAACGCGTTTGCACACGAAGCCGGCATCCATCAGGATGGCATGTTGAAGGATCGGCGGACATACGAGATCATGAGGCCCGAGGATGTCGGTCTGCCGTCGAGCACGATGGTGCTCGGCAAGCATTCGGGGCGTCATGCCCTGCGTCAGCGGTGCGAGCAGCTCGGCTTCACGCTCGAGAAGCTCATGCTGGATCGTGTCTACCGCGCGATGATCGCCCTTGCCGACGTCCAGAAGACGATCGGCGACGCCGACGTCATCGCGCTCGTTGAGTCCGAGCTACGTGCAGCGGGCGACGGCGTGGCGTCCGGCTCGCACCAGAGCATGCCGGCCGCCGGCTACAGACGGGGAGCCTGACGGATGCGGGCGGGTATCGCCCTTCTCCCGGGCGACGGCATTGGTCCTGAAGTCATCGATTCGGCCGTTACGATTCTCACGAAGCTGGCCCGGCTGGCCGGCCACACCTTCGATTTCACCTCGCTCCCGATCGGCGGGGCAGCGATTCGCGCCGGTGGACAGGCCTTGGCGGCCGACACCCTGGACCGTTGTCTCGTGTCCGACGCGGTGCTCCTGGGTGCCGTCGGCGATCCACAGTTCGATCACCTGCCACCGGCCTCGCGCCCCGAAAGCGCTCTCCTCAGGCTGAGGCGCGAGCTCGGCGCGTATGCGAACCTCAGGCCCGCACGCGCCTATCCCGGGCTGGAGGCCAAGAGTCCCCTGAAATCCGAGCGGCTGCTCGGGACTGACCTGCTCATCGTGCGGGAGCTGACGGGGGGCCTCTATTTCGGCGAGCCGCGCGGCCTGGATCTCGACGCGAGCCGGGCCGTCAACACGCTGCCCTACACCGGCTCGGAGATCGAGCGCGTCGCCATCATTGCGTTCGAGGCCGCCCGGAAGCGACGCCAGCGTCTCACGCTGGTTGACAAAGCGAACGTGCTCGAGACCTCTCAGCTCTGGCGCCACGTCGTTGGCCACCTGGCGACGAAATATCCGGATGTGCGCTACGAGACCACCTACGTGGACGCGTGCGCGCTGCAGCTGATTCTCGAACCGGCAGCATTCGACGTCATCCTGACCGAGAATCTCTTCGGCGACATCCTGTCGGACGAGGCCGGCGGCCTCGTCGGATTGCTGGGACTCCTGCCCTCTGCCAGCATCGGCGGACGCGTCGGCATCTTCGAGCCGGTGCATGGCTCGGCGCCCAGGTTGACTGGCACCAACAGCGCCAACCCGGTGGGCGCCATCAGCTCGGTGGCCATGATGCTTCACTACGGGCTGGGGGCAGACCGCGAGGCTCGAGCCGTCGAGAACGCCGTGACGCGCACCCTCGCGGACGGGTGCGTGACCGCGGATCTCGCGCTGCCCGGCCAGAGCGCACTGACCTGCTCGGCCATGACGGCCGCCATTGCCGAACGCCTCGAGCTCGGCTGACGCGAGCGCACGATCTCCAACACGTCAGGAGCGACCGTACCGCTGGCTCAACCTCGCGAGGACATCGCTCCTTTCACGACCGCTGACGTTGTCCAGCAGCGTCTCGACGTTCCAGGGCAGGCGGTAGTTCCAGTTGTCCCGCGTAACCGTGGCGGGGACGTTGATGCGGTCGGGCCACCCGAAGATGTCTTGCACGGGAAGCAGCAGCAAGTCCGATCCCGCGCCATAAAGCGTCTCAATGAGCAAATCGCGCACGCGCTCGTCGAAGAGGGCCGACTCGAACGCCAGCTCCGGAGCGAGGCGCCGCACGGAAGGAATCTCTCCGATGGCCCGCCGCTCGTCGGGCGGAAGGGCGTCCCACCATGCCGCCAGCGGCGCAATGTCGTGCGTGCCGCTCGTCGCCACCGAGCTCGGCGGAAGGTCCACCGGATCGACAAACGGCGTCCCCGGCTCGTGCCATTGGCGCTCCCATCGAAACACGCGATAGCCCGGCACGCCGAGGCGGGTCAGCGAGGCCCGAACGAAGTCGGGCACGGTGCCGAGGTCTTCGGCCGTAATTTCGGCGCCCGACGCGAGAAGCACTTTCATGATGCTCTCGCCCTGCGCCAGCTGGTCGGCTTCGAGCTCGGGCACGAATCCCCGCGTCCCGTCCTGCGCAATCACGTAGGTGCGATAGAACCCGACGACATGATCGACACGAAAGCCATCGAAGAGGGCCGCAGCCCGACGCGCCCGATGGGCGAGCCATTCCACATGAGCGCTCCTCGCGGTGTTCCAGCGGTATGCCGGCATGCCCCAGTCCTGGCCCGTTTCGCTGAAGGCATCGGGCGGGGTGCCCACCGAGGCATTCAGTCGGAACTCGTTCTGGTGGATCCAGACATCGGCACTGTCGGCAGCCACCATGAACGGGAAGTCGCCGAAGACGGCGAGTCCGCTGGACGCTCTCCGCGCCTCCTGCCACTGTTCCTCCACAATCCACTGCACGTACTGGTAATGGAGAATGTCGCGAGCGAGGGCGCGCCGCGCTGATTCGAGCGCCGCCTCCTCCCGATGGCGGAGCGGGATTGCCCACTCGGTCCACGGCCGTTCGCCGTGCGCGGCGTGAAGAGCACGAAAGAGCGCATAGTCATCGAGCCACCACGCTTCGCGGCGGATGAACTCGCCCAGTGCCCGCGCGCGGGGCGACTCCCGTCGCCATTCCATCTCGTCAAAACGCTGGAAGGCCAGTCGAAGCGCCCGTCGCTTCAGGCTCCGCACCGCGTCGTACGCCACGTGGCTGGCTCGACGCGCCTCGAGAAGCGTCGTGCGGCTCTCTTCATCGAGAGCGTCTTCGCCACCGCTGGCCACAAACTCGGCGACTGCCGCCATGCTCACATACTGGGGATCGATGGCCATGGCGCTCAGGCCGGAGTATGGCGACTGATCGCCCGGGGCGGTCTCGTTGATCGGCAGCAGCTGCAGCACGCCAAGCCGCGCGGCCCGAAGCCATCGAGCAAGCTTCGGGAGGTCGGTCGTCTCGCCAATCCCCCAGCTCTGACTCGACGGCACCGAGAAGAGGGGAACGACTGCGCCCGCGCGGCGCCGCGATTGGTCCGACGCCTTCATGAGACCTGATCGAACACGCGACGAACCCCCTCTGCGAACACGCCGGGGTCGGGAAGCAGGCTGAACACGAGATACGCCTCGCCGGGGAAATCGAAGAAGTACCCGGGATGAACCAGCACGTGCTCCTGTTCCAGCAGACGCACGACCAACTCCTCTTCCGGGATGACCGCCGGGACACGAACCACCGCCGACCAGCCGCCCTCCGGCTCCAAGAGCTCCGACGAGGGTTTTGTCGAGGAGACGCGCCTCAGTTCGTCGAGATTCGACCGGAGGCGACGCTGTATCTGACCACGCACGCTCGCGCCCCGTTCGATCAGATCCCCTGCCGCCAACTGGACGGGTGTCGACACCGACAGATACGCGTCAGCAATGACTTCAAGCCGCAGCAAGGCAGCGTCGACGAGCCCGGTCGGTCCCTCCACAATCATCCACGCCAGCTTGACTTGCGGGAGGCCGGCAGACTTCGACAGCCCGCCCAGGCCGAACGTCAACGCGCCCGCGCCACCATGCTGGAGGATCGAGCCCGGCGACGATGAGTCCAGCCCATAGTCGATGAACACCTCGTCGCCCACCAACGCCAGCGACTGCTTTGCCGCGATCGTCGCCATCCGGTCGTGTTCATCGGCCGACAGGACGCTGCCAGTCGGGTTGTTCGGGCTGACCGTCAGAATCGCGCGCGTCCTCGCATCGATGGCCTGCTCGAGCCCGTCGAAATCGACCGCCCATCGCTTGTGGCGCTCGAGGTCGTAGGCGACGGGCACGACGCCGTCGAGACGCGACAGGTGCTCGAACAACGGATAGCTCGGGCGCGGTACGAGGACGCGATCCCCCGGTTCGCAGAGCAATTTGAAGAGGAAGGAATACGCCTCGCTGGTGCTCGCGGTCAGCACGACACGGTCTGGCCGGACGCGGACTCCACGGCGTGCCATGTCGCGGCACACGGCTTCGCGGGCCGACAGCAATCCAAACGGTTCGGGTCGATACGTCAACGATTCGGTCCCGGCCAGCCCCCGCAACAGATCGGTTGGATAGTCGAACCCCGCGCGTGTGGGATTCGACTCGGTCAGATCGAGGTAGGGGACGTGGCGATCGCGGAGGTCGTTCAGGACCCGGGTGAGGCGATTGGGCGTGAGCTCCGCGCCGGCTCGAGACGAGAACACTGGAAGGAAGGTCCTTCGTTCACGGCCGATGGCTCACCGCAGGCTCCGCCGGAAGCTTGCCGGAGTACTCGAGCATCTGGCGGGTCAGATCCAGCGGATACGAGATCGTCACGTCGGTCACTTGTCCATCGCCGCGCGTCACGGCCTGGAGCCTGGGCATGACGAACCCCGTATAGGACGGCAGGTTCAGCGCGTCGACGCGCCTGACCACCTCATCGCGCAGCTTCGGATCGAAGTGGATGCCGTGCGCCTCGAACAGCCGCTTCGCGGCGTCGTAGTCACCTTCCGACTTCATTCGCTGCACCTCGGCCGCCAGACGGCCGACGCCGTCCCGGAACGCCGCCGCGTCGATCATCGTGTAGAAGGCCCTGGCGTCGCGGTGGCGCACCTCGATGGCCTTCGTGTTCGCCATCAGCCAGTTGACGATCATCTGGCGATTGCGCATGTGGTCTTCCTCGATCTGCGACCCCTCACGGATGCGCCGCAGCTGGACGAGCGCATTACGCGTGTACGCCTGGTACTCGGCCGCCACAATCTCGGACTGATCATCCGCTGGCACGAGACCGAGCTCGGCCAGCTTGGGATCGGGCAAGAAATAGAGAGCCACGAGGTCGGCGCGCGCTTCCTCGAGCGCCGAGAAATGCTCGCGAATGGCCTGCTGCGGCGTCTGCTTCAGCCGATCGGAGCTGCGTCCCGAAGCATGACCGATCACCTCGTGCAGGTTCGTGTGCAGCTCGCCGGCGGTCCCACCCCAGCGTAACGACCGCTCGGCTTCCTCCTCTGTCCACGAGAACTCGCGGCGGAGCTCCGGCGACGCGGAGCGGTCGTACGCCTCGGTGATGTTGGACAGCGAGACCGACTTGCTGCCGTAGCGTTCGCGAATCGCTTGATCGTTGGGCAGGTTGATGCCGATGGCGCCGACCGGGCCTGCCTCGCCCGTCCTGATCACGGTGTCAATCGCGGCCGCCGTGATGCCCTGAACGCCCGGCTTGCGGTACATCGGATCCCAGGGCATCCGATCCTCGAACCACTGGGCATTGTCGGCGAGTTTCATGATCTCGGCGGTCTTCTCCGCATCGATGTAATAGACGAGCGCTTCCCACGAGCCCTTGATGCCTCGAGCATCCATGTAGACTTCGATGAATCCGTTGATCGTGTCGACCGGCGAATTCCGGTCCTGGACCCAGGCGATGTCGAACGCCTCGCGGTCGCGCGCGGCGCCGGTTGTGTAAAACCGGATCAACGCCTCGAGCGCCTTCGCCATCGACTCGGTGGCGAAGGGCACGGCGGCTTTGAGATGGCTGACGATCTGCGCGATCTGATGATCGTAGCGGCCGCCGACCCGGTAGACCTCCTCGCGCAACCGGCCCTTCTCGTTCACGAGACGGGAGTTCAAGCCGTTGCGCTCCGTGAAGCCGTTCAAAGCGGGCATTGTCACCCCGACGTAGAGATTGTTCGCGCTCTCCGCTAGGATGTCCTTCCCGGGGCCGGGCGTCTTGTTCGTCACAATGGGATCGACCGCGGGATCGAAGAACTTGGGCCGAAGCCGCGCGAGCAGCGCGTCCACGGTTTCGCCGTTTCCGAGCGGCAGTCGCGCGCCCGCCCGCACCGCGGCATGCACCGCGGTCGCAAACGCTTCGGGTGTGCACTTCAAGACGAACTTACGGGCGGTCAGGTTGTTGTGCGTGCCGTTGTTGAGCCAGAAGAGCTTCGTGTAGCGATGGATTTCGTCGAACGTCGCCGCATCGACACCGTCCCGACGCATGATCACGGCCTCGAGCACCTCTCGCATCTCGAGGCTCGGCGCGTACCTCTGATCGTAATAAATGTCGCGCCCGGCAAGCGCGGCTCGATAGAGATGCCAGATGAGGGTCTTTTCGCGAAGGGGTAGCGCCCCGAAGCCATCTGCGTACGCCTGTACAACAGCGGCGTCGTCCACGCGCTCGAGCAAATATGGCCGTTCGGCGGCGGGCTCGGCTGGCGACGGAGCGGGCTCGGTGGGAACAGGCTTCGAGTCGGGCATCGAACACGCGGCGGCCGCCGCCGCCAGTATGACCACTACGATCGCTCTGCTCCTCGTCCGCATGGCTTCACGATTTCTGCTCTAGCTTACCGCGAGCGGCACCTCGACGGGCAAACCTGCCTCGTTCGAGGTGGCCACGCGACTGTTCCTGAGGTGCTAGTCGAGCGACACGGTTTCGAGATAGTCGGGCGTTCGAACGGTCCAGCCGAGTGTGCCCTCGATTGCGGACTTCAACGCATCCATGGGACCGGGCTCGCCGTGAACGAGGTAGGTCGCCGACGGCGGCCGCGTGAATCCGCGAAGCCATCGCATGATCTCGGTCGAGTCGGCGTGCGCGGACATCGAATCGAGCTTCTCGACCTGCGCAGCGACACTCACGACGACGCCGTGAATCTTGACGGCGTCGGCACCGTCTACGAGCTGCCGGCCGCGGGTGCCAGCGGCCTGAAACCCGACGAACAACACCGTGTTGCGCGGGTCTGGCAGCGCAGCCTTGAGGTGATGCAGCACGCGGCCCCCCGTGGCCATACCGCTCGAAGAGATGACAATCGCGGGGGCCTTCGACGCCGTCAATCGTTTCGATTCTTCGGGCGTTGCAACCGTCTGGAGCCGTGCCGTGCAGAACGCGCACGTCCGGCCGAACGCAGGTCGCACGTCCGCGTCCAGCTCATCGGCGCGGGCACGGTAGTATCTCAGGGCCTCGATCGCCATCGGGCTGTCCACGAAGACCGGCAGCTGCGGAATCTGGCGAGTGCGCTCGAGCCGCTCCAGCCAGTACAGAACCTCCTCGACGCGACCGATCGCAAAGGCAGGAATGATGAGCCGCCCTCCCCGCGTCATCGTCCGATTGACGATCTCCGCCAGCTTCCGGCCCTGATCGTCGGCTTCGTGCACACGATCGCCGTAGGTCGATTCGCAGAGCAGGACGTCAGCGGTCGGAATCGGCATCGGATCTGGCAAGACGGGCCGGTCGTAGCGGCCGAGATCGCCGCCAAACAGAATCTCCCGTCCGTTTGGCAATCTCAGCCGCGCGTACGCGGAACCCAGCAGATGCCCCGCGTTGATGAATTCCACCGTGACGCCTGGACCAACTTCGATCGGCCGCTCGTAGCCAACAGGCTGCAGCTGCCCGAGTGTCCGGTTGGCGTCGGCTTCGGTGAAGAGGGGCAGCGCCGGATGATGCTTCGAATAGCCGTGGCGGTTCGCCTGTCGCGCGTCCTCCTCCTGCAGCCGCCCGGCGTCCGGCAGCACGATCCTGCACAGATCCGCCGTCCCCGGTGTGCAGAAAATGCGGCCGCGGAATCCCTGCGCCACAACGCGAGGCAAGAAACCGGAGTGATCGATGTGCGCGTGCGTCAGGACGATGGTCGTGAGGCTGCCGGCGTCGACGGGCAGGGGCTGCCAGTTGCGCTCGCGCAGCGGCTTGAGGCCCTGGAACATGCCACAGTCGACCAGCATCCGCCAGCCGTCGAGCTCGACGAGATATTTGGAACCGGTAACCGTGCGGGCAGCGCCGAGGAAAGTGAGAGTCGGAATCTGGTGACTCTAACAGAATCTTCCAAGCTCACGAAGAGACTTCCGCAATCCCTGAATGCTCAGGCGAACAACCCGACCTGGCCTCCTGTGTGCCAGAACAGCACCGTTGACCGGGAATTGAAGCGGCGCTCCCTGACGCCCGCGATGACGGCTGCCATCGCCTTCGCCGTATAGGTTGGATCCAGAAACAGGCCTTCGGTGCGAGCCGTCAGCTCAATCGCCTCCTGCGACGCCGCTGTCGCCACACCGTACCCTCCGCCAACCTGCCTGTCGTCCACGGTCACCTCGGCGTCGCGCCGGAGCCACTCGCCGTCGACGTCCAGAAGCGCACCGAGACCGTAGAGCAGCCGGCGCACGGCCGTCCCGATCTGCTCCGACGAATCGTCGGCGCTCACGCCGATGACGTCGGCGTCGAGCCCGAGCAACGCGCACCCTGCCACCAGCCCGGCCTGCGTCCCTGCCGAGGAGGTCGCATGCACGATGACGTCGGGCGCGATGCCCTGCCCCATCAGCTCGCCGATGGCTCCGACGAAGGCCGCAGCGCCGAGCGGCGTGGAGGCCCCGATTGGAATCGCGTAAGGATGGCGGCCTGCGCGCTGGAGTCGGTCGACTTCCTCCTCGATCGCGCTCGCACGTTCCTCGCGAGCGTTGACATATCGAATGGTGGCGCCACACAGTGCGTTCAGCAGTGCGTTCGCGGATGCGCGGCCGGGAGGTTGGCCGTTGACGACGAGCACGCAGTCGAACCCGAGGCGCGCCGCTGTCGCGGCGGTGACGCGCGCGTGATTCGATTGGATGCCTCCGGCCGTCACGAGCGTGTCGGCCCCTCGCGCGCGTGCTTCAGCGGCCACGAGGGCGAGCTTGCGCACTTTGTTGCCGCCGAACGCGAACGAGAGGGCATCGTCGCGCTTGACGAGCAGGCGCGGGCCGCCGAGCAAGGCGCTCAGCCGGGGAAGTTCTTCGACGGGGGACGGGCCCGAGGCAAGCTGAACTGCGGGAAGACGCTCGAGCCGCGCCAGCACGCTCTCGCGGTACGCGGCCAGCCGAGCGGTCACGCGCGCTATTGTATACTCGCGATGCGGCCGACAATTCGCGCAGATATCGGAGGATCGTCATGAAGTTCTGCCTGTGTGCGCTGGCTTTCGTTCTCGCCGCTTCGTCGCCGCTGGGCGCCGACGTCACCATCACCAGCACGGTTTCCGGCAAGGGCTTCGTGATCAACGACCAGAGCACGCAGTCGATCAGCTACATCAAGGGCAGCAAGATGCGGATGGAGATGGGCGACTACATCAGCATTCTCGACGCCGCCTCCCGTCAGATGATCGTGTTGAACGCCAAGAAGAAAGAGGCCGAGATCATCGACGTCACCAAGATGGCCTCCGACATGCAGAAGAACATCGCCGGCCCGCCCAAGGTCTCGTTGACGCCGACTGGTCAGAGCAAGACGCTGCTCGGGCGCTCGTGCGCTGAGTACACTGCGACGATCGCCGTTCCGATGAAAATGGGCGACAGCGTCATCAACATGACCATGAGCGGGCCGCTGTGGGTGGCCAAGGGCGCGCCGGGATCTGCGGACTATTCGGCCTTCTACAAGGCTGCGGCCGAAAACGGCCTGTTCTTCGGCAACCCCCAGCTGGCGAAGTCGCAGGGCGCCCAGCTGCAATCCCAGACCGAGATGTATCGCGCCATCGCGAGCCTGAATGGCATTCCCTATCAGATCGATACGCAGCTCAAGTTCGAGGGCGGCGGCATGATGGGCGGCATGATGAACAAGATGGGCGGAGTGGCGATGTCCACCGCAGTCACGACCGTTTCGACTGGAGCCCTGGCCGACGATCTCTTCACGATCCCTGCCGGTTACAAGACCAAGACCAAGTGACAGAACCGTCGAACGCTCCGGGAGACCCGTGACTCTGGTCGAGACCCTGAAGGGCGACGGGGTGCTCGTGGCGGCCGAGCTCAGGCCGCCGCGTGCCGAGTTGGGGGCGTCAGCCGGGATCGATGCGTGGATTGATACCTATCATTCCGTTCGCCGCCTCACGCGTCAGGGCACCTACGTCTTCCTCACCGACAACGCCGTCGGAGCCAGTGAAGAGGACAACCTTCGCCATCTGATTGCGAACATCGGCGCCGACGTCCCGCTGGACCGCATCGTTCCGTTTCTCACCGCGAAACACACGTTGTCGTATTGCCTCGGTTACGCCGAGCGGGCCAGGCAGCACGGCTTCCCGGCGTTGGTCGTGCTGGGCGGCGATCGGCATGTGGGCCCGCCTCGATCGGTCGAGCACGCCTGGCAACTTCGCGAAGCCATTCGCGCCCACGAGCCCGCGCTTCAGCTGGGCGGATGGGCCAACCCTTATGCCGATCCCGCGCGACAGCTCGACTATCTGCTCGATGCCCGGTTCACGGGCGAGTTCTTCCTGACGCAAATCGTCAGTCATCATCGATTGCCGCCAGTGGAAGAGTTCGTGCGCGTCGCCCGCCGCCGCGGGCTGACACAGCCGGGATTGTTCGGCGTCTTCTACTATCGCAGCGCCAATCCTCAGACACTCGAGGCACTTCGACGCTTTCTGCCCGTCCCGACCGAGGCGCTCGCTCGCGAGTTCGCCGCCGGGGCGACGGCCGAGGAGATTTGCGCCCGGACCGTACGGGCTCTCCTTGATCTGGGTGTCAAGCATCTCTACATCAGCAACCTTCCTCTTGGGCGAGCCTCCTCGGTTCTCAGTACCGTCCTGGACCGCGCCGGGGTCGCCTCCGCCTGATGTGTTGGGTGCGCGCGCGGGCCATGGCTCGACGGTAACCCGCCGTGGCGCGGACGACCGGCCCCGCGCCACCCGCTCCCCGTTATTCGCGCTACCATGGGTCCATGGGGCGTCGTCTCGATGTCGTGCCGTTTTCGGGCATTATCCGCATTCGCGACATGATGTACGGCGTCAAAGACCCGTTCCGGCTGGACCAGGGAGACGTGAGCTTCGACGCGCCGGACACCGTCAAGAGCGCGATGGCGCGCGCAATCGCCGAAAACCGCACACACTACCTGCAGACGACGGGCGTGCCCAGGCTCCTGGAACTGCTCTGGGAGAAGCTGCAGCGCGACAACCGCATACCCGTCGGCGCACCCGACGAGATCATGGCCACCAACGGTGGCATTCACGGACTCTATCTCGTCTGCCAGGCACTACTCGAGCCGGGCGACGAGGTGATCGTCCCCGATCCCGAGTGGCCGCCGGCGGCCGGTCACGTCCTCGCAGCCGGCGCAGTACCGGTGCCCTGCCCGCTCCATGAGTCTCTGTCGTGGCGATACGATCTCGACGAGCTCGGGTCGAAGATCGGGCCGCGCACGAAGGCCATCTATCTGAACTCGCCGAGCAATCCCACGGGCGGTGTTCTGACGCGTGCGGATCTGGAAGCGATCGCCGAGATGGCCGTGGTCAACGACCTGTGGGTGATCTCCGACGAGGCCTACGAGGACGTCGTATACGACGGCGAGCACATCAGCATCGCGTCGATTCCGGGACTCTACGATCGGACGATTCCTGTCTATACCTTCAGCAAGACCTACGCGATGACGGGTCTCCGTCTCGGGTATCTTGCCATCAAGGATCCGAAGATCCGCGAGCGCGCGAAGAAGGTGCTGTTCTATACGGCCAGCAACGTGTCGTCGGTGGTGCAATACGGCGGAATCGGCGCGCTCGAGGGATCGCAACAGTCCGTTCGCGTGTACCGACGGGAGCTGCAGGCGCGCCGCGACCTTTTCTATCAGGGAATTGACGATCTCGGCCCGGGCGTGTTCAGCGGGCGGCGGCCTTCCGGAACGTTCTACGCATTTGTGAAGATCAATCCCGCCTGGCAGAACGATCCCTCGCTCGGCGGCTCGGCTTCGGAATCGCTGTCGTGGCGCATGACCGAGCGGCTCATCACGGGTGGTCGTGTCGGCTGCGTTCCGGGCGTGGATTTCGGGGCCAACGGCGAGGGTTATATCCGCTTCTGCTTTGCACGCGAGCCAGCCGAGCTCCGAGGTGCTCTCGAATCGATGCGCGCGCTCTTCGGCGTGACCGTCTGAGGATGAGTTCTATTTGAGGTGGCGGCCACCGTCCACCCGGACGACCTCGCCTGTGACGAAGTCCGAGTCGATCAGCCAGAGCACGGCCTTCACGATCTCCTGCTCCCCGCCCCATCGGCCGAGCGGTGTGGCTTTCTCGACGGAAACCTGTTCGGCTTCAGTCATGTCGGGTGGCGCGAGAATCGGACCCGGAGCGATCGCGTTCACCAGGACGCCGTCGGCTGCCAGTTCGAAAGCGAGCGCCTCGGTCAGACCGATCACCGCAGACTTGGCGACGTAATACGTGAGATAGCCGGGATAGCGGGGGCGACCGCTCTTCACGAGCCAGTCGCTGATATTGATGATGCGGCCGCCGCCGGCGGCCTTCAAGTGCGGCACGGCCGCGCGCGCACAGAGAAATGCCGCTCGCAAATCGATGTTGAGGCTGGCGTCCCAGTCGTCGACCGTGAGCGCTTCGAGCGGCGTCGAGACATAGCGTGACGCCATGTTGATCAGCACGTCGAGGCGCCCGAACTCGGCAACGGTGGAAGCGATCAGTCGCTCGCAATCCGCCGCTTGCGCGACATCGGCCTTGAGCAGCAGCGCACGACGGCCAAGCGCGAGGATGCGCGACGCTGTCTCCTCGGCTTCGGCCCGTGACCGGTTGTAGCTGAGCGCCACGTCCGCTCCACGGCCTGCGAGCGCTGCGGCGACCTCGGCGCCGATCCGCTTCCCCCCCGTCAGCAGCGCGACACGATTGGTCAGGTCCATCGGTCGCGCCCTCCAACGGCGCGTCCGAAACGACTCCTGATCACGGCAGGCGAAGGCATCAGTCTTGGGGCGCTGGCGGATCGAGCGCCGAAATGAGCTCGCTCAACTCGTCGAACGCCTGGCGCGCGGCGTGCAGCACCGCACGATGCTCCTGCAGTGTCGGCCGGCGCCATTCCTCGTTCTCGAAGCGGACGAGACCCTGTTCGTCGAAATCCACCAACACCGCGTCCATGGTCTCGACGTAGAGCCGCACGCCCCCTCCAGCAGACCACCGATGACCGTCGTGACGGAACGGGATGCGCGTCAGAGCCCCGAGGCCGCGGCCGCTCGCTGAGCATCGGCGACACCGACGACAATGCCGACCATGCGATCGCCTTCGACGACGCTCGCATAGACATAGTCGATGTTGACGCCCGCTTCCGCGAGCAACCGCGCGACGCCGGCGAGCGCGCCAGGCTGGTTGGGCATGACGGTATAGATGACGTCGCGCTCTTCGAGACGGTGATGACGGTCGCGAAGGACACCCGCTGCGTGCACGGGATTGTCGGTCACGAGGCGAAGCAGTCCGCTCGTTTCGAGCCCGATAGCTAGAACATTCACACGCTCTTCGGAGAGGAGCTGGCACACGCCGGAGAGTGCACCCGGGCTGTTCTGCAGACGCAGACTCAGTTCGGTTCGAATCGCCATGCGGGGACTCTAGTGCGAGTGCGCGCAGAAACACAAGAGGGCCGCGCGGCGCGGCCCTCTTGTCGTGAGGACGATAGTGCGTTCGTAGAAACTAGGCGAGAACCTTGATCACCACGCGGCGGTTCTGCGCACGGCCGTCACGCGTGTTGTTCGGCGCCACCGGCTTCTCCTCGCCGTAGCTGATCACGTTGATCTTGTGAAGGGGGACCTGGTGCGCTTCATACAGATACCGCTTCACCGCGTCGGCACGTTCCTGACCAATCCGCTGGTTCACCATCGGACCGCCCGTGCCGTCCGTGTGGCCCTCGACCTCGATGTAGATGTTCTTCGAGTCGGTCTTGAGCTGATTGATCATCTCGTCGATGCGAAGCTTCGCTTCGTCGGGAAGAGCCGCCTGGTTGAACTTGAAATTGCCCTGATCCTCGCTCAGGACGACTTCGAAGATCAGCCGCCTCGTCGCCTTGTCCACCTCTTCGGCGCGCATCCCGGCCGCGCCTGCCGCATCCCGGGCCTCCGCCGCGGCACGGTTCGCCGCCTCGGTGCGCTGGCCCACCTGATCGGTCTTCGTGTTGACCTCTTCGATCCGGACTTCGTTCTTTCGGGTTCGCTCCTGCGTCTCCTCGAGCGAGGTCGACAGCGACTCGACCTTCGTGTTGACTTCGCCGACACGGTTCCGCACATAGCCCTTGGTCGCACACGCAGCCGAGCTGCCCACACCCACCGCGATGATTGCTGCCGCTGCCATTAGGTTCCGCATGCTGTCCTCCTGTTGTTTCAACTCGTCGGGCGGGTCGGCCCTGCGTAATAGCCGCTGCGCGAACGGACCGTCAGGCCCTTCGGACGCAGGCGGACCTCGAGGGAGTGCCACCCAGGCTTCTTACCCGGTTCAAAGGCGATCAGATACTGATTCCGCAACTCCGTCACGATTTGGCGAGCCGCCAGGCTGGCCTGCGCCGGCCCGGTCGCCATCAACAACCCGCCGCCGGTCCAGCGTGCCAGATCCGAGAGATCCGCCACGCGTCGAGCCTCTTTTTCCGTGGTCAACGACTCTTCATCGTCGGGATCGTCCCCTGGCGACACAACCGCCAGAATGTAAACGGGCACGTCGATCGCACTCGCGATGCCTGACACCTCAGGCGCCCGCATGCGGCTGGCCGTGTCCTGCCCATCCGTCAGCACGACCACGGCACGCCGCAGGCGACCGCGCTCGACGACGCGCTCGGCCGCGGACGCCACGGCGTCGTAGAGCGACGTGGCACCGAACGGCGAAAGGCGCTCGAGGCCCATCTGAACTTGCTTGGTGTCCTTCGTGAAGGGCACGAGCTCGGTGAGCGCCGTGTCGAACATGTAGAGCGCGGCTTCATCAACCCCCGGTCGCAGCCAACTCAGAAGGTGGTGAGCCGCCTGCCGGGCGCCCTCGAGTTTGGCCGTCACGTCCATGCTTCCCGACACGTCCATGAGCAACCCCAGACTGATCGGCGACTGCTCGGTGCGGAACTCGGCGATCGGTCGGAGCTCGCCGGCGTCGTACAGCTCGAAGTCGCTGCGCGTCAGCGTGCCCACCAACCGTCCGTCGCCGTCCCTGACCACCGCCGAGAGCGTCACGAGATCAACTCCACTTCGAAAAACTGGCGTGTCCGCTTCCTGGGTCCCGACGACCCGGGGAACCATGGCCAGCGCCACAATCATCCCGGCCCACGGGCCCCACTTCATCGCTCTCTCGCATATTCAACTCGCCTGCCAGACTTTTAAACTACTGTAATAACGCCATTTATCGTCGTCGGGCCGCTGTAGGTGCCCGTCGCGATGCCGCAAATCATGTAAGAACTACATTATCTGCACGCTTCGACCCAGCCCTGCGGATGTAAAAACTGCTGTCGTCTGCCACTTTCGGCCGTTCTGCGCCTGTACCGTAAGATGCAGCGTCATGAATCCGCACGTCGTCCCCGCGGTCCGCGTCGCGTCCCGGGTGTCCAACTTCACGTATGCCATCCGAAACATCGTGGCAGAGGCCCGCAAAGTTGAGGCCACCGGTCAGAAGGTGCGTTACCTAAACATCGGGGACCCGGTGCAGTTCGGATTCCAAACCCCACCGCACCTCGTCGCGGCCATCGAACGGGCGATGAAGGACGGGCACAACGGCTACATGCCGTCGCCCGGCATTCAAGCCGCGAGGGACGCCGTCGCCGCCGAGTTCGATGGGCGCGGCTTCCCGATGTCGGCCGATCGTGTCGTCATCACCTCTGGCGCGTCCGAAGCCATCGAGCTCGCCCTCACGGCGCTGGTCGACGCCGGAGAAGAGGTGCTGGTTCCCTCACCGACCTATCCGCTCTATACGGCGGTGCTCGCGAAGATCGGCGCGCGCGCTGTCTATTATCGAACGGATCCGGGTAACAACTGGCTGCCTGATCTGGATCACCTTCGTTCTCTGATCACCACAGAGACGCGCGCGCTCGTCGTGATCGATCCCAATAACCCCACGGGCGCCGTCTATCCCAGGCCGGTTCGCGAAGCGCTCCTCGAGCTGGCCGACCGTTTCAATCTCGTTCTTCTGGCGGATGAGGTGTACGGTGACCTGGCGTACAGCGGTCCGGTGGAGCCGATCGGTTCTCTCGATCCTGACGCGCCGGTCATCTCGTGTTCCAGTCTGTCCAAGGGATATCTGGCTCCGGGCTGGCGCGCCGGATGGCTCGGCGTCGGACGAAGCGAGCGGCTCGACGATCTTCTAGCAGCCATCCGGAAGCTCGCAGATGGACGCTTGTGCAGTCCTGGACCCATGCAATATGCGGTCGTTGCGGCGCTGACGGGTGACCGATCGCACCAGCGTGTGTTTCGCGCCGCGCTCGATGAACGAGCCCGCGTGTCTGTTCGGATGCTCACGGCCATCCCGGGAGTGTCGTGCGTTCCTCCAACCGCTGCGTT
Organism: uncultured Acidobacteriota bacterium; assembly: GCA_963817395.1. Taxonomy (GTDB): domain Bacteria; phylum Acidobacteriota; class Vicinamibacteria; order Vicinamibacterales; family CAVPJW01; genus CAWGYQ01. The sequence continues at coordinate 728,289 of CAWFOC010000003.1, read as the reverse complement.
CTATGCGATGCCCAAGGTGGAACTGCCGCCGGGGCGCACCGATGAGGACTACGTCGTCGAACTGCTGCGCGCGACGGGCATTCTCTGTGTGTATGGATCAGGGTTCGGCCTGCCAGCGGATCAGGGATTCTTCCGCGTTGTGTTCCTTGCCTCGCCCGATGAGCTGGCGTCGATCTACGACGACATGAAGACATTCACCGAGCAGTTCCGCGGCTGACCGCGCATCGTCGAACCAACTCGGCGGCGGGCTCGTTCGCGTCTGGCCGGCCGTCAGGACCTCTCATCGTCAGTAGAGATGAGCAATGTCATTCGCCTTTACACAATCGCGACGGTTTGGCGACGCAGCCCTCGTGGCATTTCTGCTCTGCCAACTCTTCGACGGCGCCCTCACCTACGTGGGCATCGTCAACTACGGCGCGCACATCGAGAGCAATCCGCTGATGCTGTCATTCATGGGCGCGGTCGGACACGGCCTTGCACTCGCGGTTGCCAAAGTTACCGCGGGCGTTCTCGGGATCCTGCTCCATATGTGTCAGGTGCACGGTGTGATTGCCGCGCTCACCGGCGTGTATTTCGCCGTCGCCATCGTGCCCTGGACCGCAATTCTCTTCTTCTGAGACATTCCGCCGCCCGGCGCCGGCTGTGTCTGCGACACCAGGTCGCCGCATAAAGGACATGGTCATGCGATCCGACCCGCTCGCGTTCCTGAGCGCCGAGCTGACGAGCCTGGCCGAACAGGGCTTGCACCGCGAGCTTCGTGTTCTGGACGGCGAGCAGCGGGCGAGAAACACCATCGATCGCCGAGTGGTCGTGAACCTCTCGTCGAACAACTACCTCGGATTGACCACGCATCCGAAGTTGCGCGTGCGTGCACTCGAGGCGATCGAACGCTTCGGCGTGGGTACCGGCTCGGTGCGGACGATCGCGGGCACGATGGCGATTCACCTGGAGCTCGAGCGGCGCCTTGCGGAGTTCAAGCACACCGAGGCCGTGGTGGTGTTTCAAAGCGGCTTTGCCGCCAATGCCGGTACGGTCGCCGCCATTCTCGGTAAGGACGACGTCATCGTGTCGGACGAGCTTAATCACGCCAGCATCATCGACGGATGCCGCCTGAGCCGGGCCGCCATTCGCGTCTATCCCCACAAGGACGTCGCCGCTGCACGCCGCGTGCTCTCGGAACTGCCTGGCGACCAGCGCAAGCTGCTCATCACCGACGGTGTCTTCAGCATGGACGGCGATCTCGGGCCGCTTCCCTCGCTCTGCGATCTGGCCGAGGAATTCGGCTGCATCATGATGGTCGACGACGCGCATGCCAGCGGGGTCTTCGGGAGAAACGGGCGGGGCACCATCGATCACTTCGGCGTGCACGGCCGCGTTGACATCCAGGTCGGCACGCTGTCGAAGGCCGTGGGTGTGCTGGGCGGCTACGTCGCGGGCAGCCGCGCGCTCGTCGACTTTCTACATCATCGCGCCCGCCCATTTCTCTTCTCGACGTCGCATCCGCCCGCCGTGGCTGCCGCCTGTCTGGCCGCCATCGACGTCCTGCTCGAGGAGCCCGAGCTGATCGAAACGCTCTGGGAGAACACGGCGTTCTTCAAATCGGGGCTGAAAACGCTCGGCTTCGACACGGGCCTCAGCGAGAGCCCCATCACACCGGTCATCGTGGGTGACGCCGCCCTCGCGATGAGGTTGTCGGACCGGTTGTTCGCCGAGGGCGTCTTCGCGCAGGGCATTGGCTTCCCCACCGTGGCCCGCGACAAGGCTCGCGTCCGCACCATCGTCACTGCCACTCACACGCGTGAAGACCTCGAGTTTGCGCTCGACGTCTTTCATCGTGTCGGCCGTGAGCTCGGTCTCATCTGACAAAAGCGCGGCGTTCGATGGCGCCCGGCGGTCACGCCGGATGCGTCTGGGGCCAAAGGGGGTGGGCACCGTGCTCGCCCCTATAATCTGAAGAGTGACTGGGGCCAGAATTTCCCCATGGGGTCTAATCGGGGCATGAACCGACGACGGTGGATTCGCGGCGTTCTGCTGGTGACGGGAATCCTCGGGTGGATTCCTGCCGCGGCGTCTGCCCAGGCCGACGGAATTCCCGAGCTCGTCGCAAGACTCCAGCGAATCGTCGAGACCACCGATCGTGCGGCCTACCTGGAGATGGTCGCGCCGACAGCCAATCGAGAGCGCGCAACCCAGTTTGCCTCGGGTCTTCGCACGCAAGTGACCCGCGCCGTCGTCCGGGAACGCGACCGCCGGGTGCTTGGAACGTCCGGCAACGGGCTTCGTTTGCTGGTCGAGGTCTTCTCTCAGGACGGCTCTCGAGGCCGAATCGACACGTGGCGGCTCGACCTCCGGCGTCAGCGCTCGAGTGACGGCGGCCGGGCCGACGCGGTCCCCGTGTGGACGATCCTCAACCAGGAAATTCTCACCACGCTGGAGGGCCTCTTTCTCCTGACCCTCGACGCGTCGAAGCAGTACACGGCCAACGGCTTTTCGGTGGTCTCGGAGGACTTCGAGCTCAAGCTGCCTTCCGGGTCGGTCTTCGTCACCGAATCGCCCGATGGGGTCACGGGCCTGGTGATGCTCGGCCGCGGAGAGCTGATTTTTTCGCCGTCTCCGGCCACAGAGCAGGGGCAGCTTCGCATCTTCTGCGATCAGGACGTCCTCAGAACGTCATTCGACTCGGCGTTCATCCGTTTGAACCCGACTGAGATTAAAGACCGCTTTCGCCAGGAGGCTCTCAGCGAGCGGAGCGTCGACCCGCGCGACTCTGCGCCGCGCCGAGATGGTGTTCGAGGAGGAAAAGGAGAAGTCGTTCATCATCGACCTGAGCGACCTGAGCGCCGGCACCTGGTCGCTCCACCCGCCGCCCGGCGATTTCGTCGCCGAAATTCGCACGCGCAAGCACGGAAAGTTGACCTATGCGCGCTCGTCTGTCGAGCCCGAGGACATCCAATTGTTCGACCGCGAGAACAATCGAACCATCTCCATCTACCCGTCGCAGCGGAAGCTGGCCACCCGCGGGCGCTTTTACGACGAGGACGCGAAGGCCGACTACGACGTCCTCGACTACTACGTGGATGCGACATTTGTTCCCGGCCGGGAGTGGATTCAGGGACGGACGCGGCTTCAAATGAGGATTCGCGCCGCCCAGACCGCGACCGTGTCGCTGCGCCTGGCCGAATCGCTCACCGTGCAGTCGGTCTCGAGCGAGGAGCTCGGACGACTGCTGCACCTGCGCGTCCGCAATCAAAACACCATTGTGGTGAATTTGCCTGCGCCCGTATTGCGCGATCAGATCCTGACGATCAACACGATCTATTCGGGCCCTCTCGTCGCGCAGCGATCGGACCGCGAGGCTCTTCAGGGCGTGCGATACGAGGACGACTATACGCCGCGGATCTTGCCCGAGCCGAGTTTCCTCTACAGCAATCGCGCGTATTGGTACCTGCAGGCGACGACGACCGACTATGCGACGGCGACGCTTCGTCTGACGGTTCCCGCCACTCACGGTGTGGTCGCAAGCGGCGAGCTGGCGGAGGGCTCGCCGGTCACCGTGGGCCTGGGGGCTGAGGCGACGAACGTGTTCCTCTTCACCGCTACAGCAGCCTGTGCGCTACCTCGCTGCGGTCGTCAGCCGATTCGTCAAAATTGCAAATCGCCGCGTGGCCCTGCCGGCGAGATCCGACCAGGTCGCGGGTGACGCCGCCGAAGGCGGTCCGGACAGCCGCGCGCTGAAGCTGACCATCGAGGCCAACCCCCGGCAGCAGGCGCGTGCGGTCGCGCTATCGGATCGGGCGGCAGAACTCGTGACGTTCTATACGTCGATTCTCGGCGACTGTCCCTATCCCTCGTTCACGCTCGCGGTGCTCGAGAACACGCTGCCGGGAGGCCACAGCCCCGCCTACTTTGCCGCGCTCAACCAGCCCACGCCAGGCGTTTCGCTATCGTGGCGTAGCGACCCGGCCTCGTTCAATGGCTTTCCCGAGTTCTTTCTGGCCCACGAAATCGCGCATCAGTGGTGGGGCCAGGCCGTGGGCTGGAAAAACTTTCACGAGCAGTGGCTGAGTGAAGGCTTCGCGCAATACTTCGCCGCGCTCTACGGACAGGAGCGCCGCGGCGATGAGGTCTTTCTGAGCATCATCCGCCAATTCCGGCGCTGGGCGTTGTCGGAGTCGGAGGAGGGCCCCGTCTATCTGGGGTATCGCCTGGGACACATCAAGAGCGACGGCCGCATCTTCCGCGCCCTCGTCTACAACAAGGGTGCGGCTGTCCTGCACATGCTGCGTCGTCTCGTCGGCGACGAGGCTTTCTTCAGATCGCTCAGACGCTTCTACACGACCTACCGTTTTCAGAAGGCCGGCACAGAGGACCTGCGGCAGGTGTTCGAGGCGGAGACCGGGCGGTCGCTCGAGCGCTTCTTCGAGGGGTGGATTTACTCTGACGAGCTGCCTCAAGTGCGCTACCAATGGCGCACGGAAAAAGACGCGGTGGTCATCCGGTTTCGGCAGTCGGGGGCCTTCGAGTTTCCGGTCACGGTCACGCTCGTCCACGAGGGTCGGACGACGACCGAGGTCGTGGTCGCTGTCACCGGAAATGAGATTGAACAGCGTATCGAAAGCCCCGCGCCAATCCGGGACGTGATCGTCAATCGTGACGAGGCGTCGCTGGCGATTTTTTCGCGGAGCGATTCCTGACGGCATAGGCGAGCGCCGCAGGGACGATTCTCCAGCCGGCGGTCAGTGAATGTAGATGCCGGCGACCCGGGGACGGCCCTTCGGCTCGAATGGCTCCAGCACCAGGATGAAGCGCGTACCAGCGTGGTCGTAGGTGCGCGTCACTCGGACGCCAATGGGCCCGCGCTCGGTCGCTTCCGCACCACGCTGCGAGTCCCGACCGAGCAGCGCCGCCACGCGATCCGCGTCATCGCCCACGCGCACTTCCTTCCCGTCGAGCAGCAGGAGCGCCGGCACCGAGATGCCGTGTGTCGGCACGCCCGACGGCACGGCCTGAAGCTCCTCGCCGATAGGCGCAGCGGGCCGCACGGTGCGAAGTTCGCGCAGAATCAGAGTGGCGACCATGACGGTCGCGAGGAGGAAAGCGGCTGCTGCGAATACTTCGAGGGAGAAGCCACGCCGAACGCGCACGGCGTCCATGGCACGACCTCCTTGAAATTCGACCGAATCGAGGTCGACCTGGACTCTAGTAGTCCCTCCAGACCTTGTCAAGGCGCCAGCGAGTTGGTGCCGATTTCATCGCATCGAAACGACAGCGACATCAAGTTCCACGCGGAAATCCGGCCATGATCACCGTGGTATGATCGGCCCACATGGAGACGGTCACACTGACGATCGACGGGCGGGCGCTGACGGTCGAAAAGGGCCAAACCGTGTTGCAAGCGGCCGTGGAGCACGGCATTCAGGTGCCGTTCTACTGCTATCACCCCGGTCTCGGCATCGACGGGTCGTGCCGTGTCTGCATCGTCAAGATCGAGAAGATGCCCAAGCTCCAGACTTCGTGCTCCACGCCGGTAGCCGAGGGCATGATCGTGCACACGAAGTCGCCCGACGTGATCGAGGCCCGCGCAGGAGTCTTCGAGTTCCTGCTCATCAACCATCCGCTGGACTGCCCGGTCTGCGACAAGGGCGGCGAGTGTCCCCTGCAGGATTTCTCGTACGCATTTGGTCCCGAGCGCAGCCGTATGGAGTTTCCGCGTCGCACGTTCGACGGAGAGGGCGTCAAGGCCGATGTCGATTTCGGTCCCACGCTCATGCTGAACCGGAATCGCTGCATCCTCTGCACGCGGTGCGTGCGATTCATGCGCGAGGTCGACACCGACGCACAAATCGGGATCGTCGATCGCGGGTACGGAAGCGAGATTGCCACCTTTCGTGAAGAGGGCGTCCATTCGCTGATCTCGGGCAACCTCATGGACGTTTGCCCGGTTGGCGCCATTACTACACGCGATTACCGCTTCAAATCCCGCCCGTGGGACAACCCGCACGCCGTCGATACCGTCTGCACGCAGTGTTCGAAGGGCTGCAATACCACGGCGTGGATCAAGGCCAAGCCCGAATGGGCCAAAGGCGCCCGGCTCGTCCGCTTCACACCGCGATTCAACCCCGATGTCAACGGCTACTGGATGTGCGACATCGGCCGTTTCGAGTATCACTGGATCGAGGGAGACGAGCGTCTCAAGCGCCCGCTCGCCCGCGGCACCACAGGCGCGCTCGAGCCAGTGGGCTGGCGCGACGCGCTCGCCACCCTTCGTGCGCGCACCGTTGGTGACGGGCATTCCAAATGCTCGCTGGCGTTCCTGGCGTCCGCCCATGCATCGCTCGAGGAATTGTTCCTCCTGAAGCGCATGGCCGACGCATCAGGCCAAGGACCGCTCGCGCTTGGCTGGCAGCATCGCGAGAAGGACCAGCCCTCTGAAACCCGCTTCCGCGTTCCCGCGACCGATGCTCCCAACGTGAACGGCGCGCGGGATCTCGGAATTGAGGTCGGCAATGGGCATGAGGGGCCCCACGAGCCTTCGGCGCTCAGGCAAGCCGTCGAGTCCGGCTCGGTAAAGGCGCTCTACGTATTCGACCCCGGCCCGGTGGGCTCGCTTGGCGACATCGACTGGCTGCTCGAGGCCCGCCGATCCAACCGTCTGACGTTTCTCGTCGTGCACGGCGTTCTGTTCACACCGCTCGCCGCGGCAGCCGACCTGGTACTGCCTGGATCGTGCTCGGTTGAAAAGGACGCCCTCTACACCAACGATCAGGGGCGCGTGCAGGCCGCCTCTCGCGTGATCCCGGCGCCCGGGGAAGCGCTCGAGGACTGGCTGGTGCTCACGCGTGTGGGTCAGACCCTCGGCATCGAGATGGATTTCACGACCGCTGCGGACGTGCGGGCCGCCATCGGCCGCATGCTCATTGACAAGTCGGCTTACTCGAATCTCGAGCGGGTATCATTCGCCAGACCGGTGACAGCCCGGACGTGGCTGCAGACATCGAATCCTTCCGAGCGCTGGAAATGGGACTTCCTGTTCCAGGATGTGCCGCCGGTGAAATTCGCGCCGGAGGATACTGACGACCCTCAACGATCGATTATCCCGCTTCGACCGATTGCGACCCTGCAGCGCGACGCCGACTGAAGCGGCCGCCGAACCTGTCGAGGAAGCATCATGGAGAACGTCTCGCTGCTCGCCGCCTTCGTGGCCGGCGTGCTGTCGTTTATTTCACCGTGCGTTCTGCCGCTGATTCCCGGCTATCTTTCGTTCATTTCCGGCTCGACGCTCGACGAGCTGCGCGGGGGAAGTCAGGCCGCCCCCACGTCGGGTGCGACGCGCCGCCGGGCGCTGGTTTCGTCGGTGGCGTTCGTGATCGGGTTCTCGCTCGTGTTCATCGCCCTCGGTGCCTCGGCCAGCGCGATCGGGCAGTTCGTCATGGAGCGCCTGACGATTCTCGGACAGATTGCGGGCGTCATCATCATTCTCTTCGGACTGCACACGATGGGGCTTCTGAGGATTGGGTGGCTGTACGCGGAAAAGCGCGTGCACACCCAGCGCAAGCCGGCTGGGCCGTTCGGCGCCCTTCTCGTGGGCATTGCCTTCGCGTTCGGATGGACCCCGTGCATCGGACCGATTCTCGCGGCCATTCTCGCGATTGCGGCGGCCCAGGAGACCATCGGTCAAGGCGTACAGCTTCTTGCCATCTACTCACTCGGCCTCGGCATCCCCTTCATCGCCACCTCTCTCGCGATCAACAAGTTCTTCACGGCCTTTGCGCGCATCCGGCACCACTACCACACCATCGAAATGGTCTCAGGAGCGCTGCTGGTCGTCATCGGCGTGCTGATTTTCACGAACCGCTTCACGATCATCGCTCAGTATCTGAGCCCGTATCTGCCGGTCTACTAGCCGCCCCAGCGCGATGAGCAGGACACCGCGGAGAGACCGGCCCGACGACCCCGTCGCGCGCGTTCGCGTGAATTGCTGATGCCGGCCCCCGGTGTGCGCCGCGGTCCAGCATCAACGCTCATCAAACTCGCCGTCACCCTGGCGCTGTACGCCTTCATCTTCTACCGTCTGGACACCGGGCGCGTGCTCGACCACCTCGCGTCGGTCGACCCGGTGTATCTGTCGGCCAGCGTGCTCGTGTACTCCGTGGGCCAGTTGTCATCGGCCTACAGGTGGTTCCTGACACTCCGTCCGGTTCGCTTGTACGCGCCGTTTCTCCGCCTGGCGGGTTTCTATTTCATCGGGATGTTCTTCAATTTCTTTCTGCCCACAGCGGTCGGGGGCGACGCCGTCAAGGCCGTCCTGCTCTCCCGCGAGACCGGCTCGCCGGCACGGGCGACGGTGTCGGTGTTCATGGAGCGGAACATCGGCCTCGCAGCGCTCCTGACCACGGCCCTGGTGGCGTCGTGGCTGGCGCCTCCGGTGCGGCTGCTCGGCTTGTCGCTGCCGGCCATCGCAATGGGACTGTTCGTGGCGTTCGTCGCGCTCAATCTGCTGATCTTCAACCGTCGCGCCTACTCGCTCGTCGACCGGATTGCGTCAGTGACACCGCTGGCTCGTGTGTGGCCGGGCACGAGTGCGCTGTATGCAGCCCTCACACCCTACCTGCGCGCGCAGCGGACGCTCCTGGCGACGCTGGCGTTGTCGTTCTTGTTCCAGGCAATCGTGATCTCCGTGGTATTCTTGAACGCGCGGGCACTGGGATTGACGTTCCCGGTCTCCGCCCTGGCTGTGTTCGTGCCGCTCATTTCTCTCGGCGCCATGCTGCCACTCAGCATCAACGGCCTCGGCGTGCGCGACGCGCTCTATCTGCTACTTTTCGGCCGGCTCGGCACTCCTCCCGACGCGGCGATATCGCTCGCCCTTCTTTACCTGGCTGTCACCATCGTGTCGAGCCTGCCCGGCGGATTGATCTATCTTCTGCAAAACCGCTCGGTCCACGGAGAACTCCAGGCGTGACGCACCGCCGATGGCGACTCGTGCTGGTCCTCGCCGCAGTCGCTGCCTGCGGGGCAGCTGGTTATCGCGTGTATCAGCTCGAGCGGCAGCGCGCCGACCGTGCGTCCCTCCAGCAGGCCATTGACGACGAAGCGCGTCACTTGGTCGCAGTGCTGCCGGAACTGGGCTTCTGGCCAGCGCAGCTATCTCGTGGCTGGTCAGGGATTTGAGGTACCTGGTCGTCGCGCGTGACGGCCTTGCTCGGCGAGCTCGATAACCGCCTCGCGCATCTGGGTCGCATCGTCAACGCGGACGACGCGCGTCATGCCGTTGATGAAGGGCGCTCAGTCGTCGCCGATCTGCGCAAGCTCGACCTGACGGTGCGCGAAAACATCGTGGCGAATCAGCGGTCACTGGCCTCGGACGTGATCTTCACCGACGGCGTTCAGCTCGTCGAGGCGGCGTCGCAGCAAGTTGAATCGGTGCGCGCGATGAGTGCCGCCGCGACCGCGACCGCACTCTCCGAGGCTCGGCTGGAGCAATTGTGGTGGCTTGCGGGGACCGCGAGTGTCGCGCTGATTTCGCTGATATTGCTCGCGTTCCTGCCGCAAAGGCCGTCGGCCTCGGAACCCGCGACGCTGGACGCCTCGCCCGACGGGCCCTCCGAGCTGTACCTGACCGCGCCGAGCCGACGTGCCAACCGAAGCCCCTCGCGCGAGCCTGACCGTCGCCGCGCGGCTCTGCACTGATCTGGCGCGAGTGACCGACCCGACACAGCTGACGGCGATCCTCGAACGCGCAACAGCGCTCCTGAATGCGCGCGGCATCGTCCTCTGGCTGGCGGACGCTTCCCGAGGCGAGCTCCGTCCGTCGCTCAGTCACGGGTACGGAGTGGCCGGCGTCGCCCGGCTTGGCGCCATAGCCTACGACGCAGAGAACGCAGCTGCCGCCGCGTTCCGCGAAGGGAATCTCACGGCGGTGGCCGGCGACGGCAGCTCATTCGGCGCGATTGTTGCGCCGGTGCTGTCGACAGAGGGCTCTCTCGGAGTGCTCGCCGTCGAAGTGCCGCACGGTGTCGAAGCCGACGATCATGCCCGCGCCATCGTCACGATTCTGGCGGCACAGCTTTCGGCTCTCGTTGCCGCGGCGCCGCCCGTGCCGAGCGTCGCTCAGGCCTAGGGAGAATCAGCCGGCCGCTTCTGAGCGCACTCAGAGCTCCCGGCCCCGCGCCATTCTCCGTCGCATCTCGGGCCGCTCTAGTTTCACCGTCGCGGAGACGGTCTTGCGCTCGCGCATCAGCTCAATCGCTGCGTCCGTGTTCTCTCCAGCCGCTGCGCAGAACGTGGATCAGGTCGGACTGCGTCGTGACGCTCGTGCCGTTGACCGTCGTGATGACGTCACCCGCCTTGAGCCCGCCGGCAGCCGCCGGCGACTCGTCTCGGACGCTCGTGATGAGCAGACCGTCCTTGACGCCGAAGTACGCCGCCAGTTGCGGCGTCAGCGGCTGCACGGTGACGCCCAGACGGCCGCGGCCGCCGGGCAATCCCATCATGGACTCGAGGTCGATCGTGCGGCCCAGTTCCTCGAGGCTCCGCATGGACTCCCGGTAGGCCTGCCCGTCGAGTCCGAACGCGGGACGCGACGACTGGGGTCAGCTCGAGCGCCGTGCGAGTCCCGCCGCGAACAACGGTGGCCGTGACGGTTCGTCCGGCGGGACTCTCGCGCACGAGACGCGTCAGATGCCGGGCGCTGCGCACGGCCTCACCGTCGAATTCCACCACGATGTCGCCAGCCTTCAAGCCCGCCCGGCCCGCGGGACCGTCGGTCTCGAGCCTCTCGACGACGGCGCCGCGAGGGGTGGCCAGCTGTTCGCGGGTCACATCAGCCTCATCCAGATCGCGCACCGAGGCCCCGATCTGGCTTCCTCCGTCGAACGGCAACTGAAATCCACGACTCTCGGCCCTCTCGCGATCGCCGGGCGTCTGGCCGAGAACCCTGGGAGCCAGCACGGCCGCACCGGCGGCTCCGACAATCAACAACACGCCCAGAACGAGACCCCTCATCGACATGTTCTCCCTCCAACGGCGCCACCGGCTTCCACGTGGTACCTTGAACGCCGGCCAAGCCATCCTGTCTGGAATAGACGAGATCTGGCGCCCGACGGTTTGTGGGCTTCCAGACCCGCAAACCCGAGCCCGGGCACGTTGACACGCCCGATCGCGGGACCTAGACTCGTTTCCGCCATCAGCGAGGACACCGTTCATGAAAACGGACTCTGACAGCCGCGCCGCGCGGAACGCCCGCCGGGGCGCGGAGCTCAAGGCCGCCATTCTCGAGAGGGCCGAGCGTGAGAAGGTGAAGTTCATGCGCCTTCAGTTCACGGACATTCTCGGGATCATCAAGAACGTCGAGATTCCGGACAAGCAATTCGAAGATGCGCTCGACGGGCGCATCCTCTTCGATGGCTCGTCCATCGAGGGATTCGTCCGGATCGAAGAATCGGACATGTATCTCAAACCGGACCTCGAGACGTTCCGCGTGTTTCCATGGGCATACAACACGGGCGAGCGCGTCGGTCGAATCATCTGCGACATCTACGCCCCCGATGATCGGCCCTTTGCGGGATGTCCGCGGACGGCCCTGAAGCGCGTCATCGCGATGGCAGCCGACAAGGGACTGATCATGAACGCGGGTCCCGAAGTCGAGTTCTTCCTCTTTCACACGCGCAACGGGGCGCCCACCACGGAAACGCACGACACCGCCAGCTACTTCGATCTCGCGCCGGTCGATCTGGGCGAGGACGTCCGCCGCGAGATCGTCCTGGCTCTCGAAGCGATGGGATTTCAGGTGGAGGCGGCGCATCACGAGGTGGCGGCCGGTCAGCACGAGATCGATTTTCGCTATGACGACGTCCTGACAACCGCCGACAACATCAGCACGTTCCGCTTCGTCGTGAAGAACGTGGCCATCCGCAATACCCTGCACGCGACGTTCATGCCCAAGCCTGTCTACGGGATCAACGGCTCAGGGATGCATACGCACCAATCGCTCTTCTCGAACGGCGTGAACATGTTCTACGACGAAAGCCGGCCCTGGCAGCTGAGCGAAATGTGCCTGCACTACATCGGAGGGCTTCTGAGGCACGCCAAGGGGTTCTGCGCCATCACGAATCCACTGGTGAATTCATACAAGCGGCTCGTCCCGGGATACGAAGCGCCTACCAACATCGCCTGGTCGGAGCAGAACCGCAGCCCGCTCGTGCGTGTGCCCGCGGCCCGCGGTGTCTCGACGCGCATCGAGCTCCGGATGCCGGACCCCTCGTGCAATCCCTACCTGGCCCTGGCCGTCATGCTGCGGAGCGGACTCGACGGCATCGAGAAGCAGAGCGATCCGGGCCCTCCCATCAACAAGAACATCTCCACGATGAGCCATCGCGAACGCCGGCACCTGCGCATCGACGAACTGCCGGGCAACCTGAGTGAAGCGCTCGATGAGCTGGAAAAGAATGAGCTGGTCCGCGATACGCTCGGGGAGCACATCTTCACGCATTTCCTGGAAGCCAAGCGCGAAGAGTGGTTCGACTACATCCGGCACGTGTCGCCGTGGGAAACCGACCGTTACCTGAGCATGTACTGACGGGCCCGGCGGACACCATCGTCCATTCGACAGGACGGCTCCGCGCGCGCGCCGAGTTTTTGTGGCACGTTTCCGCGCGATCGGGCGCGGCACAGGTTTTGATTGTCCTGTCCGCAGGTCGCGCCGAATCAACGGAATGCGCAAACTTCAGGCAGGCGCTGGCACCGCCGCATTCCGTCGCACCATTCACGATCCGCGCGCGACCAATTTCTTGTACCGCTCCCGTTTCTTGCAGCGCTCCCGCAACCCCGCACACCCAAAAACGTTCGTCGCGCTCTGATCCGGCGACAGGTACTTGAGACCTGGCGCCGTTGGTGGCGCGGCCGATGATTTCCTGCTGCGTTCTCCGCCGAGCCGGATTCGACAGTTGTCCTCTGCTACTCTAGATGGCTCGGCCGGACCCAGGAGGCAGGTGACTTTTCTCGAAGCGGCGGCGGCGGTCGACAGGTTCCTGTTACGGGTGAACCGACCGGTCCAGTACACGGTGATCGCCGCGACGGTCCTGCACATGATCGCCGTGGCGATTCCGAACGTCCCGCGGGCTTACGTCGATTACGCCCGTTTCCCGCTGCTCAGCGGCGTTCACCAGTACGAGACCTACGGCACGGACACGATCGGCAATTCGTACGTCGCCAAGGTCGTGTTGAATGATCCGCTCGACATGTACACCAAGGCGCGCCTTGAACAGACACCGCTCGAGAAGGCGACGTGGACCAGGGAGGAATCAGCTCCCTATCCGCCGGCGGGCTTGCTCACGGCGGCGGGGCTGTATGCCATAGGGGCGGCGACGGGAATCGGGTTCTACGGCATGGTCCTGCTGCTCGCCGCGCTGTTCGTCGCGCTGTCGCTCTGGTATTTCCTGAACACGCGGTGGTACCTCTTTCCCCTCCTGTACCTGAACTTCGCGTACTTCGGACATCGGTTCGTCTACGTGCAGGACGACTCGTACCTCGCCATGCTCGTCGTGGTCATGATCGCGCTCGTCCTCGCCCGCTCGAGGCGCGAAGCCAGTCACATCCTGATGGCGCTCGCCATCACGATGAAGCTCTCGCCGGCGGCGTACGCGTGGCAGATCCTGACCATGCGGCGTGGCATGGCGATGATCTTTGCCGCCATCCTGTTCGCCGGTCTCGTGCTTCCCTATTTCATCTGGGACAACTACCTGAACATCTTCACGTTCCACGACCAGGTCAAAGGCAACATCTACGACACGGTCGCGGCGGTCGCACTGGTCGTGCCCTTCACGATTGTGCTGTGGTACGTCGAGACGCGACTCGGGTTCGACATGGAGGATCGGATCGGGTGGTCGCTCGTTCCGTTCGCGATGTTCGTCGGCATCAAGATGCGGGTCGCCCGGCACCTGCTGATCGTGCTCCTGGTGCCGGACAAGCGGGGTCCGCGCAACATCGCGGCATCCATCGGCCTCGCGCTCTACGCCGCGGCTCCGGAGGTGTTCCGACTCGGGTCGGTGCTTTACATCACGACCGTTCTGCTCTTCGCATTCCTGGCGCATTATCTGCGGAGAATCGGCTGGGCCACGGTTCGCGACGACGCGCGGCATCCGCTGCGCACCGTCAGGCTGCTGCTGTCGGAGCCCCGACCAGGTTCTATGGCGGCATAGTCGGTGTCGATCACGCCGGGTCGCCCTCCAGCGCGCTCCGCAGGAACCGCGTCATCCGCGAGGCCACGATCGACATCGCCGAGGCGACACCGTGCCCTTCGAAACGAGACTGCCGTTGAATGCGGACCTGATGCGGGCCATCGACTACTGGGTCGGGATCCCGCTCGCGTTTCTCCTCACCATCGTCTACCGCGTCCAGCGCCTCATCGGACTGGCCACCTCTCCGGTCGGCAGGCCGCGGAACATCCTGTTCATTCAGCTCGCCGAGATGGGGACGATGGTCGTGGCCTATCCCTCGCTCAGGAAAGCGCGCGAGCTCCATCCGGACGCCACGCTGCACTTTCTCTGCTTCACGCAGATCCGGTCGAGCGTGGAGATCCTCGAGATCATCCCATCCGAGAACATCATCACCCTTGACGCGCATTCCGGCCTGTCACTCGCGCGCGACACGCTGCTGTTTCTGTGGCGTGCCCGCCGTCGCCGCATCGACACCGTGATCAACATGGAAGCCTTCGTCAGGTACAGCAGCATGCTGAGCTACCTGTCTGGCGCGTGCCGGCGCGTCGGTTTCCACCGGTTCAACCAGGAAGGGCTGTACACCGGCGATCTGCTGACACACAAGGTGCTGCACAACGCGCACATCCATGCCGCGCACACGTTCCTCGATCTCGTGCACGCTCTCGACGCGCCGCCGGACCAGGTGCCGCGGGTGAAACGGCCGAGGACCATGGACTGTCTCGAGGTTCCGAAGATTTCGACCGACGCGAGCGCGGCTGCCGAAATCTGGCGGAAGCTCCGCGCGATCCATGCCGACATCGGACCGACCCGCAAGCTCGTCGTTCTGAATCCCAACGCCAGCGACAGGTTTCCAATGCGCCGCTGGCCGCTCGAGTCGTTCACCGAGCTCGCTCGCCAGCTGCTGGAAGATCCCGAGGTCTTCGTGCTGATCACGGGTGTTGCCAGCGAGAAGCCCGACGCGCAATACATGTGCGCGCGGCTCGGCTCGCCACGTGCGCTGGACCTCACTGGCCAGACAACGATGACAGAGCTGCTGCATCTGTTCGATCTCGCGCACGTGCTGGTCACGAACGACTCGGGACCGGCCCACTTCGCGGCGCTGACACGGATCCGCGAAGTCGTCTTCTTCGGGCCGGAGATCCCCGAGCGCTATCGGCCGCTGACGACCAACTCGGACGTGATCCACACCGGATACTCCTGCAGCCCGTGCATCGGTCCGCTCAACCAGCGGCGGTCGCCCTGCAACGACAACCTGTGCCTGAAGAGCATCGGCATCGAGGAGATCGCCGTGCTGGTTCGCTCGCGTCTCGAGGCGGTGCGCTCCTCAGCTGCTCCCGTTGGCGGTGCGCACTGAGCCGAGGGCGACGCCGGAGCCGACCCTCAGCGCGGCGCGAACGACTTTCACGGCCGCCGCCGGGCAATTGCGGTCAGCAGCGATCAGGTCAGGGTTCTAACTAGCGCTCCGTCTGCAAATGGCAATCAGGCTGGCACCACTCCAGGGCAAGAAGCGGTCGATCCGCTTGAAGAGAGGCATCAAGGTGTCTACCAGTTTCAACTGCAGACGCGAGAATCGCTTTCTCCGAAGCACTCTGGCATTGAGCCACCAGCCCGGGACCGAAAACCGGTTGAAGTCGAACACTTGCTCTGTGTGAAACCCGGCTTCTGTGAGCGAGTGCTCAAAGCGCTGTCGGGTGTAGCGTTCGCGGTGGCCGAGCACCTCGTCAAGCGAGCCGAACAGCCAGGGATGCTGGGGCACCAGGATAATCGCCCGGCCTCCCTCTTCGAGCGCGGCCCGCACGTTGCGAAGTGTCTGCGTCGGGTCGTCGACGTGTTCCAGCACGTTCAGCATCACAACCGTATCGAACTGACCTTCAAGGTCCGTAAAGTGATCCGGCTTCGTGGCGTCGACGTCCATAACGCGCAGGTAGGGCTTGCCGGCCGCGTACGATCTGAGATACGCCAGGTAGTTCGGGTTAATATCCGACGCCACGAATAGCTCCCGCGGTATCAACTGGTTCGTCACATTCCCGATACCGGCTCCGATCTCCAGCACGCGATTGCCGATGTAAGGCCGGAGCGTCTCGCCCATCCAGGCATTGAATCTCCTGGACCGCTCGAGTGCCACCAGGATGTGAGAGCCATACTCGTCATCTCTATACAAATCATCGATCAGCCAGAAGCGGATCATCGCCGCGAGCGCCAGGAGCCCGTCGCGCGCGCGAATCTTTTTCCCTTCCTCGTAGCTGCGCGCCATGTAGCGAATCGGCACTTCGAATATCCGCGCCCGGCGTTTCGCCAGCTTGAATACAATCTCGACCTCGAACCGGAAATCGTTGCTACGCAATGGAATCGATTTCAGCAGCGTCGCATTGATAGCCTTGTAGCAGGTTTCAACGTCGGTCAGCGCCAGATCGGTGAGGATACTGGCGGCCACGGTCACAGCCTTGTTGACCATCGTGTGGCGGTACATCAACGCGCGCCGGTAGGGAGTCGACAGAAACCGCGAGCCAAGAACTGCGTCTGCACCTTCCCTGGCAAATGGAACGAGCAAGGCGGGAATGTCGGCTGGGTTGTATTCCAGGTCGGCGTCGTGAATCACGACGATGTCGCCGGTGACCCGGGCGACGCCGGTGCGAATCGCCGCGCCTTTCCCGAGGTTGCGATCGTGGAACACGAGCGTCACTCGCTCGTCTGACTCGGCGATTCGTTTCAGGATCTCGCGGGTTCCGTCGGTACTGCAATCGTCTACCACGATCACTTCGAGCGAGCCGATCAAATCATCTCGAAGCGCGAGCACTCGCCGGATGCTCTCCTCTACGACGTGGCGCTCATTGAAGACTGGAACGAGGACGCTCAGCCGAAATGAGGCGATTTCCGTCTCCTGGTGACCAGAAAGCCGCTTAAGAAGGGAATTCGCGCTCTTCATTGGCGATCGTGTTTCCAACTGGCGAACGCCTGGCTCACCGATCGATCTGTCGCCCGAGCGCCCCTCCAGCACCGACACGGCTGAAGTACTCATAGGCAGCGCGCGACGCCTCTTCGATTGCGCGTTCCGCCGCGTCGTCAGCTCGCGCGTAGGTGGTCATCGCCGCAAAGATGTACGGCCGTCCGTGCGCAGCGACGGCCCCGGCATCCGCTCGGACGCCTTCGAGCTCTCCTGACTTGCTCGCAATCGCGATCCCGGCGGGTACGCCACGGACCATGGGTGTCACCTTGCGTTTCTGGAGGATGGCGAGGGCCTCCGTCCGGCTCGCGGCCGTCAAGCCCTCGCCGTTCCAGAGAATCTCCAACATTCGGGCGAGCTCGCCCGGACACGACACATTTTCGTCGCCACGGCGCGCTGCCTCGAGATCCATCATGCGTCGGCGGAGGCGCGTGGTTCGCAAGCCCAAACGGTCCAGGGTGGCATTCACGTTCGGCATCCCGATCCTGTCGATCACGACGTTGGTCGCGGTGTTGTCGCTGAGCACAATCATCAGCGTGGCGTAGTCGCGCACGCTGAGCGACGGCGACCCCAGTTCGAACAGCACGCCGCTGCCACCCACGACGTGCCGCCGGTCGAGGGCGCTGACCTCATCGAGCCGGACCAGGCCGGTGTCTGCCTGGCGATACAGCTCGTACAGCACCGCCAGCTTGATCGTCGACGCCGCCGGAAACGCGGCGTCGGCGAGCTCGCCGAGGCGCTCGTTGGAGGTCAAGTCGACGATGGCGTATCCCATCACGCCGTCAAAATCCTCGACGACGGCGTGAAGACGCCGGTCGAGCTGATGGCGAAGCCGCTCGTGGAGCACCTGGCTGGGTGCCGTGGCCTGCGCCCAGACATGGACGGGAGCCAGGAGACACAACGCCAGGAGCAATGCCATCAGTGAATGATAGACACGTTTCCGCATGCTAGAATCCTCGTTCACGGCGATATGAGCACATCCTCCGAGGGTCAGGCCAACCTGCTCGCCATGCCACTCGACTACTCCGCGATCGAGCGCATTCTCCCGCACCGGTTCCCGTTTCTGCTCGTCGATCGGATCACCGAGTTCGAAGTCGACAAGCGAATCGTCGGGATCAAGAACGTGTCGTTGAACGAGCGTTATCTGGCACACACGCCTGGTGAACCACCGGTGCTGCCGCCCACGATTCTGACCGAAGCGGTGGCACAGGTTGGCGCAATCATGATTCTCGCCAAGCCGGAGAACCGCGAGAAGCTCATCTATTTCATGGGAATCGAGCGCGTTCGATATCGCCGTCCCGTTCATCCCGGCGATGTTGTCGAAATCGAAGCGACGGTCGTCAGGCTCCGCAGCCGCATGGGCCTGTTGCGCGGGAAGGCCAGGGTGAACGGCACGATCGTCTGCGAGGGCACGATGACGTTTGCCCTCGGCCCCCGAACGCCCGACGCACCCGTCGCCGCACCCTGACCGGCGTTTCCCCCCCGAACGACTACGATCGGACGATCGCCACGCCGGCCAGCACCAGAGCGGCGGCGGCAATCATGCGCGGTCCGAACGGCTCTTGAAGCACCAGCACGCCGAGAAACACGGCGATGACTGGATTGATGTACGCGTAGAGCGAGACGGTCGATACGGGGAGGTGTTTGAGCGCGTAAAGATACGCGCCGAATCCTCCGATCGACCCGACCGTCGTGAGATACACGAACGCCCACGTCGTCCGCGTGTTGAACGAGAGCGCCGGCCATTCTGAGTGCAGCGTGGCCGCTATCAGCATCAAGACCCCTCCGAAGACCATCTCGATGGCAGCCTCCGCGACGGCGTTGTCCTGGTGCGCGTGGTGCTTCGAATAGATGGACCCGAGCGCCCAGCCGAATTCCGCGACCTGCAGCGCCAGCAGACCCAACGCGAATTGCGGTCCGACGCCGGCAACCGCGAGCTCCGGCCACACGAGCAGTACGATACCGACGAACCCGACCAGGAGACCCTGCAGGCGACGTCCGGTCAGCTTCTCGCCCTGCGGCAGAATTGCGTCGAGCCCCACCATCCAGAACGGCGTCGTGGCCAAGATGACGGCCGTCAGGCCGCTGGGCACCCACTGCTCTGCCCAGACGACGCCTCCGTTGCCGAGGAACAGGAACAGAAAGGCCAACACGGCCAGCCGGCCCCAGTGTCGGGGCGACGGCAAATGCTCGCCGCGCAGGCGGAGCACCGCGACCAGCAGCACGCCCGCCAGCGTCCAGCGGAGTCCTCCCATCACCATCGGCGGCATGGTCTCGAGACAGATACGAATGCCGAGGTAGGTCGTGCCCCAAATGACGCAGACGGCGGACCACGCGCCGTATGCGAGCTGTTTCTGGCGAGCTTCGGGTGTCACAACTGTTTTGAGGTGTTCCGGGCTGCGGTCGTATGAGGTGGACTGCGAAGAGATCGTTTAGCCAAAAAAAGAAAGGCGGGCCCTCGAGGACCCGCCCTTCTTCCTCGGGATGTCTCGCGCCGGACGATCAATGCGAGGTCAATCGCGCTTTCGCCGAGACGATCTTTTCGACCGTGGCCTTCACCGCCATCTCGGTAGCTTCGCCAAGAACGGTCTCGCGGAAGTCGGAGGAGCCCATTTCGATGCCACCGAACCCGCCGGCGCCGCCGAATCCGCCGCCCTCGAGCAGGAGGCCGCTGCGCTTGGACTCGCCATCACCCTTCGCCACGGCCATGATTTCGCCCGTCGAGGTGTCGATGACGCGGGCGGCGATGGAAACAAACGCCTTGCCCTTGGACGTGCCTACCCGACCCAGACCGAGACCGCCGGTGCCGAACATGCCGCCGCCGATCTTCGTGGCCTTGTTCTCGGTTCCGAACTTCGTCACCGACCCGACGATCAGGTACTTCACACCAAGCGCCTTGCCGATCTTCGCCACCTGCGCGGCCTGGGGCTCGGCGCGATCGCTATTCGAAAAATTCTGTTCGGCGAGAATCGCATCGAGCCGCTTGCGCTCGATCACGCGATAGCTGCCATCGTTGACGAGCTCGTCGACAATGAGGTCGGAAATGCCCTTTCCGATGTCCCAGTTGCCGGACCACCACTGCTGAACGGCCCCAAAGTCGAAATCGAGGAGTGCAACGGTTGGACGAGTCTGCTGCGCGGAGGCTGGGAGTGACAGCATCACGACGCTCGCGAACGAGAGCATCGCGGTTCGCAGCACGGCGTACTTACGCATGACGTTCCTCCAAGAAGCGGAGACCCTGACGGCTCCGCGTTCACGTGTGGCGGGACGGGTTTTTCAGCCCAGAGCGTAAACGTCTCGCCCCAAGACTGTCAAGAAAAGCGGCACGCACGCAGTAGAAGCGTGTGAAGTTTCGAGTACACTGGACAAGGAGACGAGGGCAGGCGAAACGATGACGGAACCCCGAAAGAAACCGGCGAATCGGGACTCGAGCAGTTTGTGGCTGATCGTGATGCTGGTGGCGTTCGCCGGCGCCATGGCCTATGTCGTGCTGAGGCCACAGGCCGACACCCCTTCCCCCACCGCGACGCCGGCGAGCGCGGACGCACACGATCATGCCCCGCCGGCGACGCCGAAGGAAGTCTTACCGGTCGTAGCAGCCCCCCACGAAACCTCGCCGCCCAAGCCCGGTGCGAAGGGTCCGCTGCCACCGTTGCCCGTCACCGGATATCCGGCCGTGCGCCCGCCCGAGGTCGTCCGGGCCGCCTATGAATTCGCCGCGAGGCACCCCGAGGTGCTTCAATACGTGCCGTGTTTCTGCGGATGCGAGCACCTTGGCCACGGCGGGAATGACGACTGTTTCGTGGCCTCTCGCGACGCGGATGGCAACGTGACCTGGGATCCTCACGGAATGGCATGCACCGTCTGTATCGACGTCGCGCGCGACGCCATGCAGATGATGGCATCGGGGGCCTCGGTCGCGGACATTCGCCTGGCGATCGAGCGCACCTATGCCGGACGCTTCGAGTCCCACACGCCGACGCCGCCCGCGCCACGAGACGCACCCTGATGAGCGCCCGCTCCCGGCAGCCTGCACTGAAGGAACGACGAGAGGCTGCCGCACGAGAGCCGCGCGCTGAAGCGTTCGCACGCCTCTTCGAAGCGGTGCACGAGGGCGTGTACATCGGCACGCTCAGCCAGGGGAGCACCGCCACCATCGCCGCCAACCCTCACCTCAAGGGGATGTTCGGCTTTGCCCCCGAGACGGCCGAGCCCGATGTTCGCCCGTTCGACGACGAGCGCTTCACCGATCCGAAGGCGCGACCGGCATTCATGGAGCGCCTCGCGGCCGACCGCTCGGTCACCGACTACCTGCTCCGCCTGCGGCGCGCAGACGATTCCCCGATCTGGGTCGAAGTCACCGCCAGGGTCGAGCCCCTCGACTCGTCTGCCCTCCGCATCGAAGCGCTCATTCGTGACGTCAGCGAGCGCAAGCGGCTGGAAGGGCAGAAACGCGATCTCTACCTCCAGCTCCTGCAGGCCGAAAAGCTCGCCGCGCTCGGACAGACGATCTCGGGGGTGGCGCACGAGCTCAACAATCCTCTGGCGACGATCCTCACCTGGGCGGAACGGCTGGCTCAGCGGCCCACGGCGGAATCGGTTCGTCGGGGGATCGAGACGATCCTCGCCGAGTCGGAGCGGGCCGCGAGAATCGTGCGCAACCTGCTGACCTTCGCGCGCAAGCGGCAGACGACGCGCGCCATGGTGGATCTCAATCAGGTGGTGCGCGAGACGCTCTCGATGCGGGCTTACGAGCAGCGGGTCAGCAACATCACGGTGGGCGACGCCATGGCACCCGACCTTCCGCAGATCTTCGTCGACGCTCACCAGATTCAGCAGGTGCTGCTCAATCTGATCATGAACGCGGAGCAGGCGATGCTCGGCGCGAACGGGCGGGGCACGCTCGTGGTCCGCACTTGGTACGACACCGCGGCAGACACGGTCGTGCTCGAAATCAACGACGATGGTCCCGGGATCCCCGAGGATCTGAAGACCCAAGATCTTCGATCCGTTCTTCACGACGAAGGACGTCGGCAAGGGCACCGGACTCGGATTGACCGTTGCGTACGCGATCGTGGAGGAGCACGGCGGTCGCTTGCGCGTGGAGTCGCGCGCGCCGGGCGGCGCGTCGTTCTTCGTGGAGCTTCCGGCGGGAACGCACGCCACCTACCCGAGAAAGATGTCTGCGAGCGAGCTGGCGCTCGAGGAGCTGGCGGGCTCGACGGTGCTGGTCGTGGAGGACGAGCCGGCACTGGCCGCTGCCGTCAGCGAAGCGTTGACGGATGCCGGTCTCGTCGTCGATCGCGCGGCGGACGGCGGCGAGGCGCTCTCGCGCGTGCGCGCGAAATCGTACGACCTCGTCGTGTGCGACCTGAAGATGCCGCGCGTGGGCGGCATCGAATTCTATCGAGCGATTGCTGCCGCCACCCCGGCATTGGCCAAGCGCGTCATCTTCGTCACCGGAGACGTGGCGGGCACCGACGCCGAACGCTTCCTGGCCGAGAGCGGGTGCCGATGGCTCGCCAAGCCGTTTCGCTTGGGCGACTTGCTGCGCGCAGCGCACGACGTCTTGCGATAAGGGACCACGACGCCCGCCGGGCGAGGCTGCAGCGCAACCTTCACCATCTTCGGCTTCTGTTCGAACGCCAGCACGGCGCTCGCAATGGCGGCGCCGGCCTCGGGACCGAGTTGGGTTCTGAGCGTTTGGCGCAGCCGCCGAATGGCGCGCGCGTGGAGCTGTGACACGCGAGACTCGTTCACCCCTATCTCCGCCCCAATCTCCTTCATCGTCACTTCGCCGTAGTAGTAGAGGCCGATGACCTTCTGTTCGCGGGGCGGGAGCGTCGCAATCGCCGCGCGTACTTTCTCGCGTACTTCCGCGCGCTCGAACGCCGCATCGGGCTGCTCGGGTTCGGACGGGACGAGCGCGGCCGGCAGGCTGGACTCGTGAACGTTGTCCACCGTCGCCAGTGGCGAGGTAGATTCAATCGTGTGAATCCGGACGATGGTCCGTTCGAGGCGCTTTTGATCAGAACCGACCCGGGCGGCGAGATCGGCCATCGACGGCTCATGACCCAGCTCGCGGCGGAGAGACTCGCGTGCGGCCTCCAGCTCGCGGCGCTGACGGCGCACGCCGCGCGGCCACGCATCACGCCGGAGCGCGTCGATCATCGCGCCGCGAATCCGCCGCTCGGCGAAGGTCTCGAACTTGATGCCACGCCCTTCATCGAAGCGGTGCGCGGCGTCTATGAGACCGATGACCCCGTCCTGCACCAGGTCCCCAAGATCGATCGAGTGCGGCATCGAGCCGGCCATGCGACGGGCAAGCGCTTCGACAAACGGCAGTCCGGCGACAACGCGTTGTTTCTGACTTGCGTGAAGGGGCTGGGTGGCCATCGGTTCTCCTTGCCGCCGAATGCGGCTACCTCGAGTGAGGCAAGCGAAGTACCACCGCTGGACACGTCGGCAGGGACGGTCTGTCCTGACCTCGTTCTGTCAGATAACATGAATATTTACAGAGCTTTACAAAGTTTGACGGATTGGCGCGACACCGAGGATCTCAGTCGAGACGTGCTCGAGAACGCCAAATTGTTGACGATAAATCGGGGTCTAATCGACAAGATTTTGACGGCAATCTCGCGGAACAAGATCTGCGGAGAGGGTGAGGGACTTCGACGGTCAGTGCGAGGGATCGCTCTCGGTATCTCGTGCGGCGTCCAGTCTCAAACGCAGCTCCTTGGCCGTGCTCATGGCTTCGAGAGCGCTGCTGACCACCTGCGACGCGCGCGCACGCCCGACGTCGTCAGACGCCTTGTTGGCTAGGAGCTCCGCGTGGGCGAGGATGATGCCCAGTTGATTATTGAGCCGGTGGAACAGGACCCGAAGAGTGTCCGAGTCGTCCATGCCGTGACCCTGAAGCCTCGACAGAAAGCTCGTTCGTGCCGGATTCATCAGACTCGAACCGGGGTCTGCGAATCTGACGCGGGCGACCGATGGACGCTCGTGGCCATCGGGGCTGCGCCAGAGCGTGTCGGCGAAGATTCGGACGGATCCGCCCGCCGTACGCACATACTCAATCTTGCCACTGCCGATCCAGTTGTAAATCGTGCGGCGGCTCACGCCGACGAGCTCGCAGGCCTTCATGATCGAGATCGTCTTCCGGTCCATCGCTGAGGCTCCTTTCGTCAGTGCTTCTATCGGACCTTGCCGATCGGCGCTATAGCGACCTAATTCCGCCTGAAACTGCTGGCTCCTTGACCCCTCCACCTCCGAAGCGTCAAAATACCGACGCTTCCTGCCATGTCCGACAATCCCGTGCACCTTCTTCTCGTCGAGGACGAAGGCCCGCTCCGGGAAGCGCTGGCCGAGCGCCTGGCGGAGCTCGGATATCAGGTGGACCAGGCCGAAACGGGCGAGCGCGCGCTCGAGCAGCTGTCGGAATTCGCGTACGACGTGCTGGTGACAGACATGCGGCTGCCGGGCATCGACGGCGGCAGGCTGCTCGAGGAGGCTCGCGGACGCTATCCGGACATCATCTCCATCGTCATCACGGGCTACGGCACGGTGAAAGATGCGGTCGAGGCGATCAAGCGTGGGGCGTCCGACTTCGTCACCAAGCCGTTTCAGTTCGACGAGCTGCAGCACGCCTTGAACGCGGCGTTCGAGCAGCGCAGCCTTCGCTTTGAGAATGCCTACCTGCGCTCGCAGCTCGACGCACGATATCGCTTCGAGGGCCTGGTCGGGCAGAGCCGCGCCATGCGCGAGCTGCTGCAGCTGCTCGAGACAGTGGCAGCGACACCCAGCACCATTCTGATCACGGGCGAGACGGGAACGGGGAAGGAAGTCGTCGCACGTTCGATTCACCACAACAGCCCGCGCAAGGCCCACCGGTTCGGTGCCATCAATTGCTCTGCGATTCCCGAGACGCTGCTCGAAGCCGAGCTCTTCGGCCACGTCCGCGGGGCCTTTACCGGGGCGATCGGCTCTCGCCAGGGCCGGATCGAACAGGCGCATCGCGGCACCCTCTTCCTGGACGAGGTGGGGACGATGAGCGCGGGCCTGCAGATGAAGCTGCTTGAGGGTGCTGCAGGAACGCGAGTTCGAGCGGGTCGGCGACTCGAACACGGTGAAGGTGGATGTGCGCGTGATCGCCGCGACGAACAGCGACCTCACGAAGCTCGTCGCGGAGGGCCGCTTTCGCGAGGATCTCTACTACCGCCTCAATGTCATTCCCGTGCGCCTTCCGCCGCTGCGCGAGCGGCGCGAGGATATTCCACTGCTCGTCAGTCATTTTCTGCTCAAGTTCGCGCTCGAAGCCGACCGCGCGATCCGGCGACCCGGGCCGCTCCACGCCGGGCTCGGCCCGAACGGCGCGCCCGCCGATGACCGTGAGCCAGCAGGCCATGCGGCGGCTGATGTCATATGCCTGGCCGGGCAACGTGCGCCAGCTCGAAAACGCAATCGAGCGGGCCCTCGCCCTGTGTGGTGTACGAACGCAGATCGAGGAGTCCGATTTGCCGCCGGAGCTGGAAGGAACGAGCGACCATCCGCTCGCACCGGATCTGTCGCTGCCCGATGACGGTCTCGACCTGGATGGCTACGTCGGAAGCATCGAACTCGAGCTCATTCGGCGCTCACTGCAGAAGACGGGCGGGAACAAAGGGAGAGCCGCGCGTCTGCTGAAGCTGAAGCGAACAACGCTCGTGGAGAAACTGAAGCGCCTGGAGCGCGGGTCTGGGTTCTGCGGGAGCCTGACGGATGCCTCCTCGCTTTCGCTACTGGACCGTTGTCATCGATGGGGTTCCCACAGCGTTTCGCGCGAACGAGTCGCGGGAGCTCGTGCCTACGCTCCGTCAGCTTCAGCGCCAGGCGCCGGGGGCCATCCTGATGTGGTTCGAGAACGGGCGACTGTGGCGGTCGCCCGACGAAGCCCTGGCCGCAGTCGAACGGAGCCGCCACGCTCGCCGGCCGAACGCTCACGTTCGTATGAAGAGACCGTCGGGGCCCGGTGCGTCTCGACCTCGAGCAGCCCCTTCTCGCCGTCGCAAACCCTGACAACACGCCCGGAGACGGATTGTCGATGGTTTTTCACATTGTCCTCTTCAAGGTCAGACCGGAGCTGTCGGACGAGCAGCGTCGCGCGCTCCTCAACGCATGGAAGAACGCGCTCGAGACCATTCCGGCGATACGCCGGGCGCAGGTCGGCCGTCGCATCAGGCACGGCCGTGGATATGAGGGCTCCATGGCCGAAGACATGGAGTACGGTGCCGTCATCGAGTTCGACGACATGGCCGGCCTGCAGACGTATCTCGGTCACTCCGCGCATGACGAGCTCGGCACCCGATTCTGGGAGTCGACGGCCGCAGCCTACGTGTACGACTACGAAGTGGTGGAACGCCCCGAGGCACGATGAGGCGCGTCGAAGGTCTGAGGCTCAAGCCGACAGCGGCTGGGCGCACTCCGGCTTGGCGGCATTGAAGAATCCGTCGACGATTTCCCGAAGCTCGGGGACAGACTCGGCGGAGTTGATGGAGACGCGCAGCTGTCCGCCACCCTCGAGTCCCTTGGAGTACCAGGCGCACAGCGCACGGACTTTGTTGATCACCCAGCGAGCGTGACCCCTGGCTGGCGCGCTCGCGTCCTCGCCGGCCGACGGGGCAAGGTGACGGAACCCCTCGGCCTCGCCAACGCCCTCGTCGAGCAGCAGATCGATATAGTCGAAGAGGAACTGCCCTCGGTCGGCCAACGACGGCGGCGACATCAATCGGCCCGCCGCAAGAGCCTGGGCCTGCGCAAGCAGCCACGGGTTGCGTAGCACGCCGCGACCAACCAGAACGCCTCTCACCGCGCTCCCTTCGAGCCTGCTCACGATGTGGTCGGGCTCGGTGCAGTCGCCGCTGCCAAACACCGGAATGGTCACGCGCGTGGCGATGTCGGCAATGAGGTCCCAGTCCGAGTGCCCGCTGTAGGACTGCGCGGCGGTGCGACCGTGCACCGCCACGGCACGAGCCCCCGCGTCTTCCACCATTCTGGCCAGCGTGGGTGCGTTGATTTCGTGCTCGTTCCACCCGGCCCGCATCTTGACGGTCACGGGAATTTTCACGGCCCGCGCCATGGCCTCGATGACGTTGGCCGCATGGACCGGCTCGCGCATCAGGCTGCACCCGGCGTTGTGCTTGGCAATCTTGGGGACGGGACACCCCATGTTGACGTCGACCAAGTCGGCGCCCATCCCTTCGACGATCTGCGCGGCCGCTGCCATCTTCGCGGGATCGCCCCCGAAAATCTGAATCGAGACGGGCCGCTCCTCCTCCGTGTACTCGGCGTACTCGAGCGTTCTGTCGATGCCCCGCACGAGCCCCTCGGAGCTCACCATCTCGCTCACGACGAGCCCGCAGCCGCCGTGACGCTTCACCAGACGGCGAAACGCCGTGTCGGTCATGCCGGCCATGGGCGCCAGCGCAAACGGCGTCTCGAGCGTGACGTTTCCGATTCGAACGCTCATCTCGTCCTTAAGTTCAGGCGCACGTCGGCATTCCCTTCGAGCCCCTCATGGACCGCGAGTCGGGTCATTGCGGCGGTGGAGCGCTCGAACCCTGGAAGGTGGCCAGCCCCTGCTCCCAGACTTTCCGGATCTCGTCGTTCTTCCACTCGATGATGGCCTGGCTTCTGAGCTTCTGGATGTACTTCTCGAACTCGGTCCGCCGTTTCTGCGCGTAGACCTTGTCGGCGACCTGGTCGACGGACTTTTCGAACGGAGCCGTGACCGGTTCGGTGGCCGACTCGAGCTTGAAGAACTGATAGCCGGTCCTGGAGCGGACGACCTCGGAGATCTCGCCCGGCTTGAGCTTTGCGAGCAATTCGCGCAGGTTCGGCGCAATCTCGTCCTGCTTGATGGGGCCGATGAGCCCGCCGTTGGCCTTCGATGGCGCATCCGACGACTCGGCCGCCAGCTGCTCGAAGTTCCCGCCAGCGGCGGCGCGCGCCCGAAGCGCCTCGGCCTTGGCCTTCGCTTCCTCGTCGACGCCTACGTTGATGGCCTGGCCGTCGCTCGGCACGGTGACGAGGATCTCCCGCAGGGTCACTTCGGCTGGCGTGGTGAATTCGCTGCGGTGTGCATCGTAGTACGCGCGCTGTTCGGTCTCCGAGACGCCGATCTTGGCGGTTACCTCGGTCTGGTGGACCTGCGACATGAGCATCTGCTTCTCGATGACCTTGCGCAGATCGGCCAGCGTCATGTCCTCGCCTTTGAGGGCCGTCTCGAAGGCTTCGTCGCTTTCGATCTTGTTCTCTTTCTTGATGTTCTCGACAATCGTCTTGAAGCGCTCGTCGGTGAGCCGGTAGCCCAGCTCGCGTCCGCGCTGCATCAACAGCATCTCGTCCACGGCCTCGACGATCAGCTGAGGCGTCAACTCGTTGATGGCCTGTTGCAGCGCCTGGCTGTCAGTCGTCTGAATATTTCGGGCACGCAGGGCAATGACCTGCCGCTGTTCGAGATCGGTCTTGGTGATGATTTCGCCGTTGACCTTGACGAGGATCTGCTCGAGGATCTCCGCGGAAACGGGAGCGAAGAACCATCCGGCAACGAATAACGCGAGGAGCCGTGTCGTGACCTGCCTAACCATGAAGACTTCTTTCAGAAGGGCGCAAACCCGCTAGTACTTTCAAATCAATATTTTAGCTTAGCTCCTCGAGCTCGCTCAACAATCCGCCGACCCGGGCGAAAATGCCCTGCTCGCCCCGCGGATCCTCGGGACGCGGTCGGAGCGTCGCTTCGCGCGAGAACCCCGGCACGACCTGACCGGACGTGGCCCGCGCCGTCCACCACGACGCCTGCCAGCGGGCCTGACTGCCCGAGCCCGGCGCTCGAGTGCCCCGCACGGCCGTCCCGCTCAGGTCGAGCTTGATGGTCGCGGGCGGAGCGAGCGTCAGGTCCTTCCGGCGAGAGACGAACGTCATCACCGCCCGGGGATCCAGCTTCGTCTGCGGTCTGATCTTGAAGACGACCACCGACCCTTCCCGGTCGACGGAGGCGACGCCCAGGCGATCGGCGAGGATCCGGATTCGAGCCAGGTCGGCGAGATTCAGCATCGAGTCGGGCGGCGCGCCATACCGATCGCGGGTGTCGTCGAGCACCTGCTGGAGCTCGGCCTCGGTTCTGGCCGCCGCCGCGCGCCGATACGTCATCAGCCGCTGGTTGATGTCGGCGATGTACTCGTCATCGATACGCAGGTCCACCTGCAGATTGACGGTCGCCCGAATCTCGGGATCGACTTCCTCGCCCTTCAGTTCCCGGACCGTCTGTTCGAGGAGCTTCATGTACATCTCGAAGCCGATGGTGTCGATGTGCCCACTCTGTTCCCCGCCCAGCAGATTGCCGGCGCCGCGGATCTCGAGGTCGAGAGCGGCCACGCGAAACCCGCTGCCGAGATCGCTGAACTCGCGGATCGCTGCGAGGCGTCGCTTCGCAACGGGGGTCAGCGAATCCTCTGGCGGGATGAGCAGATAGGCGTAGGCCGCGCGGTCGGAACGGCCCACGCGTCCGCGCAGCTGATAGAGCTGGGCGAGCCCGTAACGGTCGGCCCGGTTCACGAGAATCGTATTGACGTTGGGAATATCGAGCCCGTTTTCGATAATCGTCGTCGCCAGCAGCACGTCGAACTTGCGATCGATGAAATCGAGCATCGTCTTTTCCAGATCCAGCTCGCCCATCTGCCCGTGTCCGACGGCCAGCCGCGCCTCGGGCACGAGGCGGTTGATCAGATTGCCCATCGAATAGATCGACTCGACGCGGTTGTGTACGAAATAGACCTGCCCGCCGCGGCCGAGCTCGTTGCGAATGGCGCGCTGAATCGCCTGCTGATCGAACTTGAGCACATTGGTTTGGATCGACAGGCGGTCCTTGGGCGGCGTTTCGATGATCGACATGTCGCGGATGCCAACGAGCGACATGTTCAGCGTGCGGGGAATCGGCGTCGCCGACATCGTGAGCACGTCGACGTTTCGCCGCATCTGCTTGAGCCGCTCTTTGTGAACGACGCCGAATCGCTGTTCCTCGTCCACCACCAGCAGGCCGAGGTTTCTGAACTCGACGTCCTTCGACAGCAGGCGGTGCGTCCCGACGATGATGTCGATGCGGCCGCTGGCCAGATCCGCCAGAATGATCTTCTGCTCGGCCTTGTTCCGAAACCGGCTGATGAGCTCGATCCGTGCCGGGAACGCTGCAAAACGGTCCTTGAGTGTCTTCACGTGCTGGAACGACAGAACGGTGGTCGGCGCCAGGAAGGCGACCTGCCGGCCGTCCATGACAGCCTTGAAGGCCGCCCGCATGGCCACCTCGGTCTTGCCGTAGCCCACGTCGCCGCACAACAGGCGGTCCATCGGAGCGGGGGTCTCCATGTCCCGCTTGATGTCCGCAATCGCGGTCTTCTGGTCGGCGGTGAGCTCGTAGGCGAACGCGTCCTCGAACTCGGTTTGCCAGTGCGAATCGGGACTGAAGGCATGACCCGGCACCGACTTGCGGGCGGCATAGAGCCGCAGCAGCTCTTCGGCCATGTCCCGCATGGCCTTGCGGACGCGGGTCTTGGCCCGTTCCCACGTGGTGCCCCCGAGACGGTCAAGCGACGGACGCGCGCCGCCGCTGTATTTTTGGATGAGATCCAGGCGCTCGACCGGCACGAACAGCTTGTCGTCGCCGGCATACCGCAGCTCGAGAAACTCCTGTGCGGCGCCGCTGCCAGCGACGCCAATCTCACGGAGCCCGACAAACACGCCAATGCCGTGATCGACGTGCACCACGTGGTCGCCAATCCTGAGGTCGCGCAGATCCGAGACGAACGCGCCCGCTGCCGAACGCCTGCGTTCTGGAACCCGCCGTTCCTCGTCGAACACATCGGTCTCGGCATAGATCTGCAGAGACGCCTCGGGGAGCCTGAAGCCGGCCGAGAGATCGCCGACGGCCACCAGCACGGCCACCGCCAGGCTTTCTTCAGCGCCCTCGACGAGCGTCGCTGAAAGGTCGTACTCCGCCAGCATTTCGACCGTGCGCTCGGCACGCCCATGAGATGCCGCGACGAACAGCACAGTGTCGCCACGTTCCCGCGCCCGCCGGATGTCGGCAATCCAGTCCACGAGCCGGCCCCGGAACTCCGCCACCGGCTGACAGGCGACGTGGCGGCTTGCCTCGTTGGACACCTCCAGTTGCTCCAGCCGCACCGCCGATTCCAGGTGCGCGGCGATCTGGTCCCAGCCAACCAGCACGTCCTCCGGCCGCGCGACGCTCTCGTGTCGGCGCGTGGCATCCTGATGGCTGGCTGCGAACTGCTCGAGCAACTTCTCGCCCTGCGCACGCACGTCGTCGGACTCAGCCACGAACACCAGCGTGGTTCCGCGACCGGCGAGGTAATCGAAGACCGATGCGGTGTGCCCGGGCTCGGGGAATTCGTCGAGTTGATCTCTCAGTGGCGTGATGACGAGGCTGCCGGTGGGTGCGATGGTGCGCTGCGTGGCCGGGTCGTACCGCCGGATGGATTCAATCGTGTCGCCAATGAACTCGATGCGAAACGGCTCGGCGTCGGCCGCGGGAAACACGTCGACGATGCCGCCGCGCACGCAGAACTCGCCGTGCTGGTCGACGGGATCCTCGCGGACGAAGCCGGCATCCACCAGGAGATCGGCAAGGTCCGCCGGCGCCAGTTCCTGTCCCTCGCTGAGATCGATCGTCGCGCGAGTCAACCGATCCGGCGGGCTGACCCGCGCCAGCAGCGCGGCCGCCGAAGTCACGACGACGCGGGCGGTACCCGTGGCCAGAGCGTGGAGGGCGCGCGCGCGTGCCGAGGCGACTCGCAGGTGAGGAGCAAGGCTCCTGTAGGGATCGACTTGCAGCGACGGCAGCGGCAGCACCTGGCTCTCGACGCCGGACCAGCTCGCCGCTTCGAGCGCGGTCAGAAAAAATCTCGTATCTGCCGTGAGTTGCTCGACATCGCCATCCCCTGGCGCAATGAGCAGCACACGGTGGCCGTCGGCGGCTGATGAGGCCGCATAGAACGCCTTGGCCGAGGCGGTCAGCCCTGTGACGATGCGGGCAGACACACCAAACCCCGCCCGGGCGGCGGCCGACCGGAGGAGTGCCTGAAGTCCGAGGGAAATCGACGTGGTCACAAAGCCGAGCCCGGCGGCCCGGCCGGGCTTCGAGCGCGCCGTGTCACGACGAGCGCAAACGAACAGTGTACTACGACGAGTGGCGGATCCTGGCGACGAGCGCGCTGGTCGAATGACCCGCCGCAACAGGTATCAGCACGACGCGTCCGCCGCGGGCCTCGACGACGTCGCGGCCTACAATCTGATCGGCAGGCCAATCGGCACCTTTCACCAGAACGTCGGGTTGGAGCCGGGTAATCAGGCTGAGCGGCGTGTCCTCGTCGAAGATCACGACGCCATCCACGTCGGACAGCGCGGCGAGAATTTCCGCGCGCTCGGCTGCCGGCACCAGAGGTCGGCTCGGCCCCTTGTTCGCTCCGACCGAGCGATCGGAGTTCACGCCAACGAGCAGGGCGTCGCCCTCCTGACGGGCTCGATGGAGGTACCGGACGTGCCCGGGGTGCAGCAGATCGAACACCCCGTTGGTGAAGACGATGATCTTCTTCGCCGCCCTGAGCGTCTGGACCAGCTCGGTGGCTTCGTCCACCGACAACAGCTTCACGCCGGGTCCTTCGGGGTCCTCGAAAATCGGACCGACGACGAGAACGCCCAGCGATGAGCCGGGCGGTAGATGCCGACGTCCTTCGTCACCGACTTGACGCGAAAGGTGTAGAGCTGCCGATGATAGTCGTAGGGGTACCCGTCCCGCCTGTGTGCGGCCACGTCGAGCTTGTAGGTGCCGCCGACCAGCTCCAGACGATCGATGATGAAGCTCACTTCGCCATCGCCAGCGATCGAATCCGACACCAGTTCCTCGATTTCGGTGTTGGTGCCGTAGCAACAGACGCCATCGGCATTGAAGATGCCGACGCCGAAGACAAAATCGTCCAGGGGAAGCGCTGCCCGTACTCGCAGTCGGATCGACAGCCGGTCGCCTGTCCCGAAGAGATGCCCCGTTTCCCCGTCCTCGCCCTCGAGGGTCACATCCAGAATTTCGAGCTCACGCGAACCCCAACGGCCTTCTGTGGCCTTGAACATGTCAGGGGGTTCGGCGACGGCCTCGACCGGATCGCCGGGCACTTCGCCCTCTGGAGCCTCGGCTGTCTTCCAGCGCCGAGTGGGCGCGAGCGTCGCCGGCCGCAAGGTGCCGTTCTTCGGCCCGTTCCACATCGGTGACATACGCGCCGACGACGCGCCGTGGGTCACCGATGGCTTTCACCTGCCCCGCGTCGAGCCACAATGCCTCGTCGCAGAAGCGCTCGACGAGGTCGAGCGAGTGCGTGACGAGCAGGATGGTCTTTCCGCGGCGCCTGAACTCGCCGAACTTGTCGAGACACTTGGCCGTGAAGGCTTGGTCGCCGACGGCCAGCACCTCGTCGATGAGCAGCACGTCGGGATCGACGTGGACCGCCACGGCAAAGCCCAGTCGCATGTACATGCCGGACGAGTAGGTCTTGACCGGCGCGTCGATCGACTCCTGGAGCTCGGCGAACTCGACAATCTCGTCGAAGCGGCGTGCGATCTCGCGCTTCGAGAGCCCGAGCATGATGCCGTTGATGAACACGTTCTCACGGCCGGAGATTTCGGGGTGAAATCCGGCGCCAAGCTCAATGAGCGCGGAGATGCGGCCTTCGACCCGTACCTCACCGGTCGTCGGCTTCGTGATGCCCGCCACCAGCTTGAGCAACGTGCTCTTGCCGGATCCGTTGCGTCCGAGGATGCCGAAGGTGCGCCCCCCGGGAACGACAAACGACACGTCGCGCAGGGCCGGGAAGGTCTCGTCCGATCGCAGGTCACTGATCAGATTGCCTGACAAGAGAGCACTCTTGAGTGTCGCGAACTGCCGGCGGCGCGAGTACCGCCGGTAGACCTTCGAAACGCCGGACACTTGGATGACGTTCATCGAACCGGTGCGCTAGACCTCCTCCGCGAACGAATCGCGGAGACGATCGAAAACGAAGTACCCCGCAAGAAACACCCCGACGGACGCGACACCGAGGGCCAGCAGCCATCGGTAGTGACCAAAAGGTCCGTCGTAGAACAGGATCTCCTGGTACGACACGGCGAGGTGCGTGAACGGATTCAAATTCAGGAGCCACCGCCCTGTCGACGGCACCATGATCATGGGATAGAGAATCGGCGTCGCGAAGAACCAGAACGTCAGCAGGTTCGCCAGGATGTCCTTGAGATCACGCAGGTGCACCGTGAGCGCCGCCACCAGGAAGCCCAGACCCAGGGTGAGCACCAACTGCACCAGCACCACCACCGGAAACCATGCCAGCTCGGGCATCTGCAGCGGCGCGCGGTAGTAGACGAGAAACGCCAGGAGAATCGGCAGTCCGAGACAGAAGTGCACCAGATTCGCAAAGACCGCGACGATGGGCAGTACTTCCGCCGGAAACAGCACTTTCTTGATGAGATTGCCGTTCACCAGGAGCGAGTTCGCCGACTCGAGCAGCGACGACGAGAACCACGTCCACGGCAGGATGCCGCAGAAGATGAAGAGCGCGTACGGCTCGAGCTCGGGGGGCCGCGTGCCGGGCATCACCACCGTGAACACGAACGTGTAGATGAGCAGGAGGAGCAGCGGATTGATGAACGACCAGAAGAAGCCGAGCACCGAGCCGCGGTAGCGTGCCTTCAGGTCTCGCACCACCAGGCTCTGGATGAGCGCGCGGTACCGCGTCAGCTGAGCGAGGTTCCTGAACATCACACCTCGGGACGGCCAGGGACCGACCAACGACGCGGGCGGTGATGGTCGTTCAGACGAGACGCTTCCCCGCCTTCGAGGCAACCCGCAGGCGGATGAACGCTTTCATCTGCGCGATGCGCGCCAGCTCGAGGTCCACGTCGAGTGAGTGCTGGTCCCGCAAGAGTGCCTCCGCGCGGCGCAGCGCGGCCTCGGCGCGTACGAGATCGATCTCGTCGGCCCGTTCGGCCATCTGGGCCAGTATCGTGACGCGATCGGGCTGGACTTCGACGAACCCGTACGCGACCGACAGGAACGTCTTCTCCTGACCCTTGCGATACCAGAGCTCGCCGACGCGCAACTCGGCCAGGAGCGGTGTGTGGCCGGGCAGAATGCCGAGATACCCCTCTGCGGCCGGAATTTCGACCTCGTCCACCTGCTCGTGCAGCACCGCGCGATCCGGCGTCACGATCTCGAGCGAGATGTGCGATGGAATCGGGGGGATCACGCTGTCGTCATCCTCTCGGCGGCCTCGACGACCTCATCGATGGTGCCCACCATGTAGAACGCCTGCTCGGGCAGCCCGTCGTGCTTGCCCTCCACGATTTCCTTGAAGCCTCGAATGCTCTCGGCGATCGGCACGTACTTACCCGCGCGGCCCGTGAACTGCTCCGCGACGAAGAAGGGCTGCGACAGAAACTTCTGAATCTTCCGCGCGCGGGAGACCGTCAGCTTGTCGTCTTCCGAGAGCTCGTCCACGCCGAGAATCGCGATGATGTCCTGCAGGTCCTTGTACCGCTGCAGCACCTGCTTCACCTGCCGTGCCACCTCGTAGTGCTCCTGTCCGATGACGTTCGGATCCAGAATACGCGAGCTCGACGCCAGCGGATCCACCGCCGGGTAGATGCCGAGCTCCACGATCGCCCGCGAGAGGTTCGTCGTGGCGTCGAGGTGCGCGAAGGTGGTGGCCGGCGCGGGATCCGTGTAGTCGTCGGCCGGGACGTAAATGGCCTGCACGGAGGTGATGGAACCCTTTTTCGTGGACGTGATGCGCTCCTGCAGCTCGCCCATCTCGGTCAAGAGTGTCGGCTGGTAGCCGACGGCCGACGGCATACGGCCCAGCAAGGCCGATACTTCCGAGCCTGCCTGCGTGAACCGGAAGATGTTGTCGATGAACAGCAGAACGTCCTTGCCTTCGGCGTCGCGGAAGTATTCAGCCACCGTGAGCCCGCTCAGAGCCACGCGAAGCCGCGCGCCCGGAGGTTCGGTCATCTGGCCGTAGACGAGCGCCGCCCGCGATCCCGCTTGATCGTCCGGTTTCACGACGCCGCTCTCCTGCATCTCCAGCCACAGGTCGTTTCCCTCGCGCGTGCGTTCACCGACCCCGGCAAATACCGACACGCCGCCATGCTTCAGCGCGATATTGTGAATCAGCTCCTGAATGATGACCGTCTTGCCGACGCCGGCTCCTCCGAAGAGACCAATCTTCCCGCCGCGCAGGTACGGCTCGAGCAGATCGACCACCTTGATGCCCGTCTCGAACATCTGGAGCGTCGTGGACTGATCCTCGAGCGATGGCGCCGGACGGTGAATCGGCCACCGCTCCGTCGCCATGACCGGGCGATCGGGGAAATCCACCGGCTCGCCGAGCACGTTCAGCACGCGGCCGAGCGTCTGCGGGCCCGACGGGCATCGTGATCTGCTCTCCCAGATCTTCCACCCGCATGCCCCGCTGCAGCCCGTCGGTCGGCTTCATGGCGATGGTCCGGACGACGTTCTCGCCCAGATGCTGCTGGACCTCGCAGATGATGTCGACCACCGCACCGGATGCCGGATCCGAGGTGATGCGAATCGCGTTGTAGATATCGGGTAGCTTGCCGCCCTCGAACTCCACGTCGACGACGGGCCCGATGACCTGCGTCACCCGGCCCACCTTGGTTTCAGCGACTGTCGCCTGCGTCATGACACTGTGCGCCTTTCCATTCCCACGTCTAGAGCGCCTGCGCGCCCGACACCACTTCGATAATCTCCCGGGTGATGGCGGCCTGGCGCACCTTGTTCATATACAAGGTGAGGCCGTCGATCATGTCTCCCGCATTCTTGCTGGCAGCGTCCATGGCCGTCATGCGCGCCGCATTCTCGGCTGCCGCCGATTCGAGCAGCGCGCGGAAGATCTGAATCTCCACGTGCCGCGGCAGCAGGCTCTTGAAGATCTCTTCAGGCGAGGGCTCGAAGATGTAGTCGGCGCCTTCGGCCGGCGCCTCCCGCGTCTTCTTGCCAGCCGACGATTCCCGGGCTCCGCTCGCGATGATGCCGGTGTCGCCGAACCGGGGAATCGGCAGAAGCTGCTCGATGACCACACGCTGCTGCAGGACGGACTTGAACTCGTTGTAGATCAGCGACACGCCGTCGATGCGTCCTGCCGAAAAGTCCTCGATGGCCACCTGCGCCAGCGCCTGCGCGTCGGTGTACTTCAGCTGCGAGAACAGGTTCACGTGCTCGTAGCGCACGTCGTAGCCGCGGCGCTTGAAGAAATCGCGGCCCCTGCGGCCGATGAGCGCCAGCGCCACCTCGCTGGCCTCTTGCTTCAACAGATGCGAGCCCGCTTCGCGAATGATGTTGGTGTTGAAGCTGCCGCAGAGCCCGCGGTCGGCGGTAATCACGACCAGCAGCGTGGGCACGCCGGGCTTGTCCTCGGGCAGCGCCAGCAGCGGATGGGCGTCGGAGTCGACCCGCGACGCCAGATCGTTCAGCACGCGGCGCATCTGATTGGCGAAGGGCCGCGCGGAGATGATGCGCTCCTGCGAACGCCGCAACCGCGAGGCGGCGATCATCTTCATCGCCTTCGTGAGCTGCTGCGTGGACTTCACCGCTCGAATGCGGCGCCGCAGGTCGATGAGTGACGGCATGCGATTCTCTGATTCCTCGTCCGGAAGATGCTACGCGGCCGTCTGGCGCGAGCGCTGCCAGCGTCGCGCCCAGCTCCTTCAGCACGCCGTCGAGGTCCTTCTTCATCTCGTCGTCGAGCTGCTTCTTTGTCCGCGATGGCTGTCAGCATGCCCGGATGCCGTGTCTCGAGGGCCTTGAACAACTCGTCCTCGAACCGGCGCACGTCGGCGGTCGGGACAGAGTCGAGATAGCCGTTGGTGCCGGCATAGATTATGGCAATCTGCTTCTCGACCGGCTGCGGGCGGTATTGCGGCTGCTTGAGCACTTCGACGAGACGGGCCCCTCGATTGAGCTGTGCCAGTGT
The DNA here is from genome assembly GCA_963817395.1 of uncultured Acidobacteriota bacterium. Taxonomy (GTDB): domain Bacteria; phylum Acidobacteriota; class Vicinamibacteria; order Vicinamibacterales; family CAVPJW01; genus CAWGYQ01. The sequence goes on along the minus strand of CAWFOC010000003.1, from coordinate 690,049 downwards.
GGCCTTGTCCAGCTCGCTGCCGAACTGCGCGAACGCCGCCAGCTCGCGGTACTGCGCCAGATCGAGCCGGAGCGAGCCGGCAACCTGCCGCATCGCCTTGATCTGCGCCGATCCGCCGACACGAGACACCGAATTGCCGACGTTGATCGCCGGCCGGATGCCCTGGTTGAACAGATCCGACTCCAGGAAGATCTGGCCATCGGTGATCGAGATCACGTTGGTCGGAATGTAGGCGGAGATGTCGCCGGCCTGCGTCTCGATGATGGGAATGGCCGTGAGCGATCCGCCGCCGAGCTCGCTCCGCATCTTGGCCGCCCGCTCGAGCAGCCGCGAGTGGAGGTAGAAGACGTCGCCCGGATAGGCCTCCCGGCCAGGCGGCCGGCGCAGGAGCAGCGAGATCTCGCGGTACGACTGCGCGTGCTTCGTCAGATCGTCGTACACGCACAGCGCGTGGCGGCCGCTGTCGCGGAAATACTCGCCCATCGTGCACGCCGCATACGGGCTGATGTAGAGCATCGGCGCCGGATCGGACGCCGCCGACGCGACGACAATCGTGTACCGCATGGCCCCGGCGTCTTCGAGAATCTTGACGACCTGCGCAACCGTCGACTGCTTCTGCCCGATCGCGTTGTAGATGCAGATGACGTCCTTGTCGTGCTGATTGAGAATCGTGTCGACGGCGATGGCCGTCTTGCCGGTCTGGCGGTCGCCAATGACCAGCTCGCGCTGGCCGCGGCCGATCGGGATCATCGAGTCGATGGCCTTGATCCCCGTTTGCAGCGGCTCGCGGACCGGCTGCCGATCGACGACCCCGGGAGCGAGTCGCTCGATCGGGCTGAACTGGGTCGCCACAATCGGCCCTTTTCCATCGATCGGCTGGCCGAGCGCGTTCACCACTCGTCCCAGCAGCTCCTCGCCGGTCGGTACCGAGATGATGCGGCCCGTCCGCTTCACCTCGTCGCCTTCCTTGAGCTCGTGGTAATCACCGAGCAGCACGGTGCCGACGCTGTCGGTCTCGAGATTGAGCGCGATGCCAAACAGGCCGTTCGGAAACTCCAGCATCTCGCCCGCCATCGCGCGCTCGACGCCGTAGACCCTGGCGATGCCGTCTCCCACGCTGATGACGGTGCCCACTTCGGCCACGTCGATCTCGACCGCGTAGCTGCCAATCTGGTCGCGGATGATCTTGGAAATCTCTTCGGCTTTGATGTTCATGTCCTTGGCTTTCGAGAATCGCGCCGGCCGGTTAGGTTTGGGTCAGACGCTGCTTGATGCGCTCCAGCTGGCGCACAACACTGCCGTCGTACACGATGCTCCCGATTCGGGTCACGATGCCGCCGATGATTGCGGGATCGACCTTCAAATCGAGCGTCACACGCTTGCCGGTAGCGCCCGCCAGACTCCTGGCGAGCGTCTCCGCCCGATCGGCGTCGAGCGGCACGGCCGTGGTGACTTCGGCCCGGACGGCCTGCTGCTGCTCGAGAAGACGCTCACGATAGACCGAGAGCACGTCGGTGACGATCTCGAGCCGATCGCGCTCGGCGAGCATCAGCAGCAGCTTGGCGACCATCGGCGACAGCACCGTGCGCTCGGCGAGCGCACCGACGAGCGCGCGCTTGCGTGGCGAGGGCACGGCGGGATTCGTCAGCACTCGCTTGAGCTCGGCCGACTCGCCGACGGCCCTGACGAAGCCGGCAAGCTCGTCGCCGACGCGTTCGGGATCGCCTTCGCGAAGAGCCACCGCGAGCAGCGAACGGGCATAGCGATCGGCCGTCGCGCGCTTCACGACGCTCCCCCGCTCTCGGAGACATCTCGAATGTATCGGGCCGCCAGCCGCTCGTGGTCTTCCTGGGTCATCGATCCCTTGATGCGATCCGCGGCCAGATTCACCGCCAGATCCGCGGCGTGCGCGACGAGCTCGCGTTTCGCCGTGCGCAGCTGCAGGTCGAGCTCGCGGCGGGTCTGATCGACAAGGCGTTCGCGTTCGGCTTCCGCAGTGCGAAGGATGCGCTGCTCTTCGGCGGCAATCTCCCGGGCCCCGCGGGTCTTGAGCGCCTCGAGCTCCGCGGGCAGCGCCTTCATCCGAGCGTCAATCTCGTCGAGCTGGGTCTGCGCGTCGACGCTTCATCTCTCGAGCCGTGACGAGGTCCTGCCGGATAGTGGCAGCCCGATCGCGCATGTACGCGGAGAGTGGCGTGCGGAGGAAGTAGACGAGCGTGCCGGCGAGAATCGCAAAGTTGAGGAGTTTCGCAACAACCGACCAGATGCTGGACCCGTGTTCGGCGGGAGCGGCGTGCTCCCCCTGGGGTGTCTCATGACCGGCTTCAGCGGGCTGATGACTTTCTTCCGCCACGGGCTTCTGCGTGCCCGTGGCCTCAGTGTGCTGGTCGGACGAGGCCTCAGTCAGGTGGCGGGCCGCCGCTCTCGGGCCGGCGGCAAGCGCACAGGCCACGACGAAGGCCGCGACGACGAGCGCCACCTTGCGCCTAAATTCACAAGCACCGGCTTTCGCCGGCCGCGCCGCTGGAGAGCAGAACAAATTGGTCAAGGTAATGAACTTAGGAAATCGACCGCCCGAGGACTCGTTCGACCACTGCACCCGCGAGGACGGCGGCATCGCGATCGAGCTGTTCACGCGCTCGAACCGTCTCGGCCTTGAGCTGCGCGGTCGCCTCGGCAATGGCCGCCTCGGTCTGCTGCCGGGTTTCCGCCAGCAATGCGGCCTGACGCTCGAGCGCGATCCGCCGCTTCTCCTCCATCTCTCGGTACAGGTCAGTGCGCGCTTCGCCCGTCCGGGCTTCGAATTCGGCCGTGGCTCGACGAGCCTGAGATGACGCGGTCTCCGCGAGCGTACGCGCCGACGTGACGGCGTGCTCGCGCTCCGCGATCACGCGCGTGAGCGGCTTGAACAGCAGCCGATCCAGCGTCGCGGCCAGCGCCAGGACGATTGCGATTACCCAGAGAACTGAATATGGATCTGGAATCACCGACGGTCTCCCGGCGAACCCCCGCCGGCAAGGACAAAACATCAATTTATACCATTCGTTATGGGCGCTCGACAAGCAGGGAGCCCAATCTGAGGCGCCCCTGCCTCACTGCACACGGATTCGCTTGTCACCCTGCGCAACCACTTGCCCGACACGTGCGGCCTGCTCGCCGACAGCCGCCAACTCGGCCAGGAAGACATCGGCCGCGCCCTGGTCGACCGCGAGAAGCAACCCGCCCGAGGTTTGGGGATCGTAGAGAAGCGCCAGACGATCGGCCTCGACTCCCCCGCCGGCGTCGACGTCGACCCCGAAGTGCTCGAGGTTCGTCGCCATGCCCCCGGATCGATTGGCGGACACGAGTCCGGTGACCCCCTCGAACACGGGGACACTCCGAGCGTCGATCTCCAGCGTCACCTGACTGGCCCGCGCCATGTGATGCGCGTGGCCAATCAGACCGAAGCCCGTGACGTCTGTGCAGGCATGCACTTGCCCCGCCGGTTTCGCGCGTACCGCCTCGGCAGCCTGACGATTCAGGCGCACCATGGACGTCACGGCCGCATCGATGACCGCCTGCGAGGCCCGGCCGAACTTGGTCGCCGTGCCGACGACGCCGGTGCCAATGGGCTTCGTGAGAATGAGCACATCCCCGGGACGCGCATTCGCGTTGGAGAGCACACGCGCCGGGTCCACGACCCCGGTCACCGCATATCCGAACTTGATCTCGGGATCCTGAACGGTATGGCCGCCGAGGAGCGCCACGCCGGCTTCTCGAAGCTTCTCGAAGCCACCGAGGAAGATGGAACGAATCGTCTCGGCATCGAGAACATCGCGTGGGAACCCGGCGATGGCCAGGGCCGTCAGGGGCTGCCCACCCATCGCGTAGACATCACTCAGCGCGTTGGCGGCCGCGATTTGTCCGTAGAGAAATGGATCGTCGACGATCGGGGTGAAGAAGTCGACAGTCTGGACGAGCGCGGTTCGATCGTCCCACTTGTACACACCCGCATCGTCAGATGTCCGGAAGTCGATCAGAATCCGGGCATCGGTCTGCGCCGGGATGCCGCTCAGGACCTGAGCGAGCTCGCCTGCGGCGAGCTTACTGGCTCAACCCGCGCACGAGACAAGCTCGGTCAATCGCTTGCGCATGCTCTCCTTTCGGGAATGCTTCAGTGCCGCTCCGTCAGCTGTTCGTACACTCGCTGCAGCTCGTCGTCCGAGGTAAAGTCGATCTCGATCGTCCCGCCCTTCGCCCTTCCGAACGATTCGAACGCGGGTGCCCAGGGCCACGCGCATCCTTTCCTCGGCAGCGCGCGTGTGAACGTCTACGGGAGGAACCTGCGCCGGGACGGCCGGCCCCTGAGTGACGCGCTTGACCAGCGCCTCGGCCTCCCTCACGGAGAGGCCGCGGGCGACGACGTCCCGCGCGATCCGGAGCTGGGCTGTTTCCTCCGTGAGGCTCAGCAGCGCCCGGGCGTGTCCCATCGAGAGGCCTCCGCCGGCCACCAGGTTCTGCACCTCGCGTGGAAGCCGGAGCAGACGCACATAGTTGGTAATCGACGAGCGATCCTTCCCCACCGCGGCCGCAATGTCCTCGTGCTTCAGCCCGAACTCATCGCTCAGGCGTTGATATCCGATCGCCTGCTCGATGGCGTTCAAGTCCTCGCGTTGCACGTTCTCGATGAGCGCAACCTGAAGAAGCTGCTTCTCTCCACCTGGTGTCACCTCGCGCACGACGATGGGCACGCGCGCGAGCCCGGCGCGCTGCGCCGCGCGCCAGCGGCGCTCACCTGCAATGATCTCGAAGCCCGACCCGAGACGTCGGACGACGATCGGCTGGATGACCCCGTTCTCCTTGATCGACTGTGCCAGCTCTTCGAGCCGGGCATCGTCGGTCTGCGCCCTCGGCTGATATGGGTTCGGCGTGAGCAGATGGACGTCTGCCTCGATCGTCGGCGCCGTCTGCCGCGGCTCGGGCACATCTGGAATGAGCGCGCTCAATCCCTTGCCGAGCGCGGGCCGCTTTTCGGTCATGGCATCCACTCCTGTTCAGACCACACTACTCGCCCGCGGCTGCGGGATCGGCGGGCGGGGCAGCCGGCTGGCGGCGCGCGAGGATTTCGCGAGCCAGGGCCAGATAAGCCTCGGCGCCACGGGATTTGACGTCGTAAAGGATCACGGGCAGGCCGTGGCTCGGCGCCTCACCGAGCCGCACGTTGCGGGGAATCACGGTCCGAAACACCTTGTCCTTGAAGAACTCGCGTACTTCGCGGGCGACCTGCTGTCCCAGGTTCGTGCGCTCGTCGCACATCGTGAGCAAGACGCCCTCGATGTCGAGCGCATGTTGAGTCCCGCGCGGACGCGGCGCATGGTTCCGACGAGATCGGCCAATCCCTCGAGCGCGAAGTATTCGCAATGGAGCGGAATGAGCACCGAGTCCGCGGCCACGAGCGCGTTGAGGGTGAGGAGACCGAGCGACGGTGGGGAATCGATGAGGATGTCGTCGAAGTCGCTCGCGCAACGCCGAAATTGCCGTCCGCAGACGTGATTCACGATCGGGCAGCGACACGAGCTCGATTTCGGCCCCGGTGAGATCGCGCGAGGCGGGGATGAGCGACAGACCGGCGATCGTGGTTGGCAGCACGTACGCCTGTGCCGGGCCTGGGTCGTCGGACAGGAGCAGTTCGTACACCGTGCCGGCTGACGGTTGCCTGTCCTTTGAGGCCGACGCCGCTGGTGAGGTTGCTCTGGGGGTCCAGGTCGATGGCGAGCACGCGGCGGTCGGCGAGGGCGAGAGAGGTGGCGAGATTGATCGTGGTCGTGGTCTTTCCGACCCCACCTTTCTGGTTTGCGACGGCGACGATGCGGCCCATTTAGTTCTAATGACCTAGATATATGGGTCTAATGACCGAATTTCTCGTCGAGCTTGGATGTCGCCGTTGTTCCACGTGAAACACGGGGACTCACGAGCGCGCGTGCGAGTCGGGCTTTCAGTGACGTCTCATATGCGGCTGGACAATCGAGCTTCGAAAGCAGGGCGAGGCTGGCGCCTGTTCCCTCTCCAAGAGGCACCGATCGGCTCCAGGTCAATGGCGGCGGCACCGACAACGGACTCCGCTGGACCATTATCACTCCGAAACAGGAACACCTGACCCCCGGGCTTCAAAAACGCCTGCAGTGTCTTGAACAGCCGGGTCTCCACCCTGACCGCCCGCAACGTGATGACATCCGCGGCCTCGTTCAGCTCCGGGCGCGACAGCAGCTGCTCGGCACGAGCGGCCTCGACCACCGTGCGGTCGAGGCCAAGCTCACGGACGACCTCCCGCAGGAAGACCGCCTTCCGCGTCTTGGACTCAATCATGACCATCGAAAGACCCGGCACGGCGAGGCGCAGCGGGATGGCGGGCGAGCCTCCGCCTGACCCGACATCGATGACGAATGCCGTCGATGAGGGAAGCACCCGAGCCGCCAGGAGCGGTTCGACGATCAGCCGGTCCAGCGTGCTGTCCGGAGCGTTATCCAACGGGAGGGCAGTCAGGTTGATCCGCTGGTTCCAGCGGCTGAGCAGGCGATAGTAGGTTTCCAGCGCCTGGAGCGTTTCGGACGAGACGACTATCGTCGCCCGACGAAGCCGCTTCCTGAGCCGTTGCTGAAGCTCGCGGGTCGTCAACATTCGACTGAAGAGAACGAAGTCGGACGACGATCGAGAACCGCGGCGACGGCGGCGACAGCCGCCGCAGTGATACCGGGAACCCGCGAGGCCTGACCCAGTGTCTCCGGGCGGGTTTCGCTCAGCCGGTGAACGCTTTCGCGAGACAGACCAGGAACGCCAGCATACTCGAATCCCGCCGGAATCGCCCGTGCCTCGTCACGTCGGGCGCGATCCACCTGTTTCTGCTGTCGGACCAGATATCCCTCGTACTTCACGGCGGTCTCGACACTTGCAAGATCGAGGTCGCGATCCCGATGGGAGAGATCGAGCGAGAGGGAACCCGACTCCACGAGCTCTCGCAAACCGACGTCCGGACGCTTAAGAAGCACCGCCGCCGACTGTCGAGCGCCGTCCGGCACGGCGACCTCCGCGACCCGCAGGCAATCGAGATTGGCCTCGTAACGATTTCGGCGCGCGCTGAATCGAACCCAGCGGGCGTCATCGACGAGCCCAATGGCTCGGCCCAGCGGGGTCAGGCGAAGATCGGCGTTATCGATACGAAGCAGCAAGCGATATTCGGCTCGCGATGTGAACATCCGGTACGGCTCGAGACATCCGGTCGTCGTCAAATCGTCGATGAGAACGCCGATGTAAGCGTCGGCGCGGCCGAGGACGACTGGCTCGTCTCCGAAGACCCCGCGCGCCGCATTGATTCCCGCCATCAGACCCTGCGCCGCCGCCTCTTCATAGCCTGACGTGCCGTTGATCTGGCCGGCAAGATACAACCCGCTTCACGCGTTTGGACTCCAGAGTTCTCTTCAGCTCGATGGGTTGGATGAAATCGTACTCGACGGCATACGCGTATCGCAGAACGTCGGCATCCTCCAATCCTGGCAGCGATTGCACGATCTCCCGCTGAACATCCCGCGGCAGGCTCATAGACAAGCCGTTCACGTAGATTTCCTGCGCCTCTTCTCCTTCGGGCTCGAGATAGACATGGTGCCGATCGCGAGCCGGAAAACGCATCACCTTGTCTTCGAGCGACGGACAGTATCTCGGTCCGATGCCGCGGATCTGGCCGTTGAACAGGGGAGAGTGGGCGATGTACGCCCGGACGATTTGATGTGTTTGTGTGGTTGTAAATAGTTGATAACAAAGATGTTGTTCTATTACACGCAGCTCGCGTGCGTCGCTCGTGTACGAAAACGGCACCGGCTCGGCGTCACCTCGCTCCTCGCGAAACGCGCCCGAGGCCACGTGGCGATCGAAGTCGATGCTGTCGCGGCGAAGACGTGGCGGAGTGCCGGTCTTGAGGCGCCCCCAGGCGAAACCAAGTGACTTGAGCGACTCCGCCAGCATGCGGGCGGGAGGTTCGCCGGCGCGTCCGGCGGGGGTTTGTTCCGGACCGACGTGGACCAATCCGTTCAGGAAGGTTCCCGTCGTGACGATCACGGCCTTGGACGTGATGAGCTCGCCGTCCTCGAGCGTCAGTCCCCAGCACGTGGCCATCGTCGTACGTGGAGCTGACCCGCGGCTCCGATAAGCCAGGAGATCCTGGACTCGTCATCGAGCGCCGTCTTCATCCAGCGGCCGTAACGCACCTTGTCGGCTTGCGCCCGCGGCGACCAGACAGCCGGGCCGCGCGAGCGATTCAGCAGCCGAAATTGGATAGCCGTGGCGTCGATGGCACGACCCATCAGGCCACCCAGCGCGTCGATCTCGCGAACGAGATGGCCCTTCGCGGTTCCACCGATTGCCGGGTTGCACGGCATGTGGGCCACGGTCGACGTCGTGAGCGTGCACACACCCTACCCGGCATCCGAGCCGCGCGGCGGCGAATGCAGCCTCGCAGCCTGCGTGCCCGGCTCCCACCACGATCACATCGAAGTCGCGTGCCATGGATTCCTTGGACGTCGAGCCCGTCGCGCTACTTGCCGATGCAGAAACGCTCGAAGACGTGCTTCAGCAGATCGTCGGGCGTTCGGCGTCCGGTCATGTCCTCGAGCGCGCTGCGCGCGTCCTGCAGATCGGCCAGCACGAATTCCTCCGGCAGTCTGTTGTCGCTTTCAACCAGGCCGTTGATCGCCCGCCCGATCGAGACGCGTGCCTGTTCGAGCAGCGCCACGTGGCGCACATTCGTCACCGCCGGCACATCCCGCAGGATGAGAGTCGCCCCTGCTGCGGCAACGATGGCGCGGCCGAGCGCGCTCACACCTTCGCCCGTGCGAAGCGAGATCGGCACAACAGCGCGACCGTCCTGCACGCGATCGAGACTCCAGGCGCTCTCGAGATCGATCTTGTTCACGACGAGAACCGACGGGCGCGATGCGGTCGCCGTGATCAGCTCGAAGTCGTCATCGCCGAGATCGCGTGATCGGTCGAGCACCACCATCACCAGATCGGCCACGCGATGAGCACCGCGTGCCCGTTCGATGCCTTCTCTCTCGACCTCGTCGGCCGATGGATGAAGACCTGCCGTGTCGACCAGCGTGACCGAGAGCCCCTCGACGTCGACGCGCTCGGTCACCAAATCGCGTGTCGTTCCCGGCGTGGCGGCGACGATGGCGCGGGAGGCGCCGACGAGGTGGTTGAACAGACTCGATTTGCCAACGTTGGGCCGACCGGCGATGGCAATCGTCAGGCCATCGCGCACCAGGCGGCCGCCTTTCGCCGCGCACAGCAAGGCCGCGATCCGCGTGTCGATCTCCGCGAGCTCCCTGTGGGCCTGCGGAGGGTCGACGAAGCGGTAGTCGGCGTCGGGAAAATCGATCGAGGCTTCGAGACGCGCGACGAGATCGAACAACCCGCCGTCGATCTCCCCGATCGCCGTCGTCAAGGTGCCGTCGAGTTGATCGAAGGCCGCTCGCGCCTGAAGCGGCGTGACCGCGTCAATGAGATCGGCGATGGCCTCGGCCTGCACGAGATCGATGCGGCCGTTGAGATAGGCGCGCAGCGTGAATTCGCCGGGCTCTGCGAGCCTCGCGCCGCCGGACATCGCCGCGCGCAGGATCTCGCGCAGGACCACCGGGCTGCCATGCGCCGACAGCTCCACGACCTGCTCGCCCGTGAACGAAGCAGGAGCCTTGAAGTAGGTCACCACCGCCTGGTCGATCCGGCGTCCCGTCGCGGGATCGACGATATGCGTCAGGGTGGCCAGGCGGGGGCGGAACTCAAACCCGCGAGGGAGCAAGTGAGCAGCGATGGCGCATGCGTCCGGGCCGCTGATGCGAATGACGCCGAGGCCGCCCGGACCAGGCGGCGTGGCAATCGCGGCTATGGTGTCGTCGCGCGAGAACATGCCGGCGAGCGCGGAAAGCCCGCGGGATTCAGGACCTGCGAGCCGAGATGATGACGGTCTTCATGTGCGCGTCGCCGATGCTTTCCGACGTAACGCCCGGATCTTCGGCGATTTCCAGATGGACGATGCGCCGGTCGTACGGGTTGAGTGGACCGATTTGCTGATCGGCTCCGGTTTCCTTGGCGCGCCCGGCGAGATAGCGCGCCATCTGCCTGAGCTCCATGTCCTTGTCCTTGCGAAAACCCAAGCAGTCGAGGTGCAGCCGTTTGTCGCCGAGCTGCCGCCGATAAGCTGCCTCCACGAGGTGCTGCAGCGCCGTCAGCGCTTCGCCGCGCCGTTTGAGCAGCGCTTCGCCGCCTTCTCCGTCCAGATTGATCCGCCAGCCATCGGGCAACGGCTCAACGGTCGCCTTGAGCGACATGCCCAGCGCACCTGTCGCGCGCTCGAGGAATGCCGTGATCTCGCGCGTCGGCTCAGACATCCTTGGCTCCCTCGGTCTTGCCGGTACCCACCCGTTTCACGCGCCGCTCGGCCGCCGGCCGGACCGTCCGAATGACCGGCGGGCCGATCAGGCGGTTGGTGAAATGCTGCTGGCCGATCGCCCACACGTTGCTGATCAACCAGTACAACACCAGTCCGCTGGGCGCCCAAAGAAACATGAACGTGAAGACGACGGGCATCGCCATCAGCATCTTCTGCTGCACAGGATCGGCGGTGGATGGCGTCATCCGCTGCTGGACCACCATCGTGATGCCCATCAGGATGGGTGTCACATACATCGGATCGTAGACAGACAGATCTCTGATCCAGCCGAAGAATGGCGCACCGCGAATCTCGATGGCCACCGAGAGCAGCGAGTAGAACGCAAAGAGCACCGGCATCGTGAGCAGCATGGGAATGCAGCCGCTCGCCGGATTGACGCCGCGCTCGCGGTAGAGGTTCATCAGCTCGACATTCATTTTCTGCCGGGCCGGATCCGTCGCCTTCAAATTGCCGTAGCGATCCTGGATCGCCTTCATCTCGGGCTGCAGCTCCTGCATGCGTCTCATCGACACGACGCTCTTGTGCCGGAGCGGGAACATCGCGGCATTGATCAGGATCGTCAGGATGATGATGGCCCACCCGTAGTTGCCCACATAGCCGTTGATCCACTTGAGCGAGCGCAGCAGCGGGACAACGATCCAGGAAAACCATCCGAAGTTGATGACGCGGACGAGATCGCGATCGATCGCGGCCAGCACGTCGAAATCCTTCGGCCCGACGAAGAAGCGCGCCGGCAGCGGCGGCTGCTGTGAGCGGACGGCGTAGGACACGAACTCCAACGGTGCCGCCGTCTGACGATGGGGGAGCGTGTGGACCGCATACTCCACGCGGGCAGGCCCCGGATCGAGCGCCGCAGACAGGAAATAGTGATCGTCCACACCCGCAAAACGGAACACCGCGTCATGAGTGGGTTGCTCACTGACGCTCGATGCCGCGATCCGCTCGACCGCGCCGTCGCGGAACAGGATGCCCTCGGGGCGTTGCAGATATTGATTCACTTCGCCCGTGACGTCTCCGAGCGCCGGACCCCACCTGAGCGCCGGGATCAGGCTCTGACCGTCCTGCTCGACGGACACCTCCACTGTCACGACATACGACGCGGGGCTGATGCTGAACGCCTTCCGCACGCGCAGGCCGGCCTGCTCGTGAAACTCGAACGTCAGGGTCACCGGGGCTGCGGTCGCGTCGCGCGATGCTTCGCTGGTGTCCGCGCGAAAGAGCGCCTGCCCGAGGCGCGCGTCGAGCGCGGGATCCCCCAGGCCGAGAGTGAAAGGCCGCTCCTGATTCGGGGTCACCTGCGCCGGAACGAGCTCGAGCGGTTGGCTTGGCGTCGTCCAGATAGCGCTTGAGCCGCCAACTCTTGAGAACGGCGCCCCGATTCGTGAACACGGCGGTGACGAGGTCGCTCTCCACACGGATGTCGCGCTCGTCCGCCTCGGCCACGAGAGGGGCGTCCGACACCGGAGCAGCGGACGCCTGCTCCAGGGTCCCGGGAGACGGCGGCGCCGATCCCGATTCCGTCACGGATTGAGTCTCGGCTGGCAACGTGACCGGTTGCGATTGAGGAGCGGCCGTCGTCGAAGGTGGGGGCTCCTGCGGGACGAAGAACGCCTGGTAGCCGTAGAGCACCAGAAACGACAGAAAGACCGCGACGAGCACCCTCCGTTCCATGGGCATCAGGATTCCGCCGCCGGCCGGTCAACCGGAGGAACAGGGTCGAAAGCCTGCCTCGCACAGCGGATGGCATCGCGCCAGGCGCCTGGCCGCGTGAAGCGTTCCACGAAGAGTTCCGTGGACGATGATGGCTTCGGCCGCGTAGTCGGCGCAGGAAGGCACGAAGCGACAGGAACCTGTAAACAACGGTGACAAAAGGACTTTGTAGCCTTTGAGCACGATGAGGGCGACGCGGGCGGCGAGGCTTGGATTTTCAGCGCGGACCACGAAATCCCCGGCGGCGACTGTAGGCGCCCAGATAATCGGCCTCGAGTACGGGCCACGATGCGTCGAGCAGTTCGCGACGCGGGACGACGACCACATCGAGCCCAGGCGCGGGCCTATTGCGCCTGAACACCTCTCTAATCAATCGTTTAGCGCGATTTCTCTCGACCGCCCCGCCAAGCTTTCGACTTGCGGCGATGCCCAGCCGCGCAACGGGGAGACCGTTCGGCAGGATGATGAGCGTAACCAGGCGCCCGTTGGCCCGCGTTCCCTGGTCGTACACCTTGCGAAAGTCGGCTCGCCGTTTGATTCGCTCCCGGGAACCCAGGGTCGCTCCCGCAGCGGGAGACCGACCGAGGTTCCCGGCGTGATTCACTCGGACGACACCGTCAGACGCTTGCGTCCTTTGGCTCGGCGACGCTTCAGCACCAGGCGCCCGTTTTTGGTCTTCATCCGCACGAGAAAGCCGTGCGTGCGCCGGCGGCGGCGCGTGTTGGGTTGAAACGTCCGTTTCATCGAAGGAACCCTCGCGCGAAGGCGGCGACCGGTACAACACGCACGCCTGCAGTGAGATTGCGGTAACTCTCAATATTAGTCGCGCAGATTGAAGGGTGTCAACACGGACGACGAGCGTCGCTGGTGATTTTCTGGCGAAAATTTGGGTGATTTCGGCCTCTTCGTGACGACTGGCAGCAGGCCGACGACTGTGTTACAGTCGCCCCTTTCTCGAACCCCACGACAACCAGACAAGGCTCGAAAGTTTGGTCTCTTCCCAGAGTTTTCCACAACTGTGGAAAAAGCTGTGGAAATTCGCGAGGTTCCAGATCAACAGGCGTTGCAGAGCCCGAAATCATGGCCCCGAGCGTCAGGCGAAGTATCGAAAGTGCCTGGTAGTAAAGCATTTCCGCGGGCGCGAACACGCAGGATCGCGTAGGGACGGCCCTCGAAGCACGGCGAAGGTTTGGCGACCCTATGGCGCCTGGCAACATCTGGGAAGAAATCCTCACCCGCGTCAGCGGCAAGGTCAACACGTATACCTTTTACAAGTGGTTCAGGCCCACGAGCTTCGTGGCCGACGCGGGCGAGACCATCACCGTCAGGGTTCCGGAGCCGCAGTTCAAGGACTGGTTGAGCCGGCACTACTCGGGCGTCATTTCGGACGCGCTCAGTGAGGTCGGTCGCAGTTCCTCCCTCGTCAGCTACGTGATCGGGCACGACGAACGTCCACCAGAGAGCCTGCCACGCGAGCCTCAAGACCCCGATCACGGCAGCTGGCCCGTCGCCGCACCACAGCCGCACGGGCTGAATCCCCGATACACCTTCGATACCTTCATCGTCGGACCGTCGAATCAATTCGCCAATGCCGCCTGCCGCGCCGTGGCGGAAGCGCCTGCTCGGGCGTACAACCCGCTCTACATCTACGGCGGTGTGGGGCTCGGGAAGACGCACCTGATGCACGCCATCGGACATTACGTGCTGCAGTACGACCCGGATCAGAAGCTCACCTACATCTCCACCGAACGGTTCATGAACGAGATGATCAATGCGGTGCGGTTCGACCGAATGATGGAGTTCCGCGAACGCTATCGAACCGTCGATGTGCTGCTGGTGGACGACATTCAGTTCCTGGCAGGCAAGGAAGGCACGCAGACCGAGTTCTTTCACACGTTCAACTCACTGTTCGACGCCCGCAAGCAGATTGTCGTCAGCAGCGACTGCCCGCCCCATGAGATTCCCTCGCTCGAGGAACGGCTGCGATCCCGTTTCGAGTGGGGCCTGATCGCCGATATTCAGCCGCCGGATCTCGAGACGAAAGTGGCGATTCTGAAGAAGAAGGCAGAGGCCGAGGCCGTCCCGCTGCCCGACGACGTGGCCATGTATGTCGCGGCAAAAGTGAAGTCGAACGTTCGCGAGCTGGAGGGCTCGCTCATCCGGCTCATCGCGTATGCCTCGCTGACCGGCCAGGAGATCACTCTCGAACTCACGCAGGAATCTCTTCGCGACGTGCTGGCGCACGACGATCGGGCCATCACGATCGACGGTGTCCAGAAGTTCATCTGCGAGTACTACCAGTTGAAGCTCGCCGAGCTCAAGTCGCGCAATAACTCCAAGTCGGTGGCCATGCCGCGTCAGGTGGCCATGTATGTGTGCAAGCAGCTCACCGGCGCCTCGCTTCCGGAAATAGGTCGGAGCTTCGGCGGGAAGCATCATTCGACGGTGATCCATTCGATCAAGAAAGTCGAGCAAATGAGAAAGCGCGACCCGGCTTTCAATCATCTCATCGCCGGATTCCTGCAATCCCTTCAGTAGGGTCGGAGATTTCCACAGGCTGCCTGTGCACGCTTTGTGGAAGGTGATCGATGGCTCGGCGCAGGGCATCCAGTGGGGATTCGATTGCATACCCAATCCTCAGTTTTTGAGCGATGCCAAGTCATTGAAAGTCAAGAACTAAGCGGCCCCTGTCAACTTTTCAACACGACCTTTTTCCTATATAATTTCCTTACTCTCTAGTGTTCCTCTTTCGTTGGTACTGAGCAGGGCGCCAGCCCGCGCCGATCGAGGTCAGCCAGCCATGGAACTCGTCGTCCGAAAGAACGACCTTCTGCGAGAACTGCAACTTTTTCAGGGCATCGTCGAGCGCAAGAACACGATTCCCATTCTCGCGAACGTTGTCATGGAAGCGGATCACGACGAGGTGCGGCTGCTCGCCACTGATCTTGAAGTTGGGTTGCGAAGTCGATGTGCCGCCTCCGTCGCCAAGAGCGGATCGCTCACCGTTCCGGCGAAGAAGCTGTACGAGATTGTGAAAGCGCTTCCGGAAACCGATGTCCGCATCGAGGAGGAGAAGGGATCGGTAAAGGTTGCCGCCGATCACTTCGATTCGAAGATGCAGACTCTTCCGCGCGAGGACTATCCCGTGGTGCCGGACGCGCCCGGCACAGCGCCAGCGACTCTGCCGCGCGCACTTCTGCGGGAGATGGTCGAGAAGACGCAGTTCGCCATCACCGGCGAAGACACGCGGTATTTCCTGAATGGCGCGCTGTTTCTGCTCAAGGGCGACCAGATGACGCTCGTTGCCACCGATGGACATCGGCTGGCGCTCGTCACCGGCACGCGCGAAGTGTCCGGCAAGGCTTCGAAGGACGGCGAGGAGATTCGCGCGATTCTGCCCCGGAAGACATTGTGGGAGCTCGGCCGCCTCCTCACGGAAGGAGAGGGCGACATCCGGTACGAGCGCGGCGAGAACCATCTGTTCTTCGACGTCGGCGACCGCATGTTGATCTCACGCATGATCGACGGCCAGTTTCCGGCGTACGAGCGGGTGATTCCGAAGGGCAACGACAAGGCCATCGACTTCGAGCGCGAACGCCTGACGAGCGCCGTCCGGCGGGTGGCTCTCCTGTCGAATGAGCGCTCGCGGGCCGTGAAATTCCAGATCGACAAGGGCAAAGTGGAAGTCACGTCGAGCAGTCCCGAATTCGGCGAGGCCCATGAGGTGCTCGCGGTCGACTACGACGGCGGGCCGGTGCAGATCTGCTTCAATGCCCAGTATGTGCTCGATTTTCTGAACGTCGTCGGCACCGATAGTGTGCAACTCCAGCTCAAGGACGAAGTCAGCCAGGCGCTCCTGCGGCCTGTCGGCTCGGGGACGTTGGACTACACCTACGTCATCATGCCGATGCGAATCTGATGCCGACGATGACCGCGTCAGCGCCAGAGCGGGCGGCGGCACTTGAACTCTTGAACCAAAGGTGACTGTGAACCGATTCGATCCAGGTAAAGCCCCGGAAACCGATCCCGAGATTCCCAGCTCCGTCGGAGACGATCAGCGCGCGACATCCGTCATTCAGTCGAGCGGAAACGGTCAGGATCTGCGCTTTCCGGAATCCGACGACTACAGCGCCGACAAGATCAAGGTCCTCGAAGGCCTCGAGGCCGTGCGCCGGCGCCCGGCGATGTACATCGGGTCGACGGGGGCCGCCGGGCTGCACCATCTCGTCTACGAGGTCGTCGACAACTCGATCGACGAGGCCCTGGTGGGGTACTGCGACGAGGTCAACGTCACCCTGCACGTCGATCACTCGGTGACCGTCATCGACAACGGGCGCGGCATTCCCGTCGACGAGCACGTCAGCGGGCGATCGGCCGCAGAAGTCGTGATGACGGTTCTTCACGCCGGCGGCAAGTTCGACCATCAGACCTACAAGGTCTCGGGCGGTCTTCACGGCGTGGGCGTGTCGGTGGTCAACGCGCTCTCCGACTCGCTCGATCTGGAGATCTGGCGCAACGGGCAAGTCTACCGGCAAAGCTACGAGCGTGGCACTCCGACGGCGTCGCTCGAAATTACGGGGACGACCAAGCGGCGCGGCACCAAAATCACGTTTCATCCCGACGCCGAGATCTTCGAGGTCGTTCAGTTCAGCTTCGACACGCTCGCACAGCGGCTGCGGGAGCTGGCCTTCCTCAACGCCGGCGTGCTCATCACTCTGGACGACGAGCGGGACGGTAAGAGCCACAAGTTTCGCTACGAGGGCGGAATTGTCTCGTTCGTCACGCACCTGAATACGAACAAGACGTCGATCAGCGACAAGCCCATCTTCATGCACGGCGAGCGGGACGGCATCGATGTCGAAGTGGCCGTGCAGTGGAACGACGGGTATTCCGAGACGCTCTACTCGTACGCCAACAACATCAATACTCACGAGGGCGGCACGCACGTCTCCGGGTTCCGGTCGGCCCTCACGCGCACGCTCAACTCCTACGCGAGCAAGAACAATCTGGCGAAGGATCTCTCCGAGAGCATCACGGGCGATGACATCCGGGAGGGACTCACCGCGGTCATCAGCGTCAAGATTCCCAACCCGCAGTTCGAGGGACAGACGAAGACCAAGCTCGGCAACACCGACGTCAAGGGGATCGTCGAGGCCGTCGTCAACGACAAGCTCGGCCACTTCCTCGAAGAGAATCCGCCGACGGCGCGGCGCATCATCGGGAAAGCGGTGGATGCCGCGCGGGCCCGCGAGGCGGCCCGTAAGGCGCGCGATCTGGTGCGGCGCAAGGGCGCGCTCGACAGCATGGCCCTGCCGGGCAAGCTGGCCGACTGCCAGGAACGCGACCCGGCGCTGAGCGAGCTCTACATCGTGGAAGGGGAGTCGGCCGGTGGTTCGGCGAAGCAGGGCCGCGATCGCCGCTTCCAAGCCATCCTGCCCATCAAGGGAAAAATTCTCAACGTCGAGAAGGCGCGGTTCGACAAGATGCTGGGCAGCGAAGAGATCAGGACGATGATCGCCGCGCTCGGATGCGGGATCGGCAGCGACGACTTCGATCTCGGCAAGCTCCGGTATCACCGCATCATCGTCATGACCGATGCCGACGTCGACGGATCACACATCAGGACGTTGCTGCTCACATTCTTCTATCGCCAGATGACGTCGCTGGTCGATGCCGGACACGTCTTCATCGCCCAGCCGCCGCTCTATCGCGCCAAGCGCGGCAAGGGCGAAACCTACATCAAGGACGATCGGGAGCTCGAGACGTTCCTGGTGAAGCGCGCCACCGAATCTCGGACGATCCGGGTGAGCGGAGGCGGCAGCCTGGCCGGGCCCGAGCTGGAGACGCTGCTCCAGAAGATGATTGCGTATCAGAAGCACCTGCAGCTCCTTGAACGACGTGGACACAGCCGCGAAATCGTGGAGGCGCTCCTCGACTGCGACGCAGACCGTGCGTTCTTTGCCGACAGCGGGGCGTTGACGAAGCTCGCGCAGGCGCTGACGACCGAAACACGTACCGTGGCCGTGCAACGCGACGAAGAACACAACGTGTACGCGCTCCACATCGAGGACCGCAGCAACGGATATCCCAAGCACGACGCCATCGGCTTCGCCTTCGTGACCGCCGGCGAGTACCGCACACTGCTCGGCAGCCATCGCGAGCTCAAAGACAGCGTGCCCATGCCTGTGGTGGTGCTCACGGCGGGCGCGGCGGCCGAGGCCCCGGACGAATCCGCTGAAACCGCCCCGGACACCTCAGGCGAGACCGCGGAAAGTCGCGTCAAGACCGCCGGCAAGGGTTCCGCTCGCGACACCGAGGTGTCCATCACGTCGATGGACGCGCTGGTCGAGTACTTCCTGTCCGCGGGGAAGAAGGGTGTCGCTATCAACCGCTACAAGGGCCTTGGCGAAATGAACCCGGATCAGCTGTGGGAAACCACCATGAATCCCGCCACGCGCACGCTGCTTCAGGTGCGGGCGGAGGATCACACTGAAGCTGATCTGATGTTCACCACCCTCATGGGCGACCAGGTGGAGCCCCGCCGCAAGTTCATCGAGGACAACGCGCTCGATGTGAAAAACCTGGACGTGTGAGCGCCCCGATCCGCTGAACCCCATTCATGTCCATCGCCGCGAGCCAGCTGCCGGTCAATATCGAAGACGAGATGAGGCGCTCGTACCTGGATTACGCGATGAGCGTAATCATCGGGCGCGCGCTTCCCGACGTCCGCGACGGGTTGAAGCCCGCGCACCGGCGAGTGCTGTACGGGATGCGCCTGATGGGGCTGGGGTCGAACCGCGGCTATCGCAAGTGCGCCAAGATCGTCGGCGAGGTCATGGGCAATTTCCATCCTCACGGGGATGCCTCGATCTACGACACCCTGGTGCGGATGGCGCAGGACTTCAACATGCGCTATCCGCTCGTCGACGGCCAGGGCAACTTCGGTTCCGTCGACGGCGACCTCCCGGCGGCCATGCGGTACACCGAGGCCCGGCTCAGGGCGCTCGCCGAAGAGGCGATGGCCGATCTCGACCGGGAGACGGTTGATTTCGTCCCCAACTACGACGAGACCACCGAAGAACCGACGGTACTCCCGGCGCCGTTTCCCAACCTGCTCGTCAACGGCTCGGCGGGCATTGCCGTGGGCATGGCCACGAACATCCCGCCGCACAACCTGCGAGAGATCATCGACGCCGTCGTCTGGCTCGTCGAGAACCGGGAGGAATCACTCGAGCGGAAGCGCGAGCAGTTGCGGCAGCTCGTTCCGGGTCCCGACCTGCCCACGGGCGGGTACATCGTCGGCAGGAGAGGCATCGACGCGGCCTATGCGACCGGTCGTGGCGCCATTCTCATGCGCGCCAAGGTCAACATCGAGACCGCCAAGAAGGGCGACAAGGTTTCGATCGTCGTCAGCGAGATTCCGTATCAGGTCAACAAGGCCAAGCTCATCGAGCGGATCGCCGAGCTGGTGCGGGAGAAAGTCATCGAAGGCATCAGCGACCTGCGCGACGAGTCCGATCGCGAGGGGATGCGGATCGTCATCGAGCTGCGCCGCGGCGAGGTCGCTGAGGTCATCCTCAACAATCTCTACAAGCACACGGCGCTCCAGCAGAGCTTCGGCATCATCATGCTGGCCATCGTCGGCGGCCGGCCGAAGGTGCTGCCGCTCGTCGACGTGCTCGAGAGCTTCATCGAATTCCGCCGCGACGTGGTGCGCCGCCGCACCGAGTTCGAGCTGAAAAAGGCCGAGGCACGGGCGCACATCCTCGAGGGGCTGAAGATCGCCCTCGACCACATCGACGCAGTCATCACGCTGATTCGGGCCTCCAAGCAGGTGGCCGAGGCGCGCGCAGGACTGGTGCGCGAGTTCGCGCTCACCGAGATTCAGGCGCAGGCCATTCTCGACATGCAGCTCCAGCGCCTCACTGGTCTTGAGCGGCAGAAGATTGTCGACGAGCTCACCGAAGTGCTGAAGAACATCGAGCGTCTGCGCGGAATCCTCGCCAGCGAGCGGCTGCTGATGCAGATCGTCGTGGACGAGCTGCGCGCGATTCAGACGAAGTACGGCGACGATCGCCGCACGGAGATCATCGCCGAGACGGGCGAGTTCAGCGTCGAGGATCTGATCGCCGAAGAAGACATGGCGATTACGGTCAGCAGCACCGGCTACATCAAGCGCACGGCCATTTCGACCTATCGGAATCAGCGCCGCGGCGGGAAGGGACGCATCGGCATGCGAACCCGCGAGGAGGACTTCGTCAGCCACCTGTTCGTCGCCTCCACGCACGCCTACATCATGATTTTCTCCGACCGGGGTCGCGCCTACTGGCTGAAGGTGCACGAGATTCCTGATGTCGGTCCAACCGGCAAGGGCAAGGCGATCGCGAACCTCGTATCGATGGAAGAAGGAGAGCGGATTGCGGCGCTGCTGGCGGTCAAGGAATTCGAGGCCGACAAGTTCATCGTGATGGGCACGCGGCGCGGCGTGGTCAAGAAGACCGAGCTCACCGAGTTCAGCAACCCACGGGCGAAGGGCATCATTGCCATGGGTGTCGAGGACGACGACGCCGTCATCGCCGCGCAGCTCAGCGACGGTCAGGGCGAAATCTTCATCGGGACCCGCGACGGCATGGCTATCCGCTTCCCGGAATCGGACGTCCGTCCTATGGGACGCACGGCCTACGGTGTGCGCGGCATCAGTCTGCGCGCGGGCGATTTGGTCGTGGCCATGGAGGTGGTGCGTCCCGGAGGGACCCTCCTGACGGTGGCCGAGTGGGGTCACGGCAAACGAACGGAGCTTGAAGAATACCGGGTGCAGTCGCGGGGCGGTGTGGGTATCATTAACATCCAAACGACCGAACGAAACGGGAAAGTCGTGGGGATCGCGTACGTCCAGGACGGGGACGAGCTAATGTTGATCACCCAGCAGGGCAAGATCCTGCGGATGGTCACCCAGGACATTCGGGCCATTGGCCGGGCTACTCAGGGCGTTCGGTTGATCGAGATGGAAGACGACGACCGTGTCGTCTCGGTCGCCCGGCTGGCGGAACGAGAGGAAGTGTAAGTAAAGGAGGACTGGTATGGTTCGGTCGACAAGGAGCCCGATTGTGCTGCTGGCCCCGGCGCTCGTCATCCTGGCGCTCGTGGCGGCGGCATGCGGTGGCGCACCTGAAGATGCCCAGATTCGGCAGTTCTTCCGCGCCTCGCAGCTTCGTGACAGCCAGACACTGGCCAACTTTGCCGCCGTGAACTTCGATCCCACCAAGGACGGCGTGGTCACGAGCTTCGAAGTGACCAACGTCACCGAGGAACGCCGGGTGCCGCTCCGCGTGAAGGAACTCACCAAGGCTGTACGACGACGCACGGGCCGAGGAAGAAGAATTCAGCAAGAAGAAGAAGGAATATCAGGACGCCAATCTGGACGTCATCGACCGTGTGCTGAAAGCGGAGAGCGCCTCGCGGCCGCTGCGCGGCAAGGACGCCGAAGTGCAGAAGGCCTGGTCGAAGTGGCGCGAGGACACGGCGATGCACGCCAAGCACACCTCGGAGGCCCGCACGCAATTGAACGCCGAGCGGCCGATTGCCGAACTGAGCCTGGAGAATCCTCAGAATCCTGTGGATCCGGGGACCGTCGACGGCGAGCTCGCAACGAAGGACGTGACGATCGACGCGCAGGTCCGCCAGGCGGACGGCCAGGTGGTGCCCAAGACCATGGTGCTCACCATGCAGCGTGCCATCGGCAAGACTGATTCGAAGGATGTGACCGGCCGTTGGATCATCACCGCCATCAAGCCGGCCTGACGCTCTGACAGAGGGCCGGCAGCGCTACCGCTGCCGGCCCGGGTCTCACCCCACCAGCTCCAGCTTCGCGTAACGCGCCCTCAGCGTCTTTCGGCCGACCCCCTCGAATCGGACGACCAGCTTCATGTCGTCGGGCAGTTCCTCGACCTCGAGCACGGTGCCGAGCCCGAACGTGGCATGGCGCACCCGCGAGCCCGTCCGGACGCCCCCCGGTGACTGATCCTCGTGCTCGTACGCGTAGAGATTCGGCGTCTCTCGGGTCGATCCGCGGCGTGAGCGATAGGGATTCGTCCTGAAATCGTAGTACGGGTTTCCATAACCGGGGGCGGGCGCAGGCGGCACGACCAGCTCGATGAGCTCGCCGGGAATTTCCTGGATGAACCGCGACGGCTGCGAGCTCTGATACGTGCCGAACACGCGCCGGCGCGCGGCCGACGTCAGGACGAGACTCGCGCGCGCCCTGGTGATACCGACGTAGCAGAGGCGCCGCTCCTCCTCGAGCTCGGCCTCGTCGTCGGCCGAGCGTGAATGCGGGAAGAGACCCTCTTCGAGCCCCGCGATCACGACGACCGGAAACTCCAGACCCTTGGCGCTGTGAAGCGTCATCAGCACGATTCGTGCGTTCCGGGAACCCTCTTCTTCGTCCACGTCGGAGAGGAGTGACAGACGGTCCACGAAGTCGCGGAGCGCCGGCTCCTCGGCCTGCATCTCGTATTCCTTGGCGGCCGAGACGAGCTCCATGAGGTTTTCGATGCGCCCCGTCGATTCCTCGGTGCGATCGTCGCGCAGAGCCTGAAGATAGCCCGATTGATCGAGCAGCTTGCCCACCGCAATGGACACGGGCTCGGTGCTGAGGCTGGCGGCCAGCCCCACGATGAGGTCACGGAAGGTCCGGACCGACGAGGTTGCGCGGGCGGTCAACCGGCGCTCCTCGAGCGCACGAACCAGACGCGACCACATTGAATTCGAGGCCGGCGCGGGGGCGAGGCCCGCATTGAGCAGCGGCATGGTTTCGGCGGCGGCCGGAGCCGCCGTCGCGTCGGTGGCCTCGATGGCTTCGATCACGGCCTTGCCGATGCCGCGCGGAGGCACATTGATCACCCGCCGCAAGCTCACGTCGTCGTGCGGGTTGATGAGGAGACGCAGGAACGCCAGCGCATCCTTGATCTCCTTGCGCTCGTAGAAGCGCACGTTGCCGATGATCCGATAGGCCAGGCCCTGGCGGAGCAGCGCGTCCTCGATGGCGCGTGACTGCGCGTTGGTGCGGTAGAGCACCGCGACAGTGGCGTCGGCCTGGCCGGCCAGCGTGGATTGCGCCGTCCGGGTGATGAAGTCGGCTTCGTCGAGCTCGTCGGTGCCCTGGTAATAGCGAATCCGAGCGCCGCCCTCACGATCGGTCCACAGCCGCTTGTCCTTCCGGTTGCGGTTCTGCCGAATGACGCTGGAGGCCGCATCCAGGATGACTTGTGTCGAGCGATAGTTCCGCTCGAGGCGCACCACGGCGACGTCGGGGAAGTCGTGCTCGAAATCGAGGATGTTGCGCAGGTCGGCGCCGCGCCACTTGTAGATGGACTGATCGGGATCGCCCACGACGCACAGATTGCGGTGCTGTTCAGCCAGCCGCCGGATCAGGAGGTATTGCGGGCGATTGGTGTCCTGATACTCGTCGACCATGACGAAACGAAACCGGCTGGCGTAGCGCGCGCGGACGCTCTCGTGCTGCTCGAAAAGATCGACGGTTTTGAGCAGGAGATCGTCGAAATCGAGCGCGTTGCTCTCCTTGAGCAGGGCCGTATATCGGGCGTGCAGCTTCACGAGCTGGGCGCCGCGGAAGTTCCAGGTCTCGTCGAATGCCGGCGCGCTTTCCATCGTGTTCTTGGCGTGGCTGATTCGTGACAAGGCCGCGCGCGGCGCCAGCACGCTGTCGTCGATCTGCAGCTCGCGCATGGCCTGCCGGACCACCGCCAGCTGATCCGACGAATCGTAGATGACGAAATCGCGGGTGAGGCCGATGGCTGGCGCCTCGCGGCGGAGGAGACGGGCGCACAGCGCGTGAAACGTGGAGATCCACATCCCGGCGAGGTCGCCGCCGACCAGCGCCGCGACCCGCCCGCGCATTTCCTCGGCCGCCTTGTTCGTGAACGTGACGGCCAGCACCTCGCCCGGCTGCGCGAGCCGCTCGGTGATCAGGTGAGCGATGCGATGCGCGATCACACGCGTCTTGCCCGAGCCCGCACCAGCGAGGAGCAGCAGCGGGCCGTCGGTGTGGAGCACCGCGTCGCGCTGCTCGGTGTTGAGCGATTCCAACAGGGTCATGAGGTGGGGCGGACGATCGCAGCCGGAACGGTCGTCTCTATTATCCCCGATTCGCGCCGTGCGCAGAGCGCCGCTATTCGACGGTGACGCTCTTCGCGAGATTGCGCGGCTGATCGACGTCACAGCCGCGCCGGACGGCGATCTGATACGCAAGCAGCTGCAGCGGCACGACGAGCACCAGGGGCATGAGGAGACGTGGGGCGGCCGGGACGGTGAGGAGCACGTCCTCCTTCGGGTCGAGCAGGCTGGCGAGCTCGTGGTTGCCGGGCGTGGTCACGGCGATCACCTGGCCGCCGCGGGCTCTCGCCTCCTGAATATTCCCCAGCATCTTGTCGTAGACGGCGTCTCGCGGCGCCAGCGCGACCACTGGCATCTGCTCGTCGATCAGGGCAATCGGTCCGTGCTTCATTTCGCCGGCGGGATAGCCTTCGGCGTGGATGTACGAAATTTCCTTCAACTTGAGCGCGCCCTCGAGCGCGATCGGATAGTTCAGTCCCCGGCCCAGATAGAGAAAATCAGTCCGCGAGTAAGCGCGAGGCCGTCTCCTCGATGATGGGTGCCAACTTCAGCACCTCCTCGAGAAGCTGCGGCACGTGCAGCAGGGCCTCGATGTGGGCGCGGCCAGCCTCCGGCGTGAGCCGTCCGCGGACCTGTGCCAGATAGAGCGCCAGCAGATTGAGCGCCACGAGCTGCGAGGTGAAGGCCTTGGTGGAGGCCACCCCGATTTCAAGCCCCGCGTGGGTGTACACCGTGCCCTCGGCTTCCCGGGTGGCCATGCTGCCGACCACATTGCAGATCGCGATGCTCTTCGCGCCTTTCTGGCGCGCTTGGCGAAGCGCGGCCAGCGTATCCGCGGTTTCGCCCGACTGGGTGATGGCGAGCGCCAGCGTGCTCTGAGACACGATGGGGTCGCGATACCGTAACTCGGATCCGTAATCGACTTCGACCGGCACACCCGCGAGCTCCTCGATGAGGAACTTGCCCACCAGGCCCGCATGCCAGGACGTTCCGCACGCGACGATAGCCACCTTCTCAATCGATCTGAGCGCGTCATCCGTCAGCGTCATCTCTTCCAGAAACACGCGGCCGGTCTCGACCGAGACACGGCCGAGGATGGTGTCGCGCACGGCAGAAGGCTGCTCGAAGATCTCCTTCAGCATGAAGTGCTTGTAGCCGGCCTTCTCGGCCATGATGGGATCCCACAGCACGCGCTGTGTGGCCTTCGACACCGACTGTCCGGAGAAATCCGTGAACACGACGCCCGAGCGCGTCACCACCGCCATCTCCTCGTCGGCGAGAAACACCACATCGCGGGTGTGCGCCAGGATCGCGGGCGTGTCCGAGGCCACGAAGAACTCGCCGTTTCCGAGCCCGACGACGAGCGGCGGACCGTTGCGGACGGCCACGATCTTCTCCGGGTCCTGAACCGAAAGCACCACCAGCGCAAACGATCCGCGAATCTGCAGGAGCGCCCGCCTCACGGCGCCCTCGAGTCCATCCTCCTCCATCTCCTGTTCGACGAGATGCGCCACCACTTCGGTGTCGGTCTCGGTGACGAAGCGGTGGCCACTGCCCTGGAGGTTCCGCTTGAGGTCGAGGTAGTTCTCGATGATGCCGTTGTGGACGACGACAATCCGGCCCGTGCAGTCGCGATGCGGATGGGCGTTCTCTTCCGTCGGGCGCCCGTGAGTGGCCCATCGCGTATGACCCACGCCGTAGTCGCCTTCAACTGGTTGGGCGTCGATCACCTCTTCGAGGCGCGCAAGTTTTCCCGCGCTCCGCCGGAGCTCGAGGTGCCCGTCGCGGACGACCGCCACGCCCGCCGAGTCGTAGCCGCGATACTCCAGGCGCCTGAGGCCGTCGATCAGGACGGGAACGACCGTCTTGTCACCGATGTAACCGATGATGCCGCACATGGTTTTCCTTCGGACCGCTCGCGCAGCGGGACAGACCAATGTAACGCAGAACCGGATGGACGTGCGGCTGCCCCCGGGGGTCAGGCTCTACTCGGGCTTGCCCCGTCCCGTGCGCTTCGCCGTCCAACCCTCCCGATTGACCTGCCGGGCCCGGGCGACGGCGAGCGCTCCTTCGGGCACATCCTCGGTAATCGACGATCCCGCCGCCACATAGGCGCCGCGGCCGACACGGACCGGCGCGATCAGCTGAGAATCGCTGCCGATGAACGCGCCGTCCTCGATCACGGTCTCGTGCTT
This sequence comes from uncultured Acidobacteriota bacterium, assembly GCA_963817395.1. Lineage (GTDB taxonomy): Bacteria > Acidobacteriota > Vicinamibacteria > Vicinamibacterales > CAVPJW01 > CAWGYQ01. Next base: position 663,532 of record CAWFOC010000003.1, on the reverse strand, counting down.
GCGGACGCCGTCGTAGTTGCACGTGATGGTGCCGGCTCCCACGTTCACACCTTCACCGACCGTCGTGTCGCCGAGATACGTCAGATGGTTGGCCTTCGAGCCCACGCCGAGCACGGTCTTCTTGAGCTCGACGAAATTGCCGATGCGCGCGCGCTCCCGGACATCGGTTTCCGGTCTCAAGTGCGCGAACGGGCCGATTTGCGCATCCGACGCCACGTGCGACCCGACGATGACGCAGTGATCGAGGATGGTGACGCGATCGCCGAGCGTCGAGTCGCGAATGCGGACGCCGGCATGGATCTCACAGCCCCGGCCAATCACGGTCCGGCCCTGGAGGTGTGTGCCTGGATGAATCACGGTGTCGGCGCCAACCTGAACATCCGCCTCGATGTAGGTGGTCACCGGGTCGTCGATGGTCACGCCGGCGGCCATCAGCTCTTCGTTTTTGGTCTGTCTCACGGCTCTGCTCACTTCTGCCAGCTCGGTGCGGCTGTTGATGCCTTGAATCTCGCGCGGATCGTCCACGGTCATGGTGGCCACCAGACGCTTCTCGCGGCCATACACCGCAATGACATCGGGAAGGTAGTACTCGCCCTGTGCGTTGTCCGGCGCGATCGTCCGGAGCGCGTCGAAAAGGGGCTCGAGCGCGAACGCATAGATCCCGGCATTCACCTCTCGAATCCCGTGCTGTCCCGCCCCGAGGTCGCGTTCCTCCACCACACGCTCGACCCGGCCCCCCTCGCGCACGATGCGCCCGTAGCCGTAAGGGCGTTCGAGCATGGCGGTCACCATCACCGCCGCCGCCACGGTTTCCCGCTGGGTTGCAGCCAGGCGGGCCAGCGTCTCGGAACGAAGCCGTGGCACGTCGCCGGAGAGCACGAGAATCTGGCCGGATGAGGCGGAGAGCAGTGGTTCGACCTGAGCCAGGGCGTGGGCGGTGCCAAGCTGCGGTTCCTGATGCACGAAGCGCAGCTGCGGCCAACCGCTCAGCGCGGCCTTGAGCGCGTCGCCACCGTGACCAATGACCACCGTCGTGCTCGAAGGCGCCAGCGGCTCAACAGCCCTGAGCACGTGCTCGATCATGGGCCGTCCCGCAACCGGATGCAGCACCTTTGGAAGGGCCGACTTCATTCGCGTGCCCTTGCCGGCCGCCAGGATCACGACATGCGTGTCGGGCACGTAAGCCTTATCGGGTGCCGCGGTTCCTGCCGGCACGGCGGCGGTCTGTGCGGAGGGGCGCCTCGAAGAGGCTGCGGACGGAGCTTTGACCGCGGAGGGCATCGAGATTGGGGTCGTTCCTGGCGATAGACCTATTTTCTGGATTGATCTCGACTGCGCGCTGCAGCAGTTCCGCGGCCTCGGTGAGGTTGCCTTGCTGCGCATGAACAATCGCGAGCATATAGAGAGCCTGATCGTGGTCGGGGTCCTGCTTCCGGGCACTTTCGAGGTGTCCGGCCGCTTCGGACAGGGCACCGGCGTTGATGGCCAGCGTGGCAGCGTAGAGACGCTCTTCGAGAGTTTGCGGCATTTCCCGCTGCGCGGCTAGCTGGCGCTCGCACATCTGCAGGTACAGACGAACCCGCTCGTGGAGCTCCTTCTCCTCGGGGTAGGCCGCTAGGATGACCCTGAGAATTTCGGTCGCTTGACCATATTCATGAGCCTGGAAGGCGAGGAGCGCCTGCTCGTAGCGGGCGATTGCCTCCAGGTACGCCGGTCGTGGCGGAAGCTTCTGGCTCTCGACCTGACTCGGGGGGATGCGCCCGCGCGGCGGGCGGGGTACGGCGGCGCGAAGCGACCCAGAAGACGTTGAGCCGGGCCTGGAGGTTTTTCGGACTGTGCGGGCAGGTGCCCGCCGCTGTTTCGCCATGAAACCTCCCCAGGGGAGGCCGGGCCCCCTACAACCTGCGGTAACCTTAGCAAAAGCCCTGTAGGCGGTCAAGCTATGGGCGGTTCCGCTTGGCGTCCTCAATGGCCGCGTAGACGTCGCGTGCCTTGAGGCCATGTATTTTGGCGATAGACCTAATAACATCCTTACGGTTGATACCTGGCTGCTGGCTCAACATGTCGAATTCGGTCAACAAACCAAATTTAGCACCTGGTTCCGCTGGTTTGGGTGATGCAGGACCAGTATGTTTTGGTGATGTAACCAATTTGGTGCCATCGAGAATGACCGTAATTTCTCCCCGGACGGCGGAGTCCAGGCTGTCGGCCACCTTGGCAATAGGTCCTTTGACCAATGTCTCGAACTTCTTCGTCAACTCGCGGGCCACAACCACCTCCCGCGCCGGCGCCAGGCGCGCCAGACGCGACAGCGTGTCGCGCACACGACGGGGGGAATCGAAGAACACGATCGTTCTGGGCTCGGCCACGACCCGAGCCATCCAACGGTCCTTGTCTTTGGTACGTGCCGGCGCGAACCCGAGGAACGTGAACTCATGGGCCGGCAGCCCGGAAGACACCAGGGCCGTCAACACCGCGCTCGCGCCGGGAATGGCTTCGACTTTGATGTGATGATCATGCGCCGCGCGTACGAGCTGATACCCCGGATCGGAAATCCCGGGCGTCCCCGCATCGCTGACGAGCGCCACATCGTCGCCCTGCTCGAGGCGGGCGACGAGCTGCGGCACGCGCGCGCGCTCGTTATGCTCGTGGAAGCTCAAGCACGGTGTTGAAACACCGTAGTGTCGCAGCAGAATCTGCGTACGACGCGTATCCTCGGCCGCAATGACGCCAACCGATTTCAACACGCGCAGGGCGCGAAGAGAGATGTCCTCGAGATTTCCGATGGGTGTCGCGACGACATACAGGGTGCCGGGCATCGAACCAGACGATTTATTCGTACCATTGGGGGTTCCGACATCATGGCATCCGCCGAACCGCTGCCGCACTTCGTCGACGACTATCTCACGTACCTGCACGAGAGCGAGCCGACCAGCGCCACGCTCGACGGCGTGCACCTGCACGACGATCTGCTCGAGGACCTCAGCCGGCCGGCCATCGAGGCCCGCGCCCGTACCCTTTCCGGCTTTGCCCGTCGTCTCGATGAGATCGACGCCGCCGGTCTGACCGCGGTGGAAAAGGTGGAGCAGCCCATCCTCGGCGCCAATATCCGGGGCCGGATGTTCGAGCTCGAGGAGGTGCGCAGCTGGGAACGCAGCCCGCAGCTCTATGCTGATCTCCTGGCATCGAGCCTGGCCGCGCAGTCGATCTTCGAGTACGCGCCCGAGTCCGAACGTGCGCGGCGCGTGCTCTCCAAGCTCCGGCAAACACCGCGGCTGATGCAGGCGGCGCGCGACAACGTGAAGGATCCTCCCGGCATCTTCGTCAAAGTCGGGCTCGAGACTCTCCGCGGCACGCTGAAGTTCATCGAAACCGACCTGCCGCGAGCATTCGCGTCGGTGGACGATCTCCACCTGCTCGGCGATCTGGCGGACGCCTCTACCGAAGCCGCGCACGCCGTCGGCTCGTACATCGAGTATCTGGAAACGGAGGTGGCGCCCCGCGCCCGCTCCTCGTTCAGACTCGGCCGCGAGCGCTTCGAGCGCAAGCTGAAGCTCGACGACGGCATCCCGCTCGACAGCGAGCGTCTTCTCGCGATTGCGATGCGCGAGCTGAAGCAGACGCAAGAGGAATTCAAGGCCGCCGCCGGGCGCCTGAACGGCGGCGATCCGCTCGAGTCGTGGCAGAAGTTGAAGCTCAATCACCCGGCAACGGGCGAGCTCATCACCGTGGCGCAGGAGCAGCTCGACGAGCTGGCCGCCTTTCTCGAACGCCAGCGTATCGTCACGATTCCCTCCGGCGAGCCGATCGTCGTTGCCCCGACGCCGGAGTTCTACCGCTGGTCGTTTGCCAGCATGTGGACGCCAGGACCGTTCGAGCCCAAGCCGACGCGGGCCTACTACTACCTGACCGACGCCTTGCCCTCATGGCCGCCCGACCGGCAGGAAGAGTACCTTCGCGACTTCAACTATCCGGCGCTCTGGTCGATCTCGATTCACGAGGTCTATCCGGGCCATTTCCTTCACTATCAGCGTCTCCGCCGGGTCGAGTCGAAAGTCCGCAAGTCGATTCTCTTCGCACCGGCGTCGTTCGTCGAAGGCTGGGCGCACTACTGCGAGCAGATGATGGTGGAGGCCGGCTGCGGCGGGCGAGAGCCAGCCATCCGGGTGGGTCAGCTCGCCGAAGCGCTCATTCGCCTGGTGCGGTTCGTCGTGGGGATCCGCCTGCACACCGAGGATTTGTCGGTGGAGCAGGGCATGCGGTTCTTCCGCGACGAAGCATACATGCAGGAAGCGAGCGCGCGCCGCGAGGCCGAGCGAGGCACCTTCGATCCCGGCTATGTCGTCTACTCGCTCGGGAAGCTCATGCTGCTGAAGCTCCGGCAGGACTACAAGCAGGCGCAGGGCGCGAAGTACTCGCTGCGGGAGTTTCACGATACCTTGCTCGGCCTGGGCACCGCGCCCTTCTGGGTTCATCGCCGCCTGATGCTTGGAAGCGATGACGGAGCCCTCCTCGAGTAACGGCCCGGACGACGATGCCTCTTTACGAATATCAATGCGACGCGTGCGGTCATCGGTTCGAGGTGATCCACCAGAAGTTCTCGGATCCCCCGGCCGAGAAGTGCCCGGTCTGCGGTGGTCCCGTGCACAAGCTGTTTTCTTCGCCTGCCATTCAGTTCAAAGGCTCCGGCTTCTACATCACGGACTATGCGCGCAAGGGCGCCAAGGACGAGGGGACGTCCGAAGCGCGCGACCAAATCCGAAGGCGCAGCCAAGTCCGAGGGCGGGACCAAGTCCGAGGGCGGGACCAAGTCCGAGAGCGGGACCAAGTCCGAGAGCGGGACCAAGTCCGAGGCGCCCGCCAGGAGTGGTGACGGCACCAAGGGCGCTGAGAAGAAAAGCCCCGCTGGCGACAAGGCGGCCGCGAGCTCGCCATCGTCGGCGGGCTCTCGGTCCAAGGATTCCTCAGGAAATTTCGACCGGCTCTCGCTCAGCGCCTGGTGGCGGATTGCCCGGCGAGCGAGAGCGATTCCAGGTAGCGGCTGAAGGGCTCGGCCAGGTCCGGCCGGCGCAGCGCGAAATAGACGACGGCTTTGAGAAACCCGAGACGGTTGCCCGTGTCGTGCCGCACGCCCTTGACCTCGCAGGCATAGATGGGGCGCTTCTTGAGGAGACGGCGCAATCCGTTGGTGAGCTGAATCTCGCCCGTCCTGTCCGTGGTCGTGGCCTGGAGCTCGGGAAAGATGTCGGGGGTGAGGATGTAGCGGCCGATGATGGCCAGATCCGAAGGCGCCTCCCCTGATGGCGGCTTTTCCACCAGGTCGAGCACCCGATGGACACCCGGCGCGACGCTCTCCGCATCGACCGCCACCACGCCGTAGTTCGAGATCTCGTCCATCGGCACACGCTCGACGGCCAGCACCGGTCCATCCACGCGCTCGTAGACGTCAATCATCTGTTTCAGCGCCGGCGGGTCCGCGTCGATGACGTCGTCTCCCAGGATGACGGCGAACGGTTCGTCGTTGATCAGTTCCCGCGTGACGAGCACGGCATGGCCGAGCCCCAACGGCTCGCCCTGGCGCACGTACGCGAAGTTGATCATGTTGGAAATCTTGCGGATCTCGGCGATGAGCCCGGACTTGCCGCGGGCTTCCAGAAACGACTCGAGCTCGACCGACACGTCGAAGTGATCTTCGATGGCGTTTTTGCCGCGCCCGGTCACCAGAATGATGTTCGACACACCAGAGGCGACGGCCTCTTCGACGCCGTACTGGATGATGGGTTTGTCCACCAGCGGCAGCATTTCCTTCGGCTGCGCCTTGGTGACGGGCAGGAACCTCGTGCCGAGCCCGGCGGCGGGAAAGACCGCCTTGCGAACTTTTTGCGGCAGAACGACCTCCGGAGCGGCATCGTACTTCAGGCCTCGCGCATCCCGCAACGCGCCGGCGCCGTGGTCGCTTCTGGCGGAGGAAATGGTCTCGCGCGTTCGGTTATAGGATGTAGGGCCATGCTCGATGCCGGCCTCCTGCGAGAACAACCGGAACTGGTTCAGATAGGTCTGAGAAACCGCGGTCTCGACGCCGACGTGGAGCTCGGCGAGCTTGCCGCGCTCGAGTCGCGACGGCGACGGCTCATCCCCGAGCTCGAGAACCTCAAGCGGCTGCAGAACACCTCGGGCGATGAGATCGCGCGCGCGAAGCGTCAGGGCCTCGATCCGAAAGGCGTCCACGAAGCCAACCGTGTGCGCTCGCAGCAGATCAAGCAACTCGACATCGAGCTCGATACCGATCGAGCGCCAGCGCACGGCGCTGCTCCTGCAGCTTCCCAACTGCCATACCTACCTGGTACCGGTGGGGAAGACCGCCGCCGACAACGTGGAAGTGCGGCGGCAGGGAGAGCCGCGTCCGTTCGACTTCGAGCCGAAGCCGCACTGGGAGCTGGGCCCCGCCCTCGGGATCATCAACTTCGAACGCGCCACCAAGATCTCGGGCGCGCGTTTCTCGGTGCTGTTGGGCGCGGGTGCGCGACTGGCGCGCGCGCTCATCGACTTCATGCTCGATCTGCACACGGCCGAGCACGGGTATCTCGAGGTCGAGCCGCCTTTCCTGGTGACGAGCGCCGCGCTGGTCGGGACGGGCAATCTTCCAAAGTTCGAGGCCGACCTCTTCAAGATTGCGGGCGACTGGGATCTCGTATCTCATCCCGACCGCGGAGGTGCCGCTGACGAATCTTCACCGCGGGAGATTCTCGACGGCACCGAAGCTGCCGCTGCACTACACGGCGTATACGCCGTGTTTCAGGAGCGAGGCGGGATCGGTACGGTGCCGACGTGCGCGGGCTCATCCGCCAGCACCAGTTCGACAAGGTGGAGCTCGTCACCATCTGCGAGCCGGAGCGCTCCTACGAGGAGCTCGAGCGACTGACGGCGCATGCCGAGACCGTGCTCAAACGGCTCGAGCTGCCGTACCGCACGGTGACCCTCTGCACGGGCGACATGGGGTTTGCGTCCGCCAAGACGTATGACATCGAGGTGTGGCTGCCGAGCCAGGCGATGTACCGGGAGATCTCGTCGTGCAGCAACACCGAGGCGTTCCAAGCCAGGCGCGCCAGCATCAAGTACCGGCCGGGCGGCACCGGGAAGGCGCAGGTCGTCCACACGCTCAACGGATCGGGGCTGGCCGTCGGCCGGGCGTTGATTGCGGTGCTCGAAAACTACCAGCGGAAGGACGGCACGGTGGTGGTCCCGACGGTGCTGAGGCCGTACATGCGGGGGCTCGAGCTGATCGAGCCCAGGTGACGCCCGCCAGTCGCCCGCCAGTGGTGGCCACGCACCATCGCGTCCCGTGAACCAGCGGTCGATGGCCGTACAATGAACGTGCCGGAGGGATGGCCGAGCGGTTGAAGGCGGCGGTCTCGAAAACCGCTGTACGGGGAACCGTAACCGGGGGTTCGATCCTCTCCCTCCGCCAATTTCCTAAGAAATCTGCTGGTACCCAGCGTCGGCCGAAGCCGCCCACGAGCTCGGTCACCCGCGCATCACCTGATCGCGACCGGCGCCACCGTTGAACCGGTGCCGCCCTGAATCTTCAGCGGCTCGACGATCAGCGCGAACTCGTGCGCCCGCCGCGCGGCGAGCTCGTCGAGGCGAAGATTCTCGAGCAGGTGGATGCCGTTCACGACGAGGAAGATCTGGTGGCCGGGACCGGCGAGGTTCTTGTCGGGATTGGGAGACACTTCGACGGCGCCGTTGTCGGCGCCAACCAGCATCGGATCCTGCTTGGCGAGCCATTCGGCCGCGGCGACGCCGAGTCCCGGGCTCGAGCGCTGATAGCGCGCGTTGTCCTTGCCCCACAGCGTGCCCCAGCCGGTGTGAATCAGCACCGCGTCGCCCGGCTGCAGCGTCAGCTTCTGCGCGGCGAGCGCGGCCTGCAGATCCTGCGGCGTGATCTCGTAGGTATCGCCAAGCACCGGCACGCCTTTGAGCGCGGCCACGTCGATGAGCACGCCGCGCGTGATCAGCGCACCGACCTGCTCGACGCCCAGCTTGTTGAATCCCGTGCGGCTCGCGGCTCTCCTCGAGCGTGAAGCAGTTGTACATGCTTCCGCCGATCATCTGGTGGCTGAAGGTGTCGAACTGCGTGCCGACCTGCCCGATCTCGGAGACGATGAGCTCCTCGTTCGAGCCGCGGCGGTTCGTGCCGGGATCGTTGCGCGTGCGCTTGGTCATGATCTCGAAGCGGCGGCCGGCGGGCAGCGGCATGCCCTCCTGAAGCACGCGCCCGAGCTCGAACACCTCGCCGGTCTTGATCAGGCGCGCCGCCTTGAGCACGGTCTCGGGCTTCATGTGATTGCCCGAGCCGCGCTGGTCGCCCTTGCCCCACTTCGAGGGACAGCGCTGGCTGTCGGCGGCGGCTGCCAGCTCTGAGCCGACGCCGCGCTGGCGCACACCAGTAGCATCAACAACGTGCACGGCAGAATCACGCGCATGATCCCTCCTCGATGTCCGCGCGGCCTCAAGACCCGCGCTCTACGCCTTCTATTTGGCGGCAGGTAGATTGCCGACGAGCTCGACCTTCCCAGCGCGCTACAACGCACAGCTCGTCGCCGGCTACCGATGCGGTCACCCTCGCCCGTCCTGCAGGCTATTGGCCGGTTGCGTCACACGACGCGTTCATCAGGCGATAGTTGATCGTGAAGTCGCCCTTGTTGATGCCGCGCACGCTGCGTATCATCGCGTTGGGCGACCCGCCAGGTGAGTTGATCACCTGACGTTCGCCGCCCTCGACGGTGATGACGCCAGGCGTCCGGTTGACGACCTCGACGGGCAGCGACAGATCGGTACCCAGCACTTCGAGGCGCATCGTCGTGGACTGGCCCGTCCAGAGCTGGTTCTGATCGATGGATCCGTTCATGCCCAGCGCGGTGAACGGAAACGAGGAGCCCGATCCGTACGAGATCGTGTTCGGCCCCGGCGTCACGTCCGGCGGGATGTACACCTCCATCGAGGCGGGCGAGAACGCGCGCGGAAAAACATTGCGGTTGCCGTTTAGAATCACGGGCACCTTCGGATCCCGGAAGCAGCCCGTGAGGCACAGCGTCTGGCCGGCGAACACCATCGAGGACCCGCTGGCAATCTCAGGCTGGCACGACTGGAAGTACATGGCTCGCTCGACCACGATGTTACTGGCTGCGGCCGTGGAGGTACATCGGTCGCTCGACCACGAGGGCACTGGCTACGGCATCCACGGTCCGGTCGCCCCACTCGTCGGTGTAATGAAACGTCATCTTGACGCCTGGCATGCTCGGCACGTCGACCTCTGTCGGCCACCAGATTTCCCCTGCCGTGCGGAAATCGTCCACGTTCGGCACCGACAGCTTCGGCGGCGGCGTGGTCGAATTCGGTTGACTGCCCGCGTCCGTGAGCGCCGACACGGACGGACTGTTCGTGAGCGCGTTGTATGCGGCCATCTCGCTAGCGTTGAAACGGCGGAGTCGCCCGTACCTCTGCCCGGTCGTCCCGGCCTCCCCGGGGAGCAGATGTCCTTCGATGCTGAACGACCACTCTCCGGCCGTGTAACCATTCTGTGCCGACGCGGTGAAGGGCAGCCCGATGGGAATCGTGTGAGGGACCTCGAGCGCTCCGTAAAGCGAGCTCTGCACTTCCAGCTTCGGCGCCAGCGATGGCTTGGACTTGACGTCGAACCGGCGCTCGCCGCCGAGAACCGCGCGGGCCTCGATGTCACGAGTGGGGAACCACTTCTGCGGCGACTCCTTGCCCCGGCTCGTGATGTCGAGCCGGAAGCGGATCGCGTCGGTCCTGGCGGGCCCCTTCAGGACGACATCGTTCTTGTCCTGGGTGAGACCCCAGTTGTCTGGCAGGAACCCTCCCGTGTAGCTGAACGGACCGGCCACGTTGCGGATCCGGAGCTCGTCGATCGAGGTCGACGACGGGAGATTGAGGCCAACGAGCAGGGAGTGTTTGCCTTCGGGGTTCTCACGGACCATCACCTGTCCGGTGATCGCACCGGCCTGTGCCCACACGACACCCGCATCCGCCAGCATCACGCTCGATAACGCCAGCCACACCAGTCGCGCACGTATCATGACCGTCTCCTTCAATCCGAGAACGCCACGCTTCCGCCCGCCGGACAGCCGATTTCGCCCGAGAGTCTAGTCGAATAATCCGGACCTGGAGAGCGACGAGCTCATGATGCCCGAGCGACCGCACCCGCAGCGCGGGCGCGAGCCTTCCGCGCCAGGCCACGCTCACCCGATCGAGCGACAGTCACCGCGCGATGGTGAGAAGCTCCCGGAAACCCACACGGGTGCGAGTCCGTGATGCTAGCCCACCGGCTCGGGGATCGCGCGCGCGGGGCTCCGCTCCGCCTGCCAGACGCCGAGGAGGAGCAGCGCTGCCCCCACTGCCGTCGCGCCCCCCAGCGTCTCGCCGAGCAGCGGCACGGCCAGAGCCGTCGTCGCCAGGGGCTCGAGATAGAGGTAGACGCCGGCGCGTGCGGCGCCGAGGCGGCCGACGCCGAGCTGCCAGAACCATTGGGCGAGCGTGCCGAGGACACCGAGGAAGACGATCGACGCGACGACGGACGGCGAGAGGTGGAGGAAGTGCGAGAGGTCCGAGCGCGCGGCGGTCGTCCCGAGCGCGACGAGGCAGAGCGGGAGGAACACGACGAACGTCACGGCGAGCGGCGAGCGGCGCCGCGAGAGGTCGCGGGTCACGATCGTGTAGAGCGCCCAGGTGAAGGCGGTGCCGAAGATCAGCCAGTCGCCGCGGCTCTCGAGCCACGCGAGGTTCTCGAGGTCGCCCTTCGAGACGAGGAGGAGCACGCCGAACGTCGCGAGCGCGATGCCGCCAATCTGGCCCGCCGAGAGCCTCTCGCCGAGGAAGAGCCAGGAGAGCAGCGCGATGCCGAGCGGCGAGAACGAGATGATCCAGCCCGTGTTCGTCGCGGTGGATCCCTCGAGCGAGAGCGCGAACGGCTGGACGAGGAAGTGGACGAGGAGGATCGCCGAGCCCGCCGCGAGCGCCGGGAGGTCCTGTCGGTCGAACCCGAGCGGGATCCGCTTCGCGCGGAGGACCACGGCGAGGACCGGGAGCCCGATCCCGAAGCGCAGGCCGACGAGCTCGAGAGGCGTCACCTCCGCGAGGGCGATCTTCATCGCCACGAAGGTCGAGCCCCAGATGACGACGCTGGCGAGGAGGAGGAGTCGCGTGCCGAGGGATCGCTCCGCGGTCACGTCGTCCTCGCGACTTGCGCGGGCACGGCGGCGGACGAGGAAGAAGCGGCCGATCCCGGCCTCGAAGCTCGAGACGACAGGAAACATTAGCCCGGTTGACGCTTCGCGCCGCGGCCCACGGCAGATCACACATCGGCCCAGTGACGAGCGGGCTCACTTCTCCGCGCTCGAGTCGGCGCGGACGCGGCGCACGGCACTGACGACCGATGCGGCGATCGCAACCGTCATCGCGGCGACGATCGCGACCGTGACTGGGTGCACTGGGACGATGAACTTTCCGACGGAACCCCAGGTGAAAGCGATGCTCACCAGCATGGCGGCCAGGATCAACGCGATGATCGGGGTCCCGGGGTGCCGGCGGAAGAACACGAGCGCCACGACAATGGCGGGCACGAGGAGCGTCCAGTCGGTCCGTCCACGCCGCACCCGGAGCTCCTGCCAGATGTGCAGACCCATGAGGTTGACGACGTCGCGCGGATGGGCACGCATCCAGTCGAGCGCCCGCGCGAAACGCTGCTCGGCCAGGCGGACCTCGTACTCGATCGAGTAAGGATCGAGACCGGCCGCCTCGAGCCCGCCGTCGTCATCGCTCGATCGCCAGCGTCCTTCGTTGTCGAGTGCCCGCTGGCTGAAGCCGGCCGGCAGATTGATGTGCCCCTGCGAGCCCAACGGGAGAAACGCGCCGGTAACCACGATATTCCGCGTCCACCAGGGCGCGACCACGAGCAGACAGGCGAGGACGCAGCCCGCGCTCGCGATCCATCGGCCTGATGAACCTCTCGCGCTGATCCCGGCCGGTATGAGCACGGCAAGCGGCAGAAAGAACACGAAATTGCTGCGGGAAAGGATCAGGAGACCCAGCACTGCGCCCGACACGGCCGCGGCGCGCACGGACGGCGGGCCCTCACTCTTCGAGACCCAGATCCACGTGAGCAGCGAGACGAAGAACGTCGCCAATGCCTCGGCCTGCCGCCCGCGCGCGAAGTAGCGTGACGTCCGGACTGAGGAGAAGCGCAACCATCGTGAGCACGGCCGCCGGAATTCCTGCGAACTCGAGCGCAACCAGGGCCGCGAGCGCCACGGCGCCTGCCATCAGCGCGGCATTCAGAATTCGAATCGCGCCAAAGTTCCGTCCCATGACGGCATGGGTCAGCGCCCACAACGTGGGAAACGCGGGCGGACGATACGTGGTCGGGTAGTAGCTCGACGCGCGGCCTTCAACCGCGCGTCGGGTGGCGGGCGCGCGAAGATATGGCGCCTGCCACTCCGGATCGCTCCAGTAGAAGCCGAAGCCACGGCCCTTCCAGATATTGAAGGCGAGAGCCTCGTAATCGCGCTCGTCACCGCCGGCTGGCGGCCGGTTCAGGCCGCCTGTGCGGACGATCCGCGCGGTGATCACGCCAAAGGCGACGAGGAAGATCACTAGAAACGTGAGCTTCCGGACCATGTGCGGCAGAGTATCAGAGAGTCCACCACCTGCGTGGCTGAGCTCAATTCCCGCCGTACCCCTCGGCACGGCCTCAGACGCTTCCTGGGCGGCGAGAACATCCATCAGGTAGAGTTCGAGGCGGCCCTCACAGGATTCGCGGATCTGTTGCGTGGGATGGGGACCTGGCAGGGATTCGCTCGGCCGTTTACGATCTTCGAGTGGTGGATGCTGTTCTTCCAGTGGTTCCTCCATGGCAACACGCTCTGGACGGTGAACCCCTACAGCGCCACGGTCAACCACCTATTCACGAATCCATCGCTCCTCATGGTGCAACTGGCCGCGCTCGTACTCCTGGTCCGCGGGATCACCGCGCAGAGTCCAGATTGCCGCTCATGGATCTCCCGCGCCCGCCCTCCAAGCTCGCCGATGCAGGGCGTGATCGGATGTACATCGAGCGCTACGTGCTCGCGGGCCTGCCCTTCTTCGCGATCGCAATCGCGCGCGGCGCATCGAGTCTGTCGTTGACGTCTCTCAGGACGGCCGCGACGGCAGGGCTGCTCGTTCTCGGTGTCGTTTCGTACGGCGGGCTCCTGCGAAAAGATGTGCAATGGACCGTCTACAAGCACAATCCGGACTGGCAAAGCGCCGCCAAGGTCTTGAGGACGCGCAGTGGCCCGGCCGAGCGCATGATCCTCATCGGGGTCGTGCCGCTCGACGATTTCGCGTTCTACCTTCGTCGTGAAATGGCGGGTCGACAGCCGCCTATCCAGTTGGACGATGCGGAGGGCTTCGACCCTTTCGTGACGAGCGGTCGCGCCACTCAAATCGTCGTCGTCAGGAACCGTGCATGGCCAAACGGTGTGGAGAAAGTCGTCGACCGATATCGCCAGGATACCCGCATGCGCCTCGCCTGGCACGATACGTTCAAGCTGGTCCATCTCTACACGTTCGTGCCTGCCTCGACCAGGCGGGCGGCGAACCCCTGACGAAAGCAATGAAGCCTCAACGGGCCGCGCGTCGGGCAATCGCGACAGTTCGGTGCCGCCCACCATCGTGCTGCCCACGGTTTTGCCGAGTACCGTGTACCCTTGATCGCCGGCCTCTTGCGGCTCCTTCTGCAGTGTCGAGGTCTTCGTCGTGGCGGGCAGCAGAGTTTTTTCAGCCGCTCGGATAGGATGGACCCCGCTGGCTCACACTGACAACCCGCGCGTCTTGTACGCGCTGGTCGTCGCCCTCGCGCTGGCACTCCGCGTGGTTGGCCTCGACAAGGGATGGTGGGTCGACGAGGTCGCCACGATCGGGATGACGCTACCAGAGCTCGCCGGGGGATTGCTCGACACTATCCCCTTTGATTCGCCTCCGGCCTATAACCTGCTGCTCCGGGCCTGGTCGCTGCTCGGCGAGTCGGAGGTCTGGCTCCGCCTGCTGTCGGTGATCTTGGGCGTGTCGACGATCGTGGTTTTCGTGCACTGGCTGTCGGTCGAGTCGCCTCTGGCGGCGCTTCTCGGCGGTCTCTATCTGGCAACGTCTCCCTTCGTGCTGCGCTACTCGCAGGAACTGCGGAATTACGCGCTCCTGCTGCTGGCGACGGCTCTCACGTGTCTCTGCGCCTGTCGTCTCGCTGAGCACCCACGCGACCCGCGCCGCTACGTTGCGCTGGCGGCGGCGACCGCTCTGGCGGCGATCACGCACTTCATTGGTATGGGGCTGATTCTGCCAGCGTTGATTCTGATCATGGCATACCGCCGTCCCGGGATGTGCCTCCGCTGGACCTGGCTCGCCGTCACGCTTGCGACGCCCGTGCTCGCCTTCTGGATCGCGGTGCAGCTGGGTTCCGTTCCCATCCGGCGATCGCCAGAAACGTGGTGGATGCCCAGCGTCTCGCCGCCACTCGTCGCGGGGACGGTGTCGGAGCTCCTGGGATTCGGCGCCAGCGCGATGTGGGCGTGGCTGCTCATCGCTCTCGGTGGGGCGACCCTCGTCGCAAGCGAGCGGGCGCCTCGTCGACGCTGGCCGCTCCTCGCAGCCGCCATCGCGTTCTGGGCACTCGTCCTGATGTACTCCCTCGTTCGTCTTCCCATCCTGGTACCTCGCACCGTCCTCCCGGGGCTCCTGCCATTTGTCGCGTTCGTTGCCCTCATGATCGCTGACGTTCGTGACAGGAATCGGCGCACGGTGCTCGCCGGAGTCTTCATCCTCATCTGTGCGCTTGGTGCCGGCCGATGGCTTACGCAGGATGCAGGTGTGCCAATCGAGAATTGGCGCGGAGTCGGCAGGAACATCACCGTCTCCTGGCAGAGCAATGAGCCGGTCGTTGTCTATCCCGGTTACGCAGCCGCCCCCCTGCTGTTGTACCTGCCGCGGGATGTCGCCCCGCTCGTCGTGCGCGTGCCCGACGCCGTTGAGGCTGCCGAAGTCGACGATGCCTTGCGTCTCCATCGTCGTGCCGGAACGGGCACGCCTGCTCGGATGACGGTGGTCGTCCGAGTCGACCTGACACTCCACGAAGAGATGGACACATTTCGGCGTATCGCGAGCCGCCTCGCCGAGATGAGACAAGATGGGGCGACGATTGTGGCCCACGTAATCATGGCGCCGGATCTGGCCGTTGCGCCGGAGCTCGCGAGCACAACTGAAGAAGTCCGACGGCTGCTGGAACCGTCTCTTGAAGCGCCGCCTGGCGGCGGCCTCGTCACACGCCCAGCGCGCTGAGCGCCACTGTCCGCCTGACCATGCGGATGACATGCTCCTCGCGCCGGGTTTCGCCCGTCGCCGCCTTCTCGTGGGCGACAGAGACCGAGTTCAGGAAAGCCGCTGCTTATCGAGACGTCGCCCAAGCGTGACCGCAGGCTTCTGCCGTGGTGGACTCCACGATGTTCTGGTATTCTCCCGGCGAACCAATCGAGGAGCCGATCCGATGACGCGCTGCACCCTCTGCTTCGTGGCTTCAACGTTCGTGATCCTCGGCGGGCTCGCCGCGGCGCAAAGCCCTGCCGAGCGGGTGCCCATTGCGCTGGCCGTCGAGCACCTGCACACGACCGGCAGCTGCAAGGGCGAGCTGACAATCGACAAGTGGCTCTTCACGTATCGGTCGACGGAGCGGCCCGAGGACGATCGGGACTGGAAGCTGACGGAGCTGAAGGCCGCCGAATCCAAGAAGCCGAACGAGCTAATTCTGCGGACCCGTGAATCCGGTGCAAAGACGCTCGGTCTGGACAAGAACTACAAGTTCAACGTGCCAGGCGGCATCGATAGAGCCCTGCTCGCCTACATGAGCGAGCGAATCGACTGACGCTCGCCCTGGCCGCGCGCCAATCAAAGAGACACTGCGACCTGGAACGTCGCCGCGTACCCCGCCGACGGGTTCCCTGTCGGCGTGACGAGCTCCGAGGACACGCTGTCCGCGAATATGCCGTCCGACAGATTCGACGTCGGATTGGATCCACGAGCTGCATACACCCCGCTGGCATACACCGTCGCGTTGACCGCTTCGTCAAACGCGATCTGGGTCACCTTGACGGACCGGCCGCCAATGGAGACCTCCACATGGATGTGCGTCGCCCGTCCCTGGTACCAGCCCGGATAGACGGTCGTGAAGGTCACTTCGCCCGCAGCGTTCGTGGTTTGCACGCCCCGAAGATAGGTCTCGGCCCGCTCGCTGCCGTACTCCGAGTAGCTACCGTCCGCGTCGCACTGCCAGATTTCGACGGCTGCGTTTGAAACCGGCACGCAGTTGCTGCTGGTGTCCACCACTCTGACGGTGAGGGACAGGGGCGTCCCGCTCCGATCCTCGCGGATGTCACTGCGAACCAGATTGGAGAGCGAGGGGAACGGCCCCGCCGTCTCGGAAGGCGTGACGACGCAGGCGGCGTTCGTGCCGCCCGTCGTTGGGGGTGTCGGCGCTGCGCCGGTCGTGTTCGGTGTGGGACTCGTAGGCGAATCGCCGCACCCCGCGGTCAGCGCGGCCCCGGCGGCACCGATCAGGGCGATCGCCTCACGGCGGCCGATCTTCTTGATGGTCATGCTCGTCCTCGACGGTTCAGGCAATCGCTCAGGCACGATCTCAGCCTAGCGCGCGGCGTCGAAGCAGGGAAGGACCAGAAAAGCACACTCAGTGTTAATCTGAGCTACACAGTGGATTCGTACAAGCGGATGGCCGTGCTGGTCGCCGTCGTCGAGCACCGATCGATTCGGCGTGCCGCCCGTGAGCTCGGCATGACGCCTTCGGCCGTCAGCCAGCAGATTCGGCGGCTCGAAGCCGAGGTCGGCGCTCAACTCCTGCAGCGCACGACACGGACGCTGGCACTGACGGAGGCCGGCGAGGCGTTTCACGAGGGCTGCGCCGCGATGGTGGCCGACGCCCGCAGGGCCATGGACAGTCTCGAGGGCCTGCAGCATCACCCGATCGGCACCCTGCGCGTGAGGACGCCTGCCGGCTTCACGGATCATCTCGCCGCGGCGCTTGCGCCGCTTCTCGCCGCGCATTCCGCGTTCTCGCTCCATGTCGTCGTGTCCGACGAGGCGGCCGGCATTGACCGGGATCGGATCGATCTTGCCATTACGCTGTCGCGCCCTCTCCGCGATTCCGGCCTCATCCGTCGGCACCTCGCGGACTGGCATCTCGTGCTGTGTGCGTCACCCGGCTACCTGGCCCGTCGCGGCGTGCCACGCACGCCCCGCGAACTCGCCGGGCACGATTGGCTTTCGCTGCCGTCTGGCCATCATCCCACCGATGTGCTCACGGGGCCGTCAGGTCAGGAGCATCGCATCCGGATCAAGCCGCGGATCGTGAGCAACAACCACCACGCCATCCGACAGCTGACGCTGGCCGGCGCGGGACTCTCGTTTCATGTCGAGCCCGAGGTTGCGGAGTACTTGAGAAGTGGAGGCCTCGTGCGACTCCTCGGCAACTGGACGACGCAGAAGCTCAGTGTGGATGTACTGATGCCGGCGCGCTCGCCCCAGCCGGCGAAAGTGCGTTTGGCGATTGCCGCTCTGGAAACCTATCTGGCTGGACTCGCGGGTGGAACGTCAGGTCCAGGCTCTCGAACGCGCTCGAAGCGCGCTCATGGCCGACACCGCGCCGAACGGCGGTAGGACGATCATCGGGGCTGCGCGACAGTCGTTTGACACCCGGAGGCGTCGCTCCTATTCTGGAAGTCATGATCGGCGCCTTTCGGCGCTCCCGTCTGCTGCTCCTGACCGCCGCGCTGGCCCTGGGGAGCGCCCTCCCGATGGCGGTGCTGCCGTTGGCGCAGGGCGGAGACGACCCCGCCTGCGATCTACCCGCGGACGAGCACAGCAGCGCGGCCCATCAGATCGACAGTGGACACACCGGATCCGCCGAGTCCCAGCACTGCGTCGTCTGCCACTGGTCGCAGTGGGTTCGAGCGATCCAGCGCGACACGCTGTCTGTTGCTCCATCCGTCGACAGTGCCCCGCTGGCGACTGCTGGTAATTTGTCGCTGGCGACGACCACCCTTTCCCGTTTCTCCGCCCGCGCGCCGCCCGTCACCTAAAACAACCCTGGCGTCTCGTCGGCTTTCCCGCCTCCGGTTTCGGATCGCCCGTGGCGGCGGTGGCGCTCGAGACGTTCTTCCCTCGTGAATTTCGGCACTCGCGGAAGCGAACGCCGGGAGGGTTTCAGGTGCAGTCAGCACGGAATGTTCAGATCGGCGTCGTTCTGGCGTATATGGCCACCGTACCTGCCGTGGCGGCGGGGCAGAGCGCCGACCCGCAGGTGCTCAGGCAGGAAATCGCGCAACTCCGAGCCGAGTTCGAAACGCTTCGTCAGCAGTACGACGCGCGGCTCTCCGCGCTCGAAGCACAACTTACCCCGCTGCCTGCCGAGACCGCGCGGCCGGCCGAGGCCGAACCGCCGGTACAGGCCACACCACCGATCGCGGTCACACCGCCGGTCGAGGTCACACCGCCGGTCGAGGCTGCGCCGCCCGTCGAGGCCGCGCCCGTCGTCGCGGCGATGCCTGCTCCGGGGGCGACCGGCAGCAAGGTCTTCAATCCGGACATGTCCGTCGTGGGCAACTTCGTCGGCGCCGCTGGTCACAATCCGTCGAGCGACCAGCCGTCGCTGCTGTTGAGCGAGGTGGAAGCCGCGTTTCAGGCAGTAGTCGACCCTTATGCACGGGCTGATTTCTTCCTGTCGGCCACGCCCGATGGGCTCGAGGTGGAAGAGGGGTACATCACGTTCACCTCGCTGCCGGCCGGCATCCTGCTCAAGGCGGGCGAGATGCGCGAGCAGTTCGGCAAGGTCAACACGATGCACACGCACGTGCTGCCATGGGCGGATCGGCCAATCGCGTTCCAGAATCTTGTGGGCGGTGAAGAAGGCCTCGCCGATTCTGGCGTCTCTATTTCGAAGCTGGTTCCGAACGGCTTCATGTTCCTCGACGCGATCGCCGAGATCTACCGCGGTGACTCCGAGGTCTTTCAAAGCGACAACCGCTCCGACCTGAACTACCTGGGCCGGCTTCGTGCGTATCGCGATCTCACAGAGGGTACCAATCTCGATCTCGGCGTGTCCTACACGCGGGGGCCGAGCGCCGACCTTCCGGATCTCACAAGGCAGCTCACCGGCTTCGACGTCACGTTCCGATATCGACCGCTTCGCCGGGCCATCTATCGTCAGTTCGTCGGTCGAACCGAGCTCGTCTGGAACCGGCAGGACCTGCCCGGCGGATTGGAGGAGCAGGCGTTTGGCTTCTATAGCAGTGCCGACTATCAGTTCGCGCGCCGCTGGTTCATCGGCGTTCGTGGTGATCGTTCCGGCCGGGTTCTCGACAGTGCGCTCATCGATTGGGGCGGATCACTCGCTCTTACGTTCCGGCCGAGTGAGTTCAGTCTGATCCGCGGCCAGTACCGGTATACCCGGTATGCGGAGGACACGACGGCCAATGAGTTTCTGTTCCAGATCAACTTCGCGATCGGCGCGCACGCCGCGCACCCGTTCTGATGAAACAGCCGGCGCGCATCGCTTTGAGGAGTTAGGACCATGCCCGCATTCACCCGCCATGTTCTGTTGACTGCGACCATCGGCGCGCTCTACGCCGGCCCGGCCCAGGCGGCCGTGCGCATCGTCGCCACGACCGAGGATCTCGCCTCGCTCGCTCGCGAGATCGGCGGCGAGAAGGTGACGGTCGTCGCGCTCGCGAAGGGATATCAGGATCCGCACTTCGTCGATCCGAAGCCGAGCTTCATCCTCGAGGTCAGCCGCGCCGACTTGCTGATCGTGGTGGGCCGCGAGCTCGAGCTGGGTTGGCTGCCTCCGCTCATCACCAGCGGACGCAACGCCAAGATTCAGCCGGGCGGCGCCGGGTACCTGGACGCTTCCGCCAACGTCAAGATCCTCGAGATTCCGACGGGGCAGATCACGCGCGCTATGGGCGACGTGCATCCGCAGGGAAACCCTCACTACTGGCTCGATCCCGCCAACGGACGGCGGATTGCTCAAACGATCAGGGACAAACTGACGCAGCTTGCGCCGGCCGATCGCGCGTACTTCGAGCAGCGTTACGCCGATTTCGACAAGCGCCTCGCCGAGGCCGAGGCCCGCTGGGATGCGACTATGGCGCCGTACAAGGGCAGCAAGATCGTCACCTACCATCGGTCGTGGCCGAACTTCATGGCGCGCTTCGGGCTGGAGGTCATCGGCTACGTCGAGCCGAAGCCTGGCATTCCGCCGACGACCGCCCACACGGTGGAGCTCATCGGCGAGATGAAGAGGCAGGGCGTGAAACTGATCGTGGTGGAGCCGTACTTCGACCTCAAGACGCCTCAAGCCGTTGCCACGCAGGTGGGCGGACAAGTCTTGGTGCTGGCGCCGTCAGTGGGCGGCACGAAGGAAGCCGGCAGCTACATTCAGCTGTTCGAGCACGATGTGAACGTCGTGGCCGCGGCCCTCAAGAAGACGACCGGAAAGTAGAGCCCGAATGGACTGGTCCATCGTTCAGTTCCTGCTGCCCGCCATCGCCGCCACGCTGATCATCGCAGGCATCCACGCGTATCTCGGCCTGCATGTCGTCGAACGCGGCGTGATCTTCGTCGATCTGTCGCTTGCGCAGATGGCGTCGCTCGGCGGGGCCATCGGCGTGTGGCAGGGCTTCGACCCGCACGAGCCGGCCATTTACTGGCTGAGCCTCGCCTTCACGCTGATCGGCGCGCTCGTGTTCGCCATCATCAAGGGCCACGAGGCGAACATCCCGCAGGAGGCGATCATCGGCATCAGCTATGCCGTGGCATCGGCAGGCGTGATTCTGGCGATGAGCAAGGCCACCGGGGAAGCCGAGCACCTGCGCGACATGCTCGTCGGCAACATCCTGTCGGTTCAGTGGCCCGAGGTGTGGCTCACGGCCCTCATCTATCTGGCGATCGGCGTTTTCCATTGGCTGTTCCGGAAGCGCTTTCTCGAGATCTCCGTCGACCCCAGAGGGGCCGCCGCGCGCGGCATCTCCGTTCGTTTCTGGGATTTCCTCTTTTACGCGTCGTTCGGCTTCGTGGTCACCCGGTCGGTGGCGATTGCCGGGGTCCTGCTGGTGTTCTGCTATTTGATCGTGCCGTCGGTGGGCGCCATGCTCTACGCGCGGACGATTGGCGCGCGCCTCGCGCTGGGCTGGGTCATGGGGATCCTCGTTTCAATCCTCGGCATGTACTTTTCAGTGCTCTTCGACTTGCCGACCGGCGCGACCATCGTGTGCACCTTCGGGTTGGTCCTCATCATCATGGCGGCGGTGCGTCCGGTGATTCAACGCGGTGCGCCGGGCTCGCCGCGCCACGCTTGAACCTCGACAGCGTTACCCACCTGTTACACCAGACATTGTGGCGGCCCACAGTTGGCTGTTGTGGTCGCGTTGATTTCCGAAATGCGTTAGCGATTTGACGCGACGCGAAAACGCTGACATCCGACACGCGAGGAATGCTGAAGATCGACGACGTCGTTGATGGTATCCCGCTTGCGTAAGGACGACGCGCGACAACGGAGCGTGTCGTCGTTGCGAGTACGTGTCGATCGACGCTGCGACAAGGGAAGGGGTGAGACCATGCGACGTCTTGGAATGGCTGTGGTGGCAGTCACTCTGGCATCCAGCGGATGGGCCGTCTACGCGCAGGGCGGAATCTCGCGTCTATCAGCGACGCTCAGACCGTGGCACGAAGTGCCGGCAGTGTCGTCGCCGGCGGCGAGAGGATCGTTTTCTGCGCAAATAGACACCAGCAACGGCAGCATCGAGTATCAGCTCTCGTTCTCGGGTCTCCAGTCTCCCATCACACAGGCGCACATTCACATGGCGCAGTTCAACGTGAACGGAGGCATCGTGGTTTGGCTGTGCCGGACAGCCGCGACGACCAACGCTCCTCCGGATACGCAAACGTGCCCGCAGAGCGGCACTATCACCGGCACCATCCTGCCGGGGAACGTCGTCGCGGCCAATTCTCAGGGCATCGCCCCGGGCGACTTCAAGGAGGTCGTTGCCGCGCTTCGAACGGGGTTGGCGTACGTGAACGTGCACACTGAACAGAGCGGAAGCGGTGAAATCCGCGGGCAGGTCCTGCCGAGCCTCGGCCGGTAACCAGACCAGCATCGCTTCCATCGGGGGCGCGTGCCTATGTCGTGCGCGCGCCCCATTTCGTTCCGTTGCATCAGCAACCACTCACCTCCACCTGACGCACGGTCCGCCGCGCTCACCTGACCCTGTCGCCTGGTTCGGCAGATCGCGCCCACGGGGTGACGCCTGTTCCGGACCCGCTGACAGGTATAGACTTCCAGCGATCAGCGATCCTGGAGGCCGCTCATGCCGAGGCGGAAGAGACGACAGCAGGACGTGAGCCGTCGCGGTTTCCTCAAAGGCGCGGCGACCGGCGCCGCGGCGCTCGTGGCCGCACCGCCGATGCTCTCGGCCGAACAGACGCCGCCGCGCCCCGGCGTGCTGGTACCGACCGAAGCTCAGTTGGCCGCCGAGACGGGCGCCTCTTTGCCGTCCTCGTCGCGGATCGTCGAGCACCCCGGGTCGGACTTCATGGTGGACGTGCTCAAGTCGTTGCGCTTCGAGTACGCACCGATGAATCCTGGCTCGAGCTTCGAGGGGTTGCACGAGTCGATCATCAACTACGGTCAGAATCTGGCGCCCGAGCTGCTGACCTGCTGCCACGAAGAGTCGGCGGTCGCCATGGCGCACGGCTTCGCCAAGATCGACGGCAAGCCGCTCATGGTGTTGCTGCACGGCAACGTCGGCCTTCAGCACGCGTCGATGGCGATCTACAACGCCTACGCGGACCGCGTGCCCGTCTTCATCATCGTCGGCAACCACATGGACTCGGTGGGGCGGAGAGGCGGCGTGCCCTGGTATCACAGCGCGCAGGACATGGCGGCGATGGTCCGCGACTACGTGAAGTGGGATGACGAGCCGGCCTCGCTCGGCGCATTTGCCGAGTCGGCGGTCCGCGCCTACAAGATTGCCATGACCCCGCCGATGGCGCCCGTGGTGCTCGTCGTCGATTCGGTGATGCAGGAACGTCCGCTGCCGTCTTCCGAGCTGCGCATTCCGCGGCTGACGATGACGACCCCGCCGGCAGGAGATATGGGCGCGGTGCGCGAAGCCGCACGACTGATGGTGGCCGCCGAGACGCCGTTGATCGTCGCCCAGCGTGCGGCCCGGACCGCCAACGGCGTCACGCTGCTCGTCGAGCTCGCCGAGACGCTGCAATCGCCTGTCACCGGGATCTCGGTGACCGGAGCCACCGTGTCAGACCGGATGAATTTTCCCTCGCGTCATCCACTCTACGGGTCGGGCTATCCGGGTTACCAGCCCGATGTCACACTCGGCCTCGAGGTGCAGGACATGTCGGCCGCGGCCCTGTCGGCATCGGCGCGCGGCGCGAAGACGATCAGCATCTCGGCCGAGGATCTGTACGTGAAGAGCAACTATCGAGATTTTCAGCGCATGGCCGAAGTGGATCTTGCGATAGCTGCCGACGCCGAAGCCACGATGCCGATGCTGATCGACGAGGTGAAGCGCCAGCTGTCGGCCGATCGGCGGCGAACGATTGCCGAACGGGGCGCGCGTATCGCCGAGGGCCACCAGCAGGATCGCGCGAGAGATCGCGAGACGGCCGCGTACGGATGGGACGGGAGCCCCATCAGCGTCGCCAGGCTCACGACCGAGCTCTGGGCGCAGATCAAGAACGAGGATTGGTCGCTCGTCTCATGGCAGGGGTTCCTTAGCCGCTGGCCGTACCGGCTCTGGAACATCGACAAGCACTACCAATACATCGGCGGACAGGGCGCAGGCGGGATGGGGTACGGGGCGTCGGCTGCGGTCGGCGCTGCGCTCGCCAACAAGAAGCACGGACGTCTGTCGATCAACATTCAGGGCGACGGCGACCTGAACTACACGCCGGGAGTGCTGTGGACGGCCGTGCACCATCAGATACCGCTCCTGACCCTGGTGCACAACAACCACGGCTACCACCAGGAAGTCATGTTCGTGCAGGAGATGGCGAGTCAGCGCAACCGCGGCGCCGATCGCGCGCACATCGGCACGACGCTCCGGGAACCGAACATCGACTACGCGAAGATGGCGCAGAGCTACGGCATGTACGGCGAGGGACCGATTGCCGATCCGAAGGAGCTGGCGCCGGCCATCGCTCGCGGTCTCGAGCGGGTCAAGCGCGGCGAGCCGGCGCTCATCGACGTCGTATCCCAGCCTCGATGAGGACTCACGTGAACGCTTTCCACTACGCTCTCCCGGTGATCGCGGTGTTGCTCCACGCACCCTCTGTCGCATGGGCCCAGACGGCGAGCCCGCCTGCCGCGCCGGCCGCGGCCCATGCCGGGAGCACGGAGAAAGGGAAGGACGTGTTTCTCAAGTACAGCTGCTACGCCTGCCATGGCTACGCCGGCCATGGAGGCCCCGGCGGGCGGCTCGTGCCCATGCGACTGCCGCTCGCGGCGTTTTCGGCACTCATCAGAAATCCGCGAACCATGCCGCCTTACACGGCCAAGGTCCTTTCGGATGCGCAGCTCGCCGACCTCTGGGCATACATCAAGAGTCTGCCGGAGTCGCCGCCAGCCGGGAGTATTCCGCTCCTGAGCCAGCCGTGACGTGAGCGCGCCTACTCCGATTCACCCCGGCGAGCACTCTCGATCTTCCTGTCGCGCTCGGACGACAGCCTCTCGCGATCGCGCCGGTACTCGTCTTCGCGTGCCTGGCGTTCCGCAGGGTCCGGCGTCATTCTGAGCCTGCCCTGGTGGAGCACTTCCACCTCGGCGATCTTCGCCTCGTAGAAGTTTCGAATCTCGGCGATTGCCGCCTTCTGCGCCTCGGTCAGCGGCCGATGCTCGACGCCTGCTGCCTCGTCCTTCTTGCGGAAGCGCTCGAGTGCCAGCTCGTACGCGGACTTCAAATCCTTGTCCTCGGCCATAACCAGACATTCTAGGCCGTTCCGGAATTTGACGGCCGCCCGGCAGCTTGGTACGCTCGCCAGATGCCTCGCATGCTTTGCGCCCTCCTGACGTTCGTCATCGGCACGGCCGCGCTCGTTGGCGCGGCCACGAAGTTCACTTCCACGTGGAAGGCGCCCGGAGTCACCGGGGTCGTCTTTGCGGGTCAAAAAGTCGCGGCGCTCGTAATCAGCGACGATCAGAGCCTGCGGATGTCCGGAGAGGAAGCGTTGACGCGCGAGCTCACCGCACGGGGCGTCCAGGGTATCGCTTCCTACCGCATCGTTCCTCCCGAAGAGCTGAAAGACAAGGACAAGGCTCGGGGGTGGTTCGAGCGCTCGGGGGTTTACGGGGTCGTGGCGATGCGCCCGATCAGCTCCGAGAAGGTTCAAACCTGGCAACCGAGTGTCTGGTCGCAGCCCTACTACAGTTCGCTCTGGAACTACTGGGGCTACGGGTGGGGCGCCATCTACGATCCTGGATACGTCCGCGAGGACCAGCAGGTGGTGGTCGAGACGCTCATCTACAGCGTGCCCAACAACGCCCTGATCTGGGCAGCCATGACCGAGACCACCAATCCGAAGGACCTCGGGCGGTTCGTCCACGATGTCGTCGACGCCGCCGCGAAGGAAATGAGGAAGCAGGGGATCGTTCAAAAGGGCTCGAGCTAAGCCGCACGAGGTGTTATTGATGCGCAGATGTTTCGTGCTCGTCCCGGTATTGGCCGCCGCCCTGGCCGGGTGCTCGCAGCCGAACGGAGGGGAATCGCAGGCCGTGGGCCAGGGCAAGGCCACGGTCGAGGAGTCGAAGTCCCCCTCCGCCACCGCCGGGCTGCCGCTGGATCAGATCAAGCTTCCACCCGGCTTTGCCATCGAGGTGTACGCAACCGGCGTGACCAACGCGCGTTCGATGGCGCGTGGCAGCCAGGGCACCCTCTTCGTTGGCACCCGCATCGACGGACGTGTCTGGGCCGTGCTCGATACCAACAACGACCAGAAGGCGGATCGGGTGGTGACGATCGCGCGCGCTCTCAACATGCCGAACGGCGTCGCGTTCCGTGACGGCGCCCTCTATGTGGCCGAGGTCAATCGAGTGCTGCGCTACGACAACATCGAATCGCGCCTCGACAACCCGCCGCAGCCTGTTGTCGTCAGCGCCGCGTTTCCCGGCGACGAACATCACGGCTGGAAGTTCATCCGTTTCGGCCCAGACGGCAAGCTCTACGTTCCCATCGGGGCCCCGTGCAACATCTGCGATCGAACAGAGAAACCGTACGCGACGATCATGCGCATGAATGCCGACGGCACCGGGCTCGACCGGTTCGTTTCCGGCGTTCGCAACACCGTGGGCTTCGACTGGCACCCGACGACGGGTGAGCTCTGGTTTACGGACAACGGCCGCGACAGGCTGGGAGACGAGGTGCCGCCCGACGAGCTGAACCGGGTGTCTGCGGCTGGCCAGCACTTCGGGTACCCCTATTGTCATGCGGGCGACGTGGTCGATCCGGAGCTCGGCAAGGGAAAGAACTGCGCCGATTACGTCGCGCCGGCACAAAAGCTGGGCCCGCACGTGGCGGCCATCGGCATGCGCTTTTATACCGGACGGATGTTCCCGGCCGACTACCGCAATCAAATCATCATCGCAGAACACGGGTCCTGGAACCGCTCGACACCGCTCGGCTACCGCCTCACGGTGGCGCGGCTCGAAGGAAGCAAGGTGGCCGGCTACGAGATCTTCGCGGAAGGCTGGCTGCAGGGAGCCAAGGCGTGGGGCCGGCCGGCCGATGTCGAAGTGATGCCCGACGGCGCCCTGCTCGTTTCGGACGACGAAGCGAACGTCATCTACAGAATTGCCCACAAGGGATAGGCGTGTCGGCCTACTGTTCAATCGCTCCCGGGCATCCTTTCCACGGCCCTTATCACGATCGCGAGTACGGCTTTCCCACACGGAACGAGATCGCGCTCTTCGAGAGGCTCGTGCTCGAGATCAATCAGGCCGGCCTCTCGTGGCTCACCATTCTGCAGAAGCGCGAGAACTTTCGCGCGGCCTATCACGGTTTCGATGTGGATCGCGTGGCCCGCTACACCGAGCGCGATCGCAAGCGGCTCATGAGCGACGCCGGCATCATCCGGAACCGGCTCAAGGTGAACGCCGCCATCGAGAACGCCCGCCGCATCCAGGATCTGCGCGAGTGCCACGGGTCCTTCGCCCGATGGCTCGCGTCGCGCCATCCGCTCTCAAAAGCCGACTGGGTCGCGCTCTTCAGGAAAACCTTTGTCTTCACGGGTGGCGAGATCACCGGAGAGTTCCTGACGAGCATCGGCTACCTGCCCGATGCGCACGCCCCCGACTGCCCGGTCTATCGACGCGTCGCCAGGCTGAACCCACCGTGGATGAGAGCCGGACGCCGCAGGGGCGCCGAGTCGGGCTCAGCGTGACGCGCGAAACAGCTCGTCAGCCGTGCTGAGGATCGTCCACTGAAGACGCTGCGGATACGCCGCTTCTCGCGCAACGAACGCCCGGACTGTCTTGGCTGCTTCCGCCGACCGGTGCCCCGAGAGCGTGGACTCCATCCACCTGGTCGGAAAGAAAATGTCGCCGGTGGCCTGAATCTCGCGAAGCATCTCGAGCGCCGGCTGCACAAAGCGCTGCGCGTGGCGCTCGCGCAGCGGGTGATTCAGGTACCGAAGCGAATCGAGCACCCAGGGCTCGCGGCGGCGGTTCTCGACACTCTTGAATCTCGCGAAGGCGGCCTCGCGCGTCGCCCGGTCGGCTGACAACGCCGGCATGACGAAGGCCAGACGAGCCTTGCGATCGGGGTTCTGGGTCCGCTCGTGCTGAGCTTTCAGAATCTGGTCCCAGGCTGGCACCTCGCGCACAGCCAGCTCGAGGGCCATCGCGATCTCGTCCTGCTCGGCGAAGGTCAATCCGGGAATCGTTTCCTCGCGGCGCCAGACTCGTTCGAGCCACGCCAGGCCCTCCGGTGACAGCGCCGTGTCGCGGTAGGCGTTGAACCATGCCGCCTTTTCGCCCTGAGACCTGCCGCGCGCGAGCCCGGCCCTCAGTGTGGCTTCGAGCGGACGGCTCCGCGAGTTCCTCGCTTCAGCGGAAAGAAATTTCCAGAAAATGCGCTCGGCGTATGCGAGCACGCGCTGCACGTTCTGCTCGTCGGGTTCGCTCGGTAGCGCGCGGATGGCCGTGTCGAGCACGTCGGGTGGGGAGACCTCTCCCTCGAGCATGTTGTCCCACAAGGCGACCCAGGCGCTCCCTCGCGTGAGCGCGTCGGGAATCTCTTCCAGATGCGCCAGCAGGTACGCGCGGCTCGGCTCGTCGAGCACGAACAAGCCGTATCCGAGGCCGGCGCCACCCGGCAAAACGAAGAGCGGCCGCTCGAAACCAACCGCGCTGTGCACCGTCGTCACTTCATCGAGAATGTCGACCGTCAGCTCGCGGATCGACCCCGGATAGCCAAGCGCCACACGGAGCCGCTGCGGCCATTTGAGTCCGCGGCCGAGCGGATCGCGAGCCCTCAGCTCGATTGCCGCGAGAAGTCCCGCGGGATCCACGCGGACCGAGACCGCGAACGTCGGACGTCCCCGTTCCTCGACCCACGCGCGGCTCCACGCTGCCAGATCGTGCGGCGTGCGCTCGTCGAGGATGCGAATGAGATCCAGCCATGTCGCGTTCCCGAACGCGTACGCCTTCAAATACTCGCGCAGGCCGTCGCGCAGCGTGTCCTGACCGATCATCAACTCGAGCTGCCGCATGACGATGGGAGCCTTTTGATAGATGATCGGGCCGTACAGCTGGCCCGCGTCGGCAAGATTCGCGAGCGGCTGGCGAATGGGGTTGGTTCCTGCTGTCCGGTCCACGTCATAGGCGGACGGATAATGCGCGAGCAGGAACCGAAGGTCGTGATTCACCTCGGGGAACGAGGGGTTCACGATCTTCGCCGCCATGAAGTTCGCGAATACCTCCTTCATCCACACATCGTTGAACCATCGCATCGTGACCAAATCGCCGAACCACATGTGGGCGGTCTCATGCGCAATGACACTGGCCCGCCCGAGCTGCTGGTTCTGCGTGGCCGACTCGTCAAGAAGCAGGCCGGCGGCGTTGTACAGAATGGCCCCGGCGTGCTCCATCCCCCCGAACTGAAACGACGGGATTGCCACGAAGTCGAACTTGGCGAAGGGATAGGGGATGGCTGGTGTAGTCCTCGAGCCAGGCGAGCGCCGCGGCATGGAGGTCGAAGATTGCCTCCCGATTGCGAGCGACCTTTGCGGCGTCGGTCTCGCGATGGAACATGCGGAATGCCCGGCCCGCGCGAGTGGCGGTCTCGACCGAAAAACGGCCGGCGACGAACGAGAAGAGATAAGTGGGAAGCGGCGCGGTTTCGGCGAATACGAAGGTTGCCGATAGTGGCGCGGGATTCGCCGGGGATTCGGGTGCAGCGGACGGAACCGTGGCGGCGTTGGCGACCACTTGCCAGCCCGAGGGAACCGTCAACGTCAGCGTGAACCTCGCCTTGAGATCGGGTTGATCGAAGCAGGGAAACGTCAGCTGCGCGCGTGCAGGCACGAATAGGGTGTAGAGGAACTCGTCGTCGCGGTTGAGCGCTCCGTCGCCAGCGGTGAAGTCGATGGCGATCTCGTTCCGGCCCGCAGATGTGGCGCCGGAGGGAACGACGAGATGGCCATCTTCAAAGATGGCGTCCAGCGTGCGCCCCCCCACCATCAGCGAGCGCACGTGGTTGCGCGGCTGTGCAAAGTCGAAGACGATGCGGTGCGGCGCGTCCAGCCTGAAGCGCGCAATCACACGTCCCTGCACCGGCTCGCGACGATCGGCCGGGACATCGAAGGCAAGCTCGTATTGCAGATCGTGGATGGCCACGCTCCGCTCGCGTGCCAGGTCCTCAGAAATGCCGCGGCCTGGAGGTTCCGAAGGGGTGGGCGGCTGCTCAGTGGAGGCGGTCAGGGAAGCGGTCAGCGCACAGGCAAGGATGCACGCCGGGCGCCAGGCAAATCGGAGCAGGTCCATCAGGAGGAATCTTAGATCGACACCCAGCCGCGTCCGATATCATCGCGGTCGCGATGAAGGATCCGTTTGCCACCGCCCGCCGCGAAGATCTGCGCTTCTACGTCTGGCTCATCGCGATTGCCGCATTGAGCCTTGCTGTCGGTCTGGGACTCGAGCTGTCCAAGCGCCTCGAATTTACGTACCAGCCGAGCGACATCGTGGGGTGGATCAGCACGCACCAGTATCCCAAACAGCAGGAATTCTTCTTCTTCGGCACAGCGCTCATCGGCACCCCGGTGGTGGTTGCGACGGTCTGGCTCTGTTGGGTTGCCTTCGCCTCGGTTGGCTCCTGGGCCAGCGATCAATCGGTCGAGCAGCTCCTGAAACGGACCGCGTTCGCGCTTCTGCCGCTGCTGCTGTTCTGGCTCGACATTCAGAACTTCAACCGGAACTGGATGTCCGGACTTGGTCCTCCCGTCGCGCTCACGTTCATCGCTCTTTGCGTCGTGGCTCTGACTGCGAGGTTCAAACTCGGCCTGAGACCGCCGGCACGAGCACGGGTGGCCGACCCTGTCGGTCCGGCGGGTGCGACGGAGGATTCAGGCGCTCATGGTCGGCGGATCATCCTGACGGGACTCGTGTACTTGGTCATACCCGCTCTCCTGTACTTTCAGCGCCATGCGGCATGGGCGCCCTGGCGAATCGACCTCTTTCACTGGGGCGACAACCTCGCGCCACTGTACGAAGTGTTGCGCGGGGCTCTGCCGTTCCGGGACGTGTATCTTCAGCGCGGACTCATCGAGCACGTGTCCGTCGGCTGGCTGGGCGCCACGCTGTTCGGTCCGACCTTGGAAGGCGTGAGCGCCATGTACGGGATCGTCGAGCCGCTGGGGATCGTCGCGTTCTACTTTCTAGGGTTGCAAGTCCTGCGGGACCCAGTGCTGTCGCCGCTGCTCCTCGCCGTGTTCATCTCGAATCGAATCATGCGGGTCTCGCCGAGAGCGGGGCTGGCACTGATTGCCTTCGCCCTCGTCGCAAACGTGATTGGCCGCCACCGCGGACAGCCTGGTTCCGGATCGACTCGCGACGACTGGCAGATCGGCGGCGCAGGAGCTGCCGCCGGATTGGCATTCTGGTACAGCACAGAAACAGGTCTCTACGCAGTAGTCGCGATTGGACTGTTCCTCGCGGTCTACAGCTTCGCGCACCCGGCAGGCGAACGCCGCGTTGGCGCACGCCCATTGCTGCTCTACCTCGGCGGCGCACTCGTTGGCTTCATGAGCGTCGGCAGTTACTTTGTCGCGCATGGCGCCCTGGGGGATGTCTTTCGCAACACCCACATTCAGATGGCCTCTCAGCTCGGCACGTGGGGACTGCCGTTTCCGCCACTTGAAGGCGTGCTCAGGCCTTTGCGGGAGCCTGGCGGACTAACGGGATGGGGGCTGCTGGCCTGGAGCACCGGCATTCGCGGGTACTGGCCCGTGCTTCTGCTGATGGGCGTGGCCAGCTATCTGACCTGCCTTTGGCTGTGCAGGGCGTTCTGGCACTCCCGGGATGCGATGATGCTTCTCCTCCTGCTCCTGGGCGGCGCCACCTTCTTCCGCACGGCTCTAGGCCGGTCGGACAGCGCCCATGTGACGTTCGGCGCCACGCTCGCTTATATGTTGTGCCTGGTAATCATGGAGCGTGGTGCTCTCAAATTGGTCGCCGAGCTCCGATCA
Source organism: uncultured Acidobacteriota bacterium (assembly GCA_963817395.1). Taxonomy (GTDB): domain Bacteria; phylum Acidobacteriota; class Vicinamibacteria; order Vicinamibacterales; family CAVPJW01; genus CAWGYQ01. The sequence goes on along the minus strand of CAWFOC010000003.1, from coordinate 631,660 downwards.
ACAAGCCTCCGGTGGGTGAGATCTCTCGGGGGTGTCGCGTATGGACTCGCGCTGGTGGCTGCCGGGGTCGTGTTGATAAGGTTTGTCGCCCTGCGCGTGATGTTTCCGCCTGACAGGTCTAGTGAAGACGCGGACCGTGTTCACAAGGTCGTCACCTATCTTCGCGAACAGACCCGGCCGAATCAAACCGTGTTCGACTTCAGCAATGCCGGGGCGTACCATTTCTTTGCCGATCGCCCGAGCCCGACGCGTTTTCACAAGGTGATTTACGCTTCGCCGCCCGAACTTCAGCGCGAAGTGATCGATGCGCTCGAGCGCCACCAGACCAGGCTCGTGATTTTCAAGAGCGGGGAATGGTATGACCAGATCGATGGTGTTCCTGGCGAGCGGAGGCTTCCGTTGATCGCAGAGTATCTGGCGAGCCACTATGCGCCGGCCACCACGATCGAAGGAACTGAAATCCTCCTCCGGCGCCCGTAAGACGCCGGGACTTTCGTCCCGCGGCCTCACGCCAGAGGTCCTGAATCAGGCCGACCTGCGTTTTCGGGTCGAATCGTTCCTGTACCCTCCGAGGCGCCACAGTGGCAACCCGGGTGCGCCACTTCTCGTCGTCGAGTGCGCGGAGCAGGCCCTGCGCCAGAGCCTGCGCGTCTCGGGGAGGGACGAGGAATCCGGTGACGTTGTTCTCGATGACCTCCGGAATACCTCCGGCATCGAATCCAACCACGGGCCTGCCGGCCGCGTTGGCTTCGATGATCACGTGACCGAACCCTTCGTTCAACGACGGGACGGCGAGCACATCGATCGACCGCATGATGTCCGGAATGTCCGTCCGTTGGCCGACGAATCGGACGACGTGGTCGACCTGCAGCTCTTTGGCGTGATTCATCATCCGGGGCACCCAGTTCTGATTCTTGAAGGCCGATTCGCCTCCAACCGCCAGGAACCTCACATCCGGTCGCTCACGGTGGATGATCCGCACGGCGTCCAGGAAATACTCGATGCCTTTCTCCGGACGGAAGATCCCCACGAATCCGATGGTCTGCGGTCGGCCATCAAAGAATTCGGCACGGATGTCACGGCCGCTTAGGAAGCGCCGGGTGTCGACGCAGTTGTAAATGACTCGAAGCCGTTCGTCGGGAACGTGACCGCGGAAGCCCCGAAGGCTGGCGCTCGAGTTGCCAATGATGAGCGTCGCCCTTTTCAAGAGCGGATCGACATGCGTTGCATCCAGGTGCGGGGATCTCACGTGCAGGACGACCGGCACGCGCGCGAGCCTGGCCCCCAGGATTTCGGCCGGCTTCCAGGTCGTGTAGTCGGGGAAGTACACCAGGTCGATTCGCTCGCGAGTCAGCATGGTCGCGAACGAAACGATGGCTGCCGCGTACCGCCACGTCCGTTCGCCGGGGTGCTCCCGCCCGTAGATCACGGTCGCGCCCTCGCGCCGGAAGACGTCCGCGCAGGGTCCAGGTCCCGGCAGCATGGCGATCATCCGGACGCGCCGGCGATCGCGGAACCGCAGAATCTCCTGGATGGCGTTGAAGGGGCCACCAAAGGCGTGCGATTGGTGATAAATGCAGAGGACGTTAATGGCGGCCACCTCAGGGTGGATCGGTTGTTGTCGTTTCACATCCTGGTGCAAACCTGAAACCACTGTGCATTTCTGCGCATCTTCGCCCGTACGCTGCGGATTCCGCGCCAGGCGGTCGCGACGAATCGCCGATTCACAGAGCAAACATTTGAAACGACAGTTGAGCTAGAAGCTCATGCCATCCGTGGCGAGATGCCTGGGGTGGGCTGCAATCGAGAACGCAGACTGTAGTGCCAGCCGACAGTTTTGGGGCAGGAACCGTCGATCGAGAGGGTGTTACAGACGCTGCACTGCGAGCAGCGTCATGTCGTCGAACTGGGGCGTACCGGCGACGAAGATTTCGACGGCATCGAACACACGATCGATGATGGCTTCGGGGGATTGACCCGCCACGGCACGCAGGGTTTCACGCAAACGAGACTCCCCAAACTCCTCGCCTGCGGAGTCCTGAGCATCGGTGACGCCATCCGAGTACAGCACGAGCGCGTCACCGGGGCTCAGCACCTCGCTGGTTTCCTCGTAGAGGAGTCCCGGCGGGAGGAGACCAAACGGCGCGCCGGTGGAAGCGAGCGCCACAATCCCTCCGCCCGCACGCAGCACAATGTTGTCGAGATGACCAGCGCCCACGAAGTGGATGCGTCCTGTGGCGGGCTCCACCTCGGCCAGCGCCGCGGTCACATACTTTTCAGGCGACGTTGCCGCGTATAGCAGATCGCTCGCGTGGCCGGCCAAAACCGGCAGCAGGTCGATGCGGCCGAGCAGCGCGCGAAGCGTCGCCTGCATGTTGCTCATGAGCAAAGCGGCAGGCAGCCCCTTGCCGGACACATCCGCCACGCAGAGCAGCAGGCGCTCGTTGGAGTCCAGCCCTGGCCGCATCAGCGCGTCGTAGTAGTCCCCGCCGCAGCGCCGTGGCGGGTCGGTTGCGCGCGGCGAGCCGGTAGCCCGCCGGCTGTGGCAGCTCGGACGGAAACAGATTGGCCTGAATCCGCGCGGCCAGCGTCATCTCGCTCTCGAGTCTCGCCCGCGCGAGCTCGGTTTCCTGTTGCAGCGCGAGCAGACGCTCGCGTTCGCGCGCGGCCTCGATCGTGCGCTCGAACAACCGCGCGTTCTCGATGGCGGTCGCCGTCTGCAGCGCCAGCGTGTTCAGCAGTTTTCGTTCGGCGGCTGTGTATGTCGTGGGCGACGTACTGCCGAGCGCGATGAGGCCGATGACCCGTTCGCCCACCTTCATCGGTGCCGCAATCAGCGCCTTGAGCGACGTGGAGCCGGCCACGAGCCTCGGGTCGTGTTCCACGTCGTTGACGATTTCGCCGACGCCGGCTGCCGCCACAGAGCCGATGATGCCCTGCCCGCGCCCGGGGTCGTTGAGCTTCGCCACCTCCTCGCCAAAGCTGGCGACGGATGCCAGCGTGCCTGTCTCGTCGTCGAGCAGGAGAATCGCGCCGTCCGTGGCCGGGATCAGGTGCCTGGTTTCCTGCAGCGTGAGGCGGGCGACGGCTTCCAGATCGAGCAGGGCCGCCAGCTTCTCGGAGAAGCTGTAAATCAGGTTGATCTCACGGTAGAGATGCAGCACTTCGCCGCCCAGGGCCTTGCGTTCGGCCTCGCGGTCGGCCAGGTGCTCGAGCAGCGTTGCCACCGCGTGCGCTCGTGCCGACCCGGTGACCCAGCCGAGGCTCGTGCCGTTGTGTCTGACGGCAAACCGCTCGCCAATCGCCCCGGCCGCGTGCTCGCCGTGCAGCAGGTGTCCGTCGGCATCCTCGATGGCGACGGGGCCCCCGATCGCCTGCACGATCGCGGAGACGAGCGCGTGCGCCTCGGGCCGCCTGGTGATGATCTGTCGGAGACCTGCGCGCGACATCGCTACATACCGAGCACGTCGCGCGCCTTCTGAAGCAGCGCGTCGGGATCGAACGGCTTGGTCATGTAGAGATCCGCGCCCACCTCCTGACCCCGCTGGCGATCGAATTCCTGCCCCTTCGCGGTCAGCAGGACGATGTAAACGTCCTTCAGGCCAAGGGTCTGCTTGGCGCGGCTGCACACGTCGAAGCCACTCAGCTTCGGCATCATGACGTCCAGGAACACCAGCTTCGGCTTCACGGATTCGATGGTCGCCAGGGCCTCCTCGCCGTTCGAGGCCGTCAACAACTCCACGCCTTCGTCCTCGAGCTCTTCGAGCGTCTGTTGTATCAGCATGCGCAGGTGCGCTTCGTCATCCACTATCAGAATGGTCGGGCTCACGTAGGCTCCTTACTGGTAGACGAGAAAGAGGACGTTCTCCATCCCCTTTTCGAACCGCAGCATCTGCACGGCGTCGGAGCGCGCCGAAGACACCGAGTTCAGCATGATGATGTCGGGTTGCACGGCCACGGCGCGTGCGAGCAGATCGTCGCCGCGCGCCTCCATGACGCTGTAGCCGCGCGTGGTCAGCACATCGGTGAGCGTCCGCACGGTGGACGCATCCTCGTCCACCACCAGCACGCGCTTGTGCGACTTCTTCTGCTCGATGAGCGTGCCGATTTCACGGAAGAGCAAGTCGGTGTCGATGGGCTTGGTGAGATAGCGGTCGACCCCGAGACGGAACCCACGGTCCCGATCCTGCACGATCGAGAGAATGACGATCGGAATATCCATCGTCTGCGGGTCGTTCTTGAGAACGGCCGCCACGTCGAACCCGTTCATCTCCGGCATCATGACGTCCAGCAGGACGAGGTCCGGCCGTTCCTCCCTGACGAGTCTGATCGCCTCCCGGCCGTTGCTCGCGAGACGCACCTGGTAGCCTGTTTCCGTCAGCTCTTGAAGCAGCAGCTCACGGATGTTCGGGTCGTCGTCCACCACCAGAATGCGCGGCTGACGCTCGGCCGTGCGCGGGGTCGTCACGATCACCTGATCGCGCAGCTGGCGGATGAGCGCGGCCAGATCCACCGGCGCGCCACCGGTGAGCGCCGCCTGCTCGGCGGTGACCGGGAGCGAGAAGGAGAACGTGCTGCCGCGCCCGATCTCGCTCTCCACCCAGACTCGTCCGCCGTGGTGCTCGACGATCTCCCTGCAGATCGGCAGACCCAGACCGGTGCCCTTCGGCTTGTCGGTGAGCGTGTCGCCGACCTGCTTGAACCGTTCGAACACCTTGAGCTGATCCGCCGGCGTGATGCCCACGCCCGTATCCGCCACGCTGACGACAACCATGCCGCCCCGCTGGACGGCGCGGCATGTGATGGTGCCCGCCTCCGTGAACTTGACGGAATTGGAGATCAGGTTGATCACGACCTGGATGAGGCGATCCCGATCGCCAGTGACCGCCGGAAGATCCGGGGCGATCTGCTTCTCGAGCCGCAGGCCCTTCTGCTCGAACAACGACGAGGTGGCGGCCGTGGCGCGATCGACGATGTCGGCGAGGGTGACGCTCTCCATGTGCCATTCGAGCTTGCCCGCTTCGATCTTGGCGAGGTCGAGCACGTCGTCGATGAGCTTGGTGAGGCGCTCGCCCTCGCTCACCACCACTTTCAGGTTGTCTTCCACCTGTTGAATCGTCTGCGCCACCCTCCGGTCCTCGGTCGGCACCAGGGGGAAAATGCGGTCCTCGAGCCGCTTCTTGATGATCTTGGCGAAGCCGAGCACCGAGGTGAGCGGCGTGCGCAGCTCGTGACTCACCGTCGAGAGGAACGCGCTCTTCGCGGCGTCGGCTTCGACGGCAATGGCGCGCGCACTCTCGGCTTCCTCGAACAGGCGGCGAATTTCCTGCTCGTGCTCGTTCAACTGCCGATACGCGTTCGCGTTGTCGAGCGCGATGGCCGTGTACGACGCCAGGCTGCGCATCAGATTCAGGTGATGCTCGGTGTAGGCGTGCTTCTCGAAGCTCTGAATCGCGAGGATGCCGAGCACCTGATCCTTGGCCAGGAGCGGCAGGTAGATGATGGACTGCGGCTCCTGCGACATCGAGCCGTCTTCGAGAGGGACGCTCTTCTCCTCGTAAGTGCTGATGTAACGGCCGTATTCCGCCGGGAGATCGTTGATGAACACCGCCTCACGGTGCTCGATGCACCAGACCGGCAGCTGGTCGCGATCGAGAGTGCTGCGCGTGTAGGGCGCATAACGCTTGCCCTTCTCGATCGCCAGGCGGTACTCGATTTCGTGACGATCCGGGTGATAGAGGCCCACACCGAACACATCGGCGTCGGCGAGTTGATTGACCCGATCGTAGAGCTTCCCGAAGATGGTGTCGAAATCGAGGGACGCCGTAATCTCACGGCCGATCTCGCTGAGAAGCTCGACGTTGCGCTTCCCCTCGCTCTCCGAGCGTGCCAGCGTTTCGGCCGCTTCCGCGCGTAGCCGTGCTTCGGCGAATTGCGCGCGCTGGCGCTCTTTTGCCACGACCCGCCGGCGCTGGAACGCGGCGGCGCCACCGAAGGCGAGCATGGCGAGGGCGAGGTAGCCGGCGTACGCCCACCACGTGCGGTACCACGGCGGAAGAATGGCAAAGCCGTACACGGCTTCGTCGCTGACCGCCCCGGTGACATTGCGCGCGCGAACCCTGAAGCGGTAGTCGCCGAATCCGAGGTTCGTGTAGTCGCGCTGCGTCTCGCGCGTCCACGCGGACCAGTCGGTATCGAGGCCGTCCAGGCGCGATTGATACTGCGTGGCGCCTTCATCGAGGTAAGTCGAGGCCGAGAACTCGAAGCGCAGCCCGTTCGATGACGCGGGAAGCTTCACGCCGGTCGGAATCGGCCCGCTGCCGCCAAAGAGCGCCGACCCATGAGTCGGCGTCACTTTGCGGATGAGCACTGGAAGGCTTGATGGTGTCGCCGTCTTGTGAGCGGTGTCGAAACGGACGAGCCTGCCGTCGGCCAATTGCAGCCACGTCACGGCGTCGGTGTCGGGGAAGATACCGTTCAGCGGTGTGGTTCCCAATCGCGCGAACGTGGCTCGATCCACGTCCCAGTTGCCATCCGTCTTCTTGCGCAGGACAGCCGTCTCGCGCCCGTAATTGAGATAGACCCGGCCGTCGGGTCGACCGGCGACGAATGCGCCAATAGCGGGGTTGGCGCCGACGACGCCGTCCAGTGCCTGGTCTCGAACGAATCTGTTCGACGAGGCTTCGTACCGAACGATGTGTGGATCATCCACGCCGGTCTGGAAGATCGGAACGCCGCCGGCATCGAAGACCTGCACGCCCCCCGGCGGCAGTCCCTGCTCCGTGCCGAACCGCTCGAGGCGCGTGGTCGGGCGCTCCGCGTCAGAAGAGGAGGGAGGTGCGGCAGGGCTGACCCGCAACACGCCAGTGTCCTGTGTGCCGGCCCAGACCGAGCCGTCCGGGTTCTCGAAGAGCGTGCGCACCTGGTCGGAGATGCCGTTCACGCGTCCTTCATCGATCCACCGGCCATCGATCCAACGAAACGACGCGAGGCCGTCGAAGAGACCGAGCCACACGCGCGTCGGATCCGCTTTCGACACCGCGAGCGCGCTGACCTGGAAACTCAGATCGGTTGGGGTCTTGATTGAGACCCGAGCGCCATCGACGATCTGAACGAGGCCCGTGCCACAGGCGGCAACGATAGCCGCGGGCCTTCGTCGCCCGGCATCTTCCATCCTTGTGATGGCCCAGCACTGAGATCCGCCGCTGCCACGAATTTCGGTGAAGCGCGCTCGGTCATTACCGTTGCCAGCGGGTGTCAGGTAACGGAGCCCGGACTGGAGCGCGAGATACAGCCGGCCATCGATGCGCGCGGCCCCCACCGGGGTGCTCGCGAGTCCATCGGACTGGTCAAAGTAAGACAGCGGGGAAGGGGTCTCGATCCGTGTCAGACCATTGTCATGACCGAGCCACAACGCGCCCTCGCGGTCGGGCATCAGAAAATAGACCGTGTCGGACGGCAGCCCGTTCGCGCGACTCGCCGCCATGACCCGACGCCCCTGTCGGTCGAAGATCGCCATGCCCGCGCCCGTGGTCGCGATGGCGAAGGTCCCGTCTGGCAGCACGAATCCCCGATAGACCCCGAAGGCGAAGAGTGCGTCGAAGTCGGTCTGAAATGGTTCCAGCCTGACGCCGTCGTAGAGAAAGAACCCATTCTGCCTTGTTCCGATGAGCAACCGGTTGTCGTCATACCGCAAGACAACCGGGTAGGGCTCGCTCTTCAGCCGTTCGGTGCCCGGCAAGGTCTGGAACGTGGCGCCTTCGAGAACGTTCAGGCCCGTTTCCGGCGTCGTGAGATAGATGCGGTCGTCGACGAGCGAGGCACGATTGAATCGCGACGCCGGCTTGATGACCGTCATCTTCCCGTCGGCCCACCGGAACAGCGCACTGTCAGTCTGAAAGAACACGCCGCGGCTGGTGACGAACACACGGTAAACATCGTCGAACGCGCGCGCGTCGGGCGGCACGTGATCGGTCAACGAAACAAACTGCGTGGTCCCCGTCGCATCGGGCGCCAGATACCCCACCAGGCCGGTCGTCCCCAGATAGATGCGGCCGTCGTCGGCGAGGGCGAGCGCCCGCACAACGCCGCCGGTGGTGCCGACGGGGATCCGGCGCCAGGACGCGCCGTCGTACTCCAGCACCGCGCTGTTGAGGCCGGTGTAAAGCACGCCACGACGGTCCTGCAGGATGACCCACGTTTGACTGCCGCCGCCGATGTCGAGCGGCTGGTACAGACGAACGAGCGGCCGCCCCTCCTCCGCGTGCCGGATCGCGGCTGCGGGTGGTTGGGGCCCAGGCGGAGGTGATTGTGAGTGACCGGGGATGGCCGAGGCGAGCACGAGCCCGAGCGACCACACGACGACTCGTGTCATTCAACGGCTCCAGAAAGTGGCGGGAATGGCGCGACCGTCGAACTGTGCACGACGCGCCCCGGGAACGCCCGGCAGAGCTAGGATTCTAGTCGATCGCCGCCCGGCGTGACAGCCCATCTGGGCCCCCCACCCCCGCCCGGCGCCAGGAGTACTTCTGAGCGCCCGACATCAATGTCGCGTTCGGCTTCCCAAAATTGGCGATCGATGATAATGGCGCGTTAATCCGGGCGGAGGCACGAGGATGGACGACGCGGTTTCGCTGGCGTTGCACGAGTCGGAGGAGCTGCACCGCATCACGCTGCTCAACATGTCGGACGCCGTGTTCATCACCAACGATGACGGCGTCTTCACCTTCATCTGCCCCAATGTCGACGTGATTTTCGGATACGGACCCGACGAGGTCCGTGCGATGAACGGCATTTCCCAGCTTCTCGGGCGCGAGCTGGTCGATCGAAAGCAGCTGACAGCAGAGCACGAGATCCGGAATATCGAGCACGAGATCGTGACCAAGGAAGGCACGCACCGTGCCTTGCTCGTCCACATCAAAGAGGTCGCGATCCGGCGAGGGACCACGCTCTATGTCTGCCGGGACATCACCGAGCGCAAAGAGTCGGAGCAGGCGCTGAGACAGAACGAGGAGCGGTTGACGCTCGCCCTCGAGGCCGCGAGCATGGGTACGTGGGACTGGCACGTCCCGAGCGGCGCCATGAGCTGGTCGCCCGAAACGCATCGCATTCTCGGCGACGTGGCCGGCGCCAAGGGCCCTTCACTCCGTTCCTTTCTCGAGCTGCTGCACCCCTCCGATCGCAACCGCGTATCCGTCGCGATGACGGATGCCATGGCGAAGGGCGAATCCTACGAAATGGTGTTTCGCGTCGTCGGTTTCGACGAGGTCGAGCGATGGGTGCTGGGCAAGGGCAGGGCGTTGAGAAACGGAAAGCCTCTTCGGATGCTCGGCGTGTTCGTCGATTTCACTGAGCGTCACCGGGTGGAGCAGGAGCTGCACGATCTGGGCGGACGCTTGATCGACGCCCACGAACAGGAGCGCATCCGGATCTCGCGTGAGCTGCACGACGACATCGCCCAGCGAGTCAGTCTGCTGGCCGCCGAGCTCGGCATGCTGAGGCAGCGGCTCGAGGGATCGCCGGCGGACATTCGGGAACAGATCGCGTCGCTCTCGACACAGTCGGGCGAGGTTGCATCGGAGTTGCATCGCGTCTCCCACGAGCTCCATCCAGCCAGATTGACGCAGATCGGGCTCGAGGCTTCGATTCGCGGCTTCTGCCACGAGTTGTCCGAGGCGCGCCACATTCCAGTGGATGTCGAGATCGCCGAGCTGCCGGACTCGCTGGCGCCCGGCGTGGCGCTGTGCCTCTATCGGGTGACGCAGGAGGCGCTGCAGAACGTGGTGAGGCATAGCGGCGCCGCCCGCGCCGGGCTGAAGCTGACGACCTTCGGCAACGAAATCGTTCTCAGCATTGTCGATGACGGAGCGGGCTTCGACGTGGTCGCCGTCAGGAAGAAGGACACATTGGGGCTCGTGAGCATCCGGGAACGGGTGCGCCTGGTGCAGGGGCAGCTTGGCGTGACGTCGAAGCCTGGTGGGGGCACCCGCATCGAAGTCCGTGTGCCGCTCCGCGCAGCGCGTCCGATGTGAGCGTGGGGCGTCTACGGCTCGGTCGGACCGTCCTGGTTCGCCGCCGCTGCACGCTGTTCTGCGACGAACACCTTCTGGATGGCGCCCGAGAGCTCATCCGCGACCGCACACTTCAGCACGAACGCCGAAGCTCCCGCCTTGAACGCTTCCCGCCGGACTACGGCATCGTCGGCCGCGGTGAGAATGACGACTGTGGTTTGAGGAGCGATCTGCTTGATCTGACGGCAGGCCTCCAGTCCGCTGATCTCGGGCATGGCGATGTCGAGCACGATCACATCGGGCTCGAGTCTCGCGGCTGCTTCGAGGAGTGCGGCGCCATCTGTCACGCAACCGACGACCTCGCACGAGGGCTCGAGGATGCGCCGCAACGCGGTGAGGATCCCTTCATAATCATCCGCCAGCAGTACGCGAGGTCGTGGTGCTGGAGTCATGGCCAATGCTCTAGAAGCTGCACTGACTGGAGCGAATGCCCGACCGCCACCATCCGACCACACGCCGGCGCTCGTGCGAACGGACATGCCAGTTGCCTCCACCGCGTGTAGAATGAGCGGGCTGCCGAACGCTCTCGAGCAGCCGGCGTGGTGACCGATGACCAGCGTCCACTCGTCTTTCGTATGACCACCACCGCCTGCACGATTGCGGCCCGCAACTACATCGCACACGTCCGCGTACTGGCCGATTCGTTCCTGACGCACAATCCCGCCAGCTCGTTCGTCCTCCTCCTGATCGACGACGAGTCATGCGAGTTCGACGCGAGCGCCGAACGGTTCGACTGCTACCGGTTGAGTGACATCGGGCTGGAACGAGCCGAGATTGGTCGCCTCGCCGCCTATCTACGACGTCACCGAGCTGGCCACGGCCGTCAAGCCGGCATTCCTTCGCCATCTTCGTCGTGAAATCGGCGGCGTCCTCATCTATCTCGATCCGGATATTCGAGTGTACGGGTCGCTGGACGAAGCGTCACGACTGGCACGCAGCCATTCGATTGTGCTCACGCCACATACGACGATATCGCTGCCATCCGACGGGCGACGAATCGATGACTTCCAGATCCTCGCGTCTGGAATCTTCAACCTCGGCTTCATCGCCGTCGGTCCAGGCTCCGAGGCATTTCTCGAGTGGTGGTGGTCGAAGACCCGGCGCGGAGCACGATCGGATCCCTCCCGCATGATGTTCACGGATCAACGGTGGGTGGACTTCGTGCCTGCGTTTTTCGATCACGTCGTCCTGAGGGATTGTTCCTACAACGTCGCGTACTGGAACCTGCACTCGCGACGCCTCGCCTGGGGCCCAGACGGGTACACCGTCGACGACCGGCCGCTTGGCTTCTTTCACTTCAGCGGCTTCGACGTGAGCAAGCCCCACCTGCTTTCCAAGCACCAGGGACATCAGCCGCGCATCCTGTTGAGCGAGAACGCGGCATTAGATCGAATTTGCCGCGAGTATCAGTCGCCTGTCTGCTGCAGGCGGGTCACGAACGCGAGTCCAGATTGCCCTACGGGTGGAGCGCACTCCCGGACGGCACCCCCCTCACCGGTCGAATGTGTCGCCTCTATCGTGAGGCGCTTGAACAGCATGAAAGAGGGCCAGGCTGTCGAGCCTCCCTGCCCCTTTGGGTCGACGACAGCCAAGACGTTCATCGAGTGGCTCAACGAACCCATTCGACCGGCGTTAGGTGACATCTCTCGCTACAACTACTCGATTTACGAGGACCGCGGTGATCTCAAAGCGGCGTTTCCAGACCTGGCAGGGCAGGACGGCCCGCGTTATGTCGAGTGGCTGCGCCTCTCCGGTAGCGCAGAGGAAGCCATTCCCGTTGCGCTGCAACCGCCGGCGATCGGCCGCGGGACTGGCCGGCCTGGAGCTGGACTGCAGGATACGTCCATCGCGCGGGATCAACATCGCCGGATACTTCGAAGCGGAAGTGGGAATTGGTGAGGCCGCCCGGCTGCTCACGTGCGCGGTCGAAGCGGCCGGTATCCCCCACTCGACTGTCAGCTATGCCGAGACGCTGAGCCGGAGGCAATACCCCTTTCTGAGCTCGCGGCGACGGGAAGACCTCGCACGACATCAACATCCTCTGTGTCAACGCCGACCAGACGCCCGTGTTTGCGCGCGAGATCGGTCCGCGGTTTTTCAAGGATCGGTACACCGTTGGCTACTGGTTCTGGGAGCTCGATCACTTTCCTGCGACCATGCACGCGGCTTTCGACCATGTGGACGAAGTCTGGACCGCGAGCCGGTTCGTCGAGCATGCGATCGGCGCCATCGGTCGCCGGCCCGTCTACAGGATTCCGCTGCCCGTACCCGTTCCGGTCTGTTCTCCGCACGTCACCAGGAACAGCCTCCGGCTGCCCGACCGGTTCATGTTTCTGTACATGTTCGACTTCTTCAGTGTGTTCGAACGCAAGAATCCGCTGGGGCTGATTGACGCGTTCGAGCGTGCCTTTCGACCGAATGAGGGTCCGATTCTCGTCCTGAAGACGATCAACGGAACGAGCAGGCTGAACGATCTCGAAAGGATCCGCGCCGCGGCGCGTCGTCGGCCGGATATATTCGTCATCGACGGGTACTACTCCGAGCGCGGGAAGAACTCCATTCTCAATCTCAGCGATTGTTATGTATCGCTCCACCGGTCGGAAGGTCTGGGGTTGACGATCGCAGAGGCGATGGCGCTCGAAAAGCCGGTCATCGCCACCGGCTACTCGGGGAATCTGGAGTTCATGACGCCCGAGAACAGTTATCTGGTCGACTACGTGGTGGGCGAAGTGCCTGCGGAATGCCATCCGTATCCGCCGGGAACGTCTTGGGCGGAGCCCGATCTCGATCAGGCGGCTGCCCTCATGCGGCGAGTCGTTGACGCACCGCTCGAAGCAGCCCGGAAGGCCGCGCGGGGGCGCCATGACATCCTGACGAAACACGACGTCCACTCGTCGGCGCTCCGGCTGACAGAGCGAATCAATCAAATCAGGCAATCACGCCAACCCGCCGCCGTTGCCGGGCGACTCGCATTCAGCGTTCGGTCGCCGAAGCTCCGTCACCCGGCGCCGACCGTCTGCCCGGTCTCGGCAACATCACCGAGTGCCTGACGCCCGTGGTGAGCGTGTCCGCCGATCGTTGGCCACGGTGGCCGGCGCTCCTGGCGCAGAAGCTGCTGTTCAGACTCATGCGTCCGTATTGGTGGCAGCAGCGTGCGATTCAGACAGCTCTGGTGTCGCAGAGCGAGGCCCACACGGCGCTGATCGCCGACATGCGGCTCAAAGCCGAAGCGAGGGCGATCGCGGCCGAGCGCAATCAACGTCAGGCGCTCGAGACGGTCTGGTCCGCTGTTCACGAGCTGGACGCATCGTTGACGAACGCGGCTGAAGGATCAGGCGGTCCCGACAAGAGACGGCCTCGGTCCGTTCTCAGTGTCGAACCAGCACGGAGCACGCGTGCTGCGGTTCCGCTCGGGAAAGACCTCACAGAACGACGGGGTTGCCTCTGACGACCGACAGGCGTACGTGGCGATGTTGAAGAACGGCACACCCGTTGTAGAGATCGGCTGCGACCACGGCGAACTGCTGAATCTTCTCCGCGAGGCAGGCGTGAACGTCGTCCGTGTCGAGATCGATGAAGGCATGCTGCAGCGAGGGCTCCGGCAGCACCGCAGCCTGGAGCGATCCGATGGCATCGGCCATCAGTCAGCGCGAAGTGAGATGCATCCCGTTCGGGGAGTGTCGGCAGCCACATCGCCGATGATCTGCCCGTAGAGGATCTGATGTCCTTCCTGAAGCCGATGCTACCTGACGCCGCGGTCGACTGGTGCCGCCGCCTCGGCGTGGATGCCGCCTACATCCTGTTGCCCTTGGACACGGACAAGCCCGAACCGGGCGAAGCCGCCCACCGCGCGTACGCGGTTGTCGCAGGGCCGAGACGAACCTGACGACGAAGCCGGACGGTTGACACCCTCGTGAGCCTGCCGCACAGTTAGTTGATTGTGGCGCCGCTCGTTTCCCTCGTCACACCGACGTGCAATCGCGCAGGACTGCTCGAGGAAACGCTCGAGTCCCTGCTCGCGCAGGAGTACGAACCCATCGAGCTCATCGTCATTGACGATGGTTCGACGGACGAGACGCCCGAAGTGCTCGATCGAGTGTCCGCCCGCTCCGGAGGGCGTCTCCGAAGCGTTCGGCACGAGAGCATGGGCCAGGCGCGCTCGATCAATCGGGCGTTCGAGATGGTCACCGGCAAGTACGTCGGCGTCATCAACTCGGACGATCCGCAGCCTCCCGACTTCATCGAGCCCCTCGTCGACGTGCTCGAATCCGAGCCGGAGATCCTGCTCGTCTATCCGCACTGGATCCGCGTCGACGACCAGGGCGGCCATGTCGAGAGAATGCCCACGATCGACTACTCCTACGTCGATCTGGTGCGTTGGGTTGAGCGTATTCCTGGCTCGGGCGCGCTCTTCAGGCGCGAGCTCATCCAGCAGGTCGGCGGCTATGACCCGAATTTCCGTTTCTGCCCGGACTACGACTGGCTTCTGCGCGCGGGGTTGATTGGTCCATTCAAGCCGGTGCCGCAGGTCCTTGCGGGATGGCGTCATCACACTGATTCGCTCAGCGCGGGCTCGAGAGGCGAGGCTATCGCACGTGATCTGGTGCGTGTGATTGAGAGGTTCTACGAGCGCGACGATTTGCCTGCTGAAGTGCAGGCGGTCCGCACCGAGGCGCGTCCGGAATGCCTACATCGTGGCTGGACTGTCAGTCACCGACGCCGCCGGCGAGCCCCGAGCGCGCTTCGAGATCACCGATCGGATCGGAGTCCTCCACATCGACCCGGACATGCGGCGCGAGCCGGCATTGCTGAACCCCGACGCGACCATTCACTGGCTGCACCAGGAAGTGGCGGCTCGCGACAAGACCATCGGGTGGTGGCATGCCGAAGTGGCCGAGCGCGACAAGATCGCCACGTGGCTGCACGCGGAACTCGCCGAGCGCGACAGAACGATCGCATGGCTCCGCGGCGAGCTCAGTGCGCGAGACCGCGACGCGACCATTCACTGGCTGCACCAGGAAGTGACGGCTCGCGACGAGACCATCGGGTGGTTGCATGCCGAAGTGGCCGAGCGCGACAAGACCGTCACGTGGCTGCACGCGGAAGTCTCCGAGCGCGACAGAACGATCGCATGGCTCCACGGCGAGATCAGGGTGCGAGACCGCATCCTCGCGGAAGCTGCGGCACGCAACTCGGGAGATGAGATGAGCAGGCGAACGGAAGCTCCCAGGCTCGGCAGAAAGCAGCGAGCCGTCGCGCGACTCGTAATCGGACAGGAT
Source organism: uncultured Acidobacteriota bacterium (assembly GCA_963817395.1). GTDB lineage: Bacteria > Acidobacteriota > Vicinamibacteria > Vicinamibacterales > CAVPJW01 > CAWGYQ01. Next base: position 616,311 of record CAWFOC010000003.1, on the reverse strand, counting down.
TTCTCCCAGGACAGCCTGATGCCCTGCAAAGGCCGCGATTCCAGCCGCGAACCCGCAGGCGACCTCATCATTTGCGGTTGCCATGAATGAGCGGCCGGTACATGCTTTGTCGGCTGGAGACGAGATTCAACCGCATCTCTCACAAATGTCAGGAGCGCGACGATGCCGCTGATGAAACCGGATCCAACCTTCTACCCCTCGCCCACGATGGCCATGCAGGCGCCGCCGGAACGACTCGCGTATGTGGCGCTGATCAATCCGACGAAAAAGGGACAGTCCGACGCGATCGGCGTCGTGGACGTCGACCCGGCGTCGAAGGGCTTCGGAAAGTTGATCGGTCAAACTGACATGCCGCACGAAGGCGACGAGCTCCATCATTTCGGTTGGAACGCGTGCAGCTCGTGTCTGTGCCCGTATGCGCCGCACCCGCACATGGAGCGGCGGTACCTGGTTGTGCCGGGCATCAACTCGTCGCGCATTCACATCCTCGACACGAAACCGAATCCGCGCAGCCCGGAGATCGTCAAGGTGATCGAGCCGGAAACCCTCGCCGACAAGGCGGCCTACTCCTCGCCGCACACGGTTCACTGCGGTCCGGAGGGCGTGTATCTCAGTGCGCTCGGCGGCCCGGATGGCAACGGGCCTGGCGGGACGTTCGTCCTCGATCCGGAAACATTCGACGTCACCGGCCAGTGGGAAGTCGATCGCGGGCCGCAGCAGCTGGCGTACGACCTCTGGTGGCATCTGGGACTCGACACCATGATCACCAGCACGTGGGGCACGCCCAACATGGTGAAAGACGGCGTGAATCCCGAGTTGCTTCTCGCCGGGAAGTACGGCACCAAGCTGCACCTGTGGGATCTCCGCCGCCGGCGTCACGTGCAGGAGATCGATCTGGGAGCCGAGCAGCAGATGGTGCTCGAGCTGCGCCCCGCTCACGACCCGACACGCGCGTACGGCTTCGTCGGCGTGGTCGTCTCCCTCAAGGACCTCTCATCGTCGGTCTGGGTGTGGTACCGGGAGGACGGCAAGAGCGGCTCGGCGAGCGGGAACGGCAAGTGGGCGGTCAAGAAGGTGATCGAGATTCCGGCCGAGCCGGCGGATCCGGCGATGCTGCCGCCACTCTTGCAAGGCTTCAAGGCGGTGGCGCCGCTCCTGACCGACATCAACCTCTCTCTCGATGACCGATACCTCTACCTGTCGTGCTGGGGCACCGGTGAGTTCATGCAATACGACGTCAGCGACCCGTTCAATCCGACCAAGGTCGGCTCGCTGCGGCTTGGAGGCGATCGTGAGCCGCGCGGCGCACCCGAGCCAGCCCGACGAACCCCTTAACGGCGGCCCGCAGATGGTCGAGATCAGTCGCGACGGCAAGCGCGTGTACTTCACGAACGGGCTTTACACACCCTGGGACGAGCAGTTCTATCCAGACGGCGTGAAGGGCTGGATGGTGAAGGTTGACGTGAAGCCTGGGGGCGGCATGAAGCTGGACCCGAAGTTCTTCCTGAAGTCGGACGGCTTGCGCGCTCATCAGGTGCGACTCGAAGGCGGCGACGCCTCGTCGGACTCGGTACTGCTTCGCCTGAGCGCGCGAACATACGCCATGAGGTGGACGGCGCTTCTGCTGCTCGGTGCCTATCACGGGATCAATCCCGGCATGGGATGGTTGTTTGCCGTGGCGCTGGGCATGCAGCAGGCGAGCGCCCGCGGCGTGTGGCGTGCCTTGCCACCGATCGCGTTGGGACACACCCTGGCCATCGGCGTGGTGGTGCTGCTGGGTGTCCTGGCTCAGATGGTGATGCCGCTCGGCGCGCTCAGGATGGTCGTAGCCGCGACGCTCATCACGTTGGGTCTCTACCGGTTGTGGCGGCACCGGCATCCCCGTTTCGGCGGGATGCAGGTCGGCTTCGCCGATCTCACCGTGTGGTCGTTCCTCATGGCTTCCGCCCACGGGGCGGGGTTCATGGTGCTTCCGTTCGTGATGGGCATCCCGGCGGACGTCTCGGCCGCGGGGAGCGCGCACGCACTCCACACGGCTTCAGCCACTGCCAGCGTGCCGGTCGTCACGGCGGCGGCGGTCGCCGTTCACTCGCTCGCGTATCTCACGGTCACCACGCTGGCCGCGTGGATTGTGTATCGCAAGCTGGGCCTGGCGCTGCTTCGCACGACGTGGTTCAACCTGGATTGGTTGTGGGCCGGCGCGCTGGTCGTCACGGGCATCCTGGTGATTTTCCAGTAACCGCCCGAGCGAAGCGCGGCCGACCAGCGTCAGCTGCACGAGGGAGGAGACGATGGCGACGATCAGCAAGGCGGCGCTGAAACGAGCGTTGATAGCGGCGGAAAAGAAGCGGCAGAAGCATTCAGGCTCGCTGCGCGCCGACCCTGCGGCGTATCCCAAGCTGCAAAGCACCGAGCGCGCCGGCGAGACAGATGCTTGCCGAGGTGTTCCGCAAGGCCGGGTTCAATGCTCGAGCGTTCGCCCAACTGCAGAAACAGCACAGCGCTGAGCTCGAGCGCATCCATGCCGTGCACAAGGCCGACGCCATCAAGCGAGCAGCGCGAGCCAAGAGCACGCTTCATTCGAGTATCGGAAGTCAGAGCCAGGCCCTGGAGCGGCTGGCGGCGAACAAGCCGTTCTTCCCCTTTCCCCTCGTCACGCTCGACAAGCCGTTCCTGATCTGGGCAACGCCGCGCAGCAACATCATCTCGGATTCGAGCATCGAGCCGTTCAACAGCTGGGCAAAGATACGGATCGATAGGAGCTCGTCCGGCGCTGAAAAACTGAGCTTCTACTTCATGTGGGACAACCCGTCTGATTTCTTCGCCCTGATCAACGCGAGCACGTTCATGTCGGCGACCGGCCATTTGAAAGCCACGGCGTTTGGGGGAGTGTCCGGCATCGATCCGACGTCGCGGTTCAGCGATATCGGGGTCAGCGCCAACCTGGCGCTCTGGTCGTGGTGGCTCAAGCCGCCGCAGACCACGCCATATACGTCGATGTTTCTCGGCGGCGTCTCCGAAAGCGCGAGCTTCTGGGACAAGAGCGAGAGCCGATCGATCTCCGACGGCGCCAATCTCGACAAGACGCAGTTCATCGTCCCTCCCCACGAGGTGGTGATCATCGAAGTGACCTTCCAGGTCGGGCTACTCCAACGGTCACGGCCGGGCCGTCGCCGATTTCGAGAGCGGCGATTTCAAGGTGGGCTGTCCGCTCGTCGTCGTGGCGCTGTTGACGTCGCCGCTCAGCGGGGTGATGGCAGCCGGTTAGGATCGGCGGATCGTTCGACCGGCAGGAAGAGCGCGTTGAATTGATCGCCCGCTCCCAGGAATGCGGTCTCGTTCGGCAAGGGCTGGAGTGCGTCGGTCTCGACGATGTTATGGCCACGTAGTTCAGCCCGGACATGTACGCGTAGAGCGCGGCCGCCGACCCGCCGTACTGGCGGAGAAATGAGTCTGTAATTTCCACGAGCAGTGGTGGCCGATCCGCAGTGAGGATGTCGCGCATGCCGATGATGGCGCGGAGCTCGGCGCCCTCGAGATCGAGCTTGATCAGGCTGATGGGCTGCTGCCGCTCGCGAAGAAGATCCTGAAGGGCCGCCGTCTCGACGAGAGAGCGCCCGGCAGCTGCACCTGTCGGCCGGATCGTCGCCTGACCAGTGTCATGGCCCGATGCCCAGGACATCTCCACCTGCCCGGGCGCATCAGACAGCGCTTCTCTTCGCACGCGCACATTCTGACAACCGTTCAGACGGATATTGGTTTCGAGGACGCCCGCGTTCAGATCGCACGGCTCGAACGCCATCACGATGCCCGATGAGCCCACCCGTTCAGAAGCCAGGACCGTGAAGAAACCGATGTGCGCGCCGCCGTCGACAAAGAAATCGCCCGGCTGAAGGTACTCGCGGATCAGGACGGCAATCGCCTGCTCGTAGCGCCCGCTGACGAACAGCATGCGGCCGGCCTGCGAGTCGCCATCGACCATCATCGTGGTGCCGACCCACGTCTTGACCGGCCGGGGAGGAAGATGGCCGCGCAGAATGCCGGCGTGACTCACGGCGAACCTCTCCAACCGCCATCGGCCCGGATGCTCGGGCACCCGACGCAGGTACTCCCCGGCTAGATGCACCAGGGCACGCTGGAGACTCGTCACGGTCAAGGATGGCATCGGTTCCGTCAGGATGCGGCCGCCTGCTTAACTGGTGGGCCACGCGTGGCAGGTCGTGCATGCGGTGCTGGCCTGGCGCGCCTGGTGACAGCTCACGCACGTGGCCATGCCAGTGACCGACGTGACTTGCGCCATCACATCCATCTCGGAGACCACGCCGTGGCACGTCTCGCACTGCACCCCGGCCTGCACATGCGGCCGATGCGACCACGTCACCCCCGGGAGGACGTGGTAGACGCGCGCCCACGGAATCGGCTGCGTCGATTTCGCGAACTCGGCAAGCTTCACGATGGCGGGACGGTCGGCCGCGACGGTCCGGTGACATGCCATGCACGTGGAGATGGCGGGGAATGTCATCTGCGGCCCGTTCGCGGAGCCCGCGTGACACATCTCGCACCGAGCTCCGGCGGCAAGATGCGCCCGATGGCTGAAGGGCAGCGGTTGTTCGGGCGCAGGATGCGGCGCCACGTTCGCCGGCACGCGATCGACCGGAGGTTGCTGCGAATGCACCATGCCGGTGACGAGCAGCGCGAGCCAGATCGTGGCCACGAGCACAACGCGTCGCGACATCCTCGTCTCGAGCATGACTGGCGCTTCCTACGCCGTCCGCGGCGGTGAACCGATGACCTGTTCCAGGGTCTTGCCCTCGTCTTGCAGGATGGCGATGGCCGTGTTGCGTCCGGGCTGACCGGTGACGGAACCGCCGGGCGCCGTCGAGCCGCCGGTCTGATACAAGCCGGGGATCGGCATCCGGTACGGCGCGAAATTGCCCAGCTCCCGCACGCTGTGATGCACGCTGCCACGCCACATCGAAGGATTCATCCGCTCGATGTCGAGCGGGCTCAGCAGGAACTTCGCCAGCACCTTGTCCCTGGTCAGGTTCGCCGTGTGCCGCAGGTAGTAGGTGAGGAGCTGCTCGGCGACGCGATCCTTGATCGCGTCCCAATGCTCGGGCCCCTCCTTCAAGCCGTACGGCATCGTCCCTTCGATCTTGACGGCGCCGTAGCCGGGAGGCACGCGCGTCTCGTCGAACACGGAGGGATGAACGATTTGCAGCGGGTAGTCGTCGATGTGAAGCTCGCCGCGCGCCTGGTCGACGTTCAACTGGAAGATGCTCTCCGGCCGCTGCATGATCGCCGCTTCACAACTGGCAATCGTGCCGCCTTCAGCCAGCGGGTACTGGGCGATTCGGCGAGCGCGAAGTGAAACGCGAACATCGCATGCTCGGGCTGCCAGATGTCCACGGTGTCGAGTAACGCATCCCCCCAGAGCTCTCGTGGGGCCATGTCGATCAACTTCTTCGGATGAATCGTCGAGACGACGCCCTTCTGCCCGCGATACTGGCTGCCGTCCAGGCACTCGACTCCGGTGCACCGGCCATTCTCGACAATCAATCGCCCTACGGGCTTGCTCGTGAGAATGACGCCGTGATTCGCCTCGAGGTAGCGTGCGAGCGCGACCGTCAGCATGCCGGAGCCGCCCTTTGGCATCGGCCGGCCGTTCAGGTGGTTCATCATCGAGACGGCCTGGGTTCCGGTGCCCGGATCGCTGCCGGGCACGCCGCCGAAGTGGCCGGCCGTGAGGTTGGCGGCCCGCATGTGCGGGCTTTCCCAAATCTGTCTGGCAGCGTCGTAGCCGGACAGATCTGAGAGCCGCTGCCAGAACAGTCCTTCTCTCGTCTTTGGGCGAGCCGCCGGTGCCATGGCCTGCACGGCCTGCCGCGAGGCGATCAGGCGCGTGAAGGTCTCGGCATCCTTCTTCGACACGCGCGCAATCGTCGCGGCTGTGCGTGCGCACGTCCCTGCGGAAGACGGTGAAGGACGCGCCGTCGAGAAAAGGAATGTGAACGACGACATCGGGGTCGATGGTTTCGTACCCGTAGTCGCCGAGCGGAATCTCGTTGTTGCGGAGAAGAGGGTTCTGGGCGATGCCACTGTGGGCACTGGAGCACAGGTCCTGCTTGAAACCGGGCAGGAGCACTTCGGCGGTCTTCACGCCGCCGCCGATCAGGGCGCGGCCCTCGAGCACGAGCACGCGACTCCCGCCCTTGGCCAGATAGGCCGCGCAAATCAGGCTGTTGTGCCCGGCGCCGGCGAACACGTAGTCGAATCGATCGCCGGGGCTGACAGTGCGCCGGGTCGTCGCCGTGCCCGTCTCGGGCGCCTGAGCATTCGTCAACTGGCTGACGACGAACGGCGCCAGCGACGCCGTCGTCCGCACGAAGTCGCGTCGAGTGATAGCCATGCGGTGCAGCCTATATCGGACCCGTCATCGTCGGTAAACCCCGGCGCCGCCTGGTCGATTCGCGTTGTCTGTTCTGGTGCGCGGCCGCAGAATATGCCTGGTGACTCTCTCCCTCTGCGTGCTGTGCCTGATCTCGCAGCCGATGTTTCTTCAGGCCCAGCGACCCGAAAGCTGGCTGGATCGTCCGCTCGCGAACTGGAATGTCGCGAGTCGACGAGTGCCGCGCGCCCCGGCCGCCGAGGAACGGATTGCCGAGGTGATCGGACGCTGTCGTCTCACGCTCATTCCATCGACGGCGGGGGAGCGGGCGGTGGAAGCCGCCGGCTGGATTCCGTTCTGGAATTTTGGCCAGCGGCTCGTTCGCGAGGATGTCGAGATTGTCGGTGGGATGGCCGGCGCTGACGGCATGTGCCGGCCGGTGGCGTATAACGTATTCGTCTTCGTCGGCGACCGGTTCGCGGGAACGCTGTCTCCCGGCGTCATGACCTCGCGGCTCGACGGCGCGTCAGGCGTGGTGGCGTTCACGTCGACGGGGGTGACCGCCGATTTTGCGCGATACTTTCCAGCCGATCCGCTCTGTTGCCCGTCTTCGCGGGTCACGGGGAGCTATAGAATTGACCGCACCGCGGAAGGTCCTCTCGTCGTACCGGTCACGATCCGACCGTCGCCGTGAAGGCTACGTGTATGTGGGCGATCGCGGCAACGGCGCGTGCAGGTGTTCGACAATGAACTGACGCTCCGCGCGACAAGTATTCCTCATCGCCCGCGGTGGAGTCGCGTTCGAGAGGATCTGCCGCGAGTATTTTCTGCGGCAGCGCATCCCGGTCACGGCCGGCTCTGCGCGGCGCCGATTTCTCCACCTGAGCTCCACGCTCCGCGCCGTGGCTCGGACCGCGCAGCGCAGAGGTATCGCCTGAACTCTCTGCCTGCCGTTTCCACTTCGTCGAGCACACGACCGCCCACTCCAGTGTGACGCAGGCGTTCGTGCGCGCAATCGCCGTCAGGCTGCGCGACTCGGCAACCACCCGGGTGTTGAACACGTACAGCACGCCGTCGCGGAGCACCGGGTCCTGCCGCCATGAAAGCTCGCGCTCGCAGTTCTTCAGGGGTCTCGACATGTAAACGCTGTTGGTCGGAACGCCTGCCTTTGCCGCGGCGAGTTGAACCTGCAGCTCGCGGTTCGCTTCGCGTCGGTCCCGGGGGTCTCCTTTGGCGCTGAGCCCTCCGCAGTAGAACGAGGGAAACTGCCACAGCCGCTCGTGTTGCTCGAGCCAGCTCGCCATGCGTGGCTGATCGATCAGATCTTCGTAGGGTCTAGTCGTGAGGAGGCGTCGATATGACACGACCGGCGCGGCTTCGTACAGCTGGAGAAAGATGCCCAGCGCGGCCGCCAGCAGGGCCGGCAGCGGCCTCCATGTGCGGAAGATCAGCGCCACGGGAAGCACGGCCAGGCTGTAGGCCAGCGGCCAGATGAATCGGCCGCTCGCGCGGAAGTAGCTGCACAAGCCGGCGATGAGGTCGGGCAGCGGGACCGAGGCGACGAGCCGGTTGCCCACGTACACACGGTTCGAGGCGGCATACGCGGTGAACAGCGCCAGCAGCGCGACGTAGTGCCAGTACCGGCGCGCGGCTTCGAGCGCCTGGCGTGGCGAGAACGCCGCGGCGAGCATCAGGAGCGCTAGGGCGCCGTAGCCAATCCACGCGTCGCCGTCGTACTGCCCCCCTGTGGCGTCGCGGGTGATGCCCGCCAGAAATCCGAAGAACCCTCGTGGCGGCACGAGCAGGCCGACGAGGTTCCAGGAGTACACGCCGAACCCATGGGCCCTCATGCTGGCCGGATTGGCCAGAAACAGGCCGTAGCCGGAGAGCAGTCCGAGCGCGGCCACCAGCGCGAGCGCGATGGCGCTGTGTCGGAGATCGCGCAGACCGAACTGTCCGCGTTGCCACAGCGCCAGGGCGGTGACCAGCCCGAAGGCGAGCACCATGACGAACAGGTAGGCGTTTATCAGCAGTGTGAGTGCCAGCAGCGCTCCGAGCTCGCCGATCCGGGCGCGGCCCCGGCGCAGGCTTTCGAAGTGGGCCGCCATGGCCCACAGCAGCACGAACTGGCTACCGAGCGCCACGTGCTCCATGCGTGACATGAAGTAGACGTTCGTCAGGGCGAGCACCGCGGCGGTGATGCACGCCGCCATCGACCGCACACCCATGGCGCACACCAGCCGGGCTGCCATCGCCCCGTGGAAAATGTAGTGCAGAACGAGCCACCAGCCGTACGGGTTCACCTGGTGCCCGGTCAGCCGGTACAGGATTCTCGTGGCCAGCGCGGTGAGCGGCAGCGCGTCGTTGCTGAGGACGTTCCCGCCTTCCGGGTATCCCATGGCCGGCAGGCTGAAGAGCGGCAGGCGCCACTCGTCGATGACGAAGTAGTGCCAGGCGACGAGGTAGGCGATGTGGTCGTTCCGCGGCCCGCGCCAGAGTCCGCCGGTGCCGGTAATGAATTCCGGGGCGAACCGCCAGAGGGCGATGGCGGTGCCGACGGCGGCGCCGGCGAGGAGGTAGGGGAGGACGGGATTCTTGATGAACCGCGGTCGTCTGCTGGTGGGTCGGGGTTGAGCGTCAGATTCCATGCCGTAGGGCACGGTGATGAAGCTATCATCAAACGCCGCTGGCCGTCCCGGCGCGGACCGATCATCGACATGCACCTCCACACACTCCCGCTGACGTCCGGCGGCGGCACGAACACCGCAAATCCAATCACTGGAAAAGCTGCGCCGCCCACTGACGACGATGTCATCCGCCAGACGTTTGCGACTCTGAAGCGCTACACCATCGTCAAGGCTATGACGAGCGGCCCGCTGGCTCCGGTCAAGACATACAATTCAGCGAATCCCGATCGCGTCACCGGATCGCTCCACCTGGACGACGAGACACTGCTGCAGGCGGGAATCAAGTCACCGGGACGACCGATGACATGACCGTGGACGTGACGTGAGCGGCGACCTGATCAAGGACCACCAAACGCATGCGCGCGTGACGCAAGAGAGACGGTTTTATGACGATTCAACAGATGGTAATCCTCGCGCTGCAGGCAAGTATCCTGCTGACCGTTTTTGGATTCGGCCTGCAGGCAACGTGGCGTGACATGCAGTACCTGCTGCGGCGCCCTGGCCTGCTGGCGCGTTCGCTGGTGTCGATGTTCGTCGTCATGCCGATCGTCGCCGTCATCCTGGTGAGGGTCTTCGAGCTGCGCCCGTCGTTGGAGGTCGCGATCGTGATGCTGGCGATCTCGCCGGTACCACCGCTCTTGCCGGGGAAAGAGAGCAAGGCCGGCGGCCACGCCGCCTACGGCGTTGGCCTGATGGCCATCGTGTCGCTACTGGCGATTGTCGTCGTGCCGCTGTCGCTCGTGATCCTGGGACGCTATTTCGGCCGCGATCTCCAGATGCCGCCGGCTGCCATCGCGAAGGTCGTGTTCACGATGGCCCTGTTGCCGCTGGCTGCCGGTATGCTGGCGCGCCAGTTCGTTCCAGCGCTGGCGGCTCGAATGGCGAGACCCATCAAGCTCGTGGCGACAGTGCTGCTGCTCGTCGGCGCTGCCGCGCTGGTGATAGCGGCCTTCCCGGTGATGCTGCGCCTGATCGGTGAAGGCACGATGCTCGCGATCGCGGCGTTCGTCGGCGTCGGTCTGAGCGTGGGGCACTGGCTCGGCGGCCCGCAGGCCGAGGAGGCGAGCGTGCTGGCGCTGTCCACCGCAAGCCGCCACCCTGCCATTGCGTTCGCCGCCGCGACGATGAACTTTCCGGACGAACCGAATCTCGGCGCCACGATTCTGCTGTATCTCCTGTTGCTGGCGCTGCTCTGCGTGCCCTACATCGCGCTACAGCGCCGACTGCTGGTGCCGCGTCCTTCGTAAATCTGGCTCCACCTCGGCGACGCCACCAGGATCGTTTCACCCCCTCTTCACGCCTGCGGACGCGGCGGGGCCGGCGTCAGTCCGTGCCGGCGCATGACCTCCGCCATCTTCGCGCGGTCCGGCGGCCCGCCAGCCGAGGCGTGGAGCACTTCGGCGGCCTCGCGAAAGTACTGCGGACCGATCGCGGCCGGCGTGACGAGGCACAGCGCCTTCACGTCCTCGGTCCCGTTGTTGTCGAAGCGGTGAATCGCCCCGCGCGGAATGCAGAGCGTCTGCCCCGGTCCGACCTCGATGGGTGTCCCGTCGACGGTCCAGGTCAAGACGCCGGCGAGGCCGTAGATGGTCTCTTCGTAATGGTCGTGACTGTGTGCGGGAGCCGCCAGGTGCTGCGCGGCCGGGACGACGACCTCGAAGACCGCGACGCTGCCGGTGGAGTGGTCGCCGGTAACCAGGAAGCGCACGGCGAGCGGTCCGAGCCGGATGGTCTCGTCGGCGGGATTGACGTGGGGGCCGGTTGTCTGAGCTGGCATGTCCGTCTCTCCTGTAGTAAACTAAATTTACTGTCAGGATAGTAAACATACTTTACCGACATGTCAAGCGCCCCTTCGTCCGTCCCGGCTCGCCGCCCGCAGACGAAGGACATGCTCATCGGCGCGCTGCTGCGCGTGCCGGCCCAGGCCATTCAGCGCCGGATCATCACGGAGCTCAACGCCGCCGGGTTCACGGAGCTTCGCGTGCCGCACATGGCGGTGCTGCAGTTTCCGGGTCCCGACGGCGTTCGCCCGGGCGTGCTCGCGGAGCGGGCCGGGATGAGCAAGCAGGCCATGAACCAGCTGCTCCGGAGCCTCGAAGGCCTCGGCTATCTCGCCCGGTCCGACGCGCCCGACGAGGGCCGCGCGCGCATCGTCCGCTTCACCAGGCGAGGACGCGCCGCCTACGCGACAATCCACGACATCCTCCGCGACATCGAGCGACGAATGGAGTGGCGTGCTGGGACCCAGACGCTTCGCTCAGCTCAAGGGGCTGCTGTTCCACGTCTGGGAGAGCTCATTGGTCCGCGACGCAGCCGGAATGGCCCGCGCGAAGGCCGGAAGTTCAGAACGCCCGAATATGCGTAAAACCGCGAGAGGCTGATCGGACGAACTCCTGCAGTTGTGACTCGATGGCATCGCGGACACGCCGGAAAGCTTCAAGGCGCTCCTCGTCAGTCCCTGTGACGGCCGCAGGATCGGGGAAGCTCCAATGCAGGCGGCTGGCCGCATTCGGAAAGATGGGACAGCTGTCGTTCGCGCGATCGCACACGGTGATGACGTAATCGAATCGCTCGCGCACGAACTCGTCGAGATGCTTCGAGCGATGCGACGAGATGTCGATACCGCGTTCGGCCATGACGGCGACAGCCTCCGGCCGGACGACACTGGGTCTGGTGCCGGCCGATACGACGTCAACCCGGCCACCCGTGAGCTCGCGCAGCAGCCCTTCCGCCATCTGGCTCCGGGCTGAATTGCCCGTGCAGAGAAACAGGACGCGCTTGCGTGGCGATTCCAGCCCCATCGCCTCCCCCACCACTCGCCGCGCGGATGTCCCCGACTACGAACAACAAGCCGGTCCGCAGCACGACGCGGCATGGCCCTTCCTGGCCCGAACGAACGCGCTCATGATTCGTCCATCGGCCGCGGCGGAGAGCGAGTCGGCGTTCAAGCCGCTGTCGGCGAGGAACGCCCGCGCATCATCGACGCCATACACCCGCGTCGGCTCGATAGCGATGTCCTCGAAACCGGCTTTCGTGAGCTTGGCGACGTACTCGTAATCGGTGAGGGCGCCGGCAATGCAGCCCACCCACATCTCCATGCTCTTCCTGACGTCGGCGGGCATCTCGCCCCGCAAGACGACGTCGGAGACTGCGAACCGGCCGCCAGGTTTCAGCACGCGGAACGCTTCGCGCAGCACGGCATCTTTGTCGATCGACAGATTGATGACGCAGTTCGAGATGACGACGTCGACCGACCCGTCTGGAAGCGGGATGGCTTCAATCGTGCCCTCGAGGAACTCGACGTTCGTCGCGCCGGCCTTCCGCTGATTCTCCCGCGCCAGGGCGAGCATGTCGCCGGTCATGTCAAGGCCGTACACCTTGCCTTCGGCGCCAACCCGTCTTGCGGACAGCAGCACATCGATACCGCCGCCCGAGCCGAGGTCGAGCACCGTCTGCCCTGGCTCCAGCTGAATGAGCGCCGTCGGATTGCCGCAGCCGAGCGACACCGCTACGGCGCCCTCCGGCAGGCCCGCGGTCTCGTCGTCGGTGTACAGCGCCGAGGAAATCGGATCGCTGCACCCGCACGCTCCCGGGCCACAGCAGCCGGTCGTTTCCACGGATCGGGCAATTTCTCCATACTTCTCACGAACGGCGTCTCGAACGTCGATGGTGGACATGTTTCATACTCCATGAATACGCCTTGACGTATATACACAGGCTAGGGGTGCGTGATATATTTGTCAAGACATATATGAATAAGAAACTCGTTGAGATGGAAATGGTTTTCAAGGCACTGGCGGACGCCACGAGGCTCCGCATTCTCGGGCTGCTGCTCACCGGCGAGGTGTGCGTCTGTCACATCCACGACAGCCTGAAGATTTCGCAGCCGAAGGCGTCGCGACATCTGGCGTACTTGCGACGAGCCGGGCTCGTGGAGACGCGCCGCGAGGGGCTGTGGGTGTACTACCGGGTCGCCGTCCTTCAGAACCCGGTTCTGGAGACTATTCATCGAACGGTCACGCATACGCTGCGGCATCTCGACATCGTTCAGAAGGATCTCGAGCGCTTGAGGAGGGCGACGGGCTGCTGCTTGCCGTCCGAGGACCACGCGCAGGCGTTCGCGTGCTGTGGCGGTCAAGGAATTGCAGCACACGGGTGACGCGATGGACATACGCATCGAGCCGGCGCGGCCAGAGGATGGTTGCGCGATGGTTCGGCTGTTGACCGAGAGCGCCCTGCCGACTGCCGGCGCGCTCGAGCACCTGGGCACCGCACTTGTCGCGCGGAGCCATCAAGGCATCGTTGGGAGCGCGATGCTCGAGATCTACGACGACGGCGCCCTGTTGCGGTCGGTCGCTGTGGCTCCGGCGGCACGCAATCGAGGTCTCGGCGCGCAACTCACAGAATCGGCACTGCGGCTCGCAGAAACTTTGGAAGTTCCAGCGGTGTACTTGTTGACCACCACGGCGGAACAGTTCTTTCGAAAGTTTGCGTTCTTGCCAATTCTTCGAGAGGACGTCCCGGCGGGTGTTCAGGGCTCAGTAGAGTTTCGCTCCGCATGCCCGGCCAGTGCCCTGGTGATGCGGAGGTCCCTGGGTTGAGACTTCCAGTCGGCAGTACCGAAGCGGAGCGGGCCTGACCTGAACGTGCAGGAATGCGGTGAAACCGGTTCCGGCAGGTGTCGCTCCGGGCTGCAAGAACCAGGTCCGCGTGGAATTCAGGTACGATGGTCGCGGCCTTGCCAAAGGCGAGAACCTATCGCGGATGATGAACCGCTCAAAAGGAGCAGACGATGAGGATGAAAGCCATGGTGTTCGTTACAGGTCTGGTGTCGTGCCTGGCGCTGACGCCGCCCAGCGCGAGCGCACAGACGGTCGATACGTGGACAGCGATTCAGCAGCTGCAGGCCGATCTCAAGGCCGACCGCCAGGCCGTGGTGGCGGCCAACCTTCCGCTGACGGAGGGAGAGGCGCGTGCATTCTGGCCCGTCTATAAGGAATACCGCGGAGAGGCCGAAAAAATCGGCGACCGCATCGCAAAACTGATCGTCGCCTACGCCTCCAACTACACAACGATGGACGACGCGAAGGCAGAAGCGTTCTTCAAGGAGTCGGTCGCCATCGATCGCGAGAAGCTCGCGGTGCGCGAAAAGTATGTCCCGAAGGTCCGCGCGGTTCTGCCGGCGCAGAAGGCCGCGCGGTTCTTTCAGATTGAGAACAAGCTGGACGCCCTCGTGAACATGGCACTCGCCGACCAGATCCCACTGGTGCCGCTCAAGAAGTAGCGGGACGAAACGGGACATCGATGACTGCTGCGAGTCCCGGCGATCACGGCCTTCGTGGACAAGGTGACCCGCACGGGTACGCCTGGCTTCGTGGCGGAGCCCGAGCGTATTGCCGTGTTCGACAACGACGGCGCGCTCTGGACCGCTTCGGCCTGATCGTCCATCACACCGATGCCGATCGGGAGTATGCCTACGACGCCTCGCCGCCCGCCAGCGCGGCGGCTCATCACGGCGCTCGAAGCGGCCCCGCGGAGGGGCTGGACGGTCGTGGAGATGCGGCGCGATTGGGCCGTCGTGTTTCGCGACGCGGCCGCGCGCGCGGAGTAAGACGCCAGGCGACACCCCGGCGCGCGACTGATCGTCCGGGACAAGCGCACTTACAGCATCAGAGTCAGTGTCCCGGTCGCCATCAGCGCGGCTGCCCAGATCACATCGAGGTTGAACCAGGCGCGGCGCAGGATGCCCACGCCGAGCTTCTCGAACACCAGCACCGCGATGAACGCGGTCACCGCCAGATAGCCCACAGCGTGCAGGCCGGTGGCGAGGAGCGCGGTTCCGGCGCCCGCCCCGGTTGCGGCCATGTGGTGCGTGTGCCCGCCCTCATCCGCCATCGACATGCCCACGAACACCGGCACCACCATGAGCCCGGCGCCGTGGGCCGTGGCCATCAGGAACGACCACACCGTGAGTCCACCCATGCTCACGCGCATGCCCGCCCAGCGCGGGTGCCGGTGACGAAACAACCGAAGGACGCCGAGCGACGACGAGGACGCCGGCCGTCGGCCAGCGCAGCCAGCCGATTGGGATCACGGCTCCGATGGCCAGCGCAGCGCCGACCGCGCCGGCGACGGCCAGCGCATGGCCGGCCCCGAGCGGCACGAGCGCGCGAAGCACCGCACCGCGGCGGCGCTCCTGCATCCCGAGCGCCACCGCGAACAGCCACCCCATTCCAGGATTGATGCCGTGAAAGGCGCCGAGCCCGATCAGCATCGCCCACTCCGCCTTCGCTGAAGCGACGGCGGACAAGGACATTGTCATCTCGTTCGTCATGACGCACCTCTCACGCGAAGCAGTACGAATCGGAGCTGGCGTCACCGCCCTCGAGGTGAACCTGGTGCGGACGCATGCCGTCGAACTCGACGAATCCGGTCGCGATCGAGCTCGATGCCGCCGTTCGGGCGCACGTCGATCTTCGCCAACCATCCCTTGATGCCGTCGGGATAGAACTGCTCGTCCCACGTGCGATACAGCGAGTTGGTCACGTAGAGGCGCTTGCCGTCACGGCTGATCTCCACCATCTGCGGTGCGCCGTTGAGCGGTTGGTCCGGACGCGACGGATGCGCCTGGCGGCGAACGATGCCTCCGAGCTTCACCGAGCCGGTCTCGATGGGGTTGAACGGATCGGAGACGTCGAATTGCTTCAGCTCGCCCGTGCCCCAGCACGAGACGTAGAGGAATCGATCGTCGAGCGAGAGGTTGAGATCGGTGACGAGCGGCGGCACCGCGCCGAAGCCCTTGAGAAGCGGCGGCAGATCATCGGCGGCCGCCGGCTCGGCGGGAATCTCGATCGCCTTGTGGATGCGCCAGGTCCCGCTGCGGTCGCTGCCTTCGCGGTGCCACATCCAGACCGACGCCGACAGGTCCTTCAGGCTGGTGACGACGCCGACGAACCCGTAGGTCTCGTTGGGATCGTGCGCGGGACGCAGCTCGAGCACCATCTGATACTCGGGGCCGAGCTCCAGCCTCTGCAGGTGACGACGGGTGTTGAGATCCCAGACGTGCAGCGCGTTGCCGTACTTGCCGCCCAGGAGCAGCTCCGGGTTCACGCCGTTCTCCACCATGTTCGGCGTGCCCCATTCGCTCGTGATCATCGTGTCGTGTCCGAGGTGCCACCAGAAGTCGTACGACAGCTGCTGCGGTCCGCGGTCGTTTTCCCAGCGGCCCTTGATCTCGAATGTCTCCGGGTCCATCACGAAGATGCCGCCAGGGCCGTTGCCCTCACCATCGCCGAGCGCGTTGACGTAGATGCCGTCGGGCCCGCAATGCGCCGTGTGCGGGCGGCTGTAGCCGGTCTTCCGAATGACTTCGTCGGCCTCGATCACCTTGACGAGGCGCGGCTGCCGCGGGTCGGGCACGGTGTCGAGAATGTGAATCCGCGACGACCGCATGCCGGGCACCACGAGGTAGCGCCGCTGCATGTGCGGGTGCGGCGAGTTCGGGCACAGGCACGAGCTGCACGCGTTCCATCCGAAGTGGTGCAGCTCGTCGCCGGCGCCGGGCATCTCCACGCGCGCGATCTGGGCGCCGTAACCGGGCGACGCGGGATCGACGTCCAGCACGGCAAGGGCGTCGCTGGCGGTCGGATCGGGATTGAGCAGCGCGACGTAGGCGAGCGTTTCGGCCGGGGCCTGCATGGCCATCGTCGGCGACGGGTAGAAGCTCTGGTCGGGAAGCAGTTTCGGCATCGGCATTGTCATATCCCTCTCTGCGGTGTTGGCCCGCACTCCAGAGGCTAGAATCGAAGGTTGCCGGCGTCCTTTGAGAACGCTCGGATTTTTCTGAAACTTTCCTGAAGGTGAGATTCGTGGCCGACACCGGGGGCAGAGGCTCGTATCGGTTCGGACCGTTTCATCTCGACGTCCGCGAGCGCCGCCTCTCGCGCGGCGGCGACGTGATCCCGCTGCGTCTGAAGGTGTTCGATACGCTTCTGGTGCTGGTCGAGAATGCCGGGCGGCTGGTCACGAAGCAGGAGCTGCTCGACGCGGTGTGGCCCGAGACGACCGTCGAAGAGAACAACCTGAATCACAACGTGTCGGTGCTGCGGAAGGCGCTGGGGGAGAAGGCGACGGGCCAGCAGTACATCGAGACCGTGCCGCGTGTGGGCTATCGCTTCGCCGCGCCGGTCGAACGCGGCCGTCCTCCAGACCGTTCCGCCGAGCCCGACAGCCGTCGAAGGCGCGGCAGGAGATCCGGTACTGCACGACGAGCGATGGTGTCCGCCTCGCCTACGCCAGCGTCGGCAACGGACCGCCGCTCGTGAAGGCGTCAAACTGGCTGACGCATCTCGATTTCGAATGGGGCAGCCCGATCTGGCGCCACTGGTACGCCGCGCTCTCGCGTCACCACCGCCTCGTCCGCTACGACGAGCGTGGCAACGGCATGTCCCAGCGCGACGTGGCGGATGTGAGCTTCGACACGTGGGTCCGCGATCTCGAGACGGTCGTCGACGCTGCGGGCCTCGATCGATTTCCGCTCCTTGGGATCTCTCGTGGCGGCCCCATCGCGATCGCGTACGCCGTGAAGCATCCGGAGCGCGTCACACAACTGGTGCTCTACGGCGCATTCGCGGTGGGCATGAACAATGTCGGCACGCCCCAGCAGCTCGAGGCGCGGCGCGCGTTCGTGAGTCTATTGCGGCTTGGGTGGGGACTCAACAACCCGGCTTTCTGCAGGACCTTCACCTGTCGGTTCATCCCCGAGGCGACGCCGGAGCACGAGCAGTGGTTCGACGAGCTCCAGCGTGTGTCCACGTCGCCGGAAAACGCGGCGCGGCTCATGGAGCTCGACGGCGACATCGATGTTCGACCGCTCTTGTCGCAAGTGAAGGCGCCGACGCTCGTCATCCATTGCGATCGCGATCACGCCGTGCTGCCGGAGCGGGGTCGCCTGCTCGCGGCCGAGATCCCGGGTGCGCGGTACGTCTCGCTGCCGAGCGCCAATCACCTGATGCTGGAGGAGGAGCCCGCCTGGTCTCTATTCCTCGAGGAGCTGGGTCTGTTCCTGAACTGGTAGGGCGGTATGGGACCCTTGACAGGCTCGCGAACCGTGGCGTCAGACTAGGCACACGACATGCGCGACAGATCTCTCGAGAGCATGCCATCTCGCGCCCACGTGGCGGGTGGTGCGGCATCGCCAACGCGCGCCTTGATCCTCGCGACGATCTCGTTCGCGCTCTCGTTCGCGGCGTGGGGTCTCGTTGGCGGGCTCGCTTCGGTCTTCACTGGCCTCTACGGACTGACCGCGTCCCAGACTGCGCTCCTGGTGGCAGTGCCGGTGCTGCTCGGCTCGTTGGCGCGGCTGCCGATGGGCATGCTGACAGATCGGTTCGGCGGGCGCCTCGTGTTCACGGCGCTCCTCGCCTTTTCGTCGGTGGCCGCCTTCATCGTTCCGCTGACCGACACCTACCGCTCGCTGCTCATGGCGGCGTTCCTCGTCGGCATGGCCGGATCCTCCTTTGCGGTGGGAGCCGCCTACGTCTCCCGCTGGACCCCGGCGGCTCGGCAAGGCACGGCACTCGGCGTTTACGGCCTGGGGACGATGGGACAGTCGCTGGCGGTCTTCGTCGGCCCGGTGGTGTCGGCCCGTTTGGGCTGGGAGGTGGTGTTTCGCGGCACCAGTGCGCTTCTTCTGATTTGGGCCGTGGCCTACTTCCTTCTTGCGCGGAATCCCCCGCAGGCCGGGCGTCCCGCCACGGTAGCCGCGATGACCGCGGTCCTGCGCCGCGCGCCCACCGCCTGGCTGCTTGGCGCCTTCTACTTCCTCACCTTCGGCGGCTTCGTCGCGTTCTCGATCTATCTGCCGACGCTGCTGCGGGCGCAGTTCGGCCTGGCGCCTGCGGACGCCGGATTCCGGGCTGCAGGATTCGTCGTGCTCGCCACGCTGATGCGGCCACTCGGCGGGTGGCTGGCGGACCGGATTGGCGGCGCCCAGGTCCTGTCGTGGGTCTTCGGCGGGGTCGCCCTGTTCTCGCTGCTCCTCACGTGGCCGTCGATGGTGCCGTTCACCGTCGGCGCGCTCGGGTGCGCGATGTTGATGGGACTGGGGAACGGCGCGATCTTCAAGCTGGTGCCGGAGCACTTCCCGAAGGACACCGGCACGGTCACGGGCCTTGTCGGCGCCCTCGGCGGTCTGGGCGGCTTCTTCCCGCCGCTCCTGCTCGGCGTTTTCCGCGATCAACTCGGCGTCATCTGGCCCGGGTTCCTCTTCCTGTCCGCGACCGCCGTGGTACTGCGCGCGGCCAATCAGCGTGTGTTCCAGCCGGGCGACGTCGAATGGACGCGGTCTCTCCCGGTTGCCGCACGACAGGCGCTCGAGCGTGTCAGAGCCGGCGCGTGGGCCGCGCTCGTCACGGCCACGTTGGCGGCGGCGATCGTCGTCGGGTCGCGAAACCTGCAGCACTTCGACGCGGCGCTCGTCGGCTATACGTTCGCCACACTGTTTGCCGCGTTCGGGATCAGCTATCGCTATGCCATGTGGCTGCACCGTCCGCCGACGCGCATGTACTGGCGGCGTGGGTGGCAGGCCTTCTTTTCCCGGCGCGCGCTTGCCCGCAACACCGCTGGCCTTGGACGCCGCGCGCTGGTGGAGTTTGCCGCCAACGCGTACATCTTCCGGCGTGGCCGGCTCCGCGGGCTGGCGCACTGGTTGATCATGTGGGGGTGCGTGCTTGCTGCCGCGATCACGTTCCCGCTGGTGTGGGGCTGGATTCACTTCGAAACGGCGCCTGGCAACCTGGACATGTACCGCGCCTTCGTGTTCGGCATCCCCCTGCAGGACTTTCCCGTGGAGTCCACATTCGCCTTCGTCATCTTCCATGGGCTGGTCTGGTCGTCGTTCCTGGTCATCGCGGGCGTGATGCTCGCGTTCCGGCGCCGCATGATCGACCACGGCGCCGTCGCCGTGCAGCAGTTCGGCCAGGACATCCTGCCCTTGCTGCTGCTCTTTGCGATCAGCGTGACGGGGCTGATGCTGACCGCCAGCTACACGTGGATGCGGGGCTATGCGTACGAGTTCCTCGCGATTCTCCATGCCGCCACGGTGATCGTGACGCTGCTCTGGCTGCCGTTCGGCAAGCTGTTCCATGTCTTTCAACGGCCGGCCCAGCTCGGCGTGGGCTTCTACAAGGACGCAGGCGCCCGCGGACGCCAGGCGGCGTGCCGACGCTGCGGGCAGCCGTATGCCTCGCTGCCGATGGTCCGTGACCTCACCGTCGTTCAGCAGGAGCTCGGCTTCCAGTACGAACTGTCCGGCGGCGGGCACTACCAGGACGTCTGCCCCAGGTGCCGCCGCGCGCTCTTCGGCCTGGCGCAGGGCGCGTTGTGGCAGCGATATCTGAACGCCCAGCCTTCGCCTGGCGGCTTCGGCGAGGCAGGCGATGAACGAGAGGCAGGCTGACCGACGTGGCTGACATTCCGGTCGATCCCCTTCGCATCATCGAGCAGTTCGGGCCGCACCTGTCGGAGATGACGGGCGTGCGCCTGTCGACGAGCGTCGAGCCGGATCGGCTCGTGAAGACGCATTGCTGTTTCTGCGGGCAGCAATGCGGCATTCAGCTCAAGGTCCGCGACAACGACGTGATCGGCTTCGAGCCGTGGGAAGACTTCCCGTTCAATCGCGGCATGCTCTGCCCGAAGGGCGTGAAGCGCTACCTTCAGGGCTCGCATCCCGATCGGCTGATGACGGCGCTCGCGGCGGGATACGTCCTCGGCGTCGTGGATTCAGTCCGCTGCCGTACGCAGACGCCATCGGCCGTGTCGCCGCCGAGATCGGCCGCATCCAGCAGGTGCACGGCGCCGGCGCCATCGGCGTCCTCAGCGGCGCCAGCCTGACAACCGAGAAGACCTATCTGCTCGGCAAGTTCGCGCGCGTCTGCCTGAAGACGCCGTTCATCGACTACAACGGCCGGCTGTGCATGGTCAGCGCCGGGGCCGCCAACAAGAAGGCGTTCGGCATCGATCGCACGACGAATCCGTGGTCCGACATGGTCGGGACCGGCGTGATCTGGGTCGCGGGTTCGAACGTGGCCGAGTGCTCGCCCATCACCACGAACTACATCTGGCAGGCGCGCGAGCAGGGCGCGAAGATCATCATCCAGGATCCACGCATCACGCCGGCGGCCCGGACCTGCGACTTGTACCTGCCGGTCAAGCCGGGGCGTGACGCAGCCCTCTTTGCCGGCGTGCTGCAGATCATGATCGAGCGTGACTGGCTCGATCACGCGTTCATCGACGCGCACACGGTCGGCTTCGAGCAGGTCGCGGAGTACTGCCGGGAGTGGACGCTGCCTCGGACCGCCGAAGTGACTGGCGTGCCGCAGCGGGCGCTGATGCAGGCCGCCGAATGGTGGGGCACCGCGAAGACGAGCTTTCTCTTCCACGCGCGCGGCATCGAGCACCACTCGAACGGCGTGCAGAACTCGCTCGGCACGATCAACCTCGTGCTCGCCTCCGGGCGGATCGGCAAGCCAAAGTGCGGCTACGGCACCATCGTCGGACAGGCCAACGGGCAGGGCGGGCGCGAGCACGGGCAGAAGTGTGATCAACTCCCCGGTTGGCGCGACATCAGCAACCCCGAACACCGCCGCTACATTGCCGGCGTCTGGGGAATCGACGAGCAGGAGCTGCCGGGTCCTGGCGTCGACGCCTACGAGCTGTTCCGCAAGATCGATCGCGGTGAGATCAAGGGGCTGCTGTCGATTTGCTTCAACCCGAAAGTATCGCTTCCGGACAACGCGTTCGTCACGCGCTGTCTCGAGAAGCTCGAGTTCTACGCCGCCATCGACTTCTTCCTCAACGACACCGCCTGGCACGCCGACGTCGTGCTGCCAGGGAGCCTGCACGAGGAAGACGAAGGGACGGTGACGCAGGTCGAGGGCCGCATCATCAAGATCAACAAGGCCGTGGACTGCCCGGGCGATGCGCGCGAGGACTGGCGCATCATCCAGGACATCGCGCAGGCGCTCGGCCGGCCGCGCGGCTTCACCTTCAGCGAGCCGCGCGAGATCTTCGAAGAGCTGCGCGTCGCCAGCAAAGGCGGGGTCGCGGACTACTCAGGCGTGACCTACGAGAAGATCACGGAGCAGCTCGGCGTCTTCTGGCCGTGCTACAGCGAGGATCCGCGCACCGGCGCCGCGATCGACGACCATCCCGGCACGCCGCGGCTCTTCGAGCGCCGGCAGCTACAACCCCGTCGCCAAGGGCAGCGGGCCGTTCTACTTCCCAGACGGCCGCGCGCGATTCAACGTCGCCGAGTATCGGCCGCCGGTTGACGATGCGAGCGACGAGTACCCGATCTACCTGACCACGGGCCGGGTCGTCAGTCAGTTCCTGTCAGGCACGCAGACGCGCCGGATCGGACCGTTGGTCGAACAGTACGCCGAGCCGCGGATCGAGATGCATCCGCGGCTGGCCGCGAAGTTCGGGATCGCGGACGGCGATTGGACGACGGCCGAGACACGGCGGGGGACCCTCACGCTCAGGGCGCAGGTCGTGACCACGATCCGTCCGGACACGATCTTCATCCCCTATCACTGGCCAGGCCGGAAGAGTGTGAACCAGCTGACCGTGGCCGCACAGGACCCGATCAGCAAGATCCCGCAATACAAGGTGTGCGGGTGCCGCGTGCGCAAGGCGGAGGCGCCGCCGGACTACGCGGCGGTGCTCGAGCCGCAGCAATAGACGGGCAGGACCATCACCATGGCCAAACCGGACTACCTGCACTTCTTCATCGATCCGAACCGGTGCATCGGCTGTCAGGCCTGCGTGCAGGCGTGCTCCGAGTGCGACACGCACCGCGGCGAGTCGATGATTCACCTCGAGTACGTGAACCGGGCCGAGAGCGTGCAGACGGTGCCCGTCGTCTGCATGCACTGCGAACAGCCCACGTGCGCAGAGGTGTGTCCGGCCGACGCGATCAAGCGT
This sequence comes from uncultured Acidobacteriota bacterium, assembly GCA_963817395.1. Taxonomy (GTDB): domain Bacteria; phylum Acidobacteriota; class Vicinamibacteria; order Vicinamibacterales; family CAVPJW01; genus CAWGYQ01. The sequence goes on along the minus strand of CAWFOC010000003.1, from coordinate 593,253 downwards.
ACCGGCGACGGCGTCGTGCAATCGGCACTGAAGCCGCGCTGCATCGCCTGCGGCAATTGCGTGATCGCCTGCCCGTTCGGCGTGCCCGAGCTCTACGAAGACCGCAAGATCATGATGAAGTGCGACATGTGCTACGACCGGACGAGCGTCGGCAAGAAGCCGATGTGTGCGACCGTGTGCCCGAGCCAGGCGCTCTTCTTCGGCACGCGCGAGCAGATCGAACAGTTGCGCCCCCTCTCGACGCCGGTCAACACCTTTCAGTTCGGCCAGCAGACGATCACGACGCAGGTGTACGTGATGGTGCCGCGAAAGCTGGCGACCGTGGCGCCGCACGTCGATGTCACGGCGGCGATGGAGGAGCAGCCCAGGAGCCGGGCCGTGTCACTGAAGGTGATCGCGCCGGCCGCAGCGCCCGTTGAGCAAGACCCGTTCGCCGAGATCGAGGTGTAAGCGATGACCGACGTCCGTCCCGATCCACGTCGCCCGGTCGATCCCGCGATCAACTCGCCGGGACGCGAAGGTCTCACCGGCACGGCGCCCGCGAGCCTCTACGCGCCCGCACTCGAGCGCGAGCAGATCACCATCGCGCCGAACTTCGCGCCGGCCGACGCCCAGCCCGCCTGGCGGCAGGACTTCCCGATCGACTGGCCCCAGGATCTCTACGTCGAGCGCCGGGACTTCATGAAGTTCCTCGTGCTGACCAGCGCCGCGTTCACGCTGGGACAGGTGTGGATCGGCGTCCAGAACTGGTACCGGAAGCGCCACGGCCAGCCGGCGATGCAGCGGATTGCGTCCATCGACGAGCTTGCCGTCGGCGGGGCGATTGTTTTCACCTACCCCGACGAACACGAACCCTGTCTGTTGGTGCGACTGACCACGAGCGAGTTCGTCGCCTTCAGCCAGAACTGCACGCACCTGTCTTGTGCCGTGATTCCCCGGCCGGCCGAGAACAGCTTCTACTGTCCCTGCCACGAGGGGCGGTTCGACCTCCGGACGGGCGTGCCCACTGCCGGGCCGCCGCGCCGGCCGCTGACGCGAATCGTGCTCGACATCCGCGGGCGGGACATCTACGCCGTCGCGATCGAGGAGAGGACATGAGCGCGTCAGTCAAGCGGCCGTTCAGCCGCGACCAGCGGACGACGATCGTCTACGGCATGCTGGTCTTCGTCCTGATCGTCGTGATTCTGCAGCTCTGGCTGCTCACCGCGACCATGAACGCCTGGCTCGGTGGCGATGATTCTGTGGTGTGGCCGGCAGCTGCGGTCAGTGCGGGTGGGTTGGGCCTGAACGTCGGGCTGCTCGTCTACCTGCGGCGCATGGAGCGCAGTCGAAGCATCGGCGGCTAGAATCTGCGCAAGGGACCAAGCACACCGGTTGGTGTGCCGCGGCCGCTCGTGTCACGACGGCGCCGAATCCGACTGGTCAGTGTCCTCTGACACCTGGAGACGCTTGGCCAAGGACGCGATCGTCGTCACCAGTTCTGCGGGGTCGATCGGTTTGGCCAGATGAATCTGAAAGCCTGCCGCCAGCGCTTTCATTCGATCCTCCGACCGCGCATAGGCAGTCAGGGCTGCGGCCGGTACGGCACGCACGCGGGGCTTCCGATGGCGCCTGACGCGATCGATGAACTGAAACCCGTCAACGTGCGGCATTCCGAGATCCGCGACGACCACATCAGGTTGTTCCGCGTCGAGGATTCTCAGCGCATCGTCCGCCGAGCTCGCCGTGCTGACGCGCGCGCCGGCCGCCTGCAGTACCTCCGACACGAGGGCCAGCGCGTCCGCCTCGTCGTCCACGGCAAGCACCCGTATGTCCTGGAGACTCGGAAGCGCGACATTTCTCGCACGCTGGTGGCGCTTCGCGGGTGGACTCGAGGCATTCCCCTGCTCGACTGGATGCACGATCATGACGGGAATCTTCACGCGGAACGTGGCGCCCTGATTGACACCACCACTCGACACCTCGATGGTGCCGCCGTGCATCTCGGTCAACTGGCGGGCGATGGACAGGCCCAGACCCAGACCACCGCGCTCACGCGAGATGCCGGCATCGGCCTGACGGAATCGCTCGAACACGTGAGGCAGGAACTCGGGCAGCGATGCCGATGCCCGTATCGCTGACCGCGACTTCGACGTGCGAGTTCACGCGCTCGAGCCGGACCTGCACTTTGCCGCCGCGGTTCGTGAACTTCACGGCGTTCGAGAGCAGATTCCACATCACCTGCTGGAGCCGTTCCGGATCTCCAGAATCGGCGTCGCCGCCGGATCGAGGACGGTCTCGATCCGGACACCTTTCGCATCGGCGGCCGGCGTCATCGCGTCGACGGCATTCCGGACGATGTCGGGAAACTCCACCGGTTGAACGTTCAAACGCATCTTTCCGGAGACGATGCGTGAAATGTCGAGCACGTCTTCGACGATCTGTGTCAGCGACGTGGCGTTTCGTTCGATCGTCTCGATCGCCTTGTCCCGCTTCTCTGGAGCCACAATGCCCGAGCGCAAAATGCGCGCGTACCCGAGGATCGCGTTCAGCGGCGTCCGCAACTCATGGGAGAGACTGGCGAGGAAGTCATCCTTGATGCGGCTGGTTTCCTGAACGCTCGTGTACAACCGGGCATTTTCCAGTGCGACCGAGGCCCATGAGGCAATACCCACGGCGAGCCTCTCGTGATGGTCGGTGAAGCGTCCGACCTCCGGATGGCCGAAGAACAGGCCGCCAATGACGTCGCCCGACCGCCCCTTGACCGGTACCGCAAGATAGCTACGCACGGGCAAGTGACCGCGAGGCATTCCGTAGTGCGGGGCGTTGTGGCCGTACCGTGGGTCCTTCGTGATGTCCGGACTCCGAACCACGCCGGTCCCCTTGAAGGTCGGTTCGAACACCTCCGTATTCCGCGGCATCGGAAACTTGGAGAAGGCCTCGCGCGGTACACCGGAAATCGTGTACAGGGTGTATGACTCGCCGCTCTCATTCAGGACGTTGTAGAAGAACGCGCCGAATTCGGCCGTGGTGAGCTCGGTCGCGGCATCCGTGACGGCCTGCACGACCGTGTCGCGGTCCAGGTCGGACGCGACGATGGTTCCGACATTGTTCAGCGTCTCCGTGACCTCGGCGTTTTCGCGCAGGAGCCGCAACCGCTCCGCCTCCGCCTGCTTGATGGCCGTGACATCCCGCGCGATCTTGGATGCGCCGATGATCGTGCCGGCGTCGTCGCGTACCGGCGAGATGGTCAACGCGACATCGATACGCCGGCCATCCTTGGCGATCCGTACCGTCTCGAAATGTTCGACTCGCTCGCCCTGTCGCAGCCGAGCCAGGATCTCATCTTCTTCGGACTGCCGTTCCGGCGGAATCAGCATCCGAACCGGCTGTCCCACGAGTTCGTCGGACGTATAGCCAAACAGACGCTCGGCGGACGCGTTGCATGACTGGATGATGCCGTCCAGGTCTTTCGAGATGATCGCGTCGTCGGCCGAGTCGACAATCGCCGCCAGGTACGCCTTCGCCGCGAGCGCCTTCTTTTGCTCGGCAATGTCGCGAAAATAGCAGACGACGCCGAACCGACCGTCGGGCAGCGTGATGCGATCGAGCCGCCACTCGTAGAACTCCTTCACCCCGCGATCCATGCGGAGTTCCACGCGCTCGGGTGTGAAGTACGACTCGCCGGTCTCGAGCGTGTGCCGAAAGATCCGGACGATTTCATCTGCGTAGTCCGGTTGCCACAGGAGGTGGATGATCTCGTCGAAGTCTCGCCCGACGACCCCGTCCTGGAATGTTGCCGAACGCGGGCAGAGCGACGGGGTTGACGTCACGGATGCGAAAGTCCGCATCCACCACGTAGACGCCGATGGGGGCCTGGTTCAGCAGCGTCTGATACTGCTCGCTGCGATAACGCAAGGCGCGTTCAGTCTCCCGTCGCTCGCGCGAGAGCTGCAGCTGCGACGCGATGGAGGCACGCAATTCGCGCGCGCTGAAAGGCTTGACCAGATATTCGTCGGCACCGGCCTCCAGGCCTTCGATGCGTGCTTCCTCACCCGCCCGTGCCGAGAGCAGAATCACGGGAAGCGATCGAATCTGCTCGTCGCGACGGATTTCCCGCAGCAGGCCGAACCCGTCGAGCGACGGCATCATCACGTCCGCCAGCACGAGATCGGGCACGTGAGCACGAATGCGATCGATGGCCGTGCGGCCGTCGCCGACGATGTCGAGTCGATAGTGCGGGCTGAGGATGCGCGCCAGGTAGTCACGCATATCGGCGTTGTCGTCGGCGATCAGTACAGAGGCCGCCGTCGGCGGCGGGCCGCTCGACGGCGCCGGGAGCGCTCCATCATGGGAGCGCCCGCAGGAGCCGACGAACTGTCCGTCGCGGGCAGCCATCGAAGCGCCTCCTCAACGTAGGGAAGTGCGCCAACGCTCGTCGAAGACGGGCGCCGCGTGCCGACACCCGCTCCGGCGGCAGGTGTGCGGTCCCCGTGCGAATCGTCACCGTGAACGTCGTTCCGCGGCCTTCCTGACTGGTGACCGCCACACTGCCGCCATGAAACCGCGCGAGTTCCTGCACCAGGGCCAGACCGATGCCGGTGCCTTCGTGCGTACGAGCGCGCAGCATGCTTGACGCGGTGGAACCGCTCGAACATGCGCGGCAAGTCCGCTTCGGGGATACCGACGCCGGTATCAGAGACGCGCAACTGCACGCGGTCGCCGGCCGAGCGCAGTTCGACCGTGATCTGCCCCTCGAACGTGAACTTGAACGCGTTCGAGAGCAGATTCAGGACGATCTTCTCCCACATGTCGCGATCGACGTAGACGGGTTCGCCCAGAGGATCGCAGGCGACGACCAGGGAGAGACCGGCCTTCTCGACGGCCGACCGGAAGACGCCAGCGAGCTCGGTGGTGAATTGCGCGAGGTCGGTCGGTTCATAGTTCGCGTCGATGCGACCAGCCTCGATGCGAGAGAAATCCAAGCAGCGTGTTGACGAGCCGCAGGAGCCGGAGTGCGTTACGGTGCGCGACCTCCTGCCGTTCGCGGTGCACGGGCGGCAACGGTGTCTCCGAATCGCCCAACCCGTCTTCGAGCGGTCCAACCAGGAGCGTGAGCGGCGTGCGGAACTCATGACTCACGTTGCTGAAAAAGGCCGTTTTCGCGCGGTCCAGTTCGGCGAGCGCTTCGGCTCGCTGTCGTTCCTGCTCGTACGCCCGCGCGTTGGCGAGCCCGGTTCTCAATTGATCGGCGACAAGGTCGACGAACGCGCGGTACTGATCATCAAACGGACGTCGCGGATTGAGGCCGACGACGAGTCGGCCGGACTGGGTCTCACTGCTCGCCGACGTCAGTGAAAGCTCCTTGACCCAGTCGCGCGGCGCCTTCTGCAGTTGTTCTTCCGCGCCGGGAGTGCCGCATTGGAGTTCCCCGTCCAGGTACGCGAGCGCGAAGAGGACATCCTGCGGCTTGGCAGAGAGTGTCTCGGTGGCGAGCAGGCAGGCGTCGCGAGCGGTGCGTGCGGTCGCATTTCTTGCCGCCAGGTCCTTCAGCAGGGCCAGTCGTCGTTCGCCCACCACACGTTCGGTGGTTTCCGTCACGATGCAGTACACGCCGCCGACCTCGCCAGACTCGACGCGCACAGGATCGTACGAGACGTCGAAGTAGGTCTCCTCCTGAAAGCCGTAGCGTTCAAGTTCGAACAGCAGGTCCTTCGCCCAGAACGCTTCGCCGGTGCGCACCACGCCGGCGAGCAGCTCGTGGAGCATGCTGTCCCAGATCTCGCTCCATGCCTCACGTCCCGGGAGGCCGAGCGCAGAGGGATGCTTGGCGCCGAAGACCGGGCGGTACGCATCGTTGTAGAGCACCGTGAACTGCGGTCCCCAGAACACGATGATTTGCGCTTTGGACGGGAGCAACATGCTCACCGTACTGCGGAGGCTCTGTGGCCAGGTCTCCGCCGGGCCGAGGGCGGTCTTCGACCAGTCCATCGCGCGCATCCGCTCGCCCATTTCGCCGCCGCCTTGGAGAAACGGCAGGTCGGAGCCCCTGATCGACTGGTTGGTCATGTCCGGTTGTGCTTGCGTCTCAGCGGCATCGTGGTTGTGACGCCTGCTGGGCCATTGTCGAGAGCATGGTAGCTGAAGCTCCGCCGCCGGTGCCGTTGAGGTGGCCAGCCTGTCGTTGATTGCTGCAACGTGTTCGATTGGTAGGCACGGCGGCGAGTCCGCTCCGAGCACGCGCTCGTTCGCGGCGCTCCAATTTCGTTTCCCTGCCCCTCAATAGCTCCTTCCGAACGCTTCCCAAGCATGTATGGTGCCGAACCGGTGCCTTGGTACGCAAAATGCTCCGTTCGGCAGTAACCATGGACGTCGATGGCTCCATGGTGCGTCTGACGGTCCCTGGCGGGCCCGCGGATAAAAGAACGATTCTTTGTGGATTGAGGAGCAGACCAATGCCGAACAAAACCCGACCCGTTGGGAGTCCCACGGGCGATGACGCGTACACGGCGACCCGTGACCTGACCGAGCGAGCGTGGAATGCCGCGGCGTCGATGACCGATGCCGCGGGCGATGCGGCGGCGAGCTATCGACGAGAGTCGATCGACGGCCGCCGACGGACTCGACACCGCCGCGTCAGTGCTTCATGACAGGGCTGACGACCTGCCCGGTGGCGAGACCGTCCGCAATTCGCGCGCGCGACGGCCGATCGGCTCAGCACCGGCGCCGACTACGTGCGCAGTCACGATGCCAAGCGCATGATGGGGGACGTCGAGTCATTCGTGAAAAGCAACCCGGGGCCGGCGCTCGCGGTTGCCGCGGCGTTCGGATTCCTCCTCGGTCGAGCCCTGTCTCGCGACTAGTCGACCGGGCAACGGAAGAGGTGCGGGTGGCTGAAGAGCGATCCGTATCCGACGTCTTGCAGGACATCCTTCGAAATCTCCAGGAGATGGTCCGCTCCGAGATCCGCCTCGCGAAAGTGGAGATACGCGGGGAGGTCAAGCGAGCGGTGTCGTCCGGCGTCTGGATCGCTGCCGGTGGTGTTGGCCGCGATGAGCGCCTGGATCTTCCTGCTGTGGACGTTGGCCTACGCACTCGCGACCCGGATGTCGATGTGGGCGGCAACGCTGATCGTAGCCGTCGTGATGGCCGCTGCTGCGGCGGCGCTCATCATGGGTGGCATTCGGAGGGCCAAACGTATTCAGCCCGATTCCGGAACGGACGGTGGAATCGGTCAAGGAGAATCTCGAATGGATGAAACAGCCAACCAAATAGAAGCGCACATCGATCGGACCCGAGAACGCCTGGGCTCGAACCTGCAGGGAACTGGAGGACAAGGTCGACGCCGCCACGGACTGGCGCGAGCATTTCCGAGAACGGCCACACGTGTTTCTTGGCGCCGCCTTCGTCGGCGGGGTGATGCTTGCGAGCGCGCTGCAGTCCAAGTCTGCCGGTCGCCCACTGTCCGATGTCGACGTCAACCCGGCCGTGGGAGGTAACGGCGCGGTGCAGGCGCAAGCGCGGGAGCTCTGGAACAACGTCCAAGAGGCCTTGGTCGGCGTCGCGACGCCCGGATCAAGGACGTACATCGGTGAGTTGGTGCCCGGCTTTGACGAGCACTATCGCCGCGCTGAGCAGCGAACCGCGGCTGTCGCTCCGAGGACATCGTCGCTCGGCCGGTCGACCCGCTAGCGTGAACAGGAACGGCAGGCCAAGGGGTTGGCCCCGTTGGCTCTCGTTTCGGGTGGCGAGGGACAATCGCCAGCGGGGAGAGGCGTGTGCGGTGTGCCTTAATAGGCTGTGATCAAGACGATCGCCTTTCAGGACTTTGCTGCACAAAAGACGCGCGAAGCAGCGACCGCCAGCATCGAGCGGTTGTCGACGGTGTTCGACCGGCGCGACGGTTCACGAGCGCAGGGCATTGGCAATACCTGGAGTCGACTGCACTATGGAGGCGAGTTCGGTCTGGTGTGCCGACCCCACACACAGACCGCGATGTCGTTGGTGTTCGTCCAGACCAAGGATGGCAATACTGGCGGGCCCAATCCCAGCGCGTTCGGCGGTGGCGCGACCGACACACACCTGATTTATGAGGGCCTTTCTCGCGTAGCGGCCGATGCGGTCCTTGCAGGGGCCGGAAGCGTCCATCGGAATGCGTTCTTCTCCGTATGGCAACCGGATCTGGTCGCGCTGCGCGCGTCGCTCGGCCTGCCACGCCACCCAGCTCAGATCGTCGTATCGAAGCGGGGCCGGCTCAACCTCGACGCGCTGTTGTTCAGCGTTCCCGACGTGCCGGTGTTTCTGATCGCCGGTGACGAATGTGTCGCGCGGCACGAGTCGGCGCTTCGCGCGCGGCCATGGGTCCGCCTCATAAGCTCGAATGGCGACGATCTTGCGCCCGGCCTTCGAGCGCCTGCGGCTCGAGGAAGGCATTCAACGGATTTCGGCGATAGGCGGCCGCTTCACGGCGACACAGCTTGTCGATGCAGGATTGATACAGGACATCTACCTCACAACCACGTCACACGACGGTGGTGAACCTGGCACACCTTGGTACTCTGGGGCGGACTCACCACAGCTCACGCCCATCACGAGCAAACAGTGGATGGAAAGCGGATCGAGAGTCGTCTTTGAGCACCACTTGATCGGTTGATGAGCTCGTCGGAATCTCAACCGCAACCTCGGCCCAGTGAAGCGGGACCGCGACCAGGTGGGGATATGCGATGGACAAGCCGAAGATCCTGATCGCCAACGAGCTGCGAACCATCATGCCCCGGTTGTCGGGTTGGACCCTCGCGAAGCACAAGCTCACGAGAACGTTCGAATTCCAGGATTTCGTTCAATCGCTGAGCTTCGTGAACAGTCTCGTGGCGTATTTTTGCATTCGGCGAGGTCACGTTTGAGTTGAGGGCTATGACGTTGGCGGCAGGGTGACCGATCGCGACGCCGAAGTCGCCAAGAAGATTTCGTCTGCGTACCGAGCGCGGTCGTAACGGTCGGCATGAGCGACATGCCTCATCAGCGATCGGCTCGCCTGCTCCGATTCCACCACCTCGTGATCAAGATCGCTCCCCCGACTGCCGCCGCCAATCCTGGCCTCGGTGGTGGCGGCGCTGGCGAAGGAGCAGGTTGTTCGGGCACCATCCCGCCGGAGAGTTGTCGCTGCCGGAACGCTCGCGCAGCACGCGCGCCGATGAGCAACTGGCCCTGAGCGTTCCTCTGCCCCGGCGCCTTTCCATAGGGAGAGGCATGCTCGATCTCGGCGTTCAACTCGGCGCCGGTCAGGATGGCGATTCCCGATACGTAGAACCACAGCAAGACGACGATGACCCCACCGACCGTGCCGTAGGAACCTTCGTAGTTGGTGAAGTTCGCTACGTACAGTTTGAAAAGAAGTGAGATCACCAGCCACAGAATCGTCGCGGCGATGGCACCCGGGGTAATCCATGCCCAGTCCTGATCCGCATCGGGTCCGAAGTAGTAGATCAGACCAATACCCGTTGCCACCAAGGCGAACACGACTGGCCACTGCAGTACGAGCCACGCCCACTCAAATGACGCGCCCCAGCCCGTCGTGCGTCCGAGCGTTTCTGCGACCGTCGGTCCGACGAGGACCAGTGACAACGCCACCAGCACGACCGACGCGACACCGAGCGTGAGCCCGATGGCAATTAGCCGGACCTTCCACCATGGCCGTCCCTCGTCGATGTCGTAGGCGCGGTTGAGCGCCCCGACGATCGAGACGAGCGCGGCGGAGCTGCTCCACAACGCTGCCTGCGACACCGAATGTGAGCAGGCCGCCGTTCTCGTTGTTGGCCAACCGGCGCATCTGCTCCTGGATCAACTCGAGGACCTGCGGGGACACGAACGGACCGAGGGAGCGACCGACATCGTCGGTGACGTTCGAGAGAGGAAAGAAGCTCGCGAGTGCGAGCAGAAACAGGATCGCGGGAAACAGCGCGAGAAAAAAGTAGTACGACAGCTGAGCCGCGAGACCGAAGACATCGTCATCGACGACCTCGCGCCACGTGCGACGCGCCAGCTCAGTCCACGAGAGGGCAGACGTCTCGAGCATACGATAGCGACTGCAAATGCTGAGCCGCGCAGCGGCTTCCATCCCACGACTTGCAGTCATCAGCCCTTCGCAGCCTTCGAAGACTCCGGGGTGGTCGCGGGCGCGGGCTCCGCCAACTCCTCCATGCGGTTTGTGAGCCGCCGAAGATCCGTCTTCTTCATGAGGTCGCGGAGCTGTTGAGGCGTCACGGTGGTCTGGACCTCCAGATGTCGAGCGATGTCCTGGAGCAATTGCAGCACAGCCGTCATTTCTCGCTCGGCGAGCAGATCGATCTGCAGATCCAGATGACTGCGCTTGTCCGCCTGCAGCGCCAGCCGGTTCTGGCTGGCGAGGACGAAGAGGGTCAAGAAGATCGCTTCGAGAGAGACGGTCATCGTGAGGAACGAAAACGGAAACGGATCGAACGGCGCAATCCCACGGATCACGCCGACATTCACGATCAACCATGCGCCAAACCACAGCACATGAAGGATCAGCACGGGACCACTGCCCGCGGTCCACGCGATCCAGTCGCTGACCTGCTCGGTCTTCGAACGGGCCAGCAGGATGGTGCGCTCCCATTGCTTGATGGCCTGAACGTTCTCCTCCAGCGCGGAAGAGCTGGGACTGAATCTTTCCTGATTGGCTGTGCTTCGCCGCCGGGCCTTATGGTTTCGGCTACGCATCGTGTGCTCTCAATTTGCTGACCTTGAGTCGCGAAGACATGTCGTTGATTGCTGCAGAGTGTTCGATCGATGGGCACGGCGGCGAGGCCGCTTCCATCCGAACATGTCTCAAGCAGGTATGGTGCCGAGTTCCTTGGTTGGTACGCAAAATGCTCGTTCAACATTAACCATGCACGTCGAGGCGCTTTACGACCGGTCCACTTCGCTGGCCGATGCTGAAAATTGGCTCGCTTGGCAGTGGCGCACTGTTACTCGTTGGCGCGTCTCGACGGTCCGTGGCCGGCGCGCTCCTGGCGGCGTCGTCGGGATTCCTGCTGTATCGCGGCATCACGCGACATGGGGGAAGTTGCGAACGGCTTCACCCGGCCCGACAACACCAACAGTGCCCTCGGGGGCAAGCACCTGCGCCGCCATCGCCAAGACATCGGCACGTCCAGAGAAACCTAACCGCCACCGCACGAGATACGCGGCTGCGGGCAACCACATCACTGAGGGAGACTAGACCATGGCTGAAGCGGGCACGCTCCACGACGCTTTCATTGACGAATTGCGCGACACGTACGACGCAGAAAAGCAGCTGACGAAGGCACTGCCGAAGCTGGCGAAGGCCGCCGCGAACGCGAAGCTTCGGTCCGCGTTCGAAAGCCACCTCCAGGAGACGCACGGGCAGATCGCACGTCTCGAACAGGTGTTCGAGAGCCTGGACGAAAAGGTTCGTGGCAAGCACTGTGACGGCATCGCCGGGATCATCGAAGAAGGCAAGTCCATCATGGAAGAGGACTTCGATGACACCACGATGGACGCCTGTCTGATTGCCGCGGGACAGCGCGCCGAGCACTACGAAATGGCCGCCTACGGCACGCTCGTCGCGTGGGCGGAGGCGATGGGTCACACCGAGGCCGCGAAGCTCCTGCAGCAGACGCTCGAGGAAGAGAAGGCTGCCGACAAGAAGCTCTCGGGTTTGGCGGAGGGCGGCATCAATCAAGGTGCGGCCGATGCTGCGCATCCGGATGAAGAGGAGGAGCCGGTGGCGGCAGGAGCTGGCCCTGGGCGGAGGAACTCGTCCACGGCGAAGTCGGGACGCCGCTAAGGTCGCGTCGGCGGCGCGTCATGGCGCTGATCCAGCTGCTGTTGCCGACGAAAGGGCAGCCGGTGGTCACGCCATGGCGCCGCTCGCCGAGATGCGGCGCGAGCAGTCGGCCATCGCGAACGTCACACCTGCAGGGGTGCTCGCAGAACAGTAGCGCGGCATGGCCGAGCCGGCGTCTGCGGCCCAAGGACACGACTAGGCATCACGTGCGATGGCGAGTCCACCGCTCACCATGGGAACCCCCGCGCCCCGGTCGCCGTCCCGGTGTCCGGAACAGCGCTCCTGCTGATTGACGTCATCAATGATCTCGCGTTCGACGGCTCCGAAGCCCTCGTCGCGCAGGCGGACTCGATGGCCGCGCCACTCGCGACGATTGCATCGTCTCGAAGACCCCGCTGGAAAACGACCACGGACTGCGCCAGATTCAGACCGTGCTGAAGGGAAACAGGCAGGAAGAGCGGCGCACGCGTGCCCACAGGAGGGGAACCCATGAAAACCGAGCTGGCCAAGTTCTACGACCTCATCGATGAGATAAACATTGCGATGATGACCACGCGCCGTCCCGATGGCCACCTCGAATCACGCGCCATGGCCAATCAGAAGCGCGCCGACGGCGCCGATTTATGGTTCGTCACCGCCGAGGGCACCGGCAAGCTGCGCGATATCGACCACGATCCGCACGTCAACCTCGCGTACTACAAGCCCGGTTCGTATGAATGGGTATCGGCATCGGGTATTGCCAGGCTGTCGCGGGACCACGCCACGATCCGCAAGCTCTACGAGCCAGATTGGAAGGCGTGGTTCGGACAGGAGGGTGATTCCCGCCACGGCACGGCCGACGATCCTCGGATTGTGCTGATAGGCGTCGACGTTCACGCGGCGATCTTTCTCGAGGTTGACAAGCCGAAGCCGGTCGTCCTGTTCGAACTGGCGAAAGGCTGGCTCACTGGCGAACGGGTCGAGCCCGGCGAGACACACGAGCTGAGACAGCCGCATCGATAGCACCGGGCGGATGGCTGCATGCTCTGCCCGGGAAGCGCCGTCTCCGAGGCAAGGTGACGCGAACATGTGCGCGATGTCGGTGGCGGGTGCGCGAATGTTCGACGACGTCAATGCCGTCGTCGGAGGGTATCTGCGCGATCTGGCCTTCGCACAGTCGTCGCAACAGAAGATGTTCGGCTACAAGGAGGCGGCGACCTTCGACATCGTGCTTGCGGCGCCGCACTCCACGCTGCGAAAAGACGACGATCAGACGGATCGCATGCTCACCGCTCTTCAGCACCCGGCGGTTCGAATCCTCGCACACCCGCGCGGCCGTATTTCCGGATCGCGTGCCGGTGTGATGGCGAACTGGGACAGCGTGTTCGAGGCCGCGGCCGAACGTGCTGTGGCCATCGAAATCGACGGCGATCCGGCGCGCCAGGCTCTCGACTATACGCTGGCACGGCAGGCTCTCGCGGCCGGCTGCGTCTTCGCGCTCGATAGCGACGCACACACCGTGTCGCAGCTTTCCTACGCCGAGACCGCCCTGGCGCACGCGAGACTGGCCGCCATTCCTGTCGACAGAATCGTCAACTGCTGGCCGCTGGAGCAATTGCTGGCCTGGTTGTCAGAGCCGTCGTCAGTGGGCCGCCGTTGAGCGCTGCGCAACAACGGTGCGCCTTGGACGACCGCTGTGCCTTTCCGACGCCTCACGATCGAACAACGATATCCGGTGCAAATCGGGCCAGCACTGACCGGCCAGCCTTCCCTCGGTCGTTGGCCGCCGTCGGGATTGAACGGGTCCAGATTCACACGCGCCCCGACGGCGATGGACAGGGCGTGGCGGGAGTTCGAGGCCACAGCAGATGGTACACGTAGGCTGGGAGGCAGAATCGGCGGACGACGACACTCATCGACGCGGCGACGAACACGCCCTCGAGCAGCCAGGCTGCGTGCGACGCTCCTGCGAAGAGCGTCATCGCGATGCTCATGGCAAACGTGGCGGCCATGGCCTGCGAGAATCGCCTCGGCGGGGGCGCCGCAGGCATGGCGGCGAGCCGCATCGGGTCCGCCATCACGTGGTTGAAGAATGCGTCGAACGGGTTGTGGCTTGGAACGAGGGCGCTCCACCACAACACCGTTGACAGCGCCAGGAAGAGCCAGGGGCTCTGAAGGACGACGCTCGAGATCACCACTCCGGCGATCACGCGCGGCTGGAACATCAGAGCCGAGTACAGACCATCCTGGCAGCCCTCGGTCGTGAATCCCTGTTGCCGGATGAAATCAACTTTCGATGGTCGCATGACATCCTCCTTTGTCGTTCAATAGTGGAGCTCCGTATTCAGTGCGCTTCGTTACGTCAGGAGCACGACTGCGCCGGTCACCACCAGCGCGCCGGCCCACAGCCAGTCCAGGTTGAACCACGCCGTGCGAAGCAGCCTCAGGCCCAGCTTGCGATACACGGTCCACGCGAACAGCGTCATCACCAGCAGATAGGCCAGCGTGTGAACACCGACGGCCGCCGCGTTCGTCCACGGCACGCTTCCCGCCGCCGCGGCGAGATGCCCCGCGTGCTCGCCCGTTGCCGCTGACACCGCGCCCGGCATCCGCATCACGAACGGGAGCACCATGAATCCCGCCCCATGGGCAGACGCCATCAGAAACGACCAGACGGTCAGCGTGCCGAAGGTCACCTGCATGCCGGCGTATCGCGGGTGTCGATGACGCCAGAGCCGGTAGAGCCCGAGCGTCATCAGCATTCCCGCGACGATGACCCTCATCGTCTCGAGCGGGACGATGAGGCCCGCCAGGGCGGCGGCAAGCAGGACCAGCCCCACGGCCATCGCGTGACCGAGTGCGATGGGTGGCAGCGCCCGCCACACACCGCGGGCGCTTCCCTGCTGCATGCCAAGTGCGACGGCGAACAGCCATCCCATGCCTGGATTGATCCCGTGATAGGCGCCGAGCGCCACCATCGCGTCCCATGCCATGACGACCTCCTCTCGTTCAGGCGTAGCAGTACGAATCGGAGGAGGCGTCGCCCCCTTCCAGCCGCACCTGATGAGGGCGCATGCCGTCCGACTGCAGGAAGAACCGGGAGTCGAGCTCCATGCCGCCTTCGGGCCGCACGTTCACCTTGGCCATCCACCCGCGGACGCCGTCTGGATAGAACTGCTCGTCCCAGGGCGTGTAGAGGCTGTTGGTGAAGTAGATGCGCCTGCCGTCGCGGCTGACCTCGACCATCTGGGGTCCGCCGTTCAGGCGTTGATCCGGGTTGCGCGGGTGGGGTGTGCGGCCCACGATCCCTCCGAGCCGGATCGAGCTGATCTTCTTCGGCTTGAACGGATCGCTGACGTCGAACTGGATGAACTCGCCCGTGCCCCAGCACGACACGTAGAGATAGCGGTCGTCGACCGACAGATTGATGTCGGTCACGAGCGGCGCCACCATCTTGAATCCCTGCAGAATCGGCGGCAGCTTCTCCGGGTCGGCAGGCTCGGCGGGGATCTCGATCACCTTCTTGACGGCCCACTTGCCGCTGGACCCGTTCGCCGCTGGCTCGCGGTACCAGAGCCAGATTGACGAGGAGAGGTCCTTGAGCGACAGGACCACGCTCGCGAACCCGTACGCGCGGGTCGGGTCGTGCGCCGGGCGCAGCTCCAGCGTCATCTGCTGTTCAGGGCCCAGCGACAGCTCCTGCACGTGGCGTCGCCTGCGCAGATCCCACACGTGCAGGCTGTTTCCGTACTTCCCGCCCAGCAGCAGTTCCGGGTTGACGCCGTCCTTCACCATGTTGGGCGTGCCCCAGGTGCTGGTGACCATCGTGTCCAGTCCCAGGTGCCACCACATGTCATAGGCCAGCTGCTGCGGCCCGCGATCGAGCTCCCACCGGCCGCGAACGTCGAAGGTCTCGGGATCCAGCGTGAAGGTGCCGCCGGGGCCATTGCCGTCGGGCGCGCCGAGCGCGCTCATGAAGATCCCGTCCGGTCCGCAGTGGACCGTGTGCGGAGCGGCGTAGCCCGTTCGCTGCGCGAGCGTCTCCGGCTCGATCACCTTCACGATCTTCGGCTGGCGCGGATCCGGTTTCGTGTCGAGGATGTGGATCCGGGACGAGTTGATCCCGGGCACGATCAGATAGCGGCGTTCCATGTGTGGATGCGGCGCGTACGGACAGAGGCAGGAGCTGCACGCGTTCCAGCCGAAGTGGTGCAGCTCATCGCCGGCGTGGGGCATGTCGGTCTGACCCACCAGGCGGCCGTAGCTCTTCGACTCCGGGTCGACGTCCACGACGCCGATCGCGTCGCTCTGTCGATGCGTCCCGGGGCTGATGAGCGCGACGTACGCGAGCTTCTCCGGGGGCGACTGCGTCGCGAGCGTCGGAGACGGGTAGAACGTGGGATCCGGTTTCAGCAGCGGCATCGGTCCTCCTCGTGTGTCAGCCGTTCGGCACAACGCGGCTGATCCTGCGCGTCCCGGGCGAGAGTGCTATGACCGAGGCTCCGTGCGTCTTGCCCGATGCTCCGCATCTACTTGACGGCTTGACTGAGGCTCTGGGATTCTTGACCGGCCGATGGCGATAGACGTCCTGTCCGATGTGCTCCGGGTCGTGCGTCTGTCGGGCGCGGTGTTCTTCACGGCCGAATTCTCGTCGCCGTGGGCGGTCGAGTCGCCCCCACCCGAAGCGCTCGCCTCCATCGTCATGCCCGACGCGGAATGCGTGGTGCTGTTTCACGTGCTGATCGACGGCGAGTGCGTGGTCGAGTGCCAGTCGCATCCCGCGGTGAAGATGGAAACCGGCGACGTGATCGTCTTTCCGCACGGCCATCCGCACACGATGGGCAGCCGCGACGCCGTGAAGGCCACACCCATCGGTGCCGTCTTCACTCCGGGCTCGCGGGACGAGCTGCCGCAGATCTGCTTCGGCGGCGGCGGACGGGCGTCGCGCTTCGTGTGCGGCTACCTGAACTGCGACCAGCGGTTCAGCCCGCTGATCGGCGCGCTGCCGACGATGCTGCTGGTGCGGAGCCGCGATGACTACGCGGGCATCGAGGCGATCGATGCTGGAGGCCGGCGGCCGACGGCCGTGCCCCGAGGCACGGGCACGTGGCT
This sequence comes from uncultured Acidobacteriota bacterium, assembly GCA_963817395.1. Taxonomy (GTDB): domain Bacteria; phylum Acidobacteriota; class Vicinamibacteria; order Vicinamibacterales; family CAVPJW01; genus CAWGYQ01. The sequence goes on along the minus strand of CAWFOC010000003.1, from coordinate 576,353 downwards.
CGGCACCACCATCAAGTTCACGATCAACGAAGCTCGATCGTCGCGCCCCGGGAACACCGCCGTGCTGGGACGCCTGACGGAGCTGATGTTCGTGGAGATCCTGCGCGAGTACATGCAGCAGCTTCCGGAGGATCACGGCGGGTGGCTGGCCGGGCTCAACGACCCGCACGTCGGCAAGGCGCTGAGGCTGCTGCACGCCAGCCCGATGCGGAACTGGACGGTCGAAGAGCTGTCGCGCGAGGCGGCGATTTCCCGGTCCGCTCTGGCCGAGCGGTTCACTCAGCTTGTCGGCGAAGCGCCGATGCGGTACCTCGCCAACTGGCGCATGCAGCTTGCGAAGCAGCTGCTGCGAGAGGGCACGCACAGCATCCAGGAGGTCGCGACGCGTGTGGGGTATGAGTCCGAGGCCGCGTTCAACCGGGCGTTCAAGCGCGCCACCGGTTCGCCTCCGGCCACGTGGCGCAGGGGGGCCTCGAGCCTATCCGCATAGATATCGTCCACGTTCGAATGGGTGTCGATGGAACCTGTCATGTCTCGTGCCGAACGCAAGTGCGACGAAGCGCTGCTGGACGGTTCCCGATCTATTGTCGAGTTTGGATCGGGCGGCAGTACGGTGGTGGCCATGGACAGCAGCGCGACGCGGATTGTCTCGGTGGACTCCGACCCGGGCCGGCTCGACCGCTTGCGCGGCCAGACGAGGATTGTTCATTGCGGGCGCAACGGCTTGATCGCCGCGCACGCTTTCTGGAGTTAGCGCTAGATTAGGCGACGATGCGCTGCTTCATGCGATTCAGCGACGAGAGCAACGGCGGCGTGCCGAAGCCTCGTCCCGAGGGGTTCTCGAAACGAAAGTGCTTCGAGAACTTCCTGGAAGTCTTCGGCCGTGACGATGTCGACGTCGTCGCGGACTGCGTGAAGCCCGACACGCGCGACTGGCTCGCGTCGACGGGTGTGGTGGTCCACCCGACCTCGTTCGGCAACGGCGCCGCAGCCTTCCTTCACGCGATCGATCTCGCGCTTCGCGGCGCTGATCGCGACGACGAAGCCGTCTACCTGCTCGAGGACGACTACCTGCACCTGCCGCGCGCGCGGCAGATCCTCGAGGAGGGCCTCGAGATCGGCGACTACGCGACCCTCTACGACCATCCCGACAAGTACATGGACGGACCCGACGGGAATCCGCTGATCCGCGGCCGCAGCGAGGTGACGCGGCTGTATCGCTCGGCGTCGGTGCACTGGAAGATCACCAACAGCACGCCGCTCACGTTCGCGACGCGCGTGCGCTGGCTGCGAGCCGACTACGGCGTCTACACGAGGTTCAACGGGGACGGCGAATCGCGGAGCTTCCTGATGTTCTCTCACCTGCGGAAGCGTGGTCTCAACCGCAAGGCGAGAAGGCTCGTCAGCTCGGTGCCAGGACTCTCGACCCACGTGCACTTGCCGTGGATCGCGCCGAACCCTGAGATCGACGCGCTGCTCGAGCGGATGCGCTCCACGAGCGCATAGCTCGCTCACCTGAAGGTGTAGGAGCGATGGCATGTGGCGTGACCCCCCGTTTGAGGAACGCGCGCGACCCTATCTCGGCTCCTTTGCGACCCGGCGGATGATGCAGAGTCCTTTGCCGTCCATGTGCCACGTCTCCGCGAGCCAGATCGCAGTATGACGGTCAAGGAAATCATCGACACTTCGCGTCACGGTATCGAAGGTTACGCCGCGAGGTGGCCCCGATCGATAATCATCCACAACAAGGAGCCCGCCTTGATTGACGTGTGGCGCAATCGCTTCGAGGTCGGCGGTGCATCCTTCGTATGAGTGATCTCCATCAATCGTCGCGAAGTCGATTCCATGGGGAAACGCCAGGTCGAAAAAGGCAGCCGCGAGAACGTCTGATGACGACCCTTCCATCACGTCAAAGATCCCGAAGCGGGCCTTCAGAGTGTGGGCCATGATTCGCCCGTGAGGCGCCTGCCAATCCAGATCTTTGTCGACCGAAATCATCCGCTCAAGCGTGGAGCCGCCATAGAAGAGCACGCACGCAGCGGAGCGGCCTGTGCAGAACCCGACCTCAAGAGCAAAGCGAGGGTGCACTCTTTCACAAAGCTCGGCGTACTTGTCAGCCTGGGGCTCGCTAAAGTGCCCGATTGGGCACCACAGATCGGTGTCGTACACGGCCGGGCTCATGATCAAGCTACTTGGTCGAGACTCGGAGTCTCGCCTTGAGTTCCGCTAACTTCGTCCGCGCCGCGGTCGGAGCTTGCTGGGCCAAGTGCAGACGGTGATCTCAGAAGTCGTCCCACACACACAGTGAATGCGGACATATGAGTGAGCCAGCGGCTCGTGACAGCCTAGATTAACCGACGAGCCGATCCGGGTCGAGTTCGGGGCTCGGCTTTGGCCAAAGGAGATCGCCTACCGCGAAATCCTTAGGAAATGCGCCAGCCGCTGGGGGAGTGGTCTGTTTAGAAATTGCGAGCGAGCAAGCGCTATCGGTTCATGGTTGCCTGTCCGCGGGGCGCAGGACCTTCGGAGCGCTCGGCTTCAGGAAACGGCCGCTGGGCGGTGGAAATACGAAGAGGATGTCTGAGGCGATGGTGTAGACGTGGCCCTGCGGCCCGATCGCAGGGGTGGAGAGCCCGCCGCCGATCAAGTCGATCTTCGCAGCCTGCGCCAGGGTGTTGGTGTCGAGGGTGTAGAAGGCGTCCGCCGTCGAGACGAAGATATGCGTTCTTGATGCCGTTGCCGAAGCGATCGACCTGCCGGCGAAGGAGCGGCCTCCGACATGCTGACCTCCTTGTACCAGCGCCAGCCCCACGTCTTTCGGCCCGGCGTCGACGACGGCCGCGCGGCCGTCGGCGAGGAGCGTCGGTGCGGCCCGGACGGCTCCCAGATTTGACGTAAGGGCGGGCAGCTTGACGCCGTTGGGAGGGGCGAAAACCACGCCATCTTCTGCGCCCACGAGCGTATGCCCGTTGGGCAGGACCATGGGCGGCGACATGAGCTTGCGCGATTCGTCGCGAACGCGGAAGGTCTCAGTCAGGGAAGGCTTGGCGGAGAACGTGTACCCCACGATGGTGTGCAGCTGATCGGTGACGATCACAAAGGGCGCGCCGCCGCCGGCGAAGGTGAAGATCGCGACGCCGGGCAGAGGCGGCCTCGAGGCCGGTATACGCGGCGGATTGTAGGGTATGTAGCCCAAGCAGCCGCCCCAGCCTACGACGGGAACCAGGCAGCTCCAGTCCACCCAAGCCGGCCGGCCGCTGCCTCCGGTAGTGAAGACGGGGTAGTGGACCACGCGCTGATCGAGTACGGCGTTGCCGGCCGTCGAGAAGCCGATGAGGCGCAGGTCGTTGCCGGGGGCGGCGGTGGCGCTGTCGTAGACGGCCGGGACCAGCACCACCTCCAGGCTGCCGATCCGGACGATGTTCGGCGGGGCGCTCGTGAAAGCGCCCCCCTGTCCATGCACCGGAAACGCGCCCTGGGCAATCGAGCCGCCGCTCGCCGTGAATTTGTGCAGCGTCGATTCGAAGACCGTTCGCTGCACGGACTTGCCGTCGCGGTGGTCACGGACGAGAGTCTTCTTCGTACCGACGACATACACGGATCCGTCGGCGGCGATGGCCGGCGAGGCAACGATCGCCTGTCCCGGCGTGATGTCCCGGCTCCAGAACGAGCCGCCGTCGGCGCGCAGCGCGACGAGCTTGCCTTCCAGCGTGCCGAGATACACGGTCCCATCCGGCGCGATCACCGGGCCGGCGCCCGGCGCGAACGTGCCAAGGCCGGGGACGCTCTTCGAGCCTTTGCCTGCGGGCGCAGTGGCGACGTTGACGAAGCCGCGGTTAGCGACGTCGGCGTGGGCGAACTCCCATGCCCCGCGCACGTGCTGAGCCGCGCCGAGCACGAGACCGCCCGTGACGATCGCTGCACTGAGGCGTCTGCCGACGACCGATGCGGCCTCTCGCTTCATGGCGCAATTCCCCCGCTTCGATGTCGTTTGCAATGATTCGGCAAGGCAGCGCCACGGCTGAGCGACACAAAGGCCCTTCTGGGTCGGGTCCCGTGGGTGCTGGCGCCCAACGCTCGACTGCGTGACGACCGCACGCGACCCAATCCTGCGCCGTCGTCGCGGAGAGTGTCAAGGACGGTGTGACGGCGCGGGAAAGCACGGGCGGGCCCGAGCGCCGCAGCCGCAAGGATCTGCCGCACCGCGAGTAGATCCTCGACCATCGCGATCACGCCCAGTCGTTCGCCGCAGTGCAGGCAGGCCAACACGTCGATCGCAAACACGCGGCGCATGAGGCGACCCAGGTCCAGTGGCGGTTCAGAGAACCGGTGCACTCAGATCACTGCCTGAACACGGGCTGCTGCAGCGACCGATCGACGTGCGCCATCGATCTCCTCAAGAGTGGACGCTGCCCAGCCGCGCAACATCCGGCCACTCCGGCAATTCTGCGGCAGCCTCGTTCACGAAAGAACCGCTAACTTCCGCGGAGGCGTGAGCAAGAGACAATCAAGACCGAACCGGGTTGTGCCTATCAAACACACATTGTGCCATGCTGCTTGACGGTGAAGTACTTCGACTGGGACGACGCGAGGAACGCGCAGCTCAGGGCGGAGCGCGGCATCGGGTTCGAGGACGTCGTCTTCCACATCGAGCGCGGGGATCTGCGCTCGACATCCTGGAACACCAGAACCCAGCCGGTGCGCCGGCCAGCAGATCTTCGTCCGGTGAGGAGTCCGACGATGAAGCTTGATACTGATGAAAAGGAGCTGCTCGAGTCTGTCGGGCGCGGCGAATGGAAGTCAGCCAAGGGTGGCAAGCGCGAGCGGGCTCGGTACTCCCGCTACGCGAAGGCCACGTTCCGTAAACACCGCGCCGGCAATGGCAGCCATCACCAGTAATACGAGACATGCTTGCAATCTGCGATTCATAGCTCTTACTCCTTTCGACCAGCCGTCTAATCCGTGATTTCCGTCTTTGTCGCGCCGCCGCCGGTCAATCGCTGCTGCTGGAGAGCGGCTGCACCCATGAGTCCGCCCATTCCCATCGACTCGACCGCGCTGCTCGGTATCAGCATGAGCGCGCCCTTCTCCTTGAGCCCTTCGTACAGCATGTTCATCGCGCGTAGGTGGAGGGCTGTCGGGTTGTGTTGGTACGATTTGGCCGCCTCCTCGAACGAGTGAGCAATCTCCATTTCTGCCTGACCGAGGATGATGCGCGCCTGCTTCTCCCGCGCGGCCTGCGCTTCACGCGACATCGCGTCTTGGAGGGCGCCTGGGATCACAATGTCCCGCATCTCGACGGAGGACACCGTCACACCCCAGGGGTTCGACCGCTGGTCGATGAGATGCTGCAGATCAGCCTCGATCCGCTCCCGGCCGCGCAGCAGATCCGTCAAGGTGGTCCGACCGATGATGTCGCGCAGCGCGGTCTGCGCCGCCCAACTCACGGCTTGCGCGTAGTCCTGCACCTCGAGCGCCGCCTTCTGTACGTCGTGCACCATCCAGAAGAGCACGGCATCAACGTTGACCGGCACCGTATCTGCTGTAAGCGTTTGCTCGGCGGCAAAACTGGTCGTGATCGTTCGCTGGTCGATCCATGACGAAACGGTGTCGACAAAGGGTGTGATCCAGAACAATCCAGGCCCACGCAACCCGACGAACCGGCCGAGGCGGAGCACGACGGCTCGTTCCCATTGCTTCGCAATCCGAGGCGCCTGCATCAGGACCACGCCGACGAGGAGGGGCACGACCAGCGAAATTGGATTGCCGGATGCCATGAAGCCGATGACCCCGATTCCGATCGAGCCGAGCAGCACCGCGATCGCCACAATATTGACCCGCGGGAGATTGCCGCCGGGGGCTTCTGAACGACGGCCGAAGAGAACGGGGACCATTTATGCTCCTCCTTGTCGATGCGCACGAAGCGCACCCATTACATCGTCTATGGTGAAACCCGCTGCATCGGCGTCAGCCAGCACGCGCGTCGCGAAGGTACGTAGCCGACGTTCGTGCTCACGCGGTGGGTGGGCCTGCGCAGGAGTGGCGTTGATGAACGATCCGACGCCGCGCTTCGTTTCTATGACGCCGGCACGCTCGAGCTCCGCATAGACCCGCGCGACGGTGTTGGCATTCACCTGGAGATCAACCGCCAGCTGGCGCACGGTCGGCAGCTGGTCACCTGGGCGCAAGCGGCTTGTGGCAATCGCCGCGCGCAACCCGCGCTCGAGTTGCGCGTAGATTGGGGTTGGGTCGTGTTGGTCGATGGAGACGATACCCATTGCTCTATTGAACTAATTTAATATTATATTAGTTTAATAGTACACAGTTGTCAAGCGAAACTTCGCACGGGGATAGGTGGTGGAAACCGTCCGTCGAGTGCCGGCCGCTCCTGGCTACGGCAAATGGGAGGCGGACATCGACCGATCAGCAGTCCCCGTTAGTCGCAGGCTCGGCGACGAGATCGGCGTTCGGGAAGACCCATTTGGTGAGCTGCGGAGGAATCGAAACTGCGCCTGTTCCCGATCATTTCAGGGACACTTTGGAAGAGAGGGGCGTTCCCCGCAACTCTAAGCCTGTCGTATACTTAGCTTCTCGCCGTGGTGAGGTGGCAGAGCGGCCGAATGCGGCGGTTTGCTAAACGTCGATCAGCCTCTCGGACATCTTCGAGTTTCCTAACAAATCCAACCATTTCAACGACTTCCCTGATCGAGGGACTTGGCTGCTGTTGGCTCTGGGAGCCCTGTTTTGGCGCCTCTCAGGGACAATCGTGGGGACAGTACACCAAGTCGTCCCGACGGTCGTTCTGCAAAAGATCACGGTACTCCTGAGATTGCTGCGACACTTGTTCGGCAACGCGCCGTCCAGTTCGCGCTGCGCAGTCGCAGAAAGCCGTCTTTAGAAGAGGTCCTATGAACCAGAAGGTAGGCATTTGGCTCGATCACAAAAGGGCAGTCATCGTGTCGACGTCAGCAGGTAACGTCACCAGCAAGACCTTGGAATCTGAAGTCGGTGCGCATCCCCGATATTCTGGCCAGGAGGGCGGTGGAGGCGAGAAGAAGTATGAACAACGCCACGGCGAGCAACTTGACCGTTATTACGATGACATCATCAGTCAGCTGGGGCTGCCTGAAGCCGTTCTGATCTTCGGGCCTGGCGAGGCCAAGCTGGAACTGAAGGAGCGTCTCAGCCGCTCCAAGGCGCTTTCCGGATGCACCGTCGATCTCGAGACCGCAGACAAGCTGACGGATCCGCAGATCGTGGCGAAAGTGAAGGATCACTTCGGAATCGTGCGCTGAGGATTGCGGCGGTCTCGCGTCTTTAAGGTCACCGCAACCGTCCGGAAGCGGCACTATCATCCCCACAATAACCAGAGGTTCACCAGACGGCGTTCGACTGGGCCGGCGTCGGCGCTGTCGCGGCCGTCAAAGGGCGGAATCGAGGCCAGGTGGTTATTGGCGTGAAGTGCGGCGCGCTGCGCGACCCGAAGGGTACTTGGCTGGGCGTAGATGGACGACCTTCCGCCGTGAAGAACTTCCTGGCCTACACGCGGCGACGGCTCGGAACCGACTGGGTCGACATCTATCGTTGGACGAGTCGATCCCGCTGTGTCGATCGAGGAGACGGTGGGCGCAATGGCGGAGATGGTCAACGCCGGCTATGTCAAGCACATTGGCCTGTCGGAAGCGAGATCCGCGATCGTTCGGCGTGCGCACGGCGTACATCCAATCAGTGACCTGCAGATTGAGTATTCGCTGATCTCGCGCGGCATCGAGAGTGAAAATTTTGCTGGCCATCCTCGGTGACCTGTCCCACCGCATGGATGCTGAAAACTCGGGTGCGTGCGTAGTATCAAGACATCGCCACGCTGGGTCGGGATGTGTTCGACCACCCTGACACGTGCTCAATCTTCTCGGTTGCCAGCGCCCTGCGGTCTTTCTGGTGAAAGATAATCTTCCCGTTTGAATCCTCGATTTCACAAGTGAAGACCGAATTCGGGGCCAGATCCGAAAACCTGAGACGCCCATCCGGAATGGGCGTGTTTACCATGGTCTCGGGTCTCCGCCAGACGTGCAGGTGGTGATCGGGCTGGCAGGAGGTCTTGCTGTCCATATCCGCCTTGCTCTTCTCGCCGCTTGCGGCCGTTGCGACCGCGGTTACTTGATGTGCCGGCCTCGCAGCACGCGCACCACGACAGCCACCGTGTCGATCTTCAGCGCAACGGGGTCGATCCCAACGCTCAACACGGCCTGACACGCACATGTACGCGACGCCGTTGAACCCCAGACTCGGCCCATTGGTTTTGATGGCACGGCACACGTCACGTTACACGTCGCGTTCTGATGGCGGCATCGTTCCTGCCCTCAGTGTGTCGGCATTTGCACGGCGGTTGGACACGCGGCGCTCGGGATCAGGTTGGGCGGCTCGCCGCCCCGTCACGCTGTCCAGACGAATGCGATACACCACAGGGGTATGGTGCTCCTCGCCGGAGGTGAGCTTTCCCGCACCGGGCAGCCACCACGCGTGATGCCGCTGCCACAGTTCATGGGCGCGGCGCCGCGCTTCGGTCTCCCCAGGCGAATCATCGATCTCTTCGTATCGTCCGAACACGACGACGGTCGTCCAATGGAACTGATCCACGATCTCCTCGAACTCGACACATACCTTCGGGTTCCCGCGCATCCAGTCGATCTTCTGGCCGACGGTCGAGAAACTGTAGAGGCAGTGCTCCTCCCGATCGAAATAGAAGAACGCCGGCACGACGTAGGGTTGATCAGATCGAGCGCAGGCTAGTCTGCCGAGATGCGCGCCAGCGAGGATCTCCAGGCACTGCGCGGAGTCGATGTCGTGAATGATCATCGGTCTTAACTGCCCTAGTATACGACCCTTGGCTGACAGAACATGGCAAGTCTGGGATCGGTGTCGACCTTTGCGTGCATCGGTGTGGCAGACTGCCTGTCAACGCAGGTGTCGCCGCAGCTCACCGGAGAACGACCATGATTCAGTTGAAGGCCCTCCCTGTCCGTCCCGTGGATTTTGTCGGACGGTTCTGAGCGAGCGCTCACCCGATCCACTTCACCCTCCCGGAATGTGGGCTTACCTCGAAGCAGGACGCCCGGCGCCATCGGGAGCGCTCAATCCCGTCGCGGTCAGGACCGCCGCGGCCCTCACGAGTTCTTGGCCAGGGCCGAATCGCGCTGGACCTCATGGCCTTCGGATCCGTTTCGACAAGCGTCATCAATCACTCGAGATCCAGCACTGCTTCCAGAGGCATTTCGAGGTTGCGCGCTTCCACCCGTCGTGTCACAACAAATCGACCAGGCCGCAAGTCCGTCCGTCGTCAGTCAGGTTGATGCGTTTTTCCTTCGGTCGGAACCTCAGGCTTGAACTCCTTATGACAGTTTTCACAGACCTCCACAAGCTGGCCATTGGCGGTCACGAGCGCTTCAAAGTTTCGGGTGCGCGTCGCGTTGAGAGCCGCGGCCCCTGCATTCGTCAGCTCTTGCGAATATCTTTGCCAGTCTGGCGACTGGGCCCATCCGGGGTCCGCTGGTCCAGTTCCACCGAGCGCGATCAACGTTCCCGAAGCCACCAACTGTGTCGCGTGCCGCTCAACTTCTCGCCAATCCGCGTCGGTCTTGGGAGCTCGGCCTTCCTGCTCAACATCCCAGAGCGCGTGGCCTGAATGGTCGATCCAGGCCACCATCAGGGCATTGATGCTCACACCGGGCGATACTGCTGGCTGCAGCCGGCTGGGTGGCTGATTTCCTTGCGGCTGTTCAACGGCAGTGCTGCACCCGTAGAGTAGTACCACGCTGATGCCAAGGGATAAAAGAACTCGTCCAGCGATGTTGTTCTTGAGGTGCATCACGTTCATCTTCGACTCCTTTGTCGGTGCCAAGTCACCGACGTTGAGGGAACTCGGGACTAATGGCGCCATTCCTTCCGCCTCGGCTCGTAAGCGCGCAACAGCGGACCAGCCGCCGCACCAGGCATGCCGTGTCGTCCGGGTACTGTCGCCGGTGGTAGACCCCACGATCCCTCTTTCCGTATTCATGCTGTGTTCACTGCAGGGCTCCTGCGCGTGAATGATACCGACGCCGAAGCTGTGGGCATCACTCCTGGCGCTCGTCAATCGCCTTCACATCCTGGTCGTACTCCCTCTGATACCGTTGGAGACGTGTTTGCGCATCGGCAGGCTTCGTCGTGATGAGCTCGAGTCCACGCTCAGCGAACGTCACGAACAGTCGCGCCCTCGCGACTCCTTGACGCATGGCACGATTGTAAGCATCGAGCGAATGCACCGTGCCGTCTGGCTCCGTGATGTTCATTCGGACGGTCGGACAATGTACAGAATAGCCGCGGACGATGCACTCATAATCCTCAAGGGCCCCGAGCGCGCGTTCGAGTGCCGCGAGCAGTTCAGGAACCATGCTCTCGAGTCCGATAGCGGTATCCGCCGCGGCAGTGCGAAAATAGCTCCGGAAGGGTAAAATCCGCACGCCGATCGTGTCAGTAGGCTTCTCTGATGATTCGTCGCTCATCTTGAAATCCTCGTCTTCCGACGTTGATGCGGGCGACGCCTGGACTCGCCTTCAAGCGTCGCATTTTTGATCGTGACGATGGCTGAGGTGACAGACCTGAGCCATTCCGTCTGAAGAGCCGTTGAAAAAGGTCTCGTCGGTTCTCATTTCCTCGCGGATTTCGTCCGCCCATTCCACAATCGCCACGCGGACTCGTTCGGCGAAGGCGTCCTGATCTCCATGCCCTGAGCTCGTAATGTCTCATTCGCGGGCGGAGCCATTGCAACGATCTGCGCGCCCCATTACGCCGCGCAACAGTAATAGTTGAGCAGCCCGCCGAGCCGCTGGCGTCGGCGAATGCGACCGAGATTTCCTGCCCCTGTGGATACATTCTCGATCAACTCGTTGGCCAGACCTTGATGATTCCGCTCTCGGTGGTCATGCTCGACGTACTCCGCGTTGGCCAACGCGGCCAGCACCGAAGAGGCGCTGCGCAACGCGTAACTCTCCAACGCTTCACCTCCGGCAAGCATCAAGACGATGATCGAGCCAGCCAGGTATTCGCCCAACAGCATGGACGTCACAATGGAAACACCGCCCAGCAAATCGGACCCGAATTCGCGCTTTAGGAGCTTTCGCAGGAGATCATAGAGAAGGGGCAGACCGCCGAGAGCGAGGGTGGCCAGCAAGGGAATCTGGTAGGTGCCCGCAGTGGTGTGGACGGCGAAGCGAAGCACCAGGTGCAAAAGGATCGCTGCGATGGACAACGCCGCGATGACCGTGGTCTTCCGGAGCCAGAGACCGGACGGCGAGTTCCAGGACCGGCCGCGCGTCGGCTCTTGACCGAGCATTGACGTCGCCCCCTTCTCGAAGCCGCTGGCAGGGTGATGCTCCTGGGTGGTCCTCATACGGGCGGGCCCGGCCGCTCGCCGTCTGGGCACTGAACCTTCCAGCGATTGTGGGGGTCATTGAAAGTCAGATGGGCACTCAAGCCCAGCTTGTCTTAATTGCCGCGAGAACGCGCAGGTTTTTTCTGGCACGGAACGTTCGGTGAAGCTGCGTTGCGCGACATCGGCGACTGTGTCGTTTGGAACAGCCTGGCGATCAGCTGCGCGCTATCGTCGTGGTTTGTCGTCGAAGGGCCGCTCGCGCGCGAAATCGCGTGCAGAAGCGAGGACTGGAGAATCGTGCATGCGGACTACTGAAGTGATCGCCGACCCCGTGGCCACTGGTGTCGAGATCAACGACATGATGAAGGCGCTGGTCTACGGTGGCCCCGGCCAGCGGGCGTGGCAGGCGATGCCCAAGCCGGTCGTTCGAGACCCCGGTGATGCCGTGGTCCGGATCACGACGTCGACGATCTGCGGCACGGACCTGCACATCCTGAAGGGCGACGTCCCGACGGTCACGGCCGGCCGAATTCTCGGGCACGAAGGCATCGGCGTCGTCGAGGCCGTCGGTCCGCTCGTGTCGACGTTTCACAAGGGCGACCGCGTGCTCATCTCGTGCATCAGCGCGTGCGGGATCTGTGACTTGTGTCGCAAGGGCATGTATTCGCACTGCCGAACGGGCGGATGGATTCTCGGCAACACGATCGACGGCACCCAGGCGGAGTACGTGCGCACCCCGCATGCCGACACGAGCCTGTACCACCTGCCTGCGGACGCGGATGAAGAAGCGCTCGTGATGCTCAGCGACATTCTCCCGACCGCCTTCGAGTGCGGCGTGCTGAACGGCAAGGTCCAGCCGGGCGACACGGTGGCCATCGTCGGCGCCGGTCCGATCGGGCTGGCCGCGCTGCTGACCGCGCAGTTCTATTCGCCCGCGGCGATTCTGATGATCGACCTCGACGCCAATCGGCTGCGGGTCGCCGAACAGTTCGGGGCGACGTCGCTGATCAACAGCTCGGATGGCACCGCAGTCGATCACGTCATGGCGCTCACCGAACGGGGCCGGCGTGGATGTCGCGATCGAGGCGGTCGGCATTCCCGCGACGTTCGACATCTGTCAGTCCATTCTCGCGCCGGGCGGCCGCCTTGCGAACATCGGCGTTCACGGGAAGCCGGTGCAGCTGCATCTCGAGAAACTGTGGGATCGCAACATCGCGATCACGACGAGGCTCGTGGACACGGCGGCGATACCGATGCTGCTCAAGCTCGTGCAGTCCGGGAAGCTGCAGCCGGCGAAGCTGGTCACGCACCGGTTCGCGCTCGGCGACATCATGAAGGCCTACGACACGTTCGGGAACGCCGCGAAGGAACGCGCGCTGAAGGTGATTCTCACAAATCCGGTGAGGCCGTAGAAGCTCCATGTCACAGCACTGAGCATCCGCTCGACTGGCGTAGTTGGGTTTCCGACCTGAAGCCTCGCAGTGGTCACAAGAAGGCGATTCATACGTGCCGTCGGAGCAGTTGCTGCGGGGCCGTTGGCCCTGCAAGGGTGTACCTCCGGTAGCGGCGACCTGAGCTACGACGAGGCCGTACAAAGGACATGGCGCAGTGCTGAGCGCGCCGTCTCGGACAACTCGTTACTACACCGTGAGCTCGTGCGCTACGCGACGCTTGCGCCGTCGAGCCACAACACCCAATGCTGGAAGCTTGCGTTACAGGAGCGGGTCATTTCCATTGTTCCTGATCTCTCGCGTAGATGCCCGGCCGTCGATCCAGACGATCACCACCTGTTCGTCTCGCTCGGATGCGCCGCCGAGAATCTGATACAGGCGGCGTTGGCGAATGGTTTGATGGGGGAAGCCGCGTTCGAGGTCGCGCCGACCAATGCGCTGAAAATTACGCTGACGCCGACAAAGCTGGTCGTGCCACGCCGGTTTGAGGCCATTCCTAAGCGGCAGTGCACTCGGGCCGCGTTCGATGGCAAGCCCGTAATGTCCCAGAGTTGAGTCGAGCGATGCACCCGCTGACGCCGATCGTCACGCCGCGCGCTCGTAGTAATTCAGCAGGCCACCGAGCCTCGGACGCCGACGAACTCGGCCGGCGCCGCGCCTCGGCGCGTCCCCGCTGATAAGCCGATTCTCAAGTCCTTGATGATTCCGCTCGCGATGGTAGTGATCGACGAATTCCGTGAGGGTCCGTCGAAAGTGGCGCTCGCCCAGCGAGCGGCCCACGTGATGCCCGACATTCCTGAGCGCGCCTCGGATCCGCGTGTAGCCCCAGGTAGGATTCTCGTTCGCCATCCGAACGACCAGCCGGCGAATCTCGGCGAGTACATCGTGCCGACTCGAGCGCGTGTTCGGATACATCCACTTCCGCGTAGTGTCAAGATTCGCGGGAGAGCCCGTAGCCACGGCCTCGGGTCATGAAGCGAAGTGCGGGTGGTTCGTGCCTTCGCAGGTTGGATCGCGATCGACTTGGATGGTCGTGTGCCGGATGCCGAACCGCTCCCCGAGCATGCTTTGGGCGTCACGTAGCAGGGAGTCGTAATTGTGCTCCCCCGGGCACGTGATGTGCGCGGACAGTGCGACAAACCCGCTCGTGATGGTCCACACGTGAAGATCGTGGACATTGGACACGTGCGGAAGCGTGAGGAGCGCCGAGCGCACGTCATCGACGTTGACATGCCCTGGCGCGCTCTCCATGAGGACCGCGACCGACTGCCGAATGAGCGACCACGATGAATAGATTACGAGCAGGCCGATCGCGACCGAGGCCAGCGGGTCGACCCAATACCATCCGTATACCCAAATCAACGCCCCGGCCACGATCGCTTGAAGGCTTCCCAGCGCATCGGTGAGCACGTGGAGCCACGCGCCGCGCATGTTCAGGTTCGCGTCATGCCCGGCGCGCAGAATCCACAGGCTGGCAGCGTTGACCAGCAATCCACCGCTGGCGACAGCGAGCAAGAGGCCACCCTGCACCTCCGGGGGCGTTCGAAGGCGCTCGAATGCCTCGACGAAGATGTACATGGCGACCGCCACGAGAGTGGCGCCGTTGACCAGCGCCGCGAGGATCTCCGCACGATACGAGCCATAGGTGCGCTGCGCCGTCGCAGGACGGCGTGCGAACCGCATAGCAAAAAGCGTCAGGCCGAGCGCGCCGGCGTCAGAGAACATGTGACCCGCATCGGCGATCAGTGCCAGCGAATCAGCAAGGAGACCACCGATGATTTCGACGCCCATGTACACGAGTACGAGCGCCAGGGTCATCGTCAGTCGTCGGGCGTTGGCTCCTTCCGAGCCGTGGTTGTGCTGATGATCGTGCGCCATGAAGTCTGGCTTCAGTGATGTGGCATCCAAAGCTCGAATGTGAGGACCGCCAGAATGGCGAGCGCCAGGGTGATCACGAGCACGGTCACAAAGTCGGGTGTCCTCAGCCGCATCGCCCGCTCACGCCGAGGCCTCGGCCGCGTTGTGCGAGCGTCGCTCGAGCCAGCCGTGTACCTGAAGGTAAAAGGTCGGAAGCACCAGTAGCGTGAAGAGCGTCGACGTGACGAGGCCGCCGATCATGACGATAGCCAATGGACGCTCAATCTCGGTTCCGTGGAGCTGGAGCACGAGCAGTGGAAGCAAGCCGAGCGTCGCAGTGCCAGCCGTCATCAGCTTCGGGCGTACTCGGCCAATGCTCGCCTCACGTACGGCTTCAGGAAGCGACCGGCCCTCGGACAGCAGTCCGTGCGTCTGTGTCACGAGCACCAGGCTGTTCTGGACGGCGATGCCGAACAATCCAATCAGGCCCACCAATGACGACACGTTCCACGTCTCGCCCGCAATCAGCAGCGCAAGGATGCCGCCGACGAACGCAATCGGAACGGTCCCAAGAATCATCGCCGCCTCAACGGCAGAACCCAGCGCCACCAGCAGCAAAACAAACACGCCGAAGAGTGCCGTACCGCTGGCCAGCATGAGGGCACGAGATGCACGCGCCTGACTTTCGACCCTCCCACCAAGATCGAAGAAATAGCCGGAAGGCAGCTTGAGCTGCGCGGTGAGAATCTGCCTAACTTCCGACGCCGTGCTGCCGAGGTCACGCCCGGTCACCGAGGCTTCGACCGCAATACGACGCGTGCCAGCTTCCCGCCTGATGGCCGCTGGACCGAACGTTTGGGTCACCTCCGCGAGCTGTCCGAGTGGAATCTTTCGGCCGTCATGGCCGTCGATGAGCAACGTGCGGATCGCATCAAACGTGTCTCGCCGATCGTCGCGCAGTCGAACGACGAGATCAAAGCGGCGCTGACCAATCCAGATCTGTGACTGTTCTTCACCAACCAGGCCGATTCTGATGGCTCGAATGACGTCCCCCGGCGCCAACCCCACCCGCGCGGTCGCTTCCCGATTGACTGCGATCTGAAGCTGCGGCAGCCCCGTGAGTTGCTCCGCCCGTAAGTCGACAATGCCGTCAACGCCTCGAATCAACGCTTCAGCCTGCTCCGCAAGTCGTGCCAGCTCGTCGAGATCCGGCCCGAAGATTCGGACCGAGAGATCCGCCGGCGTTCCACCCAAGCCCTCGTCGATCCGCATGCCCAACGGCGTCGTGAACAGCACGGCGACGCCGGGCATGCCTTCGAGTTGCTCCCGCATGTCGCGTTCGATTTCTTCGAGCGCACGAGAACGATCGGTCTTCAGCACGACCAGCACATCCGAAACCGTGTGCGGCATCGGATCCTCTGTGCGTTCCGCACGACCCGTGCGGCGCACGACGTCCTCGACTTCGGGTACCTGTCGCAACACGTCCTCGACGCGGTGGTTCAGCCGATCGACTTCGTCCAGTGCGGCTTCCGCTGGCAGGACGGTCTGCAAGAGAAACGCGCCTTCATCCAGCTGCGGCATGAAGTCGCTCCCAATGCGCAAGCCCAGGGCAGCACTCGGGACCGCCACGAGTAGCGTGACCAGACCCACCAGGACGGGATGGCGGAGGCACCGATCCAATGCCGGTGCATACCACTGCTTGATCTTCCGGAGGAGGAGGACGTCTTCGTCCGCCCCGGCCTTCGTCGGCGTCAGAACTACGGCTGCCGCGATGGGCACCAGCGTGACCGCCAGGATCAGCGCCGCGGCCATCGCCGCTATGACGGCGGCTGCCAAGGGCTGATACATGCGGCCTTCGATGCCGGTCATGCCGAACAACGGCAGGAAGACGACGATGACGATCAGCGTGGCAAAGGCGATCGGGCGAGCGACTTCGATGGCTGCGCTCAGTGCACGCTCCCTCCGTTCCCGGCGAGACGTCGCGCCGACCAGCCGGTGCAGGATGTTCTCCACCATGATGATCGCGGCGTCCACTAGGAGGCCGACGGCGATCGCCAGGCCGCCGAGCGTCATCGTGTTCAGACCCACGCCGAGCGGCCGGAGAAGCAACCCCGCCAGTGCGATTGAGAGCGGAATGGTCAACGTCACGACGAGCGCGGCTCGGACGTTGCCGAGGAGCATCAGAATCACGAGCACGACGAAGACCCCGCCGAGCATCACGGCGCGGCCGACGCCGCCCAGTGCCGACGACACGAGCTGCGATTGGTCGTAGACAATGCGCAGCTGGACACCTTTCGGCAACGTTCGCCGGATGTCTTCGACTGCTCCCCGGATGCCCGCCGCGACCGTGACGGTATCCGAACCAAACTGCTTGATGATGCGCGCACTCACGACCTCGCCCTTCAGGCGATGCGCGACGCCTCGTCTGACCGCTGCCGCTTCGCGAATGTCGGCGACATCGCCGAGAAGGACCGGCACGTCACCTTTGGTCGTCACCACCGTGCGGCGCAGATCGTCCACGGTTTGCGCACGGCCGATGGCGCGGACGGTCCATTCGATCGACCCCTGGGCGACGATCCCACCCGAGGCATTGAGATTCGACTCCTCGACGGCGTGCATCACATCGTCCAGGCTGACTCGCCGTGCCGACATCCGTTCGGGGTCGAGCTGCACCTGGAACTGCCGCAGGTAGCCTCCCAGCCGTTCCACGGCGGCGACGCCAGGCACAGCCAGCAGCCGGTTGTTCACCTCGAATTCAGCGAGATCTCGAAGAGTCATAAGGTCCGCGGCGCCTGGGTCAGCCTCGAGGGTGAACTCGAAGATCTCGTTCAGACGGCCAGTGAGGCTGGAGATCAGAGGCGGATCGGTCCCGGGTGGCAGTTCTCCGGCCACCTGGCCCACCCGCTCGGCGACGAACTGTCGCGAACGGTAGTAGTCGGCGTTCGGCTCGAACTCGATGGTGACCTGCGTGACCCCCAGCTGCGAGTTCGACCGCACGCGCCGCACGTCGGGCAACCCGGCGAGCGCCACCTCGAGCGGTATCGCGATGGCGGTCTCGAGCTCCTCGGCACCCATCGCGGCGTTCTGCGTGATGACATTGAAGACAGGCGCCGACAAGTCGGGGAAGACGTCCCGCCGGAGATCCTGGATCCAGAATGCACCAATCGTCGTGCCCGCCGCGACCAACAGGGCGGTGAGCAGCGGCGCCTGAAACGACTCGCGAATGATGCGGCTAATCATGGCGTGTCTCAATGCGCATCGTGATCGCCTGCGCCCTTCTCCGCCTGCGCCTTCAGGAGAAACGCACCATCGACCACGATGCTCTCGCCGGCCCGAAGACCGGAGAGGATCTCGACCTCATCGCCGAGATCGCGGCCTCGTCCGATGCGCCGAATCTCGAAGTGGTTCGCGTCCTTGGGCAGGAACACACACCATTCGTTGCGTACACGCTGAACGGACGCCACCGGGACGGTCAGGATGGGTGCGCCGGTCTCGCCCACGGGGAGTGTCGCGGTGGCGGACATGCCGGGACGAAGGAGATTGCCGCTGTTCCTCACGTCAATGCGAACAGGCACGGTCCGCGATTCGCTCTCCACCTCACGCCCAACCACCGTCACCGTGCCGGCGAAGTCTTGTCCCGGAAGCGCTGGAAACGACAATCGCGCGGCGACGCCTTGGCGGATGCGGACGGCGTCGCGCTCAAAGGCGTGAACCGTCAGCCACAGCGTCGAGAGGTTGCCGATTCGGAACGCAGGCGTTGCTGGATCCAACATCTGGCCGACCACCGCGCTCCGCTCAATGACTGAGCCGGCGACAGGCGAGCGCAGCACGAAGGCAGACGAGGTCCCATCGTCAGTCTCGTCCGCGGGCGGCTCCACACCGAACGCGGCGATCGCGGCACGGGACGCGCGCACAGCCGCGCGGGCTTCACCCGCGGCCGATTCGGCTTCCTGCACTTCTCGCAGGGGGACAATCTTCTCTGCGGCCAGGTCTCGCTTGCGCTCAAGTGCCGCTTCGGCCAGCCTCAGGCGCGCGCTGGCCGACAAATACTCAGCGCGCTCGCGTCCGAGCTCAGGACTTGTCAGCTCCGCCAGCGTTTGGCCGGTGCGAACCGCGTCGCCGGCATTGACGAGCAGTCGGGTGGCTCTCGCGGCCACGGGTGTGCCGACTTCAGCGTAGGCGCGCTGATCTACCGCGAGTTCCCCGAGCAGCATGACGAGTTCGCCACCGGCGCGTGATTCGACCGCGCGCGTAGTAATCCGAAGGTCGCGGAGCATGCCTTCGTCCACTTCGACGGTGTTGGCGGCATCCGTGTGGGCGGGTGCGGCGGCATTCGGCGTTGCCGGCGCGGGTGTCGCGGTGTCATCGGAACCGCCGCAGCCAGCGAGCACCAACGCGAAGACGACAATCACGAAGGGTTTCACAGTCATCGTAGTACTCGCGGCGCTGGCGTCCAGATCGATCCTGGCCAACGCTGCTTCCAGGAGGGCAGCCAGATACTCGGAACGGGTGTCGAAAATGGCTCGGCGGATCAGCAGCAAGTCGGGGAGACCCAGTTGACCGACCTCGAAGCTTCTTGTTGTGAGCTGTTCGTTCTCGTCGAGGCCGGAAATCGCCTCGGCTTCGAGGACACGAACGGCGGCGAGCCTGTGGTCATACGCCTCGAACGCCGCACGGACTTCCAGCTGCACGCGAGCCCGAGCGGCGTCGAGCTCGGCCCGAAGTCTGGCTGCGCGGGCCGACCCCACCGCCCGCTGTTCCTGTCCCTTTGAGAACATGGGCAGGTTCACCGTCATGCCGCCGGTGATGATCTGATCACCTTCTTCGCGCGAGTACCGAACGCCGAGACCGTATTCGGGCTTCGAAAAGCTGAGGCCGAGCCGGAGTTCGGCTTCTGCTTCCTGGATGCCGGCTTCGAGTCCTCGTAACTCAGGGCGCAATAACGCCGACTGCAATGCGGCGTTCAGGTCGGCATCGCCTGGGCGCACGAGCGAGCCTTCCGCACCGACGTCCGGCTCGAGTCCAAGGAGCTGACGAAGTTCGCCGAGCGCGAGTGCCTTGGATGCCTCTGCCCCCTCGCGCTCAGCGCGAACACGGCCAAGCGACGCGCGAGCGATATTCACGTCGAGGAGCGCGATGTCCCCCGCCTTGAAGCGACGATCGGCGGTGGCGTACACGCTTTGTGCCACTTCTTGCGTGGCGATCAGCAGCCTGATCCGGTCATTGGCGTGCACCGCCCGGTAGTACGCCGATGCCGCCAAGCGGAGTACCGTCCGGGTCACTTCATCGATGTTGGCCGAGCCTTGCGCGATGGCCGCGTTGGCGCCGTCGACACGAGCGGACCGACGGGCACCGGGTTCAAAGCTCTGACCGAGACCGAGCTGGAAGTCGGTGTATCGCACGCCCGTGCCATCGCGATTGCCGACCGACGCATCGATCTCAGGGGTGGCCTGAGATCGCACGGACGCTCCGAGCAGCCGGCCGCGGGACTCCTCCAACGCCAGGCGTGCGCTGACGATTTGAGGCGCTTGCTCGCGCGCCCGCGCCAACACTTCCGCGAGCGTCAATGTTCTGCCCTGAGCGGCGGCTGTCGAGGCCTGAACGCACACGACCGCGCACACCGCAAGGGCTCTCGTACCCATGCGCATGCGAATTCCTTCTACCGACCCGTGTCGGTCCGAGCTAAGCGAGATCGAAGGAGAGGACTATGCGCTGCGCGGCTTGGGTACGTGGAGGATGTCGCGGGGACTGGTTTTCGCGAGGTGAGGAATGAGAGGACTGACGTCGGCGACGGGAGCCTCGAACGAACTCGTCACCGATACCAACGCGGGCTCAGCAGCCTGTGCACAGCAGCCGCAGGTCACGCATGTGGGCGGACACGCAGCGTCTTCGCTCCCCGG
Source organism: uncultured Acidobacteriota bacterium (assembly GCA_963817395.1). GTDB lineage: Bacteria > Acidobacteriota > Vicinamibacteria > Vicinamibacterales > CAVPJW01 > CAWGYQ01. The sequence continues at coordinate 555,735 of CAWFOC010000003.1, read as the reverse complement.
CTGTTCGTAGCCGGTACAGGGCTCGCCAGCGATCAGAGTCGGGAGTCCCGAGGCACTGAACGTCAGCAGGCCGACGATGATAGCGAGGACGAACCGCCGCACTCTTGTGATTCTAGCATTCGGCCCGCGAGGGCCTTTCTCCCAGACTGTCCGGGCCGCAGAACGATCAGCGGTTCAATAGACCGGAGCGTTCCTCAGACCCCGCAATCGGCGTTCTTCGCGGTCGTTTCCGCGTCACAATCCCGGCCAATCAAAATCTCGATAATCATTCATACTCGGAAGTGGCTTCGCATCAGAGCCTTGCAGCGTTGATAACTCACGAAAAAAACCGCTGCCTTCTGGCGTGGTTGTGTGAGACGCAATCGCAGGTGTTTTTGGGCACGGTTCTAAGAGTTGGCAGGGACAATTTCAGGGACAATCTTGCGGATCGGCGGTTCCTCGTAACTCGAATGCTGTCGTATACTTAGCTTTCTTGCGCGGTGAGGTGGCTGAGCGGCCGAAAGCGGCGGTTTGCTAAACCGTTGTACGGGCTAAAACCTGTACCCAGGGTTCGAATCCCTGCCTCACCGCCAATTCAATTTCCTAGAAAATCTGCGAAATTCGAAGACTAATCGGGAGGCGGTCAGCTGCGGGACTACCAGCGAGCCTTCGAGCGGCCCGAGCGACTTTCCATCGTCGAGTGGCGCACTGAGTTCACGGAAGGCGAGGATCTGCTGACGCCCGAGATCCGCCACGAACTGCAGGACTACGACGCTTGGTGAGCTCCTCGGCGCAGCATCATCGTCGTCGTGCAGAAGATAACGTGAACACGCTCCACGCACGCGTGCCGCCGATGGCCGGCGCTCCTGTCTCGGCCGGCCTTCGCGAGACACGTGCCGCCAACGACCTGGACATGATCCGCGGCCTGGCCGCGGTGGCGGTGCTGCTCTATCACGTTCGCTACCGGTTCTTCCTCGACTTCGGCGAGGTCCAGGACTCCGGGCCGATCGCGACCGGCTGGTATCTGCTGACCGCGTTCGGTCACGACGCCGTCATGGTCTTCTTCGTCGTGAGCGGATTGCTGGTCGGGGCGGGAACCGTACTGAGCTGCCGAGCCGGGCGGTGGAGTTGGCCCGACTACTTGAGCGCCCGATGCGTTCGGCTCTACGTCGTGCTCGTCCCCGGACTGCTGCTGACGGCCTTCTGGGACCAGCTTGGGCTCGGCCTGTTCGAGACACACCCCATATACACGGGAGCCGCCCAGCCGTACGCGCACGACTTTTTCAACGTGCCCGAGCGCGCCGGTGGTGCGACCTTCCTGACCAACCTGCTGTTCCTGCAGGGAATCATCGGGCCGCCGTTCGGCTCCAATGAAGCGCTCTGGAGCCTCACGTTCGAATTCTGGTACTACATCGCGTTCCCGTTCATCGCCGTCGCCGTCATCGGCCCGGGGTCCCCCCAACGCCGGATCATGGCGGCCGGCGCGGCCGCACTGGTGTTCTATGTCTGCGGACCAACCATTGCCGCCTACTTTCCAATCTGGCTGCTCGGCGTCGCGGTCGGCATTCTGCCCTCCTCTTCCGTGATCAGTCGCGTGCCGCGAGTGTGGTCGTGGGTGCTCGGCGGCTTCTTCGCGTTGTGGCTGCTGGCCAGCCACACGAGCGCGGTAAGGAGCATCCTGGGCGACTCCCTATGGCTCATCGACTCTGCAACCGGCCTCTTCTTCGCGATCTGGCTGTACGCACTGCTGCACGACAGACGTAAAGCCGCTGGCGGGGTATACGCCCTCGTGTCTCAACGGCTGGCCGGCATGTCGTACACGCTCTACGTCGTGCACCTGCCGCTGCTCGTCTTCCTGCGTGCGTGGCTGGCGCCGAACGAACCGTGGGCGCCGACGGCACGGCTGATAGGCCTGGGCTGCGCAATCGCGGGGCTGGCCATGATCTATGCTTCGGCCGTGGCATCGCTGACGGAGCGGCGGACGGGCGCCGTACGGCGCGCGGTGGACACGTGGCGACGAGCCGCGCCGCCTCGCCCCGCCCCGTCCCGCCCGATATGATCTCCCCATCCCATATGCCTCGCGTCGAAGAGCTCGAATCGGTCCTTCGACGCCACGTGCTCGAGGCGTGGTTTCCGCGCTCGCTGGATCATGAGGCGGGCGGCTTTCTCTCCGATTTCGATCGCAGCTGGACCCCCTGCGGTCCGCACGACAAGCTGCTCGAGTTTCAAGCGCGTCAGACTTTCACCGCGGCCGACGCCAGCCGGGCCTATCCGGACGACCCGCGATACCTGACCGCGACGCTCCACGGCTTTCGCTACCTGCGCGACGTGCTGTGGGACCACGAGGCCGGCGGCTGGCTGCATCGCCTCGATCGGGCGGGAAGGCCGCTCGAGGCCGAGACCAAACACGCCCACGGCGCCGCCTATGCCATCGACGCGTGCGCGGCAGTCTATGCCGCGACAGGGGATTCGTCCGCCCTGGATCACGCGCGCCAGGGGTTCGAGTGGCTGGACCGCTACGCGCGCGATCGGGTGCACGGCGGCTACTTCGGATTTCTCAAGCGCGACAACACGCTCATTCGCGAGCGCTCCCAGAGTCCCATGGGCTCGGAGGTGGACACGGTTGAAACCGTGATCGGCCTCAAGGACGCCAACGTCCAGTCCGACCTCCTGGAGACGTTCGTGTCGCTCTACCGTGTGTGGCCCGATCCCACGCTGGGCGACCGGCTCGCCGAAATGCTGGAGATCATGTCCGCGAAAATGGTGGATGCCTCCACCGGGCGCCTGCACATCTACGTTCAGCCGGACTGGACGCCCGTGCCTCATCAGGTGCGCGCCGGCTATCAGAGCCAGACCATCGTGCGGCTCGGCCGGGCACGCTTCGTCGCGGACAATCCGGCCAGAATCGACCAGCTGTCGATGCGGATGATGGATCTCGCGCTGCAGCACACGCGCGACCTCAAGAACGGCGGCTTCTTTTATGCATCCTCCGAGGGTGGCGATACGCCGCCGGAGGCCATCGCGCGCAGCAAGGTCTGGTGGGTGCAGGTCGAAGTGCTCAAGGCGCTGGCCGCAGTGAGCCGGCTGGCTCCCGAACGGGAGGAATACCCCCGCCACTTCGATGCACAATGGCGCTACTTCACCAGACAGTACGTCGATTCCCGGCACGGTGGCCTGTACCGGCTGGGCCTGGACGAGCATCGGCGCTGGCAACGCGCGCTGGGCGCCGGCTTTGCACCGCCGCATATCACGCGGAAGGGAGATATCTGGAAGGACGCCTCCCACGAAGCGCGCGCCCTCTTGTACTGCATCGACACGCTGCGGAATCAAAGAGACCGTGGCAGCGACCTCCGCGATGCGGCGAGCTGAAGAGCGCGCACCTGCCCGGCGCGAGCACGGCAAGTCCACGCTGACATCGGCACGGCGAGGCTCGAAGACGGCGGGCCACGACGTGCGTGAAGAGCCGTCGTGACCCGCCCGGTGTTGAGATCGATCAGTTGGCGGCGAAGCAGTAGAGCAGGCCGGCCCCGCCCGTACTCACCAGATTCTCCTGGCTGCAGCCGTTGCTCATGTGCACGGCGTTCCACGACGAGTTGGGTCCACCCAGCCGGTCGTGATGGCCGACGACGGCGTTGCCGGCGGCGTTGCTGGTCCAGTTGCCGCAGGTCGTGACGTCGGGCCGGCCGATCATGGCCCGGCCGTGTGAGTCCGAGCCCGTCAGGATGTCGTGGATGTTGGGCGTGTCGCCCGCCCCATTCACCACTTCGCCCTTCTCGGTGAGGGCGTTGGGCTTTCTGATGTTGTTGCGATCGCGCTGCGAGTCGCCGTGCAGCTCGTCGACATTGGCGGCGATGATGACACCCTTGGCGTTGTACCAGGGCCCGCTGCCGATCCGATCGCGCGCGTTGACGGCCGGGGCTGCGCCAGCCGCGGTCTGGCTCAGATACGCGCGCCATGTGCGGCTCCCGGCGCCGGCCGCCTGCGCCAGGGCCTGACAGTGTTTGTCGGCGCCCGCGAGGCCGCCCAGGTTAGCGCCATTGCCGAGACCGACGCTGGTGACGAAAAAGCTCATAGGCTGTGGTGGAGCCTGCGGTTGCTGTTGCGGCGCCTGCGGTTGCGGTGGCGGCGCTTGCGCGCGCGCAGCCGCCGGCACCATCAACATCGCGATCCCGAGAAGTGTAGCCAACCGACGAACCGTGTTCTGCATCGCTGTCCCTCGTGATGTGTGGGTTCCGACCGGGAGCCCCCTGGACCCCCGGCTGTTGTCCGCATGAATATAGTTCAAGTGCCCCGCGGGCTGTCGACCGGTCGGGAAGCCCGCACCGACCACGACCCCGACGCGCAACTCGATGCGTGATTCCCGCGTTCGACTGAGGAGGTTGCCGATCGTGGGACAATGAACGGCGCCCGTTCCTCAGCACGGCGCAGAGCGCCGCCATGTCCCATATCCGATCAGCGCAGATCACGTCTTTCTATCTCTTCGACGTGGCCGAGGCCATCAACCTCGCGGCCATTCCCGAGCTCATCGGCGGTGAGGCGGTTCCGGCGCGGCTGTCGGCCAGGCCGGCACGTCCCGCCTATGTCCAGTACCAGCCGCCGCCGGTCTCGTTCGACGGCGAGCAGGTGGACATGGCGGAGATCGGCGGATTTCGTGTGCGCGTACGTGTGTACGACTACGGGGTGGTGTCGCTCGCGCTCAACCGTCCGTTCGAGGGCAGCTGGGTGGACCTGATCGCCCTGGGGCAGAACGTGATGGAGAGCGAGTCGCTCGAGCACGAGGCAAAGGCGTACTGCCGTCGTCTCATCGAGCGCTTGCAGTCGGCCATGAAGGCGCCCCGCGATTCTTCACTGTTCGAGGACTACGTCGTCTTTGCAATTCACGAGCTCGATCCGCAGTTGACGTCCGAGCAGCTCATCGAAGGTCACGCCGAGGAGATTGCGCTGCTGCTTCGCGGAGAGCGACAGGCCCTGAGCCGTCAGGAAAAAGACGAGGTGCTGCGACATCGCATCTCCTACCTCGCCAGCGATCTCGTGGTGCCGTCGTGGAACGCGGCGCTGGTCTATGACACCGAGGCCGGCGCCCAGGGGGCGTTCGAGATCCTGGAATTCGCCAACTCGCAGCTCCTGGAGTTTCGCTACTACGACGGTCTGCTCGACAAGGAGCTCACCGACATCTACGCGGAGCTCGAGTCGCGGCGCTGGTACGAGTTCTTCGGGCGGCGCCATACCCGCGCCGCACGTCGCGTGCACGCGCTGTTCGTCGATGTCAACGAGCTGACCGACAAGACCGAGAACACACTCAAGATCGTGGGCGACATCTACGATGCGCGGCTCTTTACTCTGGTGGCCGCGCGACTGGGACTCGACGCCTGGAAGGCGAGCGTTCAGGAGAAGCTGAAGACGCTCGACGACATCTACCGTTTCGCCGTCGAGCAGACCGGCATGACGCGCGGCACGTTCCTCGAGGCGACGATCGTGCTGATCCTCATATTCGAGCTCGTGTTGTTCTTTCTGGGAATCATGAAGTGACCGCCGCTCCTCGCGTCCGCTTCGCCCCGTCGCCCACCGGCTACCTGCACATCGGGGGCGCGCGGACGGCCCTGTTCAACTGGCTCTACGCGCGTCGGCACGGCGGCGTTTTCGTGCTGCGCATCGAGGACACCGACGCGGAACGCTCCTCCTGGGACATGGTGACGGGCATCGTCGAGGGCCTGCGATGGCTGGGGCTCGACTGGGACGAAGGGCCGGACGTCGGCGGCCCTTTCGCGCCGTACTTTCAATCTCAGCGGCTCGATCGCCATCGCGCGATGGCGGAATCACTTGTGGCGTCGGGTCGCGCCTACTACTGCTACTGCTCGCCGGACGCCATCAGGTCGCGCCGCGAGGAAGCGGAAGCTCGGGGCGAGTCCTGGCGCTACGACCGCCGATGTCTGAGTCTGCCGCCGGAACGGATTGCCGAGTACGAGGCCGTCGGCGCCCCTCGGGCGGTGAGGTTTCTGGTGCCGGCGGGGAAGACCAGGTTCGACGACCTGGTGCACGGCCGGATCGAGTTCGATCACGAGCACATCGAGGACTTCGTGGTGCTGCGCTCGGACGGCCTGCCGACCTATCAGCTCTCGGTGGTGGCCGACGACATCGACATGCAGATCACGGATGTCGTCCGGGGCGACGATCACATCTCGAATACGCCCAAGCAGCTCCTGCTCTACGGGGCGCTCGACAGAAGGGCGCCGCGCTTTGCGCACGTGCCGCTCATTCTCGGCGCGGATCGAAAGCGCCTCAGCAAACGTCACGGTGCGACGTCGGTCACCGACTATCGCGACCGCGGGTATCTCTCAGAAGCCATGGTGAACTACCTCGTGCTGCTCGGGTGGTCGCCGGGCGACGATCGGGAGGTCTTTACCACGCAAGAGCTCATCGAGCGGTTCTCGCTCGAAGGCATCAGCGGCGGGAACGCGATCTTCGATCCCGACAAGCTGGACTGGTTCAACGCGCAGCACATTGCGCGGCTTTCGATCGACGAGGTGGCGCGGCAGGTGCGGCCGATGTTCGAAGCGGCCGGGCTGTGGCGCGACAGCCTGGCAGACGACGAGCGAGGCTGGTTCGAGCGCGTGCTGGAACTGGTTCGGCCCCGTGTGAAGCAGCTTGCGGACTTCGTGGATCAGGCGCGGCCGTTCCTGACGGATTCCGTCGAGTACGAGCCGGAGGCCGCTCGGAAGCATCTCACGGGAGACGGCCTGGTCCCGCTCGTGTCGGCCCTGCGAGTGGCGCTCAGCTACACGGATCCCTTCGACGAGGCGGGGATCGAGACACGGCTCCGGGCCGTGGCGGAGTCGAGCGGCGTGAAAGCCGGCGCGCTGATTCACGCCACGCGCGTAGCCGTCACTGGCCGGGCCGTCAGCCCGGGGCTTTTCGAAGTGCTGGCGCTACTGGGACGCGACCGGGTCGTGGAGCGGCTCGCGGCGCTCGAGCGTTACCTCGCGTCGGAGACGCCGGCCTCACACTGACCGGCTCGCTATCCCTTCTTCCGGCGCACGCGGTACCCAGCCGCGGCGAGGCCTCGGATGTTCCAGTCGCCGGTCCACGTCTGCTCGTGCTGCTCGAGCGGCGCACCGCGAAACACCCTGGGCGTGGTGGCGAATTGCGCGGAGGGGCAGGGCGGGTGCGGTTGCGGCTCGTCGGAAGCGGCGGCTATAATCGAGTTTTGCCGCACGACTGATCCGACCTGATGGGAGGTCGTTCAACGGTAGGACACGTGGCTCTGGACCACGTTATCGGGGTTCGAATCCCTGCCTCCCAGCCACTTCACGTCGGCCTTCGGCCTCGTTCGTGGCCAGGAGGCCGATTCAGGCACATCGCGACTCGCAGGCTCGTCGCGAATGGGCACGAATCCCCATCTTCTGCTCGCCTTCGGCTCGCTCGTGACTGCGCGGCCGATTCAGGCACATCGCCTCTCGGCTGCGCCTCGCGGCGAATGGGCACGAATCCCTGCCTCCCAGCCAAGCTCATCAGCATCATCGCAAGCTACAGATTCAGAACTACTTGGCGGCATTGAGTGGGTTCGAATCCCAGTCTGTCTCGCGGAAAGCTACGCATTCATGATTCCCTCACTGAGACGATGACCTTGCCCTTTGCGCGTCCTGCTTCGACGTAGGCCATCGCTTCCTTTGTCGACGCGAAGGGGAAGACGCGATCCACGACCGGGCGAATGATTCCGTCATCGATGAGCGACGTGATCTTGGCCAACTGGCCGCCGTTCGCTCTCATGAACAGAAACGAATAGTGCACGTGCCGGCGCTTGGCCTGCGCTCGAATCCCGCGGCTCAAGGCGCCCATGACCATTCTCAAGACCCATGACGCGCCGATCGTTCGCGCGAACGCGGCATCGGGTGGGCCTGAGATGGAGATGAGCTGTCCACCGGGCTTGAGCACGCGCAGAGATTTCTCGAGCGTCACCTTGTCCAGGCTGTTGAGGACCACGTCGTAGTCACGGAGCACGTCCGCGAAGTCCTTCTTCTTGTAGTCGATCACGACGTCGGCCCCGAGACTTCTGACCAGATCCACGTTGTCTGTGCTCGTGGTCGTCGCCACCGTCGCGCCAGCGTGCTTCGCAAGCTGGATGGCAAATGTGCCCACACCACCCGAGCCGGCGTGAATGAGCACCTTTTGTCCTGGCTGTAGGTTCGCTCTTTCGATCAGCGCCTGCCACGCGGTGAGCCCGACGAGAGGGATGGACGCCGCTTCCTCCATCGTGAGGGCTTTTGGCTTCTTCGCCACGTCCGCTTCTGTGATCGCAATGAGTTCCGCGAATGCACCAATTCGCCCGTCCGCCGGCCGCGCGTAGACTTCGTCGCCGGGTTTGAACTGACGCACTCGCGACCCGACGCGGACCACGACCCCGGCCAGGTCATGGCCCAAAATGAGCGGCAGGCGATAGCGCAGAAAACTCTTGAACTCACCGTCTCTGATCTTGGAATCCAGCTGGTTAACACCCGCGGCGTGAATCTGGACCAGGACGTCATCCTCCCGCAGCTGGGGGTCCGGCATGTCGCCGGCTCGCACGCGATCGGCGTTTCCGTAACGATCGAGGATGAATGCCTTCATCGATGCTGCCCTCCTTTCACACTTACCGAGATGCGCGCCTTAGCGCCTCAGAAAAGCGACACGCCGGTCATTTCAGCGAGCCTGGCGGAGAGCTGGTCTTGAAAGACTGGGTCTTCCACTTCCTTGGCCGGGGACAGCGGTCGGCGGTGATGCCAGTATCGGCCACTGACAGTTGCCGCGGGATCTTCGCTCACGGCAAGCCATGTTTGCGTGAGATACCCCTCTTCGAAATCGTCCGGCGCACTCGCCCCGCCCATATTCGTCGCAACCCACCCGGGATCAACGGCATTGCTCAGCACGTCGGGCCAGCGTCGTGCGACGGCGAACGCAAGTGCAGTCAGATAGAGCTTGCTGTCTGAGTACGCCTGACTGGGGTTCCAGCGCCGCTCGCTCCAATCGATGTCTCGCAGGGAGCCGGAGCCGCCGCGGTGCATCCCGCTACTGAGGTACACCAATCGGCGGGGCCGTTCCATCAGCGCCGTGAGCACATAGGGCGCGAGGGCGTTGACGGCAATGATGGTCGGGTGCCCCTCAGGCGTCGGTGATCGACCTTTCGTCGAATACGCGCCGGCATTGTGAATGACGGCATCCATCCGTCCGAGCGCGTTCACCTGGTTCGCGACATTTCGCGTGTCAGTCGCGCTACTCAGGTCGCCTATCACGACGCCAGCGGACCGGGGAGCGAGGTCGTCGAGCGCCGCCGCGCGCTCAGGAGATCGCGCGTGCAGAACGACCTGGTGACTCTTTTGGATCAGAGCCTGTGCTGCTGCTCGGCCCAGGCCGTCTGTGCTACCGGTGATCAAGATGCTCGCCATGCTGCGATCACAGGCTAGCTTCCGCCGGACCGTCCTTCGTACTGCTCTGGGGTGACATGGTCTAGCCAGTCCACCGGCTTGCCATCGAGCTTCTCCTGGATTGCGATGTGGGTCATCGCCGTCGTTGGCGCCGCCCCGTGCCAGTGCTTTTCGCCTGCCGAGAACAAGACGACGTCACCGGGCCGAATCTCCTCGATCGGCCCCGCGCATCCCGCTCCACTGCGCCTGGCCCCATCTTCACGCAGGTGGGGACGTACCTGGGCGCCCTCTATTCGAGCAACTACCTCGGATCACAGGCGACGTGGCTGGACGTCGACGGCACCAACCCCGATCCGGCCCTACGAGGCCAGGATCAGATCACGCAGACCACGCAGGTCGTGCCGGAACCCTCGACGCTCATGATGATGGGGCTGGGGAGCCTGGCCCTGATCCGGCGCCGGCGCGCGCAGGCGTAGCTCCCCCGGCAGGACAAGAAGGGCCGTGGCGGTCAGCGCTCCGACCCCAAAGCATCAGGCGCTAACGCCAATCAGTTCGGATAGACGCTGAGGTTCACCATCTGGCCTCGGTAATAGACCGCATTGATCCGCCGTGTGTTGGTGATGTTGTCCAGCGGATTCGCATCGAGCACGATCACGTCGGCGTTCTTGCCCGCCTGAAGCGTGCCGGTGTCGGTAAACCGCAGAAACTCGGCCGCGCGGCCTGTCGCGGCAACGATGACCTGCATCGTCATCATGCCGGCCATTGCCATGGCTTCCATCTCCTGGTGCGGCGCCCACGGCGTGTTGCCGTCGGTACCGAGCACGATGCGGGCACCCTGATCACTGAGCCGCTTCAGGTTGCGCGCTTGAATGCCGTACAGTTCCGCCTGCTTGGGGTCGTCGACGTTGGCTTTTTGAACGGCGGCGTACTCGTCGGCCGGGATTCTGTTCTGCAGCCAGGCAATATCCCACGTCCTGCCGGGCGACGGCAGGTTCGGATTGACCGTGATGTTCGGCCGCTGTTTCATCATGCTCAGGAAGTCCTGGTCAACGTCGCGGTCACGGACGCTGTGCGCGAACGCATCGACATTGGCTTTGAGCAGCCCTTTGCCGTCCTCGAGGTCGAAGATGTGTGCAGTGACCCGGACATTGTGCTTGTGCGCCTCGTCGATGATGGCGCCGTAGAGCTCCGGGGTCAGTTTGGGCACGGTGTTGTTGCGGTCATCGACCCAGATCTTGATGATGTCCGGGTGCCGCTTCGCGTTCTCCTGCACGGCTTGGCGCGCTTCGGCGGTAGTGCCGACCCAGTACGCGCTCTGCTCACGTCCTTTCTCTATGCCGGTGACACCACGGCCGGCTGTCAAGAGCCGGGCGGTTCCGAGCATGCTCCTGGTTTCATCCCTGACCTTGAACACGACGTCGGTCGTGTCCGTGCCCATACTCATCCCGGCGCCCACACCCCAATAGGCGCGGCGTCTCAGGTCACGGATCATCTGTTCGCGCGTCGCGGGCGCGTGGATATGAGTGTCGAGAATCATCGGCATGACGGTCTTGCCAGCCAGGTTCACGCGCTGAGCTCCCGCCGGCACCTGCACGTTGGCACCAACAGCCTGGATCGTCGTGCCGTTCACAACGATGATCCCCTTCTCGATTGCCGGGCTGCCGTCCCCGACGATGATCCGCGCTCCTTCGAACGCCGTGACCGGCGCTTGGCTGGAGGCTGGAACAGACATTCCGGCAAGCACAGCGGCGATGGTTGCTGCTGCTGGAGAGAACATGTTGGCTCGGCGCATCGGAGTCCTCCATCGGTGAAGCGGGGCGGCAATCTAGCGCGTCTTTTACAGTTGAGTGGGCGGGGACAAGAATCGGGTTGAACCTTCGCTCATCGCGACTTGGCACGAAACTGATGTCTCCGAAGGAGGCGTCATCAGCGCAGTGAGCTGAATGCGGCCCGCACCTCGGCGGAGAAGAGCTCCGGCTCCTCCCAGGCGGCGAAGTGGCCGCCCTTGTCGACCTCGTTGAAGTAGGCGAGGCCGGGGTAGACCGCCTCGACCCAGCTGCGCGGGGCAGCCCAGATCTCGCCGGGGAACGTCGTGAAGCCGACGGGCACCTTGACCGGCGGCGGAGGCTGGCCGGACGCAAGCGCTGCGGCCAGCGCTCGTCCGTCCTCCCAGTACGACCGGGCCGCCGATGCTGCGGTGCCGGTCAGCCAGTACAGCGTGATGTTGTCGACGATGGTCTCCCGGGTGAGACGGCCCACGGGCTCGCCGTCGACGAACGCGCGGGAGATCTTGTAGTAGCTGTCCGTGTCGTGGTCGAGCAACCAGGCCGCCAGCGCGACGGGTGAATCCAGCAGGGCGTAGCCGATCGTCTGTGGCCGCGTGGCCATCTCGAGGAAGTAGCCGAAGCCGTCCTCCTTGAACGTCGCCAGCGCCTTGGCCGCTGCGCGTTCCTGCTCGGATTTCCTGGGCAGGTGATCGCCGATCGCGAGCACCGCCGTGAGCAGGTTCAGGTGGTAGCCGGCCAAACCCTCGACCGCCTGGCGGCCCATCAGATCCGTGACGAGGGCACCCACGTCGCCGCCCTGGGCGACGTAGCGGGTGTAGCCCAGGCGGCGCATCAGCTCCGCCCATGCGCGTCCGGTGCGAGCGGCGTCCCAACCGAGCTCGGTCGGCTCGCTGGAGAACCCGTAGCCGGGCAGTGACGGCAGCACCAGGTGGAATGCGTCCGCGGGAGTGCCGCCGTGCGCGGTTGGATCGGTCAGCGGGCCGACGGTCTCGAGCAGCTCGATGACCGAGCCGGGCCAGCCATGCGTCATGATCAGCGGCAACGCGTTCTCATGCCGCGACCTGACGTGGATGAAGTGGATCTCGACTCCGTCGATCTCGGTCGTGAACTGCGGCAGCGCGTTCAGTCTCGCCTCGCACTTGCGCCAGTCGTACTCGGTCGCCCAGTACCGGGCGAGTGCCCGCAGCGTCGCCAGCTGCACGCCCTGCGACCGATCCCCAACGAGCTCCCTGGTGGGCCAGCGTGTCGCCGCGATGCGCCGGCGCAAGTCGTCGATCTGCTCCTTTGGAATCTTGATTTGGAACGATCGAATTTCGGTCGGGTTGTCGACGGTGGTGCTCATGACGCCTCCTTGGCGCAGCGACGTGAACGCTGCACAGATCTCGGTCGTGAAGAGGTCCGGCTCCTGCCAGGCCGCAAAGTGGTTGCCTCTGTCCAGCTCGTTGACTGATCTGCGACGGTGTTGGTGGACCCGCGGGAAGATTCAGCGCCCATTCTACGGCCAATCAGGCCCATCCAGGCCGCATTGACGAACGCGCTGCTCGCGCGAGTGCTGCTCGAAGGAGGCGAAGCCGTTCTGGACTCACACGTCACGATTCATCACTCATGACTTTGATGCGCATCACCAGGCGATTCAGATCGCCATCGTGCCGATACTCCACGCCGTCCATGATCGACCGGACGATGTGCAGTCCGAGGCCCCCAACGTCGCGACGCTCGGCGTTGAGGTCGAGATCCGGAGGCGCCACCGAACGCGGATCGAAGGCCCGGCCGTCATCCTCCACCGTGATGGTCAGCGCATCGCCCTCGAGATCGAGGCCAATCCTGATGCCGTGTTCGTCCTGGTCGTCGTAGGCATGGAGCACGATGTTCGTGATGACCTCGTCGAGCGCAAGGTTCACCTTGAAGATGAGATCGGGCGAGAGCGCGTAGGCGTCGCCGAAGGCCTCGATGAGCCTGCCGACACGCGCAAGCTCGGACCGATGGTTCCGGACAGTAACCTGCAGCGCCCCGGTCATGTCCGTCAGACGTAGAGCCGGCGGAGCATGTCCGCGGCGGTCTCGTCGAGCTGCTCGGCGCGCCTGACGCTCTCGAACCGCGAGATGAGGTCGTCGGCGCGGAGCCGCTCCTTTTGCACGCCCGCAAAATCGTGGATGACCCGCCCGCGGTGCATCATGACGAGGCGCGTGCCGAGATCGGCGGCCTGGTCCATGGAGTGCGTCACCATCAAAGCCGTCAGCTTTTCGCGCGCGATGATTTCCTCGCTCAGACGAATCACCTGATCGGCGCTCTTGGGATCGAGAGCCGCCGTGTGCTCGTCGAGAAGGAGGAGCGTCGGGCGCAGCCACGACGCCATGAGCAGCGTCAGTGCCTGCCGTTGACCGCCTGACAGGCTGCCAATCGGATTGTCGAGCCGATCCTCGAGGCCAAGCCTCAGCGTCGCCACCCGATCGCGAAGCTCCGATCGTAGATGCGTGGAGAGGCACCACCCGAGCCCGCGCGGGAGGCCGCGCCGCGCCGCGAGCGCCAGGTTCTCGGCAATGGACATGGTGGGGGCCGTGCCGCTGAAGGGATTCTGGAAGACGCGGCCAATCATCCGGGCGCGGCGGTGCTCGGGCCACCGCGTGATGTCGGTGCCGTTCAAGCCGATGCTGCCCGTGTCGACGTCGAACGAGCCCGCGACCGCGTTCAACAGCGTTGATTTCCCCGAGCCGTTCGTGCCGATGACCATCACGAACGTCCCTTCATCGATCGTCAGGGTGACATCCTGCAGCGCGCGGACCTCGTTCGGTGTGTCCGGGTTGAACACCTTGCTCACGCGCCGGATCTCCAGCATCGGACGCGCTTCGCGCTGGGGAGCACTCACCGCTTGTCCTTTCCGGTGAGCGCGGGCGTGGCGACTGCGAACCTGGACCCCCATCGGCCGGCGCGTTTCAGCAGATCAGGCAGTATGAGGGCGAGGAACACGAAGACGGCGGTGACGAGCTTCAGATCGTTCGGGTCGAGGCCGGCGCGGAGGGCGATGGCGACCAGCAGGCGGAACAGGACCGAGCCCATCATGGCGCCGACGATGATGAAGCCGATCTGGCGCGTGCCGACGAGCGCCTCACCGATGATGATGCTCGCGAGACCCCACACGATGATGCCGATGCCCATCTGCACGTCCGCGAACCCCTGATACTGAGCGAGGAGCGCGCCAGCGAGCGCGACCAGGCCGTTCGACACGGCCAGGCCCAGCACGATCATGTTGTCCACGTTGACGCCGAGCGCCTTGATCATCTGCGCGTTGTCGCCGGCAGCCTGCATCGCGGTTCCCACGTTCGTGCGGAAGAACACGTAGAGGAGAAGGCCGCCGACGGAGGCAACGGCGAGCGCCCAGAACAGCATCGACAGATCGCGCACGCTCACGAGCCAGCCGAAGAATCCGATGTCGCCGGGGCCGCCGGCGAGCGCGCTGCCGAGACCTTCAGCCATCGTCGCCAGGGTGCGCTCGCTCATCAGCGGAATGTTGGCCTTCCCCATGACGTGCAGGTTGACGGAATAGAGCGCCGTCATGACGAGAATGCCCGCGAGCAGACGATTGATGCCGAATCGCGTGTGGATGAGGCCGGTGACGGCCCCGGCAGAAGCTCCCGCGACAAACGCGATCGTCGTCGCCGTCAGCGGATGGAACTGGGCGACGAGCAGCGTGGCGGCGACTGCGGCGCCCAGCGTGATCGACCCGTCGGTCGTGATGTCGGCGAAGCCGAAGATACGGAAGCTGATGAAGACGCCCAGGGCCAGGAGCGACAGGATGAGACCGATCGTGAGGGCGCTCAGGAGAAGCAGCATGAGTGACTATGCGGCCGAGGCAAGAGGCCCGACCCAGCATGCGCCGCGAAGGAACGCGCTCTCCCGCCGGGACTCCTTGCCGCGATCGTCCCGAAGCAGGTGAAGCACGCCGAGCAGTTCTTCCTGCCGAAAGAGATCGGCCACGATTTCCTTGAGCTCGATGCTGCCCCTCTGAAGCGGACGGAACCCGAACGCCGCGGCGTGAAAATGACCCACGAGATCTCGACCGGTGCCAATGGGACGAAGCTCGGATTCGAGAGCGGGAATCGATGCGCCGCGCTGGGCGACGCCGACGAGCAACACCGTCGAGCGCGGGAAGGCCGGTTCGGCGGTGAAACTCAGCCACTCTCGTACGCCCGGATGCTCGAAGAGATCGTCAGTCGCGAGGTTCTCTGTGGCGGGCGATCGACGCAGCGCGGCCCCGATGAGGCCGGCGGTCTCTGCGACGACGACCATGCCGACGGCCGACGACTGTGCAACGTCGAGGCAGCCGCTCGCGAGGTCGCTCAGCAGAATGGGTCCGTCCTCCTTGGACCGATCGAACCGCACGAGGTGCGCGGCCGTGCCCTCGCAGGCCAGGCCGTAGAGCAGCTTCGGCTCGAGGGCCAGCGAGCCCGACGACACGAGGTAGTCGGGCGCGTCGGTGCCGTCCGCGGGTTGATAGGCGGCGGCGCCGCAGACGGCGAGGAACTCGCCGAAGCGATGGCGACAGTCGGCGAAGGTCTCGCCGAACGCGCCCACGCCCAGCACGAACGTCGATTCCGGGCATGCCATCGTCACGGCCTGCTGCTCGGTGTAAGAGGCGCGAGGAAGCATCGCGCTCGTTCCGATGGCGCGCCACGCGAGCTTGGCGCCCGGCGCGATATCGAAGACTTCCAGACGCCCCGCGCCCACGCTCACCTGTCGGCCAACGTCGCCGGGACTCGCCGCCTCCGTCGTCGACGCTCACCTCCACGAGGATCGGCACGAGCCGCGTGATCTCGAGCACCGTCCGGACCTGTTTCGATGGCCGCACCACGCGGAGCGATCCCTCGATGCGACTCAGCTGCTTGTAGAACTTCATCAGCACGGCGATGCCCGCCGAGCTCAGGAAGTTGACGCGTGCCAGATCCAGGCGCAGGTGGCGATGACCCTCGCGGACGGTTTCTGCCAGGCTCGCATCGAAATGATCGGCCCACGCAGCGTCGAGACGGCCGTCGATTTCGAGCACGAGCGTGTTGCCGACGACGACGCGGGTGATTTCCATGGCTACTGCCCGATGCGCTCGTGCCGTCCGCTCTCGTCGATCACCAATAGCGCCTCGCGACGCACGTCGTCGGGCACCGTCCACGGGTCCTTGAGCTCGGCGAGGCCCGTGACGTTCAGGTGCATCCCGGTCGCGGCCATCTCGACTATCGGAATCGTCTTCGGATCGGCGCCCTTGAGGACTCGAGCGGCCATGTCACCGGTGGCATGGCCGATCTCGAAGAAGTCAGGACCGTAATCGAACAGGGCGCCTTGCTCGGCATTGCCCAGCGTAATCGTCATCACCGGGATGCGTCCGCGCTTTGCCGACGCGATCACGGTTCCGACGGCGGAGAGCACCGTGTTGTCGCCGCTCACCCAGATCATCTGGGCGCCACGCGCGATGAGCGACGACACCGCTTCGCCGACCGCCGCCGTGCTGTCCACGTTCGCTTCGAGCAGCGTCAGCCCCATCGTCTTGCAGAGCTCGCGCATGGCGTCGGTGAACGCCACGGAGTTGGCCTCGGCCGCGTTCCACGGCATGCCTACCCTCTGGAGCGCGGGGAACATGCGCCGGGCGATCACGAAGGCGCCGTCCACCTTGATCATGCTGCCGATGCCTGCGAGGTGCGGCGGATGATCGAGGGGATCGGCTCCGATGCCGACGCCCGATCGCCGCGGGTTCGCGACGGTGCCGAAAACGTGCGGAATCCGGCGATCGCGATTGGCGTTGGCCACCGCCTGAAGCGACGGCGTGCCGAACGAGATCAGGAGCCGGAAGCCCCCGCTGACCATCTCGCTGGCAATCGCGTTGGCCGTCCCGACGTCCGACTCGGCGTTGTACTCGGTGAGCTCCAGCGTGGAGCCGCGCTGAAAGCCGCTCGCGGCGAGGCCCGCGAGCGCACCCCGAACCGAATCGTCGTAGAGCACCGACGACGAGTAGCGCAGCATCGCGACCCGCGCCGACGTGGTCCGGACGGGGCTTCGATCAACGTCGGAGAACAGCAGGACGAGCGACGCCAGGACGATGAGGAGGGTTCCGAGCCAGAGCCGCTTGGCGATCGTCCACATCGATACGAGAAATCTCCCCGCGAAGGCTGTGCAAGCGACGAGGCGAACGATGGAGACAATCGATTCTGCGAACTTGGCGAGCGCTTTGTCAACCGAGATGCGCTTCGGCAAGCGAACCGACCGGCACCGCGAGCACTGGCGCGGGCGCGTGCCGCAACACCCGCTCGCTGTGGCTGCCGCGCAGCGCGTCGAGAAACCCGTTGCGACCGTCGGTAGTCATCACGATCAGATTCGCGGCGGATTTCTGAGCCGTGTCCAGGATTTCTTGGATCACGTCGCCGGTGCGCGTGGTTTTCTTCCACTCCCAACCAGGCACGTCAGGACAGCGGACCGTTGGCATCCCGTCCGGATCCCCGACATGCAGCAGCGTGAAAGTCCCGCGCGGGCAGTTCCAACGAGCCACCAGCTGAGCGGCTGCCTCGATGGCCGGCTGCGGCCGGGGCGTGGCCGCCACTGGAATGAGGATGTGCTCCAATGACACCGATCCATCCTCGGCCGAGACAAAGCCTGCGCTGTCATTAGGGATGAACAACGTCATCTGAGCCGCCCGGCGGGCGACCGGTTCGGCCACCGAATGTCGCAACCAGTGTGCACGGCCCTCGTGCTGGTGTGTGGCGAGGACGATGAGGTCGGCGGGATGTTCACCCAGGTAGCGAAGCACGGTCTTCACCGGGTCGCTCTGCTTGGCGATGACTTTGCGGACATCGATGCCGAGCTCCGGCACGGCGGAGCGGGGGCTGCCCGCGGGCAGCAATCCCCAGCGCTCGAGGGTTTCACGCACGCCAGGGAAGTCCGCCCATTCCAAGTTTGTTCCGGGCGACACGTGGAGGAGCGTGAGTTTCGATTTCGCCAGGAGCGCCGTCTTCAGTGCGTGGTAAAAGGCGACCCGGCTGGCCTCGGTGAAATCCGTGGGGTGCAGAATGCTGTCAACGATTGGGGTGGTGTCGTCGCTTGTGTCGTTCATAGGTCTGGAGCTCCGAAGCCGGCCACGCATCTTACACGTGTTGGTAGCACGCCGGAACCAGGCGCGTGCGGCTGCGGCCCAGGATGGTTGACCCGGACGCCGACATCCGGCGCTATCCGCTGCGAGGCCGATTCAGGACAGCGCGACGCGCAGCTCGTCGCGAAGGGTTCAGGCTTTCTGTCGACCTCGGGGTGTTCGACATCGCCCGAAGCTGTAGACTTGCGCCCTTGGCGAGGCCCGCTGAACGGCCTGCAGGTGGAGGAACACGTGATGACGGTATCAGGACTGTTTCGCTGGATGTGCGCGGGAATTGTGTCGGTGTCCATCGCGGCTTGCAGCAGTGGCGAGAACAAGACGGCCGCGCCGGCAGCATCTGCGCCAGCGGCTTCGGCACCCTCGTCGGTGGCGGCGAAGGCCGACAATCCGTGTCCGCTGACGGTCGAACAGGTGGCCGCCGTCACCGGCGCGCCGATGACACTGACGCCGGGCGGCTGCACGTTCTTTCCCGCCAACGGTCGTGACACCCCTCACGTCTTCTACGTGCTGCAGAGCCCCATGGTCTGCACCACCATCACGCCGAGCGACGTAGGTTTTACGGAAGCGGTCGAGGGGCTCCCAGCCCGCGCAGCGTATGTGAGAGATCAGATCGACGGCTCGCACGTGCTCGTCTGCCGCGACAACAACGCCCGGGCCTTCGACATCGTCGTTGATATCAGGAACGACAAGCCCAGGAACCGCGAGGCCGCCATTGCACTTGCGAAGCAGGTGCTCGCTGGCAGTCGCTGAATCAACGATTCACGTTCATCCGCGCCGCCGCATGCGTAAAGAATGCCTGAGCGGCGTCGGCGCGTGCGAGAAGATGATCGAGACGCCCCGCCGTGATCAATCCGGGCACTCACGAGCACGTGGTCCTCGACGGCGGCAAGCTCGGTGTCGTGCGGCCACGCATCGATCGCCGCCGGCGGACCGTGGTCCTTACGACATCGAGTGACAGGACCTCGAGGTCGCCGCTCTAGCGCGAGTCCTGTCCAGAATCTCGTGAGACTTCGCGCACCAACGCCGCGACGGCAGGCTCGCGACCGACGCGCGCGACATCTGCCTGCGCGATGATCCCAGCGCAGCAGCCCCGCTCATCGACGACGGGCACGCGCCTGATTTGATGCTTCTCCATCGTCGCGACCACGGCGTCAAGCGGGGAGTCAGCGCGGACCGTGATGACCGGTTGAGACATGCAGCTTTCCGCGACCTGGCCAATCGGATTCTTGCCCTCGGCGACCACGCGGCACACGATGTCACGGTCCGTGACGACGCCGATCAAGCGCTGGGACGCGTCAACGACCGGAATCTCACCGCAATCGTTCTCCAGCATGAGTCTTGCAACTTGCTCGAGTGTTGTCGACGACGTGCAGCATGCCGGATCCGAGGTCATGACGTCTCGGGCTAATGTGGCCACGGTGTCCTCCTTATTGGTAACAGAACAGCTTCCCACCCAACTCTCTGCGATGCGTTGGGGGCGTCGGACCGATTGCAAGACCACTGCCGCGCGGTTCCACATCGATTCAGCGTCGGACGACCGCAACTCGTGAGTGTTCTAGTTGGCACGCGCAGGTCCGGCCGCCCGCTACCCTCGAGTGTCTCGAGTCGTCAGCCGGGCCTGTGTCGTCGGGGGGATCAACGCGCCTCAGGGCGGCCTCTTGGACAATCAGCCTCGACACGATGCTGTCGTCTCTGGCGGGTGTCTCTCCGGAACCCAGCTCAGCAGGCAAAAGTGCTGGATTTCGAACCCCGACCGTTCTACTCTCGCCCGCATTCGGTCGTTGGGAGACATGCGCGTCATCCAAATCACGTCGATGCACGGCGAGGCCGAGGCTGCCGCGCGCCTCACTGCTGGTGGTGTGAAGCCGTTGGGCCGGTGCTCGATCGACGGATCGAATCCGCTTCACTTCCTCGTTTCCGACCGAGACGCAGCGATTCGGACGCTGCGCGGGCACGGCATTACCACGATCGAGATCACGCCTCCACTCCCGGTGACACCCGTCGGCATTCAATGGTGGAGTGCCTGGCGCAACGCCCTTCCTCTTCAGACGTACGTCGATTTTGACTGCCTGCATCACGACAGGCTCAAGTCGTCTGGGTCGCTCATCCGCATCCGCGCCACCGACCTCATGCACACGGAACCCTGGCGCATCCTCGCTGATGCGGGCGTGGACGTTCGCTGCGAGTCGTCCTGCAACCTGCCGACCGGTCGTGAGCTGCACCTGCTCGTTCCCAATGCCGACGTGGCCACTGCGGCGCTCCAGCGCGCCGGCGTCACGGCGAGCATGATGGACTATGCCGGGCCGAGGATCGATCAGGGCATTTCGTGGTGGGGCCAATGGAGGCCCGCGCTCCATTACGCCAAGCGGTTGGAACGGCTGATCCTGCTGTCGTTCGCGTCACCCAGAGTCGAACACGTTCCAGGTGTCTGGTGACTGGCCAACGCCGAGTTGGAGGAGCGTGTCTTCTCCGCGTCAGGCGTAAAAGAGGTCCTGAAGCGCTTGGTGTGCGTGCGTCTGGACGGTCGCGAATCCGCTGAGAATCGAGCGCTCAAAATCGAGTACGGCCCCGTGCTGATGGGGAACGTTCAGAACCGGATCGTCTCGCCATCTGGCGAGAACCTCGCGCCGCTGCCGATCCACTTCGAGGCCGCCGATCTCGTCGACTATCTCGAGCGCTGGCTGGCGCTGTACCCGGGCGAGGCAGAACCTCCTGCGGACGAGCGGCCGCTCCCGTATTTCGCGACGTTGCATCAGGCGCTGAACGTTGCCGCCTGCGATGCCCGGGTTCTGGCTGTAGACCTCAGCTCGGAGTTGGGGCCACGGATCGAGGACCTGCTCAAGCCGCTGGCGTGGGATCCGGAGTTTGCGGGACGGTTTCACTTTGTCCGCGCGCAGGCGGATGACGAACCGCTGCGCCGCATCGTCGGCATTCGGTTGACGCCGGACGCCGCCTATCTGGTGATTCCCGACGAGTTCGGGATGAAAGGGATTGTCTCGGCCCGTCTCGCGCCGGGAACATCGCCGGAGGAACTCGTCGAAGCCGCGAGAACATCTCTTCGCGCGCACGCGGCACAGTTCACGCCGCGAACGCTCGTCGAGAAGTTTCAGCGTCACGCGATATCCGGCGAGCCTGACTGGTTCTACCTGCCCGATCGGCAATCAGCGGACGACAAGGAGACATCATGGCGAAGAAGAAGACGGGAGCCCAACAAGCCGCGGCAGCGCTCAAAGCGCTCCGCGAAATCGAGAAAGCCCGACTGAAGGTGCAGGCCGGGTCGACGTCGATTCCGCATTTCCTGGATATGGCGGTCAATGCCGTGGTCATGATCAGCGATCTGGCGGCAATTGCCATTCGTCGGGCCAAAGCCGCCAAGTAGCCTTGATCGCGACGAACGAGACTGAGCCCCGCCCTCTTGTGCCCGATCACGACGGTGCCCGTTCGATGACGACAGGCGAGACCGCAGATCGGCTGTCGCTAGCCGCGGTCTTCCTGATCAGTCGGCACTGCAACCTGGAGTGCACGTACTGCAACGTTGACGCGAGCCCTCGCCTTCGAACGAGTCTCGAGCCGCGCCAATTCGAATCGTGGGTGAAAGCGCTGGGCGAGCTCGGCGATCTCGACCTGGGGATCCAGCTTCACGGCGGCGAGCCGCTACTGCTCGATCCTGCGGTCGAAGTGCTCGCATCCATCGCGCGAAACGCGCTGATTCCCTTCCCCACTGCATCAATCGGGACGATGGCGATCGTCACGAACGGCATGTTGCTCGATCGCCGTCGGGCGAGGAGCCTCGTGGATGCGGGGTTTCGCGTCGTCGTGTCAGTGGACGGGCCGCAGCAGGTGCACGATCGGCACCGCGTCACACAGTCTGGCAGAGGGAGCCATCGTCAGACGATGCGAGGTCTCGCCGCGCTTCGGTCCGTCGACCCGAATCCTGCCGTCATCGCCGTCGTTTCCGACCCGTCGGACGTCGAGCCGGTCGTCCAGTTCTTCATCTCGGAAGGATTGTCGTGCGTGAAGATCAATCCGGTCCGTCCTGAAGGGCGGGGAGCGACGATTCAGAACGGCGTTCGTGCGCACATGGTGGCGCTTGCCGACGCGTATTTCGAGGCGGCGGTCATGATCGCGGCGCACAATCGAAGTCGACCGGGACAGCCGCTCTACGAGGAGAACACTGCGGTACTGGCCGCACGCGTGATCGCTGACCAGACGGTGCCGGCCAGCGCAGCCAGCTGGACGCTGCTCGTCGACGAGCGCGGCCGTCTCTGGCCGCACCCGGGCGCGTACGGCGTCGAGCACATGGCGCTCACGAGTGGTCAGCCGCCTTCGGCAGATCTCCTGTCGCGGGTGCTCGGGATCGCGGGGAAAGACCGGAATGCCGGAATGATGTCCCGTCAGAGGGCGACGCTTCAGCCCTGCGCCGGCTGTGTCGATCCGATGTGGTGCGCCGGGTTCAGGGCCGTCCTCGGAGGGCCCGCCACGAGTCCGGACTGCGTCTGGAGGGAACGACTCATGAGCCGCCTGGAAACCTGGTGGCACGAGCGCCCCCTCGACGCCATCGAGGTCGTTCCCTTCGACGTTGGGCGCCGCACCGTGCCGCATGACGACTCCGTGGAGGGTTCGGCATCTTCTCCAGACGCACGACAGGCGGACGCCAGCGAGCACGCCGTGGCCCGCCTCGACGAGCCCGTGGAACCCGCGGTTCGAGCGTTGCTCGCCGACATGCGCGTCGGCCCGGATGGCCGCGCGTACTTTGCGAACTACGCGGATCGCGCTGCCGAAATCTGCGACTTGGATCCGTTGTCGCACACGGACACGTTTCTGCAACTGGCAACGTTGGCCCGCGCATATGCGGATCAACCGGACCGGATCGCGCTCGCCCAGAGCCTCGCCCGCCTCGCTCGCATCGGCCTCGAGCCGCTTGCCCGAAGCGGAGGAGGCGGAGCCTGAGAATGGCCCCGAGCGCGCTCATGCCCGGTCCGTCACGCGATCACCACCGGGATGACCCTGGGAGTCGCCCCCTTCTCGGCCAGCCAGAACTGGTTCTCCTTCACGACATCGATGCTGAGCTCGTAGTCGCCGCGCTCCAGCTCTCCCGGATCGAGCACCAGGCGGAAGGCGACCGCGTCCTCCGCGGTTTCCGGCAGTCGCTCCAGGAGAGCACGGAATTCGCGCACCGCCTCGCCCTTGACGGACTGCCGGAACAGGCGGGCGCCGAGCTTCAGCGGCTCGCCGCCCGCGCCCTCGGGCCACGGCTTGCCGCAGGTGTTGCGCAAGGTGCCACTCAAGACGGCCGTGCCGCCGGGCGACAGGGTCACGGCGTCGGCGTCCACCGCGATCTCGTGGCTGAACGTCTCGATCCGGAGGGTGGCGGCGACCGGAACCGCCCCGTGGAGCGCCATCCAGTTTCGGCCGTCCATCAGCATGTCGATCCACACCTCGTAGATGCCGGCCGGCAGGCCGCGGGTGTCGATGGGCAGGGCGAACTCCAGTTCGCCGTTCTGCGGCACGCGACAGTCCGGCGGGCTGGTGCGCAACTCGCGCACCCACAGCTTGCGCCGCCCGATGCGGGTGAGGTAGCCGGCGACGCTCCACCGGCCGGGTCCGCTGCCGACCTGCCACGCGGTGTGAGACAGGTTGCGGATGCGACCCGTCAGCGTCAGGACGTCTGCCATCAGCACGCGCGTGATTGGGTTGTCGAGCATCACGTCGTAGCGGCAATCCATGAACACCAGCTCGTTCGCCTTCTTGCGGTGCGACGGCGCGATCTCCTCGAAGAAGGTCCGCTCGGGGAGGGAGTAGCGCGAGATGTTGCCTTCGTTGTCCACGCCCTGCCAGGACGACAGCGTGAACTCGACCTTGTTCTGTTCGCACCACGCCTTGTACTCGGGCGCCAGATAGAGCTGGAGCGGATAGCCCACGTAGTTGACCGAGACATGGAAGCCCGCATTCCGCAGCAGGAGGACCGAGCCCTTGAAGAGCTCCCAGTTGAAGCCCTTGGAGGTGGGGTGCAGGCTGCAGTTGATCCCAGAGAGGCCGATCGGCACCTGGCCGAAGCCTTCCACCTCACACGGCGCCCCCCGGGCGGATGCGGCCGCGGGTGAACTCCATGATGTTGCGGCTGATGTTGGAGGTGATGTAGCAGGCGAACTTCTGCGTCACCATGCTGAGCACGGGGATCGTCGCGTCGCTGAGCAGCGGCTCGCCGCCGGTGATGCTGAGGATGCCGTACTCGAAGCGCTCCAGGATGTCGCTCCAGATGTCGGTCCACTCGTCGACGGTCAGCTCGGGGTACGACGAGGGAAAGTCGTTCCTGATCTGCTTCTCGCCGGCCGCGCAGCCGCAGTAGGCGCAGGTGTAGTTGCACGCCAGCGTCGGTGACCAGATGAAGTAGGCCATCCGGCGCTGCGGCGACTCCAGGCGCTGCGAGCACAGGAAGCAGCGAGACCTCCTTCTCGATGTCCTTGCGTTGGCCTTCGAAGGTCTTCTCCAGACGGCCCTGGCCATCGACCTGCCACTTGGTCGTCCAATCCAGGTCGCAGGCGTTGTAGCAGCGCTCGTGATCGCACACGGTCGGATCGACGGCACCCTTCCAGCCGTCGCGCTTCAGGTTGAACATCGGCGGCCGGCGGGCGTTGTAATCGGCCAGGCAGCGGTACACGTCGCCGTTGGGATAGACGTGGAAATAGCTCACGCCGGCCGAGCACAACATGTTGCCGGCGAACTCAAGCGTCATGAATCAGCTCCCGGAAGGCGATGCCCGCGGCGCGGGCACGCGACCCGCGGAGGGCGGAGACCAGCACAGCGCATCGGACGATCAAAGAGCCGTCGGGAGAGTCACCCTCATGCGGAGAGGTTACGGCAGAGCTGTCTGGCACGATCGAAGCGTAGCACGGAGACGCATCATGAGGTCTGCGATCTGAACGTTGTTCACCTGTCGCCCTTCATTTCCAACTTCATTTGAAGCCATGCCTGGCGAGTTTCCTCGACAGAGCCTTCATCTTCGATCGTCGTGATGTCGCCGGGATCGCGGTCGAGGATCACCGCCTTCAGCACGCGGCGCATCAGCTTGCCGCTTCGCGTCTTGGGCAGCATCCCGACAAAGTTCAACTCTCCGATCACGGCCACCGGACCCAGTTCACGACGGACCGTGTCGATCACGGCCTTGCGCAGGTCCGCTGAAGGTGTATGGCCGTTCTTCAACAGCACGAACGCCGAAATCACCTCGCCGCGCAGGTCGTCGGGACGGCCGACCGCGGCGCACTCGGCGACGGCGGCGTGCTTCAGGCATGCGCTCTCCACCTCGATCGTGCCGATGCGGTGGCCTGCGATCTTGATGATCTCGTCAGCACGGCCGCCGAACCACACATATCCGTCCTCGTCGATGTGCGCGGCGTCGCCGCTGTAATAGACGCCTGGAATGCGCTGCCAGTAATCGCGGCCATACCGTTCGGGCTCGCCCCACAGTTCCGCCGTGAGCCCTGGAAACGGGCGCTTCAGGACCACGATGCCTTTTTCACCAGTGGCGCACGGCGTGCCGTCGAGCGAGACGACCGCCGCCTCGATGCCGGGCAGCGGGATCGCCGCTGACCCAGGCTTGATCGGCAGCATGCCGAGACCGTACGGGTTACCGAACACTGGTCCGCTCGTCTCCGTCTGCCACATATGGTCGATCACCGGCACCAGGCCGCCGAGAATCGTGTTCTGCAGCCAGTCCCAGGCTGGAGGATTGAGCACTTCACCGGCACAGACGACGCGCTCGAGACGAGAGTGATCGACGGAGAGCAGCGGCTCGTTGCCGTAGCGCATGAGCATGCGAACAGCGGTGGGTGACGTGAAAATGCCGGTGACGCCGAACTCCTCGACCACAGTACGCCAGGTCGTGTCTGGGTGCGGATAATCGAGTGCCCCCTCGAACGCGATCGTCGTACAGCCAATCAGCAGCGGCGCATACACCATGTAGCTGTGGCCGACGATCCAGCCGATGTCCGACGTCGCCCACCACACGTCGGTCGGCCTCAAGCCAAAGCACCATTTTCCCATCGTGACCACGTAAACCTGGTAGCCGCCGTGCGTGTGAATCACGAGCTTCGGTTTCGCCGTCGTGCCCGAGGTGGCCAGGATGAACGCCGGCTCGTTCGATTCCATCACCGCGTGGTCCGAGTCATGGCCGTTGCCACCACGCAGGAAGTCGTCCCACGTCATGTGCGATCCGACCTGCGGCACAGCGCCACGATGGAGGACGACCACACGTTCGACCGATGCACCGGCCACCGGCAAGGACTGCTCGACGATTGGCAACAGCGGAACGTTCTGCCCCTTGCGATAGGTGACGTCGGTCGTGAACACCGCGCGCGATCCGCTAGCCGCAATACGGTCGCCAAGTGCCTGTGCGCCGAATCCGGCGAATATGACCGAATGAATCGCGCCGATGCGCACGGTCGCGAGCATCAGTGCGATCGACTCCGGGCACGGCGGCATGTAAATAGTGATCCGGTCGCCCTTTCCGATGCCGAGTCCGCGTAACGCCGCCGCGATGCGCGTCACCTGGTGCAGCAACTGCGCGTAGGTCTGCACAACGCGCTCGCCGCGCTCGTTGACGTAAATGAGGGCCGCACGCCCGCTGTGCCCGTCGATCACGTGACGATCGACGGCGTTGTAGCCGAGATTCGTTTCGCCGCCGACGAACCAGCGGAACGTCGGGGGATCCCACTCGAAGACACGATCCCAGCTGCGGAACCATCTCAGTTCGTCTGCCGCTTGCGCCCACAACGCGTCAGGGTCGCGGCGCCCTTCGTCAATCCAGCGCTGGATAATCGGTGTGATGAGGGCCATGGCTGAGCTAGAGGAGTTTACACCGGAAGCACGCCTCCCGACCGGCGGCACACGTCAGATGGATTCGCGAATCTTGAAAGCGTTCATCGAAGTCAGGGCGACACCGTGGATGTCCTAGGCACCTGGTGCGAATGGCTCGGGGTCGCTGAACGACGCCGAGAGGATCTTCAGGGCCACGGTGCGCTTCAGGCGAAGGTCGTGCACCCAGGGCGAGCGGACGTCTTCGCGGAGGGGTCAGCGCAGGTCGTGGCGGCGTCGATCATCGCGCAGCTCCGCGGGCCTCCTCGAGCCGCACAGTAGTCAACACGTTCGCCTTCGGGTCGGCCGGCCATGTTACCGGCCATCAACCGACCGCTCGCTCGTAAACCGCGCCGACCCGCTCGCGCAGGATTTGCCGGCCGACAAACGCCGCGATCCGCGGGCGTCGCACATACATGAGCACATTCCTGGTCGATTGAGCGGTTGCACCGAACCAGCACTTGTACGCCTGATCGCCGCGGCCCATGTCGAATCGCCTGATTCCGCGCGAAATGGCGTACTTGACGAGCGCCAGGAGCCTGAGCTGCCCGGGACTGTGCGCGGCGAACCGCAGGTCGTAGGTCGTCATGTACTCCGACAGCGTGCCATTGACGAAGAACGCGAGGCCCCACGCCACCGGCTTGTCGTTGACATCCAGATGCGTCAGCCACACTTGCCGCCTGTCGGCAATAGTGACGCAGGCTTCGGTGAGCGCGTGTTCGAACCTCGCGCTTCTTTGAACAGCTGCCATCTTCCGCCACTGCCGCCGCTCCTTCCAATTCCGGTTCCGCGCCTCCACGAACGCCTTGATCTCGCCGAACATCTGCTGCGGTTCGGTCGTGACGTGGAATGAAATGGCGCCACACGCCTCCAGCCCCCGCGAGAAGCCTCGCAACCGTTTCCGGCGGTGAGCCGACAAGCTGCCGAGATACTCCGACCATTGCTCCGGCAGGCTCAGGCTCGGCATGACGCTTGGTCTCATGCGCACGACACCGAGATCGCGGAGCATTCTCTGACATGCGCGTGTCAGGCAAGAGTCCTGCTCGGACAATTCCGTCAAGTGCAGCACATCCCAACGCTCGCCGTGCTGATTCAGCGCGTCGGCCAGAGCTTCGCCCAGCGCCAGCTCATAGGAGGGCTTGACGAGGATTCGGTTCCAATCGCTCAACGGAGTCGCCATGAATCGCACGACGTGTGCGCCCCATTCCTTGTCGATGCACAGGGGAACGAGCCCGACGAGACGACCGGTCTCATCGGTGAGCGTGATGCAAAAGGGTGAAGTGTGGCTGGAAAGCGCCTGCCACCAGTACAGGGCCCACTCCGGCGTTTGAAAGATTGTGGCCGTTGGCGTGTTGGCCACCAGCTCGCGCCATGCTGGAACCAGTTGCTGGATCGCCTCGAGGTGGGTGAGGACGCGCGGAACCACCATGTCCGAATCATCTTACAATGCCCGGCCAATGCCTCTCGTTCACGCTTTCGATCTGCATCTCTTGGGCGTCTTCGCTCTACTGAGGTCGTCGGCGATGCTCCGGCAGCTCACATGGCATCAGGGTCTCGTGACTGCGATTGCGAACGCGGCATACCTGCTCTCGAAACGAAAGCGCAGAACCATCGAACGAGCCCTTCAGCGCGCCTTTGACGGGCGCCTGACCGCCCAACAGGTCGCCCGGATCACGAAGCAAGTCTATTGGGAGTTCTGGGACGAGGTGTTCTCCTTGGCATACGACGGATCATTCCTGCCCCCCATCGAGCGGCGGATAGCAGGCGCCGAGCATCTCGACCGAGCGCTCGCGCAGGGGCACGGCGCGATTCTGTGGGAGAGCAGCAGCTACGGCAAGCGGATGATCGCCAAACACATCCTGCATGCCAACGGCTTCCGTGTTTGCCAGGTCCACGCCCGCACACATCTCGGGGGCCTGGGCGTCGGGAACCGCGGCGCCAGTCGTCTCGTCGAGCGGCTCATCCTGCCGTACGTCGACGGCTGCGAGCGGCGAGTCGTACGAGAGATCCTCTATCTGGATCAGGACCTCAGCTTGAGCTCGAGCCGACAGCTATACCGGTGGCTCGAGCAGAATGCGATTGTGTGTGTGGCGATCGAAGGACGCATAAAGCGGAAGCACGTCATGCTTCCTTTCCTGGGAACGCTGCGCCCTTTCGCCACAGGGCTCGTCAGCCTCGCGCGCCTGTCGCGGGCGCCGCTCCTGCCGCTCTACTGTACGGCCACGACTGACGGGCGACTGGCCGTCGAAATCGGGGCGCCAGTGGCGTTGCCTGGCGATGCTGCGGGGCGCGACGAGGTCATTCTTGGTGTCCTGACGGCCCAAGTCGCTGCTCTCGAAGCGCGCATTCGCAAGAATCCCGAATGGTACTGGGGTTGGAACCTGCTGGACACTTGATCGCCCAACGTAACCGCCGCGACACGGCCAGCGTCAGCACAACGACGCTGGAAAGCGCGGGATCCAACACTTCGGTACGATCGCCCGTCTAAGCCGATGTCATGCGACATGACCTTCGCCTTGCCGTTCGTCTTCTGGCCAAGGATCCGGGCTTCGCTGGCAGCCGCGATTCTGACGCTCGCGCTCGGGATTGGCGCGAACACCGCGATCTTCAGCGTGGTGAATGGCGTCCTCCTCAGGCCGGCTCCGTTCGCCGAGCTCGACCGTCTCATGATGCTCTGGGAGACGGACCGCAACAGCAACACCACGCGGGAGCCGGGATCGATTCCCGACTTCCTGGATTACCAGGCGCGTGCCCGGACGTTCGAGGCGCTGGCAGGCGTCAGGCCAGCGAGGTCAACTTCACGACGAGGGCCGTCGACCCCGTTCAGATCGCCAGCCTGCGCGTCTCGCACGGGCTGTTTCCGATGCTCGGGATCAGTCCTTTGGCGGGTCGCAGCTTCACGCCGGAGGAGGACGGGGCCAATGGGCCGTCGGTCGCCATGGTCAGCGAGTCACTCTGGCGTGGCGCACTCGGTCAGCGGTCAGATGTGGTTGGACAGACCATACGTCTCGACGATCGCCCTTACGAGGTCGTCGGCGTCATGCCAGACACCACCGATTTTGGCGTGCTGCAAATCCTGACGGCGGCCGCTTACGGCCGCGGCTTCGCTGGCCGCGGCGAGCGGACCGGCGTCGACGTATGGGTGCCGCTCCAGCCCGATCCCCAGGCCTTTCCGCGAGAGACGCACCCGCTCTTCATGCTCGGACGTCTCACACGCGGCACGACCACGGCGGCCGCTCAGGACGAGATGGCGGCACTTGCCGCGGATCTCGAGCGCACCTACCCGGTGAACCGCGCCCGTGGGGTCCACGTCGAAGCGCTTTCCGACATCGTCTTCGGGCGAGTACGGCCGATGCTGTATGTGCTGCTCGGGGCCGTCGGCCTGGTGCTGCTCGCCGCTTGCGTCAACGTGGCGAATTTGCTGCTCGCTCGTGGTGCGGCTCGTACGCAGGAGATCGCCGTCCGGCGCGCCCTCGGCGCCACGCGCGGGCAACTCCTTCGGCAGTTTCTCGTCGAAAGCCTGATCTTGACGCTGGTCGCCGGCGCCGCCGGCGTCGCCCTCGCGTATGTGGGCGTCCGCGGGCTGATTCGCCTCGCACCCCCCGACGTGCCGCGGCTGCCGCTCGTGTCGATCGATCTGCCCATCCTCTCAGCCACGGTCGTGGTCTCGGTGCTCGCCGGGCTCATGTTCGGGCTCATTCCCATTCTTTGGACTCGCCAGATCAACTTGCACGGCACGCTGCAGGACGAGGGCGGAACGCGAGGCACGGCGGGGCCCGGCCGGGCGCACTTGCGCGGAGCGCTGGTGGTGGCCGAACTCGCGTTCGCAGTGATGCTGCTCGCGGGCGCCGGGCTTTTGATCCGGAGCTTCTGGAACCTCCAGCAGGTCGACACTGGCTTTCGTGCGGGCGGTGTCCTGAAGGCCGAGTACAACCTTCCGGGCTCGCGCTATCCGGCCGATTTTCGCGTCTGGCCGAATTTCAAGGAACAACACGCGTTTACACAGACGCTCGTCGGACGAGCCGCCCTGCTTCCCGGCGTCACGTCGGCAGCCATCGCCGGCAACCATCCGCTCGATCCCGGCTACACCAACTCATTCTTCATCGTCGGACGCCGCGAGGAGGCGCGAACCTGGCCCGAGATCTCCGTGCGACGCGTGACGCCGTCGTACTTTCAGACGCTCGGTCTCCAGCTGGCCGAGGGTAGATCGCTCGCGGATGCGGATTCCACGGCGGCTGCGCCGGTCTCAGTGATCAACCGGGCCGCGGCCGAGCGCTTCTTCCCCGGCCGCAGTCCGCTTGGCGCCCAGATACAGCTCTACGGAGTCGCACGAACGATCGTCGGGGTCGTCGCGAACGAACGGATTCATGGGCTGATGGCCGAGGCGCCAATCGCGGTCTATCTGCCGCTCGCACAAGCGCCGTCGGCCAATGGCGCCGGCGTGCTGCTGGTCAGAACCGGCGGTGATCCAATCGCGCTCGCCACAGCAGTTCGCGGTGTCATCCGTGAACGCGACGCGCAGCTAGCGGTGTTTGGTGTGGAGCCGCTCGAGACGACCGTCTCACGCTCCGTGTCCGAGCGGCGCTTCGCGATGCTGCTGCTCATGTCGTTCGCGGGAATGGCGCTCCTGCTGGGCGCCGTCGGCATCTACGGCGTGCTGAGCTACGACGTTGCGAGGCGCCGGCGAGAAATCGGCATCCGCATGGCGCTCGGCGCGCAGCCCACCGCTATCCTCCGCCTCGTCGTCGGCCAGAGCTGCTGCTGACGGTCGCCGCTCTGGCGATCGGCGCCGGCGGCGCGCTGGCGCTCACGCGATTCCTCAGCGCGCTGCTCTTCGGTGTCAGCGCAAACGATCCGGAGACGCTCGCCGGCGTCGCGGCCCTGATGTCGGCCGTTACTCTCCTCGCGACGATGATCCCGGCGTGGCGGGCGGCACGGACCGACCCAGCGACGGCGTTGCGCGCTGAGTAGCGTCCCCACGGCCGCTGCGACGTCATTCGAGAGCGGGCGGCAGACCTATCTGAAGAAGCACTCCAGTGCCTTGTGACGCCCTCGCGACGGCTCTTTGCGCATTGCGCGTGAGCCGAATCGGCAGGTCGCGCACCGCTATTTGGGCGGATGCGCAGCGCGCCACGCCTGGAACTTGTCGATCGCGTCGGATTGCATCAGGATTTTCGACCACGGATCGATCGTCACGGCCGCGCGTTCGAGCGCAGGCACCTGGCCGGTGCCGTCGGTCATCGGGAGTGTCACCACCTTGCCGTCAACGCGCAACTCGAGCGGCATCGGGAACGGCAGGTTGTCCGGCGTCTGCCAGCGCACCCGCAGCAGGCCCTTGTCGCGCGTCGCGATCACCTTGGGCAGCGCGGCGCGATAGAAGTAGACGTCGAAGAACCACTTGTAGTCCTTGCCGGTGACGTCGTTCACGATCTTGAGAAAGCCCTCGGTCGTGCCGAACTGCGGCGTGAAGTTGCCGGGCTTCGGATCGGGACGGCCGTAGACCAGGATGCGGATCGACTTGAAGAAGTCGTCGTCTCCGATCAGCTTGCGCAGCGTGTGGGCCACCCAACTCCCTTTCGGATAGATGTCGCCACGCGGACCGGTGGGTTCGGCATAGACCTCCTTCTCCGATCGCTCCTTTCCGGTGACGAGTGGCTGGTCGTTGCGGATGCCGGCGCGCTGTGACTTGAGCTGCGCCATGTAGTCGATCTCGCCGCCCAGATACTCCGCGATGAGCGGCTGCGCGTAGGAGCCGAGGCCCTCGTGGATCCAGAGATCGTCGTAGTTGGCGACCGAGACCTGGTTGGCGAACCACTCGTGCGACAACTCGTGGTTCAACAGCGAGTCCCAGCCGAACGCCGTTTTCGGATAGGGGTCGCTGTAGCCGATGAGGGTCTGGTTCTCGAGGCCCGAGTAGGGCACGCGAATCGCCCCCATCTTCTGGTCCGGCCACGGATAGGGCCCGATCACGGCCTCAAAGAAATCAAGCGCCTGCGGAAACTCGGCGAAGAGTTCCTCGGCCGGCTGTTCCTCGCCCGGAAGGTAGTAGAAACGCATCGGGATTGTGTTGCCGAAGCGGCTCTTGTAGTCGCCTTCCATCACTTTGTACGGTCCGACATTGAGCACCGAGCCATAGCTGTGGACGCTGCGCGCGTGCCAGTTCCACGTCGTCCAGCCATCCTTGTCGATCTTGCTCACCAGCGCGCCGTTGCCTGGCGCCATCAGCCCCGCGGGCACGGTGTAGTGGAGGTCGGAGGTTGCCGGCTTGAGCGTTGGATGATCGAGGCACGGGTAGAGCAGGTCGCAGCCGCCGCCCCAGAGCGAGGTCTCGATCCACGGATACTTGCCGTCGGGAGTCTTCATCCACGTGGTGCCGCCTTCCCAGGGTGGCCGCTTGGCGAGCGGCGGCGTGCCGGCATAAACAATGCGCGCCTCGAACCTGGCGCCGGTTTCGAACGGCGTGGCGAGCGCGACGCGGAGCTGTCCTTCGGGATTGGAGTAAGCCGACGGTGCGATCATGGTGCCGGCGATGTCGATTTCGGAGATGGTGTACTTGGGAAACAGGTCCAGGATCAGGGTGTTGATCGGCGCCTTCGTCCTGAGGGTCAGCGTCGTCACGCCCTCGATGCGCCGCTGGTCCGGGAAGACCTTCAGCGCGAGATCGAGATGCTCGAAAACCAGGGCCATCTGCTCGGCAGGCATCGGTCCGCCCATCTTGCGAGTCTGGGCGCTCAGATATTTGGGATCGGCCGGATCGGTCACGGGCGCGGCCACCTGCTGCTGCGCATGCGCTGCGGGAACGGCCGTCTCCATCATGGCGGCAAGCATCGCCGCCCAGACCGCTGCTTTGTGCATCGTCTTCTCCGGGCACCTGGGTATCGATTTTCAAACCGCGAGCCGGCCTGGCGTGTTGCGGGGCCATTCTATCGCGCGAGGCACCTATGGCTGTCGCCGATCAGCGTCGGGATGACCCGTACAGCATCTGGCGCATCGATGCGACGCCGCTCTTTTTCATGAGCGCCTCGGCCTCCGCTTCGGATAGCCGACGGCCCACCGGGTTTGGCGCGTCGGCGAACGACCACGCCGCCACGCCCATCACCGCGGTGTCGATGGCCAGCAACCGCGGATCGACCTTGTCGAACGTGTCGGTGATGGCGTGATGGTGGATGTCGTACTCGCCCGGTTCGACGCGGAGCGTCAAGGCAGGGACACCGACGGCGACGAACGGGCCGTGGTCCTGGTCGAAGGTGGCGTCGAGCGAGACACCGGCAGCGCCAAGCGACGTGAGCGGCGTCAGCGTCTTACGGGCGTTGGCCTCGAGGTCGGCGCGGCCGTGAAGCTGGAATCCGAGCGGGGCCTGTGGCCCTTCGTCCATGATCAACACCGTCTTCAATCGATCGAGCTCGTTCTCGTGCTGGACGATGTAGGCCCGAGAGCCCAGGCAGGCCTGCTCCTCGCCCGAGAAAAATGCGAAGCGGATGGTGCGGCGTGGCGTCACGCCGAGCGATTTCAGAATGCGCGCGGCTTCGAGCACGGCGGCGACCCCCGACCCGTCGTCGTTGGCGCCCTCGGCCGGGTCCCACGAATCGAAGTGGGCGCCCACCAGTACCACGTCGTCTTTCAATGCGTCGCCCGGTAGATCGGCGATGACGTTGCGCTCGCGGTACGGGTTGGTGTCGAAGGTGTTGCGCACGTCGAGCGCGATCGTGACCGGTCCTTTGGCGAGGAGACGGCGGAGCAGCAGGCCGTCTTCACGAGCGATGGACATGATCGGCAGCGGCCCCTTCGGATAAAAACCGAAGGCGGAGGTGTAGAGCATCCGGCCGGGTTTGTCCGACGGGATGAGCATCGCCGCGGCTCCTGCCGCGGCCAGTCGCTGCGCGATCAACGCGCGCATCACGATCCCGGTATCCTCACCGACCTGTTGCGGGTCGACGACCACGATGGCGCCGCGCACGTCGTTCGGTGGCACCCAGTCACGCGAGGCCGGTGCGCCGGCGTCACGGAGCGGCGCCGTGATCTCGCCGGAGGTTCCCGGCACCCAGCCCATCGAGCCAACCAGGATCGGCCGCGCGATTGGCGACACGATCCGAGCCGTGGCAGGACCGCGCTGCCAGCGCGACTCGAGCGGGTATTCCTCGAAGTGCGCGTTCTCGAACCCCGCCTCTTTGAGCGTCGCGAGGATGAGCTCGGATGCGGCCCGATTCTGTGGCGATCCGGTCACGCGGCCGCCGATCGTGTCGGTGAGCGTCTCGAGAAAGGCGAGCGCGCCGCCGCGGGTGAGCGCCGCGCCCGAGATGCGCCCGGCCACGTCCTCTTGAGCGCGCGGCGTCCATACCGCCAAGGTGATGCAGATTCCGACCAGCAGCCAGTGTCGCCGCGTCATGCCAGCTCCTTAAGGATGAGGGTGAGCGCACGTCGTCGTCCGTGACGCTCCTACAATAGTCGAGCAGGCATTTTCCATGCGCCCGCGCTGGAGTAGTCTCTCCGCCATGACCCAGCCCGCCGGTGGGCCACCTCCATCTGCCGCTCATTCCGAGGCCGAAGTGCGCTGCAGGGGACGACTGCAGGCGAGTCTCCTGATCGGGCTGTGCTGTTTCGTGGTCTAC
Organism: uncultured Acidobacteriota bacterium; assembly: GCA_963817395.1. GTDB lineage: Bacteria > Acidobacteriota > Vicinamibacteria > Vicinamibacterales > CAVPJW01 > CAWGYQ01. Next base: position 519,983 of record CAWFOC010000003.1, on the reverse strand, counting down.
AACGCCAACCTTCGGTCGATCAGTGCCGGCGACACGTACCCGGCGCGCTACCTGCCATTCGCGATCGTGCAACACCACACCATCTTTCTCGACCCCGTCGAGAAGGTCGCCGCTCAGGGGCGAGGCGACATGGCGTACTGGATGTTGCGTCGACCCGACGGGCACATCCTTTCGCTCTACCCCGTGGTGGTGCCGGTGCTCATTGCGCCGCTCTACCTTCCGGCCGTCGGTTATCTGCACCTTCGGGGTTGGACAGATGCGCGGCTGGACCACGTCGCAAAGGTCATGGAGAAGCTCACCGCCTCGTTCCTGGCGGCGCTGTCCGCCTCGCTTCTCTATTTACTGCTCCGCCGGCGGGCGAAGCCGCGAATCGCGCTGCTACTCACGGTCGCGTATGCCTTCGGCACCACCACGTGGATGACCAGCAGCCAGGCCTTGTGGCAACACGGGACGGCTCAGGCCCTGGTGATCGGCGCACTGCTGCTCCTCACCGCTCCATGTACAGCGCCGCGGACGCTCGCAGTGGGGTTGCTGCTGGGACTCTTGCCCGCCAACCGTCCGCCGGATCTCATCCTCGCCGCAGCGCTCGTGCCTCACGGACTCGTCTGGGCGGGCCGGCGTCGGGCGCCGCTGCTCTCCGTGGCGTTGGCGGTGCCGATGGTCGGGGTGCTGCTCTACAACCTCCACGTCGTCGGAAACGTCGGGGGCGGGTATGGCCTGATCGACAAGGCCTGGTTCTTTCAGCACGACCTGCTTACCGGGGTGAGCGGATTGCTCGTCAGCCCGACGAAGGGGCTGCTCGTCTTCTCTCCCTTTCTGCTCTTCCTGGGTCTAGCCTGGAGGCACCTGCCGCGCGGTCGTGACGAGCGGGGCCTCACCCTGGCCATGAGCGCCGGCGCCGTCATCCAGATCCTGCTCTACGCAAAGACCGACTGGCGGGGCGGCCACTCCTGGGGACCGCGCTACATGACCGGCCTCCTGCCGTTCCTCATCTGGATGCTGGTGCCGGTGGTTGCTGCACTGCGCGGCATGGGACGGGTGTGCTTCCTGTTTGCGGTCGGAGTGGCCGTCGCCATAGAGGCGATCGGTGCTTTTTCGTACTCCACGTCCGTCGACGTTCCGGTCTTTGCCGCTGATCGCGGTCCGAATGGAGCACGATATGGGCCCGCGTTTGATTGGCGGAACGCACCCTTCGTGGCTTCCCTGCAGCTGGGCCTCGCGCCGGCGGACCTGGCGGTCGCGGTGCGCGGAAGTTTCGAGGCCATTGAGATCGACGGTCGCGCGACGACCGTCGTCACCGCCGGCCAGCACGCCTTCGTGACGGGCTGGGCACTCGCCGGGGACGCGACGCCCTGGCAACTGGCGGTCAGCATCGACGGCCGGCGGACCGTCGCGTCGAGCGTTTTTTTCGACCGGCCAGACATCCGCGGCATGCTGAACACGGCCAGTCCTGCGGGCTGGCGCATCCCGCTCGACACGGCCGGTCTCGCCCCAGGCGTGCACCGTTTGACCGCCTTCGCCTGGGCGTTCGAGAAGGGGGATGCACATTACCTTGAGGAGCGCGAGCTGACCGTGCGGATGGTGGGGGCGCGCTCATCGATCGGAGAACGCCCCGCGCGATGAGCGCTTTTCGCAGTAGTGTCCAGGGCCGCTCGGCTGGCGCAACCCGTCGTGTCCACGTCAGCCCCGCCGCGCCGCCTCGATGGTGGCGATGTCGATCTTCTTCATGGGCATCATCGCCGCGAAGGCGCGCTTTGCCTCACCGCCCCCAGCCGCAAGCGCGTCGATCAGCACGCGCGGCGTGATCTGCCAGGAGAGGCCCCAGCGGTCCTTGCACCAGCCGCAGGCGCTTTCCTTGCCGCCATTGTTGACGATCGCGTTCCAGTAGCGGTCCGTCTCTTCCTGACTGTCTGTCGCGACCTGGAAGGAAAAGGCCTCGCTGTGCCTGAACGCCGGGCCGCCGTTGAGCCCAAGACAGGGAATGCCCAGCACGGTGAAATTCACCGTCAGCACATCGCCTTCTTTGCCGCCCGGGTAGTCACCGGGCGCCTTGTGAACAGCGGTCACTTCACTATCCGGAAAGGTGGCGGCGTAGAAGCGCGCCGCCTCATACGCGTCCTTGTCGAACCAGAGACAGATCGTGTTCTTTGGCTTCATGTTCGTGTGCTCCTTGCCGGCCTCCGGCATCGCAGCGGTGGCCGCGGCGAGTGTATGCAAGTTTTGGACAACCCACTGCTGAAGACGGAAGACACCACCGCGGCACTCGAGTCCATGTCATCTGCGGCGGCTCTAGGCAACCTGCCCACAGTATTTTCGTGGACGGCTGTGAGAGAAAAGAGACGAACCAACCTGAGCCGCAGGCGCAAAGGGAAGGGCACACTCTCCTGAGAATTCGGGGACGTTGACCCTCGCGCACTCAGGCAGCCGTCAGCACCCATCTGCTTAGGTTCAAGTTCTCCAATTCGTCGAGCGATAGGTCAACTGACTGCGTACTCCTCGAGCGTCCAGGACACATGCCAGTCGCCATCCGGGCTGTCGTCGTCTTCAGCGATCAGGCCCTGCTCGCGTGCGTTTCGGCGTTCGACCGCCTCGTGTTCCCGCGCGACGTGCTCGTGATGGAATACGCCGGCAATGGATGTGTCGACGTAACCGTGCTCGTTCTGGTTTTCTCGAATCAGCACGAATACAGTCATCGCGGTCTCCTTGTCTATGGCGGGAGACGAACAGACGGTTCGCCTCTAGCCGGCCGCAACTTTAGCCTCTCGAAAGAAGTCGTCCGGCATCGGCCTGCGTAAACGCCACGTGATCGCGATCGGCCGACTTCCTTCGTGTGCGACGTAGTCGGCGGCGCCGAGGCACGTGTATGCAGCTGTCCTGCCCGACTCGTGCTTGCGGTGGCGCACGAACAGGAACACATGTGTGCACTGCCTCTGATGATTTAGGTAGCGCTGGCCCGTGGGCGACTGTACAGATGTCGTCGACTGAGATTCCCAGTGGAAGAGGTCGGGCGAGATGGCGTAATCGCGATACATCGTCGTCGGCGAATAGTGACCCTCCGCCTTCTCCAGGGTCACGAAGAACAGGTCGCTCTGAGTGACCGGATCGAAATCGACGCCCTGGCGAAGCCGGTTTCGTCGATCGAACGTCATTCGTCCAAATGCGGCGAGAATCTCGTCGAGCGACGCGCGCGAATGGACGGCAAGCGGGATTCCGTGCGGCCACCTCATGTGGCGATCCAGCGGCTCCGGAACGTGTTCGGCCCGATCGTCGAGCACATCGAATAGTTCGCGCAGTTCGTCGGTGAGAGCGCGGTGTTGCCGCAATCGATCGATTGATTCATCAAGCGACGACACCGTGGAATTCGGGCCCCAGATCGCAAAGTGCAGTCCCATCAGCGCTCGGCCCGAAGAACTCTTCGGGTGGAGATCCTCAGCGGAGAGGTCGCCAGCGACAGCGCGCTTATACAGCGCAAGACGGTCCGGATCGTCGAGGTGCAGAAGCCGCGGAACGGCGCGTGCGACATGGGCCTCGTGGGGACCTTCGGGTGCGGTCGGGAGTCCAGCCTCACGGCGCATCCGAGACCAGGACCAGCCGGGCGACTTGTATAGATCGTCGATCTCCAGCGCCGCATCGCGGAGGAAGTCGGCCAGGGAAATGCTCGCCGGATCACTTGCCGCATGCCGCCTGGCTTCAGCCATTGCGCGAAGCTCCGCGACGAGTCCCGCGAAGTTGGAACCAAGGCTCTCTCTGACGTTGCCGAGAACGATCGTCGACGCGACCCGATCGAGCTGAATGGCACAGCCGGACGGCAGGCGCGGGAAGCGTTCCTCAATCTGTCGAATGATGTCCGACCGGTGACCGCCGAGCAGCGCCCGGAACCGCAGGTCGAATCGGAAGCGGCGGTTCGTACGGCCAATGAAGTCCAGCACCGTCAGACAGTCTTTGCCCTCTGCGCGTCGCAGGCCGCGACCGAGCTGCTGCAGGAAGACCAGCGCGCTCTCAGTTGGCCGCAAGAACAGGACGGTATCGACCTCCGGCACGTCGACACCCTCGTTGAAGAGGTCGACGCAGAAGACCACGTTGACTCGCCGGTCGCGCAGGTTACGGAGTGCAGCTTCACGTTCCCCGCTGGAGGTCTCCGCTGAGACCGCCACCGACGGAAGGCCGCGACGTGTAAATTCCCGAGCCATGAACTGGGCATGAGCGACGCTGACGCAGAAACCCAGCGCCCGCATGGTCGCCGGATAGGCGATCTTGTCCTGGATAGCCTGAACGATCAGCGAGACGCGTGCCTGGTCACCGGTGTAGACGTTCTCCAGCGCCACAACGTCGTATCCGCGGCGGGACCATTGGACGTTCGACAGGTCGGTCCCGTCGTGTAAACCGAAATACTGGAACGGGCTCAGGAGCCCGCGGTCCAGCGCATCCCAGAGGCGCAGTTCGACGGCAATCCGACCATCGAACCACTCCAGCACACTACGACCATCGGTGCGTTCCGGTGTGGCGGTCAGGCCCAGCAGAATGCGCGGCTCCAGGTGCTTCAGCAGGCGCTCATACGTAGGCGCAGCAGCATGGTGGAACTCGTCCACGACCACGACATCGAATGCGTGCGGCGATATGTCCGTGAGATCGATCTGCGCCAGCGACTGGACGGATGCAAACACGTGCCGGCCCTGCTCCGGTCGGTGGCCGTCGACGAGCAGTTCGCCAAACGATCCCTCGCGTAGAACGGCTCTGTAGGCGTTCAGGCTCTGCGACAGGATCTCGCGACGATGCGCAACGAAAAGCAGACTTGGATTCTGCAGACGCTCCCGAAGGCGCCGGTAGTCGAATGCCGCCACCAGCGTCTTGCCGGTGCCGGTCGCGGCAACCACGAGGTTCCGATAGCGATGATGCCGTTCACGCTCTGTTTCCAGGCGCTGCAGCATCTCGCGCTGGAAGGGCCACGGCTGCAGGTCGAACTGGAAGGTTCGAGCTGGCTCCGGGACGATCGTCGCTCGCACTGCGCGGTCGAACCGGTCGGCATCGCGCGCGGGATCGTACGGCTCGTAGTCGGGATCGGCCCAGTAGCTCTCGAACGCGGCCTTGAACTTCTCGATCAAATCCGGCGTCGACGCCTGAGCGAGACGGACGTTCCACTCGACGCCATCGAGAAGGGCGCTATGGGTCAGATTCGACGAGCCGATGAATGCCGTCGAGAATCCGGTCAGCCGTTCAAAGAGCCACGCCTTCGCGTGCAGCCTCGTGGTCCGCGTGTCGTACGACACCTTCACGATGGCGCCGATTGAACTCAGCCAGTCGAGCGCGCGTCGCTCCGTGGCCCCGGTGTACACGGTGGTGATAACGCGCAGCGGCCGTCCCGCCTCGCGATGGCCTTCCAGAGCCGGTCGGAGCGTTCGAAGGCCGTTCCACCGGATGAACGCGCACAACAGGTCAATGCGATCGGCGGAGTGAATCTCCCGCTCGATGGCCGCCCCGACGGACGGTTCGCCGCGAGCGTTCACTAGCAGGTCGGCGGTGGACAACGGAACCAGCGGCTGTGGGGTGGTGCTGGAGAATGCCGGGCCACGTGTGAGCGCCCGGACTTCACGCAGAACAGTCAAGGGAACGACGAGCGCATCGCCAGATTCAACCGAGTCGGAGCGTTGCTCGTCCCTCAACCACGCCAGCAACGCGTTGCAGATTTCTGCCTGCCGTGTGAGCCGCTCGTCCTCCGGCACCTCATGCAGGGCGCGCTCAAGAAGACGACGCAAGTGGTCGGCAACCGCGATGTGCGCGTCGGCCGCTTCTGGCGAGCCAACTTCGGCTCGACCGGCCTCGAGAGCCGAAATCAGCCGCTGAAGCTCGATTGTGAGAAGCTGCTCGTACAGCCCGGGAATCAGTTCGGACACAGGGCGCCACCGGCCGCGGCCGCTCTTGAGGGACGACTGCTGAGAGCACCGCCCCAGATGGGCGCCACGTTAAAGCAAAATGGCGAATCTTGAAATAGACATCTGGCTTATTAAAACAACGGTCAACACACCCTAGGCATGCCGGTCGCCGCAAACGCCAGCCGCGCCAGATATGGGGCCGCTCGTCGCCACGGCCGCCAGGTACGGCATCGACATCCTGGGTCCCTTGCCGGAAATGCCGACGCTGTCGAACGACGCCAGGACCACCACAACCGCGTAGGCACCAACCGATGGAGCGACCCGCCGCGGACGCGACGCCGTGTGGCGGCGTCACCGCTCACGCTCGAACACGAGCAGGAACATCCCGCCACCCCAGTCATCGTCGCGGTCACGAAGGCGAAGCCCCGCACTGCCGAACACGCTCACCACGGTGTCCGGTCGCACGCCGTGATCGGCGCCGTGGAACCACAGTGTGCCTGGCGCGAAATCGATGATCCCGACGCGGCCGCCGGGGCGGAGCGTCCGCGTCAGGCTGGTGGCGAATGCCTCGTGGTCGGTGATGTGGTGCAGCACCGCCCGCAGGTACACCGCGTCGCAGCACTGGTCCGGCAGCCCGGTGTTCGTTTCCCTGGCGGCCATGACGTGCACGTTGTCGATCGCGGCGCTCGTGACACGCTCTTCGATCGCGGCGCGGCGTTCGGCGGACAGCTCGGTGGCGTAGACACGGCCTGACGCGCCGACCTGCGCGGCCATAGCGGTCGCGAGTGCGCCTGAACCCGCGCCAATATCGGCAACGACCATTCCGCGTTGCAGCCCCAAGGCGCGGGCGAGCGCTTCCGGCTCGCCGGTCCAGGCAAAAGGCAGGATGAAGAACGCAAACCGCCAGGCAATCGCGACGCCGGCAACCAGGGCCAACGCAACAGCACATCCGAGGACCGTCTTGGAGTTCCAGGACATCACCGTAGGTTCTTGACGTTCGGCGCCCGTGTGCGGTTCCGCTCGAGCCGAGAAGGCGACGTTGCAACATCCGCCTGCTTCCGTGCGCCCGGACGAGCCGGTGTCGAAAATCGTGCTGGCGTGGTACCGCGGCTTCGACACGTGATTGATGACCAGCCTCGAAGACCGCTTCGGTTCGATTCCCGTCCGGTCCCGTAAACTATTACCTCCATGGCGACAGACTTCCTGGTCGGCTGGCATCGCCGGCGCCGCCGACCTGCCATCACCCATTTTTCCATCGTCGTGTCGGCCGCCGCGACGATCCTCGCATGCGGATCGACGGCCCTCGCGCAGCAAACGGGTGGGCCGCCACAGCAGGATCCCACCTGGGTTCTGTCCTCCGGCGCGACCGTGACCCTTTTCCCCAGCGGAGAGGTCTACCCCGTATACGTTGCCGACCCTCACCGCCCGACCAACGTGTTTGCTGGAAGCGTCACCCTCGGCGGCGGCATCCCCGACACGGAGAGCTCTCTGATCCGCCTGGGCGCCGGCGGTCGCTTTGGCTTGCTGCGATTCGGGCCGGCGAGGCCCGAGGGTCGCGCGTGGCAGCTCAGCTTCGAGGCCGGTTTCGATGCGCTGTTCGATTCAGAGAACCGGAACGATGTGGTCGGCTGGGACGGTAACTACGGCGTGACCGTGACCACTGCCTCGAGCAGCCGGTTGGCGCTGAAGTTCGCCATGCTGCACATCTCGGCGCACGTGGGCGATGAATATCAGATGCGGACCGGTCGTGAGCGGATCAACTATACCCGCGAGGAGCTGAGCGCCGGTGTCGCCTGGCGATGGTCACAACACTGGCGCGCATACGGCGAGACCGGAGCGGCCTATCATCTGGGGCATCCCTCGCTCGAGCCATGGCGCGTACAGTCGGGAATCGAGTACGACTCGGGCCTCGGTCCCTGCGGCCGGTACTTCGCGTGCTACGCCGCGGTCGACGTCTCGAGCATGCAGGAGCGGAACTGGAGAGTGGATGTGACCGCCGACGTCGGGATCGTCATGCAGGGCCTGGGACGCACATCCAGGATTTTTCTCGAATGGCACGACGGCCGTCCACCCGCGAACGAATTCTTTCTGGACTCGGTGTCGAGCTTCACCGTGGGTCTCAAGATCGATTTGTAGCGATGCGTACGCTCGCGCCGATGTCACCGTTCGAACCGGCGTTCTGAGTGACGAAGACTCGCCGCGGCGTGGCGGGCGCGGGCGAGGCGGCTGCGGCGTCCCGGGGGAACTTCCCCGGAACGCCGCATGCGTGGCTGTCCTACGGCGTGGCCGGCTTGTCCTTCTTGTAGCTGCTCACGGGCGGGAGCTGTGCCCCGCTTCCGGCCGGGGGCGGCGGACCGGCCACGACGGGGTTACGAAGGGTGCCGATGCCCGCAATCGTCGCCTCCATCACCTCGCCCGGCTTGAGGTAGCCCGAGCGGGTGCCGGCGAAGAACGCGCCTGCCGATGTGCCGGAGGTCGTGCCCGAGGAGATGATGTCGCCCGGGTGGAGCGTCACGATCGACGACGCGTACTCCATGAGCTCCCACACGTTGTGGATCATGTCCTCGGCCTTCGCCTGCTGCACCAGCTGGCCGCCGATTTTCAGCGACATGTCCAGCTTCTGCATCGGATCGCCGAAGAACTCCGCCGGGACGATCCACGGCCCGAGCGGGGCGAACGTATCGTGCCCCTTTCCGACCAGCCAGTCGGACCCCTCGACCGGACGACCCCCGCGGTCCGAGACGTCGTTGTGAACCGTGTAGCCGAACACGTACTCGCGGGCCTTGTCGGCGGTCACGTAGCGGGCCGTCCGGCCGATCACGGTGCCGAGCTCCACTTCCCAGTCGGTGCGATCGCGGCCGTGCGGAATGACCACTTCATCGTTGTTGCCGATGATGCCGCCGCGCGTCGTCTTGTAGAACAGGTACGGGATGCCGCGGTTCGCCATCCGCTTGGCCCGGTTGGCGGCCCGCTGCTCGGCCGTGCACGCCTCGCACGTGTGCGTGTAGAAGTTGCCTGCGGCGTTCAGGATCTTCCCCGGGTACCGGATGGGCGCCAGGAAGCGGACGTCTTTCGCGTTGTGGACGTAGGCGGGCCGCCGGTCGCCCGAGAGCTGCCCCTTTCCCACCACGTGGTTGACAATCTCGTAGAGCCGGAACTTCAGGCCGTACTGGTACTGCCCGATGAGGTCGAGCATGTTGTCCGGAACCGCGACCGCCGGAAAGTTCCCGGTCATCTCGAGGTTCCGGTTGGCCCCGGCGAGCTCCACGACGAACTGATCGCGCAGCACGAGCGCAACCGCTTCCCGCCCGGCGATGTCTACCGTGGCCAGGTTGAATGGCTCGACCGAACGCGTTGCCTGTGCGCCGGCCTGGGAAGGCAATCCCAGCAGAACGACCGCAAGAGCGGCTAGAAGATGGTACATGCAAGCCTCCTCGAAACGCAGGTCTCCAGTTGGCACCCCATCGGGCGACGGAATGCTCTGCCCGCGGACTATAGGGAGTCGCTCCGCGGCCTGTCAACTGGGAAGCCAACCCGCTTGGCCCGAGCGGCGATCTCTTCGCGGGCCATGCGCATGCGACTCGTCGATGAGATCGCAAGCGGCAGCTGTTCCGACGGGCTACGCAACCTGAGCGTGACGCGACGCTTCCAAGCATGGTTCTTGCAACCCATGACGGCGAACGCGAACGCCGCTCATGTCGGCGAACGCGAATGCCGCTCATGCATGAAGTGATACAGCGATAAGAATCTTCACCAAGTTCCGCCAGAAGAGGTGACTCATGCCAAACACTGTCCAGTTCCACCGGGTGCTCCGTGCGACGCCGGAGCGGGTTTACCGCGCATTCCTCGACCCTGACGCCATGATGAAGTGGCTGCCGCCGAACGGCTTTACCGGCAAGGTGCACCAGATCGATCCACGCGTGGGCGGCAAGTACAAGGCGTCGTTCACCAATTTCACCTCCGGCAAGAGTCATTCCTTCGGTGGCGAGTATCTCGAGCTCGTCCCGCACGAGCTCCTTCGGTGGACCGACAAGCTCGACGACCTGCCGGGCGAGATGACGGTGACCGTGCGGTTGAAGAAGGTCTCGGTCGGGACGGAGATCAATATCGTGCAGGCAGGGCTCCCCGATGCGATTCCGCCGGACGCGTGCACGCTTGGCTGGCAGGAGTCACTCGCGCTGCTGGCCAAACTTGTCGAGGCAGAGATCCCGGACTAACAACACAATCCAGAGGACTACACTACACACGCTTCGATCGCTCCTGAACGGAGGCTTGTTGTGCACTGGTTCCCAAACTGCGATGACGCGTCAGTGGAACGCCGCGGCGATCGTGGTGTACGGTCGTACAGTGGGTGAACCGAGGTTCGTCACATGCGTGTCGCTGTAGGAGTAGGCGCCGTCACCGTTCTCGCGGTGTTCGTGACCATCGCCGCCAGCCTCCCCGATGAGCGTGTCGCGTCGTCGTTCTCGCAATCGACGGCGGCCGCTGGTGCGACGAGTCGTATCGTGGGTTCGGCGCAGGCCTTTCTGAAGACGCTGGACGAAGCCGGCCGGGCCCGCGTTCAGTTTCCGTTCGATGGTGCACAGAAAAATCGGTGGTCCAACCTGCCATCGAGGATCTTCAAGCGCAACGGCGCCCGACTTGGAGATTTGACACCGCCGCAGCGCACGGCGGCGATGACCCTGCTCGAAACAGCGCTCAGCGAGCCGGGGTATCGCAAGATTATCGACATCATCCGTGCAGACGACGTGCTTCGCGGTGCGGTTCCAAGTGCCGGCATGCCGCCGGGTCGAATGCAAGTGGCGTTCGGTGCAGACGAGTATTTCCTCGCGCTCTTCGGCGCGCCATCGGCGACGACGCCCTGGATGCTGCAATTGGGCGGTCATCACCTCGCGATCAACCTGACGTTCGCCGGCTCGCGAGCCACGCTCGCGCCCAGCCATACCGGTGCCCAGCCCGCCAGCTACACCTTCGAGGGCCGCGCGATCCGGCCGTTAGGGAACGAGCGCGACCGCGCGTTCGCGTTGATGGGGAGCCTTGATCCGAACCAGCAAAAGCAGGCGGTGCTCGGCTATACGGTTTCCGATCTCGTGCTCGGGCCAGGTCAGGACGGGCGCACCATACAACCCGAAGGCCTGAGAGCCGCGGCGATGTCAATGTCGCAGCAGACGATGTTGATAGAGCTCGTGCGCGAGTGGGCAGGAATCGCGAATGATGCCCTCGCGTTGCCACGCATGGACGAAATCAGGGCCAACCTCCCGCAGACCTACTTCGCGTGGAGCGGCCCCACAACTGACGGCAGCGCCGCCTATTTCCGGATTCAGGGACCAACCCTCGTGATCGAGTACGCGCCGCAGCGCGGTGTCGATCACATCCATACGATCTACCGGGACCCGACCAATGACTACGGAGCGGGCTTTGTCCGCCGGTAGCGCATTCGGCCTCGGGCTCGTCGTGGCGATAACGCTTGCTGGCAGCGGCGTCTCGGCGCATCGCCTGGACGAATACCTCCAGGCGGCTCGGATCGACCTGCAGCCGGCTGGCGTGCTGATCGATCTGGACTTGACGCCGGGTGCCGCGCTGGCCGAATCATTCGTGATGAGGGTCGACCGCAACGGCGATGGGTCGATGTCCGCCGAGGAGCAGCGTGCCTATGCTAGTGAGGTGGTGAGTGCTCTCGAGATCGAGGTCGATGGTGAGCCCCTGCCGTTACGCCTCAAATCGTTTGCCTTCCCAGCGTTTTCTGCGTTTCGTCGGGGCGAGGGGACCATCCGGTTGCAGGTCGGCGCGAGTCATCCTGTTTTGTCTGGTGGCGCACATCAACTGTTCTTCAGGAACGCACACCTTGGCGGCCAAAGCGTGTACCTGGCCAATGCGCTGGTGCCGCAGAGCGACCGCCTGTCGGTAGCCCGACAATGGCGCGACGGTCGTCAACGCGAACTGAGGATCGACTTTGCAGTCCGCGGCGAGTCGACGGGCTCGACTCCGGCGTGGCTGCTGGTTGGCGTTGCTGCCGCAGTCTTGGTGCGGTTCAATCGTCTGCGCCCGAGCTGACGTATGTTGCTTGCGTCAGGGTCTTGTAACCAGATCGTACTGGTGAAGCAGTTCACGGCATCGAGGATCGCGCAGAAGTGGAGCCAGCCCGGGCTCCACCTCGACGAACGGCAGGCTCGAGCCACGATCTTCGCACGCGATCTTCACCCAGTGAAGGGTCTGATCGTCATCGCCCAGCCACGCCGAAAGGATGGCGACCTCATCCGGAGGGGCTTGCCCGGTCTCGTCCCGCGACCTGAGCATTGCGAACTCGCGCTCGGCATCGGCCCGGCGGCCGGCGAGAACCGCCGTACACCCGCGAAGCACGAACGCGACGGGATTCGTCGGAACCAGCTCGACGAGCCGATCGAGTTGCGCTTCCGCTTCAGCGATCGCGCCCGTCATCAGGTGCGTCATGATCAGGGCGAAATGGCTCCCGAGGAATCGTGGGTCGGTCTTCAGCGTCTGCCGGAACAACTCGATCGCCTGTTGATAGCGCCCGGCGAAATGGTGCACCCTGCCGAGTCCCGACAGCACCACCGAGGACAGCGGGTCGACCTCACGCGCGCGCGTCATTTCTTCGAGCGCGAGATCGAAGCGTCCGCGTGAGGCGAGATACAGCCCGAACCAGTGCCGTGTCGGCGCATGCCCCGGATTCAGATCGAGCGCACGCCTGAACTCGATTTCCGCTCCGGTCCAGTCCCAGTCGAACCGGAACTTGATGTACGCGAGCGAGGCGTGGACTTCAGCGGCGGCCTCATCCAGCTCGAGCGCCCGATTCGCGGCGGCCCGCGCCAGCTCTATCGAGCGCTTTCGGTCGACCATGCCGAAGAGACTGGCCGAGAGTGCGTGGCTGTCAGCGAGACCGGCGTGGGCCAGCGCGTAACCGGGGTCGGCGGCGATCGCCTGCTCGAAGAGATCCCGCGCCTTTTCAAGTACGCCTGGCGCCCGCTGATTGAGGTAATACCGGCCCTTCAGGTACAGCTGGTAGGCGTTGGCGCTGACCTTGGGACCTCGCACGAGCCGTTGCCGCTCGGCGGGCGTCAGCCGGACGCGGAGATGCTCCGTGATCTCGCGCGAAATCTCCTCCTGGATCGTCAGGATCTCCGACGGCCGCCGGCTGAACTGCGCCCCCCAGAGCTGGGAGCCGTCGGTCACGTCGACCAACTCGGCGCCAATCTTTAGGCTGTCGTCGCGTTGCAGCACGCGCCCCGTCAGAACAGCCCGAACGCCGAGGTCCTGTCCGATGGTCTGCGCATCCGTCTCGCGCCCCTTGTAGCGGAACACCGTGCTCCGCGCCATCACCTTGATGCGGGGCAGCTGCGACAGGTTGTTGATTAGGCTTTCAGTGAGACCGTCGGTGAGATAGTCGAGGTTCTCGTCACGACTGAGATTTTCGAGCGGCAACACCGCCACCGAATCCACGCTGCGTTTCGCCCGACGCCTGGAAGCACTCCGAGCAGCGCCCGTCCGGCCTGTGTCGCGGCGCTCGGCGTGCACCGCCGGCTCGCTGTTGTCAGGTGGTGGCACCACGCCGCTTTCGCGACGTCGCTCCAGATCCCGCTCGAGAGTCTTCAGGTCGGACACGAGATCGTCAGCGCTTTGATACCGGTGTTCAGGCTGCTTGCGCAGCAGGCGCGCCACGATGGGATCGAGAGCGGGCGGCGCCGACCCCATCGTCGACACGGCTACGGGATCGATGGTGGATCAACCGCGCGAGCACATCGGCCGGCGTCTCGCCGCCGAAGGGCACCCGGCCGGAGAGCATTTCGTACAGCGTGACGCCGAGCGAAAAGAGATCGCTCCGCCCGTCCACTTCCCGTCCGCGAGCCTGCTCTGGCGACATGTAGTTGAACGTGCCCATGATGACGCCGGGCGTCGTTTCGACGTGCAGCTCCGTCTGGGCGTCCAACGCGCTGTCGAGCAGACCGGTGCGATCGCGGAGCTTTGCAAGCCCGAAATCGAGCACCTTGGTGTACCCATCGCGGCGAACCATCACGTTCTCGGGCTTCAGGTCGCGATGGACGATGCCGGCGGCATGCGCGGCCGACAGCGCGCGGCCGATCTGAACCGCGATGTCGAGCGCGACGGTCTCGTCCATGCCGCCCGGGGCGAGCCGTTCACGCAGCGTTTCCCCGTCCACGTATTCCGTCGCAATGAAATGCACGTCGCCAACCTGACCGACGTCGTAAATGGTGAGGATGTTCGGATGGTTCAGCGCCGAAATCGTGCGGGCTTCCTGCCGGAACCTGCGCACGCGATCCTCGTGGGCCGTCAGCGTACGCGACAGGATCTTGAGGGCGACCTTCCGCCCGAGGCGCATATCTTCCGCGAGATAGACCTCACCCATGCCGCCGGCCCCGAGCGGCGCGACCACGCGATAGTGCGAAAGTTCCTGGCCGGAGGCGAGGGCGGGCACGCCGCTTGATTATCCCTTGTCCGCTGTCCGGCAGGTCAACCGAGGCCACTGCCCCGGAGCTTCCAACTCGTCGCGGTGCTTGATCCGAATGATGTGCGCGAGCCTGCGCTCGCGAGGGAGAAACGTCGACCGCGCCACTCGACTATGAAGAAATCCGCCGGCGAAACACGAAGCGGTCAGACCGCCGCTTGCGCACTCCCAGATGCACCGGCATCAGAGCTCCGGGGCAGGGGAGACGCGACGGTGACGACCCGTTGATCCGGATCGGGCAGCGTGATGCCTGCCGCCTTCAGTGCCTGCAGGATGGCGACACGTGCCGCCGAGGCGGTATCCATCAGATTCGCGCGGTGGGAATCGGCCCAGAAACGCGCGTCGAGCTGGACGGACACCGGACCGAGCTCTTGCAGGCGGATCGACGGCGCTGGCGTCTGGGTGACGCCAGGTACGGACTTCACGGCATCCAGGATGACCGGCAGAGCGCGTCCCACGTCTTCCTTGTAGCCCAGAAAGACTTGCACCGATGCTCGCCGCAGCGGCGAGGCGGTGTTGTTGGTGACCCGAGAGGTGAACACCTCACCGTTGGGGACGAGCACGAGCCGGCCGTCGTAGGTTCGGATATGGGTGGCACGCAGCTCGATCTGCTCGACGGTGCCCTCCGTCTCGCCAATCACGATTTGATCGCCGATCTCGAACGGACGCATGGCCAGAATGAGGATGCCGCTGATGAGATTCGAGAGGATGTCCTTGAGTGCAAAGCCGACGGCGACTCCGCCAAGCCCCAACGCCGTGACGACCGACGCGAAATTCGTCCCGAGAGCGTCGAGCATGACGAAGACACCGATCGCCCAGACAAAATAGTAGGAGACGTGGCTGACGAGCATCCTCACCGTTCGATCGGGAATGTATCCCGCGGCCGCGCGGAGCACCCATCGCGCCAGCGTTGCCAGACCCCAAAACACGACGAGGACGACCACCGCGGTGCCGATGAGCGGCAGCACGTTGCCGAGTGCGTCAATCAGGTGATCGAACGATTCGGTCACGGCATTCGAGACTTCGTCTGGCGGTTGTTCGCCTGCCGACTGCGCGACGACGAGCCGCACGCTGATCGCCGGTGCGCAGATCCCCAGGGCCATTACCAAGCTGCGCTTGTTCATACGCCTCCGCAATTGCCAACCACGGACCTGAGGAATTCAGAGATTACGGCATGTCGCGGTTCGTCGGCACTTAGATCTGACAGTTCACGCGAATCCGAGGGAAATCGACCGCATGCTTTAGCGGCTGCGGCATGGGGAAGTGGCGCACTTCATGAATCCCAGACTTCCGGACCCTTCACGACCTGGACAGGAGAGAACACCTATGGCCGTCTTCTACATCGGCAGCTACGACATCGTGGACCCGAACGAATTCCAGAAGTACCCGCCACTCGTGCTGGCTCTTCTTCCGAAATACGGCGGCGAGGTGCTGGCGTCCGATACGGCGGGCACGCTCGTCGAGGGGACGGCCCGCACGATGAACGCGATCATCCGCTTCCCATCGAAGGAGGCCGCGCTCGGGCTGTACAACGATCCAGCCTATCAGGACGCGAAACGAATTCGCCAGGCGGCCACGAGAAACGTCAGCATGGTGCTGGTGGAGGAATTCCAGCCGACGTGACGCGGTCGAATCGACGAGTTTAAAACTGAACGGTACGCGTCGCGAGCTCATCAGCCGCGGCAGCGCAGAATGCACTCGCGCGCAGCGTCGTTCGAATGTGACACACTGATTGCTGCGTCAGGCGAGCGAACCACTGCCGCGTATTCATTTCGGAGGTGTTCGATGACGACTGCAACCTCACCTGTACTCGGGCGCCCGGTCTGGTACGAATTGATGACGACCGACAAGGCTGCCGCTGAAACCTTTTACAACGAAGTAGTGGGCTGGACGTCCGCGCCCTTCGAGGGCTCGCCCAATCCCTACGCAGTTTTCAAGCGTAGCGGCGAGGTTCAAGTGGCCGGCGTAATGAAGAGACCCGAAGGCATGAACATGCCGCCGTTCTGGGCGATGTATGTGGCCGTGCCGAAGCTCGAGGAGGCGGTGGCTCGCATCAAGCGACTGGGTGGAGGCGAAGTATCGCCCGTGATCGAGGTGCCCACGGTCGGCCGATTGCAGATGATGAAAGACCAGCAAGGCGCCGCGTTCTACATCATCGAGCCGGCGTCGAACGAAGGCCGCCCGGAGGCGGCGCCGGAAGTGGGCGAGGCGTCGTGGCACGAGCTGATGACGACCGACGCGCCGGCTGCGATGAAGTTCTACAGTGAAGCTCTTCGGATGGCAGCCCAGCGAGACGATGGACATGGGCCCGATGGGCAAGTACCACATGTTCAACCGGCCCCACGGAATGATCGGCGGCATGATGAACAAGCCGCCAGAAATGGCGCAGGTCCCGCCGCACTGGGCGATCTATTTCCGCGTGCCCGATATCGACGCGGCCGTCGAACGCATCAAGGACAATGGCGGCGCCATTCTGAATGGGCCGATGGAGGTTCCGGGCGGTGACAGGGTGCTGAACGCGGTGGATCCGCAGGGCGCGCCGTTCGCGCTGCACGAAAGGAAGCGATAGGGGCGTACGACCAAGGTCCAATAGAATTGGCTGAGCCGCCCGACGGATTGTAGGAGCCCTTGTACGCTCGGATTTCTCATCGAAGGAGGACGTATGTTCGCGCGACGTCTCGCGGGTGCGTTGGTTGTCGTTTCGGCATTCGGCGCAATACTGGGCGCGGCTCTTCAGGCTCCCTTCACGCCTCCGCCTACACCGTTCCGGTTGAGAGCGTTCGCGGTGAACATGAGCACCGTCGCCACCGGCGCGAACAGCAGCGTCGATATTCAGATTGATCGATGGTCCACGACGGCAGAGCGCGAGAAGCTCAAGGCCGTTTTTCTGGAAAAGGGAGCTCAGAGTCTGCTCGACGCTCTTCAGGACACGCGCCGGGTCGGCTTCATTCGCCTTCCCGCGTCATTGGGCTGGGACCTGCGGTATGCGCAGGCCGATCCGATGGAAGACGGCGGACAGCGTATTGTCATCGTCACCGATCGTCCAATCAATTTTCAGGAGGCCCGCAATCGGCCACGGACCTTCGACTACCCGTTCACGCTGATCCAGATCCATCTGGACAAGCAGGGGCAAGGCGAAGGCCGTATGTCGGTGGCGACGATGATCACGCGCGATCCGAAGACGAACAGCGTGATCCTGGAGAACTACGGGAGCGAACCGGTGCGACTGAACAGCGTGCGCGTTCAGTAGGCTCACGCGCGGAAGCGCTCTTCACGTTCGGCGACGTTGAAAAGCCAGAACAGGCCGATTTCTTCGGTCGACCACCAGCGACTGACGCGGTAGCGGACGGTCAGTGGCCGTCTCGATATCGCGCCGACCATGATCGTGCGCTCCGTCGGCCAGCCTGTCAGTGCCACTTCCATGTCGAACATCAGGGCTTTCCTGCGGGAGTGAAACCGCTTCACCAGATCGTCGCCTCGACCGATGGGCGGGGCGCCCAGTGCGGCGCGGGCTTCGGACGAGATCGCCTGAACCCGTCCGTATATGTCGGTGAGAATCCACACGTCGGTCGCCTGAACGCGTTGCGGGTGTCCCATCTGTTCCTGGCGACGGCGGCTGGCTCGCCTCGCACTTCTCCTCGATCGATTAGACCGCGCGGCGCCTTTCGGCAGAGTGACGGCGGGATTACATCTGTGACATGCAGGGCGGAAATCGAAAGATCAGGCCTGCTCGAGGGCGCTGCCGGATAGCGGACCGCGAAACGGACGCTGGCGTTCGAGGTTGCTCATCTGCGACACTGATTACGCGGGTTGATCACCTCAATGCCGGCGCACCTGCTACTCCTGTTCCTGGCGCTCCTCGTCTCGGGTTGCGCCGACGCTTCCGCACCGTCCGGTGCTGGCTCGCCCGCCGGGTCACCGCCCGAGAAGCCCGCCGTTAGAGCCGAAGAGAAGCCTCCAGCACCTGCCGAAGAGGAACCGCTGCTCCCGCTTGCGCATGAATCCGCCCTTCCCGAATCGCTGCGCGCGATGCTCGGCAACTCGTTCACGGGCGATCTCGACGGGATGGTGAAGCGCCGCATGATCCGCGTCGGCGTCACCTTCAACCGGACCCATTACTTCGTCGACCACGGAACGCAGCGAGGCCTGACGTTCGCGTATCTGAGCCGGTTCGAGGAGGCGCTGAACACGGCGCGCAAGACGGGGAATCTCCGCGTCCACGTGGTCTTCGTGCCGATGTCGCGAAATCAGCTGATGCCGGCCCTGACGGCGGGGCAAATCGACGTGGTCGCGGCGCAATGGACCATTACCCCGGAGCGCCAGGAGCTCGTGGATTTTTCGATACCACTCCGGCGGAACGTCTCCGAGGTGGTGGTGACCGCCCCTGGCGGACCCGAGGTGAACACGGCGGAAGACCTGTCAGGACGGGAGGTGTTCGTCAGACGTTCGAGCAGCTATAACGCGAGCCTGAAGACGCTCAACGCGCAACTCGAAGGCGCAGGGCGGAAACCGGTCACGATCCGCGACGCTCCGGAGAATCTCGAAGACGACGACCTGCTCGAGATGGTGAACGCCGGCCTCATCGCCGTCACCGTGGTCGACGATTATCTGGCGGACTTCTGGGCGCAGATATTCCCCGACATGATCGTGCACAAGACGGTGACGCTCAGGACCGGCGGCGATCTGGCTGCGGCATTCCGGAAGAACAGTCCGGAGCTCAAGGCCGAGGCAGACGCGTTCATCCGCCGTTACGGCGCCCGAACGACATTCGGCAACATGATCGTCCGACGTTACCTGGAAAACACCCAGCTCGCTCTCCGCGCGACCACAGGCCCGGAACGGCAGAAGTTCCTGGCATTGAAGGATCTGTTCCGCAAGTACGGCGACCAGTACGACCAGGACTATCTGTTGATGATGGCGAAGGGGTACCAGGAATCACGGCTGAATCAGAATGTTCGCAGCCGGGTCGGTGCGATCGGTGTCATGCAGATCATGCCCGCCACGGGTAAGGCTCTGAACGTCGGCGATATACGGCAGCTGGAACCGAATATCCATGCAGGGGTGAAGTACTCACGCAGGCTCACGGACGAATATCTGGGGAACGAGCCCCTGGACGATCTGAACCAGGGGTTCTTTGCGCTGGCGTCCTATAACGCCGGCCCGACACGCATTCGCCAGCTGCGGCGCGAAGCCGTCCGGCGCGGGCTCGATGCGAACGTCTGGTTCGGAAGCGTCGAGCGGATTGCCTCGGAGCGCATCGGCCGCGAAACGGTTTCGTATGTGAGCAACATCTACAAGTACTACGTCGCCTACCGGTTGATCGCCGAAGAAGAAGAACGCCGGGCCGCTCAGAGAGCCAGACTCAAGGCAGGGCCACCGTAAGCTCAGAACGCATGTCCGAGGCTGAACACCCATCGCGAGCGGTTTTCGCCTCCCTTGGGATCCAGCACCCAGGCGTGTTCCAGACGCACAGGCCCGAATGGCAGCATCAACCGCAGACCACCACCGGCGCTGTGTCGAAGTGAACCGAGCGCCAGATCACTGGTCAGCGCGAAGGCGTTCCCCGCGTCGTAGAAGATGCCGCCCCAGAGCCGCTTGACGATAGGGAAGCGCAGCTCCTGATTGAAGATCGCGACGGCTTGTCCGCCGAGCGACTCGCCGTCGCCGGTCTGCGGGCCGAGCGTGTTCTCTTCGAAGCCCCTTACAGACGACGCGCCCCCGGCATGAAAGCGGCCCTCCAACAGCAGCAAGGGGTCATCACCGGGTGTGACCCCCACGCGGTACCCCTGGGCCCAGACGACACGCGCGCCCAGCGGCAGGTAGTAGTACAGCTGTCCGTACAGCTTCGCGTAGTCCACGTCGGACCCGAGTGTCTGGAGCGCGAGCTCGGTACCGACCGACCAGAAGACCCCGCGGTGCGGATCGGTCAGATCGTCCCGCGTGTCGCCGATGAGCGAATGAATGAGGCCAGCCCGGTCGCCCGAGAGTGCCTGTCCGGTCGTGGAATCCGAATAGTGCACACGTTTGTACGTGTAACCCCAGATCATGCGCAGGCTGTCACGCCACTGGGATTCGGCGCGGCCGTCCTGCCAGCGTTTTGTCTGCTGGAACGTCCCGCCCCGGATGTGCCCGAGCAGTCTGGGGATCTCCGCCACACGGTCCTGATCATCGAACAGGAACACCTGCGTGCGCCAGCGGAAGCCGAAGAAGGTTGCCGCGTCGAAGCTCGCGCCGAGCAGCGCACGCTCGCCACCGACGAGACCATACAGGCGGTACCGGTGCGCGAAGCCAAAGGGGTTCGATGCTTCGATCGCCGCCCCGAACTGAATCGGATCGCTCGGTTCACTCGTAGGCGAGTCTCCGACGCCGCCGTTGCCGTCAGTCGTGTAGCGGACGTTGTATTCGACCGTGAGATCGTCACGCGGCAAGAGATCGACCACGAGGTCCTGTTTGCCCGGAGCGGTAGACTCGGACCGGATGTCGACCGAGCGGAAGACGCCCGTGTCGGACAGGTAGCGGCGGCTCTGCTGGAGCTCAGAAGGCTGGATCAGATCGCCGGGAGCGAGCGTCATGGCGTTGTTCACAACCGAGGGACGCGTGTGGCCTTCCCGGGCGAGACGGATGTCGCCGACTCGTGCGCGCGGACCGGGATCGACGCCGAAGCGGACCACGAGTCCATCGTCGACGGGTTCCAGCACGCTGGTCACCCGCGCAGTCGTGAATCCCTGTTCACGGTACCAGGACACCAGCCGGCCGCGGTCTTCGACGTACGCATCGATGCGAAATGGCTGGCCGACAGCCAACTGAAGATCCGGCGGCGGGGCTCCGGAGGAGCGCACGTACTCTGGAAGAGTGAGCTCGACGACTCGAGCGAGCGGACCCTCGTCGACGGGAATGGTGACGCTCAGCACACCGCTCGCCGCGTCGAACTTTTCGAGGGGCGTGCCCGCGAGAGCCTCGAGAAATCCCTCGCGCGCGTACACGAGGCGAAGCGCCGAAGTGAGCTGTGTGCGGCCTTCCGCATCGAGCATGCGGAAGAAGGCCGCGTCGTTCGTCGGGGGCAACGCGGCTCGGAGCACCTGAGGTGTGATCGCGTCGTTCCCTTCGAAGACGAGATCGACCCGGCGTCCGCGCGAGCCACGCCGCACGTCGAAGATGACATCTGCCATCTCGTCCGTTACGGTCGCGTCGGCTGAAACGCTGACGTTGAAGTACCGATCCGCTCGAAGCGTCCAGCGCAGGTCGTCCGCCAGTCGCGCGGCGGTGTCCTCGACCGGGAAAAAGCTGTCCCAGCCCTCCTCGACGCGACGCCGTGCCCGGCCGCCGGGATCGTCGCCGCGCCACTCGATGTCGAACCGCGGCCCGCGCTGGACGTCGAAGATCACGTCGACCCGCCCGGAACCGACGTCCCGATCGGCGAACTCCACCGTCGCTGCCGCGTACCCCTGATGCCGAAGCTCCGCGCGGATGGCCCTCGCCGATTCGTCGGCGCGAAAGAAGTCGAACACTCCTCCCGGTTCGAGCGACAGCGATTGACGCAAGACTGACTTCCTCCTCGGGATTCACACCTTCCAACAGGATGCGCGCGATGCGCAAACTGCGGGTGGTTGCCGGGCGCTCGATGCTGCGCCGCGACCAGACGTTGAAGCTGAAACGATGGGCCACCTGGATCGCATTGCCGTCTTCCGAGTCCGAAATAAGCGCGCACTCGAAGCTCACCCGTCGGGCGGAGCTCGACGGTCCAGCGCGGCGCGTTGCGATCGAGAGCGTTCGAGTAGATCACGAAGATGTTCCGTCCCACCGGCACGCCAATGTTCAACCGCTGGCTGGGGTTGGTGTCCTGGACGATCAAATCCTCGTCGCGGGAGACGTCGATGAACACGGCGGATCCCGTCTTCGTGTCGAGCGCCCGACCAAGCGAGGCGGCGAACCGTTCCGCGACAATGGCGCCGCTGTCCGACATGGCGTCAGAGGCGGTCCTTCCTGTGAGAATGAGACTCGCGAGATCGCCCTGTGTCAGGTCGCTGCGGTTGCGGGACGAGAGTGACAGGTTGAAATTATCGACGGGGCCGCTGATGGTCGCGTCGATGAGCACGCCCGTCACCTGCGTGCTGCCCTGGATGTTCAGCTCGGGAGCCTGCGCGGGAAAGCCATCGAGCTCGATGCGTCCCTGGGAGATGCGCAACGTCGCCCGGGAGACCTCCACCGTGCCGCCGTCGCGGAGGGACAGCGTGCCCCGGAGGTCCGGCGTCAGGAGATCCCCCCGATCCTGACGGCGCCGTCGACCACGAGCCGAGCCTCGTCGTTCTCGATCCGCAGACCGTCTTCGAGCCGCATCCGTATATCGAGCTCGGCCCTCTGGAGCGGAGAGGCACCAGCGTCGAGCGCGGCAAGCTCGAGTCCCACGCGATCGAGAGACTGGGTGGTTCGATCGAGCTTTCGGTCATAGACGGCGCGGTGCAAGGCCACGTCGCCCTCGAGGCGATAACGTCCCGCTCCACCGACCATCCGGAGGGTTCCCGAGGCACGACTGCGCAGGCCTTCGGGGTGATTCAGCGGCACGCGGTCAAACTTCAGATTGACGTCGACGCCAAGCGAATCGGTGCTCGGGAGAGTGACGTGACCGGCGGCGGTGAGCTGGCCATCGCCGACGCGGGCGGTAAGGTCGACGAGCTCGACACGGGCGCCGGTGGCACGCAGGGTGCCGGTGAGGCCATCGATGGCGAGGCGCGGTTCGCGCAGGAGGATGCGGGCCTGGTCGACGCGGGCCTCACCGCTCAGGGTGACGCCGTCGGGGCCGGTGGCCAGGGCGAGGTCGAGCACGACGGGCCCGCTGAGGCGGGCAGTGTCGCCGAGAAACGGTTGCGCGACGGCGAGGTCGGCCTGGCCGTTGACGCGGACGGCGAGCTGACCGGCCTGCAGTTGGGCGGCGACGTCGAGCGCGGCGCCACTCGCGCCGCGCAGCCGCAGGGGCGAGTGGTCGAGCGTGCCGTCGCGGACGCGCCAAGTGACGGGCGCGTCGAGGTGCATGGCCTGCTCGCCGGCGGCCAGTTCGAGGCGGGTGAGCTGACCCTGTCCGTCGAGCGCAGCGAGTGTCAACGCGGGCGCGGCGAGCTGGGCGGAGAAGTCGACGAGGACCGCGCTGGTGGACTCGAGGGCGCGCGCGTCCGCCGTCGCGAAGAACGGGGCCAGGTCGACACCCGTCGCGGTGACGCGTAGATCGAAGCCGCGCTCGGCCGGATTCGGGGTGATGGGGGACGTCTCGCTCACCGGGAGGGTGACGTGACCGGCGGCGGTGAGCTGGCCATCGCCGACGCGGGCGGTAAGGTCGACGAGCTCGACACGGGCGCCGGTGGCACGCAGGGTGCCGGTGAGGCCATCGATGGCGAGGCGGGGTTCGCGCAGGAGAATGCGGGCGTTGTCGACAGTGGCTTCGCCCGTCAGCGTGACGCCGTCGGGGCCGGTGGCCAGTGCGAGGTCGACGACGACGGGCCCGCTGAGGCGGGCGGTGTCGGCGAGAAAGGGTTGCGCGACGGCGAGGTCGGCCTGGCCGTTGACGCGGACGGCGAGCTGGCCGGCCTGCAGTTGGGCGGCGACGTCGAGGGCGGCGCCACTCGGGCCGCGCAGGCGCAGCGGCGAGTGATCGAGTGTGCCGGCGCGGACGCGCCAAGTGACGGGCGCGTCGAGGTGCATGGCCTGCTCGCCGGCGGCCAGCTCGAGGCGGGTGAGCTGACCCTGTCCGTCGAGCGCAGCGAGCGTCAACGCGGGCGCGGCGAGCTGGGCGGAGAAGTCGACGAGGACCGTGCTGGTCGCCTCGCCGCTGCGGCCCTCCGCCGTCGCGACGAAGGGCGCCAGGTCGACACCCGTCGCGGTGACTCGCAGATCGAATCCGCGATCGGCCGGGCTCGGCGTGATGGGAGACGTCTCGCTCGCCGGGATGGTGGACGTCGCGGCGGGCATGGTGACGTAGCCAGCGGCGGTGAGCTGGCCATCACCGACACGAGCGGTGACATCGACGAGCTCGACGCGGGCGCCGGTAGGCGCGCAGGGTGCCGGTGAGGCCGTCGATGGCGAGGCGCGGTTCGCGCAGGAGAATGCGGGCGTTGTCGACGGTGGCTTCGCCCGTCAGCGTGACGCCGTCGGGGCCGGTGGCCAGGGCGAGGTCGAGGACGACGGGTCCACTGACGCGGGCGGTGTCGCCGAGAAAGGGTTGCGCGACGGCGAGGTCGGCCTGGCCGTTGACGCGGACGGCGAGCTGGCCGGCCTGCAGTTGGGCGGCGACGTCGAGCGCGGCGCCGCTCGGGCCGCGCAGGCGCAGGGGCGAGTGGTCGAGCGTGCCGTCGCGGACGGCCAGGTGACGGGCGCGTCGAGCTGCATCGCCTGCTCGCCGGCGGCCAGCTCGAGGCGTGTGAGCTGGCCCTGTCCGTCGAGCGCGGCGAGCGTCAACGCGGGCGCGGCGAGCTGGGCGGAGAAGTCGACGAGAACCGTACTGGTCGACTCGATGCTGCGCCCGTCCCTGAGTGCGACGAAGGGCGCCAGGTCGACACCCGTCGCCGTGACCCGCAGATCGAAGCCGCGGTCGGCCGTACTGGCCGCGACGGTGGACGTTGCGGCGGTCGGTATGGTGAGGTAGCCAGCGGCCGTGAGCTGGCCATCACCGACGCGGGCGGTAAGGTCGACGAGCTCGACGCGGGCGCCGGTGGCGCGCAGGGTGCCGGTGAGGCCATCGATGGCGAGGCGCGGTTCGCGCAGGAGGATGCGGGCCTGGTCGACGCGGGCCTCACCGGTCAGGGCGACGCCGTCGGGGCCGGTGGCCAGGGCGAGGTCGAGCACGACGGGCCCGCTGAGGCGGGCGGTGTCGCCGAGAAACGGTTGCGCGACGGCGAGGTCGGCCTGGCCGTTGACGCGGACGGCGAGCTGGCCGGCCTGCAGTTGGGCGGCGACGTCGAGCGCGGCGCCACTCGGGCCGCGC
Organism: uncultured Acidobacteriota bacterium; assembly: GCA_963817395.1. Lineage (GTDB taxonomy): Bacteria > Acidobacteriota > Vicinamibacteria > Vicinamibacterales > CAVPJW01 > CAWGYQ01. The sequence continues at coordinate 494,659 of CAWFOC010000003.1, read as the reverse complement.
AGCCGCAGGGGCGAGTGGTCGAGCGTGCCGTCGCGGACGCGCCAAGTGACGGGCGCGTCGAGGTGCATGGCCTGCTCGCCGGCGGCCAGTTCGAGGCGGGTGAGCTGACCCTGTCCGTCGAGCGCAGCGAGTGTCAACGCGGGCGCGGCGAGCTGGGCGGAGAAGTCGACGAGGACCGCGCTGGTGGACTCGAGGGCGCGCGCGTCCGCCGTCGCGAAGAACGGGGCCAGGTCGACGCCCGTCGCGGTGACGCGCAGATCGAAGCCGCGGGCGGTCGTCCCGAGACCGAGCTGAACACTGCCCGTCATCGACACTTCACCGCGGATCAGCGTCGCCCGGCCGTCCTCCACCGTGAACGTTTCGTCGGCCAGCCGCCCCCGCAATTGCGCATCCTTCCATCTGAGGCGCTGCAGGCGTCCTGGCCCCGCAACAAGTTGGAGCGTGCCGTCGAGCGCGGGATCGAAGACCGATCCGGTCACACGAACGTCGAGGTCCGCTTTCCCGTCGAACTCCGCGTCGGGGATCACGGCGGCGAGATCCGACAAGGGCACCTCGCCGCGAATGGTGAGCACGGCGTCTGTGACCGATTCGTCGAGTGCGGCACGCCCCTCCACGTACAAGCGAAGGCTCCCGGTCTCGAGCGTCAACCCTTGAATTTCGAACGCCTGGAGATCGCCGGTCATCGTGAACGCGTCGGCTTGCCACGTCCGCCGCAAGCGGGCGTCGAGGTGAGTGACCCTGGCCTGGTACCGAACGTCGCGCGGCGAGAGCGCCGGAAGATCCATCGACAATCGTCCGCTCAATGAGACGGTGGCATCCGTCTCACTGAGAGCCGGCACAGCAGGAAGCAGCTCCGTGATCGGCAGCTCGGCCAGATCGAGGTCGAGGTGAAGCGGCCATTCGTCGCGAAACGCCAGCGTGCCGGTCAGGAACGGACGAGTGCCGATGCGGCCGTTCAATGAAGCCAGGGCACCGTCTGCCGTTGCCTCGAGTGTGACGTCCGACAGGGCACGCTCGCGGTGCACGTTGCCGGTGAGCGTCACGGACGCACGGCCGACGGGCGCACCCGCGGTGCCCGAGACGGAAAGGTCCGCGGAGAGTGTCGACGTGACCTCGTATGCGACGGTCGACAGCCAGGGCAGTCGCTCGATCGCAATTCCGTCGGCCGTCAACCGTCCTTCCACGCTCGAATCGCTCCAGGTCCACGAGCCGGACGCGTCGACACGTCCACCCGCCACTTCCGCGGTTGCCTGCTCGAGAATCAGATTGCGGTGGCTGACGCTCCCCGCGGCGTGAAGCCGTGCGGGCGCACCTATGGCTCCATCCCTCGCGCGCGCGTCGTCCAGCGCTGCCTGTGCCTCGACCGTGAAACGAGCCCGCGGTTGGGTGGCAGGCCCGTCCACCTGGACCCGGCCGTCGATGGTTGCCTGTATGGGAATGCCGCGCCGCGACAAGGCGTCGATCAGCTGGACGCCGGCCACTTCCGCGTCAACTGCCCACTCGCTCTCGTCGTCCAGCGGCACGAAGCCCGTCGCCTCGATGTGGCCCTCGGCCCCCTGCGCCACGAGCGAACTGATGCGAGCTCCGGCAGGCGTGATCAGTAACGTCGTGTCGAGATCGATCTCGACCTCCTCGACCGCGAGACCCTGAGTTGCCAGCCGCGCGTCGAGCCGCCAGTCGGGCAGCTGTCCCGTCAATCGGCCAGCGACTTCCGCGGATCCTTCGAGCGCGAGCGGCGGCAGGCGGATATCGGCATCGGCCAGGAGCGCAGGTGCCTCTGCCAGGTTCGGCAGCTGGAGCGAGTATTCGACGGCAAGATCGGCGGGAAAGGTCAGCGATCCGTCCACCGCGAGACGCGCCTCGTGCACGCGAAGCTCGCGTGCAACGAAGTTCACGCCGCTCCTGTTCAGTGTGATGTCTAATCGTCCTGAGACCGGTAATCCCGCGCCTGGCCCCGGGTTGAACGACACGTGGCCGGAGCCGGTCAGCGTGTCCGCATTCCAGTTCTCGATCTCGAGGCGGAGATCCATGTCGGCATTCGACGCCAACGGTGGTCGAGTGCCCGTGAATGCCGAGCCAAGGTTGGCCACGTCGATGCCGCGGGCACGCACGTTGAGCAGGCTCTCGCCCTCGCCAAGAAACACGACGCCATTGGCGGAAACCTGTCCGCCTGAGCCTCGAAGATCGATCGAGTCGACGAGCAGCCGCTGCCCGTCGAAGCGGCCACGCAGGCCGCCGGACAGAGGTCCGGCACCCGCGAACATCAACCTCGGGGCGTCCACCTCGATCGTGCCGTTGGTGTCGTGGCCGTCGTGCGTGGCCGACAGACGGACGTCGAGCATCCCTTCGGCGTCGATCGCCGGCGTGAACCCGGTCACGAGCGGCGCATCGATTCGTCCATCAACCTTGGCCGTGCCAATCACCGGCCCGATCTGGTCGAGACGGCCCGCGGCCTGGAGGCTACTTCCGCCGATCGCCAGACGGCCTTCGATGAGGTGCAGCGCTTCGCTCGCGAGATCGATCTCGATGACGGCCTCAGCTCGAGCGCCGACAAGACGAGGTCCGCTGCCGGGCCAGTTGATGTCGGCGCGCGCCACACGCGCAGTCCCACGCGATCGGTCGTCATATCTTTCGAAACGCGCCTCGATCCCGCTCGCGTGCAGCCAGGCCGCTCCGTCGCGATCTCGCAACTCGATCGACAAACGTTCGACCATGACTCCGGCGAATCGGCCGATGATCGCCCACGGGCGCGAGGGTGCGAGCGGTCGTGAAGTGTCCGCGTCCTCCGTCACGATGACGCGAGAGTCGGCAATCTGCACGTGCATGCCAGATGGCCGAAGCCTGATGGTCGCCCGCTCGCCTGTTACGTCGAGACCGGGGCGCCGCACCGAGAGACCCTCCACCGAGGCAACACCGAACCAGAGCCGGTAGTCGAGGCGCTCGAAGCTGACCTCGGCCGCCGGCCGCGCGGCTGAGGAGCCGCGCAAGGCTGGCGCCCACAAGAGTCTTCACCGGTGGAAGATGGAGAAGGACGAGCAGCCCGCACAGGCCGAGCAGCACCACGAGCACCACGGTGCGGACCAGACGGCGCGCTCTGGACGGCCGAGGTCGGTCATCGTGTTCCGGGGCGTCGGTCGTGCTCATCCCTCGTCACCACGGCCAACTGGATGAGCGCCGTCGTGAACCGCGCGATGACGCGGTCGATTCCTTCAGAAGAGCCATGTACCGCCCGGACAGACTTGCCCTACCAGACGATGATAAGGGCAAGGAGTGCGATGAACAGCACGGGAAGGCCCACTCCCACCCAGCGATCGATCTGCGCGACTCGCGGGCCCTCGCCGCGCAGCAGAGTGGCCTCAAAAGTGCTGATGACCACGCCCACGGCGATGCACGTGTAAGTGAGCACGAAGAGGCGATCGATCACCGTCAGATACGAGATTCGCGGCAGGTTGAGACTGATGGCAAACTGCGTGGCGACGCATGCAAGAAGCGCGGTGAGGCTGATGGAGAGACGATCCTGAAAGCTCTTCATGGGAACGGCGAACACGGCGCACGAGATCAGGAAGATGAGGGTCACCGGCACGAAGACCGTCCACACGTAGAACCCAGGACGGCGCTCCGCGTCGATGTGCACGATGAAGTCCGCGAAATCGAGCTCCCAGCCGGCGAGTTGACTCTGCGCGCTCAGGGCGCCGACCTTGGTCACGCGCAGCGCCTCGTAGGTGCTGTCGGGATTGAAACCGATCCGCGTCGTGTCGGGGACGAAGACCATCTGGTCGGCGGTCCACAGGAACGACTGGACTTGCACAGTGAGCCTCTGCCGATCGAAGGGGAAGCGCCGGAAGTCGAAGTGCGCGCGAAACTGGGACGTCAGGCCGAGGCGGTAGTACACCGACCCGTCGGGCGCGATTTCCAGCACGCGATTGGTGATCGTGGGTTGGGCCGTGTTGACGAACTCGAGCTGGGGCCACCAAATCTCTCCGAGGCGGATCGCCGCGGCATCCTCGAGGAAGCGTTGGGGCTCCGATCCTTCGAAGGCGAGTCGCGAATCGCGCCAGCGGAAGCTCAGATAGAGGTCGGCGTCGAACGTCTCGGTCCGCTCGCCGACGCTACCCAGGTTGAGAAGGAAGACGCCGGCCTGGACTTGGACCGGGCGCTCGCCTGGTGGGAGCGAAACGGCTTGACCCCGGACCGGGGCCGGCAGGCCGAGGCCCAGGACTACCAGAAGCAGCGCGCGGAGCTGGCGTGATTGACCGGGCACGATGGGATGTCGAGTGAGCTCAGGCCACCGGACCCGGCATTCGTCCGACCGCCGATGCTCTTGCGATGCCGAGGGGCACCCCCCTCTGGACTTGCTCAGGAGCTGAAGCGCTCAGCGTCAACTCAAACGGTCGGCTCCTGACAGCTTTCATCGTTCGCGACTCTTCTTGACCTGTCGGCGCGCTTCCTCGGGTCCCACGCTCGAATGCTTCGCCCACCGTGCCGCGTACTCGTGGAAGAACTCGGCTTCAGCAATGACGGTCTTTCTGAATTCGTCGAGCAGGACCCGTTCGTTGGGTGCATGGATATTGCTGAATCCGTCGGTGGCGCCCAAGAGTAGGATTTCGGCGTGCGGGACGGCCGTGTGGAGCGCCATGACGAGCGGAATCGATCCTCCCGTCGCGATGGTGACCGTCTCCGCGCCCCAGGCTGTCGAGAGCGCTGCCCGTGCCGCGTCGTAGGCAGGTCCAGACGTCTGCGCCGCAAAACCATTTCCGGTCGCGCCGGCCGTGACTTCCAGCGGGATCCCGAACGGGCGCAGGTTCTTGAGATGCTGGATCAACGCGGCCTGTCCCTCTTCCGCGTCCTGCTCGGGGTGGACGCGAAGACTGATGCGCGCGCGCGCGTGCGGAACCACGGCATTGACGGCCTTGTCCACCGACAGCACGTCCATCCCGGTCACGGTGATGGACGGCCCCGACCAGAGCCGCTCGCCCAGCCCGCCGGTGCCGATGAACGGCTTGCCTGGCAGCACTTCGGCCAGGTCGCGGAATTCCTGTTCACTGTAAGAGGCGCCCTTCCACTCCTCGCGCCGCAAGCCACGCACCGCGACGTTGCCGTCCTTGTCGTGCAAGGTGGCGAGCGCCTGGATGAGCGTGAGCAATGCGTCCGGCGCCGCGCCGCCGTACTGCCCGCTGTGCTTGGGACCGGCGAGTGTCTTCACCGTCACATTCACGACGGCCATGCCACGAAGGGCGATCGTAAGAGTCGGCACGCCCGGCCTCACGCTGCCCATGTCGCAGATCACCATGGCGTCGCACTGAAACAACTCGGGATGCTGGGGAGGGTAGGTATTCAGGGCGCTCCCGACTTCTTCCTGGCCCTCGATCACGACCTTGATTCCGACTGGCGGCTTTCCGTTGAACGCGCGCAGCGCACCGACGTGTGCCAGGACGTTCGCCTTGGAATCCGAAGCGCCGCGACCGTACAGCGCTCCATCGCGCTCGGTGGGTTCGAAGGGCGGCGACTCCCATTTCGACTCGTCGCCTGGCGGCACGACGTCGTAGTGGCTGTACAACAACACGGTCGGCGCACCCGGCGGCGCGGGAATCTCGCCGATGACGATGGGGTGGGTGTTCGGCAGGACGAGCGTGTCGACCGCGGTGAGACCGGCGCCGCGAAGGAGCTTTGTGACGAGCTCGTGTGCCTCGTGCACCGGTTCCGCCGGAAAGCTGGACTCGGAGATCGATGGAATGCGCACCAACTGCTTGAGATCCGACGTCAGTTGCGGCATCAGGGCATCGACTACCGTCGTGATCGATCGAAGTGGCATATCCTCTGTGTGTGCAAAGGCCAGGCCGCTGTCAGTGACGGCCCCACACCCACAGGGCACGTCGATCCGCGACGGAGCGCGGGTGAGGTCGCTCCCGGACGTGGGTAGGGGTGGCGGCCGGATCGCGGAGCTCAGACATCGACATCAGGTGTACAAATAGGATCCGAAGCGGCGGCACCCGAATTGCACTGACCGGACGATCGCCGAAAACTCTATCGCGATCGCCGAAAACTCTATCGCCGAAATCTCATGACCACCAAGCCCTCATTCGCCGCTGCGGCCACTTCAGGCGGCCACTTCGAGTTCGATCGCGAGGTCGAAGAGCGCCTGCTGCGTTACGCGCAGATCGACACGCAGAGCGACGAGCAATCGCCAACATCGCCGAGCACGGAGAAGCAGTTCGACTTGCTCAAGCTTCTGGTGGACGAGCTGACGGCGATCGGCGCAAAAGACATTGGGCTGACCGACTACGGCGTCGTGCTCGCGACGATCCCCGCCACCGTCCCTGGTGACGTACCCACCCTCGCCCTTCTGGCGCACGTGGACACGGCGCCTCAGTTCAGCGGAGCGGGTGTGAAGCCAATCGTCCATCGCAACTATGCCGGCGGCGACATCGTTCTTCCCGATGGCGATATCGTGCTCTCGCCCAAGGCGTTCCCGTATTTGTCCGCCAAGGTCGGCGAAGACATCATCACGGCCAGCGGGACGACGCTGCTCGGAGCGGACGACAAGGCTGGCGTGGCCATCGTCATGACCGCGGCGCGCCACCTGCTGCGGCATCCCCAGATCGCACACGGCCCGATCCGCATTGCCTTCACCCCGGATGAAGAGATCGGCCGGGGCGTTCACCCGCGGCTGGCGGGCGATCTGAAGGTTGACGTCGCGTACACGTTGGACGGCGCCGAGCGGGGCGAGATCGTTTACGAGACGTTCTCGGCGGACAAGGCCGACGTGCATGTGCAGGGCGTCTCGATCCACCCGGGCCAGGCCAAGGACAAGCTGGTCAACGCGCTTCATCTGGCAGCCAAGATCATCGACACGATGCCCCAGGTGACGCTCACGCCCGAGACGACGTCGGGTCGCGAGGGATTCATCCATGTCTACAAGATGACGGGCGGCGCGGCAGCGGCCGATCTGCACTTCATCCTGCGCGACTTCGAGCGGGACGGTCTTCGCGCGCGTGCCGTGCTGCTCGATCAGGTCTGCGCCACGGTTCAGGCCACCGAGCCGCGCGCGCAGATTACGTGCAAGGTCACTGAGCAGTACCGCAACATGCGCTACTGGCTGGAGAACGACATGCGCCCGATCGAGCTGGCCCGCAGCGCCTGCCAGCAGCTCGGCATCGAACCCTTCTCGGCGCCCGTCAGAGGCGGTACCGACGGATCGCGCCTCACGGAAATGGGCGTGCCCACACCGAACCTCTTCACCGGCATGCAGAACATCCATGGCCCCCACGAGTTCGTGAGCGTGCAGGACATGAGCTGTGCCGCGGCGATGTGCATCGAGCTGGCGCAGTTGTGGAGCCACGCGCCGACGGCGTCGTCCTCGCCGCGTGCGGGTGAACGGAAGGTGTCCATTGAGACCGAGAGTCCCGTGGATTGGACGGGCTGATCGCCGCCTCGACGCGGCTGCTCAGCCATCAACGAAGCGCCCCCTTCGTTGCTACCGGTTCGAATGGTAATGGGGCGTGTCGTTCAGGTGACGGGGGAGACATGGCCACAGCACAGGCGATCCCGGCCCGCAGCAATCAGGGAGGACTGACCCAGAGGTTGCTCGATGGCGTCGAGCGGATGGGCAACAAGGTGCCCCATCCCGTGCTCATGTTCTTCTACCTGATTCTCCTCGTCATCGTGCTCTCGCACGTTCTCTATCTGATGGGTGTCAGCGTCACCGAGCAGATCGCCGAGCCCGTCCCGATTTCGGTGACGCCCGATTACTTCGAAGACACGCTGGAGCCTTCGCTCGCGATCCCCGCCGAGGATCCGGAGTTCGTCATCAGCGAGCGGACGGTCGCCATCCAGAGCCTGTTGACCGTCGAGGGCATTCGCTTCATCTTCACCCGCTTCGTGGCCAACTTTCAGGGCTTCGGCGCCATGGCGGTCACCTTCATCGCGCTGCTGGGGGCGGGTATTGCGGAGCACGCGGGTCTGATGGCGGCGTTGATCCGAAAGCTCGTGCAGGTGGCGCCGCGGCAGTTGTTCACCTTCATCCTCGTATTCGTGGGCGTGCTGGCCAGCATCGCCGCCGACGCCGGATATCTGATCCTCATTCCTCTGGGCGCCGCCGCCTTTCTCAGCCTGGGTCGGCATCCACTGGCCGGCCTGGCTGCCGCGTTCGGCGCGGTCGGCGGGATTTTCATGGTGAACATTCTCATCACGCCTACCGACAGCATGTTGAACGAGGTCACCAACGAAGCGATTGCGCTCGTCGGCGGCACGCCGCTCTCGCTCACCGCGAATCTGTACTTCGCGGCAGCCTCGTCGGTGGTCATGGCCCTGGTCGCCACGTTCGTAACCGATCGAATTGTCGCGCCGCGGCTCGGGCCCTACCACGGGGACGCGGTCGCCGAAGGGCAGGGCGCCATCTCGCCCGAGGAATCGCGCGGCTTGACGTGGGCGCTCTACGGCTTTCTCGCGGTGCTCGCCGTGATGCTGCTGATCACCGTGCCCCCGGGGGCCCCGCTCCGACCGCCGCCAGGCTCCGACAGCTCGCCGCTTCTCGACAGCCTGCTGTTCTGCATCTTCCTCTTCTTTTTGGTGGCCGGCATCTGCTTCGGTTTTGGCGCCGGCACATTCAAGACCAAGAACGATGTCATCAAGGCAGGCACGACGACGCTCGCCAGTTTGGGCGGCCTCGTCTTCATGTTCCTGATGATCAGTCAGTTCATTGCCTTCTTCAATTACTCCAACATGCCGCGCGTGGCGGCCATCGCCATGGCCGACGGCTTGGAGCAGGCCAATATCGGCGCCCTGCCGCTGCTAGTGGGCATGGTCGTCGTCATCCTGTTCCTGGACCTCATCATTCCGGGCGCCCTGCCCAAGTGGGCCATCTTTGCGCCCGTCTTCGTGCCTCTCTTCGTGCGGCTGGGCGTGGCGCCACAAACCGTCTTTGCGGCATACCGCATTGGCGATTCGCCCGTGAACATCATCACGCCCCTGATGGTGTATCTGCCGTTCGTCGTTACGGTCGCGCAGAAGTACGACAAGAGCGCAGGCATCGGGACAATCGTCGCCCTGATGCTGCCGTACACCCTGATCCTCTCGATTGCGTGGATCATCTTCTTCGCGCTCTGGTTCTGGTTGGGCATTCCGCTCGGTCCGGGGTATCCGGTTGCAGCGTCGTAGCGACTGGTCACTCCTGTCGGGATCGCCGACCCCCGAGGGATCGGGCCACCTGTCGTGAGTGACATCACCATCACCTTCCTCGTGCTGGCCGCCGTGGTCCTGGTGTTCATCTGGGACCGGCTTCCGGTGGCCATCGTTGCGCTGGCCACCGCGGTCACGTTGTGGGCCACCGGGATCCTGACGCTCGGGCAGTCGCTGGCGGGCTTCGGGGACCCCACGGTGATCTTCATCGCGGCCCTGTTCGTCGTCGCCGAAGCGCTCGATGCCGGCGGCGTCACGGCGTGGGCCGGCCAACAGCTGCTGGCAGGCGCGGGCCAAAGTCGCACTCGCGTGCTCGTCTTCATGCTGGTCCTCGTCGCCGTGGTCACCGCGCTCATCACCGTCAACGCATCCGTGGCCGCGCTGATGCCCGTGGTTGCGGTGATGGCGATTCGCCTGCGCTGGCCGCCGTCGCAGCTGCTGATGCCGCTCGCCTTCGGCGCTCACGCGGGCTCACTGCTTGCGCTCACCGGGACGCCCGTCAACGTGATCATCGCCGACGCGGCCGTCGATGCTGGTGTCGGAGGGATCGGCTTCTTCGAGTTCGCTTACGCCGGCGTTCCCCTGGTTATCGGCACCATCGCCATCATCGTGCTCTTCGGCGAGCGGCTGCTGCCGAACCGGAGCGCGAAGACGATCTCGCGCGACTTCAGCGACCACGCCTGCACGCTCACCGAACAGTACGGCGTGAAGTACGCGCCGGGCACGCTGTTGACGCGCACGTCGGGCGTCGCCGAAGTCGTGATTCCGCCCCGCTCGGGCCTGGTCGGACAGACGGCCTTCCCCGGGATGATCACCGAAAGCGGCGATCTGGTGATGCTGGCGATTCAGCGAAAGGGCGAGTCGCTGTCCGGCGAGAACGAGATCGCGGTGGGCGACACGCTCCTCCTTCAGGGTACGTGGGTGGCGCTCGACCGCCAGCTCAGCGACCCCGACGTGCTCGTGGTCGATCATCCGGCGCTCTTCCGGCGCCAGGCCGTGCCCTTCGGACCGGGGGCCACCCGGTCGGTCACGGCACTCATTGGAATGATCGTTGTCCTTATTACAGGGGTTGCGCCGGGGGCGATCGCGGCGCTCCTGGCCGCGGGTTTCGTGATCCTCACGGGCGTGCTCACGATGGAGCAGGCCTACCGCAGCATCGCCTGGAATACCGTGGTGCTGGTTGGCGGCATGATGGCGCTCTCTGCGGCCATGATTGAGACCGGCGCCGCGAAGCTGCTGGCGGACAACTTGATCTACGTCGTCGGCAGTCACGGACCGTACGCGTTGCTGGCGGGGATGTTCGTCCTCACTGCCGTGCTCGGGCAGTTGATCAGCAATATGGCCACGGCGCTGATTGTCATCCCGATCGGTCTCTCGGCCGCTGCAGGGATGGGGGTTTCTCCGAAGACCGTCTTGATGTCGGTGGCGGTCACGTCGGCGGCGGCGCTGCTCACGCCTGTGGCCACACCTGCCAACCTGATGGTCATGGGGCCAGGCGGCTACCGCTTCACGGATTACTGGAGACTGGGCCTGCCGCTGCTCCTGCTCTACGGCGTGATCGGCGTGCTCGTCGTGCCTGTATTCTGGCCGTTCTGACGGCCGATCCATTCCAGCGCCGTCACCGCGAGATATTCATTTGGATTCGTCGCGAGCCCCCGAATCGTGGGCGACGATCGCGCCGTGCGACGCGCAGTCAACACGCTGACGTCCGGCGCCGGCCATCAGAACGCGAGGCGCACGCGAAAGCCCAGCTCACGGTGATCGTCCTCATCGTGACCGCGCTGCTCGTTCCCTGGCTCTTTCCTTTCTGAAACGGGCATCGCGCCGGTCGTCTGACGGCCAGCCGCGTCGGTCACGAACGATCCCGGCAGCATCCGCCGCGGTCGTTCATCCGCAGCACGCGGCCCTCGACCGCAATCAGAAGGATGGCGCGGGATCCGTTACGCGTCGATCCTGTCGCGCGAGGGGTCAACCAAGGCTGGCGAGTCAGAAGAGTGCGTGGCTAGCGAGTGCGCGTCCTCGAAGTGGTCACCGGCCCTGCCGGTGTTCGGGACGTTCTGAGCCACAACCCGCTCCGGTGCCAGCAGGCCGAGATGCCCCTTCGAATCCCTGACGAGCGTGTGGATATAGAAGCACGACGGTGCGGCGTCCATCACCGGAGAGGGCGCGGACACAATCGTCAGGCCAGCACATTCGCCGAGCCAGTCGACATGCCGGTGCCCGTGCATCACCACGGCGCGACCAGCCAGCGCCCGCAAACGGCGTACGAACCAGTTGCTGTTGATGAGCGCCGTGCCGATGCGCTCCGAGAACGCATGGGGGCGCCAGGGGTACTCGACCAGATGGTGGTGCAGCGCGACGACCCAGCACGCTCGTGGGTACTGTCGCGTCGCGATCTCGATGCCCTCGAACTGCTCGGTTGACACGATGCCCAGCGCGTTCGTGAACGAGAAGTGCGTGTCGGCATTCGAGTTGATCAGGATGAACCCCAGACCATCGTCGGCGTCCGGCGGCACGATCATCGGAAAAGCCTGACACCAGATGTCAATCCACCACCCGGACAAAAGCGGTCGTCCGACGTCGGAGAAGCGGTCGATCCGCGCGATGTCGGGTTGCAAGGCCTCGGCGAGCGTGACACCAACCTCACCCTTGTCGCGATCGATGACGTGAACGCGTTGCCCCTGGATGGCGCACGCCATCGAAAGCGTGCGCACCTGGCGCAGCCGCCGCTTCGGGCTCGTCGGCAGGTCGAGTCGCGCCGGATTGCCGCGATCGATGACGTTGACGTCGTGATTCCCGGGCACCATGAGCATGCGCTCGGCCAGGCGCGGATGGCGGGCGATGGCATCCATGATCTCGGCCCATTCCCCGGATCGGCCGGCATCGGTCAAATCGCCTGTGATGACAACCGCGTCGAGCGGTTCACGCGAATGGATCTGATCGAGCTGTGACAGTACCTCTTCGAGCCTGTCATTGCCGCGCGGCCCGGAGCGGCCGGATTCGATGCGGAATCCATAACGCTCTCCCACCGTGTGCAGATCGGAGAGATGCGCGATACGCCACCGCCTGCTCCCCGACCCCGGCTCAGATCTGGCCGCTAGATCGCGAGGCGGCGGAAGAGTGGCATCTGCCACACCCCAGAAGAGCACCACCGCCGCCACGTAGCTGGCGACGAGGAAGAGGCTGTTGGCCACCACAGCCGGCGCCATGCGCCGTACCGACATGAAATCGACAAGAGTCGGAGCCCATGATGATTGGCGCCATGCGAACACGGCCACGGTGACGGCCAGGCCACTGACGATGAGACCCGCGAGAGCGGCCATCGCGGCCCGCCTCGAGCCATGCTGTGCCTGAGTTGCATCGCTCGGCAGGAAGAGCTCGCCGACGTGCCGCAGGGCTTCGCGCGCGAGCGCGTAGGTCGGTTCGACGACCACCGAGTTCAGCGCCCAGAAGGCGTTCTCAATAAGATGGAAGAGCGTGCGCCCGCCGTACCACCCGACCACCAGGATCAACCCGAGGATGCCGAGAGACCAGATCCCGACCTGCGCGGCTTGAACGTGCCCGGCCATCGAGTTGAACCACGCGACCGCGGCAATCGGCGCGGCGCCGAGCACGAGGCTCGGGATCACGAGCAACAGCAGCCAGGCCACGACGAGCTTCGTCCAGCTCAGTTCGACCACCACGCTGCCGGCAAGCGAGAGCAGCGATCGGCTCGTCGTGCTGGAGGCGTCGTCTTCCACGTCGCCCCGTCGAGGATCCGGGAGCAGTCTCACGATCGTCTCCGAACCGCGGCCGTCCCAGCGCGCTTCATCGGGCCGGATTGTACCCCCATCGATCTCTGGCCGAGTCGTCTGGGAGGAGCAACCGATCCTGCGGGAATGTGCGGCGCTGGGCGTGTTCGGCGCCTTCCATCCGCGACCGAGCGGGCTGGTATCGCTGCCGGGCGCGGGAAAGCCAGTGTTCGGCGTCGCCACGAGCGGGAGTATGCTCTCAAGGTGTAACAGGCACACGCACGCCCAGAGCCGGACGTCGGTGGCCTTCGGTGTAGCCTGGCTCTTGCGACTACGGGCGAGCTCCAAAAGTCACAAGGAATCCAACCGGGAGGACTCCGCATTGCGTCGCGGCGATGACGACCGGTCTCGAACCAGCCGTATCAGCGACGCCGTTGCGAGGTGTATCCAGTCATGCCTAAGACTCTGATGAAGGTCGTCGTCATGGTCGCCGCCGTCTCGGTGGCGATTGTATCCGCACAGGTTCAACCGTCCGGCGTCGTGTTCGAAGACGTCCGCATCTTCAACGGCACCACGGCCAGCCTCTCCGGTCCGTCACAGGTGCTCGTCGTCGGAAACGTGATCAGGACGATCTCGAGTGGGCCCATCGCCGATCCAGCCGGCACGACGGTCCAGCGAATCCGCGGCGGTGGACGCACGCTGATGCCGGGCCTCATCGACAATCACTGGCACACCATGCTCGCGCGTCCCACGCCGGCACAGGCGATTCAGGACGACGTCGGCTTTCTGAATTTTGTGGGTGGTGCCGAGGCCGAAGCCACGCTCATGCGCGGCTTCACCGCCGTGCGCGATCTGGGTGGGCCGTCATTCGGTTTGAAACGGGCCATCGACGAAGGTCTCGCGATCGGCCCTCGCATCTATCCCGCCGGCGCGATGATCACCATCACCGGCGGTCACGGTGATTTTCGCGTTACTTCCGAAGTGCCTCGAGAACTAGGCGGACCGCTGCCGCGGATGTCTATAGTGAACGGCGCCATGGTCGCGGATTCGCCCGACGAAGTGCGACTCCGTGTCCGGGAGCAACTTCTCCTCGGGGCCGTGTACGTCAAGTTGACGGCTGGCGGTGGCGTCGCCTCGCCGCACAGCCCGCTGGACGTCGCCACGTTCACCGAGGACGAGTTACGGGCCGCGGTCGAGGCCGCCGGGAACTGGAACACCTACGTCGCCGCGCACGCCTATACGCCGACTGCGATCCAGCGATCGATCGCCGCCGGCGTCAAGGTGATTGAGCACGGTCACTTGATGGACGAAGCGAGCGCGAAGCTTATGGCAGAGAAGGGCACCTGGCTGAGTTTCCAGCCCTTTACCGATGACGGAACCGCTCCGCCCCTGGGGCCGGCGAACATGCGCCGGCTCCAAGAGGTCTGGACTGGTACCGAGCAGACCATCGCGCTGGCCAGGAAGTACAAATTCAAGATGGCCTGGGGAAGCGACATTCTGTTTTCGGGTGCAGCCGGAGCGGCCAGACAGCCAATGGAGCTCGCCAAGATGAGCAAGTGGTATAGCCCGTCAGAGGTATTGACGATGGCCACGGCCACCAATGCCGACCTGCTGAAATTGTCGGGCCGCCGCGATCCCTACCCGGGCAAACTCGGAGTGATCGAAGAAGGCGCCCTCGCGGATCTGCTGCTGGTGGACGGCGACCCGCTCGCGAACATCAGACTGATTGAGGATTCTGGCAAGAACTTTGTGGTCATCATGAAGGACGGCACGATCTTCAAGAACCTCCTTCCGTAGGTCGGCAGAGAGCCTTCGCGTCATCACTCCTGTCGGGAGACATCACGATGAAAACGCTTTCCTATGTGGCTCTCGTACTCGCCTGCACCATGTGGCCCATCCTGGCCCGCGCGCAAGCGGCACCCGACGCGCAGCAAGAGACGCTCGTTCGCCTGGTGAACGACCAGCTCAAACGCATCGAGGCCCTCGAGGCGCGGCTCGCTGACTTGCAACAGCAGGTCACTGTCCTTGGTGCTCCGCAAGCTGGCGTTGTGGAACCGCAGACAGCCGTACCCGAGGAGCCGGACGAACAACTGCCATTCGAGCATGCAGTCGGCGGCGCGCCGCCCATGGACGTGGATCCCGAAGGCCCGGCTGGTGACCTGCCGAGGGCAAGGCCGATCGACGCCTATGGAAGCATGCGCGTGGCCACGGTCTGGGATACCGACGGACACCGTGACATTCGCAACAACGGCACACGCCTGGGGCTGCGCGGCCAGAAGGAGTTCATCGGCTCGCTCACGGCGTTTGCGCGTCTCGAGGCTGGTGTCAACATGGTCGCCAACGATCGCGCCATCATCACGAGCGGTGATCCTGGCACGCCGATCGGCCAGGGCAGCCAGGCGATTTCGTCACGACTCGGACTGGTGGGCCTCGAAACCCCGATCGGCAACTTCTCCTGGGGCAAGCAGTGGTCCCCGTATTACGACGTCGCCGAGTTCACCGATCAGTTCGTCGTCTTCAGCGGGTTTGCCAACGGCGCGTTTGGCGCAGGGACTGACGGCGGCATCTCGGGCACGGGGCGGGCGGAACGGGCCGTCCAGTATCGCGCCGCCAGGGGTGCCTTCAGTGGCGGTGTACAGGTGCAAAGTCGCTCATCGTCGTCCAACGACCGAAGCTTTGCGGATGCGTGGGGTGTTTCCACGGTCGTGGAGCTGGGGCTCGGTTTCGGCGTTGGCGCCGCCTACAACCAAGTGCGCGACGGCGTGGCCATGCCTACCCCCAACGAAGCGCAGCTCGGAGACGAAGCGTCGCTGTTTGCCGTGAGGTACCGCGCCGATCGGCTCTACGCCGCCGGATCCTACTCCGTCTTGAAACGGCACGAAGTGGACGATCTCGGCCGACGCTTCAATGGAAACGGGTTCGAGCTGGCGGTGCGCTTCGATCTCACAGATCGAGTCTGGCTCGAAGGCGGGTACAACGACCTGCAGCCCGACTCCGATCATCCGGGCGACTACCTCGTGCGGCTGGGCGTCGGCAACGTCGTGTACCGGTTCGGTGACGCCAGTCGCGTCTTTTTTGGCGGCAAGATCGAAGGCAGCACGCGATCGGATGGATCCGACCTCGCGGAGCACGCCATCGCCTTCGGGCTCAACTACACCTTCTGAGACAAGTCGGCCTTGCGATTGAGGGTTGGCGCGAGGAGGCGTCCGCCCTTGCTGCCCGCAAGCAGCCCGGCGCGGCGCAGCTCGCGGACCCGAAACGTCAGGGGAAGCTTCGGCCTGAACAGCGAATACAGGAACGTCCAGAACCCGGGCCTCGGCGTCCGCTCGAGCTGCGTGAAGTACGCATCGGGGTTGACACGCGCCCTCAGACGCTCGCCCGTCGCCTCGCTCATGAGCGCGCGAAGCGCGCTCGGAGCGAGAAAGGCCCCGTAGCGGTCGCGCGAGAAGGCGCGGATGTGGTTCACCGGCCAGCGTAGCAACGGAATGCGGGCCACGAACGACGAGAGCATCTCGTTTCGGAGTGACACATAACCCAGGCAGATGGACCCCACTTCGCGTGCGAGCGTGAAGTCGAGAATGTCGTCGATCGAGTCGGGATTGGCCAGGAGATCGTGCGTGCACAGAATGATGCAGGTGTGTTGCCCCCAGGTGAAGGTCGTGGTCTGGTCGATCGCTTCGCTCAAATACAGTTCGGGCACGGGAATGCCCACGCGCTTGCAGTGTTCCACGAGCAGATTGTGAATCTCGGGCATCTGCGTTTCGCTGACCACAAGGCTCTCTTCCAGCGCGAGTTTGCGTCGTCTTCGGCGGACATACGTGGCCATCACCGGTGCGCCGATCACGGCCGCCAGCAGAAACTTGGCTTCGCCGGCGTACTGTCCGGCGACGGGAAGACGCTCCAGCAACTCGGTGCCCCAGAAAAGAACGCCCAGCGCGGTCAGCACCACGATGACGTCGAGCACCACGATCACCCTGGTGGCCCGCGTTTCCATCGGGTGCCGCAATTCGGCCGGGTCCGGTCCCGAATTCCCCTGGCCCTGGTCGGGTGCATCCATCGGCGTTTTCTCGATTCGTTCAAGGGTCGCTTGTAATAAAGTCTAACGTGACTCATTTGCCTGGAGAGGAGAATGTCGTGCGGATAGGTCTCAGCATTGCGTCTGGAATTCTTTTCGCCTCCGTCGGCCTGATTGGGCCCGACTTCGCGGCTCTACAGGCTCAAGCCCCCGGTCTGGCGGTGCCTCTGCGCATTTCGGCCTGGGCGGTCAACATGAGCAACATCGCGACCGGGACGAATGCGCAGATGGACATCAGCGTGACGCGATGGACCACCCCGGACGAACGCAAGACCCTGATCGGCACCTTCATGGAGAGTGGGCAGGATCCTTTGCTGCGCGCGTTGCAGCGGATGCCGGACCACGGTCGGATGCGTATTCCGGGTTGGCAGGGTGCGGATCCGCACCAGGTGCGACTGGGCTGGACGTTGCGATACGCTTGGAACACGCAGCTGCCCGATGGAGGTCAGCAGATTGTCCTGGCGACGGATCGCTTCATCGGCTTCTGGGAGGCGCGCGATCGGCCGCGGACGATGGACTACCCATTCACGTTCTTCGAGATTCGCATCGACAAGAATGGCGAGGGCGAGGGCAGGGTGTCGGTGGCCACGAAGCTCTCCTTCAACAAAGAGACGAATACCGTGGTGCTCGAGAACTATTCCAGCGAGCCGGTGCGTCTGAACCGGGTTAGGATCGAGAAGGGCTGACGTGTGGCGGCGCCCTGCCCGGGAGAATGTTCATGATTACTTTTGCGTTGGTTTTCGGTCTTGCGGCGTTCACACAGGAAACGAAGCCCGTCGTGCCGGCGGACTCCGTCGAGGTCCGTACGCAGGGATGCCTGCGAGGCCGGGTCCTCACGGCGACACCGCGTCCCGAGGGTGAAGGCGTAATGCTCGGACCCGATGTCACCGGCCGGCGATTTCGCGTCGCCGGACCGCGTGAGGTCATGAGTCAGGTCAGCACGTTCGACCGGAACCTGGTCGAAGCGACCGGTATCATCAAGAAGTCGGCGCTCATCGGCTCGCCAGGCGGCCGCGTCACCATGTCCGGGTCCGGCAGCGATCCTAATCGCATGGGCACGGGCACACCGACAGGTACTCTCCCCACCATGGACGTGACGGCGGTCCGCTACCTGTCGGACGTTTGTCCGATTCAGTAGCTCACCGCGGCCGGAGGGCAGCCACCGCCTAATTCTTGATGGGTGGGAACACGGTGTTCCAGTCGTCCCGCATGCTGACGACGGTCCATCCCTTGGCAAGCGCCTCGTCCCAGCCGGTGTTGAATTGCGCCAGCTTGTCGGTGCGGTCGTACGCAAATTCGCGCGCCCCATCGTCGTGGTGCACGAAGAGGGCGAAGCGTGCTCCAGGGCCGGCCGTGGCCCATTGCAGCATCTGCAGATCGCCGTCCGAGTTGCCAAAGGCAGCAATGGGCCGCCGGCCTATGCGGCTCTGGATGCCGACCGGCTTACCTTCCTTGTCGTTGATCAGGTCGACCTCCGCGAGCTTGACGAGCACGGGGCGCCCGTCGCGCATCTCGAACTTCAACTTGCCGGCGCTGCCCACGACCTGTTCCGGCGGAATGCCGTAGACTCGCTCGGCCCACGACCGCATGAACTCCACGCCGCCGCCCGACACGATGAACGTCTTGAAGCCGTTCGCGCGGAGGTAGTCGAGTAGTTCCAGCATGGGCTGGTACACCATCTCGGTATAGAGCCGTTTGGATTGCGGGTGGCGGGCGGTGGTGATCCAGTTCCGCACGACGTCCGTGAACTCTTCGGTGGTCATTCCGGTGTGCGTGGCGCTCATGATTTGCAGCACGCCATGCTCACCGGATGCAGCCACGCCCGCCATGTCGCCTTTCAGCAAGGACGCGAACGGCTGCCTGGTTGCCCACTCCGGATGTTGCGGCGCCAGCTCCTTGACGCGGTCGAACGCAAATAGCACTTGAAACGGCACCGGCTTCTCGGCCCAGAGCGTGCCGTCGTTGTCGAACGTCGCGACGCGCTCGGGGATCGGAACGAAATCGGGACCGCCTTCCCTTGTGACACGTTCCACGAAATCCACGATCGCGCGCTTTGCCGCGCCTTCGTTCCACGACTTCAGTACGCCGGGACCGGAATCGGGCGTGTTCTCCGCAACCGGTGCAGCGGCCGGTACGTTTCCCGCCGACGGGTTCTCGGAGGTTGGAGCTCCGCAAGCGATCGAACTGACAGCGACCAGAGCAGCGAAGAAACGATTCACATGAGTAGCCTCCCAGCCGCGAGATGTCGCGGCCTGGATCGATGGGGCGGACTGGTGTTCCGCGCCAATCCCTAGGAGAATCGAGATGAAACCGGCACGAGGGATGGCCAAAGCACGACACGTACCCATCCCGGCTTCTGCGAGCAAGTCGTGACCGGTCAGCTGCGGCGAATCGTCGGGCTGAGCCGCGATAGCGCGGCAGCCGTCGAAAGTGGGGAGTCTCATGTCCAAAAAAACCGATTACACCCCTGAAGAGTGGAAGGCGATCTCGAGTGCCCCAGCGGCGGCAGGCTTGTTGATCTCGCTGGCCGACGCCAGCGGTCCGGTGGGCCTCGCGAAGGAAGCGATAGCCATTGGCGAGGCCATCTCGCAGTCGACAGAGAGCGATGTGCCGGACATCGTGAAGTCGCTGGCCGAGGACGTGAGAAGCGGAGGTGGCCGCCCAACGTTTCCCGACCTGCCGGCCGGCGATCGGACCGCGGCCATGGACGCGCTGATTGGCGCGATCAAGAGTGCCGTCCTGGCAGTCGAGAGCAAGTCACCCGGCGAGCTCGACCCCTTCAAACACTGGCTCGTGTCGGTGGCCACGAGCGTGTCCCAGGCATCGAAGGAAGGCGGCTTTCTCGGGATGGGCGGGACCCCGGTGAGTGACAGCGAACAGCAGGCACTCAGTCAGCTGACCGATATCCTCGGAGTGGACACCGGCGGCACATCGACGCCGTCATGACGCGATAAACGCTTCCAGGTCGGCGGCGACGCGCTCGGGCCGCTCCCAGTTCGGGCAGTGTCCGGTCTCCGGATAGACCTTGAGCGTGGCGCCGCGGATGGCCCCGACGAGCAGATCCTGGTCGTCCCTCGAAAAGAGCGCGTCGTGCTCGCCCCAAATCAAGAGAGACGGCGTCGTGATTCGAGCCAACTGCCCCCAGTCGTCGTAGGCGAGTATGGCGTCGAACACCTTTCGCCAGAGGCGGGACGGCAGCTTCAGGCTCTCGGCAAGAATGCCTTCGAAGAACGGGCCCGGGAGCGGCGCATACGCGGTGCCGGCTTGAAACTCGCGGGCGAAGTCGATCGGCACCGGATCCGGAAGGGTCCGCATTTGCGCCTGGACCTGCCGGGTCACCGGGTTTGCGGCTGAGCGGGGTGTACCGATCAGGACCATGCGGGCGATCCGTCCCGGCTTCGTGAGGGCGACGTTGCGCGTGACGAGAGTTCCGAACGAGTGGCCCACGATGGTGGCCCGCTCGATGGAGACGGCGTCGAGAAACGCCACGGCATCGCGAGCGAATTGATCGATCCCGTAGCCGTCGGCCGGCTTGTCCGAATCGCCGAAACCTCGCTGATCCGGGATGAACGCATGAAAGTGCGGTGAGAGGAGCGGCAGAACCCTGCTGAACGAGAACCAGGAGTCTGGCCACCCGTGCAGAAACAGAATCGGTTCGCCGCGGGGATCGCCCTGCTCGGCGTAGTGGATCCGTGGACCGGTCGTGAGTCGAACCGTCGAGAATCGCATCGGGCCGTCAGGGTTTCGCCGTCGGCGCGGACCCCAGAGCTGCCACTTTTCCCTGCGCCTCGACCAGTCGCCGCGCCAGGTAGTTCACCACCTGCGCGTCGCTGCGAACCGCGGTGAGGTACGCCGCGCGCAGCAGCTGCTCCTTACGCCCGCGAAGTGTTGCCGCGATGTTCTCCCGCACGGCCGGCATCGAGAGGTCGCGTTGCCCGGCTTGCTCGTGGGCGACCACGAGCACGATGGTGTGAGCTCCCCCCTGGCTCACGACCTTCACGGTGCCTGGCTTCGTTTGGAGCACCGCGTCGCGAAGTGGCGCCGACACCTGTTTCAGCTGCGACACGGTCACGAAGCCCAGGTCTCCCCCACGGGGCGCTGATTGAGGATCTTCTGAATAGTCCATCGCGAGCTCAGAGAAGGAGGCGCCGGCCTTGAGTCGCTCCAGCAACATCGCGGTCTTGGCAGTCGCGGCCTGCGCCGTTGTCGCGTCATCACGCGAACGATTGGCCAGTTGCGGATCGCGCACCGGCGAGATGGCGATCTGTGCGATGTGATACGCCTCTTCCGGAAAGTTGAACCGCTCGCGATTGGCATTGAAGAAGTCCGTCGCTTCCTGATCGGTCACGACAATCTTCGACTGGACTTCCCGCTCGATCACCTTCTGTGTGAGTAAGTCGCGCCGGAGGCCTTCACGCATGTCCGCCGCCGTCAGGTTCCGCCGGGTGAGTTCCTGCTGAAAGGCTTCCGGCGTGATGCTCTTCCTGGCGTCGTTATCTGCGGCATCGAGCTCGGCGTCCGTCACGGCGATTTTCAGTTGACCCGCCTTCGCCACCAGGATCTCCTGGACGATGAAGTCGTTGAGGAGTGCCAGCTTGGCGGTGAGGGCTTCCTCTTCGGACAGCGCCTGTGATGCTCCCCGGGCGCGGCGGTACGCCTTTTCGACGTCATCGCGCGTGACCGCCCGGCCATCGACGACCGCCCATGTATCGGCAGAGACGGTGGTCGGGGGCGCTGGAGCGGCTCGGCATGCCAGAGGTCAAACACACGACGACCAGCGCAATCAAGCCGGCAAAGAGGCTGCGATATCCGTTGGGGGCGGCAAGGTTCGAATTGGGCATGGGCTGAGGGTATCTCCCAATTCACGGGAGCGCGCCGGGTGACCCGCGGAAAAGTCCCAGAGCAGGCGAAGCGGTGGTCAGTCCTCCCCCGCGATGGCCCGGTCGCGCTTCCCGACCTCGGCATGAAGCCAGGCAACCGTCTTGTCGCGCTCGGCGACCTCGGCATGCAGCGTGACGAGCGCACGATCGCGCGCGATCACTGTGCCGTGCAACCGGGAAATGGTGGTATCGCGTTCGGTGACGTCGCGATGCAGCCGCTCGATCACCGCCACAGTCTCGTCGGACGCGGGCCCGTTCTTGGTGTCATCCTCGATATGAACCAGGTCGAGCCGGTCTCTGATTTGAAACCGGCTGCCCGGACCGTCGGCACCATCGGACAGGATCATGGCGGAGGTGATGTAGGCGTTTCGAAGCGCATCCGCCCGCACAGCCTGCACTTCGGAAGGCAGGTCTTCCCTCTGAAAGAACTCTTCGGCGAGACGCATCAGCTCCTGCGCTCGCGGCAGTCCCCGATAGCCGGCCGTCAGCGAACCGGCGTGGTGACGCCACCGGGCGACGACGCCCGGCACGCGCTTGAAGGGACCGATCAGTCCCGCACGCAGGAACCAGTCGAAGTCAGGGCAGTAGCGGAAAGAGGGATCCCAATCCCCAACCTTGTCCAGCAACTGGCGTCGGAAGGTCGCGCCAGGGCCAGGCACGCAGTAAAACGAACGTACGAAATCGACGAAGGACCACTCAGGCGTTCGCACGGTGTGGATGTAGCGGCCCTTCTCATCGATCAACTCCCAGTCCGCATAGACCAGCACGATTTCCGGCTCAGCCTGAAGAGCGTCGACGAGCGGCCCCAGCAGACCAGGCGGTTGCGGGTCGTCGTCGTTGACGAGGCACACGAAATCGCCGCGTGCCATCCGGAATCCGCGATTGAGCGACTGCGCCTGACCCGCGTTCTCGTGGCGCGCCGTTCGCACGCGCCCGTGGTGCCGCACCCGGACGCGATCCAGGATCGCCGGCGTGCCATCGGTCGAGCCATCATCGACCACGATGAGCTCGGCATGTTCGTACTCTTGCTGGAGGAGACTCTCGAGAGTCTCCTCCAGGAAGTCCGCATGGTTATAGGTGGCGACGACGATCGAGACGAGCGGGAGATTGGCGGTCATCTGCATACGCCGCCCGCCGACGGTGGTCTCGCGGCTGTCCGCACCATGATGTCCACCGCCGGCGGCGTAGTCGTCGTGTCGAACGAGCCGGGCGCTATTTTCCCTACTTCCAGGCCGAGTACACGTGCTTGCCTACCAGGTAAGCGCGGGATTGGCACCCTTCCTCGGCACGAACTTCTGTACGCCTCCGCGCCCCACCGCGGCGAGATAGAGGTTCTGCTCCTGGTCCACGCTGATGCCGTGGACGCCCCAGAGCGCGCCCTCGAACGAACCGAGCCCGCCCCAGGAACTGATCAACCGCCCGTTCAAGTCGTACTGGATCAGGCGCTGAATGACCTGATCGTACACCCACACCCTCCGGTCGGCGTCGATGTGCACGAAGTGCAGGTTCGCGCGGTTCCACTTGAGCGTCCACTCGCGCAGGTACGTGCCGTTTTCGTCGAACACCTGGATGCGCCGGTTGTTGCGGTCGTTGACGAACACCTGGCGCGTAGCGGGATCGATCGCCACCCCGTGGACGTTGTTGAAGTAGCCCGGACGCGTTTCCTTGCCGGCCTCACCCCGCTCACCCCAGGCCTTGATGAACTTGCCGTCCTTGTCGAACTTGACGACCCGCGTGTTCAGGTAGCCGTCAGCGACGTAGAAGCTGCCATCGGGCTGGAACGCCATGAAGGTGGGACGATAGAAATGCTTGTCGTCCGAGGCGTGCACGTTCGGCTCGCCGATCGTCTGCACGAGCTTCTTGCCGTCGTTCGTGAACTTGAAGACCGCATGGCGGTAGTCGTCCACCAGCCACACGTGCTTTTCGGCATCGTACGGGCTGATGTAGACCGAATGAGGCCGCCGCAACATCTTGTCCCACTGCTTCCAGGTCTCGACGATGTTGCCGTCGCGGTCGATGATGACGATGCAGTTGTCCCAGGAGAAATCGACGCCAACCTTGCCCGCATCGGAGTCGTCGCCCGGCTTGCCGTTCACCTCGAGCGCGCCAGGCGGACTGGCCTGCGTGGCGTTCCGAATCAATCCCATGACCGGGAAGGCCAGGTTCGGAGCCACCTGCGGCAGTGGTGTGGCCTCGATTTTCGGAGGAAGAACCGGCAGCTGCCCGCGCTGGATGTAGATCACGCGGTTCGGGCTTTCGGCGAACACGCCCTGACCCGCGCCGAAGGTCCACTTTTCGTTGCCCGGCACCGTGCTGAGGTCCTTCGGCCACCCCGACGCCAGGTCGTAGGGGCCGAAGATGTCCATGGCGCCCACTTCTTCCGGAACGGCCGCGAAGCCGCCCTTGGAAGTCTGCTGCCCGTATACCGTCGGCGTTCTGCTGGACGTCAGATAACCGCCCGAGAACGCCACCACTGCCATCGCCACGAGCCACCGCTTGTGCATTGCCCCCTCCATGAATCGCGCCCCCGACGCCGCCTGGCTCGGGCGCAAAGCCGCCGAGCCAGGAGCGCATGGTAGGCCAATCGCGCTCCAAAAGTCAGCTGTCGTCTTGGGTAACGGTGCAGGACGCGGACGGCGTTGGGAGAGGAGGTGTCGCTCTCGGCCGAGGGCGGAAGGTAGTCGGAAAAAGAGAGGGCGTGCCCGTGAGCACGCCCTCGTTGATCGCAAGGTGGTGCTAACTGGCGGGTTCGCTCAGCTTCGCCATCGCGTCGTCGATGGTGAAGCTGTTGGGCTTCTGGATCGCCGGGAACTCCTTGAACGTCTCGGTGAACTTCGCAGCGATGGCCTGCACGGCGTAGATCAGATAGGCGTGCTGGAACATCCAGTCGTTGTAGGTGTTCCCCGTGATCTTGCCGAATTCATACGGATCCGTGCGCAGGTTGTACATGTTGGGGGCCCGCAGCCTCACGAACGGCTCCTTCCAGACGTCAAGCCCGCCGGGAGTGCGTTGCTCCATGAACGAGATTTTCCAGTTGTCCATGCGGATGGCCAGCACGTCGCCGTCGTCGCTGAAGTAGAAAAACAGCTGGCGCGGGCTCTTCTTCTCCTTGCCGGTCAGGTACGGCAGCAGGTTGTAGCCATCGATGTGGTTCTTGTAGGTACGGCCAATCGCCTTATATCCCTTCTTCAGTTTGTCGATCACGTCCGGCGCCCCGGCCATGGCGAGGAAGGTCGGCATCCAGTCGTGATGCTGCACAATCTCGTTGCTGATTGAGCCTGCTTGGATCCTCCCCGGCCAGCGCACGATCATCGGGACTCGGAACGCACCTTCCCAGTTGGTGTTCTTCTCGCTGCGAAACGGCGTGGTGCCGCCGTCGGGCCAGGTATTGCGGTGCGGCCCGTTGTCGGTGGAGTACTGGACGAAGGTGTCCTCGGCCAGTCCCATCTTGTCGAGGAAGTCGAGCATCTGGCCCACGTTCTTGTCGTGGTCGATCATCGTGTCGTGGTAAGCCGATTGCCAGCGGCCGGCCTGGCCGCGGCTCTTCGCCTTGGTGTGCGTGTACGCGTGCAT
The DNA here is from genome assembly GCA_963817395.1 of uncultured Acidobacteriota bacterium. GTDB lineage: Bacteria > Acidobacteriota > Vicinamibacteria > Vicinamibacterales > CAVPJW01 > CAWGYQ01. The sequence continues at coordinate 469,223 of CAWFOC010000003.1, read as the reverse complement.
GTGCGTGGTGTTCAGCCACACGAACCACGGCGTGCCCGCCTTCTCCTGCCGTTTGATGAAATCCTGCGCGGCGGCGACGAACTCGTCGTCGCAGGTCAGCATGCGCTTGCGGTTGAGGGGGCCGGTGTCCTGGATCTTCTGCTTGCCGACCTTGCCCCAGCGCGGCATCGACGGTCTTGTCGTCCTTGTCTGTGGCCCATGAATGAATCACGCCGCGCGGTCCGAAGTTCTGGCGGAAGTTCGGGAAGTCCTTCGCCGGCGGGTAGTCCTCCATCTCCGGCTCTTCCTCGGCGTTCAGGTGGTACAGGTTGCCGAAGAACTCGTCGAAGCCGTGGTTGGTCGGCAGCATGTGGTTCAGGTCGCCCAGATGGTTCTTGCCGAACTGGCCGGTGGCGTAGCCCTGCTCCTTCAGCAGTGCCGCGATCGTCACCAGCTTCTCCGACATGCCGATCGGCGCGCCGGGCAGCCCGACCTTCGAGAGGCCCGTGCGGTACACGCTCTGCCCGGTGATGAACGACGATCGCCCGGCGGTGCACGATTGCTCGCCGTAGCTGTCGGTGAACATCAGGCCTTCCTTCGCCAGCCGGTCGATGTTCGGCGTCCGGTAGCCCATGACGCCGTGCGAGTAGCAACTCAGATTCGAGATGCCGATGTCATCGCCCCAGATGACGAGGATGTTCGGCTTCTTCCCGTCCGCCTTTACTGTCTTGGCCGCCATCTGAACCTCCCGGTCGTTCCGCGACCGTCTTGAACCGCGCTCGCGGTTGCCCAGCTTACATGCGTGCGCACCGACGGGGACGTCCGCCCGGCCGGTGCACTCGGACGGCCCTCCGCACACGGCTGCCCCGCGGCATGTCGTGGCCCCAAACGGGGGACGCAGCAGTGGGTTGATCGCGCAAAGTCGTTCCCGTTGTGTCGTTTAGTTAACGTGATTCACGGAGCGCATGCGATCGCGTGAAACGGGGAGCAAGTCTGGTACCTTCGAGGTCCGGTTCGCTCAGTGATGACCCTGCCAGCTGAGCGGCAGTCGGACTGACGTCGCGCGGTTATCGACCCGAGGTGGACGATGTCGCCAACATGGTCGCGAATTGTTCTCTGGCTCCTGGTGATCAACCTGGGCATCTCGCTTGGCGCGGGCCTCTACGAAGGGCGCATCGTCGTACCCGGATGGCTGGCGGCCTCGCCCGATGGCGCCTTTCACTGGAACACCGAGGCGGCGCGCCGGGACGACACGGGCTTGAGATTCTGGGCCTTTGTCACGACCGGCCCGCTTACGCTGATTACCCTGGCCAATCTGTTCGCGGCGCGGCGAGCCTCCGACGCGCTCCGCCGCTGGTGGCTGGCAGCCGGTCTTGCGGCGCTCTGTGACCGGGTGTTTACCTTCGCCTATTTCATTCCCACGATGGTCTCGTTGATGCAGCAGACCGATTCACCGGAGGCCGTGAGCCGCGCGACGAGCTGGGTGAACCTGAACTATGTGCGCCATGCGATAGTCTTCATCGCCTTGATCGCGGCGCTCCGGGCGTTCTCGCTGCTCTACCAGGAACGGGGCGCGAAAGGCGCAGCGTAGTTCGCCAATCCTTTGCGGGCCCTCGAGCGTCTGTACGCCAAAACATTTCTGGAGGACACATGAGCCAACAAACAGATGTCAGCACCGCGCATGAGACCCCAGTGAAGGCCGCCGAACCACAAAAGGAGCATCGGTGGCTGCACAAGCTGATCGGCGACTGGACCTACGAGTACGACGATCCAACCGATTCGAGCAAGAGGTGTACAGGAAGCGAGCACGTCAGAACGCTCGGCGAGCTCTGGGTGCTGGCCGAAGGACAGGGTGAGATGCCCGGCGTCGGGCCTGCCCTCAATCTGATGACCCTGGGCTACGACAACGAGAAGAAGCGGTTCGTGGGCAGCTGGGTTGGGTCGATGATGAGCAATATCTGGATCTACGACGGCGAGCTCGATTCCTCCGGGCGAATCCTGACGCTCAACTCCGAGGGCCCCAGCATGGCGGGCGATGGCACGACGTCCCGCTACCAGGATGTGATCGAGTTCAAGAGCGACGACCACCGTGTGATGTCCGGCCGTGTGATGACGGACGACGGCACCTGGCAGCAGTTCATGACGGTCGACTACCGGCGGAAGAGGTAGGTCGGCTCGTGTTCGATTCGGTAGGAGGACCGAAGGCGGGAAGCAGAACTCAGGCAGCACGGGCGTCGAACGCCCCAGATGCGTCGTCAGTCCCTACCCAGTGGCCGACACAAACGCCGTCGGATCAGGGAATCGTTACCTGGTGCGTGCGCCTCGGCGGCGCAAGACCTCCAAGACCGTCTGAACCGCCTCGTTCTCCTTGTGACGGAGCTCCCGCTGCAGGCCAGGCGTCAGGTACCAGTTTCGGAGGATCTTGAGTATTTCGCCTTCCTGATTCTGTAAGTCGGCTGGACTCTTTGTCGCGAAGACCATCGGCCACCTCTTGGTAATGTCGTCTGCCGCCTCGCTACGATGACGTGTCGCCTTGCCGGTCCGGCACGCCGGGCGCAATCGGTAGCGGTGTCGGAAGCTTCAAGATGTGCCCGCCGGCCACCTCGAGCTGTGCCGTGATCGTGAACTTGTGGCCGACCGGGACGCGCGGGAGACAGCCTTGCATCAGCTGCGCTGCCCGCAGAGCGGCCATCGTGATGAACTCGAACGAATTCGTGGCTTCGGGTCGATTGACCATCGTGCCCTCCAGGGCCTGTGTCGGCGCACGCCAGCATCAGCGGCCTTCCGACGATGAATCCGACACTCACCCATGACCGACGGCGTTGACCTGCCGTGGTCGAGAGAGGCGCTTTAATGAGGGCTGGGCTTGAGCCCCGCAGGACGGCCGGGGAACGAGCAACAGGGCTCAGGAAAGCAGACCTCCCTATTATACTGCGTGAGCCACGCGGCCCCTTTCCATCGGCCGCCGCCTGCCGCCCTGGGAACCCGACGGTCCCCTGGTTTCGCCTCGCGGCCCACCCCCTGTATTCACGCTGATGAGTCTATGATGAGGGCCTTACGAACCTCTTACAGCAGGACGGAGAAGACGACATGAGCCTCAGACCGCTGCACGACCGCGTCATCATCGAGCGCCTCGACGAGGGCGAACAGCAGATTGGCGGAATCATCATTCCGGATACGGCCAAAGAGAAGCCTCAGCGCGGCAAGGTCATCGCCGCGGGCAATGGAAAGCCAAAGGGCGACGGCAAGCGGGTTCCGCTCGACGTCAAGGCCGGCGATTTCATTCTGTTCGGCAAATACTCCGGGCAGGAAATCAAGCTCCATGGCCACGAATACCTCATCATGAAAGAGGAAGAGATCCTGGCCATCATTCAGGGCGGGACCGCTGACACCGGCGCCGCGGCCAGGCCGGCGACACCCGGCAAGGGTGCTGTCGGCAAGAGCAAAGCTGCCGCCGGGCCCGCAGCCGTCAGCAAAGGGAGAGGTCATCGGCCGGCGGCGCGTACTCCGGGCCGCACGAGCAGAAGTATCAAGAAGAAAAAGCGCTGATCGACGTTGACCTTCATGCGCCCGGGGCGGACTCTGTCGATCGTCTTCGCCACGCTCGCCTCGGGCCTCGTCCTCGCACGCTTCTACAACTTCCGGCCGTTTCTCGACGAACCGCACGCCTTTCGACAGGCGTGGACATCGCACTACACGCTCGAGTTCTACCGGTCCGGCATGAACATTTTCCTCCCCTCGATCGCCTCGATGGGGAATTACCGCCACATCCTGATCGAGTTCCCCGTGCCCGAATGGATCACGGCGCTCGTCTATCAGGCAACCGGTCCGACGCTTCTCGTCGATCGGCTGGTGAGCATCGCCTTCTTTCTTGCATCGGCTCATTTTCTGTTTCGCATTGTCTCGCTCCTCCGCGATCAACTGCTGTCGTGGATCGTCGTGGTGATCTACATGGGGGCGCCGCTCGGCATCTATTTCTCGCGCGCCGTCCACATCGACAGTGCCGCGCTGTGCTTCGGTCATGCGCTGCTGTACGACTTCCTCCGCTACGGAGACACCGGACGGCGCCGCGACCTGATCTGCGCGACCGTTGCCAGCGCGCTCGGCCTGCTCGTGAAGGCTCCGTATGTGTTCTTTCTGATTCTCCCCGCGCTTTACGTGCAGCTTGTGAAGGGCCAGCGGCGCCGGGCCGTGATCTCCGCGGTGGCCTTCGGTGCGGCCCTGGCGGTCGGGGTCTCGTGGTACCTGTATGCTCAATCGGTGAACCGGCGGGCGCCGGACCTGAGCTTCGTTCGTGGCTACAGCCCGCCAGCCGACCGTCTGGATATCTACATCGGCGACACGCGCCCGGCGGCTTCGAACGAACGAGTGGCTGACAATTCTCAGGCGGCTGCGGCGCGAAATCGCCGTCAACGTGTGGTGGGTCGCTGGCGCTGTCGGCCGTGATCTGGCGACGCCAGCTCGGGGCCGTCTGGAACTTCGCCGCCGTATGGACGCTGGCCAGTCTCTCTCTTGTGCTCCTGTTCTTCGCCGCCAGCGCGATCCACAACTATTATCAGCTTCCCTTCATCGCGCCATTTGCGCTGTGGATGGCCATGCCGCTCTACTGGTGTCTGAGCGCTTCGGGCCGTTCGGCGCGGCTGCTGCAGCCGCTTGGCGTCGTCCTGCTCGTCGCGTATTGCGCGATGGGGGTCAGGTTCGCCTTCACGCGCTATTACCTTGTCGACGGACAGGGTCTGCGCGTGGGCGACTTCGTGCACGCGCGCACCACCGACCGCGACCTCGTCATCATGGCCTTCAACAACTCCAACGCCTTCGATCCACGCTACCTTTACTACGCCGGGCGCCGAGGATGGAGCGTCCGGGCCGGCTGGCTCGAGCCGGCGGACATCGAAGGGCTCGCGAAGCACGGTGCAACGGCCGTCGTGACGTCCGATCGATCGCCAGCCCCGGCCCCGACGGTTCGTTACCTCGAGAGTCTCACGCTCGTCGGCATCCTGGATCTGGGTAACGGACATGTCTTTCTTCATCGGCTCCGCTAGGGCTCGTGTCCGGCCGGCGGCGCGACGATCGGCGTGAAGCTCTCGTTCATCATCCCGAGCCGCCCGGGCACCGATCTGTCTGGCATCAAGCGGCAGCTCGCGGTGCTCGATCTGTCCGGCCACTCGGCCGAGTTCTTCTTCGCCGAGGGAACGCTGCCCCCGCTGCAGCGCAATGTCGCCATTCGTCGAACCACCGGAGACTTCGTCTTTCTGCTGGATGACGACCTGGTGGTGCCGCGAGATCTGGTTGCGAGAACGCTCGTGCATTTCGACAGCGAGCAGGTCGCCGTGGTTGGCGGTCCGAACCTCACGCCCGCGTCGGATCCCACGTTCGCTCAACTGTCGGGCGAGGTTCTCGCATCACCCTTCGCGACCGGCAGCACGAGCTGCCGCTGGAGCACCGGCGAGCGCGATCTCAATGCCACGGAAGGCAAGCTGCATGGTTGCTTCCTGTGCTTTCGCGGGGAGCTCTTGAGACGGTACCTTTTCGTCGAGACGCTGTTTCCCAACGACGAAAACGAGCTGATGTGGCGGCTTCGCCGGGACGGCTATCGCCTGTACTACGTGCCGCAATGCTCCGTCGAGCACAAGCGCCGCGCGAGCTTGCGGTCGCACCTCAGGCAGGTGTACATCTCCGGCCGCGGTCGCGGCGAGTTCGTGCGCCGGAGCGGGTTGCGGGGGCAGTGGCCGTTCCTGGTGCCTCTCGCGTTTCTCGGGTATCTGGTGGCGCTGCCGGTCCTGATGCCGCGGAGCACCTTCTTCGCGATGCCGCTGCTCCTGTACGCCGCACTCGCAGCGAGCCTGAGTCTTGGGGCGGCTGTCCGCCGGCGTCGGACGGTCTTCCTGTGGGCTGGTCCGCTGATGTTTGCCTCGCACCTGGCGTACGGGATTGGCCTGGCGAAGGGTCTCGTGCTGCCGAAAGCACACAGCGAAACTCCGGTGAGGCTCGAGGTGATGGAAACCATCGAGCCTTCGACCGTCGTGGAACCGGCCGGACGATAAGAGGAGGACACATGGGCACGCGTGCGCTCGGCGCTCGCTCGACGATTGCCGTGGCTGCTCTGCTCGTGCTCGGGCCATTCGGCACGGCTGCGCACGGCCGGATGGCCGATGCGCAAGGACAGTCGTCACCCTCCGACGAGGCGGCCCAGGGGACCGCTCGCGGAACTCGGATGGTCGAGATTCGCTCGTACAATCTCAAGCCCGGAACGCGCTCCCGCTTTCACCAGCTGTTTCTTCGAGAAGCGCTGCCGATGCTTCAACGGTGGAAGATTGACGTCGTGGCCTACGGCCCGTCGCTCCATGACGCCGACTCGTTCTACCTGGTGCGTGCGTACGAGAGCCTGGACGGCCGACAGAAAAGCGAAGACGCGTTCTACGGCAGCAGCGAATGGCGCGATGGGCCGCGTGAGGCGATTCTCGCCGACATCGACAGCTACACGACCGTGGTCATCCGGCTCGACGACGCGACGCTTCAGGGGCTTCGGAGAACGGTCGAGAACATCCGGCCCTGAAGAATTGCTGTCGCTCACCTGTCACGCGAAGACGACCGGATCGATCGGATCCGCCACGTAGCCGTAGCGCAAGTTCGTGCGCGCAGGCCCTTGGGACTCGTAGGCCAGCTTCCGCGCCGCCAGGCGATCCTGCTCGAGCTCGAGCGCTGCCTGCTTCTGGTCGATGTTGTACAGACGCGCGTTGTTGCCGCCAAAAATGGCGGTCTTGACCGGGCCGGTGGCTTCGCCGAGCGGCTTGAAGCCGTGCTGCTTCTGCATCGACTCCGGAATCTCGAGTCGTCGCAGGCCTTCGATTTGCCACTGCGGCGAGCCGGTCCACACCGCGTCCGTGCCCCAGCAGACGCGTTCGACGCCGAGGCCGCGAACGAGAATGCCCATCAGCGCCGCGCAGACGTTGGGCTCGGCGACGAGCGTGGTGGCGAACAACTGCCCGACGTCGGCGTACACGTTGTTGACGCCGTACTCCTCGGGGATGTTGGCGAGATCGCTCGTCCAGGCAATCCGGCCGGTCCTGTTGAACTCGGCGAGCGCGACCTTGGGATCCCCCCCGACGTGCCGATACGCGCCGTGATAGATGACGAAGTTCAGCTGCGGCCAGTCCTTCGCGGCCTGCCCGACGTCGGCAGCATCGGCAAAGCCACGAAGACCGGGGAACTGTCGTTCGACACCCGGCGAGAACAGGCCCTTGTGCACGCAGACGTTCTTGATCCCTGCCCTAACCATCCGTTCATAGCCCGGGTAGACGACCTTCTCGTCATCCATGCGCCAGGGATAACGGCTGATCTCCTTGTGGGTGTTGTCGCCGATCGTGTAGCCCTTGACTGACTCCGGCTTGAGGGCGAGGCCGGCATCGAGCTGATCCATCCAGCCCGGCTGGCCGGGCGTGAAGATGATGTGGGAGAACAGGCGGCGGGCGCCGGCTTCTTTGTTCACCTTGTCGCGCTGCGGCTGCCATCTGCTCGTTCGTCAGGAACCAGATCCTGCGGGATGTCGGACGGCGCCGAGGAAATCAGCGCGATCTTGGTGTCGCTGTCCAGAAAGATCTCCTTGACGAAGTTCGCGTACTTGAGGTCTTCGAGCGTCTGCTCCCTTTCGGCCAGCGCCGGTTCCAGCCCGCCTTGCCCACGGCCGACCGCATGTTGACGAAGCTCGTGAGGCGCGTGTCGTCGCGCAGAAAATGCGTGTGCATGTCCATGATGAACTGACCCTTGAGCCCGTCGGCGCGCGCCTGGGCCAGCTCCGGCGTCGCGGCTTCCGTGCGGCTCGCGGCGAAGAGGGCACCGTACACCTCGTTCATCGCGACGAAGGCGGCGGCCATCCCGGCGGCGGTCTGGAAAAAGCGGCGACGGTCCATGCCCTGTGTGCTGCCGAGCTCGTCGGCCATCGCCAGGAGCCGCGCTTCGACTTCCTGCTGGTGGCGATTCTGCGGATCAGGGTAGAACTCGTCGCTCGACACTATCTGCGTCGGAATCGGCGTGTGGTGCCTGACGAACTCCGATGGCACCAGTTCCGCGAGTTCCTCGTCGGTCAAGACGCCGCTCATGCTGGATCCTCCATGTCGTTTTGTGAAAACGATCAGGCGCAATCTTCACGCGCACGTTTCGGCCCCACACGGAACCGGCGAATGCGCCAGGCCCAGCCGCACATAACGCCATCGACGAGCTTCGGTGCCGATGTGACGATTGAAGTCGCTCAGTCCTCGGCGAAGGCGTCGTCCGGGAAGCAATACATCCAGCGTTCGCCGGGCTCGGCGGACGCGATCACGGGATGGTGGCTCGATCGGGCGTGCGCGGACGCATGGCGCTGCGGCGAGTTGTCGCAGCAGAGCGTCGAGCCGCATTCCTGGCACGTCCGCAGGTGCACCCACTTCGATCCGACCTTCACGCATTCGTCGCACTCACGATTTGTTGCGTGCTTCACATCGGTGATTGCGCCAATGTGATCGCAGGGAGCCTTCGACATCGCTCACCTCCTCATGCCACGAGTAGCGGCCGAATCTTCCTCAGATCGTCCAGATCCTCCAGAGCATGCACAATCTGGATGAGCTCCTCGGCGCGCCTGGCGCCGAGAACCGGCGCCATCAAGTCGCGCGCCTTCGCGTTCACTCCTTCCGTGTCGAGCGGATTCTCCTTCGTCCCTGGCGCATGGCGGGTGAAGTGACTCACCTTGCGGCCATCGCGGAGCGTCACCTCCACGAAGCCGCTCCTGGGCGCATCGGGGACGACCAGCGACTGATCCGCAACCAGCTCGACCCGCTCTTTCACCGCGCGAACGGCAGGATCCTTCATGCGCTGGTAGGAGTGGCTGTTCTCGAAGGACACGGTGCCGTCGATGAGCGCCACGCCGATCATGTGCTGGAGATTGACGTCGGGCATGGCCCGGTCGTTGACGATTCGGGCGCCGTCGGCCGGCAGTCGGACGAGGATGTGACGAACGTTATCGGGCGTCAGGTGGTGTTCGCGGCGCAGCTTCAGCAGAGCATCGAGCGGCGCCTGGATCGGGTACCCCACCGAAAACGTCTTGATGGCCGTCTCTTCGACGAAGAATCGTGTGCCCAGCCCGGCGATCATCTCTTCCGGCCTGGGTTCCGTCGAATAGGCCTCGATCAGATTGTGCTCGCCGTCGAGCACGTCCGAGACGCCGGTAAATCCCATCTGGACCATGATGGCGGCGGTCACGCCGTTGCGGGCGCCCATGCCGCCAAAGTCGAAGGCCTTCTCGATGTGCTCGGCGTCGCGCGCCCAGCTCCAGATTCCGGACACCTGCTGGGCGGCGTACGACAAGGCGTATCGCATGCCCATTTCATCGAGGCGTGCGACTGACGCGGCGGCCGCCGCGGCCCCCATCGTCGAGCTCGGCCCTCGGCGCTTCGATGTGCGGCGCGGACGAGATCCGGGCCGAGCGCCAGCAGAAAGCGGCAGCAGACGTCATACCCCAGCGTGACCGCTCGCAGGAGATCCGTGCCGCTTCGGCGGTCGCGCTCGGCCATTGCCAGAGCAGCCGGCACCACGGCACAACCGGGATGCGCTTTGGTGACCGGCTCGAAGTCGTCCGTCTCGTCGGCATGGCCGAACATCCCGTTGGCGAGCGCCGCATTGACGGCCGAGGTCGAGATGTCGGTGGCCAGAACGGTCGCCTCCTCGACACCGCCTTGCGCGCGCACATACGCGATGGCCTTTTCGCCGGGCTTGAGTCGCGCACCCGAGACCATGGCGCCCAACGTGTCGAGGATGCGGTGCTTGGCTTCGCGCGCGACGCGCGGAGAAAGATCCATGTCGCGCGCTTGCAGCATGTAGCGCGCGAGAGTCTGGGTGACGTCGGAGCGAGCGGCCGCCCGCACGCTCTGGCCGGAGGCGTGGTTCCCTGCGGCTGCGTGCCTGACGGGAACCGCGGCGGCTGCGAGAAGTCCACTCGCGCTCCGCAGCACGCGACGTCTCGTCAGCGTCGTGGTCCCGCTCGACCGACTCGCGATGTGACGCCGTTCCTTCAACGTCGACCTCCCAGACGGTGCGAACTCGTCCCAGTGGCGATTGTAAGTGCGAGATTGACAGCATGCCAAGCGTATCGCCTGCCGGCAGGCCGTGGCTCTGATTTCGTGCTGCTCGCACCGTGCCCGGCTGTTGGGAATTCACGCGGCGTCGAATATGCTGTCCAGCGCCTTTCGGTACCAAACGTCCTGATGCCCCAGACGACGATGAGCCAAGCGCGCGCGGACGATCGGCCGGCCGTCAACAGACCGCACCAGGTGCTCTTTGCCAGCCTGATCGGCACGACGATCGAGTTCTTCGATTTCTACATCTACGCGACGGCGGCCGTGCTCGTCTTTCCGAGCCTGTTCTTTCCGGCGTCGGATCCGGCGACGGCCACATTGGCCTCGCTCGCGACGTTCGCCATCGCGTTCCTGGCCCGCCCGATCGGATCCGCGCTCTTCGGCCATTTCGGCGATCGCGTGGGCCGCAAGACCACGCTGGTTGCCGCCCTGCTCACCATGGGCGTGTCCACGGTCGCCATCGGCGCGCTGCCGACCTACTACTCCATCGGCGTCCTGGCTCCGCTGCTGCTCGCCATCTGCCGCTTCGGCCAGGGTCTCGGTCTCGGCGGAGAGTGGGGCGGCGCCGTGCTCCTGGCCATCGAGAATGCGCCGCCAGGAAGACGTGCCTGGTACGGCATGTTCCCCCAGCTCGGGGCACCGATCGGATTCTTCTTTTCTGGCGGCGTGTTTCTGGTGCTCTCCCGCTGGCTCACCGACGAGCAGTTCTTCGCCTGGGGCTGGCGCATTCCATTCCTGGCGAGCGCGGTGTTGGTGCTCGTCGGACTCTACGTCCGTCTGACGATCACGGAAACCCCGGTGTTCCGCGACGCCCTGACCCGACGCGAGCGCGTGAAAGTGCCCATGCTCACGGTGTTCCGGGATCACACCGGGACGCTGATCATCGGCGTGCTCGTCTCGCTGTCCACGTTCGTACTCTTCTACCTGATGACGGTGTTCGCGCTGACGTGGGGCACGAGCGCCCTGGGCTACAGCCGAGAGAGCTTTCTGCTGATTCAGCTCTTCGGCATCCTGTTTTTCGCGGTGACCATTCCGGTGTCGGCTCTGCTCGCGGAGACGGGGGCGTCGCCGGACGCTCATCTGGGTGAGCGTCGCCATCGGTGTCTTTGGCCTGGTGATGGCGCCAATGATGACGGCGGGAACTCCTGGCGTGCTGCTGACGATGGCGGTGGGCTTGTCGCTGATCGGCCTGAGCTACGGCCCGCTCGGTACCGTGCTGTCCGAGCTCTTCCCGACGGCGGTGCGCTACACGGGCAGCTCGCTGACCTTCAACCTGGCAGGCATCTTCGGCGCCTCGCTGGCGCCGTATGCGGCGACGTGGCTCGCCACGAACTACGGTCTGCAGTACGTCGGTTACTACCTCTCGGTGTCGGCCGTCCTCACGCTCATCGGGCTCGTCATGATGCGCGAAACGAAAGACGACGATCTGGGTGCCGTACGCGCGACCTGAAGGTCGATTTCCCCGAGAGACGAGGCTGCGGCGATCGATAAGGCAGGAGGTGTCGAATGCCCTGGTCAGGCTATCCGGAGACCGAAGTCACGCAGCTGGAGTTTTCCGAGTGGATCTTCTCGCTCAAGCCCAAACGCGAGGTGCTCATCGGTTATTCGGTCCGCGTCGCCGGTGGGTGGGAGTTGTTCGGCAACGGGCATTGGGTGTGGTTCACGGGTGCGGTCCGCAGCTACAGAGGCGCGGTGCAGATCGTGTCGCAGTGGGCCGAGGCGGAGTCTCTCGGCGCGCGAAATCGCATCTGGCAGTGGGTGCACTGGCGCAACCCGCTGGATGTCGACGTCGTGGCGCAACCCTACTTCGTGCTCGTGCCGCCTCTCGCACCTGGCTATTTGCCGCAGATGGAGCCGCTGTCCGCGAAGAAATCGCTGTGGACGATCGCGGACATCACGAGCAACGCCATCACGGCCATCGGCACCGAGTGGGGAGGCGGGTCGCAAGGCGATGACGGTGGCGGTGATGACGGTGACGGTGATGACGGCGGTGGCGGAGATCACGAGGGCGGCGGAGGACGGCGGTGGCGAGGGAGGACAAGGCGGCATGAAGACGCTCGTGGCGTTGCGGCCGCTCAAGGGGCAGCGTGTCCGGAAGGTCGAGTTGAAGGGCGACTTGCGGTATCTGCCCGTGCAGGCGCTCTGGAGGCACGCAGACCGGCTCGTCGCGAGATCATCCCGCGCAGAAAAAACCCGTCGCCGGCGCAGAACCTCCCCGTGGGAGGCGTGCCCGGCCTCGAAAATGACGCGAGTCCGTTCGTCGTGCGCCAACGCGAAGGCGCACGACGCCGCTGCTACTTGCAGTGCGGGTGGCCGCACTGACAGATGAGCTCGGTGCTGCTGCCTTTCAACTCGCAGATCGCGCTGCAGTACTTGCCGAACGCGCCGTCCTTTTCGACCGTGCAGGTGCACGGTTCGTGTGCGCATTTCGCCGCCATGCACGCCCTCCTTGCTTAGACCCGTGCATTGTCGCAAGCAACCGGCGCGGGGGCGAGATCATTGTGTGGCTGGGCTGGACGGCCGCAGTGGACGGCTACTGGCTGACGTAGTACCTGCTTGTACATCCCGCGCCGGAACAACCACCCGCCCAGCGGACCGAGCCAGCCGAGCACGTAGTACATGATCCCCAGGTCCATGAGCTCGATCAGATTGCCGTCGAAGTCTCGGGCGAAGAAGAACGAGTGCCCGCGGGGCGACCGCTCCGGCTGACTGACGCACTCCACGCCCTTGCTCGTGAGATATGCGTGCCACTTTGGAAGGTTCGTGACGTTGAACGAGAAGTGCGTCAGACCCACGCGATTCCACGGGATCGCCGCAGGCGGCAGCCGCGGCTGAAATTCGAAGATCTCCATCACGCCGCCGCCCGGCACCCGGATCCAGCCGATCTTGCAGCTGACGTTCGCCCCGTCCACGCCGAAGAAGGTGCGGACCCGATCCGGGGGCGTGTCTGCCACCCCCACGAGGGGGCATCCGAACACGTCCCAGTAGAACTGCACGGCCCTGCTGAAATCCGAGACCGTGATGCCGACGTGGCTGAACGATCGCGCCTTCATGTGAGTTCCATGTCAGCTGAGGTGCGCGGCCTTGATGTGGTCTGCCACGCGCAGGGCCTGCGCCACGATGGTGAGGCCCGGGTTGACGGCTGCCGCCGAGGGGAAGAACGACGCGTCGACGACGAAGAGATTGTGCACGTCGTGGGTCCGGCACCAGGGGTCGAGCACCGAGGTCCGCGGGTCGGTGCCGAAGCAGATCGTCCCGCACTGATGCGTCGTGTTCCGGATCGCCGTGCGAATGAGTCATGACTTTCCAGAAACCGAGGCGGCGGAGCAGCCGCGTCAATTCCCTCACCAACTGGCGGTGCGCCGCGACGTTCGTGGGGCGGTAGCGAAGATGAATGCGCCCGTCGGGCGCGAGCGTCACGCGGTTGTGTTCGAGCGGCAGGTCTTCGGACATCGCGAGCCAGTCGACGCCGCGCGAGACCCAGGCCTCGTAGGCCCACAATGGGATCCTCGGTTCCACGATCTGCGCCATGACGCCGTGCGTTCGTCCCTGCGACTGGATGTGGCCGAGCGGGTACTTCGTGCGCGGCCCCTGAAAATAGAAGTCGTTGATGGCCACCGTCTTCTGAAAGACCGTGTCGTTCTTCCGGAATGGATGGAAGCCTTCCAGCATCGTCGCGAGATGGGCCATATAGCGCTTGCCCACCAGTCCTGACGAGTTCGCCAAGCCCATGAGGATGGGCGAGTGCTCGCGGAGCGAAGCAGCAGCGCCGCCGAGTTGACCGCGCCGCACGACACGACGAAGAGCGAGGCGCCAATCCGGTGCGTCGTGCCGTCGCGCTCTACTTCGACACACTCGACGCGCCTGCCCGTTGGATCGCTGATCAGGCGGCGGGCGTGTGCGTTGGTCCACAACTCGACATTCGAGTGCTCGAGCGCCGGCGCCACGCCGCAGACCTCGGCATCGCTTTTTGCGTGAATCTGGCACGGAAACGAATTGCACGTATTGCAGAGCACGCAGCCGCCCGGCTCGCCGGGACGAATGAGCCCGAGCGGAAGATGGGAAGGGTGGAGTCCCTCATCCTGGAGCGCCTCCACGATGGCCTGCATCTGTGGTGCGTGCGGGATCGGCGGGTAGGGAAACGGCCCGCGTGAGGGCTCCGTGGGATCGAGGTCGTGCCGCCCGTGCACCTGGTAGAGACGTTCGGCGCGGTCGTAGAAGGGCGCCAGCGTGTCGTAGTCGATCGGCCACGCCGGCGAGACGCCGTCGAGGTGCTCGACGGCCTGGAAGTCCTCCCGCCGGAGGCGATACAGCACGCTGCCCCAGAACTTCGTGTTTCCTCCGACGCCGTAGTGTGTGTAAGGGAGAAACTCATGGCCCGCCGCATCGAGCCAGCGTTCAGTGGTCCGATAACGCAGATGTTTCCAGACCGCTTCCGGACTCCAGTTCTCGGGCTCCTGGGGCACGCGCCCGCCGCGCTCGAGCACGAGAACCCTCGCAGGCCCTCCGGCCAGAGCCCGCGCCATCGTCCCGCCGCCGGCGCCGGTGCCGATGATGATGACGTCGTAGCGATCTTTCACTGCACGACGCGTCCCTCGACGCGCCCGGCGCGCGTGGGGTCCGCTGGCAGGGGCCCGGCGCTCGCGTAGACCTGATCCATCAGCCGCTGGTCGTCGGCCGCGCGCTCGAGGCTCATCTCGGGCGCACGGCCTTCGGCGATCGCACGCCGGAAATCGCGGTACATCGCCTGATAGCCGCGGATGTCGCGAAAGCCCGGACAGATCACGCGTGGCAATCCCGCGCCTCTGACCACGACGAACGCGCCGTTCGATTCGAAGGTGATGATGCCGCGCCGGCCGAAGAGCTTCGAGAGACGAAGCCCACGCAGCAGCGACGGGATTTCGCGCGAATAGTACAGGGATCCGACGGCGCCGTTGTCATACCGGAAGGCCACCATCATGCTCTTGAGACGCGTGTCGGCGCCCTCGCTGGAGAGGGTGGGTCGAAGCCCGTGGATTCTGGTGATGCGCGGTCCCAGGCTGCCCGCGAGGTGCAGCCAGTGGATGCCCTCTTCGAAGAACGCATCGCCGCCGGCCATCGTTTCGTCGTTGCGCCAGTCGTCGGCGGTCTTCAAACGATGCGCGATGGTCGTGAAGTGCGCGAACACCATCTCACCGATGACCCCGGCGCTCACCAGCCGGCGAAGACAGACGGCCAGCGGCTTGTAGTGATCGTTCTCGCCGACGAGCACGACGCGTGCCGCCCGGTCGCGCGCGGCGATGACCGTGTCGTAGTCCTCGCTCCGCAGGAACGCCGGCTTCTCCACCAGGACGTGCTTGCCGGCCGCCAGCGCCTGCAGCGTGAGATCGAGATGGAACTTGGGCGGCACCGCGACGACGACGGCATCGATCCGCGGATCGTCGAGCGCGGCGGCGTAGCCGGCGTAGCTTCCGCTCCCGCCGAAGCGCTTGCAGAACGCGTCCGACTTCGCGCCGTCACGGCTGGCGAAGCTGCACGCGACCTCGTTCCTGAGGGCCCGCAGGTTCCGGCTGTGCACGTCGGTGATGAAGCCACAGCCCAGAAAGGCTATGCGCAGGGGTTCTGGCAAGCCTCCATCATAACGTGCGGCCGGATCCGGTCAGGCGGGGAGGGCGAAGCGGCGCCGCGAACTTGGCGAGGGGCGCGCACGATGCGCACCCCTCGCTCGCGTGAACCTTGCGGTGCTCAGTCGGTCGTCGATTTCGCCAGTCGCACTTCCTGACCGACGACTTTCGCGGGATCGGCGCCCGGCTTCGGACGGAACTTCTGCACTCGTCCGTTCTGGACTTCAGCCACGAACAGATTGCCTTCCTGATCGACCGTCATCTGGTGCGGTCCCCAGAGCCGCCCGGGCGAGCCCGCCTGCCTGACCCCAGCCGTACAGGAAGTTGCCGTTGAGGTCGTATTTCAGGATCGCGCTGCGTCCCGCCATCACCCATCCAGATGTACTGGTCGTCGGTGATCAGGTGGAAGTACGGAAGCGAGTGGGCCTCGGTCGGCCAATGGGCTTCGCGCGTCGGGATGATGCTGAGGAACTTGCCGTTCTCGTCGAACACCTGGAACCGTTCGTGCTGCCGATCGACAACGAAGAGCCGTCGGTCCTTGCTGATGGCGATGCTGTGGACGGTACTGAACTCGTTGGGGCCCGGGTTCTTCGGGTCGACCGGCTTCTGTCCCCAGTCCATGATGAACTTGCCACTCGGATCGAACTTCGCGACGCGCACGCCGTGATAGCCGTCGCTGATGAAGAACGTGCCGTCGGGCAGCCAGGCGATGTCGGTCGGGCGGGCGAACATGTTGGGCCCGCGTCCCTCGACGCCCATCTGACCGAGCGTCATCACGAGCTTGCCGTCATAGGTGAACTTGAAGATCTGATGCAGGTTGTCGTCGATGACCCACACATGTTTCTCGGGATCGTACGGGCTCATCTTGATCTTGTGCGGTCCGCGAGGACCGAGCGGCGCCTTCGGCTGATCGAAGAGCTGGTCGTGCTGAGGCCACGACTGGATCATCTTGCCGTCGCGATTGACGACGAAGATCACGTGCTTGAATTGCACCCCGTCCTTTATGCGCGGCCCCGTGGCGGCGCCGGGTGAGGGGAGGATCTGCGCGTACGGCGTCCATGGCTTGGCGCCCTTGGGCAGCGGCAGCTCGCCGCGCTGCGCAATCCAGATGCGGTCCGGCGTCTCGGCGTAAACAGCCGCCTGCGAGCCGAAGGTATAGCCCTCATGTTTGTGGTCGGGTGCGTCGGGAAGCGGCTGCAGCCAGTTCTCGACGACTTCGTAAGGGCCGAACAGGTCCTGTCCGCCCTTCTGCGCAGACTCGGTGGCTGCAGCGGGTGGCTTGAGCTGCTTCAGCCTTTGGAGCCTCGGCGGGCGCGCTATTGCACGCCGTCAAGGCGAGAGCCGCCGCCAGCGCCGCTCCGGCAGCCAGATTCGGGAGTGACGAACGTCGTGGGCACATCGTGGATGCTCCTCTCGTTACCGGGTCGCTGACCTCGTGGCAGAACCTGGACCGCAAGGGACGTCTTTTACGGCAGCCGAATTGTATCGGGGCTGGATTCCCGGAAGCAATGGACAAACGATCCAGTGATACCGCCCGCGTCTAGAGGACACTCGGGCGCTGGCCGCCCGCAGCGGCTGAACGGCGAATGCACGAAGAACCGGAAGCACGGGAAGAACTGGGAAAACCAGGCTCGACCCGCCGGCGTGGGCGGGCGACTACCGGCGGAACCGGAGTGTCACGTCGCCGCTGGTGATGGTCAGGCGACTATCGGTCTGGGTCGAGTGATTGCGCGCCGTCGAGCGCCATCGTGAAGTGCATTGTCGAGCGACGAGGTCCCACAGTAGGCCCGGGTGCACGCCAGTGGACCGACGCTCGAAAGCGTTGTCGGTCAGCGAGTAGCTCCCGCCGCACGCGTTGCAGTCCGACTTCACCTCGGCGCGACCATTGGCCGCCAGGCGCAGCGTGTAGCGCGACGGGTCTGAAATCGTGACGGGAGCGGCTGAACCTTCTTGAAGCGAGACGAGCTGCCAGGTATCGCTGCTGACGTCGGATGGGCCGGTCACACTTCCGCTGCACCCCGAAGGCCACGAAGGTCGCCGCAAAGAAGAGCAGGTAAACACACTTCATGATTCTGGTCCGTCGTACGCGCGTCGCATGAACCAGCACCGATGGCACCGACGGTGGCTGTGCGACGTGTCTTCAAGCGCTCAACCTCCAATTATCCCAGAAAAGCGGCTCGCTGCGGCGGTCTTGACCTGGGTCAAGATCCAGAAGCCGCTTCAGAATGGTGGAGCGCTGGATTCAGCGGGTTTGGCGAGACAATATGCTCAGGCGAGATGTCGCCGCGCGATCGATTGGACATGTGGCGTTTCGTCGGTCTACCGACTGAAGGGAGAGCTGATCATGGCGAAGAGAGGCGGTGGTCGGAAACCGCGCAGCTGCTCTTCGGGCAATGACGGGAATCGAGGCCGTTCTTGGTGCCGAGACGGCGAATCTCAGGACGGCTGGAGGACGATCGCGGCGCCAGGGAGAGGGCGGCGCTCTTCGCTTACCTGGAGGGGGTGGAGGAGGCGGGCGCCAATCTCGTGCGGCTGCCCGTTGGTGCGGGCCTCCTTTCCGGCGAGGAAGAGCACACCGTCACGAAGCGACTGCCGCGGCAGGCGTCCGGCGCGGCGATGAGTGGGATCGCGGGTCTCGACGACATTCTGACCGCGACGGTGAATCGTCCCATTCGAGACGCTCAGGCCGCCTTACACGAATTCGTGGACGTGGACGAAATACATCCACTACGCGCCCGGTGAGTTGTCCGCGTACGCTCACAAGGCGACGGGAAAATTCGGATTCGACATCGCCTCGTCGCACGACTCCAATCAGGTGAACAAGAGCCGCGCGCGGGCAGCGATCGGCGTGCTCTTCCGGCCCACCGAAGCTGGTGTCCTCGGGATCCAGTCCGAAGGTGGACGACAAGGAGGACTACTACATCCAGCTGGAACATGCGCCCGGCGCACGCGTACGCCTGGACCGGGGATTCTCGTTCAGGCCTTCGATGCAGCGACCGACGAGCTGGTGGCGCACGCCGGTTGACAGGAGGCATGTCGAGTTCAACAAGAGTGGCGGAGGAGGAGGCCCGGGCCATCGAAGACCTGATTCCGCCCACCGATGTCGACTTGTCGTGGCCGCCACGATTTCTGGGGAACGTCGCTCTTCGTCTTCCCGCACCGGTGGTATGCGATTTGGATCTGGTGCGGTGGTGGCATTCGCGCTGCGGGCTGGCAGACCTACCTCGGCTCCAATGTGGGGTCGGACGCGACGTCGCGGCTGGACGTCACGGTTCCCTTCAATCGCGCTGTACTTCACACCGCTGGATGAGCTCCTCTCCGTCCGGCTCGGCCGACCGGGCAGGAACCGTTCCGCCCGTCCGAAGAGAGGCTGAACGGATGATCTCGCCAGGCTGGGCGCTGGCTGCGCTGCTGATCGTCGGCGCCATCGAAGGCGTGTCGCTCGCTGGGCAGGGCCGAGGAGCTCGTCACGCCCGTCGGGCACGCGGACGAATCAGGGGCACGCTGCCCGAGCGGAGCTGACAGCCGGCGAGCGAGACGCCTTCGCGCGTCTCGGCCGTCAGACGGGCGGCCGCTTCATCTGGTCGTCGAATCGCGCCGGCAACCACGATCTTTACGCCGTCGATCTCAAGACGCTGACGCTCGAGCGCCTCACCACCCATCCGCATGTCGACTACTTCGCGCGGGTGTCACCTGACGGGCGGTCGATTGCGTTCGTCAGAAGCCGGCGGCCTCGCGTGTCGTTTCGTGACGCCGGGGGATGGGACCTTCATGTCATGGCGGCCGACGGCGGGCACGAGCGGAGGTTGGCAGCACGCGCCGTCCATCCGCACTGGCTTTCCGACGGAACGGGCGTCACCTTCCTCCGCGACAACAAGGTGTTCGTCGTGGATCGAGCGAGCGGTGTCGAGCGTGCCCTCTATGACGGCGGCGGACCGCCGACCGGCGGGCGCATCGGCGACCCCGTGCTGGGCATCGACGACCTGTTGTGCGTTGCGCTGCGTGCGGCGCCGGCGCGCGGCGTTGGTGTGGTCGATCTGGCGACGCGGCGCTATCGGCCAATCGGCGGGAGGAGCGCCTGTCAGTGCACCTGGGTGCCGGGCACGACACAAGCCATCTGGGTGGAGACCGGCGGTCTCGGCGGCACGCGCATCATGCACGCCGAAGCCAAAACAGGGACAGGGCAAGGTCTTCATGGACGTGCCGGGTTCCTACAGCCACGAGTACTTCCCGCGCGTGTCCACGGATGGGCAATGGCTGGTGTGGGGTGCGTCGGCGGCTGGTCACGAGCACGATCAGGCCGACTACGAGATGTTCGCCTGGCGAATCGGAACTCCGTGGGACTCGGCCATCCGCCTGACGTTTTCGACATCGAACGATCAGTGGCCGGAGCTCTACAATCCGCGCTGACCGTCGGCAGCGGTCACCGATCTGCCGACGGGGTCGTGACGGCTCTATAGAACCTGCCCTCCGACTGACGCGACGCTGACGGCTCGGCGGGATTGATCCCGAAGCTCCACGTGGTCGATCCAGACATCGATCTCTGAAGCGAACCGCATACGCACCTCCACGGTCGCCCGCTCCTGAAGCTCGAACGGAACGGAAATGGATCGGTAGTCGGCTCCCGTCCCGACATCGGACGGCGTCAGGGTTCGCTCGGCGACGAGCCGGCGCCGTTCGACATCCCGGACCTCCAGTGATCCGACCGTTGTAGGGCCCATCGGGCGCCGCGCCAAACCGAACCCGATAGACGGCGCTGTATCGGCCGGGCGCGAGGGGCCGGACGAATTGATGGAGGAGCATGCCGCTCCTGTCCGCGGTGTGACGCCCCATGCGGGTGAAACGACTGGCGACGCGGTGATCGGCCACGTTCTGGCCAGTCCGGCGATCGAGCAACTCGGCTTCGACGCGTCGGTCGGCCAGCGTCGACGACTTCGGCGATCGCTCCAGGCGGCGCGCCGCGTCTGAGCAGCGTGTAACCGTCGTCGAACGCCACGAGGCCGTACTGACCGGACCTGAGCACGTCGCGAAAGAGCTCCGGCTTTTCCGTATAGTGCGGGCCGTTCAAGTCGAAGAACACCCAGTCCTCGAGACGGTCGCCAATCGCGTGCAGCACCCGCCGGTTCGACACGTGCGCCGAGAGCCGGTATTCCGTGGAAAGCGGCACGTCCGGGGGTACGACCTCGCGCACGAAACGCCGGCCGATCCGGGCGTGCTCGTTGTCGGCGAAATACTCCCAGGAGAACCCGAACGACAACGGAAAACGATTGACGAAATACGCCTGATAACTGTCCGGCTCCTTCACCCGGTTCGGGCCGTAGGTGAGCATGGCGACCGAGCTCACCGCAGCGGCGAGTGTGGAGACCGCGGTGCGGATCGAAACCGGATCGAATCGCGCCCAGGCTCGGCTGATCGACGACAGTCCGAGCATGGCCGCGAAGGGATGGAAGAACAACAGCGAGAAAGGATAGAGCGCGCTGAGCGTCTTGACCGTCTCCCGCTCGGTCAGACAGGTCAGCAGCGTTCCTGGCGCGACGAGCACCAGCGACTGAATCGAGAACAGAGGAAGAAACAGATAGAGCAGCAGTACCCGCGCGTGGGTCTCGAGATTCGTTGGGTCCCAGACGAGTCCAAGCACCGTCATCGGCCGGGTAATCATCGTCACCATGATCTCGACGATGTCGTCCCCGAGCGCGGGGTATTTGATCGCAAACGTCACTGGTGTCGCGCCTCGCCACCACGGGATCAGCACCGACGAGGTGACAACCAGCGCCGTCAGGGCGACGCCAATCGTGACGAGCGCCGGCACCCGGCTCGAACGAAATCCCGGCGGGCGAAAGGCCAGCGCAAACACGCCGAGCACCATCACGTGGAGCCAGGAGTCCTCTTTCGTCAGGCCCGCAAACCCCGCGGCCACGGCAAAGCCCAACACCCTTCCCTGCAGGAGACAGGCCGCGGCCCACGTCAGAGCAAGGAACTGGATCGACTCGGGATGAAAGTCGTAGAACAGAGCTCGATGCAGGAAGGGATTCGCGAGATGGGCGAGGCCGAACATCAAGCCATGCACCGGCCGCCCCAGCAGGTGCCGTGCCGTCGCCGCAATGGGAAACGCGGCGAGCGCGACCAGCAGCACCTGCACCACAAGTAACCCGGCCGGGTCTTGCCAAAGCAGGTAGACGGGAAGCAACAGGAGCAGCGTCAGCTCGACATGCATCCCGAGCAGCAGCTCACCCGGGCCGCCAACCCCGCGCCACGTCGTCCGGAAGGGCTCTCCGTGAGCCGTGTTCCAGAGCGACTGCAGGTACTGGGCGAAGTCGTCGCTGTTCTGGAGGGTCTGGCTCTTCGAGACGACGAGAAACCCGAAGACCACCACGTACAGCAGCACGCACGCCGACAAGGCGATCGTCACGGAACGGGACGACCACTCGTTGATCGCCAGCAGACGATGGAGTCGCGCCTCGGTCGGCGCACTTCCGGGGGAGAGAGACGACGTCATCTCGAACAGGACGGAGCCCGGCGATGCAAGGGTGCTTCGGATCTTAGCGCATTCACTTCGTGTGGTCCGGCTCAATCCCGATACGGATCGACTTGATCGGGCCCAGCCATCACGACGATGAGAGGGCGCAGCGTGTGGAGCACTTCGATGGTTCCCTTCTGCGCGGCCAGGACATCGTTCAGCCGTCGATAGACGTGCGGGCTCTCGTCGAGGCCGCCGCCGCGCAGCATCACGCCTTTCGCACGCACCCAGTCGTGCATCATCGGCGGCGAGATGGCTCCCGGTCGCATCACGCGGCCTGTCCGGCGATGCCGCTTGCCTGCGGCCGCCGATCGTGACATCACCCGGCCCGCGCCGTGCACCGTCGAGAACAGGGCGTGACGTTGCCACGTCTCCACGGCGTGGCCAGCCCCTGTCGCGCCCCGCACGATGACGGCGTCATCGCCCATGGACCCGCCGATGAATCCTTCCTGGCCCGGGAACGCAGGGGTCGCGCCCTTGCGAATCACGACCAGGGGGCTCCCGTCATGCTCCTCACGCCAGGCGAAGTTGTGATGGTTGTGCACGAGCTCCAGCTCGCGGCCGCCGAGCAGTGAGACGACCTTGCGCGCCACCCATTCGCGTCCCGCGTACGCGTAGTCGCCGGCCAGGGTCATCAGCGCCCAGTAATCTTGCCCGAGCGGCCGGTCGAGAGAGAGCAGCACCTCGCGCTCCGGCACGCGAGCGCCCCATTTCTCTCCTTGTGACAGCGCCAGAAACCCCGAGGCGATCGTGTGTCCCAGGCCACGGCTGCCGAAGTGCACGCCGATCCAGATCGCATCCGACTCGTCGGCGAACACATCGACGTAATGATTGCCGCTTCCGACGGTGCCCAGTTGCGCGCGCGCCTTGCTGCGCAGGCTGTGGCGGAGGTGGGGCGGCACGCCCTCCCATGCGGGCGAGGCGAACAGCGGGTGATCAACGGGCGCATCGTCGGCGCGATTGCGACGTCCGAGTCCGAACGAGATGGTGTTCTGGATCTCGTCGGCGAGCTGCCCGAGGCGGGTGGCGAGGTCCGGAGCGCCGGCAAGCGAGAGATCGGTACGGATGGCCGCATTGCCGCACGCGATGTCGAATCCCACGCCCACCACCGACACCTGGTTGCGGTACGCGGCAACACCGCCGATCGGCATGACGTAGCCGAGGTGGCCGTCGGCCATCAGCGCGGCGCGCTCGGCGCGGCTCGCGACGTCGTCGAGCTGCCTGAGCGTGTTCGGCTCGTGCTCGCCGAACACCGTGACTCTGCCCATGCGCAACGATACCGCGCCAGACGCTGCGCTGGACAAAACCCCAGCCTCGGGGCATATTCGCCTCCTCACTTACAACGTGGCCTTTTCGCGAGGAGGGCACTCGGTGCGTAGATTCCTGTCAGTTTCCGTCGCCGTGATCGCCAGTGTGATGGTCGGCTTCCTGCTGGGCAGCCAGACGATTCCCGTCCAGGGGCAAGCCCAACCCACAACCGGGTTCGCCGCAGTACCGGGGGCCATTGGCGCCCAGGACCTGTTCGGCGCCTACAACGTCGTCAAGGGTTGGCCCAAAGATCTGAGCACGCTCCCGGGACACGACAAGTGGACCTGGGGGGCCGGCCAGGGCATCTTCGCCGAGAGCCCTGATCGCGTGTTTCTCCTCTTCCGCGGCGAGCTGCCCAACATTCCACGTCCGCAGACGAGGCGGATGCCCGAGATGGGACCGAGCCTCCAGTTTCCGCTGGGCGGCCTGCCCTGGCGAAGCGCAACCGCCGTCGCTCTGCCGGGAGCGGGCGGCACCGGACAGGATCCGGCGCGCGGCATGGAGATCTGGAGAGGCACCAGCCCGCCGTACCGGGAGATCGGTGTGGACGCGCGGTGGGAACACTGTCTCACCGTCGTCGACAGCCAGGGCAACATCAAGGAAGAGTGGACACAGTGGGACAAGATCTTCCGTCGGCCGCACGCGGTCTATATCAACCCGTACGACGCCCAGAAGCACGTCTGGGTGGTCGACGACCATATGCACGCACTCTACAAGTTCACGAACGACGGGAAGAAACTCGTCCAGACCATCGGCACACCTGAGACGCCCGGCGCGGACGCCACGCATTTCAACCGCCCGACCTTCATGGCGTGGTTGCCTGACAGCTCGTTCTTCGTGGCCGACGGATACAACGGCACCCGCGTCGCGAAGTTCGACAAGGACGGAAAGTTCCTGCTGGATTTCGGCATGAAGGGCGAGGCCGGCAAGGAGACCCGTCCCAGCTACATGAACAACGTGCACGGCGTGGCCGTCGATCCTCAGACGCGGAGGGTTTTCGTCAACGACCGGGCGAATCACCGTGTCCAGGTGTTCGACGAAAACGGCAAGTACATCTACGAGTGGAAAATCGACGCCGATCCGTCGAGCCTGCACCTCTTCTACATGGGCGAGGACCGCATGCTCTGGACATTCGATCGCAGCACCCAGAAGATGCTCAAGTACGACCAGCAGGGCCACCTTCAGTACGCCTGGGGCGCGGTGGGCGATTACCCCGGCACGCTCGGCGGCGTTCACGGCATCAGCGTGGACCAGCAGGGGAATCTCTATGTCGCCGAGGTGGACAGCGGACGCGCCCAGAAATTCACCCCGCGCACCGGCGCGAATCCAGCCTTATCTGGTGGCGAAGCCCATCTACGCCGCTTGGAAGTAACGCAGACTCAACGCTCCGCCGCGATCGCCACGAATGCGGTCGCGGCGGACGTTCAATCGTTTCATGAACCGACAGAGTGGTTCCATGGCTCGAGCCGCAGAGGAGATCGAAGCGGCGGTCATCAGCTGGCCAGGTGTCGTGGCGGTGGCCCATCGTTACGGCGGCCGTGAGTTTCGACTCGGCCGACGCGAGCTCGGTCACATCCACGGCAATACGCTCGTCGATCTTCCATTCCCGGTAGCCATCCGGCGCGAGCTCGTCGCCCAGGAGCGCGCCTCACCGCACCACGTGCTTCCCGAGTCCGGTTGGGTGTCGTTCTACCTGAAGCGTCCCGGTGACATTGCCCGAGCGGTGGCGCTCCTGCGACTCAACTACGAACGTCCGTGGCTGGCTCGCGCCGCCGACACTCGACGTGGTGGGAGAAGCGTCGGAGGAGTCGTTTCCCGCCAGCGACACGCCCGCGTTCGTGCCGATCGTCGGCGTGCGTCCGGTCCGCAAGGCTGAACCCGAACCGCATCGGGAGCCGGAGCCATCGGATTCGGAGCCGCCGATCCAGATGAAACGGTCGCCGGTCAGCCTCGATCGGGCGATTCGGTAGAGATGCGTCTCGGTGCGGATGAAGAACGATCGATCGGCCACGGCCATCGACGCGAGCGCAGCGCCGTCGAGCGGGTTGGTTGCGAATGGCCTGAACGTCTTGCCCGGCGCGACGACCGTGGTGACTCCCTGCTCGGCCAGGAAATAGAGGCGCCCATCGGCGAACACCGGTGACGCCGAGAAGCTGCCGCCAAGCCGCTGCTGCCAATGGAGCTCGCCGGTTCTGGCGTCGAGGCACGAGGCAATGCCGCCGTCGTTGACGAGATACAGCTCGTCACCCACGAGGATGGGCGACGGTGTGAAAGGGCGCGCCTCGACTGAGAGTCCATGCCACGTGCGTTCTCGTGACGTCGCCTGACCCGTCGGCGCGCACCGCCGATGATCGCCGGCTGCTGGAAGCCCGTCGCAACGTAGACGAGACCGTGCCCGTAGACGGGGCGGGGCACGTTCGAGAATCCGTCCGGGTAGCCGACGCGCCAGATCTCCTTCCCGGTTCGCGGGATCGTACGCCGCCGCGCGATACGCGCCCACGCTGACGATCTCGTCGCGCTCGCCGACACGAATCACGAGCGGCGTGGTGTACGCCTGGTCCGCCGGGTAGCGACGATTCGTTCTCCAGCGGACCTTCCCGGTCGCCTTGTCGAGCGCGACCACGAACGCCTGATCGCTGCCATCGCAACTGAAGATGAGCAGGTCCTCGTAGACGATGGGCGATCCTCCGGCGCCGTGCTGCGATTCGTACGAGAAGCGCCTCTGCCAGACGAGCTCGCCGCTCGTCGTCAGGGCCGCCGTGCCGTCTGCACCGAAGTGGACGAACACCCGATCGCCGTCGACGACCGGCGTCGGCGAGGCACGACTGTTCTTCGGATTGATGGAGGCTCCTGCGCGGCGCCGAAATACCTCCGCGTTCAAGACCTCGCGCCCGGTCTCCACGTCGAAGGCGACGAGGCGCAATGTCCGCTTCGTCGGTGGCGGTCGTCAGCCATACACGGCCGCGCGCCACGACCGGGAGACGACCATCCGTGGCCGGGCACCGGTGTCTTCCAGACGATGTTCCGGGTCTCGCTCCACTCGACCGGCAGATCCTGTTCGACCGAGTGTCCCTGGCTCGTCGGGCCGCGAAACTCGGGCCAGTCCTGACCCTGCGCGGCGCTCAGCGCAAACGCGAGCACCACCAGTGGATAGAGCATGCTGCGCGGCATGGACGAGGGATGTCGCATCGGGCTGTCAGGCTGTCTCAGGGTTCACTATCAACCGGGTTGCTATTCGCGCATCCGGAGCAAGTTCGAGCAGGCTGGCGATGAGACTCTCGCCAGCTTCGCGGAGGCTCGC
This sequence comes from uncultured Acidobacteriota bacterium, assembly GCA_963817395.1. Lineage (GTDB taxonomy): Bacteria > Acidobacteriota > Vicinamibacteria > Vicinamibacterales > CAVPJW01 > CAWGYQ01. The sequence goes on along the minus strand of CAWFOC010000003.1, from coordinate 442,409 downwards.
AACCGGCATGGGTTCCAGCCGCTCGAGCACGAACCACATGTCGGTGGAGTCGACGTCGAGCCGCGTCCGGACCGTTTGTCGCCAGTTCCAGCGCCGGCACGTCACACCCTGGTCGTCACGCCATACCACTTCGCCGGCAGTCACGATCTCGGTTGCCGGTTGACCCTCGCGCGTCGTCTCGAAGGTCTCGACGCCCGCGGCCCGCACGAGCCGGGGCGCGCCCACATATGCTGCCAGATTTTCGCCGCCGACCGGCAGGGCGTACTGCAGGCTGAGCATGTTGTAGAGATCGACGACGACGTTGATGCGAGGCAGAGCGCCATCGCGCTCCACCCGGCGCCGCAGAGCCTCGGCCGAGCACGGGGTGCGCTGAGGTTTCGCCCCGAACGCGCTGTAAGCCTGCCGCCACGCGTCCATGTGCGCGTCGGCCCAGGGTGGAGGCGAGGGGAGTGACAGCTTTTCTGCTCGATTCATCGCTCGCCAGATTGCGCCCGCCCCGCACGACGACGCTCAGGGCGGCGAAGTCGGGCCTGAGATGCCAGACCGCCGTGTCGACGGCGGGCACGAAGGGGTCGTCCGGTCGAATTCCGGTGTTGGTCATCGGCGAGAAGTACATTATCATGACCGCCATGGTCAATAAAATGACCGCAGCCGGCGCGCCCTCGTCGGCCGGAGGTCACGGCGAACAGGAGCTCATCGCCAGGGTGTCCGGACGAATCCGCGAGCTGCGTGGCGCGCGGCGGTTGTCGCTCGACCAGCTAGCGGCCCGCGCGCGCGTGAGCAAGGGCATTCTCGTGCAGCTGGAGAAGGGCGAGGCCAATCCGTCGATCGCGACGCTGTGCAAGGTGGCGGCGGCGCTCGGCCAATCGGTCGCGGATCTCGTGCAGGTGGCCGGGCATCAACGGGTGGAGGTGATCCCGGCGGGGTCGCCGCGCGTCCTGATGCGCGGCGCCAGGGGCGGCACGGCCACGTTTCTCGTGGGCTCCAGCGGGCCCGACATGCTCGAGTTGTGGTCCTGGGAGCTCAAACCCGGCGAGCGTCACGACTCGCCGGCCCATCCGAAGGGGACGCAGGAACTGATCAACGTGACTCAGGGGACGCTGGCGCTCGAAGTGGGCGGGGTCACCTATGTCATCGAGGCTGGCGCGTCGGCCATCGCGCACACCGATCGCCCGCATGCCTACCGGACCGTCGGCAGGAAACCCGTGCGCTTCACGATGGTCGTTGCCGAATGGCACACGCCGCGTCGGGCCGGTCGCCGGTCGGAGGCGTCGTAACCGCGCGCGGGAGGCACTGATGAGCGCATTCTCTTTCTTCGGCCCGTTGCTGCTGGCGGTTGGCGGCGGCGTGCTCTACCACGTCGCGGTCAAGTCGGTGCCGCGGACCATCGACGCATCGCTCGTCCTGGTCGTGGCGTACGCCACCGCATTGTGCGCGAGCGCTCTGGCCTACGCCGTGCTGCCCGCATCGGCTGCCTCGGTGCCTGCCTCACGACCGTGGCATCCTGCCGTCATCGGCGTTGGCATCGGGGCCGTCCTCATCGAGCTGGGTTATCTGCTGGCGTATCGCGCGGCCTGGCCGGTGAGCACGGCTTCGGTGCTGGCGAACGGTGCCGTGGCGCTGCTGCTCGTGCCCGTCGGCGTTGGTCTCTTCAGTGAGCGGATCTCGGCGGCGAACGGTGCAGGCATCCTGTTGGTGTCTGGCGGGTCTGGCGCTGCTCCGGAGATGACCGCCACGAAGGCCCGAGCCAGTGACTCGTTGATCGACTGGGCGCTCCTGATTGTCCCTGGCACAATCTGGGGCGCGTCATTTCTCTTCATCGCCGAGGGGCTCGACGCCATGGAGCCCAACGGCGTCACGTTCACGCGTATAGCCATCGGCTTCCTGACGCTGTCGCTGGTCCCCTCGGCCCGGCGCCCAATCGTCCCGGCCGATCGCGTGAAATGCGCCGGGCTCGGCGTCCTGTGGCTGGCCTTCCCCTTGAGCATGTTTCCATTTGCCGAGCGGCACGTGTCGTCGGCGCTGACCGGCATGCTGAACGGCGCCACGCCGCTGTTCGTGGCGGCGGTCGCGGCGCTGATCGCGCGTCGCGTCCCCCAGCGTTCGATCCTCATAGGCCTCGCGGTCGGGTTCTTCGGGGCAGTCCTCATGGCCGTGCCGGCCATTGGCGGCGGCAACGACAGCCTCGGCGGTGTGCTGCTCATCATCGTGGCGCTCGTGTCGTATGGCTTTGCGCTCAATCTGGCGCGGCCGCTTCAGCAGCGTAACGGCGCGCTCACCACGATGTGGCGGGCGCTTGGTGTCGCGCTCCTTCTCACGGCGCCTCTGGGGCTGCCAGCCCTGATCCACGCACGATGGTCGGTGCGATCGCTCGGCTCGATGCTCGCGCTCGGGGCGCTCGGTACCGCGGTGGCCACCGTGGTGGCGGCGACGGCGGCGGGCCGGATGGGTGCGACGCGTGCGTCGGCGACGGCATTTCTGATACCGGTGGTGGCACTCGCGCTCGGCGTGCTGGTCCGCGGGGAGCATGTGGCGCCGTTGTCGGTTGGCGGCGCCGCGATCTGCCTGACCGGCGCCTGGCTGATCCGACGCTCGCAGTTGCAGAACACGGCAACCTGAGGTGCACTGAACGTCCCTGATAAGAACGACTGGCCGAGGCATCAGCGATGCTCAGCGGCAAATCTGTTGAGCGCGCCGAGACCGTCGGCCAGTACGCCCGAATGGGAGGGCGCGATCGTCGCCACGTCAGTATCCAGCGGCGTCAGGCGCTGGGCGAGCGCGACGAGCGATGCGCGGTTTTCGGACTGACTGTCGCTGAAGATCCAGGGTGCGCCCTCCAGTTCGCCGTCACTCGTGGCATTTGCGGAGTCACCGACGAACAGCACGCCGTTGACCAGATATGCGGCGCTTCCCTCCGTATGTCCCGGCACCGCGAACACGCGTACGCTTGCATCACCCACGGTGAAGGTTTCGCCGTCTCGGAGAGGCCTGTCTACCTTCACCCCCGTCGGGCGCACCGGGAAGAGCCGCGGCAGCGGTCCGCGTGCCCCCGTGCGCCCTTCGATGAGTGGAACTTCGGCGTCGAGGGCCAGAATCTCCGCGTTCGGGAAGAGGCCGATTGCGGCGATGTGATCGGGGTGGCCGTGCGTCAGCAGAATGTGCGTGACGCTGTCGTGACCCAGCCCTCGGCGCGCAAGCTCCGCGAGAATGGCGTGCCCGGCCTCGTCGTTGCCCGCATCGATCAGAGCGACGCGGCCCTCACCGGCAGGGACGACGCCCACCGTCACATACCCGTCCTCCACGATTCGAACGCCATTGGTCTCGAATCCATCGACGACCGTCTTGAGTCCCATGAACGTCAGCGCAAAGACCACGATCACCGAGAGGACCAGGAGCAGGACGATCAGACCTGCAGAGGTGAGGATTCGCCTTTTTGTCATGCCGCCCTCCGTCTCATTCCAACCACAACGCCCATTGCTGGACGCCGCCGACGGACCCAAGGAGCGCCAGCGCGGCGGCGGCTATGCGCGGCGCGGCTCCGGTACGCCACGCCCACCGCAGCGCCATATGCGGCGAGGATCACCACGGCCGGCATCGTGGAGTAGTTGATTCGACCGACGAACTCGTCGAGATAGCGCACGAAAGACGCATCGACCGGCACCGACACGGCAAACCCCAGAAAGACCAGATATGTCAGGATCCAGGCTGCCACGACGAAGCCGAGACGGTCGAGACGTCGGTCTGCCAACACTCGCCACGCGCCGAGCGCCGCCAGAGCGACCAGCGGCCAACCCATATTCCTGGCGCCGTGGGCAAGCGCCCGCGCCGCGCGTACATGCAGTGGCAAACCAGCCGGACTTCCGTTGGCGTCCGCGGTGGGTGAGGGACCACCTGACGCCGGCGCGGCCGACACGCGTGCCCGGACGCGATCGAGCGTCTTGTACACCTCGGAGAAATGACCGTAATACGACACGATCGAGAAAATGGCGGCGACGACTGTCGAAAGAAGCACGACTCGTGATGGCGCGCGCAGCTCTGGAGCGCCAGAGAAACGGTAAAGAAGGCCGACGAGCACCAGCGTGCAGAGCAGCAACGGAAAAATCCCGACGTGTGAGAGAAACCCGAGAGACGCCAGCAACGCCAAGCCAGCCGCTTGGAGAAGACGTCTCGAGCCGAGCGTCACGAGTGGGATGGCGATCGCAGCCGTCAGCGCCGCCGATGCACCAAACGCAAACGTCAAGTTCGCGTTCCCTGCCACGACATACGGCAACGGCACCGCATGGAACAACACCACGGCCAGTGCGGCAATCCAACGGTCGCCCCAGGTTTTCGCGATCGCCGGATACAGCAAGGCCGCGGCAAACGCCTCCGAGGCGCACACCACAATTCTCAGAAGGGCCACGTGGTTGCCGGAGAAGACCGACCACGGCGCTGCAAACAGGTAGAGGGCGATCGCATACGGGAACTGCACGCCGTCGGGCATGGGTTGTGTGAAGTAGAACCGCCCGTCCAGGACCCATTCGAAGCGGTGGGCGTGAAAGAGTGCGTCGACCACCGACTTGAGCGGATGGAGCAGTGCGAGCAGCTTGAGATAGAGAACGCCCGCCGAGAACGCCATCACGAACCGCGCCGCAGGACTGAGGCGCGTGCCCCGCCAGCGCTCGAGAATGACGACAGCGGCGACGAGCACGATGGCGATCCACATCGCCAGCCGCATCATCATGTCCGGGTAGGTGTCGTAGAGTGCGGCGCCTTTCGCAAGCGGAACGGCCTGGAAGACAGCCACCACGAGCGCCCCGCCGACGGCAACCCACGGTGCAACGCCCGCCAGGCCGAGCGCCGCACCGAACCCTCCGGCAGCCAATGCCGCCGCGGCGATCGCGCGTCTCGGTGCAGACACCACGGAGGTGCCCGAAGGCCGGCACTCGAAGCGATCGATTTGAACGCCGAGCTGACGGGAGTCTGACGGACCGGGAACGAAAACCGGAGTGCTACTGACCGTAAGAATCGCCCCGCGACGTGTCGGCTGGGACGGCAGCCTGGCCTCGAGCTCCTGATACTCGTTCGTTGCGACCGCGGCAGCCAGCCGCACTCCGTCGGCGGCGATCTCCACGTGCGGCTGAACGAAAGGCGCCGGGCGTCCACCGCGAAAGCGAATGGAGCACACCCACTCCGATCGGCGATCCAGACCCGACAAGGTCACGACCGCTCGATCGCGGCTCCAGGCGAAGGTTGCCTCAGGACTCCGTTCGGGCGGGTAGAACCCCGTCACGAACCGCGGCAATGGCCGGTCCAGCTCGAAGGTGAGTCCCGGACGGCGTGCAACCGCCAGCGTGAGGCACGCGGCGCCGGCCGCCGCGCCGATCAGCGCTGCGATCGCCGCGCGCGGTATCGATCGTCCCACGTGAGTCTCAGGGTCTCGAGGCAGCCCGGCCACGGCCGTCGATGCCGCGATGGGCACGGGTCGGTGGGATTGTAACCTCAGGGTGTCGATCGCGACGGGCGGATCGGATGCGGGCGGCTACGCCGGCGTGCCGGCGAATTCCTCGTAGCTGCCTTTGAAGTCGTCAATCGTGCCGTGATCGAGGCGCCAGACGCGTGTGCCGACCTCTTCGAGCAGGTCCTGATCGTGCGTGACGAGCAGCACCGTTCCCTCGAAACGCTGGAGCGCCACGTTGAGCGCGTTGATGGCTTCGAGATCCAGGTGATTCGTCGGCTCGTCGAGCACGAGCACGTTGGGCTTTTGCAGCATGATGCGGCAGAACAGCAGCCGCGCGGTCTCTCCGCCGGACAGCGCCTCAGTCGGCTTGTGCCCCTCTTCGCCGCTGAACAGCATCTGGCCGAGGAGGCCATGAATTTCCTGCCGCGACGCGCCTGGGTCGAACTGGTGGAGCCAGTCGGCGGCCGTCATGCCCTTCGAGATGGCGCCGGTGTGATCCTGCGGGAAGTATCCGATGGACACCTCGTGGCCCCACCGCACACTCCCGCTGTCGCGATCGGCGCCGTTCGGCGCGAGGTTCGGTGTATCAGCCAGAATCGCCTTGAGCAGCGTCGTCTTGCCCACGCCGTTTCGTCCGACGAGCACGACCTTCTCACCGCGATTGACGATGGCGGCGAAGTCAGTCAATGACGGAGAGTGGGCCGTGGGACTTGGTGAGCCCTTCGCACTCGAACGCCATCTTTCCTGACGGGCGGCGCATCGAGAACTTGATGTACGGACGCTGAATGTTGGACCGGGCCAGCTCGGTCGTCTGCAGCCGCTCCACCTCTTTCCGCCGCGACGTCACCTGACTGGCACGGGTGCCTGCTCCGAACCGTGCGATGAAATCGTTGAGCTGCGCGATCTTCTTCTCGCGTTGGGCGTTCTCGGCCTCGATGCTCGAGCGAATCTGCGTCTTTGCCACGACCATGTCGTCGTAGCCGCCCGTATACGTGATGATCGTCTCGTAGTCGATATCGGCGATGTGCGTGCAGACCCTGTTCAGAAAGTGCCGATCGTGAGAGATGACGATCAGGGTTCCGGTGTACCGCTCGAGGAACTCCTGCAGCCAGTGAATCGAGTCGAGGTCGAGATGATTGGTCGGCTCGTCGAGCAGCAGGGCGTCGGGCTGGCCGAAGAGCGCCTGCGCCAGGAGCACGCGCACCTTCTGTCCGCCTTGCAGCCCGGCCATCGGGCGTTCGTGGATGTCATCCGGAATGTCGAGCCCCTGGAGCAGCACGGCCGCGTCGCTCTCGGCCGTGTAGCCGTCTTCTTCGCCGACGATGCCTTCGAGCTCGCCGAGACGCATGCCGTCGTCGTGTGTGAGCTCCGGCCTGGCATAGAGCGCGTCGCGCTCCGCCAGGGCGTTCCAGAGCCGCTGATTCCCCATGACGACGGTGTCGATGACACGGAACTGGTCGAACGCGTATTGATCCTGCCGCATCACACCCAGCCGGCGCGGACGGATCACGGTGCCGCGCTGCGGCTCGATCTCGCCCGTGAGGAGGCGCATGAACGTGGATTTGCCCGATCCGTTCGGGCCGGTCAGGCCGTAGCGTCGGCCCGCCGAGAACGTCGTGGCGACATCCTCGAACAGGAGCTTCGAACCGAACCGCATGGACACGCCGCTGACTGAAATCATGGTAGATGGCTCGCCGGCGGGCACCGGACCGAATTCACGGCCTCGCCCAAACTCCTGATTATACCAGTATTTCGAGGGACGCTTCAGCGAACGCCCGCCGCTCGGCCAAATCTGGCAGCCGTGCCAGCTCGAGTGGTGATCGAGCTGGGGCGAATCAGCCGAGTCGCGGATCTCGTATCAGTGTGCGCCGCGAATCGCGGTGAGGAAGACCTCCCCGAGATCCTCGGCCTTGCGAGAGCCGACGCCCCTGACCGCCAGCAGTGCGCTCATGGACGTCGGCCGCAGGCGAGCCATTTCGCGGAGTGTGGCGTCGTGAAAGATTACGTACGGTGGCACGCCGCGAGCCCGGGCAATCTGTAAGCGCACCGTGCGGAGTCGATCGAACAGTTCTCGATCCACGCCCTGCCACGACTCGGTTTCGACCGTTGATGCGGCACGAGGGACGTTCTTCAACGGCGGCCGCTGACGCGCGAGAGCCAGGCCCGGGCACCGCGTTTCGTCCTTCAGTAGATCCATTCCGGCCGCCGTCAACTCCAGCACCGGGTAAGGATGGTCTGTCTGCCGCAGGAGACCGACACTGCTCAGTTGCTCGATATAGCCTCTGATCTCCGCAGCCGAAGCCTGTGGCAGCAGCCCGAACGTGCTCAGCTTGTCGTGCCCCCGCGTCACGACCTGATCGGTGGCCTGTCCGCGGAGCACCCGTGCGACGTGCAGAGCCCCGAACCGCTGGCCGACGCGGGCGACGCACGAGAGCACCTTGCGGGCAACGACCACGGGATCGCCGACAGCTTCGAGCTCGTTGAGGCAGACATCGCAGGCTCCGCAAGGCTGTCCCGCATACCGGTCGCCGAAGTACTCGCTCAAGTGACGATGGCGACAGCCGACGCCCGCCGCATAACGCTCCATCTGCTGCAGAAGATGGCGATTGGCATCGGTGAGCTCACCGTTCTGGTCGAGCATCGCGCGCCATTTCATGAAGTCTGCGACGGAGTAGATCAGGACGCACTCCGCTTCGAGGCCGTCGCGTCCCGCCCGTCCGGATTCCTGCTGATAGTGCTCGAGCGAGCGGGGGGCCCCCGCGTGCACGACGAACCTCACGTCCGATCGATCGATGCCCATGCCGAAGGCCACCGTGGCCACGATGACGTCGGCCCGCTCGCTCAGGAACGCGTCCTGATGTCTGTGGCGTTCCTGGTCGGAAAGGCCCGCGTGATACGGCAGCGCCGGCCGGCCCGTCGTCGTCAACCAGTCGGCCAGGGCGTCCACCTCGCGCCTGGACGTGCAGTAGATGATGCCGGCATCGCCGCGGTGCCGGTTGAGGATGTCGAGGAGTTGACTCTTCAGCGTCGCTCTCGGCAGTACTCGATAGATCAGATTCGGCCGGTCGAACGCGCCGACGAATTCGAGCGGATTGTCGAGCGCCAGCTGCTTCGCGATGTCGCGTCGAACGGCCGCGGTGGCGGTCGCGGTGTAGGCGTGAATGCCAACGCCGGGCAGAAGATCGCGGAGACGCGCGAGCTGGCGGTACTCCGGCCTGAAGTCGTGTCCCCACTGGCTGATGCAATGCGCTTCGTCCACCGCGACGAAGCTGACGCGGCACGACGAGAGCAGCGACAGGAACCCCTCGTTCCCGTCCCCTACCAGCCGTTCGGGGGACACATAGAGCAGGCAGTAGCGACCTTGGCGCACGCCGGCGAGGACCGCCGACTTTTCCTCGGATGAGAGGGAACTGTTGTACAACCCGGCCGGCACGCCGTTGCCGACCAGTGTGTCCACCTGGTCCTTCATCAGGGATATCAGCGGCGAGACGACCAGCGCGAGACCGGATTGGACGACGGCCGGCGCCTGGAAGCACAGGGACTTGCCGCCACCCGTCGGCAGCACGACCAGCGAGTCACGCCCGTCGAGGACGGCGGCCATGGCCTCGCGTTGAAGCGGGCGAAAGCTCGTGTAGCCCCAATAGCGGGCGACGACTTCTTCGAGTGCTGAACGGCTCATGACTTCGTGTTCGCGGCTCCCAGACCCGCTGCGCGCCCGGTCGCCCAGGCCCAGAGAAAGTTGTACCCGCCAATGGGACCAAACGCGTCGAGCAGTTCGCCGCACAGGAAAAGCCCCTTGTGCTTTCGGCTCTCCATGGTGCGCGGGTCGATCTCAGAGAGGTTCACGCCACCGCCGGTGACCTCGGCCTTCTTGTAGCCTTCATCGCCGGTCCACGGCAGGGTGCCGCGCACGAGCGCCTCGATGAGACGAAGCCTTGCGGCACGGGTCAGGTTCGAGAGCCTCTGCCGGGGATCGAGCCCCTGTGACTCGAGCAGCGCCTCGGCGAGTCGATCCGGAAGCTCGGCGCCAAGCGCCTTCAGCACCGTTTGCGAGCCCCGCGGGCGCAGCGCCAGTTCCCAGTCCTGATCGTCGAGCGGTGTCCAGCGCACGGCAATGTGCGCAGGGGAAGGCCGTCCGCGTGGGTGAACGAACCGCGACGTGAGAGACGTCGAGCACGGAAGGACCGCTGTAGCCGGTGTGTGTGAACAGGAACCCTCCCGTCGCGGTGGCCGCGCGGTCTGCCGAGCGGGCCGTCAAGGTCACTCTCAACGAGACCCCCGCGAGCTTGCCGAACGGCGCCGGGCTCGCTGTCAACGGCGTCAGCGCTGCATAGGTGGGCTCAACCGTGTGCCCGAGTTCCGCAAGCGAGCGCAGGCCGATTCCATCGCTCCCGGTTTTCGGCACGGACAGCCCACCGGTCGCCACGATCAAGCGATCGGCGTACAACGGCTCGCCATTCTGGCGTTCGATTCGCCATCGAGGTCCCGACGGCGCGAAGCCGGTCACGACGGTATTCGTGAGAATCGAAACGCCTCTCGCCCGCGCCAACGCGAGCAGGCGGTCGCGTACGTCTCGTGCACGCTCGGATACGGGGAAGAGCTTGGCGGTCTGCGCTTCCTCCATCAGAGGAAGCCCGACGTCCTGCTCGAAGAAGGCAATCTGCTCGCGAAGCGGCCAGGATCGGATAATCCCGCGCAGGAGGTGTGGAGGGGAGTCGGTGACGAAGCGCGACTCATCGACCTCGGAGGGGAGAATGTTGCAGCGCCCGCCGCCGCTGATGAGGATCTTGCGCCCGCCGTCGGACGTTCGTTCGAGGAGAAGCGTTTCCGCCCCCGCCCCGGCGGCGAAGATTGCCGCCATCGTCCCGGCGGCGCCGGCGCCTACGACGACGACTTGAGCCATGTTTCCGCGAAAGACATCTCTCCTTCGATCACCCCAGCAGTTCCGAGTGCACCCTTTCGCGCTCGCGATCCACCTGCTCGGCCGTCGCGCCGAGGCGTTGAAGGATCGCCTCGGTCATGGCCAGCGCCACCTCGGCTTCTCCCGAAAAAACACTTTCGGCGCCGGCGGCGCGCAGCGCGGCGAGACCGCGCAGGTGATTCGTTCTCGCGAGCACGTGGATCTGGCGGTTCATGTCGCGCGCCTCGCGGATCACGTCCTCGCTGTTGCCGACATCCGCGGTGAGGATGAGGTGGCGCGCGTCGGCCAACCCGGCTTCCTCGAGCGTTGCGCGGTGTGAAGCGTCGCCGTACACCGCCTGAATCCCTTCCTCACGCAGCTCGCGCACGGTATCCATGTTGAGCTCGATGATCGACGGCTCGATGCCGTTGTCCTTCAGCAGGCGCATCAGTGTCCGTCCCGTTGGCCCGAACCCGACCACCACGGCCCTGTGCTTGCTGGCGTCCCGGCCCGCACGCGCCGGCAGCGCGTCGTCGAGCGGCGTCAGCGCGTTCAGAAACTTCCAGATCCCGCGCCGCCGCGACGCCCGGCGCTCCAGGGGGCCGACCAGCCGGTACAGCAGCGGATTGAGCACGATCGAGATGATCGACACCGCGACGATGACGTTCATGGCGGCCGGCGGCAGGATGCCGAGGTCTGTGCCGAGCGACGCCAGGATGAAGGAGAACTCGCCAATCTGGGCCAGCGCGGCCGCCACCGCCATTGCGACGATGAACGGGAAGCGGAGCAGCAGCACGACGCTGGCCGCGACGATCGGCTTGCCAATGACGACGACGGCGAGCGTGCCCAAAATGAGCCACACGTTGTCGACCATCGCCATCGGGTCGAGCAGCATGCCGACCGACACGAAGAAGAGCACAGCGAACGCGTCACGCATCGGCATGGCCTCGGACGCGGCCCGCGAGCTGTATTCCGACTGCCCGACGACCATGCCCGCCAGGAACGCGCCGAGCGCCATCGACACACCGAAGAGCTCGGCGGATCCGACGGCTACGCCGAGCGCGAGGACCAGGACCGTGAGCGTGAACAGCTCCCGCGACCGCGTCGCCGCGACCAGGTCGAGAAGCTTCGGTACTGCGCGATTGCCGATCAGGACGATGATCGCCAGGAGCGCGGCCACCTTGAGCGTCGTCAGGCCCAGTGCCGTGAGGACGCCGCCAACAGAGGACGTGCCAGTCGCGAGCGCAGGCAGCAGGACGAGCACGACGACCGTAAAAAGATCCTCGACAACGAGCCATCCGACGGCAATATGGCCGGTCGGCGTATGCAGGTCACGATTGTCGGCGAGCACGCGGATGAGCACGACGGTGCTCGCGACGGACAGCGCAATCCCAAAGACGATCCCGGCCGTCCAATCCCAGCCGAACGCCCGCGCGAGGAGCGCGCCGAGCACGGTCGCGACAGCGCTTTGCGCAATCGCTCCGGGGATGGCCACCTGACGAACATCCAACAGTTCCTTCAGGTGAAATTGCAGCCCCACGCCGAACATCAGGAGAATGACACCGAGCTCGGCCAGTTGCTCGGCGAGACGGGGATCGGCCACGAAGCCCGGCGTGTGGGGTCCAATCAGAACGCCCGCGCACAGGTAGCCCACGATCGGCGAGAGATTGAGACGCTGCGTGAGATAGCCGAACAGGAGAGCCGCAGTCAGCCCGCCCGCCAGTGTCACAATCAGCTCGAATCCGTGCATGAGTTTGAATTCTGTTCAAATTCGGCGATCGGCACAATCATCGGTGAGTCAGAGCGGGCAAGGCATTTGCAGAATTCATAGGAGCCGACCATGTGTCGGGAAGCTTGCCCGGCCCCGCACAAGTGTTGCGGGCCGCCCGAACCGGGGCTGGCGCCGGCGATGTTTCGTCCGCTCAGGGCCGACTACGCATGTCGCGGGGGCTCCTTCCCTGACATGCGCTGGAAGATTCCCTGCACGGTCTGGAACGTGTCGGCGTCGGCCGCGGCCTTGTCCGGACGATAGGCCTTGACCCGCGCAAATCGCAGCGCGAGCCCTCCAGCATACCGCGGGCTTTCCTGCAGCTCGTTGAAGGCAATCTCGACGACCAGCTCGGGTCTCACATACACCGTGTAGTCGTCGCGGCGGGTCTCGAGCTCGAGCAGCCTCTTCGTCTGCCAGGCGAGCATCTCGTCCGTCAAGCCTTTGAACGTCTTGCCGAGCATCACGAAGTCTCGGTGTCCGCCAGTGCGCGCCCCGAGGTGCAGGTTGCTGAGCCAGCCTCGGCGCCGGCCGTGTCCCCATTCCGCGGCCAGCACCACGAGATCGAGCGTTCGAGCGTTCTTGACCTTCAACCAGGCCTGACCCCGCCTTCCGGCGGCGTATGGCGCACCGCGCGATTTGACCATCACCCCTTCATGTCCCTCGCCGAGGGCGTCGGCCAGGAAGGCGGCCGCCGAGGTCGGCGTCACGTCGCCGAGATTCGGGATGACGAATTCCGCTGCCATCACCTCCAGCAGCGCGGCGAATCGTCGGTCGCGTGCTTCGTCGACGAGGGAACGGCCGTCGCGGTACAGGCAATCGAAGAAGAACGGTGTGAGCGGCAACTCGCGACGCTCCCGGTCGACGTCGAGGCGGCGTCCGAAGCGGCGCATCGTGATCTGAAATGGCTGGGGAGATCGGTCAGGTCTGAGCGTGATGACCTCGCCATCGAGAATCAGTTCGCGGGCCGTGAAGGCGCGAACGATCTCGACGACTTCCGGCACGGCTGTTGTGACATCACGCAGTGCTCGCGAGTACACGCGGACATCGTCGTCCTTCTTGTGCGTCTGGATACGCGCGCCGTCCATCTTGACCTCGAGCGCCGGGTCGGCCGTGCGCGCCAGGGCATCGTTCAGACTGTCGGCCGAGTCGGCCAGCATCGGCTGAATCGGGCGGAATACCCGTGCGGCGTAAACGGCCAGCGCGTCAGCTCCACCGGTGAACGCCGCGCTGGCGGCCACACCCAGGTCGCCGGCCATCATGGCGGCGCGACGCACGATTGCCGCGGGAAGGCCCGCCGCGCGAGCGACGGCCTCGACGAGCACGCCCTCGAGCGCGCCCTGACGAAGCTCGCCGAACAGAAGACGCATCAGGAAGTCCTGCTCGTCGACGGTCGCCCGTTGCAGAAGCTCCGTGAGGAGCCGCCCCTTCTCGCCAGTCGATCCGCGGCCGGATGCGTCCGCGATAGCGTGAAAAGCTCGGTCCACCTCGTCGAGCGACAGCGATGGTGCGTCGGCGGCGCGATCAGGGCGCGCGGCTGCAAGGCGCGCCCCGCCGACGCCGATGCGGCCCTGCCGGGTCGAGCCCGACAGAAACGCGATGACGATGGGAATGTCGTCGGCGGAGGCGCGACCGAGCAGCGCCGCAAGGAGCGCGATCTTTTCCAGCCGCCCGCTGGTCTGACCGACTGCCGTCGAGGTTGAGACCAGCTCGTGAAGACGCACGGACTAATCGTAGTCCCGCCTTGGACCAGACCGCCTTTGACAGGAGAATCAGGCAGTCGGTGGAGGCATCCACCCAGGGGAGGAACCGATGTTCGAACGCGTGGCGGGGATCGATCCCAACTGGTTCGGCGTGCTCGCAGGCGCAGTGCTCGCGCTGGTCGTGGCCTCGGTGGTGGCCGCGATTGCAGGCTGGCTCGCTGGCTTCGCCATGGAGATCGTCGTCCGCGGCCACCCGCACGGCGATCGAAAGAAGATCCTGCGGCGCCCGATCCGCGTGATTCGGATTGTGGTGTTCCTGCTGGTTGCCCTGTTGATGGCCCTGCCGAGTCTGCGGCTCGGCGGCATCGTCTCGCGCATCGGGCCGCAGCCCGAAGCGCTGGTCGATTGGATCTTCAGCTCGGGCCTCCGGATGGTGTTCATCGTGCTCCTGGCGTACCTGTTCATCTGGATGGCGGCCACGATCACCCGGCATCTGGAAGACGAGCTCGCAGGAAGTGTGACGGTGAGACAGGAAGAGCGATTGAAGCGCGTGCGGACGGTCGGGTCGCTGTTGCGAAGCGTGTTCAGTGTCGTGGTGGGCGCCGTCGCGCTGCTGATGATTCTGCGCGAGCTGAACATGGACATCACGCCGATTCTGACGGGCGCCGGGATCGTCGGGCTCGCCGTCGGCTTTGGTGCGCAGACGGCGGTGAAGGACATCATCACCGGGTTCTTCATGATTCTAGAGAATCAGATTCGGGTTGGAGACGTCGTGGTGATCAACGGCACGAGCGGGCTCGTCGAATCAATCCAGCTTCGAACCATCTTGCTTCGAGACGCCGCAGGCGCTGTGCACATTTTTCCGAACGGCTCGATCGCCAGATTGGCCAACCAGACGAAGGATCATGCGTACGCCGTTCTCGACGTGGTCGTGGCGTACGACGAAGACCTGGACGCCGTGACCGCAACACTCCGCCAGGTAGGAGCGGAGCTCGCAGCCGACGAGCAGTTTGCGCCGCGGCTGCTCGAGCCGCTCGAAGTGCTGGGGCTCGAGTCGCTGGACCCCGCGCAAGCCACGATCAGGGTTCGGGTCAAGACCCTGCCTCGGCGACAGTGGGACGTGGCGCGCGAGCTCCGGCGCCGGATCAGGAGGGCATTCCAGGCGAAAGGCGTACAGATGCCCTCGCCGCTCGTGGCGGTGACCTACGGGCAAGGCGCCAGGCCCTTCGAAGTGCATTCCGTCGATGTCCGTCCTACCGATACGAGGGCGGCACCCTGACCCGCCCATCCTTGCTGGCTGGGCCGAGGCGAAGGTAGAGTATCGCCTGTGTACACCAGCGTGCTTCTGCTGCATTCGTGGCTCCGGTGGGTTGTGCTGGCCATCGCCGTCGCTTCCATCCTGCGGTCGCTGACATCGCGGAGCGGGCCCTGGACTGCGCTCGACGAGAAGCTCAATAGATGGCTCGTGATGAGCCTCGACTTTCAGTTCCTGCTCGGCATCGTGCTCTACGTTTTCCTCAGCCCTTTCACGACGGCCGCGTTTCAAGACTTCGGCGGCGCCATGCACCAGTCGGGGCTGCGACTGTGGGCGGTCGAACATCCCGTGCTGATGCTGGCCGCGGTGGCCTTCGGGCACCTCGGGCGCGTGGGCGTGAAGAAGGCCGCCACAGACGCGTTGAAGCATCGCAAAGCCTTACGGTTCACCACGCTCGCGCTCGTCGCCATACTCCTCGGTATCCCATGGCCGGGCATGCCCAACGGCCGGCCGTTGCTGCGGCTCGGGTGAAGAACGCGCCATGCCCGAGACCCGCAGGCCGGACACGGCAGCCCCGCCGCTCGACTTCATCCGCCAGATCGTTGCCGCGGATGCGCAGTCGGGCAAGCACGGCGGGCGAGTCGCGACCCGATTTCCGCCCGAGCCGAACGGATACCTCCACATCGGGCATGCCAAGTCGATCTGCCTGAATTTCGGCGTTGCCGAGGAGTTCGGCGGCACCTGCAACCTGCGGTTCGACGACACGAATCCCGCCAAGGAAGACGTCGAGTACGTCGAGGCCATTCAGGAAGATGTCAGGTGGCTCGGCTTCAGCTGGGACGCTCGGCTCTTCTATGCCTCCGACTACTTCGAGCGGCTCTACGAGCATGCCGTGCGGCTCATCACGATGGGCAAGGCCTATGTGGACAGCCTGACGGCGGACGAGATCCGCGCGCACCGTGGCACGCTGACCGAACCAGGACGGGACAGCCCCTACCGCGGGCGGTCCGTGGACGAGAACATCGACCTCTTTGCCCGGATGCGGGCGGGGGAATTCGAGGACGGCGCCCATGTGCTCAGGGCGAAGATCGACATGGCCTCGCCCAACATCAACATGCGCGACCCGACGCTTTACCGCATCCGGCGCGCGGCACATCACCGGACCGACGACGCGTGGTGCATCTACCCGATGTACGACTATGCCCACCCGCTGTCCGACGCGTTCGAGCGCATCACACACTCGCTCTGCACGCTCGAGTTCGAAGACCATCGGCCGCTGTACGACTGGCTGGTCGAGACGCTGGAGCCGGCAGTCCGGCCCCAGCAGATCGAGTTTGCGCGGCTGAATCTCAACTACACGGTGATGAGCAAGCGCAAGCTCCTGGAGCTGGTCGAGGGCGGTCACGTCCGTGGCTGGGACGACCCGCGCATGCCGACCATCGTCGGCCTGCGGCGTCGTGGGTATACCCCCGACGCCATTCGCGCCTTCTGCGAGCGCATCGGCGTGGCGAAACGCGAGAATGTCATCGATGTCGCGACGCTCGAGCATGCCGTCCGCGAGGACCTGAACCGCCGCGCTCCGCGCGCGATGGCGGTTCTGCACCCGCTGCGGGTCGTCATCGAGAACTATCCAGAGGGACTCGTCGAAGAGATGGACGTGATCAACAACCCGGAGGATCCATCCGCGGGGACACGTAAAGTTCCGTTCTCCCGGGTGCTCTACGTGGAGCGCGAGGACTTTCGCGAGGACCCGCCGAAAAAGTTCTTCCGGCTCGCGCCCGGACGCGAGGTCCGACTGCGCTGCGCGTACTTCATCAAGTGTGTCGACGTGGTAAAGGATCCGGTGAGCGGTGAGATCGTCGAGCTTCGCTGCACCTACGATCCGGCCACTCGCGGGGGCGATTCACCCGATGGGCGTCGCGTGAAGGCCACGCTGCACTGGGTGTCCGCAGCGCACGCGCTGCCGGCCGAGGTGCGGCTCTACGACCGGCTGTTCGGCACGGAGAATCCCGACGCGTCTCCCGAGGGTTTTCTGTCGCACCTCAATCCCACGTCGCTCGAGGTGCTCACGCGCTGTCAGGTCGAGCCCGGCCTGAAGGGCGTGCGCCCTGAAAGCCGCTATCAGTTCGAGCGGGTCGGCTATTTTGTGGTCGATCCCGATTCGAGCGCCGACCGCCTCGTCTTCAATCGCACCGTGTCGCTCCGCGATACGTGGGCGCGAATCGAAAGCCGTCAGACCCACGACACACAAGACGCCTGACGACTGCACGGAGAGAGGCCGAAGGTCTCACTCGCGCCCGGTCGTCGCCGCCGGCGGGGCGCCCTTCAGGTATTTGTCGTACCAGGCGATGTAGCGCTCGAACCGATCCTTCTGGTAGCTCGGCCGGAGAATGGCGTGACCCTGGCCTGGATAGATCACGAGCTCGGTGGTCTTGCCTAGGCGGCGAAGGGCCTGGTAGAGCTGCTCGGAGTTGAGAAGCGGGACGTTCCAGTCTTCCTGCCCGCAAAGCAGCAGCGTCGGCGTGGTGATGTTCTCCACCTTGTAAAACGGCGACAGCTTCGTCCAGAGCTCGGGCGCCTTCCAAGGCAGTCCCAGCTCGGCTTCCCATTCGCGCTGATAGTGATCGTGCCCGTAGTTGGCGGAGTAGTTGGCTTCGCTCGCACCGGAGATCGCGGCCTTGAAACGTCCGGTCTTCGTGATGACGGCGTTCGTGAGGATGCCGCCATAACTCCAGCCGCCGACGCCGAGCCGGTCCGGGTCGGCCACGCCCATCGCTACGGCTTGATCGACCGCAGCCATCACGTCCTCGAAGTCGCGGTTACCCCAATCCGCCCAGATGGCGTACGCGAAATCGCGCCCGCGCCCTGACGAGCCGCGCGGATTGGCGGCGATCACCGCAAAGCCCTGCGCGGCCAGCGTCTGCCATTCGAGCTCGAAGCTGGTCGAGTACTGGCTGACGGGTCCGCCGTGGATGCGAAGAATCGTGGGCAGGCGTGTCTCGGAAGGAGCGCGCGGCGGGCGTGTCAGAAACGCGTCGATCACCGTCCCGTCCTTGCTGCGGGCCTGAAAGCGCTCGACCCGGCCCAGCTCGATGCCCGCAAGGAAGGTGTCGTTGGTGTGAGTGAGACGATTGAGATTCCCGCCCTCCACCGCCTGCGAGATTTCCGACGGCTGGTGCACCGTGCTCTCGAGCACGACGATCTCACCCTTGCCTCCGACGTCGAAGTCTTCGATATCACGCTCTCCTGCCACCACACGCTCGAGTCGGCCACCGCCCGTTGACACGCGGGCCAGGTGTGAGCTTCCGCGGTCCTCGATCAGGACAAGGATCGACCTGCCGTCGGGCGTGAACTTCGGGTAGGAGAGGTTCCGATCGACGCCGTCCGTGAGCGACCGCGGTACCCCGCCAGCGGCCGGCATGAGCAGGACGTTGTTCGTCGAGTACCAGATGTCGGAGGGCCGGCCGCTCCTCACGAACGCAATCGTTCCTCCATCGGGGCTGAACTCGGCAGAGGTTTCGGCTTCTGGCGAGCTGGTGAGATTGGTCGGTGCGGCGCCCTCTCGGGCCGGAACGAGGAACACATCGGTGTTCTCGTTGGTGTCAGGGTCAGCCGTGCGATTGCTGATGAAGACCATCGACGTCCCATCAGGCGACCATCGCGGACGCTCATCGTCGTACGGTCCACTCGTCAGCTGTGAGCTGGTCTTCTTCGCGACGTCGAAGATGTGAAGGTGGCTCCGCAGGTCGCTCAGATAGCCTTCGCCGTCGCGCTTGAACTGCAGCCGCCGGACGACGATGGGCTTCTTGGCCTTCTTTTCGGCCGCCGCCCGCTCACTCTCGGCCACGTTCTGCGGATCGTCGGGATCGACGTCGCTCACGACCAGGGCCAGCCGCGTGCTGTCGGGCGACCAGACCAGATCGGACACCGAGGCCTTGTACTCGGTGAGCGCCGCCGGCTCGCCGCCGCGGCGATCGAGCAGCCACACCTGCGTCTTGGCCCCCTCGCGCTTGGCCAGGAACGCCAGGTATCGGCCATCGGGGCTCCACCTCGGCAATCGCTCGGAATCGGCGTGATGCGTCAGGCGTACCGGCTCGCCGCCCGATGTTGGTACCATATAGAGGTCTGCTATCGACGCGTCCTCCTTGGCGTCGAGCCCTGATACCCGGTAGGCGACCCACGTGCCCTCGGGGCTGATCTGGGGGTCGCTGACGGATTTCAGGTTGAAGATGTCAGCCGGTGTGAGCGTGCGCTTCTCCTGCGCCCATCCCGGAGCTGCCGAGTACACGAAAAGCGCCACAGCGGCCAGGGCCCGGATCATCATGAAACCTCTCGAACCTCAAAGAAGAGTCTGTCGCAATGCTATGACGCCGTCCGGAGCCGATTCAGCGAATGAGTAGGTCCACGCTCGCCCTGTTCGAAGGTCCAGCCGATCGCCGACGAGCAGTCACTGCAGCTCGAGGGGTCCAGGCCGCGGTGCTCGCGATGATGCTCTCGTTCGCCGCATGCGGGTCCGAGGACGTCACCGGCAGCCGCAGCTCGGTCAGGGTTGCCTACCCCAGCGAGCAGGATTTTGCCGACGTGCCATCCTTGATGGCGCAGGAAATCCTCGAGCGGGACGGCTACGGCGTCACCCGAACATTCTACGCCAGCCCTGAACTGGCAGCCCAGGCGCTGGCAGGTGGTGATGCCGACATTGCCTACGGCGCGACCCGAACGTACTGGGTGCTGGCAGCGCAGGGCGCGAAGGTCGTGACGATTCTGCAAGACGCTCGCGACGAAAATCTCCTGGTTGTGCGGAATGGCATAGAGACGTGCCGCGATCTGGAGGGTGGCCGTGTCGGATATACGAGCGCAGGCGCGATGAGCGCGACCCTCCTCAGAGCCTATGTGGTCGAAGAATGTCCCGGCACCACGCCTCGCACGCTGCTCGTCGCGGGGTCGTCGGCGCGCGCGGCTGGACTATTGGTCGGATCGCTCGACGCCGCGGTGCTGAAGCGCGCTGACCTGGTTGCCGTCACCCGGAAGGCTTCGGCCCAGGTCGCCGTCCTGGAGGAATTCGGACGGCGATGGCCCGACCTGGTCACCACGGCGGTCTATGTCAACACCGACTTCGCCTCCGCTCATCCTCACACCGTCGACGCGTACGTGCGGTCCTCGCTCGTGGCGTATCGCCAGGTCGCGAAGGATTCGTCACGCCTGGCGGCGCAGGCCCGTGCACAACTCGGGGACAACGCGGACTGGGAGGCGATCGCCGACGCGTACGTGCGGGCCGGTACCTGGAGCATGGACGGAGGCCTCAGTCGCGAAGGCGTCGAGCAGACGCTCACAATGCTCGCAGACGACTCGGCCCTGGGCGAGCGCCTTCGCTCCGCTCCGGTGATCGATCGACGCTACCTCGAGCGCGCACTCGCCGCGCTCGCTTCGAGCAGGTTCGATCCTGGCGAGGCCTCCTACCAACCCATGACGATCCGCGACCATGTGCGCGTCAGGTAGTCGTTCATGGTGAGCGCGAAGAGAATTCCGAGCCAGAAGGGCCCGGATGCCACCGTGAGCGCGATCAGCCGCGAGCTGAAGCGGACGTGCATGAAGTAGAGCACGACCAGCGTGGCCTTCACGCACGCGATTCCCACGGCCACCACCGCGCTGAGCGGTCCGAGGTCGTAGAAGGCCACCCACACCGTGATGGCGGTGAGGACCATCAGGATCGCGAAGATGGAAAAATACAGACTGCGCGGGACGATATGCGCCATCAGTGCCGTCCCACCAGGTAGAGAAGCGGGAACAGATAAATCCAGACGATATCTACGAAGTGCCAGTAGAGACCGCCGACCTCGATCGGGTTGTGATAGGCAGCCGTGAAGCGGCCGCGTGCTGCCATCACCGCGAGCACCGCCATGATGCCGATGCCGATGATCATGTGCAGGGCGTGCAACCCGGTCATGACGAAATAGAGCGAGAAGAAGATCTGCGCGTGAGCCGCCTCGGCGCCCTCGAAACGAAAGCCGGGTCCCGGCACGAGATGATGCTCGAACTTCGAGCTGTACTCGATGGCTTTCACCGCGAGAAAGACCGAGCCCAGGCCGATGGTCGCGAGGATGTAGCCGACGGTCCCGCGCCGCTGGCCGGTTTGCGCGGCGTGGACGGCCAGGGCCATCGTGAGGCTGCTCAGGATGAGCACGCCCGTGTTGAGGGCCCCCCAGCCGATTTCCAGGTGGCTGCTCGCGGCGCGAAACGCCTCCGGATACCACAGGCGGTAGACCAGGTAGGCGAGGAAGAGGCCGCCGAAGAACAGGATCTCGGTGACGAGGAACACCCACATGCCGAGCGACACCGCCAGACGCTGCTGGACCAGATCGTCGAATTGATGGGCGAGCGCCGGATGGTGGCTCGCGGACAGGCTGTGCGTGTCAGCCACGGGCCTGCTCCAGGGGGTGATACGTATACGCGGGCTCGGCCACGACCGGCGTCTCCAGAAAATTCTCGGTCGGTGGCGGCGAGCTGATCGTCCACTCCAGTCCGACCGCGTCCCACGGGTTATCGCCCGCGACCTTGCCGTACCGCAGAGACCACACCAGATAAACCATGGGAATCAGATAGCCGACCGCGAGAATTGACGCACCGGCTGTGGACATCACGTTGAGGACCTGAAACTCCTCGGGGTAGGCGTGATAACGGCGGGGCATGCCGAGATAGCCCACGACGAATTGAGGAAAGAAGGTGAGGTTGAAGCCGAGAAACACGGTGAGGGCGGCCAGCTTGGCCCAGCCCTCGGGGTAGAGGCGGCCCGTCAGCTTCGGCCACCAGTAATGGAGGCCGCCGAGATAGGCCATGATCGTGCCGCCGACCATGATGTAGTGGAAATGCGCGACGATGAAATAGGTGTCGGTGACGTGCACGTCCAATCCGAGCGCGGCGAGAAAGAGCCCGGTGAGCCCGCCGATCGTGAAGAGGCCGATGAACCCGAACGCATAGAGCATCGGCGTTTGATAGGAGATCGATCCGCGATAGAGCGTCGCCGTCCAGTTGAACACCTTCACTGCCGAGGGGATCGCCACCAGGTAGCTCAGAATCGAGAACACGAGGGCGGCGTACACCGACTGGCCCGCCACGAACATGTGGTGCCCCCAGACGAGGAAGCCGATCACGGCGATACCGAGGCTCGCGAAAGCCACGAACGAGTAGCCAAAAACGGGCTTGCGTGCAAACGCGGCGACCAGCTCGCTGATGACGCCCATGGCCGGCAGCACCATGATGTAGACCGCCGGGTGTGAGTAGAACCAGAAGAGGTGCTGGAAGAGCACCGGGTCGCCGCCGAGCGCCGGATCGAAGATGCCGAGCCCCAGCAGACGCTCGGCGGCCACCATCGCGATCGTGATGGCCAGCACAGGCGTCCCGAGCACCATGATGAGGCTCGTCGCGTAGTGCGACCAGATGAACAGCGGCAGCCGGAACCACGTCATGCCGGGCGCCCGCATCTTGTGGATGGTCACGATGAAGTTGAGGCCGGTGAGGATCGAGGAAAATCCCGTCACGAAGATGCCCACGGCCGTCAGCGCCACATTGGTGTTCGAGACGGTCGTGCTGTACGGCGTGTAGAAGGTCCAGCCGGTGTCGACGCCCCCGCTGACAATCGCCCAGAGCGTGAACGCACCGCCGATGATGTAGATGTACCAGCTCGCCAGGTTCAGCTTTGGAAAGGCGAGATCGCGGGCGCCAATCATGATTGGCACCAGAAAATTGCCGAGCACCGCCGGAATCGCAGGAATGAGAAAGAAGAAGACCATCACCACGCCGTGCATCGTGAAGAGCTTGTTGTAGCTCTCGGCCGACATCAGATCGCCGGCGGGCGTCATGAGCTCGAGCCGGATGAGCACGGCGAAGAATCCGCCAAGGAAGAAAAACGCCGTCACGCCGATGAGGTACAGCACCGCGATGCGCTTGTGGTCGCCGGTGAGCAGCCACGAGCGGATGCCGTAGGCGACGTTGAGATAGTGACGGCGCGGCAGCGTCGGCGCATTCATGGTCGGGTCCCTGTCTGCCCGGCCGCGCCGAGCGTCTTGATGTACTCGATGAGCTGCAGCAGGCCCTCTTCGCTGATCAGGCCCTGGAAGGTCGGCATGTTCGCCTGATAGCCCGCCGTAATCTTCGCCTGCGGGTTCAAAATCGATTCACGGATGTAGGCCTCGTCGAAGACCACCATCTCGCCGCCCTCGAGCGGGACCGGTTTACCGAGGAGCCCGTTGAGAATCGGACCGCGGCCCTGCGAGTCGGCCAGATGACAGGTGTTGCACGCCAGTTCACCGAACAGCTTCGCTCCCGCGTCGGCCAGCGAGATCTGTCCGGCCCCGCCGCTCAGCCAGGTCTGGTACGCGGCCGGCTCCATGACAACGACGAAGCCCCCCATGGCGGAGTGCTGCGTGCCGCAGTACTCGGCGCAGAACAAGCGGTATCGGCCCGGTTTCGTGGCCTCGAACCAGATCGTCGTGTAACGGCCGGGCAAGACGTCCGTCTTCGTCCGGAACGCGGGAATGAAGAGGTCGTGAATCACGTCCTGCGAGGTCATCGTCAGCTTCACCGCCCGATTGACCGGAAGATGCAGCTCGTTGATTTCCTGCCGGCCATCGGTGTGCTGGAACTTCCACATCCATTGCTTGGCCACCACGTAGACGTCCAGCGTGTTGCGTGGCGGGCGGACGAGATGGAAGAACACGCTCGCGCCCCAGAGAAACATCACCATCGATAGGCCCAGAGGAATGACGCTCCACACGATTTCGAGCAGCATGCCGCCCTCGACTCGGGTGCCGATCTCGCGGGGATGGCGCCGCCGGTACCGGATGGCAAAGTAGATCACCAGTCCGGCAATGAGCAGCGAGAAGAACGCGCTGACGCCGACGAGAAAAAAATAGAGCGCATCGACGTCGCCCGCGAACGAGGACGCGGCTTCCGGGAAGAGGGGGGTATCAGCGGGCGACATGACGAATTCCAGCGCCCCTACGGCACGAGACGCGTCCGCTCCGTCGCCCGGCCGCGGGTCGAATCGCCGCGGCGCAGCACGACGATGAAGGCCGCGAGCGCGAGAACCGTCAGCACGCCGCCGAGGCGAACGAGCCTCATGACCAGGAGACCGTAGCGGCCCGTTGCCGGATCGTAGTGATAGCAGTAGAGGAGCAGCTGATCGACCGCCGAGCCGATCCGGTCGTGTGACGCCTCGACCAGTGCCAGCCGGACATCCCGCGGCGCGTACTCGATCCCGAAAAAATACCGCGCCAGCCGGCCGGCGGGTGTCAGCACGGTGATGCCGCTGGCGTGCGCAAACTGACCGAGCGAGCCATCGAAGGTGTAACGAAATCCGACGGCTTCGGTCAGCGCCCGGATGCTCGCTTCTTCACCGGTCAGAAAATGCCAGCCCCTGGCGGTGTGCGGCCGTCCATATCGCTCGAGGTAGGAGGCCTTCTTCCGCGCGGCCAGCTCGGGCGTCTCGCGGGGGTCGAAGCTGACGACCACGACTTCGAATTCGTCCCCGGCATCGAAGCTCAGCGACACGAGGCTGCCGACCAGCCCGTTCAGGACCTGCGTGCAGAGCATCGGGCACTCGTAATAGACCAGGGCGAGGACGACCGGCCGCTGCCCGAAGTAGTCACCGAGCCTGACCTGAGCGCCACGCTCGTCACGAAAGATGGTGTCGCGCGGCACCGCCTGATCGAGCCGCTGCTCGAAAGCCACGTCGCGCAGGACCGGCGGCATCTGATCCGCCGGGACACCGGAGGACGGACGGCTGCCCGCGACGGGCGCCCCGGTTGTCTGCGCCGAGGTCAACGATCCGGCGGCGCCGAGCATCACGGTGAGCAGCGAGATGAGCGAGCGAGACCTCTTCATGGTTCGCCCCCGGGAGCGAAACGCCCCGAGCTCGATCCGAGAGCCTTTCGGGTTTCGTGGCTGCCGCCTGGGCGTACCGGATATCCGCGCTCGAGCATGATCTTCATCGCCCGATCGATCGGAAGCCGCACGACGCCGTTCGCCTCGTCGACCCAGCCGTAGCTGTAAAGGGCCTGCCGCTGTTCCTCGCGCATGACCTTGAGCTCTTGCGCGGGGTTGGCCTGCAGGCGCGGGTGTGTCGACGGTCGCGCGGCTTCGGTAACCAGGGGCGGCGGTGAGGTGTCTCGCCGCTCGGCCCGCCGTTCGAAATAGATGAACAGCCCGGCCATCGCGACCTGCACGATGACGCCGACAACGAGCAGACCAATCGCAGTCCTGACAATGGCCGCGGCGTGGACGTCCGCGTGCTCGTGATCGCCACCATGGTGAGGATGCGGCGGATTGTGACGCGTGGAACTGGCGCTCATACGATCTCAGTGCGCTCCCTGATGCTCGAGCGCCGCTCCAAGCTCGGGGTCGCCGAGCGGCAACAGCGGCCGGTTGGCAAGTTCTCGCGCATAGACGGCGAGCCAGACGCCTCCGAGGGCAACCGGCGCCACGACGTCCAGCCAGTGAACGGCGAGCTCGGCGCCGTGCGCCTGAGGGCCGATGATCCAGAACAGGTCGACCACGCGCATGACGATGATCCCGCCGGCCAGCGCGGCAAGCAGTATCGGATTCCGCTTCACGGCGCGCGAGAGGAGCAGCGCGAACGGCAGCGCGAAATGAAAGATCACCAGCAGCAGACCAATTGCCTGCCACCCGTGACCGAGCCGGTGCACGTACCACGGCGTTTCTTCGGCGAGGTTCGCCGACCAGATGATCAGGAACTGCGAGAAGTTGAAGTACGCCCAGAGCATGACGAAGGCCATGAGCAGCTTGCCGAGGTCCTGCAGGTGTCGCGCGCGAGAGCACGTCCGAGAACGGCGGACGTAACGCCAGCAGCACGACAGCGGCGATGGCAAAGGACAATGCGCTCAACGCCTGGCCGCCCATGAACAGGATGCCGAAGATCGTCGAGAACCAGTGAGGCTCGAGCGACATCACCCAGTCGATGGAGGCGAAGGTGATGGTCAGTGCGTAGAGGACGATTCCGGCAGCACTCAGGAGCTGAAGCTTTCGCGCCAGTCGCGGGTCGGGAGAATGGTCCTGCTCGAGCGACCAGCGATTGAGCCAATAGGCGACGGTGCCCCAGACGATGAAGTACAGGACCGCCCGCACCAGAAAGAACGGGACGTTCAGGTAGAGCGCCTTTTCGCGCAGGACTGCGTCGGACAGGACGGCATCGGGTCTGGCCCACAGGTAGAGCACTCGCACGCCGAACGCAATCGGCAGAAACGCCAAAGCCATGATCGGCAGCGTGCGGGTGGCCGCCTCGAGCACCCGGCGAATCACCACTCCCCATGCCCCGCCCGACAGGTGATGAAGCATCACGATCGCCAGGCACCCGAGCGTGATGCCCAGCCACAGCATGAAGGCCGCCAGATACGAGAACAGAAACTGCTGTGGATTCAGGACGGCGCCGAGCGCACAGAGCGCCAGCAGGCAGCCGCCGATGATGGCGCAGGATCGGCGAAACGATCCGAGATCGGGCGCGGCGAAGCGGGCAGCGAACGGCGTCGTCATGGACGTGGCTCCGTCGATGGTGAGGCTTCGCTGCCCGGGCGCGGTCCGTCGAGCAGGCGACGGTCCTCTGAAGGCACGTCCTCGATCGACGCGCGTTGACTGAGCTGCAACGCGCGGATGTAGGCCGCGATGGCCCATCGATCGCGGACTCGCACCTGCGCGGCATAGTCGGGCATCGCCCCGAAACCATTGGCCATGACGTCCACGAAGTAGCCGGCGGGCGCCTGGCGGAGGCGGTCGTCGCTGAATGAAACCGGCCGTCGATAGCCGCGGCGGACGATCATGCCGTCGCCGGCTCCCGTAGCGCCGTGGCACGGGGTGCAGAAGATCGCATAACGCTCCTGCCCGCGCAGCAAGACTGACGCGGTCACTGGAAATGGGTAGGTGTCGGCAGCGATGCCGCCCACTTTGCCGGAGTAATACAACTCGTCCTCGCGCAGCTCGTCGCTGCCGCGAGCGACCGTGCCGGCCACCGCAGGCCGTGCCGATCGTCCGTCCTCGAAGAATGAGCTCGCCGCCAGCGGCTTGTATCTGGGCTGATTGTGCATGTCCTGACGGCAGCCCGATCCCGCCAGGCACACGACTGCGAAAAGGCCCGCTGGCGCCGCCAATCGCAGGGCCGCGGCGGCACGAATGGCGCTCTCAGGCTTCAACGACGCTCACCTCTCGCGCGTCCAGGCTCTCGAGCAGCCGTCTCGTCGCCTCGAGATCGAAGCGGCGGTCGCGGGATTCGATGCACAGAAAAAAACGGTTGCGGCTCGCCAGCGCGAAGCGCGGCACATTGAAAACCGGGTGGTACGGCATTGGAAGTCCGTTCATCGCCAGCATGCCGAGCACCGCCGCCAGCGCGGCTGAGAGAATCGTCGTTTCGAACGTGACGGGAATGAACGCCGGCCAGCTGTTGAGCGGGCGCCCGCCGACATTGATGGGATACGCGACGACCGAGGCCCAGTACCTGCAGCGCGAACCCGCCGATCCCGCCGACGATGCCGCCGATCAGCACAATCAGCGGCAGCCGCGACGGCTTCTGCCCGAGCGCTTCGGTGAGCTCCTCGATCGGGAACGGTGTGAACGCATCCATGCGCCGGTAGCCGGCTTCGTGTGCGTGGCGGGTCGCAGCGACCAGGGCGGCCGGAGTGTCGAACTCGGCCATCAGGCCGTAGATTGGCGCGCGGCGTGGAGATGCCATCACATCACCCGCAGATCTTCTTCCCTCACCTCCGCTGCCGGCAGCATCGTTCGCATCTCGAAGATCGAGATCATGGGCAGGAAGCGAATGAAGAGGAACAGCAGCGTGACAAAGAGTCCGATGGAACCGATGAAGGTCGCCCAGTCCCAGATCGTCGGGTAATACATGCCCCACGACGACACCAGAAAGTCGCGATGAAGACTCGTGACCACAATCACGAAACGCTCGAGCCACATCCCGACGTTGACGATCAGTGAGATCACGAAGAGCAGCGGCACGTTCGAGCGCACACGCCGGAACCACAGGGCCTGCGGGATGACGATATTGGTGACGATGAGCGCCCAGTACGCCGGCGCGTACGGCCCCATCATGCGGTTGAGCATCATGAACCGTTCGAACTGATTGGCGCTGTACCAGGCCATGAACGCTTCCATCAGGTAGCCGTAGCCGACGATCAGACCCGTCGCCAGCATCACCTTGGCCATGTTCTGCAGATGGCGCATGGTGATGAAATCTTCCAGGCCGTAAATCTTGCGAATCGGAATCGCGAGGGTCATGACCATCGCGAAGCCCGAATAGATCGCGCCGGCCACGAAGTAAGGCGGAAAGATCGTGGCGTGCCAGCCGGGAATCACCGACACGGCGAAATCGAGGCTCACCACCGTGTGAACCGAGACCACGAGCGGTGTTGCCAGGCCGGCAAGCAGCAGATAGGCCGTCTCGTACCGATGCCAATGGCGCGCCGATCCGCGCCACCCCATAGCGAGCATGCCGTAGGTCACCCGCCCGACGCGCGATGGCGACCGATCGCGAAGTGTCGCGAGATCGGGAATGAGACCGACGTACCAGAAGAGCAGTGAGACCGTGGCGTAGGTCGAAATGGCGAACACGTCCCAGATGAGCGGGCTCCTGAACTGGGGCCAGAGATTCATCGTGTTGGGATACGGCATCATCCAGTAGGCCAGCCATGGCCGCCCGGTGTGAATGACGGGGAAGATCACGGCGCAGGACACGGCGAAGAGCGTCATCGCCTCGGCGAAGCGATTGATCGACGTGCGCCATTCCTGTCTGAGCAGCAGGAGAATCGCCGAGATGAGCGTGCCGGCATGGCCGATACCGATCCACCACACCATGTTCACGATGGCGAAGCCCCAGCCAACCGGGATGTTGATGCCCCAGATCCCGACGCCCAGCGCCAGCAGATAGGCGAGCGACGCAAAGAGCACGAGCGTCAGCGAGAACGCGATCGCGAATCCCACGAACCATCCGCGCGACCAGGGACGCGAGAGCACGATCGCGCTGATCTTGTCGGTGACGCTGCCGAAGGTATGGCCCGGAGCGATGACGGGCGGCGGACCAGTCGGCCGATCCGCGATGATCGCCCCGGTGTGATCGAGACGCTCGGCCACTAGTGAGGCTCCTCGGACGAGGGCCGGGCAGACGACTGGCTCCAGCTCGGGATTGGGGTTCCTGAGGGCCGCCAGATACGTGGTGCGCGGCCGGGTATTGAGCTCGGCGAGCAGACTGTAGTTGCGGTCGGTGGCCTTGAGCTTGGCCACGCGGCTCTCCGGGTCGTTCACGTCGCCGAAGACGATGGCTTGCGCGGGACAGACGGCCTCGCAGGCTGTCACGATCTCGCCGTCTCGAATCGGCCGGCCTTCCTTTTCGGCGTCAATCCGCGCCTCGTTGATCCGCTGCACGCAGTAGGTGCACTTCTCCATGACGCCGCGGCTGCGAACGGTCACGTCCGGGTTGCGGAGGAGCCTGAGGCTCGGCGTCGTCCAGTCCTGGTAGAGCAGGAAATTGAACCGCCGGACTTTGTACGGGCAGTTGTTCGAGCAGTATCTGCGTGCCGACACACCGGTTGTAGACCATGTCGTTCAGCCCTTCGTGGCTGTGCACGGTTGCGCCGACGGGGCAGACCACTTCGCAGGGCGCGTTCTCGCAGTGCATGCACGGCACGGGCTGGTGGTAGGTCTCGGGATTCTCCAGGGCGCCGCGATAGTAGGTGTCCACACGGAGCCAGTGCATCTCACGGCCGAGCGCCACCTGTTCCTTGCCGACGATCGGGATGTTGTTCTCGGCCTGACACGCGACGACGCAGGCATTGCAGCCGGTACACGAGTTGAGGTCGATGGCCATGCCCCACGCCTGCCCCTCGTACTTCCAGGGGGGAAGGAGCGAGGGCAACTCGGTGTGGTGGTCCTGCGCGAACTCGGGATGCTCGGCGTACTCGGCGAGCGTCGCCGCGCGCACGATGCGCCGCCCTTCCATCGTGTGAAACCGCTGCGTGACCGCGAGCGGACGAGTGCGACCCGTTTTCGTGAGCTGCAGACCTGGGCCGAACCAGCGAGCGTCCGAGGTTCTGAGCCGATAGGCGTCGAACCCGGCGCCGTTGCCGACCCGGCCCGCGCGCACGCGCCCGTACCCCAGGTGCACCGTGACGCAGTCGTCAGCGTGACCGGGCACGATCCACACCGGCGCTTCGACCGATCGGCCCTGATAGTCGAGCCGTACGCCGTCCTCGTTCGCGAGGCCGAGCCGCTCGGCTGTCGCCGGGCTGACCATCGCGGCGTTTTCCCACGTGATGGCCGTCAGCGGCTTCGGGAGCTCCTGCAGCCACCCGTTGTTGGCGAAGCGCCCGTCGTAGATCGTGGGATCCGGGCGGAAGTTGATCTCGAGCGCGCTGTTCGAGACACCGGCCCGTTCCCTGGGAACGTCGACCGCCAGACCCGTCCGGAGGCTGACCGGCCTGGACGGCAGGGTCGTGTCCGGCACGACGCCGTCGTGCAGTGCGCGCCGCCAGAAGGCATCGAACTCGGGGCTCCCGACTCCCCGCTGTTCCATCCAGTATTCGCGGACGATGTCGTGGCCCGAGCGCTCGGGGCGTGACGTGAAGGCCGCAACCACCTCATGGGCCGATCGGCCACTGTAAAGCGGTGCAATGAGCGGCTGCACGATAGTGACTGTTCCGTCCGCGGCGCGGGCATCGCTCCAGGCTTCGAGGTAGTGCGCTTCCGGAACGTGCCAATGACAAAGCGCCGAGGTCTCGTCGGCGTAGAGGCCCAGGTGGATCCGCAACCCGACTCTTGCCATCCGCTCCGCGAAGCGCAGATCGACGGGTGCCGTCAGCACCGGGTTGCCGCCGAGAATGAGGAGAGTCTGCACGCGGCCGCCGTCCATGTCGGCGACAAGCTCGTTGAGCGACGAAAGCTGATTGGTTGGCCCGAATCTGACGGGCTCGGTATAGATGACGGTGCGCCCGGTGTTGCCGAGCGCGTCGTTGATGGCAGCCGCGAGCGCATGAACGGCGGGTGGCTGGGCGTCGCCGGCCACCACGAGGCCGGCGCCGCGATGGGCGGTGAGATCGCGCGCGAGCGCGTCGACGAACCGGATGACGTCGGCAGAGAGCCCGGGCGCGTCGCTGCCCGTCGCGGTGGACGAGCCGACACGCCTGGCGAGCGCCCGCGCGAGGGCCTCGACGAGCGACCCCTTGAGCGGCAGCCGATGATCCGCGCGCGCGCCCGTCGTCGTCGGCATGGGCTCGACGGCGTAGAGCCGGTTCATCGACCGCCCGGTGCCCGTCTCCCTTCGGCGTGCGGCGAACTCGCGAGCGTAGCGCAGACCTCCCGCGGCACATCCGAACAGGTCGCTGTCGAGCGTGAGAATGACGTCGGCGCGATCGACGTGATAGCGGACGTCGAGGGCTTCGCCAAACGCCAGCTCGAGACCCTCACTCCGCGCGTCTTGTCCCACCGGTTCGTAGACGTGCCACCGGGCGTCGCCCAGCGTCGCGAGCAGGTCGCGGAGCTGCCGGGCGAGGGTGGGTGAGCCCACCGATTCCGTGAGCACGCGGAATCCAGCGCCCGTCGGATTTCCGATCAGGGCGCCGCGCGCGGCACCCAGGAACGCGCTCCATGGGCGGATCTCGCCGAGATGCGTGAGTGTCTGCGCGCGATCCGGATCGTAGAGCGTCAGCACCGACGCCTGGGCAAAGGCGTCGGTGGCGCCGAGACTCGACGGATGATCCGGGTTGCCTTCCACCTTCGTCGGGCGCCCGAGGTGGCTCTCGACGAGCAGGCCCGTCGCGAAACCCGACACGCTGTGCGCGGTGGCGAAGAATCGCGCCCGGCCCGGAATCATCTCTTCCGGCTGCCGGACGTACGGCACGATGGTTTCGGGCGGCTGTTTCGTGCACGCCCCGACACCGGCCAGCGCGAGTGACGCGCCCATGAGCTGCAGGAAGCGGCGGCGACCGACCGGATCGGTCCACTCCGAGGCGCGCGAGGGAAACTCGCGGTGGAGGAGCTCTTCGAACGCCGGCGTGCCCGCCAGCTCCTCGAGGCTGCGCCAGTACTCGGGTCCCGTGGACGAAGACAGACGTGCGCGTATCGCCGCGAGATCCAGTCGGGTATCCGTCGCGCTATCTCTCACGGGTTCGGCGCCGCACCGCTTGCTCACGTCGTCAACTCCAGAGGGATCCTACCGATGACACGTCGAACAGCTCGTGAGCCGGCGAACCTCGTACTCTTCCACCAGCTTGCGACCGAGTGCGAGCTGATCGGCGGGCGGCTCGTAGTCCATCGCGAACACCTGATCACGCGGCCGGATGTACTTCTCGGGGTTGTTGTGGCAGTCGAGACACCATTCCATCTGGAGCGACGCTTCCTGCCACACGAGCGGCATGCGATCCACGCGACCGTGACACGTCGAGCACCCGACGCCCTTCGCGACATGAATGCTGTGGTTGAAGTAGGAAAAATCCGGAAGGTCGTTGACGCGACGCCACTCGATGGATCGATCCGACCGGAAGCTCGCGCGCACCGGCTCGAGGTACGGACTGTCGGCGAAGATTTGAGAGTGGCAGTTCATGCACGTCTTGGTCGGCGGGATGCCGGCGAACGCCGATTCCTCGACCGAGGTGTGACAGTAACGGCAATCGAGGCCGTTGCCCGCCACATGACGTTCATGGCTGAACTGGATCGGCTGTTCCGGAGTCACGCTGGCTTGCGTCACCCACGGAGAACGGCTGATGGCGGCCGACAGCCACAGGAGCGCCGCCACGAGAAACACCGCTCCGAAAATGCTGAACTTCGAAAGAGTGTTGGTACTGCGATGAAAAATCTGCATCGCGGGCCGTTCGATTGTCGAGGACGAGCCTCGCCCGGAAGCTTACCGCGATTGGGTCGGAGATGCGAGAGCGCGCGGCGCAAGTCTCGCCCGGCGCGGCGTCGGCTTGCGGGCGAGAGATCGTTCTGCTCTAATGCGAGCGAGCGTCGATCGTCAGAAGATGGATCGGCACCCCGATGAGCGACCGCAAGTACCGGCAGCGCGGGTATCAGGACGAGCCTCGAACGGAGCGGGCGCCCAAGCGCGATCCGCAGCCGCCCGAGATGCGCGCGCCGAACGTGCCCGGCTTCAAGCGCGTCGTCCGGTGCAGCCGATGCGGGCAGCCCGGCACCGTCGACATCGCCGTGGATTCACGATGTTCGAAGTGCGGGACCGACCTGCACAGCTGTCTCCAGTGCACACACTTCGACACGAGCAGTCACTTCGAGTGCACGGAGCTCATTCCGGCACGGATAGCCGTCAAGGACGTTCGGAATGACTGCGGGTTCTTCGAGCCGCGCGTCACGATCGAGCGCGAAACCGGGTCGCCCGGCACGACGAGCGCCCGGCAGGCCTTCGACGATCTCTTCAAGTAGAGCTCGATGGCCCTGCTCTCCGAGGCCGATCGTCAGGCGCTCACCGGCCAACTGGCCGAGTTGAGCGATCCGGTCCGGCTCGTGTTCTTCACGCAGACCTTCGGGTGCGAGACCTGCGGAACGGCAAGAGAGATCCTCGACGAGCTGGCCTCGCTCTCCGAGAAAATCACCATCGAGGAATACAACCTCGTGCTCGATAAAGACGCCGCAGCCGAGTACGGCGTGGACCGGGCACCGGCCATCGTCATCGTCGGGAGCGGCGGCCCGAGAATGACGTATCTGGGCGCGCCGTCTGGCTACGAGTTCATGTCGCTGGTCGATGCGGTGCGGCTCGCCTCGAGCGGTGACTCGGGACTCTCCGAGGCGAACCGGGCGCGAGTCGCCGCCGTGACGAATCCGCTCGAGGTTCTCGTCTACGTCACGCCGACGTGACCGCACTGTCCCAAGGCCGTGGGCCTTGCCTACCGGATGGCCGTCGAGAACCCGAAGGTGCGAGCCACGGCCATCGAAGCCACGGAATTTCCCGATCTCGTGCGCCGGCATCGGGTGACCGGCGTGCCGAAGACGATCGTCGACGACCGCATCGAAATTCTCGGATCACTCCCCGAGGACGCGTTCATCGCACAGGCGCTTCAGGAAGCGGAGCGTCCGCCGTCTCCTTGAGTCGGCCGCGGGCGAGCCAGAAGCCGACGCCGATCGCGCACCAGAACAGGAACGCGGTCCACTCGTACGGCCCGAAGCTGCCCGGCACGAACGGCAGCACCTTCATCGCGATGATCGCCCCGCTGACGAGGGCGCCGGCGATTGCGGCGGGTCTGCCCGTGCTGTTCGCCTGCCGTGCCGTGCGCCCCAGATAGGCCAGGCAGGCCGACATCCATCCCACGCCGACCGCCAGCGATCCGACTTCGGTAATCGGGATGAGCGCCGCATCCCCGAGAAAGGCGGCGGCGGCCGTCAGTCCCGCCAGCAGCAGAACGGCCGTCACCGGTGTGCCACGCGTCGGATGCACGTACGACAGCGAGCCGTGCACGAGACCGCGCCGCCCAATCCCGTACATCAGCCTCGTCGCGGCGACGAAATTGCCGTTGAAGACCTTGAAGAGCGACAGGAACGCGCCGAAGAGAATGGCCTGCGCGATCGCACGGGAGCCGAATGCGCGTTCGAAGGCGACCTCCGATCCCAGCCGGCCGGCCACGAGTTGCGGCCACGGATACACGTAAGAGACGACGGCGATGACGAGAACGTAGAAGACGAACCCGGCGATGACGGCCATGTCGATCGCCCGCCCGAAGTGTCGCACGTCGAACCCCGGTCGAGCCTCCTCAGATTCCTTGCCGACCGACTCGAACCCGGTCATGAAGTAGGGAACGATTTGCATGACTAGAAGAGATCGAGAGCCATGCCCCCACGACGCCGGGCCGGGCAAAGAGCGGTGGCAGGTTGCCCGCCTCGCCACGTGCGAACCCAAGGGTCGTGAACAACGCGAACACGGCGAGCAACCCAAAAGTGGTCAGGTTCTGAAAGATGCCGCTCAGGCGAATGCCTCTGTAGTTCACGCCGGCGATGACGAGCGTCATCAACAGGCCGGCCGCGAGTCGGGGCAGATAGATGGGGCTGCCAGCCACGCTGTAGAGCGGGTACGCGTTCAACGCCGGAAACGCGCGCCCGAGGAGATTGCCGATCGCGACGGCTTCCCACGGACAGACGATGGCGTAGGCGAGAATCATCGTCCAGCCGGTGACGAAGCTGAGGAACGGGGGGAAGATCCCTTCGGTGTAGGCGATCTCGCCGCCGGCGTCCTGGATGCGTGCGATCAGACGCCCGTAGGTGCGCCCAATAGGCAGGAAGAGCAGTCCGCCGATCAGGAACCCGAGCGCCGCGCCGGCCGGCCCTCCTCGCCCGAGCCAATCGTCCATCACCACGACCCAGCCGACGCCCACCATCGAGCCGAAGCCAAAGGTGAAGAACTCGACGATGCTGAGCGATCGGTGAAGCCTGATGCCGGGTGCTGACATGGCGGGCCCTATGATGGAGCAAAGACCAAAAGGGTTCCAGTAAACTGGGCTCGATGACGTTCACACCACGCGAGTCGTTCAAGTCCCCGCGGTTCGCTCAGCCGGCCACTTTCATGCGTCTGCCGCACGTGACCGACCTTCGTGGTGTGGACGTGGCCATTCTCGGAGTGCCCTTCGACGGCGGCACGTCGTACCGTCCTGGCGCCCGGCTGGGTCCGCGGGAGATCCGCGCCCAGTCATCGCTCATCCGGCCCTACAGCTATTTCCAGAAAACGGCGCCGTTCGAGCGCCTGAACATCGTGGACGCGGGTGATATCGACGCCCCTCCCATTGCCATCGAGCAGTGCTACGAAGTGATCGAGCGGCACGTCGCCTCCGTCATCGAAGCCGGCGCGGTACCGGCAATCATTGGCGGGGATCACAGCATTTCACTGCCCGTGCTCCGAGCGCTGGCCCGCGCGCATGGACCCGTGGGCCTCGTGCAGTTCGATTCGCACATCGATACCTGGAACGAGTATTTCGGCACCAAGTACTTTCACGGCACCCCGTTCCGTCGGGCGATCGAAGAAGGGTTGGTGGATCCGAAACGGTTCATCCAGGTCGGCATCCGAGGGCCGATGTACGGCGAGGACGACTTCGACTTTCACCGCGAGCACGGCATCACGGTTGTGGACATCGATCAGGTCAAGCGCGGCGTGGAAGCCACCGTCGACGCCGTGCGCCGGGTCGCGACAGGCCGGTGTTACGTGACGTTCGACATCGATGCCGTGGATCCGGCCTTCGCGCCCGGCACGGGCACGCCCGAAATCGGCGGCCTGACGTCGCACGAGGCGCAGAGGCTGCTGCGGGGGCTGGCCGGCATCGACCTCGTCGGCTTCGACGTCGTCGAGGTGGCGCCGGTGTTCGACGGTCCGGGACACATCACGTCACTGCTGGCCGCGAACCTCCTCTTCGAGCTGCTGTGTGTGGTTGCGCGGCGGAGGCGACACGACGATCCAAAGAGCGCTGAGTAGATGCCGTTCATACGAATCGCGGTGATTGCCGTTCTGTCGTGCGCCTGGGCGCTGCCGGCTCTTGCCCAGTCGCCGGTCGGTTACCGGCTGACCTTCCCGGAGGCCGAGCACCGCACGATGCACGTCGAGGTGACGTTTCCGGAGATCGGAGATGCCGATCTCGAGCTGCACATGAGCCGCAGCTCGCCCGGGCGCTACGCGCTGCACGAATTCGCCAAGAACGTCTATGACGTGGTCATCGTCGGCGACGGGGATCGAAGCGTGAGCATTACGCGACCCAGTCTCCATGAATGGCGGGTCGCCGGGCACGGCGGCACCGTGCGCGTGCGCTACAGGGTGTACGGCGATCAGCTCGACGGCACCTACCTCGCCGTCGACTCGACGCACGCGCACATCAACATGCCGGCTGCGCTGATGTGGGCGCGCGGGTTCGAAGATCGTCCCTCGCGTGTCGCAATCGAGCCGCCGCCCGGGTCCGACTGGCGCGTGGCCACCCAGCTCTTCGCGGGCGAGGACGGTTTGACGTTCACGGCGCCCAACCTCCAGTACCTCATGGACAGCCCGATCGAGGTGTCGCGGCACACCGTGCGTGACTTCTCCGTCACACGCGGGACGGTCCGCACCGATTTCCGGCTTGCGCTCCATGGTGGCTCCGACGACGACGCCACCGACCTGGCGTCGGACCTGGAGAAGATCGCCCGCGAAGAGGGCGCTATCTTCGGCGAGTTCCCCCGCTACGACGTCGGACGTTACACGTTTCTCACCGACTGTCTGCCGTGGGCCGACGGCGACGCCATGGAGCATCGCAACAGCACCATCATCACCGTTCCCGGCTCGCCCGCCGATTCCGGCGCTCGCTCGGCGATCCTGTCGAATGCGGCGCACGAGTTGTTTCACAGCTGGAGCGTCGAACGGATTCGCCCGCGCTCGCTGGAACCGTTCAATCTGGCCGACGCGAACATGTCGCCCGAGCTCTGGCTCGCCGAGGGCGTCACCAGCTACTACGAGCTGCTGGTGATGCACCGCGCCAGGCTGCAGTCGCTCTCCCAGACGCTGAGCGACTTCGCCGCCCTCATCAACCAGGTGACCAATTCGCCGGCCCGTCGAATTCGCAGCGCGCAGGAGATGAGCCGTCTGGCGCCATTCGTCGACGCGGCGGTCGCTGTCGATCGGACCAACTGGGGCAACACGTTTATCTCTTACTACACGTGGGGCGCGGCGATTGGCCTGGGTCTCGACCTGGCGCTCCGGGATCGGACCGTTGGGCGGGTGACGCTCGACGACCTCCAGCGCGATCTGTGGACGACCTTCGGCAAGCCCGGTGGCCGTCAACCGGGATTCGTCGATCGACCCTACACGAGCGAAGACGTGACGGCGCGTCTCGCGGCGGTGAGCGGAGATGCCGCCTTCGCCGAGGAGTTCATCACCCGCTACGTCGCGGGACACGAGGTGCCGGATTACGAACGTCTCCTGTCGCGCGCCGGGCTCGCGCTCGTCGCGCGATCGCCGCGCACCGCATGGATCGGCGATCTGAATCTGGACGTCTCGGCCGACGGAGCCCGCGTCGGCGCACCGACGCCGATAGGATCCCCCGCCTATCAGGCCGGCCTCGATCAGGACGATGTGATCGTGACGCTCGACGGCGAGGCATTGACCGATCGCAGCCGGCTCGATGGAGTGCTGCGGCGCCGCGCACCCGGTGAGATCGTGCCCATCACCTACCGACGCCGCGGCGGTCAGCGGGTTACTGCATCGGTCACGCTCGAGGCCGACCCGCGCCGGGAAATCGTGACGGTCGAGTCCACGGGCCGGTCGCTGACGGCGCCTCAGAAGACGTTCAGGGAAGAGTGGTTGGGCAGCAAAGGCGGGTCCTAGGCCGACGCTACATCGGCTGGAACAGCACTCCCGATGCCAGTTTCCATTCGGGATCGAGCGCGCGCTTCACGCGGCGCATCTCCTCGATTCCGTCGCGTCCATAGAGCTCGACGAGCAGCTGCTGCTTCAGCGGACTTCGGCCGACGCCGTGCTCGGCCAGCGGACACCCTCCCATCCTGATCGCGTCGCGTCCCAACTCCAGAATCGCCTCGTGAGCGGCCCGTACGTCCGCGAGCGATCGCGGGATGAGATTGGGATGCACGTTGCCGTCGGAGATGTGGCCCCACACGGCGTAGTCAAGGCCGCGACGTTCGAACGCCTCGCGCGTTCGCGCCATCATGTCGGCAAAACGGTGGAAGGGCACGATCACGTCAGCGGCCGTCTTCGAGATCGTCGAATCGATCCGGCTCTTCGCCACGGCGACGCGGTGATTCACCGACGTCGGCACCGCTTCACGCACGGCGAGCAGCTGCTCGCGGCGTCGAACGTCGCCCGGCATCGCCATTTCGGTGCAATCGAGTGCGCCCAGTTCCTCCAGCACTCTCGCGAAGCGGACGAGAGGCGTGTCCGGCGCGCTGAAATCGAGTGCGCCCCCAATCTCCGCGAACACGCGCTCGGGCGTCGTGCCCGAAGGGAGCTCGAGTTGCACCAGCAGGGCCATCGCGGCAGTCCGGGGGAAAGCTCACGCCCAGGCGCCGGTCGTGGCCGTCCGCGACGAGGACCTCGATGGCCCGGCGGTCCATGTGCTCGATGGCGCTCACGTCCAGGCCGCGTGAATCGCCGGTCCGCCACGTATTCTGTGATTCGGTGCGCAGAACCGACACCAGCTTCAATCCATCGGCTTCACTCGACACAGGCACCAGGGCCAGGCATCTGAGTGGGACGGCGTCGACCACGCGCAGCGTGATTTCCGTGACGATGCCCAGCGTGCCTTCCGATCCGACGAACAGATCGACCAGATCCATGCCAGGCGCCGCATGGTAGCCGGCCGATCGCTTGGGCACGTCCGGCATCGTGTAGGTGGGGACCCTGACGTCGATTCGGCCGTGGTCGGTGTCGATCTCGAAACGCCCGTCGGCGCTCGCAACGACCTCGCCCCGACTGAGATCGAGTACATCGCCCGACGCGAGCACGACCGTCAGTGCTTCCACCCACGCGCGCGTGCTGCCGTACTTGAATGTTGCCGCTCCCGCGGCGTTGGTGGCCACCGTCCCTCCGACGAACGCGCCGGCGAAGGTCGGGACCGGCGGGTACCAGAGACCATGCTGGTCGAGTGTCTCCTGCAGCGTCTGGAGCGGCACGCCTGGCTCGACCCGAACACGCGTGCGGTCGATCTCCACAATGCGATTCATGCGTGCGAAGCCGAGCAGGGTGTCTCCATCCGGCGTGGCGCCACCGGTCAGAGACGACTGCGCTCCGATCGGCAGGATGCGGCGGCTGACGTGGACGGCGGCAACGACCTCCGCTTCGGTCGTGGGGAAGGCGATGGAGACGGCGTGGCCGCCTCCGTGGTGAGCCGCGTCTTCCAGAAACGCTTGCAGAATCTCGGGATTGGTTTCGAACGCGGGCTCGCTCGCGCCGCCCCGCGGGGCGCGCGCGCGGATTCGAAAAGCAGGCATGGGCCGGGCTATGATACCCGCGTCGCTGTGGGCGGGTTTTTGCAGGTGGTGGTCATGTCACACCGGTTCACGCTTGGCGTCGAGGAAGAGTTTCAGATCGTCGATCCCGAGACGTGGGAGCTGCGCTCGCACGTCACGCACCTGATTGAATCGAGCTCGAAGACGCTGGGCGAGCAGATCAGACGCGAGCTGCATCAGTCGATCGTCGAGGTCGGCACGCATATCTGCGCCGACATGGACGAGCTGCGCGTCGAGCTCACTAAGAACCGCGAACAGCTCGTCACGGCTGCCGAGAATGTCGGGCTCTGCGTGGCGGCGGCCGGCACGCATCCTTTTTCGAGCTGGATCGACCAGGTCATCTCGCCAGGGGATCGCTACAAACACATCGTCGAAGAGCTGCAGCAGCTCGCCCGCTCGCTGCTCATCTTCGGGTTGCACGTCCACGTGGCCATGCCCGACAAGAACACGACGATTGATCTGATGAACGCCGCGCGGTATTTCCTGCCGCACCTGCTGGCGCTCTCGACGAGCTCGCCGTTCTGGATGGGACGGAACACCGGCCTCAAGTCGTACCGCGCCACGGTCTTCCGGCGGTTCCCGCGCACGGGCATTCCGGACCACTTCGGCTCCTGGAGTGAGTACGAGAACTTCGTCAAACTGCTCACCGAGCTTCACTGCATCGACGATGGCAAGAAGATCTGGTGGGACGTGCGACCGCATCCCTATTACGGCACGCTCGAGTTCCGGGTGTGCGACCTCCCGACGCGGGTCGAGGAGACCATTGCCATCGCTGCGCTCATCCAGGCCATCGTCGTGAAGCTCCATAAGCTGTACGAAAAGAACCTGGGCTTCCGTCTTTACCGGCGCGCGCTCATCGAGGAGAACAAGTGGCGTGCCTCACGCTACGGCCTGGACGGCAACCTCATCGACTTCGGCAAGAGGACCGAGGTGCCGATGCGCGATCTGACGCTCGAGCTCCTGGCCTTTGTGGACGATGTTCTCGACGAGCTCGGCAGCCGCGAGGAAGTCGAGCTACGTCCACACGATCCTGGCGGAGGGCACCAGCGCCGACCGTCAGCTTCGCGTCTATCGTGAAACCGGCGACCTGCGCGCCGTCGTGCAGCACGTCGTGCAGGAGACGCGCGTGCTCGATCGTCACGGTGTGGCTTCGAAGGGGACCGCATGAAGGTTGGATTGTTGTGTGGACGGGAGCATTCGTTTCCGCCCGCATTCCTCGACGCGGTCAACACGCTCGGCCGCGAGCATGACGTGACGGCCGAGCTGGTGCGGCTGGGCGGCGTGCGGCTGGGCGAGCTCGCCGAATACCGCGTAGTCGTCGACCGCATTTCGCACGAAGTGGACTTCTACCGCGGGTATCTCAAGCACGCCGTGCTGCACGGCGCGTATGTGATCAACAACCCGTTCTGGTGGTCGGCCGATGACAAGTTCTTCAATTACTCGGTCGCCTCGCGGCTCGGTGTGGCCGTGCCGCGTACCGTGTTGTTGCCGCAGAAGGCCTATCCGGCCGACGTGGACATTCAGCCCGAATCGCTGCGCAATCTCGAGTACCCCGTCGACTGGGACGGTCTGCTCGACTACGTGGGACGGCCGGCCATCCTGAAGCCGTTTTCCGGCGGCGGCTGGAAGCACGTCTACAAGGTGCGAAACCGGGAGGAGCTGCTGGCCGCCTACGATCGCACGGCGCCGTACTGCATGACGCTCCAGGAATTCATCGACTTCAACCAGTACGTGCGGTGCTTCACGTTCGGCAAGACCGACATCACGCCGGTGGCGTACGACGTCCGGGATCGGCGCTATATCGTGGACCACCACTATCTCTCCGCCGACGTCGGCGAGCGCGTCGTCCGCGACGCCCGAATCCTCAACACGGCGCTCGGCTACGAGATGAACACGATCGAGTTCGCCATTCGCGACGATGTGCCATATGCGATCGACTTCCTGAACCCGGCGCCCGACTTCGAGCGCGATCGGATCACGCCGTTCTACTTCGATCTCGTCGTCAAGAAGATGGCCGACCTCGTGATCGACCGGGCGCTGAACGGCCAGCCTGGCCAGGCGTGGCCTCGCTGGGAGGAGATGCTCGGCCTGGCCGGGTCGTCCGGGTTCGTCGGGGCCCCGCAAGGCCGATGATGCCCCCGGCCGCGTCCTACTGGCAGTCGCTCCTCCGGGAGGACGTGGAGCTGTCGCCCGGCTTCGGTGAGGAGCTCACGGGCAGGATGCGCGGTGCGCGCCTGACATTCGGCGGGCGCGTGCACTGTCCATTCCTCCGCCCCTTCTTCATCGATGCCGCCGACGAGCGCCGCGTGCGCCGGGTCGCCGAGGCGCTGGCCGCCATCGGCGAGCGCGTCACGAACGAAGCGCTCCAGGACCCGGATCTGCTCGGCCAGTTCGCCCTGACGGAGGCCGAGGAGCGGCTCGTCCGCCTCGACCCCGGGTACGGCACGGCGAGCACGGCCTCGAGGCTCGACGCCTTCCTGTTGCCTGACGCGCTGAAATTCGCGGAGTACAACGCCGAGTCGCCCGCGGGCCTGGGCTATACGGAGACGCTCGCCGAGCTGTTCGATCCGCTCGAGATCATGGCGCGCTTCCGCGAGAGGTATGGCACACAGAGCTATCCGCTCTCGGCTTCGATGCTCGAGGCGTTGCTCGCCAGCTATCGCGAGTGGGGCGGCACCAAGTCGCCGCCGCTCGTGGCGATCGTCGATTGGCGCGAGGTGCCCACCTGGTCCGAGTTCGAGATCCTCCGCGATCGGTTTGTCGCCCGCGGTGTTCCGACGATCGTCTGCGATCCACGTGACCTCGAGTTCGACGGGAAGCGGTTGACGGCGCTCGGCCAGCCGATCGACCTGGTGTACCGCCGCGTGCTCATCAACGACATCATCGCGCGCCCGGAAGAGTCCGGGGCCTTGATCGAGGCCTACCGGTCAGGCGCAATCTGCATGGCCAACACGTTGCGCTGCAAGATCCCGCACAAGAAGGCGTTCTTCGCAGTGCTGACCGACGAGCGAAACCGCCGTCTGTTCAGCCCGGAAGAGCGCGGCCTGATCGGCGATCACATTCCGTGGACCAGACTCCTTCGAGACACGCGGACCCACTACGGCGGGCAGGAGATCGATCTGCTGCCTTTCGTGCGCTCGCGCCGGGAAACGCTGGTGATCAAGCCGAATGACGACTACGGCGGCCACGGGGTGACGCTGGGCTGGGAGAC
Organism: uncultured Acidobacteriota bacterium; assembly: GCA_963817395.1. Classification (GTDB taxonomy): domain Bacteria; phylum Acidobacteriota; class Vicinamibacteria; order Vicinamibacterales; family CAVPJW01; genus CAWGYQ01. Next base: position 399,154 of record CAWFOC010000003.1, on the reverse strand, counting down.
GAGCGAGGCTCTCTGGGATCAGGCCATCGAGACGGCGACGGGCGGGGAAACGGGCGCGTGGGTGGTCCAGGAGCGCATTCCCGTGCGCCGCGAGATTTTTCCGCAGTTCGAGGCGGGACATCCGGTCGCGATGCGCGACGTGCTGGTCGATCTGGCGCCGTACTTGTTTCGCGGTCGGCTGTCGGGTTTTCTGACGCGGCTGAGCGCGACGGGCCTGGCCAATGTGACCTCCGGGGGTGGCCAGGTGCCAGCTTTCGTCGTGTCGGAGCGGACCGGGCACGAACCGTCATGAGCGATCGCACGACGGAGTCACTTGCGCCGCTGAATCCGGCGCTGCTGCCTGGTGCCCGAAACGCCATCGAGACATGTCTGGCCGTTCAGGCAGGCGAGCGCGTTGCCCTCATCGCCGACGAAGCCAGCCTCGAAGTCGCTGCGGCCCTGTCATGTGCGCTGACCGAGCGAGGCGCATCCTGGACGGGCTGTGTGCTCGAGGATCTGGCGCCGCGTCCTCTGAGCGAGCCGCCCGTCGAAGTGCTGGACGCGCTGGAACGGGCCGACGTCGGAATCCTCTGCATCCAGCCTCTCGAGGGCGAGCTGTCCTCACGCATGGCGATCGTGGCGGTCGTCGAGCGACGTCGAGATCCGCTACGCGCACATGATCGGCGTCACTCCCGCCATCATGCAGCAGGGAATGCGCGCCGACTACCGCCGCATCGATCGGCTGAGCGATCGGCTCCTGGCGTGGCTCGCCCACGCGCAATCGTTGAGTGTGAGAACGGATGCCGGCACGGCGTTCACGGCGCGCTTCGACGCTTCGCATGCGTGGATCAAGACGAGCGGCCTCATCAGCCCGCGGTACTGGTCGAATCTGCCGGCGGGGGAAGTCTTCACGACCCCGGGGCGCGTCGACGGCACGTTCGTGTGCGACGCCACGGTCGGCGACTACTTCAACCGCAAGTACGGCGATCTCAAAGCGACACCTCTGGTGCTGACGATTGAAAGCGGCCGTCTCGTCGGAGCCCGCTCGGAGCGCACCGAGCTCGAGCACGAGTTCTGGGAGTACTGTCACACCGACGAGAACAGCGACCGCGTGGGGGAGCTGGCGTTCGGCACCAATCTCGGCCTGACGGAGTTCATCGGCGTGCTGCTCCAGGACGAGAAGTTTCCGGGTGTTCATCTGGCCTTCGGGGATCCGTACGGCACTCAGACGGGCGCGCAATGGAACTCCTCGACCCACGTGGACGTTCTGACCCGCGACTGCAATGTGTGGGTGGACGACGAGCCGGTCATCGTCAGGGGGCAGTATTTGCTCGACCGCCTGGGGATGGAGTAGGAGTCGTGCTGCCGATCCTTCGCCGCCACCGTTCGGTCACGCTCCAGGGGGTTCTCGCCGCTGTCGCGCTTCTGGGGCTCACCGAAGGCTGCGCGAGCGAAAGCAGGAAGGCCGGGCACTCTCCGCGTCGGCTTCGCATCGCGAACACGGCGACGTTCGCCGACGTGCCGGCGATCGCGGCCCTTGGACGGCTCGAAGCGCAGGGGTACCTGATCGAAAGCGTCGACTACGCCCAGACCGCACTGGCGGCGCAGGCGCTCGCCCATGGCGACGTGGACGTCGCGTTTGGAGGGTTCTCCACGTATTGGACCGCGGCGTCGCGCGGTGCGCCAATCGCGGCGGTCATGGAGCTGGCGCGCATCCACCACGTCCTGGTGGCAGCGAAGCCCATCACCACGTGCTCGGACCTTTCGGCGAGACGGCTCGCCGTCAACGGCCTCGGCGCCAGCGGCGCGTCGCTCCTCAGCTTCTATCTTGCCGAGGAATGCACCGGCACCGAGCCTCAGATGCTGGTGATGCCGGGATCGCCGACACGGCTGGCAGCGTTTCTCGCCGGGGCCGTCGATGCCGCTACCGTCATGCGTGAGGATTTCATCGAGATCCAGAGGCGCGCGCCAGATCGCATCGGGCTGGTCGAAGATTTCGGCATCCGCTGGCCAGATATCGCCATCACCGGTGTCATGGTCAACGTGCCGTTCTCACGCGCTCATGCGCAGAGCATCGACGATCTCGTGATCGCCTGTCTTGCCGAACATCGCGCCGTGGCTCACGACCCGGTACGGCTGGCACGCCTGGCCCAATCCGTGCTGGGCGCTGGCGACAAGGACTATCTCCCGACCGCGACGGCGTTCGTTCAGGCCGACTCCTGGGATCTCAATGGCGGCCTGACGCCGCACGTGATGACCAGGACCGTGGAGTTTCTCGCTCGGGCAGGGGCGATGCCAGCCGACACCGATCCGGACAGCATGATCGACCGCAGCTTTCTGGATCGCGCACTCGATGTCATCGGGCGGCAACCGCCTCGAGCCGCGCCTGCGCCGTGACGGCCTTCCCACTGAGAGCCGGCGCCCTCGTTTGTGCGCTGGCCGTTGCGATTGGTTCTGGCTGCGACCGGGGGGCTCGCTCGCCGGGCTCGAAGCTCATTCGCGTTGCCGGCACGACGTCTCCCAACATGAGCGACGTACCGGCGCTCGTGGCCGCGCAGCGGCTCGTCGAGCAGGGCTACGAGATCGAAAGCACCCACTACGCGCAAACCGAGCTGGCCGCGGAGGCGCTGGCGGGCGGCCACGCCGACGTCGCGTTCGGGGCGCTCCCGACCTATTGGGCGGCGGCTGCACGAGGTGCTCCCGTCGTGACCGTCATGGAGCAGGCGCGCAACACTCACCTGCTGGTCGCCTCACGGTCGATCGTGCAGTGTCGCGATCTGGCGGGACGAAAGCTCGCGTTGAACAGTCTGGGCGCAATCGGTGGGGCGTTCGTCAGGGCGTACATCGCGGAGGCAGTGCCCGGGCACGAAGCCCGAGATGCTCATCATGATCGGCCCGGCCAACCGGGCGGCAGCCTTCCTGGCGGGCGCCGTCGATGCCGCCACGCTCATGCGCGAGCACGTCGTTGACGCACAGCGTCGCGCGACCGGAGTCGATCGGATTGATCGAGGACTTTGCGCGGCGCTGGCCCGCCGTCGCCACCACCGGCCTGATCGTCAACCGGCAGTTTGCGCGCGCGCATCCTCTGGCGGTGGACGACATGATCGCGGCCTGTTTATCGGCGCATCGCACAATCGGAGGCGATCCGGTGCGGCTCGCCGCCGTTGCGAGCACGTCTGCTGGCAAGCGACACGGATCTGCTGCCCGCCGCCACTCAATTCGTGCGTGCGGACACCTGGGACGTCAATGGAGGCCTGACGGCCGAGTCGGTCCGTGACACGTGGCAGTTCTACGTTCGAGCCGGCAGTCTCCCTCGCGACGCCGACCCGACAGTGTTCGTCGATCGCTCGTTCCTCGATCGCGTGCTTCAGGTAGTCGGACGCGTGACGCGCGGTGCCGCAAATACAATGGACTAGACTTTGAGGTCGGCCGAAGGCCGGCCGCCGATCTCATGCTTGCATCCGCCGCCATGGGACTGCGCTATGGGCGCGGTCTCCTGCGCTATCTCGCGACCCCGATCGACCCGGACTCGATCGACGAGCCGATTCGCCAGTCGATCGCCGATCGCGGCCCGGCCTTTCTGCGGCTGCTCGACCACGCCGTCTTCCGGCAACCAACGAGTCCCTACCTCCCGCTTCTCAGGCACGCAGGGGTGGAACTGGGTGACGTCGTGCCGCTGGTCGAGCGCGACGGGGTCGAAGGCGCCCTCGAACGCCTTTACAACGCGGGCGTGCGTCTGAGCCTCGCCGAGTTCAAGGGCCGCCACCCCATTCGCCGGCCCGGGCTCGAGGTCGAGGTCTCACCGACGAGCTTCGACAACGCCCTCATCGCCGGCGACTTCACAGTTGTTTTCGGGCGGATCGCGCGGCCTGCGCCGTCGCATGGTTCTCGATCTCGAACTGCTGGCGGATGAAGCGCGCGTGGAGATGGTCGTGGCGAAAGCCATCGAAGGCCTCGAGCGGCCGGCCGGGCTGTGGCGCCCTGTTCCTCCGGGCTCCGCCGGACTCAAGGTCGCGCTCCGCCGCGCCAAGCAGGGCCGGCCGCTCCGGCGCTGGTTCACGCAGCAGCCGATCTCGTTCCGTCAGGGAAACGCGCGACACAGTGCGCTGACCGTTTTCTCCGCGCTCACCGGTCAGGCTCTTGGTGGCGCCGTGCCGTGGCCCCGCCACACGCCGCTCGAAGAGGCCTGGCGCGTGGCCACATGGCTCGCTCATCAGAAATCGCTCGGCCAGCCCGCGCTGCTCGATGCGAGCGTATCAACGTGCGTGCGCGTTTGCCGGGCTGCGCTCGAGCGCGGTCTCGATATCGCCGGATCGCTCTTCCGTATGGGCGGCGAGCCCTATACGGCCGGCAAGGCGCGCGTCATCGCGGAAGCGGGGGCGGGGAGCTTCACACACTACTCGATGGCCGAGGTCGGCCGGATCGGACTGGCCTGCGCGTCACCCGCCGCGCTCGACGAAGTGCATTTTCTGGATCACAAACTGGCCATGATTCAGCGCTCGCTGGCAGTGGGCGGCGGGGCACGCGTGGACGCGCTCTTTCTCACGACCATCCACCCCGCCTCGCCCAAGATCATGTTGAACGTCGACAGTGGCGACTATGCGAAGGTGACGCGGAGGCCTTGTGGCTGCGGCCTCGAGCAGCTCGGATTCCTTCGACATCTCCACGACCTTCGGAGCCACGAGAAGCTCACCAGCGAAGGCATGCACTTCATCGGCGAAGAGCTCCTCGACGTCATCGATCGCGTGCTGCCGGCACGGTTTGGAGGCAACCCCACCGACTACCAGTTCGTCGAGACGGAGGAAAACGGTCTCACGAGAGTCGATTTGCTCGTCAGTCCAAGACTGGGCGAGATCGACGAGCAGCAGATCCGCGCGGCCGCCCTCGACACGCTGGCACGTGGCGGTCCTGCGCAGGCCATGATGGCGGATCGGTGGCGAGACGGCGACACGTTGCGCATCGCACGCCGCGATCCATACTCGACCTCGACGTCGAAGATTCTCGCGCTTCATTACGCGGGTCCGGCGTCGTGAGCCAACGCCGCTCCACGCGCCGATCGGTCCTGGCGCGCGTTGCCGCCCTCGCGCTGTTCGTCGCCTCGTGCTCTTCGGAGGTGCGCGAGGAGCGACCTCCGCTGCGTGTGGCTTTCTCGTCGGCCATCAATTTCGCGGACGCACCTACCCTTATGGCTCATCGCTCGCTGGCGGAGCGCGGCCATGTGGTGACCACCATCTACTATGCGCAGCCGGAGGTCGCTGCGGCCGCCATGGCCCGGGGCGATGCCGATTTCCTCCTGGGCTCGACGCGTGTTCTGTGGGCGGCCGCCGTCAAGGGCGCCCCGGTCGTTGCCGTGCTGCAGGACGCCCTCGACAACAACGTGCTCGTGGCGCCTGCAACCGCGAACTGCGCCGGGTTGGCGAGAGGACGCATCGGCCTGCACAGCCCGGGATCGTCGGGCACGATTCTCCTGCGCGCGTATCTGGCTGACGAGTGCCCGAAGGCGGTTCCAACTCTCATCTATATTCCCGGCTCCGCGACGCGCACGGCATCGCTGCTGGCGGGCGCCGTCGACGCCGCCGTGATCCAGCGATCGGATGCGCTCGCGATAGAGATGCAAACCGGGCGGCAGCTCGCCGTTCTTCAGGACTTCGGCGTCCGCTGGCCGGGCATGGTCATGCGCGCGACGTTTGCTCACACCGGCTTCGCGCGCGCGCATCCGGACATGGTGCAGGAGTACGTCGAAGCCTGCCTCCAGGCTTTCCGGACCATCGCAGGCGATTACCAGCGCCTGGCATCGGAAGCCGGGGCGTTCCTGAACACCGGCGAGGATCTGGCGGCTGTGTCGCGTGAGTATGTGGAATCGGGAATCTGGCCGGTCGACGGGGGGCTCGACAATGATCAGGTCAAGCGAACGGTAGACTTTTTTTCGCGCGCGGGCGTGCTGCCCGACGACGATCACGCTCCCGTGTTTGCCGATCGAATATTCCTGGATCGCGCGCTGACACGAATCGGGCGCCACGCGTCATCGGTCCGCCGTGACTCGCGCTAAGACCCGGATCCGCTCGTCGATCGTGTTCGAGCCACGCCGCCGCGCAAACAGTACCGCAGCGTCCGCGGGCCCCGCTACCCGCCGAGGTACGCACGCACCTGGTGGTGCCAATACGGCCAGTCGTGCCCGCCCTCGTTTCCCCAGTCGTCCAGGTGATGGGCGATCCCCTTGCGCGTCAGCGCGGCCGACATCGCGTAAGTCGGCCCGCTGTTTTCCCATGGTCCCGATCCCGTGGCCAGGCGAATCTCGCAGGTCGAGAGGTGCAGGCGAACGGTCCGATCGTCGAGGCCTTCCACATAGTCGATGGGGTTGTTGAAGTAGAAGTTGTCGTCGTAGTGCCCGTCCATGAAGCGTCTCAGATCGTAGATTCCCGACAGCGCGAAACATCGTTTGACGATCTCGGGATGCTTGAGCAGCGTGTTCGCCGCATGATAGGCGCCGAACGACGCTCCCATCGTCGTGAGGGCAATGCCCGGTGTGTGGCAGTGGTTCTCGATGAACGGCACGACCTCGTGGCGCACGTACGCGTCGAACTGGGCCTGCACGTAGCTTCGGTGGGCGGGGTGGGCCGAGCGGTTGTAGAACGACTCCTGGTTGACGCTCCCCACGGCAAACACCTTGGCGCGTCCGCCATCGATCAAATCGGCGAGGGCGCCGATCATGCCCTGCTGTTCCATCTCCCGCTCGTCACCGCCGCTTGTCGGAAAGACCAGCATCGGCGGGCCCCAGTCCCCGTAGACGGCCAGGCCCATGTCACGGCCCAGGCGCGGAGAAAGCCAGCGGTGGTACTCGCGGTGCATGGTCGCGCGCGACGTTCCTGCGGCGGGCGGGCGACTAGCGATGCTGCGACGAGGCTGTGCCCGACGACATCGCCTTGACCAGTCGGTAGAGGAACTCGAGTCCGTCGTAGTACTGCTTGACGCCCATCCGCTCGTCACGACCGTGCGACCGCGTGTCGTCGATGTCCTCGAAGAGGCCGGACAGGCCGTAGGTCGGAATGCCGACATTGCGGAGGAACAGTCCGTCGGTCGCGCCGGTGCTCATCGTCGGCACCACCGGCACGCCGGGCCACAGGCTGTTGGTCACCGCTTCGACCGGGCCCATCACGTCCGCGGAGAGCGGCGAAGGATCGCTGGGCTTGGCGTCGGCCACCGGCGTCACCGTGATCCGCGCATCGTTGAGGACGCCGACGAGCGTTGCCTTGACGTCTTCAGGCTTCGAGCCCGGGAGCATGCGGCAGTTGACGGTTGCGGTCGCCAGCTGCGGTAACGCGTTCTCGGCGTGCCCACCCAGAAGCTGGGTGGCCACGCACGTCGTGCGAAGCAGGGCGTTGTAGTACGCGGAGCTCGACAGGCGCGCGACCGCAGCCGCATCGGGCGTCGGCGCGATCACACCGCGCATGTCGGATGCCAACTGGCCGGACTCGAGCCGCGCCATGCGTTCGAAGAACGTTCGTGTGACCTCGTTGAGCGTCACTGGAAACGTGAACTGCGCGACACGGGTCAATCCCGCAGCCAGTCTGTAGATCGGGTTCTCGGGGCGGGGCAGTGAGCTGTGGCCGCCCGAGTCGCGCACTTCCAGCTTGAAGCTCTGGTACACCTTTTCACTCGCCTGGATCTCATTCAGCAGGTACTTCCCGCCCTTGATCTGTCCGCCTCCGCCCTCGTTGAGACAGAACGCCGCGTCGATCAGGTCGCGATGGTGTTCGAGCAGCCAGCTCACTCCGTTGAAGTCGCCGCCTTCCTCGTCGGCCGTCAGCGCGACGATGAGGTCGCGATCGGGCAAGAAGCCTTCCTGCTTGTAGCGAATGAGATTGGCGATCCAGATGGCCGCCTGCGCCTTGTCGTCGGAGGTGCCGCGCCCGTAGAAGAAGCCGTCACGTTCGAGGAAGACGAACGGATCGACCGACCAGTCTTCCTTTCGCGCCTCGACGACATCGAGGTGCGCCAGGAGCAGAATCGGCCGGCGGGCACCGGTTCCGCGCAGGCGCGCCACCAGGTTGCCCTTGCGTGGCTGGGTCCCCAGCACGCGGACGTCTTCGGCAGGAAACCCTGCGGCGAGCAGCCTCTTGCTCATGGCGTTCGCCGCGGCCGTGTTGTCGCCCACCGAATCGGTGGTGTTGATTTCGACGAGTTCTTTGTAGATCTCGCGCGCCAGGGCCTGCGATGCCGCATCGGCCTGGGCGAGGGCCTCGCGTGGCGAGAGGACGAGAGCAAGGGACAGGAGCAGGAAAGAGAAACGCATGCTCCGATTATAGCGGTGGCCCCACCTCACTCCGCCAGGAGCTTCCTCATGAGCGCCACCTGGCCCGCGTGATAGGCATCGTGCTGCACGATGCCCTGCAGCATCACGTAATAGTCGTAATCCTTCCCTGGAACCGCGTCGCCCAGTCGGGCATCGGTCATCGCGCCCACCGCATCGAGCAGACGTTCCTGGCTGCGGTCGAGCTCGTCCAGGATCTGGCGCCAGTCTTCCTCGGTTTCTCCCAGTCGTCGAGGCCAGTCGGCCTCGTGTGACAACTCGACCATCTCGCCTTCGATGCGTCGCACGACCACGACACGCCAGGCGGTCATGTGAAGCGCAAGCTCCCAAATGGTGTGGACGGCGGGCAGCACGCGTTTGACCGCCACGGCCGCCGGTACGGCCGCGAGGATCTCGTGCGTGGACGTGCCGTGCCAGGCGTCGCCCTCGTAGACCCGCCGGATCTGATCCTGGATGCGCTCGATCTCGGTCACTGCCGTCTCCTCCAACGCCAGAGACTATACTTTCTTCCATGACGTTCGCGCCGGAGTACGTCAGGTGTGTCCTGACCGAGCATTTCGACGATGCGAAGGCGCGTTTTCTGTCGCCGCTCGTCGCCGTTCAGCGCGCGCACCTCGTCATGCTCGCTGATTGCGGCATCGTGTCCCCGGACGACGCCCGTCTGTTGCGCGAGGCCCTCGACAAGCTGTCGCTCGAGTCGGTGGGCCGCGCCGTCTACGACGGCTCCTGCGAGGACCTGTTCTTCTACGTTCAGCGTCTCCTGACCGAAGCGTGCGGCGAAGCTCTGGCCGGCCGGATCGGTGCGGCCTCGAGCCGCAACGACGTCGACATGACCATGTACCGCATGCGGCTCCGTGAAGCGCTGACGGAGATCGCGGTAGCGGCGCAGGGTCTGCGTCGTGTGCTCATCACCATCGGCGAGCGCCACCGTCATACGCTCGTGGCCGCGCACACGCACGCACAACCGGCCCAGCCGACCACCATCGCGCACTACCTGCTGGCGGTCGTCGAGCAGCTCGAACGTGATGATGGGCGGCTCAGAGCGGCCTACGAGACGACGAACCGCTGTCCGCTCGGCGCCTGCGCGATTACGGGGACGGGGTTCCCGATCGATCGCGGGCTGACAGCGTCCCTACTGGGGTTCGACGGACCGACCGGCAATACCTACGGCAGCATCGCGACGGTCGACCATGTGCTCGAGAGCGCTGCCGCAGTCGCCGTGCTCGCGGTCGGGCTGGGCCGGGTCGTTCAGGACCTGCTGCTGTGGTCCACGGCGGAGTTCGGCTACCTCCGGCTGCCTGACGGCTTCGTGCAGGCGAGCAGCATCATGCCGCAGAAGCGCAATCCCGTGGCTCTCGAGCACACGCGCGCGATCCTGAGCCGGGCTCTCGGCCAGGCCACCGCCGTGATGGGCGCCGTCCACAACACGCCGTTCGGAGACATCGTCGACACTGAGGACGATTTGCAGCCGCTGGTCTTCTCGACATTCCGCGACGTCACGCGCGCGGTGACGCTGCTTGCCGCCGCGCTTGCCGACGCCGAGCTGGACGTCGACCGGCTGCAGGCGGAGGCGGGGGCACGGTGGACCACGCTGACGGAGTTGGCTGACAGCCTGACGCGGGAGAAGGGGGTGCCGTTCCGAACGGCGCACCGGATCGCCGCCCGTTTCAGCGCCATTCGCCGCGAGCATCCTGACGTGTCGCCCTCGGACGCGCTGGCCGACGCCGCATCGGGACTCGTGGACCCGCCTCCGCGCTACACGGCAGACGAGATCGCCGAGCGGCTCAGTGCTCGCCACTTCGTCGACATCCGCCGCACGCCGGGTGGGCCCTCACCGGAGGAAACGAGCCGTGCCCTGGACCAGGCCCGTCAGCTGCTCGACTCGGACGAGAGCTGGTGGACACGCGCCAGGACGGCGGTGGCCGATGCTGGAGCGCGACTGGCCGAACGGAGCGCCGCCGTATGACGGCTTCCCGCACCCCACCGGAAATTTCGGCTGGCGCGAAGAACGATGGAAGCCTGACAGGCATGTTTGTGGCCGTCATGCTGGTGCAAGCCCTGACGCTTTTCCTGCTGTGGGGCCTCGAGCGGTACTTCAGCCGCTGACTCCGCATGCATTTCCTCGACTGGGCCGTCGTCGTCGCCTACCTGGCGTGGATTGTTCACGACGGCCTGAAGCGCACCAAGGACAGTGACAAGATCGAAGGCTATTTCCTGGCCAACCGCAGTCTTCCTTGGTGGGCGGTGGGGCTCTCGGTGATGGCGACACAGCTGAGCGCCATCACGCTCGTCGGAACGACCGGGCTGGGCTACGCCGACGGGATGCGTTTCGTGCAGTTCTATTTCGGCCTGCCACTCGCGATGATCATCCTCTCGGTGACGGTCGTGCCGTTCTTCTATCGGGCACGCGTCTACACCGCGTACGAGTATCTGGAGCAGCGCTTCGACGTTCGCACCCGCACGCTGGCCAGCGTCCTCTTCCTCATATCCAGAGGACTCTCGTGCGGGGTCATCGTCGCCGCGCCGGCTCTGATTCTCTCGATTGTCCTCGGCTGGAATCTGACGCTGACCGTCCTGGCCCTCGGGCTCCCGACTGCCGCATATACGATCTTCGGCGGCGTGCAGGCGGTGACATGGACTGATGTCAAGCAGATGGCGGTCATCGTCGCGGGCATCGTCGCGGCCGTCGCGGTCCTGGTAGGGGCGTTTCCTGCCGATCTTGGTGTGTCTGGCGCCCTTTTTCTCTCGGGCGCTGCGGGCCGGCTGAAGGCTGTCGATTTTTCGTTCGATCTCAATCAGACCTATACATTCTGGTCGGGTCTCATCGGCGGACTCTTCTTGATGCTCGCCTACTTCGGCTGCGATCAAAGCCAGGTGCAGCGGTACTTGACCGCCCGCTCCATCAAGGAAGGCCGCGAGTCCCTGCTGATGAGCGCGTTCGTCAAGATCCCGCTGCAGGCGCTGATTCTGCTGACCGGCGTGTTCGTCTTCGTCTTCTATCTCTTCGTGCCCCCGCCGCTGCTCTTCAATCCGGAGGATGCGCAGCGGTTGCGCGCGGAAGCTCCCGCGGAGCTCGCCTCCCTGGAGCGAGAGCACGCCGCTGCCCTGGACGCGCGGCGCCAGGCGGCCGAGACGCTGGCGGCCGCCCGTCGCGGCGATCAGCCGGTCAGGCGAGACGAGGCGACGCTCGCGTTCAACGCCACCGAGCGTCAAGTTCGCGACACGCACGACCGGGCCATCGCACTGGCCCGGCGGTCGCGCGCCGACAGCCGGTACACCGACGTCAACTACGTCTTTCCCACCTTCGTGACGACCTGGATGCCGATCGGTCTGGTGGGGTTGATCATCGCGGCCATCTTCGCCGCCGCGATGTCCAGCATCGCCGCCGAGCTGAACTCGTTGTCGACGAGCACCGTCATCGATCTCTACCGCCGGCGCTTCAGGCCAGATGAGACCGACGCGCACTACCTGCTCGTGTCCAAGATTGCCACCGGCGTCTGGGGCCTCGTTGCCTGCATGGTGGCGATCTACGCAAGCACCCTGGGACCGTTGATCGAAGTGGTGAATCGATTCGGCTCGTTCTTCTATGGATCGCTGCTGGGTGTGTTCGTGCTGGCCATTGGCACGAAGCGCGCGACCGGGCGCGGCGCGTTCTGGGGTCTCATCGCGGGCATGGGCGCCGTGGCGTATGTCGCGTTCACGACGTCGATTTCGTTTCTGTGGCACAACGTCGTTGGCATGGTCGTCGTGGTCGTCGTTGGGATGGCGTTGAGCTACAGTGAGCGGCCGAAATCACGTCATGCCCATTCGTCCTGACGGCCCTTCGAGCCGCACGACCGTTCGTCTCGTGGTCGGGATGGCGCTGCTCGCCGCGACGTGGCTGGCGACGACGACCGTTCTGCCCGGACAGACGGCGCCGTCGCTGGACCTGATCATCCGGGGCGGGACGCTTGTGGACGGTACCGGGAGGCCGGCGTTCCGGAGCGACGTCGGCATCGCGGGCGGCCGGATCGTGCAGATCGGCGAGCTCGACTCTTCCGCGCCCGCCGTCATCGACGCCGCCGGGTTGACGGTCGCGCCGGGCTTCATCGACGTCCACACGCACGCAGACAACCTGTTCGAGACGCCCTCTGCCGAGAACTTCGTCCGGATGGGCGTCACGGCGATCGTAGCCGGCAATTGCGGGAGCTCGGCGGTCGACATCGCGCAGGCGTTCGGCCAGATTCGCGCGAGCGGCGCCTCGCTGAACTTCGCGACGCTCGTCGGGCACAACAGCGTGCGCTCGGAAGTCATGGGCACGGTCCGCCGCGCGCCGACGCCGGCAGAGCTCGACAGGATGAAGATGCTGGTCGCTCGTGCGATGTCTGACGGCGCGGTGGGATTCTCGACCGGGCTTCAGTACGTGCCCGGCACATATGCCGAGACCGCCGAAATCGTCGAGCTCGCCCGGACCGCTTCCGCACGCGGCGGCCTGTACGCGACGCACATGCGCAACGAAGGCACCGAGCTCGAGCGGGCGGTGAGTGAGGCGATCGCGATTGGCGAGGCAGCGAGCTGTCCCGTGGAAATTTCACACCTCAAGGTCGACAGCCCGAAACGATGGGGCGCCAGCGAGAAGGCGCTCGCCTTGATCGATCAGGCCCGCGCGCGTGGCATCGATGTCAAGGCCGATCAGTACGCCTATACGGCCGCCAGCTCGAACCTCGGGATCCGCCTGCCGTCATGGGTGCTCGAGGGCGGGCAGGACGCCATCAACCAGCGAATGGACGACCCAATCGTCTGGCAGCGCATCAAGGACGAAACCATCGCGCTCTTCACCGAGCGGGGCTTCAGCGATCTGTCGTTCGCCGTGGTCGCATCACACGTCGCGGCGCCGGCCTACAACGGCAAGTCGATTAAGCAGGTTGCCGAGCTCGTGACCGGTTCGGGCTCCGTCGAGGCTCAGCTCGAGGTGGTTCGTTCGATGATGAAAAAGGGCGGCGCGTCGATGGTCTATCACCTGATGTCCGAGGACGACATCGGCCGCATCATGCGACATCCGCACGTCTCGGTGGCGTCGGACAGCTGGGTGCTCGTTCCTGGCGCAGGAGTTCCGCACCCGCGCGGGTATGGCAACAACGTGCGCGTGCTCGGACGATACGTGCGCGAGCAGCACGTGATTTCCCTCGAAGAGGCCGTGCGGAAGATGACGTCGCTGCCAGCCGATCATTTCCGCCTCGCCGGACGCGGGCGACTGGCCGCGGGGTACGCCGCCGATCTCGTGCTGTTCGACGCCGCGACCGTAGGCGATCCCGCCACCTACGATCGGCCGCACCAGTACCCGACCGGCGTGAAACACGTCCTGGTCAACGGTGTGCTGGTCGTGAAAGACGGGAACTACACCGGCGCAAGGCCGGGTCAGGTGCTCCGCGGTCCTTCGGGCCACGCCCGCTCACGGTTTCCGATGCTGCGGCTGGTCTACGCTCCGGGCAGATCACTTACGGCGCGGGGTTGACGGCCGGGCCCATCACATCGTCAATCGAGAGCACGTTGATCTCGCCCAGCTTCAGCGCGCGGATTGGCGCTTCGATTTTCCCGAGATCGCCGACGATGACGACAATGAGCTTGTCGGGCTGGATGTATCTGGCGGCAACCCGCTGAGCGTCGGCGGCCGAGACGGCCTGAATCTCGTCCACATAGCGGTTGAAGATATCGGGCGGGAGATCGTAAAGCACCTGCTCTTCGACGTTCGACGCCAGTGAGGCGATTGTTTCGAAGTCCGCCGGGAACCCGAACGCGAGATAGTTTCGTGCGCGGCCCAGCTCGTCGTCCGGAATCGGGCTGCGGATGGCTTCCAGCTCCTTGAAGAACTCGGTCACCGACTCGGCGGTCTTGTCGGTCTGAACGGCCGCGGCCGCCCGAAACGCTCCAGGCCATTTGCGCAGGTCGAACCGCGACCCGGCGCCGTAGGCATACCCCCGCATTTCGCGCAGGTTCTGATTGAGCCGCGACGTGAACGATCCCCCGAGCACGGTATTGAGCACTGTGATCACAAAATAATCGGGCGTGGACCGGGCGGCGCCGATGCCGCCGATGATGATCTCCGATTGCGCCGCATCGGCCTTGTTCACGAGATAGATCTGGCGCCGGACCGGCTGGCGAGCTGTGGGCACGGTGGCGGCCGCCGGTTTCGGCCCCGCCGCTTTCCACGTGCCCAGCGCCGCTTCGAGCAGCGGCCTGACCGATGCCGGAGTCACGTCGCCCGCGACGATCACGGCGGCGTTGTCGGGGCGGTAGTGTGCGGCGTGAAACGCACGCAGATCGTCCACCGTGAACGATCGGATGGTGACGGGTGTGCCGCTGGCCGCCGTCCCGTAGCGATGCGTATCGCCGAACAGCAGCTTCGGAAATGCGGTTGCCGCGATCGACCCGGCGTCGTCCCGCGCCTGGAGGAGGTCAGTCAGCCACTCGCCGCGCAATCGCTCCAGCTCGTTCACCGGAAACGTCGGCGACCGGAGGACGTCGCTCATCACCTCGAGGGCGGGCGTCAGGCGTGCCACCGGCACGTCGAGGCCGACCGCCGACGCGTCGTAGCTGCCGGATGCGCCGAGGCCCGCGCCGAGAAAGTCGATCGCGTCCGCGATCTCGAGCGCGTTTCTGGCGCCGGCCCCCTCGTCCAGCATCGCGGCCGTCAGGCTGGCCAGACCGAACTTGCCCTGCGGATCGGATGTGGCGCCGGTGAAGATCACCACATCCACCTGCACCAGGGGGATATCGTGCCGTTCGACGAGCCACACGCGCAGCCCGTTCGACAGGGCAAAGCGCTCGACCGGCGGCAGTCGCAGCTGGGGAGGCAGCGCCACCTTCGGCGGCGAGGATCGATCGGGCGCCTGGGCGGAGATGGCGGCGACCAGCACACCGAAGACGAGTGCCGCAATCGGCTTCACGGCTTGCCTGCCTCGGGCAGCACGACGAGCTCGATGCGCACATCGGCGGGGAGATAGCGCCGGATGACGGCCTGGACGTCAGAGGCGGTCGAGGCCTGATAGCGCGAGAGGTCTTCGGCAAAGTAATCCGGGATGCCGGTTCCCGTGTAATACGCGTTCAACAGATCGGCCTTGCCACCGAAACCGCCGCTACGCTCGATGCTTCCGAAGAACGCCGCCTCGTAAGCATGAACCGCGCGCTGTACTTCACGAGTGTCCGGTGGCGTCTCGCGGAGCTTCTCGAGCTCTTCGTCGATGACGGTCTTGAGCTCGTCGACGGTGTGACCAGGGCGCGCTGTGGCGACGATCATGAAAGTTGAAACCAGATCAGCCGAGGCCTGCACAGCCGTGACATCCTGCGCGATCTGCATGTCGTAGACGAGGCGCCGGTAGAGCCTGGCATTCTTGCCGCCGGTCAGGACGTCCGCAGCCAGATCGAGTTGCGCGTCGCCGGGCGTCAGCGCGGAGGGCGTCAGCCAGGCTAGGTACAGTCGCGGAAGCTGCACCTTGTCGTAGAGAGTCCGTCGCTTCACTTCGGTGAGCACCGCAGGCGGGGCGTCAAGCGGCTCCACCGGAGACCGCGGCGGAATCTCTCCGAAGTACTTCTCGACCAGCGCTCGAGTGCTGGCCGGCTCGATGTCGCCGGCAATCGACAGACTGGCATTGCCGGGTCCGTAGTAGCGGTTGTAGAACGCAATGACATCTTCGAAACTGGCTGCCGTCAGATCCTCCATATGGCCGATCGTGGGCCAGCTGTACGGATGACCCTTCGGGAACAGCATCTCGTCGAGCACCAGCGAGGCCATCCCGTAAGGCTGGTTCTCGTAACTCTCACGACGCTCGTTCTTGACGACGGCTCGCTGCCCATCGACGAGCTCGGGGGTGATGACATCGAGCAGGAACCCCATCCGATCGGATTCGAGGAACAGCGCGAGCTCCAGGCCCGTGGACGGCACGTCGATGTAATAGTTGGTGCGATCCTGGCTGGTCGAGCCGTTGTTGGAGCCGCCGGCCCCCTCCAGCAGCCGATCGAACTCGCCTTCCCTGACATGGGCCGAGCCCTCGAACATGAGGTGTTCGAAGAGGTGCGCCAGACCGGTGCGGCCCACGCTTTCGCGTCCGGATCCCACCCGGTACCAGACGTTCACCGACACGAGCGGCACCTTGTGATCCTCGTGGAGGATCACCTGCAATCCGTTCTTCAACCGGAATTGCGTATACGGCACCTGGAGCGGCGCCGGCGTCGCGGGCGGGCTCTGCGCAGAGGGCTGAGACACGGTGAAGGCGACAGCACCCACCGCGACGGTTCGAATGAGGCGCGCCCTCATGGCTGTTCGCATCTTACACCCCGTACGTTCGGTTCCGCTCGCCGGCTTCCAGCTCGCGCTCGAGCCGCATGGGATGAAGTAAGATGTCCGTTCGCATCAGGAGAGACATTCCCTTTATGAACTCACGATCAATTACCGTCGCCCACGGCGACGGCATCGGTCCGGAAATCATGGACGCGACGCTGCGCATCCTCGAGGAAGCCGGCTCACGCCTCGACATCGAGACCATTGAAATCGGCGAACGCGTCTACAACCGCGGGAGCAAGACCGGCATCGAGCCTGGTTCCTGGGAGTCGCTGCGCCGGACCAAGGTGTTCCTCAAGGCGCCGATCACCACTCCTCAGGGGGGCGGGTTCAAGAGCCTCAACGTGACCACGCGGAAGACGCTCGGGCTGTACGCCAATGTGCGTCCGTGCGTCTCCTATCATCCCTTCGTCGCGACGAAGCACCCGGTGATGGACGTGGTCATCGTGCGCGAGAACGAGGAAGACCTGTATGCGGGAATCGAGCATCGCCAGACCGCGCAGGTCGTGCAGTGCCTCAAGCTCATCTCGCGGCCCGGATCCGAGAAGATCGTGCGCTATGCCTTCGAGTACGCGCGGCGGAACAACCGGAAGAAGGTGACCTGCTTCACGAAGGACAACATCATGAAGCTCACCGACGGGCTGTTCCACAAGGTGTTCGACGAGATCGGCGCGCGCTATCCCGACATCGAAAAGGAGCACTGGATCGTCGATATCGGCGCGGCGAAGCTGGCCGATTCGCCAGAGGCCTTCGATGTCATCGTGATGCCGAACCTCTACGGCGACATCCTGTCCGACGTCGCCGCGCAGATTGCCGGATCGGTCGGCTTGGCCGGCTCGGCGAACATCGGCGATCACTGCGCCATGTTCGAGGCCATTCACGGGTCGGCGCCGCGCCGGGCGGGGCAGAATCTTGCCAACCCGTCAGGGCTGCTGCTGGGCGCGGTGATGATGCTGGTGCACATCGATCAAACCGATGTGGCCGAGCGCGTGCACAACGCGTGGCTCAAGACCCTCGAAGAGGGCGTGCACACCTACGACATCTACGAGGAGGGCGTGAGCCGGAGCAAGGTCGGCACGAAGGAATTTGCATCGGCCGTCATCGAGCGTCTCGGACAGAAGCCCGAGAAGCTGAAGCCGGTCACGTATCGGTCGGCGCCACAGATTATCGAACAGGCAGCCGAGACCCTGGATGCGAAGAAGGTGCTCGTGGGCGTGGACATCTTCCTCGACTGGTCCGAGGGCCCGGCTGAGACACTGGGGCAAGGACTCAAGACCCTGGTGGTGCCGGGCCTGAGCCTCTCGATGCTGAGCAATCGCGGCGTTCGCGTGTGGCCCGATGGTTTTCCCGAGACATTTCTGAGCGACCACTGGCGCTGCCGTTTCATGTCCGCGGATCCGGCCACGCCCGTCACGCACGCGCAGATTGTGGCGCAACTCGATCGCCTGGGTCGGGCCGGCTACGACTTCATCAAGACCGAGCACCTCTGCACGTTCGACGGCGATCGCGGCTACTCGCTCGAAGGAGAGTGATCAAACCGTGGCCGCCAGTCACACCGGCAGTGGAACACCTCTCGTCGCCATTCTGATGGGGAGCAAGTCCGACTGGGAGACGATGCGGTTGGCCGACGAGATGTTGACGCGCTTCGGTGTGCCGCACGAATCGCGCGTGCTCTCCGCGCACCGCACCCCGCACGAAACGGCGGAGTATGTGTCGGGCGCCGAGGCGCGGGGCATCGAGGTGTTCATTGCCGCGGCCGGCGGAGCGGCGCACCTGGCCGGCGTTACCGCGGCCCACACGACGCTGCCCGTGCTCGGCGTGCCCATTCAGAGCAAGGCGCTCAACGGGCTCGATTCGCTCCTCGCAACGGTCCAGATGCCGGCCGGCATCCCCGTCGGAACGCTCGCGATTGGCGACGCCGGCGCCTCCAATGCGGCGCTCCTGGCCGTGGCGATTCTTTCGCTGAGCCGCCCCGACTTGCGCGCCAGCCTGAAGGCGTTTCGACAGGAGCAGGCCGCCAAGGTCCTGAGCGCGACGCTCCCGTAGCCAGTCTCGCCCGGCTGCATCGCGGCCGACCGTTCCCGCCCACCCGCGCGGCGATGTTTTGCCGCAACGTTCGGATAGCCCCCTGCGGCGCTGTCGACTATCTTGTGAGCATGACGTCACGAGCCATCGACCTGCCGATTGACGATCTGCGGTGGAACGCCGTGCTCGCACGCGACCGCGCCTGGGACGAGGCCTTCGTCTACGGTGTCACGTCCACGGGCGTCTTCTGCCGCGCGTCCTGTCCCAGCCGGAGACCCCGACGATCGGTGGTCCAGTTTTTCGAACAAGCGGAACTCGCCGAACGCGCTGGGTTTCGCCCCTGCAAGCGTTGCAAGCCGACGGCTTCGCTTGGCCCCGATCCCGGTACTGACGCGGGTTGAGCGGGCGTGTCGATACATCCGCCAGCACTGCGACGAACGCATCACGCTGGCTTCGCTCAGTCGTCACGTCGGCGGAAGTCCGCATCACCTCCAGCGCACCTTCAGTCGCGTCGTCGGCGTGTCGCCACAGCAGTACGCGGAAGCGTGCCGGGTTGGTCGGTTCAAGGCGGAGCTCAAGGAGGGTAAGAATGTGACGACCGCGATGTATGGCGCCGGGTACGGGTCGAGCAGTCGTCTGTACGAGAAGTCGGATCGCGCACTCGGCATGACGCCGGCCACCTATCGGCGTGGCGGGCTGGGGGTCAGCATGCGCTACACAATTCTCGATTCACCACTCGGCCGGCTGCTCGTCGCAGCGACGATGCGCGGGATCTCGTCCGTGAAGCTTGGCGACAGCGATGCCGCGCTCGAATCAGACCTGCGGCGGGAGTATCCGTCAGCGGCCTTGACGCGCGACGATCGGCGAATGTCGGCTTCCACCGGAGTCATCCTCCAGCATCTTGCCGGCGCGCGACCCAGCCTGAGTCTGCCGGTCGATGTCCAGGCGACGGCGTTTCAGTGGCGGGTGTGGCGGCAGCTTCAGGCCATCCCGTACGGCCAGACTCGATCGTACGGCGAAGTCGCCAGGAGGCTTGGCCGCCCGACGGCCGCGCGCGCGGTGGCGCAGGCGTGCGCCAGAAATCCCGTTGCCCTCGTCATTCCGTGCCACCGCGTAGTCTCGGGCGACGGGGCATCGGGTGGCTACCGCTGGGGCGTCGAGCGGAAGAAGGCTTTGCTCGAGCAAGAGCGACGGCGCGCCGCGCCCGCCGCTGGCCGCCGGGCCGGCTAGCCGTTCCGTCTACGCCGAGCCGAGCGCGCGGACGACGCGATCGACGTCGTCGTCGGTGTTGAACACCGACACGGAGAGACGCAGCCGCTTCTCGTCGGGGACGATGGTGGCGGAGACGTTGGCGGCCTTTAGGCGGCGAGCCGCCTCGCTAGGATCCTTCAGCTGAAAGGCGACGATCGGCGTTTCATTCGTCGTTGGCGTCAGTGACGGATATCCGGCCGCGGGCAGCTCCTTCTGCAGGCGATCGGTCAGGCTTCTCGCGTGCGACCGGATGGCTGGAACACCGAGCGTCTCGATGTACTCGAGGGACTCGGACGCGCACACCGCCAGCGCGTTCGGGAACGTGCCCGTTTCGTACTGTGCGGCGCCGGGAATCTTCTGCCAGCTCAGCGCCACGCGGTCGAAGGCGGCCACCTGTCGGTGGCCATAGCGCGTCGTCGGCACGACCTCCTCCTGCAGATCTTCGCGCACGAACAGATATCCGAAGCCGCGTTCGCCCATCAGCCATTTGTAGGTGGCGGTTGCCGCGAAGTCGATGCCCATGGCCCGAACGTCGACGGGCACGGCCCCGACGGCCTGGACGATGTCTGCATAGAGGTAAGCCCCGTGCGCATGCGCCAGCTGGCTGATGGCCCGAACGTCGTGCAGATAGCCGTTGACGTTTGACACCAGAGCCAGCGAGACGAGGCGCGTGTTCCGATCGACGACCCGCTCGACGTCGCGCGTGTCGATGGCCCAGTCGCGGTGCTTCACGATTCTGAGCTCCAGCCCCTTCGCTTCGAGCGACTTGTACATGTAGAGAGAAGACGTGAAGTGCAGCTCGTCGAGCACGACGTTGCCTCCGCGCTTCGCGAGGTCCATCCCCATGACGACGATGTTCTCGCCGTCGGACGTGTTCTGGACGAAGGCAATCTCGGCCGGCGCCGCGTTGATCAGGCCGGCGAATCGGCGCTTGAGGTCGCCCTGGCGCTCGGCGTCGAAGTCCGACCGGCCTTCACCCGGGCCTTTGAGCCGGAACGCCATGTGACGTTCGAGCGCGCGGGCCGCATGCGCGCCCATCGGATGAATCGCCGCGGAGTCCAGATACGTTCGTGACAACGCGATGGGAAAGTTCGTGCGGACCGCTGCGGGCAGCCCGGAGGCCGTCACACGACGAGGCGCCACAGCGGCCGCTGCAGCCGTCAGGAGAAACTCTCTGCGATCCATGAACGTCCTCCCGGTCGAGTCAGCGCTCAAGGTATGGCTCCGATACGACCGACCCATGGTAGACCGACTCGGTCGGGTCGCGCGCAGATGTAGAATGTGCCGGCCTTGCCACCGTCAGTCAGGCGAGAGGTCACGCATGGATCTCTGGTCGAGTTTCTCAGAGAATTCGCGCGGGCGCGCGCGGGGCTGAGGACCGGCGCCATGTTCGGCATGCCGGCCGTCTATGCCGGCCGCCGCCTGGTTGCCTGCGTCGCCGAGGGCGGGCTCGTCTGCCGATTGAAGAGGGACGATGTGCGGGGCCGGGGCGTGACGGTCGATCCGCTGGTGATCAACGGACGAGCGTCGAAAGGATGGAGCGTGGTGCGTCCGAACCGTAGCGGGTTTGCTCATCTGGCGCCGCTGCTTGAACGGGCAGTGGTAAGAGCCCTGGCGGCGCCGATCGCGCGGCCGCGTCGACGGCGAGGCGTCCGGTGAAGCCGTTGATTCGGGTGGTGCTCATCCTGCTTGGCATCGCGGTGCTGAGCTCGACCAATCCCTCGCGTCTATCTGCCGGCCAGGCGCCGGGATCCCAGCGCCCTCTCAAGGTCTACATCTCGATCGACATGGAAGGCATCACCGGCGTGGTACAGCCGGCTCAGCTCGGACCGACCGGGTTCGAATACGGCCTGGCGCGCGAGTGGATGACGGGCGAGCTCCTCGCGGCCATCGACGGCGCGCGGGCGGCGGGCGCGCGCGAAATCGTCATCAGCGACTCGCACGGCAATGCGCAGAACGTCCTCATCGACAAACTGCCAGAGGACGTCCGGATCGTGCGCGGCTTCCCGAGGCCACTGTCGATGATGCAGGGGATCGACGAATCCTTTCAGGCCGCCATGTTCATCGGTTATCACGCGAGCGAATGGGGCGTGGACGCCGTGCGCGGACATACGATCTCGAGCGCCAAGCTCCTCGGTATCCGGCTGAACGGCATGGACGCGTCAGAAGGCATCATCAATGCCGGCCTGGCCGCGCACTACAAAGTGCCGGTCGTGTTCATTTCTGGCGATCGCGCGGCCGTCGAGAAGCTGCGATCGGTGGCGCCGTGGGTCGAAGGCGTGATCGTGAAGGAAGGCCTGGGCTACCACTCGGCGCTGTCGGTAACGCCAGCGAGGGGTCGGCAGATGATTCGGGAAGGTGTCGGGCGTGCGATGTCCCGGATCGGCGAGGCACGCCTCTATCCCATCGATGTGCCAGTGCAGTTCGAAATCGGCTTCAAGCTCACCATCGACGCCGAGCGGGCGTCCTATGTCCCCGGGCTGTCCCGCGCCGACGCGCACTGGGTACGCGGGACGCTTCCGGAGCTCGCTCAGGTCACGCGTCTGATTCAGGTGCTGACGAGTCTCGAAGCACCATGACCGGACGTTCAGGCAGGGCGGTGCGCGAAACGGCGACCGCCCGAACCCAACGCAAATGACCACGAAGTACAGCGTGTCGTTCTGGGACGGCGTGACTCCGCACACCAAGCGGATGTCATGGCCGCGCCATCGCGGTCATCTCGACGTCGACGTGGCCATTGTCGGCGGAGGGCTCACCGGATGCGCGACGGCCTATGTGTTTGCGGCCGGGGGGGTCAGGGTGGCGCTCTTCGAAGCCGAGCGCCTCGCTGGCGGCGCCACGCGCTGCGCCAGCGGTCTCGTGCTTCAGGACCCTTCGACCTCGTTCGCCGAGCTCTCGCGCCTCCACGGCGTCCGAACCGCGCGGCATGTGTACCAAGCCACCCACCGCGCCGCGCTTGATCTCGTCGCCACGCTCAAGCGACTCGGCGTGAGGTGCGACCTGACGTCGCGCGCCGAGCGTGCAGCTGGCCACCACCGACGATGAAGTCAAGCGGCTCAAGCGCGAGCTGGCCGCTCGACGCGAAGCAGGGATCGAGGCTGGCTGGGTGAACGCGCGCCGCTTGTCGAGCGAGCTGGCCATCGAGGCGCAGGGCGGTATTCGCCGTGGTGGTGACGCTCAGCTCGATCCACTGAAGGCATGTCTCGGGATGGCACGGGCCGCCGCCAGCCGCGGCGCGCTCCTGTTCGAGCATTCGAGCGTGCGACGTGTGAAGCCGGCTCGCAAATGGATCGACGTCCACCACCGCGGAGGCACGGTTCGGGCACAAACCGCGATCGTGGCGACCGGAAGTCCCTGCCGGTGCGTTTTCGGTCGCTCGAGCGGCATTTCAGGCGGATGCACACCTATCTGGTTGCGACCGAGCCATTGCCCGCCTCGGTTCGCCGCGCGACTGGCCGGCTCCAAGCGATCGTGCGCGACGCTGGCGATCCGCCTCACGGCCTCGGTTGGCTTCGCGACGATCGCGTGCTCTTCAGCGGCGCCGATCGGGCTGCGCTTCCCGAACGAGCCCGCCAGAAAGCCGTGGTGCAGCGCACCGGGCAGCTGATGTACGAGCTGTCCCGCATCTATCCCGACATCTCCGGGCTGCTGCCATCCTTTGGCTGGGACACGGCGTACGCGCGCACCCCGGACGGCGTGCCTTTCATCGGTCCGCACAGGAATTACCCCCGCCACCTCTTTGCGCTGGGCGCCGGACCGGACGGTCTCGCCCAGGCGTTTCTCGCCGCGCGGCTGCTGCTGCGCGCCTATCACGGCGACGCTGAGCGCGGTGACGACGCGTTCGCCTTTACGAGAGTGATCGCCTAGCTTTCGAGCCTTGACACTCGCCGCCGCGCACCGCTAATGTCCGACCATATGGGCCTTTTCAGGCGACGGCTCAAGGGGCCGGAGCCCGTGCTCTTCGTCATCCTGGCCCTGCTCTGCGCCTCCGTCCTGGTCCTCTATCTACAGCACCGTGCCTTGACCAGCCTGCAGCGCCAGACTGCAGCTGGTCCTCACGGAGATGTCGTCGAACACGGCGAACCGCGTGGCGGCCGAAATTCGCCGGTCGTTCGAGGGTCCGGTGTTTCTGACGCTCGCCGCCGTGAACCACCCGCTCCTGAGCGCCGGGCGGCTCGACCTGGTGGCCGAGCACTACGCCAAGGGTCTCGAGGACTTTCCGCACGTCGAGCGGTTCTTCATCTGGGAGGATCTGACCGACCGCATCGTGCCGGGCGAAGTGATCTTCCTGGGAGCGCAGCCGAACGCTCCGCACATCGAGCGTGTGGATCTCAAGGTCCGCGGGCGAAGCGTCCCGGGGTTCTACCGTGACAGCGCCGTCGGGCCGCGTGGTCTATGACGCCGCGCGGGCGAAGAGCAAGTCGCAGCTGGCGTACGCCGCCGTGGAGGAGAATTTCGGCGGCGCCCGCTCGGATGTGATGCTTCGGATGCTCTGGGTCGATGCCAACCGCGATCGCCTGTTCGCCATCCTCGGATTCATCGTCAATCACGAGGCCTTCAAGACGCAGGCGTTTCCCGAGATCTACCGCCGCCGCCTGGCGCCGCTCTTGAAGGGCGATCCGCACCTCGAGATGCGCCTGCTCGACGAAGCCGGGCAGCCCGTGTTCAGTTCGGGCGAGGCCATCAGCTCAGTGACGGCACGCTCGAGCTTCCTGCTGCAGTTCTACCCGGGCGATGAGCTCGAGAATCGCATGTCGTCGGTCGTGCCGCAGCGGCGCTGGTCGGTGCTGGTCAGTCCGTCGGCCTCGTCTGTCGCGAGCCTGGCGTCGTGGTCGGGGGGGCAGGCGTACGGGCTGTCGGGCCTCTCGATTGCGCTCATCGTCGTCGCGCTCTTCTTCGCGGTGAAGGGCAGCAAGCGCGCCGGCCAGCTCGCGCGCATGCAGTCCGAGTTCATCTCGCACGTGTCGCACCAGCTGAAGACGCCACTGTCCCTCTTGAGCGCGGCCATCGAGACCGTGGGGATGGATCGCGTTCGCTCACCCGAAAAGCTGTCGCAGTATCTCGAGATCATGCGCACTGAAACCGCCCGCCTCTCGACGCTGGTCGAGCGCGTGCTGGAGTTCTCGCGGGTTCAGGCCGACGCGCGCCGATACGAGCCCGAGCACGTGAAGCTCGCGGCCCTCGTGCGAGAGACTGTCGAGGCCTTTCAGCGCAGCCTCGCGCTCGAAGGGTTCGACATCCGAATCGAGGATACGAGCTCGTCGCCCATCGTCTTCGCCGATCCGGTGGCCATCGAGCAGGTGCTCGTCAACCTTCTCGACAACGCGGTGAAGTACTCGGACGGCGCGAAGCACGTGATCGTCAGGCTGGAGGAGACGCCGGCAGAAGTCGCCATCTCGATCACCGATGAGGGCGTGGGCATTCCGCCTTCGGATCGGCATCGCATCTTCGACAGGTTCTTCAGGGGCTCTGGGGCGCGTTTGAACCGGCAGGGCTTCGGTCTGGGTCTCGCGATTGCCAGCGAGCTCGTCGCGGCGCACCGCGGCCGCATCGACGTCGTGAGCGTGCCCGGCAAGGGCAGCACCTTCACGGTACGGCTTCCGGTCGCGACCCGAAGACCAGTCGAAGCGGAGGTCTCCGGTGAATCGGCGTCGGCGCAGGCCGAGACGTCGGCCGCGACCCGCGGGTGATCGGGGTCGAGCCGGAACGCGCGGGTCCGAGGAGCCATGAAGACATCTGAATCCGGTCAACCATCCCACCACATTCTGATTGTCGAAGACGAGCCCCAGTTGCGCGGTCTGCTCGCCGACAATCTCGAGTTCGAAGGGTTTCGCGCCACGTCGGTGGAGTCGGCCGAGGACGCGCTCGCACGAATGGAGCGCAACAGCTACGCGCTGATTCTCCTCGACGTGATGCTGCCGCGCATGAGCGGGTTCGAGTTCTGCCGTCAGGTCCGGGCCCGCGGGAATCGCGTCCCCATCATCATGCTCACCGCGCGCACGGAGGAGGCCGATCGCGTGATCGGTCTGGATCTGGGCGCCGACGACTACGTGAGCAAACCGTTCAGCGTTCGCGAGCTGATGGCGCGCGTGCGCGCGCAACTCAGGCGCGACTCGCCGGCGCCCGACGCAGGCGAATTCGTCTTCGGGGACGTCAAGGTGAATCTGCGGAGCCGGATCGTCACCCGGCGCGGCAAGCGGCTCGACATCTCGCCGCGCGAGTTCGAGCTGCTGCGCTATCTCATCGCGCATCGCGGCGAGGTGGTCAGCCGTGAGCAGCTGCTCCGCGACGTGTGGGGCTACTCCCACCTGTCGGTCACGCGAACCGTGGACAACTACATCTTCAAGCTGCGGGCGCACCTCGAGCCCAAGCCCCACGATCCCCGCTACATCGTCACCGTGCACGGGAGCGGGTATCACCTGACGGTGTGAGGCCGAATCATCACGAAACCGCGCTTCCGATCCAATAATCCGAAGAATTCATCCGGCGAGTTGTCGAGGAAGCTGTGGTCGAGTCGGCGAACCAGCGGACTTCCTGATGATTTCCGCGCAATTCGAGTTGTCTCCCGGCGGTGCAATGATTGCAAGTAAATCCCTAGCGCTGAAGCGACGCTCGGGCTGTTTCGGGAGCGACGTTCCAGAGACAATTCGGAGACATTCAGGAGATAAGTTTTGACGTTCCGGCGGGTTAGCGATGGTGTAGCGTCACTGCCTGAAAACGTCTGTCTCGGTCGCCATTCGTTTTCGTTCGCAACCGGTCCAGCTTGGAGGATCCACATATGCTCCGTCGCGTCTCCAGCTTTGTAGTCCTGCTCGTCCTGGGAGTGGCCTTCGCATCGCCGGCCTTCGGGCAAGGAGCCGGCCGCGCCGAAATCAACGGCGTCGTGTACGACCAGGAAAAGGCCGTACTGCCCGGAGTGACCATCCTCCTGACGGAGGAGGGCACGGGGCTCACGCGGGATAGCGTCACCTCGGGTGACGGCACCTTCGTGATCACGACGCTCCTTCCGGGCAAGTACACGATTAAAGCCGAGCTGGTCGGCTTTCAGCCGACGACTCAGACTGGCATCACCCTGGGCGTTGGCCAGGAGCTCACGGTCGCGATGACGATGCAGGTGGGCGGCATCCAGGAGTCGGTCACCGTCACCGGCGAGGCGCCGCTTGTCGAAGTGACGGCGAGCCGCGTTGGCGCCAATATCAGCAACCAGGAAATCGATAACCTGCCGAGCCAGGGGCGCAGCCAGTTGAGCTTGATGGCGATGGTCCCCGGCCTGACGCCGAGCCTGTCGGTGGGTTCGTTCGAAGGCGGTCAGTTCAATGCGAACGGCCGTGAGACGACGAGCAACCTGTTCATGGTGGACGGCGTGTACAACAACGACGACCGCCGGGGCGGTTCGCAGGCCAACCAGGCGCGCGTCACGCTCGACACGATGGCCGAGTTCCAGGTGCTGACGCATCAGTACACGGCGGAGTTCGGCGGATCGTCCGGAGTCGTCGTGAACGCCGTCACCCGCAGCGGGACGAACCGCATACAGGGTCGCACGTTCTTCTACTACCAGGACGACAGCCTCAATGCCATCGACTACTTCGTCGAGCAGGAGGGCGGGGAGAAGGCCGACGCGGGCAGCAAGGTGTTCGGCGGCAGCCTCGGTGGTCCGATCGTCAAGAACAAGGCGTTCTGGTTCTTCAACATCGAGCGGAACCTCATCGAGCAGGCGGCCAACCTGATCTTCCCCGACGGAGGCCGCGCCTCTTGCCCTGAGCTACCAGGATCAGACCGCCATCCGCGCCTGGAACACGTTCATCCGGACGGACTACCAGCTGAATCAGACCAACAACCTGAGCTTCCGGTGGGTGCGTGAAGCGGCGATCACCGACTGCGAGGACCTGCAGGACGACCTGAGCCTTCTTGGAGAACTGCGAGATCGAGAACGACAGCGGCGATCAGGTCTACAGCTTCTCCTGGACCTCGGTGCTCGGCAATCGCGCGACGAACGAGGTCAAGCTCAGCCACGTGCGCGAGAACCTGCTGCAGGGCGGCTTGTTCGCGTTCGGCGGCGGGTGCAGCGTCGCCTCCGTGCGACGACTACGCCTTCACCGGGCTGGGCGGTCGGGAGCAGTTCGACGTCGGCTCGGTGAACGAGCACGAGGACTACATGGCGGGGCCGAGCGATACCCTTCCAGCAGGACCAGATCCGCACCTACGGGTTCGAGAACGCGTTCACGTTCATCAAGTCCGAGCTGGGCGCGGCGACCATACGTTCAAGGCCGGTATCGGGTTCAGCCAGAACTCGGCGGATCCGCAGGAGATTGGCGGGCAACGTCAGATCGGGACCTTCGAGTTCCTGCACAACCTGAACTTCGATCCGTCGAACGCATTTACGTATCCCTCGGTGTTCAGCATCCGGCTGGGCGCAGATGATCTACCCGCAGGACGACGAGCGCTTCAACTTCTACTTCCAGGACAAGTGGCAGGTGAATCGCCGGCTGACCCTGAATCTCGGCCTGCGATATGACAAGCAGGATCTGGTGGACACGAACACCGCGTTCGCGCCACGCCTCGGCGTCGCCTACGACCTGAGTGGTAACGGTCGCACGGTCCTCCGCGGTGGCATTGGGAAATTCTACGAATACCAGCCGCTGACGATCCGGGCGACGCTCCTGACCCAGCCGGTGGTCTCCGAAGTCGATCACCTACGAGACGGACGAGGACGAGAGCTTCGCTCGACGGAGAATTCCCCGAGCGATCCGTGTCTCACTCCGTCGGGTGATGGTGCGGGCCGCGCCCTGATCGGTCCGCAGTGTCGCGCCGATCTCACGGACATCCGGAATCAGGTGTTCGACGGCGCTTTCACGAACGCCAACCCGTCGATCGACGGCGACCGCAAGCTGGGCTACCTCTGGAGCTTCAGCGTGGGGTTCAAGCAGCAGATCGGCAACACCATCGCGGTCGGCGTGGACTACATCGGGAACCGCGGCAAGGACCAGACCGGGCTCATCGACCTCAACGAGCCAACCGACGGCGTGCGCCCGCAGGCTGACGGCTTCGATCCGAGCGGGGCGCTCGTGCCCGCCGGGCTCGCGGGACGCGACCTTCCAGCGCTTCCTGCAGTACCAGACGCTGGACGCCTTCGACACCGACTACGACGCGCTCGAGCTCTCACTGGAGAAGCGGTTCGCGAATCGGTGGGGCGGTCGTGTGGCGTACACGCTCTCCGAGGCCCACGACGTCGGGCACGGCGGGTGGCGTCGCTGCCAAGCGCGTGGACAACGACTTCGACCCGCGCGCCGACTACGCCCGCACGAACTTCGACAACCGGCACGGGTTCGTGGCCAGCGCCAACGCCGACATCTGGGGCGGCCTGGGCGGCGGCATCAGCCTCAAGTACTACTCGGGCAACCCGATCAACGAGACGGTCGGGCCGCGACGTGAACCGTGACAACGACGCCTTCGATCGTCCCGTGGCGGGCGTCGACGACGCGACTCGACCGATCGTCTCGGAGCTCGATGCAGACGGACGTGCGATTCGCAATGGCATCGACGGCGAGGAGCAGTTCACGGTGGATGCCAGGTTCCAGTACATCTTCAGACCGAACCGGAACGAGATCGGGTTCTTCTGGGAGATCTACAACCTGACCAATCGCGTGAACTTCGGGAACCCCACGGGTAACCGCAACAGCGCCAACTTCCTCGTTCCGGTCGCCGCGCAAGCGATGCGGACGATGCAGTTGGGCGTCCGCTACACGTTCTAAGACCGAGCGCTCCACCAGAGGGTGTCCCGCGAGTGCGGGACACCCTCTGCGTTTTCCCTTCCGCCCTGTAACACCTCAGAGACATCTATTAACAATTCCGGCACACCGGACCCTGCTATCGTGGCCACGAGGGTCCTTATTGGTTTCCGTGGTATCCCGCCCTCTCGGAGTGCTCGACCAGGCGCTGGGCTTTCAAGGTCGGGGTGTTTCGAGAACGCTTTCGTCCTAACAGGTTGATCTGGAGGTAGTGATATGCGTCGAGCCATTTACGCGCTGACGATTGCAATCGGCGTCTCGTTGATGACGAGCCACGCGCCGATGCAGGCGCAGCAGCCGAACATCGCCGAGCCCTTCAAGCTCGGCACGTTCCTGATTAACGGGAAGCCCACGGTCGGCATCGTCCTCAGGGACACGTTGATTCTCGACGCGCAGGCGGCCAACGCCGATCTGATGCTGAACCCCAGCGCGGCCACGGTGGCGCATGCCCGGCGACATGCTCGGGATCATCTCGGCCTATGAGTACGGCGTACAGCGGCGGATGTACGAGATTGTCAACTGGGCCGTCAGGAGCAACCTGGTGACCGGGGCCAACCGTGCGCCCTGGGTGTACGACGTCGGCAAGGTGCGCACGCTCGCCCCGATTCTCTACCCCTCGAAGATCCTCAACGCCGCCGCCAATTACTACGCGCACGCCGGGGAAGCGAGTGGGCCCGAAGAGGCGAAGAAAATCGAAGCCGATCTGCGGGCGAAGCGGCCCGCGTATCCGTATCTCTTCATGAAGCCGACCCGGGGCGCTGTGGTGGGCAACGGCGATGACATCATCCTGCCGAAGGGCCGCGATCGAATCGACTGGGAGTGCGAGATCGGCGTCGTCATCGGGAAGACGGCGAAGTACGTGACCGAGGCGCAGGCGCGGGACTACATCTTCGGGTACACGATCTCGCTCGACATGTCGGATCGCGGCACGCGGCCGGGTGAGACCGGGCCGTCCCGGTTCGGTACCGACTGGCTGGTGGGCAAGGGCCACGACACCTTCTCGCCGATGGGTCCCTTCATCGTGCCGAAGGAGTTCTACGGCGACATACAGAACGTACGTCAGCTCCTGACGGTCAACGGCCAGGCGATGCAGGACGCGCGCTCCACCGACATGATTCACAACGTGAATGAGCTCGTCGAGTACGGCTCGATGATCATCACGCTGTTCCCCGGCGACCTGATCTCGGCCGGCAGCCCGGCCGGGACGGGCATGTCACGGACTGTTCGCGCCGAGCAGATCTTCCTCAAGGACGGCGACAAGATCGTCGCCACCATCGACGGCATCGGGACGCTGACGCACACGGCGAAGGCGGAAGTCCCGACGGCAGCCACCTCGAGCGCCGGTCGATAGTCACCTGGTTTTCAGGCTCGTCCCGGTGCCGCACCCGACGTGATGCGGTACCGGGCGAGTCCCATTTCAGATAGACCGACCGATGCGACTGCTGTTCGGTGGCGGCGTGTTGGCGGGCGTCCTGTCGGCCGCGCTGGTCGTGGCTCAGGTGCCGGCACCGCCGGAGCCCTTCAAGCTCGGCACGTTCGAGCAGGGCGGCCGGACGTTTGTCGGCCTGGTGATCAAAGACACGCTCGTCGTCGATCTGGAAGCGGCCAACCGAAGCTACGAGCGCGATTCCGCGGCCTCCCCGGCCATCGTGCTGGCGTCCGACATGAAGGCGCTCCTCGAGCAGTACGGGGAAGAGCCGATCCGCCAGCGTGTGCACGCGATCGCGCGCATGGCGAGCGTCGCAGTTGCCGGATCCGAGTACCTTCGCGATCTGAAATCGGTTCGAATCCGTCCGCCGGTGCTCAAGCCGGGAACGATCCTGAACTCGGCCCTGAACTTCAAGGAGCATGCGTCGGAGATGGCGCGGCTCGAGGGAGGCGCGGGCGCTGCGGCCCGACGATCGGACTCGATACCAGGACTGTGGCCTCGCAAGCCGAATGACACTCGCCAGAGCCCGTATCTCTACCTGAAGCCGCCGTCGGCCGTCATTGGAGACGGCGATGCCATTCGTCTGCCGCCCGGTCGGGACCAGATCGACTGGGAGTGCGAGCTGGCGGTTGTGGTCGGCCGCACCGCGAGCCGCGTCTCGGTCGAACGCGCCGCCGAGTACATCTTCGGCTACACACTCGAGAACGATGTGTCGGACCGTGGGGGGCGCCACGACGGTCGGCATGGTTCGGACTGGCTGATCGGCAAGGGGCACGACACGTTCGCGCCCATGGGCCCCTTCATCGTCCCGAGGGAATTCGTGAAGGACCCGCAGCGTCTGGCCGTGCGGTTCACCCTCAACGGGCGAATCATGCAGGACTCGACGACCGATCGCATGACGCACAACGTGTACGAGATGGTGAGCTTCGCCTCGCACATCCTGACTCTGCGTCCTGGAGACATGATTGCGATGGGCACACCGGCAGGTGTGGGCACGGCCCGCTCCACGCCGATCTACTTCAAACCTGGCGATCTCTCGGTGTGCGCGATTGAAAGCATCGGCACGCTGACGAATCCTGTCGTCGGGTCCGTCCCGCTCTCGAGCACCGCCCAGTAACGCGGTCGGGCGTCCAGGCCGGTTGTTGTCTGCCACACGCTGCCTGATCCGGCCGCGGACATGCGCGCCTCACTCGACCGATGAATACCCGAACAGTGCACTCGGACAGGCCTGATCGATCTGTGCGCGACCTGATTTCGGTCTGGAGTCGGGACAGAGTCAGTGCGTGAAGCCGTAGATCATGTAGTTGACGCCGAGCTTGTACGCCTCGTTCGACATGTCGATGGGAAGCATGCCGGTGTCCGACCACTCCCAGTACTCGGCGACGTCGTTGTTGTAGTTCGCGATCACCATCAGGCGCTTGGCCGGATCGTTGTCCTCGAAAATGCCGAAATAGGTGGGGAGAATACCCATCATCGGATGCGGGAAGTCGATGGTCTTCATGCGGAAGAAGGCATCGAAGATGGTGTGAGTGCGATCGAGCTGCACGAAGCGGCCGTCAGGCAGCACGCGCCGCATCTGTTCCGCGAAGTTGTCCCACTGCTCCTGTTCGAAGTCATCGAAGATGGCAAAGCCACCCTTCAACAGGTAATCGCGAAACTGCGCCGCCTCGTCGTCGGTCATCGTCCAGAAGCCGGGCTCCCACATGTAGGCGATGGGGTAGTTGAAGAGCTCGGGATCGCCCAGCGAGACAATCCGGCTGCCCTCGGGCCTCACGTCGATGAAGCGTCAGCTCTTTCAGAATGCGCGCAAGGTGCTGCTCGGCGCGCGGGAAGTCGTGGTTCCACGCATTGCTCATCCGCCAGCGATACCCGCCGTCTGACCCCGAGTTCCATCGAAGCCGCGCGAAGGCAAACCGGCCGTCGTAGGCCGCCTCGTAGCCTCCGAGATCGTCATCCCAGCGTGACTGGGCGGACGCCGCGGCCGTTGCCGCGGCCAGGCACGCGACGGCGATCCAGCGGGTCCATTGAGGGAGTCTGAGCCGCACTACGAGCTCCTGGCGATCACTTCGCGATAGTACTCCTCATAGCGCGGGACCACCACGTCATCGGAGAAATGCTCGAGAACGCGCCGGCGGCCGGCTTCGGCGATGCGACGATGGAGGTCGGAATCCGTCAGGAGCGCAATGCTGCTCTCGGCCATCGCGTCGAGATCGTCGGGCGGATGCAGAAAGCCGTGGACCCCAGACTGGATCACCTCCGGCAGCCCGCCGACCGCCGACGCGACGACCGGCACCTCGCAGGCCATGGCTTCGAGCGCCGCCAGACCGAAGCTTTCCTGCCGTGACGGCAGCAGAAAGAGGTCGGCGGCCGACAGCAGGGGCACGACTTCGTCCTGCCCACCCATCGCGTCGACGGCCCGGTTCAGACCGAGCTCCTTCACGAGCCGCATCACCTGTCCCAATTCGGGTCCATCGCCCACGAGCGCCAGCTTGGCCCGAATCCCCCGCTGAATGCGCTCGAAGATTCGCACGACCGCTTCGACCTGCTTCACCGGCCGGAAATTGGAAACGTGGATGACGAGATGCGAGAACTCGTCGGGCGGGCAGATCTGGCGGCGCAGCTCGTCGGCTTCGATACGGCGGTGCACGTCGGTATCGAGAAAATTATGGATGACGCGAATGTCTCCGCGTACGGGCAGGTCACGATACGTGTCGCGCTTCAGGCTCTCGGAGACCGCCGTGATGCCATCCGACCGGTCGATGCAGAAGGCCACAGTCTCCGAGTAGGACGGGTCGCTGCCAAGGAGCGTGATGTCCGTGCCGTGCAGTGTCGTGATGACGCGCGGGATCGCCCCGTGGTTCGTGGCGCGCAGAATCTGCCGGGCGAGATATGCCGCAGCCGCGTGAGGAATCGCATAGTGCGCGTGAATGACCTCGAGCTCGAAGGCGCGGCTGACCTGCACGATCTTGTTGGCCAGCGTCAGCAGGTACTGGGGCTCACGGAACAGCGGATAGCCTGGTGTCTGCACGCCGTGAAAGGTGATGCCCGGGTGGTAGCCGCTGAGCCTGAACGGCGGCTCGCTGCTGAGAAAATGGACCCGGTGCCCGCGATCCGCCAGGCACTTGCCAAGCTCCGTGGCGACGACACCGCTGCCGCCAATCGACGGGTAACAGACCATGCCGATGTTCATGGGTCCTCGGTGGCTACGGCCGCGCGCTCCAGTTCTTGAGCAGGTGAGGTCTCGCCAGCGGCTCCCTCACGATGAAGCCCTCGGCGAACTCCGCCCCGACGAGCGCGCCGAACTGCGCATCGCGGCTCTCGACGAGCTGCTGGAATCGCGGTGAGGTCAGGCGGGTCGCGACCGCCCCCGGACCAGGGGTCTGGAACTGACTGCGATAGCAGGCAAGCGCAGCCCGCTTTCTGTCGTAGTGCGCAGATCCGTCCACCAGGAACGACGCTCGTGCCGAGTCGTTGATGAAGTAATAGCAGCACCAGTCTGGCCGCCACGGATCGCCAGGCGCATCGTAGCGGCGCAGGGCGCCGAGAAACACGGCGCGCGACAACAGCTCGCTCGCCGCGCGATGGTCGGGGTGGCGATCCTTCCACCACGGAATGAGGACCGTCCGGGGTTGCAGGCGGCGGAGCGTGCGGACGGCTTCGCGCTCGTGGTCGGCGCTCGTGCCGATCCCGCCGTCCGGCCAACCCAGATTCTCGCGAATGTCCGCGCCGATGACTTCCCGGGCGGCTTCCGCCTCCGACGCGCGCTCCTCGGGCGTCCCATTGCTTCCAAGCTCGCCCCGGGTGAGATCGCACAATGCCACGCGAAACCCGGCTGCGGCATGAGCCGCAAGGGTGGCGCCGACACCAATCTCGATGTCGTCAGGGTGTGGCCCGAACGCGAGCAGGTCGAAGGCCATCCAAACCTCCCGGGAAGGGCCTGTTCACGGCTCGATTCAAGGCCCAATACGCCGTTATATACTTTCTGGTCACGAGACTCACGCGTTCTCGGCGAGTCCCGTCGCATGGTCCCTTATGAGACGTAATGTGCGGTTCGGCGCGGCGATCGCTGTGCCTCCTGCTGGCCGTCGCCGCGGCCCTCGTGGCCGCAGCCCTCGTCGCCGCTCCGCCCTCGCCGCCCGCGACGCTGGACGATGGCGGCCATGTCGGCCTCGGCCTTCTGCTTCGCCGTCTCAACACCGTGGGCGTCTTCATGCAGGCCACGGCGCACCCCGACGATGAGAACAACGCCCTGCTGGTGATGCTCGGGCGTGGCCAGGGGGTTCGAACGGTGCTCGCCACGGCCACGCGCGGTGACGGTGGCCAGAACGGAGATCGGCCCGGAATTGTTCGAGGAGCTGGGTGTGCTCCGAACCGAGGAGCTCGCCGCCGTGCATCGTGTGGACGGCGCCGAACAGTATTTCACGCGAGCCGTGGACTTCGGATACTCCTTCAGCGTCGAGGAGACCTTCGAGCGATGGGGACGCCAGGAGATTCTCGGTGACTTCGTCCGTCTGATTCGCATGACCCGTCCCGATGTCATCGCGACGATGGCCCTTGGGGGAACCGCTGGAGGTCTCCACCATCAGGGCTCGGCGCTTCTCACCAAAGACGCCTTCCGGGCGGCCGGAGATCCGACCCAGTTTCCCGAGCAGCTTCATGACGGTCTCAGGCCCTGGCAGGCGCGAAAGCTCTACACGACGGCGGGCTTCGGCCGCGGCGCAGAGCTTCCGGCCGGCGTGCGGTCCGTCACCATCGACACTAGCAGATACGATGCGCTCCTCGGCTCGACCTACCAGGAGCTCGGCAGCTTCGCGCGCAGCATGCACAAGTGCCAGGGCATGGCGCAGCTGCTCGCGCTTCCCGGAATGTCGTCTGTTTCGGGCTACCTGCTCGCTGACACGACGATTGCGGGTCAGGCCGACAAGGACGAGCGCTCGTTGTTCGATGGCGTCGACACCTCCATTGAAGGCCTGAGCCGCTACGCCGGACAAGCGCCGCCTGTTGGGCTCACCGAGGGTCTTGCCGCCATCGCGAGTCACGCCCGGCAGGCGCAGTCCCTCTTCGAACACGACGGGATGGACGCGGTGTTGTCGCCGCTGGTCGCCGGGCTCGAGGCCGTCCGCGCGCTCAGATCCGATCTGGCCAGGATGCGCCTGGAAGAGGCGGCCCAATTCGAGATCGACGCGCGACTCGGGACCAAGCAGCAACAATTCGAGGAAGCCATCGTCGCGGCGGCCAACCTTCGGCTCGAGGCGTTGGCAGACGACGGCGTGATCGTCGGTGGTCAGCCGATCAAGGCGACGATCATCATCGCCAACAGGGGAGCGGCCACGGTCGAGGTCAGGCGCGTGGACTTCGATGGATTCGACGCTGCCGGTCCATCATGCGCGGGCGCGTCATTGGGGCACGCCGCTGTATTCAACTGCCAGGCGGACTTGCGCGTACCGGCAGATGCGCGTCCAACGGGTCCTTACTGGAAACGGTTGTCTGACGTGGCTCGCTACGAGTTCGAGCCCGACGCGCCATTTGGCCTGCCGTTTCGTCCAACGCCGTTCCAGGCGCGCGTCGTGCTGAGCGTGGGCGGAAGCGAAGTTCCCGCAAGGCTGCCCGTCGAATTTCGCTATGAGGGCAATATCTTCAGCGGCGAAAAGCGCGCGGAGCTGCACGTGGTACCGCGATTCGCCGTGCGGCTGACACCCCAGATTGGGATTATTCCGCGACCAACGAGCGCGGTCCTTGCGAACCGAGGTGCGCCGGATTCACATGTGCAGTGCACCGCGAGGTCCGCGTCACGGTGACCAACGGCGTCCGCGGTCCGGCTTCCGGCGAGGTGAAGCTGGAGCTGCCGGCCCGCTGGCGATCGACGCCCGATTCGGCGCCCCTCAGCTTCTCGCGCGAGGACGAAGCGCAGACGGTGCGCTTTGCGGTCGATCTGCCGGCCGCCACGCCACCTGGCGAATACCGTATGCGGGCGATGGCGAGGGTCGACGGCGAGTGGTTGGCCGCGGGGTATCAGGTGATCGAGTACCCGCACATCCGGCGCCGGCACGTGGTGCACGAGGCGACGGGGGCCATGAAGATCGTCGACGTCCAGACGCGGCCGAATCTGAGCGTCGGGTACGTGATGGGGGTAGGCGACCAGGTTCCGCCAGCCATCGAGCAGCTGGGCGTCAGGCTCGAGATGATCGATGCCGAACAGCTCGCCTGGGGCGATCTCGCCCGCTACGATGCCATCGTCGTCGGCGTTCGCGCGTATGAGCGCCGCGAGGACCTGCGTGCGCACAACCATCGGCTGCTGGAGTACGCGCGAGGCGGCGGCGTGGTGATGGTGCAGTACAACAAGTTCGAGTTCAACGAGGCGCAGTACGGCCCGTATCCCGCGAGAGTGAGCTCGAACCGGGTGACGGATGAGAACGCGCCGGTCAGTGTGCTCGTCCCCGACCATCCGGTGTTTCAATCGCCCAATCGCATCGGCGAGGCCGCCTGGCGGGGATGGGTCCAGGAGCGGGGACTCTATTTCCTGGGCGAGAAGGATCCGCAGTATGTGGATCTCGTGGAGATGAGCGATCCGTTCGAGAACAACCGGGGGCCGAAACGGGGAGCGTTGGTCGAGGCCCGCATTGGGCGGGGCCGATGGCTCTACGTGGGTCTCGGACTGTGGCGGCAGCTACCCGCGGGCACCGACGGCGCCTACCAGTTACTGGCCAATCTGCTGAGCCTGGGCACCCCTTCCACCCGGGCTGCGCAACCAGGTCAATAGCTCGATCGAAGTCTGAAGAAGTCTGGCGACCTCAGGCCTCGCCTGTACTGGCGAAATCATATAGTATCTCTACTTAGTAGATCAGACATGCGGCCAATCCGGGTGGCAGACGAAGTGTGGGTCGCCACCGCCCTTCTGCACCGCGAGCAACCGGAGGCGATCGACTTTTCCGTCGCCGACATTCTTGCCCGCGTAGCCCGTCAGGGCGTCCATGGGTCTGTCCGGCCCGGCGTCTACGTCAGCGTCGTCCAGCACTGCGTGGCGAACCTGCCGCCCAGTCCGGGACGATGGCGTCTCTTGACGGCGACGGCCCGGAACCGACGGCGCCTCTTTCGTCCAGGTGACCCGTTCGACCCGCGCCGGGACGGGTCGAAAACCATCCCGCTCCGGGACGCGTTGCCTGCCGCCTATCAGGACTTGATCGACTGGTACCACGGTGCGTTCGCCCACGCGGCCGACATCAGACAGGGCGCGGCGGACGATCCTCTCCTGGCGGCCCGCGCCGCAGGACGGCACGTGGCCGGCACGGAGCATCCCGACGATCACATCCGCCGCCTCCGCGACTCTTGGCAATGAGCCGCATCTTCTGGGACACGCATCTCTTCCTCTACCTCTTCGAGGATACGCCGCGGCTCGGATCAAAAGTGGCCACGCTCCGTCGCCGCATGCTCGCTCGTCACGATCAGTTGTTCACCTCCGCACTGACGTGGGGCGAGTTGCTCGTCAAGCCGATCGAGGCCCGTGAC
The DNA here is from genome assembly GCA_963817395.1 of uncultured Acidobacteriota bacterium. Lineage (GTDB taxonomy): Bacteria > Acidobacteriota > Vicinamibacteria > Vicinamibacterales > CAVPJW01 > CAWGYQ01. The sequence goes on along the minus strand of CAWFOC010000003.1, from coordinate 360,548 downwards.
GCCGCCCTCGTCGAGACCTACGAGCGAGCCGTCACACTGGGCGCCTCCATCGTGTCGATTGATCAGCATGTGGCCCGACGCTTCGCGGAGATCCGCCAGCATGCAGCCGTCGGTCCCGCCGACGCCCTGCAACTTGCGGCTGCCGCCCAGGTCGGCGTCGATCTCTTCGTCGCGCACGACGACCGGCTCGCCGGGCTCGTCGTCCCGGGTGTGCAGTTCATCAGCTCGCTCGATCTGGCGCAGTTGTGACGGTCGGCCTGCGGCCGGTGTTCCTCCCGGGAAACAGGGGATGGAGGACCGGTCGAATCCGGCAAGGCCGGTGTTAGACTACGGCTTCTGTCATGCCGTCGATCAAACGCACGAAGTTCAAGCTGACGCCCGAGCAGCAGCTCGACATGCTCTACTGGCTGAAGCTGATCCGTGGCTTCGACGAGCGGCTCAGCGTGCTCGTGCGGCAGGGCAAGGTCCGCAGCGGCGTCTACACCGGCATCGGCCAGGAAGCGATCATCGTCGGCAGCTGTTTCAGTCTGCGGCCCGAGGACCATGTCTGTCCTCTCCACCGCGACCTCGGCGCGTTCCTGATGAAAGGCGTCGAGCCGCGGATCATGATGGCGCAGATGTTCGGCAAGGCGACGGGCCTCTCCAAGGGCCGCGATTCGGCCCTGCACAGCGGCGTGCCCGAGCTCGGCATCTTCGGCAACACGAGCATGCTCGGCGCGAACCTGCCCGTGGCCGCGGGCCTCGGTCTCACCTTGAAGATCGAGCAAAGCGACAACGTCGTGGTCGCGTATTTCGGCGAAGGCGCCAGCAACACCGGCGACTTTCACGAGGGCCTCAATTTCGCCGGCGTTCACCGGCTGCCCATCGTCTTCATCTGCGAGAACAACCTCTACGCGTACTCGGTGCCCTTCGAGAAGTCGATGGCCATCGAAGATGTCGCCGACCGTGCCGAGAGCTACGGCTTCGACGGCGTGGCCATCAACGGCAACGACGTGCTCGCGGTGTACCAGAGCATGCAGGGCGCACTGCGCCGGGCGCGCCAGGGTGAAGGGCCGACGCTCATCGAGTGCAAGACGTACCGCTGGCACGGTCACTCCGAGCACGACAAGGCCTTTTACCGGACGGAAGAGGAGCTCGCGATGTGGAAGAGCCGCGACCCCATTCCGACCTTTACGACCTACCTGCAGACCATGAAAGTCCTGGTGCCCGAGAAGCTCGAGGAGATCGACCGCCGCATCACGTCGGTGATTGACGAGGCCGTGGAATTCGCCGAGAAGAGCCCGGACCCGGATCCCTCCGACGCGGTCGCCGATCTCTACGCGTAGGTTCAGCCATGGCTCGCGAGATCACGTATCTGGAAGCGATTCGTGAAGCGCTCATCGAAGAGATGCGGCGCGACGCCAAGGTCCTGGTGCTCGGCGAGGACGTGGGCGCTTACGGCGGCGCGTTCGGCGTCACGCAGGGTCTGTTCGACGAGTTCGGCGAGCTGAGATGTCTCGACACGCCGATCTCAGAGTCGGCCATCGTCGGCGTGAGCATCGGCGCATCGCTCCGCGGTTATCGTCCGGTCGCGGAAATGCAATTCGCGGATTTCATCAGCTGCGGCTTTGACCAGATCGTGAACCAGGCGGCGACCCTGAGGTACCGATACGGTGGCCGGGCGTCGGTGCCCCTCGTGATTCGCGCGCCGTCGGGCGGCAATGTGGGCGGCGGCCTCTATCATTCGCAGAATCCCGAGGCCTGGTTCATCCACCGCCCGGGGCTCAAGGTCGTGGCGCCGTCGACACCGTGGGACGCCAAGGGCCTGCTCAAGGCGGCGATTCGAGACGACAACCCGGTGGTCTACTTCGAGCACAAGTATCTGTACCGTCGCGCCAAGGGACCTGTTCCTGAAGGTGACGAAATCGTTCCGATCGGGGTGGCGGCGGTGCGCCGCGACGGACGCCAGGCCACGGTGCTGACCTACGGAGCGATGGTCCAGCCGTCGCTGGAAGCCTGCGAGCGATTGTCGAAAGAGGGTGTCGAGGTCGAGCTGCTCGATCTGCGCTCGCTCATGCCCTGGGACAAGAGCGCCGTGTTCGCGTCGGTCGAGAAGACCAGCCGGGTGCTGATCGTTCACGAGGACGTTCGAACGCTCGGCTTTGGCGCCGAGCTGTCGGCGGCGATTTCTGAGGAGCGGTTCGATGCGCTCGATGCGCCGATTCTGCGTGTGACCTATCCCGACACGCACTGTCCATTCGCCTCGGCTCTCGAGCAGCACAATCTGCCGAACGTCGACACCATCACCAATGCCCTCAGACAGCTCATGGCCTACTGAGCGTATGACCGCGTCGACCTGAGCTCGCTTCGCGCACGGACGAGTCCCGCAGCGCGACCGACACAGCGAGGAGAGATGAGCGACTCATGCGCATCTGAAGACGTCGGCGGCGGTGTTGATATGCTCGATGGTTCAATCCGCTGCTCCTGGCGCAGTCCGACGAAGCCGACCGTATCAACGAAGCGAGCGCCGTGTTCGCTGAGATCATGGCCGCGCCCGACAGAGGCATTCCTGCGAGCGTTCTGGCCAAGGCCGAGGCCATTGCGATCTTCCCCGGTACGCTCAAAGGCGGGTTCATCCTGGCCGCGTACTTCGGCCGTGGCATCGTCAGCGTGCGCGATCGGCAGAGCAACAGTTGGTCGGCTTCGGCGTTCCTCACGATCACCGGCGGGCAGAGATACAGTCGAAGCGCCTCGTAGCGGTCGGAATCGTCGCGCCGTCGCGGGGGGCGTTCCGCGGCGGAGACCAGGGTCGGAGGGAGCTCGCAGGACCGGCGCCGGAGGCGGGGCAGAACCGCTGGCGCGCGTCATGCGTAGCACATGTACATGTGGATGTGGGCGGTCTTGGACCGCTGGGGTGGTGTGCCCGGTTCCAGCCGTCAGGGACCTGAGGAGCGGCGCGTCGATGAAGATCTGATCCGCCGGGTGGCCGCGGGCGAGGCTGACGCGCTCAAGTCCCTCTACGATCGCCATGAACGACCGGTTTACTCATTGGTGTTCCGAATCGTTCAGGACCAGGGCGATGCCGAGGACGTCGTGCAGGAAGTCTTTTCGCAGGCCTGGTCGCAGGCTGGCCGTCACGATGCCTCTCGCGGCGCGGTTGGAGCCTGGCTGTTGACCATCGCGCGCAGTCGCGCGATCGACCGCTTGCGTGCGCGTCGCGCGCGCCCGGAACGAACGACTGCGGACGAGCGCGAGCTGGGTGCCCTTCGCGATCCGCTGCCGTCACAGGATCTTCTGCTCGTGAGCCACGAGCAGGCGGCACGTGTCCGGACGGCCCTCGAACGCCTGCCGCTCCTGCAGCGAATCGCCATCGAGCTGGCCTATTACGAGGGTCTCAGTCAGAGTGAGATCGCCGAGCGGCTCGAGCAGCCGCTCGGCACCGTCAAGACGCGGATGCGACTGGCGCTGCTGAAGCTGCGGGAAGCGCTGGCAGGAGTCGAGGCATGAGCGTGCCCGAGCACGAAGCACTTCACGAGCTGAGCGGCCTCTATGTGCTGGGCGCGCTCAGCCTCGAAGACCGCGCGTTGTTCGACGCTCACCTGCGTGTGTGCGCCGAGTGCCGCCGGGAAGTGGAGTCTTTCGCGCCAGTCGTACAAGGTCTGGCGCAGGCCGTTCCTGCGGTGGCGCCACCCGTCCGAACTTCGCAAGCGGGTCTTGAGAGCCGTCGTCGGCGACCAACACCGAAGAACCGGCGAGCCATCCCCAAACGACCTTCGGGTCGCGAGCCGGCTGGCTGGCCGCAGCCGCCGGATTGCTGCTCGCCGCGGCGCTCGGCTACGCGACGTGGGATCGGCAGCAGCGCATCGGCGATCTCGAAGGCCGCCTCAGAGACGTCACAGCGCGCGCCGAGGCTCTCGAGGCTCAGGTAGCGGACGCGCGTCGCGATACGAGGATCGCCCAGGCTCACCTGGACATCCTGATGTCACCCGATCTTGCGCGCGTCGATCTCGTCGGCGAACCCGCCGCACCGACGGCTAGCGGACGTGCCTACTGGAGCCGATCCCGAGGTTTGGTCTTCACGGCCTCGAACCTTCCCGCTCTCCCGCCCGGCCGCACGTATCAGCTGTGGGTGGTGACGGCGCAGGCGCCGATCAGCGCCGGCCTGGTGCGGCCCGATCCGTCGGGCAACGTCTCGATGACCTTCCAGACGCCGCCCGATCTGCCACAGCCGCTCGCCATGGCGCTGACGATCGAGCCCGAAGGTGGCGTGCCTGCACCGACGGGCCCGCGGTATCTCATCGGGACACCTTCGCGCACGGCTTAGTCGCGCCCCCTAGCCGCTGGTTCTCCCCAGGATCGATCGCAACGCCAGTTCCAGGTCGCGGAATCCAAACTCGAATCCGAGTTGCTCGGCGCGTGCGGGCAGCACGCGTTGACTGGCGAGCAGCAGGGCGTCGGCTGTTTCGCCGAGCAGCAGGCGAAGCGCGAAAGCCGGCGCCGGCAGCAGGCTGGGTCGATGGAGGACACGGGCCAGCGCGCGGCTGAACTCCGCATTCGTGACCGGCTCTGGACTGGTGGCATTGAGCGGACCGGACACGTCCCGTTCGAGCGCAAAAACGGCGAGCGAGATCCAGTCGTCGCGATGAATCCATGACATGTACTGCTCGCCAGACCCGAGCGGGCCGCCCACGAACAGTCGGAAGGGCAGCAGCATCCGCGGCAGGGCGCCCTCACGGGCATCGAGCACGATGCCGGTTCTGATCAGCACCACCCTGGCAAAGTCGCCGGCCGCGGATGCGGCCGTTTCCCATTCCAAGGCCAGACTCGAGAGAAAATCGTTGCCGGGCCGCGAATCCTCGGTCAGCCGCTCGTCCCCGCGCGAGCCGTAGTAGCCGACCGCTGAGCCGTTGAGCCAGACACGTGGCGGCGATGGCAGAGTGCGTGCGGCTTCGACGAGCAGGCGTGTCGTCTGCACGCGGCTGTCCCGCAGGCTCTGCTTTCTGGACGTCGTCCAGCGACCGGACGCGATCGACTCGCCCGCGAGGTTGACGATGGCGTCAGCGCCGGTGAGTACCGGCACGAGGCTGCGCGATGCCGCGATCGGGTTGCCACGTTGCGTAAGTGAGGCCGAGGTGCTTCGTCGCCGTGGTGCGGCGCGTCAGGACGACCACGTCGTGGCCGCCGGCGATCAGCGCGTGCGAGAGGTGTGTGCCGAGAAAGCCTGTGCCGCCGGCGATCGCGATCCGCATGCACGGCATTCTATCGAGCGTCGACGGCCAGCGGGGTCCAGCCGTGGGGAGGGTGGCTCGAGCGAAGCTCTCCCGCGCCTGAGCTTGACAGCGTCCCGGGGCCTCTTATTAACTAACCGATTAGTTAGCGCATGACACCGCGCCGCCGCAGCCGCCCGGCCGACTCCCGGGGCCGCATCCTCGCCGCGGCGACGGCCGAGTTCGCCGCCCGCGGCTATGCCGGCGCCGGCATCGATCGCATCGCGCGCCGCGCCCGGCTCAACAAAGCCATGATCTACTACCACTTCGCGAGCAAGCAGGCGCTCTATCGCGAAATCATCCGCGAAATGTACGCCGCCGTCCAGGTGCGCTTCGAGGTCATCGTGTCCGGGCACGAGGCGCCTGACCGCAAGCTGGCCGCGTGTCTCGCCGCGCTCATCGAAGAAGCTGAGAAACGGCCCTACTTTCCCGCCATCCTGCTGCGCGAAGTGGCGGAAGGCGCGCCTCGATTCGATTCGGAGATCTACCGGCTCATTGCGAGCCTGTACCAATCGGTCCGAGCCGTTCTCACCGACGGCCAGCGCACCGGAGCATTTGCCGCCGTGCATCCGGTTGTCGGCTACATGGGCATGATGGCGCCGATTCTCTTTTTTCTCGCGACGGCGCCTGCGCGCCGCCAGATGCAGCGCGTACAGGCGAACGAGCTGACCGACCTCGATCCGCGCGCCTTTCTGGCGCGCCATCAGGAATTCGCGCTCCGCGCCCTTCGCGAAGGATGAATCCGTGCAGACAGAGCGATCGTCGCCCATCGACGTCTTCCGCGTTGCGGTGCTGCTGACCCTGATGGCGGCTGCCGGTTCGTCGTGCCGGCGCGAGGCGGGCACCACCAACGCCGTCCGTGCATCGGGCCATGTCGAAGCCACGGAAGCACAGGTGGCTGCCGAGGTTGGCGGCCGCGTGCTCGAGCTGAAGGTGGACGAAGGTGATCGGGTGAATCCCGGCGACGAGGTCGCCCGGCTCGACCCGCGCGACAGCGAGCTTGCGCGAGCCCGCGCCGTCGCCGGGCGGGCGCAGGCCCAGGCCCAGCTCGAGCTGCTCCTGGCCGGCGCGCGATCGGAGGACGTGCGGGAGGCCGAGGCCCAGGTTTCGGCTGCTGAAGCCCAGCTCCAGGCGGCGAAGGCCGAGCTCGGCGCGGCCGACGTCGACTTGCAGCGCTTCGAAGCGCTCCTCAAAACGAATTCCGGATCGCAGAAGCAGCGAGACGACGCAGCGACGCGGCGCGACGTCGCTCGCGAGCGTGTACGGGCCGCCGAGCAACACCTCCAGGCGGCTCGCGAAGGCGTCACGCGCCTGAAAGCGGGCGCGCGACGGGAGGAAATTGCAGCCGCGCGGGCACGGGTGTCGGCCGTCGACGCCGAGATTGCCGTGCTCGACAAGGCCGTGGACGACGCCGTGGTCCGCACCGCCATGGGCGGCATCGTCACTGCCAGGCTCCGGGAAGTTGGCGAAATCGTCGCGCCGCGAACGGCGCTGTTCGTTGTCACCAATCTTGACGATGCCTGGGCCGAGGTCTTCGTCGACGAGCCCTACGTGGCGCGGTTGCGGCTGGGTCAGCCGGCCACGGTCTTCCCGGATGGCGGCGGTCCAGGCATTGTCGGCCGCGTCAGCTTCATCTCACCGCGGGCCGAGTTCACACCGCGGAACGTGCAAACGGCCGAAGAGCGGTCGAAGCTCGTGTACCGGATCAAGATTGCCGTGGACAACCGCGAGGGCGTGCTGAAGGACGGCATGCCAATCGAAGCCGACGTACCGCTGGCCCCGTGACCGCCATGACGCCCGCCGTGTCCTTCCACCGCGTCTCGCTGCGCTATGGGAGCGTGGCCGCGCTCCGCGAGCTCTCGTTCGACGTGGCTGCGGGCGAGATGTTCGGCGTCATCGGGCCAGACGGCGCCGGGAAGACGACGGCCATCCGTGTGGCGTGCGGGCTGCTGCATCCGAACGGTGGAACGGTCCGGATTCTCGGGCGCGATCCTGTCGCCGAGCACCGCGCCGTCACGCAGTCGGTCGGCTATCTCTCGCAGCGCTTCTCACTGTACGGCGATCTGAGCATCGACGAGAACATTGCGTTCTTCGCCGAGATTCACGGCGTCACCACCTATCGGGACCGGCGCGAGCGGCTTCTGGAACTCATGCAACTCACACCCTTTAGAACACGTCTCGCCGAGCGCCTCTCCGGCGGCATGAAACAGAAGCTCGCGCTTGCCTGCACGCTGGTGCACGAACCCGCGCTCATCCTTCTCGATGAGCCCACGACCGGCGTGGATCCGGTGTCGCGCCGCGAGTTCTGGAAGCTTCTGTCGGAGCTGCTGAACGAGGGCATCACGATTGTCATGACAACGCCGTACCTGGACGAAGCGGAGCGCTGCACCCGCGTGGCGCTCATCACCGAGGGCGAGCTGCTCGCCGCCGACTCGCCCGACCGCCTTCGCGCCGCATTGCCGGGCCGTTTCTTCGAAGTGATTGCTCAGGACCGTGACACAGCCGCCGACATCCTGCGCGGGCAGCCCGGCGTCATCGACGTGCAGTTGTTCGGCGATCGCGTGCACGTGCGGATGAGCCCGGAGTCGACGGCCGGCACGCCCGATGCTCTTCGAGCGGCGGTCGGCCGGGCGGACATGTCTCTGGTGCGCGTGCGGCCCATCGTGCCCTCGCTCGAGGATGTCTTCATCGCACGGCTGACCGAGCGCAGCCGGCAAGGTGTCCCTGCTATGAAGCCCGTGACGATTGTCGCCGTGTCGATCTGGATGCTGGGATCGATGTCCTCGCTTCGCGCGCAGATGACCCTGCAGGAAACCGGCGCCTTGCGGCCTGTTTCGCAGGTCGAGGCGGACGTGCGTCTGACGCTCGAGGAAGCCCTGGCGAGAGGCCTCGAGACGAGTCACCGCCTCGCCGAGCTGAAAGCTCGCAGCGAAGCCGCGCGCGCCGTCGTTGCCGGCCGCGATGCCGATGACCGGCCCGTAGTCGCTCTCGAGGGCGGTTACATGCGGACGAGTCACGTCCCGGAGTTCGGCCTCCGCACGCCAGTGGTTGGATTTCAGACGATTTATCCAGACGTGCCGGACAACTATCGGACACGCCTGGACCTTCAATGGCCGATCTACACGGGCGGCCGCACCGCAGCGCTCGTGCAGGCGGCTGCAGCCGAGGCTGAGGCCACAGGAGCGGACCTCCAGACTGCGCGAGCCGATCTGCGCCTGGAAATCACCCGGGCGTATTGGGCGAACATCACGGCAGCCGAAGCGGTTCGCGTGCTCGAGGAAGCTCTTGCACGCGTCGAGGCGCAGCTGACGGACGTCCGCAACCAGCTCAACGTCGGCCTCATTTCCCCCGCCGACGTGCTCTCGGTGGAGGCCGAGCGATCCCGCCAGCGACTGTTGCTCATCGAGGCGCAGAACCAGGCCGAGATCGTACGGGCCGATCTTCGACGGCTGGCAGGGCTCGCGCCTGATACACCGTTTTTCCTCGCCTCGTCGCTGTCAGATCCGACGGAACCGCCAGCGAATCTCGATGCGCTGATCCAGCAAGCCAGACGACAGCGACCAGAGCGACTGGCTCTGGAAAACCGGATAGCCGCGGCCCGCTCGCGCACCGGGGCGGCCAGAGCCGGACGTCTGCCAGTCGCCTCCGTGGTGGCGGGTGTGGACTACGCGCGTCCGAATCCGCTGATCTTCCCGCGCGAGGACCGCTGGCAGGATTTCTGGGACGTTGGCGTCAACGTCAACTGGTCGATCTGGGACGGCGGTCGCGTGACGGCCGAGGTCGCGGAAGCGACTGCGGAGGCATCGGCCACCGTCGAGCGACTGGCGGAGTTCGACGAGATCCTCGACTTCGACGTTCGTCAGCGCCGGCTCGATCTGCTGGCGAGACTGGCCTCGATCGAGGTCGCCGCTGACGGCGTACGAAGCGCCGCGGAGGCCAGACGCGTCACCGCCGAGCGATTCGCGGCTGGCGTGGCCACCAGCACAGAACTGCTCGAGGCACAGGAGGATCTGCTGAGGTCGGAGCTCGATCGGACACGTGCGCTGGCGGAAACGCGCCTCGCCGAAGCGCGCCTCGCGCGCGCACTGGGGCGCTGACGGAGGTTCGTCGATGGATGCCATTGCCGTCAACGGGCTCAGCCGCCGGTTCGGCAGCTTCGTGGCCGTCGATCAGGTGAGCTTCACCGTGCGGCAGGGCGAGATCTTCGGTTTCCTGGGCAGCAACGGCGCCGGCAAGTCCACGACCATCCGCATGCTGTCGGGCCTCCTGAAACCGACCTCCGGCTCGGCCCTTGTCGGCGGCATTGACGTCGGTCGCGATCCCGAAGGCTGTCAAGAGCCGAATCGGCTACATGTCGCAGAGGTTCTCACTCTACGAGCTGTTGACCGTCGATCAGAACATCCGCTTCTTCGGCGGACTGTACGGGCTCCACACCGAGCGACTGAACGCCCGGCGTCGGTTCGTGATCGAGATGGCCGGTCTGGCCGGGCGCGAACGAACATTGGCGCGCGATCTGTCCGGCGGCTGGAAACAGCGGCTGGCGCTGGGCTGCGCCATTCTCCACGAACCGCCCATCGTGTTTCTCGACGAGCCCACGGGCGGTGTCGACCCGCTCTCGCGCCGCCAGTTCTGGCGGCTCATCGACGAGCAGTCGCGAGCGGGCGTCACGATTCTCGTCACCACGCACTATCTCGACGAAGCCGAGCACTGCCACCGCCTCGCAATCATTCATGCCGGCCGGCTGGCGGCCATGGGAACACCAGGAGAGCTCAAACAGGTGTTCGACGAGCGTCCCATCGTCGAGGTCAGAGCGGCGCACCCGGTGCAGGCGATGCGCGTGCTGGACGGGCTGCCGTCCGTCCAGAAGACCAGCATCTTCGGCACCGCGGTTCACGCCGTGATGAAGCCCGGCGCAGATGATCTGCCGGCCCTGAACAGGCGGCTGGAGGAAGGGGGCGTGAGCGGAGCGCTGCTCCAGGCGGTTGAACCCTCGCTCGAGGACGTGTTCCTCGACGTCGTGGAACGGGCAGGCGCGTAGTGCAGCGCATGCTGGCCGTCGCGCGCAAGGAGCTTCGACAGATTGCACGCGATCGCCGCACACTGCTGATCCTGCTCTTCGTGCCGGCATTTTTCCTGCTGCTCTTCGGCTACGCGCTCAACTTCGACATTCGCAATATCCGGCTGGCGGTGCAGGATGACGACCGGACTGTCGCCAGCCGGCAGATCGTGTCGGCGTTCATCAACTCCGGATACTTCGAGCTGACGGCCGCCATCGACAGGACCGGCGACGCGATCGATCTGATGAATCGGAACCAGGCGCGCGCCGTGCTGGTGATTCCGGCGGGAACCGAGCGACGGCTGCTGAGCGGTCAGCGGGCGCCGGTTCAAGTGCTGGTCGACGGCGACAATGCCAACACGGCCACCACTGTCGTGGCCTATGCGGGGACAATCCTGCGCAATGTGTCGAGTGCGTACCAGGTCGAGCCGGCCGCCCGCGCCGCCAGCGCACCGCCCATCATTGCGGAGCCTCGTGTCTGGTACAACCCGGAGCTCAGGAGCAGTCTGTTCCTCGTCCCGGGGCTGATTGCATATCTTGCGATGATCACGGCCGTGGTCTCGACAGCACTCTCTGTCGTGCGCGAAAAGGAGCGGGGCACGATGGAGCAGGTTCGGATGGCGCCGATCGGCGCTCTTCACTACGTGCTGGGTAAGACGATTCCTTACTTCGTGATCTCCATGGCTTCGTCAATCGGCATCGTGCTCGCATCGATGCTCCTCTTCGATCTGCCGATGCGTGGCTCGTGGGCGCTCCTGGTCTTTGCCATCGGGCTCTTCCTGGTCGGCGCTCTCGGGCTCGGCCTCCTCGTCTCGACCGTCGCCGACACGCAGCAAGTGGCGTTTCAGATCGCGCTGCTGGTCTCGTTTCTGCCTACGCTGATGCTCTCGGGGTTCATCTTCCCGATTGCGAGCATGCCCCCGGTGGTGCAAGCCCTCACCTACATCGTGCCGGCGCGCTATTTCCTGGTCGCGCTTCGCGGCATCGTCCTCAAGGGCGCAGGTCTCGACGCGTTCTGGCTCGAGCTTCTCGCCCTGGTCGTATTTGGCGCCGTCGCGCTTTCCCTGGCGGCTTTCCGGCTTCGCCGGCAGTGGGCATGAATTTGACCATCAGCCTCCGCCGGATCTTCCTGTTGATGTGGAAGGAGTTCCTGGAGCTCAAGCAGGATCCCCGGCTCTTTCCGGTGATTTTCGTCGCGCCCCTGATACAACTGGCGTTTCTGGGCTATGCGGCCTCCACCGACGTGCGCAACGTTCCCGTCGTGGTGGCCGATCAGGATCGCTCGTCGGCCAGCCGCGAGCTCATTGCGCGCTTCGACCGCTCGCCGAGCTTCACGGTGCTGGCCGTCGTCAGCGACCCGAGCGAGATGGATCCCTTCATCACGAGAGGCCAGGCGTGGATGGGGCTGTCGATCCCGGCCGGCCATGGCCGACACCTGGAATCGGGACAAACGGCGACCGTTCAGATTGTCGCGGACGGGACCGACTCCAATTCGGCCAATGTCGGACTCGGCTACGCGACGGCGCTGGTCGCCGCGTACGCGCAGGAGCTCGCGGGCTCGAGCGACCGGGCGGGAACGGAAGGCGGCATCGACCCGCTGATTCGGGTCTGGTTCAATCCACAGCTCGAGAGCCGCCTGTTCATGATTCCCGGTGTCGTCGCGTTGATCCTGCTCGTCGTGACGACGAACCTGTCGTCGATGGCCGTGGTGCGCGAGAAGGAAATCGGAACGCTCGAGCAGCTGAACGTCACGCCCCTCGGTCGCATCGAGCTGATTCTGGGCAAGCTCACGCCATACGCCCTGGCGGGCATGATTGACGTGGTGCTTGTGCTGGCCGTGTCGATTTTCTGGTTCGAGGTGCCGCTGAGAGGCAGCGTGTGGCTGCTGCTCGGCATGTGTCTCATCTATCTCCTGACGACGCTCGGGCTCGGGCTGTTCGTCTCGACGATCTCGAGCACTCAGCAGCAGGCGATGATGACGACGACGTTCTTCTTTCTGCTTCCCATGATCTACCTCTCCGGGTTCATCTTTCCGATCGAGAACATGCCTCCGCTCATCGAGCCGGTAACCTATCTCATTCCGCTCCGCTATTTCATCGTCATGCTGCGCGGGATCTTTCTGAAGGGTGTCGGTCTCGAAACGCTGTGGCCGCAGGCTCTCGCACTGACGGCCTGGGGACTCGCCATCGTGACGCTCGCGGTCGTGCGTTCGCGCAAGCGCCTGGACTGACTCGTAGGGCTTCGCGCCCGCGGGCGAGGCGCTGCAGAAAACTCGGGTGAGTCGGATCTACTGGGACTTGCCCCCGCCTGTCGCCTGCCCGCCTGACAGATCGAGCGGGCGGCCTTCGGCATCGGGCAGCGGCGGCAGCCCAAGAAGCGAGGCCACCGTGGGTGCGACATCGATGGCGCGCACCAACCCCAATCGTTGCCCGCTCCGAATTCCTGGACCGGCGGCAAGAAAGATGGCGTGCAAGCCGCGGTGCCAGGGTGCGCCGCCATGGTCTCCGCTGCCACCCGCGCGCTGTACGGTAATCGTTTCGTCGCCTCCGAGCGAGGTGCTGAAGTCGTAACCAGGAGCGAGGTCGAAGTAGAGATCGCCGGCAGCACTGCTGCCAATTCCCAGCGCGCTGCCATCGACCTCGGTATCGAATACCGCGCGGACGGGCGCCGCGCCGGTGTCTGGATCGCGAATCCCCAGAAGCGCCGCCGTGACCCGGCTCTTGACCAACTCTCGATGATCCGCGTCGATGATGCCGTGCCGCCGATCGGTGGTATTGAGAAAGATGCCGCCGCCGTTGCCGTACAGGTGGAAGGCCAGTGTGTCGGCAAGCGAGATCTGTCCGCCGGAATCGAGCGTCAGCAGTCCGGCGTGGCGCAGGGCGACATTGACATGCACAGTCCTGGCTGATCCCTCCATCCCGTGGTCGGAGACGGCCACCACCGTCGCATCCGGAAAGCGGTTGCGGATATCGGCGACATAGCCATCGACCGTGCGTGCGAAGATGCGTTCGATCGAGGGCCAGGCACGGTCGGCCAGCTCCTGGCGATGTCCCATCGCCGTGGAATCCACGATGCCGGCGAGCGCGTGTCCTGCGGCGTCGAGCGACGGCACATACGCCACCAGGAGGTCCCACGGTTCCTCTGCCGCGAAACGCAAGGCGCCATCGAAGAACTCCTGGTTCGCTTCGAGCACCTCGGACAGCAGATCCTCGGCCTCGCCCGCGCCTCCATCGGCGAGTGGCACGCCGAGACGTCCCGTGAGGTAGTAATCGACCACGGTCTCGCCGACGATCGTGCCAGCCGCTCGGCGAAAGGCGTCGAGCTTGTCTGGACGGTTCGTGAGGGCCTCGCAGACCCGGCCACGCAGCACGGTAAAAGCTCCCGTCGGGCGATCGTGCGACACGAGGCCGAGGCGAAACGCCCGTGAGCCGGTAGCCACACGATGGGGGGTGAAAACCGGCTACCCCGTCGCGCACGCAGCACCGATCGCTGGCCCTGCGCCTGGATGGCCACGCCGTCTGCAGCCAGCGTGATTTCAATTGGTGTGTCCTCGACCTCGATCACGAACGGCTTCGCCGGGCCGCTGGAGAGCCGGCCCTCGATGAGCTCGGACGGACCGCATCTCGAGTAGATGTCGAACTCCGTGACGTGCTCCGCGAGCGCGGGGGAGGGCCGGTTGGCGGCTGCCTGCAGCACCAGAGAGCGGCGCCCCGATCGGGCCGCCACAGCCCAGAGCGGCTCGATCGCGGTGGGGTGGTCGAATCCGGACAGCCGGTCCAGCAGCGAGTGCGCCGATCGCGGCAGGCGCAGCACCGTATTGCCGACCACGGTATGCGCGCGCGGCGAGACACCCGTCCAAAGTGTGGCATGTGCAGGCGCGGTCAATGTCGGCAGCACACTGACCATGGCTTCGGCCCGGGCGCCCTCGCGCGCCAGCCTCTCAAATGCGGGCGCCTTGCCCGCTGCGATCATGCGGTCGACGATCCAGTCGGCGGCTCCGTCGAACGACACGAGCACCACACGCCGCCGATTCTCTTGAGGCGCGGCCGGCAGTGTCAGGATCCAGAAGGCTGCCGCCAACAACGCGATGAGCCATACACCGTACGGGCGTAGGCGACGGTAGGTGCGGCTCACGCGCGATCACCTCGAGCGTTCACGCGGGCGGCCAGGGCCTGGCCCTCCGCCACGTTCACCCTGGCCAGAACTGCGGCGCCGGCCACGAAGAAGGCCACCACGGCGAGCACGGCGCCCCGGCTCGAGCCCGTCAGCGCCACCGTGATGGCGAAAAGTGCCGGTCCGAGCACCCCGGCCATCTTCTCGAAGACCGAAAAAAAGCCAAAGAATTCAGATGACCTGGCGCGCGGAATCATCGAGGCGAACAGCGAGCGGCTGAGAGCCTGGCTGCCGCCCTGCACCGTGGCCACCAATCCGGCGAGCAGAAAGAACTGGCTGGCCGTGGACATCAGATATCCGATGCCCGCGATGAGCGTATAGACGCCCAGCGCAACGAACAGTGAGGGTCGTGCGCCGAGCCGCTCCGCCAGCTGTCCGAAGAGGAACGCGAATGGCACTCCCAGGAATTGCACGAGGACGAAAGCCATGATGCGGTCGTTCCGATCGATGCCGATCTCTGCGCCGTAGATCGACGCCATGCGGATGATCGTCTGGATGCCGTCGTTGTACAGCAGGAAGGCGACGAGCAGCAAGAACGCGTCGGGGTAGCGCCGAAGTTCGCTGAGCGCGCCGCGGAGTGCACCAAACGCCCGGATAATCTGCCGCGCGACCGATTCGCCAGGCCGGCGGTCCGACGCAGGTGGCTCCGGGACCACTCGCAACAAGGGAATCGAGAAGGCCGCCCACCAGATCGCAACGCTCAGGAACGACAGACGAACCGCGCTGAGCGTATCGGGAATGCCAAAAGCCTGCGGCATGAGGATCCACGCAAGGTTCAGCGCGAGCAGCAACCCTCCACCCAGGTAGCCCAACGCGAACCCGGCAGACGAGACCCGATCCAGCTCGTGCGGCCTGGCAATGTGCGGGAGCAGCGCGTCGTAGAACACGAGGCTGCCGTTCATACCGACATTGGCGACTATGAACACCGCCGCCGCAAAGAACCATTGGCCTTCGCGGATGAACAGCATGGCCAGGGTCGCTCCAATCCCCAACCCGGCGAAGGCTGCCAGCAGCGACTTCTTGAGTCCGGCGCGGTCGGCCAGCACGCCCAGCGCGGGCGCGAGCACGGCGACGATGGCCACGGCAATCGTCGTCGCCGTGGCGAATCTGGTGGTGGAGAGCGCGGCCGGGACGCCGGCGGAGGCCACCGACGCGAAGAAATCGGGAAAGATTGCGGTGACGACCGTGGTGAAGAATGCCGAGTTCGCCCAGTCGTAGAACGCCCAGGCCCTGAGCTCAGGGCGACTGAGACCAAGACGTTCCGGCAGGGACGGGCGAGGCACGAGAACTCAGAACGTTCGTCGCGCGATCCATTCACGCAGGAGCGAATCGACGACCGCATAGCGGTTGCCTTCCCGCATGACGAGATCCTCGCGAACCAGGGCTGTCAAAGCGGCCTGTACCGTCGAGGCTCCGCCGAGGCGATGACGGTGCCGGACGTTCTCGGACAGCATCTCGCGTCCGTCTTCAACGACGACCGTGCGCAATACCGCGCGTTGCGCCAGCGTCAGCCGCTGCCAGATGGTCTCGAAGAGCACATGCTGTTCGGAGAGCAGACGACGGAGCACGCGGTGGAGATCGTCGAGGGTGACCCGTCGGCCGCGCGTCGCGCGCACGTCATCCCAGGTCTCGTGCGCGAGGCGCTGCACGTCGTAGGGCAGGTTGCCAGCCAGCTCCACGATCGCCTGGCCGATGCCTGGCTCGGGGCGAAAGCCTGTCTGGCTCAGACGCAGTTCGATGAAGTCGGCGAACACGTCCGGAGGGATCTTCGCCAGGCGCATCACCGGCCCGGCCTTGTAGAACGGCCGGCGCGGGCCGAGCATCCGCTCCATCAGGCTGGGCTCGGATCCGGCGAACACATAACCCGCACGGCGCTGCTGCTGCACGGCCGCGCGAAGCGCGTGCTCCACTGTGCCGCCGTCGAACGAGCCGATTGCCTGGAACTCGTCGAGCGCCACAATGACCAGCCGGCGCCTCTCTTCGCTCAGCCGACCCGGCAGCGCAAAGACGTCGGTGGCGAGCCGCGAGATCTCGCGACTGGTACGGACGGCAGGGAAGGCGACGGTCATCCCCGGTGTGCCGGACGCATCGACGTCCGGCCGCACCTCGGGCCGCGCCGACGACACGGCGTCCTTGAGCCATCGCACGGCGCGATCCCAGCCTGTTTCGGCCGAGAGCACGGCGCGCGTGTAGCCCTCGAGAAACGCCAGATACGAGCTGTAGCTGCTGACCGTCATTTCGATGGTGAGGGCGCCCTTTCGGGCGAGCCTGCGGACAGCCTGGCGGATGAGCGACGACTTGCCGTAGCGGCGTGGCGATATCAGAAAGACCTTTTGAGCGTCTCCGAGATCGCGCACGAGACGGTCGAGCTCGTCCTCGCGATCGACGAACGAGGAGGGCGGGACCATTTCACCGTAGACGAAAGGGTTGCCCTTCACAGGGTCCTGTCCGGCTCAGCCGTTCACTACGTCAATCAACGTAACCGTTACGTATTCTAGCGTAACCGCGACCGATCCGGCGCAGCTTCGACCCCGGCGGCCCTTCGGATCAGTCCAGCCACCGGCCGGGCGTGAACGGCCTCTATCGCCCACACGGCGCGCTCGCTCGGGACCCACGAGGGCAGACCCTGCCAGCCAGACCCGGTCAGCCAGGGGACGTAGATAATCACCGACGCGTCCTCGAGACGATCCAGGTCTGGAGCCCGCAGGCCAAACCCCAGCATGACGCCCGTTGCCGGCGGCGCCTCGTAGGCAGCGACCCAACGCCCGCGCATGATCCGGCCCGGCAGCGTCGGATGCTGGAGCGGCACTGCCGAGGGCAGTGCAAAAAAGACCTTGCTGCCCTCCGGCGCCTGCACAGAAATGTGAACGTCGACAATCTCTTCGCCTGCGGCGGCTTGAACGTCGATGGAACCAGGAAACGGCGTCGGTTCGGCTGGCGCGCGGTACTCGAATGGCATTCGCAGGCCGCGCCAACGGCCGTTCGCAGCAGACGAGGCGTCGACGGACTCCCAGCCGTGGGGAGTCTGGTCCGTTGCTTCGAGACCGAGGTCGGATTCGAGGCTGCCGACTTCCCACGTTGCGCCGCCCGCAGCCTCGTCGTGTACGTAGCGAACGAAGCGCCGGAGAGGTCGGTCGAAGCTATAGGCGGGTGCGATGAAGGTGGCGACCGCACAGAGACTGGCCGCGACGAGCGTCGCGCGGTGCATCCACGCCCTCACCGCCGTCGTCTCGGAATGGAACGCAGCCAAACCAGGTGGCACGAGCATCACAGCGGCGGCAGCCGGCAGCACCACGTAGATGAAGGCGGGCGCCACAAGCGGCAGGCGTGCCATCTGCTCGACGACGAATCCGTGAAGGACATGCACGTCCCGAATCCAGAGCGCGCCAGCGACGACGAGAACGACCAGCGAACCGAATCGCAGCAGCGCTGGCGAACCGGCAGGCGTCAGCAGCAGAGAGATGCCAGCGGCCAGCAGCGGAATGACCCACAGGTAGGACGCCGCGGGAGCCACGACTTCCAGTCCTGCCGCCAGGAAAGCCCACACCGGCAGCGCGATGCTCCAGACGCTTCGCGGATCGGCCGAGCCTTGGAGCCATTGCGGCAGCCGCGAGCCCGCGCGCAACAGCAGCGAGACGCCTCCTAGAACCGTAAATGCCAGGAGCACCAGAAATCGATCCGGATGCGCGTACCAGGGATGGAGGGTTCCGCTGACTACCCTGAGAGTCGATGTCAGGCCAAGCATGAGGCTGACAATCAGGACCCCGCTGACCAGGCTCCAGACGGCCGTCATTGCCACTTTCGCGACCTGCCCGCGCCTTCGGGCATCGACGATCAGCTTGATCCACGCGCCGAGCGCGAGGAGCAGCGCTGCGAGGGCCACAAGCCGAGCGGCGCTCATGGAATACGCAAGAGCTACGAGATTCAGGACATCGAAAAAGACACGATCGCCAGACGTGCCGGTCTCCAGGTTTCCGCGATCGAGCTCTCGCACGATCGCGACGGCGTTCTCGATTGACCGGCGAAGCGTTCGTCGCGGCACACGGTCTGGCGTATCTCGGGCCGTGTGATACACGGCACTCGACCCGATGGTTGCGAAGTTGAGACCTCTGAAGCCCCGGGCGTTCAGGATGGTGAAGTCGGTGTCGTTCGGAAGGCGCTTGTAGATCTCCGTGGCGTATGACGTCCCGCGCGGCCACGGCGCCGCGCGACGCCAGCCGTCCACGAGAAGACCATCACTGGATTCGAAGAGTACCGGCAGACCTGAAGGTCCGAGAGCCTCGAGATTCACGTACGCTCGGAGTCGCTCCGAAACCTCGCGATCACCGACGAGCGCGACGGCACCCATGAGTCCCGCCTCCTCGCCATCGGTCACGAGCACCATCAGCGTGTGGCGCATGCCCGCGCCCTTCGCCAGCTGGCGGGCCGCCTCGAGGCTCACCGCCACGCCGAGGGCATCGTCGGCCGCGCCAGGCGCGAAGGGTGATGAGTCGTAATGAGAAAGGAGGCCGATG
This sequence comes from uncultured Acidobacteriota bacterium, assembly GCA_963817395.1. Classification (GTDB taxonomy): domain Bacteria; phylum Acidobacteriota; class Vicinamibacteria; order Vicinamibacterales; family CAVPJW01; genus CAWGYQ01. The sequence continues at coordinate 341,559 of CAWFOC010000003.1, read as the reverse complement.
GCGTCCGGCAGGCTGCCCGCGCGTGTGGCGATGATGTTCCGAACGCGCGTGGTCAGTCCGCGCTGGGGACTGACGGCCTCGGCCTCCTGGATCTGTACGTGGAAGCCGTCTTGGTGGAGCCTGGTGCTCACATGCTCCAGGGCACGACGATTTCTGCTCGTGCCTACTGGACGGGCGCCGATGGTTCCGGCGAGCATCTCGAGGTCAGCGCGGGCCTCATCGCTGGGGGACGGCGTTTCTGCACCGCACGCGCTCGAAAGGATTGCCAGGCAGAAGAGCAGACACATCAGCCGCGCGATCCCGCGACTCATGGATCGTCGACATGTGGTCGAAAAAACGCTTCGACCTCGGCGAGACAGCGACGAGTATCATCGACCACGCCGGCCGTGAGGCGTAGACAGCCTTCGCATCCCGGCTCCGACGATCGATCGCGGACGAGGAACCCGCGGGCGCCGAGATACTCGATGAGCCGCTTGACGTCGCGGCCGATTCGAATGAGCACGAAGTTCGCAGCACTTGGCCAGAACGTCAGACCGAGACGTTCGCAGGCCTGGTAGACGAGATCCCGGGATTGCTCGACCTGCCCGCGATACCAGTCGAGGTAGGCGCGATCGGCGAGCGCGGCTTCGAGCGCCGTCACCGCCAGAGCGTTGACGCTGTAAGGTGGCAGCACCGCGCGGATCGGTTCGAGCGTTTCCGGTGGTCCCACCAGGCAGCCGGCACGTATGCCAGCCAGCCCGAATGCTTTCGCGAACGTGCGCCCGACGACGACGTTGGCGTGATCGGCCAGCCGAGGCACGAAGCTCTCTCCGCCGAACTCGTGGTAGGCCTCGTCCAGCAGCAGCAGCGCGGAGGGCGGCAAAGCACGCGCCACACCGGCGATGGCATCGATGGGAACGAGCTGCCCGGTTGGGTTGTTGGGACTCGTCAGGCACACAAAATTCACGTCGAGCGCCGCACGAACGCCTTCGAGAGGAAAACTGAAGTCGGGTGCCGGAGGCACCCGAACGAGCCTGGCTCCCAGGGCCGTCGTGAAGATCGAGTACATCTCGAAGCTCGGGTCGACCACCAGCGTCGAGGAATCGCCGAGCGCGCGTCCACCTGCCCGGAAGGCCGTGAGCATGGCGCAGAGGATTCCTTCGTCGAGACCGTTGGTGAGCAGCACCCACGCGGGATCGACGCCGATGTAGCGGGCCGCCGCGCAGACCGCCGATGCATAGGCGGGGTAGAACCCCACGTCGGTCCGTTCGACCCGTCTGATCGCTTCGAGAACCGCGGGTGAACATCCGGCGGTGTTCTCGTTCATGTGGAGACGCACGTGGTTCCGGCGAGCCTGAAGAGGCCCTGGATTGTCCTCGCTCACGCTGCCGCCCCTCCATCGTCAGCCGACCGTACGACCGCGTCTGCCTCGATCTCGACCAGCATTTCTGGCGCCACGAGCCGGCTGACCTCGACGAGCGTAGCGGCCGGCCTGATCGCCGAGAAGAACTCCCCGTGGGCACGGCCCACCGATTCCCACTCGGCGATGTTGGTCACATACATCCGGGTGCGCACGACGTCGTCGAGACGCGCTCCTGCGCGAGCGAGCGCGGCCTGAATGTTCTTGAGCGCCTGCACGGCCTGCGCGTAGGCGTCTCCCAGGCCCACGATGCGTCCGTGTTCGTCGGTGGCAGTAGTGCCCGACACCGAGATCCACGGGCCGACGCGCACCGCCCGCGAGTAACCGACGCGCGGCTCCCACGGGGTGTTCGACGAAATGTTCTGACGCTCCACAGCGCATCCTTTCGATGAGCACGCTGGCGGGGTTCGTCGCGTACCGAGCCGCAGGCGCCCCCAGCTGCACAGAAAGAGCTGAGTATACTTTGCGCATGAAGGCAATTCTTGTGCGGCAGTACGGCGGACCCGAAGTGATGCATCTCGAAGAGGTCCCTGCGCCGGTGCCTGAAGCCGGCCAGCTGCTCGTGCGAATCCGTGCCGTCGGCGTCAATCCGGTCGATGCCTACATTCGATCCGGTGCGCACACCATCAAGCCGCCTCTGCCGTACATTCCGGGCAGCGACGCGGCGGGCACGATCGAGCGGCTGGGTCCGGGCGTGACGAACTGGTCCGTGGGCGATCGCGTGTATGTGGCGGGGACGGCGGGCGGTCTGGGGCGCGGCGCGTACGCGGAAATGGCCGTCTGCACCCTGGCCGATGTGCATCCCTTGCCAGACGCCCTGTCGTTCGAGCAAGGCGCGGCCGTCAATGTTCCCTACGGCACGGCTCACCGAGCCTTGCTGCAACGCGCAGCTGCTCAACCCGGCGAAACCGTTTTCGTGCACGGCGGCACCGGCGGCGTCGGCATCGCGTCGGTGCAGACCGCGCGCGCGTACGGCATGCGCGTGATCGCCACGGGCGGCACCGAACGGGGCCGTCAACTGCTGCGTGAGCAGGGTGTTCGAGACGTACCTCGACCATACAGCGCCCGACTATCTGAGCGATCTCATGGCGCTGACCGACGGGCATGGCGCCGACGTGATTCTCGAGATGGCCGCACACCTCAATCTGGCCAGGGACCTTGGCGTGCTCGCACGCGACGGCCGAATCGTCGTGATTGGCAATCGGGGTCCAATCGAAATCAATGCGCGTCAGCTCATGGGACGGGACGGAGCCATTCTGGGCATGCTGTATACGGGCATCCCCGAGCGAGAACGTGCGAAGATTCACGCGGCGCTGGTGGCGGGTCTCTCGAACGGAACCCTCGAGCCCGTTGTCGGCCGTGATATGCCGCTCGGCGAGGCTGCACAGGCGCACGAGATCGTCATGCAAGGGCGCGGTGCCTACGGGAAGCTGGTGTTGGTGATCTAGGATGTCGCTGGACATGCTCTCGGCGCCCGTTCTCGTCCTGCTCGGCGTCGCCGGCACTCTCATCGTGGTGGGAAGTGTCGTGGCGGTGTTCGTGGCGGTGCGCGCCGCCCGGGAAACCAGTCGGGTTGCCGGAGCGCTCGAAACCCTGGCAACCGAGCTCGATCGGACAAACCGGACGCTTCACACGCGCATCGAAGGCGCATCGGGCGAAGTGAATCGCACCCTTGCGCTGGGTCTGCAACAGGCGACGCAGGCGCTGTCGACCAGCATCGGCAGGGCGCGGGAAGATACCCGAGCGACCATCGACGAGAAGTTTCTGGCGGTCAGCGATCGGCTGGGCGATCTCAAGGCGACCAACGATCGCATCGTGGAGTTCAGCCGCAGCCTCGACGAGTTCCAGCGCATGCTGCAGTCGCCCAAGCTGCGTGGCGACTTCGGGGAGTTCGCGCTCGAGCAGATGCTCGCGGAAGTGATTCCCTCCGAGGGGTACGAGCTGCAGGCGCCGCTCGGCGACGGCCGGGTGGATGCCCTGGTGAGGACTCCGCACGGGGCGCTGTGCATCGACAGCAAGTTTCCGCTCGACAACTTCAGGCGCGCGCTGGCCGCCGACGGCGCGGACCGGGATCTGGCGCTCAAGGCGTTCTACGCCGACGTCAAGGCGCGTGTGACGGAAATCGCCGAGCGTTACGTTCGTCCTCCGGCGACACTCGAGATGGCCCTGATGTACGTGCCGGCAGAAAACGTCTACTACGAGTTGCTGACGCGGCCGGACTTGATGGAGGTACTGCCGCGACCGACGAGTCATTCCGGTGTCGCCGAATTCGATGTATGCCTATCTTCAGGCACTGGCTCTCGGGTTTCGCGGGCTCAAGATTCAGCAGGAGGCCCGGCGGGTCGAGCAGCTGCTCGGAGATCTTCGCAGCCGGTTCGAACGCTTCCGCGACCATTTTGGCAAGCTCGGCCGGCACCTCGATGGTGCACAGACCCAGTTTTCGTCCGCGTCACGCCACGCCGAGCGATTTCAGTCCACGCTCGACGGACTCAGGATCGGGCGGCTGGATGACGATCCGGCCGTGGCGTCGGAACCGGCTCCCGACGGGGCCGACCTGGAGCCGGCTCCGGAATCTCTTCGCCGCGGACCTGGGTTTTTGTGAGAATATGTCGGTGATTTCAGAAGGAGTTCTCATGCGAAGGCTTCTTGCCGTTGTGGTCTCGGCGGTGTTCCTGGCCGGTCTGGCCCCTTCCGTTCTCGCGCAGGATGCGGTGCTCAAGGGCGAGCTCGTCGACAGCCATTGTTTCATGAAGGACAAGAAGAACGCCGGAGCCGGCCATCGCGACTGCGCGATGACCTGTGCCAAGAAGGGGACACCGGTCGCACTGGTGACGTCGGACGGCGTCCTCTACATCGTCACGGGTGATCTGACCAAGGACAACAACGCGCAGCTCGTGCCGCATCTGAGCCACACGGTCGAGCTGTCCGGGGTCGTCAGCGATCAGGACGGAAAGAAGTCCATCGCCGCGAAGTCGCTGAAAATGGCAAGCTGACCCGCAGCCCTTTCAGTTCTCGCACAGCCCCGCCGGACGATACGGCGGGGCTTCGTTTTTCTGGACCCTCATAGAGCGATGAACGACGAGAGATGGGTGTATCTCGTGCACCACGGCCAGGCCGCGGCGCCTGACGTCGATCACCAGCGCAAGCTCACGGCTGCCGGACTGGAGCACGTCGCCCGGCTGGCGTCCGACGCGGCGCTTCGCGGTGTGAAGCCCGCCGTGATCTGGCACAGCGGCAAGGCGCGCGCCCGCCAGACGGCTGAAGCATTCTGGCGCGCCTGCAATCCACTGGCGGAGTTTGCGGCGGTGCGCGGCCTGCAGCCCGACGATCCGCCCGACTGGATAAAGGACCGGATCAGTAGCGAAGGGCGCGACGTGATGCTGGTGGGCCACATGCCGAACCTGCCCAAGCTGCTCGGGCAGCTGACGGCTCCCGGTTCCCAGACGACGCTCCCGCGCTTTCCGTTGCACGGCCTCGTGGCGCTCATCGGCCAGCAGGCGAAGTGGGTCGAGCAATTTCAGCTCGGCCCATTCGCCTGAAGATCGTGGAGCAGCCGCCGGGTACTCAGAACCGAAAGACGATGCCGCCGGTGCCTCGCCAGTAGCGGAACGTTCCCAGATCGAAGTCGAGATTGTCGCCGATGTCCGACAGCGACTGGAAGTAGCGCAGATCGCCTCTGAGCCCGATGTTGTTGGAGAGAAACCCGATCACACCGCCGCCGACGTTGATGCCGAAGCTGTTGTCGCTGATGTCGTCGAAGAGATCTCCTGCACTTTCCAGGTTGGCTCGCATCAGCCCGATACCTCCCGCCGCGTACGGGCGAAATCCAGGTCCGGTCTGTCCGCCGATAGGTGCGCCAACCACCAGATTCGCCATGATGGTCGTCAGGTTGCTGTCGTCCAGGAAGTCCAGATCCTCGTCGTTGGCTTCGAAGAACTCCGGCGCGTACGCGAAATCGATCTCGAACCCGATGATGCCCCCGCCCATGAAGGTGAGCGCCACGCCGTAGTTCAACTTGTTGGCGAATTCGTTATCCGTATTCTCCGAGTCCGTCAGCTCGCTGCCGAACGTGGTACCCAGGTACGGAGACAGCAGCCAGTCGGCTCGCGCCGGCGCGGGCGCGAGCACGAGACACATCAGGGCTCCGAGCACAGCAGGTTTGCGGAAGTACATTGACGGCTCCTTTGTCGACACCAGTGGCATCTCATCTGAGATGCATGGCAACGAACTGCAAGGGGTGCGCCAATAGGCGAGTGTCTCCACGCCACCGCGACCGCGGCCTGTCTGGTCGCCGGTGACATCGAAGACGCGATGTGCTGTAACTAGCTTGAAGCGGGAGTGTTATGAGCTTCGGGCAGCGGCCAGGCTCTGTGCAGTCTGCTCCAGAAGCCTCCAGGCGTCGCCCACGTGCCGGCTGGTGGTTCGGATATGTCCGATAGCCAGCCGGAGCGTATAGCGTCCATGCAGGCGCGTATGTGACATGAAGATCCGGCCCGACCGATTCACCGTCTCGAGGATCTCTTCATTCAGGTGGTCGAGCTCTGCGTCCGTCCACGAACCCGTGGACGGCCGGGCTCGAAAGCAGACGACGCTGAACGGCACAGGCGCCAGCAGTTCGAAGTCCGGGTGCTCTTCGACCCACGTCGCAAACTCGGTCGCAAGCGCGATGTGTTCGCGGAGTCTCGCCTTCAACCCTTCTGCGCCGAAGTACCGCATGATGATCCAGAGCTTCAACGCGCGGAACCGCCGGCCAAGCTGTATGCCGGTATCCATCAGATTCTTCACCGTGGCCCCTTCGCGCGTCTGAAGGTACTCCGGCGTCAGCGAAAACGCTTCGCGTACCGACATCCATCCGTCGGCAAAAAAATGCGCTGAGGTCGACTGGTGTGAACAGCCACTTGTGAGGGTTGACCACGAGCGAGTCGGCCTGCTCGCAGCCGTCGAAAAAGTGCCGGCGCTCGCTCAGCAGGGCAGCCGCGCCGCCGTAAGCGGCGTCGACGTGCAGCCACACGCGCTCGCGAGCGCACAGCGCGGCGATCTCGCGAACGGGGTCGACGCTGGTGGTCGACGTGGTGCCCACCGTGGCCACCACCGCGATCGGGATGATGCCCGCCCGGCGGTCCGCAGCGATCGCTTCCTGGAGCGCGTCGACGCGCATCTCGAAGCGTTCGTTGGCGGAAACCTTCCTGAGCGACGCGTGGCCCAGCCCAAGCGTGATCACGGCCTTGTCGATGGAGGAGTGCGCGTGCTCTGAGCAGTAGACCGCGACGCCGTTTGGGGCTGTCGCGCCGCTCAGGCCGCGCTCACGCACATGAGGCACCGCGGCCTCTCTCGCGGCCGCCAGCGCGTGCATGCTCGAAATCGATGCGGTGTCGTAGATGACGCCTTCGAAATCAGGAGAGAGACCCATCAGGTCTCGAAGCCAGCCCAGAGACACCTCTTCGAGCTCCGTCGCAGTGGGCGAGGTTCGCCAGAGCATGGCCTGCTGATTGAGCGCCGCCGCCAGGAACTCGGCCAGCACGCCTGGAGCGCTGGCACTGATCGAGAAGTAGGCAAAAAAGCCCGGGTGGTTCCAGTGCGTGAGGCCAGGCACGAGAATGCGCTCGAAGTCGTCGAGGACGGCATCGAACGACTCACCGTGGCGGGGGGCGCTCGATGGAAGCGCGTTGACGATGTCGCGCGGCTGCACGGTCGAGAGCACCGGGTAGCGTTCAGAATCGTCCAGGTATTCGGCTATCCAATCGACGAGGCGATGGGCGTGCCGACGAAAGTCGGCCTTGTCCATATCGCCTGATTGAGGCGCGAAATCAGTACTCATAGGTGTCGTGTCGAAGGTTGAGATCGTGCGGCGGCCTCGGCCAGCGCCTTCTGGCCCTCGACATCCGCCCCGCGCCCGCTGGCGTGGCGCAGGTTGATGATCGCGGCGTAGCCTTCCTGTTTGAGTGCCGGGATGACGTCGGGGGGGGTGGCACCGGCGCACCCGATGGTCGGGACGCGCGTGCAGTTGACGCCGACGGCGAGCTCCTGCTTCCGCAGCTGTTGCGCTGACGCACCGGCCGTGACGGTCGCGGCCACCAACAGGAGGATGATGAACAGCCGAACCCGCATGCGGTGATTGTATCGCCGGCGGGAACGGGGCGGACGAAGGGCTCTTACCGCTCGACGGTGATGGTAACCGGATCGATCAGACGCACGGTGACGGTTGATCCTTCGCGCAGCTCGGCGGCGTTACGACCGCCCGACAGAACCGCGGCCGTACCTGCGCCCGCGCCCGCAGTCCCACCGATCACGGCGCCTTTGCCGCCGCCCAGAATCGCACCGAGGATCGCGCCGCCAATGGCGCCGGCGCCGATCTTGGCCGTGCTCTCGCCTGATGGCGAGGATCCCTCACGAATCAGGGGTTCGGTGTTGAGGTTGGTTCGAGTGCCGTCGGCGAGCACGAGTGTGTGGAAGCGAACGCCGAGCCTTGCACGCCCTTTCATCTTGCCGCCGCGGTCGGCAACCGTGACCGAGCCGATCATGCGGGAACCGGCGGGAATAGCGACGTCGTTGCCCACTCTCACATCGCGCGTGACGCGTGCGTCCACCACGTCCTCGATCTTGGCGGTTTCGGTGCTGACGGCTTTCTCGAGCTGCAGCCCGATGACCGAATCGGCCGAGACAACCAGCTCGTCGAACTGTTTCTGATGTTCCTCAGGGGCGAGAAGCTCTGGAGCCCGCGTTTCGGCCGCCACCGGCTCAGGCGGCACGTTCTCGCTGACGACGATTGGCTGACCGCTCGGTGTTGGCGCGGGCGGCGGCGCGCCGGCTCCGGCGCGGGCGCGGTTGATGGCGTGCGCGACGCCGTGGGACGGGCAGCGGCCTCCGGTTGGCGCGTCGGACGTTCCTTCGTGGGTGAAGGACGAGGCTCGACGCGCGGCGGACGCGGCGTCTCCACCACAGGAGCCGGCGCGATTGGCGCGGTGTCTTCCAGCACGGCTTCCGTTTCCATGACGGCGCCCGGTCCAGGCGCGACATCGACAGCGGTCGCTTCGTGAGGCAGCTGGCCCGTGTTGTCGCGGGTCGCGAAATAGGCCCCGCCGCCCACGACCGCGGCGGCCGCCAATGCGACGACGAGGAACGCGGCGCGGTTGGTGCCCATCAACATTTCTCCCGTTTCCAGGTTTCGGCGGCGCTCAGTGTATCCGTGACGCCGGTTCGTCGTCTCGCCACTGGCGTCAGAAATGCACCAGCAAGCGCCGTACCCGACGTCGCCAGCCGGATGGTGCCATAAACCTAGGCAGCAGAGTCATTTACCATTCACGAGCTCGACTGCGGCCTGTCACCTGATGGCGAACATTGTCCACTTCAGGCGCTACTCGACGGCAGCCCGTCGCAGGTTGGGTCTCGGCGTCCGGGAGCGTAGAATGGAATCGCGTAGGGGGCAAGCAATGCGGATCAGGTGGATCGCCCTGCTCGTCGTTCTCGCGTGCGGCGTTCACGCACGACCGGCGGCCGCGGTCAGCGTGAGCGATCTCGTCGAGCTCACGCACGCCGGGCTCGGTGACGAGGTGCTCGTCGCGTTGGTTGAAACCAGTGGGAGGGTCTACAGCCTGACGCCCCGTGACATCGTCGAGCTCAAGCGGGCGGGTGTCAGCGAGCGAGTCATCGTCGTGATGCTCCGACAGGGGCGCACGATTCAGGCACCGGCGGGACCGACCGCCTCTCCTGCGGAATCGACCGCGCCCTCGCCCGATCTCAGTGCCGAGCCGTGGCGTGCTGACATGGCGGGCGTCACGTCGCCCCCAACGGTCGTGGTCCAGGCACCGGCGCCCACGGTGGTTGTCGTACCGTCGGTCGCCACAGCATTCCCCTTCTTTCCATCCGTCGGTTTCTTCCCGGGCCACGTCGTGACGCCCGGCGGCTTCCCGGGCCACGTCAGGACGGTCCCAACATTCTTCGATCGCCCGGGCGGCTTCGGCCGGTTCATGAACGACGGCTTCCGTACGGGAATACCCCTCAACTCCGTGACACCGATCGTCACGACTCGTCCGCATCGCGGCAGGAAGTCTTCGAAGTAATCAGCGCGGGGGCGCGAGCGCGCGGATGCGCGCGATGAGTGCCGGATCATCGGGCAGGATTTTCGACGCCGGCAGCCGCCCGACGAGCTCGGCCCAAATCGGGTTCTTCTGAAAAACGCTCTGGAAGATCGGCGCCGCCTCAGCTTCACGGCCCACCGATGCCAGCGTCACCGCCTGCCAGAACGGCAGCTCCTCGATCTCGGGGGCCAGCCGCGCGGCCTCGGTGTACTCCTTCAGGGCTTCTTCAATCTTCTGCTCGGCCACCAGGTCGTCTCCGCGCGACGCTCGTGCGTACGCGCGCTGCAGGCGCACCAGACGGCGCAGCTCGTGGACGGGATTCGGATTGTCTTCCACGCGCAGGTCGAACGTCCGATCGGCACCGGCCCATGGCCGCCCGGTGGACTGTGGCCTGACGATGAGCAGGGCGGCCGACTGCTGGCCGCGGATGTCGCCGCCCACGGCCTGACCGGCTTCGAGCGCCGCCAGCATGCGATCGGCTAGATCGCCCTTGGTCTGCTCGAAAGCCTGTGCCATCGCGGGCCATACGCGGTCGTTTTCCATCAAATTCGCCTGCACGGAGAACTGGCCACCCACGTGATGGCCGGCTGCAGCAATCGCCAGCGATCCGGTGTGTGCCGCGACGTTGCCGCGCGCATCCACCATCGCCACCTGCCGGACGTCGCGTTGCGCGTCTTTCATCGTGAGGGTTCGAAGCGCGTCGGTGGCGGTCTGCCCACCCCGCATCAGTTCGAGCCCTCGCGGTCCGTAGCCCGGATCGACGAACGACTGCGTCGCGATGGCTCCGACGCCGGCCTCGGCCCAGGTCACGATCGATCCCACGGAGAACCAGTGCGACTGAACCGCGACGCCGAGCTCTCCCGTTGCCGGATCACGCGCGACGATGGAAAAGGTATGGACGAGGGAATCGGCGGTGGCCGATCCGGTGACGAGGACGAGCGCCGACAGCAGTCCGGCGAGCGCGTGCCGCATGAGTGCTCCTCCCTCAGGATGAGATGTCGGGGCAATCACAAGTGAATGAGTACGACTCTGCGATAATAACAGGGTCGGTGATGCAACGAACGAGTGACGTGATCGTGATCGGCGGCGGCATCATCGGGTGCGCCGTTGCCTACGAGCTCGCGTCACGTGGCGCCGCGGTCACCGTCTTGGACGGCCGCGGCATCGGCCGAGGCGCCACGCGCGCCTCTGCCGGAATTCTGTCACCTCATATCGAAGGGCACGATCACGGAGTGCTCCTCGACATCGGTGTCCGCAGCCTGGCTCTCTACGACGAATTCGTCGCACGCGTGATCGCCGATACCGGTTGCGCGATACCGTTCGGGCGGATCGGCACACTCGAAGTGGCGCTTGCAGACGAGTCGGCCGATCACCTGAGAGCCGCCGCGGCTTCTCACCAGGCGCGAGGTGTCAAGAGCCTGTTGCTGGACGGCCCCGGGGCGCGGGAAGCCGAACCGCGATTGAGCGACGGCGTGCAGGCCGCGCTGCTCATTCCCGAGCACGCCTTCGTTTCGGCGCCGCACCTGGTGCAGGCGCTGGAACGGGCGCTCGCGGCCAAGGATGCGCACATCGTCAACGCGCGGGCATTGAGGGTCAAACGGCAATCGCGCGGACTCTCGGTCGAGACGGACGAAGGTGATGTGCTCAGCGCCGACACCGTCGTGCTCGCCGCGGGCAGCTGGTCGGGCGGCGTCGAGTTGGAGAATTTGCCCACGCTGCCCGTAAAACCCGTGCGAGGGCAGCTCCTCCGGCTGGCCTGGCAGGGTCCTGCGCTCGCGCACACGACATGGGGCGCGCGATGCTATATGGTTCCCTGGCCGGATGGAACCCTGCTCGTCGGCGCCACCGTCGAGGACGCGGGCTTCGACGAGCGCACCACCGTGGCGGGTGTCCGCGACCTTCTCGATGCGGCCTGTGAGCTCGTGCCGGTTGCGTGGCAGGCCGGCTTCATCGACGCGCGGGCGGGTCTCAGGCCGGCATCGCCGGATGAACTGCCGATCGTCGGCCGATCGACGCGGCTTCCCGGGCTCGTGTACGCGACCGCGCACTACCGCAACGGCGTGCTCCTCGCGCCGTTGACGGCGCAGCTGGTGGCCGCGATTGTGGAAGGCGACGACGGCGATCCGGCACTTGCCGCGTTGGCGCCGGGCCGCTTCGGCGAATTCTGAGCCGGCAGAAGGTGAGAGTCGTCCATGGCACTGCTGACGCGTTCCGAGATCGATCGTCGCCTCACCGGGCTCCAGGGCTGGTCGCTTGAAGGCAACCAAATCCGCAAACAGTTCACCTTCGACGGATTTCCAGCAGCGGTCGCCTTCGTCACGCGTCTCGTCGGCGACGCCGAGGCCGCCGACCACCATCCCGATGTGGTCATCAACTACCGGAAGGTCACGCTCATCTACAGCACGCACAGCGAGGGTGGCCTGACGGAGAAAGACTTCGAGGGCGCAAAGATGGCCGATGCGCGTGCGGCAGCGTGAGACTGAAGAAAATTTATAGCGCGCGCGAGGTGGCGGCCATCACAGGCCTGACCGCCCGCCAGCTCCAGTGGTGGGACTCGTGCCGCCTGGTGTCCGCGGCGATTCCGGCCCATCGTACCGAGGCCGGCGGCTATACGGAGCGACGCTACTCACCCCTCGACCTGCTCGAGCTGGCCGTCCTGGCCGATCTGAAGCGCCGCGGCTTCTCGGCACACAAGATTCGGACGCTCATCGAGACCCTGCGGGCCCGGTTCGGGGTCCGGCTGTTCGAGGCCATCGGCGGAAGCGGTCGCGTGCGGCTGCTCACCGACGGCCGCGAGATCTACGCGCGCACCGAGACCGGCCAGTTCTTCAACCTGCTGCGCGAACCGTCACAGCCGCTGCTGGTGATTGGAGAGGAGGGCTCGCTGCGCGAGCTCAGCTCGCGCCTTCGTCCGCGAAAGAAAAAACGGCCCGCGCCTCGTCGGAAAGACTAGGTGGGAAAGACTAGGTGATGGGGAACACGCGTTCCAGATCGGCGGCGGGTCGCGGAATCACGTGAACACCGATGAGCTCGCCGACCTTGCGAGCGGCCGCGGCGCCCGCGTCGGTCGCGGCCTTGACGGCGGCGACATCTCCGCGCACGAGCGCGGTCACGAGCCCGGCATCCACCTTCTGCCATCCCACGAACACCACGTTGGCCGTCTTGAGCATGGCGTCGGTCGCCTCGATCATGCCCACCAGCCCCCGTGTTTCGATCATGCCGAGCGCATCACCCACGACCGACTTCTCCGTGGCAGTCTTGGCGGTCATTGGCAGCTATCCTACGCGATCCGACCTCGCGCCGCCACCGCGAGCGTGTCGACGAGCTCCAGACCCTCGACGAGCCGCACGCAATCGACCAGATTCGAGACGACGCAGGCGTGGTTGGGCAGTATCCGCACCAGGTCGCCCTCCGAGAGCCGGCTCGCGCCGCGCACTCGAACGGTGGCGTGCTCCTCTGACAGGCGCTCGATCACGAGCGAGTTGTCCAGACTGGTCTGGTCCAGATCGCTGTAGACGGCGCCATAGCCCTCCGGCCTGGCACCGCCCCGCACCTGATCGCTGCTGAGCGTCTTGCTGCCGCAGTCGAGGATGATCCGGTCTGGCGCGGGCCTCGACACCACTCGTGCGAGAACGGTGAGCGCACAGTCGTCGATCGCAGCCCCGCCGAGCGCCACCTGCGTTCGATCGAGATACACATAGTTGCCCGGCCTCAGCTCCGTGATGCCGGGCTGTCTGCTGCTGAAGCGTGCCGTTGGGGTGGCGCCCACGCTCAGCTCGTTGATCTCGATGCCGCGGGCGCGCGCCGCGGCTGCCAGGCGTGTGAGGGTCCGCGCCTCGGATTCGGCGATGGCCTCGATGTCGGCCACGGACGTCGCGCTGTATGCATGACCGGCATGACTGAGCAGACCAGAAAGCCGGAGTCCGGGAAGACGGGCCACCGCCTCGATGAAATCCACGGCGTTCGCATGGTCCGGATCGATGCCGCAGCGATGGAAGCCGACGTCGACTTTCACCAGGACTTCGAAGCGCTCCCGCGTACCCTCGAGACGTGCGGACCAGTCATGCGCGACCGCCAGCGAATCGACGATGAACGAAATGCGGGCGCGGGCTTGAAGTGCGAGGACGCGCGACGCATTCGAGGGATGGATGGGGTAAGGCAGCCGGACATCCTCGACGCCCGCCTCGACGAACACTTCGGCTTCGCCGACCTTGGCGCAACAGATACCGGCGGCGCCTCGTTCGATCTGCCATCGCGCGATGGCCGGAACCTTGTGTGTCTTCGCGTGCGGGCGGAGGGCCATCCCGTTTTCCGCCGCCGCCGTCTGCATACGGTCGATGTTACGGAAGAGCCGCGAGCGATCGATCAGCACTTGCGGCGTCGGAAGCGCCGTCACCTCCATCAGAACCCTCGCGAGACGAGCCGCAGCGTGACCTGAGCGACCCCGCCCTCGCCCAGCAGGACGGGTGTGGCCATTGGCCGTATCTGCTGCAGGAAGGAGCTGTCCTGTTCCTCGCCGGTCTCGAGGTAGTCCACGGCGACGGCCAGATACCTGGCTGCGGGAAGGCCGCGGATCTCGAAGCGTCCGTCCTGATTCGGCCGTCCCGCCGCAACGAATCGTGTCGGTGGCCTCCAGCGATTCGAGTCGTCAGCGAAGAGCACCACGACGTAGTCGCGCACCGGCTTGCCCGTGTCCATGACAGCGCCAGAGACGCGCGTGGCCTGATTGGTCATGACGACCCGGAACCCTTCCACGCGCTCGCCGCGCGAGAAATCAGTTGGCGTGTCCGTCACGTCGCGGCCGTTCAGAAGCACCCCCTTGAGAGACCAGCCGTCGGGCGGGTCGTCGAGGCGAATCAGTCGCTCGCCCAACAGTCCACCGATCTCGAACGTCCAGTCGTTGTTGATGCGGGCGCGGCCGGTCCGCCCGCGCGCTCGGGGCAGGGTCGAGGGCGCGTACACGCGCATGCTTCGCGGATTGAGATTCGCCGGCGCCACAGGATCGAAGACGATCACGCCGCTCGCTGTGGCCCCCGGGGTGGTGCGTACCGACCAAGCCGGACACATCGCCGCCAGCGACGTTCACGACCATGGACGCAAACTCGGCGGTGTCGTCGTCGTCGTTGGACGAGCGCACCTCGAGCACGTAGTCGCCGGGCGCGACGTTCGAGATCCGGAAGGTGCCGTCCGGCTCGATGCGGCTGCTGCCGCCAGGGCCGAAGACTGCCTGCACGTCACGTGACTCGGGCTGGAGCGACACGGAGCCTGACATGAGCGGTCGGCCGTTCGAGGCGAGGGCAAGGCCCCGGACGATGGCCGCCGGTACGAGTAGAAGGGCGAAGTTTGCCGACGCTTCCTGACCGACGGCGAGCGTCACGCGCTGCGCTTCGGCGGCGGAAGAGGTGCCCGGGAAGTAGGTGGGGGCGTAGCTCAATCGATCGTCGCTGCCGCTCTCATACGGCGGCACTTCGGCGCTGATGACGTATTCGCCGGGCGGGAGGCCGAAGAGGCGAAACTCGCCGCGATCGTCGGTTTGCACCGAGCGTCCGGCCCCCTGCAGCCGGCGCTCCCCGTTCTGAAACCGATAGCGCATCGCCTGAACGCGAGCGCCAGCCATCGCCTCGCCGAACTCGTCGTAGATTCGCCCGCTGACGATGGCGCCACGTGGGAGGTTGAAATCGATGCGCTCGAGCACCTGTCCAGACCCGATGTCGACGCTCTTCCCGCGTTCGTTCGGCCGCCGCTGGCCGTACGAGACGGTGACGTAGGCCCCCTTGGACGCGGTCAGCGTGTAGCTCCCCGGGGGGAGCTCGCGAAACTCGTAGCGCCCTTCGCCGTCCGTGCTCGAGACACGCCATTGCGGCAGACTCGCCGACGATGCCCGTACGATCGCGCGCCGAATCGGCAAGCCGTTCTCCGCGTCTACCGCACGGCCGCGGATGACGCTGGTGCCGGTTGCCGGTCGTCGGTCCCGCGGCGGCGCCTGGCCCGGGGGACGCTGGGCGACGATCGTCGTCCCGACAACCGCCCCCGCGACGACGATGACCGTCGCGACGTGCAAGAAAGGGCGTCGCATGTCCTCACACTATAAGACAGGCGCTCGTGGATTGCTGGCGGCCGGATCTCGATCGCCGCGACATTGACAGTCCGCCTGACCGGGCGTAGAGTCGAGTCGATTTTCGACCAGACCTCTCGCCTTCGCCGGCCAAAGCCCGGGTGCAGACGATGATCCGACCGTTGAGTGCAGCCATCCTGGTGACGGCCACGCTCCTCGCGGCATCTCCCGCGTTCGCGCAGCGCACCACCGGCACCATCTTCGGCACGGTCACCGACGAATCCGGCGGCGTTCTTCCCGGCGTCACGGTCACGCTGACGAGCACGGCCGTCCCGGGGATGCCCACCACGGTCACGTCCGACGCCGGCACCTACCGGTTCGTCTCGCTTCCCCCCGGTTCGTACGATCTCACGTTCGAGCTGGCGGGTTTCGGAACGATCAACCGCACGGGCACCAGCGTGCCGCTCGGCTCGTCGGTCCAGATCGACGAGATCCTCAAGATCAGCGGTGTCGCGGAAGCCGTGACCGTCACGGGTGAGACGCCGGTCGTCGACGCGACCACGAACCAGATCTCGACCAACTACAACCGCGAGTGGGTGGAGAACGCGCCCGTCCGTCGCAACACGTTTTTCGATCTGATCAACGCGGCGCCGGGGGTCAGCGCCGTCACCTCCACCAGCTCCTCGTCCACGTCGTTCGGATCAGGCACGACAGACAACTCGTATCAGCTCGACGGCACCGACTTCACGGCGCCGTCCACGGGCCAGGCCTGGCCGTGGCCAAACACCGACGCCATCGAGGAGGTGCAGGTACTCTCGCTCGGCGCGACCGCCGAGTACGGGAACCTGATGGGCGCGGTCTTCAACGTCGTGACGCGCCAGGGCAGCAACGAGTTTCACGGCGATGCGAACTACTACTTTCAATCGGACGGCCTCACTTCGCGCAACACGACAGACGAGCAGGACGGGGGTCTTCCGTATTATCGAGATCAATTCCACGATGTCACCGGCCAGCTCGGTGGTCCGATCATCCGGGACACGCTGTGGTTCTTCGGGTCGTTTCAGTATCAACGCGACTGGGAGGCGCCTGCCGGCACCGAAGCATCGTTTCCCGGCCGCTCCGAGGCCAAGCGGATATTCTTCAAGCTGAACTATCAAATCAACGACAACAACAAGGTCCAGTTTCAGTACCACGACGATTTCTACAAGATCCCTGAAGTCGGAAACGCGTTCACGGCGCCAAGCGCTGTCGCCTACGAGCACGGGCACAATCCGTCGCCCGGCGTGGTGTTCACGTCGGTCGTCAACAACAAGACCATGCTCGAGGCGCGCTATTCGGGCTTCTACGGCGACGATCACGGCGATCCGCTGAACGGCGGGCCGCGACTAGCGCCGCGCTTCGCCGGGCTCGACACGGGGGAGGTTTCGGGCGGTATCTACTACTTCTACGACGGCAGCAACTGGAAGACGGCGTTCAGCGGCAAGGTCACGCACTACGCCGACAACTTCCTGGGTGGGAACCACGAAATCAAGCTGGGCGTTCAGTACAACAGCGGCGGCAGCGACTACTTCTTTGGCTACAACGACTACATCTATACCTACGGTGGCGTGCCCCAGTACGGCTATACGCAGCTTCCGCACGCGTCGGGCGGCCAGATGCGCGGCCTCGGTGTGTATGCGGACGACACGCTGCGCATCGGCTCGCGGCTGACGCTCAATCTCGGCGTGAGATACGACTACAGCAAGGCGTACTTCAAGCCGCAGCCGGTCTACGACCGCTTCGGCCAGGAAACCGGCGAGTCTACACCCGGCGTGGACAACCTCTTCGACTGGCACAGCGTGTCGCCGCGGCTCGGGTTCAACCTCAAACTGACTAGCTCCGGTCGATCGGTGCTGAAGGGGCATTACGGGCGCTACTACAGAGGCGTGGTCACCGGTGAGTTCGAGGCGGTCTCGCCCGCGGTCACTCCGAAATTCCTGTTCTCAGGCTTCTTCGATGAGAACGGCGATCCGCTCGACACCGAGCTGGTCTCGGACAACTCGAGTCTGACGGTCGACCCGAACTTCAGAAACCCCTACACCGATCAGTTCATCGTCGGGTTCGAGCAGGCGATTACCGCCGACCTTGGCCTTTCGGTGAACTATGTCTACAAACGCGGCGAGCTCCCCGGAGGGTGGCAGGAGATCAACGGCGAGTATCAACAGGTGAACTACGCCGATGTGCTAGGAACCGATGCGAGCGGCGCCGACATCCCGGTGTTCCGGCTGCTCTCGCCGGTGGAAGACCGCCTCTTCCTGCTCACCAACCCTGACAGCATGTTCAGCCGCTATCAAGGCCTGGACATCCAGCTCGTCAAGCGCCTGTCGAATCGCTGGCAGGCCACGGCCGGCCTCACATTGTCGAAGACCGAAGGCCGACTCGGTTCGAGCCTCGACCCGCCCGCCGATGGCACCCATTCGACCGCTGACACCTTCGGTCAGAATCCAAATGACTTCGTCAACAGCGACGCGCTCCTCACGAGCGATCGTCCCGTCGTCTTCAAGCTGCAGCTCGTGGGCGAGCTGCCCTGGGGCATTACCAGCGCCATAAATTTCCAGCACCAGACCGGCAAGCCGTGGGCGCGAACCGCGCGAATTTCGGAGGAGGAGCTGGGCCTTCCCCAAACGACGATCCTCGCAGAACGGCTCACGGGAGACCGGCGGCTCCCGGACTTGAACAACCTGGATTTGCGCGTCGAAAAAGAGTTCGCGTTCTCGGACGACGTCGGCGTAGCCGTGTTCGGCGACTTCCTCAACCTCACCAACAGCGATGCGTTCGAGGACCTCGGCAGCCGGGAAGGTACCGCGGACATCTTCGGCCTGCCGACGCTCTTCGTCTATCCGCGAAGGCTGATGCTCGGCGCGAAGGTGCGCTTCTAGCCCAGACCACGAAGGCGATCGGCCGCCGCTCGAAACGTCGGCTGGAGCGCCAGAACCTGTCGATACAGATCCGCCGCCTCGGTCGGTCGTCCTTGACGCTCCAGCGACAGCGCGAGATTGTAGAGATATTGCGCGTTCTGGCGATCGCGTGAGACGGCCTCGCGAAAAGCCGACTCGGCGCCGGGCAGATCGGCACTGCCGCCGAGGACCATTCCCAACGCATTCCAGTAGGAGGCAGGCGAGGGATCGAGGATGACGGCCTCGCGAAGATGGATCAAGGCAGCGTCCGTGTTGCCAAGGTCACGGTAGAGCTCACCGAGGCGAACCCTCACGAGGGCGTCACGCGGCGCGAGCGGCAGCATCCGCTCGTAAGCCGTCACGGCTTCACCGGGATTCTTTCGCCGTCGCCACACCTCGGCTTCGCGCTCGTAGAGCGACGCGTCTCTCGGTGAAGCGGCCTGCCCACGTCGCAGCACTACAATCGCTTCCGCCAGATCGCGTCTGGCGATGAAGGAGTCCGCAAGCGCCAGGTACGTTGGACCGAACGAGGGAAGACGCTCGAGTGCTGTCTCGAAGCGCCGAATGGCTTCCGGATGGCGCCCGAGTCCGGCCAGCGCGCGCCCGGAATAGAAGTTCACCTCGAAGCTGTCGATGCCGAGCGCGTCCAGCCGGCCGAGCCGGTCCGCGCTCGTCCGAAAGTCGCCCGCGTGGAGCGCGCTCAGACCTTCGCGCATGAGACCGTTGATCTGTCTGAACTCCTCGATCTTGTCCTTGGGATCGGCGCCGCTCGCCCTGGCGGCCGAGGGGGGCCCTGCGCTCACATACCCGAGGGCCCCGAGCTTCTCGAGCAGGTCGGCCGGGACGTTTGCGGCAGAATTATCGCCAACCGCGGCGCGCTCCCGCTTCAGCTCTGACTCGAGCGCCACTCTGAGTGCACGAGCCCGCGCTGGCTGGGCATTGACGAGGTTCTGAAGCTCTCCAGGATCGGTGGCCAGATCGTACAGCTCCGCGCGCGGCGCCAGCACGTACTTCCATCGTCCATCGCGAATGCTGCGGAGGTCGCTCCAGCCGTAGTGAAGAAGGGGCACCAGTGTCTCGCCGTAGCTCGCCGAATCAGCCTCGGGAAGGTCCCCGCCATTCAGTGCAGCCGTGACGTTTCGCCCTGACAGGACGGCGTCCCGGGGAAGCGCGACGTCGAGAAGGTCGAGCACGGTCGGGAAAAGATCGACCAGACGAATGAGCGGCTCGACTCGTGAGCCGGCCTGGAGCCCGGGACCGCGCATCACGAGCGGCACGCGCAACGTGCTTTCGTACACGAAGAAACCGTGGCCCGATTCGCCGTGCTCCCCGAGCCCCTCGCCGTGATCGGATGTGACGACGACCAGCGAGGAATCGAGAAGGCCAGAGTGTTCGAGCGCGCCGCGGATCTGGCCGACCAGGGTGTCGGACCATGCCACCTCGCCGTCGTACGGTCTCCCGGCGTACTGCGTGGCAAAAGGCTCCGGCGGCTCGTACGGGTCGTGCGGATCGTAGAGGTGCACCCACAGTGCCAGCCGAGCCGCCGGCGTGCTGGCGCGCGCCTCACGCAGCCACTCGAGCGCCTCACGAGTGGTGTCGTCACCGCGCTTCTGGATCGTGTTCAGAAAAATCTGGTCGGGTTCCTTGGCGCCGGCAAAGCGGTCCGCGTAGGTCTCGAATCCGCGATTGAGTCCCGACTGCCTCGTCAGCACAATCGACGACACGAACGCCGCTGTTCGGAAGCCGGCGTCTCGAAGGACTTCCGCGAGTACCGGGATTCCGGGTGTGGCGAACGACGGCGAGATGTTGTCACGGATGCCGTGCCCGGATGGGTACCGCCCGGTGAACATCGACAGGTGCGAGGGGCGCGTCAGGGGCACATGCGCCGCAGCGTTCACGGCGACGACGCCCTCTCGCGCAAGACGATCGATCGCGGGCGTTTCAACCTGCGTATTGCCATAACAACCGAGACGATCGGCGCGAAGCGTGTCGATGGTAATGAAGACCAAGTGTCGCGCAGCGATCGGGACGGCTGGCTGAGGCGACGGCGAGCACGCCCAAGGCGGGCAAGGCCGCGATCGCGATAGAGGCTCGAAGCAGCCAGGAGAGCTCGCGCATCATGGTCCGATAGATGTTGCCGATCACGGAGAACCGGAAGGCCTCGCGTTGAGGCTCGACTGACGGTCGCCCCGCGCGTGCTCGAGACGGCGTCCCGCGGCGGCTTCGCGCGCCGAGTCCGCCTCGCGACCCAGCCGCGCGTAGATGTCGGCCAGAGTGTAGTGTCCGAGCGGTGCAATGTCTGGCGGCGGCCGCCGTGCCAGCCCCTGGCGAGCCGCCAGCTCCGCGGCCTGCAGGTCCCCCGCGTCGAGAAGAGCCTTGGCCAGGTACAGCTGGCCGGCCGCGAATTCCGGGTTCGCGGCAACCGTCTCCCGAAAGTGCGCGACGGCCTCGCGCGAGCGTCCTCGTTTCGTCAACAGCTTGGCCAGATTGAAGTGCGCTTGGTACATTCGGGGGCTCACCCGCAATTCCGCTTCGTAGGCCGTCGATGGCTGGGTCGATCGCGCCACGCTCCTCGAAGACCAGGCCCAGGTCGTAGTGCAAGAGCCGCTGGTCCGGCTTCAGCGCGCGTGCAGTGAGCAGCGAGCGCTCGGCTTCGTCGAATCGTCGAGTCTCGATTTGACACTCGGCCAGTTTCACCAGAAACGCGGCACGTTCGACGTCGAGCAACAGCGCGTCGTGGAGCACCGCTTCCGCACGGTCGAACTGCCGTTCGGCCATCCAGAGATCGGCTAGCTGGAACCGCGCCTTCGTGTTTCGAGGATTGAGAGCCAGCACCCGCTCGAATCCAGCCTCCGCATCGGCCAGCCGGCGTGCTTCCTTGTACGCGAGTGCGAGGCTGAAGGCCGCGCCCTCGTGGTCGGGATCGAATTCCAGCGCACGGCGATAGGCGGCAATGGCGTCCGCCGAACGGCCGGCCTTGCTGTGCAGGTTGCCGAGCATCATGTGGCCTTCGACGATCTCCGGGTCGGCCTCGAGCGCCTGCCGCACTTTGGCAATGGCGTCGTCGAGACGGCCGGCGACGGAGTCCGTCGCCGCCATCTTCAGGAATCCGTAAAGACCAATCTTGTCTTTGGGATCGCCGCGCGGTCGATCCTCCAGATTGCGCGCCGTGATGCTCGAGCCGACATACCCTAACGCCTGGAGTCTCTCTTCGACTTCGGGGTCGACGCTCACCGGCATGCGCCGCCGCCCGCTCGCGGCCACCTCTGCCATCAACTCGTGCAGCGCACGCTCGAGTGAATCGGCGAGCCGCGGATTGACCGAGGACAGATCGCGTGTCTCGCCGGGATCGTCCCTGATGTCGTAAAGCTCGCGCCTCGGCGCGGCGACGAACTTGTATCGGCCGTCGCGAACGGCCAGCAGCTCGGCCCAGCCGTATCGGTACCGCGGGTACCAGGTCTCCGAGAATGCCAGCAGATCGAGCGTCGTGCCTCGTGTCAGCGGGATGAGCGACGCGCCCTGGACCGACGCAGGCACGTCCACACCGAGCAGCTCGAGTGCCGTGGGCATCACGTCGACGATGCGGACCTGGGAATCGATGACGTGTGTCCCGACGCCTGGGCCCGCGATGACGAGCGGGATGTGAACGGTTGCGTCGTAGACGAAGAATCCGTGTGTCTGCTCGGCATGCTCCCCGAGCGACTCGCCGTGATCGGCCACCACCACGATCACGGTGTCATCGAGGCGGCCCGACGCTTCGAGGCTGCCGAGCAGGCGGGAAACGTAGGTATCGGTTGCCGCGATCTCCGCGTCGTAGGCGCCGGACATGGTTCGTGGAAACCGGTCACGAATTTCCTGCGGCGCGGCGTAGGGGGTGTGCGGGTCGTACAGATGAACCCAGGCGAAGAACGGCTTTTCGAGATCCGCCGCGAGCCAGTCGATCGCGCTTCGGACGACTTCGCTCCCGGGCCGCTGCGCTGCGTCCAGGCCCACCGACATGTCGTATTTCGCCAGGTCGAAGTCGTCTACGTAACGTTCGAAGCCCTGGGCAAGCCCCCATCGCGAATCGAGCACGAACGCCCCGACGAAGGCGCCGGTTCGATATCCGTGCTCGCCGAGCGTATCGGCGAGCGTCGTCTCGCCTTCGTCGAGGTAGAAGCCGCCGTTGTCGCGCACGCCGTGATGCGGCGGGAAGGTGCCGGTCAGGAGCGACGCGTGGGCCGGCAGTGTCAAAGGCGCGACCGTTGTGGCCTGCGTGAACCGCAGCCCCCGCGCGGCTAGGGCGTCCAAGGCCGGAGTTGCTCCCGAGGTGTAGCCGTAACTGCCCAGCCGGTCGGCGCGAAGCGTGTCGATGGAGATGAGAAGCAGGTTCGGACGGCGTCCGGATGGGGAAAGCCAGCCGGAGCGGGCACCTGCCCAGAGCGCGGCGGCCACGCCGACCGTCAGCGCGAGAGCCACGAGGAGTCTGGACCGCCGCACGGCGTCATTCTATCGCCGTGTCCGAGCCGGTTCTCGGTGGCAGATGGGACCCGTATAGAATGCGCGCGCCGACAAACTTGTGCCCACACCTGCCACGCTTCCGGAACCGCCGGCGGGCAACACGCGCGACCGTGCCGAGCTCTCGAGGTTCGGCTATGCGCAGGAGCTCGCTCGGACGCTTGGACTGCTGGCCGGCATCGGCATCGCTTTCTGCGAGATCTCCCCGGTCGTCGGCGTCTACACGCTGTTCGGCTACGGGCTCGCCACGGGAGGCCCGTTCTTCATCTGGGGCGTTCCCATCGTCCTCGGCGGTCAGCTGCTCGTGGCGCTCGTCTTCAGCGAGCTTGCGGTGGAGTATCCGCTGGCCGGATCGCTCTATCAGTGGGCGCGTCGACTCATCGGACCGCGCTATGGATGGTTCGTCGGCTGGCTCTACGGCGTGTCGCTGATCGTGACCCTCGCGGCGGTCGACCTTGGGGCCGCGCCGTTCGTGGCCGCGTTGATGGGGTGGCCCTTGACGCGGGATCTCCTCGCGATCATCGGTGCCACGATCGTCATCGGCCACACGATCTTCAATCACAGAGGGCTGCGCGGCACGATGATCGTCACCTGGCTTGGCGTCGCGATCGAGCTGACAGCCACCGTCCTTCTGGGCGTTGCGCTCCTCGCGACCGGCCCTCTTCAGCCGTGGTCCACGCTGGTCTCCCGCGAGACGGCGAGCGGACCGGCGGGCGCTGGCGCGTTCATGGCGGCCATTCTCGCAATCGCCTGGATCTTCTACGGCTTCGAGTCGGCGGCCGATGTCGCCGAAGAGATCGTGGATGCCCCTCGGAAAGTGCCGCGCGCCATGGTGCTGT
This sequence comes from uncultured Acidobacteriota bacterium, assembly GCA_963817395.1. Taxonomy (GTDB): domain Bacteria; phylum Acidobacteriota; class Vicinamibacteria; order Vicinamibacterales; family CAVPJW01; genus CAWGYQ01. Next base: position 317,755 of record CAWFOC010000003.1, on the reverse strand, counting down.
CTCTGGTGGGCGGGGCAGCAGTCACGGTGTTTCTGCTGATCGTGCTGATCCTGGCCACGCCGGATCTCGCCGCGGCAGCCGCGAACCCTGCTGCGACCATCCCGATCGTTCTCGAGGCGCGCCTCGGATGGGCGCTTTCACGGGTCGTGCTGGTGCTGGTCGTGCTGGCGTACTTTTCGTGCGGCGGGGCGGTGCAGACGGCGGCCGCGCGTCTCGTCTACTCCTACGCACGCGATGGGATGGTCCCGGGGTCGAGCTGGTTGCGACGGGTCACGCCGGATCGCCGCGTGCCAGCCAATGCCATCACGTTCGTCGCCATCGGCGCCCTCGTGGTCATCGCCTTCACGAGCGTCGAGCTCGGGGCCGTTGACGTCACGGCGCTCGTCGCCTCCTTCGCCGTCGTCGGAATGTATCTGTCGTACCAGAGTGTCGTGCTCGCACGGCTGATGGCCCCCGCGATGGGCTGGGTCACTTCGGGTACGCACGATCATTTCTCGCTCGGGCGATGGGGAACCGTCGTGGCCCTGGCGGCGTTGCTCTACGGCTCGACCATGACCGTGAACCTCTGCTGGCCGCGTCCGTCCGGGAGCGCCGGTGGATGGTTGACGCTCGCCACCGCCGCGGGCATTGTCCTGCCAGGTGCGGTCATCGCCCGCTGGCGGCGTCTTCCGACGGAGCGGACCTGAACGCCGTCCTGCCGCTCACCGGACGCGCACGCGGCTCTGTTCCCGCATGAACTGCTGCACGTAGTACGGCCCACCTGTCCCGCGTCCCGTCGAGCCGCTCGCCTTCCAGCCTCCGAAGGGGTTGATGCCGGGCCACGCGCCGGTGGTCGCGCCGGCGCGGCGGTTGGCGTAGAGCACGCCCGCCTGAATGGTGTCGAAGAACCGCTGAAGCTCTTTGTCGTCTTCGGTGAAGATACCCGCCGTCAGGCCGTACTCCGTTCGATTCGCCAGCTCGATCGCCTCGTCGACCGACACCACATCGCCGACGACCGTGATTGGAACGAACAGCTCTTCCGAGAACAACGGGTGGTCGTGGCGGAGACCGTCGATGATTGTCGGCTCGACGAAATAGCCGTGATTGAAGGGTTCGTCCGTGAGGCGCCGGCCGCCGGTGAGAATACGGCCGCCGTCGCGCTGCGCCCGCTCGATTGCCGACTCGTAGGTGTTCACGGCGGCTTCATTGATCACGGGGCCGAGCCACACATCCCGTTCGAGCGGGTTGCCCACCTTGATCTTCTTCGTCTTCTGCACGAGCAGCTCGACGAATCGATCGCGCACCGCCTTGTCCACGTACACCCGGGAGCAGGCCGAGCACTTCTGTCCCTGCGCTCCGAAAGCCGAGCGCATGACGCCGTCGGCCGCCTTGTCGAGATCGGCCGACCGCATCACCAGCGCAGGGTTCTTGCCTCCCATTTCGATGATGAGCGGCCGCGGCACCGGACGCGTGGTGTTGTCGCGCATCAGCTTCATCCCGACGTCCTTCGAGCCCGTGAAGACGACGCCGTCGATGCCGGCATTGTCGATGAGCTCCTGGCCCGCGGTGCCCCCGGGGCCGGTGACGAAGTTGAACACGCCGGGTGGTAGTCCGGCTTCGGCGATCGCCTCGTACAGCTTGTACCCGATGAGCGGCGTCGTGCTCGCCGGCTTGAAGACAACGGTGTTGCCCGCCACGAGCGCCCCGCCGGAGGGGCCCGCCGCGAGCGCCATGGGGAAATTGAAAGGCGCGATCACGGCCCAGACGCCGAACGGGCGAAGCACGCTGAGGTTCTGTTCGTTCTCGCTCAGTCGTCCCATCTCGCGCACGAAACCGCGATTCCCGGTCATCTCATCACAGTAGTACTCGATGAGATCGGCCGACTCCTCGACGTCGCCGACGCACTCGAGCCGGTTCTTGCCGGCTTCATAGCCCATCAGCGCCGACAGCTCCCAACGGCGAGCGCGGATGGCCGACGCGACGGCCTTGAGCAATCGCACGCGTTCCTGCCACGGCAATCCGCTCCAGGCCGGGTACGCCGCACGGGCCGCGCCGATGGCCTGCTGCACGTGTTCGCGTCCACCCTGCTGGAAGCGCCCCAGCAGCAGGCGCGCATCGACCGGGCTCCGGTCGTCGAACTGTGAAGACGCGTCGAGGGGCGTGCCGTTGACGATCATCGGATAGGTGCGGCCGAAGGTGTCCCGTACTCGAACGATGGCTTGATCGAGCTCGCGATGCAGGTCCTCCATCCGGTCCGCGCTCATCGTCGCGTAGGTAATCTTTTGGGCAGGCTTGGTGCTGGTTTCCATCGGTCACCTCGGATAGCTGTCCGTCACTCGAGGGCGAGTGCGCGCGTCGCACGATCGAGGGCGAGCGTCAGTCGGGTTACTTGGCCGGCGAGACGGCCGTTGTCACGAGCCGCGAGTGCTTCGGCCAGGCCCGGCAGCGGCTCTGGAGCATACGTGAACTTGGGCGCATAAATCAGATGACGATACCAGGGACGGCCCGGAATGCCCGCCGGATCCAGCAACGCCCGCTCGGCACGCATCAGACGAACGTTGGTTGCCGACAAGTCAGCGTGCGAGGGTTGAGCGCTCTCCAGCAGTCGCGATCCATGGGCTGAAAGGGCCGAGGCTGCCACTTTGAACCGTTCGGCGGCCGCCCGAACCGGCGCAAAGGCTGCGGCCACGTCCTCAGGGTTTCCGCTGGCCCGCTCCAGGTCGCCCAGGAACTCGAGCACGCGATCGGCATACGGCTCGTAGTCGAGTGGCAGCAGCTGGGCATTGGCGAGACGCAGCGTCAGCACACCCCAGAACTGGGTCATCGTGGTGTGGTAACGGAAACCAGGGTCCCCGATACGAGCGACCCACTGATGCGTGTCGTACATGGAGTGGTACACGCCGTATGGGCCGTCGAAGGTGAGATCGGCCACCGGGATTCCCAGAAAATTCAGGAAGACCGTGTAATCCGAGCCGCTGCCCAGACGATTGTTGACGAGGCTGTCCGACCGGCTCGTTGGCAACGCGCCGGCTGCGCTCGCTCGCCGATCGCGCCACGCCGCGGCGAGGGGGATTGACGCCTGCGGATCGGAGACGCGCGCGGCCGCCTCGGTAATCAAACGATTGAGCGAGGGAACCGCGCCGATGCTGAGATTGGACCCGGATGCCGCGCTGTCCACGTTGAGGTACGCCACGGCATTTGCCGACAGCTCTTTTTCGTACTGCTCGCCCCACTCGGTCGAGGAGGTCAGTGTGAACTCTTCGGCGTCCCAGCTCGCAAACACGATGGTGCGTAGAGGGCGCGAGCCGTCACGAACGAGCGCACCGAGCGCCCGCGCCAGCTCCATTTGAGCGGCGCTCCCGCTCGACGGATCGACGCCGCCAAAGATCCACGCGTCACGGTGATTGCCGACGATTACCAGGCGGTCGGGCTCCGCGCTCCCTCGGATGCGGCCGATGACCGTCCAGATTGGTCGAACGCGATCGTCCATCTTCACCCGCAGACGTACAGCCGCACGCCCGCCACCGACGCGATACGGGAAGGGCAGCTTGCCCTGCCAGCCGTCCGGCGCCACGGGACCGTCGAGGCTGCGCAGAAGAACTTCGGCGTCCTTCCACGAGAGGGGCGCGCTGACAATGGCCGGCAGCGACGCGGCCTGGGACGGCGGAATACGTCGCGCTCCTGGAATCGACGCCCAGCCCGGCGTGAGAGGATCGCCCGGGACCAGAAAATCGAAGACGATGCCGCCGCGTTGAATGTGCGACGGCGGTCCCCACGGACCGTCCGGGTACACGGCGCCTTTGCCGTACCCGTCGTCGGCGGGATCGGAATAGATGAGAATGCCGGCGGCGCCGCGTTTCTGCGCCGTCAGCGCCTTGAACCCGCGATAGCTGTAGGGCACCGAGTAGCGCACGAGCGCAATCTTGCCCTTGATGTCGATGCCCTGCGTGGCGAGCCAGTCGTAATCGGACGGATTGCCGCTGCCAGCGTAGACGAGTGGAGCGGTCACCTCGCCCGACGCCGAGTACGCGTGATGAGGAATGCCCACATCGGCGCGAGCCGTCGAGGGATCGCCGTCAATCGGATCTTCCTTCAGCGATAGCGTCTGCGCGATCGGCGCAGTCAAAGCCACCGTGACTTCTTCAGGGTAGGGCAGCAGCACTTCGTGCTCGACGATCTCGACCTCGTCGAAGCCGTAGCGTCGCCATTCATCCCGCACCCATTCGGCCAGTTCGCGATCGCGTGGCGAACCGGCGACGTGCGGATCGCGCGTCAGGAAAGCATGGGCATCGGCCACGCGTTTAGCTGAGGGGAGGGGGAGAAAGCGAGCCTCTAGCGCGGCCTGGCGACTCGCCGTGTCCGACGAGAACCCGAAAATCTCGACACGTGCGGGCGACGAGGGATCCTGACCGGCCACAAAGAGACCGGTTGAGACCGCGAGGCTGGCGGCGACAGCCGCCACGCCGGAACGGACGACCCACGCGCTGCTCACCGACTGACTCCTCCTCAGGCGCGTGTCAGCTCCGGCCTTTCACGTCCTTGATGATCTCGCGTGCTGCATTCATTCCTGACCCTCCCGTGAGGAGCCCGCCGGGATGCGTGCCCGCGCCACACAGGTAGACCCCGCCAATCGGCGTTCGATAGCGCGCCCAGCCCAGTAGCGGGCGCATCGTGAAGAGCTGATCGAGCGCCATTTCCCCATGGAAGATGTGGCCACCCGAAAAACCGTAGACCTGGTCCAGGTCGGAGGGGGTGATGATTTGGCGAGCGACGATCGTCTGCGGCAGATCGGGCATGTAGCGCGCCAGCGTGCGAACCACCGTATCGCCGAGCGATACGGCGTGATCGGACCACGCGCCGTGCTTCAGGCGGTGCGGAGCGAACTGCACATAGATTGACATCACGTGCGCGCCCGTCGGAGCGAGGGCCGAATCGAGAATCGTCGGAATCGTGACGTCCAGGTACGGCTCGGGCGAGAGCTCGCCGTATTTGGCAGCATCGAAGGCGCGCTCGAGATAGTCGATATCCGGTCCGATATGGATGCGGCCGGCGATCGACTGCAGATCGAGGCGGCTCGAACCATCCATCGGCCCGACGAATGTCGGCAGCCGCGACAATGCCAGATTCACCTTGGCCGTCACGCCGGGCGTGCGGTAGCAACGCATCTTGGTAGCGAATTCGGGATCCAGGTGGATCGGGTCTATCAGCCCGAGTAGTGTGCGCTTCGGGTCGGCGTTCGACACGACTGTTCGGGCGGCAATCTCTTCGCCGCTCGTCAGCACGACGCCCGTCGTTCCGCCATCTCGAACCTGGATGCGTTCGACGCGGGCGTTCGTGCGTATCGTGGCGCCGGCCTGCTCGGCCGCCTCGCCGAGCGCGCGGGTGAGCGCTCCGGGGCCGCCCTTGACGAACGATGCCGTGCCGGCGCTGTGGGGCTCGCATGCCGCCTGCAAGAGAAAGAGTGCGCCGCTGCCGGCGGACCAGGGACCCAGGAACGCCCCGAAAATGCCGCGAGCCGCCAGCGCCGCGCGCAGCAACTCCGTTTCGAACCATTCCCCGACGAGATCGGCGACCGCCATGGGGACATAACGGAGCAGACGGTAACCGTCTGCCTTCCCGAGCTTTCGAAATCGGCGTCCCGTCTGGAGCAGCGTCCACAGCTCGGAAGATGATGGCTTTTCGATGACCGGAGGCGTCACAGTCATGAGGCTCGCGATGAGCCCACCGATTTGCGCCAGGCTGCGATGAAAGTCGGTGAACTTCCGAGCGTCCTTGGCGGACACACGCCGCAGGTGCTCGGCCGTCTCAGATGGATTGTCGAACAGTGACAGCGCCTGTCCCTCAGGCGAGAGCGCCGTCAGCCGCGGGTTCGGACGAAGAAACTCCACGCCCCGCCGCTCGACTGCCGTATCACGCAGAATGTCGGCGAGCAGCGGCCCGCCGGCGTGGGCCAGGATCGGCCCGCGAAACCCGGGATGGAATTCTTCGGTCACCGCACCGCCGCCGACGAGGGGACGTGCCTCGAGGACGAGAGGCTTCAGTCCGGCTCTTGCCAGATAGAACGCTGCGATCAGCCCGTTGTGACCGCCCCCGACGATGACGACGTCCCGAGTTTCTGGCATCGTCGGTCAGGCGCCCGCTGTCGCCTTCTTGCGGCTGGGCGACGCCCCGCCCATGTCCTTCAGCATCCTGAGGGCCGCGTTGCGACCCGGCGCGCCCATGATTCCGCCGCCGGGGTGTGTCGCCGAGCCGCACATGTACAGTCCTCGAATCGGCGTACGGTATTGCGCCCAGCCGGGCACCGGCCTCAGAAAGAACAACTGTTCGAGCGTCAGCTCGCCCTGAAAGATGTTGCCCTCGGTCAACGCCCAATCGCGTTCGATGTCGAGCGGCGTCAGCACCTGGCGATGGCGGATGATATTCCGTATGTTGGGCGCGAACTCTTCAATGGTATTGATGACCGTGTCGCCGAATTCCTCGCGCCGGTCGTCCCAGTTGCCCCGGGCCAGCTTGTACGGCGCGTACTGGACGAAGCAGGAAAGAATGTGCTTGCCGGGCGGCGCCACCGACGGATCCGTCAGCGTCGGAATCACCATGTCGATGTACGGCCGCCTCGAGAAATTTCCGTACTTTGCGTCGTCGTACGCGCGCTCCATGTGTTCCACGCTCGGCGAGATGGAGATTGCGCCGCGCAAGTGCGCGCCTGGCCCTCGCAGGCACGTGAAGTCGGGCAGCGCGTCGAGGGCGAGGTTGACCTTTCCGGACGACCCGCGGAACTTGTAGCGGCGAATCTCGTCGACGAACTCGCCCGGCAGCGCGGAGGGATCCAGCAGCTTCAGGAACGTCACATGGGGGTCGGCGCTCGAGGCCACGACGTCGGCCGCGATCTCCTCGCCGTTCTGAAGTGCCACGCCCGCCGCGCGTCCGCCCTTGACGACGATGGCGGCCACGGCGGCCTCGGTCCTGATCTCGACGCCAGCCTCTCGTGCCGCGTCACCGATGGCGTTCGAGATGGCGCCGGTGCCGCCGCGCGCGAATCCCCACGAACGAAACGCCCCGTCGATTTCCCCCATGTAGTGATGGAGGAGCACGTAGGCCGTGCCGGGCGACCGCACGCCGAGGAACGTGCCGATGATGCCGGACGCCGACATGGTGGCCTTGAGCACATCGGTCTCGAACCACTGATCCAGGAAGTCCACGGCGCTCATCGTCATGAGCTGCACCATGTTGTACTTGTCCTGGCCCGGCAGCGCCTGGAAGCGGCGCGCAAGGAACAGCAGCTTCCTGAGTTCGCGTGGATCCAGTGAAAACGGATCGGGCGGCGTCATGTCGAGAATCGGCTTGACGAACCGGGCCATTTCCACCATCGACTTGCCGTATTCCTCGTACGCTTCGGCGTCCACCGGCGAATGACGCGCTACCTCGCGGCGCGTCTTGGCATGGTCGTTCACGCGCCAGAGATAGTTGCCGTGCATGGGCGTGAACGTGCCGTCGAGCGGCAGTATCTCGAGACCGTGGCGGGGAAGATCGAGCTCGCGAATGATCTCGGGCCTGAGCAACGAGACGACGTAGGAACAGACGGAGAAATGGAAGCCGGGGAAGACCTCTTCAGTGACGGCCGCGCCGCCGAGCACATGCCGCCGCTCGAGGACCAGCACCTTCTTGCCGGCACGAGCCAGATAGGCTCCGTTGACGAGGCCGTTGTGGCCGCCGCCGATGACGATGACGTCGTATTTCCGCATGACTCGCAGCTGGCGATGTTCCCTCTGGCGATAACGGCAGCTCGTCCTTCAGTCGCGCGAGCGATCCGCAGAACCCGGGCGCGGACGAACAGGCCCCCGGCTGACCGTTCGAGGTCAGACTAGCGGTGGAACGCCGTACTCAGGCCGGCGCTGCGCGTCTCGTTGCCGAGAACCAGCGTGTGCACGAGCAGATGGATGAGGCCGGCGAAGCGCGGCATGATGGGCGGAAAAGTCTGGCATACACACCCTGCACTGTCAACGCGCCGGGCGGCACCGCTCGCCGGTCGGCCAAGGGTTGCGACATATAATCAACCAGGGCGCAACCGCATCCTCGCGATCGCCGCGCCTGCCAGGATTGAGACATGCCGATCGGAACCGCCGTCCACGACCGCACATTTCCCCTCTGCGAAAGCCTGAATTATCGCGAGTGGTCGGGCTACTACACCGTCAGCTCGTACGAGACGCACCACGAGCACGAATACAACGCCATTCGAAATGCCGCCGCACTCATCGACGTGTCGCCGCTCTACAAGTACATCATCAGCGGCCGCGATGCGACGCGCCTCGTGGACCGCGTGATTACCCGGGATGTGCGCAAGATGAGCGTCGGGCAGGTTTTCTATACCCCCTGGTGTGACGAGCGGGGCAAGGTGATCGACGACGGGACCGTGTCCAGACTAGCCGAGAACCGGTATCGATGGACCGCCGCCGATCCAAGCCTCCGATGGTTCCATCAGAATGCGCTCGGCATGGACGTGACGATCGAGGATGTTTCCGAACGGTTGGCCGCGCTGGCCCTTCAGGGACCGACCTCGGCGCAGATACTGCGCCAGGTATCCGACGCCGACATCGATGGTCTCAAATACTTCCGCGTGACAACGGGGACAATCGCGGGTGTTGGCGTGGAGATTTCGCGCACCGGCTACACAGGCGATCTCGGCTACGAGATCTGGATTCCTTCCGAGCAGGCCGTGAAGGTGTGGGACAGGCTCGTCGAAGGCGGCCGGCCGTTCGATATCCATGCCGCAGGCATGCTGGCGCTCGACGTGGCCAGGATCGAGGCCGGGCTGCTGCTCATCGAGGTGGATTTTTTCAGCAGCAAGAAAGCGCTGATCGAGAGCCAGAAGTACTCGCCCTACGAAATGGGCCTGGGTCGTCTGGTTCAGCTCGAGAAAGAGCCGTTTGTCGGGCGGCAGGCATTGCGCGACGAGCACCGGCGGGGTTCCGCGCGTCAGATCGTCGGGCTCGCAATCGACTATCCGCAAGTCGAGGCGCTCTTCGACAAGGTCGGATTGCCGACCCAGGTGCCCTCAGCCGCATCGCGCACGCACGTGCCCGTCTACCGGAGCGGCCGTCAGGTCGGCAAGGCGACCTCGACCACCTGGTCACCGGTCCTCAAGCAGCTCATCGCGCTGGCCACGGTTTCGTCGGAGGACGGCGCGATCGACACCGCCCTCGAAATGGAAGTGACGGTCGAGGCGGTCCGCCATCACGTGCGCGCCACCGTCGTCAAAACGCCGTTCTTCAACCCCGCACGAAAAACGGCGATGCCACCCAGATAGTTCCGCTCCGGTCATTCCAGCGCGTCCCTCACCTTGTAGTACGCCCCGAGCAGCGGAAGAAACCACGGCGTGCCGTTGTAGAACGGAATCGCACGAAATGCCAGATCACGAAACGGATTGACGATGCTGTGGCCCAGCATCGACTCCGCTGCGAGACGGCCCAGGTAGGTAGCCATCGCCACGCCGTGGCCGGCATACCCCAGCGCGTAATGGACGCCGCCGTGCTCACCCAGCCGCGGCAGAAAGTCCGTCGTGAAGCACACGTGCCCGCTCCAGATGAAGTCGACGCGGGTGCCGGCCAGATCGGGAAACACGCGCCGGAGGTCGCGGGCAAGAATCCTGGCACTCGTTCGTGTCGATCCCGGAGTCGATGGAGCAAATTGCGCACGGCCGCCGAATACGACGCGCCCGTCGTCCGACAGCCGGAAGTAATGGAGGAAGTGGCGCGTATCGATGACGACGCGCCGCTTCGGAATGAGGCGATCCGCGAGCTCCTGCGACAGCGGCTCCGTCGCGATGATGAAGGACCCGATCGGAATGACGCGACGGCGGAGCCATGGGGCACTGGCATCGGTGTACCCATTGGTGGCAACCAGCACCGCCTGGGCCTCGAGCGTGCCAGCCGATGTCGTGAGACGAAAGGTGGTGCGATCGCGCGAGATGTTCGTGACAGAGGTGCGTTCGAAGATCTGCGCGCCGGCTCGCGCCGCCGCTGCCGCCAGCCCGCATCACATACTGCGCGGGGTTCAGTGCCGCGCTTCGCTCGTCGAGCAGCAGCCCATGATAGCCATCGGATCCGAGCTCGCCCGATTGAGCGCTGCGCGGGACCAGCGTGACGGCGTGATCGAACTCGGCCGCCAGCAGGTCCCGCTCGCGGCACAACGAGTCGTAATGGGAGGGCTTGGCCGCGGCCTGAAGATGGCCCGACCGCCTGTACCCGCAGGTGATGTGTTCTTCGTCGATAAGGCGTTCGACCAGATCGATCGCCGCAAGCGAACAGGCGAAGAACTCGCGCGCGCGCGTCCGGCCAAAGCGCCTGAGGAGGTCAGCCGGGGCCAGCTTGAGGCCCGTGAGCACCTGACCGCCGTTGCGGGAGCTGGCGCCCCAGCCCACCGTCTCTTTTTCGAGAACGGCCACCGAAGCGCCCGCCCGTCGGAGATGAAGGGCCGCCGACAGGCCGGTATACCCGCTGCCGACGATGGCGACGTCGGCGCGCGGCGGCAGGGGAGGCGGCGGTTCCGGATCGGACCGGGCTGGCGGTAGCGTGGTCGACCAATAGCAGACAGATTCGAAGCTCAAAGCTCACTCGCCCATCTCACCTCATCTCCCACCGCGATTTCGCCGTCATCGAGCACTTCGCCGTACGCGCCACCGCCCCACCCTTCACGCATGAGACGCTGGAGGCCGGTCGCGACAGCCTCCATACGCTCGCATGGTCTGGTCTCTCCCGCGATGCGCAGACGGCAACTGCCGACGATGAGCACTCGATCGCGCGAGTCGTGGAGGTCGATGCCAGACACCAGGAGGTTCGCCCGCCGGCCGGATGGATCGACCGCCATGCCGAGCTCGCGTTCCAGCTCCACCCATCGCTCGGCCGAGATCACGGTGACCTGCCGGCGGCCACCCTGATCGGCGTTGCCGACCAGTCCCTGACCCGCGCGGAGCGTCGCGCGGGAAACGGCGTCCATGACGCCGTAGTGAGCGCGCTTCAACCAGATGGAGACGAGTGAGGACGCCGGCTTGAGGGCAGACATGGAAAGCTCCGGAGTCGGCGGGTACGGTGGGCCACCATGGATATGATACAACCTCGCCAGAGGGCCGATACGGCTTCGCCGTTCCCTCCGTTCAAAGGAGACGCCGTGACGTTCAGTTGGCTCAGGCACGTGGCGCTGGCTCTCGTCGTGTTGCTCGGTCTTGCGGATTCCGCGCAAGCCCAACGTGCCATTCTCATCGTCCGCCACGGAGAGAAGGTAGACGACTCACAGGACCCCGACCTGACGGATGCGGGGCGGGCGCGCGCAGGCTCGCTGGCGCGCGTGCTGCGCGACATCCGCGCCACCACGATCTATAGCAGCGATTTTCAACGGACGCGAAAGACGGCGCAGCCTCTGGCCGACTCACTCGGCTTGAGCGTGAGCATCATCGCGCGGGATCCGGCCAGCGTCGTCCGCAGGCTTCGCACTCATCGTGTTCGCGATACCGTCGTCCTCGTCGCCCACTCGGACACCATTCCGGCCATCCTTCGTGGCCTCGGTTACCGCGAGACGATCACGATTGCCGACGCCGATTACGACAATCTCTTTGTGGTGATGCCGCGAGCAGGCGCCCCACCCACCGTGCTCCGGTTGCATTACTGACGTGGCTCACGCCCTGCCATGAAGCCTATCGACGACATCGCCCGGCTGCTGGACCTCGACCCCTCGCACATGGAGCCGTATGGCCGGTACAAGGCCAAGGTCACACCGGAGGCGATGAAGCGGCGCGAGCCGCGCGGGCGGCTCATCCTCGTCTCGGCGATCACGCCCACACCCGCAGGCGAAGGCAAGACCACGTGTTCCATCGGGCTCTCCCAGGGGCTGGCCCTGAGCGGCGTGAAGACGGCGGTCGCTCTGCGCGAGCCGTCGCTGGGCCCCTATCTGGGTATGAAGGGCGGTGGCACGGGCGGCGGCCGCTCGCAGGTCGTGCCCGCCGACGATGTGAATCTGCACTTCACTGGAGATATTCACGCAGTTGAGAGTGCCCACAACCTGCTCGCGGCGATGGTGGACAACCACCTCCACCACGGGAACGCCCTGGGCATCGAGTCGAGACGCGTGATCTGGCGGCGTGTCGTCGACATGAACGACCGTGCGTTGCGCGACATCGTGATCGGGCTCGGCGGCCATCGCGAAGGTGTGCCGAGGGAGACGGGCTTCGATATCGCGGCGGCCAGTGAAGTAATGGCCATTTTGTGCCTGGCTGGCGGCATTCCCGATTTGAAGGAGCGTCTGGGCCGCATCGTCGTCGGGTTCCGCGCGGATGGCACTGCGGTGCATGCGCGCGATCTGAAGGCCGTTGGCGCGATGTCAGCGCTGCTCCGCGACGCGATCAAGCCCAACCTCGTGCAGACGATTGAAGGCGTGCCGGCGTTCGTGCACGGCGGGCCCTTTGCCAACATCGCGCACGGCACGAACTCCATTGCGGCCACGCGGCTGGCTCTGGCGTACGCCGACGCGGTCGTGACCGAAGCGGGGTTCGCATTCGAGCTCGGCGCCGAGAAGTTCTTCGACATCAATTGCCGATATGGACAATTCGCGCCCTCGTGCACGGTGCTTGTCGTGACGCTCCGCGCGCTCAAGATGCACGGAGGCGTGCCGCTCGCCTCCATCGCGGAGCCGAATCCTGACGCCGTGGCCAAAGGTCTGCCGAATCTCGAGAAGCACGTGGAGAACATCCGCAAGTTCGAGCAGCGCTGCGTCGTGGCGGTCAACCACTTTCCGAGCGACACGGACGAGGAGATTGCGGTCGTGCGTGAGCATTGCGACGTGTTGGGTCTCGAGGCCGTGGTTGCGCGCCCGTTCACGGACGGCGGCGAGGGCTGCCTCGCGCTCGCGAAAACGGTGTGGGCAGTTGCCATGCGATCGCGGCCGCACTTCAAACCGCTCTACGAATGGGACGAGCCCATCGAGCAGAAGATACTCAAGGTGGCCTCGGAGATGTACGGCGCTGAGGCCGTGGACTATCACGTGCGCGCGGAACGCGACCGGGCACAGATCGAAAAGCTCGGCTTCGGCCGGCTGCCGATCTGCATCGCCAAGACACAGCAGTCGTTGTCCGACAACCCGACCCTGCTGGGCCGCCCGAAAGACTTTCTGGTGACTGTCAGAGAGATTCAGCTGGCCGCCGGCGCAGGCTTCATCGTGCCGATCACGGGTGAGATCCTCCGCATGCCGGGTCTGCCTTCGCACCCCCTGGCGGAGCACTTCGACCTTTCGGACGAGGGCGAGATTCTGACGCGTGAAGAGCCGGCGTAACCGGCTGAGAGGTTCAGAGCGCGCCGATCGCCAGATCGATGGCCTCGAACGTGCGGTCGAGGTCGTCATCCGAGTGCGCCAGCGAGAGATGGAACCGGTGCAGCGGCGAATTGTAGATTCCCGCCTCCAGCAGCAGGTAGTCGAGGTGTCGGCGCGTTTCCAGATCCGAAGCCCAGATCTCGCGGGACGATCGAATCGCGCGTTCGGTGAAGTAGAAATCGAAGGCGGCTCCGACACCGATGACTTGTGCGGTCAACCCGCGCCGGGCGAAGAGCTCGCGAAGCCGGGCGCGACACGTGTCGCCCCGTTCAATCAGGCGCGTCAGTGTCCCATCGTCCTGCAGGAGATCGAGGAGCGCCAGCCCCGCCGCCAGAGCCGCGGGCGTTCCGTTGTAGGTGCCGCCGTGAAAAACATAGGCCTCGGTGCTGAACGGTGGTGAGGCGCTTCTCGCGGCGTGCGGTGCCACGAGCTCCATCAACCCGCGCTTGCCCACCACTGCGCCCATCGGCAACCCGCCGCCGATTGCCTTGCCGAGCGCCGTCAAATCCGGCGTGACGCCGTAGATGCCTTGAGCGCCCGACAATCCGACGCGCGGCCACGAGACGACCTCGTCGAAAATCAACACGATATCGAGGCGAGCCGTGCGCTCGCGGACCAGGGCGAGAAACGCCGGGTCGGCGGCGATGGCGCCCCGGGCGATGGGTTCGAGGATGACGGCTGCGATGTCAGGCTCGACGTCGAGCGCCCGCTCAAACGCGTCGCCATCGTTGAAGGGCAGCACCACCGTGTCTTCGGGATGGGGAATCACCGTCCGACGACGCGACTGCGGCGCCCGGACTGTCGAGGTTCATCAGCACCGCGTCATGCGCGCCGTGGTAGTGGCCTTCGAACTTGACGATCCGTCGCCGTTTGGTGGCGCCTCGCGCGATCCGCAGGGCGTGCAGGGTGGCTTCCGTCCCGGAGTTCGTGAAGCGCACCATGTCGGCCGACGGCAGCACCGAGGCGAGCCGCTCGGCGTAGGCGATTTCGAGCTCGGAAGGCGCGCCTAGAATCACCGTTCCCGCGCGTTCCATTTCCGCGCGAATCGCGTGCTCGATGCGTGGATGGCCGTGGCCGGCGATGAGCGGTCCGAACGCCATGCAGTAGTCGATGTACTCGCGGCCGTCCACGTCGACGATGCGCGAGCCGTGCGCGCGCGACATGAAGAGGGGATACGGAGGGAAGAACTTGACGTTCGAGCTGACCCCGCCGGGAAGCCGCCGTCCCGCGCGGGTGGCCAGCGCACGGGAAGCGGGAGTCAGCGCGCGGTAGGTTTCGAAGCGGTCGCTCACATGCCCCGGTCCCGTCCGGCGGCGGTTGGCTGCGCGACCAGCGGCTCGTTCAGAAATCGAATGAGCGGGGTCACCAGGCGAAAGATGCGCAGCAGCTCGGAATAGAAACCGGCGCTGGTGGCAAACGCCCCCGGATACTCCTTGCCGGCCAGGTACTGCTTCAAGCGGAGATAGTCGGCTGCGGGATGCGCGGGCTGAAACGCCCTGGGCACGCGCTGCAGCCGCTCGCCGTCGAGTGCGCCCAGATCCCGCGTGAACGAGGGCGCCTCGACAATCTTCCGGAGTCGCCTGACGTTGGTGGCGATGTGCTCGCGCACGCGCACGAGCTGAGGCGTCGGCGGGGCATACATGCCGCCACCGATCCAGACCTCGGACGGGGACACGTGAAAATACAGGCCGCCTCCTTCGTGCTTTCCGAGACCGCGCCAGGGAAACACCGCCGCCACGTGCGTCTTGAAGGGTGACTTGTCCTCAGAGAAGCGTGTGTCGCGGTAGATGCGGTACAGCGACGCGCGAGGAGAGGCGACGAGCTCGGGAGCGAAGAGTCTGAAGTCAACGGCGAGCTGCTCGATGATCGCGATCATCGGCGCGCGAACCTCGGTGTCGTACACGTCGCGGTTCTCCCGGTACCACTCGCGGTCGTTGTGACGCTTCAGCGCCCGCAGGAACGCGAGGCCTGCCTTGTTGAAGCGTAGCGAAGACGGTCGTGCGGGTGAGGTCGACACGGCGCTCACGGGCGCCCCTGGGAGTACAGGTAGTCGAGCGCCAGGCTCGTCAGCGCCCGCACGCCAACTGGCAGCGCCGATTCGTCGGCAAAGAAGAGCGGGGAATGGTTCTGCGCGGCCGTGCCCGGATCGCGGTCGCCGGGCGTGACGCCGAGGAAAAAGAAGAGCCCGGGCACTCTCTGCTGGAAATAGGAAAAATCCTCGGCCGTTCCCACCAGCGGCCCGACCCGCAGGTTGCCGGCACCGGCCACGCGTTCGAGCGTCGGCACCATGCGACTGGTCAGCGCGGGATCATTGATCGTCACGGGAACGCCGCGATCGTACTTGACCGCGGCCGATCCGCCCGCCGCGGAGGCAGTGCTCGTGGCGATCTCCCGGATGCGCCGTTCGATGTCGCTGCGCACGCCCTCGCTGAACGTCCGCACGGTTCCCGCCGAGCTCCGCTGTGTCTGGCACGATGTTGGTTCGGTTGCCGCCGTGGAACATGGCGACCGTCACCACGGCCGGCGCCTCGGTGATGTTCACGGTCCGGCTGACGATCGTCTGCAGCGAGGTCACGATCTGCGCGCCGATCACGATCGGATCGACGCCGCCCCAGGGCACGGCGCCGTGTGTCTGTTTGCCCTGGATGCTGATCGTGAAGGTGTCCGCGCTTGCCATCAGCGGACCAGCTCGATACTCGATGGTTCCGGCGCGCAACGGAAAGACGTGGAGCCCGAAGACGGCATCGACCTTCGGGTTCTCGAGCACGCCCTCCTTGACCATCAGCTCGGCGCCGCCGGTCTCGCCCGAGGGAGCGCCTTCCTCGGCTGGCTGGAAGATCAGCTTGATCGATCCGGGCAGTTGATCCTTCACCTGCGCGAAGACGGCGGCCGCGCCGAGGAGAATGGCCATGTGATTGTCATGCCCGCATGCGTGCATGACCCCCACCTCCTGGCCGTTCCACGGCGCTTTCGCCGTCGACTTGAACGGCAGATCGACCTGTTCCGTAACGGGCAGGCCGTCCATGTCGGCGCGAAGTGCGACGACGGGTCCAGGTCGGCTGCCGCGCAGGACTCCGACGACGCCGGTGTGCGCGATCTGAGAAGTGACCTCGTAGCCGAGCTTCCGCAACGTGTCGGCGATGACCTTCGATGTTCGAAACTCACGATTCCCCAGCTCGGGATGCTGATGAAAGTCACGACGCCAGGCCACCACCTGAGGGGTCAAATCATTCGCGAAACGGTCGATCTGTGAAGCGAGCGGGCTGGGCTGCTGACCGCTCGCGCTCGCGGTCAACACCACGAAGATCGCGAGCACACGTGCCGCGACGCGCATGCTCACTCGCGAGGCCGCGTGAGGATGAAAGATTGGGCCGGACGCGCGATCGCTGGATTCGTCGAGCCCGCCGGATCCGAGGGCTTGACTCCGGGCGATTCGGGCGGCAGGGTCTCGAGTGATCAGTACCATCCGATCGGCTGCTCGTTGAGGTTGATGAACACCTGCTTGACGTTCAGATATTCGTCCACGCCCCACTTGCCCAGCTCGCGGCCGAACCCGCTCTGCTTGTAGCCGCCCCATGGCGCTTCGACATAGGTGGGCTGCATGTGGTTCACCCAGACGATGCCCGCGCGCAACCGTTTGACGGCGCGCATCGCGCGGAAGATGTCGCGCGTCCAGACGGCGGCCGCGAGACCAAAGTGGGTATCGTTGGCGATCTCGAGCGCCTCGTCCTCGCCATCGAACGGAATGACTGCGGCCACCGGCCCGAAGATCTCCTCGCGGGCGATTCGAGCCGAGTTGTCGACATCGGCAAAGATCGTGGGTTCGACGAAGAAGCCACGGCCCAGCGCTCCGGCGGTTGCCGCCTGGCCACCCAGCACCACCTTGGCCTCGCCCCGGCCAATCTCGAGATAGCGCTTGACCCGCTCGTAGTGCTCCTTGCTGACGAGCGGCCCCATCTTGGTCTCGCGAGCCATGCCTGGGCCGAGCGTGATGCGCTGCGCGCGCTCGACCATGGCGTCGAGGAACTTTGAATAGATGGAGCGCTCGACCAGGATGCGGCTGCCCGCCGAGCAGACCTCACCCTGGTTGATGAAGACACCGAAGAGCGCGCCGTCGACAGCGGCCTCGAAGTCAGCGTCTGCGAAAAAGATGTTCGGCGATTTGCCGCCCAGCTCGAGCGAGATCTTCTTGAGTGTGTCGGCGGCCGACCGCATGATGATCTTGCCCACCTCGACGCTCCCCGTGAACGCCACCTTGTCCACACTCGGATGGGCAACGAGAGGAGCGCCGGCCGTCTCCCCGAGTCCGGTCACGATGTTGACGACACCGGGCGGCAGGCCGGCATCGTGGAAGTGTGCGGCCAGCTCGAGCACTGTGAGCGGCGTCTGCTCTGCAGGCTTCAGCACGGTGGTGCAGCCGGCGCAGATCGCTGGCGCCAGCTTCCACGCAGCCATCAGCAGCGGATAATTCCAGGGGATGATCTGTGCCGCCACGCCGATCGGCTCTCTGAGCGCCAGGCTCATGGCGTTGTCGGGCACCGGCAGCACTTCGCCATGAATCTTGGTGGCGAGACCGCCGTAATACTCGAAGCACGTCGCGACATCCGCAATGTCGAACTCTGATTCGACGATGGGCTTGCCGCTGTTGAGCGTTTCGAGCTCGGCGAGGTCGGCCGCATTGTCGCGCACGAGCTGAGCCAGTCGAAAAAGCAGGCGTCCGCGGTCCTGCGCGGTGGTATCGCGCCATGGTCCGGAGTCAAAGGCGCGCCGTGCGGCCTGCACGGCACGGTCCACGTCGGAGGCGCCGCCATCTGGCACCCGGGCGATCACCTCCTGGGTCGCCGGATCGACCACGTCGATCGTGGCGGCCGAGTCAGAGCGGACGAACTCACCGTTGATGTAGTGCGAATACGTTTTCATGGGCGTGATGACCCTTCTTCGGAGCTCTCGTAGAGACACGCCTCGATCACGTCGAGGCCTTCGTCCAGCTCTTCGTCCGACACCACGAGCGGCACGAGCACGCGGATGACGTTGCCGTGTGTGCCGGCGCCGATGAGCAGCACACCTCGCTCGCACGCCCGCCGGATCAGCCGACCGGCCTCTTCCTTCGCCGGCTCCCGCGTGGCCCGATCCCGCACGAGCTCGACGGCGACCATGGCACCCAGGCGTCGCACGTCGCCGACCAGGGCACATCTCGAGGCCCATGACACCGCGCGCTGGGC
Organism: uncultured Acidobacteriota bacterium; assembly: GCA_963817395.1. Classification (GTDB taxonomy): domain Bacteria; phylum Acidobacteriota; class Vicinamibacteria; order Vicinamibacterales; family CAVPJW01; genus CAWGYQ01. The sequence goes on along the minus strand of CAWFOC010000003.1, from coordinate 299,198 downwards.
GATACGCGCGCCAAGCGCCTCGGCCCGGGGCAGAAGCGGCGTCTCGTCGAAGATGTCGAGCACGGCGTGGGCCGCGGCCAGAGCCAGCGGGTTGCCGCCGAATGTGCCACCGAGGGCGCCGACGCCAGGCGAGTCCATGAGATCGGCGCGTCCGATGACTGCCCCGAGCGGCAGGCCGGCGGCGATCGACTTGGCCGTGACCAGAAGGTCCGGCACCAGGTCGAAGTGCTCGCAGGCGAAGAACCGGCCCGTGCGGCCCATGCCGCTCTGCACTTCGTCGGCAATGATCAGAATGCCATGTCGCCGGCAAAGCGCGGCCAGCTTGCCGAAGTACTCGAGCGGCGGCACGACGAAGCCGCCTTCACCCAGGACCGGCTCCACGATCACGGCAGCCACCGTGGCCGGATCCGCATACTTCTTGAAATGCTCCTCGATGGCATCCACGCACGCGACATTGCAGTCCGGGTACTGCAGGTTATAGGCGCAGCGGTAGCAGTACGCGTAGGGCACCCGCACGACCTCGCCGACCATCGGCGCGAATCCCCGCTTATAAGGATCCACCTTGCTCGTGAGCGACATTGTCAGCAGCGTGCGGCCGTGGAACGCGTCCTCGAAGCACAGCACGGTGGGCCGACCGGTCGCGTACCGCGCGATCTTGACGGCATTCTCGACCGCTTCGGCGCCGCTGTTGAGGAACAGCGCTTTCTTCGGGAACGTGCCCGGTGTCCGGCGAGCCAGGCGTTCGGCCAGCGAGACGTAGAGCTCGTAGGGCGCCACCGAAAACGCCGTATGCGTGAAGCGATCGAGCTGCGCCCGCACGGCATCGATCACGGGCTGCGCCGAGTGTCCGACGTTCAGCGAACCGATCCCGCCGGCGAAATCGAGGTAGTGATTGCCGTCGACGTCTTCAACGACGGCGCCATGCGCAGCGTGGGCAAAAATCGGCGTCGCGTGAAAAACGCCGCGCGCGACCGCTGCCTCCCGACGCGCCATGCAGGCGCGCGACCTGGGACCTGGGACCTCGGTGACCAGTCGGATGGCGCCCATCGGGGAGGACTATATCGAAGCCGTCTGGCCGGCGGCAATGTCGGGTGCATTTCGTGTGTTATTGTCCAACGCCGTTGGCGGGGGACCCTCCGCCATGAGTGAGGGGGCGTTCTGCAGCCCGTTCGGTGGCGAAGGCGTGAGAGGGAGACACAATGGAAAAGCGGGCGACTTATGACGATGCACACCTGATTCTCAAGCTGTACGACATGCGCCGCGAGGACCGGCTGCGCCAGGCACGCCAGTGGTTTGCCGCGCATTTCAAGGTCAAGACCCTGCAGGAGCTGGACGCGCTTTGCCCGCCAGGCTCCGACGCCAACGCCTCCTACCGCATGGTGACCAGCTACTGGGAAATGGTGGCGTCGTTCGTCCGCGCCGGCGTCCTGAATGAGGAGCTCTTCTATCAGAGCGGCCGCGAGCTGGCGTTCGTGTGGGAGCGCATACGCGACGTCGTGCCCGAAATGCGCAAGGCGTTCGCAGACGACGCGCTGTTGAAGAACGTGGAAGAGGTCGCTTCGTCCCTCCGGGAATGGACGAACCGCCGCTCACCCGGGTCTTACGAAGCCTTCAGCATGCGAGTTCGTGGGGCGTAGCGAGGCCCCGGTTCAACTCGAGATGAGTGCGCCGCTCTTCCGTGCGGCGGGGGACACGGCTTCTGGCGACGTCGGCGAAGGCAGCGAGATGCGCGTCGACGTCGGCCAGCGTGTGAGCCACTGAGATCGTCCACTGCTCGTCGTAGTACTGCCCGCCGGGAATGATGCCGCGGTTCATCATCCCGAAGAAATATTCCCAGAAGAGCGCCTTGTCCACGCGCAGAAAGTCGCGGTAGTTTCTCACACGCTCGCGCGTGAAGTAGATGCAGCCGTTGGCGCCGACGCCGGTGGCGTGCGCGGGAAGTCCCGTCTCGTCGATGATCCGATTGTAGCCGTCGATCATCCGCTGATTGAGCTGACGGACCTTCGGGAAGATGTCCGGAGTCAGCACTTCCCTGAGGGCGGCGAGCGCGGCCGCCACAGCCAGCGGACCGGCGTTGTAGGTGCCCGCGTGGAACACCTCGAAGCGCTCGATCGAGGCCATCACCTCGGCGCGCCCGCCGAACGCCGCAATCGGCGCGCCTCCGCCGAACGACTTCGCCATCGTCACCAGATCCGGCTTGACGCCGAAGAATTCGAACGCACCGCCGGCGGCCAGCTTGGAGCCGGTCTTGACCTCGTCGAAGATCAGCACCGAACCCTCGCGCGTGCAGAGGTCCCTGAGCCCTTCGAGGAATCCTGGCTCAGGCATGCACACGCCGATGTTCATCATGACGGGCTCGAGGATGATGCCCGCAATCTCGCCCGGGTAGCGCGCGAAGGCGGCCGAGACCGAGTCGAGATCGTTGAACGTGGCGGCCACGGTGAGCGCCGTGATCTCCTGCGGGATGCCCTTCGACGCGGGAACCGACAACGGGCTCGCGGCATCGCCGCTCGAACCGGCCGCCGGTTTCAGAGCCACCAACACCGCGTCGTGCGCGCCGTGGTAGCCGCCCTCGAACTTCAATACACGACGCCGGCCCGTCACGCCGCGCGCGACCCGGATGGCGTGCATCGTGGCCTCGGTGCCCGAGTTGGCGAACCGAATGCGATCGAGCTGAAAGCGGCTGTTCAGCTCTTCGGCCAGATCCAGCATGAGAGCGTGCGGCATGCCGAACATCAGCCCGCGTGACGCTTGCGACTGAATGGCCCGCACCACCGCCGGGTGCGAGTGTCCGGTCATCAGCGCGCCGAAGCTCAGCGCGTAGTCGATGTACTCGTTTCCGTCGGCGTCCCACACGCGAGAGCCTGAGCCGCGGTCGATGAAGACGGGATACGGATCGTAGAAGCGAAAATTGCTCTCGACGCCGAGGGGCATGGACGAGAGACCGCGCTGGCGCAGGGCCAGCGAGCGGCGGGTACGCTCGCGGTAGCGATCGAGTTCAGTCATGACCATCCTGCCCGAAGGAGAGTGCGCTCAGTTGGACGCAGTCGTCAGCGCGGCGTCTCGGCTGAAGACGATTCGACCATCGAAAATCGTGGTTTGGACCGTGGTATCGAGAGCCCGGTCAGGGGTTTCGAAGACATCGCTCGACAGGATGACGATGTCGGCCAGCATCCCCGCGGCGAAGGTGCCCTTGCGCTGCTCGTCGAAGGACGCGAAAGCCGCTCCGCGCGTGTATGCCGTGAGCGCTGCAGGAAGCGTGAGCCGTTGTTCCGGAAGCCATCCGCCCTCGGGGAGCGCATCGGGCGTGGTTCGTGTCACGGCCATGTGCAGGCCCTGGCGCGGATCCATCGTGACGACAGGCCAGTCGCTGCCAAAGGCAATTGCGCCACCCGTCTCGGCGATGCTTCGCCAGACCCAGGCGCGTGAGGCGCGATCGGGCCCGATGTTCGCCGCCCACACGTTGATCTGATTCGGTGAGGGCGTTGCGTGCAGCGGCTGCTGCGCCGCGATCACGCCGAGTCGCCCGAAACGCGGGACGTCGGCAGGGTCGATGGTCTCGATATGCTCGATGCGATGGCGGCGTCCACGCGCCGGCGCCGCGTTCGCCGTCGAGGCCTGCTCGAAGGCGTCGAGCGCCATGCGCACTCCCTTGTCGCCGATGGCGTGGATCATGATCTGCCAGCCACGTCCGTCCATCCACTGGACGATCCGATTGAGCTCGGCCACCGAGTAATTCGCGTTCCCGCTGGTCGCTTTGTTCGCGTAGGGCGCGAGCATGGCGGCCGTATGGGCCTCGATCACGCCGTCGGCCATCAGCTTGACCGCCCCGGTCTTCAAGAGCGGATCATCGGGGAATCGGCGCCACAGCGCATCGAACGCGTCGGCATCGGCAACGCTGAATCCAGGCTCGATCGACAGCGCCGAATAGACCCGCAGATCAAGGTCGCCGGCGCGGCGAATCTCATCGTAGAGCTCGAGCTCTTCGGCATTGCCGCTGGCGTTCTGGATGCTGGTGAGCCCGTAGCGATGGGCCAAGTGAATCGCGTTCCGCAGTCCCTGGAGCTTGTCCTCGCGCGTCGGTTGCGGCAGCGCGGCATTCATCAGATCCTGCGCTGACTCCTTCAACACGCCGGTCGGCTCGCCCGTGCGCGGATCCTTGACGATGATGCCGTTCTTCGGATTCTTCGTGCGTCTCGTAATGCCGGCAAGCTTCAGGGCTTTCGTGTTGGCCCACGCCGTGTGCCCGTCGTAACAGGTGATGTAAGCCGGACGGTCGGGAACCAGGGCATCGAGTAGCTGGCGGGTCGGCAGTCCTCCCGGAAATGGCGCGTAGAACCACCCTCGTCCCAGGACCCATTCGCGATCCGGGTGGGCCTCCGCGTAGGTGCGAATCGTGGCCTGGATGTCCTCGAGGGTCTTCGCGTCGAGCAGGTTGATCTCGTCCAGGCCGAGACTGCCGCTCAGAAAATGCATGTGCGAGTCGTTGAAGCCGGGGACGACCGCTCCCCCGTGCGCGTCCACGACGGTCGTCTGCGCCCTGCGCAGGCGCTTGATCTCACGATTGCTGCCAACCCTCAGAATGCGATTGCCGCGAACGGCGATGGCCTCCTGGAAGGCCCCGCTGTCGTCTCCGGTAAAAACGCGCCCGTTGAAGACAATCAGGTCGACCGGGCCCTCATCGTCGCGCTGGGCGCGGACGATGAGACCCGCGACGAGCGTCGCCGAGACGATGACCGCGACGATGATGGTGGCGAGGCGTGACGCCATGAGACCCCCGCGCGAGCGGCACCAGCATCAGAGGTGACCAAGCCCGCAGCGCGATTTTAGCACGCCGTCCGAACGGTCGAGTGAGCCGAAACCGGCGCCGAATCGGCCCGTTTCCTTCGAAGGCCGTGTGATAATCCGCCCGTGTCGATCGCCGCCGGGCATTCGAGCCTGCCCCGCACGCTCCGATTGAGCGACCTGGTGCTCCTCAAGGTCGCTGCCATCGTCAATCTGAGCTTCATTCCACCGGTTGCGGTGTTCGGCCGCGTCACGGTGGTGTTGTGGGTGCTCGCCTTCATCACGTTCTTCATTCCCGAGGCGATCGCCGTTCTGGCGTACGCGCGGCGCTATCCGGGTGAAGGCGGCATGTATCTGTGGACTCGCCGGCAGTTCGGCGAGACGCACGGATTCTTCGCGGGTTGGTGCTACTGGGCGAACAATCTCTTCTACCTGCCCATGCAGCTCGTGTATGTCGCCGGCGTGCTGGCCTACGCGGGCGGTCCGCGCTGGGCCGGTCTCGTCGACGAGAAGTGGTTCGTGTCGCTCGTGGCGTTCGGGTGGCTGGCCATTGCCACCGCCGCAAACATCCGAGGTCTGGCGGTGGGCAAGTGGGTGCAGAACGTGGGAGCCATCGCCGCCGGAGCGACGGCCGTACTCATCCTTGCCGCCGGCTTCTCCGCGCATGTCGAAGGGGTTGGCGCCGAGACGCCCCTCGCAACGGGACTCGGATGGCAGACCCTCTCGGCATTCAGCGTGATGTGCTTCGCGTTCATCGGCATCGAACTGGCCTCCACGATGGGAGACGAGATCGAGAATCCCGGTCGCGATCTGCCTCGGGCCATCGCTCTGGCTGGTGGGGTCTCGTTGGCGTTCTACGTATTCGTCACGCTGGCGATGCAGACGCTGGTGCCGATTTCCGAGATGGGGACCATCCAGGGGGTCATGCAGGCCGTCGATAGCGGCGCGTCGCGGGCCGGAGCCGAGTGGGTCATACTGCCCGTGGCGCTGACGCTGGCGGTGGCCATTGCGGGCGGTGCGGCCGCGTGGTTCGCCGGATCGGCACGAATTCCGTTTGTCGCGGGCGTGGAAGGTCATTTGCCTGCCGTGCTGGCTCGTGTCCATCCCCGATGGGGATCGCCGTACGTCGCCCTGGGCGCTTACGCGGTCCTGGCAGCGGCCTTCATCGTGCTGACGCTCATCGGGTCGTCGGTACTCGAGGCCTATCAGGTGCTGCTCAAAGCGGGGGTCGTTCTGCAGCTCGTACCCTTCGCCTACATGTTTTTGGGCCTGATGCTCCTCGAAGGCGAGGGCTTCGGGTCGCGCGTCGCGGGCTTGCTCGGTCTGGCCACGACGCTCTTTGGAATCGGATCCGCCTTCATTCCAACGGGAGACGTCGACAGCGTGGCGGTCTTCGAGATCAAGATGTTGCTGGGCTGTCTGGTGCCGACGGCCATCGGATTCTTTCTCTACTATCAGACACGCTCCCGCCGAGGAGAACGATGACGTCTTCGACTGCTCCCGGTCTCGAGCGTGCGGCCCTTCCACGCGGGCGTGTGGCCGATCGCGATGCGGCCTTGATCAAGGGCATCGGACTGACGGGCGCCACCCTGCTCGTCATGGGCAGCGTGATTGGATCGGCGATCTTCCTGACGACCGGCATCATGGCCGAGCGCCTGCCCTCGACGACGCTCATCCTGGCGGCTTGGGCGGCGGGGGGCGTGATCGCGTTGGCCGGCGGGCTGACCTACGCCGAGATGGGCTCGATGTTTCCCCGGTCGGGCGGGCTCTACGTCTTTCTCGAAGAAGCCTGGGGCCCGTTGTGGGGATTCCTGTTCGGCTGGGCCGGCGTCACGGTCGTGCTCACGGGCAGCGTGGCCGCGGTGGCGGTTGGATTCGCCGAGTACTTCGGGTATTTCGTCCCCTCACTGGGCACTGACAGGCAAATCGCCGCCGTTCCGCTGCCTTGGGGAGTCCTGTCGATCTCGGCCGGGCAGATCGTCGCCGCCCTGTCAGTCAGCGTGCTGGGTGCCGTCAACTACGTTGGCGTCCGCACCGGCAACGCCGTGCAGGCATTTCTGACGGTGCTCAAGGTGCTCGCCCTTGCCGCACTGCCCGTTCTCGCGTTGGTGGCGTTTCGCGTCGAGCCGCAGTTCGTGCCGATTGTGCCGGACGTGCCCCGTCCGGCGGCAGCCTTCGGCGTGGCGATGATTGCCGTGATGTGGGCCTACGAGGGTTGGTACTACGTGACGTTTGCCGCCGGCGAGATCAAGGACGCCGCGCGCAATGTCCCGAGAGCCCTGGTCGTCGGCGTGCTCGCGTTGACGGCCATCTATCTTGTCGTCAACCTGTCCTACTTCGTCGCGCTGACCATCGACGAGATGAGCGGTGTCGTCCGCATCGCCGAGCGCGCGGTCACGGTGCTCATCGGCGATCGCGGCGCAACCATCGTGGCGGCGACGGTCATGGTCTCGACGCTCGGCTGCAACGCGGCCGGCGTGCTGGCGTCTTCGCGCGTCTGCTACGCGATGGCCGCCAACGGCGTCTTCTTCCATGCCGCGAGCCGCGTCCATCCGCAGTACCGCACGCCGCACATCGCCATCGTCATCACGACGGTGTGGTCGATTCTGCTGACGCTCAGCGGGAGCTACGAGGAGCTCTTCACGTATGTGACCTTCGCGTCGGTGCTGTTTGGCGTGCTCGGCGGCCTCGCCATCTTCAAGCTGCGCCGGACCATGCCCGATGCGCCGCGTCCATACCGCACCTGGGGATATCCTTTCGTGCCGGCCGTGTTCGTGCTGGGATCGGTGCTGCTGGTGTTCAACACGCTCGTCGAGCGGCCGGTGGAATCCATCGCCGGTCTTGGCCTCGTGGCGCTCGGCCTGCCGGCGTACTGGTACTGGACGAGGACGAACCCGGCTTAGAGACGGACTGCGCTCGCCCCGAGTCTGGGAGTCCTGTCCATGAAATTCGCGATCGTCGGATCCGGAGCGGTTGGCGGGTACTACGGCGCCAAGCTTGCGCAGCATGGACACGACGTCACGTTCGTCGCGCGTGGCGAACACCTCACGGCCATTCGCACCCGTGGGCTCGCCGTTCAGAGCCCGCTCGGCGACTTCACGGTGCAGGCCCCGGCCGAATCCGACACTTCGCGCGTCGGCGTCGTCGACGTCGTGATCTTTGCCGTCAAGAGCTACTCGAACGACGAAGCCATTCCGATGCTCTCGTCGCTCGTCGGCAGCGCGACGAGCGTGCTGACGCTGCAGAACGGCGTCGACAGCGCCGACCAGATCGCCCGCGCCGTCGGCGAGAGCGCGACGATTGCCGGCGCCACCTACGTGGCGACGGCCCTCGAGGCGCCGGGGTTGATCGTGCAGACGGGCACGCATCGGCGCATCGTCTTCGGTGAGGTGTTCGGCGATCGGTCTCGTGTCTCGCCGCGCGTGCGGTCGATCTGCGAGGCGATGACTTCTGCCGATATCCTCGCCGAAGCCGTCGCCGACGCCCGCAGCCCGCTCTGGGAAAAGTTCGTGTACCTGGCGCCCTTTGCCGGATTCACGGGCGCCGCCAGGCTGCCGATCGGTCCGCTCCGAGGCGGAGCCAACGATTCGTCGTGCGATCCTCGAAGCTGCGCGCGAGGTCGAGCAGGTGGGCCGGGCGGAGGGGGTGAGTCTGCCCGAGGAGCTGGCTGCCAGCCTCGTTCGCTATCTCGACGCGCTGCCAGGGGAAACCCGTTCATCGCTGCTGATCGACCTTCAGCAAGGCAAGCCGATCGAGGTCGAGGCGCTGCAAGGATCCGTGATGCGGCGCGGCCAGAGCGCCGGCGTGCCGACGCCCATCATGTCCACGCTCTACGCGCTCCTGAAACCCTACGAACACGGGCCCGTCCGCTGACGGCGTCTCGTGCTACATGCTGACGGCGCAGCGGTTGGCTCCGGCCTCCAGCTGTCGCATGTCACCCGGCCAGGGTTCCTTGCCTTCGTTGATCTGGACGATTCGATGGTGGTTCGGCGGCGTCGCCGGAATGTGCGCGAGCACGGCGGCGACAAAGGCCTCTTCGTCCAGCGCAGTCAGCGACACCGCCGTCCGGACCGCGGCGAGTGTCGCAGCATGGGGCTCGCCGTCGAAAGGCAGCGGAACGCTCGCGTGGCCCGGCAGCACCATCAACGAATCGGCGAGCCGCAGAACTCGTTCGGCGAGCGACTGATACAGCAGCCGCGCGCGCGCGCGCGATTCTTCGCCGCTCGCTTCGAGATCGGGCCGGCCGACGCTCGCGAGGAACAACGTGTCGCCGGTGCAGAGCGCCGCGTCCTCGACCAGCAGACACGTGCTCTCCCGTGTGTGTCCGGGCGTGCGGAGCGCCGAGAGAGACACGTCGCCGATCCGCACGCGGTCGCCGTCACCGAGCGATGTGAAAGGACGGCTGACACGGTCGGTCGCGGGAAGATAGATGGGCGCGCGGGCGGCGTCGGCGAGCTGGTAGGCATGGCTCACGTGATCGGCGTGCACGTGCGTGTCGAACACGGCGACGATCCGCCATCCACGGCGTGCCGCCAGCGTCGAATACACCGCGGCGTCGAGTGAGGGATCGACCACTGCGGCTTCTTCCTTCGACGCGATGAGGTACGAGAGACATCCCTTGCCGGTTCGGCGCACCTGGACGATGTCCAGGTCGCGGCGGTGCGGGCAGGGCACGACGGCCGTGTTCCAGGCGTTGGTCCAGGCCGTCATGCCGCCACGCAAGGAGAAGGCTTCGAACCCGAGCGAGTCCAGCGCCCTCGCGGCCAGGAGACTGGTGTTCCCTCGCGCGCAGACGGTCACGACCGGTCGATCGCGCGGAATCCCGGCGACGCCCTCGGCCAGCGATCGGTTGTCGCCGCGCTTCAGGTCCACGTACGCGTCGACGTGCCGGCTGCCGGGAATGATCCACTCGGCGCGATCGACGGCAGGCCTGATGTCCACAACCGTCAACGGCTGGTGCTCGTCGAGGGCCCGTCGGAGCTCGTCGACCGTGACTTCAGCTATCGCCATGGCCACTCCCTGCCACTCGTGGCAATCCGCGTCGAATCATTTGCGCGTGAGTCATCTCCAGCGTAGCATGTGCCGTTTGCGGCACCAAAAGGTCGGCGCCGAAAGGGTTTCCGAATGTCACAGGCGTACGCGCACGCCCGAAGTGATCGTGAGCACCGAGTGGGTCCTGCAGCACCATGCCGACCCGAATGTTCGGGTCGTGGAGGTCGATGTCGACACCAGCGCGTACTCCGAGGGTCATATACCCGACGCGTGCGGCTGGAACTGGACCACCGAGCTCTGCGACACCGTCGTCCGCGACATCGTGCCGCCCGGCAGGCTCGAAGAGCTGCTCAGTCGTTCGGGCATCGACAACGACACCACCGTGGTGCTCTACGGCGACAACAACAACTGGTTCGCCGCGTGGGCATTCTGGCAGCTCAAGATCTACGGCCACGCCGACGTGCGCATCATGGACGGTGGACGGAAGAAATGGCTCGAGGAAGGCCGTGAGCTGACGACCGACGTGCCGAGCCCTGCTCGGACATCCTACAAAGCCGCTCCGGCCAACATGGCGCTTCGCGCGTTTCTGCCCGATGTTCAGCGGGCCATGAACGATCAGCGAACGGTGCTCATCGACGTCCGCGGTCCACAGGAGTTCACCGGCGAGATTCTCGCGCCGCCGGGCCTCCCGGAGACCTGTCAGCGGGGCGGCCACATCCCGGGAGCGAAGAACGTGCCCTGGGCAAAGGCGTGCAACGACGACGGGACGTTCAAGAGTGCCGAGGAACTGAAGCAGCTCTATGGCACGCAGGGGATGGCGTCCGATCGGCCGGTCATCGCCTATTGCCGCATCGGCGAGCGTTCGAGCCACACCTGGTTCGTGCTCAAGTACCTCGCTCGGACTGCCAGATGTGAAGAACTACGATGGTTCATGGACAGAATGGGGCAACCTGGTTGGCGCTCCCGTGGAAAAGCCGTAGACACCCACGAGCATCGCCGATGCGGCCCGAGGCGCCTCTTGCCAGAAAGACCTGCCCGATCCGGCGCCCCTCGAGCCGATGCCGATCGTTACGCCCGGTCTCGTCCTCTTAATCGTCCTGCTGGGCGCCGTTGCCGGCGGGGTCGGCGCCCTGCTCGGGATCGGAGGCGGCGTCTTTCTCGTGCCGTTCCTCACGCTCGTCCTGGACGTTCCGATTCAATACGCGATCCCCATCAGTTTGTGCACCGTCATTGCGACGTCGAGCGCCGTGTCGGCCGGCACCGCGGGCCGCCAGCTGATCAACCTGCGACTGGGGATGGTGCTCGAGGTTGCGACGGCTGCCGGCGGCCTCGTGGGCGGCCTGACGTCGCGACTCTTCCCGCCCGCCGTCCTCTATACGCTCTTTGCCGCCGTCACTGCGGCGTCTGGCCTGACGATGCTCGGACGTCTCGGGCGCCGCAACGTGATTCTGGATCCGGACGCACATCCCGGACGGCTGGGCGGCCGCTACTACGAGGAGGAGAGTGGCCGCGTCGTGTCGTATCAGGTGAAGCGGCTGCCCGCAGCACTCGGCGCATCGTTCGTGGCCGGCAACATCTCGACGCTCCTCGGCATCGGGGGCGGTACGGTGAAGGTGCCCGTCCTGAACGCGTGGTGCGGAGTGCCGCTGCGGGCCGCGGCCGCTACCAGCGCGTTCATGATTGGTGTCACGGCAACCTCCGGCGTGCTGATCTACTACGGGCGCAACCAGATTGCGCCCGAGCTGGCAGCCGCCGCCGTGCTTGGCGTGCACGCTGGCTCATGGGCCGGACTGCGGATTGCGTCGCGGGCGTCGGCGCGATGGCTCAAGCTGTTGATGGCGATTGTGCTCTTCGTCGTGTCCGCGCTGATGCTTCTGAGGGCCGCATGACGGCGACTCCAATCGACTCGAGCGAAGCCTCGGGCGAGTCCTCGGCGTGGGATCGATTCTGAGCACGGCACTCCTCGCCGTCGGCCTCGTCCTCACGCTCGCCGGGCACGCCACTGCGGCGCTGCTTCTTCTGAACGCCGGCCTGGTGACGTTGATGGCCACGCCAATCGTTCGCGTCCTCGTGGCCATGGTCGATTACGTCGTGAACCGGGACTGGATGTTTCTGATACTGACGGCGTCGGTTCTGCTGGTTCTCCTCGGAAGCTGGTTGCTGACGTAAGCACGGCCGGTTGAGCCCTCGCGCGATTACGACTAGACTCGCGCCGATGGCCGGTTGCCAGCACTCCGCGCGATGAGCCCGTCGCCTGCCGCGCCCGAGACACGGCGGCCCACGAAATGGGCCAAGCTCATCGATCAGACCTCCTGCATCGGTTGCCACGCCTGCAGCACCGCCTGCAAGTCCGAGAACGAGGTGCCACTGTCGGTCAACCGCACCTACGTGAAGTATGTGGACGCCGGCGTGTTCCCCCACACGCGCCGCGCCTTTCAGGTGACACGCTGCAACCAGTGCGACGACGCCCCGTGCGTCACCGCGTGTCCGACCACGGCCATGTACAAGCGTCCGGACGGGATCGTGGATTTTGTGAAGACGGTGTGCATTGGTTGCAAGGCGTGCATTGCCGCGTGTCCCTACGACGCAATTTTTATCAACCCTGAGGATCAGGCCGCCGAGAAGTGCAATTTCTGCGCACATCGAATCGACAGCGGACTCGAGCCCGCATGTGTCGTCGTGTGTCCCACCGAGTCCATCCTGATTGGCGATCTGAACGACCCGCAGTCGAAAGTGGCGCAGATCGTGGCAGGCGAAGCCGTCGCCGTCCGCCGTCCGGAGAAGAAGACCGAGCCCAAGCTCTATTACAAAGGAGCTGACCCGGTGACGCTCGACCCGCTGGCGGCGCTTCGTCCTGCCGGCGGGCTGTTCATGTGGAGCGAGCAGGGCGACAGGAACCACGGCCAGATTTCGTCGGGCAATCCGCGGCCTGCGATGAGCTCCGCTGCCGCCGTCCTTGCCTACGACGTCCCGCACACCGCCCCCTGGGGCTGGAAGGTCAGCCTGTACACGTGGACCAAGTCGATTGCCGCGGGCGTGTATCTGGCCATCGTCCTGCTGGCGCTCACTGGCACCGTGTCGTGGCGGTCGCCGGTCTGGACGCTCGGCGTTCCGATGGCGGCCGGCGCGTTTCTCGCGGTCACGGGTTGGCTGCTGATCTGGGACCTCAAACATCCCGAGCGCTTTTACCTGATCTTCACGCGCCCGCAGTGGGGCAGCTGGCTCGTGCGGGGCGCGTTCATCATTGGCGGATATGCGGCGCTGCTTCTTGTGCATCTTGCGGCGGCTCTGATGGACGAAGCGGATCTCGTCAAGTGGCTCGCCGTGATGGGTGTGCCGCTTGCCGCCATGACCGCCGCCTATACGGCGTATCTCTTTGCTCAGGCGCGCGCCAGGGACCTCTGGCAGAGTGCGATTCTGCCTGCGCACTTTCTCGTGCAGGCGCTCGTCGCCGGCGCGGCGGTGATGCTGGGCGTCGCCTTGGTCCTCGATTCTCAGGCCGTCGCGCCGCTTGCCTGGCTGCTGAGCGTCAGCAGTCTCGCGCATCTGGCGCTCGTGATGGTGGAGGCGGTGTCAGGAGAGCCCACCGCGCATGCGAAGCTCGCGCGGTGGGAGCTGACGAGTGGCACCTTCGGCGGGTACCTCAAGCTCGGCGCGGGCCTGGCTCTCGCCGGTGCGCTTGCGCCCTGGATCGGCGCCATCGCGCTGCCCCTGGCGCTGGCAGGCCTGATGGCCTACGAGCACGCCTACGTGCAGGCGGGCCAGATTGTGCCCCTCGCGTGAGACGCGCCGTGGATACGTCCGATCTCAACCGTCGAGTCAGCGCCGCGCGGGAAGCCGTGGAGAAGCGCGGTGAGACGTTCTATCCAGGGGCGAGCCGTATTCACCTGGCGGCGTTTCCTCCGAAAGAGCGATGGGACGATTGGGTCGAGCTCGACTCGAAGTCGTGGCCGCGACGTGTGGAGCGCCGCTTCATGCTGGTGCCGACCACGTGCTTCAACTGCGAAGCCGCGTGCGGTCTGCTCGCGTACGTCGACCGTGAGAACGGCGAGGTTCGCAAGTTCGAAGGGAACCCCGAACATCCCGGCTCGCGCGGGCGCAACTGCGCCAAGGGGCCGGCGACGCTCAACCAGGTGACGGATCCCGACCGCATTCTCTATCCGCTCAAGCGCGCGGGCGCGCGGGGATCCGGCCGCTGGACCCAGGTGAGCTGGGACGAGGTCCTCGACGATCTGGCCGCGCGCATCCGCACCGCCATCGTCGACGGTCGTGCCAACGAGGTGATGTATCACGTCGGCAGACCCGGAGAAGACGGGTTCACCGAGCGAATCCTCGCCGCGTGGGGTGTCGACGGCCACAACTCGCACACCAATGTCTGTTCGTCGAGCGCGCGGGCGGGCTATCACTTCTGGATGGGGTTCGATCGGCCGAGCCCCGATCATGCCAACGCCCGCGTCATCCTGCTCGTGAGCTCACATCTCGAGTCGGGACACTATTTCAATCCTCATGCGGCGCGTGTGATGGAAGCCAAACGAAACGGCGCGCGGCTCATCGTGTTCGACACGCGACTCTCGAATACCGCGACCCATGCGGATCGGTGGGTGGCGCCGTACCCGGGGTCGGAAGCCGCGATCCTCCTCGCGATTGCGAATCACATCATTCAGCACCGCCTCTACGATCGGGAGTTCGTCAGGCGCTGGTGGAACTGGGAAGAATTTCTGACGGCGGCCCATGCCGGCGTGGAGCCCACGTTCGAAGCCTTCGAGCGGATCCTCTCTGAGACCTACGCTCAGTACACATTCGAGTTCGCCGCGAGCGAATCCGGCGTGGACGCGGCGCTCATCGCGGAGATCGCGGCCATGGTGGCGGAGGCCGGCTCGCGGCTCTCGAGCCATGCCTGGCGCAGCGCCTGTGCCGGCAATCTCGGTGGCTGGCAGGTGGCGCGCGCCCTCTTCATGCTGAACGCGCTGCTCGGCGCGGTGGCGACCGAAGGAGGCACGTATCCGAACGGATGGAACAAGTTCGTGCCCAGGCCGATCTACATGCCGCCTCATCCGCCGGCATGGAACGATCTGACGTGGCCGCTCGAGTATCCGCTGGCGCTGAACGAGTTGTCGTTCCTGCTGCCGCAATTTCTCAAGGACGGCCGCGGCCGTCTCGACGTGTACTTCACGCGCGTCTACAACCCGGTGTGGACCAACCCCGACGGCTTCAGCTGGATCGAGGTGTTGAGCGACGAGCGGCTCGTCGGGTGTCACGTCGCGCTCACGCCGACGTGGAACGAGACCAGCTACTTCGCCGATTACGTGCTGCCGATGGGGCTCGGCCCCGAACGCCACGACCTGCACTCGTACGAGACGCACGACGCCCAATGGATCGCCTTTCGTCAGCCCGTGTTGCGCGCGGCGCGAGAGCGGCTCGGGCAGGCGGTTGGCGACACACGCGAGGTGAACCCCGGTGAGGTCTGGGAAGAGAACCAGTTCTGGTTCGAGCTGACGTGGCGAATCGATCCCGACGGGTCGCTGGGCATCCGGCGCTTCGCCGAATCGGCCCGCGAGCCCGGCACCAGGCTGACGATCGACGAGTACCTACGGCCACATCTTCGAGCACTCGGTGCCCGGCCTTCCCTCGCGCGCCAGGGAAGAGGAGCTGTCGCCGCTCGAGTACATGAGGCGCTACGGTGTGTTCGAGATCGGACGGAAGGTGGGTCCGCTTCACGAAGAACCCATCCCTGCCGAAGAACTCGAGGATGTTGCCGACGATCGCTATGGCCGTGTGTTCACGACGGCGCCGAAACCGCAATCGCCCAATGTTGTTCCTGCCCCCACGCCTGAGGGCGACGATCGAGGTCGGCGTGCCGTGGGCGTTCGGGTGGACGATGTCGTCAGACGCGGGTTTCCCACACCGAGCGGACGCCTCGAGTTCTATTCGAGCACACTCGCCTCATGGGGCTGGGCAGACGAGGCGGTGCCGTCCTACATCAAGAGCCATGTGCACCGGGACAACCTCGAGGACGACCAGGTGCCGCTGATCTCGACCTTTCGCCTGCCCGTCCAGATTCACACGCGAAGCGCCAACGCGAAATGGCTCGACGAGATTGCCCACACCAATCCCCTCTGGCTTCACCCTGAAGACGCGCGGAGCCGGGATCTCGCAACCGGCGATCTCGTGCGTGTCGAAACGGCCATCGGTCATTTCGTCGTCAAGGCATGGGTGACCGAGAGCATCCGGCCCGGAGTGGTGGCGTGCAGTCATCACATGGGACGTTGGAAGATTGGCGATCAGGGACAGCGGCAGCTGATGGCCACCGTCGATCTGGCGCGCGACGGCTCAGGATGGCGAATGGTCCGCAGGAGCGGAGCGGGCCGCTACGCTTCGTCCGATCCCGATACCGCGCGGATCTGGTGGACCGACGTGGGCGTGCACCAGAACCTCACGTTCCCCGTGCACCCGGATCCGGTCTCGGGGATGCACTGCTGGCATCAGGCCGTCCGGATCGTGAAGGCGGCGCCCGATGACAGGCACGGAGACATCTTCGTGGACACGGATCGCTCGCGAGAGATCTATCAGGAGTGGCTGCGACTGACGCAGCCTGCCGATCGGGTCAGCCCGAACGGCTTGCGGCGTCCGTACTGGCTGATGCGTCCGCTCAAACCGGCGCGCGACGTCTACCGGCTTCCCGCGCCCCCTGCGCGCTGAGCGCGTCGGTCTTCAGATTGTGGAGCTCCTGCGTGCGCTCGCCGCTCTCGCCGAATCTCCGTCGCCCGGGCTCGAGCGGGTGGCGGACGCGCTCGGTCTCGGTGCGCTGCCCGACGCCGCCAGCTACACCAACCTCTTCGTGCTCGAGCTCCAGCCGTATGCCTCGGTGTATCTGGGGCCCGAGGGCATGCTCGGGGGCGAGGCGCGCGATCGGATTTCAGGGTTCTGGCGGGCGCTGCGCTTTCCGCCGCCCTCCGAGCCCGATCACGTGGCCACGCTGCTCGCCTGCTACGCCGATCTGGCCGAGAGGGAATCGGGGCTCAATGAGGCGCGCGCGCGCCTGGCGGCCGCCGCGCACGCGCGTCCTTCTTCTGGGAACACGTGGTTTCCTGGCTGCCGGCATGGCTGACGGCGATCGAACAGAAGGCGCCACCCTTCTACCGGCAGTGGGCCGCGATGCTGCGAGATGTGCTTCGTGAACAGGCGCAGCAGATGGGTGGGCCGGAGCCTCTATCCCTGCACCTCCGTGAGGCACCGCCCATGGCCGACCCCCGCCAGGAGAGTGCCGCGGCGTTCGTCGCTTCGCTTCTTGCGCCTGTCCGGAGCGGCCTTGTCCTCACCCGAGCCGACCTGAGAACCGCCGCGTCCGAGCTCGGAACCGGGGTTCGCATCGCCGATCGTTCGTCCGCGCTGACGACCCTCGTCGCGGACCAGCCGACGGAGATGCTCGGATGGCTCGCGGCTCGCGCCGAATGGTGGACTGCTGAACACAGCCGCGATCCGGTGTTCGGCCTCGTGTCCGGTTTCTGGGCCGGACGCGCAGAGCTGACCGGATCGCTTCTTCGGGAGCTTCAGCGGGAGGCTGGCGAGCTCAATTGCTTCCCCCGCTCATGAGACGCTCAATCGCCTCCACGGTGCGCGGAACCTTTGCCGAGAGTTGCTTGAGACCAGTCTCGGTGAGCAGGAACGAGTCTTCGACGCGGACGCCGATGTTCTTGTACTTCTCGACCATCGGGCCGCACCTTTGCGGCAAACGCGGCGTTCTCCGGTGTCTTGGGCAGGTGGTCGAGCGCGTCGGGCCGGATATAGAGGCCCGGTTCGATCACGAACGCCATTCCTGGCGCAAGGGGCCGGTTGTAATCGCCCACGTCGTGTACGTCCAGGCCAATCCAGTGAACGGCGCCGTGCGTGTACCACGTGCGGAATTGCTCGCTGCTCGCATCGGTGATGAGTCCCAGCTTCAGCAATCCGTCCCGGATCACGGCCTCCGCGGCGCGTTCGACGTCGATGGTCTTCGCGCCGGCCGTTGCGGCCTTCATCCCGGCTTCCTGCGCCGCCAGCACGAGCTCGTACAGCTGGCGCTGCTCGGGAGAGAAGCGACCGCTCACCGGATAGGTTCGCGTGATGTCTCCGGTGAAGTACTGATATGCGCCGGCGGCGTCGACCAGCAGCACTTCGCCCGCCTGCATCTGTCGCCCGGACGTGTTGTAGTGGAGGATGGTCGCATTCGGCCCGCTGCCGACGATCGAGGGATAGCCAGGCGTCATGGCGCCATTGGCCATGTAGACCTGCTCGATAGCGGCCTCCACCTGATACTCGTACACGCCGGGGCGCGCCGTCCGCATGCCGGCGATGTGCGCGTCGTTCGAAATCTCGACGCTGCGCGCGAGAATTTTCTGCTCGTACGGGTGTTTTCACCTGGCGCAGGTTGTGAATGATGTCCGTGGCGTCCTGCAGCGTGATTCCCACCACGCGTTCCGTGACTCGCTTGCCGAATTCCTGCGGCGTGCCCAGCTCACCACCGACCGCCGTCGGATCGAGCAGCATGGCGAGCCGCGCGCGGCCAGCCTTGAGCGCGTCGAAGAATGCGTCGTACTCCTGGGTGACCGTCCTTCGGTTCAGGCCGTACGCGCGGCGTGCGAGCGTGGCGTTGATGAAGCGCTCGAACTCCGACGCACGGTACACGGTCTGAATCCCGGACAGCTCGCGGGCTTCCTCCACCGTCAGGCTGTGACCCTGCCAGTGCTCCCGGACCGGGTCGAAATCGCTGACGAAGAGAATGGCTTGCTGCGTCTTGTTGCCTGGCATCAGGACGAGCGTGGTGCCCTCTTGCGCGACGCCCGTCAGGTAATAGAGGTCCGAATCCTGACGGTATTCGTAGTAGGTGTCGTTCGAGAACAGCCGCGGCGGCGCGCTCCAGAGAACCAGCATGCCGTCCGGGCCCAGCTGCTCCATGACTCGGGCCCGCCGCGCCGTCAAATCGTCCTGGAGCTCGCCCGCCGAGGCCGGTGCCACCGCAAGGCATGTCAGCGCCAGAAACCAGGTGCCCCAACGTGTGGCGGCACGTCGCGCGGGTGATTCATGGGTAACGCGAAAAAGGGCTGTGCTCTCCATATCCCGACTATAAACCACCGGCCCCCGTATGCGCTTGGGAACCTGAAGTCCGAGTGACGAGCGGCCCCAACGGCGTGCCGAGCGTCGCCCGGGTCTAGGCGACGGCGTCCAGAGCCTCGAACGCCTTCATCACCGCCTGGCGCGTGTCGGCGGCAACCAGCGGAAATGACTGGAGCACGTGGGAAAGCTCGTCACCCGTCAGCCCGTACAGGCGTGACACCACGGCCTGGAGCTCGATGTAGGCAGGCAGGTCAGCGCCGCGGGCCGCCAGCAGACGATTGGTCAGGCGAACCACCCGGATGAACCCGGCGTCCCGCGGGCCCACGACCGGGACGCGCAGCTGTCTGACGATTGCCGTCGTGACGTGTGTCGTCACGCGCAGGCGCACCAGATAGTTGGCCACGTAGCTGTTGAAGACGCCACAGAGGAAGCGTAGGGCGGCCGGATCAAGCCTTGTCGTCAGGCAGAAGATGGTATGGGTCGTCATCACATTCGGAGGAACGATCGTCGCGATGAGCGTGAGCTGGTTGGTTGGACTGGCGACGTCGCGATACGCCACGCGCTCGCGCAGAAATGTGCGGCGCGGATCGAGAATCCGGGCGGCGATCCGGCGTGGTATCCACGATGTCACGCCCGCCACGTCGGCCGCGAAGGGTCTCAAGTGCTTTCCTTCCAGAACCGGCAGGTCCTCTCGACGGCCGGAGAAGTGACGCCGATCTTCGGTGGCATTCAGTTCCCGTCCGAAGCGCGCCCTCCAGCCGCCGTCATCCCCGAGCGCCGGTATCGTGCTGAGGATCTTTTCCACGATCTGCAGATCGAGCGGCGAGCGAAGATCGGGGATTACATGGTGATCGTTCGAGAAGTCTTCGATGAACCGACGCGTGAGCATCACCGGAAACATGTCGTCGCTCTGTACCGGTTGATCGGGAATGCGATCGAGTACGGAAGGCGCGCTTTCGCCGAAGCGGCACCGAATCTCTGTCGTGGGCCTGCCGGCGGTGGAAGTGAGCAGCAGGAAGCGCAGGCCACGATGTATCGGAAAAATACCGGCCCGGTTGTCGAACCCCACGATCGAATCGGTGTCGCAGGCTTCCAGCAGGCGGCGTCGCAGCAGGCGCGCGCCGTGGTCGGTGGCCAGGCCGGCCGGGAGCACGAGTCCCAGGCGTCCTCCGGGCTTGAGCAGGTTCAGTGCGCGCTCCAAAAAAAGGTGGTACAGGTTGGCGTGGCCCTCCGTCCGATCCCGATAGATGCCCGCGCAGCGCACGAAGCGCATCAGGGCCCGGGTGCGACCCGACGAAGCGGCGTCCGCGGCGCGAAGCATGTCCCACGGCGGATTGCCAACCACCGCATCGAAGCCGCCGTCCGCCCGCGCGCGTCCGTCGCTGTCGAAAAATATCTCGGGAAACTCGAACGACCAGTGAAAAAAACGGTGGTCGGCGGCAATTCTGCCCGCTTCGCGGAGCCATGCCGTTGTCATCTCGCGAGGTAATGCCGAGCGTCCGTGAAGCAGCATGGAGGCGATTTCGCCCAGCGCGGCCGGAGGCGGCGCCGATCCAGATGCCCAGAACCAACCTGCACACCAGAGATCCGCGATCCGCTTGCAGCGCGAGAGTCCCGCGTCGGGAGCGCCGAGGCTGGCCAGCATCAGCTCCTTGGCGCGCACCGCGGCCACGGTGTCGTCAGGGTGGAGTGCGAGGTGCAGGCGATGTGGCAGTGTGTCGCGCAGCACCGACTCCACCTCGGGCGCTTCGAACAGCGGCAATCTGGCAGGTCTCACGCTCCGGTGGCTCGCCCCCGAGGGTTGTCGCGAGAGATCGTCGAAGGACGCGCCAACCAGGCTGTCGCCAACCTGCATGTGGTGGTCCAGAAATGTGAGCGGCCGATCGGCGGCCAGCGTGGCGAGCCACAACGAAAGGCACGCGAGCTGAACGGCCATTGGATTGATATCAACGCCGTACAGGCAGCGTTGGGCGACGAGCCGGCGGATGGCCGCACGGAGGTGTATGTCGAGCTCCGGGGAGCAGGCGCGGCCCTCTCGGACGAGCGCCGTCTCGTATGCGCTGGAGAGATACCGGCACGAAGCCACCAGGAACGCGCCGCTGCCCATCGCCGGATCGAGCACGCGGAGGTTGAGGATATCGTCCGCGGTTCGACCGCTGACCAGCGGGTGAAGCGTGCGTCGCACGAGGAACTCGGTGATTGAGCGCGGCGTGTAGAAAGATCCGGTCGCCTTGCGGCGGCCGCTGCCCGTCCGGAGCACCAGTCTCGGTCTCGCGGCGGGTATCGCCGGCGTCTCTTCGATGGTCGGCTGGTAGTCGAGCACGCTCTCGTAGACCGCGCCGAGCTCTTCGACACCCAGCTCACCGTACGATACTCGCCGCCGGCCCGATCGCCCCTCCGGGCGCGACGACAAGCTGACGATCGCCTCTCGCACCACGTCGTCGGCGATCCCGATCCGATCGGCGGCCGCAGTCCGTTCCGGCGCGAAGAGCCGGCCGTTGAACGGCGTCACGACGAGATCGCCCGCGTGGCAACCGTGATGCGCGAGACGGCAGATCGCCTGAAGCGCCTCCCAGAGCCCGGGCTGGGCGCATCGGGTCCTCGGCCAGTGCCCGAATCGACTCGATGCTGTAGCCGGCGCGGAAGAGTGGATGCCACAGGGGAACCAGCGTGCGCGCTTCTGCGAACAGCAGAAAAAGAATCCGGTACACGATCGTGAGGCACTGCTCGTGCAGCGTCGAGACGAAACCGGCCTCCGCCTGTCTCTGCCGACGTCGCTGGCGGTGTCGATCGACGGCGCCGTTCAGAAGCGCGACCAGGGCCTCGAGCACTCCTTCACGCAACGATTGGCAGACACCGACCGCATGACGCTCCGACGCCGTGAGGATTTCGTCCAGCGGGCTTCGACCCGAGCTCGCCGCGCTGAGCGCCTCGGCGCGCAGCGTTCCCCAGAAGGCCTCGAACGACGCCTCGTCCTCGATCGTCTGAGACAGGTCGAATTCCAGATAGCGTCGTGCGAACGACCGCTGGGGATCGATCAATCGCACGAAACGCCCATCCATGACGATGGACCAGCGAGCGGAGTGGTCGGCGGCGGAACGAATGGCCTCACGACGAACGCGTCTCGAGGGATTCGCCCCACGGCGTCACCAGCAGCCATGCGGCGAGCTGGCCGAACGCCTCGAGGCGCGCCGCGCAGAACCCTCGCTCTCGCTGGCGGATGTCGTGGACCCCGAAACCCAGCATGGAAAACAGCGGCACGGCGGCGATATCGAGAATCGTCCTGACGCCCGATGCCGGTCCGAGCGCGGCATCGATCCGCCGCCAGAGCCGGCGTACGCCGGTCCGCCCGGTGTTCCGCGTCGGTTCGCCCAGTCTGCCTGCGAACTCGGACGCCAGTCCGCTTTGAACGTAGGCGTGCGACAGGAGCGTGCCCCGAAGACCGTGTGGCATCGGGATCGCGATCAGGGGAGCGCGCGGGCCGCGAGCAGGAAGTGAACGTCGATCATGGGTGCTCGATCTGTCGCGGTCGGCATTGGACCGACTGACGTTGGCGGGCGGTTGAGATCGAGCGGTGCCGTGACGGTGTGGTCAAACAGTCCAGGCTGGCGCCCGAGGCTGGAGATCTGTCGGGCGAAGAGGTCGAGCGCGTGCTCACGCTCTCCCGGCAGCCGCCGGAACGCGGCCAGGGTGGCCTGTTGAGCGATAGCTCGTGCATGCGCGAATGTCGTCGCGGTCTCCATCACTGCCGCTGACGCCGACGAGAACTCCTGGCGCAATCGGCGTTTCAAACATGTGTGCGCCTGCGATGTCGAGTCGAAATGGTTCACCTGAATGGGCACGACGCACTCCTCGATGGCCGCTCCGCAGAGGTCGAACAGTCGAACGCGACAGATGCACAAGAGACCCGACGGCAACTGCCGCTTGCCGCGGCACCGGATGATCGTGAGGAGCGGCCCGGAGGCATCGATGGCGGCAGTCTCGCGCGCGACCAGACGGTCGTATTCCGAGACCGGGCGCGAGGCTTCGCGACCAGCCAGTCGACCGAGAACCTTCCGGGCCTCGACCAGACGCCTGGCTTCGGCCCGACCCGCGGCGCGAAGATCCAGGCGGACGGTATCGCTCCGGACTCCGGCATCCCTGTCGCGCGCCGTTGTCCCGAGCCCAAGCAGTTCGGCCGCCAGATCCTCCTCCCGAATTGCGCCAAGAGGGCTGATGACGTCACCAATGCCCGAACGAGCTGCGTCAACGCGGCGGATCAGTCGAGAAAGAAGGCCGACCTCGGCAGTGTCTCGTGCGACGAGATGCACGACGTGCGCTGTGCGCTTCTGATCCAGTCGATCCACACGCCCGGCACGTTGCTCGAGCCGCATCGGGTTCCAGGGCAGCTCCATGTTGATGACGAGACGGCAGCAGGCGTGCAGATTCAATCCTTCGCCAGCCGCGTCGGTCGCGAGCAGGAGCCGCAGACGACCCTTCGAGAAATCGCGACAGACCTCGTGGCGCTCGCCGGGCGGCAGGCCGCCATGAATGCACGCGCACGGGCCGTGACGACCGAGGCTGCGATGAAGCCGCTCGAGAGTGTCGCGGTATTCAGTGAAGACGATTGCCGGCTCGTCTACCCGCGAGAGGAATCGGTCCAGGATTTCGACCTTGCTTTCGGCGACGGCGGCAGCCGTCGCCGCGTGAACAATCCCGGCCAGGGCCTTCAGTTCCGTGGCGGCATCCAAAAGCCCTGGTGCGCCGAGGATGTCAGGGGAGACGTCATCGCTCGAATCAAGGTCCGCTTCGATCTGCTCGGCTGCGGTGAGCGGCAGCGCGGCCTGCACTGGATGTCGAGGAGCCGAGTCGAGCGCCGCAAGACGTCTCGACAAAGACGCCTCGAGCGACGCCGCGCTCGACAGCCCACGCTTCCAGAGCACCACCATGGCCAGCTGCGCCCGGCGATCGCTCCGACCGGCCGCTTCGCGCCAGACGGCGTCCAGATACCGACCGAGCAGGTGGTGCATGCGAGCTTCGGCTGGCGTTGATCGCACACGCAGAATCGACGTGCGTCTCCGCCCCGTGAGTCCGATGTCGGCACGCGACCGGCGAACGACCGCGATCGGCCCTTCGCCCGGGAGCTTTCCCGTCCCGCAGAGTGCACGGAACGCCGTTTCGTCTCCGTTATGCGGGGTGGCGGTGGCCAGCAGCACGACGCGTGAGCGCGAGGCCAGTTGTCGCGCTGCTTTGGAACGCTCGGGTGCGCTCGCCACGCCGTGCGCCTCATCGACGACCAGGACATCCCAGCGGATTGCCGACAGCGGACCGAGCAGCTCGGGATGCTTGGCGAAGTCGATCGAGAGGATCGAGATCGCCGGCGGGGTCCAGGGATTCAGGCCCTGCGGCAACGAAGCCACCCGGCGCTCCAGCGTGGCTGAATCGACGATCTCAGCGTCGAGGCCGAATTTTCCGCGCAGCTCGTCGGCCCACTGCGCGCGCAGGCCGGCCGGCGTCAGGATGAGAATCCGATCGCCGAGACCGCGAAGGCGCATCTCCGCGCACACGAGCCCGGCCTGAATCGTTTTGCCCAATCCAACCTCGTCTGCCAGCAGCAGGCGCAACGCCTGCCCTCTGATGATCGCGAGAGCCGCCTCCAGCTGGTGAGGGAAGAGATGGACATGAGCCGTGAGGGGAGCGCGCAGCTCGCCCGGCGCGAATCGCCCTGCGAGCGCCGCTCCGAAGGCACGCATCCACCGGGCGCGAGACACGAAGCGGGGAACCTGGGGCCTGGCGAATCGCCGTGGCTGGTCGAATGGCAGGAGCAGCGACCTTCTCGAGCCGCGATTCCGGCCACCGACACCGCACACGTCGATTCGCGCGCAGTCGTCGTATGGCCAGAGCCGTTCGACGCGCCAGCGATCACCGCGCAGCCGGACGTAGTCGCCGGGAATCAGGCTTACTGAGGGTTCTGCCACAGTGCAAACGCGGAGTTGCGATCAGTTTCTGCGTTCCCTCCACCGTCCTCCGCGCATGCGCGCGTTGACGGGAACCGAGACGCTCGGCCAGTTGAAAAGGCAAGTGGCGTGCCGTCATTTCCCTTTGGCGGTCCCGCCCACCTTGGCGATAATCGGCCGCAGACAGGGCTTTATCCGCGCTGTCGTGAGGGGGAGGTTGCACCCGTGGCCAACATCGAACCGGGCGAGCTGGATCGCCGGCATCCAGGTTCGCGGTGGTGGATGCGGCTACTCGCCGCTGGTCTTCCCGCGGCGGTGCTGATGCAGATGGCCGCCAACCTGTACACGGGCAACGCCGAGAATCTGACCGGGGGGCGCGAGGGCCTGGCCACTCTGGTGGCCCTCGGCGTGGTGTTGTGTGCCGCGTTGTTCGTCGGGCTGCAGTGGGGTCCGCACCGCGGGAAAGCTACTGTGGGCGGTTCCTGCCGCGTACGCCTTGTTCGTCGTGATCCGCGACATCGCCTTCCCCTTGTCGCTCGGTGAACTGGATGGCTCCAATCCGCTGATGGCACCCGCCTTGGGTTATGTGGCACTGGAGGCCTTAACCTTCACGTGCGCCCTGGTCATCCTGCTGGTACTGCGAGCGGAAGAAGCGAACGTGCTGACTGGCATTTGCACGATTGTCTTTTCCGTCTCCACCCTTGCTGTTCTGGCCGGCCGCGCGGAGAGCGCGGAGGCGGACGCACTGCTGGCGGGCAAAGCGGTCGTGCCACAGAGCTCGAAAGCCGACGTGTACCAGGTTGTCTTCGATGGCTACCAGGCGGACGAGTACGGCAGGATGCGAGAGGCCAGGGGCATCGCGCCGTTCGACGATTTCATCTGGTTCAAGAACAACATCTCCAATTACGACGTCACGTCGCTCTCGGTCGCCAGCTTTTTCATCGAGTACGCTGTATGCTCCCGAGCTCAAATTCCACGATTGGAGACTGCGATACGAACATGACGGGCTGATGAAGACGTTGCGCGCGAACGGCTACCGCGTGCGCGTGTTTGGTGACGGTGTCCGCGCGACGGAATGGAAGCAGTCTCCCTTTGTAGACTACGTGCGAACGCAACGGGACGTCGCCGAGGAATATGCGAGCGGCGGGGCACGCCAGCAAGACTTGCAAGAGTTCCTGCAGCTCGTGAAGCTGCTTTGCTACCCGGCTTGGGTGGGTTCGAGGCTCTACGCCCCTGACGAGGAGGACCGTAGACTGCACGCAGCGCCGCCGTCGCGCGGCCATTGGGCGTTCTATTCCACGAGGCAGTTCCGAGAAATGGTGGCCGGAATCCAACGGACCCGGCCGAATGGGAACTACACGTATGTCCACATGATGCTGCCGCACGAGCCGTACATGATGACCGAGAACGCCGAGTACGTGATCCCCAAGCAGGGCACGCGCCAGGGGCACTTGGGCCTGATCGACAGGCTGGTGGGCGAGCTGGTTGCGGAACTGAAGCGGCTCGGACGGTACGACGACTCGATGCTGATCGTCCATGGCGACCACGGCTTTGCGCTCGATAACTGGACCAGCCATCCGGACAACAACTCGGAAGAGCGCCGCCCGTTGGCGGGCGTGATGGAGCGCACGCGAGCAGCCCTGCTCATCAAGCCGCCGCACCATCAAGGCTACGACGTCCCGGAATCCCCCACGCAGTTGCTGGACATTAGCCCTACCATCCTGGGCGCGGTGGGAATCGCCGGCGTCGGCGGGCTTGAGGGAGTGGACGTGTTGGCCTCGCCGCCCGGGCCGGATCGCGTGCGCAGGTGCTACACGTACCGGCACTGGCAGAAGCGGCTGGACGAGTACGTTGTCCGTCACGGGAAGTATGAGCTGGGCAGGAAGTTGCCGTTAAGCTAACGAGCGGGCCGATCGCTCGCCTGGGGAGCGACGCATCGCGGCCGTCGATCGCGATCGAGACGACGCCGTCCAGAAGAGTCCAGCCTTGCGGGCGAAAGACAACCTCCGCCCCGATTCTTCCCCCCCGACACCGCACAGGTCTAGTCGCGCGCAGTCGTCGTATGGCCAGAGCCTTTCGACGCGCCAGCGATCGCCGCGCAGCCGGACGTAGTCGCCCGGAACGAGACTGACTGAAGGTTCTGCCACCTTAAACGCGGAGTGGCGATCAGTTTCTGCATTCCGTCAATCGCGCCTGACGCGCATTGGCGGGAACCGAGACGCCCGGCCAGGCGACAAGGCACGTGGCGTGCCGAAGAAGAGTCGAGCTCTCAGCGTGACGAGAAGATGGCGTTGAACAACAACCGGAACGTCGCGAGTGATTGCGCGCGATGCTGGGCCCGAAATCCGATGAGCACGACGCGGCCGAGACCCACGCGCGCGTCGATGACGGCCGCCCGATTGGCGATGACCGATTCGCCCTGCAACCATCCGCTCATCAGGAGGTCGCGGGGCGCATAGCGGCCGACGACCTGAAGATTCGGGCTCGCGGCGCCTGCCGCGTGACCCTGCGCGCTGTCCGCCGCCGGGGCCCGCACCTCGTAGGCCGAGCTGTATGCAAAGACGCCGGCGGTCTCCGACGGCATCCCGTACGCCAGAGGCAGCATCGGATCAAGATGGAGGCGAAGAAGGGACCCGGGACAGAAGAAGTGATTGGAGTTCGTCTCACGTGCCACGTCGCGGACAGGGAGTCCGAGTGCGTCGATAGCCAGTCCGCCCGCCGAGTCGAGCGTCACGAGTGTGCCACCGGCCCTGACGAACGCCACCAGTCCCTCCACACCTTCCTGACCCAGGCCCCCGGTGTATTCGGGGGGCATCGTTCCGGGTGAATGCCCGGACATGAGTCGATCCGGTGGCGCATCGGGAAGAATGATGACGTCCACGTAGCTGCGCAACGCTCCGCGGCGGATGTCAGCATCCGTCATCGTCTGGAACGGAAACTCGTACTGTTCGAGCAGCCAGCGCGTCCACCCCTCGTCGATGTTGTCCACCCAGGGCTTGTAGAGGCCAACCCGCGCCGAGCGTAGCGGTGTCGCCGTGGCAGGCGGCCGACCCTTCGCGCCTGCCACCCGGAGACCGAGCTCGGAGGCTGCGCGCTCGACCACGGCCCGCGCCATTTTCGAGGCGCCGACCACGAGCGATCCGGCAGGGTAGACATAGCCTTCCATTTCGAACGGGGCAGCCAGCCACTTGGCGTCGAGTCCGGCTTTGAGCGCCCGATTGATGGCGATCGCGCCGCCCGTGCCACGCGTATCGACGAGAAAGTATGACGGCCGGCGCTCACCCCACACCGGCGTCGGGGGCACCACCGCGCGCTCGAGCCGCGTCATGGCCGGCGGCTCGAAGCTCTGCTCGATGGTGACGACCGTGACGCCCATCTGAAGCGGCAACGTCCATCCGGCGACGTCATACGGACGATCCGGCGGCGCGCCGGGGGCGGAACGGCCGACGGGGTAGTCCTGCCGCTCGAACAGCGTCTTCACGTAGGCGCGGAATGGCTGCGCCATGAAGACGATGACGGTGCCAGTCGGGTGGACTGAGCCGGCGGCTTCGAAAGGCTCGAGCGCCTGATCGACGTCGACCTTCGATTCAAGCAGCAGGTTCGTCAGCTTGGAGGCGGCGTGCGGATCGTGCTGATCCGGCCGGATGAGATACGCGTAGGGGCCTCCCTTTCGGCCCGCCTCGATCGCGCGCCGTCCCATCGCATAGAAATTCCTGACGAGGATCTCTCGATATCGCGAGGCACCCTGCAACAGCCCCCGCACGGCGCTCAGGTTGTAGTCGACGATGTCGCGCAGGGCCCAAGTGCCGCCGGGCCACGGGTTGGGAAAGTTGACGGTCTTGCGGTACTCGGGCAGCCCCCGCGGCGATCCGGTGAGCTCGTCGCTCGAGATCGTGACGGGCGACGCGATGCGAACGCTCGCCACTTCGGTCAGTAGACACACCGTGTTGTGACCGAGCGGCGCGGAATCTTCATACCCCGGCCAGTAGTAGTCGAACATCGCGTTCTGGACGACTCCCGATCGGTTGTCCTGCTCGAGCGACAACGCCATGGCATGACCAAGAAGCCCGGCCTGCCGCCAGATGAGCGGGTCATAGTTGGGATCGATCGGGTCGTAGTTGGGCGGCACGAAAAACCGCGGCCCTCTCTGTCCCATCTCGTGCATGGTCAGAAAGACCTGCGGGTGCCAGACGTTGTAGAAGAACCGCGCGAGGTTGCGGTTCTCGACCATGTTCAACATGAACGCGTCGCGGTTGATGTCATGGCCCGCGTACTTGTGATACAGCCAGGGCATCGGCGCACCTTCGAACGAGGTGCCGCGCTGCTTCTCGTACCAGTCCACGACCAGCCGATGGCCATCCGGGTTGAGGGAGGGAATCAGGACGAGAACCACGTCGCGGAGCACGGCGAGTGTTTCCGCATCCGTGGCAGTGGCCAGCTCGTGCAGGAGCTCGCTGGCGGCCTGCGTGGCGCCAATCTCGGTGGCGTGAATGCTGCAGCCGATGGCGACAATGGCCTTCTGCGTGGCCGCGAGCTCGGCGGCTTCCTCAGGCTGGAGTGCGGCGGGATTCGCCAGCCGCCGGTTGGCAGCCTGAATGGCCGGCAGCGACCGGATATTCTCCGGCGCGCTGACGATCGCGGCAATCATCCGGTTGCCCTCTGTCGTCGAGCCGATGTCGACGAGCTCCACACGATCGGATCGCGCGGACACCTCTTCGAAATAGCGAACGATGTCGTCCCAGGCTGCGAGGCGGCCGTCTGCGCCCATCCGGAAGCCGAAGAAAGCCTCCGGCGCCCGGACCTGAGCACCGGCTTCCGCGACGGCGAGAAGCAGGCAGCATAGAAGAAGGGAAACTCGCGCAGAAACGACAGAAGTCCTGTTGAAGATTCCGAACGATCCCGGGCGCATGACTGCTCCGATCGGTCTGTGTGACCGCCAGCGAAATGATAGCAGGTGAGTTCGTTCGCGGCGCGTGAGCCATCGGGATCGGCCATTCGACACAACGGATCCAGCAGTCTGTGGGAAAGAGACCACGGCGATGGCGGGGATGTCGAGTCCGTCGTGACTCGAATCTGCTGCGACAAGACATCCTCGACCAGGTCTAGGACCTCTCGCGGTTCCAGCGAGCGGAGTTCTTCGTCGCTGGGACAACGTCAACCGCAGCTTCGAGGCGATCAGCGGCCGGCGGTCGCTCCGGCTAGTAAGGCTTCTGCCCTAATGGTCGCGATCACCGGTATTGAGGAAATCGATCCGGGGCCTGCGCCCGAGCGCGTTGCTTTTGACGAATGGTTCAGCTAGGATTCCCGCGAATGGTTCAGCTAGATTTGCGAACCAAGAAACTGAGCGTAACGCGCTCGATAGGAAGGAGTCCGCCGATGAGCCTTCTCGAATCCCCGTCGTCCCCAATGGGTGTTGCGCCCGGCGTCTTACGATCCGCCTGGGCCATGGTCGTGCTATCCCTCGTCTTGATCGCCATCCCGCTGCCAGCCGCCGCGCAAAATCTGCTCGACAATCCCAACTTCAGTTCGAACCTGAATGGCTGGGACGGCAATGCGACATTCGATTCCTCGGCAGGATCGCCGGACCCCGGTTCGGCCCGCCTGCAAACGGAGATCTCGGACGACGACGACGGTGACGAGGGGACAATCGTGATTCAGTGTATAGACGGCATCGTCGCGGGCGGCGAGTACTCCTTCGGCGGCCGAGTCCTGAATACAATCCGACCGAGTGAAGGGTTCACCGGCATTGCGATTGGCTGGAACAGCAACTCGGACTGCAACGAGGATGGTGAGCTCGAAACTGTCGCCGCTGGGTCGGTAGGGTCAACCGAGGATTTTGAGGGGATCAGCCACTCGGCGGTGGCCCCGCCTGGTGCTGTTGCTGCCTTCATCATCGCGGTCACCGGAATTGAGGAAATCGACCCGGGGCCGGTCGACCCGGATGACGTTGATTTCATCCCCGGCGACTACGACGTCCACGTGGATTCTATGTTCCTCGTGCTCGAATCAGACGTTCCGACGATGGGGACGCTGTGGTTCCTCGTGCTGGCGCTCGCGCTCCTGTTCGTCGCGACGAAGGCAGTGCGGTCGTTGGGCCGAGCGACGACCTGACGGCACCGCACGCGGGCCGAGACCGCAGCCGTTTCTGTTCGACCCGATCAGGGCGTCTATGAGAAGCCAGCCGGTCACGTCATCCGGCGCCGGAGTCAATCCTCGCCGAAGTGCGGCGTTTGGGACCTGCCTCGCCTTCGGCGTCGGTACCGTTCTAACGGTCATTGTCGCGTGGCCGGTCGTGGTGTCGCCGACCACGGCCATCTTTGGCAGCGAGATCGTCGGCCGTCACCACGACCCGTTCACAGTCATGTGGCAGATGGCCGGCGCAAGTGCGTCGGGCCCCTACCTGCAGCCTTTGACCGACTGGGTGGGTTGGCTGCTGGCCCGCGTGATGGATCCGGTGGCCGCGTACAACACGTTGGTCTTGCTCTCGTTCCCGTTGAGCACGGCGACGAGCTATGCACTGGGACGCTATCTGGGCCTCCCGCATGTGCCGGCGCTCGTCGCCGGGCTGGCGTTTGCGTTCGCGCCCCTGCACGTCGCGCACGCGGCCTATCACGTGCACATCGCGCAGACGCAATGGATTCCGCTCTATCTGCTGGCCCTGTGCGCGATGGTCGATCGTCCGTCGCTTGTCCGTGCGTTCTGGCTGGTCGCGGCGTCTGGCGCGCTCGTGCTCTCCAATTTCTACGCGGGCCTGCTCGGCGCCGTGATCACTCCGGTCGCATTGATCGCTTATTGGTGGACGAGCCCACATGCCGGGCGGCAATTTGGCGCCTTGTGGCGCCCCGCGGCCGTCCTCGCGGGTGTCGGTTCGATTGGTCTGGGCACGATGGTCTGGCGATACCCGAGGCTCCTGTCGAGCGAGTCCCGGTTTGCCTTTCCGATCTCGGACGTTGCGGACTTCAGCGCCCGCTGGTGGGCGTATTTCGTACCTCCGGTCGATCACGCGCTCTTGGGACCCAGGGCGCGGGACATCTTCGTTCGGGCCGACATCGGCAACGCCCTGCTCGAACAGCAGGTGTTCGTGAGCTACGCGCTCCTGTTCCTGGCCCTTGCAGCGAGTCTGGCCGCTGTCACTCGATGGCGCAAGGAACCGCACTTGCGTCCGATCGTGGCCTTCGCGATCGTGGCGTTTGTGGCCGCGGTCGTGTCGGTGGGACCCGCGGCCTCGGCGTGTTCTCCGGGGTCGCTGGCTCCGGCGTGCTGGCTCCATGGCGTGTTGCCCATGTTCCGCTCCTATGCCCGCTTCGCCCTGCTCACGCACCTCGGTGTGGCTCTGGCTGCAGGCGCGGCCGTCGCGTTGCTCACGCGATCACGCGCCGGTACTGCCGTGGCCGTCGTGTGTGTGGTGATCGCGGGGTTCGAGGTACTGGCCGCTGCCGGCCCGTGCGCGCGACGTGTTGCCCACTCGAGGGCATCGATGGCTGGCCGATCGGTGGCCCGACCAGCGGACGCTGGAGTGCGGCCGCCAGAGGCTTTCGGATATCCGGGTCGACTGGCTGATGCGAAGGCGTCTGACGTACTTCGCTGATGTGGTCGAGACGTGCGGCGATCCAGATCTGGGTCCGAAACTGGCTGCGTTGGGCTATACGCATGTCGTGGACCGCAGGTCGCAAATAGCCCCCGCGGCAGGCACACCGGAGGCGGGCCTCAGACTCCTCGCAGAGTTTTCCGACTCGCGTGTCTACGCCGTGGTCGCTCAGATTCCTCCGGTGGTGACCTTGGATGCCGACGGCTTTCACGACTTCGAGATTCGTGAACAGGATCGGTGGCAGTGGATGGGCCCCGAGGGCCGCTGGCAGGTTCGCAATACCACGAGTCAGGCACGTCTCGTCGAGCTCGCGATCGAGCTCGAGTCTATCGGTGCGCCTCGCACGCTCGAGGTCAGCCTCGACGGAGCGCCCATCGAGCGGCTGCGCATCCCTGTTGGGAACTCGCCCTACCGGCTCGGGCCCTGGCGGCTCGACCGAGGGGATCATGCGCTCATCTTCAGAACGATCGAACCACCATTCCGTGCTTCAAGATCCGATAGACGGAAGATTACGATTGCTTTCCGAAACGTCCGCTGGATTGAACCACCGCCGCGATCGGAGTCGGCGGTCCGGGTGACGACGCCGCAGGACGGCGGCAGAGAATTGGCGGGATCTGCTGATGCTCGGTCACACTGACGCGCCTGTCTTGACAGGCCAGCCGGTGTCCGTGCGCGACTTCCTCGTGCGGGCCGCGCTCTTGAACCTCGCCCTTTTTGCGGCGATTCGCCTGGCCTGGATCGATCGCTACGTCATCGACGCGCTGGTCGAGTTTCAGAAGTCGATCGTGTTCTGGTACGGCACGACGCCGCGCCCTGGCATCGTCGTCACCTCGAGCTGCAGTGGCGCCGACGTCATGGCGCTCTGTGCCGGTGTCACCTTGTCATTTCCGGCCACCTGGAGACGCCGGCTCGTTGGCGCGAGCCTCGGACTCGTCTTCATCCTGGCGCTGAACGTCATTCGGATTGTCTCGCTCTACGCGGTTGCGTCGACGCCGTCGACGCTCAAACTTCTTCACATCTACGTGTGGCCGGCGATTCTGACGATCGCCGTCGTGCTCTACCTGCTGGCGTTCATCCATGGGAGCGCGCGGCGCACGGATGTCATTTCGACCACACGCTGGACCCGGTTTGTCGCAATGGCGCTCGGCGCACTGGTGGTGTATGCGGCCGCCGTCCCCTGGATCTTCACGAGCAGCGCATTGCATCGGGCAGGGATGTGGACGGCTTCGGCCGGGGCGCTGATTCTCTCGGGCCTTGGAGCGACAGCCTGGGCGACAGACAACTTGATCATCACGGACCGGGGGGCGTTTCGGGTCACCCAGGAATGTCTCTTCACGCCCATGATTCCCGTTTATCTTGCGGCCGTGTTCGCGATGCCGCTCTCGCGAGGACGGCGACTGACGTGGTTGGCGCTGGCAGTTCCGATCTTCATGACGCTTGGCGTGGCACGCGTGCTCGTGCTGGCGCTGCCCGCCTCCATGGTCGACTTGCCGGTGTTCCTCGCGCACGGCTTCTACCAGTTCGTCGCAGGGGCCGTTGCGATCGTTACCGGCGCGCACCTGGCGCTCGGTCGTCACTCGGGTCTGCGCGCGTCGCAGCGGACGTTGGCAGGGCTCGCCGTGGCGCTGGGAACGGGGCTCGTCGCTGTCCGTCTCTGGGAGCCGGCCCTCGTGCAGGCTGCGATCTGGCTCCAGACGTTGTTTTCCTCCACGATCACGGCGCTCACGACCGGTTACGACCGTCAGGGGGCGCTTGCGCTCCTACCCGCATTTCAGGTCGGACTCGATGACCGGGCTCTGGTATGTGCTCACGGGAGGACGCGGGTTCCGGGGACTTGGGATCGGCTTGGCGTGGCTTTTCTGCACGCAACTGGCGTTTCTAGCCGTGCTCGGTATCGCATCGGCGTGGTTGGACGTCGCGCCACATGCGCTCGTCGTTCGCGCCTGGGCGCTGGGGGTTCCACTCGCCCTCGCGGTTGTGTGGGTGGCGCAGGCCGGTACGGTCCTTGGCGATCGCGCGTACGAGAAATTCTGGCACGAAGTGGGCGAAGAGTTTCCAGATCTCGCTGGTGCGGCGTCGACGACGTATTACTTCGAGAACGAGAAGCGATTGATCACGGCCGCGTTGCCGTCCCTCGCGGGGTGCACGCTGCTCAAAACGGATCTCTGGGACGAGGCGAAGAACACGCGCATCAT
This sequence comes from uncultured Acidobacteriota bacterium, assembly GCA_963817395.1. Classification (GTDB taxonomy): domain Bacteria; phylum Acidobacteriota; class Vicinamibacteria; order Vicinamibacterales; family CAVPJW01; genus CAWGYQ01. Next base: position 264,609 of record CAWFOC010000003.1, on the reverse strand, counting down.
GCAGTGGGCGGCCGACCAGGGCAGCCGCGTCTACGGCATCGATCTCTCCGAGCCAGTGGTTCGCGCGGCCCGGGCAGAGTTCCGCGGACGTCGCGTCAGGCCGGCGATCAGCGACGTTCGCCGGCTGCCGTTCGCCGACGGCTCGTTCGACGCGATCTACTCGATGGGCACGGTCGAGCATTTCGCGGAGACCGAGATGGCGGTCGGCGAGCTCGCGCGGGCCCTCAAACCCGGCGGCCGCCTCATTCTTGGCGTGCCGAACCGCCACGATCCGTTCCTGCGCCCGTTGATGGTGGCGATCCTCAACGGACTGGGCGCTCTACGGCTACGGCTATGAGAAGAGCTATTCCAGGCGTGACCTCAAGCGGATGCTGCAGTCAGCGGGCCTCGAGGTGAGCATGGAAAGCGGCCTGCTCTTCATCCCAGGCTGGCTCCGTATGCTCGACCTCTGGTGTCATACGCGGAAGCTGCGGCTCGCGCGGGCGACTGGGGCAGCCGTGCGGTTGTTCGCGTGGCTCGATAACCGCGTCCCCGCACTGAGACGGCACGGATATCTGCTGGCATCCGTTGGCGTGAAACCACCCGTGGCAGGGCACTTACCCGAGTCGCCCGGGATACGACCCGCACCATGCGCTCGACACGCCGGTCTGGCAGTTACCTGTCATTGAACCACCCGTCGTGCGCGGCCCCTGCCACCGGCACGGAGTACGTCATCGATGTGCGAGGCTGCGACGGCGCTGCGTTGCAGTCGCTGCCGCGTCTTCAGCGTCTTTTCAGCGAAGTCCTCGCGGATCTCGGCATGCGCCGGCTGGCGCCTCCGGTGTGGCACGTCTTCAAGGGGCACGGTGGAGTGACCGGGATGGTGCTGCTCGCCGAATCTCACCTGACCATCCACACGTTTCCTGAAGCAAAAATGGCGGCCATCAATCTGTACTGTTGTCGTTCCTCCGCGGAGTGGGACTGGAGCGGTCGACTGCGTTCGCTTCTGGGCGCGACGGAAGTCACCGTCAGGATTCTGCAGCGAGGGTAATCTCGCGGCTCGATCGTTCAGTCTTCCTCTATCAGCCTGGCCACGGTCGCGCCGAGATGCGAATCGGGGGCGTCGAAGAACTCGACAACCAGCGCGTGGCGCTCGAGCGTCGCCTGGACGATGCCGCGCTGGATGCCGCGGCCACGGCCGTGAATGAGCCGAACCTCTCGAAAACCGGCCTCGTGCGCCGCCCGGACGTACTCGTCCACCACGGACGCGACCTCGCCGGGTCGGAACGCGTGCAGGTCGAGTGAGCCCTCGATGGGGATGCGTCTCGCCGTCATCTCAGGGGCTCTCGGATCTTCGCCCTCGCGTCAAGCTGAACCGGCCACGACCGGGGCCTTGACAACCGCGGGAAAACGGGCGGTTTCTTAAGGCCCGTCGATTGACAGTGGGCCATCTGCGCGCTAGGATACGGCCCGCTTTCCGCAGTCCCTCGTCATCGCGGCGCGCGTGATGATCGAGTGGTCACCTACGAGCGCGCTCAAGTTCAGAGGGGGAGCCGATGCCAGACGCCCGCAGAATGGGCAAGTCCGAGCTCTTTTCGCATTTCGCCGAGCGCTTCGAAGTAAAGCGCACGCAGGCGCGCGACATCTTCGACGAGCTCACGACGCTCGCCGAAAAAGAGCTCAAGCGTGCCGGGGAATTCGTCCTGCCCGGCATGGTCAAGCTGGTTGTGCAGAAGCGCAAGGCGCGAATGGGGCGCAATCCGGCGACAGGCGAGCCAATCAAGATTCCGGCCAAGACCGTCGTCAAGGCCCGAATCGCCAAACAGTTGAAGGACGCCGTTCTGCCGCGCAAGTAGCGACAGCAGTAGCCGCCAGCCGGTCATCGGGGCCTGTCGGCGTGACGGCCGGCGAATGCGGAATGGAGAATTAGGAGCTGAGGACGCGCGGGCTCCCGATCTGCTGATTCTTCATTCTTCATTCGACTGTTCGTCTCTCGCAGAACCCGCTCGTGCCGGGTCGTCCCTAGTTTCCTCTGATCCGCTCGCCAGCTCGCGTACGTCGAGTCGGTCCATCTTGAACTTCCGCGTACTCAGCGGATGCCGAGATCGCGCGGCAGCGCCGCGCGGAAGGCTTCGCACGCGGTGCACGAGTTCATGATCGCTCGCGTGGCGGCGCTCGGCCCGACGATGAACTCGCGATCGCCATCGGCGGAGAGCCCTTCGACATCGCCGCAACATCCGGTCGTCGCGCTTGAGCAGCGAAACAAACGTCTCACGCGTACACGCGTCGGCGCCGACGATTAGGACCCTCGGACGCCTTGACACCCTCAGAATACGTTCAGTAAGGTACGGACCGCGTGGGGATTCGCATCGCGTGTACGCACGCGGCGCATGCGCTCGCCGATCCACGCCGCCGCCCTCACCCCGGACCTCTTAGCAGAGGAGCCACCACGTGCCTACGCAGTACGATCTCGTCGTCATCGGCGCCGGCACCGGCGGCTATGTCGCCGCCATCCGGGCCGCCCAGCTCGGTCTGCACGTGGCGGTGGTCGAGAAGCAGAAGGCGCTCGGCGGCACGTGCCTGATCTGGGGCTGCATTCCGACGAAAGCGCTGCTGGAGCACGCGCATGCGCTGAAGGTCGCGCAGCACGGCGCCGAGTGGGGCTTGTCTATCGGTCAGGATGTCACCATCGACATGGCAAGAGTGCAGGCGCGCAAGGACAAGATCGTGTCGGGGCTCACGCGCGGCATCGACTACCTGTTCAAGAAGAACAAGATTACGTGGATCAAAGGGACCGCCAGGCTTCAGGGTAACGGCGGTGTCACGGTGGTCGAGGGCGAAAAGCAGGACCTCCTGGCCAAGGAGATCGTCGTCGCGACCGGATCCGCGCCGCGGAGCGTGCCCGGTATCGAGATCGACCGGCGCCGGATCATCACGAGCGACGAGGCCATCGGCCTGAACGCGGTGCCAAAGTCGATGATGGTCGTCGGAAGCGGTGCCGTGGGTGTGGAGTTCGCCTCCATCTTTCGCCGTTTTGGCACCGACGTCACCCTCGTCGAACTGTTGCCGCGCATCGTCCCCCTGGAGGACGAGTCGATCTCCGCCGAGCTCGAGAAGAGCTTCAAGAAGCAGGGGATTGCCGTGCTCACCAATAGCCGCGTGACGTCGGCGCGCGCGACGGGCGACGGGGTGGACGTGGAGGTGTCGGTTGCTGGCGGGGCGAGCGAGACGAAGCGCGTCGAGTACCTGCTGGTGGCAACCGGTCGCGGACCTGTCACGGCCGGACTGGGAGCCGAGGAGGTGGGGCTCGAGCTGGTCAGCGGCTATGTGAAGGTGGACGAGCTCTACCGCACCCGTGTCCCGCACATTTCCGCGATCGGGGACGTCATCACGTTCGGGCAGCCCGGTCACCCGCAACTCGCCCATGTGTCATCTGCCGAGGGTGTCGTCACGGCCGAGCGTATCGCGGGTCACGAGACGCGGCCGATCAACTACGACCACGTGCCCTCGTGCACCTACTGTGATCCCGAGATCGGCAGCGTCGGGTTGACCGAGCATGAGGCCCGCGAGCGCGGATACGACGTGCGTATCGGCACCTTCCCGATGGGCGTGCTGGCTCGCGCCAGGATTGCGGGAGAAGCAGAGGGGTTCGTCAAGATCGTCGCCGAGAAGAAGTACGATGAGGTGCTGGGTGTCCACATGATCGGCCTCCGATCGACGGAGCTGGTGGCCGAGGCCACGCTCGCGCTCCGGCTCGAGTGCACGGTGGAAGAGCTGATTCGCACGATCCATGCGCACCCGACCATGGCCGAGGGCGTGGGGGAGGCCTCGCACGCCACGCATGGCGCCGCGATACATATCTAGATGAGCCTTTCCGCCCCCGTCGCGCGTCCCTCCGAGACGCTCTCGCGGAACCAGCGCCTCGAGCTGTACCACTACCTGCGACTGACGCGGGACATCGAGGAGCGGCTGACGATTCTCTATCGCCAGTCCAAGGTCGTGGGTGGTCTCTACCGCAGCCTGGGGCAGGAGGGTGAATCGGTGGCGTCGGCCTACGCGCTCGTGAAGCGCGATTGCATCGCGCCGCTCATCCGCAACCTGGGATCGGTCGTCACGCGGGGTGTGCGGCCGCGAGACCTGTATGCCCAGTACATGGCGAAGGGCGGATCGCCGAGCCGCGGGCGCGACCTCAATCTGCACTTTTCGCACATTCCTCCAACGGGCGCCGATGAGCCGATGATTGTGGGCCCGGTGAGCATGCTGGGCGACCTCGTGCCCGTCATGGGCGGTGTGGCGCTGGGCTCGCGATTGGCTGGACGGCCGATCGTCGCCATGACGTATATCGGCGACGGCGGGACGAGCACGGGCGCGTTTCACGAGGGGCTCAATTTCGCCGCGGTGCAATCGCTGAGCGTGGTGATCATCGCCGAGGACAACAAGTTCGCGTACTCCACCCCCATCGCCGAGCAGATGGCCATCGACCGCATCGACAAGCGAGCCGAGGCCTACGGCGTTCCGCACGAGATGGTGGACGGCAACGACGTGCTGGCCGTCTACGACGCTGCGAAGCGTGCGGTCGATCGAGCCCGAGCCGGCGGCGGACCCACGCTCGTCGGGGTCGATACGATGCGCATGAAAGGGCACGCCGAGCACGACGACATGCGCTATGTGCCAAAGGCCATGCTGGAAACGTGGAACGCTCGCGATCCGATCGCCCGGTATCGACTGACCCTCGTCGAGCACGGCACGGCCACTGAAACCGAGCTGAACGAGATCGACCTGATGAGCCGGCGGTACGCCGAGGAGGAAGCCCGCCTGGCCGAGGAGATGCCGCTGCCCGAACCTTCGACCGCCGCGCGGGGCGTGTGGGCGGGCGACGTGTTCTTCGAGCCGCGTGTGGAGATTGTGTCCTCTCCATTCGCCGCAGAGTGAACGTGCCGGTCACCTATCTCGAGGCGATCCGTCAAGGTCTGGCCGAGGAGATGGCGCGCGACGAACGTGTCTTTCTCATCGGCGAGGACATCGCCACTTATGGCGGTGCGTTCAAGGTCACCGAGGGGCTCGCCGAGCGGTTCGGCCGTGAACGGGTGATCGATACCCCCATCTCGGAAACTGCCATCATCGGCGCGGCAATCGGCGCGTCCTACACGGGAATGCGGCCCGTGGCCGAACTGCAGTTCATCGACTTCGTCGCCTGCTGTTTCAACATCCTCACCAACTTCGCGGCCCGCAGCCGCTACCGGAGCGGCGCGGCGGTGCCCATCGTCGTTCGCGGACCGTGTGGCGGAGGGGTCAGCGGAGGGCCGTTCCACTCGCTGAACCCCGAGGCGTACTTCCTGCACACGCCCGGCATCAAGATCGTCGAGCCGGCCACGGCGTACGACGCCAAGGGCCTCATCAAGGCCGCGATTCGAGACGACGATCCGGTGCTGTTTCTCGAGCACAAGTACCTGTATCGCCGAATCAAAGAGGACCTGCCCGCCGAGGACTATACGGTCCAGATTGGCAAGGCCATCGTGCGGCGGGAGGGATCGGATGTGACCATCGTGACCTTCGGATCGATGGTCTATGTCGCGCTCGACGCCGCAGCAACGCTGCAGGACCAGGATGGAGTGAGCGTCGAAGTGATCGACCTCAGAACGCTGGCGCCGCTCGACCGTGAGACAGTGCTCAGCTCGGTGGCCAAGACCAATAAGATTCTGTTGTTGCACGAGGCCGTGCGCACCGGCGGCATAGGCGCCGAGCTGGCCGCCATCCTCTCCGAGGACGCCTTCGAGTATCTGGACGGGCCCATCGTGCGCGTCGCCTCGCTCGACACACCGGTTCCCTACAGCCCGCCGCTCGAGCAGGAGTTCATGCCGACCGTAGACAAGGTGGTGGCGGCGGCGCGGAAACTGGTGAAGTATTAGACCTAGAGGATTCTCCATGTCCACTGAAGTCGTCATGCCGCAGATGGGCGAGTCGATCGCGGAAGGGACCATCGTCCGCTGGATCAAGAACGTCGGCGATCGTGTGGAGCGCGATGAGCCGCTCTTCGAGATCTCCACCGACAAGGTGGACGCCGAGATTCCCTCGCCGGCAGCGGGCGTTCTGACGGAGATCAAGGCGCAGGCGGGCGCGACCGTGCCTGTCAACAGCGTGGTCGCCGTGATTGGAGACTCAGCCGCCAAGGCTGCTCAGCCGGCGTCGAGCGCGCAAGGAGCCGTAGCGCCGTCCAAGGCGAGCTCGTCGGCGGCACCCCCGGCCGAGCCGCCCTCGCCGCCGCAGGATCAGGCAGACGGCACGGCGGCCACAAAGGTGGAGTCGCCGGCGCCCGCGTCGAAACCCGCACCCGCGGCCAGTCAGGCGCCCTCGGCTCCATCGAGTGCGCCGGCGAGTAAAGCCCCCGAACCATCGGCGGGCGAACCCGGATCTCAGGAAGAGCGTCGCCGAACGAAGTCATCGCCGCTCGTTCGAAAGATCGCGCGCGAGCAGCAGGTGGACATCACCCAGATTCCTGGCACGGGCATCGGCGGACGCGTCACCAAGGCCGACATCCTGGGCCATCTCGGCGAGGCACCGGCGATGGAGCGCCCCGCGCCCGGCGTGTCGAGACAGACCACGCCACCCGCGCCGGCCTACCGCGAAGGCGAGCGCGTCGAAGTCGTCCCCATGCCGGTGATGCGCCGAAAAATCGCCGAGCACATGGTCATGAGCCGGCGCACGTCCGCGCACGTGCATTCGGTCTTCGAAGTGAACTTCACGCGCGTGCACCAGCTGCGCGAGGAAATGAAGGCCGAATTCGAACGCGGCGGAAGCAAACTGACCTACCTCTCGTTCATCCTGCGCGCCGTCATCGATGCGTTGCGCGCCGTACCCATCGTCAACGCCTCGATTGACGGTGACAAGATCGTCTACAAGAAGGACATCAACATCGGCGTGGCCGTCGCGCTCGACTGGGGTCTCATCGTCCCTGTCATCCGGAACGCGGACGAGAAGAACCTGCTCGGGCTGAGCCGCGCGGTGGCCGACCTGGCGGCCCGCGCTCGCAACAAACAGCTGAGGCCCGAGGAGGTCCAGGGAGGAACCTTCACGATTACGAATCCCGGTGTCTTCGGGGCGCTCTTCGGCATGCCCATCATCAACCAGCCGCAGGTCGCGATTCTCGGCATCGGCGCCATCGAGAAACGGCCGGTCGTCATCGACGATGCGATCGCGATCCGGCCGATGGCCTATCTGACGCTGGGCTACGACCATCGATTGATCGACGGCGCCGTCGCCGACCAGTTCATGTCCGAGCTCAAGAAGCGGCTGGAAAACTTCGACGTCGTCAATCCCTAGGACGATGGCCACTCAGGCCGAAGATTCGCGTCGCGCGATTGAAATCCGCCGTCTCGGCACGGTTCCTTACGACGAAGCGCTCGAGATGCAGCGGGCGCTCGTCGAGGACCGCCGGGCCGGTCGTGTGCCCGACCTGCTGCTGCTCCTGCAACATCCGCACGTCATTACGATCGGCGTGCGCCGCGACGGGCGGTCGCACGTGATTGCCTCGCCCGAGGAGCTGCACGCGCGCGGGGTCACGATCGTCGAGACGAGCCGAGGCGGAGACGTCACCTACCACGGCCCGGGGCAGCTCGTCGCATATCCCATCCTCGACCTCAGACCGGACCGGTGCGACGTGCACCGCTACGTGCGCGATCTCGAGGACGTGATGATCGGCACTGCGTCCGACTTCGGTGTCCAGGCCACGCGCGTGGCGGGCTTGACGGGCGTCTGGGTCGGCGACGAAAAGGTCGGCGCGATCGGCGTTCGGATTTCGCGATGGATCACGAGCCACGGCGTGGCCTTCAACGTCCACACCGATCTGAGTTACTTCAGGCTCATCGTCCCGTGCGGTATCGCCGACCGCGGTGTGACCTCTCTGGAGCGTTTGCTCAATTCTCCAGTCGCCATGGATGAGGTGGAAGACCGACTCGCCCGGCGTTTTTGTGAGCGCTTCAGTCGAAGCACAAGTCCCGCTTCCGAACCTGCCATCGCCTGACCAGACGCGACACTGGTTTCGGCCGTCCAGAAAGGCTGTGTCCACAGTCACTTGCGAGTGGCCGGACCGCGGAATATCGGCTGCCCTTCGGGTGTTCTAGAGCTGTCAAAAGGCGAGATCACCCATGAGAGTCCAAGAAGACACGGTGTTGATCGATCGGCTCCGGGCCGGTGACGGGGTCGCGGTGCAGCAGCTGGCCGACATGTACAGCTCGAAGATCTTTCACCTCGCGTTTCGTTACATGAAGAATCGTGAGGACGCGGAAGAAGTCGTCCAGGACGTGTTGCTGAAGGTCTACCAGAAGATTGGCGCCTTCCGTGGCGACGCCGCGCTCTCGTCCTGGATCTATCGCATCACCTTCAACACGGCGATGTCACGGCTGCGTAACGGGAAGTTCGCCCGCGCCAACGAGATCGACGGGACCGTGGAAACGGACTCGTCGCACGAGAACGGAAGGCGACGCCCTGAGGTGGCGGACTGGTCACTGATGGCCGACGACGAGGTGTTCCGCGCCGAGTTGCGGCGGCGGCTCGCCCGTGCCGTTGCCGAGCTGCCCGCCATCTATCGGGCGCCGGTCGTCTTGCGCGACATCAACGGTCTGTCGACTGAGGAAGCGGCGGCTGTGCTGCACGTCAAGGATCAGACGCTCAAGTCACGCCTGCACCGTGGCCGCATGATTCTTCGGGATCGGCTCTCGGATTTTGCCGGCGGTCTCTCGTTGCACCGTCACGCGACGGTGCAATAACCGCCGTCAGGGACGGGTGCCGAGCACTACCTTCGAGGTCGACGTTCTTTCCGTTCCGGACGACCACCACGTCCACCGAATCGCCCGGCTTCTTTTCTCTCAAGGCGAAGGTGAAGTCGTAGAGCGTGTCGATTCGCTTTCCGGCGAATTCGACGAGCACGTCGCCACGCTCGAGGCCCGCCTTGGCCGCCGGACTGCCTTCACGGATCTCCGCAAATCGCACACCGTCGCCATCGCCAGCGAAATCCGGGACTGATCCGAAGTACGGACCGTAGCCGGCCGAGGCCGAGTCCGGCGACGATCCGCCGTGCGCCCCGGCAGCGGCCGCCCCTACAAAGGGAATCCGCTCGGCCCGATTGGCGTAGCGCTGGGCCAGCGCGAGCGTCAGGCGCGCAACAGCGGCCCCTCCCTCGGCATCGATCCGTTCCCAGTCGTCCGACGGGCGGTGGTAGTCGGCATGAAAGCCTGAGAAGAACCCAATGGAGGGCACTTTCCGCAACACGAACGACGTGTCATCGCTCGATCCGACGCTGGCCCCTTCGCGGAACGTGCGGATCTGGAGAGGAATGCCTTCGAGTGCGGCGCGCAGATCCGGCTCGAGCCCGGGCGCCGAGTCGAGGCCGCCAACCAGGATGCGTCCGCCGGGGCGGCCAATCATGTCGAGATTGATCATGGCGATCGTGCGATCGAGCGCGATGACGGGATGCTCGACGTAGTAGGACGAGCCGAGCAGGCCGATTTCTTCGGCGGCGAACGCGACGAAGATCAACGATCGCCCGAAGCGCGTGCGGTCGGTGGCTGCCGCTCGTGCCACTTCGAGCAGGGCCGCCGTGCCGGAGGCGTTGTCGTCCGCGCCGTTGTGAATCTCACCGGCAGCACTGTCCTGTAGAGAGAAGCGCGCGCCGTGTCCCAGGTGATCGTAGTGCGCGCCCAGCACGATCCCCTCGTCGCGTCGCGCCGGATCGTGACCAGGCAGACGGCCCACGACGTTGCGCACGGTTCGCTGCACCTTGCGCATCCGTTCCGTGTAGCGAACGGTGACGCCCTGCAGCACCTGTGAACGCGGCTTCAGATCGGTGTCGACGGCCCGAGCCACAGCGGACAGATCCAGGCCCGCGATCGGTGATGCCACGGCGGCGGCCGACAGACGCAGCACGCGGATGCCGTATTGCTCGGCCTGTGCTTCACGGTTCCACCGCTTCAAGCCCGCGGCGTCGTCTTCGTGTGAGGGGTCGCCGAGGATCAGCAGCAGACGCGCACCTCGCGATCGGGCTGCCATGGCCTTGTGGCTCAGCGTGGCATGGCGCGTCAGCGCGCGGCCGTCGAATGGGCTCTGGGGGTCCGTCTCCTGTGGCTCGTGGGTGAAGACGAGCACCGCCTTGCCGGCCACGTCGATCGCCGCGTAGTCGTCGTAATTGATCGTTGGTGCCGAGATGCCGTAACCGGCGAAGACGACGGGCAGGGTCTCTTCTGGCGTAGTACGGCCGTCATCGGTGAACGAGACGGGATAGTAGTCGCTGCCGGCCTCGTAGCTCGTATCGTCGCCGCCGACCCGCAGCTTCAGCGCCTGCCCGGGCAGTGTCTGAACGCTCGTGACGACATTGAACGGCTGGAAGAAGGTGCCATCGGTGCCGGCAGGCTCGAGTCCCGCTTCGCGGAATCGACGGGCGATGTACTCGGCCGCGCGCTCGAGCCCTTCCGTACCGTTGCCGCGTCCCTCGAGCCCGTCGGAGGCGAGGAACTTGATGTGCTCCAGGAACGTCCCGGCGTCGATCGCGCCGTTGTCGCCGACCACGCGGGCGGCCGAAATGAGCCCGATAATGCAGGCGAACGCCCGAAGACGAGGTGTGAGCCGCGGCGCCACGCGCATCAGTCAATTGTAGCCCGACCCAACCCGCGGGTTCCCTCAGTGGCCTTGCGCCACCGCGTTCTCGAAGAGAACGAGCTCTTTAGGGTCGAGCAGCGGCACCCGGTATCGCCCGATCCCGCCGGCTCCGAGCTGCACCGGAAATGCGGAGCCCGCGCGGCGCGCGCCGAGTTCTCCGTCGAGTACCACATGGCAGGTGAAGAACTGACGCCCTCCCAGCAGGGCGGCCTCCGCCACGACGCTTGCCGCCGAAGCCAGCGCGTATGGTCCTGGTGGCCAGAGGGCCATCAGCCGTCGTCGCATGCGGCCGAGCGACGGCGAGTCGAGGATTGACGGCAGGGGCGATCCCGCCTACCGACGCCTCGCTCCAGGGAACCACGAGGCGGGCAGGCGGCACGCCGAGTATCGACACACCAACCTGACGAGGAGACGCGTTGGCTTCGAGTGCGATCAGCGCGCGCAACGCGGAGACAAGCGCCTCGGGCGCTGAGCCCAGCACGCGCTCACGCGCGAGCCCGAGCTCGAGAACGCCGCGCTCGACGAGCTCCAGCTGGCTCGCGCCGGCGCACACCAGCGTGCCGTCCATGCCGAGTCGCGACAGCTGCCGGAGAAGCGCCAGCGCGGGCTCGCCGCTCCATTCGCCACCCGTGGTTCCTGCGCGATCTGCGATAACCACCACGCCGGCGCCGACAGCGGATCGAATATCGCCATCGGCGACGACGCGCGTGTCGAATCGCTCGATGGGTCCTGCCTGCTGGATGTCGAGTGCTTTCCCGGCGGCGATGCTGACAGCTTCGTCGATCAGGCGGATTTCGGAGATCGAATCGCGTCCCGCCAGGGTTCGGGCAATCGTGGCGCCCAGCTCGCCCGCTCCGATGATGGCCACCGATCGCATGGCTGCGGTATTGTATATGTTCGTTCCCTATGGCATCTGTGCTGGACACCCGCGTGGCGATCGTGACGGGCGGATCCCGCGGCATCGGCTATGCGATCGCCGAGGCGCTCGCTGGCGACGGCGCCAGCGTCGCCATCAGCGGCACGCGCGATCAGCACTTGAAGGAGGCTGAATCGCAGCTGTCCGCACGATTTCCCGAGCGCATCCTGGCCCTGCGAGCGGACATGCGCGACGAGTCCCAGGTCCGAAGCCTGGTGGAATCGACCGTCGATCGATTCGGCGGCCTGGACATTCTGGTCAACAACGCCGGCATCGGTCACTTCGTCGAGGTGGCCGCCATGACGTCCGCCCAATGGCGCGACGTCATCGACACCAATCTGAGCGGCGTGTTCCACGCCTGTCATGCGGCCCTGCCGCATCTGCGCCGTCGCGGTGGCGGCTGGATCATCAACATCAGCAGTCTTGCCGCAAAGAATTCGTTTGTTGAAGGCGCGGCGTACTGTGCGTCGAAGGCAGGCCTCAATGCGTTCAGCGAGTGTCTGATGCAGGAAGTGCGCTACGACGACATCAGGGTCAGCTCCGTCATGCCGGGATCCGTCGATACGTCGTTCATGGGCCGCGGCCGGAGTGCCACCTCCGAGTGGAAGCTCACGCCGGGCGATGTTGCTCAGGTCGTGCTGGATCTGGTGCACCACGACAGGCGAAGCCTGCCCAGCCGTGTGGAGCTGCGCCCGTCGAAGCCGCGCAAGGGTTAGAAGGGAAGAAGTCATGACCACCGCGCTCAGCGGCACGATGACCGGTCACGAGATGGTCGCCTTGTCGAGGCGCCACACGCTCTACGAGTGGTCGGCGCAGTCAAAGGTCGATCCCATTCCGGTCGCGCGGGCGAAAGGCGTGTACTTCTGGACACCGGAGGGCAAACGCTTCCTCGACTTCAACAGCCAGTTGATGTGCGTCAACGTCGGGCACGGCGAGGAGCGCGTGATACGTGCCATCCAGGAGCAGGCTGCGACGCTCGCCTACGCCAATCCGTTCATGGCCACCGAGGTCCGCGCCAGGCTGGGAGCGAAGCTCGTCGAGATCACGCCGGGCGATATCGACACGTTTTTCTTCACCAACGGCGGCGCCGAGTCGAACGAGAATGCCATTCGCATCGCGAGGCTCGTCACGGGGCGCCACAAGATTCTGGCGCGCTACCGCTCGTATCACGGCGGCACGGCCGGCAGCCTGACGCTCACCGGCGATCCGCGGCGCTGGGCGGCCGAGCCCGGCATTCCCGGTGTGGTCCATGTGCTCGATCCGTACCACGGCGTCCAGCGCGGCTGGGACACGGCAGAGCAGTCGCTGTCGATGATCGACGAGATCATCCAGCTCGAAGGCCCGTCGACGATCGCGGCCTTCATTCTCGAGAGCGTGACGGGAACCAACGGCGTGCTCGTCCCTCCTGATGGATACATGCAGGGCGTGCGCGAGCTGTGCACGCGGCACGGCATCCTCATGATCGCCGACGAGGTCATGGCCGGATTCGGCCGAACCGGTGAGTGGTTCGCCATCGACCACTGGAAGGTGGTCCCCGATCTGATCACGATGGCCAAAGGCCTCACGAGCGGCTACGTGCAGCTCGGCGCCGTCGGCATGCGACCCTCCATCGCCCGGCATTTTCAGGACAAGGTGTTCTACGGCGGGCTCACCTACAACAGCCACCCGTTGGCATGCGCTGCCGCGCTTGCGGCCATCTCGGTGTACGAGGAAGACAATCTCATCGAGCGCGCCAGGCGGATGGGTGTGGTCATGAAGGAAAAGATGGCGGACCTGACTTCACGCCATCCTTCAATCGGCGAAGCCCGATCGATTGGCCTGTTCGGCGCCGTGGAGCTGGTGAAGAGCCGGAAGACGCGCGAACCGATGGCGCCGTTCAACGCAACGTCGGAGCCGATGGCCGAGCTCAATCGGTTCTTCCGGAGCGAGGGACTCTACACCTTCGTTCGCTGGAATACGTTCTTCACGAACCCGCCGCTCACGATCAGCGAAACGGAGCTTGCCGAGGGATTCGCCATCATCGATCGCGGTCTCGACATCGATGGACCGCTACGTCGAGAACTAGGCACGGGCTACCCGGAACCGAACGTCGGCTCGAAGCGGCCGTCGGCTGCTGTCCAGCCTCCGTCGGCCAGGAGCAGGGTCCCGGTGACATAGCTCGATGCGTTCGACAGCAGAAAGAGTGTCGGTCCCACCATCTCTTCCGCGGCTGCCCATCGATTGAACACGGTCTTGGCAGCGTAAGCCGCGTACCACGCCGGATTGGCCTTGATGGGCTCGGTAAGCGGCGTTTCGACCACTCCCGGACCCACCGCATTCACGCGCACGCCGAACGGACCGAACTCCGCAGCCGCCGCGCGCACCATCTGCACGATGGCCGCCTTCGTTGCGGCGTAGACCGCCTGACCAGGCTCGACCACGAGCGCGCGGATCGACGAGAAGAGCACGATGCTGCCGCCGCGCGTGTCGTGGCTCATCGCCCGGCCGGCGGCTCGGAGCACGGTGAAGCTGCCTTTGACATTCAGTGTCCAGACACGGTCGAACTCCTCGTCCGTATAGCGCAGGATAGGCTTGCGCACGTTGATGCCGGGTGTGCACACGACACCATCGAGACGGCCGTGACGGCCGACGATATCCGCGAAACAGGCGTCGACCAGAGACGATTGCCGGATGTCGAGCGCGACCGATTCGGCCTGGAACGACGCCGAGCGAATCGTGCTGGCCGTCGCGTCTGCGAGGCCGCCGTCGACGTCGGCGCACACGACTTTCGCGCCCTGCTCCGCAGCGCCTCGTGCGACGACCTGACCAATACCGGAGCCGGCTCCAATCACCAGGACGATGCGGTCGTCGAGCCGAAAGAGCGAATCGGTCACAATCCGCTCCCGGGGTTGCGACCGCCTCGCGACGCCCACTCCGAACTGCCGGCTGCCAACGACGCACTCGCCGACAGGTTCCGTCGATAGAGCATGACGGCGCCCGAGCCCAGCATCGACGCCAGGAGTCCCAGCATCGTTGGCGTCCATCCCCACACAGTCTGGCCGCCGGTCGCGAGTTGTGCAGCGAGCAGCACCGTGATCCCGCACCCGATGGCCGAGGCGGCCTCCGTCGTGCCGAAGCGTCTCACGTAAAGGCCAGCCATCAGCGGCACGAACAGGCTGACGGTGAGCAGCGAATAGAAGACGGCCGAGCGCTCCGATGATCGTCGGTATCACGATGGCCAGCAGCACTCCGCAAAGAGCTCCCGCGATCGCGGCGATCCGCGCCACGCGCAGCACGCGTCGATCGTCGGCGTCCGGTCTGACGAAGCGCTTGTAGAGATCCTGCGACAGCGAGGTGGACAGCATGAAGAGAATCGCGTCGCAGGTGCTGATCTCGGCGGACACGAGGGCGGCGAGCCCGAGGCTGCCGATGAATGGCGACACACCCGTCGTCAGCAGTGTGGGGAGCGCGAGCTCGGGATTGGGGAGACCCGGATGGAGCGCGCGGGCAATCATGCCGAGCAGTGTCGGGAAGAAGGCAAAGACCAGCAGCACAATCGCGTTGATCCCGACACCGGTCCGCACCGCGCGGCTGTCGCGCGCGCCGTACACTTTTTGGAGTAAGCCTGGAGAGATGAAAAACGCCGGGCCGAGCACGGCGAGGTAGCGCCACCCTGACGCTCCCCCCTCCCAGAAATTCCAGTACGACGCGGGTGCCGCCGTGGCGGCGCGCAGTCCCTCGAGCCCGTTGACGGGGCCGAGCATCACTGGCAGAGCCACGGCAAACCCCGCGAGCAGCACGATGAGCTGCACCACGTTCACCCATGCCGACGTCAGCAGGCCTCCCGCCGTGAAATAGGTGGTCATCACGGCGCCACCGACGAGACAGCCGACCCATTTGGGCACGCCGGCCACGACGTTCAGGATCCAGGACAGCGCAATGAGCTGTCCGGCGAGAATGGCGAGCGATCCCAGCCAGAGCAGGGAAGCGACCGTGCCGCGAATCGCGCGGTTGTAACGAAGCTCGAGGAAATCGCCGACCGTCTTCAGATCGTGCCGCTCGGCGATCGATCGAATCGTGGGACCAACCCAGAAGGCCAGCACGAGCGAGCCGAGCCCGGCCGACCCCACCCACCACCAGGCGCTGAGACCGTCGCGATACCCGAGTCCGGCCGCTCCGACTGTCGACCCGGCGCCGATGTTCGCGGCGAGCATCGTGGCAAAGAGCAGGGAGCCGTTCAGTCGACGGCCGGCGACGAAGAAGTCGTTCGTTCCGCGCACGGCGCGTCCAATCCACAGGCCCATCGCTATCTGGAGCACCGAGTACAGGACGAGCAGGACGAGGTCGAGGCTCATCGGCGCTCGGCTGCGCTCAGATCGCGGGCAGCGGGCAGGCCGGGCAGCCCCGTGGCTTCGCGGGCCGCGCGCATGACTGCGTCGGCCGTCGCTTCCGCGGCGAGCGCGCCGATCAGCATGAGATTGACGTCGCCCTCATGGACGGCGGTGGCCAGCGCGAACATCGTGTCGCCGTCGGCGGGCGTGTGCACGGGTGACACCGAGCGTGCCAGCCCGTCGTGCGCCATCTGCGCCACCTTGGTCGCCTGCGCCGTGGTCAGCCGGACGTTGGTCGCGACGACTCCGATGGTGGTCTGCTCGCCATTTCTGGGGGGCTGGACGAGCGCGCCGGAGCGCACGAGCACCCGCGCGTCGGCCAGCGCGCGGCCGTTCGGCGTTCGCACGCCGGCGATGACGCGGCCGTTGGCGGGATCGATGACATCGCCCACCGCGTTGACCGCGACGAGTGCGGCGACCACCGTGCCGTCGGGCAGCGTCAGAGCGGCGGTTCCGATGCCCGCCTTCATGGCCCGTTCCATCCCTGCGATCTTGCCGACGGTGGCGCCGGCGCCCGCCCCGACGCTGCCTTCGGCCACGGCTCCGCGGGACGCTGCCGCGGCGGCCCGATAGCCGCAGTCGGCCGTGGGGCGGATCTTCGGATTCCCGCCCACGTTCAGGTCGAACAGGATGGCTGCGGGCACAATCGGCACCCTGGTATTCCGCATCTCGACGCCAACACCGGACTCCTCGAGGAACCGAACCACCCCGGACGCCGCATCCAGCCCGAACGCGCTGCCGCCGGCCAGGACCACGCCGTGCACCTGCTGCCCACTGCCGACCGGATCGAGCAAGGCCGTCTCGCGCGTTCCGGGTGCCGAGCCGCGCACGTCGACGCCGGCTACCGCACCCGCGCGCACCAGCACCACGGTGCAGCCGGTGGGTCGTTCGGTCAGCGTGTGATGGCCCACCGTCACACCGTCGACGGCCGTCAGCCCGGTCGGCTGTCCTTGACCAGATTGACTCCCGGCCGCGCCGACGAGCAGGGTGACGCTCGAGAGCACGAGGGCGAGCTTCGCAGAGGAAGCGGCACGCGATCGGCGAAGGGGAACGTCGGGCACAGAAGGCGGGAGGCGACGTGCTATCGTAACGCGCACCGCGCTCAAATGAACCTCCGATCACGCGAGCGAGTCCTCGGCGAGGTCGATCGGGCTCGTGACGAAATCCTGGCCTGCGCCGCAGAGCTCGTGCGCATCCCCACGGTCAATCCACCGGGCGAATACTACGAGGAGTGCGCGCGCGCCATCGGCCGTCACCTCGATCGTTGCGGCTTCATCGTGGAGCTGCTCGCGGCCGACGGGTGTCCTGAGCATACTCCTGCGCACCCTCGCGTGAACGTCCTCGGCCGTCGGGCGGGCGCCAGGCAGCACCCCCTCATCCATCTCAACGGTCACTTCGATGTCGTGCCGGCGGGCGAAGGATGGACAGTCGATCCATTTGGCGGACTTGTCCGCGACGGCCGGCTTTACGGGCGCGGCAGCTCCGACATGAAAGCCGGAATCGCCTCGGCGATCTACGCGACCGAAGCGATCCGGCGCGCCGGGATCGCGCTCGAGGCGACACTCGAGGTGAGCGGAACCGTCGACGAGGAGAGCGGCGGGGTTGCGGGCGTCGCGTGGATGACCGGCCGCGGCCTCATCGCGCCCGACCGCACCGACTTCGTGATCATTCCCGAGCCGCTCAACGTGGATCGGATCTGCGTCGGCCATCGCGGTGTGTACTGGTTCGAGGTGACGACTGAGGGACGTACGGCGCACGGGAGCATGCCGTTTCTCGGAGTCAGTGCCGTCGATCACATGTCGGCCGTGCTGCACCACGTGCAGGAGACGCTCAAACCCAGGCTGGCCACCCGGTTCACCGAGGTGCCCGTCGTTCCGCCGCTCGCGCGGCACGCGACCATCAACGTCAATAGTCTCGAAGGTGGTCAGCGGGCGGACGGGATTCAGACGCCGTGTGTCGTCGACCGATGCCGCGCGATCTTCGACCGGCGCTTTCTGCTGGAGGAGGGGTTCGAGGCGACCCGCGCCGAGATCGTAGCGATGCTCGACGAGCTGGGCCGCCGCGATCCTGGGTTTCAGTATCAGCTGCGCGACCTGATGGTGGTCAATCCCGTCAGGACACCGGCGAGCTCGCCGCTCATGCCGGCTCTCGGGCGAGCCATCCACGACGTCCTCGGCAGGGAAGCGGCCATCGTGGCGAGCCCCGGCACCTACGATCACAAGCACGTGGCGCGCGCTGGCGTGGCCGACTGCGTCGCGTACGGCCCCGGCATTCTCGAGCTGGCGCACCAACCGGACGAGTGGTGCGGCGTCGAGGATCTCGTGAATGCCACGAAAGTTCTCGCGCTGGCGATTCTCGACCTCGCGGGCCACCCCTAGGCTTCTTTTCTCCGCGCCACTCGACCGAGGTTGACGTCAGGGCTTGCGCGTGGCCTCTCCCGTCATCGGCACGAAACGCACGGGCAAGGTTTTCGTTTCGGTGAGGCCGGCAGCGGTACGCCGGACAACGGTCATGTCCTGCACGCCGCGCCCCACCGGGACGACGAGCGTCCCACCGACAGCGAGCTGATCGACGAGCGGTTGCGGAATGTGATCGGGCGCCGCCGTCACGAGGATAGCGTCGAAGGGCGCAGCTTCCGGCCAGCCGGCATATCCGTCGCCCGCCCTGACATGGACGTTCCTGTACCCCAGCCTCTGGAGGGTTCCGGCCGCGCGGTCGGCGAGCTCGCGAACGATTTCGATCGTGTACACCTCGGCGACGCATTCCGCGAGCACCGCGGCCTGATATCCGGAGCCGGTCCCGATCTCGAGCACTTTCTTTGTGGCAGCGGGCTCGATCGCTTCCGTCATGTACGCCACGATGTAAGGCTGGGAGATGGTCTGGTCGAACCCGATGGGAAGCGGGCGGTCGTCGTAGGCGTACGGTTGCACGTCACTGGGCATGAACAAGTGGCGCGGCACCTTCCGCATTGCCGTCAGCACCCGTTCGTCAGCGATACCGCGCGCGAGAATCTGCGTGTCCACCATGCGCAAGCGTTCGGCGGCGGGTGGGTCGGCGGCTGGGATCGGCGCGCCGGGCTGCTGTTCGGACGTGGCGGGCGTCAGACAGGCCAACCACAACAGACCAAGGACGAGCACGACGCTGCACCAGAGGCTGGCGATGGTCATAGCGACGCGACCGGCCCTTGGGCCCGGTCACCCCAGCGTCAACGAGCCGAAGTGGACTCCACAGCCTGCGCAAGCACCGCGAGCAGACGCGAAGCATCGATGTTGCCACCCGTGACGACGACGACCACTCGTGGTCCGAGCGAGTCGAGGCGGGAGCCGATCAGGCTTGCCACGCCGGCCGCGCCGGCGCCCTCTACCACCAGGTGCTCCTGGGCGACCAGTCCCGCAATCGCATTCGTCAGGTCGTCTTCGGACACGAGCGCGATCCGCCGCACGTGGCTCCGGATCAGATCGTAGGTGAGTGTTTCGGGATCCACGTTGCCGGCGAGCCCGTCGGCCAGCGTTGGCTTCACCTCGATCCGCGCCAGCCGCCCTTCACGCAGGCTGGTGGTAGAACACCGGTGACGCCGCCGCTTCGACGGCCGTCACCACCACCATTGGTGCGACAGTTCTGAGCGTAACCGCCATCCCCGCGACGATCCCGCCGCCGCCGAGCGGCACGACGACCTCAGCGACGTCAGGCAGATCTTCGAGAACCTCGAGCGCGATGGTGCCCGTGCCGGCCATCACGTCGGGATGACTGTAAGGCGACAGATACGTCGCCCCTTCGGTTCTGGCGAACGCCTTGGCGAGCTCCTCGCTGTGTTCGTAACTGTCGGCGATGGCGCGAAGGTCTGCGCCGTATCGGCGAATCGCCTCGAGCTTTGTGACCGCCGCGTCCCGCGGCGTGAAGATAGTGGTACGGATACCGGCCAGCGAGCCTGCATAGGCCACAGCCTGTCCGTGGTTGCCCGCCGAAGCGGTGACGATTGTTCGCTGTGTCGGGCATCGCAGAAGAGCCACCGTCGGATTCCAGCAGACGGCGCACGAAGTTGACGGCGCCTCGCACCTTGAACGCGCTGGTGATCTGCAGAGACTCGAGCTTCAGCCAGACCTCGACCCCGGACACCTCCGACAACCATGCTGAGCGAACCAGCGGCGTGCGTCGGACGTGGCCGGCGATGCGGCGCCGTGCCTGGAAGACGTCGGTCACATTGAACGGCGAAGTGGCGCTGGCTGTCGGAGGCCATAAGGTTACCTGGCTGCGGTGCCCTCGTGTGACAGCAGCTCGCCCAGTCGTGTCACGAATGCCGACTGCGCCAGCACCTCGTCGGCGCCCGCCGCCCTCGCGCGCGCGATGACCTCGGCAGAGGTGTGTCTGACGTAGCCCACGGTGCGAATGGCCTGAAGATCGGGATCGCTCTTGAGGGCGGCGATGGTGCCGAGCGGATCGAGGCGTGTGCTGTTCAGATCGAAAATCGCGAGCACCGGCTTGAGCGTGCGCGCGTGATCGAGCGCCTCGGCCGCGCTTCGCGCGAACTCGATCCGTGCGCCGGTATGACGGGCCGCCACGGCGATCTTCGACTTGAAGAGGATGTCGTCGACAACCGCGAGGATCATTCGGGTATTGTAGCAGCAGGAACGAGGCCGTCTTTCTTGTGCTGCTGGAAATCAGGGCCGTTGCGCCCTTCTTCAAGAACGGGTTCGTGCTCGGCTGCGATCGCACCGCCGAGGCGGTGTTGATCGATCCCGGCGACGAAGTGGCCGAGTTGCTCGAAATAGTCAGCAAACGAAGGCTGGCGGTCGGGCACATTCTGCTGACCCACGCGCACGTCGATCACGTTTCGGGTGTTGCCCAGGCCAAGGCCGCGCTTGGCGCACCCATCTACCTCCACCGTGCAGACCTGTTCCTCTACGACGACGCGGTCCAGCACGGTCGCCTGTTTGGCATCGACGTCGAGCCGCCTCCGCCGGTGGACCATTTCTACGATCTGACGGCTCCTTCGCTCCGATTCGGCGATTACGAAGTGCGCGTGCACCACACGCCCGGGCACTGCCCGGGCGGTGTCTGTCTTCAGGTGGGCGCGGCTGGCACGCCGGGCACGCAGTTGTTCGTCGGGGACACGTTGTTTGCGGGATCGATTGGTCGCACCGATCTTCCCGGGGGCGACCACGCCACGCTCATCCGATCGATCAAGGACGTGCTTTTTGCCTTCGGAGACGCCGCAGAGGTCTATCCGGGGCACGGTCCGGCCACGACCATCGGCCGCGAGCGACGATCCAATCCGTTCCTGCTCTCGAGCTGAGCCCCGAGGCGGTCAGGCAGAGTTCTTCGAGACCGTCAGCGACAACCGGCCGATGTTCAGCGTGTCGCCGGTCGTCAGGTGGGCCGTCGATACCCGCTTACCGTTTACAAAGGTGCCGTTGGTGCTCTCCAGATCCTCGACCTGCAGCACGTCGTCGGAGACCGCCGTCAGCCGGCAGTGGAGGCGGGAAACCAGGGAAGCTTCGACCACGTAGTCGGCGACCGGCGCCCGGCCGACGGTTTTGATGCTGCCGGGTGACAGCCGCAGGGTCAGCGCCGTTTCTTCAGGTCCTTCGGGGGATTGGAGAATCCACATGGCGCGCGCGTCCTACCTCAGCCGGCCCCTATCCTACGACAGCTCACGAACTTCCTTGTACGAATCTACGTAGGTTCGAGTGTGCCGCCTGTAGTAGCCGGCTGGCTGGAGGGTGCGAGGAATTACATGAAGAAGCGCCGCCGACTGACCGTGTACGGATCGCTCGTCCTGGTGCTGGCGGTTGCGGCCGCGTGGGGCATTTCTACGCTCGACGGCGCCGGCAGCGATGTCGAGGAATCGCGTCTTGCCACGGTCGAGCGCGGCCCGATGGTGCGTTCCGTGGTCGCGACCGGAAAAATCGAGCCGATCACCAAGGTCGAAATCAAGTCGAAGGCCAACGGCCTCATCCAGCGGCTCACCGTGGACGTCGACGCGCAGGTCGTCGAGGGCCAGGTGCTCGTCGAGCTCGACAAGGAGAACCTCACCGCCAGGCTGCGCGAGGCGCGCGCGACGCTCAAGGCTGCCGAGGCGTCACTCGAGGGTGCTCGCGCCACCCACCAGCGAAACGTGGTCGAGGCCGAGGGACCCGACGTCGAGTTCGCACGCCGCGCTTACGAGCGCGCACAGGCGTTGTCTGCGGACAAGCTGCTGGCGCCCTCGGGACTCGACGAAGCGCGGAGCGCCTACGAGATGGCGCAGAACCGGCAGCGGGTGGCGGCCAGCCAGCTCGGTGTCGCGAAAGCCAAGATGGCGGAAGCCGAAGCCACCGTGGCGCAGACGCAGGCGGCCGTGGAGCGAACCGAGGAGGAGCTGGCGAACGCCACGATCCGGGCGCCGATCTCTGGCACGGTGCTCGCCCGTCACGTGGAGATCGGCAGCCCCGTTTCCTCCATCCTCAACCTCGGCGCGGCAGCGACGCCGGTGATTACGATGGGCGACATCAGCCAGGTGTTCGTGCGCGGGAACGTGGACGAGACCGACATCGGTCGTGTCCGGCTCGGCCAGCCATGTCGCATCTCCGTCGAGACCTTCAAGGAACGGGAGTTTCGCGGCAAGGTCACGCAAATCGCGCCAATGGGCACCGAGAAGGACAACGTCACCAACTTCGAGGTGAGGGTCTCCATCGAAAATGCTGCTCACGAGCTGAAGCCGATGATGACGGCCAATGCCGAGATCGTCCTCGAAGAGCGGCCCGACACGCTCATCGTGCCCGAGGCGGCGGTGACCTACGATGAGGCGCGCCAGGCGTTCGTGGACGTCGTCGACTCCTCGGCGCCCACCGGCCGGCGCCGCGTCGGCGTCAAGCTGGGCATCTCGAACGGCACCCGCACCGAAGTGCTGAGCGGGCTCAGCCAGGGTCAGCGCGTCGTCCTGCCATGACGGAGCTCGTCGCGCAGTCGTTCGACAATCTTCGCGCGAACAAGCTGCGCACCCTGCTCACGATGTTCGGCATCATCTGGGGCGTGGTGTCGATTGTCGTCCTGGCCGCGATGGGCGAGGGGTTTCAGCTCGGCAATCAGAAGGTTCTCGAAGAGCTCGGCAAGAATATCGTGATCGTCCGCAACGGCCGGACGAGCACCGAGGCCGGCGGCCAGCGGTCGGGCCGTCAGATCAGGCTCACGATGGCCGACGTCGAGCTGCTGCAGGCGCGTGCGCGGCTCGTCGAGCACGTCAGTCCCGAGTTGATGCGCACGGCCGTCAAGGTCAAGAGTCCCTTCAACTCGAGCTCGCTGCAGATGAGCGGCGTCTGGCCGGTCTTCCAGTCCGTCAGGACGATCGAGGTCGACCGCGGCCGCCTCCTGAACGGCGCGGACAGCGCTGAAGCGCGGCGGGTAGTCGTCATCGGGCACGAGGCCAGCCGGCTGCTGTTCGCCGATCGAAGTCCCGTGGGCCACGTCGTGCAGCTCGACGGCCTCTCGTACACCGTGGTCGGCTGCATTCGAAAGAAAGATCAGGACTCGAACTACACCGGGCAGGACGACGAGCGGCTGTTCGTTCCGTACGAGGCGATGCGCCGGGACTTTCCGCTCACCGGGTCTTTTGACACCCGCGACTCGCTCTCGGCCATCATCGCGGCGCCCTACGCGCACGTGGCGGACGATCTCGCCAGACAAATCGCGCGCGATCGCAGCCGCGGCATCTTCGCGCTCGACGGCCGGACGCCGGTCGAGCGTGAGATTCGGGCGGTGCTCGCCGGGCGCCATCGCTTCGACCCCGACGATCTCTGGGCCATCTCGTTCTGGAACACCTCCCTCGAGTCGGCGATGTTCGGCCGGATGATCGGGGCGATGGACGAGTTCTTCCTCAGTGTCAGCGTGATCACGCTGCTGCTCGGCGGCATCGGCGTGATGAACATCATGCTCGTGGCGGTGCGCGAGCGCACCCGCGAAATCGGTGTTCGCAAAGCGCTCGGCGCGACCTCGCGCGCCGTCGAATGGCAATTCTTCAGCGAAGGCCTCTTTCTCACACTCCTGAGCGGGCTGATTGGATTTGCCGTGGCCTGGATCCTCTGCGCGCTCGTCAACATGCTTCCGCTGCCGGCGCGTTTCAGCGGGATGATCATCACCTGGCCCATGGTCGTCTTCTCGATTGGCGCGCTGGTGGTGATCGGCACGGCCGCTTCCACCTATCCCGCACGGAGGGCCGCGTCGCTTCCGCCCGTGGAGGCGCTGAGGTTCGATACCTAGATGTGGCACTTCCGCGAGATCGTCGGCGAAGCCGGCCGTGCGCTGTGGGCCCACCGCTTTCGTGCGGCGCTCACCATGCTGGGCATCGCCTGGGGCATCGTGACGGTCGTGCTGCTGCTGGCGTACGGCAACGGGTTTCGCGATGCGCTCGTCGTGGGATTCCGGAATGCGTTCTCGGAAGGGACATTCCTGGTCGTCAACGGGCAGACGAGCCTGCAGGCCGGCGGCCAGCGCGCCGGGCGTCGTATTCTGCTGAAGGAGGAGGATGGGGAATACCTGAAGGAGATCGGCTACGTGAAGTATGTCAGTCCCGAGTACATGGAGTCGCTGCCAATCGCCTACGGCAGCCGCTCGATGACGGCCGGCGTCCGCGGCGTTGCCGCCGAGTACGCGCTGATGCGCAGCGAAACGGCCGAAACGGGCCGCTTCATCAGCGCCGACGATGTGGAGAGCCACAGACGCGTGGCGTTTCTCGGCTACGAAATCGCGCGCAACCTGTTCAATGCCATTCCGCCGGTTGGTGAGCGCGTGCGCATCAACGGCCTGACGTTCGAGATTGTCGGCGTGATGTTGAACAAGGCTCAGATCTCGAACTACTTCTATCCCGACAAGTACTCGGTGTTCATCCCCTATACCGTGGCCCGTCAGCTGTGGTCCCAGGATTACGTCGACGACTTCGTCATCGAAAGCCTGAGCCCGGCCGTGCACGATCGAGCCGTGCGAGCGGTTCGCGACGTGATGGCGGCGCGGCACCACTTCGATCCAGCGGACGATCATGCCGTGAGCATCAGGGATTCCGCCGAAATCATGGGCATGCTCGACGGCATCACCAACGGCCTGCAGATTGTCCTCGTCTTCATCGGTTCGCTGACGCTGATGATCGGCGGTGTGGGCGTGATGAACATCATGCTCGTGTCGGTCACCGAGCGGACGCGTGAGATTGGCGTACGCAAGGCGCTCGGCGCGCGCCGTCGCCACATCCTCGTGCAGTTTCTGCTCGAAGCCCTCGCGATCACGGCGCTCGGCGGCCTCATCGGCATCGCGCTGTCGTACCTGCTGGTGACGCTGATCGGGTCGCGGCCGTTCCTTGGACAGCTTCTCGACGACCCGTCGGGAAAGACGGACATTCAGCTGGTGCTGTCGCCGGATGTGATGCTGGCGACGACGGCCATCCTGGGTGTCGCGGGTGTCCTGAGCGGGCTGTGGCCGGCGCTTCGCGCGTCCCGCCTCGATCCGATTGAATCTCTGCGCTACGAATAGGCCGCGCTGAGCCAGCGCACGTGCCGACGGGACTAGCTCTTCGGCACAGGCGCCGGCATCGCCTTATGGAGCCACGCCGCCACCGTCTCCGCCAGCTTGACGCTGACTTCGTTCGGCTCAGTCGGTCGATCGATCAGCTCGTGATCGACACCGGCGATCTTTTGGACGTCCACGGGCGCCTTGCGCTTCCGTGCCGTGGCCAGAGCGACCACACGATCGGCGTGTTCGGGAGGAACCATGGCGTCGGCCTCGCCGTGAAGTACCAGCAGCGGCTGGTCCAGGCGCTTGAGAGGCACCGCCGGATCGAACAGCAGAAAGCTCCGATAGAGTGCCGTGTCCGCACGCCGGCGCATGTCCGGAGGAATACCTTCCCACGATGCCCCTTCGACGACGGCCTGCAGGATTTTCTGCTGGACGTCGAGCGCCGTTTCCCGCTCTGACTGGGACAGCGTCGAGCGATCCAGCGCGAGGCGCTGCTGCTCGACGACCAGCTCGGAGCCCGTCGTGCCGGCCGCGGCCATCGGTGACGACCGCCCGAACGTTGCCGAAGCCCGCCGCGGCCTGCAGAGCGGCCCAGCCGCCTTCGCCGTGGCCGACGATCGCGATCCGTTTGTCGTCGACGTCCTTTCGCTCTCTCAGGTATCGGACCACGGCTCGCGCATCGTCGGCGTAGTCGGCGAGGCTCACCGACTCTGGACGCCCGCCGCTCTGTCCCGTGCCGCGCTTGTCGTAGCGCACGACGAGAAATCCGCGATCGGCCAGCAGCCCCGCAAGCTGTCCGAGTACCGGCACACCGTTGATGACGCCGTCGCGATCGAACGCGCTCGAGTCGCCGAGCAGGATGACGGCAGGCAGCGGGGCGGATCCGGTTGTGGCCGGCCGGCTGATGGTCGACGCCAGCGTAAACCCGTTGCCCTCGATCGCCACCTGCTCGTCGCCTGGGTGGCTGATACGCTCGACGCGAGCCGAGACGAGGGACACGTCGTGGCGGAGCACGTCCAGGGACTGATGCGGCAGGTGCACGCGCAGCAGCCGGCCCGTGCTGTCGGTCCAGAGCTCGGCGTCGACTTGTCCGGCGGGGCTGACGATCGCGAGCTGGTAACGCCGTGCATCGAGCGTCCTGGTGCCAATCTGGAATCGCTCGTTCGACGCGCCCTTGACCTGCAGGGTCACCTCCGCCTGCGGCACCACGAACGCCTTGAGCTCGACCGGCGACGGAGTCGCAGAGAGCCGCGCCGCGACCGCCTCATAAGCGCCGAAGAACGGGCTGGGCAGCGCGATGG
This sequence comes from uncultured Acidobacteriota bacterium, assembly GCA_963817395.1. Classification (GTDB taxonomy): domain Bacteria; phylum Acidobacteriota; class Vicinamibacteria; order Vicinamibacterales; family CAVPJW01; genus CAWGYQ01. The sequence goes on along the minus strand of CAWFOC010000003.1, from coordinate 237,916 downwards.
TGTCGGCGGCGACGTCGACCGTCTTCGTTTCCTGCTCGCCGAGGTACGAGTATTCCGTGGTGGCCTTCGTCCCCTGAAATGCCGTGTGCAGACGCTGTGGCCGCCCCTGTACTGCCGCGTCCAGCGTCAGCTCCAGGGGCTTCCAGGCCGGGTCGTACCGAATCTCGAGACGCCTCGTGATGATGTTGAACGGCGGGCCGAGACGCCCGGTCGTGCTGATGGTCCAGCCGTCTGGATTGCGCGCAACCGTCGTGTCCTCGGAGCCGACCTGCCGGCCCCCGACGAAGACGTTGAAGGTGGTCGACTGCGGTTCGGTCTGGGCCTCCGCCATGGGGCCTGCGGCGAGGCAGAGAAGGGCAGCGATACAATGAATCGGACGCACCTACTGAGAATAGCACGCAGCCAATGCTCTCGCTGGATGGGTACCAGGCAGCCCGAGAACGCTCCGTCGTCGCCGATCGTTCCGGTCGCGGCACGATTGTGATCACCGGCGGCGACCGCATTTCACTGCTGCACAACCTGCTCACCAATGACATCGCGGATCTCGGACCGGGCCGGGGCTGCTACTCCGCCTACCTGACCCCGCAGGGCCGCATGATTGCCGACATGCGCGTGGTGGTGCGCGACGATCGCGTGCTGCTCGATGTCGAGCCTTCGGTGACCCACGATCTGCTCGAGCGCCTCGATCTCTCCATTTTTGCGGAAGACGTACAGGTGGCCGATCGGACCGCATCGACCGCGATCCTTCGCGTGGCCGGTCCCGCCTCTGTCGCGACCATCGCGGGGGCTTTCGGCAATCTGTTTCCAGGTCTTCAGCCTGTCAGCGATGAGATGACCGCGCTTGGCGAGTACGACAGCCGTGAGTGGATGGTCAACCACCGCAACGTCGTGATCGTCCGTGACGATTCACTCGGCGTCATTGGGTACGACGTACTCATCGGGTGCGAGCACGCGGCGGAGCTCGAGCAGGCCCTTCAAGCAGCCGGCGCTGTTGCGATCGAGGAGCCCACTTTCGAAGTGCTGAGGATCGAGGCCGGGCGGCCCCGCTTCGGGGTCGACATGGACAGCGACACCATTCCGCTCGAAGCCGGGATTGAGCAGCGCGCGATCAGCTTCACCAAAGGGTGCTATCCCGGCCAGGAAGTGATTGTGCGGATTCTGCACCGCGGGCATGGCCGGGTGGCCAGACGACTCGTGGGTCTTACGCTCGATGGCGAGACGATGCCGTCGCCGGCCGATTCAATCGTTGCCGCCGAAAACGTCATTGGTCGCGTGACGAGCGTCGCCTGGTCGCCCGCGCTCGCGAGGAGCATCGCGCTTGGCTACGTGCAGCGTGGCTCGAGCGATCCGGGAACCCGCGTGGCCATCGAACACGCTGGCGCGCGCGTGGAGGCCGTCGTGTCGCCGCTGCCCTTCAGATCGATCGGCATCTAGAGGTCCGCGCCAGCACGTACTCGATGTTGCTCAGCAAGTAATCCTGCGTCGCCGGGCTGTCGCGAAGGCGGCGGCCGAGGGCCCGCGGCAGGCGGCGCACGGTACCGCTGACGCTCAGGTGCTCGTGGACGACACGGAGGCCGGCCTGGTCGATGAGCGCGCGCAGGCGCTGGACGCGGACCTTCTCGAGCAGGTCGTCGTGCTTGACGATGCCGCGCCGAGCGTCGCGGATGAAGGAATTCTCGTGCGCCGGTTCCTTGAGCGTCCACGGCGCATGCCGCGCGAGCCAGCGGAACGTGCCGAAGGCGATTGTGCGGCCGAAGATCCAGTGGAGCGGGATAGGAACCAGCAGCCTGGGGAGGTGCGCGCCCGCAAACGACAGGTAGGGCGCGGTCGAGAGGTATAGCCGACCGTCGGCGGCCATCACGCGCCGGCACTCTTGCAGGTAGACAAGAGCGTCTGCAACATGCTCGATGACGGCGTGCGAGAGCACGAGATCGAACATCCCTGCCGCGAAAGGCAGCGCCATGCCGTCCGCGCGCGCGAAGCGGACGTTCCGGAGACCGCGCGTCGCGCGCGAGCTTCACCCCGGCATCACCGAACCGATCGAACGGGTCGATCCCGATGCTTTCGTCGACGTGCTCCGCGATCGACAGCGGCATGCCCCCGCCGCCGCATCCGCAGTCGAGCGCCCGGCCGTGGAGGGTGACACCGCCGGCCTCGAGAAACGCGATGACCTTCGCGCTGCGGTAGTACTCGAAGAGCGCGTAGTCGTACTCGGACCTGAAACGCAGCGCCGCGTGGCGCTTGATCTGGACGTCGTCTATCTGGCGCATGGATGCGGCTACCGATCCCAGTCGCCGTCGCCGAAGACGACGTGCCAGCGGCCGGATTCCGCGGTCGGCAGGCCGGCGATGCCGTTGGGCCGCGCGCAGAGATGCCCCCTGGCTTCCCCCTTGAAGAAGCCATGGCGGCCCAGGGCGGCCGCCAGTGCGTCGCTGGTGCAGAGCGCCTGCACTCTCGCGACACGCGCCTCGGCGAAGTTGCGCATGACGGCGGTCAGCAGCGCGTCGCGCGTCGCGCGATCGTCCGACGAGGCGAACAGGTCGACGATCCAGCCGAGTCGGAGGCCCCGGTAGTCCTCATGACGGGTCACGGCGAATCCGGTCAACTCTCCGGCGCGGCGTGCCTCCAGGATGTCGTACTGCTTGTGCGGCGCGTCGTGGTATCGCCAGCGGACGTAGGCAGCATCGCGCCTGACGCAGGCGTCGAAGCTGCCGCGCGCGCGTTCCCACAGGGCGTCGTAGTCGGCCCCAATCGAGGACGGGGCGCTGACGTCGATCTCCGCCGCAGAGGCCGGCTCGCGGCCGCGCGTGCGCCTCGTGACGGCCGCCGTCAATGGCGCGGCCAGACTCCCGGCCAGCCGGCCGTAGCGCTCGGCGGACGATGCGCCGCGGGATCGAGCACGGCCTGGAAGAACGGCACGAAGCCGAGGTCGTGAAACCCGAGACGACGACAAATGAGGTAGCTCGTTCGCGCGAGACCGAGCGCGAGCGCGACGTCCACGTCCTGCATCCACGCTTTGGCCAGCGCGATGCTGTGGCCGAGCCCCTCGGCGTCGGGATTCACGAAGTAGTCGATGCCCCACGCGCCGCGCACCTCACGGCCGCCCCACCACAGCGACACGGGCATCGTCCCCATCTGCCCGAGAGGGCGTGGCGTCGCTCCCGCGCGACATACACGACCGGCCCGCCCGGGGACTGCGGGTTGCATTCGTATTGCCACGCCCAGGACGCGCGCCGTGCTGCGGCCTTCGTGTCCCCGAAGATGCGTCGATAGATGTTGTGGAGTTCTTCGGTGTCCGCTGTCGTTCGGAGGCCGATCTGCACGCTCACGAGCCGCACCGCCTTGATGGAGTCGTCGAGACTACTCTAAATTATAGTGGAATGTCGTTCGCGGCGAGAATCCTCGCTACCGCATCGTACTTGCCCGAGCGCGTCGTTCCGAACGAAGCGTTGACGCAGTTTCCAGCCTCGACGCTGCCCCTCATCGCGGAGAAGACCGGCATCTCGGCCCGGCGCTATGCCGCCGACGACGAGTACACGTCCGATCTCGGCGCGAAAGCCGCAAGCGTGCTGCCTGCAGCGCGCGGCGGTGTCGCCCGACGAGCTCGACGTCATCGTTCTCGCGACCTCGTCGCCCGATCGGATCCAGCCGGCGACAGCCACGCGCGTGCAGCAGCTGATCGGCGCGCGCGGGGCGTACGCCTTTGACGTGGGCGCGGTGTGCTCGGGTGCGGTGTTTGCGCTGCACGTCGCGGATTCGCTGATCCGATCGCGTGCGGCTAGCGCGCGTGCTCGTGATCGCGAGCGAGCTCTACTCGCGAAGCCATCTCAATCCGCGTGATTTCTCGACGTGCGCGTGCCTCGGCGACGGCGCGGCGGCCGCGCTCGTCGGCGCCGACGGCGACGGGCACGACGTCGTCGGCACCCGGCTCCACACGGATGGCTCCGGCGCGGACCTGATCCAGATTCCCGCCGGCGGCACGATGCTGCCGTACACATCGGATGGAGCGTCAGCAGGACGCGTATTTCCTGATGCGCGGGAAGGACGTCCAGGACTTCGTGCTCGAGCAGGGCACCAACGTCGTCAACGAGCTGCTGGCGGCCCACGGCGTCGATCGCCGCGATGTCGCGTTCGTCGTTCCCCACCAGGCCAACATCGGCGTATTGCAGGGGCTCGCCGGCCGGCTGGCGATCGACTTCTCGAAGTTCGTCGTGACGCTGGATCGCTACGGTAATACGGCCGCCGCCTCGGTCCTGATCGCGTTCGACGACCTGCTGGCGTCCAAGCGCGTCGCGCGCGGCGACCTCGTCGTGCTGGTCGTGTTCGGAGGAGGTCTGTCATGGGCAGCGACGCTCATCAGGATCTGAGCGCCGCGACCCGCGAACGCCTGACGAGGGCCCTGATCGCGGTGTTCCGGAAGGCGCCGGCCATCCTCGCCGGAGCTGCGCCTCGGCGACATCGGCGGCTGGGACTCGATGAACGCCGTGACGTTCAGCTTCGAGCTCGAAACCGCCTTCGACGTGACGCTCGGCGAAACCACGTTCACGGCCAGCCAGACGATCGGCGACGTCGTGGACGTCCTGCGGCAACACGGCGCGACGCTGGCATGACGACCGGCACACCCGCGGAAGCCGAGCTCAGGTCGCTCATCGCCGAGCTGACGCGGGAGCGGCCCGAGGCGATCGACCTCGGCGTGCCGATGGATCGGCAGGGACTCGATTCGCTCCAGCTGATCATCCTGCGGGAGCGGCTCGAGACGAACCTTGCGGTCGTGTTTTCCGACGACGAGTGGATGGCGCTCGATACGCCGGCGAGCGTCCTTGCGCGCGTCACATCCCAGACCAGCGGCCCGCCTCGTCCGCCCCGAGTGGGCCCGCACGGATCTCGAGATCGGCATGCCGCTCACGGGGCGCAACAACCTCGCCGAAACACCACTGCTGCAGTATCTCGGCGACCAGCGCTGGCGGCACGTCAGCGAAATCGTCGGCGTGCCCAGCCGCGACATCGTGGACGATGCGGGCGCCCGGCTGTATGCGACGTTCTACTACGTGGAGGTCGCGTTTCCGGCCGGACGGCCCATGGCGTCATTTGGCGAGAACGATCGGCTCACGGTGTTCAGTTCGGTCGCGCGCTACGGGACGTCGATGGTGGACGGGATCTCGTACCTCGTGCCCGGGCGCGGTGCAACGCGCGTGCCCTACACGTCGGTGCAGCAGGCCGTGGACGCCGGAGTACCGGCGGTGCGGCTCTCGAACATCTTCGTCAGGCAGTTCGTCGGCGCTCAGTGGCTGAAGAAGGGGCGTCCCGCGCACCCGAACTTCGCGCGCATTCCCGCGCTCGCCGATCCGCCGGACTCGTACGAGGCGACGAAGGAAGCTGAGCGGACGGGTACGTTCGCGGCGCCGCTCGCCGACTGGGCGCCCATGACCGACGGGCCGGTGCAGCGGGAGTATCAGCTCGTGCCGGATCGCGACCTGAACGGCGCGGGGCTGGTGTACTTCGCCAACTATCCGATGTTCCTCGATATCTGCGAGCGCGACGTGCTGGCCTCGGCGGCCTCGCCGCTCGTCGCACGATCTGATCGATCAGCGAACGGTCGTCCACCGCCGGAGCGCCTACCTGAACAACGCGTCCTCGCGCGACACGCTGCGCATCGAGATCGAGCCGTGGCTTCGCGCGACCGAAGCTGGCCTGGATCTCCATGTCAACGCCCGGATGTTCCGGCAGTCCGACCAGCGGCTGATGATGGTGTCGACGGTCCGCAAGATTGTCCCCGCGTCAGCTGTCGCGGACTGGCCGGCGCTGGCGGCAACCTTCCGCTCGGCGCCGGCAGGCTGAAGCCCTCTCCACCGACGGCGCAGCCGGCCGTTGTCGTCATCCAGGCGTCGTTCGACGCGCAGCTCGTCGACGTGCGCGTGTAGCGGTCTCGACGGCCATGAGCCGCAGCGGCCAAGACCTCGCGTTCGCGCGCCGCCCTGTGAGCACTCTACCGCTCGATCAATCCGAGGGGTCTGGCATTACCCCTGAGGCTCGCAGCGCTCACGTCCTGTCATCAGCCACGCGATCAGTTCCTCGTCGGCCGGGGGAAAGCGCATTCGGCGAAGGTCCGCCCGCCCCACCCACTGCAGCTCCTGGCCAAGCATCGGCCGCGGCTCGTCCAGCAGGGTGCAGCGGTGAAAATGCAGGCACACCACGCGATCCGGATAGGCATGCTCGGTGGTGAAGACCTCTTCACCGACGACTGCGTCGCATCCCAATTCCTCACCCAGCTCGCGCGCCAGCGCCGCTGCGTTCGTCTCGGCCGGTTCCATCTTGCCGCCGGGGAACTCCCAGTAACCCCCGAGATGTGAACCGGCCTGCCGCCTGGTCACGAGCAGACGACCGTCGCGCTCGATGACGGCCGCGACAACGGAAATGACAGGCCCGGTCAGCGGCGTGCCCTCTTCTCGCGCTCCGGATTGAACGGGTAGGCCTCGCACATCGTGGCGATGGGGCACACCAGACAGAGCGGCTTGCGAGCCGTGCAGACGGTGGCTCCCAGATCCATCAGTGCCTGGTTGAAGTCGAAAACGCGACGACGGGGGACCAGTGCTTCGGAAATCGCCCAAAGCCTGCGGCGCAGGGCGTGGGAGCGCGGATCACCCTTGGCGATGAACACTCGGAAGAGAACGCGCGCGACGTTGGTGTCGAGAATGGCGGCGCGATACCCGAAGGCAAAGCTTCGAATGGCGCCCGCCGTGTAGGCGCCGATTCCCTTGAACGACCTGAGCGTCTCCTCGTCGTCGGGGAGACGGCCGCCGTAGCGGGCCACGGCTTCGCGGGCGATCGCGTGCAGGCGCACGGGTCGGATGTTGTAGCCGAGCGGATACCAGGTGTCGACGACCTGCGCGTCCGGTGCAGCGGCCAGCGCTTCGAGCGACGGGTATCGCTCGAGCCACTCGCGATACTTGGGCAGCACGCGATCGACCTGCGTCTGCTGCAGCATTATCTCGGACACCAGGATGTGGTACGGATCGCTCGTACGCCGCCAGGGAAGATCACGGCCGTGACGCTCGTACCAGCCGAGCAGTTGGCGCCGAAAGCGCCGGCGAGCCGGCGGCGGAGGAAGCGGTGGCGGCGCGGAACGTCGAGACATGGACATGAGTCAGCGGGTCGCTGCTCGGACGCCGGCGCGTGGCGGTCCTATAATCGGGGCGTGAAACTCTACACGAAAACCGGCGACCGCGGCGAAACGGCGCTCCTCGGTGGCGTGCGCGTCAGCAAGACGCATCCGCGTGTCGAGGCGTACGGCGAGGTTGACGAGCTGAACGGCTGGCTTGGCTTCGTGCGGTCCGGGGGCGTGGACGCGGAGGTCGACGAAATGTTGCAGCAGCTGCAGCGCGACCTCTTCGCCCTCGGGTCGCGGCTTGCGGATCCCTCCAGCCGTGTCGGCGATCGCGTGGCCAAGACTGCTCTCGGAGCGGACGATATCGCACGGCTCGAAGGATGGATCGATCGGCTCGAGGAGTCGGTTCCTCCACTTCGTCGGTTCATTCTCGCGGGCGGCACGACGGCGGGCGCTGCTCTCCACCTGGCGCGCGCAGTCTCCCGGCGCGCCGAACGGCGAATCGTGGCGCTCGGCGATCAGATCGAGCCCGAGCTCCTGATCTACGTGAACCGTCTGTCCGATTTGCTCTTCGTGCTCGCGCGTGCCGTCAACCATCGCGCCGGCGTCGCCGAAACCGAGTGGTGAGCAAACGGGCGTCACGTGCCCCGTCGCTCGATGTCGGCCTTCACCGCGTCGTAGACGCTGCGGGCCAGCTCCTGCGACACGCGTTCGCGGATTGATCCGCACTCGACGAGCGTCATGCCCTCGGCCATCTCGATGGCCACGTCCCATCGATCGCGCGCGATGCCGTCCGGTTGATCTTCGAACGACGTCGGTTGCAGGGCAGCGGCGGCGCCGGCCCGCCGTGAGACAGTCGCGGCAATCGGCGTGCCGTTCACCAGCACGCGGACGGCCAGGATCGACGTCTTGGCGATCGACTCCTCGCCGTAGTAGAAACGCTCCGCATCCTCGGAGAACAGCACCAGGTCCGTTCCACCGGGAATCTCGGCCACCACCGTGTGGCCGCGGGCGCCCTCGTCGGCGCGAGCCTCGGCCCGCCGGCGGCGATAGCCGTGCAGCGCCGCAATCAGGCCGACGGCGACCACGAGAAGGACGAGAGCAACGAGGCCGGCGAACACATCGCGCATCGGGGTGGCACCCGGACCGCATCGCGGAGCCCGGGCGGAAGCAATAGAATACGAGACTTCATGGCCGGAGCGTTCGGCGAGCACAGGGAGGCCGACTCGCTCGGTGAGGCCTACGCGTATTGTCAGCAGGTCGCACGCCGCCACTACGAGAACTTCCCGGTGGCGTCATGGCTCCTGCCCGCCGGGATGCGCCCGCACGTGGCCGCCGTATACGCGTTTGCCCGGCTCGCCGACGATTATGCCGATGAAGGCTCGCTCTCGCCGTCCGAGCGCGAGAACGCGCTCGACGTCTGGCGCGCGCGCCTGCACGCATGCGTAGCCGGCGGACAGCGCCCGGCGGTGGACGAGGACGAGCCGCACCGGCAGGTGTTCATCGCGCTGGGCGCCACGATTCGAGATCGGTCGCTGCCGGTATCGCTGTTCGACGACTTGCTGAGCGCCTTTCGACAGGACGTGCGGGTGGCGCGCTATCGGTCCTGGGACGATCTGTTCGACTATTGCCGTCGATCGGCGAACCCGGTGGGACGCCTGGTGCTGCGCATAGCCGGTCGTCAGGACGCCGAGCTCGACGAGGCGTCGGACGCGGTGTGTACGGCGCTCCAGTTGACGAATTTCTGGCAGGACCTCGACGTGGACTTCCGTCGCGGTCGCCTCTACCTGCCCGCGTCCGAGCGCGAAGCGGCCGGAGCTCTGGAAGAGGATCTGGCATCGCGACGCCTGACGCCCGCCTGGCGTGCTGCGCTCGCACGCGCCGTCGAGAAGACCCGCGCGTTGTTCGACCGCGGGCGCCCGGTGGCCGATCGCGTACCGGGCCGGCTCGGCCTCGAGCTTCGCCTCACATGGCTGGGTGGCATGCGCATTCTCGATCGTCTCGAGCGGGCGCAGTACCGACGTGTTCGCGGAGCGTCCAACGCTCGGTCTTCGAGATGCCGCAGCCATTCTCTCGAGGGCCGCTCGCTGGGATCGACGTCGGAAATGATCCTCGAACGTTGAGGCTTCAGTGTCGCGCGATACCAACTTCTATTACTCGTTCATCGTGCTTCCTCCCTCGAAGCGCCACGCCATCGTGGCCGTCTGGGACTTCTGCCGCGCCGTGGACGATGTGGCCGATGAGGGGAGGAAGGAGAGCGACGGACCACGGGTGGAGCGCGAGCTGCAGGAGTGGCGTGTGGAGCTCGACCGCTGCTTCAACGGTCGCTTGCCGGAAACCGCGCAGGGCCGCCGGATGCAGCCGTTCATCCGGCAGTTCAACCTGCCCAGGCAGCCCTTCGAGGATCTGATTGACGGCGTCCAGATGGACGTGTCTTATCACCGCTATCCGACCTTCGACGACTTGCTCGCCTACTGCCGGCGCGTGGCGTCGGCGGTCGGGCTGATTTCGGTCAACATCTTCGGCTATCGCGATCCCGCCACGCGTGACTACGCGATGGACCTGGGCGTCGCCCTGCAGCTCACAAACATCGTCCGCGACGTGGCGGTGGATCAGGAAGACGGGCGGTTGTATTTGCCCCTCGAGGACCTGACCCGCTTCGGGGTCTCCGAGACCGACCTCGCCTCCAGGGTGGTCACACCGCCCGTACGCGACCTGCTGCGTTTCCAGTGCGAGCGCGCCCGCAGCTTCTACCAGAAGGCGCGCGGCAGGCTGCCCGCGGTCGACGGCCGCCGTCTGGTGGCGGCGCGGATCATGGCGGCGATCTACTACGAGCTCCTCGGCGACATCGAACGCGCCGGCTACGACGTGTTTTCGCGCGTGATTCGCGTCCCTCGTCCCCGGCGTGCACTCATCGCTGCCACGACGTGGGCGAAGGTGATGGGAGGCGTGGAACGGACGGTTTAGCCGTCGGACGGACCGCAGGTGCCATGACTGACGTCGTCGTCATCGGTGGAGGATTCGCCGGGTTGAGTGCGGCCGTCGCGCTGGCGGAGAGCGGAGCGCGGGTGCAGGTCGTGGAAGCCCGGCCTCAACTTGGCGGACGCGCCAGCTCGTTTCGTGATCGACACACGGGTGAGCTCGTGGACAACGGCCAGCACGTGCTCTTCGGCTGCTATCGCGAAACGCTGGCGTTTCTCGACAGGATCGGCGCGTCCGACCGTGTGCAGCTCCAGACCAGCCTGGTGGTCCCCTTCGTCGATCGGACGCTCCGGCTGACCGAGTTTCGATGTCCGGCTCTCCCGGCGCCCTGGCATCTGCTGGCGGCCATTCTCGAGTGGGACGCGCTCGGCCTGGAGGATCGGCTGTCGGCGCTCGCGCTGATCCGGCCGCTGAAGCTCGCACGCCGCACGCAGGCGGACGGCGGCGGCGCGCTCGCGGCGTCGCCCGGCGAGACCGTCGAGAACTGGCTCGTGCGCAACGGCCAGACGGCCCGCCTTCGCGAGATGCTCTGGGAGCCGCTGGCCCTCGCGGCGCTCAATCAGTCGCCGCGCCGGGCGGCGGCCCCGCCGTTCGTGCGCGTTCTCGCAGAGCTGTTCGGCGACGATCGACAGAGCTCGTCGGTGGGGCTTCCAACTGTGCCTCTCGGCGCCATGTACGCCGAACCGGCGCGAGTTTACGTGGAGAACCGGCAGGGAAGCGTTCGCGTCAACGCACCGTCTCGCGTCGCCATCTCACGCGGACGAGCGAACGTGTCCGTGCGTGGTGGCGAAGTTCTGCACGCAGAAGCGGTGGTGCTCGCGGTGCCCTGGTACATCCTGCCGGATATCTTCGATCCGACGCCGATCGAGCTCCAGCCGCTGATCGCGGCCGCGAGGGCCACCGAGTCGTCGCCGCTCGCCACCGTGAATCTGTGGCTCGATCGCCCCGTGCTCGGCGCTCCATTCGTCGGACTGCCTGGCCGCCGTATGCAATGGGTGTTCGACAAGCGGTTGCTGTGGGGCGGTGACGCCTCCCATCTGTCGATGGTATCGAGCGGCGCGGACGAGCTGGTGGGACTGCCGAACGACGATCTGATCGCGCTGGCGACGGCGGAGATCATCGACGCCTTTCCCGAGGCGCGGCGCGCACGCGTGCTCGGCGCCACGGTGGTTCGTGAGAAGCACGCCACGTTCTCGCTCGCGCCCGGCCAGCCGCTCGCGTCCATCCACCTGCACCCGGATCTCGAATCTGTTTCTGGCCGGCGACTGGATCGACACCGGTTTGCCGGGAACGATCGAGAGTGCCGTGGTCAGCGGCCATCGCGCGGCCTCTGTCGCCAGGAATTTTCTCGGCGCTGCCGTCGCGCCCCGGATGACGATGTCCGCGGCCTTTCACTGAGATCCGCAGGAGCACTGAGCCGTTATGACGTCGGTCGTGGTCCACTACCAGGAGATCGCGCTCAAGGGCCGGAACCGCCCCTGGTTCATCAAGCAGCTCGTGCGCAACCTGAAGCAGGCCGTCAGCGATCTCGACGTCCTGGAAGTACGACCGCTCGTCGGACGCATCGAGATATTGCTCGGGCCGTCTGTCGACTGGGACGTCGTTCGGAGCCGCGTCAAACAGGTGTTCGGCGTGGCGAACTTCTCACGCGCGCGCCGTGTCGCGGCCGACATCGACACCATTGCCGCCTCCGTGCTCGGGGAACTGGGCGGCCAGTCGTTCGAGAGCTTCCGGGTGGTGGCGCGTCGCTCCGACAAGCGTTTTCCGTTGACCTCGCCCGAGATCGAACGTGAGGTCGGTGGACGGGTCAAGCTGGCGACGGGCTGGCGTGTGAACCTCGACCATCCCGCCATGATCATCCACGTCGAGATGCTCACGAATGAGGCGTTCTACTACTTCGGCAAGGAGCCGGGCGCCGGTGGCCTCCCGACCGGCACCGGCGGCCGCGTCGCCTGTCTGCTGTCGGGCGGCATCGACTCGCCCGTCGCGGCCTATCGGCTGATGCGCCGCGGGTGCACGGTCACGCTCGTCCACTTTCACAGCTATCCGATTCTCTCGCGCACGTCCCAGGAGAAGGTCCGGGAGATCGCATCGCTTCTCACGCGCTACCAGCAGCGCACGCGGCTCTGCCTCGTCGCGTTTGGCGACATTCAGAGGCAGGTCGTGATTGCCGTACCGGCCTCGCTGAGAATCATCGTCTACAGACGGCTGATGCTGAGAATTGCCGAGCACCTCGCGCGACGCTGGCACGCCAGGGCGCTGGTCACGGGGGAGGTGATCGGTCAGGTTGCGTCGCAGACGCTCGAGAACATGACGGCCATCGACGCGGCCTCGGGCCTGACCGTCCTGCGGCCGCTCGTCGGGATGGACAAGGACGAGATCACGGCCGAAGCGATCCGGCTCGGCACCTATCCCATTTCGATCATTCCCGACGAGGATTGCTGCACCTTGTTCACCCCCCGTCACCCGGAAACGCGCGGCCGGATTGACGAAATCGAAGCGGTGGAACGTGCCCTCCCCATCGAAGAACTGGTGAGCCGGGCGGTCGCCGAGACCGTGGTGGAACGATTCGAGTTCCCGGCGGTAAAATACCTGCCCGCGACGGACCGTCGGCAGCCGACCGGGTAACCGCACGAGACCGGCCGGCCGTCAGTGGCCAGCGAAAATCGCCGCGCGAACTGACAAGCACGTCGCTCGTCGCGCAGGCCTTACGAACAGGAGAAGGTTGTGACCATCACACCAGGCAAGCTGGCCGGCATGAAGGCCGTCTCGACCCCGCGCGGCGTCATCGCCGCCGCGGCCATGGACCAGCGGGGCTCGCTGAAGAAGGCGCTGGGCAAGGAGAAGGGCGGCGACATCAGCGACGACATGATGGAGGAGTTCAAGACCATCGTCACGGAAGTCCTGACACCGCATGCCAGCGCCATCCTGCTCGATCCCGAGTGGGGGCTGCCGGCCTCGAGACGCCGGGCGTCCAACGCGGGCTTGCTCCTCGCTTACGAGCAGACCGGATATGACAACACGCGGCCGGGCCGCATTCCCGATCTGTTGAACCTCTGGTCGGCGCGCCGTCTGAAAGAGGCAGGGGCGAGCTGTGTCAAGGTGCTCATCTACTACACACCGTTCGACACCACGGCGGTCAACGAAGAGAAGCATGCCTTCGTCGAGCGAATCGGCGACGAATGCCGCGCGAACGACATCCCGTTCTTTCTGGAGTTCGTCGGCTACGATCCGGCGGGCGGCGACGAGAAGGGACTCGAGTTCGCCAAGGTGAAACCCGAGGTCGTGGCGGGCAGCATGGCCGAGTTCACGAAGGACCGGTACGGCGTGGACGTGATGAAGGTCGAAGTGCCCATCAACATGAAGTTCGTCGACGGTGCCCGTGTGTATGGAGGCGTGAAGGCCTACAGCAGGGAAGAGGCGCTGGAGTGGTATCGCCGCGCGGCGGGCCTCGCCACCAAGCCGTTCATCTATCTGTCAGCTGGCGTCAGCAACGCCGAATTCACCGAATCGCTGGAGATGGCGGCCGAGTCGGGCGTGCATTTCTCCGGCGTGCTCTGCGGGCGCGCCACCTGGAAGGACGGCATTCCCGTCTACGCGAAGCAGGGCGGCGCGGCGTTTCGACAGTGGCTCGAGTCGGAAGGCGTGAAGAACATCAACAACGTGAACGAGCGTCTCCAAGCGGCGACCCCGTGGTTCGAGGCGCACGGCGCCCGGACGGCCGACGCGCTCTCCCGCTAGACGCCGGCAATTTTCTTGATGTAGTCCTGCAGGGCCTCGAAGGTGCTGCGGAAGGCCAGCTCGTCCCACGGGATCGTGTCGAGCCGAAACAGCGCCGCCTCGAGGCCTTCCTCGTCCGTTGCCAACTCGCCGCCGAGGGCCGTGGCCACATACACGATGACGATGGGTGCGCGCCCCGCGTAGGAATAGATGTTCAACAGCGAGTCGATCCGCACGTCGAGTCCGGATTCCTCGCGAGCCTCACGCCTGGCGGCCGCCGAGATCTGTTCACCGCGATCGACGAAGCCACTCGGAAACACCCATCGTCCATATCCCGGCTCGATCCCGCGTCGCACGAGCACGATGCGCTTGTCGTCGGTCCGGATGATGGTGCCCACCGCGACCTTCGCGTCGAGATAGAAGACGAAACCGCACGACCCGCAGACCAGGCGTGGAGGATCCCCCGGCTTGAGCTGTCGCGATTCGAGCGGCCCGCCGCACTTTGGGGCAGAACCGGAAGTCGTCGTCGTGTGTGTGGTCCATGTGGCTCACCGTATAATCGCCTGAGCCATGTCGATTCTCAAGGTGGCGCGCTTGGGCCACCCCGTCTTGCGTGAAAAGGCGCGCCCGCTCGAGCGCTCGGAGATCCGGACGCCTGAGGTGCAACGGCTCGTCGACGACATGATCGACACCATGAAGGAGTATCACGGTGTCGGGCTGGCGGCGCCGCAGGTGCACGAAAGCGTGCGCATCTTCGTGGCGGCACTCTCGGCACGACGACGAGCCCGCGAGCGAGACAGCGGAGCCGATTGTCCTCATCAATCCGGAGATCGTGGTCAAGGCCACCGAGACGGCCGACGACTGGGAGGGCTGCCTCAGCATCCCGGACCTGCGCGGCCGCGTCCCGCGCGCCGTGGAGGTGAAGGTGAGAGCCTTCGATCGGCACGGCACACGCATCGAGATCGACGCCCGCGGGTTCTCCGCCCGCGTGATCCAGCACGAGTACCGATCACCTCGACGGCGTGCTCTTCCTCGACCGGATGCGCTCGTTCGAGTCGCTCTCGTTTCTCGACGAGTTCTCGCGCTTCTGGGCCAAGGAAGACGACTCCCGGCCGGCGGCGCGGAAAAGGCGGCTGTCTTCACAGGCCTGGGACAACCGGCGTTTCTCCGATGCCCGCTCGGCTTGAAGCCGCTCCAGCTCCACCTCGGAGTGATCCGCGAAGCACATCGCCTGGGCGAGGGCGCGATGACCTGCCTGATCCGCGATCAGACGGTGCATCTGCTGGCACACGCGGCGGTAGGAGGGATGCCCCTGTGGTGCGGTTCTGAGCTCGATGAGGTGCATCGCTTCGCGGGCGTTCATGTCGAGATAGAACCGCACGCGATACGCCATCGACACGCCGTAGCACGCCACCTCGTTGAGACCGGTGGCCGTCAGAGCGTCGTGCAGATCGGCTGAGGCGTCCATGACGCGCCTCCAGTCGTCGAGCGCGCCGGCCTGCCGTATGGCGTCGGGCTCAACGTAGCCGTGGCGCGTCGTCAGCTTCTGCCACTCGATGGTCAGCAGGCGGTGTCGTTGCAGATCGCGGAAGGCGCCGTAGTCGGTCAGCACGTCGAATCGGTAGCTCGTGCGCTCGAACGCGCGTCCGGGCTTGTGGCGGCGGTTGCGACGCGCTCCGACATAGGTCGTGAAGCACCTCGTGACGCTGTTCCTCGCTCAATCCCGCGACGAGACGACGGAGCTGATCGTCTGGGAGATCGGACGTGGCATAGAGCGCGGCAGCCACCACTTTGATCTCGCCTTCGGGATCGAAGTCGGACAGCACGACTTCGGGCCGATCTTCCGGCTCGATCTCGTCGAGCATCGACAGAGCATGACGGCCGACCGTTTCGCGTGTCTCCGCGAGATACCGGGCCCAGGCGCCGCCGCGGTCGGGCTGATCCAGGCGGGTGAGGAACGCGGGAATGACCTTTCGAAGCTCGACGAGCATCAGTTCGGCGTATTCCCGAACCTCGGCCAAGGGATTGGCGCGCATTCTGAGAAGGAGCGCCTCGTACGCCTGTCCCGTGCCGTAGAGCCCGACGTTCGATTGGGTCGCCGCCGGCAGCAGTCCACGCAACGTGTCCAGCGCCTTTGCGCGGATTGCGGCGCGGTACACGCCGTCGCTGTCGGAAGGCGCCTTGGGATGCCGCGCCCGGAAGTGCGCCTCCATTGGCTCAATCCAGCGCGCGTAGGTCTCGAACGCCCGGTCGAGCGCCCCGACATAGCGAGCGCGAAGGGGTGAGCCGTCGAGCTCGGCGGGCACGTGATACTTCCACGATCCCCCCGGCCGCTGGGTGTAAGGCACGTAGCGCGTGGACTGCTCGAGATACGCCATCAGACGGCCTCGCTCGAGCACCTTGGTCAGGATGTTCGAGACCCGTTCGCACGCCACGTGCGCGCCGCCCAGCTGTGCCACCGAATCATCGCCGTACTCGCTGAAAACGCGCGCGTAGAGCTTCTCGGCGCGCGCGAGCCCGACGGTTTCGTTGGACAGCCGGTGTTCGCCGATCGAGTCGAGAAATTCGTCGAGAAACAAGCGGCGGAGCGACTTCGCGGATCGGGAATACCGGGCGAAGAGAGCGCCCTTCACTGTCTCCGGAAGATTGGTCAGCGCAAAGACCGGTCCGTCGAGGTTCGTGAAATAGGGAGTCAGCAGACGGCATTCGTCCGGAGAGAACTCGTCGGGCGTGGCCACGGTGTCTGGCACGCCGTATTCATAACACGAAGCCAGGAAGGGCCGCGCACCTGAAGTACACTCACGACATGTCGCCGCGCGTCGTCATTTTCGTCACCATCTTCATCGATCTGCTCGGCTTCGGCATCATCATCCCCCTGCTCCCGTTCTATGCCGAGACGTTCGGGGCCTCCGCGTTCACCATCGGCCTGCTCTCCGGCTCGTTCTCGTTGATGCAGTTCCTCTTCGCGCCCGTGTGGGGGCGCGTGTCCGATCGATTCGGCCGGCGCCCCGTCCTGCTCGTCGGGTTGTTCGGGTCGTTCGTGGCCTATACGGTCTTCGGCTTCGCGCGCTCGCTGACGCTCCTCTTCGCGGCGCGGATAGCCGCCGGCATTGCCGGCGCGAACATTCCAACCGCCCAGGCGTACATCGCCGATACGACCACGTCGGAGAACAGGGCGCGTGGCATGGGCCTCGTGGGCGCGGCCTTTGGTCTGGGCTTTGTATTCGGGCCGGCGATTGGTGGATTTCTCAGCCACTGGGGCTACTCGGCTGCGGCCTTCTTTGCCGCCGGGCTGTCGCTGTGCAACTTCGTGGCTGCCTGGTTCCTGCTGCCTGAATCGCGCCCGCGCGCTTCCCTGACGACCGATTCGCGCTCGCGCTCTCGACGTGTTCCGCTTCGCGCTCGAGCGCCCGTTCGTGCCCACGCTGCTCGCCATCTACTTCATCGTCATTGCGGCGTTCTCGAGCTTCGAGGCCACCTTCGCGCTTTTCAGCGAACGGCGATTTCTCTTCAGCGCCTCGACCATCGGGTACATGTTCGCGTTCGTGGGCGTGATACTGGCCCTGGTGCAGGGTGTGCTGGTCGGACGAATCGTGCGCCGAATCGGCGAGCTTCGCCTGGTGCCGATAGCCATCCTGTTGATCGCGCTCGGACTCGCGGCGGTGCCGCTGGCCCCGTCGGTGGGGGCGCTGGCGGCGGCTCTTGGTGCTCATCGCCGTGGGCATGGGCCTCAATTCGCCGTCGCTCATGTCGCTCATCTCCCGCCTGGGCGGTCCCGACCACCAGGGTGCGCTGCTCGGCCTTTCGCAGTCGCTCGCCAGTCTCGCGCGCGTCATCGGTCCGGCATGGGGCGGGTTTCTCTTCGACCGTGCGGGCCTGACCGCACCGTTCGTGAGCGCGTCGATCGTGATGCTCCTCGCGCTGTCGCTCAGCGCCACGGGCCTCAAGCGCCTTCGCGTGCTACCCTTCCTGACGCCCGTCGGGGGAGTGAGATGAGCGGCTATCGATTCGCGCACCAGATCGAGGTGCGGTTCCGCGACTGCGACGCCATGGGCCACGTCAATAACGCGGTGTTTTTCACCTACATGGAACAGGCGCGCTTCGCCTATTGGCAGGAGGTGCTGCGCGCGAGAGGGGGCGCAGCCCCGAAGATGATTCTGGCGCGGGCCGAGTGCAGCTTCCGCCGACCGGCCACGTTCGGCGACCTTGTTGAAGTCCGCATGCGCGCCGTGTCGATCGGCCGCACCAGCTTCGCGAGCGAGTACGAGATCGTTCACGCCCGCGATCGCGGGCTGCTGGCCGAGGGACGCTCGGTACAGGTGATGTACGACTACGCCGCGGCCCGCTCCGTGCCCGTGCCCGACGACATCCGCGAGCGCATCGAAGCGTTCGAAGGTGGTTCACTCGCCGGAAAGAGCGTGGCGGCCGAGAACGTGAACAGGTCACGACGATGACTGCACCAACCGTACAGATCTACGGCAAGGACTCGTGCCCGTACACCACAGCGGCTCGAGACGACTATGCCGCCCGGGGCTACCAGGTTCATTACCTCAACGTGAAGAAGAGCTCCAAGGACCTGGACCGGATGCTCGTCCTGAGCCACGGTCGCCGCGCGGTGCCCGTCATCGTGGAGGGCGAGCGCGTGACCATCGGCTTCGGCGGCACCTGAGGCGTCTAGCTCGAGCCGCCGGGTCGCGGCCACCCGTCATGCCAAGAACTCAACAAACAGGCCTGATTTGACTTATTTGTGAAACAGTTCACATAATCGAGCAGCTGCCTTCCACGCCATGTCCTCACCCATGATTCGGCTCCGCCACGTCGTCAAGCTCTTCGACGGCCGGCGACAGGTCGTCGCGCTCGACAAGATCAGCCTCGACATCGCGCGTGGCGAAATGGTGGCCATCGTCGGCCCTTCAGGGTCCGGCAAGTCGACCCTGCTCAATCTCGTCGGCGGTCTGGACCGGCAAACGTCAGGGGACGTCGAGCTCGACGGCAAGAACCTGAATGGACTTTCCGACGATGAACTGACCCGTGTGCGCCGCGACACGATTGGCTTCGTGTTCCAGTTCTTCAACCTGTTGCCGACGTTGACGGCCGTCGAAAACGTGGCGCTGCCGCTGCACCTGCGGGGATGGGCGCGCCGAAAGGCCCAGGATCGGGCCCGCGAGCTGCTCGCGACTGGTGCAGCTTGGCCACCGCCTCGATCATCTCCCGGATGAATTGTCAGGCGGCGAGCGTCAGCGCGTGGCGATCGCCCGCGCGCTGTCGATTTACCCACCGATTCTTCTGGCCGACGAGCCCACCGGAAACCTCGACACCACCACCGGCGCCGAGATCCTCGCCCTGATCAGAGACGTGCACACGCGTCTTGGCGCCACCGTGCTCATCGTGACCCACGACGCTCAGGTCGCCCGAAGCTGCCCGCGCACGATTGCGCTCAGGGACGGGCGAATCGTCCGGGACGAGTTGAATGATCCTTCTGAGGCTGATCAGCTGGCCCTACGTTCGTAGGCACCTGCTGCGCTCGCTGCTGACCACCACGGGCATCGTGCTCGGCGTGGCCGTGTTCGTGGGGATGCACACCGCGAACCGGTCGGTCTTCTACGCCTTCGAGCGCACGGTCGACAGGATCGCCGGGGCGACGGAGCTGCAGGTGGCCGCGGGGGAGACCGGCGTCCCTGAGGACGTCCTGGAGCGCGTGCAGTCCGTGCCGGAGGTGCGCGTGGCGGTGCCCGTGATCGAGGCTGTCGCCGGCACGCTGACGAGCGGGCAAGGCAACGTCCTGATTCTCGGCATCGACATGACCGGGGATCGAAGCCTTCGCGAGTACGACCTGGAGAGCGGCGACGAGGCGATCATCGACGACCCTCTGGTGTTTCTGGCCCAGCCGGATTCGATCATGGTCACGCGCGATTTCGCGACGCGCAACCAGCTGGACACCGGCGACAAGCTGACACTTCGAACGGCGCTCGGCGAGCGCTCGTTCACCGTCCGCGGCATCATGCGCGGGAGCGGGCTCGCCAGCGCGTTCGGCGGCAATCTCGCGGTGATGGATATCTATGCCGCGCAGGCCATGTTCGGCCGCGGCCGCATGTTCGATCGCATCGATCTCGCGCTCAAGGAGGGCGTATCGGTAGAGACGGGTCGGCACACCCTCGCCAGTCTGCTCGGCGCCGGATTCCAGGTCGAACAGCCGGCTGCGCGGGCGGAGCAGTTCCAGGCGATGCTCAGTGTCTACTCGATGACCTCCACGATTTCGAGCCTCTTCGCGCTCTTCATCGGGATGTTCATCATCTACAACGCCTTCGCGATTGCGGTCACCGAACGGCGGTCGGAAATCGGCATTCTGCGGGCCCTCGGTGCCACTCGCGGCCAGGTCCGGTGGTTGTTCCTCGCGGAAAGCGCGGTGGCCGGACTGATCGGTTCCGCAATCGGCGTGGCAGTCGGCGCACTGATGGCGAGGACGATGGCCGGGTATGTCGGCGGCATGCTGGAGGGGATCTACGGCATCGCTGAGCGTGCCGAGGAGGTGAGCGCCGATCCTGGCCTCGCATCCATCGCGGTCGCGATAGGCGTGGCGACCAGCATGATTGCCGCGTGGATTCCCTCGCGCAACGCGGCGCGGGTCGACCCGGTCCACGCGCTCCAGAAGGGCAAGTATCAGGTGTTGACGGCCGGCGAGAACCGCGTCAGACGCCTGCTCGCGCTCGTGCTCGCGTCGGTTTCGGTGGCCGCCCTGATCCTGGGGCGATCGGGGCTGATGTTCTACGGCGCCTATGCGTTGTCGATCGTGGCCGCGCTGCTCCTGACGCCGAGCGCAGCCATGTGGCTGACCCGCGCGCTCAGGCCGATGCTCAAGCGGTTGCTGCCCGTCGAGGGCGCGCTCGCCGCCGACAGCCTGCTGCAGGCCCCGCGCCGCACGTCGGGCACCGTCGCGGCCCTGATGCTCGCGCTCGCACAGGTGATCGCCATCAGTGGAATCTCGCAATCGAGCTACGCGTCGATCGTGAGCTGGCTCGACACCGCGCTCAATCCCGATCTCTTCGTGGCGGGATCGTCGAACCTGAGCGATCGGACGTTCCGTTTTCCGCCGGAGCTCGCGGCGAAGGTGGCGGGCGTCGATGGCGTCGATGAACTGCAGCGCGTCAGGAGCTTCCGGATCACCTACCGAGACATCCCTGTACTGGTCATCGGTGTGGAGCTCGAGAGCATCGGGCGGCGCGCGCTTCGGCAATCGGTAGCCGGCGACCCGAAGACGATGTTCGCGGAAGCGGCAGCGGGACGCGGGCTGATCGTCTCCGAGAATTTCGCGTTGCTCCAGGGTCTGTGGCTTGGAGAGGCCGTCGAGGTGGCTGCGCCGTTCGGCACGCTCAGCTTGCCGATCGTCGGGATCATCGACGACTGGTCCGATCAGCAGGGCAGTATCTTCGTCGATCGCAGCCTTCTCGAACGCTACTGGCACGACGACACGTCCAACGTGCTGCGCGTCTACGTCGCGCCAGGCACGAGCGTGGCGTCGGTCCGTCAGGGCATTCTCGATGCGGTCGGTCAGGAACGCCGGCTCGTGGTGCTGACCAATCAGGACGTGCGCCGCTACATTCTGGAGCTCACCGAACAGTGGCTCGGCCTCACCTACATCCAGATTCTCGTGGCCGTCCTCGTTGCCGTGCTCGGCATCGTCAACACGCTGACGGTGTCGATCATGGACAGGCGCCGCGAGCTGGGCGTGCTCCAGGCCGTCGGCGCGCTCAGGGCACAAGTTCGCCGTACGGTCTGGATGGAAGCGCTCGCCATCGGCGTCGTCGGGACGGTGCTGGGCCTCGCCTTCGGCGCCGTCAATCTGTACTACGTGCTCGAGATGACGGTGCGGGATCTGTCGGGAATGCGGCTCGGCTATGAGTTCCCGTTCCAGATCGCGGCGCTGATCTTTCCGACGATTCTGGCCGCGGCGTTCGTGGCCGCGCTCTGGCCCGGCGAAGCGGCGGTCCGAGGCTCGCTCGTGGCGGCGCTCGAATATGAATGAGGCAGCGATGAGAGCTCACATGTCCCTGCGCGGAATGGCTGGCGGAGTTGTCGGAGCGATTGTTGTTGCGGGCTTGTGCGGCGACGCGGCCAGGGCCCAGGACGCCCGCGAGATCGTGCGTGAGGCGCAGCGTCGTGCAGAGGCCAAGTCGCAGCGCTACGAGGGCACGCTCCAGGTGATCGACCGGCGCGGGAAGATCAGCGACAAGCGGTGGGAGTACGAGCGGCTGGGCTCGCACGGCAACAGCAAATCGGTGCTCCGTTTCACGGCGCCGGCCGAGGTCAAGGGCGTCGCTCTGCTGATCCTCAATCATCCCGATCGCGCCTCCGATCAGTGGATGTGGACGCCGGCCCTTGCGCGCGAGCGTCGTATCGCCCTTCAGGATCGCTCGACGCGATTCTTCGGCACGGATTTCAGCTTCGAGGATCTCGAGGAACGTGACGTCGAGCAGTACGACTATCGCCTGCTCGGCGAGGAGACTATCGGCGGCGTCTCCCACTGGAAGATCGAATCGACGCCTCGCGAGCGCAAGGCGTCGCAGTACACGCGGTCGCTCGTGTGGATCCGCCAGGACAACTACGTGTTTGCCCAAATCGAGAACTACATCAAGGACCAGCTCGTGCGGCGGCTGAAGTACAGCGACATCGTGAACGTTCAAGGGATCTGGACTGCCACGGTGCTCGAAATGACCGACCTCGGTCGCGACAGCCGCACCATCCTGCGTCTCGACAAGCTGCAGTACAACCTGCCGCTCGAAGACAGCAGCTTCACCCTTCAGGCGCTTCGGCGCGAATCGTGACGTCGACCGACGCCAGCCCCACGGACGGCGTCAGGGCCGGGTGCTCGAGGTGCCGACAACACACGCTCGTCTCAGTCGTGGCGACGGCCGGGCTGTTGCTGCTGGCCGACGAAGCCCCTGCGCAGCAGGTGACCCAGCGCGGGTTCGCCGACGTCCGCGGCGTCTACTATCCCCAGACCAACGGTCCTGACGACAGCCACGGCGGGGTGGACGGGCTCCTTCGCTACGAGCCGGCGTGGGACCCGGTGTCCTGGCTGCGGATCGCCGGCGCCTTCGATGCGCGAGCTGACACGCGCGGACTGGTCGAACGGTCGTGGGATGTGGATTGGCGCGACCGCGGGCTCGAGCGCCCTGCACTCTCCGTTCGGCGGCTGCAGGGATCGGTTCGACGAGGGGGCCTGGTGGTAGACCTCGGCAAGCAGTTCATTCGCTGGGGCAAGACCGACATCCTCAATCCGACCGATCGCTTCGCGCCGCGCGACTACCTCGAGGTGACCGACACCGAGCTGCTGGGCGTCACCGCGGCTCGTGCCAGCTACGAGCGCGGAGCGAACACTCTGGATGTCGCCTGGGTCCCCACGTTCACGCCCAGCCGCATTCCCTTGCTCAACGGACGCTGGGCGGGGCTTCCTCCCGAGGCGGCGTCGTTCGAGGTGGTCGATGGCGGCGCGCGGCTGCCGGGTGGCTCGCAGTTAGGACTTCGGTGGAACCGCGTGGCCTCCGGCTATGAGTTCTCGCTTTGCATCTACGACGGGTTCAACACTCTTCCCCTCATCGACGCCCGTCCCGTCGCGCTGGAGACAATCGATCTCACGCGCGTCTATCCGGCGTTGACAATGGCCGGAGGCGATCTCGCCCTCCCGCTGGCCTGGTTTACCTTCAAGGGCGAAGCGGCCTATTTCCGCGGCGATCCCGATGCGGCCGAGCCCAACTCCGACGACTACGTGCTCTACGTGCTGCAGCTCGAGCGGCTGATCGGCGAATGGTCGCTCGTGGGCGGCTATGCCGGAGAGCACGTCATCACGGCGCGCTCGTCGCTGGAGTTCGCGCCCGATCGCGGCCTCACGCGCGCCTTCGTCGGCCGCGTCGGCTACACGATCGACACCAACCGGAACGTCGCCGCCGAGGTGGTAGCCCGAGAGAACGGCGACGGCACCTGGCTGAAGCTCGAGGTACTCGCAGGCTTCGGGCCAGCACTGGCGCACGACGGCGACGGCGTCGCTCATCCGGGGAGAGCCGGATGACTTCATCGGCCAGTACGAGCGAAATTCCCACGTCACGCTCGGCGTGCGCTACAGTTTCTGACGTGAGTCTCCCGCCGCCGGTACTCATCCCCGCATTCAACCCCGGTTCGATGACCGGCAGTGGCAACAACACCTATCTGTTCCCGGACCGGGACGCGCTCCTGATCGACGCAGGCACCGGCGATTCACGTCACATCGCCGCCATCGAAGCCGCGCTGGCCTCCAACGCGGGCCGGCTGACCGATGTCCTCGTCACTCACGCTCACCCTGACCACGCGTCAGGCGCCGGCGCACTTCGCCGCGCGTGGCCGGCCGCGCGCTTCTGGAAGTTTCCCTGGCCGGAGGAAGACCGGCGGCTGAACGTCGAGTTCGGGGCGCTCTCGGATCGCCAGCGGATCGGCACCAGCGGTGCCATCGACGTGATCCACACGCCCGGTCACTCGCCCGATCACTGCTGCTTCTGGCTGGCGTCGCAGGCCATCCTCTTCTGCGGGGATCTCCTGATCCAAGGGGGCACGGTGGTCATTCCGGGCTCGCGAGGGGGTAACATGACGGCATATCTCGACTCGCTCCAGCGAGTCGGAGGGCTGGATCCCCGGCGCGTGCTTCCGGCGCACGGACAGGCGATTGAACAACCGCTGGAGCTCATCCAAACCTATCTGGCTCACCGCCGGGAACGTGAGGCGCAGATTCTGACGGCGATGACGGATGGGCACTCGACCGTGGAAGCCCTGACCGCCTGCATCTACGACGCGTTGCCGCCATCCTTGACGCGCGCTGCTCGCGACACCGTGCTCGCGCACCTCATCAAACTCGAAACCGAGGGCCGCGCCGAGCTCATCGACGGGCATTGGCGCCGAACGGCGGCGGCCGCCAAGTCATTCTCCTGAGGCGGAATCACCATGGACAAGGTCATCGACTACATCAACATCCAGCGAGACCGCTACATCGAGGAATTGAAGGGTCTACTCGCCATTCCGAGCATCAGTGCGCTGCCGCAGCATGCCGCCGACGTGCGCCGGTGTGCCACGTGGATGGCCGACGAAATGGGGCGTGTGGGTCTCGAGCACGTGCGGGTCATCGATACGCCGGGTCACCCGGTCGTCTACGGAGAGCGGCTGCAAGCGCCCGGCGCGCCGACCATCCTGTTCTACGGGCACTACGACGTTCAGCCCGTGGACCCCATCGAGCAGTGGACATCTCCGCCCTTCGAGGCGACGGTGCGGGACGGTGAGATCTACGCGCGGGGCTCGGCCGACGACAAGGGCCAGGTCTTCATGCACCTCAAGGCCGTCGAGGCTCACATCAAACAGAACGGGCGGCTGCCGGTGAACCTCAAGTTTCTGCTGGAAGGCGAAGAAGAGGTCGGCAGCGCGAACCTCGACGGCTTCATCCGGGCCAACCACGCGCAGCTCGCCTCTGACGTGGTCGTGATCTCCGACTCTCCGATGTTCGAGCGCGGGGTGCCGTCCATCTGTTATGGCCTCCGCGGCCTCGTGTACTACCAGGTCGATCTGCGCGGGACCAAGACCGATCTGCACTCGGGCTCGTTCGGCGGCGCCGTCGCCAATCCCGCGTTCGTCCTGTCACAGCTGCTCGCGCAGATGAAGGATCGCGCGGGCCGCATCAAGATCCCGGGCTTCTACGACGACGTGAGGCCGCTCACGGAAGAGGAGCGGGCCGAGTGGCGCCGGCTGCCGTTCAACGAGACGCGGTATCGCAAGGAGCTGGGCGCGCCGCGGTTGTTCGGGGAGAAGGGCTACACGACGCTCGAGCGCGTGTGGGCGCGGCCGACGTTCGAGGTGAACGGGCTGCTGTCGGGATTCACCGGCGAGGGCTCGAAGACCGTGCTTCCCGCGGTCGCGATGGCGAAAGTGAGTATGCGGCTCGTGCCCGATCAGCGTCCCGACAAGATCGCCGACCTCTTCGAGGCCTACACGAAAAAGATGGCGCCGAAGACGGTCGAGCTGAAGCTGACGCGCATGCACGGCGGCAAGCCGTGGATGGCAGACTTCGACAATCCCTTCGTGCAGGCGGCAGGTCGCGCGATCGAGCGTGGGTTCGGCAAGCGCCCGGTCTTCAATCGCGAAGGCGGGTCCATTCCCGTCGTTTCCACGTTTCAAGAGCAGCTGGGCATCCCGTCGGTGCTCTTCGGCGTGGGGCTTCCCGACGAAAATGCCCACGCACCGAACGAGAAGCTCGATCTCGGCAACTTTCACAACGGCATCATCGCCTCGGCCTATCTCTACGAAGAAATCGCCGGCGTGCCCGTGCCGGCCTGAGACGGCCCGTTCGTGGCAACGCTCCGGCGCGATCTCGAGACGCTGGCAAGCTTCTATAAGCGCCTGCCGGTGCGCTCAGTTCATCTCAGCAACGCGCCGGCGCAGGTTCTTCACGTGTTCCCAGAGCTGCTCGCGTTCCTCGTGGTCGGACGGGAGTCCTGACGAGAGCTGCAGGTAGTCCTGGAGATCGCGCAGGGCGCGCGAGAAGTCTTGCAGGTGGTAGCTGATGAGCCCGCGATCGCGCAGCTCGCCGAGCGCCGAGGGGTCGACTGCCAGGAGGAGCTCCGTCGCATCGCGCGCCTGGGGGAACGATCGCATGGCGATATAGAGCCGCTTCAAGTTCAGCAGCATCCGCGCCAGGATCTGGGGCTTGGTGGCTGGCGCGAGCAGCGCCGGCGAAAGCGTGGCCTTTCTGCCGAGATGCTGCTTCAGCAGCCTGCGGCAGTCGCGCTCGTCGAGCAGCGCCCCCTTGTGAAACGGATCGACGATGAGATCGGCGTGAACCGGCGACGGCGGATTGTGAGGCGCGCAGCAGGAAATGACCGGGGAAGTTGATGCCCTTCACGTCTACGCCGGCGCGCCGGCCGACCTCGATGTACAGCAGGGACAGGCTGATCGGAATGCCGGTCCGGCGATCGAGCACCTGATTGAGGAAGCTGTTGCGTGGATCGTCGTACTGCGTGCTGTTGCCGGCAAAGCCTTCCTCGTCGAAGAGGAAGGCGTTCATCGCGGCGATTTGTGCTGGCGTCGCGTTACCCGCCGCCGCCGGCGGTAGCTTGCCGAGCCGCCCCCGCACGACGGCGCCCATGCGATCGAGCCGTGAGAGATAGGGTTCGGGATCGAGACCCGGGTACTCGAGGAGTGCAATCAGCAATGCCGGACGCGCCAGGTCGGCATCACTGCTGGCCGCGGCATCGGCAAGCCGCTGAACGACGAGGTTCTTCATGATCCCGGCACGGATGCGTCCTTGAGCCGCTCACCCGCCCGAATCGGCGTTTTCAGCCGGTTCTCCGGTGGAGGGAACGGACAGTCATAGGTCGCGTTGTAGTAGCAGTAGGGATGGTACGCCCGATTGAAGTCGACGAGATACAAGCCCGTCGCCGTCCGATCCAGGTCGAGATAGCGGCCGGCCGGGTAGGTCTCGGCGCCGCTCGTGAGATCGGTGAAGGGGACGAAAAGACGGTTCACGGATCGGGTACCGGCCTCGATGAAGGCGCCGAGCGTGAACTGCTGGCCCTTGAGCGTGAATTCCAGGACACCGACGCGCTCCATCATCCGGAGCTGACCGGTGGAGGTCGGCATCTCGATCGCCAGCCGCGTCTCGTCCCGCCGCAGCACGGCGGGCACGCTGTAGTCCGGATCCGGCGGGAAGTACGCCAGCGGCAGCAGCTCGCCGCGGCGCGCGGCGGGCACGGGGGAATCCGGCGCCTCGCGAAACACCGAGTCCTTTTCGGCGCGTGCGCTCGCGATCTGCCGGGCGTACTCTTCAGGCGCCGGCTCGGGCGGCCTGCGATCGCACGCCACGGCAAGCGCGAAGACGAGTGGCGCCACCCGGCGCAACGGAGCTACGAGCACCGTTCCAGTGGGAAAAGATAGCCGCCGCGGGCCACCGTCTCGTCCGCGAGCTGGCGCCGCAACACCACCGTGTTGACCGGCGTGGTCCGCGTCGAGGCGTCGAGTCGACCAAGCTCATGGTCGAGCTCTGAATCAGTGCAGATTGCCGCAAGCGCCTGACCACCAGACTGCGCCAATCGCCGCCCGGCGTCGGCAACGAAGGCGCGTGCAGCCGTCCGGTGCAGGGCTCGATCAGTCAGGCGCAGCCGTTCCGCCTCGAGGGAACGGAGCAAAGCGCTCTCGGCCGAGTAGACGTCGATCATCATGTCGGCGACGAGCGACAGCACTTCCTGCTCGTCGGCGAGCGAATTCTCGTAGCGGGCGCAGGCGAGCTGGAGCACGCGAAGCGTGGCGTCCTTGCCGCGCGACACAACAAACCGAAGCTGGCTCAGGTCGGACGACGTCTCACCCGAGGGCGCGTGCGGACCGTGCAGCTCGAGGTCGCCTTTCGCGGCCCGCCGAGCGACGAGCGTCGGGATGAGCAGCCGATTGATCTCGTTGGTGCCTTCGAAGATCCGATTGACGCGTGCGTCGCGGTAGTAGCGCTCGGCGGGATAGTCCCGCACGAACCCGTTGCCCCCATGAATCTGCACGTTTTCGTCCAGCACGTAGTCGAGCGTCTCGCTGCCTTCGACCTTGGCGATTGACGCTTCCACGGCGAATTCCTCGAGGGCGGCGAGCAACCTGGCTCCGTCCGGCAAGGTGTCGTCTGAGGAGCTCAACCAGGCGTCGACGAGACCGGCGGTCCGAAAGAGCAGGCTCTCGAGCGCGTAGGTCCTGATCGTCATCTCGCCAAGCTTGTGTTTGATGGCGCCGAAGCTTGCGATCGGCCGCCCGAACTGCCGGCGGTCGGCCGCGTACCGTGCCGCCTCCGTCACCGCCTGCCGCGCCCCTCCGGCGCACATGGCGCCAAGCTTGAGCCGGCCGTAGTTGAGCACGTTGAACGCCACCTTGTGGCCCCGGCCGATCTCGCCAAGCAGATTCTCCGGTGGGACCACGACGTCGCTCAGCACGAGCGATGTCGTCGACGACCCGTCCAGGCCCATCTTGTGCTCTTCCTGTCCGGTGGCAACGCCTCGAAACGCCCGCTCGACCAGGAACGCCGTGAAGTGCTCGCCGTCGACCTTGGCGAACACGATGAAGAGATCGGCGAATCCGCCGTTGGTAATCCACATCTTCTCGCCGCTCAGCAGATAACTGCCGTCGGCCTGTCGGCTCGCTCTGGCACGTGCGCCAAGCGCATCGGATCCAGACCCCGATTCACTGAGAGCGTAGGCGCCGATGAGCTCGCCGGTGAGCAGGCGTGGGATGTACCGCTGCTTCTGAGCCTCTGTGCCGACGAGCAGAAGCGGCAGCACCGCGAGATTCGCCTGGCCACCGAAGGTCGCGCCGAACGAGGCCGGTTGCGCCAGACGATCGGCCACGATGACGGCGGCGGCCTTGTCGAGCGCGACACCCCCATACTCTTCGGGCACGTCGGCGCCGATGAGACCCAGCTCTCCGCACCGCATCATCAGGTGTCGAGCGACGCTCCAGTCCTTGCGCTCGAGATCGGCGAGACGCGGCAACACCTCGCCCGTGACGAACTCCGTGGCGGTCTGTGCAATCAGGCGGTGCTCGCTCGAAACTTTTTCGGGCGTCAGCACACCCTCTGGCTCGACATCCTCAGTCAGCCACGACGCACCGCGGTGCGACGCCGAGAGACGCGTACTCATGAGATGAACGGCAGGCGTTCATTCTACCGCGGCCCGTGGTCGCCGCCGGTCGTCGAGAAGTCAGCCAGCAAATCCACCAGCGCTTCCGCCACCTCGCTCACCTTGCCTTCGTAAAGGTGATCGGCGGCATCGATGACGATCAGATCCTTGGGCTCGGGAAGCCTGCCGTAGAAGAGGCGAAGGGTGGAGAGAGGACAGATCTGGTCGAATTCTCCCTGAATGAAAAACTTCGGCTTGACGCTCGCCTCCACCGCCGAGACATCGTAGCGGCCGACTGGCGGCGAGATGGCGATGAGCGCCCGCACGCGATCGTCGCTGGCGCCCGCCGTCATCGCAATCCAGGCGCCAAACGAGAATCCTGCAGCCCAGACGTCGGTCACCTCCGGATAGCGTGACGTCAGGAAGTCCACGGCCGCGCGAAAATCGTCCAGCTCACCACGGCCGTCGTCGAAGCGTCCAACGCTTCCGCCCACGCTGCGAAAGTTGAATCGAAGAACGGCGCAGCCCGTCCGGGCCAGCGCCTTCGCGCCCTGGAACACCACCTTCGTGTGCATGGTGCCGCCCTGCGTCGGGAGGGGGTGGGCGAAAACAACCAGCGATCGTGGACCAGCGGCATCGGTCCTGAGCTCCGGCAGATCGAGCAAACCCTCGATCAACCCGGCCGGGCCTCGAAACTCCACCTTCATGACGGCTCCCGCGAGACGCTCGCCACAGGAGCAGGCGACGACTGGTGAGCCGATATGGCGGACGCGGCGGACTCTGTGCCGGCGCTTGCATAGAAATCCGCGAGGATTTCCGCAAAACGGTCCGGCCGCGTGATGCAGCCCAGATGCCCCGTGCGCTCGACCGTTCTCGTTTGCGCGTGCGCGATCAACGAGCGGTACTGAAGCGTGTCGTCCACCGGCACAACCCGATCCAGCGTTCTCTCGCCCGTGACGATCAGCACCGGCATCTGGAGACCGCGGCAATCGGCCACGAAGTCCATGGAGCGGATGAGTGTCACGCGGCGGCTCGCACGTGATGGCGACAGAGGCAGGCGAAGTACCGTCGGAACATGCCCGGTCATGAAATGCAATCTGTCACGGCCCGCCGGAAATGTCACCGACAGCTCATCGAGCATGCGCCGAAGCGCCTGAAGAGCGAAGAGCGGCGCAAAGAGGTGCGGCGTGCGACAGTAGCGGGCGAGACGCTCGTCGGGTTGCCACCGCGGCGAGGGCGCCGAGACGAGCGCCAGCCCGTGCACGCGATCGGGCCGGCGAGCCGCGTAGTGAAGGGCCACTAGACCGCCGTACGAGATTCCGCAGATCACCGGCCGGTCGAGCCGCCGCGCTTCGACCAGCTCGTCCAGTTGATCCACCAGCGTCTCGAAGGTCGCCGAGGCGTCCAGGGTTCGCTGGCTCGAGCGCTCTCCCGCCAGCGAGTAGGACACGACGCGAAAGCGGGCAGACAGCGCCGTGATGGCCGGCTGCATCCACTCCCAGTGCCCCTGGACGCCCGGCACGACGACGAGTGGGGGGCCTTGTCCGCTGTCGATCACCGCGTGGCGCATCAGGGAACTCGGCTGCGCGTTCATCAAGGACCGTCTATCTCCACCGCGTCAGAATCGTCTCACGATCGAACTGCGCGACACCAACGGCCAGCAGGAAGGCAGCGGCGAGTGCCAGACCGATCGACATCATCCCGATCAGCATCGGAGTCAGCCAGAATGCCCCCGCGAACTGCGCCACCATCAGACCCGTCAGAGGCAGGATGACGAGGAGTCCTACCTGCTGCGCCGTCCGCGGGTCGTTCACGCGCGACGACGCGATGACCGCCAGCTCGAGCGCGACGAGCGCGGCGAGCGGGCCGAGGACAAGCAGCAACGCCGCCGTGCGGAGCGTCAGAATCGAGGCGACCACGCCAGAGCCGGACAGCACGGCTATCAGACCAAGATAGAGCGCGGCGGCGCTCTCCGCAATGATCAGCGAGGGAATCATGGCGGCCACCACCTTCGCCAGTAGTAGCTCCGTGGTCGTCAACGGCGTGGCCAGAAGCGGCTCGAGCGTGCGCGACTGCTTCTCGCCGATGATGCTGTGCGAAGCGAACGCCATGGCGCCGGTGACAGGGACGATCAGAAAGAACACGAGAAACTGTTGATAAATGAACGCCTGCGCCGCCGACTCATCGTCAAGCGTGGCAAGCGAGGGGCCCAGCAGGCCGTGCTGTTCGAGCGATCGGCGGAAGTCGGGATCTGCCGACAGCGGTTCGCCGGCGATGGCGGGAATGGCGAGGGTGACGAAGAAGGGCAGAGCGACGCAGGAGATCGCGGTGATGGCGACCGGCAGCAGCGCGGCGCGGTTGCGGCGAAGGTCGGCCAGCTCCTTGGCGACGATGGCCCGGATTCGACCGAGACTCATTCAATGAGCCTCAGATAGACGTCCTCGAGCCGAACTTCTTCCGGCACGACGGCCCTCACTTCCGCGCCGGCCAGCACCAGGGCCCGCACGATGGCGGGTGAATCGGCAGTCTCATCAATCCAGAGCGACGATCGGTCGACTGAGAGACCGCTCGCGCCTGTGCGCTGCGCGACCTCTTCGAATTCGGCAGCCGGCTGCACGAGATCGATCCGGATGCGGCGGCCGAAGAGGCGCTGACGGAGCGCCGCGGGCGAATCCACGGCGATGAGCCGGCGCTCGAGCACGGCCACACGATCGGCCAGCCGCTCCACTTCGTCCAGATTGTGACTCGACAGCACAATGGCGCGCCCGTCGTCTCGAAGAGCAGCGATCAGCTCCCGGACCGAGCGCGCCGTCTGAGGATCGAGCCCCGAGGTCGGCTCGTCGAGCAGCACGACGCGTGGCTCGTGCAGCAGCGCGCGCGCGATGGCGAGCTTCTGTTTCATGCCCTTGGAGAGCTCGGCCACGAGATGGTCGGCACGATCGGCCAGGTCGAAGCGATCCAGCGCGCTCGCGATCACACGATCCGGCTGCTCGATTCCATGAAGGCGCGCATACACCATCAGGTTCATGGTGACGCTCAGTCGATCCCAGTGGCCAGGGACCTCGGTCAGCAGGCCGACGCGGCTTCGGATGAGGGCGGCGTCGCGGTCGATACGAAGGCCGTCAATCGTGGCCGTGCCTTCGCTCGGTGCGATCAGCCCGGCCAGCATCCTGAGCGTCGTTGTCTTGCCGGCGCCGTTCGGTCCGAGCAGCGCGAAGATCTCGCCGCGCTGCACGTCAAAGGTGAGATTGTCGACAGCGCGCCGATCGCCGAAGCGCCGGCCGAGCTGGGACACGGAGATCACGGAAGCCGATCTTGCCTACCGCGGCCGCCCGGCGAGATCGCGCGCGGCGGGGTAGCCGGGCACGCCGGTCGCGGAGCGGGCGGCCCGCACAATGGCGTCGGCGACGGCTTCGGCGGCGAGCGAGCCGAGCGCGACGAGATCCACCGGCTGATTCCTGACGCCCGTGGCGAGCGCGAACACGGTGTCACCATCTTCCGGGGTGTGAGCGGGTGAAATGGTGCGGGCCAGTCCGTCCTGGCCCAACTGCGCGATCTTCGTCACCTGCGGTTTGGTCAGACGGGCGTTGGTGGCGATCACGACCAGGGTCGTGCTCTCGACTGGCCCCGCGGATCGCGTCAATCCGCCGCGGATGAACTGTCGCGAATCGGCCAGACCGCGTCCGTCGGGTGTTCGCATACCCGCGACAATCTGTCCTGTCGCGGGATCGACGACATCGCCCACCGCGTTCGACGACAGCCAGAGCGGCGACGATCAGACCATTGGGCAGTGCGAGCGCAGACGACCCGACGCCGCCTTTCATGGCGCGGTCGCGGCCCGCCAGCTTGCCGATGGTCGCGCCGGCGCCGGCGCCGAGGCTGCCCTCCTCGACCGGACCTACCGTCGCGGCGCTCGCGGCCAGGTATCCACACTCGGCGGACGGGCGTATTCGCGGATTGTCGCCCACATCGAGGTCGAAGAGAATCGCCGCCGGCACAATCGGTACCCGTCCGGCTCGCGTCGCGAAGCCGACGCCGCGCTCCTCCAGAAATCTCATCACGCCGGCGGACGCATCGAGACCGAACACGCTTCCCCCGGCCAGCAGCACCGCCTGCACCGTGTCGACGGTGGCAATCGGCGACAGCAGATCAGTTTCGCGGGTGCCGGGGGACGAACCGCGCACATCGACACCGGCGACCGCGCCCGACTCGGCGAGCACCACCGTACATCCGGTTGGACGATCGGCCAGTGAGTGATGGCCGACGGCGATGCCGGCCACGGCGGTCAACCCGTGGGCGAGGATTGAGGTTCGCTGGCCTCCTTGAGAGGCGGTCGCTACCACAGCGATGCCTGCAATGATGGCAAGCGTGGACGTCAGGAGAGCCCGGAACGCGGACATCGGTCGGAGAAATACCAGCTCAACCATGGTACCACAGCCGCTGATGTCGTCTGCTCATCCTGTGCCACTAAGGCTGAGGCGTGGCCTGGAATTCGTAGCACCCGGGCGTGACCAGTAGTCGCCCACCTTGTGAGAACGCAAAGCTCGTCGGCGAGAGGATGCCCGCGCCGCGGAACTGGACGATCCGCGACTTTTCGCCGTCGGCGTCGTAGACGTAGGTGAACGGCACGCTGAAGGCTATCCAGAGATTGCCGGACGGATCGACTGCCGCCGTGCGAACGACGGGCGTCACCAAGGGAAGCTCCGCTCCCTCGGCGTTCGCGCGCCGAGGCCACTTCGTGGGTTGTGCGGCG
Organism: uncultured Acidobacteriota bacterium; assembly: GCA_963817395.1. GTDB lineage: Bacteria > Acidobacteriota > Vicinamibacteria > Vicinamibacterales > CAVPJW01 > CAWGYQ01. The sequence continues at coordinate 203,700 of CAWFOC010000003.1, read as the reverse complement.
AGGATTGCATCGATTTCGCGTCCCTGGATATGGCGCTCGAAGAGCAGCGTGCCCTTGGCGTCGTACTTCCTGAAGAGCGGCACACCGGTCTGGAAGACGAAATAGAAACCGCCCCGCGGATCGATCAGCGCCAGCCCGGTGTTGAGCGCCAGATGCAGATCGCGGTCGGCCTCCTGTCCCGTCGACGGAGGCTGCCGATGCTCCTGAGGGCTCGTCCCGAAAGCGCGTACTCGGTGATCACCGAACCGGTCTCGGGGAGGCTCATCACCACAGACGTGCCGTCGTACTGGACCGACCCGACGCCGTTCAGCACCATGCCACCAACCGTGACGCGCGCCGTCATGCGTCCCGGCAGCGAAAATCCGCCGAGCCGCGCGCCGGCCGGACCGAAGAACTGGAGCCGCTCGCGGCCGTTCGGCGCGTCAGCCACCACGAAGGTGCCACCCGGCTCGACGCTGAACGCGCTCGGCTGCAGAAGCCGTCCTTCCTCGTGACCCACCTGCACGATCTGCCACGAGCTTTCGCGGGCCTCGTCGATGCCGAACACGGTGTGCGCCCGCCGATCGAACACGAAGTACTGGCCTGAGCCCGCCTGCTGGAAGGCGATCGGCTCGAAGAAACGTCCCGCAATATGAGGAGGAAGCGCGCGGACCGCGCGCAGAACTTCCACCCGGCGAGCCGCGCTCTCCAGCGCGGGCGCGAGCAGCGCGAAGCCGGCAGCCGAACAGGCGACCAGGCGCAGAAGATGTGCGATCAACGAACGGATCAGTATGTCGCCGTCACCCGGATGGCGTTGAGGACGTCGGACGATTGCGGAAGGATGACTTCCTCGAGATCGGGATGATAGGCCACGGGCGTGTCCAGCGCGCCCACCCGCCGCACGGGTGCGTCGAGGTAGTCGAAGAGCTCGTCGGCGATGCGGGCGGCAATCTCCGCCCCGAAGCCGCAGGTCAGCTGGTCCTCGTGCGCAATCACGACGCGATTGACGCGCCTGACGTAGGCCGCCACGCCCTGCCAGTCGTATGGGGCAATGGTTCTCAGGTCGATCACCGCAGCGCTGATGCCTTCGCGCTCGGCCTGCTGGGCGGCGACGAGCGTGCGCTGGACGAGCGCGCCCCACGTGACCACGACGAGATCCGTCCCCTCGCGGCGCACCGCGGAGCGGGCGAACGGGATGGTGAAGTCGGGGCCCGGGTACTCGCTCTTGTTGTAGGTCTGCCGGTAAAGGTGCTTGTGCTCGAGAAACAGCACCGGATCGTCGCAGCGGATGGCCGTCCGCAGGAGACCCGCGGCATCGGCCGCGTTGGAGGGATACACGACGCGGATGCCCGGGCAGTGGGCGAAGATGCTCTCGCCCGACTGGCTGTGGTACGGTCCGCCGCCCCGCAGGTAGCCGCCGATGGGCACTCGAATGACGAGCGGGCACGAAAACGCGTTGGCCGATCGATAGCGCAGCATCGTCATCTCGTCACGAATCTGCATCATCGCCGGCCAGATGTAGTCGAAGAACTGAATCTCGACCACGGGCTTCAGCTTGCGCGTGGCCTGTCCCGTGGCGCGGCCGACGATGTTGGCCTCGGCGAGCGGGGCGTTGAAGACGCGATCGTCGCCGAAGAGCCGCTGCAGCCCGTGGGTGACCTTGAATACGCCGCCCTTGCCGGACACCTGCGCCAGCGCCGAGGACCGACTGCAGTCGGCGACGTCCTGGCCGAAGACGACGATGCGCGGGTTTCTCGCCATCTCGTCTTTCAGCGTACGGTTGATGGCCGCGACCATCGTTTCGGGCTTGCCCTCGGGTGCCGCTACCGACTGGAACTCGTCGGAGGTCGGGTCCACGTCAGGGGAGTACACCCACAGGGCCGCCGTGTCTTTTTCCGGCTTCGGTGCGCGCATCGCATGCTCGGCGGCACGCTGGATTTCGTCGTGAACCTCGGCGGCGATGCTCGCAAGCTGCTCGTCGGTGACGAGACGCTCCTGCTGGAGAAACCTAGTGAAGCGCAGAAGCGGGTCGCGCTGGGCCTCGGCCTCGCGCTCCGCCGGCGTCTTGTAGAGCTTCTCGTCGTCGGAGAGAGAGTGCGAGTAGGGGCGGATCACCTTGGCGTGCACGAAATGCAGGACCGCGGCGTTCACGCACGTGGGTGACGGCGTCGCGCATGGTCGCGTAGCTCTCGAGGAAGTCCGTGCCGTCCGCGCGAAAGACGCGCAGGCCCGGGAACGACTCGACGAGCCGTGAGATGTCACCGCCGGGCGTCTGAATCTCGACCGGGGTTGAAATAGCGTATCCGTTGTCTTCGATCAGGAAGACGATGGGGAGATGGCGATTGCACGCGGTGTTGAGCGACTCCCAGAACTCGCCTTCGCTGGTGGCTCCGTCGCCCACCGACAGATACGTGACCTCGTCGGGATGGAACCGTTCGAGTCGATCGGGAATGCCCTCCATGCGGGCGTAGAGCAGCGATGCTTCGGCGCACCCGATGGCCTGGAGGCACTGCGTGCCGGTCGGGCTCGACTGCGAGACGATGTTGAGGGCGCTGTCGCCCCAGTGCGACGGCATCTGGCGTCCGCCGGAAGCCGGGATCGTCCTTCGATCCGACGGCTGCCAGCAGCATGTCGCGCGGAGTGACGCCGAGCACGAGGCACAACGCGCGATCGCGATAGTACGGATAGAACCAGTCGTACGAAGGTCTCAGCTGAAGAGCCGCCGCCACGAGCACCGCCTCGTGTCCGGCGCCGCTAATCTGGAAGTAGGCCTGGCTCTGATTCTTGATCTGGATTTCCTTGTCGTCGAGCTTCCGGGACAGGAGCATCCAGCGGTAGGCGGTGAGGAGCTCGTCGGGGGAGAGGCCGCCGTACGTACCGACCGGCCACGGCGCCGGTGGCGCGCGGCTCAACCCCGTTCTTGATGGCGGAGCCCTTCATGCGTCCTCGTGGTAACGATGGGCACGTCGAACAACCACCCGCGGAGCCGTGGCAGCAGCGCCAGCGCGACAGCCTCGGCGATTATAACATCGGGTCGCGGGGTATAATGCCGCGCTCCAACCCCCCCGGTTTCCTTGTCCGGAGAGCCACACGCGCGGCCCGCGCTTCTGCACCGGCCGGTGTGCCTGGTGTCAAGGCTGCTGTCAGGTCGAGAGCGCGCAAACGGAGGCGAGATGCAGGGGCGAGACTGCGGGCCGGCGACGATATGAGCGCACCGACCGTTCGACTCTATCGCTGGGACGAGATCGCGCTCGAGAAGGTCACCGAGATGCTCTCGCGCAAGGTCGTCACGGGCGAGCGCGAGATGGTCGCGCAAATTTATCTGAAACGCGGGTGCCTCGTCCCGTCCCACTCGCACGAGAGCGAGCAGATGACCTACGTGCTGCAGGGTTCGCTCCGGTTTCTCATCGACGGCGAGGAGATCACCGTGCGCGAGGGTGAGGTGCTCCACATTCCGTCGTGGGTCGTCCATCAGGCGGAAGCGCTCGAAGACACGTTCGAGCTCGACTTGTTCAGTCCGATTCGACAGGACTGGCTCGATCACACCGACGACTACTTTCGAAAGTAGCGCGTCGACACCGATGGATCTCGGGCTGCGCGACAAAGTTGCCCTGGTCATGGCCGCGAGCCGCGGGCTCGGGAAAGCCTCGGCGCAGGCGCTGGCAGCCGAGGGCGCGCGGGTGGCCATCACGGCGCGGGGCGCCGATACCCTGAATCGCACTGCTCAAGAGATTCGCCACGCGACCGGAAGCGAGATCCTTCCCATCGTGGCCGACGTGACCCGAGGTGACGATATTTCACGCGCGGTGGCCGACACCGTGGCGACGTTCGGCGGGCTCGACATCCTGGTGACCAACGCGGGCGGACCCAGGCCGGGCCTCTTCACCAGCCTGTCGGAGCAGGATTGGCGCGACGCCATCGAGCTGACGTTGATGAGCGTCGTCCGCCTGGCCATGGCGGCCGTGCCCCGCCTCAGAGAGCGGGGAGGCGGCCGGATCATCAACATCACCTCGGCGTCGACCAAGCAGCCCATTGAGGGCCTCATGCTGTCGAATGCGCTTCGGGCGGCGGTCGTCGGCTTTGCCAAGACGCTGGCGACCGAGCTGGCGAAGGACGGCATTCTGGTGACGTCGGTGGCGCCGGGATTCATCCGGACGGACCGCGCCGTGGAGATTGCCGAGGAAGCCGCGCACCGCGAGGGCGTTTCCACGAGCGAGATCAACCGGCGCCTGACGGCCGGGGTCCCGCTCGGCCGGATGGGCGAGCCTGCAGAGCTCGGCGACGTCGTGGCGTTTCTGGCATCGGAACGTGCGCGCTATATCACCGGTGTGACGCTCATCGTGGACGGCGGACTCGTGCGCGCCGTGTAATCACTCCTTCCAAGCTGGGGGGCATTCATGGTCATGCTCGTCGTCGTCGGACTCCTCGCGCTCGTCGTCCTCTGGGGGATTCTGACGTATAACCGCCTGGTGGGCCTGCGCAATCAGGTCCACAACGGCTGGCGCCAGATCGACGTGCAGCTCAAGCGGCGCCACGATCTGATTCCCAACCTCGTCAACACCGTCCGCGGGGCGATGGAGTTCGAGCGCGACACCCTGACGCAGGTGATGGAGGCGCGCGCGAAGGCCATTTCGGCGACCGGTCCAGCCGACGCGGCCCGCAAAGAGGGCGAGTTGACTGCCGTGCTCGGCCGCCTGTTCGCACTCGCCGAGAACTACCCGACGCTGAAGGCGAACGAAAACGTCAAGCTCCTGCAGGAGGAGTTGACCTCGACGGAGAACAAGGTGGGGTTTGCCCGGCAGTTTTACAACGACATTGCCACCAAGTTCAATACGGCGCAGCAGGTGTTCCCCGCCAACGTGATCGCGTCGCGCTTCGGCTTCACCCCGGCCGAGCTCTTCGAGATTACCGAGACCGCCGAGCGGCAGGTGCCGACCGTCGATCTCTCGATGCGGAAGTAGGGATGAACCTCTACGAGCAGCAGGCCGCCAACCGCCGGCGGACCTGGCTCGTCATGATCGCGTTCACCGTGTTTCTGCTGACCCTCGGCATGGGCTTCGACGCGTTCTATCTGGGACAGGTGGGCGGATCGTTTCCGGTGGCATCGATCCTGGCGCTCGGCGTGGGCTCGGTGTCGGCGGCGGCCGGCTATTTCAATGGGGATCGCGCCGTGCTGCTCGGGAGCGGCGCCGTGCCGATCGAAGACATGCGCAGCGCGTCCTCCGCCGGCGGGCCCGAGTCGCTCGCGCTCGCACGCCTCGACAATGTCGTGGACGAGATGGCCATTGCGGCAGGGCTGCCGCGCCCGCGCGTGTATGTCGTGCCCGACAGCGACCCGAACGCCTTTGCGACAGGCCGCGATCCGGAGCACGCCTCGCTGGCCGTCACGAGCGGACTGCTGAAGCAGCTCAATCGCGACGAGCTTCAGGGCGTGGTCGCGCACGAGATGAGCCACATCCGCAATCTCGACGTCCGGGTGATGACGATCGTGGCCGCTCTGGTGGGAGCCGTCGCATTGCTCGCGGACTGGGCCGGGCGGGGCATGCGCTGGGGAGGAGTCCACCGCTCGAACGGGCGGGATGACGACAAGAGCTCGGGCCTCGTGGCCTTCGTCATGTTCGCCATCTGGATCGTGGCCATCGTGCTCGCGCCGCTCATCGCGCAGGTGCTGGCGATGATGGTCTCGCGGGGGCGCGAGTATCTCGCTGACGCAACCGGCGCGGAGCTCACGAGAAACCCGCTCGGGCTGGCCAGCGCGCTCGAGAAGATCGAACGTGCATCGGAGCCGACGAAGGCCATCGGACGAGGCAGCGCCCATCTCTGCATCGCCGACCCGCTCGAGCGACGGATCGGCCGCCACGAAGGATTCTGGGCCGACCTTTTCGCGTCGCATCCGCCGATGGCCCGCCGCATCGCGGCGCTCCATCAGATGGCGCTCGGCGGCGCAGGGTCGAGGCGCGCAGGCGCACTGAGATTGTGACCACCAGAGAAGGTATGCACATGACCAAGGCAGGACGACTCCAGATGATTGGCCTGGCCGCCGTGCTGATCGCGTCGGTATCGGGGCACGCGCAGGTGCCCGGCGCGGGACTCAGAGGATTTTCGGCGGAAAACGCGCAGGCGCAGCTGGCCCGTGAGCGCGAGTTCATGCGTCTGCCGTCCACCAGGACCGCCGAGCAGTACTTCGACGCCATGACGGCGAAGCCGCACCACACGGGGTCGCCCTTCCAGATTGAGCTGGCCGATTACGTCGCGGAACGATTCAAGAGCTTCGGCCTCGACGTATCGCGCTACGAGTACGGCGCGCTCATTCCGTGGCCAGGTGAGCAGCGCGTGGAGCTGGTCGCGCCAGTGGCGCAGGTCATCGCTATCGACGAAGAAACCCTGCCCGGCGATCCGTATGCGGCACAACCCGGCATTCTTCCTCCGTACAACGCGTACTCGCCCTCCGGAGACGTCACAGGCGATCTGGTCTACGTGAACTACGGTGTGCCAGCCGACTACGAGACGCTCGAGAAGCTCGGCATCGACGTCAAGGGTCGGATTGTCATCGCGCGATACGGTGGAAGCTGGCGCGGCATCAAGCCCAAGGTCGCCGCCGAGCACGGGGCGATCGGTTGCATCATCTACTCCGACCCGCGCGACGACGGCTACTTCAACGGGGAGACCTATCCCGATGGACCCTTTCGCGGCGCTGGCATGGTGCAGCGCGGCAGCGTCATGGACATGCCGCGCTATCCGGGCGATCCGACAACGCCAGGCCGTCCGTCGAAGCCAGGCGTCGAGCGTCTCACTATGGAGCAGGTGACGACGTTTGCGCCGATTCCGGTGCTACCCATCTCCCATCGCGCCGGTCAGGAACTGCTGTCGCGCCTCGCAGGTCCCGTGGCCCCCGAGGCGTGGCGGGGCGCCCTCGGGCTGACCTATCGCATCGGGCCCGGACCGGCCCGCGTTCGCGTCCGACTGCAGATGGACTACGCCCAGCGCCGCGTGATCAACGTGGTAGGCCGCATCAACGGAGCACAGTACCCCGACGAGTGGATCGTGATCGGATCGCATCGCGACGCGTGGGTGTTCGGAGCGCTCGACGCCGTGAGCAGCCAGGCGTCGATGCTCGACATCGCCAGAAGCTTCGGCGAGCTGATGAAGGGGGGATGGCGGCCCAGGCGGTCGATTCTCTTCGTGAGCTGGGACGGCGAAGAACAAGGCCTGATCGGGTCGACCGAATGGGTCGAGGAGCTCCTGGAGGATGTGAAGGCTCGCACCGTCCTCTATGTGAATCGCGACGCAGCCGCCGGCAGAGGCACCTACTCGGCGGGAGCCGTGCACTCGCTGACGCCGTTCGTCCACGATCTCGCGCGTGCGGTCGCCGATCCGTTGGAGCCGTCGAAGACGCTCTACGACAAGTGGCTCGAGCGCGCCCGTGAGCAACGCCGCAGCGGAGAGAGCGAGCCGCCGCTCGAAGCGCCCCCGATCAACGCGCTCGGGTCGGGGTCGGATTACACGGCATTCCTGGACCACGCGGGCGTGTCGGTGCTCGACATGGGCATCGGCTCGGAAGCGAATCGCGGCACGTACCATTCGACCTACGACCACCCGATCTGGTTCAAGAAATTCGTCGATCCCGGATTCGTCTACAACGTCGCCGCGTCGCAGGTGGCAGGTCTCGCCCTCATGCGCTTCGCCGACGCCGATCTGCTCCCCTTCGACTACGAGTCCTACGGCCGCCAGATTGCGGCGTACGTGACCGAGATCGAAAAGGAGGCGGCGAAGACGCCAGAGTCGAAGTCGATCGACTTCGCGGCATTGAGTCGGGCGGCCGACGAGCTCGCCAAAGCGGGGGTCGCCGCCAGGTTGCGAGGCGAAGCGCTCCTGGCTGGCGCGGTGACGGGTGACACGCGTGAGCTTGCCGATCTGAATGGGCGCCTGATGCGGGCCGAACGCGACCTGATCGATCCGCGCGGCCTGCCGGATCGGCCTTGGTTCAAGCACACGATTTATGCGCCCGGGTTCTATACCGGATACGGCGTCAAGACGATTCCCGGCGTGCGCGAGGCCGTGGAGGGGGGAAAGTTCGACCTGGCGGCCGAGCAGGCGCGTCGCGTCGTGGAAGCGCTCGGACGGGCAACGCGAACGCTCACGACGGGCGCGTCGGCGCCGAGCGCGGGCGGCAACTGACGAGAAGGCACCACCGCGCACGAGCGGAGCAGTCGATGGCACAGGCGGCGACGAAAACAGGCGGAACGAGCGCGCAGGGACGCGCTCTGGCGGTGCTCCGCATTCTGATCGGCGTGTTCCTGATCGCGGAAGGCGCCGCCAAGATCGGCTGGCTTCTCGACGCGGACCCCCTGTCCGAGCGGCTCGCCAGCTATCTGCGCGACGGTGTGCCAGCGGCGCGCTGGTATCTCCGGACCGTTGCGATTCCCGGCGTCGAGCTCTTTGCCAGGCTCGTCGTCATTGGCGAGGTGGGCGCAGGCATCGCGCTGGTCCTCGGCGTTTCGACGCGCCTCGTCGCCACGCTCGCGCTCCTCATGGTGATCAACTTCCATGTGGCCAGCAGCGCCATCTTCCGGCCGTCGTTCCTGTCCAGCGGATACGGTCTGCCGGTCGTGGGCGCGCTCCTGGCGCTCGTGATGGGTGGGAAGGGCTTGCCGTGGAGTCTGCGGAAATAATTCCTCAGTGCAACCGGCGGTCCCAATCGTCGCGTCGCCCGCCGGCGTAGACGTCGAAGCGCTTGCGCATCTTCGCGGTCTTCCATTTCCAGTACTGATATTTCAGCTCGCCAATGGGGTTGATGCGGCCGCCCCGCAAGTACAGATATCCAATGACCAGGCCGCCAAGATGCGCCAGGTGCGAGGTCGATCCGCCGACATCCGACATCGACGACACGAAGGCAATGGCTCCAAAAATCATCACGAGGTACTTGGCCGGGATTGGAAAGATGGCGTAGATGAAAATCGGCCGGTCCGGAAAAGCCAGCCCGTAGGCAAGGAGCAGGCCGTAGATGGCGCCCGACGCGCCGACGGTGAGCGAGTAGTACAGAGGCGCGGTCACGCCGAACGGCAGGAGAGACACCGCCATCGTCAACAACCCTGCACCGACTCCCGTGACGAAGTAGTACTTGAGGAACGCGCGCGTCCGCCACATCCTCTCCAGCTCCGTGCCGAACATCCAGAGGCCGAGCATGTTCACCAGGATGTGGCCGAGGCCGCCGTGCATGAAGAGATACGTAACCGGCTGCCAGATGAGACCCCGTTCGACGACGGCCATCGGCATCAAGCCGAACACCAGCAGCAGGCGCCGGACGATGAGCGTGACGAGAAACGCCGCGACGTTCAAATAGACCAGGGCTTTGACGCCTGGTGTCATCGGGCCGGGACCGAACGTGTAGGAAAGTCCCGAGTACTTCGGTGGTCGCATGGAAGGATTTTCTTTCGACCGGATCGTACCACAGCCGCCGCCGCTGAACCTTCAGGGACGGCGCTCGGGCTCCGCGCTCATCTCTCTCGACTCGGCGATGCCCACGTCAGAGGGCTGCGGCACGACGTGCGGCGCATGAGCCGGCAGCGGCCACGCGCACGCCGCGGCGACGATAGGCACGAACGCCATCACCGCCAACGCGAGTTCGATGCCCACACGATCCGCCAGCATCCCGACGAAGGGGACGCTCAGGCCGCCGGTGCCCCACGCGAAACCCATCATCAACGAGGAGACGGTGGCCGCGCTGACGGGGGCGATCGCCTGTCCGAAAATGACGTTCACCGGCAGTGTGGACTGCAGGAAGAACCCGCCGATCGAGATCAGCAGCACGAACAGCCAGCCGGATGTGAATGGCGCCAGTGCGAGAAACGGCACCGCGACCAGGAGCGACTGTATGATCACGCGCTTGGCGCCGAACCGATCGGCCATCGGCCCGCCGAGGAAGCCGCCGATGCCGGTGGCGAACAGGTAGATGGTGCTGACGACCCCGGCCTCCGCCACGCTCATCCCGCGTCGGGTGAGCATCACCGGCACAAACGTGGCGAAGCTCAGCGACGCGAGCGTCCGCAGCACCACCACCAGGTACAGCATCGACAACGGAAAGGCGTACGGCCTGAGTGCCCGGAACCCGCCGCCGTCACCCTTGGCGTGCGGGGCCTCGAGTGGAGGCACGTCCCGTAACAGATACGCCAGGATGGCGATTGCCGGAATGGCGACGACGGGCGTCCAGTGCATGCCGAACGCGCCGGCCAACGGTGCAAACACCAGCGGACCCAGCGAAAAGCCGAGCGAGCCACCGGTGATGTGCACCGACATCGCCAGGCCGGGATTCTTCTTGCCCCGCTTATGCACGAGCGCCGCGGCGGGCGGGTGAAACGCGGCGCCTCCGAGGCCACCGATCATCAGAATCACTGCCAGCATGAGGGGCGAGGTGGCGAGACCGGCGAGGCTCAGCACGCTGACCGCCAGAAACGGTCCGCCGATGAGCAGTACCCGCGGCCGCCAGCGGTCGGCGAGCTGTCCGAACCCGAGCTGCGACACCGAGGACGCGATCTGAAAGCACGTCGCGAGGACTCCGGCCGCGGTCAACGAAAGATCGAGGCGCGGGATCAGCAACGGCAACAGCGGCGCATAGACGTTGCCGAAGCCATCGACGAGAAAGTGGGTACTCGCCATCGAGATGACGACACGATCGAGCGGCACACGCAGTCGTTTCATCGACCCCTTGTCTTGTCGGGCGCGAGGCGCCGCCAGAGAAGTTCCGTCGCGCTCTCGAACTCGGCGATTCTCAGCAGCCGCGCCGAAAGCGCCAGCGCGACGACACCGGACAGAATGGCCATCGCCGACGCGCACGAGCAGGTGCGGGATCGACGTGCCCGGGAGCAACGCTTCAACCTCACGCGCCGCGGCCCAGGCCGCCATTGCCATCGCGAGCGACGCGATCGTGATCTTGCCGAAGGCGATGCCGACGCGAGTGCCGTCGAGGCCGCCGAGCCGTCGCCGGAGCAGCAGAAGGAGCAGAGCTCCGTTGACGACCGCAGCCACGGCCGTGCCGAGTGCCAGGCCGCGATAGCCCATCACCCGGACGAGCCACAAATTGAGCACGATGTTCACCGCGACCGCGGTGAGGCTCGCCGCCACCGGAGTGCGGGTGTCCTTCAGGGCATAGAAGGAAGGAACGGCCAGCTTCACGGCCGAATAGCCGACAAGCCCGATGGCGTAACACACCAGCGCGGCTGCGGTCGCGGCGGTGTCCGCCGGGGTGAAGCGTCCATGCTCGAAGAGCAGGGCGACGATCGGAGTTGCCAGCGCAATCAGGCCCGCCGTCGCGGGCACGTTCAACATCAACATCAGGCGAAGGCCGTTCGACAGCGTCGCACGCATGGCCGCGAAGTCGTCTTCTGCGGCCTGTCGCGAAAGTGAGGGAAGCGCAGCCGTAGCCACGGACACGCCGAAAAGCCCGATGGGCATGTACATCAGGCGGAAGGCATAGTTGAGCCACGACACGGCGCCCTCACCCTGACCGGTGGCGAGCACCGTGTTGACGAACAGGTTGATCTGCACGCCGGCAAGGCCAACCACGCCGGGGATCATCAGGAAGAAAATGGTGCGCAGACCTTCATCACGCAGGTCCAGTCGCGGCCGGTAGCGGAAGCCGGCCGCCCGCAGCACCGGCCACTGGAGGGCAATCTGGCCGAAGCCGCCCACGATAGTGCCGATGGCGAGCGCGAGAACGCCGGGCTGCCCGAGACCGTGCATCACCGGGACGAGCAGCAGCGCACAGATGATCGTGCCGACGTTGAACATGGCCGGAGAGAGCGCCGGAACGAAGAAGCGGTTGAGCGAATTCAGCATGCCCATCACCGCTGCCGCGACGGCGACGAGCGTGAGGAACGGAAGCATCACGCGCGTGAGCAGCACCGTCAGCTCGAGCTTGCCGGGCACACTGGCGAAAGCGCCAGCGAAGAGACGGACGATTGGCTCGGCGAACACCATCCCGATCGCCGCCAGGCTGAGGGTCGTGACGATCAGCGCAGTCAGGACGATACCACCCAGCCGCCAGGCATCGTCTTTCCCGCGTGTCGACAGATATCGGGTGAACGTAGGGATGAACGCGGCGCTCATCGCCCCTTCGGCGAAGAGATCGCGGAGCAGGTTCGGAATGCGGAACGCGACGTTGAAGGCGTCGACCGCGTGGCTCGCGCCGAACAGGTAAGCGATCACCTGCTCGCGCACGAGCCCGAGCAGGCGGCTGGCCATCGTCGCGAGGCTGATGAGTCCGGCGGTACGCGCGAGTCGCGGAGGAGCGGCCAATCACCCTCCGAGTCGCCGGCGCACGATCTCGTTGACGACCTTCCCGTCGACGCCTCGACCCGCCAGGCGGCCCAGCGCCGCCTTCATCACGCGCCCGAGATCACGGGCCGAGACGGCGCCGGTCTCCGCGATGGCGGCGTCGATGGCCTGTTCGATTTCCTCGGGACCGGCCGCCGCGGGAAGGTAGCTTTCGAGGACGCCAATCTCGAGCGTCTCCTTGTTCACGAGATCCGCTCGCCCGGCCTTTTCGAAATGCTCGATTGACTCGCGGCGCTGCTTGACGAGCGAGCCGACCACCTGCAGAGCCTCTTCGTCGCTCAGAGCGCGCCCCTCGTGCACCGAGCGGCTGACCAGAGCAGCCTTGAGCATTCGCAGGGTCGAGAGTCGAGCCTGGTCCTTCGCCTTCATCGAGGCCGCAATGGCCGTGTTCACTTCGTCGAGGAGTGCCACAAAAACCTCCGATCAGACGTGCGGGCTGGCGCCGCGTCACCTATGTGCCCGACAGCGCCTCGCGATAGATTTCTCGAAATTCGGCGGCCGCGCGCGGAGCTCTGAAACGGCCCTCGATCATCTCGGCGGCCGCCTCGCTCGCGCGGCCGTTTCGCCCCAGCCGATCGATGAGCGCCCGCGCCAGGGCACCGGAATCTTCGCGCGGCACGACCGTCACCGCGTCACCGAACAACTCCGCCAGTTCGATGCCGCCCGGGTTGTCCGACGAGACGACCGGCGTGCCCGACGCCAGAGCTTCGAGCGCTACGGTCGGACAGGCCTCGAGTAGCGAGGGCAGGACGAAGACGTCAGCGGCCTGGTCGAATCGGGCAACGGAGTCATTGTCGACGAGGCCGGTGAAGGTGACGTGGTCGCTCACTCCTGCCGCGCCGGCGACTTCCCCGAGCTCGTCCCGGAGTGGGCCGGTGCCACAGATAACCAGGCGCGTGTCCGGAAGTGCACGAAGTAGGTCGGGCATGGCGTGGAGCAGGTGGCGCTGGCCGGCAAGCGGGTGCAGCCGTTTGACGTTGAGCAAGACGTTCGCCTCGGTGAGCCCGAGCTCTCGGCGCAGGGCCGTGCGCGATCCGGGATCGAGACGCGTGAACGTCTCTGCGACGGCCGGATACACCACACGCATACCCGGCCTCTCGAGTCCGAGATCCGACGCCCGGTTCAGCAGCCCTCGGCTGTAGAAGGTGACAGAGGCGGCGCGCTGGTAGAGCCGCGTGAACCGATCGAGAAACCGGACGCCGCGTTTGTAGTGCCAGATCTCAGTGCCGTACAAGGTCAGCACATACGGCTTGTCGAGCCATCTCGCCACGAAGCCCCCCACCTCGGCGAGCAAGCCATTGCTGTGGACGTGCACGAGATCGCACTCGCGAATCATCGGTGACACGGCTCGGACCACCGACGAGGCACTGACGAGCGACTCGATCTTGACGCGGCTCGACAGCGATCGCGCACGGCGCCGGCGCGGCACCCACGTGACCTCTCCGGGCAACGCCACGCGACGCTCGCCGTCGCGCTCATCGCGCGATGGATGGGCGATGTACACCGGCTCGTCGCCTGCCTCGCGCGCCCAGAGACCCAGATGATAGGGCAGCAGGGCATTGGCGGCCTGGTCTGGCGGCAGATGCGGCGTGATGTGGCAGATGCGCATCAGAAGGTCGCACGATACTCGCGAAAGGTCACAGGCGTCGCGCCGAGATCCTTCACCGCGTAGCGCAGGAACCGGTCGAGTCGGTCGAGGAACGCCGTCAGCTCCTCAACAGTCCGGTTGTAGGGGCTTCCGCCCACCAGCGCTTCGCTCGAGTGGAAGATCACGTTGAGGACGGGAACGCGAGCCCGGCAGATGCGGCTCGCCAGCATCTGCATGTCGCTCAGCGACGAATACGATGGGCGTAGCCACAGCATGCGAGCGATGCCCAGAGCACGAAGCATGCGTCTCGTAAAATATGGACGCGGTGCGCGCGCGTACGCCCGCTCGAGCCAGCCAGGCAACTGGCGATTGAGCCCAGTCGACACGGGGACTTCGAGCACATCGCTCGAGCCCGCACGCCGCACATCGTCGTAGGCGAGAAAATAAGGTCGAAGCCCCGCGCCCACAAAATCCGGTCCGCCTTTGTGCGTCTCGTTGAAGAGCGGGACCACCGTGGAATCGATGTGAAAGCCCGAGCGCTCGAGCGACGTCACGTGCGACGCGCCCAGACCGAATCGACCCGAGCGGTAGGACACCGGCCGGATTCCGACCGATGCCGCAAGGGCGCCGCTCAGATGCGCCAGTTGCTGCTCGAATCGTTCCTCGTCGAGCGACAGCGCATAGAGGTGTCGATTGACATCGCCGGAATCGAAGGGCGGTGTTTCCCAGGCATGATGATGGGCCCCGATCTCGCAATCACCGCCCGCGACGAGGGTGCGCAACACGTCGGCGGAGCGTGGATCGCGCGCCACCGGATAGGTCGTGAAATACGTGGGCCGGACGCCCGCGCGTGCCAAGAGCGTGCGGAGCGCGGGAAGAGCGTAGATGTTCTCGAACGTCTGATTGGCTCGCGCGCCAGGGTCCCACTGGTTGTCACCCTCTGTGTCGATGCCGACCAGCAGGTGCAGCCGGCTCACTGCTCGACCCCGACGGTGCGGCCCGTCTTCTGGAAAAAGTGTCCTTCGGGAGAACGAGGATCGAGCAGCCCCAGATTGCGCGCCTGCAGGACAGCCCGCGTGGTCCACGACGTCAGATCGACCCAGGATGGACGCGTCATCGATCCTGATCGGAATCGCCGAAGGTGACGTGCCACCGGCTGGGGTCGTCGTAGAACTTCGAGGGAACCTCCACGGCGTTGATCTTGAGCGTGAACTCCATGATGGATTTCACCTGGAAGTATCCCGATCGACGCATCACCTTCCGGAATCCCGCGTGCAGCGCGAAGGAGCGGATCTTGTCAGAGTCGGCGGCGATTGCTTCCCGATCGACCCACCGGAGCAACGCTTCGAGACCGCGCTCGTCGTCGGGATCCACCAGAAAGTCGACGAGCAGCGTGACGCGGCCCCGCGCCTCGCGCAGGTGGCGATAGACGGCGTAGCCGTGCGGCTCGTCACCGCGCTTGAGCGCGACCACGGTGTATCGCACGTGGGGCGGCTCGATGTACTTCCAGTTGAGATATCGGGCATCGCGGCGGACGACGAAATCGAACTTGGGCGCCAGGCGTTCCCAGAGTGCCGTGAATCGATCGTCGAACCGACGGATTACCTCCACTTCGGCCTCCACCGGCCTCGTGCGGGCAATGATGCGGATGACAGGCAGGCTGATCGCCGAGACGAGGCGATTCAGCGCCTGCGGCCACTGCGGACGAAACACGGCGCGGCGCGAGAGCGGCTTCACCAGGCACGGCACAGGGCCGACGTCAGCCCACTTCAATTTCTGAAAGAGGCGGTGCGACGACTCCGAAAGGCCGAGGCCGAGTGACGCGCCCACCTCACGGTCCCAGGTGCGGAAGAGCACTTCGCCCAGGCCCTGCCGCTGGCGCTCGGGCGCGACCATCACGTCCATTCCCCAGGCTGCGTCGATCTCCCGGCCCTTGATGCCCAGCCGCACGGGCATGGCCGCGTACTGGCCCACAATCGTGGGTCCTTCGCGCGCCACCCAGATGAGCGGTGTCCCGTCGGTGTTGTTCGGGTTGCGGCGATACTGCCAGTCCCAGCGAAGCTGGCTGGCATCGGCCGCATCGCGACCGAAGACACGCCTGTAGAGCGTCTCGACTCCCCGTCTGTCGTCGGTACGGTATCGGTCTATCTCTGCCATGCTCGTTTCGATCCGGTCAGGACGGCTGATGCGCGAGGGCGTACTGCACGTGACCGATCACGATGTCCTGCGTCCACGAATTCTCCGTGAACCGCCGGCCGACGATCCCGACGGACCTGGTCGGCTTCTTCCGCCAGAAGGCCAGCACCTTGGCGCTTCGGTCGTATTCGAAGAGCGCGTAATCGTACTCGGACCGAAAGCTGCGGTCGGCGTGCGCCCTGATGGCTCGATCGTCGATCTGTCGCACCTGTCACACCCCGGCGCGCCTCGAGGTCCAGCGTCGATGCTCCCGGAAAACGCGTAAATATCCGCTGGAATATCGCTGGCGGGCGCGTCGCGCCACGAAGCGTCGTGCGGCCGGATACATTGTACTGTTCTTTGTGCTACCTTCTGACACGTCGGACTATGGGACGAGACGACTGGCACCGTTCGGCTAATTCCTCAACTCGCGACGCGACGCCGCCGGATCACCCCAGGCCGGCCTCGGCACGGGCGCGAGTCGCTGTGGACCTGATCGTGTGCGTGGCCACGCTGCAGATGATGAGCGAGGCGCCGCTCCACGCCTACATCGATCCCGGCTCGGGCGCGCTCATCTGGCAGGCGATTCTTGCCGCGTTTTTCGGTGGCGCCTTCTATTTCCGCCGGTTCCTCACGCGGATCACGTTCTGGAAGAAGAGCGACAAGACCGAGACCGATCAGCCCTCGGAATGAGCGACCGGGCGCCATCCGCAGGCCGCCTCGCCGCATCGTTTCGAGATCCCTCCGGCCGCCTCTGCCGCCTCGACGATCGCATCGTGCGGATTGTCGGAACGGGCGGCCTCGACGACTTTCAGGCGTTTCTCGCGTCGCCCGTTGCCGCGACCTGGATGAAATCGGGCCGCATCGTCGGGACCACCAAGCTCGACGGCGAGGCCGTCCGTCGATTGCGCGACGAGAGCGCCGAACTCGCCACGATCATCGACGAGACCGCAGGTGCGCTCGTCGTCGAGCACGAGGCGATTCGCTTCGCCAGCTATCCGCACGAATGGCCCGCCGAGATGCTTCGAGAGGCGGGATCACTGACGCTCGAGCTTGCCCGCGCGCTCCTGCCGCATGGCCTCGGCCTCAAGGACGCGACGCCCTACAACGTGCTCTTCCGTGGACCCCATGCCGTGTTCGTCGATGTGCTTTCGGTGGAGCGGCGCGACACGGGCGACTCCCGGTGGCTGCCCTACGCGCAGTTTGTCCGAACCTTTCTCCTGCCCCTGCTTCTCAGACAGCGTTTCGGCCTTCCTTCGAGTGACCTGTTCTTCACGCGGCGAGACGGCGTGGAGCCGGAGGAAGCCGCGCGGATCTTCGGACCGATTCGCAAATGGCTGCCGCCCGCGCTCACGCTGGCCACACTGCCCGCGCGGCTCGGCAAGGGCGCGGACGAGGGTCGAGGAGCGCGGCACACGCCGGCTGAATCCAACCCGGAGAAGGCGACGTTCGTCCTGCAGTCGCTCCTCTCCCAGCTTTCGCGGACGCTCACCCGCCTGACGCCGGGCCAAACCGAATCACACTGGTCCGATTACATGGAGACGCGCACGCACTACTCGCAGGCCGACCAGGCAGCGAAGACGGCCTTCGTCGAGCGTGTCGCCTCGTCCCGCCGTCCGAAATGGGCGCTCGATGTCGGCTGCAACACGGGGCACTTCAGCGAGCTCGTGGCCAGGTCAGGCGCATCGGTCGTCGCCATCGACGCCGATGCCGCCGTCGTCGGCAGCGCGTGGCGTCGGGCGCACGAGCGGCAGCTCGATGTGCTGCCGCTGGTCGTCAACCTGGCGCGGCCGACGCCTGCCATCGGCTGGCTGAACAAGGAGTACTCGTCCTTCCTCGCCCGGGCGCGCGGGCGCTTCGATCTGATCGTCATGCTCGCCGTACTTCATCACCTGCTGGTCACCGAACGCATTCCGCTGGACGAGGTGGTCGGCCTGGCGAGCTCGATGACGAGCGATCTGGCGATCATCGAGTACGTCGGGCCCGAGGACGTGATGTTCAGGAAGCTCGCTCGAGGGCGCGATCACCTCTTCCTGCATCTCACGCGAGAAGTCTTCGAGCATGCCTGTCGACGGCGCTTCGCCGTTGTGACGAGCGAGCGATTGCCAGAATCCGATCGGTGGCTCTACCTGCTGCAGAAGAGGGCGGCAGCCGCGGTCGATGCGTAGAGATCTCGCCGTCGCTCGGCCGGTGGCTGCCGGCGACCAGCCCGCCGCTTCATCGACCGCCCTTGAGCCGTGCCGCCCACGATGACGATGGCGCTCCTGGCCGAACGGCGGGCGGACCATGACCGGCTGCGGGTCGGTTCAAGGCCGCCAACCGCTCGCGGGCCGAGAGAAGATTCAGCGATCCGCTGACGATTCGCGCTGCACCAGGGGGCCCTTTTCGAAGAGGGCCGCGCGATCGTGGCCACCTGCCGACTCGGCCACCTCGAATGTCGCGATCAGCCGGCGATGGGGGTAGGCTGCCAGGACCTCGCGAATGATCGCCCCCTCGTAACCTTCACGCGGCTCGATGTAGGTGAGGAGATAGCGCACGTCGTCGCGCTCGAGACGGTCCGCGTAGTTGCCGAAGTGATCGCCCACGAACACCGGGCGGATCCGGTTCTCCAGCGCCAGACCGTTGGCGAGCTTTCCGTGCACCAGGGTGCCGGGTGGCAGGAGACGGCCGACGTCTATCGACGCCTGGTAATTCTTGTCGGTTCGGTTCGACGCCCATTGCGCAAACTGGAGCAACCCGCCCACGGCGAGGACACAAGAAAGAGCTCCCGCAGCGCCAACACTCCAGCGCTCCGACGCCAGCCAGCGAGGAACCCGCGGCCAAGTGGCGAACACAACGCCCATGACCAAGCATGCGAGTGCAGCCGACAACCGCACGCCAGGCCGCACCTCATAGAGCCTGACCAGCCGGGCAATGGCACCGACGATCAGATAGAAGGCGAAGAGCACCGCAGGCGCCGCGGCGAGAGCGCGGCTGAGCGGCATCGTGGCGACGACTTCCGGGAGAAGCCGGCGATCTCTACCGAGCGTCAGCGACGCCAGGGCGACGACCGGCGGGATCAGCATCACGAACCGGCGCTCGTTGCCCACGTCGTGCAGAATCAGCTCGATCACGCCAAGTCCGATCCACAGCACGAGAAGCCGCTCGGCGGGCATTCGCGTTCGCCACTGCGCAGCGACTCCCAGCGAAGCGGCGGTCGCCATTATTGTGGGCAGCCAGAGTCGGGTGAAGAAGTCGTGGACGATGGGGAACCACGAGGCGCGATCCATCAGCGCACGAAGCGAGTAACTCGGTTTCCGGGTGACCGACATCTCGAAATTGTAGAAACGGAATTCCGCCCAGTGTGGGCCGACGAACAGCAACAGTGCCAGCAGCGCACCGACTACGAGGCCCCCGAGCGTCCAAAGCGACGCGCTGACATGCGCGTCGGCAGCCGCCTGGGCCGAATCAGTGGAAGCCGGTGTCCGCGAGCGGCCGAGAACGAACGACAGAACGGCGTCGAGCGTCAGGGCGGCGATGAAGAATACCGCTGACGCCTTCGTGAAAAAGGCGAGAAGCGCGGCCAGGCCGGCGAAGAGACCCCATCCTGGGGACGTCGCCGCGCGCGCATAAGCCCACCAGGCCAGCACGAGCCACGCGGTCATGCTGGATTCCATGAGCGCCGCGCGGTCGTACATCACAGCGACATAGGATGTCGCGAGCAGGAATGCGGCAATCAGGCCCGCGCGCCGCGAACCCAGGCGCGCCACGCCAAGACCGAGCAGTACCACCGCGGCGACGCCGGCCACCTGCGAGACCAACCGGGCCTGGCGAAGCCCCACGCCAAACGCCGCGAACGACAGGTACTCGAGCCAGGTGAAAATCGGATTCAAATACATCGGGTTCCAGGCGTCGAGGCTCCACGCGCCGAACAACACGCGGTTTCGCGCGTTGTGCACCCAGGCCCCTTCGTCGTGCCAGGTCACGCCGACTCCGGGAGCCCAGGGTGGATCGGCCGTGGGGAACACGAATCGCACGAGCGCCGCCAGCATCGCCACGCCCACCATCGAGATGACGAAGAAGCGCAGGCCTATGTCCTCGTTGGCGTTCGGCGGCGCCGTGGGTGTGGGTGAGAACGTCACGCGCCTCGGAATCCGAGGTGCGGGCAAAACCGAGCCCTCGGCGCCCGGGCCGAGCGCGCATCTGCCCGCAGGAACACGACGGCAGAAAGGAATTGGAGGAGCAAGACTCTTGCTAGAGAATCGGGGGAGTGTACTACACGAGCGATTCCCACTCTCGCTCCGCGACGTTGTCGGTCATCGTTCCGACCTACAACGAACGGACACGGTTGCCGGAGCTTCTCGATTCGATTCTCGCGGTGTTCGAGACGAACCGTCTCGCCGGCGAGATTGTCATTGTTGATGACCACTCTCCTGACGGCACGGCGGAAGTGGCCGAGGCGTACGCGAGCCGCGGACCGGTTCGTGTGCTGCGTCGTCCTGGCAAGCTCGGACTCGGCTCGGCGGTGATGGATGGGTTCGCGGTCGCCACGGGGTCCGTGCTGGGCGTCATCGACGCAGATCTGAGCCATCCACCCGGCATGCTGGCGTACATGCTTCAAACCCTCGGCAATCGGCGCGCCGACGTCGTGATCGCCAGCCGGTACATCCCAGGAGGCGGAACCCTGAAGTGGCCGATCTGGCGCCTGATCATGTCGCGGTTTGCTTGCATTCTCGCGCGACCGATCACGCCTGTCAGGGACGCCACGTCGGGTTTCTTCCTCATCGCACGCGACGCGATCCGGGACGTTCAGATCGTCTCGGGCGGCTTCAAGATTTGTCTCGAGCTGCTCATACGCAGCTCTCCGCGTGTTGTCGTCGAGATTCCGTACGTGTTCACCGACCGGACGGTCGGCGCGAGCAAAATGAATCTGCGCGAAGCATCGGGCTATCTGAAGCAGCTTGTGCTCCTCTGGCGGTATCAGCGAGCGCACCCGCATCCGCCGCCGGAGTACTATCAGGCTCCGCCTCAGGGGATCCCGGGCACGACCGGCTCACCCATCGCTTCCGGGGCGAGCGATCGGCGTTGACGAATGCGGAGAGGAACGGGCGGCCTTCGGGTCGCTCAGTATCTGGCCGCCGTTGATGTCGGCGACGCGTCCACCCAAGAACGTGCGGGAGGTGATGTGCCAGGCGAGAGCTGGTTTGCTGATGCCGAGCCGGACCAGATCACCGACATGGCGTGACAGATAGCGGCGTCGAAGCAGAAACCTGCGGCGCGCTCGCCGAATCGCGCGCATGACGGCGTCGGAGTTCACACCGTTGCCGGACATCAGGTAGTACCGAGTACTCCATCCGGCTCCAATCCTCCACGGGCAGCAGACTGTCGCGCCGGGCCTTCTCGTAGAGCTCCGTCCCCGGATACGGCACAGCGGGGTAGAAGTTGGCGAAGTCGGGGTCCAGCTCGAGCGCGTACTCGGTCGTTCGCTCCATCGATTCGACGGTGTCACCGGGGTAGCCGTAGATGAAAAACGCAAACGACTTGATTCCCGCTTCCCGAAGATTCATGAAAGCGGTCTGAATCTTCTGCCGCTCGAGCCGCTTCAGCATCTCCTTGCGGATGTCGTCGGACGCCGACTCGATGCCCATCGAGAG
The DNA here is from genome assembly GCA_963817395.1 of uncultured Acidobacteriota bacterium. Lineage (GTDB taxonomy): Bacteria > Acidobacteriota > Vicinamibacteria > Vicinamibacterales > CAVPJW01 > CAWGYQ01. Next base: position 181,992 of record CAWFOC010000003.1, on the reverse strand, counting down.
CATCCAGCATCCTGATCGCTTCAGGAGCTTCACGAAGGCCGGATCGTTCAAATTGTCCGCGCGGGCGTTCCCGAACCATCTCACGCCCAGCCGTCGGGCGATGAGCTCCTCGCAGAACGCTGCGAACGTCTTGACATTGAGCGTGACCGTGTCACCCCACAGATAGAAATACTCGAGGCCGTGCTTGCGGCGGCCGCGCTCCATCTCGTCGACGATCGCTTTTGGATCGCGCTCGCGGAACCTGTGGCCCTGGTGAAGAGGGACGACGCAGAAGTCGCACGAGTACGGGCAGCCGCGGCTGGTCTCGACGAGGGCGTAGGGCCGCGCGACGAGCGGCAGCGTGTAATTCCGGAAGTCGATGAGATCCCAGGCCGGGTACGGCATGCGCGTGAATCCTTCGAACGTTCCGCGCTCCCGGTGTGGAACGATCGTGCCGTCCTTTCGAAAAGTGACGCTCGGAATCGACTCCGCCTGATCCAGGCCTTCGAGGCCGGCAAGAGCCAACACCGCGTCCTCAGGCTCGCCCACGATCATGGCGTCGACGGCGGATGCGCGCTCCATGGACTGGATGGGCGCGCAGGAGGCGTGAGGTCCGAAGCACACGAGCGGCGCGCCGAAGGTCCGCTTGAGCTTCGCCATCTCCACCACGTCGGCGTCGAGCGTCGGCGTCGTGCTGCAGAAAATGATGAGCGTTGGTGCGAAATTTTCGCGGATGAGACGCTCGAGCGCCTCTTGGGTGGATAGCCGCTCGGCGGTCAGATCGAGCAGCCGAACCGCGTACTGGCGATCACGAAGGAGGGCAGCCAGCACGACCAGCGAGTACGGAGGCTTCGTGGTTCCCAGCACCTCCTCGCGTTCCTGGCATCTGCCCTGGCGCGTGAACGCTATGCCGTTGATGAGCGGCGGATTGACGAGCAGCGTGTATCGGCCAAGCATTGATTCGTTCAGAAAGTCGATGCTAGACGAGGCGCCACAACTCGATGACCGGACCAGGCCGCTCCAGCGCCTCGCTGACGCTGGCATCGGTGTTGTGCAGGTACGGAGCGACCAACGTGTGACCCGCCGCCGGCGGCCGGCGGGACGGCGAGAACACCGCAACCAGGCGGGCCTCGCGGGTCAGCGCGTCGAGGAACGGAACGACCGCCGTCCGTGGGTCATTGTACCGCGTGACGACAACGTATTGCACGTTGAGTTGACGGAGCCGCCCGAGTCCGCGCCTCCCGCCAAGCTCCCGGGTCCTCGACATAGATCTTGTCCGTGTCGAGACCGCCGTCGCCCAGATAGAACAGTCGATACGAGGGCTCCGGATACGGCTCGAGCCCGAGCTGCAGTCTCACCTTCGTGGACGCCCTGTCGAGCCTCCCCAGATGATGCATCGTGGCTTCGGTCAGACTGGCCCGTGAAGCTCTGAGAGGTACCGAGTAGGGCTGCACGATCACCGTCGAACCAGGTGCCACGCGCGACTCGATGTAGTCGGCAGCGAGGGTGCGCGTGTCGGTTTGACGGAAGAAGAGATCGGTTCGGACCGACTCTGCCAGACCCGGCAGCGCCGCCCCGGCTGCCAGCACCGCGGCCATCGGGGCGCGGCGTGTCGTAGCTGTGCGCGACGACAGCCAGGACACGGCCACGCCAGCGAATAGCGCCATGAAAGGCAGCACCGGGTTGAGGTACCGTCCGGCTGGCACCGTATTGCTGATGAAGGCCAGGAACGCGGCGGGAAAGAGCGCGAGGACGAGGCCGAGTCTGGCCGACAGCCGCCACGAGACGGCGAACCCGAGAACCACCAGCAGCGCGACCGGCCAGCCGCTCGCGTCGCGCCACAGCATGGTCAGATAGCGGCTCGCGCTGGCGAACGCCATTTCGCCGCCTTCGACCGCCCGATCCACAACGATTTCCCGGTTGGCCGCGATATCGCGGGCGGCTGTCCTCCATTCGACGAGGATGAAGGGCGAACAGATCAAGAACGCGGAGGCGGCAATCAACGCGGCCAGTGTGAGGGCTCGCAAGCGAGCGGCGGCTCTCTCGTTCTCGAGCCGGAACCAAATGGCCACCGCCAGTGGAAGCAGCAGGAACACCGTGTAGTAATGGAGCGAAACGGCCGCGCCGCACACGGCGGCGGCGAAAGCGAGATCCGTCCTGGGGCGGCCGCCCGGGCGCCCAAGCGGCCACACGCGGACGATCGCGATGAGCGCAAGAACGACCAGAAGCGTTGCGGGAACATCGTGCTTCACGTAGTGCGCATCCCGCACGGCTGTTGGCGCGACCGCCAGAAACAAAGCCGACGCCAGCGCTACACGGCGTCCGAAGAGACGATGAGCCAGCACGTAAAGAGCCGCGACGGTCGCGACTCCGCACACGACTCCAAGGAGACGGCCTGCGAGAAAGACGTTGGTGGGGTCGGTGAAGAATTGCCGCTCGAGTGCGACGAGAGACTCGATGCGGCCCAGAGCGAGCGCCGACGTGGCGTAGGCGCCGATCCACCCGAACAGCAGGTAGAAGTACAGCGTGGGGTAGACGAAGTTGTGCGGGTTCAGATCGCCAGTCGCAAACGCGAGCGCGCGCGACATAATCGCCGTTTCATCGGGGTTGTAGACGGCTGGCAGACCGAATCGAATGCCGACGAGGCGCAGAGCGGCCGCCAGGCACAGGATGGCCGCCAGTGCAATGGCTTGACCGTGCGAGGAGCGCATCGCTGCCACCATTACGGCCCGGAAGGTGCGGCGCTCATGGAGGCTGGCAATCGGCGGCCCTGCTCCAGTCTCGCGAGTCGCATGAGTGCTGCGGCCAGCAGTATCCCCAGCGCGATCGGCACGAGCCCTGCAGCAAGAGCTTCAAACGCCGACAGCGCGCCGAGATAGTGCAGGTACATCCACCAGAAGTCGAGGCTGAACGCCAACCGCTGAGAAAACTCGCGGTCGCCGTCGTCGGCTGATCGTTCTAGTGATGGCGGAGACCCCACGCCGGCGAGATAACGAAGGTTCGCGGGCACGGTGCTGATCGTGGCCTGGGCATTGAGGACGAGCGGCGAGGCGTCCAGGCGGTAGAGCCGATCCTGCCATGACACCTCCGGGTGTGCGCGCGCGAAATCGAGGCCGACCTTGGCATAGTCCACGAAGATTCCCGGCAACTGGATCACCGAGCTCACGACCACCGCGGCCACGATCAGGCGGCGGATCCTGGCAGTCGCTTCATTCAGCCACGGGGCGAGCGGGACGATGACAAAGGGCAGAAGGGGCAGCAGATATCGGGACCCGTACGAGCGTCCCGATGGCCAGTTGCCGAGCGTCGCGTAGAAACAAAGCAAGAGCGCAATTTGCGACGCGAGGACGGCCGTCAAGGCCGCATGACTTCTGCTGAGCCTGACCAAAGCGATGGTTCCAACCAGCGCGATCGGCGAGTACAGGAACACGGATCGCCCTGGCGACAGCAGCAGCCCGTAGAGTCCCTGCGAGATGGGCGAGCCGAATTCCAGCGCTGGATCCCGCAATTGACCTGGGTCGAACGGGTTGCCGAATCTCGCGTTGTTGTATAGCAGCCAGACTCCAATCGCCACGGCAGGCAGCACCGCAAAGGTGGCTGCGCGCCGGAGGCGCGCGGCCATCGATGGTGAGGGAGCCGCAAACGTCCACGCGCCCAGCGGAGCGAGCGCCAGCATCAGCTCGTGCCGTGTCAGGAGCGCGAACCCCATTGACAGCCCCGCGGCAAGCAAGCTCCGCGTGGAGCGGATCGACAAGGCCAGCCACGTGAGGTATGTGCCGAGCGACATCAGCAGCATGGCCAGCGGCGCGCTGAACCCGAACTTCGAGTACGGCCAGAGGACGGTACCAAAGGCCAGCGCAAACGCGGTCAACGCAGCGGCTTGAATCGATTGGCTCAGTCTCCAGGCGAACAGGAACGCCACGGCGACGCCCGCTGACGCGGCCACCGTGCTGCCGAGTGCGACGACGGCACGCGTTACGCTGTCAGTCCTGCCCAGTTGGGCGCCCATCCGCTGTTCGACGCTCCTTCCAACGAGATAGAAGGGAATGTTGTAGATCGCGTGGCTCAGACCGAAGGGCGAATAGGCACGACCATCCCGCCCGATTGCGAAGGAGAACCCCAGCACGTCGTGCGAGAGGGCAATCGATTGCTTCTCCACCAGTTGCCGCGTCAGGTCGTAGGTGGCCACGGCATCTGTGGTCGTAAAGCTGCCGCCGGCGGTCGAAAGATACACGCACTGGGTTGCGGCGAAGACGAGGCAGGCGGCGAGGCGGGCGCGCCCGAGACCCATCGATTCCATCGCCGTCAGGCTGCCTCCACGGCGGCCATGAATGGATTACCGGACGGGCGAGCCGTAGATATCGAGGTCGGCTTCAGAGAGTCCGTATCCATCGAAAGAGGTGCGCCGGGCTCGACCATACGTTCTCTGGATACGGCAGGTTCGTCCGGATACCGTGCATGAACGCCTGGTAGTGCACGAGCAGCAGGACATTTGCGCCGATGATCAACAGAGCGCCCGTCAGCACGACGGCCGGCCGACTGGCCACGCGGTCGACCAGAGCAGCAGCCCCGAGCGCGAAGATGGGGAAGCAGCTGACGAACCGCCGCAAGGGGCACCGGCTCCTTGAGCCCGTACAGCCGGATGTAGTCGTTGCGGAAATGCAGATCGCGATCGAAGACGACGGACCGCAGATACACGTAGCAATGCACGGCGTCGCCGACGACGATGCGCCCGCTGGGTTTGCGGAAGGCCACGACCCCCGCTGCGTAGGCCACGGCGAAGAGCACGCCGACGAGGGCGATGGTCAGCCCCGGACGTCGTGCGGGCAGCTCGAAAAAGCGCTTGATCAGGGCTCCTCCAGGGGACCGGCCACCGTCCGCGGCGAGCCGGGGGGCACGAGGCCGGGGGCGAGCGTGGACTCGGGTTCTCGACCCGGGCGAAGAGCCGCCCGGCGTCGAGCGGCCGATCCCGCGCGCAGCTGGCCCGCAAGCACCTCGATGTGGCGCCACTCGCCAGGCCGGAAGAACCCGGCGGCCAGCAGCAGCAGCGGATATCCCAGCAATACGACACTGCCGCGGAGAAGAAATCCGGTCAGAGGAGACAGCGACGCCGGAATCAGCAGGCGCGCCGCAATGCACACGACCGCACCGGCACCAAGGATCTGCGCGATGCGGCGCCACTCGTAGCGCATCGGATAGGCCCGCTGTGAAAAGCGCATGGCCGTGGCGGCGAGCACCGCGTAGGCCAGCGTGTTGGAACACGCGGCGCCCATCACGCCGAAGCGCGGAATCAGCACGAGGTTGGCGCCAACGCTCGCAATGGCCGCAACACCTGTAGCAATCGGATAATACTTCGTCTGCTTCGTGATGTTCAGACCAATGGACGTCAGGAGATAGATGCCCTGGAACACGACGCCGGCGCCAATCCACGGCACCACCTTCGCGGCGCCGTAGAAATCGGGTGTCGTCATCAGACGGACGACGTCGTCGGCCACAGCAGTGAGGCCGGCGGCGAGCAGCACCAGCACTCCCCATGCGTAGGTCGTGATGCGGCTGAGCGTCGTCTTCGCGTCGGGCTCCTTCATCGTTGCAAAGTAGAAGGGCGCCCAGGCGTTCTCGAACGCGCTCAGGAACAACTTCAGCCCGAGGGCGAACGATGCGCCCACCGAGTAGATCCCCACGTCGCGCAACGTGACGAAAGTGCTCAGCAGGTAGCGGTCGAAGACCGCAATCACCTGGTGCGCAAGACCATGCGGCAGGCGGGGAAGCCCGAAGCGGAGAGATTCGCGGAGGATCTCCCTGGAGAACAACGGCCGGATGAGCGGCGCGTACAGCGGAACGATTGCCGCCGTGAGCCCGATCGCCACGATCAGGTCGGCCAGCGCGACGCCGAGCACCCCCATACCGAGCCCTACCACCATGAGCAGCTTCATGCCGAGCGTGGCCGCCTGCCCGGAGAAGGTGAGGGCCATGAACTTTGCCGATCGGCCCTGGATGCGCAGGATGTGAAACGGCAGGAAGTAGAAGCCGCCAATGAAGGTGCTGACGAGCACGAGGCGGAGCGGAAGCGTGTAGCGGGTGGTGTCGAACAGGCGCTGGCCGAGCCAGGGCGCGGCGATCAATGCGGCAGCGGTGAGGGCGCCGTTGACGGCGAGCAATGCAAGAAAGAGCGTGCTGGCGAGTCGCTGTTTGTCGCGCTCGTCGCGGCACTCGTAATAGAAGCGCATGAACGAGGCGTCGACGCCCCAGCGAAACAGGATCTTGGCCGCGACCTCCACCGTGAGCAGCAGCGCAATGACGCCGTAGTCTTCGGGTGAGAGATAGCGGACGTAGATCGGCAGCAGCAGAAAGCTGATGGCCGAGGTGGCCGCGTTTCCGAAGCCGTAGATCGCCACGTTCGTGAACAGCCCGACCGCCTTGGCGAACACCTCAGGGATGCTCCCGCTTGCGGAGCCGGATGACGTTCAGGAAGCACCAGTCCGGGATCGGAAGCAGCCGGGTCAGCCAGCGGTGCAGCCCGGCCAGCTCGGACGGCCGGCGGCGAATCGCCCGGGTGAGCAGTGGAACGGTGGGAAAGATGCCGCGTCGCTCGATGACGTCGAGCCCGGCGGCCTGGAACAGTTTCAGGTACTCCTTGATGGGCCGATCGCCCGGATGCTTTTGCTCGCTGGCAGTGCGAATCAGCCGGCCGGTGACGAGGAAGTGCACGCGCGATTGGAGATGCGCGAGGTTCGGCACAGAGAGCAGCATCTCACCCGCCGGCGACATCACCCGGCTCAGCTCTCCGAGGGCGCGCGCCTGGTCCGGGTACCCGAGGTGCTCCAACACGTCCAGGCAGAGCACCCGGTCGAAGATTCGACTGGCAAAGGGAAGCGCCAGGACCGAGCCGGGGGTCACCGCCTTCGAGGCATAGTCCGCGTCAATCCCGACGATTGACAGCCGCCCGCGGTACCGCTCCACGAGAACGCCCTCACCGCACCCGGCGTCGAGCACTTTCGAGGCATCGGGCAACTGGTCGAGGTACCGCGTGACGTATTCGAGCTTGGCTTGGTAGGTCGGGTAGTAATCCCAGGCAGGATCCGGCTGGCGATGGTACTCGCCGCGCGCCGCATACTCGCCGCGGCGAAGGGGAGACGGGGGACCCTTCATGTGTCCCCCCGGATTCTATCGCAACGTTCCAATCGAGGCGGAGAAGCGGATCTGGCGCGGATGACTCAGTTGACCGTAATGCGCACCACCTTGGAGATCCAGGTGTTGTTCGAGGTCTTGCGGGCGAACACTGCGAGATCGTAGACCCCGTTTGGGAGAGTGACCATCCGATGGTACCCGGAGGACGTGAAGCGGACGCTGCCGAACGCTTGCCCGATATCCGGGCGGTGAGTCCAATACGTAGCGCCGCCGAGAAACACCGGCGCGCTGCAGCCGACACAGTTCCGATACGCGTAGATGTGCACGGCGTCGATGCCGGTGACGCTGTTCGTCACGGCCTGATCGATTGCCCATCCGGCTACCGCGAATGTGTTCGGCACGCTAGTTAGGTTTTTCGGTGTGTCCACCCACACCCAGGCCTTCAAGGAGGATGGGGGGGGTGGCGGCGTGGGCTGACCGCCGCTACCGGGGGGCGGGTAAGCCGTGGAGCTGCCGCCGTTCGTCGTGGCGGTTTGAGCGACTTGACCCCAGATGGCGCCGAAATAGCGGCTGATCACGTTTATCCAGCGCGGCGCGGTCTGGCTTGACTCCACGCGGGTGTAGCGCGCGGGGTATGCCGCTGGCATGTCAATGATCATCTGCTCAGCGGAGATGCGAACCCCGTGGCCGTTCAGTTCGGCACCGATCACGTCATCGTACCCATCGAGGCCTGTCAGGAGGAAGGTCTTGCTGATCGGATTGAAGGCAGATGACAGCGCGTCGTAGGAGCCCATCTTGGTTGATGCGAGGCCCATCCCGACCACGGCGCCGGCCTGGTTGATCTCGGCGATCTTCGCCTTGGGGCCGCTCTCCCACCACGACAGGATGTAGCGTCCGGTCGCCGGATTGAAGCCGATGTCGGTGACGGCTGTCGCGCCAGCTGACAGCACGTTGAAAGTCGTCCGGAACCCTGGGTGATTTGGTGGATCGACTGGGAGACGCACGAATGCGATGAACCCCTTCTCGTTCGTCTCGCCCGCGTAGGAGAGCCCGAACTCGTTGGTGACCGAATTCCAGGTCGCACCAGGATCCCGCCCGAATCCCGCCGAAACGATGACCGAAGGGCCAAGGAACGACGCACCGTTTGGATGCGTGTTGTTTACTTTGACTCGTTGGACTCGAACGACGGCCCCCGAAACCGGCGAGACTTTCCACACGATCAGGAAGACCTGGCTCGTCGGCGAGTAGGCGATTGCCGCGCCGGCGACGTCCTGCCATGCATTGGAATCCGCAACCACGATGTCGCTGGGGCCAAGAACGACCCCAGCGCTTGTCACAACCCGCATGTGCAGTTGAACCGCGCCAACCTTTTCCTGTGCCCACACAACCAGGAATCCCCCTTGGTTGTTGTTGAGGTGCGGGCTATAACACACGCGCGGAAACGACCCGAAAGGCTTACCGTTCGTGCCGGGCAGAGACGGCGGCTTGATGACGATTTGGGGGGGTACCGCCAGTGGGGTGCCTATCGCGTTCACGAACCTGCCGATCACATGGTCCTGGGCACCGACGACCAGGTATCGGTTGTTGACTGAATGGTACGCGGCGGCGACGCCCCGAACCCAAAGAGGAGACACAACAGGCTGAGGCGTCGGGGTCAATTTCGAAAGTTGACCTTCCGCAGGCGCGGCGACAACGACCGATAACGCCAGGCCAACCAGACCCGGCAGCGGCCGACGGAAACCGCGAAGAAGCCGCTCGGAATACCCAGGGTCCATTACAACTCCCCTTGCTCTATAGGCGCTCCGCCCGAGTCGAGGCGAGCACCGGGTCGCATTGTGAGGATGAGGCGTCGCCGGACGGCCCCACGGTTTTATCGGTCGGAGGTTGGGCTCGATACAGGCCCAAATCCGCGCGGCATTATAGCGGCACGCCTCGCGTACGCCAAGCGTCGAATGGCGGGACAGGGGAGGGGCTTTACCGGGTGACCGCGAGGATCTTGCCGGCCGCCGCGATGCGGACGAGCCGGTCCGGGCTCTTCAACAGCCCCCGGAGCGTCGTGAGGTCGGAGGGGACATCGACCGCAAGGGCGCGCATCGCCTCCTCGCTGATCGCCGGATTGTCGTTCCGCTGAAGCTCTTCGAGGACGACCTTCGCGGCCGCGGGATCGTGTGGCGCCAGGAGCGTCGCGGCCGACAAACGAATCTCGGGCGAGCTGTCCCCGACAAGACCCCGGACGAGGCCGAGCCAGGCGGCATCCGGCCTGGCCGCCAGCTCCTCAGCCGCGACGATGCGGCTGGTGGCGGATGCTTCGGCGGCAAGGGTGTGCAAGAACTGCGTGCCGCTGTCATCGCCCAAGCGGAGGAGAGCTCCGGCCGCCTTGGCGCGCACGTAGCCACTGCGATCCTGGAGCAACGGTCGAAGCGGCGCGACGGCCTCGCTGGTCCCGAGGCGCCCGAGGGCTTCGGCGGCGCCGCCCCGGACCGCGGCCTCGGGATCGCCGAGCTGCTGAACCAGAGGACCCATCGCGACGGCGCTGCCGCTCGCGCCGAGCGCCGTGATCACGCCGATCTTGTTCCCCGCACCGGTGTTCAAGTCGTTGATGAGCGTGGTGACGGCTCTCGGATCGGCCAGCGCCGCGAGCGCGCGGGTTCCGGCGACGTTCCCCTCGGCTGCAATGGTCTGGAGGCGATCGCCCGCCGTCGCGTCACCGCCCTCCGCGAGCGCCTGAAGCGCCGCGGCCTGCCCGCGCGGGTTCTGCGTTTCATCGGCAAATTCCAGCAGCATGGCGCGCGCGACCGCCCGGAGCGCGCCCGGTTCTTCGACCATGCGCGCGCCTCGCCAGGCCTCGTAACGAGCGAGCGCCGTGGAGGCTCGCTGGCGGCGATGTCCGCTTCGACGGCGAGAGCTATGACGTGATGGCTCGCCGGAAACCTCGTCAAGGCGCTGACGGCCGTGGACTGTGCCTCCTTCGCCTGGCCATCCGCGAGAAGCGCCCATCCGCGACTCAGGATAGCGGACTGTCGCTCGACATCGCTCCAGGCCTCGCGCCACCGGACGGCGCCTGTTGTCCGAATGCGAACGGAGCAACCAGGAGCATCGTGACGGCTGCCAGCAGCTGACGCCGCCCGTCTAACGACAAGCGCGGGATTGGCATGGCACTCCTGCGGTGGGACATCGCGACTAGTCGAGCGGTGGTGGTCACGCTCGATGACTACTGCGGCGGCGGCTGCGGGTTGTTCGGATCCTGCGTCGGCATCGGCGACGGTGTGATCATCCCCGGAGTGGGGCCGCCGCCCGGCATGGCCCACGGGACGGCCGTGCCGGGGCCGGGATAGTTCCCCGGGGTCAGCGGATCGCCCACCTCGCCAGGAGTGAAGGGCTGCTGCCCCGGCGCAAAGGGCGAAGATCTGGCCGGGGCCCAGGGCCTCCGGCATCTCAACTTCTTCGGGCGGCACCTGTTCGGCCTCCTGGCCGTCCGGCGGGCCGGGATCGAAGCTCAGAGTCTCGGGCACCATCGGGTCGGGCACCGGCTGGGTGAACGCTGGCGGGGGAGGCTGCCGGACCGGTTGCCGGGCTAGCGGCGGCGGCGATGAAGACCCGGCGGGCATGATCAGGATCCGGTCGTAGAGCGAGGCACCGTCGCTGCCCGCCCTCCGTGGCGCCGCCACATACCCACTCGCACTCCGCAGAATGGTGTCGAGCGCGGTACGCTCCGACACCCACGCCAGTTCAATCGTCAGCGGCGGCCCGGGCACGCGTTCTCCGTTCACGACGCGCGTCTGACCGACGCGCGCCCACTCGGCCAGAATCCGGCTCGGGGGCACGTTCTGGGCGGAGAGCAGGTGCGCGATGTTGTCGATGGAGCCCGTCGAGAGATCATCGATGACCGTCGCCTCGTGGCCGTCGTTCAGGAGGGCCTCGGCGAGATGCGATCCGATGAATCCCGCGCCTCCGGTGATCAGCGCGCGCACGTCAGGGGTTGCCCATTCATCACTGAAAGTATGGCGGCCACCGCACGCCGGGCCGCTTGCTGGTCGGAGCCGATGTCGTGGCGGCTCACGAACTCCTGTCGCGCATCCGCCAGTCGGGCGCGTCTGGTCTCATCATACAGCAGCGACTCAAGCAGGCTTCCGACCCCCTTGCCCCGCTCGACGCCGGCCATCACACCGGCATCGACGAACGGACTGCAGGTTGTTCGGAAGCGCCAGCACGAGCGCCGGCACACCAATCGAGAGCGCTTCGATGGCCGCCGTCGAGTTCACGGTGACGAGCAACCGCGCCGCCGCCAGCAGTGTCCGGAGATCGGTACCGGCGCCGATGACGGTCGCATTCGGCACGCCCTGAACCGCGCGCTCGTACCGGCACCGGGCTCTCGCCCGGATGGCATTTCAAGACGACCCGCACACCCTGGAGTCGCGCCGAGGCCGTCAGTAGCTCGCCGAGCACGCCCGCAATCTGGCTGAACTTCGCCGCCACCAGTACCAGGTGATCCCCGGCTGCGGCGCCTGCCGACCGCCGCACGGCGTCGATGTCTTCCGGCGTCAGGCTCGCCGCTGCCCGAGCTCGTTTGTCCAGAAGTGTGCTGCCCGTCACGGCCAGGGAACCGGGCGGAAAGCATCCCTTGTCTGCGAGATGTGTCGCGGTCATGCCGTCGTGCAGAAGCGTGAGCGTCGGACGGGGGAAGCCCACGTCGAGCGGATTGTCCGTGGATGGCGCCGCCTCATCCGGCTCGTGCAGATAGTTCAACCAGTGGCGATAGATGAACCCGTGTTGCAGGGCCACGGTCGGAATCTGTCGCCGCCGCGCTTCGAGCACGAGCGCCCGGCCCCAGCCACCGGCCTCCGCATAGGTGAAGACCACGCGGGGCCGAAGCGCATCGAGCGCCGCCCCGGCCTCGTCCATGGCTCGCGCCGACCACGGAAACTGCAAGTGCGAGATGCCCGTCATCAGGTCGGAGACGATCGGCCACGCATCCACCCCCTCGATGACGGCGGACCGCGCGACGTCCGCGCTCTCCAGCAGGGCGCGCTGAACCTCGCGGCGTCGGTTCCAGACCTCCATGGACGGCGCGATGGCGTCGCGCGGCGCGAAGGCTTCCACCGGCGTCACCGATCTCGGGCACGCCCGCCAGACGAAAGCTCGCGCGCGCGGGCACGCCAGCTTCGCGCCCGGAAATTCGTCGAAGGACCGAGCCCGACGAACCGGACACGATTGGGCGGCACGTGTTCGAGAAGCTCAGCCAGCACCGGGCCCAGATACGCATCGTTCTCGGCGCTTCCCTTCCAGAAGGCGGAGTGCACGAACACGCCGACATCGCAGGGCGCATCAAGAGCGGGCGGCGACAGACGGCGAAGCCTGCCCAGAATGGCCCCGGTCGTATGCGCGCGCGCGCTGGCGAGCAGCCGCATGCGCGCGAGGGCGCGTTCGTTCCTGGGCGCCGTCGCCGCCAGGGGATGAATGCCGAGACGACGGGCGACGTCGGGCACGATCAGCCGGGTGACGTTGTCGCACCGCGATCACCGAGACGGAATCCGGCCGCTCTGCCGGATGAGCTCGGCGGTCGATCGAGCGTCTCGACAATCGACTCGACCAGCCCCGTCTTGTGCAGGTAGATCCGGCAAACCACCAGAGGCTGTCGCCCCGAATAGGTGAAGCGATCCCGAAAAGAGCGGTGCTCGACCTGCGCGTGCCTGAGCGATTTGATCCACTGGATTCGCGACAGCCTTCGCGCGATCCGAGGCCGGCGCCGTGAGGTAGTCGCTCAGCCGCACGCGTCGCTCGCCCGCCGGCAAGCGCAGCAACACGAGCGGGATGTCGGTGACAGGCACGATACGTCCGCGATCAGCCCGAACGAGGCTGCGCTTCGAGCACGGAGGTCACCTGGTCGAGCACGGCGTTCGCTTCGACGCCGGTCAGGCAATCGGGCGTGTGGCCCACGCAGCGCCGTGGCGGCCGGCGGATGCGATTGCACGGGCTGCAGGGAGATCGACGCGGACCGTTCGGCTCGTGGACAGCCGCCTGGGCCGGTACCGGCGAGGGTCCGAGGGCCCGAAGATCGCAACCACGCTCGTGCCTACGGCCTCGGCGAGGTGCATCGGACCTGTATCGCCTGTCACGAAGCACGTCAGATGCTGCAGCGTGGCTGTCAGATCGGGCAGGGTCGAGCTTGCCGCATAGATCGAGCATGTTGTCCATTGAGATCCGCTCGCGAACCGGGCCCACCAGATGATCGTCGCCGGCCGAACCCGTCAGCACGATAGTGCCATCCGTCGCACGCACCAGGCCTGCGGCGACGTTGGCAAACCGCTCGGGAGGCCACTGCTTGATCTCGCGGCCCCCCGGCACGTGGACGCCGATGACGGGCCGCCGGCAGCCTGCCAGCCTTGCATTCGCGCGCGCCGCCGCTGCAGGCGGAATCGCCAGGAGGGAACCCTGGTGATTGCTGTCGTGCAGATAGCGGAGTTCGAGCTCCTCCTGCGTTCGATCGAACGCCGTCGCCACGAGCGCCAGCGCGCTGGCTGTGACATGGCGTCCCGCATCGTAGCTCACGCGATCGGTGAGCAGAGGCCCTCCGCCCGCATGATCGAAGCCGATGCGACGACGGGCCCCCGTCAGCGCCATCAGCACGTGTGACCGGATGTCGCCCTCGAAGTTGATCGCGAGATCGTCCTGACTCCGTTTGCCTGAGCGAGCGCGCCTGTCTCACGAGCGCAAGCGGAGGCAATCCGCCCGTCTCCCGCGCGAGCCAGGCGACGTCCATCGTCATCACACGAATCGACCCGGCGATCATGTCAGCCAGCGGAGCGTTCCAGCTGCCCACCATGAGATTGATGGACGCCTGCGGCGCCAGATCGCTGACCGCCCGAATCGCCGGCAGCGTCATGAGCAGATCGCCGATCTCGTTCGAGACGGAACAACAGAATGCGGCGGACCGCGCCGCGGTCTTTTCGTGACCCGAGCAGGCGCGCGGGAGCCGCCGCGATCGAGAGCGCCACGTCGGCCATCCCGACCAGGCGCCGCTCGGCGGGATCGGAGATCTCAAGGTGCTGGAACACCGGGCGCCTTTATCGAGCCTCGACGCGATCCAGCATGACCCCGACGTCGCGATTGTCGGGAACGCCCAGCGCCGCGCTCGGATTCCACAACGTGCTCTCGATGCGCATCAGCACCGGTTCATCGCGGACTCCTGCCGTCCGGGCCGCCTCAGGTGGAATCAGGAACGAGTAGGGCTGAAATCCGCGGCCCACGTCGGTCTCGCCCGTGAACTCGTCGTCGAGATAGACCCGGATGTGCGCGGGCGGCATGCCCGGGGGCCGGCCCCCGTCGTTCATCCACAGCGTAAGTGTTCGCGTGTCGGGCTGGAGGCCGACCAGCGACACATATGACAGGCGGCGGGTCCATCGAAAAGAGACCTGACCCGTCTGCTCTTTCGCGTGGAACCGGACGAGATGAAGGTCGTCGCGCAGACCGACGTCGAGCGAGTACCACGCGCCGTCGTCGCGGCCAGGCACGAAGCGATAGATGCCGAAGTCGAATTCCTTCATGCGGACGCCAGTGGGGTAGGCGTTACGCGGCGATGCGTACTCGGGTAACTGAAAGTGATCGCTTCTCACCGACGCCACACTGATGCTGCGGGGAGAGCAAGTCCGTGCCGCCGCCGCCCACGAAATACACGTTCTTGTACCGCGACCCGGCCCAGGTCAGGAACTCGCGGAACAGGGCCTTGTCGGGCCGCGGGTTGTTGAGCACCAGCACGTTGCGCGCATAGATGTAGGCGAGCGGCAGCGCGAGGACGTGGGGTGTCCGACGCATTCCGGCTCTCGAATACCACCAGCTCGTCGTCGCCGAAGGTCTCTGCGAGCGTTTCGAGACGGGGGATCAGGCCGGCGTACTCGACGTGCGCGCGAACCGGCGCGGAGGCCCGATAGAACTCGGCCGCGAGCGGGGCGAGGAGGGCGCAGGCCGCGAGCGGTGCGAGGAGCTTCTCATACGCAGACACACGGTTGCCGCTGCGCGATGTCCACCACCCGGCCACCGCCTCAGCGACACGAAACGCGGCATAGGCGATACACAGAAGAGCGATCGGCAGAATGACGGGAAGAAAGCGGCGAGTCATCCAGAAGTGTTCGGGAACAATCCGGATCTTCCAGAAGAAGAACGCGCCGTAGAAGAGCGTTGCGAGAAAAAGGGCCGGATCGCGCCAGAACCGATCCCGAACGGCGAGCACGAAGCCAACGACAGCGGCGAACAGGCCGGCGCGTGTGATGTACCAGCCGAACATGCGGAACGATGCGGCATCGTGCACCGTGACGAGGCCTGCCGCTTGACGGAAGAAGTAGGCATACGCGGCGAGGACGGCATCGTGCCGGCCAACCCGGACCTGCAGCAGTCGAGCCCATGTCGGCCGGCGGGCGACCACGCGCATGATGGCCAGTCCTGCCACGCCGGCGACGGCCAACCAGGCGAAGCCGAAGCTCCGCGTATAGGCCACGGGATATTGCGCATAGGGCGCCATCAGACGCGTGAGATACAGCCAGGAGAACGGCAGGCAGGCGGTTAGTGTCAGGCCGAACGAGATGACGGCGGTGCGGTGCCCGCTGAAGCGGAGTGCAGCCATCGCGCTGACGGCGGCGAGGGCCAGCAGGATCCATAGCGGAGAGTCAGCAGCAGACTGAGCAGCACGGCCGCGATTGGGGCGAGCCACGTTTCTCCGTCGACGAAGGCGCGCGCGGCGGCGAGCAGGGCGGCGAGGCCCAGCGCCTGCATGACGATTTCGGAGTTCGGTACCGGGCGTACGAAATCTGAATCACGTTGACCGCGAGCAGCAACGCGCCAGCGAATGCCACGCGGCGGCCGAAGAGTCGCGATCCCGAGACATACACCGTCACCAGGCCCAGGATCGCCCAGAAACCGGACGTCCGACGCGCGCCCGTCAGACCATCGATCCCGTAGCCGATGGCGATGGACGCCCGGTACAAGTGCGGGAATTGACCGACCACCGTCCCTTGCGCCGGATCGAGGATGTAGAACCCCATGAAGCGGAGCCCGTAATAGGGCTGGCGCTCGTGCTGCGGGTAGAACATGTCGCGAAACCTGGCCAGCACGGAGCCGATCACGGGATCGCGGACGACAAGCGATCCGCGCTGCGCGATCTGGATGCCTTCGTTCAGGTAGACGCCGGGATCCTTCCCGCCCATCACATACTCCGCGGGCGGAAAGAACATCCAGACGCCCAGCGCGATGAGCGCCATCGGCGGCACGGCGCCGCGATCGATCGCGCGTGCGCCGCCTCGGTAAGCAGCAGGCGACGGCGGTACACGGCGACAGGTGCGACCGCAATCACCAAGTCGGCCAGTAGCAGCCGTCCGAAGGAATACTGCCCGGCGACGGCCAGGAGCAGCGTCGCGACGAGCGAGATGGTCACGCTCAGGGTCACGGCCCAGAACGCGCGTTCTTCGGCGGGAAGCGCTTCGCGCCGGGCGCGATTGACACGCGGCACGCGGTAGAGAAGAGCGCCCGGCAGATAGGCTACGAGCAGCAGACGAGCGAGCGCGATCAGCACATGCAAGGCAGGAACTGTCACATTAGCACGTCGAGCGTGGCGTCTTCCGGAGACTCATTCCCTGCGACCTGCGCGCTCGTATGCCCGCTCGAACGACTCGGCGACGCGCTCCCAGCTGTGCAGGCGCACGGCGTCCTCGCGACCGGCGCGGCCCAAAGCGCGCCGCTGCTGAGGCCCCGACAGCAGTCCATCGATGGCGGCCGCAAGGGCGGCGGAATCGGACGGCGGCACCAGCAGGCCGTTGCAGTCCGATTCGATGACGCCGGGAATGCCGCCCACAGGGGTGGCAACGAGGGGCGTGCCCGAGGCGAGCGCCTCCATCACGATGTTCGGGAGTCCGTCGACGTTGCCGGCGCTGTCCCGCACCGAGGGCACGACGGCGATGTCAGCGGCCGCGAGGAAGGCCGCAACAGTCGCGTGATCGAGGACCCCGGTGAAGATGATGTTCCGCGAGGCGCCTCCCTGATGCGCCTTCGCGCGGAGGCGTTCGTCCAGGTCGCCGGTCCGCCGATCACCAGTCGAAGCCGTGGCCACCGCTCGACGAGCAAAGGGATGGCATCGATTAGGGTACTCGAATCCCTTCTTGTAAACGAAACGTCCGGCGCTGAAGAGGAGCGGATCGTCGTCGCTCAGGTTGAGCTCCTGGCGAACCCGAATCCGGGCCTCGGGATTCGGCCGGAAGCGTGAAGCGTCCACACCGTAGTGCACCGTTTCGAGGCGTCCGGCCCGGGCGCCGAGCCCGATGGCCCGCTCGCGAAGGTCGTCGCTGCAGGCCGTGACCCAGCCAGATCGGGCGAACGCCTTACGCGCACCGCGCCGGGCGAGCCACGAGCGCTCGGCCAGGTACACGTCCGACCCGTGCAGGCTGACGACAAGAGGCAGACGGTCATCGCTGGCGGCGGCAATCGCCCCGCCGGGCACCACCCAATGCGCATGCACGACCGTCGCCCGGTGTTCGCGGATGACACGGCGCACGGTGCGCTTGCCCTCGACGAACGCGAACGGCGCCGCGAGATAGGCGCGGCGCCTCAATCGGACGTCTGCATCGAGCGCGCCTGCGTACCGAACACGTTCAGGCTCCCTACGGGCGCGTACTGAAATGGGTGGAAGTGTACGCGGCCTTCGCGCGCGGGACGTCGGAAGAAGCGGGTGAAAGGGCAGCACCACGTGCACGTCGTGTCCGCGTGCCGCGATCCCATGCGCAATCGGGTCCATGAAGGTCGCAATCGTGTCGCCCGGAAATCGCGGATACGAGCTGGTCACCATCACGACGACGTGGCGTTCGGGTGAGGTCATATGTCGTCCGTTGCCCGCAGCGTGGGCTCGAAGCGAGTTGCGATCCAGGCGGACGCGCCGACAATCAGCGCCGGATCGACGATCGGAATCCTGAAGCGCTCCTGCACGATGTAGAAAAGCGAGGCAGCCAGCGCGGACGAGGCGAGCAGCCACAGGCTCCACGGGCGGCGTCCACGTCTCCAGAGCTCACCGTAACCTGCGATCGCCAGCGGCAGCACGAGCGCGTAGGGAATCACCGAGGCCCAGTAGTACCCGGGCCGAGTGGAGCGTGTAGGACGGCCCGATGGGCACCCACAAGAAAAACAGCTTACTCAGCAGCAGCCCTCCCCACCACAGCGGATCTTGCGCGATGTAGTGCCACGCTTCCCGCTGATAGCGTTGGTCGAGCTCCGGCGCGGCCACGCCGCCGTGCTGCCGCAGAAACTCCTGATTGGCCCGCCCCACCGCCGGGTTCGCGGCCAGGTCGCCGTCTCCAGAGCTCAACGGGTGGTTGCCCGTCCAGAACGTCACGCCGCTCTGTGCGGAGATCAGCACGAACCGCCCGTGCACACGCACGTTGCGGATCGTCCAGGGAAGAATCAGGATCAGCGCCCCGAGCGCGACAATGACGGCGGCGCGGAGACCGCGACTGATCAGCAACCACATGCCGGCGCCGAACAGGAACAGCAGCAACGTCGGACGAGTGAGCGCCCCGAGACCCCCGATCACGCCGACACTGAGAAGCCGCGCGCTCGTGACGGGCCGATTCGCGGATGTCTCCGGACTGCGATCGATCATCGAGCCGAGGACGGCAGCGCACCCGAGGGCCAGCGCGGCGAACAGCGTCTCGCTCAGCACGTAAGCGGGCATCCAGATGAGTGGTGGATAGAGCGCTGCCATCCAGGCAGCGCACACTGCTGCGATCGGTCCGGCGGTGCGGCGCGTGAGCAGGGCGATCAGCCACACCACGACCGTCCCGAGCGCCGATTGCGCAACCTTCACCGCCGTGGGTGTCTCGCGGATCTCGATGCCTGCGCGCGCCTCCCCGATGACGAGCGGGGCGAGAAACAGCGGGTAGAACGGCGCCCGGTCCACTCTCTGGGCGCCCGACGGCTGGTCGGATGCCGGATACGCGAACCCGTGACCCTGCGCCAGATTGACCGCCAGCGCGAGGTACTCCTGTTCGTCGCGTGTGAGCGGCTTTCCGACCCAGTAATAGAGGCCGAACAGGAGCCGAACCACGAACGCGACGACGAGAGCGGCGACGAGGACACGACGGCGACCTGGTGTCGGCCGACGCTCCGTGGTGGGGACCGGCAGGCTCACGGGCTGGAGCCAGGCGGCGATCAGCGCCGGCCTTCGAAGCGGAGCGTCGCAATCTGCTCCGAGACCAGTCCAACGAGAAAAATCACGACCGCCATCAGGATCAGCAGCACCGACGAGTTCGTGATGTGATGCTGCGTGGCAATGGTCCAGAGCGCGTAAACGGACCCAACCGTGAAAGCCACTGCGCTGATGGGCACGAAGACACGCAACGGGCTGAAGATGGTGATGACCTTGAGCAGGATCAGAAAGAACTTCACGCCGTCGCGGGCCAGCCTGATCTTCGAGGCGCCCTGCCTGGCTCGCGCCTCGACCGGCTCGAAGCGTACGCTGTGCCCCGCCTTGATGAACGCCAGGGTCGTCGTGGTCGGCGTGGAGAAACCGTTGGGAAGCAGGTGCAGGAACTCGCGGAGGTGCTCGAGGCGGATCGCGCGGAACCCTGAGGTCAGGTCGGGGATCGGCTGCCCGGTCAGGTAGCTCGCGATCCAGTTGAGGAGGCGATTCCCCAGCAAGCGCAACCTGTTGGCTTGCGTGGCGCCGGATCGTGCGCCGACCACGAGATCATACTCGCCCAGCGCAGCTGCCAGCCGCAGCGCGTCGGAGGGGCGATGCTGGCCGTCGCCGTCGAGGATCAACGCGAACTCGCCCCTGGCTTGCCGAATGCCGGTCTTGACGGCGGCGCCATTACCCTTGTTGTAGGGATGGCGCGCGACCGACGCTCCCGCGGCACGCGCCTGATCGCCGGTACCATCACTCGATCCATCGTCCACCACGATGATTTCCCGCCAGCGGGCAATCTGGTGGAGTCTCCTGCACGAGCGAGCCGATGGCTTCCGCTTCGTTGCACGCCGGAATGACGACGGAGATCTCGGAGGGATCAGCCACGCGATCTCACCGCTCCGACTCCCTGTTGCGACCGGCCGCGGTCAGCACGCGGTCGGAATCGAGCAGCGCGAGCTCGAGACTGCGGACACGGTACAGCACGTCCTCGATCAGCTTGCGGTTGCCGGAGATGACGTCGGAGACGAGTCCGATGAGCACCACCTGAAAGCCCACGATCAGCAGAACAGCCGAGAGAATCAGCGACTGCAGGTGCCCGAGCCCCGTGCCGGTGATGTAGTAGTACAGAAACCGGATCGAGATCGCGAGGCCCAGCGCGAAGATCGCCCCGCCGATGTAGGAGAACACTTTGAGCGGCTCGTACATCGTATAGACGCGTGCGATGGTGGCCGCCGAGGCCTTGAGATAGGTCCAGACACTCGTAAAGAGCCGCGATTCGCGGACCGTCGGGTTGGTGCGCACGCTGACGTGGGCAACCGCCATCCGCTTCTTGCCAGCCTGAATGATTGACTCGAGCGTATACGAGAATTCGGAAACGATGGTCATCCGCAGGGCGGCTTCGCGCGTGTACGCGCGAAATCCGCTGGTCGTGTCGGGCACGTTGGTCCCGGACGTCTGGCGCACGACCCAGCTGCCGAGACGCTGCAATCGCTTCCTGCTGTCCGACATCTGATCGAGCGTCTGGATGTTGCGATCCCCGATCACGACATCCGCCGTGCCGTCGAGGAGCGGCGCCATGAGACGTGGAATGTCGGCGCCGGCGTACTGGTTGTCGGCGTCGGTGTTGACGATGAAATCCGCCCCCAGCTTGAGCGCGGTGTCGATACCCGCGACGAACGCGGCGGCCAGGCCCTTGTGTCGTCTGAACTTGACAATGTGATGGGCGCCGTGCGCCCGCGCCACCTTCACCGTATCGTCGCGCGAGCCGTCATCGATCACGAGCACCTCGACGAGGTCGACGCCCGGGACGCGCCGTGGCAGGTCGGCCAGCGTGCGAGGCAGCGTCTCCGCCTCGTTGAGGCACGGAATCTGGATGATGAGCTTGGTCACCGGATCATGCCGACTCACCGAGCAGCCGCTCGACGACGCCGTCCCACGTCACCAGGCGTGCGCGCTCGAAGCCGGCTTCGCCGAGCCGCGCCGCGAGCCGATGATCGGCCGCCAGCCGCCTGATGACGTCGGCAAGGGCGTCGGGACGGGGCTCCACGACGAAGCCGTTCTCGCCGTCGATCACGAACTCGAGGGGACCGCCGGCATCCGTCACGGTCACCAGCGGCTTCCGCGACAGGAACGCCTCGAGCGTGACATAACCGTAGTCCTCGTCGAAGGGCAGGTAGAGCACCGCGAGCGACCCTGCATAGAGATCGATGAGGTGCGCATCATCGACTCCGCCGATGACTTCCACGCGGTCGGTGAGACCCAGCTGGCGGGCGAGATCGAGCAACGCGTTGCGCTGGCTGCCATCGCCGGCGATTACGAGCCGCAGGGAACCCGGGATGCTGGCGAATGCGCGAATGGCCAAATCGGGTCGCTTGACGGTCTCGAGCCGACCGACCACCAGCAGGTAGTCGCCGTAGGGTCCCGGCCGCAGTCGAGCCGCCAACCTCGGAGGATGATACAGCGCCTCGGCGTCGACACCGTTGAACTTTTTCAGGCGATTTGCCGTGTTTTTCGCGTTCGTGAACAGCCGTCGCGACTCGCTGAGCATCCGCGTGTCGAGTGCGATGAGGTGCTCGCGCAGCGCCACATCGCCTTCGACGTGATCGAAGTCGCTGTAGGGCGTGCCGCACAGCTCGTAGGCCGCGCGGTACTGGTGGATGAGCCACGTCACCTTGTGAGGGTGGCGGACGAAGTACGACGGGAACTTCGTCGCAATCACGAGATCGATGGGCTGATGGCTGCTCTCGCTCAGATCGATCAGGCGCCAGGCGGTCGCGTGCGCGAGGATCTCGTCCTTCGGATACCACTTGAACGGGATCGAAATGCGGCTGGTCTGGTACCCGCGCTCGCGCAGCCGCAGAATCAGTTCGCTCACGTGCGCCTCGGCCCCGCCTTCGATGAAGGGCACCTGCGCCTCGCACACGGCAATGGTTCGAATGGCCACTTGGCTGCGGAAGTACGGCACGCGCGTGGCGTGCGCGGCTAACGTATCACGTCGCGAAGCGGAAGTTGATGACGTCTCCGTCCTCGACGACGTATTCCTTGCCTTCCAGTCTGAGCTCGGCGTGATCGCGGCACGCGGCCAGAGAGCCCCGGGACACGAGCGCCTCGTACCGAACGACCTCGGCGCGGATGAATCCGCGTGCGATATCGCTATGGATCTCGCCAGCGGCGACCACAGCCGGACTGCCCCGGGGAATCGACCAGGCGCGGCACTCGTCCTCGCCGACGGTGAAAAACGAGAGGTAGCCGAGCAAATCGTAGGCGGCGCGAATCACACGATCGAGGCCCGATTCCGTCAGGCCGAGATCGACGAGGAACGAGCGGGCATCGTCGGCGCCGAGCTCGGCAATCTCGAGCTCGATCTTCGCGCAGACCGCGACGGCGCGCGTGGCGGCTGCGGCGGCCACCGCTTGGAGCCCGACCAGCTCCGTCGCCCGATGGATTTCGCCGACGTCCGCCTCGTCCAGGTTGATCACGATGAGCAGCGGCTTGGCCGACAAGAACTGGAAACCGCGCAGGCGCCGGGCGTCGTCGCCCGAAAGGCCGAGGGCGCGGAGCGGCGTGCCCTGCTCGAGCGCCTCGCGGCATCGCCCGAGCACGGCGTGCTCGCGCTCGAGATCGGGCGTGCGCATCTTCTTCAGATCGCGAGCCAGCCGCTCGAGGCGCCGCTCGGCCACCCCCAGATCCGCCAGAATCAGCTCGTCCTCCATCGTCCGCGCGTCGCGGGCCGGATCGACGCTCGACGCGGCGTGCGGAATGGCCGGGTCGCGAAACGCCCGCACCACGTGGACCAGCGCATCCGCGTTGCGGTAGGCGACGACGTCCACGAGCGCCTGCGCGCCCGATTGTCCGGGGCCGGGCGTGTCAGCGAATTCGACCGTGGCGGGAACGCGTTTGCGCGGGTTGAAGAGCGCCGTGAGCCGATCGAGGCGCTGGTCGGGCACCCTGGCAATGCCAACCGGAGCCTCGGCCTTGCCCGAGCCGGCTCGTGACGATTCCCTGGCGCCCGTCAGGAGCTGGAAAAGCGTGGTCTTGCCGGTGACTGGAAAACCAATGAGGGCGGCGCGGAGCATGCGACTCGTCGATTCGGTCTGTCCAAAACCGTGATCGTAACACGCCCCTATGAGCCGCCGCGCTCGTGCCGAAAAGTAGGTGAGCACCGACGGCGAACAAGGGGCGAATATTTAGCGTAACTTACTGAACGCCGGGATTTTGCGATTGACATCCCCGGGGCCGTCTTCTACTATCCCGGTGGATTTTTCTGGAGTGAAGTGGACAAAAAAGTGCTTCGGGGGAACTCCCCGGCCCGGATTGATGACAAGGGCCGGCTCAAGGTTCCGAACGGCTTCAGGGCGCTGATCCAGGACCAGTACGGGCGTGAACTGTTCGTGACGAGCGTGACAGGCGATTCCGTGCGCATCTACCCCATGCCGGTCTGGGTGGAGATCGAGCACAAGCTGGCCGGCGTGCCCTCGTCCCATCCCGCGCGCCTCAAGTTTCTCGACCGGGTGAACTTCTACGGCCAGGTCACCGAGCTCGACGGTCAGGGCCGTGTGCTGATTCCGACGCGGCTCCGGGAGAGTGCATCGATGGCGGGCGAGGTGGATGTGTTCGGTCAGTACAACTATCTCGACGTCTGGAATCACGACCGGTTCCGCTCCAAGTTGCAGCGCGAGCCCTTGACTGACGACGACCTGCGCGCGCTGTCGGAGTTCGGCATCTAGCGCGATGCCCGGTGTGGCGCCGCACGAACCGGTGATGGTGCGGGAGGTGGTGACGCTTCTCATGTCCGAGCGTGGAGGAATCTTCGTCGATTGCACGGTCGGCGCGGGCGGCCACGCCGCGGCGCTGCTCGCCTCTGGCGCGGGACGGGTCGTGGGTCTCGATCGCGATCGTTCGGCGCTCGCCCTCGCCTCGGAGCGGCTGGCCGAATGGCGCGATCGCGTCGAGCTCGTGCACTCGGATTTTCGACAGTTGGCGGCAGTGCTCGACGCGCGGGGGATCCCTCTGGTCGACGGTGCGATCGCCGATCTTGGTCTGTCGTCGATGCAGCTCGCGGGCGCGGATCGCGGGTTCAGCTTTCAGCGGGACGAGCCGCTCGATATGCGCATGGACACGACCGAGGGCCCGACCGCGGCGGAGCTGATCGGCGGCGCCTCCGAAAAGGAGCTGGCGGACGTGATCTACGCGTACGGCGAAGAGCGGGCGTCGCGACGGATCGCGCGCCGCATCGTCGAGGCGCGCCGCACGAATCCGGTCCGCACGACGGCTCAACTGGCCGCGATCGTGCGCCGCGCGGGCATCCCGCGCGGACGGATTGATCCGGCCACGCGCACCTTTCAGGCGTTGCGCATCTGGGTGAACAAGGAGCTCGAGGGGCTCGATCAGTTCCTGGCGGCCGCGGTCCTGCGGCTGCGCACCGGCGCCCGGCTCGCGGTCATCACATTCCATTCGCTCGAGGATCGGATCGTCAAACACACACTGAGAGCGCTTGAACGTGGCGAGGCCATGATTCGCGTGCTGACGGCGAAGCCGATCCGGCCCGGGTCGGACGAGATCGCCCGCAATCCGCGCGCGCGCAGCGCCAAGCTTCGCGCCGCCGAACGGTTGGCCTGAAAGACGGGAGCCTCGAATGGAGACGTTCGAATACGCGATCAAGAAGGACGTCCGCAACAACCTGATCGTTCGCGAGGTCGACGAGCGACGGCAGCGCGAGCTCTGGCAGTCGGTGGGGATCGGCGGATTTCTCGTCGGGGTTCTTCTGTTCTCGGCGTGGCAGCACTTCGAGCTGCTGCGTTACGGCTATCGGTTGGAGCAGATGCAGCAGGAGCGCGCGGCCGAGACCGAGATTCGCCGCCATCTCCGGCTCGAGATCGAAACACTCCGGTCGCCGGCGCGAATCGAAGCGCTCGCGGTCGAACGGCTTCATCTGGTCGCGCCCCCTCGCGAGGCCGCTATCGTGATCGAGCGGGTCGTTCCGCCCGATCCTCCGGCCAAGACGATCGTCGCGCGCAAGTAATCGGAAGGAAGGCGGATCGTGGCAGGCCAGCCATCCTACGAGTGGCGCGGCATCTTTCGCGGGCGCGTCGTCATTGCCGCCTGCGCGCTCGTCCTCTGGGCGGCGGCCATCGAGTCGCGCCTGGTGTACCTGCAGGTGTTCCGCTATGCGGACCTGCAGGCGCGGGCCGAGCGTCAGCAGAACCGCACGATCGAAGCACCGGCGAAGCGTGGCGAGATTCTCGATCGCCATGGCCGCGTGCTCGCCTATAGCGTCGACACGGACTCCATCTATGGCGTGCCGCGCCGAGATCAAGGATGCCAGGAAGACCGCGGATGTCATCTGCGGCGCGCTGGGCGACTGTACGCCCGGCGAGCGCCAGACACTGGCCGAGCGGTTGGGCAGGCAGAAGGCGTTCGTTTACGTGCGCCGCCAGATTTCTTCCGATGCGGCTCGACGGGTGTCAAGGCGCTTGCGCTCGACGGAATCGGTTTCATCAAGGAGAACCGGCGCTTCTACCCGAAGAAGTCGCTCGCGGCGCACCTGCTCGGCTATGTCGGCGTGGACAACGTCGGGCTGAGCGGCATCGAAGCTGCCTACGACGCCTCCGTCCGAGGACAGGCCGGGACGCTTCTCATCCAGACGGACGCCAAGCGAAAAGCGTTCAGCCGGCTCGAGCGGCCGCCAACCGCAGGAGCCACCCTCGAGCTGACGGTCGACGAGAACCTGCAGCACATTGTCGAGCGCGAGCTCGCTCGCGGCGTCCGCGCGAATCGCGCGACGGGTGGCGTGGCGCTGATGATGGATCCGTGGACCGGCGAGATTCTGGCCCTCGCGAACGTGCCGACGTTCAACCCCAACGCGTTCCGCACCGCGGACGAAAGTTCGCGCCGCAATCGCGGCATCCAGGACCTCTACGAGCCGGGATCCACGTTCAAATTCGTCACCGCCTCGGCCGCGATCGAAGAGAAGGTGTTTCGCAAGGAGGATTTCATCGACGTGAGCGCCGGCATGATCCGCTTCGGCTCGCGTCAGATCGATGACGTGCACCGCTACGACGTGCTGTCGCTCACCGACGTCATCGTCAAGTCGAGCAACGTGGGCGCCATCAAGGTCGGCCTCAGGCTCGGTCCCGAACGGCTGGGCCGCTTCATCGCGCGGTTCGGCTTCGGCAGGGCCCTCTCTCCCGACTTTCCTGGCGAAAACGCGGGCATCGTGTGGAGCGCAGCACGACTGAACGACAGTGCGCTCGCGTCGGTGTCAATGGGATATCAGGTGGGAGTCACGCCGCTGCAGATGGCGGCCGCCGTCTCGTCCATCGCCAATGGCGGCCGTCTCCTGCAGCCTCGCGTGGTCAGGGCGATTGTGAAGGACGGACATCGCGTGCCGGTGAAGCCGCAGGAGCTGGGACGGAGCGTCACGGCGGAAACAGCGGCCGAGCTGACGACGATCATGGAGGAAGTCGTCGAGCGGGGCACGGCGACCGCCGCCAAGATTCCGGGGTTCACGATTGCCGGCAAGACTGGCACAGCCGCGAAGCTCGTCGGGGGACGGTATTCGACGTCCGACTACAACGCGTCCTTTGTCGGGTTCGTGCCCTCGCGCAAGCCGGCGTTCGTCATCGTCGTAGTCATCGATTCTCCGCACGCCGGCGGCTACTACGGCGGAGTGGTTGCCGCGCCGGTGTATCGAGACATCGCCGAAGCGTCGCTGCGCTATCTGGGCATCGGTCCCACCATCGATCCCGAGCCGCCCGTTCTCGTCGCCCGTCAGAAAGCGGGTGGCGAGGTGCTACCGGCCATGGGCGCGTCCGACGCCGACCATCATCACCCTGCGCCTTCGGTGTCCGTACTGCCAGCGACGTGCTGCCGGATCTCAGGGGATTGAGCGCAAGAGACGCGGTGCGGACGCTGACCAGGCTCGGCATCGTCGGGCGTCTCCAGGGCGTAGGGTTCGTCATCGATCAGCAGCCGAAGCCTGGCACGCCAGTCGAGCGCGGTTCCTCGTGCGCGCTCGTGCTTCGACGCCAGGTTCCGGTCCGATCGAAACCGAGGTCGCTAAGCTGCCCCCGAGACGACGGTCGGTGACCACCCATGACGATGGCCGACCTCATCGCCGCTCTCGAGGCTCATGGCCTGGCCGTTCACGTCAACGAGCCGGTTTCGCCGGATCGGCTCGTGACCGGATTAGCGTATGACTCCCGGCGCGTCCGGCGAGGTGACGGCTTCGTGGCACTCGTGGGTCAGCACCGCGACGGTGCGACCTTCGCGGCCGACGCCGCCGCGCGCGGGGCTTCCGTGATCCTCGCCGAATCGACTGCGCCTGCCGGCAGTGCTGTCCCGTGGGTGCGCGTGAGCGACGCGCGGCTCGCACTGGCGATCCTGGCCGATGAGTTCAATCGGCATCCCAGCCGGGAGCTGGCGGTCATCGGCATCACCGGGACCAACGGCAAGACGACGACCGGTTATCTCCTCGCCTCGATCTTCGATCACGCCGGGCTGAACTGCGGGTTGCTTGGAACGGTCGTCTACCGCGTGGGCCGCGAGGAGCGCGAGGCGAGCCGGACCACGCCCGAATCGTCGGATTTGCAGGCGCTCTTGCGCGAGATGGTCGACGCCGGTTGCCGGGCATGCGCGATGGAGGTGTCGTCACACGCGCTCAGCCTCAAGCGCGCCGAGGGCATTCAGTTCTCGGCCGGAGTCTTCACGAACCTGACGCGCGATCATCTCGACTACCACGGCGACATGGAGAGCTACTTTCGCGCGAAGCGGCGGCTCTTCGAAATGCTTCCACCCGGCACGCCCGCCATCGTCAATCTCGACGATCCGAAAGGGCAGGCGCTCGCCGGGTTCGTGCCGCGTCCGGTGACCTATGCGGTGAACCAGCCGGCGGAGGTGACGCCGGGGCCGTTGTCCTTCTCGCTCGACGGACTGACGTTCGACATACGGACGCCGCGCGGGCTCATCCAGTGCCGCTCGCATCTGGTAGGGCGTCCCAACGTCTACAACATTCTGGCCGCCGTGGCGACGGCCGTGGCGTTCGATTTGCCGTTTTCGGCGATCGAGGGTGGCCTTCGCGATCTGAACGGCGTGCCGGGTCGCTTCGAAATCGTGTCGGCTGCCGCCGACGAGGTGACTGCTGTCGTGGACTATGCCCATACCGACGACGCGCTCCGCAATCTGCTCGACACGGCAAGGCCCCTCGCTGCGGGTCGGTTGATCACGGTCTTTGGCTGCGGCGGCGATCGCGACCGGACGAAGCGGCCCCTGATGGGCGCGGTCGCCCGGCGGTTGAGCGATCTCGTCATCGTGACGTCCGACAATCCGCGGACGGAGGATCCGGCCCGGATCATCGAGGAGATCAAGACAGGTCTCGTGCCGCCGTCCGAGCGTCCCGGCGTCAGCGACGTCACGTCCCGGCGCGATCCGCGCGGCGAGGCCATTCCAGGCTATCTCGCGTTGATCGATCGTCGGGCAGCCATCGAACGCGCGATCGAGCTGGCACAGCCGGGCGATCTGGTGCTGATCGCTGGCAAGGGGCACGAGAAGCACCAGGTGATTGGCGAACGCGTGTTGCCGTTCGACGATGCGGCCGTGGCGCGGGAGGCGTTGTCGAAACGGCGCACGCGCTCGCGCGTCTCGTAGAAGTCGTGGTGCGCTCCCGGTCGCGGCGCGGAACCGAGAGAAATGCGAAGAGTCGTGGAGCCGGTTCTGACGCTCACGGCCGGCTACGTGGCGTCCGCCGTCGGCGGTGTGCTCCTGTCGGGGAGTCCTGATGCGGTCGTCGGCAACTGCTCGATCGATACGAGAACGCTGGCGCCCGGCGATCTGTTCTTCGCGATTCGCGGCGAGCGGCTCGACGGCGAAGCGTTCGTCGACGAGGCGATCCGGCGCGGTGCAACGGGGATCGTCACCGTGCGTCCCGATCGAGGGCGTGAGGGCGTGGTCGTCTTGCGGGTGGCGGACACCACCCGCGCGTTGCAGGAACTGGCCCGCCACGTCCGACGGGCCTCGGGCGCGAAGGTTGTTGCCATCACGGGAAGTGCAGGCAAGACGACGACGAAGGAAACCGCGGCCGAGTTTCTAGGCAGTCGGTATCGGGTCTTTCGGAACCGGGGCAACCTGAACAATCACATCGGACTCCCGCTCTCGCTTCTGGCGCTTCGGGAGCGGCCCGAGATTGCGGTGGTCGAGCTGGGTATGAATCACGCTGGCGAAATCCGCACGCTAACGGCCATCGCCGAGCCAGAGGTGCGCGTGTGGACCAATGTTGCGCCGGCGCATCTCGAGTTCTTTGACTCGATTGACGCGATTGCGGACGCCAAGGCGGAAATCTTCGACCAGGCGACGGCGGACACCGTGCTGGTGGCCAACGCCGACGATCCCCTGGTCATGGCCAGGGTGCCGCGTTTCGCCGGCCGTGTCGTCACCTTCGGCGTCGAGCAGCCCTCCGACGTGCGTGCGACGCACGTTCGCGAGCTTGGAATCGAAGGCGTTCTGGCGGATCTCGAGACGTCGGCGGGTCACGCGGTGCTGAACACGCCGCTCGTCGGGCGCGGAAACCTCGCCAACGTGCTGGCGGCGACGGCGGTTGCCCTGCATTTCGACGTGCCGCTCGACGACGTGGTGACGCGCGCCGCAACGCTTCGCGCTGCAATCCGGCCGCGGCGAGGTTCGCCGGCTGGCGGGCGGCGCGGTGATCGTCGACGACTCGTACAACTCGAACCCGGCTGCGCTCGAGCAGGCGCTCGGAGTGATCGCCCGGGAGCGGCGATTCGGACGGCGGGTCGCCGTGCTCGGCGAGATGCTGGAACTCGGCGACATGGCCCGCGCGCTCCACGAATCGTGTGGGGTCGCGGCGGCTCGTGCCGGTCTCGACCTGCTGGTCACGGTGGGGGGAGAACCGGCGCGTGCCCTGGGTGCCGCAGCGGTTGCGGCCGGCATGCCGGCAGCGGCCGTCCGGCACGTGGAGTCGAGCGACGCAGCGGCAGAGTTGATGGCCGCTTCCGTCGGCGCGGGAGATCTGGTGCTCGTGAAGGGATCGCGGGGAATTCGGACGGATCGTGTGGTGGCGCGGCTTGCCGAGGAGCTCGCCTGATGCTCTACCACCTGCTCTATCCGTTCCACACGCAAATCTCCGTGTTGAACGTCACGCGCTACATCACGTTTCGGACGGCCGCGGCGAGTTTGACGGCGCTGGCCATCAGCCTGCTGCTGGGTCCCTGGATGATTCGCAAGCTGCGCCAGTTCCAGATCGGGCAGGTCATCCGCGGCGAAGGGCCAGCCACGCACCGCCCCAAGGCCGGGACGCCGACGATGGGAGGACTGCTGATTCTGACCGCCGCGCGTGACCCCCACCTTGATGTGGGCGGACTTGACGAACGTGTACATCTGGATCGCCGTCACGGCCACCCTCGCGTTCGGTGCCGTCGGTTTTGCCGACGACTACCTGAAGGTGACGCACCGGTCCCATCACGGGTTGTGGCCTCGCTACAAGTTCCTGGCGCAGGTGGCGATTGCCGTGGGCATCGGCATCATGCTGATCCTGCTGGCCGAGAGGAACCTGTACAGCACGCGCCTCATCTTCCCGTTCTTCAAGAACCTCATTCCGGATCTCGGATTGATTTACGTGCCGTTTGCGGTGCTCGTCCTCGTCGGCGCGTCGAACGCCGTCAATCTCACTGACGGCCTGGACGGCCTGGCCATCAGCACCTTCACCATCGCGGCTGCGGCATTCACGGCCCTGGCATACGTCACCGGCCACCGGGTACTGGCCGAGTACCTGCTGCTCGTGCGTTTCTCCCCGGCAGCGGAGCTGACGATCTTCTGCGGGTCGCTCGTGGGCGCGAGCCTCGGATTCCTCTGGTACAACTCGTATCCGGCCGACATCTTCATGGGAGACGTCGGATCGCTCGCGCTCGGCGGCGCGCTCGGCACGGTCGCCATTCTCATCAAACAGGAACTGCTGCTGCTCATCGTCGGGGGCGTCTTCGTGCTCGAGGCGCTCTCCGTGATCGTGCAGGTGGCCTCGTTCAAGCTCACGGGGCAGCGCGTCTTCCGGATGGCGCCTCTCCACCATCACTTCGAGCTCGTCGGATGGAGCGAACCGAAGATCATCAGCCGCTTCGTCATCGTCGGGATCATCTTCGGGCTCTTCAGCCTGACGACGCTGAAACTGCGGTGAGCGGGATGGACGAGGTGCGATCGCATGACCGATGGATGTGCGTTGACAGAGTGCCGGCCGGGTTCGGCGAGCCGGACAAGGAGACCATGAGCGAGTTTTCGGTCGCGGGTCAGCACGTGGTGGTCGTCGGCGGGGGCCGCAGCGGCGTGCCGGCCGCACGGCTCCTGGCTCGCCGCGGCGCGCGTGTGACGCTCACCGACCAGAGAGACGACCTGGACGAGGCGGGCGCGCTCATCCGCGACGGCATTGGCGTGGAGCTCGGGAAGCACCGAGTGGAGACGCTGCTGGGCGCCGATCTGATCGTCGTCAGTCCGGGGGTCTCCCTCGAGCAGCCCGACGTGCGCGCCGCACGCTCTGCCGGCGTGCCCGTCATGGGTGAGCTGGAGCTGGCCTCGCGTTGGCTGCGCGGCCGTGTGATTGCCGTGACCGGGACCAAGGGAAAGTCGACGACGACCACGCTCATCGGGCGGATGTGCCAGCAGGCCGGTCTCGACGCGCTCGTCGGCGGCAACATCGGCACAGCTCTCAGCGCGCAGGTCGAGGCCTCCACGCCCGCCACCCTTCACGTGGTCGAGGTCAGCAGCTTCCAGCTCGAGACGACGAGCCGCTTTCATCCATGGATTGCCGTGCTGCTCAACCTCTCGAGCGATCACCTGGATCGGCATCGTGACTTCGCGGAATACAGGGCCGCGAAAGCCCGGATCTTCGCGAATCAGACCGCCGGCGACTGGGCCGTGATCAACGTGGACGACTCCGAGGCGCGCGAGCTCGGAAGCGGCACCGAGGCGTCCCGATTGCTGTTTTCTGCGACGGGCCGCGCCATCGATGGCGTCGTCGTGATGGACGACCACATCGTGGTTCGCTCTCAGTCGGACGTCACGCCGCTCGTGGCGCTCGGCTCGATTCAGTTGCTCGGCCCGCACCTGCGGGCAGATGTGGTGGCGGCGGCTGCGACGGCATGGCTCGCCGGAGTACCGCCCGACGCGATGACGGCCGCGGTGGAGTCGTTCACCGGCCTCGAGCATGCGCTCGAGCCCGTGGCCGTGGCCGGGGGCGTGCGCTTCGTCAACGACTCGAAAGCCACCAACGTGGAGGCCGCACGCCAGGCCGTCCTCAGCTTCGACGCCGGGGTCGTACCGATCATGGGCGGACGCTTCAAGGGCGGAACGCTCGACGACCTCGTCCAGCCGCTCATTTCCAGAGCGGCGGCGGTGGTGCTGATCGGCGAGTCGCGGCCCCGGTTCCGTCAGGCGTTCGAGGGGCGCTTGCCGGTGGCTGAAGCCGAGTCGATGAGCGACGCGGTCAGAACGGCCTACGCGCTCGCCCCGCCGGGCGGGACGGTGCTCCTCTCGCCGGCGTGCGCGAGCTTCGACATGTTTCGTGACTACGCCGAGCGTGGCCGGATGTTCAAGGCGGAAGTAGGGCGACTGGTGGAGGAATTGAAAACGACGCGCGAGCAGTGAGCAGTCGTCAGTCGGTTGGCGCGGTTTGGGAGCCTGCTGCTGGGAACGCGGGCTGCCCCGGCCTGCGAAGCTGGTGTCCCTGCCCACCGACCGACTGATGACTGCTGACTGCTCGCCCGTCGGCGAGACGCGGGAGTCTCTAGGCGACCAGCCAAGATTTCGGGTGCAGCCACCCGGGACTTTAGAGCGCAGGCCGGAGTATGGCGCGAAAACTCAAGTCGGACAAGATGCTCTTCCTCGCCACCTTTCTACTGGTGTGTGCCAGCGTGGTGATGGTCTACAGCGCCTCGGCGGTCCTGGCGCTCGAACGCTATCAGCAGCCCTACCTGTTCCTGATCAAGCAGGGCATGTGGGCGGCGATGGGTCTCGCCGCGGTCGCGCTCGTGATGCGGTTCGACTATCACAACTACCGCGAGCCCGCGCTCATCTGGACCTCGCTGGGCGTCGTACTGCTCGGCTTGATTACCGTGCTCTTCATGCCTGCCATCAACAATACCCATCGGTGGCTGGGTCTCGGCGGCATCGGTGTGCAACCGTCGGAGCTGGCGAAGTTGAGCATCATCTTCTTCATCGCGGCCATTCTCGAGCGGCGCATGCACCGGATCGACGAGGTCCGCTACTCGCTCACGCCCATTGCCTTCGTCGTGGTGCTCATCGTGATACTGGTTCTGCTGGAGCCGGATTTCGGAACAGCGATGTCGCTCCTGACCATCGCGTTCGTCATGGTCTTTGCCGCGGGATTGAGCTATCGCTACCTGATTGGGGCGTCGCTGCTCCTCGTGCCGCTCGTGTACTACGTCCTGGTGAGCGCGCCCTATCGCCGGCGCCGGCTGCTGGCGTTTCTGAATCCCTGGGAGGATCCTCTCGGCGACGGCTTCCAGATCATCCAGTCCATGATCGCCGTCGGCACGGGCGGCGTGTTCGGCCGCGGTCTCATGGCCGGCGTGCAGAAGCTCTTCTATCTGCCCACGCCGCACACCGACTTCATC
This sequence comes from uncultured Acidobacteriota bacterium, assembly GCA_963817395.1. GTDB lineage: Bacteria > Acidobacteriota > Vicinamibacteria > Vicinamibacterales > CAVPJW01 > CAWGYQ01. Next base: position 148,089 of record CAWFOC010000003.1, on the reverse strand, counting down.
TACTCGGTGATCGCCGAGGAGCTCGGGCTCGTCGGCGCGACCATCGTGCTCGTGTGTTTCGGCGTCATCGCATGGCGCGGACTGACGATTGCGACGCGCGCACCCGACCTGTTCGGCGCGTTCCTGGCGCTCGGCCTGACCGCCATGATCACGGTGCAGGCGCTGGTCAACATCAGCGTGGTGCTGGGGCTGATGCCGACCAAGGGCATTCCGCTGCCCTTCGTCAGCGCCGGCGGCTCATCCCTGCTGATTTGTCTCATCGGCACGGGCATTCTGTTGAACGTGTCCCAGCATGCGACGTCAGACACATGATGGCCGATCGTTCGCGCATCGGCGGTCGAGGAGCACCCGGTGGCACCGCTCAGGATCGTGATTGCCGGCGGCGGTACCGGAGGACACCTGTTCCCGGGGATTGCGGTGGCCCGCGAGATCCTGGTTCGTCAAAAGGACGCAGCCATCTCGTTCGCGGGCACGGCCCGCGGGCTCGAGGCGCGTGTGGTGCCTCGCGAGGGTTTTGCCCTGGACCTGATCCGGAGTGCCGGCTTGAAGGGGAAATCGGCAGCGGCTCGCGTTCGAGCGATCAGCATGCTCCCGCTGAGCGCGGTCGACGCCTGGCGCATCGTGTCGCGGCGCGGGCCGGACGTGGTGATGGGTGTCGGCGGCTACAGCTCGGGACCGATTGTGCTGACGGCCGCGCTGCGCGGCGTTCCGACGTTGGTATTGGAGCAGAACGCCGTGCCGGGACTGACGAACCGGCTGCTCGCGCATGTGGTGTCAGCAGCGGCGGTGACCTACGACTCCACGCTGTCGCATTTTGGTGGCAAGGGCTTCGTCAGCGGCAATCCGGTGCGGCCGGGATTTCTGAAGGACCGGCCGACGCATGAGTCGTCGTCGGCCACGGTTCGGGTGCTGATCTTTGGCGGGTCCCAGGGCGCGCACGCGATCAACGTGGCCATGGTGGAGGCGGCGGCGCGGCTGGCGGGCGGAGGAGCTGACTTGTCGATTACGCACCAGACCGGCGAACGCGACCTCGTTCTGGTTCGCGACGCCTACGAGAGGTCGGGAATCGCCGCGCGGGTGGCGCCGTTTCTCGACACGATGGACGTAGAGATGCACGCGGCCGATCTGATCGTCTGTCGAGCCGGGGCCACGACGCTGGCCGAGATCACGGCTGCGGCTCGCGCCGCGATTCTGATTCCGCTCCCGACGGCGACCGACGACCACCAGCGCAAGAACGCCGCCGCGATGCTGGCGGCAGGCGCTGCCGAAGTGATCGACGAGCGGGATCTCTCTGGAGAGAGTCTGGCGGCACACGTCGGTGCGCTGGCCGGCGATCAAGCCCGCCGGGAGCAGCTCGCGGCTGCGGCCGGGCGGCTGGCGCGGCCGGACGCAGCCCGGCGAATCGTCGATCGGCTCTACGAGCTCGCGGCCGAGCACGGGAGTTGAGAGAACCGGCGTGGGAGACGGCGAGCGAACGGCGCCGACCGGGGCGCGGGTGCACTTCATCGGAGTGGGTGGGAGCGGAATGAGCGGGTTGGCCGAGCTGCTGGTTCGGACAGGTCATCAGGTGAGCGGATCCGACCTTCGGATGACGGGGGTGACCGACCGCCTTGCCCGGCTGGGAGTGACCGTTCGAGAGGGACATGCGCGCGAGCACATTGCGGACGTCGATCGCGTGGTGGTCTCGTCGGCGATCCGTCCGGACAATCCCGAGCTGATGGAGGCGAAGCGGCGGCAGATTCCGCTCGTCTCCCGAGGCGACCTCCTCGCCGAGCTGATGCGTGGCCACTATGCGATCGCGGTTGGCGGCGCGCACGGCAAGACGACCACGACGTCGATGATCGCGTGGGTGCTCGACCGGGCCGGAGTGGATCCCACCGCCGTCATCGGCGGGCGGCTGCGCGCGTTCGACAGCAGCATCCGCATCGGCGCCGGCCGCTATTTCGTTGCCGAGGCCGACGAGAGCGACCGTTCGTTTCTCTCGATGAAGCCGACGGTGGCGGTGATCACCAATCTCGATGACGAGCATCTCGAGAACTATCGCGGTTTCGCGGATCTTGCGAACGCCTTCGTGGCCTTCGCGAACAGCGTCCCTGGGGACGGAGCCGCGGTCGCCTGCATCGACGACGATCGGCTGCGCGCCGCGCTCGATCGGGTGACGAGCCGCGTTGTGAGCTACGCGCTCGATCGGCCGGACGCTGACGTGTTCGCACGCGGGGTGTCCAGCAAGGGCTATGAGGGAACGTGCGAGGTGTGGTCGCGGCTCGGGAGACCCGATGCCCTCGCGGGTACCCCGCGCCACCTTGGCGATCTCCGGCTCGGAGTAGCAGGCCGTCACAATCTCAGAAACGCGCTGGCGGCCGTTGCCGTCAGTGAGCTGCTGGGCCTTCCCTTCGAAACGGTCGCACGAGCCCTCGAGAGCTTCAGAGGGGCGGAACGCCGGTTCGAGACGAGGGGCGAGCACGCCGGCGTACTCGTGATCGACGACTATGGCCACCATCCCACCGAGATCCGCGCCGTGCTCGAGGCGGCACGCACGCTCGCACGCACGCGCGTGCTCGTGGCGTTCCAGCCTCACCGGTATTCGCGCACCAGACAGCTGCTGGAAGAGTTCGGTCCCGCGCTGTCGGCTGCCGATGCGGTGTGGCTGACGGACATCTATGGCGCGGGCGAGGACCCGATTCCCGGCGTGACCGTCGAAGCTCTCGCGGCGGCGATCCGCCGGACCGTGCGGGCGCCGGTGTTCGTGATTTCGGATCTCGTGGCCCTCGCCTCGGCGGTCGCCGCGGCGAGCCGCGCGAACGATGTGGTGGTCACGCTCGGCGCCGGATCGATCGGCGTGGTGGGCGATCGAATTCTCGGCGAGCTCGCGCTCCGACTTCCGGAGCGCAGCGCAGACGACGGGAGATAGTGCTCGTGCCCGTAGCCGCACCGGCAGACAAGCGATTTCGCCGGGCCCAGGTCAAGCCGGCCAGAAAGCGCGGCATCGTCAGCCGCCAGGCCCTGCGTGGGTTACGGCTCCTTCTCATAGCCGGAGCGGTGGGCTACGGCAGCTATCGAGCGCGAGAGCTGATGCTGCACGCGCCGTTTCTACAAGTGTCACGCATTGTCGTCCGGGGCAACGAACGCCTGTCGACGGGTGCGGTACACGGTCTCGTCGAGGGCCTGCGGGGGCAGAACATCGTGACGCTGGATCTGCAGGAATGGCGGGAAACGCTCCGGAAGTCGCCGTGGGTGGACGATGCGGCGGTGAGACGCCAGCTGCCGTCGACGATCGAGCTCGTGATCACCGAGCGTCACCCGATGGGGATCGGCCGCGTCGGGCGCGAGCTCTACCTCGTAGATGCGCGCGGCGTGATCATCGACGAGTACGGACCCAACTACGTGGAGTTCGATCTGCCGATCATCGATGGTCTTCAGTCCGCTCCGGGAACCGGAGGGCCGACCATCGACGAGGGGCGGGCCGTTCTCGCGGCGAAGCTGCTCGCCGCGCTCCACTCGCGCACGGACTTCGCGCGGCGGGTCTCGCAGATCGACGTGTCGAACCAGCGCGACGCGGTTGTGGTGCTGGAAGGCGAGACGGCACTTCTCCGGCTGGGAGACGAAAACTTCGTGGAACGGTTGCAGGCCTATGTCGACCTGGCGCCGACACTTCATGAACGGATTCCCGACATCGAGTATGTCGATCTCCGATTCGACGGGCGCGTTTACGTTCGGCCCGTGGCGGGCTCACGACAGAGGGTGACACCGGCCGCTGGTGGCAGCGCCGACAGCCCGACGCGTGCGCGCCAGGAATCGGGACAGGGGTAAGGAAGGTCGGAGGACACGTGGGACGCAAGGATCGTTATCTGGCCGGCCTCGACGTCGGCACTACGAAGATTGCCGCGATCATCGCCGAGGCGATGGACGACGGTGATCTGGAGATCATCGGCATTGGCAAGGCCGACTCGAAGGGCATCAAACGCGGTGTCGTCGTCAATCTCGAGGCGGCGGTCGAATCGATCAAGAAAGCCATCGAGGAAGCCGAGCTGATGGCGGGCGTGGAGGTGGACTCGGTTCACCTGGCCGTGTCGGGTCCGCACATCAAGGGCTTCAACAGCCGCGGTGTCATTGCTGTCGCGGGCAAGAACCGGGAAATCACGCGCGACGATGTGCGCCGGGCGATCGACGCGGCCAAAGCCGTCGCTCTGCCCAACGGGCGCGAGATTCTCCACGTCCTGCCGCAGGACTTCGTCGTCGACGAGCAGGACGGCATCGGTGCGCCCGTCGGCATGACCGGCGCGCGGCTCGAAGTGAACGTTCACATCGTCACGGGCAGCGCGTCGTCCACGCAAAACATCGTGGCGTGCGTCAATCGCGCCGGCATGGACGTCATCGACATGGTCATCGAGCAGCTGGCGGCTGCCGAGGCGGTGCTGACGGACGACGAGAAAGATTTGGGTGTGGCCCTGGTCGACATCGGTGGAGGCACGACCGACCTCGCCATCTTCGAGCGCGGGAGCCTCTGGCACACGGCGGTCATTCCCGTCGGCGGCGACCACTTCACCAACGACATTGCCGTCGGGCTTCGTACCCCGATACCGGACGCGGAGAAGATCAAGCGCAAGTGCGGCTGCGCGCTCTCGGCCATGGTCGACGAAGAGGAGACCATCGAAGTGGCGAGCGTGGGCGGCCGGCGGCCGCGGATCATGGCCCGCCGGATCCTGTCTGAGATTCTCCAGCCACGTGCCGAGGAAATCTTCCACCTGGTGTGGGACGAGATTCGCCGCGCCGGCTACGAAAAATCGCTCAACTCGGGCATCGTGCTCACCGGCGGCGGCGCGATCCTCGAAGGCATGCCGGAAATCGGCGAGCAGATCTTCGATCTGCCGATCCGCCGCGGCGCGCCGATGGGTGTCGGCGGGCTCGCCGACCACGTCAACGACCCCACCTACGCCACCTCCGTGGGCCTGACGCTCTACGCCCATCGCAATCACGTTGTCGAAGCGCCCCGACTGGTAGGGGTGGGCACGCTGGGCCGCGTCGCCGGCCGACTGCGCGGACTGTTCAAGGAGTTCTTCTAGGAGACGGGACAACCATGCCGAACCTGCACGAACCGCGACCGAACCGCAGCACCCGAGACGACGAGGATCTCCGTCTCACGCTCGAGGAGGAGGTGCGCAACGGCGCGCGCATCAAGGTGATTGGCGTCGGGGGCGGCGGCGGCAACGCCGTGAACCGGATGGTCCAGGCCGGGCTCGAAGGCGTCCAGTTCGTGGCCGCCAATACCGACGCGCAGGCGCTGGCGAGCAACGCCGCGCACGTCAAGCTGCAGATTGGATCGAGGGTCACGAAAGGCCTCGGCGCCGGAGCCGACCCTGACATCGGCCGCATGGCCGCGCTCGAGGACACGGACCTGGTGATTCAGGCGCTGACAGGGGCCGACATGGTGTTCGTCACCACGGGTCTTGGGGGCGGCACGGGCACGGGCGCGGCGCCCGTCATCGCGAGTCTGGCCACCGAGCTCGGCGCGCTCACCATTGCGGTCGTGACCAGGCCGTTCCGCTTCGAAGGGAAGAAGCGCGCGCTCCAGGCCGAGCGCGGGCTCGACGCGTTGCGCGAGTGCGTCGACAGCGTCATCACCATTCCCAACGAGCGGCTGCTGGCTATCATCGCGCGCACAACGTCGCTCACCGATGCTTTCGCGTCCGCTGACGATGTGCTGCGCCAGGCCATTCAGGGGATCTCGGACCTGATCCTCGTGCCGGGGCTGATCAACCTCGATTTCGCCGACGTGCGCACCATCATGTCCGGTATGGGGATGGCGATGATGGGCACGGGAGTCGCCACAGGCGAGAACCGGGCTATCGATGCGGCGCGCGCCGCCATCTCCAGCCCGCTGCTCGAAGGCGCCGCCGTCGACGGCGCACGAGGTGTGATCATCAACGTGACCGGCGGCAACGACCTGTCGCTCGTCGAGGTCAGCGAAGCGTCGAGCATCATTCACGAGGCGGCGCACGAAGACGCGAACATCATCTTCGGGGCTGTCGTCGATCCACGCCTGGAGGGCCAGGTGAAGATCACCGTCATCGCCACGGGCTTCGATGCCGGCGAAGGCCGTGCTCGCGCGGCCGGGCGCGCACAGACGCCCGTGGATCTGCAGAACTGGCACCACGTCAAGGGGCGGAACGAGCCGATCACGGTGCCCGATCGTCCGTCCACGGGCCGGGTGGCGATCGCACGCCGTCCGGGGATCGAGCTTCCTCTTCAGATGGCGGTGGGAGGCGACACGGTCGTCGAGCCGGGAGAACAGGCCGAGCCGTCCTCGCCGCTCGATGTGCCCGCGTTCCTGCGCCGGCAGGGCGATGCCTAGTGGTTTCGGCCCCGGCGTCCCGCGCCGGGGCGTGGTTCCGGCCGTCGTGGTAGATTAGGAACACCCACGGCAGTCGAGAGCGCCGACGCCTGAAGCTGGGCGTCCTGACCGGCTCGCCAGTGTTCGTCCGCCCGTTGTCCGTCACCAAGTCCCTCATGAGCAGCTGGGCACAGCGTGAGCACGCGCGCGAGATCCTCTCGCGAGAGGTGGGCTACGTCCGCAAGCCGCACGCGGACCGCCTGCGAGTCGCCCTGGCGTTCCCGAACACGTACTTCGTGGGCATGTCGAACCTCGGCTTTCAGACCGCGTATCGTCTGTTCAACGCCGAGCCCGACATCGTGTGCGAGCGTGTCTTCCTGCCGCCCAAACAGGAGCTGGCCTCCCGGCGGGGAGCGGGCGCCTCGCTCGTGACGCTGGAGTCGCAGACGAGCGTGGGCGACTTCGACGTGCTGGCGTTCTCGGTGTCGTTCGAATGGGACTACACCAACGTGTTGACGATGCTGCGGCTGGCCGGGATGCCGCTGTACGCGTCGGAACGGACCCTGCGGCATCCGCTGGTGGTCATCGGGGGCGCCGTCACGTTCGTCAATCCCGAACCGCTGGCGCTGTTCGCAGATGTCGTTGCAGCCGGCGAAGGGGAGGTTTTGATTCCCGCCATGGCCGTGGCCGTCCGGGAAAGCTCGAGTCGCGACGAACTGTGTCGGCGACTGAGCACGAGCCGCGGCTTCTATGTGCCGTCGCTGTACGAAGTGGAGTACGACGCCGCGGGCCGCATCGCGAGATACGTCGCAACCGATTCGGCAGCGCCGGTCCCGGTTCGCAAGGCAGCGCAGCCCGTGAACGAGACCGTCGACCCGCCGAGCACGTCGATCTTCACGCCCGACACGGAGTTCGGGTCGCGCTTCCTCATCGAGATTGTGCGCGGCTGCGCCAATTTGTGCCGGTTCTGCTGGGCGGGCTACAACTACCTGCCGGTGCGCGCGTTTCCGACGGCACGCATTCTGGAGCAGGCAGCCGCGGCACGTCGCCATTCGAGCCGTGTAGGGCTCGTGTCGATCGCGCTCTGCGATCACCCGGACATCGAGGAGATTCTCGGCCGGCTTGCCGGGATGGGCTACTCGATCAGCCCGGCGTCGCTTCGGCTCGACGACCTCACGCCGACCATCGTGAAGCTGCTGCGCTCGAGCGGCGAGCGCACGCTGACCATCGCACCCGAGACCGGGTCTGATCGGCTCCGCCGCGTCATCAACAAGACCGTGACCAACGACGAGATTCTGGACCGGGCCGAGCTGATCTTCAGTGAGGGAATCGAGAACCTCAAGCTGTATTTCATGATCGGGCTGCCAACCGAGACCGATGACGACCTCGTAGAGATCCGCGATCTCACTGTCCAGATCCGCGACCGGATGATGAAGCACGCCAGGCGTGCCGGCCGTGTCGGGCGCATCGCCGGGAGCGTGAACCCGCTCGTGCCCAAACCCGGCACGGCGTATCAGTGGTTGCCCATGGAGCGTCCCGATCTCGTGGAGCGCAAGATTCAGACGCTGCGACGCCTGATGGCCGATATCGACAACGTGTACTTCAGTATCAAGTCCGAGCGGCATTCGTACTACCAGGCGCTGCTCTCGCTGGGCGATCGCCGCGTCGCGCCCGCGATTGTCGCGGCCGAGGAAAACGGAGGGGACTGGCGCCGGGCCGTTGCCGACACGGGGGTAGACGCCGACAGCTACATCTTCCGGGACCGGAGCGAAGACGCGGTGCTGCCGTGGGACATCATCGACGGCGGCATGAAGGCGTCGTTCTTCCGCTCCGAGTTCGACAAGTCGCTCCGCGCCGAGTGGACCCTGCCTCCCAAGCGACACGCCGAGAATCAGAGCCTGCTTCCAGTCCTGACCTGACGGGGTCGAGGGCCGCGCACCTGGCCGGGTGTTCGGCGGGCCGTCTACTCGGCGACGGCCATCTGCGCCTCGAACTCCTGAAACGCTTGCAGGATGAGTTCTCGTACGCGCTCCTGCGCCGTCGCGTCCTCGATGGGACGAAGCAGCGCAAAGCTGCGGCGCTCGCCGTTGACGGAGTACTGCCGCGCGGGGAACGTGACGTTGCGTCCCGAGCCGCCACGACGCTCCCAGATGCCAAAGCCAATGAGCCTGAGTCCCTCGAGCGGTCCATCGGTGAAATGCAGCTCGGCATCCGCGAGCTTGCCGGGGGGGTTGCCTTTTTCGTTTGGCGCAATCTTGACCGTCATGAGCCAACTCCCTTTCCTGAGGGTTTCTGGGTAGCTTCAGAGCGCTGCCACACTGCGGTGAGCAACGAGCGGGCCGCGTGCGAGCGTCCAGAGGCGGCCGCCGAACTCGTTGGCAGAGAACGGCTAAATTCGCGGCTCTGACCGGGCAGAGAAGCGGACAGCTCTCAACCGTCGGCGGTGACTACCGTGGTTGCGCCTTAGAGACCGGGAGTCGAGAGCAGAACCACTTGTGCGAGGGCGAGATGTTCGGAATGTGTGATGGTCACGAGCGCCCGGGTCGCCTGCATGGAAGCGTAGCGGCGGGCCGCCGCCCCGTGAAACCGCAGTTGCGGGGGCCCTCCATGCCGGACGACCTCGACGTCGCGCCAGATCACGCCCGCCGAGTGACCGGTGCCGAGCGCCTTCATCGCGGCCTCTTTGGCCGCGAAACGGCCGGCATAATGCGGGGCGGGATTGCGCCGGCTCGAACAATAGACAATCTCGCCGGACGTGAACACACGGCGGAGAAACCGATCGCCGAAGCGGGCGATGGCCGCCTCGATGCGAGAAATATCCGTGGCGTCGATGCCGATGCCGACGATGGTCATGAAAGAATCGGAGAGGAGGCGAGCGGTGGAATTTTCATGGGTACACGGACCTCTCGGAAGGGTGCTTCGTGCCCCGACTCTCGCCCCGATGGCCGACGCCTGGTTCACCACGCGCGACCTCTCGCTCGCCGGGACCAAGGAAGAAACCTCGGCGGGCTGGGACGCTCTCGCGGAAGCCTGCGGAGTGGATCGCGATCATCTCGTCCGACTCGTCCAGGTGCATGGCGCCGCCGTCCATGTGAGCCGCCGAGGATCCGGCGCTGCGGCGGGCCGGCCGACCGCTGATGCGGTTGTGACCGACGATCCGTCGGTAGCGCTGGCCGTCCAGGTGGCCGACTGCGTGCCGGTGCTCGTTGCCGACAAAGAGGGGCACGCGGTGGCGGCCGTGCACGCGGGCTGGCGGGGCATCGTGGCTGGCGTGGTCATTTCCGCCCTTGGCGTGCTGGACGCGCAGTTCGGCGTGCCCGCCGGTCGACTGGTTGCGGGAATCGGTCCGTCCATCGGACCCTGCTGCTACCAGGTGGGCGAGGAGGTCGAGCTCGCCTATGCCCGTGCGGGGTACGACTCCACAAGGCGCCAGCCATGGTTCATTCGGGACGGCGCGAGCAGACCGAGGCTGGATCTGTGGGCCGCCGTCCACGATCAGCTGGTCGCCGCCGGCGTGCCGGCTGCCGCCGTTCACATCGCGAGGCTGTGCACGGCTTGCGAACCCTCGCTCTTTTATTCGTACCGGCGGGACGGCGCCGGCGCGGGACGGATGGCCGGCGTCATACGCCTCCGATCCCGATAAGCCTTCATCCACGCGCGTCGTCCATCGCACGATTGGCCAGACGATCGGCCTCCGCATTCTCTTCCCGGCGCACGTGCTCGAACTTCACCGACTCGAGTTGTGACACCAGCTGCTTCGCTTCGCGGTGAAGGAGCTGCAGCCCTGCATGGCGCACCTTGAAGGCGTCGAGCATCTGCTGCACGAGCAGCAGGGAATCCGATCGGATTGTGACGGATGGGTGGCCGTGCTCGATCGCATACCGGAGCGCGGCCAGCAGGCCCTGGTACTCCGCGACGTTGTTGGTGGCGTGCCCGATGGCGGCGCCGAACTCGGCGACGAGACCGCCGCGACCGTCCTCGATGCGGACGCCGTATCCGGCCGGTCCCGGATTGCCGCGCGCTCCACCGTCGATGTAGGCGACGATCAACGGTCCGCCCGGACTACGGCTGCGCGCCGGCGGATGACGCGAGATTGCCGGGCGGCGCGCTCACGAAGTAGAGGATGCGCTGACAGCTGTCGCAGCGGATCAGGCGGTCGTTGAGGCGGACCTCGTTGAACAGCTGCGGCCGAAGGCGCACGTGGCAGATCGTGCACATGCCGTTTCTGGCTTCGGCCATCGCAACGCCCTTGCGGCCGCGTGTCAGCAGCTCGAAGGTGGCCAGCGCGTCCGGGGTGATGTCAGGCACGATCAGCGCGCGGTGGCGGGAGTTCTGCTCGAGCGCCGCTTCGAGCTCGGCACGCTCCGTCTCAAGCGCCGCCCGTTCGGCGGCCACGGCCGAGCTCTCCTTGCTCAGTGTGGCTTCGGCCTGCTTGACGGCGGCGCTCAGCTCGTCGCTCTCGAGCATTCGTTCGAGCACTCGGTCCTCGAAAGTGGCGACCTCGTGCTGCGCGACCTCGATCTCCTTCTGCATCGCCTGGTATTCGCGGTTGGTCTTGACCTCCATCAGCTGATCCTTGAACTTCGCGAGGCGGCTCTGAACGGTGGCCAGGTCCTTTTCGATGGCTCGCCTGGCGGTCTGGCTGTCGCCCAGCCCGGCCTTCGCCGCTTCGACGGCGGCGCGCGCCGCCTCGATGCGCGCTTCGAGCGCTTCGGATCGCGACGGCATTTCCCCAATGCGCCGTCGGGCATCGTCGGCTTCAAGGTAGAGCTGCTGCAGACGGATCAGACGTTCGAGATCGGGATTCATGCAGGGTCAACCAGCAAAAAAAAAGGCCCCGCGGACGGGGCCCTGGATTCAGGCGCTGCCGAAATGCATGGCGCTTCGGGCGCGTGCAGATTGCATATGCCAAAACTCTATCACAGTGGCCCGCTGCGCGGCGTCCACCTCTTATGGCTCGGACGCGAGATGCAAGGTGATGCTGCGCACGGCGACGCCGAGGGCCCTTGGATCCGTGCCGACGCCGGTGCTGGCGGGACTCTGAACCTCCGGTGCTCGAATGACCAGCTCGTTGAGGCCGGCTGCCCAGGCCGACGCCGGAACGAGCCACTCGTAGGCACGCCACCCTCGACCGAGCATGCGAGCCTGCAGCAGGCGGCCGTTCACGCTCATCGCGATTGTCGTGTTCACGGGTCGCCCCGGATACGAGAACGGCTCCGCCTCCAGCGACAAGCGAATGTCCCCCGACTTTGCGATGGGCACGAGGAGTGTTGCGGCCGGCGCCGAGGTCCACCTGAAGTAGGCGGGCGCGCCCTCGGGCTCGTGCCATCCCTCGCGGAGATACAGGCGGCCTTCCGGGCCAAGCGGAATGGCGCCGCTCGTCGGCCGCCCGTTCGCGAAGAGCTCGGCCCCGTAAAGCGGATCCGGACAGAGATTGGCACGACTGGGATTGTTCAGATCGACCTTTGCCCGAATCATCGTGGTCAGGGGCGAGGCGCCGAGATCCAGCATGAAACTTGCCGCCTGCCCACCGTCGTTCACACGCACGTTGACGCGCGACACGAACTTGCCAGGCCCTGTGTCGAGCGTCGCGGCGTCGGAGCGCAACGCGTCGAGCAGCGTCTGCCGGTCGTCGTCCGCGTCCAGCGCGAACACTCGTGCGTCGACTTTCGGGCGCCCTCCCGCCGCGGCCAGTATCCGTACGTCCGGGCGCGCCAGCGCAAGCCCGTACACGACGATGTCCGCGTCAAACGGTCGATAGTTGTCGATCCGGACCGCGAGACGACCGCCGCCTGCGCCGGCCGTTTCTGTCACATCGGTCCAGCCGAGGTTACCCACATCCGCGCAGGCCGCAATCGCCCGCAGACGGAAAAGGGGCAGTGGTCCCATGTCGATCGGCCGCGCGCCGTCCATCAGGCCGACGGGCTCGAAGGTGAACCCATGGGAGACGAGTTCGTTCCGGGCTTTGCCGAAGACGTAGATGGCATAACCCTGGTCTGAGAGATCGGTGAGGCGCTTCCGATCCCGATTCACGAGCCTGATGTCGCGGGCGCCCGCGGCTCTTTCGCCCGCCAGTTTGTAGAGCACCATCTGGTCGACTGCGTACTCCTCCAGAACAATTGCTGCACGCTCGGGCACGCTCTCGAAGAGCGCGCGGAAGTAGCTGATCTCGAACGTGCGGCGATGGTGGTCGTTGGCACGATAGTTCGTGACGAGCAACAGCGCCGGAAGACAGGCAGCGGTGGCCACGGACACGGGCACAGACGAAACAAGTCGCTCTGCAAGGGCTCCCACCGTTTTCAGGCCGACGCCGATGGCCGGCGAGCAGAGCACGAAGACCGGGATGAGGAATACCGCGAGGTCGGGCACGTCGTAGTTGAGCGCGAAGACCAGGACGCCGAGTGAACCGACACCCAGCAGGACGGTGTCTCTTCGAGGGAGGCGTATCAATCCAAGCGCGAGCAGCACGATGCCCGCCACATGGAGCTCTTCCCGCACGATGTCGGCCACGCGCGGGGCCCGTTCGCCGAACAGTTTCTGGCTGTCGAACGGCAACACGTGCTGCGAGAACTGCGCACCGCGCAGCACGTCGATCAGCTCGTCGAAGCTGGTGGCTCGCGATTCGACGTAGGGCGCACCCTGCCAGCTTCTCAGCACGATAAACCCGTATTGCGCTACGCCAACGGCGAGGATCATGGCGACGACCGCAAGCGTCTGCGGCCGCAATGCGGCTCGCGCGTCGGTGAGAAAGACGTAGAGAAGAATCCCCGGCACCACCATCACGATGGTGAGGTGGTTGCCAAGCGCCAGCGCCACGCAGACAGCGGCGGCGTACAGCTGCCGGGGTTTTCGGTCGCGACCCCAGCGGACGAGACCGAGCACCGCGCCAGCCAGAAGCAGGGCGCCGAGGCTGTACACTTCGGCACGAAGCGCCTGCGACCAGAACACCCGGCCCCACCCGAGAGCCAGGGCAGCGCCGATGGCCGCGGCGCGACGGCAACCCAGTGTGCGTGCCACGAAGTACGCCACCCCCACCGTCGCGGCCGCGAGCAGCGCGGAGAGCAGATTCATGCGGAAGGCCAACGACCCGATTGGCACATGCGAGAACGCGTACGAGACGAACACGTACAGCGGATACCCGGGGTTGTGTGCCGTTCCGAGCACGCGTCCGAGATACTGGAATTTGGCGGTGTCGCCCGAGGCCATCAGCCCCGGGTAGAGCGTTGGAAGGTATGCGGCCAAGGCGACGGCCGACACGGCCAAGCCCGCGAGGCGGTCAACAGACGGTGAGTCTGGCTCATGGAATTCTGCTCGACGATTCACGAGCGAAGGATAGCTCACCGGGTGTTAGGATGAGCGCGAGCTTCACCTTTCAACTGCAGCGTTCACCCTAGACGGATGGTCGGCTCGACAGTTCGGATCCTCTCGAAGCTTGGGATTTCCCGCGATCACCGTGCCAGCCGGATTCACGGTCGACGGCCTGCCTGTGGGGCTCGAGCTGATGGGGCGCGCCTTTTCCGAACCGGTTCTCTTGAAGCTGGCATTTGCATACGAGCAGGGGACTCGCCATCGGCGACCTCCCGCTTCGACGCCGCCTCTGCCAAGTGTCGCAGAGAAATGAGCTCGGTCGTGCGTGCCCCCTGGCTATAATCACCGTCGTTTGACCCTGGATCCAGGCGGTGCGCCTGGAAAACAAGACTCGGAAATTTTGGCCGAGCACGCCGGACGCCAGTCAAAGGAGGCGCATCTGAAGGAGGGCACCCGACGCAGTTTCTTGAAGGCCGCTGTGACAGCCGCAGGGGCCGCCGCGACCCCTGGTCTTGCTCAGGCCCAAGGTGCCGGCCAGGCCCACGACCACGCGCAGACAATCCCGTCTGATCTCACATTGCGGGTCAAGTCGCTCGAATCGCTCCTGGTCGAAAAGGGACTCGTCGATCGGGCGGCCCTCGATGCGCTCATCGACACCATGGAACACCAGGTGGGTCCGCGCAACGGAGCCCGAGTGGTGGCGCGTGCGTGGGTCGATCCCGCCTACAAGAAACGGTTGCTCGATGATGCGCCGGCGGCGATCGCCGAACTGGGCTACACCAGCGGTCAGGGCGAGCACATGCGCGTGGTGGAGAACACACCCACGGTCCACAACCTAATCGTCTGCACACTATGCTCGTGCTATCCGTGGCCAGTGCTGGGCCTGCCGCCGGTCTGGTACAAGTCGGCGTCCTACCGATCCCGAGCGGTCATCGACCCGCGCGGCATCCTTCGCGAGTTCGGAACGGAGCTGTCCCCCGGCGTTGAAGTACGCGTCTGGGACAGCACGGCGGAGTTGCGCTATATCGTCTTGCCCGAGCGGCCCGCTGGTTCCGAGAGCATGTCAGAAGAGCAGTTGGCAGCGTTGGTCACACGTGACGCCATGGTTGGCGTCGTCAAAGTCACGCTTCCCCGGTGAGGAGGTGACGCATGAACGGCGTGCATGACATGGGCGGCCAGCAGGGTATGGGCCCTGTGCAGCATGAGCAGGACGAACCTGTCTTCCATGCGAGCTGGGAAGGTCGCATCTACGCACTCACTCGTGCGATGCGTGCCTGGCGCAAATGGAATCTCGATGCCGACAGACACGCACTCGAGATCCTGCCTCCGGTTGACTATCTGCGAATGAGCTATTACGAGCGGTGGCTGAACAGGCTCGAGAACCAGGTGGTGAAATACGGTTTTGTGACGCCGGAAGAGCTGCGGAGCGGGAAGCCGGCTCCTGGGTCGAGCAGAGAGACTCCCGTGCTGACTTTGGCGACTGTGGATCGTTGGCTGAATCGCGGGATACCTTCGAGCCAGGATCCGAAAATTCGGCCATCGTTCAAGGTCGGCCAGCGCGTTCAGGCGCGTAACATCAACCCGACTGGCCATACTCGCCTGCCACGGTACGCCCGCGGGAGGACCGGCATCATCGTTCGAGATCACGGTGTCCATGTCTTTCCCGACACCAACGCTCATTTTCAAGGTGAAAAACGCCAGCACGTCTACTCCGTGCGTTTCGCCGCACGGGAGCTGTGGGGACATGACGCGTCGCCGCGTGACTCGGTTCATCTCGACATGTGGGATGACTACCTTGAGCGAGCCTAGTCCGACGTCCAACTCCGAATATCTCTCTGACTTTCCGCGTTTGCCTCGTGACGAAGGAGGCCCATCCTTCGCCGAGCCGTGGCAGGCGCAAGCGTTCGCGCTTGCGGTCAAGCTTTCAGAGCAGGGGCATTTCACCTGGAAAGAGTGGGCGGCCTCTTTGGCGGGTGAACTCCAGGCTGCTGCCAGACGTGGTGAACCCGACGACGGTTCTCGCTACTATGAACATTGGCTGTCCGCTCTGGAGCGCTTGGTCACGGCGAAGGGCCTGGCTGATCCGACCGCGCTTCTGACACGAAAGGAAGCCTGGGCCGCAGCCTACCGAAACACTCCTCACGGCCGGCCCGTCGAGCTGCTTCAATCGCGAGCGCCCGAAGCGAGCTGGCTTCTCCTTGGACTCGCGTGCACGGTCGCGACGTACTGGATGCTTCAGCAAGCGAGCGTAGAGCCGATGGACGAGTCGGGGCTCTGGACGGGATGGAACGCTCACGGCGACGGATCCGTACTCCCGCTGGGATTCGCGGCGAGCGCCGGTCTGGGCACACTGCTCGGCATGCGGCACGCGCTCGAGCCCGATCATCTCGCTGCGATATCCACCCTCATGACGGGCGAGCGTAGCAGCGCGAACGCCGCATGGCTGGGAGCGTGCTGGGGACTGGGGCATACGCTGACGCTGCTCGCGACCGGCGCCCTTCTGGTGGTGATGCAGACAGAAATGCCGGACATCGCGGCGCAGGTGTTCGAGGTCTCGGTGGTCCTGCTGTTGGTTGGCTTTGGCGTGCGCGCGATGTATCAGGGCGCCCGCCGAGTGCCCAGGGGTCCGACACATTCGCATCGAAGACCGGCAGCGTTCTCGGTGGACCGATGGACACTCGCACGACCACTCCTGGTGGGCGCTGTCCATGGACTGGCGGGCAGCGGCGCGATGACCGCGCTCGTAGTGACCACGCTCCCGTCAACCGCGACACGGCTCGGCTATCTGCTGCTGTTTGGTGTGGGATCGACCGTCGGGATGGCCGCGCTCTCGGGACTCCTGGGCTGGCCGCTCGCACGGCTGGGAGCTCATCACGTGTTCGTGCGCACCGTTTCGCTGGCCGTCGGCGGTGTGTCGATCGCGCTCGGTCTGTTCTGGGGGTATCCGTTCCTCGCAGGCGTGTCCTAGACGAGCCGCCCCACGTGCCAACCTAGCTCGTTCAGGGCGAGAAGCCCGCCTTCGCGTTGCGACGCAACGCTACGGCGCGGCAACCTTCGCCTGGATCATGAGCGAAGGTTGGTGGGCCCACCAGGATTCGAACCTGGGACGAGCCGGTTATGAGCCGGCAGCTCTGACCGCTGAGCTATGGGCCCGCAAGGCCGCGAGTTGATCGGCGTTCAGGTTCGCCCTTCGAGAAACGCGCGAAGCTTGCGGCTGCGCGACGGGTGCCGCAGCTTGCGAAGCGCCTTGGCTTCGATCTGGCGGATGCGCTCGCGCGTGACGGCGAAACTCTGACCCACTTCCTCGAGCGTGTGCTCGCTGCCGTCGCCGACCCCGAAGCGCATCTTGATGACCTTCTCCTCGCGCGGCGTCAGCGTCTTGAGCACCGACTCGGTCTGTTCCTTCAGGTTCAGATTGATGACGGCCTCGGCGGGCGACACCACCTGCCGGTCTTCGATGAAGTCGCCGAGATGGCTGTCCTCTTCCTCGCCAATCGGCGTCTCGAGCGAAATCGGCTCCTGCGCGATCTTCAGCACCTTGCGGACCTTCGACACGGGAATGTCCATCCGCTTGGCAATCTCTTCCGACGTCGGTTCGCGACCCAGCTCCTGCACGAGGGCGCGCGAGGTGCGAATCAGCTTGTTGATCGTCTCGATCATGTGCACCGGGATCCGAATGGTGCGCGCCTGATCGGCGATCGCGCGGGTAATTGCCTGGCGAATCCACCACGTGGCATAGGTGGAGAACTTGTAACCGCGGCGGTACTCGAACTTGTCGACCGCTTTCATGAGGCCGATGTTGCCCTCCTGGATCAGATCCAGGAACTGCAACCCACGGTTGGTGTACTTCTTGGCGATCGAGACCACCAGTCGGAGGTTGGCCTCGACCAGCTCCTTCTTGGCCTGCTCGGCCTGGGCTTCGCCCCGCGTGATGGTGTCGAGCGTCCGCCTGAGCTGCTCGGGCGTTTCCTCGAGTCCCTCGGCCATGCCGCGTACGGCGCCCCTCAGATCCTTGATGCGGCGCAGCAGGTTCTTGCGGTCTTCTTCCTTCAGACGCCGCCGGTTCTTCGGCAGCAGCTGCCGGCCGAGCGCGTCGATCTCGCGCTGAACCTTCTGAACGGCCTCGACGGCGTCCTTGATCTCCTCGATCATCCGGCGCTTCACCATTTCGGTGAACTCGATCTGCCTGATGTCCTGCGAGAGCTCGACGCGTGCCCGGGCGGCTTTCCACTTCGCACGCCGGTACTTGCGCTTGTCCTTCTTGGGAATCGGCGCGAATTTCTCTTCCAGCTTCTGGACGGTCACCCACGCGCGCTTCACGGCGTCGATCTGCCGCAGCACCTCGCGCGCCCGCTCTTCGACGCGATCGTCGGTCAGCTCTTCTTCCTGGAAGATGACGAGCTCGCGAATGGTGCGCTCTCCGGCCTTGAGCTGCTCACCCATACGGATGATGTTCTTGGCCACGGTGGGGGTGCGTGAGATCGACTTGATGACGGCCAGCTTGCCGCGCTCGATCCGTCGCGCGATCTCGACCTCGCCCTCGCGCGTGAGCAGCGGCACCGTGCCCATCTCGCGCAGATACATCCGGACGGGGTCGTTCGTCTTGTCGAGCGCTCCCGGCGTCAGGTCGAGCTCGAGCTCCTCGGCACCCTCACCGGTCCGGTCGAACTGCTTCGCATCGTCACGGTAGGCCTTCTCCGAGTCGACCACCTCGATGCCGGCGCTGCCGAACGTGTTGAACAGATCGTCCAGCTCGTCGGATGAGGTGATCTCCGATGGCAGGAGCTCGTTCACCTCGTCGTACAGGAGATAGCCCTTCTCCTTCCCGATGCTGATGAGCTGCCTGACCTCGTCGTACTTTTCTTCAATGGACAAGACCGACTCCTTCTACTTATGAGACCGACACAGCCTGAGGACAGCCGGTATCGCTCTCCCCGTGGCTCGTGGCCCGGGTTTCAAGCCAATGCCTCGATGCGATGCAGCAAGTCCTTCTTTTGCCGCCACAAGGCGTCAATCTGGGTGTCGTGGTGGCTTGCCCCGAGCCCCTGGAGACGGTCGATTTCCCGCTGCAGGGCCGCCTGCTCGCGCTCGTAGCGCAGCCGCCTGATCGCCCGCCCGCATTCGGCGGCGGGGGCTGGCGCCACCGGCTCGGTCGCGATACTGGTCACGAGCTGGGCTTCCACGGTAGTTAGACGCTCCAGGAGCGCGGACGGTATCGCGGAGATCGGCCGGCCCAGCAGCGATCGGGCCGCCTCGAGAACGGCCCGGGTCGTGAGGCCGTCGAAATCTGCCTCGTCCAACCCGGAAAGGGCCTGCAGACCTTGTTCCGGCTCCCGGAGAAGGGCCCAAATCAGGCCCCGTTCTGCCTGTTTCACCTGTCCGAACGCCGGGAGTTCCCGGGGCGTCAGCGAGGTCCGTCGCGACACGGCGGCCTTCCTGATTTCGTCCCGAACGACGGTTTCGGTGATCCGCGCCTTGTGCGCCAGCCGATCCCCAAACTGGTCGCGCCCGGCGGCGTCGGGAATCTTCGCGGCCACCGTCAGCATGCTCGCCAGGAACTGGCGCCGGCCCTCGTCGGTCGCCAGGTCGTGCTGGTCCGCCGTGCGATCCAGCAGGTATTCCAGATACGGCCGCGACTGTTTGAGCAACTCGAGGTAGGCCTGGCGACCGCGCTTCTGCACAAGGGTGTCCGGGTCCTCTCCCCGAGGCAGCACCGCGACATTGACGTCAAATCCTTCTGAGACGAGCAGGTCGCAGGAGCGCGCTGCCGCACCCTGTCCGGCAGCGTCGGGATCGAAGCTGAGAATCACCTTCGATGTGAAGCGCCTGAGCAACTGTGCCTGGGGCGCGGTCAGGGCCGTGCCGCACGAGGCGACCACCGGCGTGATCGAAGCCTGCACGAGCTGCGCGAAATCGAAGTAGCCCTCGACGATGACACCGTAGCCGAGCCGCCTGATTTCAGCTTTGGTCAGGTGGATGCCATAGAGCGCCCGGCCCTTGGTATAGATCGGGGTCTCGGGCGAGTTCAGGTACTTCGGCTGTTGTTCCGGGCTCATGGCCCGACCGCCAAAGGCCACGACCGATCCGGTATCGCGACAGATCGGTACCATCAGGCGATTTCGAAATCGATCGACAACCTGCCCATCGTCCCGCTGGACGACGAGACCGCTCTGAAGAATGAGCGCCTGCCGGAAACCCTGAGCGAGCAGAAGGGCTGCAAGCGTATCTCGGGCGACCGGCGCGAATCCGAGGCCGAGGCGATCGATGGTCTCGTGAGAAAGGCCCCGCTCGCGGAGCTGCTGTCTCGCGCGCGCGCCCTCAGGTCTGGTGAGCTGCTCGCGGAAGAACGCCGTGGCCACTTCGTGCATCTTGAGAAGGGCTTCGCGCTCGGCAGCGTCGGTCTGGCGCTCCTCGCCCGACACGGTCTCAGGCACCTGCAGCCCGAGCCGCGCGGCGAGATGACGCACGGCTTCGGGAAACGTCATGCGCTCCTGCAGCTCGAGGAACTTGAACACGTCGCCGCCGACACCGCATCCGAAGCAGTGAAAGAAGCCCTTGTCACGATTGACATGGAACGACGGCGTCTTCTCGGCGTGAAACGGGCAGAGGCCCTTGTAGCTCGTCCCTGCCTTCTTGAGCGACACGTGCTCCTGAACGATCTGCAGGATGTCAGCCTGGCTGCGCAGCTCGTCGACGAAGCTCGATGGAAAGACGCCCACGTTGCTGCTAGTCCTTCAACTCGACAACCGTCACCCCGCCGCCGCCCTGTTCGGGGGCGGCCGTCGCGATACGCTCAACGAAGGGGTGCTGCTCGAGAAACCCGGCGAGTGCGCGGCGCAGCTGCCCGGTGCCGAATCCGTGAATGACTCGTACCGTTCGTTCGCCTGCGAGCAACGATTCATCCAGAAACCGCTCGGCTCTCGCCAGCGCCTCATCGACAGTGCAGCCGATCACATTGAGCTCGGTGGTGACGTATTCGCGCGGCTGAAGCTGGACCGTCACGTTCACGCGTCCGGTGGCGGCGGGTGCATCCCGGGCCACCACCCGGAGCTCCCGCAGATCCGCCTTGAGACGCTTGCCGCGGACGTCCACTTCGGCCTCCCCGTCATGGATGCTCAACACGCGGCCCTCCAGATTGAGCCCGCTGACGGCGACACGGTCGCCTACGCTCGCCAGGTGGCCATCGGATACGAAGGGTGGCGGCGGCGGGACGGCGTCCCTCAGCCGCGCCACGGCGCCATCGATGGCCGCCCGTGCATCGGCGCGCGCCATTCCCGCGTCTCCCGTGGAGGCGGCGGACGGCGAATGGCGTTCGGCCCGCGAAGCCAGTTCCGCGGTTCGGCGCTTGAGATCGGCGACGATCGCATCGATCTCTCGCCGCGCCTCGCCGACACGCGCGTCGAGCTCGTCGTTGAGCCGGCGCTTGTGGGCATCCTCGCGGTGCCGCAGGGCGTCTTCGCGCGCGCGCAGCCGGTTCTCACCCTCCTGGAGGGTTTCCCGTTCGCGCAGTACCAGGCGCCGGTCGTGATCCAGCCGCCTCATGTCTTCGTCGATCTTCGCCAGGTGCTCGGCGATCTGCGCCTCGTGCTCGGTCAGGTTCCGGGCGGCCGAGAGAAGGATTGTCTGGCTCAGGCCCAGGCGGCCGGCAATCTCGAGCGCGAGACTCCGTCCGGGCGATCCGTACGTCAGCCGATAGGTCGGCGCAAAACTCTCGGGTTCGAAACCGAAGGCCGCACAGGTCACACCGGCGGTTGTGGCCGCATAGGTCTTCAGCGCGTCGTGATGGGTTGTGGTGATGACGAGCGCCCCGCGTGAGCGGAAGTGCTCGATAATCGCCACTCCGAGCGCGCCGCCCTCGGCCGGGTCGGTTCCCGCGCCGATCTCATCGAGGAGAACCAGGCCCGGCAACCCGAGGTCGCGATCCATCGCGGCAATGTTCGTCATGTGCCACGAGAACGTGCTCAGGTTGGCGGCAATCGACTGCTCGTCTCCGATATCCGCAAAGATCGACTGAAAGACCGGCAGGCGCGCGCCCTCGGCCGAAGGAATGTGCAGACCCGCCTGCGCCATCAACGACAGGATTCCGGCCGTCTTCAGGGCAACGGTCTTGCCGCCAGTGTTCGGTCCGCTGATGACGAGCACAGTGGACGGCGGAGTCAGCACGATGTCGACAGGCACAGGCGCCGCGGTGCGCACGCTCCGTTCGTCGAGCCGCGCCGCCACGGCCGGGATGAGCAAGGGATGACGAGCCTGGCGCAGTTCGAGTCGGGCATCGACTGCAATGATGGGCTCGACGCCACGCACCATTTCCGCAAAGCGCGCCTTGGCTTGCAGCACGTCGAGCTCGGTGGCGACCTCGATCGTGTGGTGAAGTTGTACGCCGCGAGAGCGGAAGCTGTCGGTCAACGCCAGGAGGATGCGGAAGATCTCCTGCGTCTCCTGCTCCTCGAGCGCGACGATGTCGTTGTTGATCTCCACCGTGCTGAGGGGCTCGAGAAACAGGCTGGCGCCGCTCGAGGAGCTGCCGTGGATGATGCCGGGGATCGAGGAGCGGCTTTCGGTCTTGACCACCAGCACGTAGCGGCCATTCCGCTCGGTCACCACCTGTTCCTGCAGGTGCCGGGCCGTGTCCTTCCCGCGCAGATACGACTCCAGCGTGCCCCGCAACCGCGTGCGTTGCCGGCGGAGCCGATCGCGGATTCCGGCAAGCTGCGCGCTCGCCTGATCGACGACCTCGCCCGACGGTGCAATCTTGCGTTGCACGTCCGCGCTTTCGTGACGGAACGACGCGGCCGAGTCGGCAAGACGCTTGAGGTGCGCGAATGCCCCACCGTGCTGGCGAATGGAATTGCGAGCCTGCTCAACGGAATCCAGAAAATCCGCCAGGGCGAGCAGTCCTGCCGGCTCGAGCGCGCGACCCTGCACGGCCAGGCCGTCGAGCTGCAGCCGGAGCTCGGACGATGCGCGCAGTCCGAATCCGTGATTGGCAGCCAGAAAGCGAACGGCTTCGGTGGTGGCGGCGAGCAGCTGTGCGACCCGCTGCGGATCCTGTTCCGGAGCGAGCTCGGCCAGACGATCAGATCCGGTGGGCGTCAGCGCCAGGCTCCGGACGATTTCGACGATTTGCTCGAAGCCGAGGGTCCGGAAAGCGCTTGCCTGCATAGGGTGGTGAAGGTCCTTCTGCTCGGCACCGGTGGAGGCGAAGGGAGGAGAGACACCTCTCGCCGGGCCTGCCGGGTTGAGCCAACCCCCTAATATAGCACGCCCTTCGAGATGCCCAGAATATGGGCGTCCGGCGACGCGCTGTCAAGCGTTAGGTCACTAGGCGTGGGTAATCAGGCTGGCTGCGAAGGCCGCTCCGAACCCGTTGTCGATATTGACGACCGTGACACCCGACGCGCAGCTGTTGAGCATGCCGAGCAGGGCGGTGATTCCGCCGAAGCTGGCGCCGTAGCCGACGCTCGTCGGCACGGCAATCACCGGCGCCTTCACGAGTCCTGCCACCACGCTCGGCAGGGCACCCTCCATGCCCGCCACGACGATGATCACGCGCGCGGCATGGAGGCGATCGTGCTCGCTCAGCAGGCGGTGCAGACCAGCGACGCCGACGTCGTAGAGTCGCTCCACGTGGTTTCCCATGAGCTCGGCGGTCACGACGGCTTCTTCGGCGACCGGTCCATCGGAGGTGCCAGCCGAGACGACGAGCACCGTTCCGCGACCGGGCTCCACGTCGTTGCCGCGACGGGTGATCGCGCGTGCCTCCGATCGGAACACGGCATCGGGTACCTTCTCGCGGACCGCGTGGAAAGTGTGCTCGTCGGCGCGCGTGACGAGCAAGGTGTGACCGCGGGCGACGATGGCGGCCGCGATGACGGCGACCTGCGCTGGCGTCTTGCCGAGGCCAAGCACGACCTCGGGAAAGCCGCGGCGGTGGGCGCGATCATGATCGATGCGGGCAAAGCCGAGGTCGGCGGTCTTCGCGAGGCTGTCCACGAGCGTCGCGTGCGCCTGGTCGAGCGACAAGCGGCCATCACGGACGGCCGCGAGGAGGTCTCGAATGTCCGAGGAAGTCATGATCGACGGCTGGGCTGCGTTGACTTAGGATCGGGCGACAGTATAATTATTACTCTGTGATCGCCGCCGACTGCTCCGCCGTATGACGCCCGCCGAAACGCTGATTCTAGCGAGTTACTTCTTCGTCCTGTTGATTTTGGCAGTTTACGGGTGGCACCGCTACTACCTGGTCTACCTGTACATGAAGAACAAGGACAGGGAGCCTGGCGATCTGGCCGCGCTCGACGTGTTGCCGGTCGTCACGGTGCAGCTGCCGATTTACAACGAGATGTATGTCGTCGAGCGGGTCATCGACGCGGCCTGCCGGCTCGACTATCCGTCGCATCTGCTCGAGATTCAGGTGCTCGACGACTCGACGGACGAGACGCGTCCCATCGCCGAGCTCGCCGTGCGACGCAGAGCGGCACAGGGCGTGGACATCAAGTATTTCCATCGCGTGGATCGCCGCGGGTTCAAGGCCGGTGCGCTCGAGGAAGGCCTGAAGGTGGCGCGTGGCAGCTTCATCGCCATCTTCGACGCCGACTTCATTCCCTCACCTGACTTCCTGCACCGCGTGCTGCCGCACTTCGCCGACGTGGGGGTCGGCATGGTCCAGGCGCGCTGGGGCCACATCAACCAGGATTACTCGCTCCTCACGAAAATCCAGTCCATCCTGCTCGACGGGCATTTCGTCCTCGAACACGGCGGGCGCCATCGCGCAGGCCGGTTCTTCAACTTCAACGGGACGGCTGGCATCTGGCGGCGCGAGGCCATCGACAGCTCCGGCGGCTGGCAACATGACACCCTGACCGAGGATCTGGACCTGAGTTACCGCGCGCAGATGCTCGGCTGGCGATTCGTGTTCCTGCCCCATGTCATTGCGCCGGCCGAAGTGCCGGTCGAGATGAACGGCTTCAAGTCGCAGCAGCACCGCTGGGCGAAGGGGTCGGTCCAGACCTGCCGCAAGCTGCTCCCGCAGCTGCTCAGATCGCGCCTGCCTCTCGGCGTGAAGGCCGAGGCCTTCTTTCATCTGACGGCGAACTTCAACTACCCATTGATGTGCATCCTGTCGGTACTCATGTTCCCGGCGATGTACATCCGCTACAGCATGGGCTGGTACGAGATGCTGCTCATCGACGTGCCGCTCTTCTTCGCCGCCACTCTCTCGATGGCGAACTTCTACGTCGTGTGCCAGCGCGAGCTCTATCGCGACTGGGTGACGCGTCTGAAGTATCTGCCGTTCCTCATGTCGATAGGCATCGGGCTGTGCGTCAACAACACGCGCGCGGTCTTCGAGGCGCTGCTGGGCACGCAGGGAGAGTTCGCGCGCACGCCAAAGTACTGCATCGAGCGGCAGTCCGACGAATGGGTGAGCAAGCGCTACCGTCAGTCGGTGGCCATCCAGCCGTTCATCGAGCTGACGCTTGGGTTTTATTTCACCGCCACCGTCTTCTACGCGCTCGCCAACGGCATTTACGGCACGCTGCCGTTCCTCATGCTCTTTCAGATCGGCTTCCTCTACACCGGCGTCCTCTCGATCGTCCAGCAGTTCGCGGGTGACGGCGTCGTGCTCGGCACGCAGGTCGTGTCAGGCAAGTAGACCGGCACCATTGTTCGGCCGTTTTTGACGCCTCACCCGGCTCTGGCTATAGTCACGCCACCCCCAGGTCGTCCAGTCCTCTCTTCACGAAGGAGTGGCCCGTATGAATTTCTCCCGTCTGACGCTTGCCGCCGTCGTTGCCTGGGTCGTCTACATGGCGTTGGGATTCCTGGTGAACACCGTGATTCTGCGGGACGTGCTCATGCAGAATGCCGCCGCCTTCCGGCCGGAGCCCGAGCTGATGTCCCGCCTTCCCATGGGATTCGGCTTCGGGCTGATCGGCTTCTTCGCGTTCGCGTACGCCTATGCCAAGGGGTACGAGGGCGGAAACGGCACGGTCGAAGGCATGCGCTACGGCGTGCTGGTAGGCATCATGCTCAATTGCTTTGCGACGGTCTGGCAGCACGTGGTCTACCCGATCTCGGCACAGCTGTTCACATACATGCTGATCGACTACATCGTCGAGTTCGCTGTCTACGGGATGATCGTCGGCTACCTGTACCGCCCGCTGACGAGTATCCGAACGGCCTGACCCGAGCGGCGCGCGGCTCGACGCGTGATCACCGCCGTTGGCGTTACTGATATCATTGGCCCATGACGGTGGAGATCAAGGCCAAGGCCGGTCTGGAAGACATCGTCGCGACGTCGTCGGCGATCTGTTATCTCGACGGTGACCGCGGTGTGCTCGCGTATTGCGGCCACGACATCCACGACCTGGCGAAGCGGGCCTCGTTCGAAGAAGTCTGTTTTCTATTGTGGCACCGGCGTCTGCCGACGCGTGCGGAGCTTGGCGACCTCTCTTCGCAGCTTGCGTCGGCGCGCACCCTCCCCGAAGGCGTCCTGCGGACCATCAAGGCGCTGCCGCCCGTCGGCGGGATGGACGCCTTGCGGACACTCACCTCGGTGCTTGGTCACTACGACCCGGACGTCGACGACGCGTCGCCGCCAGCCAACTATCGCAAGGCCGTCCGTCTCACGGCGCAGCTGGCAAGCCTGGTGGCGACGATGGGGCGTCTCGGTGGGAGCGGTGGGCCCATTCAGCCGGACCCTGCGCTGGGGCACGCGGCAAACTTCCTGTACATGCTCACCGGCGACAGGCCGTCGCCGCTGGCGACGCGTGCCTTTGACGTGGCGCTGGTCCTGCACGCCGACCACGAGCTGAATGCCTCGACCTTCGCGGCGCGGGTTGCGGCGGCCACGCTCACCGACATTCACTCGACGCAGGTGGCGGCCATCGCCGCGCTCAAAGGGCCTCTGCATGGCGGCGCCAACGCCGACGTGATGCGCCTGCTGCTGGAAATCGGGCAGGACGCCAGCGACGCGCGGGTGGACGAGGTGATCCGCGGCAAGCTCGCGCGCAAGGACAAGATTCCGGGCTTCGGCCACCGGGTGTACCGCACCGAGGATCCACGCGCGACGCACCTCAGGCAGATGTCGCGGGATCTGGGGCGCGCGCTCGGGCAGCCGCGCTGGTTCGAGATCTCGGAGCGGATCGAGGCGCTGGTGAAAGCCGAGAAGAAGCTCAATCCCAACGTGGACTTCTATTCCGCGTCAACGTATTTCGTCCTGGGCATTCCCATCGATCTCTTCACGCCGATCTTTGCCGTGAGCCGCGTGTCCGGCTGGACCGCGCACGTGCTCGAACAATTCGCGAACAACAGGCTGATTCGGCCGCGGGCGGAGTACACGGGGCCCCCATATCCCCAGCACTACGTTCCGATCGATCAGCGATCCTGAATGCGGCGCGGGCACAGCAGGCCGCCCTCACTCGTGGCGCCGACGCGCTAGCCCTATGGACGCGCGATACATCCGCAACTTCTCGGTCATCGCCCATATCGACCACGGCAAGTCGACCCTGGCCGACCGCTTTCTGGAGCTGACCGGCGCGCTGCAGCCACGAGAGATGGAGGCGCAGGTCCTCGACAGCATGGACCTGGAGCGCGAGCGCGGCATCACCATCAAGGCGCATCCCGTGAGGCTGAATTACACGGCGTCGGACGGCCTGCCGTATGTCCTGAACCTCATCGATACTCCCGGACACGTGGACTTCGCTTATGAGGTGACGCGATCGCTCGCCGCGTGCGAGGGCGCGCTGCTGCTGGTGGATGCCTCGCAGGGTGTCGAGGCGCAGACGCTGGCAAACGCGTACCTGGCCGTGGACGACAACCTCGAGATCATTCCCGTCATCAACAAGATCGACCTGCCTGGCTCGCAGCCCGAGGAGGTGAAGCGGCAGCTCGAGGACATCATCGGCCTCGACGCCAGCACGGCCCTGCTCGCAAGCGCGAAGGAAGGCACGGGCACCCAGGCGATTCTCGAGGCCATCGTCTCGCGTGTTCCCCAGCCCGCGGGTGACCCCGACGCGCCACTGAAAGCCCTCATCTTCGATTCCTGGTACGACCCCTACCGCGGCGTAGTCATCGTGGTGCGGGTGATCGACGGCTCGCTCCGAAGCGGCTCCCGGATCCGGTTGATGGCGGAAGGGCAGGATTACGAGGTCGAGCAAGTCGGCGTGTTTCTGCCCAAGCCGGTGCCCGTCGACGAGTTGGGCGTGGGCGAGGTGGGCTTCGTCGTCGCGGGCATCCGCCGTGTGGGTGACGCGAAGCTTGGCGACACGCTGACGGAAACCGCGCGCCCCACCGCGCAGCCCTTTCCCGGCTTCCGCGAGCTCAAGCCGATGGTCTTCGCGGGTCTTTATCCGGTCGAGGGCCATGAGTACCCCGAGTTGAGAGACGCCCTCGAGAAGCTGCGGCTGAACGACGCGTCGTTCTTCTACGAGCCCGAGACGTCGGTGGCGCTCGGCTTCGGGTTCCGGTGCGGGTTTCTAGGCCTCCTTCACATGGAGATTGTCCAGGAGCGGCTGGAGCGCGAGTTCAACATGAACCTCGTGACCACCGCGCCCGGCGTTCTCTACCGCGTCACCACCACGGACAACGAGGTGCAAGAGATCGACAGCCCCGCGAAGCTCCCCGAGCAGGGGCGGATTGAAAAGATCGAGGAGCCGGTGATCACAGCGACCGTGCTGACGCCTTCCGAGCACGTGGGCGGCATCCTGCAACTGTGCCAGGAAAAACGCGGCATCCAGAAGACGCTGGAGTATCTCGCCACCGATCGCGTGCTCATCACCTACGAGCTGCCGTTCAACGAGGTGGTGCTCGATTTCTATGATCGGCTGAAGACGATTTCCCGTGGGTACGCGTCGCTCGACTATCATGTGACCGGCTATTGGGAGTCGCCGCTCGTCAAGCTCGATATCCTGGTGAACGGGGAGCCGGTCGACGCCTTGTCGATCATCGTGCACCGCGACGCGGCGTACACCCGCGGTCGGGCACTGGCGTCGAAGATGCGCGAGCTGATTCCCCGCCAGATGTTCGAGGTGGCGATTCAGGCGGCCATCGGCAGCCGCATCATCGCGCGCGAGTCGGTCAAGGCGCTGAGGAAGAACGTGCTGGCGAAGTGCTACGGCGGCGACATCTCGCGCAAGCGCAAGCTGCTCGAGAAGCAGAAGGAAGGCAAGAAGCGGATGAAGCGGGTCGGTCGGGTGGAGATCCCACAGGAGGCTTTTCTGGCGGTTCTCAAGGTGACCGACGAGTAACCATGGCCACGTTCCGCAAGTCGACCGCGCGCGAATACTTCGAGTCGATTGCCATCGCCGTCGTGCTGGCGCTGTTCATCCGGACCTTCGTCGTGCAGGCCTTCAAGATACCCACCGGCTCGATGGAGGAGAACCTGCTCATCGGTGACCATCTGCTGGTGAACAAGTTCGTGTACGGCCCTACAGGCACGGCTGTCGGGCGGGCCTTGCTGCCCGTGGGCGACGTCGCTCGCGGCGAAGTCGTGGTGTTCAAGTATCCCGAAGAACCCGAGCGCGATTTCATCAAGCGCGTCATCGGCCTTCCGGGCGAGACGCTGGAGGTCCGGCGGAAACGGGTCTTCATCGACGGTCGCGCGCTCGACGAGCCCTACGCCCACTTCCTCGAGCCCGTGGGCCCCTCGTCGCTGCATGAAGTGACGTCGTTCGACGTGCGAGAGCAGTACGGCCCCGTGCAGGTGCCGCCCGGCCACTATTTCGTCATGGGCGACAACCGTGACAACTCCCAGGACAGCCGGTACTGGGGATTTCTGCCACGCGACTACATCAAAGGCAAGGCGCTCCTGGTGTACTGGTCGTACGAGTCCGGCCGTGAAGACTATCTGGAAGGCGGCTTGGTCGAGCGCGTGAAGAGCCTGGCTTCGGTCGCCGTGCACTTCTTCACTCGCACGAGATGGGACCGCATCCTGCACCAGATTCGATGAGACGAGCCCGCGTCCTTCACCATTCCTAGTCCTCGCGTGCGCTCGGGGACGGCCCAAACGTTCCGAGCAGCTTCGCCACGGCTTCCCTGAGCGCATCATCGTTCGCAATCCACCGAAAGACCGCGACGATGTCGTGCTCCCAATCGATGTAGATGATGTTCTGGCCGTTGCCGCGGAAGGTGACGCTCGACTCCGGCGCGGCCGGCAGGGATTTCCGGTCAGTGTTCAGGAACCAGTTCATGAAACCGTATTCCCGGTTGACGCCGGGTGTCCGCGCCATCGCGATCCATTTCTCGGAGACGATCTGCCGATCCTTCCAGAGTCCGTTGCGCAGAAAGAGATAGCCGAAGCGCGCCATGTCGTGCGCGCTGATGAACATCCCGCCGCCGTAATGGCCGCCGCCGCTCACGGATTGCATCCGCTGGCCGTCGAGCTCGACCCACGAATTGTCGTACCCGAGCCATTCCCACGTGGTCGAGGCACCGATGGGATTCATCAGCTCCTCGCGCAGCACCTGCGGCAGCGGCCGACGCCACACGTGCAGCGCGGCGAGGGCCAGCAGATTGACGCGCGTGTCGTTGTACTTGTATCGCGTGCCCGGCGTATGGAGCGGGCGGTTCGGCCAGTCGGCCGGCTTCGCGCCTTCGGGCCTGTCTGCCCAATCCGGCTTGCCCCAGAGCGTGCCCTGCCAGTCGCTGGTCTGGCGCAAAAGGTGATTCCAGGTGATCTGTGAGTTGTGCGGCCCCTCGAAGTGCGGGGAGTTGGGCATGTAGTCGCGGACGAGTTCGTCCACGTCACGGATGAGGCCCCGCTGCCAGGCCAGACCCACTACCGTCGACAGAAACGACTTCGCCACGCTGAAGGTCATGTCCACGCGGCGTGTGTCGCCCCATTCGGCAACGATGCGCCCGTTGCGGACGATGATGCCGTTGGCGGCGCCGCGCTCCCTGACGGGCCCGATCGCGTGGTCGAAGGGCTCGCGCGCGCCGAAGCTGGTGGCGAGCTCGAGCCGCAGGTCCTTCGAGCCGGGATTCTCGTTGGCCTCCGCGAATCGCACCACCTCGGCCAGTCTCGATGGATCCATCCCGACCTCTTCCGGCCGGGCCTTCTGCCAATCGAAGCGCTCCGGGAAATAGGCGCCACGGGACTGAGCCTGCACGAGGACCGATGGGCGGACAAAGGCGAGTGCGGCACATCCGATTCCGAGTACCAGGACCGCCCACGCTCCGAGGCGGGTCGAGCTCGTTCGATGGTGGTTCGCCACGGCGGTGCTCCTTTGTTCGAAAACCCGGCTATCCCTTCAACAACTCAGCGGTGCGCCGGCGAGATTCGTCCGCAGCCGCGGCCACGCGGGCGGCCGATTCGGCCGCCCGGTCGACGAACGCCCGATCGGTGAGCCCTTCAAGATTGGTGTGGACGTTGAGGGCTGCGCCGCGCAGGCCGGCAGCCGTCAATTCCAGTGCGACGCCGACGTCGCTGGCGGCCGATCGATTGCCGTAACGGGCGACGTTTTCGCCTTCGGCCAGCACCTGTGACGCCGCCCACATCACCTCCAGAGGGACCTCGGTGGCCTGGGTGAGCGCAGTGCCCACGGCGGCCGTGCGGCGGGCCTTGTCGTCGTCGGTGACCTTCGGCAGGCGGTATGCCGCGACCACGGCGTCGTAGGCTTCGCTGTCGCGGTCGACGAGGTGAATCAGCGAATCTCTCAACGCTCGCAAGGCAGCGGCCGACTGGTCGAGGGCGTGGCGGTCCTCGTCGCGATTGTGCCGGGTTTTCGGCATTGAGGCCACCATCAGCAGCAACGACGCTCCGAGGCTGGCGGCGAGCGCCGACGCCGAACCTCCGCCCGGCGTCGGTGTGGGCGCCGAAAACGCTTCGACGAGATCGCGAACCACCCGCTCGGTGAGCTTCATGGCGGAGCGGCCTCTCCCGCCGCCGAAACCGGATTCGCCTTCCACGACGCCTCGCGCGCCTGATCTGTCAGCTGAAAGTCGTCAACGACAACGTGGCCGGCCTTGACGACCGTCCGGACGACCGGCGCGCCCACCCTGATGAGATCAATCGGATCGCCGTCCACAACAATCGCATCGAGCCACTTGCCTGGTTCGAGGCTGCCGACAGATTCATGGCGGTCGATCGCGTACGCGGCATTAATCGTCGCCGCGACGATCGCTTCCTCGAGCGTCATCTGCATTCCAAAACAGGCGAGCGCAATCGCGAACGGCATCGACGGGGAATGCCCGCCGCCGGGATTGACGTCGGTGGCGATCGCCACCGCTGCCCCCGATTCTATGAGCAGGCGCGCCGGCGCGTACCGCCCCAGCTTCAGATAGAAATGCGCGGGTGCGGGCAGCGTCGCCACGACGTTGGCGCTGGCCAGCCCGCGAGCACCCTCGGCGTCGAGAAACACGAGATGGTCGGCCGATCGGGCGCCCACCTCGACGGCCACGCGCCACCCGCCGCTCGGCCCGAGCTCGTCCGCGTGGATGCGGGGCTTCAGGCCATGGCGGCGGCCGGCCTCGAGAATGCGTCGCGCCTCGGCAGGCGTGAACACGCCGTCTTCGCAAAAAACATCGCACCACTCCGCGAGTCCCGCGTTGGCCACGGCGGGGATCATTCGCCCGACAATCACGTCGATGTATCCGGCGTGGTCGTCCCGGTACTCGGGCGGAATCTCGTGCGCACCGAGAAACGTGGGGGAGATATCGATGGGGTGAAGCCGGTTGAGTCGATTGATCACCCGCAGGATCTTCAGCTCGGCGTCGAGGTCGAGGCCGTATCCACTCTTCGATTCGCAAGTCGTCGTGCCGCCGAGCAGCATTTCGTCAAGACGCCGGTACGCCGCGTCGAACAGGTCGCCTTCGGTCGCTTCCCGCGTGGCCCTCACGCTTCGGACGATGCCGCCTCCGGCGTTCGCGATTTGCCGATACTCCTGTCCGGCCAGCCGTTGATGGAGCTCTGCGCGTCGATCGCCGCCGAATACCAGGTGGGTGTGCGGGTCGACGAACCCCGGGAGGACCGTGCCGCCGCGCGCGTCCACGATCCTCGTCCGCTCGGTGATGCGAGCCGAGTCGGCCAGGGCGTCGCGCGGCCCCACGAACACCACTCGGCCGGCGTGCCCAGCCACAACGCCCGAATCAATGGACTCGACCATATTCTGCGCGGGGCCTCTTTGCGGCACCTCGCCTGCGCAGGTCAGGACGCGCGCTGCACCGTCGATGAGGACATCGGCGACCGGCCGGGTGTCGTGCATGGACGGCAGATTGTAACGGGTGGGCGAGCGCCACGCGAGAAATCGTGGACGGTGCTACCGGCCCGGCGAGTCTTCGAGGGCCGCGGCAATCCTGGCGGAGACCACCTCGGCCGAGAGCCCATCGATCGTCAGACGCTTTCTGCGAGCGCGGGCGCCCGAGACGATGGAGATCGCGCTCGGAGGCACCCGAAGCGTTCTGGCCAGGAGCGTTCGGAGCGCATCGTTCGCGGCGTTGTCCACCGGCGGCGACGCGGTGCGAACGACCAGAGCGCCGTCGCGCACACCTGCAATTTCGGTGCGGGAGGCTCGGGGGACGAGTCGGACCTCGATGACGGCTCCGCGGGCCGACGAGGTGATCACGCGAACCTAGGACTGGGCCTGTGCCCTTGGATCCGTCGATTCGTGCTCTTCAGGCTGAGGAATGTCCGTCTGGCGCGGCCGGTGCAGCAGGATCTTCTCGTCGCGCTCGTTCTGTTCCAGCTGACTGGTGAAGTCCAGCGAGTTTCGGAGCGAGGCGATCACCGACTCCAACGACTCGGCCACCTCGCGACGTTTCATCTTGAGGTCGTCAATCTGGCGCTGCAGCTCGTCGAGACGCGCGTAAGTTTTCTGAAGCAGGAGATCACACCGGCTCTCCGCCTCCCGCACGAGCCGGTGCGCCTCCTGTTCTGCGTTCTCGCGGATACCGTCGGAGAACTTCTGGGCCGTGAGTAGCGTATTCCGCAGGTTGCGCTCGTGGGCGCGGTGCTCGTTGAGGAGGGCTTCCATCCGCTTGAGGTCCTGCTGCAGCCGATCGGTCTCCCTGAGTGCGTGCTCGTAGTCGTCGGCGACTCCTGCCAGGAAGGCGACGACCTGCGCCCGGTCGTACCCGCGGAAGCCGGTCCGGAAACGCTGCTGCCGCAGATCGAGAGGGCTGAACTTCACGTGGCGGTCTCCTTGAGGCGGAACGCCGGCAGAGGGCAGATTGGGATCAAACATGGCGGGCACCAAAAATCGCGGTGCCCACGCGTACCATGGTGGCACCTTCCTGGACGGCGACCTCGAAGTCGTGACTCATGCCCATCGACAACTCCCGGAGCGTCTCGATGGGGTAGCCGTTCTCGATCAGCCGATCACGCAGCTCCCGGAGTCTGCGAAAGTATGGCCGCACCGACTCGGCGTCGTCCACGTAGGGAGGCAGGAGCATCAGCCCGATCACTTTTGTGGCGTGGCAGCGGCCTGCCGTATCGAGAATCGCCCGAATCTCCTCGGGCGTTGCGCCGTGCTTGGTCGGCTCACCGGCGAGATCCACTTGAATCAACGTGGCAACCATCCGGCCGGCCTCGAGGGCGCCTGCTTCCAGCCGTTGAATCAGGTCGGGACTGTCGACGGACTGAATGACGGCCAGACGGGCGGCGGCTCTTCGAGCCTTGTTCGACTGCAGGTGGCCGACGAGGTGCCATTCAAGAGAAAGGTCGGCCGAAGCCTCGATCTTCTGTAGGGCTTCCTGCACCCGGTTCTCACCGAAGGCCCGCTGCCCGGCGGCGGCAGCGGCTCGAACGTGTTCGAGACCGAACGTCTTGGAGATGGCAATCAGCCGGACATCGTCCGGGGAGCGGCCTGCCGAGACTGCTGCGTCGGCAATCCGCCCCCGAATTTCTGCGAGACGACCCGCGATATCCGACTCGAGCGACAGAACTATTTCTTCAGCTGCGCGATGAGCGCCTTCGCTTGCGCGGCGTTTGGTCCATCGGGCGCAAGGCTCAGGCTCGTCTCGAGCGCCGCGACTGCCTCCGCCATCTTCCCTTCGTTGAGCCACGCCATGCCGATCTGATAGTGCGCATCAGCGTGCTTGGGATCCAGCTTGACGACCTCTTCGAACTGCTTCTTCGCTTCGGGGATCTTTCCAGCATTCCAGAAGATGACGCCCTGATTGTAGAGCGCCTCGACACTGCCACTGCCTCCGGACGCTGAGGAGCCCGCAATTTCCACGGCCTTGGCGCTGGCCGCTTCGGCTTCCGGCAGGCGCTTCATGGCGTTGTAGACCGTGGCCAGTCCGTTGTACGCCGCGGCGTGGTTGGGATTGAGCTCGGTCGCCTTCTTGAGGGCCGCCTCGGCCGGCTCGTACTCCTTCTTGGCGACATGAGCGAGGCCGATGTTGTAGTAGCAGTCAGCGCAGGTCGGGAGCTCGACGATGGTTTCGTTGAACTTGGCGATGGCGCCGTCCTGGTTCCCTGCCTTCGCCAGGGCCACACCGTCCTCGAACATCTTCTTGATCGCGGCGACCTTCTCGGGGTCCGGTCCCGCGTTCGTGGGAGCGCCCAGCGTGAAGTTGGCGTCCGCCGCGGCGCCGACCGACACGCGAACCTGCGTCCTCTGCGGCTGGAACTTGTCCTTTTGGGCCGTTACGTTATAGGTGCCCGAACCGAGGCCGATTTGCACGAACTCTCCGCGCCGGTTCGTCTTGGCCTCCATTTTTCTGGTGCCCTCGGTAAATTCGATGGTGATGAGTACGCCTTCAATCGGCTGTCCCTTCGTATCGACCACCTTGCCCCGAATCATGCCGCTCGATTGAGCGAATGCGGGGACCGAGGCGAACACCAGGAAACTCAGGACGACAGCAAGGCCCGCCGTGAGGCTGCGGCCAGAACTGGCGTGAAACATGGCTCCTCCAAGTAAAGACGCTGGCGAAAACGCAAATGCGATGACACGAATAGTTTACACCGAAAACTCCTGCGGTCCGGCCGGGGAGGGCGAGCGGAAGAATGCGTCGATCGCCCCCGGATCGCGGGTGATTGGGGCGTCGGGCATGGCATCGAGGAATCGTGAGCCATACGCCATCGTCTGCAGGCGCGGGTCGAGAATCGACAAGACGCCCCGATCGTCGCGATGGCGGATGAGCCGGCCGAGACCCTGCTGGAGGGCGAGGATCGCCAGCGGCACCTGGTACTCTGTGAAGGGCTGGCCGCCCCGTGCCGACACGGCCTCGATGCGGGCGGCCGTAATGGGATCGGCGGGCGAGGCGAATGGCAGCTTGTCGATGATGACGCAGCTCAGCGCTTCGCCGATGACGTCGACTCCCTGCCAGAAACTGGCGGTCGCGAACAGCACCGCATGAGGTGTAGCGCGAAATTGGCGGAGCAGCACTGAGCGGGGAGCGCGTCCCTGGACGAAGAGCGGATAGTCGAGCGCCGTCTCGGCCAGATCGTGAACGCGTCGCAGCATCCCGTAGCTGGTGAAGAGCACGAACGCGCGACCACGCGTCCGGGTGAGGATGTCGACGATCTCGCGTCCCGCGGCCTCCGCGTAGCTTGGCGAGCGCGGATCCGGCATCCGGCGCGGGAGGTACAGAATCGTCTGCCGCGCGTAGTCGAACTCCGAGGGCAAACGCACCTCGCGAGCGCCTCGGAGGCCAAGGCGCCCGCGAATGTAGTTGAACGATCCATCCACGGCCATGGTGGCGGACGTCAGTACGGTCGCGCGCATCCGTTCGAGCAGTCGGTCGCGGACGATGGCGGAGACGTCGATGGGTGAGGCGCGCAGGAACAGGCCGCGGCCGCGCACCTCGAGGTAGTAGACGAATTCGTCGTCCGAGGCGCGAAGCAGAAAGCGCAACTCGTCGCCGCAGCTCGCACGCGCGCCTGGCCAGCGCCGGCAGGTCTTCGGACGCCTCACCGCCATGCGTCGCCGTGCCAGCGACCGGGTTGGCGTCCGGCGCGACGGGTTTTGCCAGCTGCAGCGAGGCTTCGAGCTCGTCCAGCGTGCCCGTGAGCGCCAAGGCTTCGTCGCCGAGCTCTGCAAGCAGATCGGGCGTCAGACGGAGCCGTTCATCCTGACGGCTCCCTGCTGCGACCTGTGCCGAGCGACCGACGAGCGACAGGGCGGCGAAGAAGAGGGCCGAACGCTCGCGCAGCCGTTCCACCGCGCGGCGGATGACGCCGCGCTCGTCCTCGCAGCGTCTCGCGTCGAGCAGGCGCAGCACGTCCCGGGCCAGATCCTCCAGTCGATACGTGCTCACGGACACGCCGAAGTATTGGGTGGCCACGTCCTCGAGCTGATGCGCTTCGTCGATGACGGCTTGACTGCAAGAGGGAATGACTTCGCCGTACGCGCTTTCCCTGACAGCCGCATCGGCACAGAACAGATGGTGATTCACGATCACGAGATCGGATTCGGCCGCTTGCTGCCGAACCCGGGTGACGAAGCAGTCCTGGTAGCGAGGGCACGTGGTTCCGAGACAGTTTTCGGAGCTGGCGGCGATGTCGGACCACCACGGCAGCTCCTCCGGCAGGTCCTCGATCTCGGCACGGTCGCCCGTTTTCGTGACCGCGGCCCAGCGTTCGATCAGCGCGAGGACGATGTGGCGCTCGGGATCGAGCCATCCGGCTCCGTCTCTGGCGGTGGCCTCGCGCAGAGCCTCGAAGCGATGCAGGCAGAGATAGTTGCCGCGGCCCTTCATATACGTTGCCGTGAAGTTCACGCCGAGCGCTTCGCGGAGGATTGGCAGATCCTTGAAGAAGATCTGTTCTTGGAGGTTCTTGGTACCTGTAGAGACGAGCGTGCGCTGGCCGCTCAGGATGGCCGGGGCGAGGTAGGCCAGGGTCTTGCCGGTGCCCGTGCCCGCCTCGGCAAGCAGCACGCCGCCCTCCGCAAAGGTCGTCGCGACGGCGGCAGCCATAGCCTGCTGCGCCGGCCTGGGCTCGAACGCCGGAATCGTCTGTGCCAGGGTACCGCCGTCCGCAAAGACCTGGCGGACCGCTTCGCTTAGCGCAGTCGCTCCGGATACAGGGGGAACTTCCGGCACAGTTTCTCGACTTCGACCCGGATTGCGCCGAGCGCACGTTCGTCGTCGATCGCGGCGAGGGCCTGGACGACGAACTCCGCGATCTGGTCCATCTCGCCTTCCCGCATGCCGCGGGTGGTCACGGCGGGCGTCCCCAGCCGGATGCCGCTGGCCGTCATGGGCGGGTTCTGATCGAACGGGATCGCGTTCTTGTTGACGGTGATCCCGGCCCTGTCCAGCGCCGTTTCGGCGGCTTTGCCGGTAATCCCGCGCGAGAAGACATCGACCAGCATCAGATGATTGTCGGTGCCTCCGCTCACGAGCCGGAACCCGGCCTCGCTCAGCCGTGCGGCCAGGCGCCTCGCATTGGCGCCACCTGACGCTGGTAGTCGGCGAACGATGGTTCGGCGGCTTCCTTCAGACAGATGGCCTTGGCCGCGATGACGTGTACGAGCGGGCCGCCCTGGAGGCCCGGAAAGACCACCTTGTCGAGTTCCTTGGCATACGGCTCGCGGCAGAGCACCATGCCGGCGCGCGGCCCGCGCAGCGTCTTGTGCGTGGTCGTCGTCACCAGATCGGAATGCGGCACCGGACTGGGATGCACCCCTGCGGCGACGAGCCCGGCGATGTGCGCCATGTCGGTGACCACCGCCGCGCCCACGCGCGACGCGCTCTCGCGAATTCGCGCGAAGTCGATGATCCGCGGATAAGCGCTCGCACCCACCATGATCATCTTCGGCCGATGCTCGTCGGCCAGCCGCGCGAGCTCGTCGTAGTCGATCCGCTCGTCCTCGCGGCGCACTCCGTAGGGCACGATGTTGTACAGACGCCCCGAGAAATTGAGGGGATGCCCGTGCGTCAGATGTCCCCCGTGCGCGAGGTTCATGCCGAGCACCGTGTCGCCCGGCTTGATCAGACAGAAGTACGCCGCCATGTTGGCCTGTGCGCCCGAGTGCGGTTGCACGTTGGCGTGTTCGGCGCCGAAGAGCGCCTTGGCTCTCGAGATGGCGAGCGACTCGACCACATCGACGAACTCGCAACCGCCGTAGTAGCGGCGCCCCGGATAGCCTTCCGCGTACTTATTGGTGAACACCGACCCGGCGGCTTCGAGCACGGCGCGGCTCACGAAATTCTCGGACGCGATGAGTTCCAGGCCGTTCGCCTGCCTTGACGTCTCATCGCGGATGGCCCGCGCGATGTCGGGGTCGACGTCGCTCAACGAGCGTTGCATGATCTCCGACAGCGCATCCAGTTCCTGAGCCACTCTACGGTCCTCTCTGGTCATCACGGGCAGCCAGGACGCCGGCAGGACGATCGCCGGCCGCTCTGAGGTCGAGCTCGCCAATCTTGTCGATCCGTCGCTCGTGACGGCCACCTGCAAATGCCGTGTCGAGGAACGCCTCGACGATGGCGAGCGCCACCAACGGTAGGATGTGGTCCGCGCGCCCAGCGCCAGAACGTTGGCGTTGTTGTGCTCGCGGCTCAAGCGCGCCACTTCGGGCGTGACGACCGGCGCGGCGCGGATGCCGGCAATCTTGTTGGCGGCGATGGCCATGCCGATGCCCGTGCCGCAGATGAGGATGCCGCGCTCGTACGCGCCTGAGGCCACGGCGCGGGAAACGGCCGCGGCGAAATCCGGATAGTCGACCGAGTGTTCCGACTGGGTGCCGAAGTCGCGATAGGCAATCCGGCGTCGATCCAGGAGACGCTTGACGTCTTCCTTGAGACTCACCCCCGCATGATCCGCGCCGATCGCGATTCGCATACCGGATAATATAGCAGAGCACCCGTCATCGATCTGGTGCGTGATGCAGCCGAGCGTGGTGATCACAGCACGCGGCGCCGAACGTTGGCGGCGCGGCCACCCCTGGATTTATCAGGCCGACGTCGCTGACCGTCAGGCCTCGCCCGGCGATATCGTCCGCGTGATGGGCCCGCGCGGGCGGCCCGAAGGGTGGGCGTTCTTCAGCGATCGGTCCCAGATTGCGCTGCGCATGTTGTCGCGCGGCGAACATCCCGTCGATCTCGACGTTGTTCGCGAGCGGCTCGAAGCCGCGCTGAAACTTCGCCAGGCACTCGGCATCGACGCCACGATGTGGCGCCTGGTGCACGGCGAAGCCGATCTCCTGCCTTCGCTCATCGTCGATCGTTACGCGGAGTATCTGGTCGTCCAGGCGCTCTCTCAGGGTATGGATCGCCTGCTGCCGGCGATCGTGCCCCTCCTGGTGGACCTGACGTCGGCGGCCGGCGTGCTCGCCAGAAACGATCCGCGCGTGCGCGAGCTCGAGGGCCTCGATCGCCGCGTCGAGACCCTCTACGGGCATGTTCCCCCGACAGTGCTGGTGCGGGAAGGCGAGGTCGAGCTCGAAGCGGACCTGTGGAAGGGGCAGAAGACCGGGCTCTTTCTCGATCAGCGCGAGAACCGCGAGGCTGCGGCCACTTACGCCTCGGGCCGTCTGCTCGACGGATTCAGCTACAACGGCGGGTTTGCGCTCCGCCTGGCGCCGCGCTGTTCGACCGTCACGGCCGTCGATGGATCACAAGACGCCGTGGAACGGACGCGGCAGAACGCCGCGAGAAATGGCCTGTCCCAGGTGACGGTCGTCGCGGCCAATGTGTTCGACTTCCTGCGCGAGCGCGAACGCGATCGCACGCGGTACGACACGATCGTGCTCGATCCGCCAGCCTTCGCCAAGAACAAGGCATCGATTCCAGGGGCCATCGCGGGCTACAAGGAGATCAATCTCCGCGCGCTGAAGCTGCTCGAACCAGGCGGCCATCTGGTGACGTGCAGCTGTTCGTACAATGTCGGGGAAGCCGCGTTCGAGGAGATTCTGCTGACCGCCGCTGCGGATGCCGGCGTTCGGCTGTCGATCGTCGAGAAGCGCATGCAGGCACGCGATCATCCGGTACTGCTCGGCGTGCCTGAGACCTACTATCTGAAGTGCTTCATCCTTCGCCGCCTTGCGTAACTGCCTGGCAAGCGTCCCGGGTCAATCATTGCGGCGACACGGGTCGGCCCCGGAACGATTTGGATGATCGTCGGAAACCGTTCCGGTCGGCCGCCGGGCTTCGGATTCAGATAGCCGCCTGTGCCTCCCCACGTGTAGTCCTTGACGGTCACGCCCGGCGGAAACGCCATCGACTCCTCACGGAAGCGCCCGACGTCGAACATGTGCGTGGCCGGGGCGTCGAAGATGAGATCGCCCCGCTGCTTGAGCGCGGTTCGGTAGAAGGCGACCACTTCGGGAAACGGCCGGACGGATCCGAACAGGTAGTACCGCTGCCCGCGACCCGCAAAATACGACGTCAGAAACTCGGCGCCTGGAACCATCGGCACGCCGAGCATGGCCTCGGTCGGCGCGGCGGGATCCGTGGCGGGCTCAGAGGAAACCGGAGGCGGTACGGCGGGCGGTTGCGGCGCAGTCTGCGCCGGCGGCGTTTCCGGTTGCGGAAATGGCCGCGGCACCGGCTGCTGCGCGGCCAGGTCAAGTGCCCCGGTCAGCCCGAACGCGATCAGCGCGGCACGGAGTGCTCGTTCGAAGCGCGCCATTCGGGTTCATTATAGTGAATCCCCAGCAGGAGGCGCCCGTGTCCGGAGGTCCGCTCCTCGACTATTGCGAGTCTCAGCGCGACTGGATGATCGAGACGATCGAGGCGCTCGTCCGTCTCGAGTCGCCGACGGCCGACAAGGCCGCCGTGGACCGGTGCGGGGCGGCGCTCGTCGAACGGCTGACCGCCATCGGTGGCCGCGTCGAACGCCTGCCGCGCGAACACGCCGGCGATCATCTCCTCGCCGAGTTCGGCTGCGGGCGATCGCAAGTGCTGCTGATAGGCCACTTCGACACGGTGTGGCCGGTCGGACAGCTGGCGCGCATGCCCATTGCCATTCGTGACGGCTGTCTGTACGGGCCGGGCACGTTCGACATGAAAGCCGGCATCGCCATCGCGATGCTGGCCTCGCGCGCGCTCGAAGAGGTGGGTCCTCGGCCGGACCTGCGCGTGGTGATGCTGTGGACGACCGACGAAGAAACCGGCTCGCTCGCCTCGCGTGCGGCGATTGATGAGGAGGCGCGGCGAAGCAAGGCGGTGCTGGTGCTCGAGCCTTCCTTGCCAGGCGGGGCCCTCAAGACGACCCGGAAAGGTGGTGGAGAGTACCGCCTGGTTGTGCGCGGGCGGGCGGCTCACGCCGGCATCGATCCGCTCCGCGGCGCCAGCGCCATTCACGAACTGGCCAGCCTGATCATCAAGGTCCGGCAGCTGGAGAATCTGGATCGCGGGGTCCTGGTCAACGTCGGAGCCATCGCGGGCGGGTCTGCCGCGAACGTCGTCGCTGAGCACGCGGAAGCCATCGTCGACGTACGCGTCGCGTCGCGAGCCGACGCGGCGCGGGTTGGAGCGGCCTTTTCGGCGCTGGCACCCGAAACGCCAGGAACCTCGATCGAGGTTCTAGGCGGGCTCGATCGCCCTCCACTCGAGCGCACCGCGGAAGTGGCCGCCCTCTTCGAGCTGGCTCGAGGGGTCGCCGCCGATCTCGGGCGCGAGCTTGGCGAAGGCGCCACCGGAGGCGGATCGGACGGGAATTACACGTCGGCTCTCGGGGTTCCAACACTAGACGGACTTGGTGCGGTCGGAGATGGTGCGCATGCGCTCCACGAGCACGTCAGGATCGACGAGCTGGCATGGCGTGCCGCGCTCCTTGCCGGGTTGATTCAGCGGCTGGCCGCACGCTAACATCGTCTTTCGAGGGCTTGTCGCGCGGGCCTTATTTCAGGCCCAAGGGTAGACACTACATGGGAAACATGACGAAGACCGTACTGTTGCTCGGGCTGCTGAGCGGCCTCCTGCTGTTGATCGGCGAGCTCCTTGGCGGGGCGCAGGGCATGATGGTGATGTTCGTCTTTGCCGCCGTCATGAACTTCGCGTCGTACTGGTTCTCGGACAAGATTGTCCTCCGTATGTACGGCGCGCAGGAGGTCGGCAGCTCGCATCCTCTTCATCAGATGGTCGAGCGCCTGGCGCGACGGGCTGAATTGCCAATGCCTCGCGTGTATACCATTCCTAATCAGTCACCCAACGCGTTCGCTACGGGACGCGACCCCAAGCACGCCGCTGTCGCGGCCACTGAAGGCATCCTGCGTGTCCTCGATCAGCGCGAGCTCGAGGGTGTGATTGCCCACGAGCTTGCGCACGTGAAACACCGCGACACGCTCATCAGCACGGTCGCGGCGACGCTTGCCGCAGCCATCATGATGATGGGGAGAATGGCGGGTTGGGCCGCCATGTTCGGCGGCGGCAGCCGAGACAATGATCGCGGAGGCTCGAATCCGCTGGCGATGCTGCTGATGGTGGTGCTGGCGCCTCTTGCGGCCATGCTCATCCAGATGGCGATTTCGCGCTCGCGCGAGTTCGCGGCCGATGCCGGTGGTGCGGCCATTGTCGGAACGCCCCATGGGCTCGCCGACGCCCTGAGGAAGCTCGATCGGGCCTCCAAGCAGATTCCACTCGACGCGAATCCGGCCACGTCGCACCTGTTCATCGTCAATCCCTTCGCGGGGCGCGGCCTGACCTCGCTGTTCAGCACGCATCCCCCGATGGAACAGCGGATCGAGCGCTTGTTGCAGCCGCGTTAGTCGTCCCTTCAACCGACACGCCCGCCAGGGGACGGCACTGACCGTCCCCCGGCGGAGCTCCGAACCACCCGGTTCGAACCTTCACGCGCAGATCTTCGATTTTCGCTTCGATCCTGCTGGCTCGCCTTTTGCTCTTCAGAGGGGAGGCGGAGGAGCCCATGGACGACGCGAATGTCGACGTCAACGGGTCACGCGAGTCGACCACCCCTTCGGTTATCGATCACGCCACCACCGTGCGGCTGAGGCACGAATACGAACTTCCTCCGGTTCTGCGCCATTTCGGCACATGTCTGAATCTGCTGGCGCGACTCGACCGCCTGCCGCCGCTGTTCGGTCGTCAGCGCGAAATCCAGCAAGTCGTCGAGATCCTCTGTCACCTCGAACGCTCCAACTCGGTGATGCTCATCGGGGAGCCCGGAGTGGGGAAGACGGCCATCGCCGAGGGGCTCGCATCACGCATCGAGCTCCATCCAGACAGCGTGCCCGAACGCCTTCGCGAATGCCGTGTGGTCAGTCTTCAGATGAACGCGCTGGTGGCGGGGACGATGCTCCGCGGCATGTTCGAAGAACGACTCCAGAGCGTGATCCGCGAGCTCAGGGAGCATCCCAATCTCATTCTCTTCGTCGACGAAGCGCACACGATCATTGGCGCCGGTTCGGCATTGGGCTCGCCGTCCGACGCGGCCAACGTCCTCAAGTCGGTGCTCGCTCGAGGCGAGGTCCGCATGATCGCCGCCACCACGCTCAGCGAGTACAAGGCGTTCGTGCAGGAAGACGAAGCGTTTGCCCGCCGGTTTCGGACGGTGTTCGTCGCCGAGCCGAGTCTCGTCGAGACACGACAGATCCTCGAGAGTCTCCGCCCGCGCCTCGAGCGGCGCTACCGCGTGGTCATCGCGAATGACGTGCTCGACACCGCACTGGAGCTCTCGCCCCGATATCTGCGTCACCTCCATTTGCCGGACAAGGTCATCGGATGGCTCGACACCGCGGCCGTCGCGACCGAGGTCGATGGACGTCGAGCGGTGACCCAGGCCGACGTCGTCTCCGTGGTCTCGCGCGCGTCGGACATTCCCTCGGACATGGTGCGCCGCGAGGTCACCGATCGGTTTCGCGACGTCGAACTCCGCCTTGCGGGTCGGGTTGTCGGTCAGCGCCGTGCGATTCGCGCCGTGGCCGACCGGCTGGTCTTGAGCAAGGGACCGCTCAAGGAGTCTGCAGACCGGCCCGACGGCGTGCTGCTGTTCCTGGGACCGACCGGTGTGGGCAAGACCGAGCTGGCGAAGGCCGTCGCGCAATTCCTGTTCGGCGATGAGCGGAAGATGATTCGTCTCGACATGTCCGAGTACCAGCACGAGGGAACGTCAATCGACAAACTCATCGGCATGCCCCGTGGCATCGTCGGGTCGGAGCAGGGCGGGCTGCTCACCAACCGGCTGCGGGACACACCGTGCTCGGTCCTGCTTCTCGACGAGATCGAGAAGGCGAGCCCGTCACTGCTCAATCTCTTCCTCCAGGCATTCGACGAGGGGTGGATTACCGACGGTCGGGGCCGCCGGGCGTATCTCAGCGAGACGATCGTCATCATGACGTCGAATCTGGGTTCCGAGCACTTCCGTCATATGGTCAGCCCGCTCGGATTCCGGGCAGCGCACACCGCACACGCCGACGTTCACGGGCGCATCATGCGTGAGGTCGAGCGCCGCTTCTCTCCGGAGTTCCGGAACCGGATTGACGAAGTCG
This sequence comes from uncultured Acidobacteriota bacterium, assembly GCA_963817395.1. Taxonomy (GTDB): domain Bacteria; phylum Acidobacteriota; class Vicinamibacteria; order Vicinamibacterales; family CAVPJW01; genus CAWGYQ01. The sequence continues at coordinate 103,113 of CAWFOC010000003.1, read as the reverse complement.
TGATCTTCGACCCGCTCACCCTTGAAGAGGTAGAAACCATCGCGCGCGTCCACGTCGAGCGTGTCGCCGAGACGATCAAAGCCCGCCGGAAGACGGTGCAGCTTGGGTCTGAAGTCGTGCGCGCGCTCGCCTCGGAGGGTTACAGCCTCGAGTACGGGGCGCGGTTCCTGAAGCGTGTGGTGGATCGACGGATTCGGTTGCCGATTAGCCTGCGCTGGGACGAGGGGACCAACTTCGTCGTGCGCGTGGTGGACGGCGAGCCGATTGTCGATGTGGAAACGGCGCTTTCCCCAACGGAACTGGACGCGACCGAGGCCGCGAGTGCTTGACGCTCACCGGCCACGCCAGGCGAACTGCCCCTGAGACGGTGCATCGGGCTCCGAGGAATCGGGCGTGGATCGACTGCGCTCGGTGAACGGACCATACCGATCGCGTAGCATTCCCACAACGGCCTGCACCTGTGCCACATACGCCTTGGGGGCGTAGGCTCCCGCGTAGAGCCGATCGTACCGGACGCGCAGGTCGGGATACTCCCGGGCCAGAAAATCCAGGAAGTGAGTTCGCGTTCCGTCCTTGAGATACAGCAGCTGCGCGCCGACGAACCGCGCTCCGTGCTCCGCGATGGCCTTGACCGTGCGTTCCAGCTTCGCGGGCTGAGACGTGATGCCCGGCACGATGGGAGCCATCAGCACGCCCGCGTTGAGCCCGGCGTCGACGAGCTGGCGCACGGCGCGCAGGCGCTGCAAGGGATGCGCCGTGCCCGGTTCCAGTGATTGCCACGCGTCCTCGTCCACGGTGGGCACGCTGACGCAGATTGAGCACGATGCCGATCGGGCCACTGCCAGCAGGGCGTCCCGATCGCGCACCACCATGGGTCCCTTCGTGACCACGCCCACAGGCGTGCGGCTGGCAGCGAGGGCGAAGAGCGATCGACGCGTCAGCCGATAGTGGCCTTCTATGGGCTGATAGGGATCGGTGGCCGTGCCGAGGGCCACGAGCTCGCGGCGCCAGCTCGGTTTGTCGAGTTCCCGGATCAGCACGTCGGGCAGATTCGTCTTCACGAGAATGACCGAGGCGAACTGATCGCCGGTGTTCAGCTCGAACTGCGTGTGATACCGCCTGGCGAAGCAGTAGTGGCAGCCGTGTGTGCAGCCGCGGTACGGGTTGAGCGTCCAGCGAAACGGCATCCCCTCCACGCGATTGAGTGCCGATCGGCAGGTGACCTCTTGATAGACGGCGGCATCCGCCCGGCGCTGTGCCTCGGACAGACCCTCGGCCCCTGACACCTTGACGGTTCGCGCAACGTCGCGGGTTGTCGGAGGTCGAGCGCCGAGTTCGAAGAGCAGAGGGCTGGTAGACACGATATTCGCTTTTTGTTCGCCATTGGCATGATGCCGGTACCGACTGCGACCAAGTCAAAGGATTAATCCAAGAGCGGACGGGCTTAGAGGATGTACGCGAGGGCGAAGCCGATCTGGGCGACGAACATCATTCGGTACATGTGCGCCCAGGACACGTGATTCTCTTCGACCGCGAGGTCTTCGGGCCGTTTCAGCATCAGATAGCACACGAAGAGCCCGTAGGCCGTCATGACGAACCCGAGCAGTTGCAGCAACCAGAAATGACCGGTGAGGATGCCGAGCCACGCGCCGAGCGGAATCATGAGAAAGGGAAAAACGAACGAGGGCGAAATGATCCACGCCGCGCGTGTCACCCCGTACTGGATCGGCAGCGTCCGGCAACCGTCACGCGCATCGCCCTCCATGTCGGCGAAGTCCTTCGTTGTGGTCGCGCCGAGAAGAAAGAGACCGAAAATGGCGCCGATGTACCACGGTTCCGCACCGAAGATGGTCTTCACCGCCGACCAACCCGCCACCTTCAGCAAGACGCCACGCGGGATCGCAATCGTCACGTTCGCCCAGATGCCCAGCCGCTTCGTTCTGAGCGGAGGCGCCGAGTACGCGTAGGTGATGATGAGCGCCAGGAGTACGAGCCAGAAGCACTCGTGCCGTCCGCCCGGTTGGACGAGCCAGGCCAATACGAGCGCCACGACATAGGCGACGAGGGTGAATGTCCACGCCTGGCGAAGGGTCAGACGGCCGCTTGGTAGCGGCCGCTTCGGCTTGTTGATGCGATCGATGTTGAAGTCGTAGATCTGATTCAGGCCGTTCGACGCGGCGTTGAGCACGGCGGCCATCAGCGAGCCGACGAGCGGCGGCACGAACAGCGCGGCAGTGAACGCCTCTCTCGGCGCCGCCCCCATGGCCGTGACTGCACCTGAGAAGAAGCCGAGCGCCGGGGCAATGAGCGTGAACGGCCTGGCGAATTCCACGTACAGCCGGAGCCGGCTGCCATCTGATCGCGTCAACCCGTCACCAGACACAGCAGTGGAATCGGGCGGGCGTCATGGAGAGAGCATCACGGCCAAACCCACCGCAACCGCCGCAGCGACGGCGGTGTTCAGGAAATTCAGGAGGTCGTTGTTCAAGATTCCCGGAGCCTCGAGCGTCGCGCCGAGCGCGCTTTCGACGAAGGCGCCGACGGTGGCTCCCGCCGCAGAGTACCACACGAATCGCGGCTCGATGAGGCCGAGCCCGCTGCCGAGCGATGAAAGCGCGAGTGCGGCGATGAGCCCGGCGACGGTCCCTTCCACCGAGACTGCTCCCGAAGTGCCGGGCTTCACACGGCGGAGGCTCGTGACGAGAAACGTGCGACGTCCCCAGGCCTTGCCGACCTCGCTCGCGACGGTGTCGCTGCCGCCGGCGGTCAGTGCCGCCACCACGACGAGATACGCCGCCTCCTTGTAGGGCGACATCAAGCCGACGAGGGCCGCACAGGCTGCCAGCCCGCAGTTCGCCATCGCGTTGCCGGGTCCACGCCGCCCGCCTCGCTCCTCCGCGATCCCGAGCAGCGACTTTCGCTGCCAGCCGAGCCGCGACGAAATGGCCGCCACGAGAAAAGTGGCGAAGAGCATCGCCCAGCCCGCGGCTCCTGCACCGAGGTAAATGGCGACTCCGATCGCCGCTCCAGTCAGCGCCCCGGCACGCGACACGGTACCCGCTCGCCATCCCGCGACGGCAAACGTGGCGTTCACGGCGAGCGCGGGCAGCCAGCGGTCGCTCAGGTCGAGTCGAGCGGCCGAGAGACCGGCGTCTGTGATGAGGCTTGCCGCCCACAGCACGGCGGCCGCGGATGCCGGCACCGACAGGTTGTCATCGAGCCGCACGGGAATCGTCTCGACGAGCGAGGCGACGATGGCTGCGGCGACAGGCGCGAGCAGAACGAACGCCCAGGAAGGCGGGGGATCAATCGCCGGCCGCGTCCACGCCGCAAGCGCGATTCCCGCCAGCGCGCCAGTCACTGCAAATGCCAGCGTGCCAGCGACGCTCTTGTCCCGGTTCCATGGAAGGCGGGTGTGGGCGCTCTTTCCGACAATCGTGGCGAAGCCGTCGCCGAACGACAGAATGGCCCAGGCGGCAGCCGCGATGTCGGGCCGGCGGGGGAAAGCGAGGATGAGCCCGAGCACCGCCAGCGGATAGAGGACGATGCCCGTGGTCAGCCATCTCGCCTCGTCCATCGGGCGATAGATGGCCGGCCCCACGACGCGCGGGAGCAGAAAGAGGTTGAAGAGAACAGCAGCACACGCCATCAGCGGTGGCCTGCCACCAGGACAGGTAGCGCAACAGCAGCGCGAAGCCGCCGACGGCGATGTGCACGGCCTGACGCCGGTTTTCTGAAAAGCTGGTCACTGGCGCGCGCTGGTGAGATCGGCGAGCGTTCGCTTGATGCCGTCGGCAAGGGGAGTCACCCGATAGTCCAGCTCGCGCGCCGCAACGTCGCTGTCGAGCGCCCAGTCGTGTCGGAAGATTTCCAGTGTGCCACGCGTCAAGAGCGGAGGACCTCCGAACGCACGCGCTCGCTCTTCTTCGACGGCTGCGAGCAGACTGGCAACGGGAAACGGAATCCGCCGCGGGAGCTTGCGCGCCAGTACCTCGCGGACGATCTCGAAGACGTGCATCTGCGGCCTGTTGTCGCCACCAAGCCGATAGCTCGAGCCCACCGGTGCCCGCTCGAGCGCGGTGATGTGCGCGGCTGCCACGTCGTCGATCCAGGCGAACGACCAGATCTTGTCGGCGCCGACGAGGCCGGGCAGCCGTCCAGCAAGGTGGTCTGCGACGAGGCGACCCACCAGATTGCCCTCGGTGACGCGGCCGGGCCCGTAGACCACGCCGGGATACAGGCGAATGATCGGCGCGCCCCCGGCAGCGGCCTGGGTGGCCACCTGCGTCCGCCGCGAGCTTCGTTCGCTGATAGTCGTTCCACCGGCCGGAAGGTCCGCTGTCGCTCGGCGGCAACGCCAGAAACGACGACGTATAGACGATGCGTGAGACTCCGGCGGCGGCTGCTGCGGTCAACACGTTCCTCAGTCCGCCCACATTCACGTCGTCGAAATCCTGGGGCCGTTTCCGCCAGATCGAGACGAGCGCCGCGGCGTGACAGATGGCGTCGCACCCGCGAGCAGCGCGGCTGACGGCGTCGACGTCACGGATATCGCCGTCGATCGTCTCCGTTCCCAGCCCGCTGGCGCGTGCCGATCGCGCAAAGACCACCACCGAGTGCCCCCGCGCCATGGCGGCGGCGACCAGCGCGCGGCCGACATAGCCAGTTCCGCCCGTGACGAGCACCTTCATTGGCGGACGGCAGGCGCTCGATCGGCGTGGGTTTGGACGCGACGGCGCCAATCGTCGAGCAGATCGACGAGCGTGCGCTCGAGAGGAATGACCGGCGACCAGCCGAGCTCGTCCCGAAGACGGGACGAATCTCCGACGAGCACGGGCGTGTCGGCAGGTCTCAGAAGTGCCTGGCTGGGTCGGACCTCGACGGGAACGCCCGCCAGTCCGACGAGCACGTCGAGGACTCTGCGCATCGAATACGCGCGACCCGAGCACACGTTGTAGATCCGGCCAGGACGCCCCGCGTCGACGATGGCGCGGTACGCGCGAACGGTGTCTCGTACATCAGTCAGGTCGCGTTCCGCGTCGAGATTGCCAACTTCGATCACTGGTGGCTGCCGGCCGGCCTCGATCTGCGCGACCTGTCGAGCGAAGCTCGACACCGCGTAGCGCGCATCCTGGCCCGGGCCGACATGGTTGAACGAGCGTGTGATGAACACCTGCTGACCGAAGTCTCGAACCATATGGCGAGCCAGCGTCTCCTGCGCCAGCTTGCTCAGCGCATACGGGCTGGCGGGGGCCAGTTCGTGAGTCTCGCGAATCGGCGCTGACGATGGAGCATAGACGGCTGCCGAGCCGGGAATCAGAACGCGTACGGCGTCGAGTCCCGTCGCGCGGATCGCATCGAGCAGGTAGTGAGTGCCGCGGACGTTGCGCTCGAGCGTGTCCGCTGTGGTCGCCCACGAGTCTCCGAGATGTGCGGCGCCCGCGCAGTGAAAGATCGCGGCCGGTTTCGCCCTGCGAAGCGCTTCCTGCACGTGGCCGCGATCGAGGATGTCGACGGCCTGCCAGTCGGTGGACTCGCCCGTTGTCAGCCGGCGCGCGGCCGGACGGATTCCACCAACCCACGGTTGAGACGCCGTCGGAGGTGAGCAGGGCCAGCAGGTGCGCTCCGACGAACCCCGTGGCTCCCGTGACGATCGTCGGGCCGTTCATGATGAGAGTCCGAGAGGGTGTTCGGGCGTCAGGGATGCCCGTACTGCGCCTGGTAGGTACTCGCGGAAAGACGGATCCTGTTCCTTGATGGGACGCCACCACCACTCGTTCGCGCGGTACCACTCGATGGTGTCGCGAAGCCCCTCACCGAAGCCGACCGATGGCGCCCAGCCGAGCCCTCGCAGTTTGCGCGTATCGAGCGCATAGCGGCGATCGTGGCCGGGCCGGTCCGCCACGCGCCGGATCAAGCTGTCTGGGCGATCCAGCGTGGCGAGAATCGCGCGCGTGAGATCCACGTTGCGCGTTTCGTTGCCGCCGCCGACGTTATAGACCTCACCCAACTCGCCGCGATCGATCAGCAGGTCGAGCGCGCGGCAGTGATCGAGCACGTGCAGCCAGTCGCGGACGTTTTCTCCGTCGCCGTAGAGCGGCACCGGGATGCCCTCGATGGCGTTGGTGATGAAGAGGGGGATCACTTTCTCGGGAAACTGGTAGGGACCGTAGTTGTTGGATGCGCGCGTGATGACGACCGGCACCTGGTATGTGGCCCAGTAGCTGTACGCGAGGCGATCGGCCGCGGCCTTGCTCGCTGAGTACGGGTTGCGGGGCTTCAGCTCGTCCGTTTCCAGGCTGGCGCCGTCTGGCACGCTGCCGTACACCTCGTCGGTCGAAATCTGCACGAAGCGGCGGAGCCGCGGCGCTTCCCGCGCCGCCTCGAGCAGCACGAAGGTGCCGATCACATCAGTGGTGATGAACTGGCCGGCGCTCAGGATCGAGCGATCGACGTGTGTCTCGGCCGCGAAGTGCACCACCACCTCCGCCTCGGTCACGAGCGGGACCGCCGCCTCACGATCGGCGATATCGCCCTTGACGAATCGATGGCGGGGATGGTCGATGACGTCGTGCAGGTTCTCGAGCCGCCCGGCATAGGTCAGCTTGTCGAGCGTCGTCACGTGCCAGTCGTCGTGGGTCTCGAGCGCGTGGCGCACGAAGTTGCTGCCGATGAACCCGGCCCCGCCTGTGACCAGCACCTCTGTCATTGCACGCTCCTCACCAGCGGATGCCGACCTCGGAATTGTCGCCGAGCATGAAGCGGTACACCGACGGCTTCACAGGCAGCCGATAGATCTTGACGTTGGTGCCAATCAGGCTGTCCTCGACGCGGTTTGCCAGATCGCTGATGACGCTTCCTTCGAGGACGATGCTGTGCTCGATCTCCGATTCTCTGATCTCGACATCGTTCATGATCGACGTGAATGGTCCCACATACGCGTGGACGATCCGGGAGCGCGCGCCGACGATAGCCGGACCGCGCACGACGGAGTTCTCGATGACGGCTCCGGGCTCGACGATCACCTTTCCCTCGATGCGCGAGCGGGCGTCAATCTCGCCGTCGACGCGGCGCTCGAGCGTGTCGAGGATCAGACGATTCGCCTCGAGGAGGTCCTCGAGCTTGCCGGTGTCCTTCCACCAGCCATCCACGATGTGCGGGCGCACCTCGAGCCCGCGGTCGATGAGGTCCTGGATCGCGTCGGTGATTTCGAGCTCGTTGCGGAAGCTCGGTCGAATGCGCCGCACGGCATCGAAAACAGCCGGGCCGAACATGTACACGCCGACGAGCGCCAGATCGCTCTTGGGCACGCTGGGCTTCTCGATGAGACGCACCACCTTGCCATCGGAGAGCTCCGCGACGCCGAACATCTGCGGGTCGGGCACTCGAGCGAGCAGGATTTGTGCGGCCGGTCCCTCACGGCGAAAGGCGTCGACCAGGGGGGTGATGCCCTTGTTCAGCAGGTTGTCGCCCAGATACATCACGAACGGATCGTCGCCGATGAAATCCTGGCTGATGAGCACGGCGTGCGCCAGACCGCGCGGCTCATCCTGCTCGATGTAGGTGATCTTCACGCCCCAGGCCGATCCATCGCCGACCGCGGCACGGATCTCCGCCTGGGTGTCGCCCACGATGATGCCGATCTCGTGAATGCCGGCGGCGGCGATGGCTTCGATCCCGTAGAAGAGGACAGGCTTGTTGGCGACAGGCACCAGCTGTTTCGCCCGTGTGTAGGTGAGAGGTCGAAGCCGCGTGCCCTTGCCGCCGCTGAGAATCAGCCCCTTCATCGGTTCGGGGCGCCGCCCAATGCGCCGAACGAGTTCGAGAAGCTGCCGATGCCGGCGAGCGTGAACGAGATGTTGAAGCGGTGATCCTGCTCCACCGGTGAGCGCGAGCCGAGACGCCGGAAGTCGAAATACTGATACTCGAAGGCGAAACCGCAGCACTGCGCGTTGTAGTAGGTCACAAATCGCCGCTGCAGGGACAACTTGCGCAGGATGTCGTAGTTGTTCGCGAAGACACCGCCCACCCGATTGCCGGGGGTGCGCATCTGAACGGTCGAGCTCATGAAATGCTCCAGGCGCGACGGATCGTCGAAGCCCTTCAACCCCGGCACCAGCCGCCGCTGGCTCCAGCCGGCCGAGAGGTCGAGCCAGCCGCGATGCCGGTACGAGCCGTCGGCGCCGACTGTTCTGAGCGCGCTGAACTGCGTGTCGTATTCGGCTCGGACCGATGCGCGCACGGCCTCACTCGTCTGCATTCGCACGAGCAGCGATACCGGTGACAGCCGTGACGGCGGGACACCGGTGAAGCTCGTCCGATAGTTCTGATCGAACTGCGCGGCGATGGCGTCGGTATAGAAGGTCTGTTTGAGGACGACCGACAGAATCTCGGGCGTTCGATCGCCAAGCGGACCGGTGCGCCGCTTGGCATAGAAGCGGTTGTTGACCCCGTAGGTCACCCGCGTCGTGCGTCCCACGACGGAGTCGAGCGAGTCGAGCTGCACGATCTCGTCGCGGTTGTCGATGGCCGTGGTGCGCCCGATGTTCACGAACGGCTCGACCGTGTGCTTCAGGCGTTCCATGTAACCGTTGCCGGCGGTGTCCCAGATGCGGTAGAACGCGGGGCCGACGATGTCCGCTTCCATCTCCAGGTACTGCCGCCAGACGCCAACCGGCACCTGCACCGTGCCTTCCAGACTCTCCGTCCAGTACGTGTTGTGAACACTCAGCGAGGAATTGACCGTCAGGAACTGCAGCGACGTGAACGGGAAGCGCACGATCGGGGTGACGTCGATGCGATTGAGACCTTGATCGATGACCGTCGTCGTCGACTTGCTGAGCCGCTGTAACTGACTGTAGTCGCCGGTGATGCCGAAGTAGACGGGCGACCCGAAAAGGGGCCGCTCAGCCCGGCGGCCCGAGAAGCGGGGCGTCGAACCCGTCAGGGTCGAGCTCTCGGTGCCGAAGAACGTCTCCCGCCGCTCGTAGGCCGCCATCATGCTGTACGCGTTCCACGCGCCGGTGACCGCCCCTGAATAGAGGCGCTGGCGACGCGTGGCCTCGTAGATATTCGTCTGATAGGTCTGCTGAACGGTAATGTCCGAGAAGTAGTCGGCTCTCCCTCGCGCGTCGAAGCCCGCGCCGAGCTCCTGGGTGGCATCGCCCCTGACTTCATAGCTCTTCCGTGCCGGCTGATCCACCACGGCTCCGCTTTCGTCCGTGTAGGTGGTCTCGTGCTCACTCAGGTGGTACGCACGCAGGTTGCCGAACGACCTGCGCGCCGTGCGATAGCGATACTCGGCGCCGGCGCCCTGGCCGGTCTTCGAGAACCAATCGTGCAGAAACGTCGCGTCATGGCTTCGGTTGATCGCCCAGAAGAAGGCATTGCTGAGCGTGTTGCCCCTGATCGACGACGTGCCATAGAGCGGAATGAGAAAGCCCGTGGATCGATCCTCTTTGTTGACCGGGTAGTAGAACACCGGCATGTAGAGGAGCGGCAGGTTCTTCACTTTGAACAGCGAGTTCGTCAGAATCGCGTGATGCTCGAGGTCCAACGAGATGGTGCCCGACGTCAGCTCCCACCGGGGCGTCGGCTGGACGCACGTGGTAAAGCCGCCTTTGGTGATCCGGTAGGTTTCGTACCCTGTCTTCTCGACGGTTTCCCCGTAAAAATACACCTCGACCTCGCGCGGTGCCGGCGGCGACACCTCGAGGTCCGCGGGATCCGTGGGATCGGGTTGGCTTGCGTTGCCGCGTGAGGTAATGCCGGAGGCGTTGTAAAACGTACCCGTGCGCGTGCCGTAGTTGAAGTCGGCGCGATCGCCCGAGATCCGACTATTCCCCTGTGTGAAGACGACGTTGCCCACCGCAATCACTCGCTTGATGTCGGTGAAGAGCTCGATGGATTCGTCAGCGTAGAACTTCATGTCGCCGCAGTCGATCTCGGCCTGACCGACAAGCTTCAGATAGTCGCGGCCCACACGATCGATGGTCCACGCCTTCTGGCTCGTGCAGTCGCCGGCGTCACCGCCGGGCGGTGGTTGCGCGAGAGCGGTGTCGGCGCCGGCAAGGATGGCGCAGAGAACAACGAGTGACGTGACGAATGACTTCATCGACGAAATGAAACTATCGGAGGATAGCACGCGCACGTCCGCAACGGCAACGCGCGCAATAGGTTAGCTCGAACCTCGATCACGGGCGACGCATCTGTGCCCCGTCCAGCCCGCCGAGAATCTCCCCGACGAGAAAGATCGATCCGGTGACGGCCACCATCGATCCGTGTCGCCATGCGTGCTCGAGGGCAGCGGCCGGCGGTTCGACAATCTCGACCGCCGTCGTTCCCAGCGCGCGAGCCTCTTCGGCGATGAGGGCGGGATCGGCGGCGCGCGAATTGGTCGCCCGTGTCACGACGAAGTGCGTGGCAACGGTGCCGAGAGTCCGAAGCATTCCCCGCCAGTCCTTGTCGGCCATCGCCGCAAAGACGACGGGCAGACCCCGCGGCACGCTGTCGCGCAGATAGGCGGCGACCGCAGCAGCGCCAGCGGGATTGTGCGCGGCATCGAAGAGCACGCGACGTCCATCCGGCATGGTCCTCAGGTCCAGTCGGCCTGGCCAGCAGACGTCTTCGAGGCCCGCGCGCACGGCATTTCGCCCGACCTCGAATCCCGCCGTTTCGAGAGTCTCGAGCACGGCCACCGCCACGAGCGCATTGTCGATCTGGTGGCGCCCGAGCAGTGCCAGCGTCACGGGACCATAGTCGCGCCGCGCGGTCTGCAGTTCGATCATGGACCTTCCGTCGGTCACACGAACCGCCATGCGAATGACGTCATCAGCACGAATTTCAGGGGCCTTCACACTCGCGGCGACTTCGGTGATGACGCGCCCGGCTTCCGGAGTCATCCGTCCGACCACCACCGGCACGCCGGGCTTGATGATGCCGGCCTTTTCCCGGGCAATGGCTTCGAGAGTCGACCCCAGAAGCTGCTGGTGGTCGAGCGCGATGGACGTAATGGCGGTGACGAGAGGCGTCACGATATTGGTGGAATCGAAACGTCCACCGAGGCCGACCTCGAGCACGGCGATCTCAACCCGCCGCCTGCGAAACAGCTCGAACGCCATGGCCGTGGTGACTTCAAAGAAGGTGGGCTGCGTCTCCAGTCTGCCCGACGTGATGGCGGCGTCGACATGATCGCGAACGAGCTCGGCAACCTCACGAATATCGGTCTCGCTGGCCTGCTGTCCGCTCACCACGAATCGCTCCCCGAGCGCTACCAGGTGCGGTGAGGTGTAGCGCCCGGTCCGCCTGCCGCTGTGGCGGAGCGCCCGCTCGACCATCGCGGTCGTCGAACCTTTCCCGTTCGTCCCGGCGATGAGGATGGAGGGGTACGCCGAATGCGGATTTCCGAGGCTCTCCAGGATCGCGGCGATGTTGTCGAGCCCGAACTTGATCCCGAGCTTTTCGAGAGCGAACAGATACGCGATCGCATCCATGCGTCTACGGCCGGGCAGGCTTCCGGGTGAACCCTCAGCTGGCGGCCGTGCCGGAGGGCTCCGCGGAGGCGAGATCGGCCATGAGTGGTGCGACGCCGCACAGATCCGGTCTCATGAACCGGAGCGCCCGGGCAATCGTCGCTTTGAGCTCGCGCCGATCGACCACGAGGTCGAGCATGCCGTGCTCGACGAGAAACTCACTGCGCTGGAAGCCCTCGGGGAGCTTCTGTCGAATGGTCTGTTCGATCACACGAGGCCCGGCGAATCCGATGAGAGCCTTTGGCTCTCCGATGTTCAGGTCGCCCAGCATGGCAAAGCTCGCCGTTACGCCGCCGGTTGTCGGATCGGTCAGCACCGAGATGTACGGCAGGCGGGCTGCGTCCAGCCGGGCCAGCGCTGCGGCGATCTTCGCCATCTGCATGAGTGACAGCGCGCCCTCCATCATGCGTGCTCCCCCCGAGCAGGAAACAATGATGATGGGTGTCCGGCGTTCCATGGCGCGCTCGATGGCACGCGTGATCTTCTCGCCCACCACCACGCCCATGCTTCCACCGATGAACTCGTACTCCATCGCCGCGATCTGCACCTCGATGCCGTCGAGCCGACCGGAAGCCGTAATCACCGCATCACCGAGGCCGGTGGCCGCCCGCGCGGCGCGGAGGCGGTCCGTGTACGCCTTGGTGTCGGTGAAGGCCAGCGGATCGGTCGAGAGAAGCCCCTCATCGTGCGCGACCCAGGCCTCATCGAAGAGCGAGCGGAGACGTTCGGCGGCGGAAAAGCGGAAATGATGCGCGCACTTCGGGCAGACGGAGAGATTGGCTGCGAGATCCTTGTTGTAAATCACCTGGGAACAGCCCGGGCACTTGATCCAGAGGCCCTCGGGAATCTTGCTCTGTTTGTCCTTGGGAGAGCTGATGGGCTTGCGGGGTCTCTTGAACCAAGCCATGACCGGCGAGCTTAGCACAGGGTCATGGAGGCGGCGCGGGCGCTCAGTCGCGGTTTCCGGTGGTGCGTGGCACGTAGTACCGCGTGCCGCGGCCCATGGTGTGAATCTGGCGGATCAGCTCGTCGAGCGCATCGTTGTCGGCCTCGGGCGCAAACTGCGACGTTTCGACCACGAGCAGAGGACTGGCCGAGTAGTGGAAGAAGAAGTGATGGTACGCCTCGGTCAGCTCGCGTAAGTACGTCTCGTCCGGGAGCACGGCCGGCGACTCGGCGTCCACGGGCCGGCTCTTCAGACGCCTGATCAACACGTCCACCGGCGCCTGCAGACAGATCACCAAATCCGGCGGCGCCAGGTCTTTGGCCAGCAGATCGTAGACGCGCTGATAGATGAAGAGCTCGTTGTCGTCCAGATTGAGGTACGCGTAGATCTTGTCCTTCTCGAACAGGTAATCGCACACCGTCACCTGACTGAAGAGGTGCGTCTGGCGGAGTGTCAATTGCTGTCGATGGCGGTTCAGGAGGTAGAAGAGCTGTGCCTGAAACGCGGCGCCAGGCCGGTCGGCGTAGAAGTCGGTGAGAAACGGATTGTCGAGGTCTTCGAGCAGCGCCGTCGCGTCGAGACGCGTGGAGAGTCGCTCGGCGAGCGCGGACTTGCCGGCGCCGATGGGCCCTTCGATGGCAATGTGCCGGAAATTCAACGTGCGGCGCAGTATAACGGCCGCCCCGAGACGCAGGCAAGCTCCGACGAGTCATTCGCGCGGCGCTTCTGACGCCGATCGTCGACCTCCGGCGCGCGCCGCAGGCCGGTCACGAAGGCGTCCAGGGGCAGGTGATATGATCGCATTGCGCCCGAGCGCCATGAGAATCGAACGGATCGAGCTTCGTCTGCTGCGTCTTCCGCTCGTCCATTTCTTCGAAACCAGTTTTTCCCGCGCCTACGATCGAACGTTCATGCTGATCACCGTGGACGGCGACGGGCTTCGTGGCTATGGCGAGTGCGTCGCCGAGGACACTCCGTACTACGCCTACGAGACCAACGACACGGCCTGGCACGTGATCGGTGAGTTCCTGGCTCCGCGTGTGCTGAACAAGGAATTTGCACACCCGAGCGAAATTTTCCCCGCCTTGCAGGCCATTCGCGGGCACAACATGGCCAAGGCCGGCCTCGAGATGGCGGCGTGGGATCTCTACGCCCGGGAACAGGCGCAGCCCCTGTCAGCGCGTTCTGGGCGGTTCGCGGACGGCGATTGCCTCGGGCGTGTCGATTGGCATCCAGGATTCGCTCGATCAGCTTGGCGAGAAGGTCGAAACCGAGCTTGCCGCGGGCTATCGACGGATCAAGATCAAGGTGAAGCCGGGCTGGGACATCGAGGCCGTCGAGATGATCCGACACCGGTTCGGGTCGATTCCCCTGATGGTCGATGCCAATGCCGCCTACACGCTCGACCAGGCCAGCCATCTCGCCAGGCTGGACCCATTTGATTTGATGATGATCGAGCAACCCCTCAACTATGACGATCTGACCGATCATGCGCGGTTACAGCGTCAGCTTCGGACGCCCATCTGCCTCGACGAGTCGATCAAGAGCGTCCGGGCCGCCCGCGACGCGCTCGACCTCGGCGCCTGCCGGATTATCAATATCAAGCCGGGACGAGTGGGTGGCCACGCCGAGTCCATCCGGATCCATGATCTGTGTGCCGAGCGCAACGTGCCGGTCTGGCACGGAGGCATGCTCGAATCGGGCATCGGCCGCGCACACAATATTCATCTCTCGACGTTGGCCAATTTTTCTCTGCCTGGCGACGTCGCCGCTTCGCGTCGCTACTACGCGCCCGATCTCATCGAACCGGGCATCGAGGTGTCGTCGGATGGCACCGTTCCCGTTCCCACCGGACCCGGCATCGGCGTGACAATCATGCCTGACCGTATCGAGCGTGCCACACTTCGATTGTCGACATTGCCCGCATGAAGGCCACAGACGCGATTTCCAGCCGACCACGGTCCGCATATCGCTGTCGCGCCGTCTGCCTGGCGCTCTCGTTGATCTCGGGATCGTGCGCCTCAGTGCCGCCCCCGGCGCCCGTCGTCGCGACCTTCGAAGAAAAGCTCGCGACGATCATCCGGCTCGAGGACTGGCGCGTGCTGCGGGATCCGGCGCCACCACCTGCGCCGGTGGCTGTGCCGACGGGTCGAGGTAGAAGCGCACTGCCTCCTCGCCCCCGCCGCTCAACCTGCTCACGATGCTCGGGGACGGGGAAGCGAGGGTGCGCCGCCGGGCGGCGCTGGCGGTGGGTCGCGTTGGCATGAGCGAAGGCGTCCAGCCGCTCGTGGCGCTCATGGCCGATCCCGTACCGGAGGTGCGGCAGATGGCGGCGTTCTCGCTCGGGCTCCTGCGCGACGCTTCTTCAGCCGCGTCCCTTCGACAGGCGCTCGACGATCCCGCGCCGCGCGTGCAAGGTCGCGCGGCCGAGGCCCTGGGGCTCATCGGCGACCAGTCCGCGTCGCCTCTGATAGGTCAGATGGTCTCGCGGTATTTGCGCGATGTGGCCGAGCTGTCGCCCGATCACGAATCGCCGCTCACGCCGGCGGCCGACGCCTTACGTCTGGGTCTCGGCGCGCTGGTGCGGCTCAAGGCCTATGAGCCGCTGGCGGCGGCCGTGATCGATCCCTCGGGGCGGCCGTACGTCCATTGGTGGCCCGTGGCGTTCGCGCTCGAACGCATCCAGGACCCGCGCGCCCGCGACGCGCTACTCGTGCTCGCCCGATCGCAAGGGCGTTACACACGCGCGTTTGCCGCCAAGGGACTCGGCACGCTGAAAGCAGTCGAGGCGGTGACGGAACTTGCGGCAATGCTGGCGCTCTTTGAACGTGAGCCAGGACTGGCGGCCGAGGCGGCACGCGCGCTGGGCAAGATTGCCGATCCGCGCGCGCGCGGCGACCTCATCAAGCTGGCGGCCAATCCGCGAGCCGGCGTGATGCTTCGTGCGGAAGCGGTGACCGCCCTGGCCGACATTCGTGGGCCCGAGGTCGTGGAGCTACTACTCGATGTCGTGGCCGATCGCGCCCCGACCATTCGTGCCGCCGCGCTGGGGGCTCTTGCGCGGCGCGATCCCGAAGGCTTCGTCACCGTGCTGTCGGGGCTCGACCCGGATCTCCACTGGAGCGTTCGGGCCGCGCTCGCGTCTGCGCTCGGCGCCTTCGATGCCTCGGTGGCGCTGCCGCGCCTGCAGCAGATGCTGAAGGACCAGGATCAGCGAGTCATTCCGTCTGTCCTGACCGCGATGACGAAGATGCGGGCTCCGGGCATCGAGCCGATCCTGCTCGAACGCTTGACGGCGGAGGACCCCGTGGTCCGGTTCTCGGCGGCCACGAATCTCGCCGAGCTCGCGCCGCCGGGCGCGGTCGGCCGGCTGGTCGAGGCGTATCGCCTCGCGCAGACCGACACAACCTACATCGCGCGGGCGGCCGCTCTCGCCGCCCTGGCCAAATTCGACGATGCCGCTGCGCACGACACGATAGTCGGCGCGCTCGCCGACAAGGACTGGGCGGTTCGCGTGCGCGCGCGAGAGCTCCTGAGGCAGCGGGATCCCGCCGCGGCCGAGTCTTCCATCGCTCCCTCGCCCGCGAGGTTGGCGTTCGCCGACTACCAGGCGCCCGAGCTCGTGGCCCCGCAGTTTTCGACCCACGTCTATCTCGACACGGACAAGGGCGCGATCGAGATCGAACTGGCCATGCTCGATGCTCCGCTGACCGCGCGCAACTTCGTCGAGCTGGCTCGACGCGGCTGGTTCAATGGGCACAGCTTCCACCGGGTCGTGGCCAACTTCGTGGTGCAGGATGGCGATCCGCGTGGCGACGGTGAGGGTGGCCCAGGCTACACGATCCGGGACGAGCTGAACGACCGTCCATACATGCGCGGCACGGTAGGGATGGCCCTCGACTGGGCCGACACCGGCGGCAGTCAGTTCTTCATCACCCATTCCCCGCAGCCGCATCTCGAGGCGCGCTACACCGTCTTCGGCCACGTCGTCGCTGGCATGGACGTCGTGGATCGACTCGATCAGTGGGATTTGGTGCGGCGCGTCACGGTGTGGGACGGGGTTCAGCTGACCGGCGGTGAACCGCCGAGCGCGAGCACGCCGGCGCGGTGAGCGACGCGAAACCGACGCGAGGTCGAGGTACAAAAAAAAAGGGGGCGTCATTCGCCCCCTTCTCTGACGGGGAGGCAGGCTTACCGCTTCTTGCCCGCCTTCTTTTTCCCGCCCTTGGCTTTCTTCGCCATTTCGATTATCCCCCCCTTCGTTGGGTGACGTTTGCGTGAGTAGCGCCCGAACGCTGGTGCCGCTGCCGCCTGGCACGTCGGTCACCGGACTCGGCGATCTCGCGCCTTGCCGCGAACTCCCGATCCGCGGGAGTGCGATGCCAAAAAAATAGGGGGTGTCAGACGTGACCACCCCCGGAACCGGTCGGCGGCGCTTAGCGCTTCTTGCCGGCCTTTTTCTTGCCGCCCTTTTTCGCCATTCTTCCTCCTCTTGAGCTGTCTGCTCAGTTTGGATACCGGAACCGAGGTGTCACAAGGCGTGGTCTGAGCGGACCACCCTCATACAAGATGTAGATTATGGATGAGAAACTCTTGATGTCAAGCACAAAGTCTCGCTCAAAGCAAGTTCTCGGCCGCCCGACGCGCGAACTGTAGCGTCACGACCCGAGTGTCGATGCGTCATCGGGGCGCCGGCGACGTGGGGACCCGCGATTCGA
Source organism: uncultured Acidobacteriota bacterium (assembly GCA_963817395.1). GTDB lineage: Bacteria > Acidobacteriota > Vicinamibacteria > Vicinamibacterales > CAVPJW01 > CAWGYQ01. The sequence continues at coordinate 85,918 of CAWFOC010000003.1, read as the reverse complement.
GGCGTTCGAGCGAGTGCGCGGCCGCCTCCCGCGTTTCTTGACTCGCTCCCTCGGTGCGCGCGGCCGATCGATACATCGCCGCAGCGCGTTCGAAGTTGCGCGATTCATACAGGCGGCCGGCTTCGAGGCAGGCGTCTGCACGAAACGTCGCGGGTGAGGCGGCGTGCGCCTGGATCACGCGTTCGAACGATTTCAGCGCGGCGTCCGGCAGGCCGCGCGCGGACAAGAGCTTCGCCGATCGAAATTCGATGACGGGATCGCCGGGACTCAGCGCGAGCGCGCGGGCCATGAGGGGTTGCGCCTGGTCGAGCTCTCCTCGCTGCAGGAATCGCCACGCCTGAAGCGACAGCCGGAAAGCCTCCGTGCTCTTCGCATCCGGTGGCGGCCGCCGGAGGGCGCCGCGCGCGTCGGCCGCCAGATCGGCGAGGCCCTGACGGCGTGCGAACTCGAGCGCCGATCGATACGAGGTGACCGCGATTGACCGCGCGCCCAGTCGCTCCTGCGCGGTTCCCAGTGCGAACGAGGCGCGGGCGAGGATGCCGAAAGGGGCAAACGGTCGGCTGGCGACGAGGCGGGTCAGCTCGCCGATGGCCAGATCGGACTCGTAGAGATGGTCGAGCTCGACGGCCAGGCCCAGGCGGCCCTGGGCCTCGGCGAGTTCGGGATGGTTCACGTGACGGCTGCGCGCGAGGTCGATGAGCGACCGATAGGTCGCAAGACTCGCCGCGTGATCGTGCCGGTACACGTCTTGAATCGATGCCAGACGGGCGATGAACAACGGGTTGCGGGGGTATTTCTGGCGGAGCGTGCTCAGAAGCTCGAGGGCGCGAGCGGTCGACCCTTCGTACCACAGGTAGACGAGGTGAAGCTGGTAGTCGGCCTCGCCGACCAGCAGAGCGCCACGGTTTCTGGCTTCCAGCATCTCCTTCAGGCCCTGCTTGCGATCGCCGCCGGGCAGCAGCAGCAGCCACCGGACCATCTTCGCCGTCGCCGGCGCGACGTCGGCGTAGTAGTGATACAGCCCGATGCCGAAATTGGCGTCGTACAGTCTTGGTTGAAGCTCGAGCGCGCGCTGGAGGCTGTCCATCGCCTGCTTGCCGTCACGGGCGGCTGCCAGGTACTCACCGCGCAACACGCGCCACTGTAGGCGTGCGCCGTAGGCGCCACCCTGGTAAAACCACGCTTCTGCGCGTGACGGCTCGCGTGTGGTCCAGGCTTCGGTCGCGGCGATGGCGGCTTCGACGCGATCGCTGAAGAGACGATCGCGGGCGCGGCTATCGGGGTCGAGCTGGATCTGCCACCACAGCGACATCGCGCCCAGCACGAGACACGCTTCTCTGGGCGAGCAGTCCTTGGCGATCAGCTCTTCGGCACCGCCGAAGTTGGCATCGAGGATGGTGTCGTAGATCCGGCGGAGAGCGGCTGCGTGACTGAGCTCACGGTCAGACGGACGGGGGCTCTGTGCCGTGAGCAGAGTGGCCAGGGCCAGCCAGACCAGGAGCGCCGAGGCCGCCCGCCGGCCTCTCGAGCTCATGTCACGCTCGTGCGCAGGAGTTGTTTCTCGGCATGGCGCTCGAGGGCCAGTTCGATGAGGCGATCGAGCAGCGCCGGGTAGGAAAGCCCACTCGCTTCCCAGAGCTTCGCATACATGCTGATGGTCGTGAAGCCGGGAATCGTGTTGACCTCGTTCACGTAGATCCGGCCCGAGCCGCGCGCCATCAGGAAGTCCACGCGGGCCATGCCCGCGCCGTCGATGGCCCTGAACGCCGCAATCGCCAGCCGCCGCACTTCGGCCGACTCGGCCTCGGTGATTGGCGCCGGAATCAGCAGCTTCGATCCGTGATCGAGATATTTCGCCTCGTAGTCGTAGAACTCTCTGGAGGGTACGACCTCGCCAGGGACTGACGCCTCTGGCCAGTCGTTTCCCAGCACCGCGCATTCGATCTCCCGCGGGTCTGGCACGGCGGCCTCGATGATGATCTTGCGGTCGAACTCGCCGGCCAGCTCCATCGCAGGTTCGAGCTGCGCCGCCGACTTCACCTTGGAAATCCCGACGCTCGATCCAAGGTTGGCGGGCTTCACAAACAGCGGGAGACCCAGCCGATCGACGATCGATCGTGCCTGGCCGTCGCGATCGGCCTGATAGTCGCTTCGGCGCACCGTCATGTATTCGACGCTGGGAAGGCCGTGCGCCCCGAAGAGCGATTTCATGACGGCCTTGTCCATGCCCACGGCCGAGGCGAGCACACCGGTCCCGACATAGGGTACGTTCGCCAGTTCGAGGAGACCCTGCACCGTACCGTCCTCACCGTACGGACCATGCAGCACTGGGAAGATCACGTCCATGCCGACCCCGGTGACGTAGGCATTCTCACGGGCATCGCTCGAATCGGACGACGAGGCCGTACGCCGCTCGATGGTCAGGAGCCGCTCCTCGCTGGGGTGCGCCACCAGATGAGCCTCGCGCGCCGTCCTGACGGTTCGAGCCGACTGCAGACGCGCGGCTTCGATCACTTCGGAGGCGGCGAGCACAGTGGGTGGTCGATCGGGGAGTGTCCAGCGTCCGTCTTTCTCGATTCGAATCGGCACCGGCTCGTAACGCTCGCGATCGAGCGACTTGAGGACGGACGCCGCCGAGGCGACCGACACTTCGTGCTCGCCTGAGCGACCACCGTAAATCACGCCAACGCGGAGCTTTTTCACGGGAGAGAACCGGCCGGACCCTCGCGCACCGGGCGCTGCCGGGAGAGGAGCGGTTGACGCCTCATAATATACGACATCGTCACGATGTCGGATCCCTTCGAGTTTCGTGTTACGCACCGGGACGGCCGGGCTCGCCGCGGCGAACTGACGACGCCTCACGGACGTGTGCAGACGCCGGCGTTCATGCCCGTGGGAACGCAGGGCGCCGTCAAGGCCGTCACTCAGCGCGATCTGGAGGATCTCGGCGCCGAGATCGTTCTCGCCAACACCTATCATCTCGTGTTGCGGCCGGGAGACGAGCTCATTGGACGGCTCGGCGGTCTCCATCAATTCATTGGGTGGCCACGACCCATCCTGACCGACAGCGGCGGCTATCAGGTCTTCAGCCTGGCGGCGCGACGGCGTGTGACCGAACAGGCCGTCGTATTCCGGTCGCATCTCGACGGACGGGAAGAGGTGTTGACACCTGAACGCGCAGCGGATATTCAGGCGCGACTCGGATCGGACGTCGCGATGCCTCTGGACGAGTGCATCAGCTACCCTGTGTCGCACGATGAGGCGCGCGCCGCCATGGAACGCACCCTGCGATGGGCGCGTCGTGCCAGGGAGCGTATGACGGCGATTCGCTCGGGGGATGCCCGTGACGAAGGCGGTCGCCAGTTCCACGTATCGAATCCTGGCCAGGCGCAGTTTGGCATCGTCCAGGGCGGCGTCTATCGTGATCTGCGCCAGCAAAGTGTGGAGGCGACCGTCCAGATGAATTTCGACGGGTACGCCGTCGGCGGGCTCAGCGTGGGCGAGCCGGTGGAGCTGATGTACGAACTCGTCGACGAGATCGAAGGAAGCCTGCCGGCCGATCGCCCGAGGTATCTGATGGGAACCGGCACACCCATCGATCTGGTCGAGTCGGTGGCGCGCGGCATCGACCTGTTCGACTGCGTCCTGCCCACCAGGAACGCGCGCAACGGACAGCTCTTCACCAGCCAGGGGATCGTCAACATCAAGAATGCACGCTACGAGGAGGATCCGAATCCCGCTGACCCCGAGTGTGGCTGTTACACGTGCCGGCACTTTTCGCGGGCCTATCTGAGGCACCTCTTTCGGGCGGGCGAGATCGGTTCATCCACCCTTAACACGTTGCATAACCTCAACTTTTACCTTGACACGATGAGAAAGACGAGGGACGCTATTATGTTCGGGTCGTTCGAAACGGTCAGACAAAGAGTCCGCCGGATCTTTTCCCGCCAGGTCACGGATTCATGATCGCGAGCATGTGGCAGAGCCCAACGGGTCTCGTGGCGATGGGTGCGCCTCCGCAGGGAGCGACCGCCTGGCCCCAGCTGATCACCTTCATGCTGGTGCTGGGTATCTTCTATTTCATCGTGCTCATGCCCATGAAGCGGCGTCAGAAGAAGGTCGAGCAGTTTCTCGGCGCGCTGAAGGTGGGCGATCGCGTGATCACGACGGGCGGGATTTACGGATCCATCACCAAGCTCAATGAAAAATCGATTCAACTCCAGATCGCCGATAAGGTGCGCATAGAAGTCGCGCGGCACGCCATCGGCGGGTACCAGGGGCAGGATCCCGTGGTCACAGACTCGACCACACAGTAAATCCATGACCAAGAATCTCCGCTGGCGCGTCTTTATCATCCTGGCCGTGTTCGGCCTCTCCGTCTATTCCTTCTTTCCCCCGCTGGACCGCACCCGGGTGGTCGAGGGCAAGCCCGTCACGGTGCCCGGCAAGGTCCGGCTCGGGCTCGACTTGAAGGGCGGCGTCCACCTGATTCTGCGCGTCCAGACCGACGATGCCCTGCGGCTGGAGACGGAAACCGAAATGGAACGGCTTCGCGAGGAGCTGTCCAGACGGTCCATCACGCCGAGCGCGATGACGATGGTGAGTCCGACGGAATTTCGCGCGGAGGGTCTGAATTCGGCTCAACAGGCCGAGTTCCGTGCGGTCGCCGACGAGCAGGTGTCGGCGACGTTCAATCGCAACGACTCGACGGCGGGACAGTCGACGTTCACGATGAGGCCGAATCTTGCCGTGACGTTCCGGAACGAAGCCGTGCGCCAGGCACTCCAGACCATCGAGCGGCGCGTCAACGAGCTGGGGGTTGCCGAGCCGATCGTCGCGCTCCACGGCGCGGCGGGCGACCAGATTCTGGTGCAGCTCCCGGGGGTGACCGACGTCGAGCGGGCGAAGAACATCATTCAATCCACGGCGCTGCTCGAGCTGAAGCTGGTGGAGCAGGGTCCGGCGCCGACGCGGGAAGCGCTCGTGCCGACCGGCACGGTGCCGCCGGCGGGACTCGAAGTGGTTTCCGGCCTGAGCGACGCGACAGGTGGCGACCGGCCCTCGACCGTGTACTACCTCGTGCGGCGTGTCGCAGCCGTCTCGGGACGTGATCTCCGGAATGCCCGTCCGACGCTCGACGAGAACAGTCAGCCGGCCATCAGCTTTTCGCTCAACCAGGAAGGGGCGCGGAAGTTCCGCGACGTGACCGGCCAGAATGTCGGGAAGAATCTGGCGATCATCCTCGACAGCAAGGTTCAGCTGGCGCCGCGCATCGAATCGCAGATTTCCGATGAAGGGCGCATCAGCGGCAGCTTTACGCAGCAGGAAGTCGCGGATGTCTCGCTGATGCTTCGGTCCGGCGCGCTCCCGGCCTCGTTGACGTACCTCGAGCAGCGGATGGTGGGTCCGTCACTGGGGGCCGATTCAGTCCGTGCGGGCATCATGGCGTCGATCATGGGGCTCGGCTTCGTCTCGCTCTTCATGCTCGGGTTACTACAAGCTCGCCGGCATCAATGCCATCGTCTCGGTGGCGTTGAACCTGATCATCCTGCTGGGTTTCATGTCCTACGTCGGCGCCACGATGACGCTTCCCGGCATCGCGGGCTTCATCCTGACGATTGGCATGGGTGTCGATTCGAACGTACTCATCTTCGAGCGCATCAAGGAAGAGCTCCGGGCCGGCCGTGGCGTCAAGGCCGCCGTCGCGGCCGGATTCGATCGCGTTTTCCTCACCATTCTCGACACGCACGTGGCGTCGCTCATCGCGGCGGCATTCTTGTTCCAGTTCGGGACCGGGCCCATTCGCGGGTTTGCCACGACCCTCACCTTCGGGCTGTTGTCGAACGTTTTCACCGCCGTCTTCGTTTCGCGGACGCTTTTCGATCTGGCACTGTCGCGCCGTCAGGTCACGACGCTCAGTATCTGAGTCTTCATCATGCAGATGTTCACGAGTACCAACATTGATTTCATCCGCTGGCGCTGGCACGCGCTGGCACTCTCCTCGGCCATCGTCATCGCGGGCGCTGCGATGATGTTCGCAAAGGGCGGACTCCCGCTCGGGATCGATTTCTCGGGTGGCACCATCGTCGTCGTGCGCTTCGTGGAGGCCGTGAGCGAGGACCGCGTGCGGCAGGCTCTCGAGAGCGTGCCCGGTGAGAAGGTCGTCCAGCAGTTCGGGAGCCCAGGCGAAAACCAGATCCTGATCCGGCTCCCGCAGACCACCACCGCCGAGCAGGGAACCAACCTCGAAGAAGGCTCGCGTATCGTCGTGGCCGCGCTCGAAAAGAGCGGTGTCAGCAAATTCGAGGTGCTCCAGACCGAGATCGTGGGCCCGGTCATCGGGGCCGAACTGCAGCGCAAGGGGATCTACGCAACGCTGGCCTCGATGGCGGGCATCGCGCTGTATATCGGGTTCCGGTTCCGGTTCAGTTTCGCCGCCGGCGCCATTGCGGCCACGCTTCACGACGTTGCTGTCACGGTGGCCTTCCTCATGTTCTTCGGCTACGAGCTGTCGCTGAACGTCGTCGCCGCGCTATTGACCATTACGGGCTACTCGGTCAACGACACCATCGTGATCTTCGACCGCGTGCGCGAGAACATGCGCGGGATGCGACGTGACTCACTTCGCCAAATCGTCAATACGAGCGTCAACCAGACCTTGGGGCGCACGGTCATCACGGCCGGTACCACGTTTCTGGCCGTCCTCGCGCTCTATCTGTTCGGAGGCGAGGTGCTTCGCGGCTTTGCCTTCACGATGCTCGTGGGCATCGTCAGCGGCACCTATTCGACGGTCTTCATCGCGGCAGCTATTGCCATCCTCCTGAGCGCCCGCTCGTCCGACACGCGCGCCAAGAGTCCCGCGCCAGCGGCGGCGGTCGAGCCGGCGGCGAGGCCCAAGAAGGCCAACCGCCGCGCGCGCGTCTCGTAGTCAGGACGCCACGGCGTGTTGCAGGCGGCGCTGCTTGGAGTCGTCCAGGGCCTGACCGAGTTTCTTCCGGTTTCAAGTTCAGCCCATCTCATCCTGGCCCGCGCCTGCTTCGGGTGGGACACCGAGCGCTTCGGCCTGGCGTTCGACGTGGCATGCCACGTCGGGACACTGGCAGCGCTGATGGTGTATTTCCGGCGGGAGGTGGCCGGGCTGTTCGCCGCCGTGCCATCCGCCTTCTCGACACCGCGCAGCGACGCGGCCCGTCTCCTCTGGCTGATTGTCGTGGGTACGATCCCGATTGTCCTGGTGGTGATGGCATTCGGCGATCTCGTCGAGGGTGCCCTTCGCACGCCCCGGGTGGCGATTACGGCTCTCGCGGTGGGCGCCATCGTGCTCGTGATGGCTGAGCGATTCGGCTCCCGACGCCGTGACGAGCGTTCACTGAGCGGCCCGGAAGCCTTCCTTCTGGGCGGCGCTCAAGCCCTGGCGCTCGTTCCCGGCGTGTCGCGTTCAGGGTCGACCATCTCCGCCGGCATGCTCCTCGGACTGCGACGCGACAGTGCAGCGCGATTCGGATTCCTGCTGGGAATACCGGCCATTGCCGCGGCAGCCGCGAAGGCTGCCCTCGACCTGGCCGCGACGGGCTTGTCCCGCGATGCGGCACAACTGATGCTGATCGGCGCAGTGACGTCGGGTGTCGTCGGCTATCTCACCGTGAAGTACTTCCTGCGGTTTCTCGCCGGGCACTCCCTCACAGGGTTTGCCTGGTACCGGCTCGCCGTGGCCGGGCTCGCATTCTGGTGGCTGGCGCGATGACCGCGGTCGACCCGTTCGAGGAGACGCGAGCAGAACGCGTGGGCGCCATGCAATGGCTGCGGCGGCGCTTCATCGCGGGCTTTTTCGTGATCGTGCCCCTCATGGTGAGCGTGGCCGCGCTCGTCTGGATCTTCCAGCTCGTCGACGGCTTCGCCGGTCCGGTCTACGCGCGATGGCTGCGACGGGACGTTCCAGGTCTCGGCATCCTGACGACGGCCGGCTCTGATCCTGCTGGTAGGGGTCATCACCACCAACGTCTTTGGCAAGCGCGTACTCCAGCGCGCCGAAGGCTATCTGCTGCGCGTACCCGTCTTTCGCACGATCTATGCGCCCGTCCGCCAGCTCATGGCCGCGTTTTCGCCGGACAACGAATACGGATTCAAGCGAGTCGTCCTGGTCGACGACCCGGCGAAGGGCTTTGTCATGGGGTTTCTCACCAGGGAGTTCGTGCTGGACCGCGGCCGCGGGCTCGAGACGCTGCTCGCCGTCTATGTGCCGACGAACCACTTGTATCTCGGCGATGTCGTCATCGTCCCTGAACAGCGTGCGGCCTTTCCGGACCTCACCGTCGAAGAAGGCATCCGCGTATTCCTGACCGGTGGCATGGCCCTGCCGCCCCGCATTGGTGCCGCCAGCTCCCAGCAGCCGCGCGGCTGAGCGCGAGCACGACGGCTCTGTTGCTTGTTTTCTTCAAGACGTGATTTCAATCAGGGTCCGAGGCCTGAGGGGTGTGATAAGAAATTGGGATCCGACTCCTTCCCGGAGGCGATCTGTTCCACGGGCGGCGGGCTTGAGAATCGAAGGTCTGGCGCAGCAGGCGGGTTCGCCTATAATCACCCGTTTGCACACGAGCACCCGGGGTTGCCCGGGTCCGGTTCCCGTGAGAGGTGACATGTCGGTCTCAGGTTTTTTGAGTTCACATCGGATGGCGCGGACTTCGGCCGCCGTGGTTGCGATCGGCCTGGCCGTGGTGCTGGCCGGCGCGACGCTCTATGCGGCGCAGCCCGAGGGCGCGCTGGCGCACCAGGGTGGCGGCGAAGCCAGCCTGGTCCTGCCCGATCTTGCCAGCGTCGACTTCCTGGGGATGAACGGCCGGTCACTCCTCATGTGGGGCCTGGGTGTGTGCGTCCTGGGTCTGCTGTTCGGTTTGGTGATTCTGCGGCAGATCAAGGCGCTTCCCGTCCACGGCTCGATGCGGGAAATCTCCGAGCTCATCTACGAAACGTGCAAGACGTATCTCGTTCAGCAGGGCAAGCTGCTGCTGCTGCTCGAGCTGTTCATCGGCGCCATCATCGTGATCTATTTCGGCTTCCTGCAGGGGTTCGAGCCGCTCAGGGTGCTCATCATCCTGGCGTTCAGCCTGATCGGCATCGCCGGGAGCTACGGGGTCGCCTGGTTCGGCATTCGCATCAACACCTATGCGAACTCCCGCACGGCGTTTGCGAGTCTCCGCGGCAGGCCGTATCCGATCTACGCCATTCCTCTCAAGTCCGGCATGAGCATCGGCATGCTGCTCATCAGCGTCGAGCTGCTGTTGATGCTGTGCATCCTGCTGTTCGTGCCGCGCGAGTATGCGGGTCCCTGCTTCCTCGGGTTCGCCATCGGCGAGTCGCTCGGAGCGGCAGCGCTTCGCATCGCCGGGGGCATCTTCACGAAGATTGCGGACATCGGGTCGGACCTGATGAAGATCGTCTTCAACATCAAGGAAGACGACGCGCGCAACCCCGGCGTCATTGCGGACTGCACCGGCGACAACGCAGGAGACTCGGTCGGACCGAGCGCCGACGGCTTCGAGACCTACGGCGTCACGGGCGTCGCGCTCATCACGTTCATCGTGCTGGCGGTCACGGACCCGATTGTCCAGGTTCAGCTGCTCGTCTGGATCTTCGCGATGCGCGTGATGATGATCGTGGCGAGCGGGTTCTCGTATCTGGCCAACGAGGCCGTGGCGCGGGCCCGGTACGGGAACGCCACCCGGATGAACTTCGAAGCTCCGCTGACCAGCCTGGTGTGGCTCACCTCGTTCGTGTCGGTCGCGCTCACCTACCTGGTGTCTTACGTGCTGATCCCGACTCTCGGGGATGGGTCGCTCTGGTGGAAGCTGTCCACGGTGATTACCTGCGGGACGCTCGCCGGCGCGATCATTCCGGAGCTGGTCAAAATTTTCACCTCGACCGAATCCGGCCATGTGCGCGAGATCGTCACCTCGTCGGAAGCGGGGGGAGCCTCGCTCAACATCCTCTCCGGTCTGGTCGCGGGGAATTTCAGCGCCTACTGGCTCGGTATGGTCATCGTCTCGCTGATGGGCGTGGCGTACCTGGTGAGCACCATGGGATTCGCCTCGCTGATGCATGCCGAGGCCGTCTTCGCTTTCGGGCTGGTGGCGTTCGGGTTCCTCGGCATGGGCCCGGTCACGATTGCCGTGGATTCCTATGGGCCCGTTACCGACAATGCCCAGTCGGTGTTCGAGCTCTCGACGATTGAACAGCTTCCCGGCATCGAAAAAGAGCTCAAGCGTGATTTCGGGTTCGACGTCGACTTCGAACGGGCCAAGGAGCTTCTGGAAGAGAACGACGGCGCGGGCAACACGTTCAAGGCGACCGCCAAGCCCGTGCTCATCGGAACGGCCGTGGTCGGTGCGACCACCATGATCTTCTCGATCATCGTCTTGCTGACGGCCGGCCTCACGGCAAACGTCGAGAAGCTGTCATTGCTGCACCCGCCATTCCTGCTGGGCCTGATTACAGGCGGGACCGTGATCTACTGGTTCACGGGCGCCTCGATCCAGGCGGTGACGACGGGCGCGTACCGGGCGGTGGAATTCATCAAGGCCAACATCCGGCTTGACGACGGTTCGGCCCGGGCGTCCGTTGCGGACAGCAAGCGCGTGGTCGAGATCTGCACCCAGTATGCGCAGAAGGGGATGCTCAATATCTTCCTGGGCGTGTTCTTCTCCACCCTCGCGTTCGCGTTCCTCGAGCCGTACTTCTTCATCGGGTACCTGATTTCGATTGCCCTCTTCGGTCTCTTCCAGGCCATCTTCATGGCCAACGGAGGCGGGGCGTGGGACAACGCGAAGAAAGTGGTCGAGGTCGAGCTGAAGAGGAAGGGGACACCGCTTCATGCGGCGACGGTCATCGGCGACACGGTCGGGGACCCGTTCAAGGACACCTCGTCGGTCGCGTTGAACCCGGTCATCAAGTTCACGACGTTGTTCGGCCTTTTGGCGGTCGAGCTGGCGGTGCAGCTTCAGGCCGACTTCGGCAGTGGCCTGACGCATGCGCTGTCGGCCGTGTTTCTGGCCATCGCCTTTTTCTTCGTTTGGCGGTCCTTTTACCGGATGCGAATCCGGGACGAGGCCGCGGCGTGAGTTCCGAGGCCCTCAGCGGGCCGGGAGTCCCGTGTGGCGGCGTGTCGAACGGCTGCGCGGGGGTTGGGATTGTCACCGTATCGAGACGCGGATGCGACAAAAGGGACCGGAAGCGAGCCGACCTGTCGAAAACGGTGTCTAATTTGCCAAATCCGTGCGTTGACACCCCGTTTTTATAGTGGCTATAATCGCCGGCCTTGCGTCGAACGGACGGCGAGAGCAGGAGGATGACGACCCGTGGCACGTGACATGTTTGGGGATATCGTCGACCCCTCGATCAAAGTCGGCGGTCAGAAGTGGTACACGATCCCGCTGTCGATCATCGTTCATACACTGGTGATTGGGGCGTTGGTCATCATTCCGCTGATGGCTGCGGACGTGCTGCCCGTGCCGCCGTCCATGATGGCGTTCGTCGCGGCGCCACCCCCGCCGCCGCCGCCGCCACCTCCACCCCCGCCGCCGCAAGCGGCGGCCGCACCCAAGCCGCAGATTGAAGTCAATCCCAACGCCGCGCCTGTCGAAGCTCCGGCAGAGATCGCGCCCGAGACCGGAATTGACACCGGTTTCGAGGGTGTGGCCGGCGGCGTCGAAGGCGGTGTCAGTGGCGGAGTCGTCGGAGGCATCGTGGGCGGGCTCGATGAGGCGCCCCCGCCGCCCCCGCCGCCTGCCGCGCCCGTGCGCGTGGGTGGCAATATCAAGCCGCCCAAGAAAATGCGGGATGTCTCTCCCCTCTATCCACCGATTGCGCAGTCGGCGCGTGTCCAGGGCATCGTCATCATCGAAGCGACGATCGGCCCCAACGGCAAGGTGACCGATGCGCGCGTTCTCAGATCGATTCCCCTGCTAGATCAAGCGGCGCTCGAGGCCGTGCGCCAGTGGGAGTACACGCCGACGCTGCTGAACGGCGTGCCGGTGCCGGTCATCATGACGGTCACGGTCAACTTCACGTTGCAGTAAACGTCCCGAGAACCGCTTCGAATCTGTAACTTTTTTCGCTTCGGAGGATGGATCAATGGAAGGTTTGAATCTCGTCGAAATGTGGGGCCAGATGGGCTTTGTCGCCAAGGCCGTGGCCTTCGTGCTGTTCTTCATGTCCATGTGGTCGTTCGGAGTGGCCATTGAGCGCATTTACACGTTCATCCAGGCCCGCAATCAGTCGAAGGTCTACGCGCCCCAGGTGGCCAAGCACCTCAAGGAAGGCCGTCTGAAGGATGCCATTGCCGTCTCCTCTTCCAAGAACTACCGCTACAGCCACCTGGCGAAGGTCGTGCTGGCCGGTCTGCAGGAATACCAGTTCCAGCAGGAAGCCGGCGGCGGCTTGAGCCGTGAAGACCTCGTCGACACCGTGCGCCGCTCCATCCAGCGCGCCACGGCGCTCACGTCGAACGACCTCAAGAAGGGCATCAGCTCGCTCGCGACGATCGGCTCGACGGCACCGTTCGTCGGGCTGCTCGGCACGGTCGTCGGCGTCATCAACGCGTTCCAGGGCATCGCGGCCACCGGCTCGGGCGGTATCGGCGCCGTCTCGGCCGGAATCGCCGAAGCGCTGGTCGAGACCGCGCTCGGGTTGCTCGTCGCCATCCCGGCGGTTTGGTTCTACAATTACCTGACGGGTCGGATCGAGTACTTCCAGGTCGAGATGGACAACTCGTCGTCGGAGCTGGTCGACTACTTCATCAAGAAGACGGCCTAGTCGAGCGCGACCGTCGAAGCAGTTTCAGGAGAGTTCGCCATGTCAATGGATCTCGGGGGCGCCAAAGGCGGCGTCAAGTCCGACATCAACGTCACGCCACTCGTCGACGTCATGCTGGTGCTGCTCATCATCATGATGCTCGTCGCGCCCCTCCTGCAGAAGGGCGTGGACGTACGGCTTCCCACGGCGGCCAACACGACCGACAAGCCCGAAACGCAGGGGCAGACCGTGGTCGCGATTGGCGCCGACAAGCGCCTGTTCGTCAACTCGGTGCAGGTTCGCGACTCCGAGCTCACGCAACGTGTGCAGGAGCTGCTCGACAAGCAGGTGGAGAAGATCGTCCTCATCAAGGCCGACACGGATGCGCCGTACGGAACCGTGATGGAGGCCATGGATATGCTCCGCCAGGCCGGCATCGAGGATATGGGCCTCATCACCGATCGGAAGGTTCGACCCGGTCAGAGCGGAGGCAAGTAGCATGAAGCACGCGCACAAGCACCACGGCGCCGATTCGGTTTACTCCGGCAAGGCCCTGGCTGTCAGCTGTGACATGAACGTCACGCCCATGATCGACGTGCTCCTCGTGCTGCTCGTCATCTTCATGGCGGCCCTGCCACTGACGCAGAAGGGCCTGGACATCAATCTGCCGGCCGAGACCAAGAGCGCGCAGGAGCAGCAGACCAACGTCAGTCAGATCGTGCTCGAGTACACCGCCGATCGCCACATCTCGATCAACAAGCAGGATGTGACGCCCGCCGAGCTCGAGAATCGCCTCCGGGCGATCTTCGAGGAGCGCAACGACAAGACGATGTTCATCGCCGCCGCCGGGACGCTCCGGTACGGCGAGATCGTCGACGTGATCGATGCCGCGAAAGGCGCCGGCGTCGAGAAAGTGGGCATCGTCACCGAGGGCATGCGCCGGGCCGCCGGGGTTCAGGGCAACTAGCCACCGCGCGCAGTTTCAGGGTTCGAATCAGGGCCGTTCCGTCACCAGGCGGAACGGCCTTTTTTTCAGTGGAACAGCGGTTCCTGCGCGCTGATGCCCAGCGCCTCCCACTCGGATTGATCGATCGGGGAACGCCAGCGACCATCCTGGCCAGCACCGAAGGTGCAAATCGGGTCGCGGCGCGACGGGTACAAACACATCGAGCCGCCTCCCCGTGCTGTTCGAGGAGGCGGCTCGGAATCTTCCGGCGGATGGCGAGTGGTTAGACGCCCGCCGCTTTCTTCTGCTGGAGCTCCTTCGCTCGGCCCTGCAGGGCCTCGGCTTCCTTGAGCAGCGCCTGCTGCTTGGCGACATCCTTCTCGAGATTCGCCTGCAGCCGGAGCAGCAATCCCTTGTAGACCACGGCTTCGAGGTAGTCGCTCTTGATCTCGAGGGCGCGGTTCACTTCGTCGATGCCCTTCAGCACGTACTCGCGCTTCTGGGTGTCCTCGAGCTTGAAGTCCCGATAGGCCTTGTCCCAGTAGTAGCTCGCAATCGTGTAGTGAGCTTCGGGGTTGTTCGGTTCCTGCTCGGCGCGCTGCTGGAGGGCGGCGATCGTCTTGTCGAATTCGCCCTGTCGGTTGTAGTAGCCCGCGAGCTGCAGGTAGACCGCGGAATCGTTCGGACGCGCTTCCTTCGCCTTGAGCAGTGTCTGCTCGGCGAGGTCGTAGTTGCCGGAATCCTCGTAGATCTTGGCGAGGACGAAATAGTTCGCCGCGTCCGAGGGGTCCAGCTCGATCATCTTGAGCACGATGGGCTCAGCCTGAGCCGGGTCGTTCAGCTTGTCGGGTCCGTAGGCGGCGACCAGGTATTCGAGCGACAGCTTTTTCATTTTTGGATCCTGCTCGCGCTCGACGGCCACCTTGTAGTTGTCGATGGCCTTTGTCAACAGCGCGTCGTTGTCGGCTTCGCCGCGACGGGCTGTCTTGAATTGGTTGTCGTAACTGTTGCCCAGATAGAAGTAGGCCGTGGTCAGGTCCGGGTCGGCCTTGAGCGTTTCCTCATATTTCTCGGACGCGCCCTTATAGTCCTGTTGCTGGTATAAGGTGTTGGCTTCCTTGAAGACCTTCTTGGCCTTCAGTTTCTCGATCTGACCGCAAGCCGAGGCCGACAGGGCCACTGCCACGAGGTAGATCAGGGTAGCTCGGATCCGCATTACATCCCCCTTACGATGAGACTGTGACAATGGCCGATTCCACGACGCTCCCATAGACTCAGAGTCAGCGTGCGGGCCGCCGAGGTAACGGGCCAGTATAGTGAAGCGAAAAATACCGAGTCAAGACCGCGACGAGGTGCACCGGGTGGAATGCTTGACCCCCTGTTTCCGGGGTCCGTATCATGCAGCCGAGGGACATCCACCTACTGGTACTGCAGTCACTTAGACACCGTTTCCCATGATCCGATTCGAGGATCTGCTCGAAAAGGTCCGCGCCTACTCGCCAGACGCCGACCTCGAACCGCTCCGCCGGGCGTATGTGTTCTCGGCCTTCGAGCATAAGGGCCAGGTACGCCACTCGGGCGAACCCTACATGGTCCATCCGCTGCAGGTCGCCGATTTCCTGGCAGACATGAAGCTCGACGTCGTCGCCGTCGCGGCCGGGCTGCTGCACGACGTCGTCGAAGATACCCTGGTCGACATCAACCGCATCCGCGAGCACTTCGGGCCGGAGATTGCCCACGTCGTCGAAGGCGTCACCAAGATTGGCGCCATCTCGTTCGCCTCGAGCGAGGAGCACCAGGCCGAGAACTTCCGGAAGATGCTCCTGGCCATGGTCGACGACATCCGGGTGATTCTGGTGAAGCTGGCCGACCGGCTCCACAACATGCGGACGCTGAGCTACCTGCCGGACGACCGACGTCAGCGCATAGCCCAGGAGACGCGAGACATTTACGCACCCATCGCCAATCGCCTCGGGATGAGCAAGGTGAAAAACGAGCTCGAGGAGCTCGCCTTCCGCTACCTCGAGCCGAAGACCTACGAAACGCTGCGTAGCCGCGTCGAGGCCAAGCGCAAAGTCGCCGAAGGCATGATCGAGGAGCTCAGAAAGACGGTCTCCGCCAAGCTGGAGGAGTCGCAGGTCCCGTTCCTGGTGATCGACGGCCGCATCAAGCGTCTCTACAGCATCTACCAGAAGCTGCGACGGCAGAAGATCGAGCTCGAGCAGGTATACGACTTCGTGGCACTGAGAATCGTGACGCCGACCGAAAAGGACTGCTACGCCGTGCTGGGGATCATTCATCAAACCTGGTCGCCCGTGCCCGGACGCTTCAAGGACTTCATCGCGATGCCGCGTCCCAACGGGTATCAGTCGCTGCACACGTCGGTTGTGAGCGAGCGCGGATTCCCGTTCGAAGTGCAGATTCGGACCCGGGCGATGCACCTGCGTGCCGAGGAAGGCATTGCGGCCCATTGGAAGTACAAGGAAGGGCGCATTGGTGACGAGCGCGACGAGCGCTACTTCCTGTGGATGCGCCAGCTCCTCGAGTGGCAGCAGGAGGTCCGCGATCCCCAGGAGTTCATTCACAACCTGAAGATCGACCTCTACCCGGAGGAGGTCTACATCTTCACGCCCAAGGGCGAGGTCAAGGTGCTGCCGCGGGGTGCCACGCCCATCGATTTCGCATATGCCATCCACACGGACATCGGCCACCAGTGTGTCGGCGCGCGTGTCAACGGCAAGATGGTCCCGCTCCGCCACCGGTTGAAGAACGGCGACATCATCGAGATCGTGACCGCGGCCGGTCACAAGCCAAGCCGCGACTGGCTGAACATCGTCGTCACCTCGCGGGCCCGGAGCAAGATCAAACATGTCATTCACGGCGAGGAGCGGGCGCGCAGCATCGAGCTGGGCCGCAAGCTGTTCGAGAAAGAAGCCAGGCGATTCGACCTCAATCCCAGGACGCTCGTCGAGAGCGAGGGCTTCGCGAAACTCGTGGCCGAGTACGGGGGCGGCGCCGACGAGCTGTTCGTCGAGATCGGCTACGGAAAGGTCTCGCCCCGGCAGCTCCTCGACAAGATGGTGCCGCGCGAGCAGCTCAAGGAAAAGCCGCCCGACGGCGCCGTGGCGGCTGTCGTGCGGCGGATGCTGCGCACGGGCGAGGAGAAGATCAAGGTGCGCGGGGTGGACGACCTGATGGTTTACCGCGCCCGTTGCTGCAACCCCATTCGTGGCGAAAAGATCGTCGGCTACGTCACCCGCGGCAAGGGTGTCTCGGTCCACACGGCCACGTGCCCGAACGTCGTCAATCTGCTCTACCACCCCGAACGGCGAATCGACGTGGAATGGGACAAGGCCCCCGACCAGTCGCGCTATACGGTCCGCCTGACGATGCAGGTGGAGGACCGGAAGGGCATCCTGGCGGACGTCAGCTCACGGATCGCCGACATCAACACCAACATCACCACCATCGAAGCCCGCACCGCGGATCGTCGCGGCACGATCGCCATGACCGTGGAGATCGACGATCTCAAGCATCTCCAGAAGGTGATGAAATCGCTGCGCGGTGTCGAGGGTGTCCTCGACGTCGAGCGGGCGGCGCCTTAGAAAACCGCCTAGACCGCTAGGTCTGCGCGATGGCGTCGATTTCCACGCGGCAATCCTTCGGCAGGCGGGCAGCCTGGATCGTCGTCCGGGCGGGGTAGGGCGGTTGGAAGAACCCGGCGTACACCTCATTCATCACCGCGAAGTCGTTCATGTCGGCGAGGAAGACGGTGGTGCGGGTGACGTGGTCGAACGATGCGCCGGCAGCCTTCAGCACCTCGCCCAGGTTGGTCAGCGCCTGGCGTGTCTGGGCGGCGATATCACCCTCGACGAGGTTGCCGGTCGCGGGATCGATCGGTGTCTGACCCGACAGGAACACGAACTGTCCCGCTCGAATTGCTTGGGAGTATGGACCGATGGCGCGCGGTGCTTGAGCCGAGGCGACCGGAATGCGCATCACTCGTCAGGCGGCCTTGACGACGTGCCCGGACCGCAGACAACGTGTGCAGACCCGCAGCCGGCGAACGCCGCCTCCTACCACGGCCCGTACGACCTGCAGGTTGGGCTTGAACCGCCGCGGACTGACGTTGTGCGCGTGGCTGATCGTACGGCCCACGCGAGGGCTCTTGCCGCAGATTTCACAGGACCTCGCCATTCGTTCCGGCTCCTTCGGGCGTGTTCACGCGCCGACAAACACTCTAGTTTATCACGCCCCTAGACCCCAGAGATGAGGGACGGCGGGGCCGAACCTGGATTCTCGTCCGGCGGCGCAGGCGAACGGGAAACGAGCCGACCCAGAAGTTCGAGGTACGCCAGATCCCCTTCCTGAGCCGATTTCCCAACCTCGCTGACGCCTTGCTCAACGCGCCGCAAGCTGGCGGCGACGTCGCGTTCGAATGAGCTGCCGCCCCGCTGTCCGACGTCGGCCAGGAGCTTTCGGAGGTCGCTCATGAGCCGCTGCGCCGGAAGGCTCGCCGGTCGATGCTCGTAAATCACACCCTTGAGAGCCGTCTCGAAGGTGGCGGCCAGTGCCGATGCGGCCTCGCCGACGTCGGCGTCCGCCAGGCGCTGGAAGCCATCCGGCCGGTACCCGATGAGAAAGGTCGCAATCACGAAGAAAATCTCGGTCTGGCGCTCGGTCAACCCCGCGAGGGTCGGCACGAGCAGAGAGAGATCGCGCTCGCGGCGGCGCTGCACCACGGCCGGCGGGTGCGCCTGAGACGTCTTCAGGTAGACGCAGTCATCAGGACAGTTGATCTCGACTTTCCGCTTAGTGCCGCAGCAGACCGCGCAAATCTCGTGGCCGAGCGCGGGGCATGCCCGTCTGGCTCGTCGCTGGCCGCAGAGGGGGCACACCACGCCCCAGCTTCGCACAGGGCCCAGACATCGTCAAACCACCGGGCGGCTTACAGTTTTCGATGACTAAAGGCGAAATTGTCGTCCTCCTAGGAGGACATCTGTCGGCGACCTGTCGTCAAGAACCGTCTGCGGAATCCCGGCGTCTAATGGGACAATTGGTGCCGGTACGTGCCAGGCCCGACAGGCATACTGACGTGTAAGTAACGCTACATGAGCCAGATAGGCGACGATAAGCTGGGAGAGGGGGGGCCGTAGCGTTCTACCGTTCCGGAACCCCGGGTATTCCTGCAGCCCCTTCCCTCCCTTACAACCCGATTCGTCTGTGCCCGCGGCCGTGGGTCAAACACGGCCAACATGCCGGCACCTCATTTGCATAGACGCCAGCGCACTCATAGGAACGAGCCGAGCGGAAGCGGAGAGAGAGGGAGCCATGAAGACAACAACCAAGGCAGATGACGACCGAGCGATACGAGGAACTCCGACGGATGCTGGATGAGCGTCGTCGCGAGATTACGAGTGAGGTTCAGGGGCGGATCCGCGTGGCTCGCTCGGAACAGACGGTCGGCGACGTGGTCGATGACGTCGAGACCTCTGAAGCTGACATTCAGGAAGATATCGAGTTCGCGCTTCTTCAAATGAAGGCGGAGACGCTCAACAAGATCAACGAAGCGTTGGCGCGGCTCGAGGACGGCACCTACGGCTACTGCTTCGAGTGCGGCGAGGACATTGCCGAACAGCGTCTTCGCGCGCTACCCTTTGCCGTCCGCTGCAAGGACTGTGAGGAGGCGCGCGAGGTGGCGGCGAAGCGCGAGCGCCAGCTCGCCCAGCGCCGGAACGCATCCGCGCTGTTCCTCGACATGTCGAGCTGACCCCCGGCGTTCCCTGATGCCAGGCTCTGCCGCCGGGTGGAGCCTGGCGATGTCCCTGGCTGTTACACCCGACAAGGTGCGGGCCGCCCGCCTGCGCGGCGAGGATCGCAGATGAGCGATCGCGACGAGCGCCTCACGATCGAGGACGCCTCGAGTGGAGACCGGCCGCCAGTGATACCGGCCGAGCTGCCGGTCCTGCCGCTGCGCGACACGGTGTCTGTTCCCCAACTCCTTCATGCCGCTCGCCGTCGCTCGCGAGAGCTCGGTGCGGCTCATCGACGAGGCGATTTCGAGCGGCCGGCTGGTCGGCGTCTTCACGCAGCGCGATGCATCGGTCGAAGAGCCGAGCCGGGAGGATCTCTACGCGATTGGAACGGCCACACACATCCACAAGATGTTCAAGCTGCCGGACGGCAGCCTGCGCCTAATCGTCCAGGGCCTCGCGCGCATTACGCTCGACGAGCTGCTGGCGCAGCGTCCATACCTCAGAGCGCGCGTGTCCACGGCAACCGAGACGCTGCACGACGAGCATCGTCTCGAGATCGATGCGCTGCAGCGCAATATCAAGACCAATTTTCAGCAGGTCGTCTCGCTGTCGTCCCTGCTGTCCGACGATCTTCAGACGCTCGCCATGAACATCGTCGAGCCCGGCCGGCTGGCCGACTTCATTGCCTCCAGTCTGATGACGCTCACCACGCCGGTCAAACAGGAGGTCCTCGACACGCTGGACGTGCGGACGCGGCTGGACAACCTGAACCGGATTCTGATCAAGGAGCTCGAGGTGCTGGAGCTCGGATCGAAGATCCAGTCGCAGGTCCAGTCCGAAGTGGGCAAGAACCAGCGCGAGTATTTTCTTCGCGAGCAGCTGAAGGCGATTCAGAAGGAGCTTGGCGAGGGTGACGACCAGGCGAAGGAGATCGACGAGCTTCGAGAGAAGATCGACGCGGCGGGTATGCCCGAGGCCGTGAAAAAGGAAGCGGTCCGCGAGCTCGATCGCCTGGCAAAAATGCCGGTGGCGGCGGCCGAGTACACGGTTTCGCGCACCTATCTCGACTGGCTGATCGCCCTGCCATGGGCGAAGCGGACCGAAGAGGTGATCGACCTGCCGAAAACGAAGTCGATTCTCGATGCCGATCACTCCGATCTCGAAAAGGCCAAGGACCGCATCCTGGAGTACCTGGCTGTCAGAAAGCTGAACCCGGAGATGAAGGGCCCGATTCTCTGTTTCGTCGGGCCTCCCGGTGTCGGCAAGACCTCGCTCGCCCGATCGATCGCGGTGTCGCTCGGCCGGAAGTTCGCGCGTGTCTCGCTCGGAGGCATGCGTGACGAGGCCGAGATTCGCGGTCACCGCCGCACGTATATCGGTGCGCTGCCGGGTCAGATCATTCAGGGCCTGAGACGAGCCGAATCGAAGAATCCCGTGTTCATCCTCGATGAGATCGACAAGCTCGGCTCAGATTTTCGAGGCGATCCCAGCTCGGCGCTGCTCGAAGTGCTCGATCCCGAGCAAAACAGCACGTTTCGCGATCACTATCTCGATCTTCCCTTCGATCTCTCCGAGGTGTTGTTCATCACCACCGCAAACGTGCTGGATCCCGTGCCCCCGGCACTTCGCGACCGCATGGAGGTGCTGGAGCTCCCGGGCTACACCGAAGAGGAGAAGCTGAAGATCGCTCGCGAGCATCTCGTCGGGAAGCAGGTGAAGAACCACGGCCTCACGGCCGACTATCTCACCTTTACCGATGACGCCCTGCGGGCCGTGATTCGGGGATACACGCGAGAGGCTGGCGTCCGCAATCTCGAGCGCGAGCTCGCGGCGCTGTGCCGCAAGTCGGCTCGCCGGCGCGCCGAAGGACGCGAAGAGCCGATCGAGATCACGCCGGGCGTGGTCATCGAGATGCTCGGCGCTCCCCGGTTTCTCGACGAAGAGGTCGAGGAGCGCACGAAGAATCCTGGCGTGGCCATCGGACTGGCCTGGACACCTGTCGGCGGCGAGGTGCTGTTCGTCGAGGCGTCGCGAATGGCCGGAGCCGGCTCGTTGACCCTCACCGGGCACCTCGGCGATGTGATGAAAGAGTCCGCGCGGGCGGCACTTTCATGGTGCCGGGCGAACGGCGCGGCGTACGGCGTGGATCCCGATTTCTACAAGAGCGCCGAAATTCACCTGCACGTGCCCTCAGGCGCCATTCCGAAAGACGGGCCGTCGGCGGGCGTCACCATGGCGGCCGCCCTGGTCTCGGAGCTCACAGGGAGGCCCGTGCGGGGCGACGTCGCGATGACCGGTGAAATCACCCTGTCGGGCAAGGTCCTTCCGGTCGGGGGCATCAAGGAAAAGGTGCTGGCGGCCCGGCGCGCGGGAATCCACGAGGTGGTGCTGCCGGCGCAGAACGAGAAAAGCATCAAGGAAGATCTCGGAGACGAGCTACGCAACGACCTGAGAATCCATCTCGTCACCACGATCGCCGAAGCTCTGGACATCGTCCTGGTGTCTGCGGCCGAGCGTAGAGCTGTCCGACTCCCCCGGGCGGACTGACGGCGAGCTGCAGGACACACTCGTCCGCTCGTGATCGCCGTCTACAGCGATCGCTACCACATCGATCTCGGCGGTCATGTCTATCCCACGGAAAAGTATCACCGGGTGTATCGGGCCGCGCTCGAGCGCGGCCTCCTGACGCCTGCCGACGTTCTCGAGCCCTGCGAGGCATCGTGGGACGAGCTGTCGCTGGTCCACACCGCAGACTACCTGTCCAAGGTGCGGAACGGGACGCTGTCGATCGAAGAGCGCTTCCAGCTCGAGCTGCCGTGGTCACCCGAACTGGTCGGAGTGCTTTCGCCTGATGACCGGCGGCACGATTGTGGCCGCGCGGACAGCCATGTCTGCAGGCGGTCCTGGCGCGATCGTGCTGCACGTCGGTGGCGGACTGCATCATGCGTTCCCGGACCACGGGGAGGGCTTCTGTGTGTTCAACGACGTGGCGGTTGCGATCAGGGTGCTTCAGCGTGAGCATCTCGCGTCGCGCGCGGCCGTCATCGACTGCGACGTGCATCACGGGAACGGCACGGCATTCATTTTCGCCGGCGATCCGAGCGTCTTCACGTTCTCGATGCACCAGGAGCGCAACTATCCTTCCGTCAAGCCCCCGGGCTCGCTCGACATCGGTCTCGCCGACGGGACCGGTGACGACGCGTATCTGAGCGTGCTCGAAGCGGCGCTGCCCAAGGTGCTCGAGCATCGACCGGACGTCGTCTTCTATCTCGCTGGGGCGGATCCGTTCAAGGAAGATCAGCTCGGCGGTCTGCGGCTCACCTTCGACGGGTTGCGCGCGCGCGATCGGATGGTCGTGGCGGCATCCTGCGACCTGGGGGCGCCGCTCGTCGTGACGCTGGCGGGCGGATATGCCCGCCGCGTGGAGGACACGGTCGGCGTCCACCTGGCCACGCTCGAGGAGTTGCTCAACGGAGTGCGGGCAGCGTCAGGCCGAACGCCGTCTTGAGGTCGACAATCTCTCCCGCGCGCATCATCGCGCGAGCGTGTTCGAGCGGGAAGACGCGAACTTCGATCTGTTCGTCCGGATCGCGATGTCTCTCCGTTGAGCCCGGTGCGGGCTTTCCGAGTGCGGTGAGGCGGTAGAACTTCATCACTTCGTCGCAGAACCCGGGCGTCGGATGGAGCTCGGCCACGAGCTCCACGCGTCCCGGCGTCAGGCGAATCTCCTCTTCGCATTCACGGCTCGCCGCGTCCTGCGGCTGCTCGCCAGGCTCGATGCGGCCGGCAGGGAGCTCCCAGATCCAGCGATCGATCGAATATCGGTACTGCCGAATCAGGATCACGTGCATCTCGTCTGGCATGGGGAGCAGCACGACGGATCCGGGGTGTCGGACCACGTCGAAATCGGTGCTCGTCCCATCCGGCAGGCGAACGCGGTCGCTGTGCACCTCGAACACCCGGCCCCGAAAGACGACGCGCTGATCGAGAATCGTGACATGTTCGCTCACAAGCGTTCTCCCGACGCGAGCCGCTCCGAGACCCGACCGATCTCGTCGAGGGCCGACTGAAGATCGTCGGGCAGCGGAGACTCGCACTCCATCGGCCGCCCGTCTAAGGGATGATGAAACGCGAGCCGGTGGGCGTGAAGGAACGGTCGCTCGAGCCTGCTCAAGGCGCGCAAGTTGGCGGGCACGCGTCGCCGAACGCCTCCATAGAGCGAGTCGCCGACGATCGGGTGGCCGATGCTGCTCAAGTGCACCCGGATCTGGTGGGTGCGCCCCGTCAGGATCGCCACCTGCACCAGCGACACGCCGGGCAGGTGTGTCGCGCGCGTGATCCGCGTCACCGCGCTGCGCGCGCGGCGTGCTCGCGCGGACATCCGCTGGCGCTGGACCGGATCCCGCCCAATCGGCGCGTCGATCCGT
This sequence comes from uncultured Acidobacteriota bacterium, assembly GCA_963817395.1. Taxonomy (GTDB): domain Bacteria; phylum Acidobacteriota; class Vicinamibacteria; order Vicinamibacterales; family CAVPJW01; genus CAWGYQ01. The sequence continues at coordinate 62,003 of CAWFOC010000003.1, read as the reverse complement.
CGGCCGGCCTGAACCACGCCCCAGACGAGCGCGATATATTCCTTCTCGACCTCGCGGTCGCGAAACTGCCGTGACAGCTCCTGATGGGCGCGATCGTGTTTGGCCACCACCATGACACCCGACGTGCCCCGGTCGAGCCGGTGCACGATGCCTGGCCTGAGCTCACCACCGATGCCGCTCAAGTCGCCGATGTGGTGCAGCAGCGCGTTCACCAGCGTACCTGCCGCGTGGCCGGCAGCCGGATGAACCACCATGCCGGCAGGCTTGTCGACGACGACGAGGTCGGCATCCTCGTAGAGAATGGGCAGCGGCAGGTCTTCTGGAACCGGTGTGGACGGCGCGGGATCGGGAATCTCGACCGCGACGCGCTCGCCCGGCCTCACGCTGGTGTTGGGCTTGACGCTTCGACCGCCGACGGTGACGTGGCCGTCGCGAATCAGGCGCTGAAGGCTGGAGCGCGAGTGATCGCCGAGCAGTGACGAGAGAAACCGATCGAGACGAACGCCACCGCCGTCGGGCGGAACGATGAACTCGAGACGCGCCACGGCGGTGAGGCTACGCTGTCCTCGGCCTGGCCCTGGTCGGGACCGGGGTCGGCGTGCCGGATCGGCGTGACAGCCAGACGAGCATGATCACGCTCACGGGAGCGATCAGCACGGAGATGAACTGCGAGGTCGACAACACGCCGAACACGAGGCCGCGCTCGTCGCCACGGAAGTACTCGATGACGAAGCGCGAGACGGCATAGAGCAGCATGTAAAGCCAGAACGTCCGGCCGGGAAATCCGCGCCCGCGCCGCTCGGTCGCGAGCAGGACGGCGAGAATCAGCAGCTCGGCGCCCGCCTCGTAAACCTGGGTTGGATGGAGGGCTACGCCGAGTGGCGTTCCCACGTTTGCCGCCGCGAACGGGTCGGTGAAGGTGATGCCCCACGGAAGCGCGGTCGGCCGGCCATAGCAGCATCCGGCCATCAAGCAGCCGAGCCGCCCGACGGCGTGGCCGATGGCGATGCCCGGCGCGAACGCGTCGCACGTCGACCAGACCGGAAGGGCGTGCCGTCGCATATACCAGAACGCCACCAGCACGGCCAGAATCAGTCCGCCGTAGAACACGCCGCCCGATCGCGCCAGCGACAGCACCTCGCGCGGGTTCTGGCGGAAATAGTCGAAATCGACGATCAGCAACATCAGCTTGGCGCCGACCAGTGCGGCGACAATGATGTAGATGCCGAGGTCGAGCACGCGCGCGCCGTCGAGTCCGCTCCGCTGTGCCCGCGTCATGGCGACCTTCAGGCCGAGCAGGTAGGCGGCGGCCAGCAGCACGCCGTAGGTGTAGACCGTGATCGGGCCGAGATCAAACAGTCGTGGATACACGGCGGTCGAGTCCAAGCATGTCGAGAATCATGATGACGACGCCAATGGTGATGGCGGAGTCGGCGACATTGAACGCCCAGAAATGGTACTGCTGCCAGTAGACGTCCACGAAATCGATGACATACCCCGATCGCAGGCGGTCGAAGAGATTGCCCATCGCGCCACCCAGGACGAGCGCGAGCCCGATGCGGGCCGCGCGCTGGTGCGCCGGCAGGGCTGACGGCATAGAACGCCACCCCGACGAGCGCGATCGAGGCGACGAGCGCGATGATCGCCCCCTTGAACGGAAAATCGACGGCATTCAGCAGACCGAACGCGGCTCCCGTGTTCTGCACGTGCGTGAAATCCACGAACCCCGGCACGACCGTCACCGACTCGTGCAGCGGCAGCGTCGCCCGAACGATGGCCTTCGACAGCTGATCGGTGACGACGACGGCGGCCGCGAGCCCGATCTCGCTCCTTCGGACGGTAGTCACGGCCGCGTCGTCCCGGGTCAGGAGTTGATCGCTTCGGCAAGCGCGCCCTGACAGCGCTCGCAGAGGCCCTCGCCGGATCGCACCGGCACATAACGCCAGCACCGCTCGCAGCGCGCACCCTGGGCGCGCGAGACTTCGACGCGCAGGTCCTGCCTGTCGCCTGGCTGGCCGGTTTCGAGCTCCACCTCGGAAACGATGAACAGCATCGGCAAATCGTGCCGATGCCGCTCGAGCAGCTCGGCGTCGGGACCGCCCGCATGGAGCGTCACTCTCGCGGCGAGCGAGTTGCCGATGGTCTTGTCCTGGCGCTTCACCTCGAGCGCGGCGTTGACGGCTTCTCGCATGCGGAGCAGTCGCTCCCAGCGCGCAAGCAGATCCTCGTCGAGAAACGGCTTGAAGGACGGGAACTCGGTCAGATGGACCGATTCGTTCCGGCTCCCTGGCAGATTCCGCCACAGCTCGTCGGCGGTGACCGGAAGAATCGGTGCCAGCCATCGCGCGAGTCCGTCGGCGATGTGGTAGATGGCGGTCTGCGCCGAGCGTCTCGGTTCGGAGCCGGCAGCCAGGGTGTAAAGGCAGTCCTTGGACACGTCGATGTAGAACGCGCTCAAATCCACCGTGGCGAGCGTGTTGATCGCCTGAAAGATGGCTGGGTAGTCGTACGCATCATAGGCGCGAGCGATGTGCCGGGCCGCGCTCGCGTAGCGGGCGAGCGCGTAGCGATCGATCTCGGCGAGCTGCTCGATGGGCCGGCCGTCGCGCGAGGGATCGAAGTCGTGCAGATTCGCGACGAGGATCCGGCAGGTGTTCCGGATCTTCCGATAGGCTTCGACGACGCGCGCGAGCACCTCGGGCCCGAGCCGCATCTCCTCGCGATAGTCGACCATCGCGACCCAGAGGCGGAGGATCTCGGCGCCGCTCTTGTCGATCACTTCCTGCGGCGCGATGACGTTGCCGAGCGACTTCGACATCTTCCGGCCGTCCTCGTCCACGACGAAGCCGTGCGTGAGGACCTCCCGGAACGGCGCCTGATTGTGGCCGCCCACGCCCACGAGCAGCGAGCTGTGGAACCAGCCCCGATGCTGGTCGCTCCCTTCCAGGTACATGCGCGCAGGCCAGCTGAGGCCGGGGAAGCGGTCGGGTCTGGCGAGCACCGCTTCGTGGCTCGAGCCGGAGTCGAACCAGACATCGAGAATGTCGCGCTCGCGCTCGAAGGCGCTGCCGCCGCATTTCGGGCACCGCAGGTCGTCGGGAATGAACTCGTCGAGGCCCCGCTCATACCACGCGTCGGCGCCATGGGTTTCGAAGACGAGTGCCGCGCGCTCGACCAGGTCGGTCGTGAGCAGGGCCTCGCCACACGCCGTGCAATCGACCGCCGGAATCGGCACTCCCCAGGAACGCTGGCGCGAGATGCACCAGTCGGGGCGGTTCGCCAGCATGTTGTGGATGCGCTCGGCGCCCCACGGCGGAATCCATTTCACGCGGCGAATCTCGTCGAGCGCTGCCGAGCGCAACGTGAGCTCTTCACCCGGAGTCTCGCCGGGTGCGGCCTCGCCCGTCGCCGCAGGTGAGGTGCGGTGGAAGACGGCGGGCTTGTCGAGCGCGATGAACCATTGCCACGTGGCCAGGAAGATCACGGGGTTGTGGCAGCGCCAGCAGTGCGGGTAGGTGTGCTCGATCGTGCCGCGCTTCCACAGGCGCCCGCGTTTCTCGAGCGCCTCCTCGATTGCGGGGTTCGCGTCGAACACGCGCAGACCGCCGAAGAGCTCCACGGTTTCGGCGAAATGCCCGGTGGGACCCACGGGCGCATAGATCTCGAGGCCGTACTTGACCCCGGTGTTGAAATCGTCCGCTCCGTGCCCGGGGGCCGTGTGCACGGCGCCCGTGCCCTGGTCGGTCGTCACGTAATCGCCAAGCACGCCCACCGAGTCGCGCGCGTAGAGCGGGTGCCGGAATACGAGGCCCTCGAACTGACTGCCGGGAGCGCGCGCGATCGGCGCGCCGAACGTCCGTCCCGCTCCGGCGGCCACCTGCTCCGCAAGCGCTTCTGCGACGATGACCACTCTGTCGCCTGCCTGGTATGCGCCGTAAACGAGCTCAGGATGGAAGGCAATGGCCAGATTCGACGGAATCGTCCACGGCGTCGTGGTCCAGATGAGCACCGAGACGGTATGTCCGTCGAGCGCAGGCACCCGTGCGGCAAGCTCGGTTGCCGACGACTCGGCCAGCGGAAACTCGACGTAGATCGAGGGCGAGGCGTGCGGCTCGTACTCGACTTCAGCCTCCGCCAGCGCCGTTCGGCAATGGATGCACCAGTGAACCGGCTTCTTCCCCTTGTAGACGAGTCCGCGCGTCACGAACGCGCCGAGTGCCCGGACGATGGCGGCCTGATATTCAGGTTCCATCGTCAGGTACGGGTTCGCCCAGTCGCCCGAGCAGAGCAGCCGCTTGAACTCTTCGCGCTGGATCTCGACGAAACGCATCGCGTAGGCGCGGCAGGCTCGGCGGAAATCGGCGGTCGACATCTCGCGCTTCTTCGCGCCGAGCTCTCGATCGACCTGCAACTCGATCGGCAGCCCGTGGCAATCCCAGCCCGGCACATATGGCGCGTCGAAGCCGGCCATGTCGCGCGAGCGGACGACGAAGTCCTTGAGGATCTTGTTGAGCGCGTGTCCGATGTGGATGTGTCCGTTCGCGTACGGCGGCCCGTCGTGAAGCACGTAGAGCCGTGCCCCCTGCCGGCGCTCGCGAGCGCGGCGTTCGAGCCCGATTTCGTCCCAGCGGGCGAGCGCCTGCGGCTCCGCGACGGCGAGATTCGCCTTCATCGGGAAGTCGGTGCGCGGCAGATTGAGCGTGGCTTTCCAGTCGGCCATACGAAACGATCAATTGTACCGCAAGCGTTCGGACCAGCGGCCAAGTGGCGTCCGGTGTGCCAGATGCGAGCTCCGACAATCGCGCGCTCGGTTCGGCGCGAGCGTTCCGGCTCCGGCGCGTGCCGAAACGCGGCTTGTATAATTGAACCATGAAGGTTCCCGCGGTCGAAACGCCGCCGGTTCGATCCGTGGTGCTCGACAACGGACTCCAGGTGCTCGTGCAGGAGGTCCACACCGCGCCGCTGGCATCCGTCTGGTGCTGGTACCGCGTGGGCTCGAAGGACGAGGCCGCCGGGCTGACGGGTGTCTCGCACTGGGTCGAGCACATGAACTTCAAGGGCACGCGCAATATCCCGCGCGACCAGGTCAAAGGCATCATCGAACGATACGGCGGCACCTGGAACGGCTACACCTGGATCGACCAGACCACGTATCTCGAAACAGCCGCCCGAACCGCGCTCGATCAGATGCTGTTCATCGAAGCCGAGAGGATGGCGAACGGCCTGTACGAGCCCGAGGACTGCGAGTCGGAACGGACCGTCATCATCTCCGAGCTGCAGGGCAGCGAGAACGATCCCGATCAGCTGCTCGAGGTCGAGGTGACGGCCGCGGCTTTCAAGTCGCATCCGTACGCCCACCCGACGATCGGATGGCTCACCGATCTCCAGCGGATGACCCGCGACGATCTGTACGGTCACTATCGCCGCTACTACATTCCCAACAACGCCACGCTCGTCGTCGTTGGCGACGTCGACACGGAAGCGGCGCTCGAGCTGATCGAACGGCGCTTCGGCGGAATTCCTGCCGGTCAGCTGCCTGCCCGCGTCAATATCGAGGAGCCCGCCCAGATCGGCGAGCGCCGCGTCACCATTCGGAGGCCCGGGACGACGAGCTATCTCAAGCTGGCGTTTCATGCGCCTGCCGTGTCGAGTGACGACTTCGCCCGGTTCCTCGTTCTGGATGCGGTGCTCAGCGGCGCGAAGGGCGTCAACATCTGGGCGAGCTTCCGGATGCCGCCCCCGCAGCGCAGCGCCCGGTTGTATCGGGCGCTGGTCGATCGGCGCCTGGCATCGGCGGTCAACGCCTCGTTCGCTCCGACCGAGCATCCGTTTCTGTATTCGATTTCATGCACCGCGCGCGACGGAGTGGCGCTGGCATCGCTCGAAGAAGCCGCCCTCGCCGCGCTTGACGCCGTGACCAGCGAGGGCGTCAGGCCCGAGGAGATTGAGAAGGCCCGCAACCAGCTTCGCGCGCGGCTCGTCTTCGATGCGGACGGCGTCACCAATCTGGCCCACCAGCTCGGCTACTTCAGCACGGTCGGCAACCTCGAGATGTACTGGGATCTTCTGGCGCGCGTGCTGGCCGTCACCGACGAGGACGTCACGCGCGTCGCGAAGCGGTATCTGCGCGCCGCGAATCGGACGGTCGGGTGGTTTCAGGCGGAGTCCCGACCGGCCGGACGCCGAGCCCGAGGAGCGCCGTTTCAGCTCATGAGCGTCATGGCCCCACGCGGGCTCGAGCCGGCCCGCCACGAGCTCGAAAACGGCGTCGTCGTGCTCGTCAAGCACACCGGAACGACGCCGGCGGTCACGCTGCACGCCACCTTGCACGCCGGGAGCGGCTACGACCCGCCCGGGCGTCAGGGCCTCGCCCATTTCGTCTCTCGCGTGATCGACCGCGGCACGCTCGGTCGCTCCGCAGATCAGATTGCCGACGAGCTCGACCGTCGAGGCGTGTCGCTGGCGATCGGCGTGAGCCGTCACCAGTTCTCCATGGCGTGCACGTGTCTGGCGGACGACATCGAGCCCGTGCTGAGCCTGATGGCCGACATCGTTCGCAATCCGGTGTTTCCCCTCGCGGAGATCGAAACCAGGCGGGGCGAGATTCTGACGGCCATTGGCCAGGACGAAGACAGCCCGGCCACCGTCGCCTCCGAAGTGCTGATGGAACGGTTGTATCCCGACGGCCATCCTTACGGCCGGCGTGCCAGAGGCACAACCGCTATTGTTCAAAGCATCGAGGCTGACGAGCTTCGACGGTTTCATGGCGAGCGATTTGGTCCCTCTTCGCTCTCGCTCGCGATTGTGGGGGATGTCGGCGTCGACCGGGCGGCTGCGCTCGCAGATGGTCTGCTGGGCGGCTGGCGCGGACCAGCGCCGGCGCGTCTCGTGCCGCCTCCAACCCTCGGGGGCTCGGTGCGCAGCCGGGTGGTTCACCCGATGATGAGCAAATCGCAGGCGGACGTTGCATACGGCTTCGTCGCCCTCGCGCGAAGCGATCCCGAGTACCACGCGACCACCGTGATGAACAACGTCCTGGGGCAGTACGCGCTCGGAGGACGGCTGGGTGACGTCATCCGCGAGCGGTTGGGCATGGCCTATTACATCTTCAGCGCGCTCGATGCCAATGTGGGCGCCGGGCCGCTCGTGATTCGTGCAGGGGTCCATCCGACGAACGTCGATCGCACCATCGACGCCATCGATCACGAGATCGCTTCGATCCTGGCGGATGGAGTAACCGAACGGGAGGTGGCCGAGTCGAAGCAGTACCTGATTGGCTCGATCCCGCGAACGCTGGAGACCAATGCCGAGATCGCGGCGTTTCTGCAGACCGTCGAGTTCTTCGGGCTCGGCCCCGATTACGACGTGCGGCTGCGCGATCTCATTCAGGCGGTGACTCCCGATCTGGTGAATGCCGCGGCCCGACGAATTCTGCAGCCGGACAAGGCCACGATCGTCGTGGCGGGTCCGTACGCGGGACCTGGTTCGGCGGGGGAGCGGCCGTGAGCACGAAAGCGGTCTTCTTCGATGTCGACTTCACGCTGATCTATCCGGGCCCGACGTTTCAAGGTGAGGGATACCAGCGTTTTTGTGACCAGCATGGCATTGTGGTGGACCCCGCCCGCTTCGACGCGGCCGTCGCGGGTGCGTCCGTGCTGCTCGACGAGGCGCAGGAGCTCTTCTACGATCCCCAGGTCTTCATTCACTACACGAGGCAGATCATCGAGGGCATGGGCGGCGCCGGTCCGGCGCTCGACGCCTGCGCGCGCGAGATCTACCAGGAATGGGCCGCGTGCCAGCACTTCGCGCTCTATGAGGACGTGCCGGCGGTGCTCCGCCAGCTGGCCTCGATGGACATCCGCATCGGCCTGATCTCCAACACGCACCGCTGCCTGACCTCGTTCCAGAGCCACTTCGAGCTCGACGGGCTCTTCACGGCGGCGATCTCCTCGTCGGCGCACGGCTATATGAAGCCGCATCCCAGTATTTTTCAGGCGGGTCTCAAGCTGCTCGACGTGGAACCGGGTGAAGCCGTGATGGTCGGTGACAGCATGCGGCAGGACATCGATGGGGCGCGCCAGGTGGGCATGAGGGGTGTGCTCGTCCGGCGCTCGGGCAACAGCGGGCCGGCCTGATCACTCCACCGAGGCCGCCGATGACGTGCCCGTCATCTGCAGCCTGCGAGAGCTGCCGGCACTGCTGGTCTGAGTGCGGCCATCCGCCATGCGGCTCCGAGACCTCACGACCATCGACGAATTCCGGCAAGTGGTCTCACTCGAGCGCCGCATCTGGGGCTCGACCTACGACGACGCGGTGCCGGTGCCGGTCTTCATCATCACCGTTCGCCGCGGCGCCGTGCTGATCGGCGCGTTTGACGAGCACGACGAGATGGTGGGCTTCGTGTACTCGCTCGCAGGTCTCAAGCGCAGTCGCGCCATCCAATGGTCGCACATGCTCGGCGTGCTCGACTCTCATCGCGGGAGCGGCCTCGGACGACTGCTGAAGCTCGAACAGCGACAGCGCACGCTCGGCATGGGGCTGGACCTCATCGAATGGACGTTCGATCCCCTGCAGGCGCTCAACGCGCACCTCAATTTCCGCCGGCTCGGTGTGATCGTGCGCGAATACGAAGAGAACATCTACGGTGAATCGAGCAGCCCGCTGCACCGCGGTTCGCCCACCGATCGCTTCGTGGCGGAATGGTGGCTCTCGTCGCCTCACGTCGCCAGGTCCATCGCAGACGGGCGGCCTCAGAAGGACGCTCCACCGGATGCCGCCGTAGCGAACGTCACACGCCCGTGGGGCGACTGGAGATCGTGCGAATCGTTCAATCTCGAGCGTCGCGAGCCCGTCATCGCCGTTGACATTCCAACGGGCTTTACCGAAATGCTGGCCCGTGCGCCCGCGCTGGCGGGCGAGTGGAGATCGGCAACGCGCTCAATCTTTACGACGTACTTCGGCAGGGGATATACGGCGATCGATTTCGCGCTGGATCGTCCCTCCGGTGTCGGCCGTTACGTGCTGGCGAACCGGGAAGCGGCGGGTGATACCACGCGGGGAATGGGCGAAGCCGGGCAACCCTGACGGAAACTATCCGGGCGGCCAGGCCAGGGCGCGGCCGGCAAGCAGGTGCAGATGGATATGAAAGACCGTCTGCCCGGCCAGTCGATTGCAATTGAAGACCGTCCGATAGCCGCCTTCTGCATGCCCGTGCTCGGTGGCAATCCGGGCGGCCGAGCGCACGACTCTCCCCATCAATCCCTCGTCTGCGGCCTCGAGATCGTTCAGCGTGGCGATGTGGCGCCGGGGAATGACCAGGACGTGCAGGGGAGCCTGCGGGTTGATGTCTCTGATGGCCACCACATGCTCGTCCTGGTGGACGAACGTTGCCGGGATTTCTCCGGCGATAATCCGACAAAACAGACAGTCGGCCATGGATGGCTCCTCAGATCCGGCTGGCCGACGACGACACGCGGCACGCGCTGCAAATCCGAGACGACGCGGTCGAGGCGGAAAGCCCGGGTGGCTGCCAGGAGATCGCGGACGGCCGACTCCTGTCCGAACCCGAACTCGAATACGAGGAAGCCACCCGGCTTCAGCCTGACGGCGGCCTCGCTCACCAGCGTCCGGATGGCGTCGAGTCCATCAGGCCCGGCGTAAAGCGCCGCTGCGGGCTCGTGGTCGCGAACTTCCGGTGACAGGATTTCGGTTGTGGCGACGTACGGTGGATTGGACACGATCAGGTCAGGAGCGAGCGTCACGGGTTCGAGAAAGCTGCCCAACAGGAACTCAATCCGTGAGCCGACGTGATGGCGGTGGGCGTTCTCCCTCGCCAGGCTGAGCGCCGTGGGTGAAATGTCGGTCGCGATCAGGCGAAGATCGGGTCGCTCGACCGCCAACGACACCGCGATGCAGCCGCTTCCTGTTCCGACATCTGCGACGAGCGGAGGCGTCCCGACCGGCCGCCGCGGCAGGCCGGACCCCGAGCACACGCAGTGATTCCTCGACGAGCAGCTCGGTTTCCGGGCGCGGGATCAGAACCGAGGGTGTGATCGCGAAATCGAGAGACCAGAACTCACGAGTCCCGGTGATGTACGCCAGTGGCTCGCCTCGAAGCCGGCGTGTGACGAGCTGACCGTAGCGAGCCGTGAACTCCGGCGAAGCCTCCACGTGACGGTCGCCCAGAAACTGCGCCCGGGTCCAGCCGAGCGTCGAGCGGGCCAGGACCTCCGCGTCGAGACGAGCACTGGAGCCACCGATCCCTTCGGCGGCCAGCCTCGCCGCCGCCTCGGCGACGTACTCGTGAACCGTCATCGACAGGGCGCGAATCACCGGACCTCGACGGCCGTTGCGTCCCTGAGCTGCTCGGCTTGATAGTGCGCGACGACGTGCTCGACGAGCTCGTCGAGATTGCCGTTCAGCACGTCAATCAGCTGGTGCGTCGTGAAGTTGATGCGATGGTCTGTGATCCGGCTCTGTGGAAAGTTGTAGGTGCGAATCTTCTCGGCGCGGTCACCCGTGCCCACCTGACTTCGGCGATCGCGGGCGATGGCTTCCTGCTGCCGGCGCAGCTCCATGTCGTAGAGTCGCGAGCGCAGCACCTTCATTGCCTTCGCACGGTTCTTGATCTGCGATTTTTCGTCCTGCTGCGAGACGACGAGCCCGGTGGGGATGTGAGTAATCCGGACGGCCGAATAAGTCGTGTTGACACTCTGACCACCCGGGCCGCTCGAGCAGAACGTGTCGATCCGCAGATCCTTCGGATCGATCTGGATGTCCACGTCCTCGGCTTCCGGCAGCACCGCCACGGTGGCCGTCGACGTGTGAATGCGCCCGCTGCCTTCAGTGGCCGGCACGCGCTGCACGCGGTGCACGCCGCTTTCGTACTTCAGGCGACTGTAGACGTTCTTGCCCTCGATCGATGCAATGACCTCCTTCAGGCCGCCCACGCCCGTTTCATTCGACGACAGCAGTTCGACACGCCAGCCCTGGCGCTCGGCGAACCGCGTGTACATCCGGAACAGCTCGCCGGCGAACAGCGCGGCTTCGTCCCCGCCGGTGCCCGCGCGAATCTCGAGGACGACATCCTTCTCGTCGTTGGGATCCCTGGGCAGCAAAAGCGTCTTGATCTCCAGGCTGAGCGCATCGCGGCGGGCGGTGAGCGCGGCCAGCTCTTCCTGGGCGAGCGCGCGCATGTCGGCGTCGGCGCCGCGCGCCAGGTCTTCGGCCTGGACGATCTCCCGCACCACCTGCTTGTACTCGCCGTAGCGATCGACCAGCGGCCTGATGTCGGCAAGCGCCTTGGCGTGCTTGCGGTACTCGGCCTGATCGGCCTGGACAGCGCCTTCGCCCAGCAGCGCCAGCAGGTCGTCGTGTCGCTTTTCGATCTCGTTGAGCTTCTCGAACATGACCGTGCTTTCGCGACTCAGTTCACCCCGCCCGACACCGGCGGCAGAAACGCCACCTCGTCGCCGTCGGACACCTGGCGGTCCATGCGCGCGTAGTCGGCATTGATGGCGCTCGAGAGCGACGCCTCGTAGGCGGCGAGCGCCGGATAGCCGGAGACCAGATCCTGCCAAACGGTCCGGATGGTCGCTCCGGGCGCCACCTCGCGCGTCAGCTCGGCCTCGCCGACAATGTCCCGCAGCCGCGCGAAGAGCCGAACCGTCACGCGCATGCCCGTTTGAACGCCGTCTCCCGCGCCGCTTCGTCGTCGGGGTCGGCGGTCGCGCCCTCGATCCAGGTCTCTCCGCCTTCGAAGAATTCGTGTTTCCAGATGGGGGCGATCTGCTTCACCCGTTCGATCACGTACCGACAGGCGGCGAAGGCCTCGGCTCGATGCGGCGTGGCGACGGCAATCGCCACGCTTGCTTCTCCGATCGACAGCCGCCCGTACGATGATGGAGCGCCACCGACGCCTGCGGCCATCGCTCGGCCGTCTCGGCGCCGATCCGCTCGAACACCTTGACCGCCAGCTCCTCGTACGCCTCGTACTCGAGACGAGTGACGCGCCGTCCCGCATTCTCGTCTCTTACGACGCCGAGAAACGTGACCACGGCCCCGTGGCCTCCGGGCCCCCCCGACACGACTCCCACAAGTGCCTCGAGATCCAAAGGGTTGGCCGACACCGCCAGGCGGGGAACGCCCATCAAAAAAGTATAGCAGGCGAGCGTCAGGGCCGGTTCCAGAAGTGCTCGAGCGGTCCGTGCCCGTGTCCGATCGCAGGGGCTCTTCGGATGGCCTCGGTCACATAGAGCTTCGCCTGGCGGACCGCGTCGAGCAGTGACAGACCGAGCGCCAGATTGGCCGCAATTGCGGCGGCGAACGTGCAGCCGGTCCCGTGCGTCGAGCGCGTCACGATGCGCGGCGCTCGCAGCTCGTGGAACTCGTGTCCGTCGAACAGAAGATCTACCGCGTCAGCGGTGTCGAGATGCCCACCCTTCACGATGACCGCCCGGGCACCCAATGCGGCAATCCGTTCCGCCGCCGTCGCGCGCATCGTCGAGAGACTCGACACGGCACGCGGCGAGGACGGCCGCTTCGTGCGCATTGGGTGTCACCAGGAACGCGCGCCGCAGGAGCTCGAGCCGGATTGCGCCGACGGCTTCGTTGTCCAGCAAACGGTCGCCGCCCTTTGCGACCATCACGGGGTCGATCACCACCCGAGGAAGATCGAGCTCTTCGATCGTCGCGGCCACGGCTTCGACGACGGCGGCCGTCGCGAGCATGCCGGTCTTGACGGCATCGATCGCGATGTCGGCCGCGACGGTTTCGATTTGGGAGACGACCATGTCGGCCGGAATGGCCAGGACGCTCGTGACGCCTTGTGTGTTCTGGGCCGTAATGGCCGTGATTGCGCTCGTGCCGTACACGCGGTGCGCGGCGAACGTCTTCAGATCGGCCTGGATTCCGGCGCCGCCGCCTGAATCGCTGCCGGCAATTGTCAGGGCCGTGGGCATGCACTAGAATCCACCGCATGCTGGCGAGAGAGCAAGCCGCCCCGTCCCTGGTCCGGTGGAATGCCGCCACCTCCATTCGAATTGGCGCGGTACTGTTCGTGGCAGCGTTGACCGGCCTGGCCGGCCGTTTTGCCATGCCGCTGCCGTTCACACCCGTCCCCGTCACGCTTCAGAGTGTCGTCGTCCTGGCCGGAGCGGCCGTGCTCGGCCCCTGGCTCGGCGCCCTGAGTCAGGTCTCGTTCCTGGCCGCGGGTCTCGTGGGCTTTCCCGTGTTCGCGGAGTCGCCGGTGCTGCCACCTGGTCCGCTCCGCTTCCTGGGGCCGACCGCTGGTTATCTTTTCAGCTTCCCGCTCGCCGCGCTGGTGACGGGTATGCTTCTCGCCCGGAGCGTCGAACGGGGAACCTTGCGACTCTTTTTGGCGATGACCGCCGGCCTTGCGGTCATCTACCTGGTGGGCGCGTCGTGGCTCGCCGCATTTCTCCTAGCGACATCGGGCGGCAACACGTCGTCCCTCGTCGCCGCGGCACTGACACGCGGCTTGTATCCTTTCGTGGCGCTCGATCTCGTCAAGCTTCTTGCGGCGGCGCGGCTGCTGGCGTGGGTTGGCGCTCGCCGGGCGCGGTTCGTCGGCTAGGCTGTCGCGCCGCTTATTTTCCGAACACCAGCAGGAACTGAAACGGCAGGAACGACTCGCGCCTGATCAGTTTGAGTCCCGCTGCGCCGGCGTCGCGGACAATGGCGTCGGGATCGACCCGTTCTTCCGGCGGCGGACCGGGGCCTCCGCCATCCCGATTGAAATCGACGATGCCGAGGCGTCCCTGCGGTTTGAGCGCGCGGGCAACGTTATCGGAGCAGCGTAACCGGCTCCGCCATCTCGTGGTAGGTGTCGACGATCAGCACGGCGTCGAGCTCGCCCGCTGGCAGCCGCGGATCTTCGGGCGTGCCGAGAATGGCGCGCACGTTGTGCAGGCCTTCGCGTTGCACACGACGCGTCGTCGCCTCGATCATCTGCGGCTGGATGTCCTCGGCATAGACCACACCGTTTGGCCCCACGCGACGCGCGAGCCGCACAGTAAACCAGCCGCCGCCGGCACCCAGGTCAGCCACCACCGAACGTTCCGCGATGCGCAACGCATCCATGATCTGTTCAGGCTTCTGCCAGGCTTCGCGGTCGGGGCCTTCCAGCACCCCGAGATCCTCGGGTGGGAACAGGCGGCCGTGGCGGCTCGGCTGCTGCGCCCCGGCCCCAGCGGTCGCCAGCACCATCGCCGGGATCAACACAGCCCGCCAGACCCTCACGAGCGCTCCTGACGGCCGGCGATCCCGGGCCTGGTCATCGCCCCAGGCGAGAGGATCCTGTCGAGCTGTTCCTGATCGAGCAGCCCGCGCTCGAGTACCAGCTCCCGGATCGATCGGCCGGAGGCCACTGCGGCCTTCGCAATCTCCGCCGTGGCCTCGTAGCCGAGGAACGGGTTGAGCGCGGTGGCCATCGCGGTGCTCCGATCGAGCAGCTCGCGGCATCGCGCCTCGTCCGCGATGAGGCCGTCGACGGTGAGAAGGCGAAGCGTCTTCATCGCCTCCCGCATGATGTGGGTCGCGTGCAGCAGGTTCCATGCGATGACGGGCATCATGACGTTGAGCTCGAGCTGACCGGCTTCTGCTGCCAGCGCGACGGTCGTGTCGCATCCGATGGTCTGGAAGCAGACCTGATTGACCATCTCGGGCACCGAGGGGTTCACCTTACCCGGCATGATCGATGAGCCCGGCTGGATCGCCGGAAGCCGGATTTCAGAGAGGCCGGCTCGAGGTCCCATGCTCAGCAGACGCAGGTCGCTCGCGATCTTGCCGAGCTCCACCGCGAGGCGCCTGAGTGCGCCGGAATAGCCGACCATGTCGCCCATGCTCTGCGTCACGCGGAAATAATTGGCCGCGGGGACGAGACTCGAGCGACGTGTAGCGCGAGAGGTGACGAATGGCCGTCGTGACGTAGTCGTCGCCGGCGTTGAGGCCGGTGCCGACCGCGGTGGCGCCGAGATTCAGCTCGCGAAGCTGCCAGCTGGCGTGCTCGAGATCGTCGGCGGCTCGCTCCAGGCATGCGGCATACCCCCCGAGCTCCTGTCCGAGCGTCACCGGCACGGCGTCCTGCAGGTGCGTCCGGCCCACTTTGAGGATGTCCTTGAACTCTTGGCTCTTGCGGTCGAACGATTTTGCAAGGGCTCGCGCGGCCGAGATGAGGCCCGGCGATTCGAGCAGCAGAGCGAGCCGGATGGCCGTCGGAAACACGTCGTTCGTCGACTGTCCCATGTTGACGTGGTCGTTCGGGTGCACGCGAGAATAGTCACCGCGCCGGCCCCCGAGAAGCTCGATGGCCCGGTTGGCTAGCACCTCGTTGGCGTTCATGTTGTGGGAGGTGCCGGCGCCGGCTTGATAGACGCCCACGACGAACTGATCGCGGAGATCCCCGCTCAGCACTTCGTCGGCGGCGGCGATGATGGCGCGCCCGACAACGGGATCGAGCCGTCCGAGCGCCACGTTGGCCTCGGCGGCGGCTTTCTTGACGAGAATAGTCGCCGTCACGAGCGACTCGGGTGCGCGAAGCCCGCTGATCGGGAAGTTTTCGCACGCACGGACGGTCTGAATGCCGTAGTACGCTTCCGCGGGCACTTCGCGCTCGCCGAGCGGATCGCGTTCGATTCGGTGGGACACGGTCACCCGATCCGGGACCTGAGGCAGGCGAGCGTGCTTTCGCGCTCGCTCAATTATACTCTGGCTCTATGTTGCCCTCTTTTTACGACAGCATCCTCGAGCTCATCGTGGCCACCTCCACCAACCTGCCGCCGGACGTCCGGGCGGCGATGAAGCTGGCGCTGGACGCGGAGGCCCCCGAGAGCCGCGCGGGCCGGGCCCTGACAATCATCGCCGAGAACATCGATCTGGCGGCCGACTGCGAAGGCGCTATCTGCCAGGACACTGGCATGCCCACCTTCGAGCTGAAGGTTCCAGTGGGCGCCAATCAAATCTGGATGGCCGGTGTCATCCGCGACGCCGTGGCCGAGGCGACCCGAAGGGGCAAGCTCAGACCCAATTCTGTGGATTCCATCGACGGCTCGAACAGCGGTGACAATCTGGGGCCCGGAACGCCGGTCATCCACTTCTCGCAGTGGGACCGAGAGGGCATAGAAGTCAAGCTGCTGCTCAAGGGCGGCGGCTGCGAGAACATGAACGCGCAGTACTCGCTGCCGACCGAGTTGGCCCATCTCGGGCGGGCCGATCGCGATCTCGAGGGCGTCCGCAAGTGCATCCTCCACGCCGTCTGGCACGCGCAGGGCATGGGTTGCAGCCCTGGCGCAGTGGGTGTGGCCATCGGCGGCGATCGCACCTCGGGCTACCTCCACGCAAAGGAACAGCTGTTCCGGACTCTCGACGACGTCAATCCCGATGCGAGGCTCGCAAGTCTGGAGTCGACCGTGATGGGCACGGTCAACGGCCTGGGCATCGGCACGATGGGGTTTGGCGGCGGCGTGACACTCATCGGTTGCAAGGTCGGCGCGCTCAATCGCCTGCCCGCGAGCTTCTTCGTGTCGGTGGCGTACGACTGCTGGGCGTTCAGGCGTCTCGGCGTCGCGCTCGACGGCGCGAGTGGCGCCATCCGGCATTGGCTCTACCGCGACCCGTCGGTGTCCATCACGCCGATGATCGATCGCGAAGGATTGACTCGGTCGGGACGCACAGTCTCCATTTCTGCACCGACCACAGAGGAGGAAATCCGCAAGCTGAACGTCGGCGACGTCGTCCTGCTTTCTGGTCAGGTCTTCACGGGGCGCGACGCCGTGCACGCACACCTCATGAAGCATCCGCCTCCGGTGAATCTGCAGGGGGCGGCGCTCTACCACTGCGGACCGGTCGTTCGCAAAGAAGGCGAGTCGTGGCGCGTGACGGCTGCGGGACCCACCACCAGCATTCGCGAGGAGCCTTATCAGGCCGACATCATCCGGCGCTACGGCGTACGGATCGTGATCGGGAAGGGCGGGATGGGCGCGAAGACGCTGGGCGCGCTGGCCGATCACGGCGCGGTCTACCTGAATGCCGTCGGCGGCGCCGCACAATTCTACGCGCGGACGATCCAGCAGGTCGATGGCGTGTCGTTGATGGAATTCGGTACGCCAGAAGCCATGTGGCACCTCACGGTGCGCGATCTGCCGGCCATCGTCACGATGGACTCTCACGGTCGCAGCCTGCACCAGGATCTCGAGCAGGAGTCCGGCGAGCGGTTGGAAGCACTGCAGACGCCCTGATCGGGGGAATCAGCAGAGCCGGGCGGGAGATGCTTCGGTGTCCGTCCGCTCGCGGAGGGGCGGCCGGTGAAAACCGCGCTCGAGCGCTGCGAGGTCGAGAGCCGAGGTGGCGAGATCCTCGAGAGCGTGCAGCGGAAAGTCGAGCGATCGCGGCTGACCGAGCACCTTCACGTACCCGCCGCACCCGGTGCAGAGCTCGAGCAGCCAGTCCGGACGGCTCGCGTCCACTACCACGATCGACAGGCTGTCGTTCTGTTCCTCGCAGTAGATGCACCTCTCGCGAGGCCCGATCCATTCGGTCGCACAGAACGAGCAGTGAAGCACGTGCGGCTCGACGCCGTGTGCCACCGCGGGCCACGACCCGCACAGCGGACACCACCCGTGCTGCCAGGCGGCAAACGCCGCAACGAGGTTCTCGTCGGGCAGAGCCCGCGCGGCTGTCGCCAGTGTATGCGCAAGCGGGCTCGCAGCCATCTCGCCAATCAGCCACAGCAGATCGGGCGCCAGGCTCAACTGGTCGGCCGCGAGGCGAAACCCGCGTGCGTCGCGTGCCAGTGAAGCCGCCACCAGTGAAGATGCGTCCAGACGCCGGGCACGAATGGCGTCGCCGACGTGACGGGCTGCCTCGCCCGCGCCGCCTTCCGCGAGATCGTCCGCGAGTCGCGTGACGAGGGGTGCCAGAAGCTCGGTGGGAAAGAACTGGGGCTCGCCGCCGAGCGCCGGCAACCCGGTCCCGAGCCGTGCGACCATCCGATCGACCGAGGGCGATGGGAGCGGACCTCGCGCGGCAAGAGCCTCGACGGCCGCCATCAAGCGACCCACCAACGTCCGCTGCAACCGAATGGCCGGCTCGAGATCCGGCCGATCCTCCAGCATCTCATGCCAGCGCGACCCGACCCGCGCTTCGAGTGAC
The DNA here is from genome assembly GCA_963817395.1 of uncultured Acidobacteriota bacterium. Taxonomy (GTDB): domain Bacteria; phylum Acidobacteriota; class Vicinamibacteria; order Vicinamibacterales; family CAVPJW01; genus CAWGYQ01. The sequence continues at coordinate 43,835 of CAWFOC010000003.1, read as the reverse complement.
ACGAAGCGCGTCACACCCTTGGCCACGCGACCATCACCCGACGTCCTGATTGATGACGAGCAACTTCAACTCGGTCATCTCTTCGATGGTGTAGCGCGGGCCTTCGCGTCCCAGCCCGGAGTCCTTGACCCCGCCGTACGGCATGTGGTCGATGCGCCACGTCGGCACGTCGTTGATGATCAGGCCGCCGACTTCGATCCGATCGAATGCGGTGAGCGTCCGCTGCAAATCGTTGGTGAAGACGCCGGCCTGGAGCCCGTAGGTCGATTGATTGAGATCGGCGAGGGCGTCGTTGAAATCTGTGTATCGGTACAGGCCCACCAGCGGCGCGAAGACTTCCTGCGCGCACACCTTCGCCGTGACCGGCACATCGGTGAGCACGGTGGGCGCGTAGAGCGACGGACCGAGCCGACGTCCTCCAATCAGCACGCGAGCCCCGGCGTCGACGGCTTCCTGAACCCAGGCCTCCACCCGCGCGGCTTCGGACTCTTCGATCATCGGACCGAGATCGGTGGCCGGGTCGAGCGGATTGCCCACGTTCAGCGACGCCACGTCTGCCACCAGCCGATCGGCGAAGCGGTCGAACACGGAACTGTGAACGAAGACGCGCTGAACCGAAATACAGCTTTGTCCCGCGAAGGCGAACCCTCCCGTCGTCACTCGCTTGGCCGCGAAGTCGAGGTCGGCCGTTTCGTCCACGATCACGCCCGCGTTCCCACCAAGCTCGAGAATCACGCGTTTCTTGCCTGCGCGGCCCTTCATGCCCCAGCCGACCGCGGACGAGCCGGTGAAGGTCAGCAGCTTGAAGCGCGGATCGCTCACGAGATGATCGCCGGTCTCACGCGGCATCGGGAGCACGCTCAGAGCGCCCGCCGGAAGACCCCCGCGCTCGAGGGCGAGAGCCAGGTTGAGCGCGCTCAGCGGCGTCTTGGTCGCTGGCTTGAGGACGACCGGGTTCCCGGCCGCGATGGCCGGCGCCACCTTGTGGACGGCGAGATTGAGCGGAAAGTTGAACGGCGAAATGGCGGCGATCGGGCCAAGGGGAAACCGCCGGGTGACGCCGATTCGTCCGCGTCCATGCGGGGCGAGATCGATGGGGATCACTTCACCGCCGATCCGGCGCGCCTCCTGAGCGGATACCTGGAAGGTCATCGTGGCGCGATCCACCTCAGTGAGCGCATCACGAATGGGTTTGCCCGCTTCGCTGGCCAGGGTGCGCGCGACCTCGTCGCGGCGCCCGCGCAGATCCCGGGCCGCGGCCTCGAGAATGCCCGCTCGCTCATACGCCGCCAGTTCCCTCATCCGCGCGGCGGCTCCCAGCGCCGCCACCGTCGCCTGTTCCAGTTCCGCATCCCCGGCCAGCCATGTCGTCGCGACCGTCGAGCCGTCGAACGGGTTGATCACCGGCAGGGCGTGCTCGGAGCGTGTCCAGGCTCCGGCGAGGAAGAACGGCTGCTCGTGCGACATGAGCGAAGTATCCTCCCGAAGGCTGGGGCGACTCAAGGCTGACCGGCCTCGTGCGCATTCAGAAGTCGTTGCCGGTGTTGTGGATGCGCGGCCCAGAGAGAACCGGCGTGGGTGCCCGGCTATTGCTGTGCCCATTCCCGGCGGGTATAATTTGCTAGGGCGACAACCCAAGGAGCATCCGACATGATTAATGTGTCTGAGGCAGCCGCGTCCAAGATTAGCGAGCTGCTCACCGAGGAAAACAAGGCCGGCAGTGGCCTGCGTGTCTTTGTGCAAGGTGGCGGCTGCTCGGGCTTTCAGTACGGCTTGATGATCGAGGAAAGCGGCGGGGCGGGTGACCAGGTGTTCGAGTCGAACGGCGTGAAGCTCTACATCGACCCGATCAGCATCCGGTATCTGAACAACGCCGAAGTCGACTTCGTGGACAACGTCACCGGCGGGGGATTCACGATCAAGAATCCCAATGCCGTTTCGACCTGCGGCTGCGGCCAGTCGTTCACCGTCGAAGAAGGCGCCGCCGCTGGACACGCTCACTGACCGCCGCTGCTGACAGTTGACTGACGTCGCGGCGGCGTCGACCTGATCGGTTGAGCATCACGTCAACTGTCATGCACACCCCTCTGCCCGATCTCGAACGACTCCGGCCGGCCGGCAGCAAGCGGTCCGGCAAGCGGGATCTCATCCTGAACGTGTTTCTCCGTCAGGAGGGTCACCTGTCGGCGGACGATCTGGTCGATCTCATCCGGCGGGAGGACCAGCGCATCAGTCGCGCGACGGTCTATCGTGCCCTGCAGTGGATGGTCGATGCCGGCATTGCGCGCAAGGTGGACTTTGGCGAGGGCCGGTTCCGATTCGAACACTCGTACCGCCATCCTCGGCACTTTCATCTCATCTGCAAGAGCTGCAATCGCTCGTTCGAGTTCCTGAGCTCCGACATCGAAGCGCTCGTCGAGGAGGTGGCCACGGCGCGTGGCTTCTCGGCGCGGCAGAGCGTCCTGCAGATCTACGGGACCTGCGAGGAGTGCCGCACCGGTCAGAAGACTCCGGCCAGCGACGGAGGCACCACTGAGCTGCTCTTCGCCCGCGACGCCTTGCGCATCGCGATTGCGACGGAGCGGAGCGGCCTGGAATTCTATACGCGCGCGGCGCGAATCACGCGCGATGCGCGAGGGCGCAAAGTGTTCATGAAGCTCGCCGAGGAGGAAAAGGAGCACCTCTCGACGCTCGAAGCGCGCTACGAGCGGTTGCTCGCGGAGGATCCGCAGCTCGAGTCCCGTCCGACATTCCTCTTTTTCAAGGGCGCCGCCAACGGTCTCTTCGCCGAGGGCGCCGACCGGCTCACGCGCGGCGTCAATGATCGGCAGGCACTGCTCATCGGCATCCGGTGCGAGCGCGGATCGCACCGCTTTTTCAAGCGCTACGGTGAGCGGTTCGAAGACTCCGAAGGCAAGCAGATCTTCCTGGAGTTCGCCGACGAGGAGAAGAACCATCTGGAGCTGCTGATTCGCGAGTACAAAGCGCTCGTGAAACGCCAGGGCCGTCCCGTTCGCCGGCGTCCTCAATCCGCCCGTCGGGCCCACGCGTGAGCGCGCCGGGCGCGACGAGCACCAGCACCAGCTCCCATCGGCGCACCCCGACCAGCCCTGACTGGCTCAGGTTCTGACCCGTCGTGTCAATTGCGCTCCTCACGGGCGTCGCCGTTTCCATCGCAGGCCTGCTCCTCACGACCTTCCTCGGCCTCGGCGCGGCTTCCGACGCGGATCTACTCCGTCACGTCAGCGTCGGCCTGTTTTCGACGCTCCTCACCTTGCTCGCACACTCGATGACGCTGTTTTACCTGGTGGGCAAGGGGAAGGCCGTCCGTGAGGCCGCCACCGAAGGGGGCCTGTCCAGTCGATACGCCGCCGAGATAGCCCGCCTCAGGCGGCCGGTCTTCAGGGTGGGCACGCTCGCCATGATGGTGACGATGGTGACGGCCATCCTCGGTGCCAGCGTAGACACACGGGTCCTGCCGCCGGTTGTGCACGGCCTGCTGGCCTACGTCGCGGTCGGGCTCAATCTGTGGGCATTCGGCATCGAGATCGGCGCGCTCTCCGCCAGCGCCCGCGTCGTCGCCGAAGTCGACAGCCGTCTTGCGGCCGACTGACCCGTCCAGTCTCAACTGCCCCTGAGATCCGCATGAACGCGCCAGACCCGCACGTGATCATCGACGTTCGTGACGTGACGAAGGGCTACCACGCGCTTCGACCTCTGCGGGTCAAGGAGCTGCGGATCGCGAAGGGCGATCGCGCGGTACTCCTGGGCTTCGACGCCCTGAGCGCCGAGGTGTTCGTCAATCTGCTCACCGGCGCCGCGCTGCCCGACGCAGGGGAGATCTGCGTGTTTGGCCGCAGCACGGCGTTGGTCCCGACGGGTGACGAGTGGCTGGCTCTCGTCGATCGCTTCGGCATCGTGAGCGAGCGCGTCGTGCTGTTGGAGGATCTGACGGTCGTGCAGAATCTGGCGATTCCTCTCACACTCGACCTCGATCCGCTTCCGGCCGAGATGATCGAGCCGGTCCGGCAGCTGGCACGTGACGTTGGCATCACCGACGGGATTCTGGAGCGGCGCGTACGATCGCTCGACGCGCTCGACCGTGCGCGGCTTCGTCTCGCCCGGGCCATCGCGCTCGATCCGCAGGTGTTGCTGATGGAGCATCCCACCGCCACCTTGTCGACTGACGACGCCTCGACGTTCGCCGCCGTTGTGCTCCGCCTGGCGAAGAGCCGGGCCCTCACCGTGGTGGCCTTCACGGCCGATGCGCGGCTGGCCGGCGGAGTGGACGCCCGGGCGTGGACCTGGCAGCCGGCTACCGGCGTGTTGAGTGAGCGTTCGAAGTGGGCACGCTGGTTCGGGTGAAACCGGGGGAGCCGACTTGACCGGTCGGGAACCGCAGGCGAGAATCGATCGCGACAGAGGAGGGATCATGATCCGATTCGTGAGAGCTGCCGCTTGTTTCGTCGTGATTGTCGTCCTGGCAGTGGCGCTCCTCTGGACACGCGCCAGCGCGATGAGGGCACATCGCGGAGGCGGCGCGCAGGCCCCTCAAGCCGCGTTCGCACTGCCGCGCGGGCTGCAATCCCAGCCCATCACAGTGCCGCCCGACAATCCGATGAGCCCGGGCAAGATTGCGCTCGGCGAGCAGCTCTTCTTCGACAAGCGACTGTCGCGTACGAAACAAATGTCGTGCGAGACGTGTCACGTCCCCGAAAAGGGATGGACCGATGGCCTCGCGCTCTCGCCGCGATTCGACGGCAGCATCAACACGCGGCACACCCCAACGCTCTACGGCGCGGCGTACTATCCCGACTTGTACTGGGATGGCCGAGCCAAAGGACTCGAGGCGCAGATTCTGGCCGCCTGGCGCTCGCAGATGGGCGCCGACCCCGATGCGATCGCCAAAGAGGTGGAAGCGATTCCCGCGTACAGCGCGGCGTTTCAAAAGGAGTTCGGGGGCGAAACCACCGGGGCGCGGATCGTTCAGGCGCTCGCGACGTTCGTGCGCACCATTCACGCGGGCGACACCGCATGGGATCGGCATCCGCAGGACGAGGCCTCGCTCAAGCGCACCGAAGCCGGGCGTGGATTCGTCGTCTTTTCTGACGTCGCGCACTGCACGAACTGTCACCTGCCTCCGCTCTTCACCGATACGTTGTTCCACAATGTCGGCATCGGGTTCGACAAGGAAAAGGTCGACATGGGCCGCGGTCAAATCCTGACGGATGCCGCGACCAAGGCCAATCAGCCGGTCACCGACGAGATGAAGAAGCTCATGGGCGCCTTCAAGACGCCGTCGCTTCGAGGCGTGGCGCTCAGCGGACCGTACTTCCACGACGGCCGGGCTGCGACGCTCGAAGAGGCTGTCGACTTCATGCTGCAGGGCGGCTACAAGAACCCAGGTCTGGACGAGAAGATGCAAGCGTGGACGGTGAGTCCAACCCAGCGGCGCGAGCTGCTGGCGTTTCTGCGAAGTCTGTCGCCAGCGAGTACGCCGTACCGGCGACCGACGCTGCCCTAGTGTGCGTAGCACGCCTCTTGGGACACGGCTCAGGTTGATTCCTGCCGCCAAATCCGCCAGAGTGGGCGTCAGCGCAGCCGGGCCGGATTCGCAACACGCAGGCGGCACGACGCGCGACGACGCGCCGCCCGGTGGTGGCGGCCTGCGAGTTCGACCGGAGGAGGGGCATGCCAAACGGAACGATTAAGCGACTCGTCAGAGACCGCGGATTCGGGTTCATTCGCGACGACGGTGGACAGGAGTGGTTCTTTCATCGCAGCTCAGTGGCCGGCGGCAGCTTCGATCAATTGAACGAAGGCCAGCGCGTGAGCTTCGACGAGGAACCGTCACCCAAAGGACCCCGCGCCGGCAACGTCCGCTCCGAAGCGTGATTCGCGCCCGCCGACCGAAGATCCTCCTCTTCGACATCGACGGAACGCTCATTCTCACCGCCGGCGCTGGCGTCCGGGCGATGACGCGCGCCTTCGAGGAGGTGTTCGGCGTCGCCGAGGGTCTCGCGGGGATCCCGATGGCGGGCCGCACCGATTCAGTCATTCTCGCCGAGGCGGTCGAGACCGCACAGATCGACTCGGCGCCGACGACGCTCGAACGGTTTCGCATGCGCTATGTGTCGATCCTCGTCGAGGAACTCGAGCGTCCCTCAGCGGCCAAGCGCATCCTGCCAGGAATCGCCGAGCTCCTTCCGGTGCTCGAGCGCCGGTCCGATGTCTTCCTTGCGCTCGTCACGGGCAACTTCTCCGACGCGGCGCAGGTCAAGCTCGATCATTTCGGCTTGTGGAAATTCTTCGCCTGCGGGGCGTTCGGCGAAGAGGCCCACGATCGAAATGTGCTGGTGCCGATCGCCATCGGGCGAGCCGGCGTCTGCGGTGCGTCGGTGGGAGAAGCGTCGGACGTCATCGTGATTGGCGACACGCCGCACGATGTCCGATGCGCGGCGGCGGCCGGGGCCCGATCGATTGGCGTCGCGACGGGGCCTTGCGATGCCGAGATGCTAGCCGCCAGCGGCGCGGATGTCGTGTTTCGAGACCTGAGCGATACCGACGCTTTTCTCCAGCTCCTGGAGTGACGCGGCGAGAGCGCCTTCTCCAACTGTAAGACGTCGATTGGCGGAAGCGCCTGGGAGTCGAACCCAGCCCCCCCGCGTCACGCGGGGAGCGACCGATTTTGAAGACCGGGAGGGCCACCGGGCCCCGTTCGCTTCCAGCTCTGCGAGTGGGACAGCGGCCCGTTGATGTGCAGACGGCTCCACTGGCGGGTCGCGGCGTGATTCGACCGACGACGCGGCGAAAACCCGGCGAGAGAAGAGCGGAGCCGGGCAGAGCGGCGGGCAACAGGCCGGCCCCTAGCGGGGCCCGGCGAGCGGTTCCAGACCTAGCTCTCGACGAGTCGAACCTCGCCGGCGCGGGGGCCCTTCCCGGATTCCTCGGGTGTGAACTCCACACGCTGGCCTTCGCGCAGCAGCTCGAACACCGCTCCGCGAACCGAGCTCCGATGGAAGAAGTGCTCGATCCCTCCCTCGTCTCGGATGAAGCCAAAGCCCTTGTCGATCAGGAGCCGTGCTATGGTGCCGGTCGGCATACCCGTCGTTCCTCCGATCGTCCGAAGCCCTGAGTGCAGTCAGGACTGAGGGAGCACCGTGCGTCCTGGTGGCGGGTGAAGTGCGGATGACTCCGCGTCATCGGACAGCCTCGGGCTCTTGGGCGACACCCCATCTGGCGGCGTCGCAACTCTGGCGCGTCGCCACCCCGGGACGCCGCAAGGCCCCCACAGCCGTTGTGTTCTGGCTGTTTTCGCGGGTGTTTCGGGGCAAGTCGAGCGCTTGAGCTAGACCGGCGCCAGTGTAGGGGGGTTGCCGGCGGAAGTCAAGCTAAGCGGCTGACGAGTGTGCGGGTTAGCGCAATTGCCAAACTCGGCTTGCTGTTCCAGCCCCTCACACTTGCCAGGGCTCCGGTTCATCCGCGTCGTCGGTGTCGTCCTCTTCGTCGTCCTCATCCTCGTCGTCATCGTCGAGGTCATCGTCCTCGTCGATGTCGTCGTCATCCTGAAGACGAACGGCACACCAGATCGGGAGCCAGTCTCGGGTCAGAGTTGAGCTATTCATGGTTGAAACTGATGGCTGGAGGTTATTCCGCCGCTGGCGCGACCGGTTTGGCCCTGGCTCCGGGCGGGGCGGCGTACGTCGTCCAGAAATGCCGGCCGCAGCGCGGGCACACCCAGAATTGATCGGGTTTCCAATTGACCGTGTCCGTGGGATCCCGCAGCTCCATCCGCTCGCCGCAACGCTGACAGCGGATTTGCAATCCGACCTCGCTCATAGGCCGATTCTAGATCAGGTTTAGAATCCGGACGTCAATCATGGTTCCGGGCATCATCCTCGCTGCCGGTCGGTCGACCCGGATGGGTCGCCCGAAAGCTCTTCTACCGATCGACGCCAGTGGCCAGTCGTTTCTGGATCGCATCATCCGAACACTCCAGGTGGCGGGGATTCACGAAGTGCTCGTCGTGATCGGACACGACGCGGCGTCGATCGCGACACGGTTCGGCGATCCGGACCCCAATGTCCGGCTGGTGTTCAACGCGCAGTACCAGCGTGGACAGCTCAGCTCCCTGCAGGCGGCGCTCGACGTGGCGGATCGCCCCGGCGTTGAAGGTGTGCTGGTCACGCTGGTGGACGTGCCCCTGGTGTCCTCCGAGACGGTTCGGGCCGTTCTCGCACGCCATCGCGAGACGCGCGCCCCGATTGTCCGTCCAGTCCGGGCCTCCCGCCACGGGCACCCCGTCGTCTTCGATCGGTCCGTTTTCGACGAGATTCGCCGCGCGGATGCGGGAATCGGCGCACGGGCTGTTCTTCAGGCGCATCTCGGCGAAATCGCCGAGGTCGAGGTGGAAGACGACGGCGCGTTCCTGGACATCGACACCGCCGAGGAGTACGCGCGATTCATCGGCCTGCCTCTCAACCCGGATTCGACGACGCACGGACAGTGAGCGACCACCTGGCGGTTCCCGTGGTTGCCCGGCCTGCTCCCGCGGCTATCGAACGGCTGACCCATCAACTGCAGTCGCTCCTGGGCGATCGTGCGACCGTGAACGACGCCGTGCGCGAACACCACAGTCGCGGTGAGTCCTATCACGCGCCGGCGAAGCCCGACATCGTGTGCTTTCCGATGAGCACCGAGGAGGTGTCGGCGGTTGTCCGGGCTTCAGCCGACGCCGGCGTGCCGATGGTGCCGTTTGGCGCAGGCACGTCGCTCGAAGGGCATGTCTCGGCTCTTGGCGGAGGCGTCTCGATCGACCTGAGTCGCATGACGCGCATCCTGCGGATCGAGGCCGATGATCTGGACGTCACCGTCGAAGCCGGCGTGACGCACACCGCGCTCAATCACGCGCTGCGCAATACGGGACTCTTCTTCCCGGTCGATCCCGGCGCGGACGCGACGCTGGGCGGCATGGCCGCCACGCGTGCGTCGGGCACGACCGCGGTTCGCTACGGCACGATGCGTGAGAACGTTCTCGGGTTGACCGTCGTGCTGGCCGACGGCCGGGTGATCCCGACCGGTGGTCGCGCCCGGAAGTCGGCGGCCGGATACGACCTCACCAGGCTCTTCGTCGGGTCAGAGGGCACGCTGGGGGTGATTACCCAGGTGACGCTGCGGCTCCAGGGCCGGCCCGAGGCGGTCTCGGCGGCGGTGTGCTCCTTCCCTTCGCTCGAGGGCGCTGTCAACACGGTCATCGCCACGATTCAGCTCGGGATTCCGGTTGCCCGAATCGAGCTGCTCGACGAAGTGCAGATGGACGCGGTGAACCGCGTACTCGCACTTGAGCTATCCGGTGGCGCCCACGCTGTTTTTCGAGTTCCACGGTGCGAGCGACGCCAGCGTGAGCGAACAGGCGCGCGCGGTGAACGATCTGGCGACGGAGCGGGGCGCCGTCGACTTCCAATGGACGACCACGCCCGAGGAGCGTGCCAGGCTCTGGCACGCGCGTCACCACGCCTACTATGCGGCGCTGGCGCTCCGGCCTGGCGCCCGCGCGTGGACGACCGATGTGTCGGTGCCGATCTCGCGGCTGGCGGAATGTATTCTCGAGTCCAAGCGTGACACCGAGAGCTCGTTCCTGCAGGCGCCGCTCGTGGGCCATGCCGGTGACGGCAACTTTCACCTGATCTATCTCATCGATCCCGAGAGCCCTGCCGAACTGGCAGAGGCCGCGCGTCTGAACGACCGCCTGGTGCACCGCGCGCTCGCGCTCGGGGGCACATGCACGGGCGAGCACGGTGTGGGATACGGAAAGATGCACGCTCTGGCCGATGAACACGGCCCGGGCCTGGACGTCATGCGGGCGATCAAACGGGCGCTCGATCCGCGAAACCTGATGAATCCCGGAAAGATTGTCTGAACAGGCGTCGTTGTTACCAGCCCAGCACGCGCGCAAACATCAGAGGAACGACGATGCTCGCGTCGGATTCGATGATGTACTTCGGGGTATCGAGGCCCAGCTTGCCCCACGTGATCTTCTCGTTCGGCACGGCGCCCGAGTACGACCCATAGCTGGTGGTCGAGTCACTGACCTGGCAGAAATACCCCCACAGCCGGACATCCGGAAGGCGAAGGTCCTGGTGAAGCATCGGGACCACGCAGATGGGGAAGTCGCCCGCGATGCCGCCGCCAATCTGAAAGAACCCGATCGACGTGCGCTCGCTCGTCCGTCGATACCATTCTGCGAGCGCGATCATGTACTCGATGCCGGATCGCACCGTGTGCACCGACTTGAATCGACCGGCAATCGCGTGAGCCGCGATAGACATTGCCCAGCGTCGAATCCTCCCACCCTGGCACGAAGATCGGTAATTCTGCCTCGGCGGCCGCAAGCAGCCAGCTGTTCTTCGGATCGATCTCGTAAAGGTCGGCGAGCTTTCCCGATCGGAGCAGGCCGTAGAGAAACTCGTGCGGAAACATCCGCTCACCGCGTTGGTCGGCGGCAAGCCAGAGCTCCAGCACGAGATTTTCGATGCGGCGCATGGCTTCGTGCTCGGGAATGCAGGTGTCCGTGACGCGGTTGAGGTGCCGCTCGAGCAGAGCCTGCTCGTCCGCCGGCGTCAGGTCGCGGTAGTGGGGCACGCGCTCGTAGTGGGAATGGGCCACCAGGTTGAAGACGTCCTCCTCGAGGTTGGCCCCCGTGCAGCAAATTGCATGGATCCTGCCCGCGCGAATCATCTCGGCGAGCGAGATCCCGAGCTCTGCCGTGCTCATCGCGCCTGCCATCGCGAGAAGCATCTGCCCGCCGCCGTCGACGTGCCGCGCGAAGGCATCTGACGCCTCCTTGAGGACGGCGGCATTGAAGTGCAGGAAATGGCGCTCGATGAAAGTCGAAACTGGCCCGTGACGCAAGTTCTCCTCCGGCTCTTTCAGGCTTGTCTGATGAACGTGCCGGCCTTCAACTCGGCGTAGGCCTGTCTGAGTTCCGCATCGGTGTTCATGACGATGGGGCCGTACCAGGCAACGGGCTCTTCGATCGGCTTCCCCGAAATCAGCAGGAACCGGATCCCTTCGTCGCCCGCCCGGACCACCACTTCGTCGCCACTGTCGAACAGCACGAGCGAGCGATTGCCGACGGTGCTGTAACTCGTCCGATCGCCCAGGCCCACCTGCTCGGTCTGGACCGCACGGGGATCCGATGCATCGCGGAACGTGCCAGAACCGCCGAAGATGTAGGCAAACGCGTGGCGGGAGACTTCCACCGGCAGACGCTTCTGGCGTCCCGGGGGAACCGACACGTCGAGATACCGTGGATCGGCCGCAACCCCTTCGACCGGTCCCCGCTTGCCCCAGAAGCTCCCGCAGATGACGCGCACGGCGGTGCCGTCATCGTCGGTGACGTCGGGGATGTCGCCCGCCGACACGTCCTGATAGCGCGGGCTCGACATTTTGAGCGATGCCGGCAGGTTGGCCCACAGCTGAAAGCCGTGCATCCGCCCGGTCGCGTCACCCTCGGGCATCTCCTGGTGGAGGATGCCGCTGCCCGCGGTCATCCACTGAACGTCCCCCGCCGCGAGGCTCCCGCGGTTGCCCAGGCTGTCGCCGTGCACCACGGAACCCGCCAGAACGTAGGTGATCGTTTCGATCCCGCGGTGTGGATGCCACGGGAACCCCGCGAGATAGTCGTCGGGGCGATCGTTGCGGAAATCGTCGAACAGCAGAAACGGATCGAAGTCTGACGTGTTGCCGAATCCGAACGCCCGCCGGAGCTTGACACCGGCGCCTTCGACGGTCGGCGTCGACTGAGTCACGCGCCTGATGGGTCGAACCGACATCCTGGTTCCTCCTGGGTTGCCCCAGCCGAACGTTCCCCGACTCGATAAACTATAGTCCCTGGCGTCAAGAAAGGGGCTGACGCCCGGTCGAGTGAAGAAGCATGAGAGGCCACGCGAGAGAACCTGTCTCTATCCTGTTGCTGGGCCTGGCTCTCTCGCTCGGTTCGAGTGAATCAGCTGCCCAGTCGAGTGTGTGCCAACTCGACTTGCTGCGGATCGATCTCGCAGAGTTACCGGAAGCCAGCGGTGTGGCTCTTGGCCGTCGCCTGCCGAGGCGGTTGTGGATGCACAACGATTCCGGCGAACCCGTCGTTCTGGGCTTCGACACCGACGGGATGCTCAGGGATCGCGTCCGTGTCCGTGGCGCCGACGTCGAAGACTGGGAGGACATTGCCACAGGGCCGTGTCCCGCCGGCACATGCCTGTACATTGCCGACATCGGCGACAACGACCAGGATCGGCCCCATGTCACGCTGTACCGTGTTGCCGAGCCGAAACCTGGCGACACGGAGACACGCGCGGCCGAAGTATTCCACGCGACCTATCCGGACGGTCCACACGACGCAGAGGCCCTCCTCGTCACGCCAAAAGGGGACGTGCTGCTGGCAACCAAGGAACCACCCGCCGCGCTCTATCGGTTTCCTGGGCGGCTCCAGCCGGGAAGCCGTGTCGTGCTCGAGCGAGTGATGACGCTGGCCGATGATCAAGATTCCCGCGGAAAGGATCGCAGGCGCGCAGCCCGTATCACAGGTGGTGGCGTCTCGATCGATGGCGAGTGGGTTGCGGTGCGCTCGAACACCGAGGTCCGTTTTTTCCGAACGCGCGACCTGACGCGAGGAGAGGTTGGCGCATCTGTTCGTGTCGATCTACGAGGTCTGGACGAGCCCCAGGGCGAGGCCATCTCATTCGGGGAGGGCGCTGTCGTCTATCTGGTCGGCGAAGGCGGCAAGAAGGGTCGGCCTGGGACGTTGGCGCGAATGACGTGCTCCCTGCCACGCTAGCGACGCGCGCCTGACCGAACGCGCGCACCGAACGTCTGCAGCGCACCTGCCGCAAATCGGCCGGCATGGTCGAAAAACGGGAGCGGGTCATCTACCGCCAGGTACGCGTGACTCCTGGCTTCCCATGCCGAGCGAGCCCACGCCCACAGGGTCAATCCCTGGGTCCTTCGGTAATACGGCAGCGCCGCGAGGTCAGCGGTGAGGTCGATCCAGGTCACGCCGCTCTCGTAGGTGTCGACATGGGCGACCGATTCGCCAACGAGGTCGCGGTACGCGATGGAAGGCAGATCGACGCCTGCGTCCACCGCGAGACCCATACGATTCCCGCCTCGGCAGTTCAGCTCGATCAGCTTGAGCTGGTCGTCTTTTATATCCAGCTTGAACTCGACGTTCGCGACGCCTCGGTAGCGGAAACCTTTGAGGAGCCTCAACGTGAACGTGACGACGTCGTCCTGCCGGCAACTGACCGAATAGCTGCCGTTGCCGTAGACGGGCGGCCACTGCCTTCGTTTCTGCAACACGAATGCGGCAAGCGGCTCGGCGTTCCGGTCGAGGTACGCATAGCAGGAAAACAATCGATCTTCATCGCCTTTGACGCGCTCCTGGATTACCAGCTCGATCTCGCTTTCCTTCATCTGTTCGTAGAACGTCACGAGGTCCTGTGGTGTTTTGGCGTGAGCGGCCTTTGGCCAGTGGCGCGCCGCTGGTCGGTGCTGACGACGCCACAGGTGGGAATGTGCCGGCTTGATGACGCAAGGAAACGACAGTGTCTCGGCGATCTGCCTGAGGTTCTGTTCGTTCGTCGGCCAACACGTTCGCGGAACGGGTATCCCCAGGCTGACGGCGCACTCGGTACTGCGACCGCTTGTTGACCAGACGTTCCAGACTGTCCGCATCGGGCAGGGCGAAGCGGAAGAGGCTCTCCAGCTCGCGACGATGTCTCGAAACGAAGAGCACGTCCCCGTCACCTGTCGGGACGAGGACGCTCTTTGTCGGCGTTTCGGCTCCGGCGCGACGGAGAAAATCGAGGAGCTCAGTAGCGCCATCGAAGGCGCGGCTCAGGGCGCAGTACCGCGAGCGCAACCGAGGGCCGGCCCCCAAGGTCAGGGCGGCCACCAGAATGCCACGGCGTCCGAGACTGCGGACGAAACTCAGTTGGTGGGAGGTGGCGTCACCGAGAATGAACGCCGGGGGCAGCTTTCGGTGGAGCCCTTCGAAGAACGCCCGCTCCGCAGTATCGGTCATGCCTGAGTCGGTTCAGTCACAGTCACTTCGCAGCGGAGAGTGTATCGGAGATCGCCGTCGGCGCCAGCGCAGACAGCCCAGTCGTCCGTCGAGCCGCGCGGGATGGATAGAATGGACACACATGATCAAGCCACTCATTCTCGTCGTGGATGACGACGCGCAAGTACTGAACGCCATTGCCCGGGACCTCCGGTCGCATTACTCGCGCGACTTCCAGATATCGCCGGCGCAGAGCGGCGCCGAGGCGCTGGAGCTTTTGCGGGCTGAACGTGAGCGGGCCAGGCCGGTCGCACTCATGCTGTCGGACCAGCGTATGCCGGACCTGAACGGCGTACAGCTGCTGGCCGACGCAACAGCGCTCGCCCCCTCGGCCAAGCGAGCGCTGCTCACCGCGTACGCGGACACCGATGCCGCGATCGCCGCGATCAACGTGTCGAAGGTGGACAGCTACCTGCAGAAGCCCTGGGATCCGCCCGAGGAGCGTCTGTACCCGATCATCGACAAGCTCCTCGAGGAGTGGCGGGCGGCGTTTCGCCCCGGCCTGGGCGGCATCCGCATCGTCGGCAGCCAGTGGACGGCCTCGGTGCACGCCCTCAAGGAGTTTCTGGCGCGCAACCAGGTGTCGTACGAGTTCTTCGACGTCGAGTCGACCGACGAGGGCGGAAAGGAGATGCGCCAGCTGGCCGCGGGCGCCGCGGCGCTGCCGCTCGTCATCACGGAGGATGGTGAGCGTCTGACTGACCCCTCCGTTCACGACGTCGCGCGGCGCCTGAAAAACCTGAAGACGACGGTCGAGAAAGACACCTATGACGTGGCGATTGTGGGCGCCGGACCCGCCGGCCTTGCCGCGGCCGTCTACTCGGCGTCGGAAGGGCTCGGCACCGTTCTGATCGATCGGGACACGCCCGGTGGGCAGGCCGGAACGACAAGTCTCATCGAGAACTATCTCGGCTTCGAGAACGGCGTGTCAGGCCAGGACCTCACCGATTCGGCCCGGATGCAGGCCAGGAAATTCGCTGTCGACGTGATCAACCCGCTGGATGTGACGGGCCTCCGTGTCGACGGGCCGTACAAGCACCTGCAGGTTGGAACGGGGGCGGCCGCGCGCGAAATCTCCTGCAAGGCGCTCGTTCTCGACCATGGGGCTGCGGTGGAGGCGATTGTCGGCCGACTGCGCCGATCAGTTCGAAAACCGCGGCATCTACTACGGCTCGGCCATGACCGAAGCGCAGAGTTGCCTGAACGAGGTGGTCTACGTCGTCGGTGCTGGAAACTCTGCCGGCCAGGCGGCCACGTACCTGATCCGCTCGGCGAGAAAGGTCGTGATGGTCTGCCGCGCCGCCAGCCTGGGCGAGCGGATGTCGGAGTACCTCGTCAAGCGCATTGAGGGCTACAAGGACGACAAGAGCGGGCACACCATCGAAGTGCAAATGCAGACTGAAGTGGTTTCGTGCCGCGGCGACTCCCGACTCAAGGGACTCACGCTCAAGAATCACCGGACAGGGGAGATTTCGGACGTTGACGCGAAGTACCTGTTCGTGTTCATCGGCGCCACACCGCAGACCGAATGGCTGGGCGACACGGTGGCGCGCGACCCGCGCGGATTCATCCTGACCGGGCCCGATCTGGATCGGGACCGCGACCTCGGAGAGTGGCCTCTCGATCGCCAGCCGTTCCTGCTCGAGGCGAACGTGCCCGGGATCTTCGCGGCGGGGGATGTGCGGCACGAGTCGATCAAGCGCGTCGCGTCGGCGGTGGGCGAAGGATCGGTCGCGGTTCATTTCATCCACAGATACCTGGCGTCGCTCTGAACGCCACACCCACGCATCGACCTGCCAGGAAGGTGGTCCGGTGAGCAACGTCACGGTCGAAGAGCTTCGCACCGTTTCCGTATTCGAGGACCTCAGCGCCGATCAGCTCGAGTGGCTCGTCTCTCACGGCGAGGCGGTTGAATTCGACGCGGGCGCCACGGTGTTCGAGATCAATCAGCCGGCCGAGCACATGGTGGCCATCCTCGAAGGGGCCGTCGAGATCGTGTTCGTGGTGGGTGGGCAGTTGGTGCCGTCGTTCACGCAGCGCGCCGGCATGGTGTCGGGACGGCTGCCGTTTTCCCGCATGCGAACGTTCACGGCATCGGGCCGTGCCGTCGACCGGACGCGCTTGTGGCGACTGCACCAGTCGCATTTCGACGACATGCTGCGCATGGCGCCGGTTCTGGGCCCACGCCTGGTATCGGTGATGACCGATCGGGTCCGGGAGTCGACCCGCATCGTTCAGCAGCGGGAGAAGATGATGGCGCTCGGTCAGCTCTCCGCGGGCCTCGCGCACGAGCTGAACAACCCCGCGGCAGCCGTGCGTCGCTCCGCGGACATCCTCGCCGACCAACTCGCGCGACTGCCCGAGCTCACCCGTCTGCTCCTGGTCCAGGGCACGCTTGCCAGCGCCCTGACATGCGCGAGCGAGCTCCTCGCGCGCCGGCCGTCCGAAACGGGCATGGAGCGGCTCACGGCGCTCGAGCGGAGCCGGGCGGAGCAGGCCGTCGGCCAATGGCTCGACGATCACGCGGTGGCTGAAAGCTGGTCGCTCACCGACGCGCTCGTGGAGGCCGGTCTTGGGATCGAGCCGCTGAACGAGCTCGCCGGCACCGTGCCCGCCTCCGCGCTGGGCCAGCTGCTGACGTGGCTCGCCGCCGTGCTCACGTCACAGCGGCTGGCAAGGGACATCGGCGCAGCCGCCGGCCGCATCTCCGAGCTCGTCGGATCGGTGAAGGTGTATTCCCACATGGATCAGGCGCCCGACCGCGAGCGCGTCGATCTCAGGGAGGGACTCGACAGCACGCTCGTCATGCTGGGCCACAAAATCAAGAAGAAGAGCATTACGCTCGAGCGTGCGTACTGGCCGGAGCTTCCGAAGGTGGAGGCGTTCGCGGGCGAGCTCAACCAGGTCTGGACGAACCTCGCCGATAACGCCATCGATGCGATGTCGGAAGGCGGCGTGCTGCGCATCGAGACGGCACGTGAGGGCGAGACGGCGCTGGTGCGGTTCATCGACAACGGCGTCGGCATTCCGCCCGAGCTGCAATCCCGGATCTTCGACGCGTTCTTCACGACCAAGCCGATTGGCGAGGGCTCCGGCCTCGGGCTCGATATCGTCCAGCGCATCGTGTCGCAGCATGGCGGGCGCGTCGATCTCGAGTCGCGGCCGGGGCGCACCGTGTTCACGGTACGGCTTCCGATCGACGCTCACGCCTGACGGCGATCAGCTTGCTCGGGAACCGGCGCGCGAATTCGCTCCAGGTCAGTGGGCTGCCATGAACCGGAACGATGTCGGCCACGTCGAGCCCGAGCTTCCTCACCGCGTTGTAGAAGCTAGCCTGATCGCGCGTCGGCGTCGCGGGAGCCGCCCGATCCGTGTCGAGCAAGTCCGCTTCGAAGAGGAGCTTCTCGCGGGGCAGGTACGCTATCAGCATGCCCTCGACGTGGGTGAGCGGGTTGACGTAATGAACGTTCAGGTTCCGCGTGCCATCGCTGATGATGAAGTTCTCTCGGATGGCCTCGTAGTAGTAACCCTCGGCGAGCTCGGTTGGCGGCCAGAGCGAGACCATGTCGGGCTTCAGCGTCCGCTGGGAGTAGTTCAACACATCGCGCTTGTAGAACTCGTAGTTCTTGAAGTGGGTGATCACCGTCGCGCCGATGTGCATGTAGGTGCGCAATCCACCGACGTGATCGAAATGCTGATGAGAGTTGATGACCCATCGAATGGGCTTGTCCGGCGCGAGCCTCACGATTTCTTCGATGACCGCCAGGCTGCGCTCCTCGTTCAGCGGTGCGTCGAAGACGGCGACGAAATCCTTGAACTCGACAGCAGCGCTGTTATGTGAACCCCCGCCCAGCAGATAGACGCCGTCGGCCAGCTTGCGGGTTTCAACCCGGACCGGGAACGTCGCCTGTCGTACCGAGGGTGGCACCGCTGGCGCGGATGAACAGTCGTTCGCCCGGATGTCCTTGAGAGCGCCGCCGAATGCGTTGTGACCGGCCGTCACGTTCTGCGTGCCGTAGTTGTCGTCCCAACCCTGGTGAGAATGCCAGCCGGTGGGGAAGCGGATCCCGTTCCCCACGTCAATGTAGCTGTCGTTCGTGAACTCGTGCTCGTAGTTCATGTCTCCGAGCACGGGATCCGCCACCCACGTATGAATGCGCTGAAGCATGTTCTGTGCATTCACCGTGGCATCGACGCGGTATCTGCCGTTGACGGTAATCGACACCACGCGCACCTTCGCCGGCCTGGCCTCCGGACCATCGCGTCCCATCTCGCCGAGCTCCCATCGCCACGTGGCCCGTGGATTGGCGCCAGGCATGCGCGCAGCCTTCAGAAAGCCGTGCGGATTCAGCCACATGTCCAGCTGATAGATTTCCGCCAGCTCCTTCGGCGCGGCAACGGGCTCGGCGTTCGGGCCATCCATCGACCAGGCATGGTCGCCCGAGACGACGAAGACCTGATGCGCGTTCTGTTGCAGCGGCCCGTCCTCCCACCCGACGCCGTACTTCCAGTCGGCGGGATTCAGGCCAGGCTTCCGGTCGAACTCTTCCCTCATCGTCCGCGTGTCCCAGTTCATCGTGCGGATGTAATTGGCGAGCTGGTCGATACGGGGCCAGTCCACGTTCCATGCCGCTTCGCGCTGCTGGCCGACGGCTCCTCCATACGCGGTGCCGGAGATCGTCACGCATTTCAGGTTCGTCGTGCCGATGGCCTGTTCGGCGGCAGCCAATATGGGGAGCGGGTCCAGATAACCGGGCGAGAGTTGCTGAGTGGCGGCTCTGGGCCCGAGAAACGCCAGCACCACCGCCACGATGACCGGGAGTCCCAATCGGCTCGACATCATCTCCTCCATGTTTTCAAGAAACTGCGCCATCGAGTCGCGCGGCGAGGGGAGCGAACTCGGGCGTTGGACCTTTCCAGCGCAGCTCGTCGACGGATTCGAACAGATCGAGATCGGTTCGAAGCGTCGCGAGATCGCGAAAGAGCAAGGCCCGGTCGCGATCGCGCGCGAGCGTCCGCGACAACGCCGCGGGACTCGCGGCGTTCACACCCCAGCTTCTCCAATCGTCTGGAATGGCCTCGAGATGCCCGAAGCGGGCGAGCACTGCCGCCGTGGATTTCGCCCCCCAACCCGGCAGGCCTGGAAAGCCATCCGCTGCGTCGCCGACGAGCGCCAGATAGTCGGGAATGGACGAGGGAGGAACGCCGAATTTCAGCACGACGCCCGCTTCGTCGCGGATCGTTCGCCTTCGGCGGTCCAGTTGCACGATTCGCGTCCCCCTCACGGACTGCGCGAGATCCTTGTCTGGCGTGCAAATGATCACGCGATTCACGGCCGGGTCGGAAGCGGCCCGTTCGGCGGCCGCTGCCAGCGCATCGTCCGCCTCGTATTCCACCATCGGCCACACCTGCACGCCAAGGGCCCTGAGCGCGTCTTCCAGCAGCGGAAACTGACGGAGCAGGGCGGGCTCGATTCCGGCGCTCGTCTTGTAGCCGGGCCATAGGCGGTTTCGGAACGACTCGATGACGTGATCGGTGGCCACCCCGACGTGGGTCGCGCCGCCGTTGATGAGAGCGAGCACCGAGGCCACGGTGCCGCGCACGGCCGCCACGTCCATGCCGCTCGAGTCTCGCGCCGCGGGCAGGGCGTAGTAATGGCGGAACAGCTCGTAAGTGCCGTCGACGAGGTAGACCTCCAGCGTGCCGCCTCCTTCAAAGCCTCGTCTTGCAGCCAGGGCGGCATCGGCACGCGATGGTTTTCTCGCCGTCGGTCGAGTAGTCGTAGGTGAGCTCTTCGCCCTTCTCGATCGAGCGCGCCGCGCGAACCCAGATGGTGTGGCCCACGATCTCAATCCAGCAATTGGGTTTGCAGGAGTGGTTGATGAACCGCGCGATGTTCCCGCCCACACCGGCATCGCGGTTCCAGGCGCGATTGACGCGGAAGATCCAGATGCGCCCCGCGGCCATGTACCGCCTGTCGCGCACATCGGCCACGTCGTTCCGAATGAGCTCGCCCGCATAGTCGATGATACGTGTGTTCTTCGTGATTCGCTCGCCGGCAAAGACGCCGAATCCGTGCAGCCTCGAGCGCCTGCGAACGAGTGACGGTGGCTGTTTCCTGGGCATCGGGAGTCGATCGTGTACAGCTGCGACTGGGACTCAGCGCAACCGGGCGAGGACGGGCCGCTCGATCAGGCATGTCTGGTGCCTGATCTTTCCCGCCAGATCGAGTGTCACGTTCCCGGTGGGAGCGAACGCGGCGTAATCGAAGATGAACGTGGCGGTCGCGCCGTCAATCGTGTGCGTCGCCGGTTTTACCACTTGAGCGCCGCGCTTGAGCGTCACACCGGTAATCGTGTTCCTGGACCCGCGGACCGGGGCGATCCCCAGCACGACACGCGTTCGCTGTGCCGCCGAGTAGCTCGGCTTCGGGGCCGGCTGATTCTTGCGTACCGCCTGCCAGACCGAGTACGCCACGAACTTGTACGGCGTGTAGAGGCTCAGCGTGAAGTCTTCGTTCTTGCAGAGCCCGGTGTCGTAGAAGACGCACGGAGGGTTTTCGCCGCCCTGCTTCCCGCACTCGAGGGCGTGGTAATAGCTCTCCGAGCTGATGGCCTGGATTCCCTTGTTCCAGGGAGGAGTGGCCTCGGCCGGCACCTGCGCCTTGATCTGCGCATCGGCGAGCGCGGTTCCGAAAGTGACAGACAGAACCATCCCGGCGACCAGCCGGGTCACGATGTGGGCAGACGTGATCCAGGAGCGACAGCGTGCGGCCATGAGCTCCTAGATTATCAGACGGGTGAGCGGCGATCATGTGCGACGGCGGGAGCACGCAGGCACTACCATGGCCCACATGCTCGCCTACGCCGTCAGGCTGGTCCGACCATACTGGAAATGGCTCGCCATCGTGGCGGCAGCCATGCTGGTCGAAACCTCGATGGGCCTGGCCTCGCCTTGGCCGCTCAAGATCGTCCTCGACTCGGTGCTCGACTCTCAGCCGTTGACACCCGTGTTTGCCTGGTTCGTCGGCGGGAGCCACGATCGGTTGACGCTGCTGAACGTGGCGGTGGTCTCGACGGTCGTCATCGCTCTGCTGCAGGCCGCGAGCGCGTACGTCACCGCGTACTACACCGTGAGCATCGGCCAGTGGATCGCGCACGATTTGCGACAGAGCGTGTACGCGCACCTGCACCGTCTGTCGATGTCGTACTACGACCGCCAGCAGGTCGGCCCGCTCGTCAGCACCATCACCGACGACATCAACGCCGTGCAGGAGTTCGTCTCGACGTCTCTGCTCGACATCGTCATCGACAGCGTCATGCTCGTCGGAATGCTCGCCGTGATGTTCTGGCTCAACTGGAACTTCACGCTCGTCGCCCTCGCGGTGACACCGCTCGTCGGGCTCTTCGTGTTCCGGCTTCGATCGACGGTCAGGCAGGCGACCCACGATGTCAGGCGGCGTCAGAGCGAGATCGTGTCAATCGTCCAGGAAGGACTCGGCTCGATGCGCGTCGTCAAGGCCTTCTCGCAGGGAGCCTTCGAGCGCAGGCGCCTCGACGAGAAGAGCCGTGAAAGCGTCGAGGCCGCGCTTCATGCCCGGCGTGTGCGGTCGCTGCTCGGGCCGGTCGTCACCACGCTGGTTGCGGTCGGAACCGCAGCCGTGCTCTGGTTCGGCGGCCGGCTCGTGCTCGAAGGGGCGATGACGGCCGGGTCGCTCGTCGTCTTCATGACGTACCTCGGCAGGCTGTTCCGGCCCGTGCAGGATCTGGCGCGGGCGAGCACCAACATCGCGCAGGCCTCGGTCGGACTCGATCGCGTCAGAGCGGTCCTCGACACCGACGAGCGTCTGCCCCGATCTCCCCACGCGCGCCGGATCGAACGCGTTGACGGCCGGGTCGAGTTTCAGAACGTCAGCTTCGCCTATGACCCTGGCCGCTTCGTGCTCAGCGACGTGTCGTTCGTCGCCGAACCCGGTCAGCTGTTCGGGCTGGTCGGACCGAGCGGCAGCGGCAAGACCACGCTCGTCAGTCTCATCCCTCGCTTCTACGACCCGACGTCTGGTCGCGTCGCGATCGATGGCAGCGACGTCCGCGATTTCACGATCGGGTCGCTGCGCCGGCAAATCGCGTTCGTGCTGCAGGAGACGCAGCTCTTCCACGCGCCGGTGTGGCAGAACATCGCATACGGAAAACCTGACGCCACGCGCGAGGAGATCATCGGCGCGGCCCGGCTCGCGCAGGCGCACGAGTTCATCGAGGCGCTGCCCGACGGCTACGACACCATCGTGGGCCACGGTGGACTGCCGCTCTCCGGCGGACAGCGGCAGCGGCTCGGGATCGCGCGGGCCATGGTCAGGGACGCCAGGATCGTCGTTCTCGACGAGCCCAGCTCGGGCCTCGACGCCGAGTCGGAACAGCTCGTCTTCGAGGGGCTCCGCAGACTCCTCACAGGCAGAACGACGTTCGTGATCGCGCACCACCTGGCGACCATCAGGAATGCCGACTGCATTCTCGTGCTCGACCAGGGCCGCAACGTCGAGCGCGGCACGCACGATGAACTGGTCGCCCTGAACGGGCTGTATGCCGACTTCGTCAGGATCCAGCGTCCCGATGACGAACGCAGACTCGGATCCTGAGCCGCCGGATTTCCGCCGCCTGAGCCCGCAGGCCAGCCGCGACGTTGATGCTCAGAAATCCACGGCATCGGTCGTGGTCGCGAGGAGGGCGGATGACGCTTCGTCCAGCTCGAAACCGGCGCGCTGCCACCCGGCGAGCGCATGCGCCTCGTGGCGCGCCTTCATCAGGCCCCTCTGGGCGTGCCCGGTCGAGCGCAGGACGAAATGGCCGATTTCGTGCGCCAGCGCCCGGCCGATGACACGGCCGAGGGCGTCCTGACGCGCGGCGAGCGGCCATCGGTCGTACCCGCGCGAAGACCCCAGCCATTTGTCCACGAACGCCTGTGCGTGCGACGCGTAGACGTGGACGTGATTGATCGGCCGTACCGTCGACGAAGCGAATAGTGGCGATGACATCCTTCCTGATGCCGGTGATGGGTCCGGCAAGAACCGTGACGAACAGCGGTGATTCCGTGATGGGATTGACGCACTGAAGGGACCGCTCGGTCCAGTCCACGCGGTACTGCGTGGCCCAGAGCTGCTCGACTTCCTTTCTCAGTCCCGCCACGACGCGCGGGGTGAGACCGCTCAGATCCGTGAGCTCCACACGCAGAGTCGTCGGGACGCCGGTCGCCTCGACATCGGACACGGGAGCGGCGCTCAGGAGTGCAATGACGACAGCGAGGCGCCACGCTGTCGCCGGCACGGCGTTCGTCACACCGTTCGTCACCATGTGATGTTGTCGTTTGTGCGAGCAGCAGGGGGCAGAGGAGGCGTCCATCGGTTTCACTCCCGCGTCATCGGACCAAGGTGGAAGACGTCGCAGATGCTCGTGGCGCGGAGCTACAAGATTCATTCCTCTGAGTGACTGAATGGAACTCGCGGAGATCGAACGATCTTCAATGCGACAGATCGATCACGGTGTTCGGATCCGAAGCGTCAGCGTTCGACTGCGAACAGCGACCGCGTCACAGGACAGCGGGTAGTGGCGCACACGAGTCGTCTGTTCACGACATGGCGAGCGATCGATGCCGCTCTGGTTCAGATGTGAGATCAGCGCGGGACCAACAACGTGTGCGTCGGGGTGAGTGGCGGGTGTTCGTGATGAAGCAGGAATGAAGTGCGTCCGCTTCACCGTGGTTGGAGTCGGAGAAGCGAACGCGCGTGGGGCGGCGGTCGTCTAAGGAGTGCGGTGGCGCGCGATGTAGGCGCGCGCGAACTCGTTGAGGTGGGGGCTCTCCCGGAGCCCGACCTGACGGGCTTCCTCCTCCGCCCGCTCGATCGTCCACCCGTCGCGGAGGACCCGTCGAACCATCCAGAAGGCGCCCACGCGGACCGCCGCGGTGCAATGAATGAACGCCGGCCGGTTGGCGGGATCGTCGGTCAACGTCAGAAATTCGGTGACCTGCTCGTCCTTCGGCTCGCCGAACGCGACCGGGATGTTGAAGTAGCGCAGTCCGAGCGCTGTGGCCCGCGCTTCCTCTTCGGCCGCGCGATGCTCGCTCGGCTGGCGGAGGTTGATGACGGCTCGGACGCCTTCGGCCTTGAGGTGGTCGAGGTGCTCGAGCCGTGGCTGGCCTCCGGTGCAGAAGTTGGTGTCGATGCGAAGAAAATTGCGGATGGGCGGAAGCTCCGCCTGTGCGGAGAGCGTCGCGATCGCAGCTGCCACGAGCGAGGTCGCCAGGAACAATCGCCTCACGTCATCATCCTCAGTTTCGCCTCAGGGCGTGACCCCGACACTCGCCGCTATTTCCAGCCGCTCGATTTGCGCGTAAAGCGAGAGGGCAGCGACGGCTTGTCGTCGGCGGGAGATTCGCTCTCGCCCGCGCTGGCAGCGATCTCGCGCTCGAGCTCTTCGTCGTTGGGCAGGCCTTCCAGCTGATCCAGGAACAGCAGGGAATGCTGCGAGGGAATCTCGAATTTCTTGCCGCAGAGCTTGCACGTGACCTCGTCGTCGAGGCGCAGGAGATAGTCACGCAGCTTGGCGAACTTCGCGCGGTCGTGTTCGTCGATGCCGGAAGGCGGCCGGTCCTTCTTCAGGCGTCGCACCCACCGAATGGTGTAGTCGCTGGTACGCCGGCACCTCGGGCACTGAAACTTGCCCTGGCGCATTTCCGGCCTGTCGGTGAAAAAGGCGCGTTCGTCGAGGCTCATCCCCTCATGGTATCAACGAACCAGGGTCCCGTTGCGCGCGTTCTGTCAGGCGCTCGAAACCCACGGGTTCCTGGCGAAGAGGAGGGCTGGTCCGCTCAACCTGTGCCGTTCAGAGGATCGATTGACGGCATCCAGGGGCCGACGGCAGCGCGGTTCGACCCGCGTTGTCCCATGTCACGAGCGACGGCCGGCCGGGGTGTCAGACGGCAGCCGGCTCGATGTTCTGATTCACGCGGAAGAAATTCGTCGGATCGTACTTGGCCTTCACAGCGGCCAGGCGCGCGTAGTTGTCGCCATAGCTGGCCTGGACCCGTCCGGCAACTTCGTCGTCCATCATGAAATTGACGTAGGCACCCTCCATGTTGAAGGGATGCACGGCCTTCCAGTATGCGCGCCCATACGTCTTCAGCGCCTCGGCCTGTTTGGGATCGCGATCGATTCCGGCGATCACCAGCGAGTAGGTCGCGTCCCTGACGTTCCAGGCCGTCGCGTCCTTCGCGACGCGGTGAACGGCGCCGTTGATCGGATAGAAGTGCACGAGGGACAACTCGCTCGGGGCTTGCGCGGCATGGGCGATGTGCGTGTCGATGGCTTCGTCCGACAGCGTCTTGACGAAGTCGCCCTTCCAGTACCACTGGAGGCCCTTGGGAAAGAACGGGTCGAAGAGCGCCTGGATCGCCGGATACGGCATGACGCTCATCCAGTTGAAGATGGGGGCGGGTACCGCGTCGAGCAGGCGCGCCATGAGTTTTTCACCGTCCGCCGCCGGCCCGTTATAGGCGGAGATCACGGCGCAGGCGCGGCGTCCCCAGTAGTCCTTCGGGAAGGGATCCATCGACGGCACGGTCTTCAGACCGACGAACGTACCCAGATCCTCGGGCGCCTTGGCGAGAAAGTCGCGGAACGTCCGCATCACGGCTTTGGCGTGCGTGGCTTCCCAGAAAATCGGCCCGGCGTAGACCATCTTCACGGGGTGCGCCTGGAACAGGAAACTCGTGACGACACCGAAGTTCCCGCCGCCACCGCACAGGGCCCAGAACAGATCCGGATGTTCGCTCTTGCTGGCCGTGACGAAGGTCCCGTCGGCCAGAACCACGTCGGCCTCGAGCAGGTTGTCGATGGTCAGGCCGTACTTGCGGGTGAGGTATCCCGTGCCGCCTCCGAGCGTAAGACCTGCGACGCCGGTCGTCGAGACAATCCCGAACGGCACGGCAAGCCCGAACGCGTGGGTCGCGTGATCCACGTCACCGGATGGTACAGCCGGCATCGACCCGCACGGTGCGCGTCGCCGGATCAACGCGCACGCTCTTCATCTCCGAGAGGTCGATCACCAGCCCGCCGTTGCAGCTGCCGAGGCCGGGGCCGTTGTGGCCGCCGCCCCGAATGGCGACCAGGAGACCCTGGTCGCGGGCATAGTTCACCGAGGCGATGACATCGGCGGCATCCACGCACCGCGCAATGAGCTTCGGATGCTTGTCGATCATGCCGTTGTACAGCGCACGCGCCGCGTCGTAGTCACTGTCACCCTGGCGGATGAGACGACCACGAAGGGCCTGCTCGAAGGTGGTATCGGTCATGACTCCCTCCGATTATGAAATGGCCGATGGAAACGCGTTTTGGGCCGTGCATCTTAGCACGTCAGATGTGACCCGGACGACAACTTGAAGCCGCTGTCCCGATGGCCTCGATCAGGACTCGCTCAACGACCGACGGAAGCACACCACTCGCTCCACTTCTTCATAGCCGAGCGCCAGGTGAGCAGCAATCCCGTCCGCGTTTTCCAGTACCGACGTCACTCGCAATCTCGACATACCCAGCTCGGCGGGCGTGACCTTCGGCCGCATCGACGAGCGCCCGGCCAACGCCCTGCCCCCGGAAGTGCAGGTTCCACGTACCAGCCTTCGATGAACGGGACCGGAGACGACGCGCAACCCTCGGCGTACTTGCGGAAGTCCAGCTCCAGGAATCCGACGATGCGCTGGTCGACTTCCGCCACGAAGACGAGAAGCGCGTCGGCTGGGGTCTCGAAGTGCGCCAGCGTCTCGGCCTCGTGATCGGAGTCGGATCCGGGCCACAATGCCGCGCGGAGACGAACCCAATCGCCTCGATCGCTCTCGACAATTCTTCGTACAGTCATCTCGTTCCGCTCAGCCTCCGCACCTTTGCTGCGGCACGTCCGAGCGCCCGCCTCCGTCGCGGCATGTCCGACCACAGGTCGCCCACCTTCTCGATGCGATCGGCCATCGTCCTCAACGTGAACGCTCTGGGCGAGACGGCGCCGCGTTCGATCTCTGCCCATGTGCATGGCGCCGACACCGGCGCTCCGGGCTTCGCGCGCACGGCGTACGCGGCGGCGAACGTCGCGCTATAGCCGTTGCGCCCGGTATCGATCAGAATGCGGTCCCCTCGATCGGCTTTGCTGAATTCCTGCGTCAGGCGCCGCGGATCCCGCTTCACGAGAACCGTGCCCACTTCGTGCGCGAACCGGGCGACCTCGCCGGTGTCCGATTTGCCGTCGAGCGAGAGACGATGTGGAAGCCCTTCGAACCTGAAGTCTTGACCCAGCTGGGAAGCCCGAGCTCGTTCAGAAGATCGCGGAGGCCGAGCGCGGCTGCCCGCAGCGTGTCCGGATCGTCCTCACGCGACGGATCCAGATCGAAGACGCACACATCGGGGTAGCGCAGCTTCGGCACCCGTGACACCCACACGTGCGGCGTGATGGCGTTCTGATTCACCATCCAGAGCAGCGCGCGCGTGTTCGTGACGAGCGGGTGATGCACCGTGCCGCCCTTCTTCGGCACCGCGATGCGCTCGAGCCACTCGGGGAATCCCCTCGAAACGTTCTTCTGCCAGAATCCCTTCGCTCCCAATGCCCGCCGGGTAGCGCTCCATCGTCACCGGGCGGCCGCGAAGGTGCGGCAGCATGATCGGCGCGATCGACTCGTAGTAGTCGGCCAGTTCGCCCTTGGTGATCCCGTCGTCGGGGAACAGCACCTTCTCCGGGTGCGTAATCATGGCTGCTCGCGCACGACCTCGCGCGCAGCCTTGTCGAAGCGAACGCCGAGCAGTCGCGGATGCCGAAGCTTGCCGTGGACCGTCCACTCGATGAACGCCACCTGCACGACGATCTCCGGACGCACCCAGTGAGCGCGCAGGCGGGGCAGTCCTGTCGCTCTGGTGAAAGGCGGGCTCGCGATTTCGAGCGCGTCCAGCCGCAGGCGCAGATCCCGCAGCAGCTTCGTATTGAAGCCGGTGCCGATCTTGCCGGCGAAGACGAAGTCGTCGCGCTCGAAGTAGCCGACCAGGAGCGCCCCCAGCCCGACCCGTGTGCCCTGAGGGTCGGTGAACCCGCCGACCACGAGCTCCTGCGACGCCTCACACTTCATCTTCAGCCAATGCGGCGAGCGCCGGTGTTCGTACGTCGAATCCCGGCGCTTCGCGATGACTCCCTCCCACCCCTCGGCGCAGGCGCGATCCCACGGCTTCGGATCGTCCAGCGACGGCACGCGCAGCAGCGGCCTTCTCAGCGGAAGCGCTCTGAGCAGCTCCCGGCGGGCCGCGAGCGTCAGCGATGTGACGTCGCGGCCGTCGAGCCGCATGATGTCGAACACGTGATAGTGGACCGTGCGTGCGCCCCACGTGACTTCGCCATCGAGAATCACGTCGTGCGCCGGCAAGCCGGTGATGGCCTGCGCGATGGTGGGAAGAGTCTGCGGCAGGCGATTGCGAGACAACAGGCGGATCTCGGAACCGTTCTTGAATGCGAGCAGGCGGACCCCGTCCAATTTACGCTCGAAGATCCAGTCGGGCCCGGTAAATCGCTCCTGTGTGAGCGTCGCCGCCATCGGCTCGACCCAGTCCGGGAAAGGATGATGCGGGCACAACTCAGCGAACCTTTGCCCCGATACGGGCCTGGATGTCGTCGGCCTGTTGACTCGCCCGGAACTCGATCACGCGAAATTCGGCCAGGCCGCGCGCGCAGAACGGATCTTCCCTGACGATCGCTTCGATCTCCGCCCGACTTCTACCCACCGCCAGGATGATGCCGCCGTCGCGGGGAATCTTGCGGCCCGACACCAGGAAGTGTCCCGATGTGTAGTACTTCTTCAGAAACCTGACATGCGCGGGCATGTGGGCATCGATTTCGGCGAGGGACACTTTGTAGATGAGCTCGATGACAAACATCAAGACGCAGCATGTCCCAGAGACGGCTCCGGCGTAAAGCGATGGCGGCCTCGCCCCCATTCATGCGATGGCGATCACCCGACATCGAAAAATAGATCGATGATCGGGCTCGATGGATCAGCGCAGTGGAATGCGGTAGACGAAGTATGCCCGTTCCGGGGCCGAGCCATCCGACGGCGGTCGCTCGGGGCCGTCGCTCGACACAGTCGTCAGGCCGACTAGCTCGTCACCGGACGTCGTCATGAACAGCTGTCCGGCGGCAGGGACCGAGACCTCGAGCGGGAGCGCCTGGGTGACCGCGCTTCGTCGTGCATTGAGCTCCAGCCGGATGACATGTCGCGAGCCATCCTCGCCAACCTGTATGGCGACCAGGGCCTGACCGAGCGACCGAATTCGCTCGATATCGCGGAAAGAGAACGCTTTCGGCAGCGCGACGCGAGACACCGCTCGCGATTGCAGGTCGATTCGCACGAGACCCTCGCGGTGTGCCACGAACGCGAATCTGCCGTCAGTCCCGACCGTCAGACTCGAGCGGTTCCTTGGCGTTGATCCTGCCAAGCGACTCGAGGGTCCTTCTGCCAGCGCGCAGCACGAAAATCTGGGGAGTCAGCGAGTCGAGGACGAAAACGGTTCCGGTTGGACCGATGGCCACGTCCACGAGTCTGTACGGGTTCGAGCGCAGAGCGACCCGGAATGATTGCAGGGGCCTGCCAGAGACCAGTTGCAGCTTGTGCAGCGTTCCCTCGCCGTGCTCGGCCCCGACGCTTGCCACCCACAGGTCTCCGCGTTTGGCGTCGATCTCGACGGCGGCGATCTCGAGAAATCCAGCGGAGTCGGCGAGAACGAGATCGGTCTTTCTGTTCGAGCGCTCGTCCACGACGATCAGCTTGCGTCCAAGTCGATCGCCGACGACGAACCGGGCCGAGAGCGAATCGTAGGCCAGGCCGCTCACTGGAAACTGCCGGGTCGAGAAGCGGACCCCCGCCGGCGCCGGCGCAACGTTGACGGCAGACGCCGACGAGTTGAGCCCAGTCGGCGGTCGAGCCGCGAGGTCTGGACCGTGGCGGCGAAGCCACTGGCCCGCTCGTCCGTGGCGATGAGGCAGCCGAACGCGTCGCGGCGGCCGCGGCGGGCTGCGTTGCCGCGGGTGGCTCTGCAACGGGCGCCTTGACAGCGGATGGCACTGCAGAGGACGACGGGGTCGCAGCGGTTGGTGCGTCGCGATTGATACGCCCCAGGATTCGAGCCTCGGCTTCCGGCCAACCCGGAAGCTGGCGGGTGCGGCTGAACTCGTCGCTGGTGGCTGCCTCTGGGGATGCCACCCCCAACTCTGCAAGGCGCAGCAGCATGATCGAGCGCGTCGTGAGGTCGGCCGCTCAGCGTTTGAGCACGCGCGAGCAGATACATCAGCGCGGGATCCTTCGGAGGGCCGGTCTGAACCGCGCGCCAGGCGAGGTCGTGAAAGGTCTCGTACTCGCCGCGTTCAGCTGCCGAGAGGGCCAGCTGGCGGCACTCGTGCCACTCCATGCAATCGGCGGCTCGAGGGGACTGGGACGCGCTCGAGAGCGAGGCAACTTCCGCGAGCGCCAACAGGAGAGCGAGTACAGCGACGGCCATGGTGCTCTCGATAGTTTACAGCCCGATTGATCGAGGTGACCGATTACGCTCATAGACGGCGTTCGGCTGAGGATCAGAGTTACTGACGTGCGCGCTCGCGCGCCAGTTGCTCCCGATACGCCTTCTCGAGTTCCTCGACCGCCGCCTTGAAGCCCTCCGGATCGACGAATCCATCGGGATTGAACGTGTCGCCGGTTCTGTATTTCTCATGCAGTTTGAACTGCGAGGCGTGTGAGGCGAGCCAGACGTCGATCTGCATGGCCTTCTGCGCCTCGAATGTGCGCGCGTAGTCGTCGGCAATCGACGGGTAAGCGGCCGTACCGAGTGAGGGTGACGCCAGGATTGATCGAGCCCATGTTGGCAATCACCACCCGGTAGGTCTTCCCGCTTTCCTGCGCATTCAGCGTAAAGCTCGTCGCGCCCTTGGTGTGGCCAGGATGGTGGTGCGCGGTCAGGACCGTTCCTCCGAGCGAAATCGTGTCGCCATCCTTGACCGTGCCATCCGCTGTAACGGGCTCGAAGCGGGCCCAGGCGTCGTCGCCCCAGAAGAAGTCGAGCCGGCCCCCGGACTCGAACAGCGCCTTGTCCTGTTCCGGCACGATCAGCCGTGCGCCGGTCAGACGTTTCAGCTCCGCCAGGCCGCTAGCGTGATCATAGTGGCCGTGCGTGGCAGTCAGAATCTTCGTGTCGCCGATGTCGAACCCGAGCTCTTGCATGCTGGCTCGAATCTCGGCGGCCGTGTCACCGATACCCGTATTGATCAGGATGTGCCCTTGCGGCGTCCGAATCAGATAGGTGGCGAGATCGTACGAGCCCACCCAGTAGAGGTTGCCCACGATCCGAAACGGCGGGAACGGGCGCGTCCACGTGGGGTCCTGCGCAGGACTTGACCATGCGAGCGTGAAGCATCCGAGTAGCAGGAACCAGATCAACCGTGGCAGCATCACGTCACGCTCCGAGGGTTGCGCTCGCCCACCACAGCGCTCGGCCGCTTGCGACGTTGCGAACGCGCTCGTGCCCGACGTGAGCGGCCGAGTCGGACGTCGATCTTCCTCAACTCACGCAATCGGCGGGCGGCGCGTTCCGTGTCCGGTCGCCTGCTCGAAGGCGTGCCCGAGCTGAAGCACACTCCAATCGTCGCGATGTCGACCGACGATCTGGATGCCTACCGGCAGCCCGCTCGATGTGAACCCCGCCGGCACGGAGATCGCGGGGTTGGCCATGAGGGTCACATACCAGCACGACCGCATCCAATCGATGTAGTCCGCCATGGGCACGTCGCCGATTCGTGTCGGGTACGGCGTGTTCACGTCGAAGGGGGCCACCTGGGTGACTGGCAGCACGAAGTAATCGTAACGCTCGAAGAACTGCCGGCTCTCAGCAAACATGCGCGCCTGACGAGCCTGTGCACGTCCGACGTCGACGGCCGTCAACCGTTCAGCCTGGGCCACCTCGAACTTGATCGTGTCCTTCACCCATTCCGGACGTTCTCGCACCAGGGCCGCATACTGGCCGTAATTGCCGACGAAGCGGAGGGTGCGAAATGCCTCGTCGACCCCCCTGAAGTCCGGCTCCGCCGGCTCGACCTGGCAACCGAGCTCCTCGAAGACGCGGCGATTGGCGTCGATCGTCGTGCGGATCTCCGGCTCGAAGGGAATGCCGCCGAGATCCCTCCACCAGGCCACGCGCGCGTTCTTGAAGCTGCGGCCCAGCGCCGCCCGAAAGCGTGTTCCGTCCTCCGGGATCGATAGCGGACTGCCGTCGGGCCCGGCAATGGCGCTGAAGAACAGCGCGAGGTCGGCGACCGTGCGCGCCATCGGTCCCGAAACCGAAAGAGGTGACCACGACGTCCCCTCGCGCACCACTCGTCCTGGTGACGGACGCAGCCCGACGACATTGCAGAACGACGCCGGGTTGCGCAGCGACCCGCCGGTGTCACTGCCGTCGGCGATCGGAACCATGCCGCACCTCAGCGCCACGGCGGCACCGCCGCTGCTTCCGCCGCATGTCTTCGTGACGTCGTACGGATTGCGCGTCGCTCCGAAGATCGTGTTGAACGTCTGCGAGCCGGCGCCGAACTCCGGCGTGTTGGTCTTGCCGATCGTGATGGCGCCCGCCGCTCGAATCCGGGTGACGATCGGCGCATCCTGGGTCGGCACGTGATCGCGATGAAACGCCGAGCCTCTGGTCGTCCGGATGCCGGCCGTGTCCACCAGGTCCTTGTGGGCCACCGGCAGCCCGTGCAGGGCTCCGACCCGGGTACTTCGCGCCTGGAACTCGTCCGCGCGAGCCGCGTCGGCCATCGCGCGATCGGCGACGAGTGTCACGATCGCGTTCACCTTCGGGTTCACGCGCTCGACCTGCGCGAGGTGCGCGGCCATCACGTCGCGAGCGGAGAGTTGCTTGCGCCGGATGTGGGCGGCCAACTCCGTCGCGCTGAGGCGTGTGATTTCATCGTTCGACGTGTTCGAGGCTTGTGACGGCGCCTCGTCGGCGTCAATCGGTGAAGCCGCCTCGGACTTCGTGCACAGGGCGGCGGTGATGGTGGCCGCGCCAATGGCACGTCCAAAATCTCTGCGGCTGAGCGGAGGCGCGGGGCTTGGCACGACGGCTCCTTGAGTGATCTGAGATGCGGTGCGCTGGCGTAGTGTAGCAGCCACGTGAACTCTCTTGAAGTGCGCGAAGTCTGGAAGAGCAGCACGGCTCACGCGTGTCGTCGGGTAGAATGGCGCTCCACCACATGACCTGGCTCTGGCGGTGGCTTCGGCGTGCCGTCTTCGCGACGGCCCTGGTGCTGATCACGTTGATCGTCGGCGGCGCCTACGATGCGCGCCGGCGGCATCCTGATCTCAAGCCGTGGCATCGCGTCAGCTTCGACGATCTTGGCGCGTCGACGCTCGACGATGACTTCACCCTTTCCCAGTATCTGGCGCACGAAGAGCAGTTGTTCAGAGAGCTCCGCGCCTTCGAGTCGACCATCGATCCCGCAGACCGCACGAGGGTCAACCGCTATCATCCGGGCAGCCTGTCGCATCCCTCGAGCGCCGGCCGCGACTGGAATCGATCCTTCGAAACCGAACCGGCAGTCATTCGTGGCGGCGCGCTGCTCCTCCACGGCCTGACCGACTCGCCCTACAGCATGCGGACCGTCGCCGAGGTCCTCCAGAGCTCCGGCGTCTACTCGTTGACGCTGCGGATGCCGGGGCACGGCACGGTCCCCTCGGGCCTGGTCCAGGCGGGCTGGGAGGATTGGCTCGCTGCCGTGCGTCTGGGTGTACGACACGTGCGCAGCAGGATTCCTGAAGGAGCGCCGCTCGTTCTCGTGGGCTATTCGAACGGCGGTGCGCTGGCGCTGAAGTACACGCTGGAGGCGATTGAAAGCGGCCGTGGCCCGTTGCCGTCGAAGCTCGTGCTGCTGTCGCCCATGATCGGCGTGACTCCCGCCGCCCGGCTCGCGCGGTGGATCAGCCTCCTCGGGGTGGTGCCGTACTTCGAAAAGGCGAACTGGCTCGACGTCCTGCCGGAATTCAACCCCTTCAAGTACAACTCGTTCCCTGCGAATGCGGGCTTTCAGACCTCGTTGTTGACGCGTGCCGTGCAGGCCGACCTCGACCGCGTCGCGTCCCGCGGCCGGATCGACGCCATGCCTCCGGTCCTCACGTTTCAATCGGTTGTCGACGCCACGGTGAGTACGCCGGCCGTGGTGCACGCTCTCTACGATCGGCTTCCGGCCAATGGCAGCGAACTGGTGCTCTTCGACGTCAACCATCTCTCCGGCATCGACGTGTTCATCCAGCCATCGGATCGCGCACTGCTCGAGACGCTTCTCGATCCTGCACCACGCCGGTATCGACGCGTGTTCGTGACGAACGACGCGCCGGACAGCCGCGAGGTGGAGGCGCGAACGATCGAGCCGGGTCTTGTCAGCATGGCGCGCCGGCCGCTCGGGTTGGCCTGGCCGTCCGGGGTCTTCTCGCTCACGCACATCGCGCTTCCGTTCGCGGCGAACGATCCGCTTTATGGCATCGACGCCTCGAACGAGATTGCCGGCCTGCTGCCGATCGGCCGATTGAGCCCGCGCGGGGAACGAGCGGTGTTGATCGTCGGCACGGACTCGCTGATGCGTCTTTCCTCGAATCCGTTCTTTCCGTTCATCGCCGAGCGGATGGGCCAGTGGCTGAACATTGATCCGGAGCGCAGCGACGAACGATGACACAGATCACCATCGCACATTGACGCGCATCACAACGTCGGTCGAAGCACGTTGTGCGGAAGTGAATCTGTGATGACTAAATGTCGTCAGGTTAGAGAACTTTCCAGAAATCTTCCGCAGTCCCTTCACGCCTCGTTGGAATCAGCGAACACCATCCAAGTAGTTCGATCTCAGAAGTTTGCTGTCCGTTGGCGCGTCTGGCGCTGCTCCACGGTCGGTGGCAGGAGGATTGCCTCCATGACGGTCCAGCAGCACTAGTGCGCGAACACTTGGAGGTTCGATGAAGAAGGTTTGTTGTTTGTTTCTATTGGTTGCCGGGCTTGTCTGGAGTGCGCCGGCGCAGGCCGCGACGATTACGTTCGGCGTCGGAGGCACAGCGGGTTTCAACACCAACGGCCAGTTCGTCCAGGTGGGTCCGGTGGATCTCGGAAGCGGGCTCTTCCTGACCGTCACGCCGTGGTCGACCGCCTTCCCGCAGTCGAACTGGCGGATCGATTCGGAAAACACCGGGTACGGCGTTGATAACGGCGTCTGCGTTCTCTTTTATTGTGATGATGAAGACGTCGATGGTGATAACAACTGGGACGGCCTGCACTTCAAATTCTCGCAGAGCGTCACGCTGACTCAGGTTGAGTTGGGGAATTGGCAAGGATTCTTGGACATCGACGGTCTCGGATATCGAGCTGGCGGTCCACCGACCGAATTCGAAGACCTTCTTGCTTTTACGACATACTTTGGAGACAGCCCCCTGAGCTTCACACCGGGCCTCGGTGGTACTGAATTCTTCTTCGGCGCCGCCCTGGACACTGACAACTGGCGAATCCGCTCGCTGAGCTTCACAGAGACCCGCAGTCAACCGATCCCCACGCCTGAGCCCATGTCGCTCGTCCTCCTGGGGACGGGGCTGCTTGGGCTGACGCGTAAGCGGATCCTGGGCCGCAAGTCAGAACGTTCGTAACGGCACGCCGCTCGATCTACTCACGAACTATTCTTGACAGGAACACCCAGCCTGGGCTGGGTGTTCCTGTGTACAGACCGGGTTAGGACGCTTCGAAAGATCTCGTCGACCTACTGATGCGCCATCGCGACTCGCCTGGTGGCTTCGTCGTCTTTGATCAGTCTCCCCCGCGAATCGGCGGAATTGGCGACGCCGCCGTAGCCCACCGCCAGCTACTGCCGTCGTCGAGGGAGGAGCGGCCATCACGAAAGGGCATGCCGTATGTCTGCTGCGATCGAAATCCGTCGGTTCGACAAGCCGGATCAAGTACTCGACATGAAGGCGCACGCGACCTTTGAGCCCGGTTGGGTGTGGGACGTCGACGAGCCCCTCCTCGGAAACCCTCCGTCGTGCCCGATGCGCCACACCGGCTACTGCATCGCCGGTAGGCTCGTCGTTCGCATGGTCGAAACCAATGTCAAGACGAACATCGGCCCGGGCGACTTCTTCGAGATCCCACCCGGTCACGATGCCTATGTCGAGGGAAGCGAGCGCGTCGAGCTGGTCCTGGTCGCGCCGCCCGAGCACACGCGCTGATTAGCAGCCTCGCGGCGCCGCGTCACCGACCCAAGCGCGCTCGCAGGCTGGGGATGAAGGTTTGGTGGACCAGATTGCGCGCCAAATCTAGGTCGTCGTGCGTCGCACGTTCTCGGCCCGAGGGCCCTTCGGTCCCTGGCCGACGTCGAACTCGACGCCGTCACCCTCACGCAGAGCGTCAAGGCCCTCGCCATAGACGGAGCTCTGGTGGAAGAAGTATTCCTTCCCCGCGTCGTCCTTGATGAACCCGAATCCCTTGTCCACTCGCAACGTACGAATTGTTCCCGTCATTGTCGCCACCCTACGCGTGACCATCGCGTCCATTTGTGAGCCCGTTCGTCTTGCCTCAGCACACGATCATGTCCGCCGCCTACAAGAGTGTCCTCATCCGCCAGTCCGACGAGTCCAGCAGGGCGTGGTATTCCGCTTCTGAAATGGAACGCTTGGCATAGCGGCACTCGGTGACGAACATGTCCTTTTGGTGATGCCAGTCGCTCCTGATCACCTTGCACTGAAACGACCCGCCCGAGCCGACCACCAGGTCCAGCATGTCGCCCGGCTTCGGGATTTTGTCGAGTTCGACGTGCTTGATGAACCTGACGTCGCTATTGGCGACGGTTTCAGGGCCCTCTTTCCCTTCGCGACCGAAGACGCGCAGGGAAGGAATTCTGAGGCTGATCTCGAGCGTCTGCGTCATTTCTTACCGAGGGTGCCCCGACGAGGTCAGGCCACCCTGACATTCTCGGCGCGCGGCCCCTTCGGCCCCTGGCCCTTCTCGAATGTCACCGCTTGCCCTTCACGCAGGTCGTCGAAGCGGGTGTCGGCACAGGCTGACTGGTGAAAGAAGTATTCCGTTCCGTCACCCGCCTGCACGAATCCAAATCCCTTGTCACTGACCAGACGCTTGATCGTACCACTGATGCTTGCCATCGTTCCTCCTCGTGATCCTGGAATCTCTGACGCGGCGGCCCGACCCCTCGGCGGCCGTCGCAGGTATCGCATGGCCGGCACGCCACGCGTCGCTTCGATGAGGGCTGGAGACGGGGATTCGATATACAACCGAATCAGCGGCAGGACTCAACAAGCAGAGGCGTTCATTCTACCACACCGCCGCGACACCTCGGCAATTGTCGAGGTTTAGCCGGCTGCGGTCAACCGGTTCGTGATTGCTGATTCCCACCCAGGTGTGCCCGCGGCCTCGGCAAGTTGCCACGCCAAGCTATCGATGCGCAGCAGATTGCAGGCCGCCCGTGGCGCTTGCAACCGCGCGCCACGCCTCGATCAGGAGTTGCCGCTGGTCGGATACGATGTCTCCCGGCTCATGAGGTGGCCGATGGAACCTGCCTTGCCTGCTGCGACGAGCCCGCTCGTCACACTGATTCTGGCGATCCGCGGATCAACCGGCAGCGGAACGTCTATGTCGATATCGAGGTAAATCCCGGGTCCACGCTCGACGATCACGACTCTACGACTGCAATCGATGGGACGATCTCAGAGGGGCAGGAAGCGCAGCTGCCCCTCCCATTCCGTCGACGCTGCACTCGGCGAGCAGAATTAGATCGTCGTCTGTCCGCACATGCGGGCGCCGTTCACGCCAGCGATCGAGTCGACGCTGAACAGACCGCAAGACGGGCCGCCGTGTGCATGTCGTGGAGATCATCAGCCTTTTCCGAGGGAACACGTTCCTGATACGATGCCCCAGAATCTGGCGGGTAGATCTTTCTAGTCCCAAAGGAGCCGTTATGCGCAACCGTCTGGTCGGCTTGATGGTCGGCGCCCTGCTCGCCGGTCTGGTGAGCGTGCCGGTCGCGGTGCAGGAGAAAGGTGGGGAAGACCTCACCGGTCCGTACGATGTTGTCGCGAATTGGCCGCAACCGCTCGGGCATCCCGGTTGGACCTGGGGGTCCCAGGGTGGTGTGTTCGCCGAAACACCCAACAAGATCTTCATTGCGCAGCGCGGCGAGCTACCCGAGCTGCCGCCTCCCGGGCCCCTGGCGCCGGGGCTGTTTCAGTTCCCCCGGATGCCGATCGCCGCAACCGGCCGCGTACCACGGATGGAGAACTGCATTCTGGTGGTCGATGGCAACGGAAAGCTGATCGAATCGTGGAGGCAGCACGACCACCTGTTCGTCGGTGGACGGGGACCGCACAAGATCAAGATCAGTCCCTACGATCCCGAGAAGCACGTCTGGGTGATTGACGACGAGCGGCAGCAGATCTTCAAGTTCACCAACGACGGGAAGAAGCTCGTGATGACGCTCGGCGAGGCAGGCGTCAAGGGGGTCGACGACAAGCACTTCGGGCGGCCGACCGACATTGCCTGGCTGCCGGACGGAACCTTCTTCATCAGCGACGGCTACATCAATACGCGCGTCGTGAAGTTCGACAAGAACGGCAAGTTCCTCATGACGTGGGGCACGCCCGGCCAAGGGCCGGGTGAGTTCCGGCTGCCGCATGCGATTGACATCGACAAGCAGGGCCGGATCTACGTCGCAGACCGGTCGAACCGCCGGGTCCAGATCTTCGATGCCAACGGCAAGTACCTCGACGAGTGGCCGCAGATCAACTCACCGTACCATCTCATGGTCACGGCCGATCAGCACGTGGCCGTCTTCGACGGCAACACGAATCGGTTGCTCAAGTACGACCTCAACGGCAAGCTGCTCTCTCACTGGGGTACGTATGGCTCGTTCCCGGGTGGTTTCTGGGCGGTCCATCAATTTTCGGTCGATCAGGACGGCAATCTGTACACGTCGGAGGTGTTCGGCGGGCGCACACAGAAGTTCCGGCCGAAGCCTGGTGCCGATCCGATGAAGCTCATCGGACCGGAACTGAGATATTCCGCCTCGACCCAGTAGGTGTGAGCTGCCGCGGCGGCAACGGGGCGATCCCAGGTTGCCGCCGCGTGGTGCGTCTGCGAACGGAATTGGCGGTCTACCTTCGCGGCGTCGCCCCACGCTGGACACCGTTCGCCCTGTCTTGTGCCGTGAGCTCGCCTCACGCGAAGGATGGCCTGCCAGACCGTAGATCTCGGGTATTCAGTGACAGCCCGCCTTCGCGCGATGCGCTATGGCGGGCAACCCTCGCCTGACACGAGAGCGAAGGTTGGTGGACCAGACCGGGATCGAACCGGTGACCTCATGAATGCCATTCATGCGCGCTCCCAACTGCGCTACTGGCCCACTGTGGTGTGCACGTGCGGAAGAACCCCTAGATCCTACCGAACCCCTCCGGCACGGTCAAATCAGTACTCGGTGAACATGCGCTGGATCTCGCGCGGATTCTCGGTGCGCGTCAGCGCCAGCATCAACAGAATGCGGGCCTTGAGCGGCGGCAGATCCTCGGCGCCAATCACATAGCGCTCTGGCTCGACATCGGTCGCCCCCGCGAGCCGTGCCTGTTCCGCCCCCGGTACCCGGATGCGGCCGCTGCCCGTCCGCGTGCTCAACACGATCGGCACGCCGGCGATGGCGCCGCGCGCGATCGCTGGCCCCATCGTGCCGCCCGACGCGTCGGCACCCGCAACCGCTACCACGATACCCTGGGCCCCTCGATCGATGGCCGCCTGGATGAGATCGCCGGAGGCGCCCTGATAGAAGAGAACGATGTCGACACGCGGCAGCACGCTGTACGAGGCGCCGCCGAACTCGCTCGACACCGTATGGCGCTTGTCCCCGGTGCGCTCGAATCTGACGCGGTTGGGCTCGACGACACCCAGACGGCCCGCGCCGCGGCTCTCGAATGCCGGGACGCGGTCGGCATCGGTCTTCGCCACCTCACGAGCCGAGTGGATATCGCCGTTCATCACGACGAGCACGCCTCGCCCGCGCGCGTGACGTGCGACGCTGGCGCGCACGGCGGCCACCAGGTTCGCGCCGCCGTCGTACCCCGCCGCATCGGGCGTGCGCATCGATCCCACGACGACAACAGGCCGTCCGTCGGTGATGGTCAGGTGGAGAAAATAGGCGAGTTCCTCGAGCGTATCGGTGCCCGACGTCACCACCACGCCGGCCAGGCCGTGGTCGTGGTCGAGAAGACCCTGGATTCGCCGCGAGAGCGCCACCCAATCGTCGAGCGTCAGGCTGGAGCTGGACAGATTTCGAAACTGTTCGGTCTTGACCCTGGCGTGCTGCTCGAGGCCCGGCGCGATGGCCACGAGCTGATCGGCGGTCAGTCGCCCGCTGTCACGCTTCGCGATGGACCCGCCCGTGGCGACCAGGTGCACGCGCGGCCGCTCGACCTCCTGGGCCGTCCAGCTGCCGGACGCCGCGAAGACGCCCACAACAGGAATCGCGAGCGAGAGGCGGTGCAGAGGCGGAAGGCGACGCACGTCGAAAAGCTCGTCCTTATCCTAGCAGGGCAGCCGGCCGATCCGCACGCGCGCCAGAGGTGCCCGGGTCGCCGCCTCTGTTTGGAAGGGGCGGCCCGGGTTGCCCGGGATCGTCAGCCCTGTCTGGGTTGAACGGCACGGTGGGCGCGCGCCAGCCAGTCGCTCAAATGCCGGGCGGCTTCGGCAGGGGTCGCGCCGTAGAAGGGCATCAGCGCGCTCGGGACACCGGGAAGCCGCACGAGCTGGGCGCGCCAGCGTGTCTCGGTGACCGACGCGACCTCAATCAGATACTCGCGTCCGCCTATGTTTTCTTGAAACCGGTGAATGTTCACGATTGGACGCCGCGAGTGCAGACAAAGCAAATCGGAAGAACGGATTCTATGCGGGCGCGGCGAGGCGTCAAGCGAAGGAACGTACGAAGGCGCACCGAACTGCTGCAACCGCTGTCAAAATGTCCAAGTTCGATTGAAAAAAAAGTGACCTGTCGCAGCGCCCACAGCAAATGCACGGATCATCCACAGGATTTCCACAATGCGCTTGCTCACGCCGTCGAATGGCCGGATCGGGCCGACGATCACCTTGACTCCATCCGGTTGCGACACTAACCTGAGACTCATCCAATGTTCACCGTGCGTTGTGGACGCTCGGTCGCTGCCAGCCGGTGTCGCCCGACTCAGGCGATCCTGGCGGCGGCCCTGCTGCTGATTGTCACGACAGCGGTTTCGGCCGATGAGCCGCCCGACGCGACCATTTTCCGCATTTTCCTCACGAACGGCACGGCGGTGGCCAGCTACGGCGAATTCGCGCGCGTCGGCGATCGGGTGGTCTTTTCCATGCCACTCGGCATGCTCACCGCCCAGCCTCACCTGCATCTGGTGAACCTGCCGGCCGCGCTGGTCGACTGGCCGACCACGGAAGAGTACGCCACCGCGGCCCGCTATGCGCGCTTCGTGGCCACGCGCGCGGAATCAGATTTTGCCGAATTGAGCGGCCAGGTGGCGGAGGCTCTCAATACGATCGCGCTCACCAACGATCCGGCTCGTCGTCTGGAGATTGCCGAGCAGGCGAGACGCAGGCTCGTCGACTGGCCGAAGGACCACTACGGGTATGGGGCCGCCGATGTGATGCAGATCGCCGGACTGCTGGACGAAGCCATCTCCGAAATGCGTGCGGCGGCCGGCGTCACCACCTTCGACCTGAGCCTGGTGGCTGCGGCCACCCCGCCCACCGTCGACCGGCTGCTGTCGCTGCCATCGCCGAAGGACACGCTCGACCACGCGGCGATGGTGGCGAGTCTCACCGATGTGCCTGCCGAGCGGCTGTCGCTGCTGCAGTCGATTGCGGCCAGCCTGTCGGGAGCGCCAGGAACGTACCCGGAAGCGTGGGCCGGCACGATGCGCAAGACGGTCCGAGCGGCGATTACCCGTGAGATTCAGGTGAGCAAGGACTACGCGCAGCTCTCGAACGTGACGATGCTCAAAGCGTCGAACTACGCGCGGAAGGCGGACGTTGCCGGCGTGGAGCGGGTAAGGGCGCAGGTTGGCCGGATCGACGAGCGCCTGGGCCGACAGCGGCCGGAGCAGATTGCGGCATTGCTCCAGGCCATCCACGAGCGTCTCGACGCAGCGCGGCGGCTGCGGCTGGCGCGCGATCAATGGGTGAGCCGCGTTGCCTCGTACCGCCGATACCGCGGCCTCGTCGCGGAGCCCATCGGCCGTCTCGCCGGGATTCGGCGGCGTCTGGAAGCCATCCGCGAGCTGGCAGGACCGG
Organism: uncultured Acidobacteriota bacterium; assembly: GCA_963817395.1. Taxonomy (GTDB): domain Bacteria; phylum Acidobacteriota; class Vicinamibacteria; order Vicinamibacterales; family CAVPJW01; genus CAWGYQ01. Next base: position 1,299 of record CAWFOC010000003.1, on the reverse strand, counting down.
CGGCGAGCGCATTGCCGGAGCTGGCGACAATCCTTGCGCGCACGAAACTGGAGCTGTCTCGGATTGACGCGCCGACCGATCTGAAGCCCACACACGCGCTGCTCCTGAGTGCCGTGGGGCTGGCAGACAGCGCCGTCACGGGGCGGCGCGACGCCGTCGAGTCGGGCGATCTGCGAACCGCGTGGGACGCTTCCGCGGCCGCGGCGGGTTCGATGATGCTGCTGGCCCGGGCGCGCACCGAGGTGGACTCCGCGCTCAAGCTTCCGCAACTGAGGTGATCACTCCTCGACTGACGCGCCTCATCAGGGTTCCCGACCTTCGCGCTCTTCACGCCGCCACTGCCGACCTCGCCTGCCACGGCCCCGCACGTCTGGTTCGGGATTCTGCCGTCATTGTCGCGTCGCGCGCAGCCGCGCAGACACTCCGCACGACACTCGAGCAACGGTTGCTGACGTCGCCCGGGGCGACAGCTTTGTGGCCGGACCTCGTCAGCCGTGACGACTGGTACGGTGTGCTGCGTGCGCGTCTCACCTCGCCGCCGCCGCGTCTGACCGACATCGACCGCCAGGTGCTGATGGTGGCGGCATGCCGCGACGCGGCGGCACGCGGGCATGAGGCGCCCTTCAGGCTTCGGCCGGGTCTCGTTGCCGCGATGCTCGACCTCTACGACGAGCTGAGGCGGCAGCCCCAAAGTCTCGAGCGCTTCGAGAGCCTCCTGGTCACCGAGCTCGAGTCAACCGCTGACGTCGATCAGGGTGCCGAGCGCCTGTTGGCGCAAACCAGGTTTCTCGTGGGGGCGTTTCGCGCGTATCAGGAGCGGTTGACCGAAGCGGGCGTCGTGGACGAACACGCCCTGCGCGAGCTTCTCATGGAGACCGCTTCGCCCGATCCGTTGCGTCGGGTCGTGCTGACTGTGGGCGATCGTCTGAGCGGGCGAGGTGGACTCTGGCCGGCGGACTTCGATTTCCTCGCGCGTCTCCCTGCGCTGGAGGTCATCGAGGTCGTGGCCACGGAAGGCGAGCTCAACGCCGGCCTTCAGGAGCGGCTGCACAATCTGCTGCCCGGCATCGAGGAGATCGCGTGGACATCCGCGGGCGTTTCGCCGGAGCGCGAGACTCCGGTCATCCTGGCGCCGGCCAACACTGAAGGAGCTGCCCGCAGTTTTGTCGCGCGCGACCGCGAGGAAGAGCTGGCGGCGGTAGCCCGCCGTCTCAAGGCCGCCCGTCGCGGAGAGCTCTCGGACGTGCCCGCGGTGAAGCTGGATCGCACGGCGGTCGTGTTCGAACGCCCGCTGCCTTA
>CAWFOC010000002.1:0-81232 GCA_963817395.1 uncultured Acidobacteriota bacterium | reverse complement strand
CACACAACGGCGCGTGTGATTTCGCACATCCCTGGTCCGGCGGACGTCCTCGGACCTGCGTGCACGGTTTTTGCTCGCGAGATCCCATCGTTCCATGCCGTGAGGTTCTCCAAGATCCGAGCTGACCACGAACGTGCACGTCTGCGCCTGGCTCGATTGAATCGGCTGTCACGGTTCTTGCTGTAGCGATCGTACCGCGAGAGGAGGAGCCGATGGACGACACGACGTTCCCGAATGGTGCCAGTGGTACGTGGAGTCCATGTCGGTCGGCTCGTCGACGACCCTAAGCCGATCGCCCTCTGGCGCCTCCGCGGCGCGACCGACGATCTTCGCGCGCTCGCGGTCGAAACCTCATTCGGCTACGCGTTCGGCCTCGCGCTCGATCTCGGAACTCGTGCTGTTGCATCTGCAGCCCAGTCTGGAGCGGCTCGTCGACTACGCCGACCGGATCGGAGCCGTGTTTGGTCGCGCAAGGGTGGACCGTCATCGAAGAACGCCCGGAGGTACAGGTATAGGAGTCGAGATGCCGTGGTGGGTTCCAGTCATCCTCGGGCTCGTGTGGCACGCTGGCGCGCGGCGGGTCTGCTCGTCGTCGCCGCGGTCATGCTCGTGCCGACCGCCAGCTATGCCCAGTCGCCGTGGGAGAACGCCGTCAACGTCCTGATGACCAGCTTCACCGGGCCGATCGCGCGCGGGCTGAGTCTCGTGTCGATCGTGGTCGGTGGCGTGACGTTCGCGTTCGGCGAGGGCGGATCGAAGCGACTGCTGGCCGGCATCGTCTTCGGCGTCGGGATGGCCATCGGCGCCGTCAACTTCATGGCGTGGCTGTTTCCGTAAGGGCTCGCGCGATGGCGCAAACGCCCGCGCGTGCAGCCCGTGTACCGTTCCATCAACAAGCCGCTGACGATTGGCGGCGCCGAGCGTCGGCTGTTTTTCCTCGCGCTCGTCGTGGGAGCCGCGACGTTCACCTTCTTCGGCAGCCTGCTGGCGGGTCTCGTGCATGTTTCTGGCGCTGTATCTGGCGCGCGCGCGGGATCACGCAGCGACGAATCCGCAGCTCCTGCGCGATCGTGTTGCGATCGGCGCGCGCCCGCGTGCGCTACGACCCCGCCAAGCTCGCGTGCCTCACGGTCACCCGGAGCCCGCGCGATGATGCCCCTCGCGCGCATCGTCAAGGACATCAGCGACGCCGGCGCGCTCAACGTGCTCCTCAACCTCTACGGGTTCGTCGACGACCAGGTGTTTCTCACGAAGAGCGGCGATCTGGGTGTCGTGCTTGCGCTCCAGGGTGTCGACTATGAATGCCTCGACCCCGACGACGCGAGCCCGCACGCGCGCGGTTCGAATCGGCGCTGCGACTCTTGACGGACTCTATGCGGGTGTCGCAGTACGTGCTGAAGCGCAACCGGGTCCCGATGCCGCCCACGCCGCTCCGATCCCGTCGTCGACGCGCTGTCGCGCCGCCGGCAGCGGTGTCTCGACGCGAAGGGCGCCGATCTCTACACGCTGGATGCTGTATCTGGTGATCCTCGCCGAGGTCGCCGTCGGCCACGGAGGCGTGGACGCCGGCGTGCGCCGGAGATGCCTCGCGCGCCGCTCACCGCCGCGCGCGGGTCGGCCTGTCGACGGCGCAGACCGTGCGCGTCCTGGACGAGGAGCTGCCGCACTCCGCCGCACGCGTCTGCACACCAGGTCGACGCCTTCGTGCTCCAGCTGCAGGACACGGTCCGGCCGCGGTGGTCGCCGAAGGCGGAGGCGTTCACGCTTTTTCCGCCGGCTCCTGAATTACGCGCCGCGAAAGCGCGGACGGCCCGGCTCACCGCAGGACACGTTCCTCGACTACGACGCGGGCGACTCCGCCCTGGAGTGTCATCGCGGGCATCTCCGGCTCGACGACTATTACGTGCGGGTCCTCACGCTCAAGGAGCCGCCGGCCCAGACGTTCCCGCACCTGCTTCGAAGTCGCTCTACGAGATCCCGTCGAACCTGATCCTCATGAATCACTGGCAGCGCGAAGGGCAGGGGGCGATTCGGCGAGAGATCCACGCGAAGCGCCGCCATTTCCACAACGCGCAAGGTCAGCCTCACGAACTACCTCTCGGCGACGCGCCCGCCGCGCCGACGACCTCCTCATCGACGACAGCGCGGCCGCGCTCGTGACCGATCTCGGCGCCTGCCTCACGGAGCTCACGCTCCATGGTCGGTACTTTGGCCGTACACGATGACGGTCGTCCTGTACGACACCGACCCCGCGGCGCTCGAGCGGAGTGTGGCGCGCGTGCGCCGAAGGCGTTTGCCGCCCATGATGCCCAGCTCACCGACGAGCGGTACAACCTGCTGAACGCGTGGCTCGCCGTCGTGCCCGGCAACACCGCGTACAACCTCCGCGCGATGTACCTGCTCAACACCAACTATGCGGACCTGTCCTTGCTCTTTTCGCCCAGGACGGGGGCGCGCGCGACCAATCCGCACCTCGGCGGGAATCGCTCGCCGTCCTCGAAACGACCCAGGGCACCCCGTACCACTCAATCTCCACGTCGAGGATGTCGCGCACACGCTCGTGCTGGGCGCGACCGGCAGCGGCAAGTCATTCCTCCTCAACTTCCTGATGGCCCATCTGCAGCGCTATAGCGCCCGTCACGATGATCTTCGATCTGGGCGGGAGCTACCGGCCGCTCACCCCGACTTCGGCGGGAGTGCGCTCCGCTGGGTCTGGATCGACGCGAGCGTGACGATCAATCCGTTCTGCCTGGCGCCCACGCCGGCCAATCTCCACTTTCTTGTCGCGTTCGTCAACGTCCTCATCCAGTCCGGCGGCCAGTACACGATGAGCCTCGCCGACGATCGCGACCTCTACGAGCAGATCGAGACGATCTACGCGCTCGATCCGGATCAGCGGCGCCTGTTGACGCTTGCGCAACATCCTGCCGCCGGCCACTCGCGCAGCAGCTGCAGCGGTGGGTGCAGGGGGGACCGTACGGCGTCCTCTTCGATCACGTCGAGGACACGCTGACGCTCGCGCGGTTTCAGTACGTCGATTTCGAAGGGCTCGATGCGCTACCCGCGCTCCTCGAACCGCTGCTCTTTTATCTCCTGCACCGCGCGGATGCCGCGATGGCCGATCCGGCCTTGGCCGAGCACGCTGAAAGTCTTCGTCCTCGATGAAGCCTGGCGATTTCTCCGCGATCCGCCGATTCAGCGCTACCTGACCGAGGCGCTGAAAACGTGGCGCAAGAAGAACGCCTGCGTGCTCCTCGCGACGCAGTCGAGCGAGGACCTGGAGCGATCGGATCTCCTGCGTGTCGCGATTGAGAGTTGTCCGACGAAGTGCTTTCTCGCGAACCCGAATATCGATCGCGCGGTCTACCAGGCGCTCTTTCATCTGAATGACACCGAGGCCGAGCGCATCGCGACGCTCGTCCCGCGGCAGCAGGTGCTGCTGAAGCAACCCGATGTCGCGAAAGTGCTGACGCTCGACTGTCGGATCCCGAGAGCGCGCCGTCTGTTCAGTGCGACGTCGGTGCAGCTTCGCGCGGAGCCGACGCGCCTCGCGCCACACCCCCGCCGGCCTGTCCCCGGCGAGCTCCAGGAGGAACACCCGTATGACCGCACCCGCGTTTCTGCTGCTCGTCGGCTTGGCCTCAGGAGGAAGCGGTCCGTCTCTGACCAGTCCCGGCCCCGCCGGACCCGTGGCACGACGGCTCCGTCGCCGACGTCGCGCACGGTGGCGTATCACGCGCGCGATCTCGTTGCCCTGCGCGCGAAGGTGCGTTACACGACGCTCATTGTGCTGCCGCAGGGCGAAGACGATCATCGAGGTGACCTGCGGCGACAAGGAGTTCTGGATCGTCAATGTGCGCGGACCACTGGCGTACCGTGAAGCCCGCCAAGGTGGGCAGTGACACCAATCTCAATCTCGTGACCGCGAGTGGGCAGGTGTACGCCTTCGTGCTGACGGAGATTTCCGAGGTGGCAGGTGCGGAGCCGGACTTGCGCGTCTACATCGAGCCGGACGATCCCGCCAGCTTCCGGCCCTGGCAGGAACGGCCGAAGTACGTGCCGGCGCAGCAGGTCGAGGACCTTCGGGCGCAAGTGGCGCGCGCCCAACAGGACACCCGCGAGAAGACGCAGGCCGTCCAGACGCAACTTGAGGAAGGGCTCACGAAGCTTCCGGACCACGTATCCGCTGAGTCTGAAGTTTGCGTACCGCTTCGCACCCCATGTCGGGCCGTTCTTTGTGCGCGCGATGTTTCACGATGACCTCGCGACGTACATCCAGACGGAAGCCGCCGAACTGCCATCGCTCTATGAGCTGAAAGACGGCACCCCGAATCTGGTGCACTTTCAGGTGCGTGACGGGCACCTACATCGTGCCGAAAGTGCTCGACAGCGGCTATCTCACGATTGGCAAGAAGCGGTTCGTCTTCGCGCGCGTCGAGCCGCGCTAGGGGGCTCGCGATGTGGCAGCGTCCACCCTCGTCCGCCGAACCACCCGCCCAGGCGCCGCTCGTCACCGATCGCCGACACACCCCGCGGGGGGTCATGCCGCGCCACCTGCAGACCTGGGTGATGGTCGGCACCGCGATCGTCATGATGGGGATCCTCGCGATCACGGGTCGCTCGACGCCGCCGCGCCCGACGGCGAACACGTCGGCCGGGGCCATGGCCGTCGATCCGAATCTGCAGCGCATCGAGGCGTATCAGGCACGGATTCAGGAACAAGCACAGCGCTTGGCGGCCGAACAAGCGGAGCTCCAGGTGGCGAAACAGACGCTCGGCGAGGTGCCCGAGCGTCCGGCCGTGCCGGTCGAATCCACCGGCGCGGCGACACGGACAACAACCACGACCGATACGCTCCACCATGAGCGCCTACAGCGCGAGTACCGGTCCTTCTTCGCGGATAACCTGGCCGTCAGTCGCCCTTCCCACATCGACGCCTCGTCGTCCGTGGCGCCGATTAACCCGTCCTCCGTCGCTGAGTCCCCATCAGCCGACACAGCGTCGCCCAGTGTCCCTGCGGCTCCGAGCGTGCGCAATCCCGTCGCGTTTGCGGACACCGCGCAGGGCGCCCGACTCGACCATCCGAAGGTCGTGCCCACGGCTGACCGGGTGCCTATGGGGGCACCGTCGACCGAGCCGACGTATCGACTCACCGAAGGCACCCTCATCGAGACGGTCCTCACGAATCGACTGGATGGCACCTATGCCGGGTCCGGTGAACTGCCTCGTCACGTGCCCGTCTATGCGGACGGATCGCCAGCATCTGGTGATTCCCGCCGGCGCGCGCGTGCTCGGGGAGGCGCGCGCGGTGAACACCTTTGGTCAGTCGCGGCTCGCCGTCGTCTTTCACCGCGTGATCCTGCCGAATGGCGACCCGCGTCGATCTGGACCACTTCCCGGGCTCAACCAGATCGGGGACCCGGCCTGCGTGATCAGGTCGACCGACACTACGCGCAGATCTTCGGCGTGTCGCTGGCGATTGGCGCGATCGCCGGATTCGCGCAGGCGCAGAGCACCGGTCGGTCTGGACGCGACGGGCCTCGATGTGTATCGACAGGGGGTCGCCGGCCAGTGTCGCGCAGTCGAGCGCGCGGATTCTCGATCGCTTTCTGAACCTCCTCCCGACGGTCACGATTCGGGAAGGGCACCGCATCAAGGTCTATCTCTCGAACGACCTGGATCTGCCGGCCTACCGCGACACGCTCGCGACCCCCGGAGGTCGCCCATGACTCACGGCGCATCGGTGATCCGTCGGTTCGCGATTCGGTCCTTGCTGGTGTCGGTGATCGTGGTCGGCTCGACCGGCCCGGCTGTCGGCGCAGTTCTTCGGTCGTCTTGGACCCGGCGAACTTGGCAACGCGCTGCTTCGCTACGCCGAACTGCAACAGACCTACGCCCAGCTGGTGACGACCTATCAGCAAATCGGGACGCAGTACCTGCTGCCTGGTGTAGCAAGCGCAACGGTGCCCGTCGACATGAGCGCCCGGTATCGAGGCGTGCCGACATCCGTGGCTGCCGTTCACGGCCGCGGATACGCTACGGGAACGACCGACGGGTTGGATCGCCGCGGCCAACACCGGCCACGCCGCGTCCGCGGGCTACACGCGCGCGACGCAACCGTTGCGCCCTATGGGAGCCGCATCGCACAGCTCTCGGCCGAGGAAGCCGCCCGCGTGAAGGTCCGCTACGACCGCCTGCAGCTCGCCGATGCGGGCGTCGTCCACGGCCTCGAAGCGCTCGGCGTCTGCGCGGTCACGCAGACCTAACGAGACCGCCATCCGGGCACCTGGAAACGACACCTATTCGGACCGACCCGGACGTCAACACCCAGATCGCGGTCCTCAACAAGATCAACGCGACGGCCGTCGCGTCAGCCCGCCTGGCCACAGACGCGAACAACGTCCTCGTCTCCGCTCCTCGAACAACAGCTGCTCGAGGCCACGGAGCGCCGCGAAGCGGCGGTGCAGGGCATCAATGCGCACATCGCGTTCGTCACCGAGGCGCGCCCGCTCCTGGCGCAGACCACCGCGCAGACGACCGACGGCCTGACCACGTTTCGCATTCCGTAGCGAGGCGTGCCATGGCCGGCATTGATCCGTTTGCCAGTATCACCGGCGCCATTCTCGACCTGCTCACGCGCGACGGCGATCTGTTCCTGACGCCTGGGCACGAACCTGTTCCGCGGCATCGCCGTGATCCTCGCTCGCGTGGTTCGGGATCCACGCCGCGCTCACCAGTGCCGAAGGCGGGGCCCGACGCTGCCCGCTGGCGCGCTTCGCGACCTTGCTCCTGACGATCGCGTTTGGCTTCACGATGATCACCTACTACCGCGCGCCGATCCCGGGACTCGGGATCAGCTTCACGCAGCTCCTGACCGACCAGCCGATCTTTCTCGCCCGCCAGCTCGAGGTGACGCAGGTGCAGCGACTGAGCGATCGGCTGAACGAGCTGTACCTGTCCCGATGGAGCAGCCGCTCCTGTTCAACGTGTCGGCCCTCGTCGGGTATTTCCTCGTGGCCCTGGCCGTCACGGCCGCGCGCGTCGTGCTGCTGGCCGTGATCGCGTTCGGGCTGGTGGCGACGGGCGTCGCGGTCTTGGTCGGGCCCGGTCTTCATTCCGTTCTTCCTCGTGCCGCAGCTCGACTGGCTGTTCTGGGGCTGGCTGAAATCGCTGCCTCCAGTACGCGTTCTACCAGGTCATCGCCCAGGCCTTCGTGTTCGTGTTCGGCAGCTTCTCGATCAACTTTCTGGACGCGTTTCCGCCGCCCTACACGGTCGACCGCCTGCTGGTCGGCGGCTTCCATCTCATCTTTCTGTTGCTGGCCTTCACCTACGGCCTGCTCAAAGTGCCGTCGCTGACCAATTCGCTCTTTTCAGGCCGGGCGGGCGAGTCCACCCTGCCGCGGTCATCGGGATAACCGTCCAATGACGACCCACGACGATCAGTCTGCCGCCCACCGGCTACGAGTACGGCGAAGCCCGGCGCCGGTACGTCGAGCAGTACGGATCGACGCTCGTGATGAACACCTATCTGAAGATCGCGCTCCTGTGCCTGTCGGTCGTGGCGGTCGGGCTGATCGTCCTGAATCTCCAGACGCAGCGCACGTTCGAGCACTTCAAGCCGCTCGTCATCCGGATCGACGACGTCGGCCATGCCGACGGCCGTGAGCTACGACAGCCTGACCTACACGCCGCAGGCCCCCGAGCTCAAGTACTTCCTGGTCCAGTTCGTCACCAAGCACTACAGCCGGATGCGCGCGACGGTTCGCCAGCAGTACGCCGAGTCGCTCTACTTCCTCGACGGCCGCCTGGCCGACGCGACGATCGAGGCCAACAAGAAGTCCGGGACGATCGAGCGCTTTCTCACCGGCGGGCGGCGAAGAGATCGACGTCCGCGTGAAGAACGTCACGCTCGACGACCTTCGCCAGCCGCCGTATCCGCGCGACGGTGGATTTCGACCAGGTCTCGCTCACGCCGGCCACGCGCGCCGAGGTCAAACGCGACACCTACGTCGCCCATGTCGTCTTTGTCCTGCAGGACCAGGTCGACAACGCACGTATTCCGATCAATCCCTTGGGGCTGACGATCACGTACTTCCGCGAGGACCAGGCGTTTGTGAACGACACAGGGCGGACGCCCTGATCACCGCCCCAGGCAGTGTCGCCTCACACGTCGACAAGGAGCGCACCGGTCATGCCGTTCATTCCCCGACAAGTCAAACCGCCCGCCCGGATCGCCCTCACCTGCAAGGTGCCGGAGGAGATGGCGACCTTGCTGAAACACTATGCGGAGTTCCTCGACAGCACCCAGGAATACGTCGTCACCGAAACCTTGCGCGTCGCGTTCCGCCGCGACAAGGAATTTCATGCGTGGCTCGCCACCACGCATCCCGAGACGCGGATCACCGAGCGCGAGTCCCTGACGGGACCAGCGGACCAGCCGCGACAGACGCCCGCTCGAGGGCAGCGCGCACGGCCATGAGCTTCGAGGTGATCCTGCCGTTCCTGCGGCCCATCGCCCATCTGATTCTCGACCCGGCGATCACGGAAGTCATGGTGAATGGCTCCGGTCGGGTCTTTGTCGAGCGCGACGGCCGGCTCGAAGCCGTCGCCGACGTCACGGTCCGGGAGCAGAACCTGCGCGTCGCCGTCCGCAATCTGGCGCGCGCGCTCGGGGACGACATCTCCGAGGAACAGCCGCTGCTCGACTCGCGCTTGCCGGATGGCTCGCGGGTCGCCGCCGCCTTGCCGCCGGTCAGTCTCGGCGGCACGACGTTGACCATCCGCAAGTTTCAAAGCCGGCACTTCACGGCGGACGAACTGGTGCGGATCGGCACCCTGACCGCCGGACGAACTCGCGATCGTGCGGCACGCGATCGAGGCCCGCGACAACCTGCTGATCAGCGGGGGCACCGGCACCGGGAAGACCACGCTGCTCAATGCGCTGGCCGCGTTCCTGCCCGCGGACGATCGCCTGGTCCTGATCGAAGACACCGCGGAACTGCAGTTGGACGCGCCGAACCTGGTACGGTTCGAGGCCCGCCGCGAGCAGACCGGCCTGCCGGCCGTGACCATTCGCGACTTGTTGCGGGCGACGTTGCGGCACCGGCCCGATCGCATTCTCGTCGGCGAGGTCCGGGGCGGCGAGGCGTTCGATCTCCTGCAAGCCCTGAACACGGGGCACTCGGGGACGCTCTCGACCATTCACGCGAACTCGGCCGAGCAGGCCCTCAGTCGGTTCGCCTCCTGCGTGCTGCAGTCCGGTGTCGACTTGCCGTACGCGGCCATCCGCCACGGCATCGCGGAGTGCCTCCAGGTGCTGGTGCATCTCGAACGGCGTCACGCACGGCGCGTGGTGACCCAGGTGGTGCGGGTGTGCGGGTACGACGTCGGGACCGACACGTATGTCTTCGAGCGTCCCGCCCACGCCGACCGCCGCGTCTGCGGAGCGGCGTTGACCCGGTCGAATGTTGAACGCGCTCGTGATCCGTGGCTGATGGTGAACGCGATGGACGACGACGCACGTCCCAACCACCGATCGCACTAACAGACGCGTGCCGGTACCGCAGGCGACGTGCCGGCCGCCGTCGATGAGGTCGCCGCGCGCATCCTCGTCGTCCGCGGACGCCGCGTCATGCTGGATGTGGACCTGGCGACGCTGTATGGCGTGCGTCCGAAGCGGCTCAACGAGCAGGTCAAGCGGAACCGTGCATCGGTTTCCCCGAGGATTTTATGTTTCAGCTGACGATGGAGGAGGCCCGCGCGCTGCTCGTGTCAAGGTCGCAATGTGCGACCTTGAAACGCGGTCAGAACATCAAGCACGCGCCCTACGCGTTCACCGAGCACGGGGCCGTGATGCTGGCCGCCGTGCTGAACAGCCCCGTGGCCATTGACGCCAGCATTCAGGTCGTCCGGGCGTTCGTGCGTCTGCGGGCGATGGTGGCCGTGCACGCGGAGCTGGCGCAGAAACTCGACGCGCTCGAGAGCAGGTTCGACCACCAGTTCCGCATCGTCTTCGACGCCATCCGGCAATTGATGGCACCCCCGTCGAAGTCGGGGGCGTCGCGCATCGGATTCCGAGGCGCTGATGACCGGCCACCGATGCTCGAGGAGGAGGAGCGGTGATCGGACGCTGCTACGCAGCGGGTGTTTCTCTGACACGTCACCCCCAGTGGGGTGCTGCCGGAGCGAACGCTGCGGTCCGTCGAACCCTCGATGGGTCAGCGACTTCCGCGCCGACGATTCGCCAGGTTCCTGGAGAGCAGCCTGACGGCTTCCGGAGAGGAACGTTTGATTCGCTTGAGAGTTCGGTCACGTGATCTGCGTTCGGACTCTGTCATCCGACGGAGAACGACGCCATGCCCATGCGGCGCACGAAAGTCTGTCGGACCAAGGTGACCGACGACGAATACGCCACGCTCGCACGCCTGGCCGACGGGCAGACGCTCAGCTGACGTGGGTCCGTGAGGTGCTGCTCGCGACCGCGACGCCCCGTCCCAGCCGACCAGGTCGCTCCTGGCCGAATTCCTCGCGTTGCGGACGATCCTGCTGAACCTGCACTTCGCCGTGGCCACCGGCGAGACGCCGACGGCGGACGCCATGCAGCGGCTGATCGAGCGGGCCGACCAGGACAAGATTCGGAAAGCGCAGGAGCGCCTGGCGTCGGCGTCCGCGCGGAGGCAGCCATGAGCCAGACCTGGGGTCGGACCGACGCGGCGGGCACGTGGCCGCATCCGAAGCCCGTCTGGACGATCGCGGCGCTGCTCGTCGCGCACGGTGAGCGGCGCCGCGATCGAGACGTATCGGTACGCCGCGATCTGGACGCCGCTCCAGCGGGTCGTATCTCGCCGTCGTACGTGCGGAGCGAGGTGATGAGCGGGCTCGGGTTCACGACGACACGGCCGCTATCGCCTGCTCCAGGTCGTGGACCGGACGGGGAGCCGGTTGGCGCTCGACGACGAGGTCAGACCGGTGACGACCGCGACCGGCGAGACCATCGTTCTGCGCTCACCGAGACCGCCGTGCAGGTCGGCGATCGGCGGCTCGTCTGGCAGGACGCGCTCCTACCACCACGCCACGCTGCACGCCTTCTTGGGTCACTGGATCTATCGCGATCAGACCCTCACGGATCTCGTGATGCCCGGCGCTGTGGGGCGGCCTCGGCGTGTTCGTCGCGGGTCTGCTGGTCGCGATTCCGAAGGACCTCGCGCGCACGCGTGAACGACGGCAGGGGCGACGGCTCAAGGGCCCGGAACTGGTCACCGCGGCCCGGTTCAACCGGCGCGTTCGCGCCGACGGCATCGGGTTCGTCCAGCAGGCGCGCGTCGCTCGGCCGCACCACGCTGGGTGCGCGTGCCGCGCGCGATCGAGTCGAGTCACTTCCTGATCATGGGCGACTCGGGGACCGGGAAATCCGCGCTCATCCGGCAGCTGCTTGCAGCAGCTCGAGGCACGCGGCGAGACCGCCATCGTCTACGACCCGGCGCTCGAATACACGGCGCAGTTCTACACGCCCGCGCGCGGCGACGTGATCCTCAATCCGCTCGATGCGCGGAGTCCGTACTGGAGTCCGGGCGACGAATGGCGGCACGAGGCCGAGACGCTCACGCTCGCGACGTCGCTCTTCCCGGACCGGCACCACGAGAATGCGTTCTTCACCGAAGCGCCGCGCCGCATCTTCGCGCACCTGCTGACGCTCAAACCGACGCCCGAGCAACTCGCCTGGTGGCTGTGTCACGAGGACGAGATCGACCGGCGACTGGCGGGGACGGCGTATGCCGCGATGATCGACCGGCAAGCGCCGGCGCAGCGGAGCGGCGTGCTCGCCTCGCTCAACATGGTGGCGGACACGCTCAAGCTCCTGCCCGCCGAACGCGACACGACGCGACGGTGGAGCGCGGCGGCCTGGTCGAACGCGCGCCCACAGGCTGGCTCTTCCTCACCAGCACGCCGGAGACGCGCCCGCGGCTCGTGCCGCTCACGAGCCTGTGGCTGGACACGTTGGTGCTGCGGCTGATGAACCAGGGGCAGCCCCGTCCGCGTCCGACGTGGTTCGTCCTCGACGAACTCGCCAGCCTGCAGCGGCTGCCGCAGCTCCACACCGCCATCACCGAAAACCGGAAATCGAACAATCCCGTGGTGCTCGGCTTCCAAGGGCGCAGCCAGCTCGAGACGCGCTACGGCCACGACGCGGAGGCGATGCTGTCGCAGCCCGCCACGAAAATCTTCCTCCGCACGAGCGAGCCGCACGCGGCGAAGTGGATCGCGGACACCATCGGCGACATCGAAATCGAACGGCTGCGGGAGAGCCGATCGCAGGGCGCGAGGCGGACAGCAGAGCTACGGCCTGGAGCGCCAGGTCGAGCCGCTGGTGATGGCCAGCGAAATCAGCGGGCTCGCGGCCCTGCGCGGCTATCTCAAGATGGGCAATCTCGTCGTCCGCCTGAGCTTCCCGTTTATCGACCTGCCGAAGAAGTCGCCCGGCGTTCGTCGAACGCGCCGCACGCGGCCCAGCCGGCCGACGACCGGCCGCGGCCGGCGTCGGCGTGACCGGGTCGCCACGCACGAGACGCGTCGACGCCGGACGCCGAGGCGCCGCCGCGCTCAGCAGCGGCGGCGCCGACCACGCGCCGAGCTCTTCTTCGGGTAGGCGGACGCCACCATGCTGACCATCTCCAAGCCGCTTGAGCGCCGCGCAGGTGCGCACGTATCACGCGGAAGAGTTCAGCAACGCCCGCGAGAACTACTACACCGCAGGGCGACGAGATCCGCGGCCAGTGGCACGGCCAGCTCGCGCACGCAGTGGGGACTCTCCGGCGACGTGCGCGAGGAACACTTTCAGCGGCTCGCCGACGGCCAGCATCCGATCACCGGCGAGCCGCTCGTCCGCCACCAGACGGCCCGCGTCGTACACCAACGCGCACGGCGAGCCGGTGAAGACGATGGAGCACCGCGCGGGATGGGATGCGACGTTCTCGGCGCCGAAGAGCGTGTCGCTGACCGCGCTCGTGGGCGGCGATGAGCGCGTGCGCGAGGCGCATCGGGACGAGCGTCGCGCGTCGCGCTCGACGAGATGGAGCGGTACGTCCAGGCCCGCATCGGCCGCAATCATCCGGCCGAGACGACGGGGAAGTGGGTCGCGGCCACGTTCGAGCACGACAGCGCGCGGCCCGTCGACGGCTACGCCGCGCCGCAACTGCACACGCACGTCGTCTTCTTCAATGTGACCGAACGGCAGAACGGCGAGACCCGCGCGCTCCAACCGCGGGAGCTCTACAAGACGCAGCAGTATGGGACCGCGGTGTACCGCTCGGAGCTGGCCGCGCGCCTCACCGCCCTGGGCTACGAGATCGAGCGCGGCGCGAGCGGACAACCGGAAATTCGCGGCTACACGCCGGAGTACCTGGAGGCCTCGAGTCCGCGCCGCCAGCAGATTCAGGACGCATCTCGCGAAGGCGCACCAGAGCGGGGCGGGCGCCGCGCAAATCGCGGCGCATCAGACCCGTGAAGCCAAGCTCGACCGCTCGCACGACGAGATGCAGCGCCGGCATCGGGAGATGGCGGAGGCCTTCGGCGATCAGCCGGCGCGCGTCGTGCAGGCGGCGCGGGAGCGCGCGCACCGCGTCGAGCACGCACGTCCCGCAGATGACGGCGCAGCGCGGCCGTGACGTTCGCGAAGGAGCGGAACCTGGAGCGTGAGGCGGTCGTCGACGAACGCGCGCTCCTGCGGGATGCGCTGAGGCGGTCGATGGGCGAGGTGACCGTCGGGGCGATCAAGGACCGAGTTCGAGCAGCGCGTGGCGGCCGGTGAGTTCATCGGCGTGGAGCAGCCGCCGGGCGTGCCAGGCCGCGCGTTCACCACGCGCGAGATGATCGACCTCGAGCGCGACACGATCCAGATGATGCGCGCGGGCCAGCAGGCGCAGCCGGCGCTCGCCAGCGGCGATGACGCGCCAGGCGACATCGCAGCACGACTCATCCGCATCTGAGCGAGCACCAGCGCGCGGCGGTCGAGCAGATCCTGGCGAGCCGCGATCAGGTCATGGCGCTGGAAGGCGTCGCCGGCGCCGGGAAGACGACGGCCCTCGCGGCGGTCCGCGACGGCGCGGAGCGCGAGGGCTACCGCGTCGAAGGGTTCGCGCCGACCTCACGCGCGGCCCAGAAACTGGGCGAGGCCGGCATCGCGTCGAGCACGTTGCAGCGGCATCTGACGCGGCGCGAGGAGCCGCACGACGGACGCCAAGCGCCTCTACGTGCTCGACGAATCGAGTCTGGCGAGCACGAAGCAGATGCACGACTTCCTGCATCGCCTCGGCGCCGCAGGACCGCGTGCTGCTCGTGGGCGACGTCCGCCAGCATCAGGCCGTCGACGCCGGGCCGACCCTATCAGCAGCTCCAGGAGGCGGGCATCGAGACGGTCCGGCTCGACGACATCGTGCGGCAGAAGGACCCGGCCCTCAAGCAGGTCGTCGAGCAACTGTCGCGCGGCGAGGTGCGCGGCGCGATCCAGCGATCTCGAGCGCGCAGGGTCGCGTGCACGAAATCGCCGACCGCGAGCGAGCGGTTCACCGCGATCGCGCGCGAGTACGCCAGGCACCCGGAGGGGACGCTGGTCGTGTCGCCGGACAATCAGTCGCGCGATGGAGATCAACCAGACGATCCACCGGGTGATGCAGACCACCGGTCACGTGCACGACCACGAGCACCACGCGCGCGTCCTCGTCGCCCGGCAGGACGTCACCGGGGCGGACCGGCAATGGGCCGAGCAATACGAGCCGGGCGACGTCGTGCGCTACACGAAGGGCAGCCAGGCCCTCGGCATCGAACGCGGGCGAGTATGCGCGGGTCGACGCAGGTGGACGCCCAGGACAATCGCGTCACGGTCACCCGTCACAGCGGCGAGCGCGTCACCTACGATCCGCGCCGGCTGCAGGGCGTCACGCTCTATCGCGAGGCCGACCGCGCGTTCGCGGTGGGCGACCGCGTGCAGTTCACCGCGCCGGACCGGGAGCGCCACGTCGCGAATCGTGAGCTCGGGACCGTCGAGCAGATCGACGCCAGCGGCCGACTGCACCTGCGGCTCGATTCAGGCCGCGCCGTCGCCTTCACCGTCGAGGCGCATCCGCATCTCGACTACGGCTATGCGGTGACGAGCCACAGCAGCCAGGGGCAGACCGCCGATCGCGTGCTCGTGCATGTCGACACCGAGCGCGGCGGGCGAACAGCTCGTCAATCGGCGCTTGGCGTACGTGGCCGTGTCGCGCGGCCGGTACGACGCGCAGATCTACACCAACGACAAAGCGCAGCTCGGGGACGCCTCTGAGCCGCGACGTCTCGCATCGATCCGCGATCGAGCCCGGCCGCGCACCGGCATCATCAGCGCAGAAGCCGAAGCTGGAGCCGTCCGCGCGCGGCGTCAGGAGGTCCAGTTGACCATCGCCCGATAGGGTGGCACGAACTGAGCCGACCGGTGTGTCGCTGCCGGTAAACGGCGCCAGACGACGCATAGCGGGTGCAGAGCCCATGAAAGGCGGCTTTTTCGGCAAGTAAATGTCGAGACAGGTGAGGCCGCAGGTTTGAGCGGCGCCTTTAAGTTGTTCCATCAAGTCGTCCCGACAGGTTTGTCGCGCACAACGGAGCCGCGCATCGAAACTCAGACGACATCCAAGTCGACGACGGGGGGACGAGCAACGCAGGGGCACGATTGCGCTGAAGCCAACCCGAAAATGTCGCCGAGTGAAGCACGTCAAGAAGGAGAAGTATGGATCGCGTGATGCGGCTCAACGAGGTGAAACGAATCACTGGACTCTCCCGGACAACGATCTGGGAGATGGAGCGGGCCGGGAAATTTCCAAAACACGTTCAGCTGACCGCCAAGGCGATCGGCTGGCTTGAGTCTCAGATCGAAGGATGGATGGAGGAATTGGTAGCGCCACCGAAAACTGAGCCGGAACGCAGGCCGAACCTCCGCTGACCTTGGCGCGCAATGGCGAAACTCGTCGCGCCGTTACACATAGTTACCTTTAGCGAGGCGTTCGTCTGTAAAAGCGACCGATTTTGCAATTTTACTTAATGTTTTTGGAGCCGGCGATCGGACTTGAACCGATGACCTGCTGATTACGAATCAGCTGCTCTACCAACTGAGCTACGCCGGCCGGCGAGAGGCGCGCGAGGTGTCGATTGTCCTACGGACGACGGGCGGGCCCGGCTGCGGGGCGATCCTTCGTCGCCTCGGCTGGCGCCGCCCTCGGGTTTCGCCGGCTGGTCCCACCTGGCCCCGCGCTGACGCCGCACCTTCCGACCTCCAGAACAGGCTGTGCCTCAATCGCCAGGGTGACTTGGACATGATGTGCCGACGCCGGTGAGGCATGGGCGCAGGATCGCGAGCAATCGTTGAGAGAACACGCAGTGTGAGGGACGAGCCGCTCGAGCGAGACAACGAATATCGCGCGGCGCCGCGACTACTGGCCTGACCGTCAGTCTGATTACAGATTGCCCGGCAGATCCCAACAGCCTGTCTCTTCTTGCCGCGGGCTGCGCCCTGGTCATGCTTCCGTGGGTCGCGAGGAACGCCGCGCTTTACCTACGGCCTGTCGTCGTGCTCGAGGCGAGCGGCTCCAATTGTCTGCTCGGCAACAACCCACGCGCCACCGGCCGACTCGAGCTCGGGGAGAGCCGATACCCTGTGCCCTGGGTGCGCTTGCTGGCCATCGATCACGTCTTCCCGAGCGCCTGCCGAACCGCGGCAGTCACACGTGCCTGCTCGCGGTCGTCCAGGTCGGGCGAGATCGGCAGCGAGACGGTTTGACGCCCGATCCGGTGGCTGTGCGGATAATCCGCGGGCTGCCAGCCGTATGCGCGGTGGTAGTACGAGTGCGTGGGGATGCTGTTGTAGTGGACACCCACCCCGACGCCCTTACGGGTGAGCGCAGCGATGAAGCTGTCCCGATCGATGGGCGCCTGCTCGTCGACGAGCACCGTGAACAGGTGCAGTGCATGACGGCGACGGCGATCCCAGGATGCGGGCAGCACCACAGGCAGGCCACTCAAGGCGTCCATGTAGTTATTCCAGATCCGCTCGCGCCGCAGCCAGTTTTCCTCGACTCGCCGAAGCTGCCAAAGTCCGAGCGCCGCCTGCAGATCCATCATGTTGTACTTGAATCCCGGCTCCGTCACCTCGTAGTGCTTGTAGCCTTCGTCGCTAAAGCGCTTCCACGCGTCCTTGCTCAGCCCATGCAACGCGAGCGAGCGCACGCGTGCCAGCTCGTCCGGGTTGCGGGCCAGGACCATTCCGCCCTCGCCGGTCGTCACGTTCTTCGTCGCGTAAAAGCTGAAGCAGCCGAAGTCTCCGATAGTGCCGGCCTTGCCGAGCTCCGTTTCCGATTCGATGGCGTGCGCGCAATCCTCGATCAGCCGCAGTCGGTGGCGCCGGGCGAGCTCGACGAGCGCGTGCCATCTCGCACGGCCGGCCCGCGAAGTGGACGACGAGCACCGCGCGCGTGCGCGCGGTGATGCGGCGCTCGATATCCGCAGGGTCGATGTTCATCGTCTCCGGGTCGACATCGGCCAGCACAGGAGTCGCGCCCGCGTGAATGATGGCGTTCACGGTGCTGCAGAACGTGAGCGCCGTAGTAATGACCTCGTCGCCGGCCGTCAGGCCGGCCGCAATCAGGCTGAGATGCATGGCCGCCGTACACGAGTTGACGGCAGCCGCCTGGCTGACTCCCTTGTACGCCGCGAACTCGCGCTCGAACCGCGCAACCCGCGGACCGGTCCCGAGCCAGCGCGATTGCACCGTCGCCGCAACCTCTGCGATCTCCTCCTGCCCGAGCGCGGGCCGGCCAAACACGATGAAGGGTTCGGTTGGGTCCGTCACTTGCTGTCACTCGTCAGTCGCCCAGCCACGCGTGGAACGTTGGGGGATGGTTCATCGTAGGCCACAGACCCGGGCGGGAACGGGCGCTTGGGAACGAGAGCCGCATCTTACCTCAGAGACCTCCCAGGCAGTCCGGTCCGGTGGTGCAGCGCGGATGCACGCCAACGGGATTCGGTGCAAGGTGTTATAACCTATTGAAGATACAGGCAATGAGTCTGAAGACGTCCCGCAACCTCGTCATCGCTTTGGTCGTGCTGGCAGGCCTGGTGATGGCGGTGGGCTATGCCGCGCGGGAATGCCGCCGACTGACGAGCGGCGCCGCCGGCCCCGGGTTGCGCTTCGTGAAGAACGCGCCGGTCGTTCCGAGTCTCACGATGAACGATCTCGACGGGCGCACGCTCTCCACCGACCAATGGCGCGGCAAGGTCACGATTGTGAATTTCTGGGCGACGTGGTGCCCGCCGTGTCGAGCCGAGATTCCCGACTTCGTCAACGCTGCAGGAAAAATACTCCGAGTCGCTCCGGATCATTGGCGTCTCCCTCGATGAAGGGCCGGAGGAGGACGTGCGGCGGTTCATGGTGGAGCACGGTGTCAACTATCCGGTTGTCATGATCACCGACGGCCTTCGCGCCAGTTTCCCCGGCGTATTTGCGCTGCCGACGTCATTCGTTCTGGACCGGGACGGGCGGATCGTGCAGCGGCATGTCGGTCTCATCAACGTGGCCGATCTATGAACAGGAGGTGCGCGCGCTTGCCGGGCTCGACCCCGATGCGGTGATCGAGGAAGTGGACGACCATGGCCGCGTGCTCCTGGGGAACGCGGCTCAGGCCACCGACATCCCCGGGCTCGACCTCTCGAAGTTGACGAGCAGCGCCCGGCGCGAAGCCCTGGAGCGTCTGAACGCCGATCACTGTACCTGCGGCTGCAGCCTCACCCTGGCCCAGTGCCGAATCAACGATCCCGACTGTCAGATCAGCCTGCCACTCGCCACGAAGCTCGTCGACGAGATTGCCGCCAGGTCGGGCTCCTAGCCCCATCAGCGCCCGCGGACGGCTTGATGCTCCGCCCCTGTTGGACTACCATGGTTTGTTTACGACGGGCGCAAATTCGCTCGCCGTGCGTCCGGGCACGACGCCCGCGCAGCTTGCAAATGTCCTCAGCTTCCTCCACCGGCAACGGCCACATCGTCGTTCAAGGCGCACGGACCCATAACCTGAAGGGCATCGACGTGTCGCTGCCGGTCGGCAAACTGATCATCGTGACCGGCGTGAGCGGGTCCGGCAAGTCATCGCTGGCGTTCGACACGATTTACGCCGAGGGACAGCGGCGGTACGTGGAATCGCTGTCGGCGTATGCGCGGCAGTTTCTCGAGCGTATGGAGAAGCCGCCCGTCGAGCGTATCGAGGGTATCTGTCCCGCGATCGCGATTCGCCAGAAGAACAGCGTCAGAAACCCCCGCTCCACGGTCGGCACGACAACCGAGATTCACGATTACATCCGCCTGCTGTTCGCGCGGATCGGACGGACCTTCTGTCGGGTGTGCGGTCAGGAAGTGGAGTGCGAAACCGCTGAGGTGGTGGCGAAGCGACTGGCGCGACTGCCCGCGGGCCGCCGCCTCCTGATCGGCTTCGAGATGCCCATCGTCACCGTCTCGGCGCCTCCGGGGAACGGTGAGAGCGAGCTGGCCGAGGGCGATCACGGCGATGGTGCGCCACCTTCGGACGACGCCGCGCTGCCGCTTGGCCCGGGCGCGCCGGCCGCGCCCTCACTCGAGACGGATCCGGTCAGCGCGATGCTGGACGGCCTCCGAAAGAAGGGCTTCCACCGCTTGTGGGTCGGCGGCCGTGCCGTGACCCTGGACGAACTCGAACCCGAAGCCTTGAAGGATGAGCCGGTGCTGCGCGTCATCGTGGACCGTGTGCGGCTCGACGCCGACTCGCAGGCCCGACTGACGGACTCGATCGAGATCGCCTACCTCGAGGGGGGCGGCGCGGCGTTCGCCATCGAGCTCGGCGCCGACGAGTCGGCGCCAATCTGGCATCTGTTCAGCGAGCGCTTCGAGTGCCGCCGCTGCGGCGTGCAGTACGAGACGCCGCAGCCGCGGCTCTTCTCGTTCAACAACCCCTTCGGCGCATGCGCCACGTGCAACGGCTTCGGCAACATCATCGAGCTCGACATGGGCCTGGTCGTGCCCGATCCAGGCAAGTCGATTCAGCAGAATGCCATCGAGCCCTGGAGCAAGCCGCACTACCGGGCGCAGCTCGCCGAGCTGAAGCGGGCGTCGCGCAAGCGTGGGTTGCGGCTCGACGTCGCGTGGTCCGAGCTGACCGACGACGAGCGGCGATTCGTCATCGAGGGCGACGGCGAGGAATACGAGGGTATCCGCGGGTTCTTTCGCTGGCTCGAGCGGAAGAAGTACAAGGTGCACGTGCGCGTGTTCCTCAGCCGCTATCGCGGTTATCTCACCTGTCCCGACTGCGGTGGAGCGAGGTTGAGACGCGAGGCGCGAGACGTGCTCGTCGGGGGGCGGACCATCGATGCAGTGGCTGCGCTGACCGTGGACGAAGCGCAGGAGTTCTTCGACGCGCTCGCACTCAGCGATCGTGAAGTCGCGATTGCTGGCAAGGTGCTGGGGGAGATTCGCAAGCGCCTGTCGTTTCTCGATGCCGTCGGGCTCGACTATTTGACGCTCGACCGGCTCTCGTCCACGCTGTCGGGCGGCGAGGCACAACGGATCAATCTGGCGACGTCGCTGGGGTCGGCGCTCGTCGGCACCCTCTATGTGCTCGACGAGCCATCCATCGGCCTTCACCCGCGCGACAACCTCCGCCTCATCGGCATCCTGCGACAGCTCCGCGATCAGGGCAACACCGTGCTCGTCGTCGAGCACGACGCCGACATGATGCGGGTCGCCGACTATATCGTCGATCTGGGGCTGGGCGCCGGCGAGCAGGGCGGACGCGTCGTCTATGCCGGCGATCTCGAGGGTCTCCTGCGGGACACGCGGTCGTTGACGTCGAAGTACCTGCGCCAGGAACTGGCGATTCCCGTGCCGTCCACGCGCCGGCGCGGCACGGGGCAGAAGCTCCGGCTGCTGTCGGCGTCGGAGCACAACCTGAAGAACATCGATATCGAGATCCCGCTCGGCGCGCTGACATGCGTCACCGGCGTCAGCGGGTCTGGCAAATCCACGCTGGTGCACGACATCCTGTACGCGGCGGTCAAGCGGGCCAAGGGCGGGATCGAGAAGCGCGTCGGCGCCCATCGCAAGCTGGAGGGATGCGAGTTCATCAGCGATGCGGTGCTCGTCGACCAGACACCGATCGGCCGGACGCCGCGATCCAATCCGGTCACCTATCTCAAGGCCTTTGATCCGATCCGCGAGCTGTTCGCGTCGACCAAGGACGCCCGATCGCGCGGTCTCACGGCCAGCCACTTCTCGTTCAACGTGCCGGGCGGGCGTTGTGAGGCCTGCCAGGGCGAGGGTGACGTGCGGGTCGAAATGCAGTTCCTCGCCGATGTGTTCGTCCCGTGCGACCAGTGTGACGGCAAGCGCTTCAAGCCGCAGGTGCTCGAGGTGAGATACCGCGGACGTAACGTGCACCAGGTGCTCGACATGACCGTGCGCGAAGCGCTCGCCTTCTTCAACAGCTCGCCCAAAGTGCTGCGCCGGCTGCAGGTGCTCGATGAGATCGGGCTCGGCTACCTTCGGCTCGGTCAGCCGGCCACGACCCTGTCGGGCGGAGAGGCGCAGCGGATCAAGATTGCGGCGCATCTGTCGTCCCATACCGGCGACCGGCTCCTCTACATCCTCGACGAACCGACAACCGGGCTGCACTTCGACGACATCGTGAAGCTCCTGACCGCGTTCCGGAAACTTCTGGAAGCCGGACACACGCTCGTCGTCATCGAGCACAATCTGGATGTGATCAAGACGGCGGACTATCTGATCGATCTGGGGCCCGAGGGAGGCGCGGACGGCGGGGCGATTGTCGCGGTGGGCACACCCGAGCACGTGGCCACGGTCAGCGCCTCGCATACGGGGCGCTATCTCCAGAGCGTCCTGGCTTCGGGACGTTCGCACGCCTACGCCAGCGGATAATCTCAGTCGCGTGCCCAGCTCCCGAGTGCTCCCGCGCGCCTTCTACGATCGTCCCACCCTCGACGTTGCCGCCGCCCTCATCGGCAAGGTCCTCGTGCACCGGGGCCGCGCGCCATCGGCCGGCATCATCGTCGAAGTGGAAGCCTACATCGGCGAGAGCGATCCGGCCTGCCACGCGGCGCCAGGGCCGACCAAACGGAATCGGCCGCTGTACGGACCGCCCGGACATGCCTACGTCTATCTGAACTACGGCATGCACCATCTGGTGAACGTCGTCACCGAGACAGCAGGATCGCCGGCTGCCGTACTGATCCGTGCGCTGGCGCCGCTCGATGGCCTTTCCGCGATGAGGCGTCGACGGGCTCGAACGCTTCGGGACGTCGAACTCTGTCGTGGTCCGGGCAACCTGACGAAAGCGATGGGGATCACGCTTGCCGAGAACGGCGTGGATCTCTGCGGGCGCCGGCTCTTTATCGAGGACCGCGGGCTGGACGCGATGACCGTCGGCTGGAGCACCCGAATCGGCATCCGCGTGGGAACCGATCGGGCGTGGCGATGCTACGCGATCGACCATCCTGCGGTGTCGGGACCGCGCCTCTCGCGTTCGCGCTCCGAGCCGATACACGCCCGGGTGCGCAAGATTCCTCGGGACCGACGATCAGTGTGAGGTCTTCAGCCAGGCTGCGAGCTTTTCGTGCTGAAGCGCGCGGACCTCGGCGCAGTTCCCAATGGTCTCCAGCACCTGCCGCAGCGTCCGTTCAGCCGCCGGCACCGGGTGCGCCGTGAAGAAGGCCTCGACGGCTTTCTGATCCTCGACGCTGCAGAACGATGCCGCGGCACCCATCACCCGAGGAAGCCCCTGGAAGACGCCCAGCTTGTTCTCGAACGCCGTGCCAATGCGTGGTGACGAATTGCCACGTGCGGCTGCGTGCATCGGGCTCGGTCATCAGGCCGGCGATGAGCGTGGCCACGTCCTGGCTGCGGAGATCCGGCGTCAACGTCAGCTCGAGCGTGCGATCGACGAGCTCGGGGCTCGTGAAGCGCGTGAGCGCCTGAAGATAGCGGTAGTACTCCTGCGGATCTGCACTGGATTTCAGGCGGTCGCGATACTGATCGTACAGCTTCGAGTCGTTTCCGAGCGCGGCCAGCTCGATGGCTGTTTCAGCCAGATCCGGATCGATGCCCGAGGGATCCTTCAGATACCGATCAGTCACGGACCGAGCCTGGTCGAGCGTGGCCCGGTCGCGTCCGCTCCGCCCCAGCAGGTAGAGTACGGCCGCGCGCGACATGCGGCGATCCTCGCTGTCTCCCGCCGCGCTCGTCCACCCGAGGCGGACGCCCAGGGGTCCGAACGTCGTGGTCACCCACCGCGCGTACGCCTCGCCAGTCGCCGCCGACGTGAGATAGCGCCCGGTGTAAGCCAAGCGTGAGGCCATCGTTTCCATGAGCGCCGATGTTGGCTCACCCGCCAGGGCGGTCGTGAGGTTCAGGTAATCACCAATCGGACGTTTTCCGCTCCGCACGAGCGCCCACTCGTCCTCGACAAGACCGAGCTGCTCGACCGGTGAGAGCGAAACGGCGACGGCCCGCAGGCGCTCGAGCGCCTCGGCGTCGTACGCCACGCGGTAATAGCCGAACGCGCCATCGTTGGCGAGCACCCAGGTCGAGCACCGCTCCAGTGCGATCGTACTGATCGGCTTGCCGGCGATGTGGCAGGCGGTCTGGGTGGACCCCTCGCGCTTGAAGCACACCGGCACCTGCCACACGGCAGGAGACCCGGTGGCCGAAGGATCGATGAAGAATCGGCGCTGTGCGACGGTCACGACGCTGGTCGATCCGGTGCAGCCGGCACTCACGTCCAGGAGCACAACACCTGGCTGGTTCACGAAGCTCGTCAGGATGTCTCCAATCGGCTGGCTCGAGGCACGGCCGATTTCGGAAGCGAAGTCCTGTGACGTCGCGTTCTTGAAGCTGTATTTCGTGAGGTACGACTGGACGCCGCGGCGAAACGGCTCTTCGCCCACATAGTGCTCGAGCATCCGCAGCAGAGCGGCGCTCTTCTCGTAGGCGATGCCGTCGAAGACCTCGTTGATCTGATCGGGTGTCGACACAGTCGTATGAATGGCCCGTGTCGACTGCAGCGAATCCAGGTTCAGGGCGAGCTGGGTGGAACGCGCGTCGTCCAGTTCGATGTTCCATTCAGGCTTCCACTCAGCCAGCGGCTTGTTCGCGAGCCATGTCGCAAACCCTTCGTTGAGCCATACGTCGTCCCACCACGCCATGGTGACGAGATCGCCAAACCACATGTGCGCGATCTCGTGGGAGAGCACGCTGGCGATGGCCTTTTTCGCGCCGATCGTCGCCGTGGCCGGATCAGCGAGCAGGTACTCCTCTCGAAACGTGATCGCGGCCGTGTTCTCCATGGCGCCTGCGGCGAAATCCGGCACGCCGATCACGTCCAGTTTGCCGAAGGGATACTTGATGCCGAAGTAACGGTTGTAGAAGGCGAGCTGCTGTTCGGCCGCCTCGAGCGCAAAGCCGGTCAACGGTAGCTTGTCCGGCGTCGAGCACACGCGAATGGGCGTGCCGTCGCTCGACCCGCTCCGGCACACGAAGTCGCCGACGAGCATCGCCACGAGATACGTGGACATTCGCGGCGTGGTCGCAAACTTCACCGTGTGCTTCCCATCGCCAGGGCCCGGCGTGTCCGACAGCACACGTCCGTTCGAGATGGCGGTGTCGCCGGAGTCGATCACGAGGGTGATATCGAACGTGGCCTTCAGGGCTGGCTCGTCGAAGGAGGGAAAGGCGCGGCGTGCGTCGGTGGCCTGGAGCTGTGTCACGGCATAACGCCGGTTGTGGGCCGTGCTCAGGTAGAAGCCGCGGAGCTTGTCATTGAGCTTCCCGGTGTAGGTGAAGCGAAGCGTCGCAGGTCCGGCGGCCAGCTGATCGGCGAGCTGCAAGGTGACGGTTTGCGTTGGCTCGTCCGATGTGACGATGGGGCGTCGGGTGATGCCGCCGGCGGTAACGGTCACCTCGTGCAGATCGAGCTCGCTGGCGTGCAGAACGATCTGCGAGGCGGGCTCCGTCAGTTGAACCGCGATTTCACTCTCGCCCTCGAATCGAGCGCCCGCGAGATCGGGTGTGAATTTCAAGGTGTATGCGCTGGGGATGACCGTCGCGGGCAGCCGCTGAGCTTCGACGGCTGGGGCGGCAATCAAGAGGACGGTCAAGCGACAGGAGAACTCGGCGCATTTCACCATTGAGGCTAGCTGCGACTGCCCACATTCGCCAAGCGAACGGGGACGAGTGGCAAAGGGGCGTGGTCGAACGCCTTGCCTGCGTTGCGGGTGCCTACCTCTGGCGCGAACCCTGTACGATCGTGACGCTGAGGTCCATCTTCTGGCCGTCACGAACGATTCCGAGGCGCACGCGGCTGCCGACCCTCGCATCGGATACGCGGCGCAGCATGTGTGATGCATCGTCGACCGCCTGACCGTCGAACAACACAATCACGTCACCAGGACGCAGTCCGTCGAGATACGCCTGTGAGCCGCGGTCCATGCGCCAGACCAGCGCACCGCGCGTGCTTTCCAGCTTGAGGTCGCGCGCCAGCTGCGTCGTGATGGGGGCGATCTCGATCGAGCCGATTGAGCCGCGACGCACCTGGCCGAATTTCTTGAGATCGTCGATCACTCGCCGGGCCAGGTTGCTCGGCACCGCAAATCCGATGCCTTGATAGCCGCCGCTCCGACTCAGAATCCCGGTATTGATGCCGACCAGCTCTCCGCGCACGTTCACCAGTGCCCCTCCGGAATTCCCGGGGTTGATGGCGGCATCGGTCTGGATGAAGTCTTCGTAGTCGGTGAAGCCGACGTTGGCGCGGCCTACCGCGCTGACGATGCCGAGCGTCACCGTCTGGCTCAACTGGAACGGGCTGCCAATTGCCAGGACCCACTCGCCAACCTTGAGCTTCGACGAGTCGCCCCAGCCCACGATCGGCAGACTGGTCGCATCCACCTTCAGGAGCGCGATATCCGTCATCGGGTCGGTGCCGACGAGCGTCGCGCGCAGTTCGCGCCGATCGCCCAGCGAGATGCTGACGGTCCGGACGTCGCCGCCGACCACGTGATTGTTGGTCACGACGTATCCGTCGGATCCGACCAGCACGCCCGACCCGAGGCTCGATTCACGCCGGCTCGGGGAGCCGAACATGTCGGCGTCAGCGCCGAAAAAATAGCGGAAAAACGGGTCGTCCGTGAAAGGCGATCGCGAAGCGCGAACCACCTGGACCGCCGACACATTGACGACTCCGCGGACGGCCCGCTCGGAGACCGTCGTGAAATCGGTGAGGGCCGTGGTGGCTGCCACCGCCGGGAACGCGGCCGGTGTAACGGGTGCGACGGGAGTGGGGCGCTCGATTTGCGCGTCCTGAACAGGCGGGGGCACGTCCGGCGCTGCCGCACGCGTGCGATCCATCACGATAAGCCCAGCCAGGAAGCTGCCGATCATCAGGGCGGTCAGCGTAAGGGCGCGTGGCATCATCGGGCGGCCTCGAACCAGCGGGCGAGTCGGCTCAAGCGGTCTGTCGGAGACGGATCCGGGCGATCACTCCACGGAAATCCTGCGTGACTGATTGTCGAGCTCCTTCGGCACCGTGATCGTCAACACCCCATCCCGCAGGTCGGCGCCGATGCGCTCCGTGGCCGTCGCGTGCGGCAAATGGAATGTGCGCGAGAAGGAACCGTAGCCCCGTTCGATGCGGTGATACTGCTCGCATGACACGTTCTTGCTCGGCCGGACGCCGCTCAGGACGAGTCGTCCCTGGTGCACCTGCACGTCGATATGATCGCGCGACAGGCCCGGGAGCTCGACCGTGAGGACGTACTCGCTGGCCGTTTCGTACACGTCGACCGATGGGAGCCATCCCGGGGTTTGATCCGGGTCGAAGCAGTCGAGCCGATCCTGAAGTGCCAGCAGATCGCGCAACGGATCCCACCAGGAAAACGCCATGCGGAAATCGTAGCATGATTGAATGAGGCGAGCCAATATGTGCTACGATTGCAAGGATATACGGTTACAGTAGGCGCGCGCAGAGGAGGTCCGTCCGTGTCCTCGATCCAAGCCACGCGGTTGAGAAAGGGCATGCTGGTCAAAGTCGCCAAC
This sequence comes from uncultured Acidobacteriota bacterium, assembly GCA_963817395.1. Taxonomy (GTDB): domain Bacteria; phylum Acidobacteriota; class Vicinamibacteria; order Vicinamibacterales; family CAVPJW01; genus CAWGYQ01. Next base: position 54,088 of record CAWFOC010000002.1, on the reverse strand, counting down.
GACTTGTTCCGGGTCCTCGACCTCCATCACCTGACCCCGGGCAACAAACGCGGATTCGTGCAGTGCCGGCTGCGAAATATCCGCAGCGGCTCACTGAGCGACCAGAAGTTCAGATCGGAAGAGGATGTGGAGCGCGCCACGCTGGACGAGCGCGAAATGCAGTATCTCTACTCCGACGGCAGCGCCTACTACTTCATGGATACGACCAACTTCGAGCAGCTTCAGATGTCGGCGGAGCTGCTGGGAGAGTCGGTGCACTATCTCGTGGCGGACTCGGTGATCACGGCCGAGTTCTACGGATCGGAGCCCGTCGGTGTCGAACTGCCGCAGACTGTCGACCTCAAGGTCGAGGAGACCGTCCCGGGCATCAAGGGAGCCACGGCCAGCGCGCAGGTGAAGCCCGCGCGACTCGAGACCGGGCTGGTCATTCAGGTGCCGCCCTTCGTCAACACGGGCGACGTGGTTCGCGTGAATACGGATACCGGAGAGTATCAGTCTCGCGTCTGAGCCCGCCAGCCTCGGCCGGTCGCCGGCCGGCCAGCAAACGTGATCATCTATCTCGGTTCAATCCGCTCAGCCAAGGTCGAGGCCGCGCGCGACGCGCTGACGGCCGTCGCCGCACTCGATCGCCGCTTCGAGCCCGCCGAACTGCGGACCGTGGATATGGGTGGCGCTGGACCGCGCATGCCCATGGGCGAGCCGGCCATTGTCGCGGCGGCAGAGGGTCGTGTTCGCGCCATGATGGCGGCAGGGCCGTCGACAGGGTCCGAAGATTGCCTCTACATCGGTTTGGAAGGCGGAGTCGATCCGGTGACGCTGCCCGACGGTCGGTCGCTTCTCGCTCTCAAGAACTGGGCGTGCGTCAGCGACGGACGTCGATGGAGCTACGGAGCCGGAGGCGCTATTCTGTTGCCCGAGCACGTCGCGTCGGGCCTGGCTGACGGCACCGAGCTCGGTGATGTCGTTGATCGCACGGCGGGTGCGGGCGTCCGGAACACTCGCGGGGCGTGGGGCGTCCTGACTCGCGACCTCGTGACCCGCCGTGACGCGTTTCGAACGGCGGTCATCAGCGCTTTGGCTCCATTTTTCAATGCGGATGCATTCGTATGAACCGTTCTCCTGAATCGCAGGAACAGCCTCTCTTGCTCAACGGCGAACCCTCCGCCGATCGGCGGAGCCGCGGTCCCGGGTGGATCGAGGTCATCACGGGCAGCATGTTCAGCGGCAAGAGCGAAGAGCTGATTCGACGCCTGCGCCGTGCACAGATCGCGCGCCAGAAGGTTCAGATTTTCAAACCCGTTTTCGACAGCCGCCATTCGACGAGTCACATCGTCTCGCACAGCGACATGCGGATTCCTTCGGAGACCGTCGAGTCAGCCCGGGCGCTGCTGGCCGCCGTCGATGCCGACACCGACATCGTCGGTATCGACGAAGGGCAGTTCTTCGATGCCGAGCTGCCGGCCGTGTGCAACGAGCTGGCCGATCGAGGCAAGCGCGTGATCGTGGCGGGACTCGACAAGGACTATCTGGGACGCCCCTTCGAGCCAATGCCCCAGCTGCTGGCCATTGCGGAATACATCACGAAGACGCTGGCCATCTGCGTCGTCTGCGGCGCGCCAGCCAATCGGACGCAGCGTCTGATTATCAGCAGCGATCGGTATCTGCTCGGTGCGCAGGGCACCTACGAAGCGCGCTGTCGACGTTGCTACGACCCGGAGCTGGCCGGGTCGCCCGCATCAGCCGATCAGGCTTAAAATCGGCGGGGTGGCGTTACTCCCGGCCGTTCTGCTGCTGCTCGGGTGCGGTTTTCTGGTCGCCAACCTGCGGCTGTCCGCCGACTTCGTCCGCTATCTCCGCCGTCGGCGCCTGGCGCTCTTGACGTGGCCTGGACCCCGGCCCAGATACTATGGGCTGATGCTTGCGACCGGCGTGGCGCTGGGCTGCCTGGTCTTCTTCAAGCTCGTGTTTCAACGCCGGCCACCCGAGCAGGCCTTCGGCGAGCTGATGATGTTTGCCTACTACGGCTACCTGCTTCCGCTCAGCCGGCGCATCGGGCACGGCTTCTATGAAGACGGCATCTGGTCAGAGAGCGGATTCATGCCCTACTGGCAAATCGGTGGAATCGCGTGGCGGGAAGGCGAGGAACATCACGCTCATCCTCATCTCGCGGATGAGAAAGCTGGCTCGTCGTCTGGTGGTACCATCCGTCCACTACGGCGCTGCGCGACGGTTGCTGCGCGACAAGATCTGCGGCTCACGACATTCATTTCTCGGGAACGAGTCTCGACCTGGGCGGGCACGACGAACGAGAAGACGTCTGAGGCCATGAAGTCCTCAGGCCCCTGCCCGATATAGCACTCGAAGGAGGAGCACGCCGATGGCGCTCAGACCCACCTGGAAAGGGTTTCTCAAGGTCAGCCTGGTCAACATCCCGGTCAAGGTCTTCCCGGCGACCGAGCCCAGCGCGACATTGAGCTTCAACCAGCTCCACAGCGTGTGCCAGACGCGCATCCAGCAGAAACGCTGGTGTCCCAGCTGCGAGCGTGAGGTGGCCAACACGGAGCTCTCGAAGGGCTACGAGTTCGAGAAAGGGCGCTACGTGGTCGTGACTGACGAAGACCTCGAGAAGGTGCGCGTCGACACGACGCGGGTGATCAACCTCGTGCAATTCAGCGACGAGGAGAGCCTCGACCCCATCTACGTCGATAAGGCCTACTACCTGGCGCCCGATGGTCCCATGGGCGGCGATGCGTTTGCCGTCATGCGCGAGGGCATGAAGGGCAAGGTCGGCATCGGCAAGCTGGCCTTGTACGGACGGGAGTATCTCGTCGCGGTGAAGCCCCAGGGCCGGGGCCTCGTCATGTACACGCTGCACCACGCCGCCGAGATTCGATCGATGAATGCCGTCGACGAGCTCGGTGCGATTCCGGCGCAGATCAAAGCCGAAGAAATCAAGCTCGCGAAGCAGGTCATCGGCACGTTCGACGGGAAGCTCGACCTGAGCCGTTACCACGACGACTACCGGGACGGCCTGATGAAGATCATCGAGGCGAAGATTGCGGGCGAAGAGGTGGTGGCGCCCGAAGTCGAAGCGCCTCCGAAGGTCGTCAACCTGATGGAAGCGCTCAGGAAGAGCCTCGACTCGGTGAGCGCGGCGCAGAAGAAGCCTGCCAAGGTCGCGGCGCTGCCCAAGCGTCCGGTGCGGGCCGAAGCCAAGAAGCGCGCACGAGCCTGAGCGGACGCCGCGGTGTCGCCGGATATGGCGGCACCAGATCCCGGATCAGCGACTGAGGGCGTCGAAGAGCCTGACGGCGAGTCCTGGCCCTTTGGCCATGGGGTCGCCAAGCCACGCGGGCGGGGTCAGCCAGACGAACGCCAGGATGGCGATGACCATCAGGTCGTACTGCCAGGTGGCGCGCTCGTAAGTCCAGAAGCAGGCTCTCCAGAGCACCAGCAGCGGCAGGGTCACGAGTCGTTTCACGTCACGACACCTTCTGGTTGAGCCGCTGGAGCAGAGCGGCCTCGACGTTACGGTGACCGTTCAGCACCTGCCACGTGTAGTAGATCCGGTCTGCCACGGTAATCACCGAGAGCACGCCGATGACCCAGAGCACGGCGGCCATGCGATTCGTGAAGGCTCCGATCATGAAGAGGACGATGCGCTCGGGGCGCTCCATGAAGCCGACCTTGCACTTGTCGATGAGCGACTCGGCCCGCGCGCGCGTGTAGCTGGTCATGATGGCGAACATCATCGTGAGCGCGGTGATAATGACGTAATCGGTGCGGTGGAGCTGCGCGTAGAGATAGATGAGGCCGATGAAGAGCGTGAGGTCCGAGAAGCGGTCCATGACCGAGTCCCAGAACCCGCCGAACTCGGACGAGCGATTGCTCTCGGCGGCCACCTTGCCGTCGATGAAGTCGAACATGTTGGCGGCGATCATGATGAAGCCGGCCAGGCGGAACCGTCCCACGCCGAGCGCGCATGCCGCCGCGACGTTGGTCATCATGCCGCAGAATGTCAGCACGTTCGGGTGGATTCGCCAGGCGACGCAGAGATTGATGATCACCCGGAGTGGAACCATGCAAATGGCGCCGATGGTTCCTGTGAATGTCATAGAGCGGGTATCGAAGCCTGGGACGGTGGTGTGCTCGAGCGCCGCCGGGGCCCTTTGGAAACTTCCGGTCACGCCGTGGAGGCGTGTCATGGTAGCCGATGGCGATTCATGAACTCAAGGCCCAGGTTGCGCGCCTGCCCGAGCAGCCTGGTGTCTATCTCTACCTGAATCAGCGTGGCGACACGGTGTATGTCGGCAAGGCCCGGTCGCTTCGTGACCGCGTCCGCACGTATCTGGGTGCGTACGGCAGCAGCCCGAAGACCGACGCGCTCCTCGACGAGGTCCACCGCGTCGAGGTCATCGTCACCGACTCCGTCGTGGAAGCGCTTGCGCTCGAGAACCATCTCATCAAACAGCGGTCGCCGAAGTACAACATCCTCCTGCGGGACGACAAGAACTATCCCTACCTGAAGCTCACCACCGGCGAGGAGTACCCACGCATCCTCGTGGCCAGGCGGGTGGAGCGCGACGCGCACTTCTACGCCGGACCTTTCCTGCCGGCGACCTTCGCGCGCAAGACCATGGCGTTGACGCACAGGCTCTTCGGGCTGCGATCGTGCAACGAGGTCATCACCGGCAAGCGCGGACGGCCCTGCCTCGAGTACGACATCAAGCGCTGCATTGCTCCGTGCGTCGACGCGTTGTGCACGGCCGATTGATATGCCCGTGCCGTCACCGACACGAAGCTGTTCCTCGAAGGACGTCGCGAGGAGCTGGCGCGCGAGCTCGAGGACCGGATGCGTGCCGCAGCAGAGAGCCAGCGATACGAAGAAGCGGCGCAGCTGCGCGATGCCATGCGCACCGTCACGACGCTTCACGAGAGACAGCAGAAGATGGCGACCGCAAGGCTCGGTGATCGCGATGCGTTTGGTGTGAGGATTGGCCCCGCAGGCGTCCTCATCATGGTCTTCGTCATGCGCGGCGGCCGCGTCATCGAGCGGGTGGAGCTCGTGACCGACGCGGGGAAGGCGGCCGCCGACAGTGAAGCCGTCGTGCTGCAGGCGGCCTTGCAGCAGTTTTACGAGCTCAACGCGGTACCGCCGGAAGTCCATCTGCCCGTCGAGCCGGAGGACCGCGAAGCGCTCGAGGCGTGGCTCGGTTCCGAGAGCGGGCGCGCCGTGCGCCTTCTGGTCCCCAAGCGGGGCGACAAGCGGGGGTTGATCGAGCTGGCGACGCGGAATGCGGCGCTCGCCTACGAGAGGCGATTCAACGAAGACACCGTGGCCCACTACGATGCGCTCGAAACGCTGCGCGTGGTCCTGCAGCTGCCGTCCGTGCCGCGGCGCATCGAATGTTTCGATATTTCGACCATTCAGGGAAGCGAGACCGTGGCGTCGATGGTCGTCTGCGAAGACGGGCGCATGAGGCCGGGTGAGTATCGGAAGTATCGCATTCTGGGTCTTCCGGCGCTCACTGGCAGCCGGCGTCGCCGCGTGGCGCCGCCGGCTGTCCAACCGGAAGCGCCGGCGCCCGACGACTTCGCCGCGATGCACGAGGTGGTGTTGCGGCGCTTCCGCCGCTTGCTCGAACAGGGCGGTCCTTTTCCGGATCTGATCGTCATCGACGGCGGTCCGGGCCAGCTGACGGCCGCCTATCAAGCGCTTGAACAGCTGGGACTCGCCAACCTCGTGGCGATTGGTCTGGCGAAAAGAGAAGAGCTGATCTTCACGCGCGACCAGTCGGACCCCCTCAGAATCGATCCGCACGATCCGTCGCTCAGACTCATCCGACGGATTCGCGACGAGGCGCATCGTTTTGCGGTCACCTATCATCGGCGCGCGCGTGCCATGCGCGATCTCTCGTCCGAGCTCGACGCCGTGCCGGGCATCGGGCCGCGGCGTCGTCGCGCGTTGCTCGTTCGCTTCGGCAGTCTGGCTGGTGTGCGTCGAGCCACGCGCGAAGAACTGCTGCCGGTGGTGGGTGCGCGAGCCGCGGATTCGCTTCTCAGCTATTTCGCCGCCGCGCGCTAACTTGCTCTGCCGTGGCCTCTTGCCTTACTCTTGGGCCGTTGTCTGACGTCAATTTCGGTCTCATCTTCATCGAATTCCTGGTCCTGCTGTTTTCTCTGACGGTCCACGAATCGGCGCATGCGGCGACGGCCTATCGTCTCGGCGATCCAACCGCCAAGCTCCTGGGACGCATTTCGCTCAATCCGGCGGTGCACGTCGATCCGTTGGGGACCATCGTGCTTCCGCTCGTGGCGGCAGTCACGGGCGCGCCGCTCATTGGATGGGCGAAGCCCGTACCGGTGAACGTGAGCCGGCTCAAGCGCGGCCGGCGCGACTACCTGCTCGTCGCGGCTGCTGGTCCCGCAAGCAACCTCCTGCTGGCCGTACTGGCTTCCCTCGCCCTGCGGTGTTCCCCGTCGCACCGTTCACGCTCGATCAGGTCAGCTTCAGCGCACCGCTGGCGATGCTGCTCCGCGGCGCGCTGCAAATCAATTTGCTCCTCGCCCTCTTCAACATGATTCCGATTCCGCCGCTCGACGGGGGAAACGTCCTTGCCGGCCTGCTGCCATTGCCGCTCGCACAGCAGTACGATCGCCTCCGGCCGTACGGGTTTCTGCTGATCTACGCCCTCATGTTCACCGGGGTGCTGTCCTACCTCGTGATCCCGCCGTACTATCTGCTCCTCACGTGGCTGCTCTGACCGGCCGACCGCGCGTCGTCTCGGGGATGCGGCCGACGGGGAAGTTGCACCTGGGGCACCTGGTGGGGGCGCTCCAGAACTGGGCACAGCTCCAGCGCGACTACGAATGCTTCTATTTCGTCGCGGACTGGCATGCCTTGACGAGCGAGTACGCCGACACGAGCGAGCTGACGAAGTACGCCTACGACAACGTGGCCGACTGGATTGCGGCCGGAATCGACCCGGAGCGCAGCACGCTCTTCATCCAGTCACTGCTTCCGGAACACGCAGAGCTGTACCTGTTGCTCTCGATGGTGGTACCCTCGCCGTGGCTCGAGCGAGTGCCCACCTACAAGGAGCAGAAGGAGCAGCTCGCCGAGAAGGACCTGTCGACGATCGGGTTTCTCGGATATCCGCTCCTGCAGGGCGCCGATATCATCATGTACGACGCGCGCTTCGTGCCGGTGGGTGAGGATCAGGTGCCGCACCTGGAGTTGACGCGTGAAGTGGTGCGGCGTTTCAATGGGTTTTACGGGGACGTGTTCGTCGAGCCCCAGGCCCTCCTCACCACGTTTCCGCGCCTTCCCGGACTCGACAACCGCAAGATGAGCAAGAGCTACGGCAATACCATCGATCTCACCGATGACGCGGACAGCGTGCGCAAGAAGGTGATGCGGATGTACACGGATCCGAAGCGGGTGCGTGCCGATGTGCCGGGCACGGTGGAAGGGAACCCCGTGTTCCTGTATCACGACGCGTTCAACGCCAACACGGACGAGGTGGAAGACCTGAAGTCGAGATATCGAGCGGGTGCGGTTGGCGATGTCGAGGTCAAGGAGAAGCTGGCGCGGGCGATCAACGCCGTCCTCGAGCCCATGCGCGAGCGCCGGGCTGCCGTGCTCGCTCGGCCCAACCACGTGAAGGAGATTCTCTTCGATGGGTCCGCGCGCGCGCGCGCCATCGCCGGCGAGACCATGGAGCGCGTGAGAAGCGCGGTCAAGATCGCGTATCGCTGAGTATCACCATGATGGAGCACCCTGGCGCAGACTTCGAATCGTCGGCCGATGCCTATTCGGTGAAGCTCTCGAACTTCGAGGGACCGCTCGATCTGCTCATTCATCTCATCAAGAAGCATGAGATGAACATCTATGACATTCCGATCTCGAACATCACGAGACAGTACCTCGACTACATCTCGCTCATGCAGGAGCTCGATCTCGACATCGCGGGCGAATTCCTGGTGATGGCGGCCACGCTCATTCACATCAAGTCGCGGACCCTGCTGCCGCGGCCGGATCCGACTCAGGATGAGCCCGAGGAGGATCCGCGCGATGCTCTGGTGCGGCGGCTCCTCGAGCACCAGCGATTCAAGGCGGCCGCCGAGATGCTCTACGAGCGCGCGACGCTGCGCAGCGCCCAGTGGATCCGGCCCGATGGGCGCGTAGCCGGGCTGGACGGGGGGGAGGGCGAGCCCGAGCTGGAGGTCGACCTCTTCAGTCTGATGACGGCATTCAAGGCCGTCCTGCAACGGGCCCGCCAGCGTCCGTCCATCCCGTTGCCCGCGCCAGAGATTCCTGTTGAAGTGCGCATCGACCAGCTGCTGGCCCGGTTATCAGAGACCGAGGCGTGCGGGTTCGAGGAGCTTTTCAGCGATGTCTCGACGCGCGGCGGGCTCATCGTCACCTTCCTGGCGCTGCTCGAGATGATTCGGCTGAAGCTGATTCGCGTGTTTCAGTTGCAACCGTTCGGGCCGATTCGGGTCTACAAGCGGGCTCGGCCCGCGGATGCGCCTCACCTGCGGCTGGGACCTGAATCCAGCACTCCCTCATCGCCGGCTCGTCCCCCCGCAGCGGATGACGACCGGCAGTCGCGAGAGAATCCGGCCGGGATCACCCCTGAGCCGGCGGATGAAACTTGAGGACGGGCATGGCCGACGAACTCAAACCAATCATCGAGGCCCTCATCTTCGCATCGCCGGAGCCGTTGACGCTGAAAGCGTTGTACAAGCTGCTCGACTCCGAGCCGAAAGAGGACGTGGAAGCGGCTCTTCGGTCGCTCAAGCAGGACTACGACCGGCCCAGCGGCCTGCAGCTCGTGGAAGTGGCCGGCGGCCACCAGATAGTCACGCGTCCAGAGCTCCACGACTGGGTGCGCCGGCTCTTCGACGAACAGAAAACCCATCGCCTCAGCGTGCAGGCGCTCGAAACGCTGGCCGTCATCGCCTACAAGCAGCCCGTCACCGCGCCGGAAATCACGGAGATTCGTGGCGTGAATACGGCCGGCGTCCTCACCACGCTCCTCGAGCGGCGACTCATTCGCATCGCCGGAAGGAAGCGCGTCGTCGGCCGTCCGTTTCTCTACGCGACGACCAGGGAGTTCCTGGTGCGCTTCGGTCTGAACGATTTGGGAGACCTGCCGAAGATCGAGGAGATGGCCGACGCGCTCGGCTTCGAAGCGCCCGCTGGCCTCGCCGCTGTTCCGGACGTGCAGCAACAATCGCTGCTCGACAGCACGGAGGAAGATCCCCAAGGCTCCGAGACGATTCACTGAACGGCCTAGCCCTGGACCTCGACGGCGGCTCTAAGGAGCGCGACTTCCCGATCGGTGAGCTCCCGGAACTCGCGCGGCCGCAGGCGCGCATCGGCGATTGGCCCGATGCGTACGCGTCTCAGCCGCACCACCGGGTGCCCGATCGCATCGCACATCTTCCGAACCTGCCGCGAACGGCCTTCCTTGAGGGTAATGAGAAGCAGAGACTGGTTCGCGTCTCGACCGCGGTTGGTTGCGGCCAAGCGGACCTGTGCGGGCCTGGTAGCCCGCCCGTCGACGGCAACCCCTTGTGCCAGACGTCGCAGATCGTGCGTGTCGGGGACACCGCGCACGCGCGCCTCGTAGACGCGCTCGATCCCGTGACGCGGATGCATGAGTCGCGACGCCAGATCGCCGTCGTCGGTCAGCAGCAGAAGTCCCTCGGAGTCGTAGTCGAGCCGGCCAACCGGGTAGAGATAGCCCGGAACGCTGGAGATCAGGTCCATCACGGTGGGCCGCTGCTGGGGATCGTGTCGTGTGGTGACGTAGCCGCGCGGTTTGTTCAGCAGAATGTAGCGGCGCCGCCCACCCGTCCGCAGTCGCCGGCCGTCCAGCCGCACATCGTCACGAGCCGGGTCCGCGCGCGTGCCCAGCTCGGTGACGGTGGCTCCATTCACACTGACGCGGCCCTCCAGAATGAGGCGCTCGGCGGCACGCCGCGAGGCGACGCCGGCCGCCGACATGAGCTTCTGCAGGCGGATACCATCGGCGCGTTGACGATCCGGGGTGACTTTCGTCACTGAACGAGCACATCCTTCCAGAACGCGATGAGTTGCCACGCATCTTCCGGCCCCGGCGCGCGTTCGATCTCGGCATGCGTGATGAGTGGGCTCAGCAGGACGCGGGTGGTCACGCCGTGTTGCTCGAGATGGTTCCCCAGCAGCGTGGATTCGGCGGCCGGGACCACGCTGTCGTCGCTCCCATGGAGCAGAAAGACGGGCGCCGCTGGCGGCTTCACGCGTTCCGGGGAAAGCGAAGGGTCGGCCGAGACGGAGGCGATCTCGGGCAGGAGAAGCGGGCCCAGCCGCTCGACATCCCGATCGTTGATCAGGCGCAGGAGCCCGGCCGCCGGTTCGGGCAGCTGGCGAGCGATGTCTCGCGCTTCGTCGAAACGCTGCCTCGCGCCGGGATCTTTTGCGGCATCGAGCGCAGACGCCATCAGAAAGGTCTGAATACCGCGCTCCAACTCGCCCACCTGGCTGCCTGGCACGAGACGCTCCGCCAGAGTCATGAGCAGCACCGCGAGCCCGTAGTCGTGAGGACGTCGCTTCGATCCATCCGGTTCGATCCCCGTACACAGGAAGCGCAGCACCCGTTCAAGGTCGCCATGCCCGCCGAGCGCAAAGATATACGCTATTCGATTCCTCACCGCCGGCCGACCGCCAGCGACGACTGACAGTCCGCCGGAAAAGCTGATCCCCATCAGCCCGACGCGCCCATCGGGCGCAAGCTCGCCCTGGGCCGCGAGCCACGCGGTCACATCCTCGATGACGTCAGTCGCGTGCGGCGTGATGCGAAAGCGCGTCATGTCTGGTATTTCCGGCGTCAGCACCGCGACGCCCGTGGCCGCAAGATCTTCCGCGAGACCAACCAGTCGCGGCTCGTTGATGCCGGCCGGGTGAATGCCGGCGACGAGTACGGCCGTGCGCCGCGGCGCCGCCGGGCGGTAGAGGAGCGCTCGGACCGTTCCATACCGTGTCGGACTGGTCACTTCGTGGATGACGACCGGTTGGCTGGACCACTCGGCGAGAGCCGCTGGCCATCCAGTGAGGGCGGCGGCACGTGCGACGAACGACGCGGCACGACCGTACGGCGGAAGCGCCACACCGATCGTGCCCAGTGCACCGATTGCGACGACCGCGGCCGTCCGCCGGAGGCTCGGCGGGCTCACATGGCCATGTTACACTTTGCCTCCGCCTGACCATCCTCCCGTGAAGCCTCTCATCATCGCCATCGACGGACCTTCAGGTGCCGGCAAAGGCACGGTTGCGCGATCGATTGCGTCGATGCTCGGTTATCGCCACCTGGATACTGGTGCCATGTACCGGGCCGTGGCGTGGAAGGCCCTGGATTCAGGGCTTCCACTCGACGACGAAGCGGCGGTAGCCGATCTGGCGCGTCGCGCGACGATCTGTGCCATCGACGGCGTGGTGACGATCGACGGCCTCGACATCGCGCAGAAGATTCGAAATGCGGAGATCGATGGCGCAGCCGCCCGTGTCGCCAGGCTGCCGAAGGTGCGGGAAGTACTGGTGAAGCTGCAGAAGCAGGAAGGCGCCCGGGGCGGGCTGGTCGTGGAAGGCCGCGACATCGGCACCGTGGTGTTTCCCGACGCCGACGTCAAGGTCTTTCTCGACGCCTCTCCGTCTGAACGGGCCCGCCGCCGCGCCACCGATCCGGCTCACAGCAACCGCCCGGGTCAGGTGGAAGATGTGTTGACCGCCATGGACGAGCGCGATCGACTCGATCGTACACGTGCCGCGTCGCCGCTTTACGAGGCGGCCGATGCGAGGCGAATCGATACGACCGGCAAGACCATCGATCAGGTCGTCGCGGACGTGATGACGCTCGTTCGTGCCCGCCTGGCTTCCTGAATCGGCGTCACTCCTTCGAGCGGTCGTTATAGTCCTCGGCGGATGCGGGGTCGAATTCCCACCGGTGACGGTCGCGGCTCGCAATCTTGTCGGTGCTCTTCAACTCTTCGTGGTCGTCGTAATGGACGCCGAGCGCGCGGCCGATCTCCTCGACGACGTCCTGATCGGGCGTCGGGTTGTCTCCTCCGGGGGCTTCGTCGCCGGTGCTGTAGGCCTCTTCCCAATTCGCGTCGATATCGCCGCTGGTCAGCTCGGGGCTTGTTTCGGTGTGGCGAGTCAGCCGCTCAATGAGCTCGGCCCGACCCGAGCGGGCAGCGGAGCTCGTCGAATCAACCGTGAGCGTGGAGGGCGCGCCAGGCGGCGGGGGTTCTTCGAGAAGCCGGCGTTGGCGGTTGATCGCGGGCGCCTTGGTCCGTTTCGGCCGCGCAGGAGGCGGGATGGCGGAGAGGATGGCGGGCAACGGGGTGGCCGGACCCCCAGCCCGACGCGAGCGGCTTGCGATGATCGCTGCCGCGGTTTTCTTCCCGAATTTCACCGGCGCTGTCGTCTTGGCGCGGTCGGCTTTTCCGGATGGCCTTGGCCGCCGCCTTTCTGACCTGCCGCTTTGCCGCCTTGACCTGGCGCTTGGCGGTGACCTTCCGCTTTGCGGTCCGCACGGCCACTCGTCGTCTGGCTTTCCTCACCGTTTTCCGGACTTTGCGTCGCGCGCGATGAGCCCGAGCGGTTGACTTGAGAGTCTGGCGGCGCGGCCGAGATGCCGACCGCGAGCGGGCGGCGGCCTTGCGTCGGGCCATGGCAGAATCCTTTCGTTACCTTGACAGTTACCGCTAAGCGCTGTACATTCTAGTGCTTATCGTGAAATGGTTGGCCGCGGTAGACGCCGCCGACTTCCGGGCGCCGGCCCCGACCCGCAGCTGGCCAATCGATGCTTGAGGAGGACACGCGACGCATGGCGAACGTAGGCGAAGAGCACCCCGGGATGAGCGGAGGGGACGCTACGGCAGCAGGACCCGAGGCGGACCTGACGCGAGTGGGATCAGCTCCGGCCACCGATGACGATCAGATGAATCCTGAGGAGTACGCCCGCCTTCTGGACATCTACGATAGCAGCTTCCGGCACATTGCGGAAGGCGAAGTCGTCAAGGGAACCGTGCTCAAGGTCACGACTTCCGAGGTCGTCGTCGACGTCGGCTACAAGTCGGAGGGCATGATTGCGGTCGAGGAGTTCCTCGACGAGCGGGGCGAGCTGACGGTGCAGGCCGGCGACGTCGTCGACGTACTGCTCGAGCGCACCGAGGACCGGGACGGCTACATCGTGCTCTCGCGCGAGAAGGCCGAGAAGATGAAGATCTGGGACGAGGTCGAGCGCGCCTATTCCGATCGCAAGGTCGTGATCGGCCGCGTCGTCGAGCGCATCAAGGGCGGCCTGGCGGTCGACATCGGCGTGCGCGCATTCCTGCCCGGATCGCAGATCGACGTCCGGCCCGTTCGCAATCTCGACGCGCTGCGCGGCCAGGAGCTGCGCATGCGGGTCATCAAGGTCAACAAGAAGCGCGGCAACATCGTGCTCTCCCGCAAGGTCCTGCTCGAGGAAGAGAACGCCGAGAAGAAGAAGGCGACCCTTCACACCCTGGCCGAGGGAAAAGTGCTCCGGGGTGTCGTCAAGAACCTCACCGACTACGGCGCGTTCATCGATCTGGGGGGCATCGACGGTCTCTTGCACATTACCGACATGTCATGGGGACGCGTCGGCCATCCGTCCGAGCTCTTCAAGGTGAACGACGAGATCGACGTCATCGTCCTCAAGTACGACCCCTCGACCGAGCGTGTGTCGCTGGGTCACAAGCAGCTCAACTCGGATCCCTGGTCGGCCGTGAGCGATCGGTACCCGGTTGGTGCGCGCGTGTCGGGGAAGGTCGTCAGTCTCACCGACTACGGCGCCTTCATCGAGCTCGAGCCGGGCGTCGAAGGACTCATCCACGTCTCGGAGATGTCGTGGAGCAAGCGGGTGAAGCACCCGTCGAAGATTCTGAACGTGGGCGATACGGTCGAAGCGATGGTGCTGGGTGTCGATCCGACGGCGCGACGCATCTCGCTCGGCCTCAAGCAGATCGAAGCCAATCCCTGGCACGACCTGGCGGGCCGCTATCCGATTGGCTCGAAGATCGTGGGCAAGGTGCGCAACCTCACCGAATTCGGCGCGTTCGTCGAGGTGGAGGAGGACATCGACGGCCTCATCCATGTGTCGGACATGTCGTGGAGCAAGCGCGTCAAGCATCCCTCCGAGGTGCTCAAGAAGGGCGACACGGTGGAGGCGATGGTGCTCAACATCGACGCCGAAAACCAGCGCCTCTCGCTCGGACTGAAGCAGCTGGCCACCGACATCTGGGACGACTTCTTCTCGCGGCATCAGGTTGGCACCGTGGTCGAGGGCAAGGTGGTTCGGCTCACCAGCTTCGGCGCCTTCGTCGAGCTCGATGAAGGGATCGAGGGCCTGATTCACATCTCCGAGTTCGACGAGACGCACGGCGACAAGATCGATCTGAAAATCGGCGAGAACTACCCGATGCGGATCATCAAGCTGAGCCCGGGCGAGCGGAAAATCGGCCTCAGCATCCGTGCGCTCAAGTCGGAAGAGTTCCGCGCGGATTGGGAGCAGTACACGGCGGGCCAGGAGCGTGGCGAGGCGACGCTCGGCGATCACATTCGAAGCCGGAGCTGAGTGCGGCCTGAGAATCCCGCGAGGCGATGTAGGAACGCGGGATTGGTGACATCATGACCAAGGCAGAGCTCGTCGAAGAGGTAGCGCGGGTTTCGGACCTCACGAAGAAACACTCCGAGGTCATCGTGGACACGGTGTTCCACAGCATCATCCAGGCGCTGCACCGGGGCGAAAAGATCGAGTTGCGCGGGTTCGGCAGCTTCCGCCTGCGTCAGCGCGAGCCTCGCAAGGGACGCAATCCCAAGACGGGCGACAAGGTGGATGTGCCGCCGAAGAAGGTCCCGTATTTCAAGCCGGGCAAAGAGCTCAAGGAATTGATCAATCGTACGCCTGAAGCGACGGCGCCCGCTTCGGCCGAGCCCTCGTCCGGCGCCACGCGACTTGGCGCACGCTCTAGGCGCCACCCCCGCTCCTGGAACATCTCTGGTCTCCGTGGAGATTGGCGTACGTGACGGGCACCCTCGACGCCCGTAGGTGCATCTTCTGCGACGCGGAGGCCAGCCAGGCGGCCGACTCCCTCATCGTTTTTCGCGGCCGACTCTGCTTCGTCATCCTCAACCTCTATCCCTACAACAACGGGCATCTGATGATCGTGCCGGTCAGGCATGTGGCCACGCTTGCCGGCCTGAGGCCCGACGAACTGGCGGAACTGGCCGAGTTGACACGCCGCGCGGAGATCACGCTGCAGGAGGTGTATCAGCCGCAGGGCATCAACGTGGGCATCAACCTTGGCCGGCCCGCCGGCGCGGGCGTGCTCGATCACCTGCACGTGCACGTGGTGCCCCGGTGGGAGGGCGACACCAACTTCATGTCGGTGGTCGGTCATGTGCGCGTCGTGCCCGAAGAGCTGCCGGTCACCCTGCGGCGCCTGGCCCCGGTCTTCGAACGTCTCGATCGCGCATGAACTTCGATCTGACGGTAGAGCAGGAGGGCTGCCGCGAGCAGGCCCAGGCGTTCGGGCGCGATCTCGTCCTGCCACTCGCCGCCCAAATCGATCGTGACAATGTCTGTCCCCCGGCAGTGATTGCCGAAGCCGGGGCTCGCGAGCTCCTGGCGATTGCGGTCCCCCGGGAATGGCGGGGCGCGGGTCTCGACTTTGTCAGCGCCGTCGTCGCCGTGGAGGCGGTCGCGTATCACAGCGCGGGTGTCGCGCTTCTGCTCGCGACGGAGAACCTGGCCGCATCGGCCGTACATCGCTTCGGCAATCAGGTGCACCGCGAGCGGTGGCTCGGAGCGCTGGCCGCGGGCACGCCGACCGCGGCCATCCTGGTGTGGCGCGCCGAAGGCCAGTCGATCCGTGCTGAGCCCGATGGAGACGGTTTGCGGCTGACGGGACGAGCCGGTTTGGTTCCTGGTGCGGCATCGGCGGGGGTGTTCGTCGTGGCGGCTGACGGGCCTGACCCGGGCTCGTCGGAGAGCATGGGATCGCTCGTGGCCGGCACCAACGACGACATCGTGCGGCGACCGGCCGTCGACCCGCTCGGCGCGCGCGGAGCGGCATGGGCCGATGTCGCGTTCGACGGGTTGCAGGTGTCCGAGGCGGATCGACTGCGGTCGTTGCCCGAGGGCGCTGACCTGGCGACCTGGATCATGAATCGCGGGCGCGTGCTCATGGCCGCGGTCGCGTTGGGTGTGGGCCGTGCTTCGCTCGATTGGGCCGTCGCCGAGCTGCGAGACGGCCTGGTCCACGACTCGCAAGCCGTCCGCTTTACCCTTGCTGACGTCGCCGTGCAGCTGGACGCGGCACGCATGCTCACCATGAAGGCCGCCACCGCCGAGCCGCAGGAAGGAGCCGATGCGGGCGCGGCCATGGCCAAGGTCACGGCCAGCGACGCCGCGCGTCTGGTGACGGATCGGATGCTGGAGCTGACCGGAGCCCGCGGCTTCACCCGTCAGGCGGTGATCGAACGATTGTGGCGCGACGCCCGGGCGGTGGACGTGCTGCTCGGGTCGACCTATGCGCAGCGGCGAACCATCGGGCGCGAGATCCTGCGATTGTCGTGAAGCGCCAGGAGCGGGGAAGGGCGCTCCATCGACGCCGGCGCGGCTCAGGCCAGGATCTGCTTGCTGATCGTCTGGAGCTGCAGGTTCGAGGTCCCCTCGTAGATCTGTCCGATCTTCGCGTCGCGATACAGCTTCTCCACCGGATAGTCCTTCACGTAGCCGTAGCCGCCGAAGAGTTGCACCGCCAGAGATGTCACATGCTCGGCTGCCTCGGAGGAGATACAACTTGCACATCGCGGCGGCCGTCAGAAAGGGGAGGCCGCGATCGCGCAGGCGTGCGGCGTTGTAGACGAGTAGACGTGCGGCTTCGAGCTCGGTGGCGGCGCGGGCAAGCTGAAATTGTACGGCCTGAAAATCGGCGATGGCCTTGCCGAACTGCCGGCGCTCCTTCGTGTACCGGATGGCGTGTTCGAGCGCTCCCTGCGACAACCCGATCATCTGTGCGCCGATGCCGATGCGTCCCTCGTTCAGTGTTTCGATCGCGACTTTGTAGCCCCGGCCGACCTCGCCCAGCACGTTGTGTGTCGGAACCCGGCAGTCTTCGAGCAGCAACTCGCAGGTGCTGCTCGCCCGGATTCCGAGCTTGTCTTCCTTCTTGCCGACGTGCAGGCCCTCGAACTCCCGCTCCACGACGAATGCCGTGATGCCTTTGTAGCCCGCTTCGGGACTCACCGTCGCGAACACGATGAAGACGTCGGCTTCGTTGGCGTTCGTAATCCACAGCTTGCGGCCGCTCAGCCGGTACTCGTGAGCGTCCTCGGTCGCGCGGGTCGCGAGTGCGAAGGCGTCACTACCGGAACCGGCTTCCGACAGCGCGTATGCGCCCACGGTGTTCGTCGCGAGGCGCGGCAGATAGCGCCGCTTGAGAGCCATCGCTTCCGAAGCGCATGAGCGCATTGACCACCAGCGTGTTCTGGACGTCCACCAGCACGCCAATGGATGGGTCGACCCGCGAGAGCATCTCGACCGCCAGCACGGCGTGGAAGAAGCTCGCTCCGGCGCCCCCATAGGTCTCGGGGATTTCGATGCCCATCACTCCGAGGTCGAACAGCTTGCGGACGAGCTCGCGCGGCACGTAGGCCTGCTCGTCCATGTCGCGGACGAGCGGACGAATGTCGCGCTCGGCGAACTCCTGCACGCTGTCCCGGAACAGGATCTCGTCGTCGGCCAGCTGGGTTAGCGGGAGCATTGGGCCGGCAGGGTTTTCGGTCACGGCGAATCTCTCCAGCCGGCGATGCTATCATTAAGGTGATCGCCCATGTCCCAGCCACTGCGCTCTCTGCGTTCTGGCCGCGACGCTGTTTCTCTGCGCCATTCAGTCGGCGCTCGTCGCCGGGCAGCAGGCGGGCCAGTCTCAGCCCCCATCGCCTCCGCCTCAGGAGCCTGCGGCTCCCAGCCCGGCTGACGCGACGTCCCAGGAGCAGCAGCCACCCGTGTTCCGCGCGGGTATCAACTTCGTTCGCGTGGACGTCATTGTCACCGATCGGGACGGCAACCCGGTGGTCGATCTGACGCAGAACGACTTCCAGGTGGCCGAGGACGGGAAGCCGCAAGCCATCGAATCGTTCAAGTTCATCCGCGTCGGCGGGATGCCCGAGCCGGGCGCCGAGCCGGTGCGCGCGATCCGCTCGGACTTCGATGAGGAACGGGAAGCCGCGCGTGAGGACGTACGGCTGTTCGCGATCTTTCTGGACGACTACCACGTGCGGCTCGGCAACAGCATGTCGGTGCGCGACCCGCTGATGAGGTTCATTCAGACGCAGCTGGCGCCGACCGACATGGTGGCGATCATGTACCCGCTCACCTCGCTCCTCGAGATGCGCTTCTCGCGCAATCACGAGAATATCGCGCGCGCCGTCTCGCAGTTCACCGGCCGCAAGTACGACTACACGCCCCGCAACGACTTCGAGAATCGCTACGCGTTCTATCCGGCATCGGTCGTCGAGCGCGTCCGCAACGAGGTGTCCCTCTCGGCGATCAAGGGCCTGGTGACACGCCTCGGGTCGCTGCGCGAGGGCCGAAAATCGCTGATCCTGGTGAGCGAGGGCTACTC
Source organism: uncultured Acidobacteriota bacterium (assembly GCA_963817395.1). Classification (GTDB taxonomy): domain Bacteria; phylum Acidobacteriota; class Vicinamibacteria; order Vicinamibacterales; family CAVPJW01; genus CAWGYQ01. Next base: position 35,383 of record CAWFOC010000002.1, on the reverse strand, counting down.
GAACGTGCTGCCCCCGCAATTGCGGGATCCGGTGGCCGCGCTGCCTGGTTTCGGCAATCCCAGCCACAACGATCCCTTCGCCTCCGACGGTCCGCGCGGCGATTCGATAAATTTCTTCGCGAACACCGAGCTGTTGAGCGACCTCAGAATCGTGTTCGACGCCGCCAACCGGAACAACACGGCCATTTACTCGCTGGACCCGCGGGGTCTCGCAGCCGGTGAGTTCGATATCGATCAGAACGTCGGGATGGAGTCGGATCGGTCCGCCCTTCGACAAATGGGCGACACACTCAGGATCCTCGCCGACAACACAGACGGTCGCGCCATCGTCGATCGCAACGACCTCGAGGTGGGCCTGCGGCAGGTGGCCAGAGATTCGAGCGCGTACTATCTGATCGGCTACAACTCCGTGCAGGCGCCTGCGGACGGCAAGTTCCACGAGATTGACGTACGCGTCAAACGGCCCGGCGTGCAGGTTCGCGCACGAAAGGGATACTGGGCATTCACCGCCGAGGAGACGGCCCGGGCAGTGGCGCCAAAGCGCGAGACCCCCGCCGCCGTGACGCGCGCTCTCGGCTCGATCGCCGAGCCAGGACAGGGAGCGCGAGCCGTCCGTACGTGGATTGGCATGGCCCGTGGTGAGCAGGGGAAGACCCGGGTCACGTTCGTCTGGGAGCCGACGCCTGCGGTGCCGGGCGTTCGGCGCGAGGAAGCCGTGCGGGTGTCGTTGCTCGCGGCGGGGCAGCAGCGTCCGTACTTCCGCGGCAAGATTCCCGAAGTGGCGTACGCGTCGGCCGATGCGTCGGCCGCACTGGCATCGTCAACCTCGCCAGTGAGTGCGGCCACCTCGCCGACACGTGGGCCGTCCCAGGTGACGTTTGACGCCGATCCCGGCCGGCTTCAGTTGAACTTCGTGGTCGAAGGCAACACCGCGCGCGTCCTCGACACGGCAACCTCCGAGATCACCGTGCCCGATCTGAACGCGCCGCAAGTCGCGCTGAGCACACCGAGGGTATTCCGGGCGCGCAATGCTCTCGAATACCGAAGTCTCATAGCGAGCGCGGACAGCGTGCCGAGTGCGTCGCGCGATTTTCGCCGGACCGATCGTCTCGTGGTCCGCTTCGAAACCTACGGTCCGGGAGACACGCGCCCGCCGGCGACCGCGCGATTGTTGAATCGCGCGGGACAACCGATGTCGCCGCTGCCGCTCACCAGCCCGGCGCCGGGATCCCACCAGCTGGATCTGCCGCTGGCCGGTCTGGCAACCGGGGACTATCTGATCGAGATCAGCACGAAGGACGGGGACGGAGCCGCCACCGAAGTCATTCCGGTCCGCGTGGGCACCTGACCGCCGGGGGCGATGTGCGGCCCTACGTCAAGGACCTCCTCGAATCGATCGAACACGCCATTCCCGCCCTGCGGGCGATCGCCGATGACGCTAGCCGCATGCCATCCGCGCCAGGCAAGTGGTCGCCGCGCGAGATTGTCGGCCATCTGATTGACTCGGCTTCGAACAACCATCAGCGCTTCGTCCGCGCACAGTTTCAGGACACCCTGATTTTCGCCGGCTACGATCAGGACCGTTGGGTGACCGTTCAGCGGTACCAGCAGGCGCCCTGGGTCGAGCTCATCGAGCTCTGGGCGGCGTTCAACCGTCAGCTGGCGCGCGTCATGGACGCCGTGCCCGACTCCATCCGCCTGCAGGCCCGCGAGAGGCACAACCTGCACCAGATTGCGTGGCAGACGGTGCCCGAAAGCACCTCAGCCACTCTCGACTATTTCATGGCCGACTACGTCGGCCACCTCCAACATCACCTGACTCAGATCCTTGGTGACAACTGGCGCAAGCCGGCCGCTCCGCATTGCCGAGGCGTAGCAGGTTGAGCGAGGGAGTCTCGATTGGACGGGCGCGTGGGGGGGTGCGCCCTAGGCGTACATGCCGCGCATCCTGGTGACCGTGGCCACGCGGTGGATCGCCACGATGTACGCGGCGGTGCGCATGTCCACCGAGTACTTGAGTGAGGTCTGCAGCACCGCCTCGAACGCCTCGCAGATCTTGCCCTCGAGCCTGGAGTTCACTTCGTTCTCGGTCCAGAAGTAGCCGTAGCGGTCCTGCACCCACTCGAAGTAGGAAGCCGTCACGCCGCCGCTGTTCGCCAGAATGTCCGGCACGACGAACACCCCTCGCTTGTGAAGATGCGCGTGTGCATCCGGCGTGGTCGGACCGTTGGCGCCTTCGACCACAATCTTCGCCTTGATGTTCGGGGCATTGTCGACCGTAATCTGGTTCTCGAGCGCCGCGGGAATCAGGACATCCACATCGAGCGCGAACATCTCTTCGTTCGTGATCGGTTCGCCGCCTGCGAAGCCGTCCACGCTGCGGCGCTCGGCGACGTACTCGAGGAGTGTCTTGATGTCCAGCCCGTTGTCGTTGTAGACGCCGCCCTTCCAGTCCGTCACCGCCACCACCGTGGCTCCCACCTTGCCCAGAAGGTCGGCTGAGACCGATCCGACGTTTCCGAAGCCCTGGATAGCCACCTTCGCGCCGAGGAGATCGAGGCCCAGGTGACGTGCCGCCTCGCGCGTCACAAGCGCGACGCCACGTCCCGTGGCCTCACGACGGCCGAGCGATCCGCCGAGCTCCAGCGGCTTGCCCGTCACGACAGCCGTCGTCGTCTGGCCGACGTGCATGCTGTAGGTGTCCATGATCCACGCCATGATCTGCTCGTTGGTGTTGACGTCGGGCGCAGGGATGTCCTTCTCCGGCCCGATGGCGTCGATGATCTCGGCGACATACCGCCGTGTCAGCGCCTCGAGCTCGCGCCGCGACAGGCGCGTCGGATCGCAGATGACGCCGCCCTTGGCACCGCCGAACGGGATGTGCGCGACGGCGCACTTCCACGTCATCCACGCGGCCAAAGCCGTCACCTCATCGAGCGTGACGTCCGGGTGATATCGAATGCCGCCCTTCGCCGGACCGAGCGTGATGTTGTACTGGACACGGTAGCCCGTGAACACTTCGATCTCGCCCGTGTCCATCTGAATCGGACACGACACGGCGATCTGCCGCTTGGGGTGGGTGAGAATCTTCCAGATGCCGGGATCGAGGTTCAGAATCCGGGCGGCTGTGTCGAACTCGCGGAGCATCGCTCCGAACAGCGGACCGTGGGCCGAGAGGTTGGATGCTTCAGCGGAGAAATATTTCCCCGAATAGAAGTTCACCACGTCCTCGTGGGTGGCGTTCGTCAGGTCGTCAATCACTGGCGCACGTGGCGGAGCTGACAGCCACAAGCCGGACCAAAGGCAGGGCAGGGTAGCGTGTCCCCGGAGACGAAGTCAAGGCGAGCCGCGGTGGCAGACGACCATTTTGTGCTAACTTTTCAGCGACTTACGGCTCAAGGAGGTTCATCGACGATGCGCAGGCTGCATATGCTGCTGTTGGCCGCTGCGTGCGTCATGCCCGCGCTCATGACAGCCCAGGCGACGCTGCCGCCCGATCTGGTGCTCGTCAACGGGCGCGTGTACACGCTGGATCCCCGAAAACCCTGGGCCGAGGCGCTGGCCATGACCGGCAACCGGATAACGGCTGTCGGCACGACTGCCGAAATCCGGGCTCTCGCCCGCCCGGCCACTCGTCTGATCGATCTGAGAGGATCCTTTGCCCTGCCAGGCTTCAACGACAGTCACGTGCACATCGAAGGGACGGGGGCTCTGCTCACTGGGGTGAACCTGCTCGACGTCCACGAACCCACGGCGTTCGTCGACCGCGTACGAGCTGCGGTTGGCCGGCTGCCGGCGGGCAGCTGGATTACGCGCGGTGACTGGGGTGCATACGAGCAGTGGGCGGCGGGCTCGGCCGGGTCGCCGAGCGGCGCCGGCACCGCGGCCGGGCCGTTTACGCCGTCGCGCGATCTCATCGATGCCGTCACGCCAGAGCACCCCGTTCTGCTCAATCGGTTCGATCGCTCCGTGTTTCTGGCCAACACCAAGGCCCTTGATTTGGCTGGCGTCACCGCGGCCACCGCGAGTCCGGCCGGCGGGGAAATCGTCAAGGACGGAGCGGGCCGCCTCACCGGTATTCTAAAGGGCCCGGCCGTCGATCTGGTGCGTCGCGTCGTCCCGGCCGTTCCGTTCGAACAGCGGCTCGTGCAAGTGAGCGCCGTGTTGAAGGAAGCCCGCGAAGGCGGTGTGACGACGATGCAGGACCTGACGTCGGGACCGCAGCTCCTGGCGTATCAGGAGCTGGCGCGCCGTGGTGAGCTGACGTCCCGCATCATGTTGCGCCCGACCCTCGACAACGTCCCGCACGTGGCTGCACTCGGGATCTCGCGCGGGTTCGGAGACGACTGGCTCAGATACATCGGCTACAAGGCGTGGGTGGACGGCATCATGGGGAACAGCAGCGCGATGTTCTTCCGCCCCTACGATCACGATCTCGCCAACAAGGGATGGCTGCGCGACATCATGTTTCCGGAAGGGCAGAACGGCGCCGGGGATTCGATGAAAGAGTCGCAGCACTATACGCAGTTTCCGCCCGGTAATATGGAGAAGCTCATCGACGCCTCAGTCGCCACCGGTCTGCCTCCGCACGTTCACGCGATTGGCGACAAGGGTGTCCGCATCATCCTCGACATCTACGAGCGTGTCCTGAACCAGCACCACATGGCATCGACCGATCATCGCTGGCGCGTCATTCACGCCCAGGTCGTCCATCCGGAGGATTTCGAGCGGTTCGGGCGCCTGAAGCTCGTGGCAGAGGTCAACCCGTATCACGTGTCCGATGACATGCGCTGGATGGAAGAGCGCATCGGCAAGGAGCGTTCGAAGGGTGCCTATGCGTTTCGCAGGCTGAAGGAGGCTGGCGCTGTGCTCATCTTCGGCAGCGACAGTCCGGGCACGAACGCGGCGCGCTATTTCTTGAGTCCGGTCTATGGACTCTATGCGGCGGTTTCCAGGCAGACGCTCAATGGGGAACCGCAGTCCGGCTGGTTCCCCGATCAACGCCTGACCATCGAGGAGGCCATTGACGCCTACACGCGCGCGCCTGCCTGGGCCTCATTCGAGGAACACATCAAGGGATCGATCGCTCCTGGATTGCTGGCCGACGTCGCCGTCTTCGATCGCGATCTCATCGAGATTGGCAAGTCGAGCCCGGGCGAGCTGCTGAAAGCCAGAGTGCTCTACACGATCGTCGGCGGACGCGTGGTTTACGAGCAGGCCGCGCCGCCCGCCAGCCAGGGTTCACGTCGGCAACCGGCCACCTATAATTGAGTGTCGATGAAGGGCACACTGGCCGAGCGGCCCAAGCCGAGGAAAGAGCGTTGGGAGCGAGAGGTGCTGGCGCCCGCCTTGGCGCAGACCACGGAGCGGGCCGCCGAATTCACCACGATCTCCGGCCAGCGGATCGAGCGGCTGTACTCCGACGAAGACGTCGCCACTCTCGACTACGGCCGTGATCTCGCCAATCCAGGCCAATTTCCATACACGCGTGGCATCCACCCGACAGGCTACGCCGGAAAGCTCTGGACGATGCGGCAGTTTGCCGGATTCGGAACGCCAGAGGAAACCAACCGGCGCTACAAGGCGTTGCTGGCACAGGGCGGCACCGGTTTGAGCGTGGCGTTCGATTTGCCGACGCTCATGGGGCGCGACCCCGATCACGAGCTGTCGCTCGGCGAAGTCGGGAAGTGCGGCGTCAGCGTCACCTCACTCGCTGACATGGAGACGCTGTTCGACGGCATCTCCCTGGCCGACATCACGACGTCGATGACCATCAACTCTCCCGCCGCCATGGTCCTGGCGATGTACCTGGTGGTGGCCGAGCGACAGGGAGCGAACTGGCGGACGATCTCGGGCACGATTCAGAACGACATCCTGAAGGAGTTCATTGCCCAGAAAGAATTTATCTATCCGCCGAGGCCGTCGATGCGCCTCGTCACCGACGTGTTCGAATTCTGCGCGCGCGAGGTCCCACGGTGGAACACCATTTCGGTGAGCGGCTACCATATCCGCGAAGCGGGATCCACGGCGCTGCAGGAGCTGGCGTTCACGCTCCGGAACGGCATCGAATACGTCCAGTACGGCGTTGAGGCGGGGCTCGACGTCGATGTGTTCGTGCCGCGCATGTCGTTTTTCTTCAACGCGCACAGCGACTTTTTCGAGGAAATCGCGAAATACCGGGCGGCGCGCCGGCTGTGGGCGCGGGTGATGCGCGAGCGTTTCGACGCGCAGGACGAGCGTTCGTGGAAGCTGCGTTTCCACGCACAGACCGCTGGCGTGTCCCTGACGGCGCAGCAGCCCTACAACAATGTCGTTCGCACCGCGCTGCAGGCGCTGTCCGCCGTGCTCGGTGGGGCCAATTCGCTGCATACCAATTCGCTCGACGAGGCTCTGGCGCTGCCAACCGCCGAGGCGGCGACGCTCGCGCTCAGGACGCAGCAAGTCATCGCGTATGAGACGGGTGTCGCGGCGGTCGTGGATGCGCTCGGCGGCTCGTACTTCGTCGAGCGACTGACGGACGACATGGAGGCCGGCACTCTGGACTACTTCGCGACGATCGACCGTCTGGGCGGCATGGTGGAGGCCATTGAGAACGGCTACCCCCAGCGCGAGATCGTGGAAGCCTCGTACCGATTCCAGCAGGCCGTCGAGCGGCGTGAGAAGATTGTGGTGGGCGTCAATGAGTTCGTGGCCGCCGATCAAGAGCCGGTGTCGATTCTCTATATCGATGAACAGGCGGCCGACATTCAACTCGAACGGCTCGAGACCCTGCGTGCACGTCGCGACTCGGCGCATGTCGCGCGGGCGCTCGACCAGGTCCGGTTCGCCGCCGGAACGACCACGAATCTGATGGGTCCCCTGATCGAGGCCGTGCGCGCGTACGCGACCGTGGGCGAAATGTGCGACGCGCTACGGGATGTCTGGGGGGAATACACGGAACCGCCACTCATATAGGTTGATGAGACAAGACACGGCCGCTCCCGTGCGGCGCATTCGTGTGGTGATTGCCAAGCCCGGTCTCGACGGTCATGACCGCGGGGCCAAGGTCATTGCCCGCGCGCTTCGCGACGCGGGCATGGAGGTCATCTACACCGGGCTTCGCCAGACACCCGAGCAGATCGTGGCGGCCGCGCTGCAGGAAGACGCCGATGTCATCGGACTGTCCATCCTCTCGGGCGCGCACAATCACATCTGTCCGCGTGTCATGGAGCTGCTGCGCGAAAAGGGCCTCGACGATGTGCAGGTCGTCGTCGGAGGGATCATCCCTGATGTAGACATTCCGAGGCTCAAGCAAGCAGGCGTGGCTGCCGTGTTTCTGCCGGGCACGCCGATGCAGACCATCGTCGATTTCGTTGCGGCTAACGCGCGCTCGCGTTCGGAGCACGGCTGAGCCCGGCCCGCTGTGGGCTCTCTTCGCCACCCACCCCCAAGATGCCACACACCCTGCTGCTGGCCGACGACAGTGCCATCGTACAGCGCGTGATCCAGCTGACCTTCGCTGGAGAGCCTGTCCGCGTCATCACTGTCAGCGACGGTGCGGCAGCCATTGAGCGCATACGGCAGGAGGCGCCTGATATCGTGCTGGCCGACGTCGACATGCCGGGAGCAGATGGCTACGAGGTGGCCGCGTTCGTCAAGCAGCGCGCCGATCTCTGGCACATTCCCGTCGTCTTGCTGGCCAGTGCCGTCGAATCGCTCGACCGTGCGCGCATCGCATCGCTTGGATGTGACGACGTGCTGCTGAAGCCGCTCGACCCTCAGGCCGTGATTGCGCGCGTCCAGGAATTGCTGGCAGGCAGCCTCGCGGCGCCAACGGTCAGCGATGCGGACCGCGTTGGACCGGAGGTGTCCAGCGGAGAATCGCCTGAAGAGCTCTTCACCCGTCTCGAGGCCGCCTTCGCGCGCCTCGAAGCCCCATCGGCGCCCAACACCGCCGGCCGATCGACCGCGACATCGGTGGCCATTCGCGCGGTGGCGGAAGCCGCTCCGCTGGGTTCCGCCACTCCGGACGACGCCGTTTTGATCGAGCGGATTGTCGAACGCGTGCTGGAGCGGCTGAGTGAGCGCGCCATCCCAGGCGAGACGGCGGGCGCGGCACATCCACGCGCGAGCACCCAGGTCGACGCGACATCGGCCGAACCCCGGCAGACCTCGCTTGCGCCCCGTGTCCCCGACAAGCCGGCGCTCGAGGGACTCGAAGCGAAGTGGAGAGCGTTGTGGGAGGCCGATGGGACGTATCGCTTCGATCGCTCGGCTGCGCGCGGCGACGTGTACTCGATCGACACGCCTCCGCCGACCGTCAGTGGGTCGCTGCATGTCGGCCACGTCTTCTCGTACACGCACACGGACATCGTCGCGCGGTTTCAGCGTATGCGCGGGAAGGTCGTCTTCTACCCGATGGGTTGGGACGACAACGGTCTGCCAACCGAGCGCCGGGTGCAGAACTACTACGGCGTGCGCTGCGACCCTTCGCTTCCCTACGATGCCGGATTCGCGCCGCCCGACAAGCCAGGTAAACCGATTTCGATCTCGCGGCCGAACTTCATCGAGCTGTGTGCCCGGCTGACCGCCGAGGACGAGAAAGCGTTCGAGGATCTCTGGCGGCACCTCGGGCTTTCGGTGGACTGGTCGATGACCTATGCAACCATCGGCCGCGATGCACAACGAGTGTCCCAGCTCATGTTTCTGCGGCTGCTCAATCGGCAGCTGGCGTATCAGATCGAAGCGCCGACGCTGTGGGATGTGGATTTTCGCACCGCCGTCGCGCAAGCGGAGCTCGAGGACCGCGAGCTCGCCGGCGCATATCACCGCCTCCGCTTTGCGTGCCAGGACGATGGATTCGTCGAGGTCGAGACCACACGTCCGGAGCTGGTTCCGGCGTGCGTGGCGCTCGTCGCGCATCCCGACGACGAGCGATACCGCTCGCTCATCGGTCGTGAGGTCGTGACGCCGCTGTTCCGGGCTACCGTGCCGGTTCGAGCGCATGCGCTGGCCGATCCCGAAAAGGGCACCGGCCTGGCGATGATTTGCACGTTCGGAGACATCACCGACGTGACGTGGTGGCGCGAGCTGTCCCTGCCGGTGCGCGCCGTCATTCAACCCAACGGCGCGCTGGGGGCTGTCGGCTGGGGATCGCGGGGATGGGAGTCGCGCGACCCGGCCGCCGCGCAGCAGGCCTACGACCAGCTCGCCGGGCTCTCGGCGGTCAAGGCACGTGCCCGCGCCGTGGAGCTGCTGCGCGAGAGCGGCGACCTGATCGGTGAGCCGCGCCCGATCACGCACCACGTCAAGTTCTACGAAAAGGGTGATCGACCACTCGAGATTGTCACGAGCCGCCAGTGGTTCTTCCGAACCATCGAGTTCAGGGACGCGCTCCTGAAACGCGGCGCGGAGCTGGTGTGGCACCCGGAATACATGCGAGCGCGCTTCGACAACTGGACGAACGGGCTGAACGGCGACTGGTGTGTCAGCCGCCAGCGGTTCTTTGGCGTTCCCTTTCCCGTGTGGTATCGCGTGCGCGAGGACGGGGCCGTGAACTACGACGCGCGGCTGATCCCGCCGGAGTCCGCTCTGCCCATCGACCCATCAACCGATGTGCCCGAAGGTTTCACCCCCGCCGACCGGGGCAGGCCTGGTGGATTCGTGGCGGATCCCGATGTGATGGACACGTGGGCGACCTCGTCGGTGACGCCTCAGATTGTGTGCGGGTGGGAGCGCGATCCCGATCTGTTCGCGCGGACGTTTCCGATGAATCTCCGGCCACAGGCGCACGACATCATTCGCACGTGGCTCTTTTCTACCGTGCTCCGGTCGCACCTCGAGGCGAACACCCTGCCGTGGACGCACGCGGCCATCTCCGGGTGGGTTCTGGATCCCGATCGCAAGAAGATGTCGAAGTCGAAGGGCAACGTCGTCACGCCGCACGCGCTGCTCGACGAGCACGGCTCCGACGGCGTGCGGTATTGGGCCGCGCGAGGCGGGCCGGGTGTGGACACCGCGTTCGAGCCCGGCCAGATGCGAGTGGGGCGGCGGCTTGCGATCAAGCTGCTCAATGCCGGCAAGTTCATCTTGTCCAAGCCCGATCCGCTTGGCCCTGTCACCATGCCGATCGACAGGGGCATGCTCACCCGGCTGTCTGGCGTCATCGTGGACGCGACAGACCAGCTGGAAAATTACAGCTATGCGCGCGCGCTGGAGGTCACGGAAGGCTTTTTCTGGCAGCTCTGTGACGACTACCTCGAGCTGGTCAAAGCCCGCCGCTATGGGGATCACGGCGCGGAGGCCGCCGGTTCGGCGAATGGCGCCCTGGTCGTTGCGCTCGGCGTAGTCGTGCGCATGCTCGCGCCGTTTCTCCCGTTCGTCACCGAGGAGGTCTGGTCGTGGTGGCAGCCGGGGTCCGTTCACAAGGCGTCGTGGCCAACGGTGCAGGAGATTCGCGGGTCGATCGGCCATGAGGATGAGGCAGACGTCATGACGCTCGACACCGCGGCATTGGTGCTGGGCGAGGTGCGCAAGCGGAAGTCTGAGGAGAAGCGTCCCTTGAACACGAAGGTTCGGCGGGTCGCCGTCCGCGGCGATTCGTCACGCCTGAGCGCGCTCCGCAAGGCCGAAGCCGACGTCCGGGCCGCTGGCGCCATCGAAGCTCTCGACCTCGAGTCCGGTGAGTCGTTCGAGATTGTTGAAATCCAGCTCGTCGATCCGGTTGCCGGCGGCGAGCCCATCTCCAGTCGATGAGCCCGGCCCGCCCCTGGCCGCACGAGGACCTGCGCGAAGCGATCGAATGGGCGCGGCCTCGTCTGGGATACTTCGCCTCGACCTGTCATTTCGAGGAGCTCGTCGCATCGACGAACGATTTCGCATCCGAGCTGGCCGCGCGTGGCGCCGTGGACGGCACCATCGTCGTCGCCGACACTCAAACCGCCGGCCGCGGACGCCGCGGCCGCAGCTGGTTCTCCCCGCCCGGCGCCGGTCTGTATGCGTCAGTCGTGCTGCGAGGCCTCGATCAGACGAACGACGAGTCGCGTGCCTCGGGTCTCATCACGATCACCGCGGGCGTGGGGCTGTCGGAGGGCATCGCTGCGGCGTGCGGCCTCACGCCGACGCTCAAGTGGCCCAATGATTTGCAGGTGAACGGCCGCAAGCTCGGAGGCATTCTGGCGGAGGCGGTCAGCGAGCAGGGGCGCATCGACTACGTCATTCTCGGATTCGGCATCAACCTGCGCACCGTCCAGTGGCCGGCGGATCTCGTGTCTCACGTGACGTCGATTGAGGCAGAGCAGGGCGCCCCCGTCTCCCGTGCCGTCGTGCTCGTCGAAGCGCTCGCCGGGCTGGCGGCGCGCTTCGGTGACCTGCGCGCCGGTCGGTACGATGTTATTCTGAGCCGCTGGTCGGAGCTGTCACCCTCGGCAATGGGATCGCGCGTGCGATCGCGGACCGAAGCCGGCTGGCGCGACGGGCGCACGGCCGGTATCGACGAAGACGGTGCGTTGCTCGTGAGCGGACCGGGCGGAGGGCTTGTACGAGTGACGTCGGCAGACATCGAGTGGGTGTGAGGGATCAGTGCTGCTCGCGATAGATGTGGGGAACACCAACATCGTGCCTGGCGTCTTCGACGGGCCGCGGCTGGTCCACAGCTGGCGGCTGGCGACGCTACGCGAGCGAACGGCGGATGAGATCGGGATCGTACTGACGCAGCTCTTCGCCCGGGAACAACTCGACCCGTCAGCCGTGGACGCCGTGATCGTGGCGTCGGTCGTCCCGCCGTTGACGCCCTCGCTCGTCACGATGTCCGAACGATACTTCGGCGTGGCACCGCTCGTCGTGGATCAGACCGTGTTCACTGGCATGCCCATTCGCTACGAGAACCCCGCCGAGGTGGGCGCCGATCGCATTGTGAACGGCGTGGCGGCGTTCGAGGAGTTCGGCCGCCCGGGCGGGTGCGCGGTGATTGTCGTCGACTTTGGGACGGCGACGACTTTCGACGCGATTTCCGCGGCGGGCGAGTATCTGGGCGGAGTCATCTGCCCTGGCATCCAGATTTCGGCCGATGCGCTCTTTCAGCGCGCGGCCCGGCTGCCGCGCATCGAGGTCAGAAAGCCCGCGAACATCATCGGCCGGACCACGGTGGCGTCGATGCAGTCAGGGCTGTTCTTCGGCTACGTCGACATGGTCGAAGGTCTGGTCGGCCGGATCCGCCGTGAGCTGGGCGATCCGGTGATGTGCGTGGCCACGGGCGGGCTGGCAGAGGTCATTGCGCCCGAGACGACCGTGATTCAACGGGTGTCACCTGACTTGACGCTGAACGGCCTGCGCATCATCTGGGACCGCCAGCGCCTCTAGAGACCTTCCAGGGGCCGCGCGTCCACGCCGCCGATGGAACCCGATCAGGTACTGCCGCGAGATCGAACGTTATCTCTGTCGAAAGAACGACGGGCATCTCATCCGCATCGTCGGCCCATCGTTCGAGCGTGTGCGAGGCTGGGCCGAGCGGGGGATTCCGCTCGCGATTACCCTGCGCGGCATCGATCGCCATTTCGAGCGGGTACTACTCGAAGGGTCCACGCCGACGCCCCGTCCAGATCGATTTCTGCGAAGCCGACGTCTTCGAGCTGTTCGACCAATGGCGGCGCGCCGTTGGAGTGCGAGAGACAGTCGAATCGGTGGATGGACAGAGCTCGGATCTCGAGCGGCTGCGCCGGCGGCCAGGCCTGCGGACGCACATCGATCGACTCATCGCAAAGACGACGGCGTTGCGGTCGGGTGCCATCGATACCTCACTTGATCTCGCGCTCGAGCGGGTCGTGCGAGAGCTGGACGGGCTGCGCGAAGCCGCCAGTCGCGCGCGCGGTCACGAGCGCGAACGAATCCTCAATCGACTGTCGTCGTTCGACGAGGATCTCGTGTCCGTTCTCCAGGAATCGATCACTCCCGACGCCAAGGCCAGGCTCGTTCGAGAAGCTGAGCAAGAGCTGGGTGCGTTCAGGACGCGAATGACCGACGACACCTACCGCCACGCGGTGAACGTATCGGTGCAGCGCATGCTCCGCGAGCGTGCGGGACTACCACGTTTCGCGCTCGACTGAACGTCTCCCGTCATGCTGCGCGCCGGCACCGAAATCGCTCTCACTCCGGAAAAGCCTGTCGCAGGCGGCTGGATGCTCGGCCGTCATGACGGGCAGGTCGTGCTGATGAGTGGCGCCATACCAGGCGAGCGCGTCACGGTACACGTCGATCGCGCCACGCGGGACGTCGCCTACGCACACGTGATCGAGGTTGCGGCGCCGCACGCCGATCGCCGGTCCGCATCCAGGCGATGGCCTTGCGGCGGCAACGACTATGCGCATATCGACTATTCCAGGCAGCTCGAGCTGAAGAGCGAGGTTGTGCGCGACGCGCTCAGAAGGATTGGCAGGATGACGCCGGAGCCCGCGCTCACAGTCTTGCCCTCACCCGAGCATGGATATCGCATGCGCGCGCGGCTGCACGCTGGCAGAGACCGACTCGGCTTCTATCGGGAAGGGACTCACGAGATCTGCGACCCGGTCGAGAGCGGCCAGCTGCTCGATGAGACCATCGGCGTCATCGACCGGCTGTCCGAGCAGATTCGAAGCCAGCAGTGGGACGGTGTCTTGTCGGTGGAGCTGACCGAGAACTGCCAGGCGAGCGAGCGCGCCATCCACATCGAGGCACGCGAGATGAACGACAGTCGTCTCCGTCGTCTCATCGTGCCGGGTGTTTCGGGGCTAAGCGCCAATCGTCTCGGTGCGGCAGAAATCGTCACCGCCCATGGTGAGCCATATGTGACCGACGAAATCGAGGTCACGACGGCGCGAGCTGGTTCCTCGACGGCCAGGCTCAGACGAAGCCCGCGCAGTTTCTTTCAAGGCAATCGCTACCTGGTGTCGACCTTGGCGAGCCGCGTCGTGGAGTGGGCGGGCGACGGGGCCGTCGCGGATCTGTATGCCGGCGTGGGTCTGTTTGCCACGGCATTGGCGGCGGCCGGTCGAGGACCCGTCACCGCGGTCGAAGGCGATCCGGTCAGTGCCGCCGACCTGCGGGCGAACGCCCAGCCCTTCGGTGATGGATTGACGACGGCGCACCTTGCCGTCGAGGACTTCCTCCGCCGCCGTGCACCGGCACCTGAAACCACGCTTGTCGTAGACCCTCCCCGGACGGGACTGTCGCGGGAGGCGCGTGCCGCGCTGGCGGCGACGAGAGCCAGGCGGCTGGTCTATGTGTCCTGCGATGCCGCCACGCTGGCGCGTGATGTTCGCGCGCTACTCGAGGCCGGCTACGGCGCTCGAGCACCTCGAGGCGCTTGACCTGTTTCCGAACACGGCCCATGTCGAGATCCTGGCCGTGCTGCAACGTTCCGCCGCCTGATGTCTTATGTCCCGGGGGGCCGGCGGCAGGCTTCGATGAGGCCCTCGAAGAGTGCCCTGAACTCGCCGGTTCGCCAGAAGTTCTCCGGGTGCCACTGGACGCCGAGGCAGAAGCGGGCGTCAGGCAATTCAATGGCTTCGATGACGCCGTCGGGTGCCGTGGCGCTGACCCTGAAGCCTGACGCGATGTGATCGACCGCCTGATGGTGGCGGCTGTTCACCGGGCATGCGTCGTTCCCCGAGAGCGTCTCACGCATCAGCTCCGAAAGCCGGCTGCCCGAGGAGATCCAGACCTCGTGCGCGATCGCGAAGGGGGGCGACTGGACGGCATGATCGATCGGTCCGCTGACCTCGGAAGGGATGTCCTGCAGGAGCGTGCCTCCACGAGCGACGTTGAGGATCTGGACGCCGCGGCAGATCGCGAGGACAGGCATGTCACGCTTCAGCGCCTCGGTGGTGAGGGCAATCTCGAACTCGTCGCGGCCTTCCTCGGCCGACCGATGCGTGGGGTGGGCGGGCTGACCGTAGCGCGCGGGATCGACGTCCTCGCCGCCGGTGAGCAGGAGTCCGTCGACGGAGGCTACGGCGGCAGCCGTGTCTTCCGTGACATCGAGTACTCGCGGGTCTCCTCCGGCTCGACGTACCGACTCGAGGTAATCGGTCAGCTTGCGGCACGCGCTGATACCAATCACGGGCGCCATGGCTGCACGCCTCACATCCTCGCAGGAACCTCGATACCCATGAGGTCCAGCGTCAGGGCGAGCTGGTTTCGGACATAACTCACACCGGCCGCGCGCCAGCGGCGTGCGGGAACGTTGTCCTCGTTCAGGATGGAATAGCGATGGTAGAACGCGTTGAAGGCCTGCGCGAGGCCGAACGTGTACTTGGCCAGTACGGAGAACTCGAGTGTTCGAACCACCTGTTCGACGATCTCATCGAGCCGGGAAGCCTCGAGCACGAGCGCCCACAGATCGTGCCCTCCGGCCAGGTCGCCTGCGATCTCGTCCGCGGGCGTCTCGCCCAACGCCGTGAACATCTCGGCTTCGGTGACACCGTCTCGCTCGAAGAGCTTGTGGAAGATGTTATTGGCGCGGACGACCGCATACTGCAGGTATGGGCCAGTCTCGCCCTCGAAGCTCAGGGCTTCGTCGATGTCGAACGCGATAACCTTCGTGCGCGAGAACTTGATCATGAAGTAGCGCACGGCCGCAACGGCAATCGCCGAGGCTGTTCGATCCGATTGCTGACTCTCGAGCTCCGGGTTCCGGGCTGTCACCTCGGCCCGTGCGCGATCGACCAGGCGATCCAGCAGATCGTCGGCCTTCACGCCCTGCCCGCGGCGTCCGGACACTTCGACGAAAGTCTTCTTCTCCTCGATGTCCTGGTGTTCGAGGTATCCCAACGCCCGGGCCGTCGCGGGGGAGAGCGCCACCATCTCATACGCGAAGTGAGTCGATCGCTCGGCCTCATGCGGATAGCCCAGCATGGCTAACGCCTGTTTGAGGAGCTTCTGCAGGTACGACTGTCTCACGTCGATCACGTTGTAGACGGCCGACGCCCTGCCGAACGGCGGAGCCTTCGATTCTTCGGGTGTCGGGACGCTGCTCGTGGCCCACAACGGGCCCTCTGGCCGCGTCTCGAACACGCGGTAATGGAAGTCCCGGCCGAGCAGGTTGAATTTCCAGAGTTGGTTCGCGATATCCTTGCCGACGTAGGTCACGGTGCCGTTCGATCGGACGATCACCTTTTCTCGCTCGTCGCCTTCTCCCTCGGCGCTTGCTGGCTCGCCGTCCGACGGCGCGTGGTTCTCGTCGTCCGGGATGCGCATCACCCAGCAGCCCGCCAGTTTGCCTTGCGTCTGAAGGAACACCGCACCCGACGTCTTGAGGATGTCGAAGGCGCGGCTCCAGAACTCGAGCGCCAGGATGTGACTCTCCCAGGTCAGAAGGTCGTAGCCCACGTTCATCCGCGCCATCGTCAACAGGTGACGACGGACGATGCGGTCGGCGATGAGATTCGCCATACGCGCCGCATCGGTGTCGCCTTCCTCGAGGGCATGAAGCGCCGCGGTACGGTACGTCAGGCGCGCTCGGTCAGCGTCGTACCACTCGGTCACGCGCGCGTAGAGATCCCAGCAGTAGTAGTCGAAGCGCGGCTGGTCGGAGAGCGTCGCGCACTTCGTCGAGTGTCTTGCCTTCGAGCTGTTGGAACCCGACGACGACGTCGGCCACCTGCACGCCCGTATCGTCGATGTAGTTCTGTACTTCCACCGGAACGCCCCGAAAACGCAGCACGCGTACGAGTGTGTCGCCCAGGGCGGCGTTCCGCAGATGTCCCACATGCGCGGCCTTGTTCGGATTGATGGCCGTGTGCTCGACGATCGCTTTCTTCGACGGGTCGCCCGCCACGGCCCCGCGTGGCTGGAGTCGCTCGAGCAGAAACGCT
The DNA here is from genome assembly GCA_963817395.1 of uncultured Acidobacteriota bacterium. Classification (GTDB taxonomy): domain Bacteria; phylum Acidobacteriota; class Vicinamibacteria; order Vicinamibacterales; family CAVPJW01; genus CAWGYQ01. Next base: position 18,557 of record CAWFOC010000002.1, on the reverse strand, counting down.
CGACGATCCAGGAAAAAATTGAGATAGCCGCTCGGGGCAGCTTCCGCGCGCAGCCCGGTGGCTGCCTCCAGCGCGCCCGCCATTTCCTGGGCGATCGCGCGTGGTGCGCGCCGGAGCGCTCGCGCCAGTTCGAACGCCACCGGCGTGGCGAGGTCTCCCAAGCGCCGGTCGGGTGGGAACTCGATGGCGATAGCGGGCCGGAAGCCGGCTGGGAGCTGATAGAGATCGTCGAGCGTCTGCGCGATGCGTGCGCGCAGCGCATGCTGAACGGGAAGAATCATGTCGTTGGTTTGACTGGCTCTGGATCGTGCGGTACGCTTTTCGAGCCTGAGCGCCGCCTCTCAACCGATCACGGTGTGACGGTCCGTTTGCGGGCGGGGTTCGTCGATCGAGCCGCCCGCGAGTTCGCACGCACGAGCATAGTCTGCCGGCGTGTTGACATTGAGAAACAGTCGCCCGTCCGGATCGAACGTCCGAATATCCTCATCGGACAGCTCGGTCACCTGGAGGGTCTCACGATTCGCCCCGATAAACTCGTGAAGGCTCGAAGCGCCCGCGATCGAGCGCGGACCGGAGCAGGCCCGTGCAGGCCTGGCTGTAGGTGGCGCAGAGCGGCTCGAGCCCCATGTCCGTGCGAGGTACGACGATGTCAGCGGTCGCGCCGCGAGTGGTCAGCCAGTGGAGGAATGCCGGCGTCAAAAATGGCATGTCGGCGGCGAGCGCCAGCAGACGTTCGGTTCGTGCGACGCTGAGCGCCGTCCAGAGCCCTCCCATGGGGCCGGCGCCGGGGTGCAAATCGGTCGTCACGATCACGCCTGGTGGTATCGTCGGCGGAGGCTCCGAGACGACCAGCAGGACCTGCTCGGGAATCGAGCCGAGCGCGCCAGCTGCCGCTCGAGAATCGTTCGACCGTCGAGGACGAGTCGGGATTTGTCACGCCCGTCGAAGCGGCGTGCGCGCCCGCCCGCGAGAATGGCGGCCGTCCACATCCGGTCGTAACCTTACCAGAAAAATGAGCGGATCGGGAATCGGGCGCGTGCTCGTGGCCAGCCTGCACCAAGGCATTGCCGACATCCTGCCGGGCAGACTGGAATTCTACGAGAATTGGCTGAACCCGGAAGGCCTGCGCGATGGCCGCATCGGGCTCGCACAGCTGTCGGCCGTCTTGAGTTTCCTGCGTCTCGAAGGCCCGTCGTATGAAGATGTCATGGCCCGCGCTGGTGAGTATGCCGCCGACTGGACGTCTGCCGATCTCGCGTCGATGCGTCGCGCGCTCGTACGCTCGTTGCCGCCGGCATTGCGAGTGAGGCTGACCTTGCGCGTGATGCGACGTTTCGTCCGCGACTCCTGCGCATCCAGCCGGGCGACCGTGCGCGTGCGTCGTAAAACCGCAACCGTCGATCTGCGTGGGTCCATTTTCTGCGGGGTCCGGGAGCCGGGGGACCAGCCGCTCTGCGGGTACTACGCGGCCGCCTTCGTCCGGCTGCTCGCGCTGGCCAATCTCGACGCTGACGCGCGCGTCAGCGAATGTCGCGGCGCGGGACACGGCGCCTGTCTCATCACCATCGAAGTCCTCGGGGCAGGCCGAGAACCAGCGCGGGCCGCCGCATGAGGGCGGCCGTCGCGGTCCTTGGGTGTGCCGTCGCGCTCGCCGCCGACGCCCATGGCGCGTGCACAGGAGCGCGTCGACTCTTCCGGGCCGGTGCTCGTCATTCCGTTCGAACCGGTGGCTGAGCAGGATCGACTGTACCTGGCTGCGCGAAGGTGCAGCGGTTCTCCTGACGAACGACCTCGAAGCCCGGGGAACCAGCATCATTACGCGCGCCGAGCGGCTGCAGGCGTTCCAGCGGCTGCAGGTACCGCCGATTGCGGCACTGAGCCATGCCACGGTGATCAGGGTCGGACAGCTTCTCGGCGCCGGCTCGATCGTCTACGGGACGATCGCGCTCACGGGAGACGTGCTCGAGGTCCGGACGCGGGCGATTCGCCTCGACACCGGGCAGATTGAGGCCGAATCCGTCGATCGCGCACCGCTCGACGGTCTCTTCGATCTGTTCCATCGGATTGCCGGTCGGCTGTCGCCCGACGCATCAGGCGTATTGCCGGCGCCGTCGCCCGAGCGTCCACCGCTGGCGGCCTTCGAGAACTACGTGAAAGGCCTTCTCGCAGAGACGCCCGCCACACAAGCGACATTTTTGGCGGGAGCGCTCAAGCTCGCGCCGGACTATGAGGATGTGCGGCTGGCGCTCTGGGACGTTCAAACGGACCTTGGCGATCACAAGCGAGCCCTCGCGACGGCGTCGGCCGTGTCGTCGCGGTCGAAACTGTGGCGTCGGGCGCGGTTTCTCGCAACGGTCTCCCAGGTTCATCTCAAGCAGTTCGAAGAGGCGTCGAAGGGGCTTCGGGCGCTCCTGGCCGAGGCACCGGCTGCGGCCCTCTACAACAATCTCGGCGTGGTCCAGATCCGGCGCGGCACCGCGTCCGACCTTGGAGGCGCTCCGTACTATTTCAACAAGGCCGCAGAGGCCGACGCGGCGGAGCCCGGACTATTTTTTCAATCTCGGCTACGCCTACGCGCTCGCCCGCGACCAGCGAGCTGCTATCTACTGGCTGCGCCAGGCGGTGCGGTTGAATCCAGCAGACGGTACCGCGCACCTGATCCTTGGTGCGGCGCTAAAAGCCTCCGGGAGTGAGCTCGAAGCAGCAAGAGAGCACGATCTGGCCGCTCAGCTCGCTGAAGATGACAGCGCCCGACGTGAGGACACGGGGACGGTGCCACGCGGTCTCGAACGGCTCGAGGTCGACCTCGAGGGCTCGGGAACACGTCGCGTCGACCTGGCGCTGATTGCCAGCGAGCAGCGCGACGGACGTGACGTGGCGGCGTATCATCTGTCGCAAGGGCGGCGGCTCTTCGAGGTCGAGCGCGACCGCGAAGCCATCGTGGAATTGCGGCGGTGTCTGTACCTGTCGCCGTACCAGCATGAGGCCAATCTTCTAATCGGCCGGATCTATCTCAGAACCGGCCGGATCCGCGAGGCCGTCGACGCGCTCACCATCTCGCTCTGGAGCCAGGAAACCTCCGCGGCGCACGTCGCGTTGGGCGAAGCGCTGCTCCAGGCCAAAGACGAAGCAGGTGCCCGCCGAGAAGCTGAGCGTGCCGCCGTGCTGGATCCCGGCTCGCCGGACGTTCAGGAACTTTTACGGAAAGTGAACGGCTCGCGCTGAACCGGAGTGTCTGCGCACGCCGGTCGCACGCGACACGTAGCGGAGCGACGGTCAGCGAGACCGAGCCGAGCAGGAGAAACGTGCTAAAATCGTTCGCGCGAGAGCGACGGCACGAAGGTGAAGACGTCGGAATGAGGGACGAAGCGTTATGAGTGACGACAGTTTCCGCGAGATTCAATTGAATGGGAAGCAACTGGTGTTCCTGTTCATGGCCGCGACCGTCGTGTTTGTCGTCATCTTCCTGTGCGGCGTCCTCGTCGGTCGCGGTGTGCGTCCCGAGGGCCTCATGGCTGGCGCAGAGTCCGCGCCGGCGGCCGCCATCGCAGATTCCAGCGCGCAGCCGACCGAGCCGGCGGCCGGCGCCGCGCAGCCCGTCTCTGCGGAGCCACCAACCCCCGCGGATGCGGACCTGACGTATCACGAGCGGCTCGAGGGCGAGACAACCAGCAAGGAAACGCTCAAGCCGGCGTCGGCGAAGCCTTCGCCTCCGGCCCACCCCACCCCGGCCAAGGCGGCAACAGGGGCTGCTCCAAAGGTTGCGGCCGGAAGCGCCGTTGCGGGTGAGCCGGCAGGCGCCGGCTTTGCGGTGCAAATTGCGGCGATGAGCGAGCGCACGGAAGCGGAAAACATGGTGCGCCGACTCACCGGGAAGGGATACTCCGCCTACGTCATGGCGCCGCAGAGTGGCGGCGCGGGTGTGTACCGTGTACGAGTCGGCAAGTTCAAGACTCGTGGCGAGGCCGAGAAGGTGGCAGCCCGCCTCGAGAAGGAAGAGCAGTTCAAGCCCTGGATTATTCGCTAGCCGTTCTCGCCGGCGTCTTCCTGACACTCAGCTTTCCGAAATTTGGCCAGCCGGTCGTGGCGTGGGTGGCGTTGGCGCCACTGCTCGTCGCGATCTACCGATCCGCCAGGCCCCCGCGGGCGCCGGGGAGCGCAGCCGCGCGCGGCCTGCTGCTCGGGTTGACGACCGGCGCGGTGTACTTCACCGGGACGCTCTACTGGATCACCGACGTCATGGTGACCTTCGGTGGGTTGACGAGACCGCTTGCCGGCCTCGTGAACCTGGCGCTCGTCCTGTTCATGGCGGCGTATCCGGCGATCTTCGGTCTGGTGGTCGGCCGGCTGGTCGCGACCCTCGGGGCCATCGCGCTCGTCTTGTCACCGGCGGTCTGGGTGGCGACCGAGCTTGGACGCGCCGAGCTCTTCGGCGGGTTTCCCTGGGTGCTCCTTGGGTACAGCCAGGTCACGGTGACGCCCGTCGCCCAGCTCGCCAGCCTCGTCGGCATCTATGGAATCTCGGGTCTGGTCGCCGCGGTCAGCGCGGGGGTAGCGCTCGCTGTGATCCTCCGCGGGCGCCAGCGACTGGCGCCACTCGCGGTCGCGACCGCCCTGGCCGTTCTCGTGGCTGCCTGGGGCGGGCAGCGGGTCGCACGGGGGACGCTCGTCGAAGCGGGCCAGCCTGTCGAAGTGGGCCTGATTCAGGGGAATGTGCCGCAGGAACAGAAGTGGGATCCCCAACATGCCTCCGCCATCATCGAGCGGTATATCGCGCTGACCAGGGACGCCGTGGCGCGCGGTGCACGCTTCATCCTCTGGCCAGAATCGGCGACACCGTTCCTCTTCGAGGAGGATCGTTCCGGGAAGACGCGGCTCGAGCAGTTGGCGAGCGAGACTGGTGTCACGTTGCTGTTCGGCAGCGATCAGGTCGAATGGACGACGCCCCGACGCCATTTCAACGCGGCGTTCGTGCTTTCGCCCTCGGGCGAGGCAGTCGCTTACCGCAAGATCCACCTGGTGCCGTTTGGCGAGTACGTACCCCTGCGCGACCTCCTCTTCTTTGCGGCTCCGCTCGTGGAATCGGTGGGCGGGTTTTCGCCAGGCACTGAGGCCGTCATGTTGCCGGTGGGATCGCACAACGTGAGTGCGGCCATCTGCTACGAAATCGTGTACCCGGCACTCATTCGTCAGTTCGTCCTGGAAGGCAGCGAGCTCCTGACGACGATCACGAACGACGCGTGGTACGGCACCTCGTCCGCCCCGCATCAACACTTCGAGCAGGCTGCGATGCGCGCCGTGGAACAGGGACGCTACCTGGTTCGGGCCGCGAATACCGGCATCAGCGGTATTGTCGATCCTTACGGGCGCGTCGTGATGAGATCGGAATTGTTCGAGACCGTGGCGCTGGTGGGGCAGGCGCGGTTTTTGACGTCCACCACTCTGTACGCGAGAATCGGCGATCTCTTCGCCTACGCGTGCGTCGCCATTACGCTTTTCTCGCTGACCGCCGTGGTCGCCGACCGCCGGGGCCGGCTCCGACCGGGTGAGAACCGCAGCAAGCACGCGTGACGGGTCTTCCGTCCAGAAGGAGGCTGTCTCTTGGCCCTTGTCCTCGATGAGCTCACGCGACGGTATCAGGATCTGCTGAAACGCTCCGCTGACCTTCGGAGCTATCTTTGAGGTCTCCAAGCCCACTGATGAACTGAAACGACTGGAAGCCCGGATTGGCGAGCCGGATTTCTGGAAGGATCAGGCTGAGGCACAGAAGATTCTGCAGCGCCGCCGCCGACTCGAGGAGGATTCCGACCTCCTGACGTCGCTTGCCCGCCGTAGCGACGACCTGGCGGTGCTCGTCGAATGGGCAGGCCAGGGTGAGGATGTCACCGGCGAGCTCGCGCTCGGGCTCGATGCGTTCGGACGTGAAGTGGAAGCTGCCGAGATCAAGAAGATGCTCGGCGGTGAATATGATCGCCGGGCCGCCATCCTGACCATCCATCCCGGAGCGGGCGGCACCGAGTCGCAAGACTGGGCCGAGATGCTGCTCCGAATGTACCTTCGCTGGGCGGAACGCCGCGGCTTCAAGGTGGAGACCGTCGATTCACAGGCCGGCGACGAGGCCGGCTTGAAGAGCGCCACCGTGACCGTGGCCGGCGAGTACGCCTACGGCTGGCTGTCGGCCGAAGCCGGCATCCATCGTCTGGTGCGCATCTCGCCGTTCGATCAGGCCTCGAGGCGTCACACGTCGTTCGCGTCGGTCTTCGTGTGGCCCGAATTGCCGGACGACGTCGATCTCAAGATTGAAGACAAGGATCTCCGCATCGACACGTTCCGGTCGAGCGGCGCCGGCGGGCAGCACGTCAATGTCACCGACTCGGCCATCCGCATTACGCATCTGCCCACTGGCCTCGTTGTCCAGTGTCAGAACGAGCGTTCGCAGCATCGCAATCGCGACTCCGCCATGCGAGTGCTGCGCGCCAGGCTGTTCGACCTGCGCACGAAAGAGCAGCAGGCGAAGCTCGACCAGATCGGAGGCACGAAGCGGGACATCGCCTTCGGCAGCCAGATCCGCAGTTACGTCCTGCATCCGTACCAGCTGATCAAAGACCATCGAACCAAGGTCGAGGTGGGCGACGTCGCACGCGTGCTCGACGGCGATCTCGACGGGTTCATCAAGACGTATCTGATGCAGAAAGCCAGCGGCACGCTGGGGCAGCCTGCGCCGGATGACGACTAGCGCGACGAAACGGCAAGGGTCAGGGGTGACCGAAGACCGGTTGCGGCTGCGTGCCGGAGATGAACGCCTCCGTAATGGCGTCTGACGCGTCGGGGAGCGCCGGCACACCGGTGGCGCGATCGACGGCCAGGAAGACGATGTTCCCGGGGGCCTGGAACTGGGGCACGTTCGCCCGGTCGCCCTTGAGCTCGATATAGCGGCGCATGAAATCGATCCAGATCGGCAATGCCGCAACCGCCCCCGTCTCCGCGGGGCCCAGCGCCTTCTTTTCGTCGAAGCCCACCCAAACACCGACGGTGATGGTCGGGTCGAAGCCGATGAACCACGCGTCGGTGTAGTCGTTGGTGGTCCCCGTCTTGCCGCCGAGCGGCCAGTCGAGCGCGCCCGCCTGCGCCGCGGTCCCACGCTGGACGGCGCCGCGCAACAGATTGGTCATCACATAGGCAGTGTCGGCGCGAATGGCGTCGTTGGCCTCCGGGCGGTTTTCTTCGAGGAGGTTCCCATCGCGATCCGAGACCTTGAGAATCTGGTACGGCCGCATGCGGACACCGCGATTCGGAAACACCGAGAACGCGCTCGTCATCTCCGTCAACGTGGCTTCTGCGGCGCCGAGGGCCACTGACAAGTAGGGTGGCAGAGCGGCGTGCAGTCCGAAGCGCCGGGCGTAGGCAACCACCTGCGCCGGGCCGAGCTGATCCATCACCCGCACCGCCGGCACGTTGAGCGACTGCTCGAACGCGCGCCGGAGCGTGACCGGGCCCGCGAAATCCTTGCTGTAGTTCTGCGGGCTGTACGGCTCCTGTCCTGGACCGGCGGGGAAGGTGACGGGCTCGTCGGCCAGGATCGAAGCCGGCGTGTAGCCGCGGTCGATGGCTGCCGTGTAAACGAACGGCTTGAATGCGGAGCCGACCTGCCGATAGGCCTGCACCGCCCGATTGAACTTGCTGCGGTCAAAACTATATCCACCGACCATGGCACGCACCTGCCCGGTCTGGTTGTCGAGCGTCAGGATGGCGCCCTCGACAAGCGGCGCCTGCTCGAGCGAGCCGGCACCCGTCCCCTGTGCGGCGTCGATTGTGGCGAGCCGAGTTTCGATGAGATCGCCGACCTTGACGAGTTTCGGCGGCGTTCGGCGCGTCCAGCCGTACCCACTGCTGTCGATTCTCACGCGGAGGGCGCCCGCGCGGGCCTGAATGGCCGTCGCGTCGACGCTGAGCACCACTGCCGGGACGACCTGCTCGACCGCCATCGCACGCCGCCAGCGTTCGTGCTGGAACGACTCGGCCGTGTGCCCTTCGGCGACGACGTTCCGTGAGGGTCGACGGTAGCCACGGCGTCGATCGAGCGCGCGCAGTCCGTGATCGAGGGCGTCGTTGGCGGCGCGCTGCAGATCGAGGTCGAGCGAGGTCTGCACGCGCAGGCCGCTCTCGTAGAGTGGTTTCGCGCCGTATCGGGCCTCGAGGTACTTGCGCACTTCCTCGAGAAAGTAGGGTGCCACCGAATCGGTGCCGTGCTGACCGCTCAGCACGATAGGCCGCTCCTTCGCCGCGTCGGCTTCGGCCTGGGTCAGATTGCCCTCGTCGGCCATGCGCTGCAACGCGTAGTTCCGCCTCCGGAGCGCGGCGTTCATGTCGACATACGGGCTCTGGCGCGCCGGCCGCTGGATGATACCGGCGATGAGCGCGCCTTCTTCCAGATTGAGGTCGCGGGCGCGCTTGCCGAAGTAGATGCGCGCCGCGGCTTCCACCCCGTACGCGCCGTGCCCCAGAAAGATCTGGTTACAGTAGAGCGTGAAGATCTCACGCTTCGTGTACCGCTTTTCGATCTGGATGGTCAGGATGAGCTCCTTGACCTTCCGCTCGACCGACTTGTCCGGGGTCAGAAACAGGTTGCGCGCCAGCTGCTGCGTCAGCGTGCTCGCTCCCTGCGCCATCCGCCATTCGACGATGTCGGTGATGATCGCCGAAATGATGCGGGGAATGCTCAACCCGAAATGCCGGTCGAACCCGGCGTCCTCCGTCGCAAGGATCGCTTCGCGAAAACGCGGGGAGATGTCGTCGTATCCGATGACCACACGACGTTCAGTGGCGAACTCGCCGACCGTCTGACCATCGGCCGCCAGGACGCGGGTGATGGTGTTGGGCGCGTAGCCGTCGAGCGCCGAGATCTGCGGAAGATCGCTGGCGTACGCAAAGACGCCGCCGCTCAGGGCTCCCGCGGCAGCTGCCGCCACGAACATGGCCGCGATGCCTGCATGATGTGCGAAGCGGGTCAGCGGAGGAGCCACGCGCGAATCCTAGCTCCGGCCTTGAGGCCTTCCGGCTGTGCGAGTGGGCGGCGAAGCGTGCGGAAGCGGCGCGATCATTCCTGGCGCGCGCGCGCCGGTCGCGGGAGCGGTCGGTCCGGGCACGCCTGGGATGGCAACCGAGCCGCGCGTCGATCCAACCGGCTGAGCGGAACCGGCGGGCTGCCTGCTGGAGCCATGACCGCTCGGCCCGTACGACCCATTCGGGCTTGGCCAGAACGGTCTAGTGCCCAATGGCCGGAAAGGTTCCAGTCCTGGCGCGTGAAACTGGCGCGGATACAGTGACGGCGTACCCAGCGAGGGAACGCCGGATCGCTGGACTGGCGGACGACTGCGGTCCCCCCGTCGCTCGGCGGCAACTCTCTCTGCTCGGCGATACGGAGAGTCGGCTGGCTGCTGAAGCGCGGGGGGGTAGAACGGTGCCGGCCCGGGCGCCGCCGATTCAACGCGCGTCCCGCCTGGGAAACCGCCACGAAGGGAGCCAGCGATCGCCGGCGGCGTGGGCACCCCCGTGCGAGCGACGCCGAGGGTCCGATTGCTGAACACGCGTCGCGAGTCGATCGCACTTCGAGCTGTCGCGGGCACTCTGGGCGCGGCGCGTTGCATAACGAACGCCGCTTGCGGGTCACCGACGACCGCCCGCCCGTCCAGCGCGATCGATCCGACATGGCGCCGCAGTCCGAACGAGCCACGCGGTACGACGGTCCAGCCACGCCAGGGATCGAGCGGGCGTCCGAAGCCGGCATGACCCCAGAACGCGAACACCGGGCGTCCGTCAATCCCGAGCGGACACCAGCTCACGAAGCCGGGCGACAGGGCCCACCAGACGCGCGCGGGTGCCCAGACGCGACCCGGCCTCCAGAACCACGACCCGCGATGGAATCCCCAATGTCCAAAATGATGCGTGGGCCAGCCCCAGGGCTCACGGCCCACCCAATTCCAGCCGTAACCCCCGAGATGCTGCCAGTGTCCGTTGGAGTACGGCCGCCAGCCGGCGCCGACTGCCGTGGGATACCACACGGTCCCGTAATCAGGTTGTTGGCCCCAGCTGCCATACCGATCGAAGTCGCCGGCATACGTCTGGAGCTCGGTCGGTAGATAGGGCGTCGAGAGACTGGCCGTGCGGGCGTCCTGACGATCGCGAACCCAGCGATCGAACGGCGTCCAGCGAGCCGAGTTGAATGGCTGCGGATACGTCGCCGCCTCACCGTCGCGCACGCTGGATCGTTCACCGGTACGAACAAGGAGGCTGCCGCGCTCGGTTTCGATCCGCGCGATTCCTCGAGCCACAGCCAGATCGACCACCGCGCCACCCCGAGCATCGGCGATGGTTGTGACCCGGTATTCGCCGGCACCTTCGAGAAAGATGGATGCCGAAGGCGTGTCAATTTGATAGATGACCGGGTTGACGCGCGACGCCGTGCCGACGATGGCGGTGGCATGCCCTTCGATCAAGCGCACGATGGTGCCCGACTGGACGTCGAGTTCCGACCGCTCGTCGAGATAGATCGCCGATCCGTCGATCAGCACGAGTTCCAAACGCCCGTCATCGGTACGAAGCCGGTCGCCTTCGACGAGCGGCACGCTCGCGATGGCCTCCTCGACGTTTCCGTTGCGTGTCAACGTGGCGGCGCCATCAACGAGCCCCAGATGGGCGGGAGGTTGAGGGACGGCGGCGACCTGGCCAAAGGCCAGGGGAGCCGTCGAAAGCATCGTACCCGCGACAAGGAGGCTTCGCAGCGTCATCGCACGTCGACCGGGCCGGCAGGGTCCGGAGGCTCCGGAATAGGGGCTGGCACCGCAGATCATAGCACGTCGGCGAAGGAGCGCTACGACCTTATGATGCGTCGGCTCAAAGAGTTAGGAAGGCGACGTCTCGTTCGGAGCTGTTGAGTTGACATGGATACACTCATATTTTATATTACGAATGAGCATAGTTTTTGGCCGGTCTGTTCCACTAATCAGCATTCAGAACGGGCGGAGTCCTTATGAGCAAGATCATTGGCATCGACCTCGGTACTACCAACTCGGTCGTCGCGGTGATGGAAGGCGGCGAGCCTGTCGTCATTACCAACGCCGAAGGTAATCGGATCACCCCCTCGGTTGTGGGATTCACGAAGGGTGGCGAGCGGCTCGTGGGTCAGGTCGCGAAGCGCCAGGCCGTGACGAACCCCGAGAACACCGTCTTTTCAATCAAGCGCTTCATGGGCCGGCAATTAAACGAAGTGTCGGAAGAGATGAAGATGGTGCCGTACCAGGTCACCGCGGCCGGAGGCGACGTGCGCATCAAGGCCGGCGGACGCGAGTATTCGCCGCCCGAAATCTCCGCGATGATTCTGCAGAAGCTCAAGCAGGCCGCCGACGACTACTTGGGCGAGAAAGTGATTCGGGCGGTCATTACGGTGCCCGCGTACTTCAACGACGCGCAGCGTCAGGCCACCAAGGATGCGGGCCAGATTGCGGGCCTCGAGGTGATGCGGATCGTCAACGAGCCGACCGCCGCCGCGCTGGCGTACGGCCTCGACAAGAAGCGCGACGAGACGATTGCCGTCTACGACTTCGGCGGCGGCACGTTCGATATCTCCATTCTCGAGGTGGGCGAGGGGGTCGTCGAGGTGAAGGCCACCAACGGGGACACGCACCTCGGCGGTGACAACCTCGATCAGCGCATCATCGAGTGGATCAGTGCAGAGTTCAGGAAGAGCGACGGCATCGATCTCTCCAAGGACCGGATGGCGCTCCAGCGTCTGAAGGAAGCGGCTGAGAAGGCCAAGATGGAGCTTTCCACCGTCATGGAGACCGACATCAGTCTGCCCTTCATTACCGCCGATCAGTCCGGGCCGAAGCACCTGTCGATGAAGCTCACCCGGGCACGCTTCGAGCAGCTCGTTGAAGACCTGCTGCAGCGAACGGTCGGCCCCGTGAAGCAGGCGCTCTCGGACTCCGGCCTCACGTCGTCCCAGATTCACGAGGTGGTGCTCGTCGGTGGATCGACGCGCATCCCGCGAGTGCAGGCCATCGTCAAGGAGCTCTTCGGCAAGGAACCGCACAAGGGTGTCAATCCTGACGAGGTCGTTGCCGTTGGCGCGGCCGTCCAGGCCGGAGTCCTGTCGGGCGAGGTGAAGGATCTGCTGCTGCTCGACGTGACACCGCTCTCGCTTGGCATCGAGACGCTCGGTGGCGTCATGACGACGCTGATTCCCCGGAATACGACGATTCCGACGCGCAAGGCCGAAGTGTTTTCGACCGCCGCCGACAGCCAGACGAGCGTCGAGGTGCATGTGCTGCAGGGCGAGCGTCAGCTGGCGAAGGACAATCGCACCCTGGGCCGTTTCCATCTGGTGGGACTTCCGCCGGCGCCACGTGGCGTGCCCCAGATCGAGGTGACGTTCGACATCGACGCCAATGGCATCGTCAACGTGTCGGCGAAGGACCGTGGGACCGGCAAGGAGCAGAAGATCACGATTACGGCGTCGAGCGGCTTGGACAAGTCCGAGGTCGATCGCATGATGCGGGACGCCGAACTGCACGCCGAGGACGACAAGAAGCGGCGGGCTGAGATCGAGGCGAGGAACCGCGCGGATCAGACGGTCTACGCGGCGGAGCACATGTTGGGCGAAACCGGCGACAAGCTGTCCCCGTCCGATCGGCAGGCCATCGAGGGTGCCGTGGAGCGCCTCAAGAAGGCGATCGAGAACAACGATCAGTCGGCCATGGAGCGGGCCTCGAGCGAGTTGACGGCAGCGCAGCACAAGGCGGCCGAGTCGCTCTACAAGAACGCCGCCGGGCCGCAGGCCGCTGAAGGACAGCCGGAGCCCGGGCCGGCAGGAAGCAGTGAGGAGGGCGCACGTGATCGACGCCGAGGTCGTCGACGACGACAAACGGTGATCGCACGCGGATCGAACGCTGATTGGCCATGGATGTCTATGCGGTTCTCGGGCTGTCGCGCGTGGCGACGCTCGTGGAGATCAAGCGGGCGTATCGGCGGCTCGCGCGGCGTTACCATCCCGACATCAATCCCGGCGATGGCGAGGCGGAAGCGCGCTTCAAGCAGATTGCCCAGGCCTACGCGGTTCTGAGCGACGTCGAGCGGCGCCGCACCTACGATCTGACCGGCCGCCTGGAAATTGTGACGCTCGAAGTTCAGGCGAGGTCGTACGGATTCGAGGGATTCGATTTCTCCGCAAGCGTGTCGCCGTCAGCCGCGACGACCTTCGGCGATTTGTTCGCTGAGATGTTCGGCGGGCACGCCGCCCGCCACCCGACCGACGCCGTGCGTGGCGCCGATCTTCATGTCCCAATCACCATGCGGCTCGAGGATGCCGCTGCCGGAATGGAGCACCCGGTGACCGTGACGCGTCGCGCGAGCTGCTCCGAATGTCACGGCGCGGGTACACGGCACACCACGGCCGAGCCGTGCCCGAGATGTCAGGGAGAGGGGTCGCTTCGATCGGTCCGTGGCCACATGGTGTTTGCCAAGCCCTGCACTCGTTGCGGCGGGACCGGCAATCTGCGTGTCGCGCCATGCCGCACCTGCGGTGGGGCGGGGGTTGAAGCCAGGAGCGAGACCACCACCGTCGTCGTTCCGGCCGGTACCTCGGACGGCGCGCACATCCACGTGGCGGGTCGCGGGAATGCAGGCTTGAGGGGCGGCCCTCCCGGCCAGCTGATCGTCGTTGTTCACGTGGACCCGCATCCGCTGTTTCGTCGAGAGGGCGACGATCTCCACGTGATTGTCCCGGTCGCGACACACGAAGCCGCGCTGGGCGCCAAGATCGAGGTGCCCACCCTGAAAGGCCCGGCCCGCCTTCGAATACCGGCCGGGACGCAGTCGGGTCAGCGATTCCGCGTGTATCAGCGCGGCGTGCCGTCGCCCAGAGACGGTCGACCCGGTGACCTGGTTGTCGAAGTACGCCTGGTATTGCCTCGATCGCTCGACGAGCGCTCGAAGGAACTGCTGCGGCAGCTCGGCGAGCTTCACCCGGAAAACGTGCGGCGCGAGTTGCTCGAGGCCGCCGAATCGCGATCCACGCGCCGCGATTGAGGTCGAAGGTACAGAATGGCCACCCGTTCTGGCAAGGCGTACTACATGATCAGCGCCGTGGCGCAGAAGTACAACATCCATCCTCAAACACTGCGGCTTTACGAGCGTGAGGGCCTGCTGAAGCCTTCGCGCACGGACGGCAACACGCGTCTCTATTCGGAAGAGGACCTCGAACAGCTCGAGACGATTCTGTCGCTCACGCGAGAGCTTGGCGTCAATCTGGCCGGCGTCGAAATCATCCTGAACATGAGGAAGAAGATGGAGCAGATGCAGGGTGAGGTGAACGAGTTCATGGAATATGTCAAGCGGGAGCTCGCGCGTGGCCTCGACGACTGGGAACAGCGTCTGAGCACCGCGCTCGTGAAGTCGCCACCAAGCGTCCTGGTTAAATCATCGCCCTCCAATCCGTCGGAGCCTGAGGCGCCGCCGCCCGCGCCAGCCGTCGAGGCGACTTCACGCAAGCGCACCTGACACGTCAGCTGCTTTACCTTCCGGTTCCGAGTAGTATCATGCTGTCGCTTGCGTGCCTCCGCAGTCGGGAAGGACGCGAGCGCGCGTCTGCCTTCGTCAGTAATTGATCCATCACATGAGCTGCACTCTCTGCAACGACACCGGCTGGAAGCCAGCACCTGGCAACGGCGCGCGCCGCGTCGAACGGTGTGACTGCTGGCAGAGGAGCGTCGCCGAGAAGCTGTTGGAGGGAGCGAGGATTCCGCGCCGCTACCAGCACTGTACACTTGCGAACTTCCTCAGCTACAACGAGCGGCTGAGCCGGTCGCTCGCCGCGGCGCGCCGACTGGCGGATGAGTTTCCGGCCGACGAGCGAGGCCTGTTCTTCATCGGGCCACCAGGCGTCGGCAAGACCCACCTGGCCGTGGCCGTCCTGAAACAGGCGATTGAAACGCGCGGGGCTCGCGGCCTCTTCTACGACACCCGCGATCTCCTCAAGCTGATTCGCAGCACGTACGATCGCGAGGTGCGGACCACCGAGGTACAGGTGCTCCGTCCGGTGATGGAGGCCGATCTGCTGGTTCTCGACGATCTGGGCGCCGAAAAGACGTCCGAATGGGTGGATGAGACGCTCAACCTCATTGTCAACACCCGGTACAGCGAGCGTCGGACGACCGTCTTCACGTCCAATTACGAAGATCGCGAGGATCCGGTCGATCCCGACGCGCTGCTCTTCCGTATCGGCTTCCGCATGCGTTCGCGTCTCCATGAAATGTGCGAGTTCATCGAGATGGACGGCGCCGACTATCGCGAGCTGCCGCCCAACGGCAATGCCGAAGACCTCATGATGCTGTGGAAGCGGGGAAGACCCGCCCGTCGAGGCGCGTCCGTCAAACCGGCCGGTCAACTCAAGGCTTCACTTCGTGACAACCGCGCCGATCTCAAGTGGTCGGGCGGGAGAGCCGGCAGCAAAGACCGTTAGCCGCAACGGCGAAGAACCTGTGCCGTGCTGGGTCTCTACCTTCACATCCCGTTCTGTTCCGCCATCTGCAATTACTGCAATTTCAATCGGGGCCTTTACGACGAAGCCTTGAAGGTTCGCTACATCAGGGCACTCGAGCGCGAGATTCAGGGAACGGACGAGGCGACCGATCCGCGTCAGGCCGACTCCATCTATTTTGGCGGAGGCACGCCGTCGCTGCTCGCGCCCGCAGAGGTGGCGCGCGCCATCGGCGAATGCCGTCGGCGATTCGAGCTCACGGCGGACACCGAGGTGACGCTCGAGGCCAATCCTGAAACCGTGACGCTCGAGACGCTCACGGGGTTCCGCGAGGCGGGCGTCACCCGCCTGAGCTACGGTGTGCAATCATTTCGTGACGCAGAGCTCAGGCGCCTCGGCCGGCTGCACGACGGCGAGCGGGCTCAGCGCGCGGTCGACCTGGCCCGCCTTGCCGGGTTCGACAACGTGAGCCTCGACTTGATGATGTGGCTACCTGGGCAGTCCGTCGCCGACTGGCTCGAGTCGGTCGACCGGGCCATCGCCGTCGCGCCGGACCACCTCTCGATGTACATTCTCGAGCTCTACCCCAACGCGCCGATTCGCGAAGAAATGGCGCGCGGCGGCTGGTCGCAGGCCGCCGATGACGACGCCGCCGAGATGTATCTGGAGGCGCTGGCCCGTTTGGAGTCCGCGGGGTTCCGGCAGTACGAGATTTCCAATGTCAGCCGGCCCGGATTGGAAAGCCGGCACAACATCAAGTATTGGGCAAGCGGCGAGTGGCTTGGCTTCGGGTGCGGCGCGCACTCGACGTTCCGCAACCGCCGTTGGAAGAATCTCTCCGGCACGGGTGACTATATTGACCGGATCGAACGCGGGGCTCCAGTCAGCGTGGACGTCAAGGTGATGGGCGCCGCGGAGCGGCTGGGCGAGGCCTGTTTTACGGGGCTGCGGCTGGTGGAGGGCATCGACCTGAACGAGTTGTCCGAGCGTTTTGGCCTTGATGTTTGGGGACGCTTCGAAGCAGAGTTGACGCCCGCCATCGATGCGGGTCTGCTGGTTCGTGAGGGGTCGCGGCTGCGGCTGACACGCCGCGGCATGCTCCTTGCGAACGACGTCATGGCTGTTTTCGTCTAGAAGCCCGGTACGCTAGAGTATGCTTTCCTCAAGGAGGACTTGATGCGATTTACACCTGGATTGCCGGCGGTGCGCACGCGCGTCGTCTGGTTCGGTTTCGCGCTCGCGGCTGTGGCGAGCGGGTTCGCCCTCAGCGTTGGCGCGGAGAGCCGGAACGGCGTCTCGAGTGCGCCGGGCCTGCAGCAGGCGGCGCCTGCCGCCCGAATCTTCAACAGCGGCGCGGCGCTGATTCAGAACACGATCAAAGCGGACAAGACGGCCGATTTCGAAATGGTGATGGGGAAGGTCAAGGAATCGCTGATGAAGAGCGAGGACCCCGCCCGCAAGCAGCAGGCGCAGGGATGGCGCGTCTACAAGGCGAGCGAGCCGGGTCCCAACAACAGCGTCCTGTATTTCTTCGTCATCGATCCGGCGGTCAAGGACGCGGACTACACGATCGGAAAGATCCTCTCCGAAGGGTTCCCCGCCGAAGTCCAGACGCTGTACAAGACTTTCGCCGACTCGTATGCGGGAGGCCAGGCGCCCTTCAACCTGACACCCGTGCTCAACTTCGCGCAATAAGTCCGGAAGGGGGCGAGCCTGCTCGCCCTCTTTCCAGGCCCCTTCAAAACCTCAGGTTCGCGCCCGCGTAGAAACGGTGTGTGTGCGAATAGAGCGGTGAGCCTTGCAGTTTGAACAGCCGATAGTCCAGGCGAAGCCGTAAGGGGCCGACGAGTGGAATCTTCACACCGCCGCCCGTATTGATACCGAAGTTCGTCTCCTGGTGTTCCAGGAGACTCTCCCTGTAGACGCCGCCCCCCACGGTGAAATAGAACTGGATGGAGCTCGGAGTCTGGACGAGCAGATTGCCCATACCGGTGGTCAGCGCCGGCGTGGCGTCGAGGTCATCCTCCGACACGGTGCCGTACTCGAACTCAAACCCGACGACGAGCAGACTGAAGCCCACCCCGAACCCACGCGTGAGCCGATTGGAAGGATTCGACATCGTGCCGAGAAAGACCGTCGCATCAGCGGCCGCCGGCCGTGCAATGCCGATGAGGATCGCGAGCGCAACAACGGTCGTCAGAGGGCGCATGCAGATGACGTCCTTTCGGGCTTGCGGGTGCGCAGTCTGGTAGCGCGCACGGGTCCGTCATTATCGCCGCTTTCGGATGCGAGCGACGCGACGCTCTGGCGGCGGTTCAGCATGGTACAATGTGCGATGCGGGAGCCGCGCAGGTGAAAGAGCACTATTTCAGTCAGCATGCGACGGCGCTGCGCGCGGAACTCGGCCGCGAGCTGCCTCGGCCCCTGCTCGTCGAGCTGCATGAGAAGTCAGCCGCTCGACATCTCCTGGTGACCGCCCGTCAGTTTCTACTGCTCGGCTTCACCACTTGGGCGCTCATCCGATTCGACCACCCCCTCGTCTGGATTCCGCTGGCATTCGTGCAGGGCTTCACCGTGTTCAATTTTACGGTGCTCCTGCACGAGGTGGTTCACCACCTGATTTTTGTCAACGCCGGCCGCTCGCGGAACGCCTCCTCGGCTTCCTCTACGCGACTCCCAGCGGCATTTCGGCGACGCAGTTCACGCAGTGGCACCTCGATCATCACGCCGAGCTCGGCTCGGAAGACGACGATCCCAAGCGTCACCATCTGTCGCCGAAGGTCAACAAGCGCTGGTACAAGCTGCTGTACCTGCACGCCGGCGCTGTTCCCCATCTATTTCCGTGCGGCGCGCCGCGAGACGGCCACCTACCCCGCGGATGTCCAGCGCCGCATCGGACACGAGCGGCGCGCGTCGTTGCTCTTTCATCTCTGCGCCGTCGCCGTCCTGTGGTGGGCGTTTGGCTTCGGCGCGGCCTGGCGGGCCCATATCTTCCCGGTCTTCTTCGTCTTTCCCATCGCCT
>CAWFOC010000001.1:0-210403 GCA_963817395.1 uncultured Acidobacteriota bacterium | reverse complement strand
GTGCCAGGCCTTGTCCTTCGTGGAGACGAGTCGTCCGAACTCTCCGCGCGCCTGGTCATCGCGCTTCATCCGCTGATAGCTGTGCGCGGCCAGCCAGAGTTGTTCCGGAGACCCCTGGTTCGGAGTCGTCGTGCCGGTGGCGCTGACGACGTCCTGGTAGCGCCCGGCCTCGTAAAGCGATTCGAGCGATACGGGTGATGAAGTCGCCGCCGGGCGAACCGGCTGAGTTTGCGGCGCCCGGCCGCCGCTTCCGCCGCAAGCCGTCATCACCAACAGCGTAACAAGCATCGAGACGCGCGCAGCTGACATGTCTCGCCCTCCAGAACTCCGGAGCTCGCCGCTTCAGGGACGTCGCTGTCGAAGCCGACTGAGTGCACGCCTTCGTCCCCAAATCCTCATCGCTCGCAAAATGCACTCTCGTAGTGACCGACCGGTTGGCCCCGATTCCCTCGCGCTTCGGCGAGCGCTCCGAGTTCGAACGGGGCAAGAGCCATGCCAGGATTCAGCTCCAGCGGTCGCTCGAAAGACACACGCTCGCCGTCGAGGTCGCCCGCCGTCTGTCCACGAAACCGCGCATTATCTGACCATAGAACGAATCGGGCTCAACCGCGAGAGCCCGGGCGAGCCTCGCGCGCGCACGGTCGAAACTCCCAAGTGCGGCTTCCGCACGGGCGGCGCCTTGTACCAGGGTCTCTTGATCCAGCTCGAGTTGCCATCCACCTTGAAGTTCAGCACAATCCCGCTGTGCCAACTTCGCCTGAAGCCCCACGACGGCCCACCCGTGCGGAACCGCGAGAAATCGCGGAGCTACGCCGACTTCAGTCCACGCATCCCGAGCTCGCGAGCGCCGCGGACATGCAGATTGCGCTCGTCGATACGCAACGGCGTGTGCAGTCGAGATTGTCGCTGCCGTGGATGGACGTGGACACCGAATGGTGGAACAAGGAACAGGCCGAAGGGCGTCCGCTGCTGCGGTTGAAAGAACTGGGCGTGGACTGGACCGAGTTCCGGCTGCTCTTCCGTCAGGCCACCGACATTCTGCGCCGCTTTGATGCGCTCGAAGAGGGCGATCACGAGCGCATGCAGACGCTCGTCCGCGACACCGCCGGTCTGGAGTCCATTGTCACCGCCTGGTACGCCTCGTCTCCGGGGCAGGAGCGCGTCAGGGACACTTCCGCGAGTGCACCGATCGCTGGCGAGACGGGGCAACCCGCGCTGCTCGATCAGGTGCTGACGCTGGCCATGCGGCCGTTTCTGGCGCGCGCCGCCGAGGTCATGTCGCAGCGGCTCGATCTGTCAGGCTGGCGGGCGCCCTACTGTCCGTTCTGCGGCGGCGAGCCCGACCTGGCGTTCATCACGCCAGCCGCGGACCGGCGGCTCGTCTGCGAACGCTGCGCGGGCCAATGGCCGTTCGACTCCGTGGCATGCCCCTTCTGCTCGAACGCCGACCGATCGCGCGTCACGTCGTTTGCGACGCGCGACGGCCAGTATCGCGTTTACGGATGCGACGTGTGCCGGCGGTACCTCAAGGCCTACGACGGACGGCAGTCGACGCGCCCCGTCCTGCCAGCCGTCGATTCAGTGGCGACACTTCCGCTCGATGCGGCAGCGATCCAGAAGGGTTATCGGAGTTAGGCGAAACGCCTACTGATTCGAGGCGGTGGCGTTGGGACCCAGAAGCTCGCCGGCTTTCGATGTGAGCCAGTTGAAGAGGTGTCGCGTCTCCATGAAGCGTCCGGCATTCGACCGCGCACCCAGCACCACGACGGCCACCTGCTGATTCCCCTGCGGCAATCTGAGCAGCGTTGCGAGACAGTAGCCGGCCTTCGAGATGAAGCCGGTCTTGCCGGCCCGGACTTCGATGTCACCGGAGCGGACGAGCTGATTCGTGCTGTGAATGGTGATGGGCCGCCGGCTGGTTCGGAAACTGTATTGCGGTGTCCGCATGATCGAGCCAATGCGCTCGTCACCTGAGGCATAGACGATGAGCTGCGCCATGTCGTATGCGGAGGAGACGTTGGCCGGATCGAGACCCGAAGGATCCGCGTAGCGCGTATTCTCGAGGCCCAGCTCGACCGCCGTCTCGTTCATTCTCTGAATGAATCCCGCGGAGCCGTACTCGGACACGCGGGCCAGCGTACGGGCGGCGCCGTTGTCGGAGGCAATCAGGAGCATGTGGAGGAGATCGCCCACGCGCACGCCCTCATTGATTCTGAGCAGGGAGTTGCGAATCCCACGCAGATCGGCGCGCGTGACAACCACTTGCGGCGTTAGATCGGGATCGTTCTCCAGGAACACCGCCGCCGTCATCACCTTGGTGATGCTGGCGATCGACCGCTGCGACCGCGAGTTTTCTTCCCAGAGCACTTGCCCCGTGTCGGGGTTGTAGATGATGGCGGCCTCGGCACGGACATCCGGCACCAGCGTGCCGTCGGCCCCGAGCTTGAAGTGCGGCGTCGCCGCTTCGCGGGCTTGCGCCGCGCGGGCGCGCTCGCGGGCGAGGCGGGCTCGCCGCGCCCGCGACAGCCGCGAGCTTGCTGTCGTGGTCGCCTTCTTGACGGTCTGGGTCTTCTTTGTCGCGGATTGACCGGCAGCTGTCGCGACTACCGGGCCGGCGACGACAAAGCTCGACAGTGCAACGAGCAGGCGTAGGATGGTAAGTCTGGTCACACGGCTCACGATGTTAGTGCTAACCCTTGATGATCTGAGGAGTTACCCGATTCATCGGCATTGTATCAAAAGACCTGTAGGGCGCAAGTGCCATTTCGTGCCAGTTCGAGGCCTTTATGGGCTATTGAGCGAGCGCAATCGACAAGAGCGTCGCCCGTTGGGTTCCACGCCATGAGTCCGTCGCGTCGAACGTTTCCCCCAGCGCGTGGGCACCGCTGCCGCGGCCCCCGCCGTCAATCGTGATGGCCGGAATGCCGAGACTCATCGGAAAGTTCGCGTCCGTCGATCCCTGGTCGAGCGAATACGGCAGCCCGAGGGCCTTGGTCACCGACACAGCCGTCTCCACGATCGCCGATTGCGCGGACGTGCTGCCGCCGGCTGGCCGGTTGCCGACGAGCGCCATCTCGACCGACAACCGCCCCTGACCCGCCCAGCGGGCGTTTTCCTCGGCGAGCGCCGATTCAACCGCCTTCTTGAACTCCTGGTCGAGAGCCGCGAGCGACTCGCTGTCGGACGATCGCATGTCCATTTCCAGCCACGCTTCCTCGGGAATGGCATTGATCGACGTGCCCCCACCAATGCGCCCGACACTGAAAGTCGTGCGTGGCTGCGAGGGCACCTTGAACTCAGCGATCCGCGCCACGGCCCGGCCCAGCGCGTGCGCCGGATTCGCGACGCCAAAGGATCCGTAACTGTGGCCCCCCGGCCCCTTGAAGCTCACGCGATAGCGCAGACTCCCGACCGCGACATTTGTAATGCCGAACCCAGTCCCGTCGATCGACACGAAGCGGTCCACCTGCCCCTTCAGTGTCTCGGTGAACAGGTGTTTCACGCCGCGCAGATCCCCAAGGCCTTCTTCGCCAACCGTCGCGACGAAAATGATGGTGCCGTCGGTCCGCACTCCCCCGTCTGAGAGGGCGCGAATGATGCCCAGAAGTACCGCCAATCCGCGACAATCGTCGCCAATACCGGGACCCTTGAGAAGGCTGCCCTGGCGCGACGTGGTCACGTCGGTCCCCTCGGGGAACACCGTGTCAAGGTGTGCGCTGATGACCACGTTCGGCCGGGCCGCCCGGCCCTTGCGCTCGCCGATCACGTTGCCCAGTCCATCCAGGCGAATGTTGGTCAGTCCGCCCTGCTCGAACTTTCGAAGGTAGGCGGCTGCCCGGTCTTGCTCCTTGAAGGGCGGGGCCGGAACCTCACAGATCGCCCGCTGTTCCTCGAGCACCCAGGGCTCGTGACGCTCGGTCGCGGCCAGGGCCGCTTTTACCGTGGAATCGCTGAGAAGACGGTTGCCGATGTCCACCGCCTGACCGGCCACCTCCCGACCAGGCTCTGGACTCCGAGACGATGACGTTGACCCGATGGCGATGATCAACAGGAGTATCAGGGTGAGAGGCGGCATCGTTGCCTTGGACATGTGATCGGCTCACGCGAGAAACGAATTCCAGGAGAGAGAATCCAATTGTTTGGTTATGGCACATCGCGTCTTGAATCCGGACGCGACGTTCCACCCGAGACACTGCCGCTTTCCACGACGGGAATCGCTCCATCGGCAGGCATGCTAATTGCTTTCGCCCTGACCGAGGGTCCGCGATGAGCCATCTGGTCAAGCTTCTGGGTTTTACGACGCTGGCGTGCGGCTGTCTTGTTGGACGATATCGTGAAGTCGCGACCAATAACGAGATCGCGTACGTCGAAGAAAAGGGCCGCGCGTGCGAGTCGCACAGCCACCGACGCAATCATGCGCTGACCCGCGAGAAAACTGGCGGTTCGCCGATGCTGGCGGTCGCACGCTCGTTCTGACGACCGCTCCCTTCCAACACGCGCATCATCTGTCTGTCCCGTCCCGCTGACGCCCGGCGTCCACTCGATTAGAATGCCTGCGGTGTCGGATTTTCCGCCGGCCACGACTGTACTCCGCGCGCCACGGTCGGTACTGCGGTTTTACCACGGCGACTGCCTCGACGTGCTGCCGCTGATGCCCCAGGGCTCGGTCACCACGGTGGTGACATCGCCTCCCTACAATCTCGGGATTCCCTATCGCACCTACCAGGACAGCCTGTCGGGCGAGGACTATCTGGTCTGGACGGAGGCCTGGGTGCGCAGCGCGGCGCGGACGCTGACACCAGACGGGTCGCTGTTCCTGAACGTCGGCTCCAAACCCACCCGGCCCTGGATCGCCCTGGACGTCGCCCAGGCGGTTCGCCCGCACCTTCATCTCCAGAACATCATCCACTGGGTGAAGTCGATCGTCATCGAGCGCGACGCGGCGGGCATTTCCGCCGGATTGAAGCGGGACCTCGCGGTGGGTCACTACAAACCCATCAACAGCCGCCGATTCCTCAACGATTGTCAGGAGTTCGTGTTCCATTTCACACCGGCCGGACGGACCCTGCTCGATCGGCGCAGCATCGGCGTCAAGTACCAGGATTCGTCCAACGTCGCCCGCTGGAAAGCGGCGGCAGGTGGCCGGCGGTGTCGCGGCAACGTCTGGTTCATCCCCTACGAGACGATCCAGAACCGCGATCAGGACAGGCCGCACCCGGCCACCTTCCCGCCCAAGCTGCCGGAGTACTGCCTGCGTGTGCACGGGATCGCGCGCTCACGGCTCGTCCTCGATCCATTTCTCGGGCTCGGGAGCACGGCGATCGCCTGTGCGCGGCTCGGTGTGGACTTCGTGGGAATCGAGCTCGACAAGGATTATCTGGCCGAGGCCGTCGCGCGCACGACGCAGGCTCTAACTCCGTCGAAGACGGCAGCGCGCCTGCGGCAGGCACGCTGAGCGCCCGGCCGGCTCGACGCAGACCGTGACGAGACAACGGTCTGCCGACTAGCGACCGGTCGTGTTCGGCTGCCTGGGTTCCTTGATAGTGTACGCCTTGCGCGACCACACGGTGACCTCGGGTCGCGTCACCTTCACTTCAATTTTCCGCTGACGCTGCGTGGGATCGGGATTGGTCGAGTAGTAGCCCAGCACGTAGTAGTCGCTCGTCTCGGCATCGATCCGTTGGAGCGCCTTGTTGAAGTCATTCACGTTCACGACGGCAAAGCCGCCGGTTTCTTCCGCCAGAACCCGCAGGCTGTCCTGCGACTTCCTGACGTAGTTCATGTACTCGTTCGGATCGACCTGCTCGTCGATCTCACCGCCCGCCACCAGGCCGCGCGGATCGATCGTGTAGATCGTCGCATTGGCGCGATTGGCCGCGCGCGTCAACTCTGAAAGCTCGCGTACGAGATCGGTGTCGCCGAACTGCGCCTGGCTCTTGAGCCGCTCGTTGTAGCCCTGGTCGTTGTCACGCGCCGAGCGCGGCCGCCCGCCGTCGAAGAACGGATTGGTGCCGAGCCGCGCGTCGATGAACGGGTTGAAGTCGTAGCCGTCGCTGAGATAGATGAACGCCTTCCTCCGATTCGTCACCTGCTCGAGATTCCGCATCATGTCGTATGCCGTGGAAAACGCCACATGCGCACGATAGCGGAGTTCGCTCGGACCTTCCGCGCCCTGCGGGCCGTTGATGATGTCCGAAGGCTTCAAGCCGTGCCCCGTGACCTTCTTCAGAATTTCATCGAGACGCGAGCGGTCGTAGGTGAGGTCCTGGGCGATCGACGAGGGACCGCTGGACACGACGCCGTACATGTCGCCCTCGTGGATCAGCTCTTTCGTAATCCGCTTGAAGAGATCCCGCAGCCGGCCGGTGTTCTGAAATTCGAGGTGCAGATCGTCCAGGAAGATCAGGAAGATGCGGCCGGCCGTGTCGATCGGCGGTCTCGGCGGCGGCAGGATGATGCCCTCCTGGGGCGGCGGCGGAGGCGGCGCCTGGAGATTGAACGCCCGTCCGCCATGCACGAGGACGAACGAGACGACTTCCTGCTTGACGCCGTCTTCCCAGATCTCGAAGTCGCTCTTCGTGAGATCCGACGCAAACAAGCCGTTCTTGTCGCGAACGATGGCGTCCGTGGTGACCAGATCGACCGTCGTCCGAAAGGTCGGCTGGAGAGGAGCGCCCGGTTGCTGGGCCGGCGACTGCGCGGCAAGGCCGGCAGCGAGCCCGAGGGAAACGAAGGCGGCCGTCAACGTCTGGCGGCGGAATTTCATGACCGTATTATAGCGCCGGGTTGGAAGCGATCAGCCTTCGTCGGGCTCCTGAATGTCGGTCTCGACGGCCCCTTCGGCGCCAGACTCCGTCTCATCGGCCGACTTCTCCGAAACGCCCCCCCGCTCGCTGAGCGCTGACCACGGCCGGAGCGTCTTCGACCGCCCCGACGCGAGCGGCGTCGCCTCGGGCCCAGCAGGCGACGGAACTCTTCGAGCCGGGCCTCGTAGTGCTCGAGCGCAAGCTGCGCCTCGTCTTTGGTCACCCAGGTGTCAGGATCGAGCGCCTCGGCGCGCCGCCGCAACTCGACGACCTCAGCCGGGTCGCCACCTCGCTCAGTGATGCGGGCCTGAATCTCGGCATGGCGCACGCGGAGCCGCGCGAGGCCTTCGGCGCCGACCAGCGCTTCGACCGCCCCCACGTGAGGCACCGTTTCGCCGTCTTGATCGAGGGACTCCCATTCGGCGAGAGACGCCGGCTCGTCAGGCACGATCTCGTCTACATCGAGCCGGTCGGGCGGAGGCTCGGCTGCCTCGACAAAGGGCGCTGTTACATGCGGGACGTCGACCTCTCGAGAGATCGCGACCTCGTCCGGCGCAATCTCGACGGGCGCTGGAACCGCCTCGGGCTCGAGGCCGCGTCCTCCGGCACGCGGCGTTCCCTGCCGCCTTCCGGTACTTCGGCTCGGCCGGCGCTCGGTTCGTCGAGGCGCGGGCGTCGCTGTCGCCTGCGTCTCCAGGATCTTCGTCCAGTCGAATTCGAGATCCGGATGGTGCTTCTCGATCTCGCGAATGGCCTCTTCATCGAGCGCGGCACGACCGACCTTCACGTTCGGCGGCGTGCGAAACCAGTAGAGGATGCGCGGGCGCGTCGCACCGCGCCGACGGAACGTGTGAAGAACGCTGGTGCTCTCGTAACCGCGCGGATCGCGCGCGAAGCGAAGATACGGCACTGCTTATTTGCGCTTCTGCGCGCGGGCAGACTTCTTGGAGGCCGACTTCTTTGAGACCGACTTCTTGGTGCGCGGACGCGCCGCAGGCTTGCTGCGCGAACGGGGCGTGGTCTTGCGCGAGCTCCGGCCCTGAGCCTGCGCGGTGCGCGCCGGTCTCGCAGAAACGGGTCGCACGGGAGCGTGGCGCGCGCTGCCGGCGGGGGCGCGGTGCACCATGGTGAAGCGCAGCTGGTCGCCGACGCTGTGGAACGTCCAGAGCTCGGACACCGCAATCCGGTTGTCGGTGCAGAAACGCCGCGCCCCGTCGACCGATGCGGCCGGCACATACAAGTGGAAAGGAGCGCGCAACTGCGCCAGCCGCGCCCACTGGCCGATCGCTTCGAGATTGTTCACCGATTCCGACGTCTCGACTTCGATGATGGCCTCGATGCGCCGGCGACGCTCGGCGGACGTGAGCACGAGGTCCGGGAACATGGCCGAGGTGCCGGTGCCAACCGCGGCGGTCTGCTCGGCACCCGGGTTGATGCCGACTTCGAACCGGCGGCGGAATTTCGCCTGGAGCAACCGGATGACCCGATCGTGTTCGAGTTGTTCGCGGACGGGACGCACGAGAATGGGGCTCACACAGCCTCCAACGAACTAGGGCGAGCAACCTAGCAAAACTCGGCATTATAGCATGGACATCGCGCGCCGCTGGCCGTCGCTCTCGAAACGACAGCGAATCCACGCGTAGTACCATCGGCCGGTGACTGATCGCTTCCTCCGGGCATGCCGTCGCCAGAACGTCGACGCGACGCCGGTCTGGTTCATGCGCCAGGCGGGACGCTACATGCCCGAATACCGCGCACTTCGCGAACGACACTCGCTGCTCGACATTTGTCGAACGCCCGAGCTCGCGGCCACGGTCACCCTCCAGCCGCTGCGCCGGATCGAAGTGGACGCGGCCATCCTGTTTTCCGATCTGCTGTTGCCATTGGCCCCCATGGGACTGCCCTTCGACTTCGTTAAGGGCGAGGGGCCCTCGATCGAGCGGCCCGTCAGGAGCGAGGCGGACATCGAACGGCTGGAGGTCTTCGAGCCGCGCGAAGCGCTCGCCCACGTCCAGGACACCGTGCGTCTCGTGCAAACCGAGCTCCGCGGTCGTTTGCCGCTCATTGGCTTTGGCGGCGCCCCTTTCACGCTGGCGTCGTATGCGATCGAAGGCGGTCACTCGGCGAACTTCGCGCGGACGAAGACACTCATGTATGGGCATCCGCAGGCCTGGCATTCGCTGTGCGAGAAATTGTCGACCGTCGTCAGCGAGTGTCTCCTGGCTCAAGTCGAGGCCGGCGTGGATGCCGTTCAGCTCTTCGATTCCTGGGTGGGCGCGCTCGACGCGCGCGACTACGGCGAGTTTGCGATGCCGCACACACGGCGAATCTTCGAGGCCCTGGCCGGAACCCATGTCCCAATCATTCATTTCGGCACCGGCACCGGATCCATCCTGGGCCGCATGCGTGAAGCCGGCGGCGATGTCATTGGGGCAGACTGGCGGATTGGACTGGACGAAGCCTGGGATCGAATCGGGCACGATCGCGCTATCCAGGGCAATCTGGATCCCACCTTGCTCCTCGCCCCCCTCGAGAGGCTCCTGGCAGGTGCCGACGAGGTTCTGGAGCGTGCCGCCGGCCGGCCCGGCCACATCTTCAACCTCGGACATGGCATCCTTCCGGGCACACCCGTCGAGCACGTGCAGCTGCTGGCTCGCCACGTGCATCAGCGATCGAGATCGATGGTGAGAGGAAGCGCATGAGCCCCGCCGAGGCGCGTCCGATCGGTGTGCTGCTGATGGCGCATGGCACGCCTGACAGTCTGGATGACATGCCCGAATATCTACGCCAGGTACGCGGCGGACGGCTGCCCTCGGACGAGCTCGTCGCGGAGATGCGTCACAACTACGCGGCCATCGGAGGCCATTCGCCGCTGACGGATCTGGCCAGAGCGCAGGCCTCTCAGCTTCGAGCCGCCCTGCCGCCGTCGTATGTGGTGGCGGTGGGGATGCGCAACTGGCACCCGTTCATCGACAAAGCGGTGCACGAGCTCGCGATGCAGGGAGTGGGCGAGATCGTGGGCATCCCCCTCGCCCCACAGTTCTCGACGCTGAGCGTCAGGAAATACGTCGATGCGGCGCGCGCGGCCATGCCAGCCGACATGCCCTTCGTCTGCGTGCGCTCGTTCTGCGATCATCCCCTGCTGCTCGACGCGTTTGCTGCCAGGGTCCGAGAGGCGGCGCCCGCGGAAGACGAAGCCATGGTCTTCACGGCTCACAGCCTGCCGGTTGCCGCGATCGAGAGCGGCGATCCATATGCACGGCTCGTCGTGAAAACGGCCGAAGGCGTGGCGGCCCGGTGCGGACGCACGCGGTGGACCGTGGCCTATCAGAGCGCGGGTCGCACAAGGGAGCCGTGGCTCGGTCCGGACATTTCGGATCACATCCGTGCGCTGGCCGCTGAAGGCGTGGCGCGCCTTCTGGTGGTTCCCATCGGCTTCGTCTGCGACCACACCGAGATCCTGTACGACATCGACATCCTGGCGAGACGCTCGGCCTCGGAATGCGGCGTCAGCCTTCGGCGTACCGAGTCGCTCAACGACTCTCCCCTGTTCATTCGACTGCTGGCCGATCTCGCCCTGCGCACATCCGCCAACCCGCCGGCTCGAACGCGCGACGCTGTTGATGTCCTGTGACGGTCGACTGCCTGATCGTCGGCGGTGGAATCGCCGGCCTGGCCGCGGCCTACGAGGCGCACCGCCTTGGCCTCAGCCTGCAGCTGCTCGAGAGGCGCACCGACGTCGGCGGCGTCATCCTCACCGAAGCGCTTGACGGATTCCTGTTCGACGCCGGCCCCGACTCCCTGCTCGTGGAGAAGCGGGCGGCTGTCGATCTCTGCCACGAGCTGGGTCTCGGCGATCGGCTCATCCCGACACTCGAACCTCGCACGGCGTATGTCCTTCGAGGCGGAGCGCTGCACGCGCTGCCAGAAGGTTCGGTGCTCGGCATCCCGCTCAACATGCAGGCGCTCGCCGCGTCGTCGCTCTTTTCGCCCTCCGGCAAGGCGCGCATCGCCGCGGAGGTCATGGTGCCGCGCCGGAGCGCCGATGCGGACGATGACGAGTCGATCGGAGCGTTCGTCGAGCGACGGTTCGGCCGCGAGGCAGGGAGCTATGTGGCCGAGCCCCTCCTCGCCGGCATCCACGCGGGCGACGTCGACCGTCTCTCCATCCGGGCGCTCTTTCCGCGTCTGGTCGATGCGGAGCGGGAGCACGGCAGCGTGATTCGCGCGCTTCGCCGTCAGCAACGGACTCGACCTCGCGACGGCGTCTTTCGCTCGCTCGTTGGAGGCCTGGGCGGGCTCGTCTCCGCGCTGGTCAACAGGCTGCCTGCCGGCACCATTCGCTGCAACGCCGAGGTCGTCGCGATCGAACAATCCGAACCGCTCTCTGCGCGCCTGGCTGGAGGCGAGAGAATTCCGGCGCGCACGATTGTCGTTGCGACGCCGGCGCACGTGACGGCGCGTCTGGTAGGCGAACTGGACCCGGAGCTGGCGGCACTGTGCCGCGAAGTTCCCTATGTGTCGAGTGCCGCGATCGTGCTCGCGTACCCGCGCGAAGGCGTAGAGCATCCGCTGGCCGGATCGGGCTTCGTGGTGCCGCGAGCCGAAGGCGGAGCGCTTCTCGCGGTCTCGTGGATCTCATCGAAGTGGCCGGGGCGCGGGCCCGCCACCCTGGCGTTGATGAGGGGGTTCGTCGGCGGCACCCGCAATCCGTCCATCGTGGACCGCGAGGACCGCGAGCTGGCGGCCCTTACCGACGCCGAGCTGCGTCCGGTGTTGAAGATTCAGAATCGCCCAGTGTTCCAGCGCGTGTATCGGTGGCACCGGGCCAACCCGCAGTACGAGGTCGGGCACCTGGCCCGAATCCGTGCGATCGACGCCGCCCTCGTTCGCCGTCCCGGGCTCTACGTGACCGGCAGCGGTTTCCGGGGCGTCGGAATTCCCGATTGTGTGAGCGATGCCCGGACAACGGTTGCTGCCCTCGCGGCCGAGCTTGCACGAATCCGATAGAATCTCGATGTGCGCATCTCGATGCTCCTTGCGCTGCTGCTCCAGCTCGCATCGGTCCCCCATGGTGCCGCGGGTGGCGCATTTGCGTCGGTGGCATCGGCCGATGCGACAGACGTGCCACCGCGCGCCAGCGCGGTGCTGAGCGCCATTCGAGCCGCTGACAAGGGTCAACTCGCCGTCTCCGAGGAGGACGGGCGTTTCCTCCGTCTTCTCACGGCGTCCAACAAGACGCGGCATGCGCTCGAGATTGGCACGGCCAGCGGATACAGTGCCATCTGGATCGGTCTCGGGCTTCGCGTCAGCGGCGGCCGCCTGACGACGGTCGAGTACGATCCGACGCGGGCGCGCGAGGCACGCGAGAACATTCGGCGTGCCGGTCTCGAGGACATCGTGACGGTGGTGGCCGGCGACGGCTTTGCAGAAATTCCTAAAATCGTCGGCACGTTCGATCTGGTGTTTCTCGACGCCTGGAAGCGCGACTACCGCCGCTTCTTCGATTTGGTTCTGCCCAGGCTCGATCGAGGCGGCCTCTTCCTGGCCCACAACGTCCTCAACAAGGGCAGCGAGATGACCGACTTCCTGACGGCCATCCGGACCGGACCCCATCTCCTGACGTCGGTTGTGGCGCCGTCGGGCGAAGGCATCTCGGTCACCTACAAGGTCAGATGAGCACGGTTCACCTGATCGGCGTTCCGCTCGATCTGGGCGGCGGTCGCCGCGGCGTGGACATGGGCCCCTCGGCGTTCCGCACGACGCTCATCGGCGAACGTCTCGCCTCGCTCGGCCATACGGTGGTGGACAAAGGCGACCTGCCCACGCCCATTCCCGAAACGCGTGGACCCGGCGACGAGCGTCGCAAGTACGCG
Organism: uncultured Acidobacteriota bacterium; assembly: GCA_963817395.1. Classification (GTDB taxonomy): domain Bacteria; phylum Acidobacteriota; class Vicinamibacteria; order Vicinamibacterales; family CAVPJW01; genus CAWGYQ01. The sequence goes on along the minus strand of CAWFOC010000001.1, from coordinate 197,721 downwards.
CGCGAGATCGCGCGTGTGTGCCAGAAGCTCTATCAGACCGCGCTCGCCTCGCTCGATGAAGGCGCGCTGCCGATCGTGCTCGGGGGTGATCACAGCGTCGCGGCGGGATCGGTGGCCGCCGCGTCGGAACATGCCCTTCAAGCCGGCAAGCCGCTGGGGCTCATCTGGGTCGACGCCCACGGCGACATGAACACACCGGCAAGTACCACGTCGGGGAACGTGCACGGGATGCCGCTGGCCGCTCTGCTCGGCCCGGAGCCTTCAGAGCTGGCTCGCATCGGCGGGCGCTCGCCGAAGGTGCTGCCGATACACACGGTGCTCATCGGTGTGCGCAACCTGGACCAGCGCGAGAAGGAGCTGGTGCGCGCCTCGAACGCCTACGTCTTTACGATGAAGGAAATCGATCGGCTCGGCATCGCCACGGTGGTCGAGCGCGCGCTCGAGCTGGCGGGCAAAGGCACCGCCGGCATTCACGTGTCCTTCGATCTCGACGCCTGCGACCCCGCGGTGGCGCCCGGCGTCGGCACGCCCGTGAAGGGTGGCTTCGATTATCGCGAGGCGCACATGGTGATGGAGCTCGTGGCCGACTCCGGACTGCTCACGTCGCTCGATCTCGTCGAGGTGAACCCGACGCTCGATGTTCGGAACAGGACGGCCGAGCTCGGCACGGAGCTCGCGCTCTCGGCGCTCGGCATGAAGATTCTCTAACCACTCCGGCGGCGTCGTCTAAAAGCGCGCGGCATGGGCGCTGGGCCGCGTGAGACCAAGGAGCTCAGGAGCTATGAAGCGAATCGCGTGGATTTTCGGCGCGGCCGCCGTCGCGGCCGTGGTTGTCGTCATTCAGGGCCAGCAGCAACGAGCCAGCCCGCACGAAACCGTCAGTGCCACCGTCGGGGGCGCCAGGATCGGTATCGAGCACGGCCGGCCCTATGTGAAAGGGCGGACTATCTGGGGCGGCCTGAATCCCTGGAACACGGTGTGGCGGCTGGGCGCAGACGAGGCCACGACGCTTACGACGGACCGGGCGCTCGAGTTCGGCGCCGTGCGGGTGCCCGCCGGCAAGCACACGCTGTACATGTGGGTCTCGGAGAAGGAGCCGCAGCTCATCATCAACAAACAGACCGGTCAGTGGGGCACCGAATACGACGCGAAACAGGATCTGGGTCGCGTGCCTCTCACGCGAACGCCCGTTTCTGCGCCGGTCGAACAGCTGACGTTAGCCGTCGAGCCGCAGGGACCCGGCGGGGTCTTGAAGATCACCTGGGCGGACCGGCAGTACTCGGCGCCGTTCACGGTCGGCAAGTAGGCGGCGTATCGACCCTGTCGAACCCGCGGGCCGCGAACCCGCTCCGGCGCCGCAGGTGGGTGTCGAGAATTCGTGTGAGGAAAAACGACCGGCGCCCTCCTCGGGACGCCGGTCGCTCGTCGTCTTTCGTAAGGACTTCCCTTAGAAGGTGTAGCGAAGCGAGATCTGCGTCTGCCGCGCCGTGCCCAGTCCCACCGTTCGATTGAGCGGCCCCAGCATGTAGCCGAACGTGCCGGCCTGCGAGTCGGTGAAGGGCACGCCCGGTGAGCCGTTGGGGAGCGTCGCCGCCGGGTTCTCGTAGTTCAAGTGGTTGGCGATGTTGAAGAACTCGATGCGCACCTGCAGGCCCTGAGAGTCCATGAAGCGGAAGTCCTTGCTGAACATCACGTCGGCCTGCCAGAACTCGGGTCCGCGCAGGAAGTTCCGCGGCAGGTTGCCGAACGTGCCGGGTGCGGGTGTCGCGAACGCGGCCGGGTTCAGCCAGCGCACGCCGTCCCTGAGGTACGGATCCACGCCAGGCACCAGGTCGGGGCGCTGCGAGCCGCGGCTGTTGCCTCCAGGGATGTTGGTCACCGATGCGCCGTTGACTGTCAGGTTGTCGGGACGGCTGATGACCACGTTGATGGGAACGCCGCTCCGCGCATTGACGATGCCGCCCACTCTCCATCCGCCAGTCCAGAAGCCCTCGCCAGGAAGCTGGTAGACGAGGGAGCCATTGAACGTGTGCGGAATGTCCTGCGGGTTCGTGCCGTACTCGGTCTCGAAGTCGAACGTGTTGCTCGCCGTCGCGGCTTCGTTGGAGCCCTGCGTCGTGCCCTTGTTCTTCGAGTACCGGTACTGAAGCCCACCGGTGAAGCCAGACTTGAATCGTCGCGTCGCCGAAATCTGCAGCGCGTTGTATTCCGCGTAGCCGCAACCGCGAATCGCGTTGCCATTGATCACGAGACCATCCACGCAACCCGAGGTCTTGTAGTCGACTTGCCCCACGGAGGGAACCTCGCGAGCCCGCGTGTCGAAGCTCAGCGTGTTGGCAACGCCCCGCAGGAACATGTCCTTGCCCTGGCTGCCGGTGTAGCCGATTGTCAGGTTCACCTCACCCGGCAATTCCCGCGCCACGCTCACGCCGTACTGGACGTTGTACTCGTCCGGCCGCTCGTGCGTGTAGCCGCGCACCGACAAGGCATTCTTATACAGCTCCGGTGCCACGGGGTACGCCAGGCCGTTGTTGGGCACGTCAGCCGCGCCGAGCCGGCGCCGTTCGATGAAGTTCTCGATCGGCTGGATTCGATCCTCGAACTGCCCCGGCCCGTAGAACAACCCGAAGCCACCACGAATGACCGTCCTCTCGTTCAGCTGATAGGCCGCCGAGAGACGCGGCGCGATATTGTTCCTGTCCGGGTTGTAGAAGTTATCGGCGTCGTCGCTGAACGCATTGTCCTCGATGAAGAACGGACGGGCCCGGCCGTCCGCTTCGTTCACGACCGAGTAGTAGTCGTACCGGAGCCCGTAGTCCAAGGTCAGCCTGTCGTTGACTTGCCACGAATCCTGCACGTACCCGATGAGATAGAACTGCTGCGGCTTGAACACGGGTGAATCGAGCGCCACCGCGACGGCGTTCGGCTTGTTGTCGATGAAATCGTTGATGTTGTTGAAGGTGTATTCCGTGCTGCCGAGGAACTGGAAGTCCGACTGGATCCGGCGGTACTCGAACCCGCCCTTCATCGTGTGGTCTCCGCGGCTCCACGTGACCGTGTCGGCAAATGACAGCGACCTCGGATCGAAGACCGAGCCCGTTGTCGCCGCATTGCTGGTCGCACGAATCAGGAGGCCGCTTCGCGCAATTCCCGTGTTGCCGCGGGCGTCGATCGATGACGAGGTGAAGGTGCCCGAGAGGGAAACACCCGTCGGGTCGTACCCGGGCGTACCGAAGGCGTTCGCGCTGATCTGGGGACCGTTGTAGCCCACCTTGAATTCGTTGACCTTGTTCCCGAAGATGCTCAGGAAGTTGGCCACGAAGTTCTGCGGCTGTTGCTCCGCGAGCACACGCCGGTCGGTGACCGTGCGGTCGGGCGTGTCCACCTCACCGTCGCTGAAGAGATAGCGGGCGTAGAACGTGTGGTTGTTGGAGAAGTTGTGATCGACACGGAAGGAGAGACTGTTCTCGCTCTGCTCGGCCGCGTTCCCGCGCGTCAGCAGGGCGGCCAGGGCGTTGGCAGTCGCCGTCGAGCCCAGCGGAAAGCCGCTGAGCAGGGGCGCCACAGCCTGAGTGCGGGCCGCGCTCTGGCCGGCGCCTGAGCCGACCGGCTCGCCCGCCAGGATCCGGCGGCGCGCCTCGTCGCTCGGCACAGCCTCGGTGAAGCTCAGCCCCGTTGTCTGCCGAAGGCCCTCGAAACTGAAGAAAAAGAACGTGCGGTTCCTGGCCAGCGGTCCGCCAATCGAGCCGCCGAACTGATCGAGCGATAGCTCCTGCTTCTTGTCGTCGTACTTGCTGGCCGCATCCAGAGCATCGTCACGCTTGTACTCGAAAACCGAGCCATGGTACTGATTGCCGCCGCTCTTGGTGACGACCGTGATGTTGCCCCCGGAGCCAAGGCCGCTCTCCGCAGGCGCCAGCCCGGAGTTCACGCGGAATTCCGACACCGACTCCATCGATGTCTGCAGGCGGAACTGCGAGCCGGTCGTGCTCAGGTACGCAGGACTCGCGTCGAACACGTAGGTGCCGTCGACGCCGTCGTAGTTCAGATAGTTCTGCTGATTCGACTTGCCGTTGAACCGGACGCTCGCCCAGCCGCCATTGCCGTCGCTGGTCGCGCCAGTGGCCAGCGTCATGAGGTTCGCGAAGTTCCGGCCGTTCACCGGGAGGTTTTCGACTTCCTCCGGCGAGACGTTGACGCCGAGCTTCGCCGACAAATCGATCACGACGGACGACGCCGTCACGGTGATGGCTTCCTGCACGCCGGCAACCCCGAGTGTCACGTTGAGGGCTTCCACCTGCCCCAGCCCCAAGTTGACCGCGAACGTCTTGGTGGCAAAACTCGGAAGTTCGATGACGACGTCATACCGTCCGGGTCTGGAGATTCGTCACCACGAACGAGCCGTCAGCCTCCGCCACGACCGTGCGAGCCACTCCCGTGTCAGTCCCTGTGACGGTCACAGTGCTTCCGGGCAGCGAGGCACCGCTCTCATCCAGCACCTTGCCGATGATGCGGGACTCGGTTTCCTGCGCCGCGACCGTAGGGGTACTCAGGGTCCCGGTGACACCCACCGCGATCACTGCCGCGAGAAACAGGCGAAGAACCTTCATGAACTCCTCCGATCGACAACCGAAACGGCCAATCCCTTGTTTAACGATGAAATATGCACAAGGCGCACTGTACCGACGCGATGTGATCGACCGGTAACACGTCTGTTTCGCATGGGTTAATTCGTGGCGGCCTCACGGAAGGTCCCCGCTGATCGTGTCGGTCGGGGCGGTGGCGCGGGTCGGGTCGACGCGCGGGATCACCCACTGGCCGAAGACTCCAGCCCACGAGACCTGATCGGGTACAAGGAGGCGCTCCCCGCTCGTCGACGTCGACCCGGGGCCATGTCGTCTCGGCGTGGGGGAAGCGCGCGTCGGTTACGAATGCCCGAACTCGAGCACGGCGACTAGGTCGATCTCACAGATCACGTGGCTCGGCCTGGGTGATGGGGATTCGATTGCCAGGCTTGGGAGTATCGCCGGCGCAAGCGTGCGACTCCGCGAGGGCCGCTACCGATTGATCCGGCGAAGCGTTGCGGTGACGTCCGTGCGCCGATCGGCCTGCACGCGGACCAGTCCCGACCATCGTTCAAATCCGTCTTGCGCGATCTGGACTGCCAGGGAGCCCGCTCGCTGGCTGGTCAGCTCCAAGGGCGTCACGCCTGCTGCCTTGCCATTGATTGAGACCAAGGCGCCGGTCGGATAGGAGCTGATCGACAGAGTTCCGACGAACGTCCGCGAGCCGGTGGCGATCGCCGTTGCTCGAACAGGCGACCGCTGCTGCGGCGCGGAAACCTGTCGCGCACGTGGCGGCGGAGGGGCATTCGTTCTGGGCGCAGTGTGGGCGCAGTCGTGGGCGCAGTCGTGGGCGGCGCGTCAACCTGCACCGCAACGACTCTCCGGACAGAATCGCCACCGTCTGCGTCGTCGCTGGCGCTACAGGGATCGACATCTGGTCGGTGGACGCGAGCGACACAACCGTGTCCGGAGCCGCGCCACGGCTTGTTCTGATCAGGGTTCCAATTGCGAAAGCAGTCACCACCAACATCACGACGGGTACAGCGACCTTGCCCATCCAGGGGAGCCAGATGGTACGGTTCGCCTGACTGCTGCTCACCAATCGGCGCAGAACGAGTCCCGCACTGGCCAGAACGGCTCCAACCCCCGGTTCCCCGCTCCCGGCGGACGTGCGGGACCGCGAACCGAGAGCGACGTCTGCCGGCAGTCCCCGAGAAACCGTTCGAGACGTCGTGCGCGTTCCCTCGGCTTGAACGGGACGACCGTCCATTCGTACTGAGGGCTGCTGAGAAAGGGTCTGTTCGATCGTCCTGCTGGAGACGATCCGTTCGATTCGCTGAACGGTCTCCTCGACTTCCGTAAACCGCGCGGTCAGCGACGCAGAGCGCTCCTCGACGATGTCCTCGGTACGTCGGAGCGTGTCTTCGGTCCGCGCGAGCCGTGCCTCGATGCTTTCACCGAGCTCGCGCAGCGTCTCGTCGGCCCGGGCCTCTTCGGCATGCCCTTCCGTGCGCTGGAGCGATCGCCTCCACTCGAACCAGTCGGTCGCAGAGCTCGCGCAGCGTCTCGTCGGCCCTCGCCTCCTCGGCACGCCCTTCCGTGCGCTGGAGCGACGCCTCGACTCGAACCAGCCGGTCGCAGAGCTCGCGCAGCGTCTCGTCGGCCCTGGCCTCTTCGGCACGTCCTTCCGTGCGCTGGAGCGACGCCTCGACTCGAACCAGTCGGTCACAGAGCTCGCGCAGCGTCTCGTCGGCCCGGGCCTCCTCGGCACGCCCTTCCGTGCGCTGGAGCGACGCCTCGACTCGAATGAGTCGGTCACAGAGCTCGCGCAGTGTTTCGTCGGCCCGGGCGTCTTCGGCATGTCCTTCCGTGCGCTGGAGTGACGCCTCGACCCGAATGAGTCGGTCACAGAGCTCGCGCAGTGTTTCGTCGGCCCGGGCGTCTTCGGCATGTCCTTCCGTGCGCTGGAGTGACGCTTCGACTCGAGCCAGTCGGCCGTGGATCTGTGCGCACAAATCGTGGAGTGCCTCGTCAACGTCGTCCCTGCGTCCGCTCATTGCCTCGGCTCGCGCCAACCGTCGGTCAATCCTCGCGAACACGTCAGGAAGGATGGCCAGCACAGCGAGATGTTTCTCGAGGTTGCCGATCGCATCGATCGGCACCGGTTCGTCGTGAGCGCTCCGCTGGAGGTGAGTGTTCTCCCGCAACGCCTTCATTGATCGCAAGCGCCCCAGCCAAGACCGATCAGGGCTGCCACTGCGCGCGGTAGGCCAAACCACGTCGGCACCAGGTGATGGTGCCTGAGTTTGCACAGCCGCCGGAACGTCGTTACGTGGTTCGAGGGGATCCTCTTCGGAAGCGAAAGCCGACAAAGCATCCAGGGCGCTGTCATCCTGTTGCTCTCCGGCGGTGAATGCTGGTGCGGGATTATCGCAGGGGCGGATCTCTTGCTGTTGTGGCTCTCCGGCAGCGGATGCCGGTGCGGGATTATCGGAGTCGGGGCGGACCTCCATGCGGATAGCCCTCCGTTCGGATCGGGTGCAGAACCCCGCAATGTATACCACGGCTCTACGCGATCCAAATGGAAGCTGAGGCGTGGCACGCCCTGTCACGTGACAGGGCGTGCAGTAGCGTGAACCCGGCGACCGGACCCACACCGACCATCGCCGTGGGCGCTGGTTTCTGCTATTGTCTCGCCACCTCATCCTTAGATCTGCCTCTCCCGGAGGGTCGCATGAGGACTTGGCGAATCCGTCTCGGCGGAAGATGCTTCCAGCTCCTCACAGTCGGCTTGACGTTCGCTCTATGGGACGCGCCGGCAATCTCGGCCGCGCAGGACCCGGCGCCAGTGCCACCATCGGGGACAGCTAATATTCGCGGACAGCTCACGGATCAGGATGGCAAACCGATCGCTGGAGCGCGCGTCATGGTCTTCGGTTTCACCCAACTGGCGATTCAGGAGCCGCTCGAGACGACGACCGATGCGAACGGGCTGTACCAATTCCCCAATCTGATGCCAGCGAAGATCGCTGCATCGAAAGATGAATTTGGTTTCTTCCAATGGCACGTGCGTGTGGAGGCGAGCGGCTACGAGTCGCTCGAACAGCAAGTCACGCTGCAGCCGAATCGCCTCACCGAGGTGAACCTTAGGCTTCAACGAGAGCCAGACGCTGGCTCTGAAGGTTCCTGGGCGATCATCGTGTCCGGAGGCGGTGGGACCGTCTGGCAGCCGTCCTTCGCTGACCAGGCATGCGATCAGTTCAAACAGGATCTCCCGTTCGACGACCAGTGTACCAGCGACACCACCAGCACTACGTGGGAAGTCGGCGGGAGCCTGGACTGGACTCCCCGGGGCAGCTGGGTGGGACTGAGAGGCGGGGTCTTCTACGGCAGGGACGGAAAGATCTCTTACGAGAACGTCGCGACCACCGGCACGGTCGCCGCCGGCAACCAGGTGCAGCTGTTCAACCGCTCGACGGCGGAGCTCAGCTCGACGGCGTTCCGCATTGGACCGAGCATCAACGCGGGACCGATGACGTTCTGGCCGTACGACAGCCTCGAGAGCACGCATCTCGACGCCACGTCAGAGGACGAACGGCAGCGACTGGGCGTGACCGACCTCTCGCATTCCGACACCATCGACGAACGTGCGTGGTCGAACGGGTTCGGTGTTGCGGTTGGCGTGAAGCTCGGCTCGTCGCTCCGCGTCGGCACGGACTTCAGGTACAGGCAACTCGGCGACATTTTTCCGCCGACGACACCGCCAAACAATAGCCGCGCGCCTGAATCATGGGATTCCACGCCGCACGTTTCGGCATTCATCCAGTACCTGATCCATTTGGATCGGGCTTCCGCACCCCCGCCATAGATTGTCCTAGGTACTCCTGCTGTTGCGCGGCGGAGAGCCAGACAGGACTACAGCCTCAGTAGTTCGATTGTGAACAGCACGCCGGCCAGCAAGAACCCACGCGCCGGGGAATTTGTCTTGAATCTGGTAGGCCGCGCTGGGATCGAACCAGCGACACCGTGATTAAGAGTCACGGTCCATCATCGCACCCTGCGAGTTGTGGCGCATTCTGACGCGCACCGGAATCACCAACGCGCTGGAACGCACGCTCCGCGCGGACGGATTCCCACAAATTCCCACACGCCCGCCGAGGACGAATCCCGACGGCTATCGTCTCACTGGTTTCTGGACAGCCTGAAGTCGATCCGTCGCTGGGACCCCAACCCTACAGGGAAGGTCTTCTCTTGCGCCGCGAAGCCCGAGGCCGAGGCACGAAGGGTCATGTCCCTGTCCGGGTTCAGACCCGTGAAACTGAATCCACCGCCGTAATCCCAATGACTGCAGGGCTCCTGAGTGACCTTCTCGCCGAGACGCTGCCCGCCGACGATTTCCACCGTCGCACCGTGGATACAGGCCCCGCTCCCCCCCTCTGGGAAAACCATTCCCCAGAGCGCGACGGTCAAAGGACTCGCTGGCGGTGCCGGGGAAGGGGCGGGCGGCGCCGAATAGGTACCCTCAGAGTCGCACGCGACGAGGGCCATCAAGAGGACGGAAGAGAGTATCAGTCGGATCATTGCGTCCTCCGTTGGTCTGGGGAACCGACGTAATCCTCTAAACGCGACCTGGCCCGCGAATGGGAACATACCCTTGCCGCGGGTGTCAAGCGGACACCCGCCGTTCACCGCGGACGATTCACATCTTCTACGGGCGGGGCCTAGTGCGGGCAGGAGCGGCTGTCCAAGGCACGCCGACGCGCCGCCGAGGAAAAATTGTCACAGACGCCCGCGTGTGGCAATCCGCTGCCGCCTAATTCGAAGGTGTCAGACTCGGCTGAAGTGATGAAGCACTAAGGGTTGGTGGGCCGCGTTGGGATCGAACCAACGACACCGTGATTAAAAGTCACGTGCTCTACCACTGAGCTAGCGGCCCCTGGGGAGCGGCGATTGTACCACGCGGCTACGCAGCACATCCCTGCCCTCGTCGTCGCCTCCGACGACGAGGGCCATCCCGCGAGACTTTTGGAGCCGCCTCGATTCTCGTTAGAACCCGCTCATTTCGGCCACGAGGCCCACACGCTGCACATGCCAGCGCTGTCGATCGCACGCGGCGACTGCCGGATGCCCGCATACACGGGGTTCAGGACCGCTGCCGGCGGGGGCCCGAAGTGTCCGATGCCGAGCGAGTGGCCATTCTCATGAAGGGCCACGGTCTGGACGTCGATGCCGGGAAGTGCAACGTTGATACCCCACGGGTTCCCGGCGCGGTCATTGCTCGGGTCGCCGAACGTATTGTTGTAATAGACCTCGTTCAGGGCGGTGTCGAGGCGGTTGTCGCCGTTGATGTCCGTCGGAACGCCGGTGACGTCATCGACGAAGATGAACGTCACCGAAAAGGCGAGAATTCCCCGGCCGCCGCCCGGCCCACCCACCGCCTCGAAGTACGCCCGAGGCAGCCATCCGGCACTCGTGATATCTGCCAGGAACGGATCCCCCAGGGCACCGAACCCGAAGAACGAGTCGAAGATATCGGGGTCGGCACCTGTATCGGTTCGCTTCACGATGTCCACCTTCTCGAAGCATCGGTTCGCCTGCCAGGTGTTCATCGCGCGATCGATGGCGCCTTCGGTCTGAGCACTGGTCAATCCACTGAGGGTCGCGCCGTCGCTCTGATCGACCAGGTAGGTGATCCTGTCACCATCCGCCAGACGCCGAGGGTCCCCAGCCACCCAGCGAAATTCCTGGGCGTGAATGCGGTTGGCCGGACGGCCTTGTCCGATCGTGAAGAACTCGATCTGCTCGACGGCAATCCCCAGCCCCATCGCACGGAGCTCGGTGTTGATCCTCTGCATCTCTGCCAGGAGCGCGGGGTCGCCCTCCTGAGCGACGGCGAGCGAGAACGTCGGCAGCACAAGAACGGCGACAACGAGGACGCGGAAAAGGATCCTGCTCATCGCGATCAACCTCCTTCGCAAACAGGTTGACGGTACCGGAGCTCATCCACGCGCGCAGAACCTCGGCGTTGAGCCGAAGCTTATTCGCGGAAAGCAAAATTCATGCTCCACGCTGCCGCCTGAACCGTTTGATTGGCACCGGCCAACGAGGATGCCGGGTGGCGTTGCGGATGTTTTGGATTGAACGAACCGGGCTATTTGGTGAAGCCGACTTTCTGCACGAGCTGCTGATAGCCCTTGTCGTCGGCGAGCGGCTCCCAGCGCGGGTCGGATGCGACGTGACGGAAGTACATGGAGCGGCCTTCGTAGCCCTTCTCGAGCCACTCGAACGCGCGCTGACGATCGCCAAGCCCGAGGGTGACCAGGGCGACGTCGTACGAAAAGTCCACGTCTTCCCGCGCAGCCGCTTCGAGCTCGACGAGGAGCGCCCTCGCCTCGTCGCCGCGACCAGCGACGCCGTAGGCCCATCCGAGCGACGACTGAATCCGCCGGCTCAGACCGGCGGCCTCCACCGCGTGCTCGAGCTGCTCCACCCCTTCGTCGATCCGGCCGCTCATCGCCGACGAGATCCCGAGCACCCAGAGCGCTGTGGGAAACTGCGGGTTGAGCTTCAATGCGTGGCGGCACTGTTCAATCGCGTCGTCGTACTGGCGCGAGAAATAGGAGAGATACCCCAGCAGCGAGTTCACGGGCAGCGACAGCGGGTCGAGCTCGCGAGCCTGACGTGCCTGCGTGAAGGCCTCACTTGGGCGTCCTCTGTCCATCAGGTGCTCGGCGAACCATTGATGCGCGGTCGGATAGCTGGGATCGAGCGCAATGGCGCGGCGGTACTCGGCCTCGGCGGCCGACCAGTTCCAGACATCATGATTGACGGCGCCGAGCACCGTGTGAGCCTCGGCCAGGCTATTGTCCAGCGCCAGCGCGGCCAGCGCCGCACTGCGCGCTCGCAGGTTCGCCTTCTTCGGCGCCATGTAGCCGAAGAACGCAAAGGGAACGTAGGCCGACGCCAGCGCCGCCTGGGCCGGCGCAAAGGTCGGATCCTTGGCGATGGCATCCTCGAAGTGCTCGATGGCGCGCCGCAGGCTCTGTGCGGTGCGGATGTTCCACTGATACCGGCCCTTGAGGTATGCCTCGTGCGCCGCCGGATCGACCCGGCGCACGCGTGACAGACGGACGCGCTCGCTGCGCGTGACCTTGATCTTGATCTCCCGCGCGATGGCCTTGGCCACCTCGCTCTGCACGGCCAGGATGTCGGAGAGATCGCGGTCGTAGCTTTCCGACCAGAGATGGCCGTCGGTACCAGCGTGAATGAGCTGGGCCGTGATGCGCACGCGGTCGCCGGCTCGCTGCACCGATCCTTCGAGCACCCCGTCCACGCCGAGCTCGCGCCGCAATCTCGGGCACTGACTTCGCCGTGTTCTTGTAGCGCATCACCGAGGTGCGCGACGTGACCCGCAGCGCGCTGATCTTGGAGAGATCGTGGATGAGCGCCTCGGTCATCCCGTCGGCGAGGTAGTCTTCCTCCGGATCGCGCGACAGATTCGACAGCGGCAGCACGGCGAGCGCGCCGATCTTCGTGGGCTTCGTCCGCGTCGACGTGGTGGCGGCTGGCGTCCGCCGCAGCGCATGTGTCGCATCGTCGAGGTGAACGGACTCGAGCGCGGCGCGCACCTCGCCGCCGCGCGTGTAGCGCCGGCCCGGTTCCTTGACGAGGCACCGCGCGATGATGCCGCGCAGGCTTGCCGGGATCCGCGGCGGCGGAGGCGTGGGCGGGTCGCGCAGGATGGCCGACACCAGCTCGGCATGCGTCGCGGATCGAAATGGCAAGGTCCCAGTCGCCATTTCGTGGAGCACGACGCCGAGCGCCCAGAGATCGCTGCGAGCGTCGCCGGGCTCGCCTTTCAGGGCCTCCGGAGCCATGTAAGCGAGCGTGCCGGCCATCATCGGATGATCGGTGGGCGTCGCCCACGATTGCGTGTCGCCTTCGAGCAGTTCCGCTGGCTGCCGCACCGCCAGGCCGAAATCCAGCATCTTGACCGTCCCGTCGGGCGTGATCAGGATGTTGTTCGTCTTCAAATCGCGGTGAATGACGCCGCGGTCGTGAGCGTGCGCCAGCGCGTCGGCAATCTGGATGCCGTAGCGGACCGCCGTCTCGGTGGGCAGCCCGTCCGAGGGAACGAGATCGAGCAGCGTGCGCCCTTCCACGTGCTCCATCGCGATGAACGGCTGCGCACACTCTTCGCAGACCTCGTAGATGGTGCGGATGTTCGGGTGGTTCAGGATCGATGCCGCACGCGCCTCGTGCAGCAGCAGGTCGCGCCCCTCTTCGTTGCCCTCGAAATCGCGCAGCAGCTTGATGGCAACGGTTCGCTGCAACCGCGTGTCGAACGCCCGATAGACGACGCCCATGCCGCCGGTGCCGAGATGCTCGACGATCTCGGTACGAGCGAAGGCGCGTGCCGGGAATCAGCAGCGAGGGAGCGTTCATCAGTCGAATGCCGCAGCGATCGTCGTAACCTGGCCGGCGGATGACAGGCCGAACTCGATGAGCAGGGTCGGCCCGCCGTAGTCCAGACGATACTCGAAGCGCCGTTCCCCGTTTTCACCAGTTGTCGCGCCGACCAGCGCGAGATCGCGCCACCGGCCGGGTTCTTCGAGCTGGCCGCGCAGGCTGGCCACCACCTCTGGCGTCATCTGGCTGCGCAGCTCAGGAGCCCACTCGTCGGGGTTCACCTGCCCCGAGACCATGCGGTCGAGCAGCGCGCGCAACCGCGCCGTGACGGCCGAGTCAGCGTCAGCAATCAGCTTGACCTCGCGAGGCGCGAGATCCGGAACGAAGACGCTTGCCACACCCCGCTCGATTCGCTCGAGGTTGGCGAGCGACGAATTGGCGAGAATCATGACGGAGAGTCGATCGCGCTCATAACGCGCAATTCGCGCCAGAAACCCTTGCCAGGCAGCCACTGTGCGACACCGTGCCGTGGCCCTTGATCGAGCCCAGCCGCCATCCGAATCCGTACGGCTCCGTGCGACCGTTGTTTAGACGAACGGGAGTCCACATGGCCTCGTACGAGGACGCCTCGAGCAGCCGGCGTGCGGTCAGTGCGGCGTCCCAGGTGGCCAAATCGCGCACGGTCAGATAGAGCGCCCCGTCTGCCGTGGTGTTGAGCGAAGGCGACACCCACGCCTGGTTCCTCCACTCGCCTTTCACCATTTCGTAGCCGGCCGCTCGATTCCTCACCAGCTCGGCTTCGCTGATGACACGCGCCGTGTCCATTCCGAGCGGGCGAAAGACCCGATCGCGCAACAGGTCGCCGTAGAACTGTCCGCTCGCCTTTTCTATGACCAGTCCCAGCAGCAGATAGCCGGTGTTGCTGTACGACCAGCTCTCACCCGGGGCGAAGTCCTGCGGGAGACGCGCCGCCAGCTCGACGAGCTCGGTGTAGGCGTAGTCCTTGCGGTAATCGATCGTGCCCGCCGTGTAGTTCGGCGATGCCCGATGTGTGGGTCAGCAGGTGACGAACGGTGATCGTCTTCCAGCTATCTGGCGAATTCTCGAAGAACGTCGAGAGGCGGTCGTCCAGGCTCAGCCGGCCGTCCTCGACCAGCAGCATCACGGCTGCCGCCGTGAACTGCTTCCCCACCGACCCCGACTGGTAGATCGTGCGGTCCGTCGCCGGCACCTCGTGCTCGAGATTCGCAAATCCATAGCCACGCGCGACGACCAGACGTCCCTCGTGGGCGACGGCCAGCGACAAGCCGGGAATGCGCTGACGTGTCATTTCGGCTCTCACGTAGCCATCGATGCGCGCGACGATCTCGTCGGAGGTCCCGGATCGTCATCGCGACCACGCCGTGGCCCGGGATTGCCACGAGGCTCGAGGCCACTGAGGCAACCATGAGCAAAGAACGCATCTCGAACATTGTAGGTCGAGATCCGAAGGTGTGCGACAAACGCTCTATAATGCAGGACCTATGACCGAGGTCCTGCATTGCCGCGACGGCGCTCAGGTGGCGTCGGTCGAAGCCATCCGTCGTCATTTTCCCGCGCTTGCAACGCGTGGACGAGCACGGTCCGGTGGCGTACTTCGACGGTCCCGGTGGCACTCAGGTGCCACGCGCGGTCGTCGACGCGATGACCGACTACCTCTATCACCACAACGCCAACACGCACTGGCACTATCCGACCAGCGCCGAAACGGATGCCGCGATCGAGGGCGCGCGCAAGGCGCTCGCCGATTTTCTCGGCGCCGCTCCCGACGATATCGTCTTCGGCGCCAACATGACGACGCTGACGTTTCATCTGGCGCGGGCGCTGGGGCGACGGTGGGGGGCTGGCGACGAGGTGGTGGTGACCGAGCTCGATCATCACGCCAACGTCGACACCTGGGCGGTGCTCGAGCGCGATCGGGGCGTGACGGTTCGGCGCATCCGCATGAACCCGGCCACGGGACAGCTCGATTGGACCGACCTCGAGCGCGCCATCACCCGCAGCACCCGGCTCGTGGCCATCGGCGCCGCTTCGAATGCGCTCGGCACGATTACAGACGTTCGCGCGGCCGTGACGCTGGCGCACGACGCCGGCGCCCTGGCGTTCGTCGACGCCGTGCACTATGCCCCGCACCAGCTCGTGGACGTCGCCTCGATCGGCTGCGATTTCCTGGCATGCTCGGCCTACAAATTCTACGGTCCACACATCGGCGTGCTGTACGCCAAGCGTGAGCTGCTCGACGGGATCGATGTCCCCAAGCTCGTACCGGCGCCCGACAGGGCGCCCGAGCGGCTCGAGACCGGCACCCTCTGCCACGAGGGCATCGTCGGAGCGGGCGCGGCGGTGGACTTTCTGGCCAGCCTCGGACCCTCCGGGCCACGGCGACAGGCGCTCGAAGAAGTCTTTCTGGCCCTTCATGCGCGCGGCCAGCAACTGGTCGAGCGACTCTGGCGTGGACTCGAAGACATCGGTGGCGTCCGTCTCTACGGTCCTCCACCTCGCGCGGCGCGCACACCCACGGTGGCGTTCACGGTGGACGGCGCCACGCCGTCGCAAGTGGCCAAGGTGCTGGCCCGACGTGCGGTGTACGTGTCGGACGGCGATTTCTACGCGTGGACGATCATGCAGCGGCTTGGCCTGTCATCGGGCCTGGTGCGGGCGGGATGCGCCTGCTATACGACCGAGAACGAGGTGGACACACTGATCCACGCGGTCGGCGACGTCGCCGCCGGGAGAACGATATGAGAATGAGACAGTCTGCCGGGTACCTGGTGGCGCTACTGCTCGCCCTGCCGGCCGTTCCGGCGGCGCAGTCGTCCTCGAACGGTTCGCGCCACGTCGTCGAGTACTACTACAAGGCCAAGTGGGGCTACGCCGCCGAGTTCCTCCGGCTCTTCAAGAAGAATCACTATCCCGTGCTGAAAAAGGACATCGAGAGCGGGCGCATTCTGGAAGTCAACGTCGTGGCGCCGCGTTATCACGGCACCGAAGAGGGCCGCTGGGACTATCGCGTGACGATCGTGTTCAAGGACAACCAGGCCGCGCTGACGCCGAATCCGAATCTTACCGCGGTGCTCCGCCAGTTGTATCCCGATCAGGCGACGTTCCAGCGCGAGGAACAGCGGCGCTTCGAGATTCTGGACGCGCACTGGGATGTGCCAATCGTGCCCACCGACGTGACGAAGTAGCGCCGCCGACAGGCGTGGTCGCGATGACGCGAGGCTTACGGATTTCTCGCCGTCGTGGTGGGCGCGGCCGTATCGCACGGCTGGCCGGCAAGCGTCGAAATGACGATGACCGGATTCCGGCCGCGACGGGTCAGAGAATGCGCCGTGCCACGCGGAACCGCGCTGAACGAGCCCGCCGTCAAGGTCTCGTCGCGATCGCCGACGCGATGCGTAGCCTCGCCCGCGACGACGTAGAGCATTTCCGATCCCTCGGCGTGCGTGTGCTCGACCAGCGGGTCGCGCAGCTGAATGAGCGTGGAGGTGGCTTCGCCGGTACAGCCGACGAGCGACTCCTTCTTGCCGTCGCGCGCACTGATGAAATTCTGCTCGACGAATGTCGGCACGTTCGTGGTCTTCTGTTCGCCCGCGGGCCGCACAATCGGGGCCGGCGGTGGAGGAGGAGGCGGCGGCGCTTCGACCTTGGGCGGGGGCGGAGCCGCCGTCAACATGGCATCCACGCTGAGCGTCCGGTTGGCGACCGTGACATCGCGCTCGAGCGGGACGAACCCCTCGCGCTCGAATCTGAGCCGGTAGTTGCCCGCGCGCATCGTGGCAAATCGGAGCTGGCCGCTCTGGTCGGTTCGACCTTCACGGGACATCGTGCCGGTGAGCCGCACCAGCACGTCTGGAATCGTCACGCCTTGCGTGTCGGTCACTTCGACGGTCAACGCCGGCCTGGCGGCAGGCTGTGCGGCTGCACGCGGACGAGGCGCTTGAGTGGTCGGAGCGGCAGGCGGCTGGGTGGGCGGAGCGGCAGGTGGCGCCTGAGCGCTCGCGATCGCAAGGTGCATCCCCGCGGCGAGAGATGTGGTGACGAGTAAACGACGCATGGCAGCATCTAACTCCTGCGACCCGAGTTCCGTCAAGCGACCCCTCCCAGCTGAGGCGTGACCGTAGCCTGGCAAGGCGCGGCGCGTGCACGATTGCCGGCTCCTGTGACGCAAACCGGCGCACAAAGCCAGCCGGGCGGTCCGGCGTCAGTTCGAGCGCGTCAATCGCTATAATCGAAGCAAGGGAGAGGCCATGGCCAACTCATCACTGCCCGTCAATATCGACGCTATCGAAAAACTGATTCGCGACGGTGCCAGGCTTGTAGACGTCACGCGGCCCGTGTGGCAGGAGGTGGGCCGGCTCGCATCGCGAATCCCGGCGCGCCGCTATCTGCCGATTGCGGCTGGCGTCGCTGCCGCCGCGCTCGTCGGCCTGGCCCTCGCCTCCACGAAGCGGACAAAGCCGCGCACCGCGCCGCACCCGGCACCGACGGAAGACGACGTCGAAATGGCTCTTGCGCCGTAAGAGCCGAAGCCTGGCAGCGCAAGCCCATCTGTCAATTCCGCTGTTGACGCGCCCGGCAACACTCTAAGATGGCGACGCTGATCAAACGACCATCTGGAGAAAGGGGACGTCATGGCCCGAAAACTACGGCGACTGGCGCGCATCAAAGAGAGAACTTTTAGACCGCGGAGACGACGGGTCAAGCTGCTCTCGCTACGGCCAGGCACCACCGTTCACCACATCAGCCCGGAGCTCGCGGTGGTGGTCAGCAGACCCGCTGGCGGCGGCGGACTAGGCGCGACTATCGATGTCTGCAAGTGTGTGAAGACGGAATTCAAGTGCACCACGGTTGGCACCCACACCACCTGCAAGGAAGTGTGCACCGAATGGGAGTGCACCGAGGTCGTGACCGCCCAGTAACGCACGCCCAGACCACAATCTAAGTGTTCGCCGATCCGATCGCGCGGCGGCCCGGCCGCCGCGCGACCACGCCGCGCTCAGGTGCAGGCATGGCTTCTCTGCAGCTCGCCAGTCAGGAAGACCGACATGCTCATTCGCAAGCCGGCCGCCGATTTCTTCCCGTGGAGTGGATTCGGCGCCCGTCGTTTGACGAGATGAACCGTGGTGTCTAACATGAGCGCCGCGGTCGCGACCGGGCGATTTTGGGGGTGCGCTTTCGCGGACGCCGCCCGCATAGCCACTTGATAGAGAGGTGCAGGTCATGACGACGCACACCGGGAAACGCTGCACTCGTTTCGGCTCGATCGGTGTACCCAGGGGTCGTGTGCTGGCGGCCGCGCTTCTTCTCGCCTCCGTGTCGGTCGTCGCCCAGTCGCCCCATCCTTTTGGAAAGCCATCGGCGGATGTGCCGAATCCGGGCGCCGACAACAAGGCAGTACGGGCCACCCGTCCGGCCGGGTACCGCGACCAGGGGCGCTCCGAGGTGCTCGCGCGGCACGGCATGGCGGCCACCAGTCAGCCGCTCGCGACCTCGGCGGCCCTGCGGATTCTTCTGGAGGGTGGCAATGCCATCGATGCCGCGGTGGCGGCGTCGGCCACGCTGGGCCTCGTCGAACCGATGAGCACGGGCATGGGCGGCGACCTCTTCGCGCTCGTGTGGTCAGCGAAGGATCGGAAGCTGTACGGCCTCGCCGCGAGCGGCTGGGCGCCCAGGCGATGGACGCTCGATCACTTCAAGACGACGCTCGGCCAGACGAGCGTGCCGTCGAACGGCATCAACTCGGCCGTCGTTCCCGGCACCGTCGCGGGCTGGGACGCGCTGCTGAAACGGTTCGGCACGATGACGTTTGCCGAGGTCCTCGAACCAGCCGCGACCTACGCCGAGGAAGGTTTCCCCATCCACGAGCGGATGCACGGGCAATGGCGGGGCTCCGTGAACGCACTCAAGCGCGACGCTGATTCCGTGGCCGCGTGGCTCCCCGGCGGCGACGCGCCCGCGCTCTACAGCATCTTCCGGCACCCTGACATGGCGCGCGCCTTCCGCCTGCTCCAGAAAGAAGGACGCGACGGCTTCTACAAGGGCGATATCGCACGCGCGATCGTCGAGAAATCCCGCGCGCTTGGCGGCGTCATGGAGCTCGACGACTTGGCCGAGTACGAGTCAGAGTGGGTGGAGCCGATTTCGACCAACTATCACGGCTACGACGTTCACCAGCTGCCACCGCCCGGACAGGGATTCGCCACGCTCGAGATGCTCAACGTCGTCGAGGCATGCGTCGCGAAGCATGGATACAACCTGACGACGCTCGGTCCGCAGGATCCGACGTACTGGCACTTCCTCATCGAGGCGAAGAAGATTGCGTACTCGGATCTCTTCCGCCACAACGCCGATCCGAAGTTCTCGCCGCCGCCGCTCGACCGGCTGCTGTCGAAGAGCTATGCGGCCGCACAGTGCAGCAAGATCGATCCGAAGGTCGCGAGGCCGGTGGAGGTGGGAGGCGAGACCGAGAGCGGCACCGTGTATTTCGCCACCGCGGATCGGTGGGGCAACATGGTGTCGTTCGTGAACAGCCTGTACTCCAGTTTTGGATCCAAGGTCACCGTCCCGCCCTACGGCATCGTCCTCGCCAATCGCGGAGCCGGATTCACGCTCGAAGCTGGCCATCCCAACGTGGTCGCTCCCAGGAAGCGGCCCTTCATCACGATCATCGCGAGCTTCATCACCAGGGACGGACAGCCCGTGATGGCCTACGGCAACATGGGCGCGGCCACGCAGCCGCAGGCCCACGTGCAGCATGTCGTCAACATGATCGATCTCGGGATGAACGTCCAGGCGACCACCGACGTGGCGCGCTTCGATCACAACCAGTCGACCGACGTCGTGTCGCTCGACTCGTATCTGTTCGATCTCGTCGGACCGGGGCTGCAGGAGATGGGGCACAAGATCAACCGCTCGTTCGGCCACGCGGGCGGGTACCAGGGAATCCTGTTCGAGCGCGATCCGGGCTTGCCGGCGCCGGCGTGCCCGCGAGCCGCGCCGAGGCGGCCACGCGTCAACAGCCAGTGAACGGTGTCTATCGGGCGGGCTCGGATCCGCGGAAGGACGGGCACGCGGCCGGCTGGTGACGCCGGGGCGCGTCCCGTCAAGGTCCCGCCACGCTATGCTGTGTCGCAGTACGGGCGTGCGGGGACTGATCATGCCGCGCGCCGCCGGGAAACCGGCCGCGCGTACTTGCTGCAGCATGACTGTGCTCAACAAGCGTACGGTACGCAAGGTCCTCGAGATCGCCAGGCGCCGCTTGCGATGGCTCGTGCGTCCCCCACTCGTACAGGGCGCGATGCCATCGATGTTCCCCGGCGCCCTGCGGATGGACGAGACCGAAGAAGACGCGGCAGCCGAAGCCGTGCGCGAGGTCATACGGTCGAAGAAGCTGTTCCGGTACTACGGCCCCACGAGCAATCCGTTCGAGACATCCAAAGGACGCGAGCTGGAGCGGGCGTTCGCGAAGTACCTGCACGTGCCGCACGCCCTTGCGGTCAATTCGGGAACGAGCGCACTCGTATGCGGGCTCGCCGCGCTGGGGATCGGGCCCGGAGACGAGGTCATCGTCCCGGCCTACACGTGGGTCTCCACCGCGAGCGCCGTGCTCGCGCTCGGCGCGGTGCCGATCATCGCCGAGGTCGACGAGGGGCTCACGCTCGATCCGGACGACGCCAGGCGCCGGCTGTCCCCGTACACGCGCGCGCATCATCGCGGTGCACATGCGCGGCGCACCGGCACGGCTGGACGCGATTGTGCAACTGTGCCGCGACCATCGGCTGGGTCTCGTCGAAGATGTCGCCCAGGCGCTCGGCGGCCGCTTTCAGGGACAGAGCCTGGGAACCTTCGGCGACGTCGGCGCGTTCAGCTTTCAGGTGAGCAAGGCCCTGACCGCCGGAGAAGGCGGCCTCGTCGTCACCGCCGACAAGCGCCTGCACCTGCGCGCGGCGATGTACCACGACTCGGCGGTCTGCCCGCACCTGGGGGTCGGCATGAACGACTGGCTCGCCGGAGTGAACCTCAGGATGTCGGAATTGCACGCCGCCGTTCTGCTCGTGCAGTTCGCTCGTCTCGAAGGCATCGTGGCCGACATGCGCGCCAGAAAGACGCGCATCAAGTCCATCGTCCGCGATCGGGTGGAAGCGCGCGGCGTGACGTGCCGGACGATTCACGATGTCGAGGGCGACAGCGCGACGGCGCTCATCCTTTTCGCTCCCGACCGAACGCGCGTCGGGCCCTTCGTCGCCGCGCTGGCGAGTGACAACGTTCCGGCGACGCGCCTCTACCACGACCTGGCGTATCTGCCGCACGACCACGTCGACCTGCATGCGGCCACCGCGTGGACGCCGATCCTCCAGCAGCGATCCTGGTCGCATTCCGGCGAGCCGTGGCGGAGCCATCCGCGGCGTATCGCCTATTCCGCGGAGGAATGGCCCAGGACGATGGATCTCTTGCGGACGAGCGATCCACATCGACATCAGCCCCGACCTCACCGAGCGACAAGCCGAGCAGACGGGCGCGGCCATCGTCGCCGCGGTCGAGAGACTGTTCTGACGAACCGACCGATCTGGTGATGTCGATCGACCCGACCTTCGACGCCATCGTCGTCGGCTCCGGAGCCGCGGGAGGCTGGGCGGCCAAGGAGCTGACCGAACAGGGACTTTCGGTGCTGGTGCTCGAGGCAGGGCCCTGCCTCGCGCCGAAGCCGATGCTCGGGTGCGAGCCTTGAAGGGCCGCCTTGCGACCCGCCTGACCCACGGCCTTCTTCGTCAACCGATCCAGATGCGCTGCCCGGCGTACGACGCGCGGACGCGCCGGTTCTTCGTCGACGACCGCGACAATCCGTACACGACACCGCCCGACAAGCCGTTCAACTGGTTCCGCGGCAGGCAGGTTGGCGGGCGACTGCGCACATGGGCGCGTGTCGTGATGCGCGTGTCCGATCTGGAGTTCAAGGGCGCGCGCGATGGCGGCGGCGGAGTGGATTGGCCGCTCTCCTATGCCGACCTCGCGCCGTTCTACGACAAGGTCGAAGCGTTCCTGGGCGTGTTGGGATCTGCGGATGGAATCGCGAGCGTGCCCGACGGCATCTTTCGCGGGCGATTCGAGTTGACACCGGAGGAAGCGGCCTTCAAGGCCGCCGTGGAAGCGAGGTTTCCCTTCCGCCGCGTGATTGCCGCCCGAATCGCCATGCACGACGAGGGGCGACTGCCTTCGACACTCCAGGCGGCAGAGAATACCGGGCGTCTCGTCCTCCGGAGCGACGCCGTCGTGAGCCGTCTACGCATCGACGCCGCGACCGGCGCGGCCACGGGCGTCGAGTTCGTCGATCGGACCACGAAGACGCGCCACGAAGTCCGTGCGAAGGTCGTGGTCTTGTGCGCCAGCACGATCGAGAGCGTCCGCATCCTGCTCAACTCCGTGTGCCCGCGGCATCCCGCCGGAATCGGGAACTCGTCGGGCCTGGCTCGGCCGCGGGCTCATGGATCACGTGCTGCTGGGGATTGGCGGGCCGTCGCCGCGTTCCCCGCGCCGCGACGGCGAGAGACACGAGGTCGATCCGGACGAATCCGGAGGTGCGACGGGTTTCTACATTCCTCCGGCCTTCCAAACTGATCGGCCGTGCCGCTCATTCCGGCGCGGCTACGCGATGCAGGGCGGCATCGGCAGGGGCCCGAACTGGTATCTGATGGCGCACGGTGAGATGCTTCCGCGGGCCGAGAATCGCATCACGATCACCCCAGACAAGCGCGACGCCTGGGGCATTCCCTCCGCGCACATCGAATTCGACTGGTCGCCCAACGAAATCGCCATGATCGACGAGGCGTCGATGACCTTGCGAGAGATCGCCGCGGCCGCCGGATTGACCGTGCGCGTGCCGCCCTCGGGCAGGCTGATCGACACGCTCGCGTTCAATGCGTTCAAGCGACGCCTGCTGGCGCCCTCGGGCGCCTTCCTTCCGGGCAGCGCGATTCACGAGCTTGGCGGCGCCGCGATGGGCGACACGCCGACCGCGTCGGTCGTCGATCCCTGGGGCCGGTGTTGGGATGCGCCCAACGTTTTCGTGACCGACGGCGCGTGCTTTCCGGCCGGGTGCAGTCAGAACGTCACGCTCACGATCATGGCGCTGACGGTCCGCGCATGCGAACGCATCGTCAGCGAGCTGCGGGCTGGCAGGTTCTAGAGGACGCACTGGAACGTTCGAGCAGCGCGTCGTAGCAGTCCTCCAGTGCCGCGGGCTTCACGATCGATGTCGTGTCGCGCTTCCATCAATCGTCGTCCGGCGAGGCCCATTCGCGTGCGAAGCGCCGGATCGTCCTGGAGCCTCTGCAACGCATCCGCCAGCGCCGCACCGTCGCGCTCGGGGACGAGCACGGCACTCTCGCCGGGGATCGTGACATGTGGAATGTCGCAGTGCCAGGTCGAGACGACCGGCACTCCGAGCGCCTGGGCCTCGAGAATCGTTGTCGGTGCGCCTCCTTCACTGAGGCCTTCGCGATCCACGATGCTGGGGTGGAGAAACACGTCGGCACGCCTGAGCTCGTCCAGATACTCGTCGTGATTCAGAAAGCCGAGCAGGCGCACGCAGTCACGGAGGCCATGCGCGCGGATGAACGCGTAGACGTGAGCGGCGTAATGCCCGTCGGTCAGCGTCTCGTCGCCGATGATGCGAAACTCGACGCGCCGCCCCTGGGCCGAAACCTGCCGAACCGCGTCGAGCGCGTACAGGAGTCCCTTCTGCTCGCAGAAACGACCCGCAAACAGGATCACGAACGGCTTGCCCGCACGGTTTTCCGCGGCACCGCGCGATGCCATCGCACCGACCGGCAAAGCCATGCGCTGAACGCGGACCTTTGTCCGGTGGGCAGCCGAGGTCGATCAGCCGCTGGCGCAGGAACGGGCCCTCGACCAGGAAGAGGTCCGCTTCTTCGAGCAGCTCTCTCAAGCGCGCAGGCCAGTCGGGCTTCGCGGAGTCGGTTCGGATGAGCCACCACCACCACGGCCCGATGGTCGGGCCGACGTCATCGCCCAGCAGCGTGACGACCAGAGGCAGTCCCAGCTTCCGCTTCAACTCGAGCAGGCGCCAGCCGAGCGGCGCGAAGTACGCGTGGAGAATGCACGCTCGCTCCTGACGCACGATCGCGGCCACCCAGTCCAAGTACCGATGCGGATCGTCGTCCGTGCGGAGGTGCGGAACCACGTAGCCGTGCATCGCGTCGAGCAAAGGCCCGGCGAGCACTGGCGGCAGCCGCGTGAGACTCCGGCGCAGCTTGAGCCCGAGCGACCAGAGGCGGACGTTGCCCTGCCCAACGCCGTTGGCGGCGCCGTAGCGATGGAAGGCGTGGGCCAATGCCGCTGGGGGGTCGGACCGGATCGCCGGCGACTCCGGAGCGCGCGTGAGACAGACGGGACGGAACCGCTTGAGATGCGAGAGGTAGTCGTAGATGAACGACTGCGTCGAGAGGAAGTACAGCTGGTTGATGTGTGCGACGACCGGCCGCTCGTCGTCTCGCGAGGGCACCTCAGCCATGGCTCTCAGTGTATCGTTTCAGCCTGGCGATGAGTGAACGCTCCGGAACCGATCGCGATTCGCCAACGGTGGCGACGGTGGCCACCGACCGGCTGCGGCTGCGGCCCTGGCGCAGGGAGGACGTGCCCGCGTATGCCCGGATCATTCGCGACCCGGAAGTCACGAGGCACCTCGGCTCCGGGGTGCGATATCGAGTCAAGCGAACGATGGCTTCCGCCCTCGCCGCAGTCTCCGACATCGAGGCCCGCCGCGAACTGCGTACGATGACGCGGCATTGGCAGCGCCATGGGTTTGGTCTCTGGGCCGTGGAGGAGAAGGCGAGCGGGGCGCTGCTCGGGAGCGTCGGCTTGACCGTGCTCGACGACTGGCAGCGACGACCCGTCAAGCATCGAGCTCGGCTGGCTGCTCTCACGTCCGTCCTGGGGGCGCGGCCTGGGCCGAGAAGCCGGCCTCGCCTGCCTCGCCTACGGGTTCGACGATCTGCAGCTGCCGCGAATCGTCAGTGTGACCCTGGTGCAGAACTCGCGTTCCGAACGGCTCATCCAGGGCCTCGGATTCTCCTTCATGGGACGGACCCGCTGGAAACGCAACGACGTCGTCTGGTACGCGATGGATCGGAGCACGTGGGCGAGAAAGTCGCCCGCCGTTTGAACCGTGGGTTCTGGCGCAGCGGATCGAAGTTCGGATCGATCCGCGCCACGCCGGCGTGAGGTAGTACGGGATCCCGAGCAGCGGCTCGAGCAGATCGATCGCCTTCTCCTGCTGGCCGACGAGCGTGTAGATGCGCACGAGCTGGTGCTGATGGTAAGCACCCGATACCCGTCCTTCGACGGTGGCTGGAGCGCCAGGCCTCGTTCACCTTCGCGCACCGCTTCTGCCGATCGGCCGAGATAGGCCAGGGCCACACCTCGTCAGTAGCATAGAGCTGCGCATTGTCGGGGGCTGTCTTGAGCTGTGCCGTGAATGCGCTCTGGGATTCATCGGCGAATTTCCGCACCTGCGCCGTATCGCCTCCAAGCGCTGCCGCCTGCGCCAGGATCAGGCCCCAAACCGCGTGGTCGTTATCGAACGCACTCGGCGTCAGCCGCAGCAGGAGCGTCCGTTGTTCGTCGGTCAGGAGCCACACGAGGTCCCAATAGTTGGCGACGTATGCAGCCAACGAGGCCGTGTCAACCTCTTTGGGCGCGCCATTCAAGATGGCCCGCGCACCGGCCAGGTCACCATCCGCCAGATACACCATCGCCTTCTCTTCGAGGAGATTCAGACTGGACGGCGCAAGCGCCAGCCCGCGGTCGAATGCCTGCAGAGCCTCCTTGTGTCGATGGAGCCGCAGGAGCGTGACGCCGAGCCGCCTCGCGGTCGAGATGGAGCGCGGATCGAGCTGAGCCGCGCGCTGCACTTTTTCGAGTGACGACTCCCAGCGGCCGAGCGTCTGCTCGGCCAGAGCCGTGCCCGTCAGCACGTCCGCATTCGCCGGCGCCAGACGTTGACACTCGAGGTATTGCTCGAGCGCTTTCGAGGGGTCCGTGACGACGTACTGGTAATAGTCGCCAAGGGCCAGGTGTCCTTCGAGACGATCGGGCGCGACCTGCAGAGCGCGCTCGGCCGTCTGCCGTGCCCGCTCTGCATCGAGCGACGTCGGCACGCTCACGTAATACAAACGCGAATGGGCGCGTGAGAGCTCGCTCCACGCCTGCACGAACGTGGGATCCAGCGCGACGGCCTGTTCGTAATAGGCCACTGCGCGGCGCATCGACACGGGATCCGCGCCGCCCGATCCTTCGTTGAGGGCTTCGCCTCGCAAGAAGGCCTCGTAGGCGCCGAGGCTCGCCGTGGGCCGTTCGGACAGTTGCTCCTGAGCACCCGAGCCGAGCGCAACGCCGAGCGCCTGAGCCACCTGGCTCGCGATGTCGGCCTGCACCTGGAACACGTCGTTCAGGACCGCATCGAAGGGCTGCTGCCATTTCGCCGACGCCGTCGAGACCTCGATGAGCTCGGGACTCACCTTCACGCGATTCCTGCCGCTGGGGTTCTGCTCCCATGCGACGGTACCGGTCAGCAAATAGCGCACGCCCAGTTCTTCGCCGATCTGCTGCGGAGATTTCTCGGATTTCCTGTACTGGTTGGAGCTGCTCCGCGCCGTGACCTGCAGGCCCGGGATAGAGGTCAGCTTGCCGCGCACTTCGTCGGTAATCCCCGATGCGAAGTACTCCTGATCGGGCGTGCCGAGATTTTCGAACGGCAACACAGCGAGGGACTTCGGTCCAGACGTTGTCGTCGTGGCGGACGGGATTGGCTGCCATGCGCGCCACCCGAAGAGCCCCGCGACAGCCAGGGCGATGGCGATTCCCGCCACGGCGGGCATCAGCCATCGCCGCGGTGGTGCCGTCACCGCGGGCACGGCGGCCGGTGTCACGACTTGACCGACGTGCTGAGGATCGAGCGCTCTCGAGAATTCTGCCGTGGTGGCAAACCGATCCACGGGCAACCGGCTCAACGCCTTGGCCAGCGCCTGTTCGACCACGGGGGGAATGCCGTCGCGCACGACGGCGACGGAGGGCGCCGGCGTGGCCATCCGCTTGGAGATGACGGCCTGCGGCGTCGGGCCGGTGAACGGCGGTTCGCCCGCGAGCATCTCGTAGAGCACCGATCCCAACGCATACACGTCGGTCCGGGCATCAATCTGCCCGTTGCCGGTCGCCTGCTCCGGACTCATATATGTCGGCGTCCCGACGGCGAGGCCGGTTTGCGTCAGCCCGTCTTCCTTCCCGCCCAGCGCCCGGGCGATCCCGAAGTCGGCCACGAGCGCGTGCGAGCCCGTCAGCAGAATGTTCTCCGGCTTGATATCGCGGTGGACGATACCGCGCTCGTGCGCGTAGTTGAGCGCATCGGCGACCTGGCGCGCGATCCGTACGGCCTCATCGAGCGGCAGCTGCTTCTCCCGCATCAGGCGGTCGCGCAGCGACTCGCCCTCGACGAACGGCATCGAGAACCAGAGGCGGCCCGCGTCCTCGCCGGAATCGTGAACCGTCAGGATGTGGGGGTGTTGAAGCCGCGCGGCGAGCTTGATTTCACGCTGGAATCGCTCGGGACCGAGCAACGCCGCGAGCTCGCTATGGAGGATCTTGAACGCAACCGGCCGATCGTGCCGCAGGTCGTGGGCCAGGAAGACCGTGGCCATCCCTCCCGAGCCGATCTGCTTGTCGAGGCGATAGCGGCCGTCGAGCGCTTCATTGAGCGCTCCCTGAGGGTCAGACATGCAGTGGGAATCCTATTCTAACCCATCCATTGCTCCGAGGTCTCCGTTGATATCGCCCGGGCCAGCCTTCGCGTGCGCGGGCGTCGACAACTGGACAAGGAAGGCCTGGTGCTCGCGGGTCGCGGTAGACTGCCCGTGGAGCTGATCACAATGAGCTCTCCAAGGACCATCCTTCTGGGCGTGACGCTCGCGGCGGCCTGCTCTTCGGACGTTCCGCGTCAAGACGCGACCAAAGCGCCGCCGGCGCCACCGACGCTCACCGCGGCGGCCAACGTGAAGGAGCTGATGACGAGCGCCGTTACTCCCGCCTCGTCGGTGATCTTTCAGGTGGCCGAGACGGCCCCGGTGACGGTCGATGATTGGACCCGGGTTCGAACGGCCGCGGCGACCCTCGTGGAATCGGCCGACGCGCTGTTGCTGACCACTCTCGCGCCGTCAGCCGGCGAGACGGCCTGGCGTGATGCCTGTCGAGCGTTGCAGGAAGCCGGCAGAAATGTGCTCGTCGCGACCGAACACCGCAACGTCGATGGCGTGATGGCCGCAGGTGACCAGGTCTACATGAGCTGCGAAACCTGCCACATGAAGTACCTGCCGCAGAGTCCTCCGTGACCATATCCCTTGGGCATTCCCGCCTGTTTGGCGATAATCGGTCGCAGGCAGGCTTCATGGGGAGGGCTGACGAGAGGCTGAGAGCGGAGGTCGCCTGACAGACGCACCCATTGTCTTCGAGGACGTGTCCAAGAAGTTCCGCAAGGGCGAGCGGCACGACAGCCTGCGCGATCTGTTGCCGGAGCTCGTGCGCCGCGCCGTGCGGCGGCGCAGTGCGGACGCGCTCGAGCGCGACGAGTTCTGGGCCCTCCGCAACGTGTCGTTCGAGGTGCAGGCGGGCGAAGCGCTCGGCATCATCGGCGCAAACGGCGCCGGGAAGTCGACCGCCCTCAAGGTGCTCTGCCGGATTCTCAAGCCGACATCCGGCCGCCGTGCGGTCCGCGGGCGCGTCGGATCGCTGATCGAGGTGGCGTCGGGCTTTCATCCGGACCTGACCGGCCGCGAGAACGTTTTCCTGCAGGGCGCGATCATGGGGATGACGCGCATCGAGATCGGCCGTGAATTCGACAGCATCGTTGAATTCGCCGAAGTCGGGGAGTTCATCGACACGCCCGTCAAGCGGTACTCGTCCGGCATGAACGCGCGGCTCGGGTTCTCGATTGCGGCCCACCTCCAGCCCGACGTGCTGATCATCGATGAAGTGCTCAGCGTCGGTGACATGCGGTTCCAGCAGAAGTGCATCGCCCGGATGGAGGAGTTCCTCCGCAGGGGCGTGGCGGTGGTCTTCGTCTCGCACAACCTTGCCGCGGTGCGGCAACTCTGCACGCGCGCCTTGATGCTGAGCCACGGGACGGTCAGCGCGTTCGGGCCGTCTGAAGACGTGATCGCCGAGTACGGCCGCAGCCAGACGCAGAGGACAGCGCTGGCCAGCGCGGCGGTCGACATCCACTTCGCCTTCAGCGACGCGCAGACCGGCGCGCGCATCGTCAAGAGCGGCGAGCGCGTGTCGTTCCATCTCGACCTGAAGGTCCACACCCGCTTTCGCGGTCTGATAGGTATCGCCGTCTGGGACGTGGTGCGGGCGCTCTACGTGTACGGCGCGACATCGGACTCGGCCGGGGTTCCCGTCCTGAATCTCGAAGCCGGCGAGGCCGCCAGCTTTGCGTTTTCTCTCGCCGCGAATCTGCCTCGAGGCACGTATACCGTCGAAGTCTTCATGCACGACTCATCATGGCAGCGGCGCGTGGCGGTGCTCAGTGCGGCGGGCACGTTTACCGTCGTCGAACAGGCGACCTACAACAGCGTCGCGAACCTCTTCCTCGCCGGCCAGCGGATCGACCATCGCAGCGAGCCCGGCCGGACACACGTGACCTCTGGTGACGTCGTCAGCACGGCGAAGGAATCGATTTCATGACATCGCCGTCCGCACACGATCGCACCACGTGCTCCCCGGCTTCTCCTCGCCACGCGGTGTGATCAAGCAGCAGTGCGCGGAACCGACGCCGAGCTCGACCTACCCGGGACCTCGAGCGGCTTGGCGACCGCTCATCCTGTCGATTCCAACACGGTAGACGACCGGCTCGCCGTGTTCCTCTCCTCTCGTGAGCTTGCCAACTCCCGGCAACCACCAGTCTGCGTGACGCTGAAAGAGCTCCTCAGCGCGTCGGCGCACGGCGTTCTGGTCTCCGAGGTTGCTGATCTCTTCGTAGCGGCCGAAGATCAGGACGGTCTTCCAGTGGAACTGATCGGAGATGTCATCGACTTCTATGCAGACCCGCGGATTGCGTCGCATCCAGTCGATCTTCTGACCGACGGTCGAAAAGCTGTACAGGCAGTCCTCGGCGGGGTCGAAGTAAACGAAG
This sequence comes from uncultured Acidobacteriota bacterium, assembly GCA_963817395.1. Lineage (GTDB taxonomy): Bacteria > Acidobacteriota > Vicinamibacteria > Vicinamibacterales > CAVPJW01 > CAWGYQ01. The sequence continues at coordinate 167,505 of CAWFOC010000001.1, read as the reverse complement.
ACCGGGACGATATAGGGCTGGTCGTCGCGGGCGCACGCGAGCCTCCCGAGCGTCGTGCGGGCCAACACCGCATGACATTCGGCAAGCGTCAGTTCATGGATGAGCATGGCGAGGCCGCCCCTCTTCGGCTTCCTTGAGCGCCCGCGAGGAACAGTATTCTACACGGGCGATCGCGGGCGAGATCCACCGTCGGGAACGATTCCTGTCGTCCCGCTCGCTCGCGTTCGCCAGCGCCGCCGATCGCGCGGCCTGTTCGGCGATCCAGCTATCGACCGGGCTTCCGCTTCATCCGTTGACGTCACAAACGAGATCACCGACACTCATCCCGTTCCCTGTGCGACGCTCCAATCATCGGCTTCACCCACCAGACTTTCAACTCGACGAGTAGCACCGCTACGCGCCGCCTTCAACAGGAGCGGAACATGTTTGGTCTGATCGAAAGCGTCAAGAATGGCGTCATTGGAACCATTCGCGGCTCTGGAGAAATCGTCAACGCCATCACCGAAACCGTGAGCGGTTCGCTCGTGGCCGTCTTGAAGGGCACGAGCGACGTGGGCAAGGCACTGACGGAGGTCGTTTCGGACGTGGCCACCGGTGTCATTCAAGGCACCTCGCAAGTAGGTGGCGACCTGGGAAAAGCGGGAAAAGGCGCTGTCATCGGCGTCCTGCGCGGTTCGAAAGAGGTCGGGGCCGATGCGCTCGACGCCCTCGGCTCCACGGTCGAGAATCTGGTCAAGAGCACCGCGAGCGTCGGTGGCAACGTCGGAGAGACCGCCAGACAGACGATCGAGGGCGCGATTGAAGGCGCCAAGAGCATCGGCATCAGCGCTATCGATGCCACGTCGGCGGCAGCGGCGGGGGCCATCAGGGGCATCGGAGGAATCACGTGGACCGCGACAGCAACCATCACCGAAGTCTCCCGCGGCATCATCCACGGCGTCGTCGGAGTGGGCGGCGACTTGGGAGCGGCGGCGAAAGGCACGATGCTCGGTGTGCTCCGTGGCACCAAGGACCTCGGCACTGAAAGCATCGCGACCATCGGTGATAGCGCAGGCAGCCTGGTGAAGACCGCAGCGGATCTCGGTGGTGACGTCGCCCTCACAGCGAAAGGCGCCGTCGAAGGCGCCATCGCCGGCGCCGGCGAAGTGGGCGTCAACGTAGCGGAAGCCGCATCGGCCGCGGCGACCGGAGCGCTCAAAGCTGCCGGCGACATCAGCACCGCCGCAACCGATCAGGTCCGGCGCGCGGTGGTGGGTGTCATCGCCGGAGTGAAGGTCGTCGTCAAGGAGCCCTTCGCGTAGACGAGCGAGCGGCAGTATCGCCGCCGGCGTCGATGAGCGTCACGAGAAACCGAAGGCCGCTCGGTGACTGCCTGACGCTGTTCGCGCACGCCGGCGGCTTGTGGCTGGAGCGAAGCGTGTTGACCCGGGCTTGGAAGACCCTTCGCATCTCGCCCCAGGCACCTTGTAACCTCAACAACGATCGCCCCAGGCACTTGTAACCTCTACAACGAAATCTTGCTGCACCCGGGACGATTTGACGTAACCTGCGCGCCTCGAGCGAGGAATTGTCCGGTGCGCCAGTTTGCGCGCGCCGCCAACCAATACGTCAGTCGGCTGTGAATCCACTATGGCCCCGCGATCCACTTTCAATTGTTCGACCGGTGCATCCGTGCGATCCGGTCTCAAGAGACGTCTGTGTTTCGTTCTGTCGGTGAGTCTGCTTAGTGTCTTCGACTCACTCCCACTCGTGGCCGGTCCGGTCGATCCCGTGCCGCCGCTTCCGGCCCCGACCGGCAATGTGGTGCACGTGTCGACGGAGCCGCAACTGCAAGCGGCCGTACGGAATCTCGTTTCGAACACGACGATTCTGATCGCGGCCGGGACCTATCGCCTCACCGGCACGCTGCACATCGGTGGGCTCGTCAACGTCGCACTTCGCGGTGCCACGGGCCGGCGCGACGATGTGGTGCTGGTCGGACCGGGGATGCGCAATCCATCGTACGGGGCGGCACCGAACGGCATCTGGACAGGGAATGGCGCGCAACGCGTCCTCATCGCCAACCTGACCGTCAAGGATTTCTACTTTCATCCGATCATTCTGAACGGCGGCACGACCGCGCCGCGCCTGTACAACGTGCGGCTGCGCGACGGGGGTCAGCAGTTGCTGAAATCGAACCCGGATGCGACTGGCCGAGGTAACGACAACGGCATCGTCGAGTACTCCGTTCTCGAGTTCAGCGACACCAGTCGCGACTGGTACACGAACGGCGTCGATGTCATCGGCGGGCAAGGATGGATCATCCGGCACAACCTGTTTCGCAATATTCGCGCTCCGATCGGTCAGCTCGCGGGGCCCGCGATCCTGATATGGGGGAAATCTCGCGACACGATCGTGGAGGGCAACACGTTCCTCAACTGTCAGCGGGATATTGCGTTGGGCCTGGAGCCCACGACGCCAAACGATCACACGGGTGGGGTTGTGCGCAACAACTTCATCTACAAGGAGTCATGGGTTCGCGGCGACGCGGGGATCAATATCTTTGATTCACCGAATACGCGCGTCCTGCACAACACCGTCCTCACGTCTGGCACGTACCCCCACGCCATCGAGTACCGATTCCCGGACACGAGGGGCGTACTGATCGCGAATAACCTCGTCGACGCTGCCATTCAGGCACGCGATGGCGCGTCAGCCACGCTTCAGAACAACCTCACGACCGCGCGGTTTGACATGTTCAGGAATGCAGGAGTGGCCGATTTGCACTTGTTGCCTGGCCCGTCTGCAGCCCTGGACAAGGCTGTGACGCTTCCGGACGCGGGCACCGACTGGGATGGAGACCCTCGGCCATCGGGCGCCGCGCCGGACCTGGGCGCTGATGAACTGGACGGGGTCACGTTCAATAACCCGCCGCGCGTCTCGATCACCTCGCCGGTTTCCTCCGCGGGGTTCACATCGCCCGCCTCGGTGTCACTGGTGGTCAGTGCTGAAGATACCGATGGACAGATCGCGAGCGTGTCCTTCTTCGTCAACGGAGCGCTGCGGTCGACGGACACGACCGCGCCATATTCATTCGCGTGGATCAACGTGACTCAGGGCAGCTACACCCTGAGAGCGACCGCCGTCGACAACCTCGGCGCGTCGGCGACGTCCGCAGCGGTGTCGATCGCGGTGGCTCCGTCCGGAGGTGTTTCGCCCCCAGCCCCGCCTCCATCGACCCTGAAGGCCTGGGTGTGGGTGGACACACCGAAAAGGCTGAACACTGTGCCGAACACATTCGCGGTAGCCGGATGGGCAGTCGATCAGGCCGTGACGAACAGCGTCACTGGCATCGACGCCGTGCACATTTACGCGTATCCGAACTGTGTCGCCTGCGGGGGCAAACCGATGCTTCTTGGAGGCGCCGCGTATGGACGTTCCCGCCCGGATGTCGGGAAGGTGTTCGGCGCCCGCTTCACGGCCTCCGGGTACCATCGGATTGTCACCCTCGCAGATGGGGTCTACGATCTCGTGGTGTTCGCCCGCAAGACCGCCAACCACAAGTGGATCTCCAAGGTGGTGCGGATCAGGGTCAATTGAGTCATCCGCCCTGTCACGCTCAGCGGTCATCGCCCGTGAAAGAGCTGAGTTCGCGGCCGTGAACCTTGCAGCTTGGACTGTGCGTTCGGTCCTGCACAACGGGAGGTGGGCAATCAGGGAACGTGGTCGGCACTCACCGCGGTGTTTGGACATCTCCAGCCGGTCGTGAAACACTATCAGGCCTGCTGACTTCGGAACGAATCCTTCTCATGAAACCGTGCGGCGTCATCGCGTCCCTGGTATTGCTCGTTTGGGTCGTTGATTCACGCGTCGCGATCGCGCAGTCCACCCCTCAGCGCCTCGAAGTCGGCATGCAGGCCAGCTTTCTGCGCCTCAGCGACCTTGAATCGACCAATGCCGGCTTCGGCGGCCGCTTCTCATTTGATCTCGCGGATTGGGCGGCCCTGGAGGCCGAAGCCGACTTTTTCCCCCACGACGATGCGGTGGTGCCGTCGGCGGGATTGTCCTCTGATCTGCGCGTGGCCTACCAGCGCCGGCGAACCGATGCCTTCGTCGGCGTGAAGCTTGGAAAACGAGGCGACACGTTCGGCCTGTTCGGCAAGGTCCGTCCCGGCTTCACTCGGCTGTACGACAGTGGCCTCGAGTGTGTTGGGGAGAGGTGCGCGCTCGTCCTGCTCGCCCGTCCGGACTACCGGGCCGAGTTTGCGCTGGACCTCGGCGGCGTGCTCGAGTTCTATCCGTCGGTCCGTACGGTGATGCGGTTCGAGGTCGGAGACATCATGATCCGGCACCACGGGCGCTTCACGCCCCCGTGCTACGGATCGAGCTGCACGAGCCACAACCTTTCGTCGCGGGCCGGAATCGGGCTTCGGTTCTGAGTGTCAGGCGAAGGTGCCGCTGACATTGCACGCGGGGCCGGTTGTCAACCAGTCGCGGCGCCTATCGATCCGGAACAGCCGTCTTGAATCGGTCGCGGACGAGGCGATGAGGCAGCCACCACACACGCCCCCTCAGCCGAGTAAGCGCAGCATGCCAGCCGAGGCCCCAGCTAATCCGGCGAGCCGCCGTACGACGACGGCGACGAGGCGGCGCGTGCATCAGTCGCATCCGAAGCCGGAGGTCACGACCCTGATCCTGGAGAGTCATTCCTTCAACGTCTGATCCGCGAAATCATCTGAGCTCCCTGACAATGCCGCGAAGCACCACCCAAACTGCATGCCTTCAAAGCGACCTTCATTTTCAATGGTTTAGGCGGGTTGGCCTTCTGGAAGTCAACGGTCGAGATGAACTATGTGTCAACGAGCGATGACTTCAAGCCAATTCGTTGGCCCGGAATGGCGGGTGAATGAACCTCCGTCGCGGCTTCGTGAACGGCAAGGCGACGCTCGACGTGTGACTGTTTCAGGTGAAAGCGAACGGCGCGTACCTTCGGGGGTTGAACCCGCGGCGATCCGGGCTCTCACGGTGCCGGCGAATGTCAGTCGCTGATCAGCGAGTCGCTCACCTCCTGGCCGTCATCCTCGTGCGGGCGATTCGCGCCGAGGATGACTCTTAGCGTCCTCGTCGCACCGCCGCCGGACGAGACACTGAAGGTTGGAGGGATGAGGGCAGCTGTGCCGATTCAGCCAAGTCGCGCCGGAGACCGCTCCACGTCGCTCCAGGGCTTGTTTGACAACTAAATAACGTACGCACGAAGGGCCGCGCGAACGCGGCCCTGATGCCGAACACGCGAAGACGAATGTTACGACGCTTTGCGCTGCCGCCAGCGGCGTCCGGCAATGCCCGCGAGACCGAGGCCGAGCAGCGTGAGCGAGGTCGGTTCCGGGACGGTCGTGCTGGCCGGCGTATAGTTGTAGGTGACCGTGCCCGAGAACGACCCGCTCGAGTTTACGATGACACCGGGGCCAGAGAGCCCCGCGTTGAAGCCGTTCGTAACATTACTGCCCACGGGATCGGGGCCGAAACTCACGTCCCCTGCACTGACGAACAAGCTCAACCCTGTTGTCAGTGTCACCAAGTCAGAATCGGAGATCGTCACTGGGAGTATTTGACCCGGATCGAGGCTCTCTGAAACGACAGTGGCAGCGCTGAGGGTCAAAGCACCACCGAAGTACTCCATGTTGAAGGAGGGATTCGCCACTACCGCCCCGCCTGTCGCCGCCGAAGTGTTCTCAAACTCAAGCACGAGCGAGCCCGATACGTCTAGTTCGACGCTGTCCAGCGTTCCCAGTGCCGGATCGAACCCCGGGAACGGTCCACTAGTAAACATGGCTAAAAAGCCAGTGGTAAGGAAACTCACGGTAATGGTCGAAGCGGACGAGACAGTCGCACTGAATACGACGCAGAAAAATGCGAAGCCGGCGACGACGAGGCGCTTGCACATGCTCATCTCCTCTGGTTTCGCTGACGGGCAGTTGAGGCTGGACCATATCTCAGCAACCTCTTGATCCACAAGTAGAATCCATTCAGCGACGTTTAGTCGTGTCGCCTCACCGTGGCTCCGGTGCGCTCTTGATTTATACCTGCATCGCGCCAGTGCCCCGCCGTTGCGCGTGAAGTGACGACGGAACCAGTTGGAGGCAAGCAGGCCATGAACACGCGACCACTGATGGCAGCCGTCCTGGCACTGGGCCTCGCGGGCTGTGCGCCGTCCGGTCACACTCGCGTCACCGCGATGCGCATCCTCTCAGTCGGCACGCCGGCCAATCTCTCTGATGAGCCTGAGTGCGTCGAACTCCGGGGCAACATCGCACCCTACGGGGTCGAGATGGATCGCGCTCGAATCGGATTGGAGTGATGTCGTCATCGAATCGGCATTCGCGCTGATCGAGCGTGGTTGGGCGCGGCAGCGCACGTACGACGCGATGCAGCGCAAGGCGAAGGCCGGCCACGTCACCGGCGGCCGGGTGTTCGGCTATGACCACGTCGAAGTACTCGGGCCTGACGGCCAGCGTTCGCATGTTGAGCGGCGTATCAATGACGGAGAGGCTGCCGTCGTCCGCCGTATCTTCGAGATGTGCGCTGGTGGCACTGGCCTGTCGCGGATCACGAAGACGCTCAACGCAGAGAGCGCTCCCTCGCCGCGTGCCCAACTTGGCCGACCGCAAGCCTGCGCCGCCAGCTCCGTCCGTGAGGTGTTGCTGCGGCCACTGTATCGCGACGAGATCGCGGAATCAGACCGCACGCTGAGCGCACAGGTAGCCGGGGTGAATGCGGCCATGCAACGGCTGACAGCGGCGATTGCGAAAGGTGGCGAGCTGGGGAACGATCCACCGGGGCGCCGCGTAGCCGGGGATTCGTCGTTCCTGACGCTGCGTCAGTGTCATTGACCCGCCTTCACAGCTGAGGTAGCCTCTCCCCGCGTCAGTTGTTGCCCTCCGGCGTCACTTCGTTCTTCCCCAGACGGAGAGGAGATCAATTTATGACGTGTCGCATTGGCTCGCTCGTCGTCGTCGGCATGCTCGGCGTTGTGGCGTTCGGGTGCGGTGACAGCTATGACGGATCGCCCACCACCCCTTCGACGCCGGCGCTGGTGTCGATGGAAGGCTCGGTGTTAGCAATCGTCGCCATTGAGGGCGCCCCGATCGTTGGCGCCACAGTCACGATTCTTGACGGCGCCAATGCGGGCCGAACCGCGACGACGGATAGCGAGGGTCAGTATCAATTTCAGGGGCTGACACAAGGCAACGCGAACTTCTCCGTGCGCGCGCCGGGGTTTCTTGAGCAGCGCAACGGAGGGGTCATCCACGCCGCTGACTATGATCCGATCACCCGCGAGTGGAGCACCGACCGGGCCGACTGGGTCCTGCAACCGGCGCCCTGATCGTCGCGACGCGTATTGATCCGACCGATCGATTCGGCCAATGCCGCAGCCTCAGAGAGTAGCCCGCAGGATTTTCACGGCCCAGAAACTCGCGCCCGGCGCCATCCCGGGATTGCCGATCGGACGGCCACTAGGCGCAGCAGATCCTGCGGCGGCTCGTGATCGGCCGGCTCACCATGACGCCGGTGGATCCGGGGCGCGGGCGGCACGCGCGGTACTACACGTTCGCGGGGACGGGGGACCGTGCGGCCGCTGCTGGCGGAGACCATGAGAAGGTGGCGTCCCCATGCGGCGACAGACAGGCTTGGACGATCATCGTGCGGAAGGGCCTGATCGCGGCCTAGTCGGGGGCGCAGCACACGCCCGGGTACGGTGAGGACTGATCGTCGGCAGCGTCGCAGTAAAGCCGATCCCATCGCGGTGATCGAAGTCGATCAGGCGACGGCCGGCCGCCTCGTGATGTCGCGCGGTGCTAGACGCCGTCGTCGGGGCCGCCTGCCACTCCCCGCACAGCCGGCGAGCCTCCTGCGTACCGTCATTGACCCCACCTAACAGCTGAGGTAGCCTGTCCACGCCTCAGTTGCGCTCCCACGCAATTCGTTCTTCCACGGCAGAGGAGATCAATTCATGGCGCATCGCCTCCGCTCGCTCGTTGTCGTCGGGATGCTCGGCGTTGCGGCGTTCGGGTGCGGCAGTGACAGCTACGGCGGATCGCCCACCACCCCTTCGGCGCTGGTGTCGTTGGAAGGTTCTGTGATTAAGTCCGAACTCCCGTCCGAAGTCCCGAACCACCTCCTGATCGAGGGCGCCACAGTCACGATTCTTGACGGCGCGAATGAAGGCCGAACCGCGACGACGAATGACATCGGTCGCTATGAATTTGAGGGACTTACACAAGCCAACGCGAATTTCTCCGTGACCCACCCCGGGTATCTTGAGGCGCGCGCCGGAGGGTTCATCAACGGCGAAACCCAGCCCGACTGGGCCAAATTCGCCCTGCAACCGGCGCCGGCGCGCTGATTTCGTCGAACAGAGCGGGGCTAGAGTGCTCAGTCACCGCGAAGGACACGACTCTGTCCGCTCGCGGAGAGGAGATCACTTCATGGCGCATCGCATCGGCTCGCTCGTCGTCGTCGGGATGCTCGGCGTTGCGGCGTTCGGGTGCGGCAGTGACTCGCCCACCACCCCTTCGACGCCGGCGCTGGTGTCGTTAGAAGGCAGAGTGAATGAGTCCGCCCCTAACGGCGACTGGATCGAGGGTGCCACAGTCACGATTCTTGACGGCGCCAATGCAGGCCTAATCGCGAAGACGGATTTCATCGGTCGCTATGTATTTCGGGAACTTACACAAGGCAACGCGAACTTCGCCGTGACCGCGCCCGGGTATCTTGAGGCGCGCGCCGGAGCGTTCATCAACGGCGAAAACCGGACGGACTTCGTCCTGCAACGGGCGCCCTGATCGTCGCGACGCGTATTGATCCGACCGATCGATTCGGCCAATGCCGTAGCCTCAGAGAGTAGCTCGCAGGATTTTCACGGGCTGACCGTGCGGCCGGGTGCTGGCGGGGGCCATTGTAGGTTCCTAGGACGCCGGTGACGTTCCCGGTCTCATCTTGGCGATCAGCCGTTCGTACGGGGTTTGGCCGTCGAGTGCCCCGTGGGGCCGGTGGTAATTGTAGTAGTTCTCCCACTCCCGCAGCTTCTCGTTGAACAGGTGAATGTCGTCGGTGATGCCGTCCTTGTCCAGGAGCTGGTAAAACTCCTGGTCATCGACCCGGTGCGAGCGTTCGACCTTGCCGTTCAGGTGCGGCGTCCGTGGGCGGATGTAGACGTGGCGGATGTCGAGCCCCTCCAGATGCCAGTGGAAGCGCGACTGGAACTCCGCGCCGTTGTCGGTCTGCACGACGTGGACGCGAAACGGCAGGCGCCGCACGGACCTCGTCGACGAAGCGGATCGCCGTGCCTTGGTTGCACGCGTCGTAGATCTTGAGCACGCGAATGCGCGTGCAGTCGTCGATGGCCGTGAACTGATAGAGCCGCTTCCGCGTGCCGGGGATCCGCTCGAGAAACTTCACGTCGACCTGCAACCGGTGGCCGGGCTGCGGCTTCTCGTACCGCTGCCAGCGCTTCGCGTGCGATCGATGCTTCTGATTGGCCGGCAGGCGGTTCATCCCGTGCCGGACGAGGATCCGATGCACGGACGAGACCGCGAGCGACTGCTGATGAAAGCGCTTCAGATAGTCCGCGATCTTGCCCGGTCCGAAGTGGTACGTCTGGCGGAGGTACAGAATCTTGCTGACGACCTCCCGCGCCGTGGCCGTCGGCGAGCGGTGGGGCGTGCTGGGCCGATCCGACAGGCCCGCCGCGCCGTGGGCGTCAAACCGCCGCTTCCAGCGATAGAACGCTTGCCGAGAAATCCCAAAATGCCGGCACGTGCGCGCGATGTTTCTTGACCGCTCGCACGCCTGCTGGATCACCTTGAATCGCCACGCCATCCGGCGGGCCAGCTCCGCTTTCGTCATCGCGTCTCCACTCCAGGTTTGGGCCCTTGAGAGGAGACCGGGATCTGTTACCGCTGTCCAGGGATTTCACACATACAGAAGTGGCGTCCCCATCGGGATTCGAACCCGAGTTTTGGCCTTGAAAGCGAGAAAGAGGCGGATCCGCCCGAGCAGTGATCTCTCGCGGATTCTCGACGCATCGTCTTGATCATGAGCACGTTGCGGTTCCGCTGCGACGTCACTACCTGTCACGCTAAATCACTCTCTGAACCGACAACACCGGCACAAAAACCGGCACAGTGATGTTGTGGCCGTGCCCATCGTCAGCCGGCGTAAAATAGGGGAACCATGAGCACCGAGGAAATCGAAGTCGAAGCGCTCAAGCTCGCGCCACAGGAGCGCGCACGTCTCGCGGAGAAGCTGCTCGAGAGCCTCGAGAACCTCTCCGAGGGCGAGAACGCCAAGCTCTGGGCGGACGAAGCGAAACGTCGTGACCAGGCATGGGATGCCGATCCCGGAATGGGACGACCTGCCGTCGAGGTCTTTCGCGACGCCCGAGCCCACCTGAAGTGATTGTCTCGTTCCACCGGCTCGCCGAACAGGAGCTCAACGAGGCGGCCCAGTACTACGAGCGCGAAAGTCCAGGTCTCGGTGCGGCCTTCCTTGCCGAAGCCCAACGTTGTTGCGATGCCATCCTTGAATACCCGGAGTTAGACCACGTCGCCGTTGGCGCAGTCCGCCGTCGGCTCCTTCGGCGCTTTCCCTACGCGCTTCTCTACTCGATCCGACCGAACGCCATCCGCATTCTTGCGGTGATGAACCTCAAGCGGCGTCCGGGCTATTGGGTCGGCCGTTCGTAGCCGCCTATCGCGGTCCTTCGGCCCGCAGCTGAATGCTGCGGCGTTCCACCGGCGCACGACTCCTGTGGTGTGTCGGTAAATCATCCCCATCGCTGATTCCCCCGAAGGTTGGACCGACCTGCACTACACCTCACGAGCGTTGCGCATGTCGAGACTAGACGAGGAGCCCTGCGTGGTCGCCAAGTGGCTACGAATCCAGCTCCCCGGTTAGATCGCCCCTGGCGGCGTTTTCCAGGACTAAATCCGCGTCGCTCTTCGGTCCCGCCCGTATAATCCCCACAGTCTGGCCGTCAGCCCCGGCACGCGCCTCGGCCCGTACGAGATCCTCTCCGCCCTGGGGGCCGGCGGCATGGGCGAGGTCTATCGCGCCCGCGACACGAAACTCGATCGCGACGTGGCGATCAAGATCCTGCCCGACGCGTTCGCGGCTGACGTGGAACGGGTCGCACGCTTCGAGCGCGAGGCAAAGACACTCGCCGCGCTGAACCACCCCAACATCGCGCACATTCACGGCCTTGAAGAATCTGGCCGTGTGCGCGCGCTGGTGATGGAACTTGTCGAGGGCGAAGACCTGTCGCAGCGGATCGCACGGGGGGCAATCCCGCTCGACGAGGCGTTGCCCATCGCGAAGCAGATCGCCGAGGCGCTTGAGGCCGCGCACGAGCAGGGGATCATCCATCGCGATCTGAAACCGGCGAATGTGAAAGTGCGGCCGGACGGCACGGTGAAGGTGCTCGACTTCGGGCTCGCGAAAGCGATGGAGCCGGTTGGCGCAATGTCGCCGAACGTATCGCAATCGCCGACGATCACGAGCCCGGCGCTGATGACGGGCGCCGGCATGATTCTCGGCACTGCGGCCTACATGTCACCGGAGCAGGCAAAGGGGAAACCGGCCGACGCGCGGTCCGACATCTGGGCGTTCGGGATCGTCCTGTACGAAATGCTGACGGGCAGATCCGCGTTCAGCGGCGAGACGATGGTGGAGGTTCTTGGCGGCGTCGTGAAAGTCGATCCGGACTGGACTGCGCTGCCGCACCGAACGCCCCCGATCATGCGCTCCCTGCTCCGCCGGTGTCTGCAGAGGGATCGGCGGTCGCGCCTCCACGCGATCGCCGACGCGCGGTTGTCGATCGAAGAAGCGTTGAACGAGCCTGCCATTCGGGCCGCGCCCATCCCCCGCGAGCGGAAGTGGAGGGCTGCCGCGATGCTCGTCGTCATCGCCGCACTAACGATTCCCGCCGCCTGGTATTTCCGAAGCGCCCCCGCCGATGCGCCTGAGATGCGCCTTCAGATTGTCACGCCGCCTGGCAGCCTGACGTCTTTTGCACTGTCGCCGGATGGGCGCACGCTCGTGTTTACCGCGCAAGGTCGGCTTTGGCTGCGCCCGCTCGAATCGGAAACGGCGCAGCCGCTGGCGGGGACGGAGGGTGGCACGCTTCCGTTCTGGTCACCCGACAGCCGATCGCTCGGGTTTTTCGCCGGTGGCCAGGTGAAGCGGATCGATCTCGAGGGTGCGCTCGTGCGGACGTTGGCGACCGCGCCAAGAGGCCGGGGAGGCGCGTGGAACGAGGAAGGAACAATCCTGTTTGCGCTCTCAAGCAGTCCGGTGTATCGCATCCCGGCCACCGGTGGCACGCCGTTAGAAGTCACGCGGGGGGAGTCGTCGGAACAGGCAAACCACCGCTTTCCCTTTTTCCTGCCCGATGGTCACCACTTTCTGTTCTTCGCACAGGGCTCGAAGGAAACCGAAGGGATCTATGTGGGATCGCTGGACCCGATGGCGCCGCGACGCTTGTGGCATTCCGACGTGGCACCTGCGGTGTTCGTGCCGCCGGATTACGTCCTGTTCGGCCGGCAAGGGGTACTCCTGGCGCAACGCTTGGATCTTGAAACGCTGGAGGCTGTTGGAGATCCGATGCCTGTGCACGGAAAACTGGCCGCAAATGATGGGGTCTTGCATGCTGCTCTCTCCGCGTCTGCAACGGGTGTGGTGGCGTACCGGCCCGAGGCTGGCGAAACGCAACTGGTCTGGCTGGATCGATCCGGGCGGCAGATCGGCACGCTGGGCGGACGCGATCCCGGCCAACCGAACAGCCTCCGGCTGTCTCCCGACGGGCAGACCGTAGCGGTCCTTCGATTTGTCAGCGGACAATCCAACTTGTGGCTCATGGACGTCGCCCGAGGCCTGCTACGCCCGTTCACGTTCGATGGCGCTCGCGACCCCGCCTGGTCGCACGACAGCAAGCGCCTCGCCTTCGGCACGGACCGAACAGGCCCGCTGAACATCTCTGAGGCACCGGTTGATGGCGTCGGGACCCAGACGCTCCTGTTGGCTTCTTCCCAGAATAAGAATGTCAACGACTGGTCGCCGGATGAGCGATTCATTCTCTACGCGAACCAAACAACGGAGGGGGGAACCGATCTGTGGGCGCTGCCGCTCTTGGGCGATCGGAAGGCTTTTAGCCTGGTGCCAACGGCCTTTGAGGAAACGGCCGGACGATTTTCGCCCGTCGGCGGCTGGATTGCCTACCAGTCTAACGAGTCCGGACGGACCGAAGTCTGGGTCCAGCCGTTTCGAGGTCCAGGCGCCAAGTCTCAGATTTCCACAGGAGGTGGCACTGACCCGGAGTGGCGCCGCGACGGCCGAGAACTGTACCTACCAGTCGGGCGGCAACGTGATGGCCGTCTCGATCGCGTTGAGCAGTACACGGGCCGACGCAGGCACGCCTGTGGCCTTGTTCTCGATGCCGCCGAGGTCGACGGCAGGATTCGAAGTCTCATCAGACGGGCAGCGTTTCCTCGTCAACACCATAGTCGAAGAGGCGTCCGCCATCACCATCCTGTTCAATTGGAAACCAGCCGCCCCGTAACGCCAGGGAGGAGCTAACATTCCCTGACATCCAGGTTCATCTCGCCGCCCCACGGGCGCCGTGATACGCGCGTCGATCGCGCCCGGCGCGGCCTGAGCTGCGAGCACGCCCGCTCAGGCCATCACTTCGAGCGCACCCACATAGAACATTGAGCCAACCATCCTCGAATAAGACTTCGAGGAGAATCCTGACGTTCTGGACGCCGAGGGACTTTCTGGCCAGTTTTGCTAAAACTGGAGATCGCCAGCACGCAGCGGCCGTCTCTGGAGGTCGCTGAAACACTCAGGCAATCTCACAGTGATTCGGAGTTGGTGGGCGCGTGTGCACTCTCCCGGCGTCACGGTCGAGGCGACCGCCGCTCGGCAGATTCCTGCAGCAATCAGGCTCGAATCCCCTATGATTCCCTCACATCCATGTCGCTCGCGCCGGGCGCTCGCCTCGGCGTCTATGAAGTCCTGGCCCTGATTGGCGCCGGGGGCATGGGCGAGGTCTATCGCGCGCGCGATGCGACGCTGCAACGCGACGTCGCGATCAAAGTTCTGCCCGAGGCGTTCGCGCAGGACGCGGAGCGCCTGATGCGCTTCGAGCGCGAAGCCCGTACTCTCGCCGCACTGAATCATCCCCACATCGCCGCGATCTACGGGTTCGAGGAATCCGGCGGTGTGCGCGCGCTCGTGATGGAACTGGTCGAGGGGCCCACGCTGGCGGACAAACTCTCGCAGCAGGGGAGCAGGGCCGGGCGGCCAGGCGCTGGGGCGGCGAGACTCGGGCCTGAGCCGGCTGCCCGGAGCCTCGAGTCCCAGCGCGGTCTTCCTCTCGACGAGGCGCTTGCCATCGCGCGCCAGATCGCCGAGGCGCTCGAGGCCGCGCACGGGCAGGGGATCATCCACCGCGACCTGAAACCGGCCAACATCAAAGTGCGCGACGATGGCACGGTGAAGGTGCTGGACTTCGGGTTGGCGAAAGCGCTGGATCCGGCCCCCGGCTCCGGGCTCCAGACTTCGGGAGAACTCAGTCACTCACCAACGATCACGAGCCCGGCCATGATGACCGGGATCGGCGTGATCCTCGGCACGGCGGCCTACATGAGTCCCGAACAGGCGAAAGGCCGGCCCGCAGACAAACGGAGCGACGTCTGGGCCTTCGGCTGCGTCCTCTACGAAATGCTGACGGGGCAGCGGGCTTTCGCCGGAGAGGATGTCTCCGACACGCTCGCTGACGTGCTGAAGATGGAGCCGGCATGGGAGCGGCTTCCTGCGAGCGTGCCTGCCCGCATCCGCCAGGTCCTGCGCGCCTGTCTCCAGAAGAACGCGAAGCAACGCATCGGAGACATGCAGGACGTGCGCCTGGCGCTGGAGGGCGCGTTCGAGACAACCGGGCCGCCAACGATGGTGACGGCGACGTCAGCGGCCCCAACCAGACGGTTGGCGTGGATGGCCTTCGCCGCGGCGCTGCTCGTGGCCGTCGCGCTCGCGGTTCCCGCAGTGCGGCATCTGCTCGAGTCGCCGACGGAGGAGCCTTCATTGAACGTGTCCGTCCCGCTGCCAGCCAACGGTACAGCACGGTTTCTCGAGATCTCGCCGGATGGCCGGCGCCTGTTGGTGAGCGTCTTTCAGGACGGGCGAACCCGGCTTTACGTCCGAGCGCTGGATTCGCCGGAGTGGCAATCGCTCTCAAGCGCGGACGTCGCGCGAACGCCCTTCTGGTCGCCAGACAGCCGTTTCATTGGGTTCTTCGGGGACGGTGCGCTCAAAGTGATTCCGGTGGCGGGTGGCCCGGCGCGCACGCTGTGCTCCCAGACCGGCCTTGGTAATGGGGGGACGTGGAGTCCGAGCGGCGTGATCCTGTTCGGGAGCGAGGGCGGACGGCTCCGGCGTGTGGACGCGTCAGGTGGCCCGTGCGCCGTGGTGGGCAAAGACGACCCACAGAGTTTGGTTCGATTCCCCGTCTTTCTGCCCGACGGCAATCACTTTCTCTACACGGGCGCGACGCGCGGCGACACCGCCTCAGACGGCGTCTTTTTGGCCGCGCTGGATGATCTCACTCCGCGCAAGATACTGGCCGACTATTCGGGCGTGGTCTACGCGCCGCCTCTGGCCGGCGGGCGCGCGCACCTGCTGTTTCTGCGCGACACCACGCTGATGGCCCAGCCCTTTGACGACGCGACACTCGAGGCCGTGGGCGACCCGTTCCCCGTGGCATCGCGGGCCGCGACCACGATGACCAGTCCGCAGGTGGCGGCATCCGTGTCGAACGGGACGCTGGTGTATCTCGCCGGACGCTCGAGGGAGACCCAGTTGACCTGGTTCGATCGGTCGGGCAAGGCGCTCGGTACCGCGGGTCCGCGCGCCCGGCACGCGGGAGTTGTGCTGTCGCCAGACGGGAACGCGGTCTTGACCAATCGCACGGAATCGAGCGGCCAATCTGCCCTGTGGTTGTACGACTTGGCGCGGGGGTCGGTAAACCGATTCCTTCCTCCCGGACCGCGCGTGGTGCCGGCGTGGTTTCCGGACGGCGGCCGGGTGCTGTTCAGGATGACTCCCGGGCCGACCGAGAGCGGCCTGTACCAAAGGGACGCAACCGGGGCCGGCAAACCGGAATTGCTCTCTCCAATGTCGGTTGGCGCCTCATTCCTGCCTTCGGCATTCTCGCGGGATGGACGATTTCTCGTGTATACCGTCGTCGATCCCAAAACACGGGCGGACATCTGGTTCATGCCGTGGGATGCCAAGCCAGACTTGAGCACGGCGGTGAAGTTCGTGGCGACGGACGCAACCGAAAGCCAGGGGCAGGTGTCGCCGGACCTAAGGTGGATCGCGTACACATCGGACGAGACCGGCGAGAACGAGGTGTATATTCGCCCCTTTCCCGATGGCCCCGGGAGATGGAAAGCGTCGCTGGACGGAGGCTTTGGGCCCCGGTGGAGCGCAGATGGGAAACAGATCTATTACGCGCGAGTGGTGAACAACGAGCGCAACACATTGCGGGCGGCCGCCGTGGAAGCGGATGGGCGGGGCGGATTCCGGACCGGGACGCCGCAGACGCTCTTCGACGTCCGATCGCAACCATACCTTTCGCAGGCCAACATCTTTTTATACAGCCCCCACCCGGACGGGCAGCGCTTTCTCGTAAACGTGCTGGCCGAGGAAGGCGAAGCGACGATCAACGTCCTCACGAACTGGCTGCAGGCGGTTTCAGGCAAGGCGGTTCCATGATGTGAGTCGCTTCAGATTGGATGGCACGAGCCCGGCGGAGGTCGCTGCGAAGACGCTCCTGGAATCGTCAACGCCTTGAGCACCGCCACGCGTCCCCGCAGCACACCATCGCGCGCTTCTTTCCGCCACCGCGAAGCATGAACGGGTGGATCTCCGTGCGTCGGCCACGGCCTGCACCTCGACGCCTGGCAACTGACTCAGCTTCACCGTCTCGAGCTTGAACTCCAGGCTGCACTGCTCGCACTTTCGATCGACCCGCTCGCGGCATCGACACGTCCCGTTAGGTGGAAGTGTCTACTTTATCGAGGGAAGATTTGCCGTCTGGTGCAGCGCAAGGTTAGGCAGCCTCCGGCCATCACCCACGCTGACGCAGTGCACGACCAGGGACTATGGGCGACCGATCACTGCTTGGGACACAAGTGACCTGAATTGGTTTCGGAGGTAGATCCGGTCCTCCGCACTTACCTGGATCATGTAGATCGCAACGAGTTGCTCCTTCGGGTCAACCCAGAAAATGGTCCCGGTGTTGCCGGCCCACCCGTATTCGCCAACCGAGCCTGGCAGCCCCGCGATACCAGCGTCTCGTCGGACCTGAAAACCGAGGCCCCACCCCATGCCCTCCTGCTGGCCAGGAATCAGGCCGAGGTGATCGGCGGTCATGAAATCAATGGTTTTGCGCCCGAGAAGACGGACCCCGTTGAACTCCCCGCCGTTGAGCAGCATCTGGCTGAAACGCAGATAATCCGTCGCCGTGCTGACGAGGCCGCCGCCGCCGCTCTCGAGCCGGGGCGCAACAGCCACATCAAAACGTGGTGTCATTGGCGGGCCACCAGGACGCTGCCAGGGCTGAGCCGCGCGAGCGACTTTCGCCGCCGGCAAGGAGAACGCTGTGTCGTCCATGCCCAAGGGTCGAAAGATCCGATCAGCGAGAAACGCTCCAAGCCCTTTACCTGAAACCACTTCCACCAAGCGCCCAAGAACATCCGTCGATAGCCCATAGTGCCAGCGCGTCCCAGGCTGATGCAGAAGGGGCAGCTTCGCAAGCTTGGTGACGAGATCCGCATTGGTGTGGTCTCTATTCCGCAAGTCGGCATCGCCATAGAGCCTGTCGACCGGCGTATCCCCGTTCCCGTCGGTGAGTCCTGAGGTATGCCGAAGGAGGTCTTGAATCGTGATGCTCCGAATGGCGGGGACGCGATCGATACCGACGGCTGGCGCTGCAAACTCAGGCAGGTACTGCGACACCGGGTCATAGATCTGGAACTTGCCCTCTTCGTGGAGCATCATCGCCGCGACGCTGACGATCGGCTTGGTCAATGACGCGAGGCGAAAAATCGCGTCAGCTGGCATCGCGGCTCTCGCGCCCCGATCACGGTAGCCAAAGGTCTTGAAGTAGGCGATCTTGCCGTGGCGGGCGATCAGAATCACGGCCCCGGGCAACAGGCCAGACTCGACGTGACCATCGGTGACGCGAGCCAGTCGCTCCAGTCGCTCAGACGATAGCCCGACATCCTCAGGACTCGCTGCCCGAGGAAGGGGGTCAGCGGCGCGCGGCAGAGCTGGGGACGCGACCAATGCAGTAACGACAGTGGCGACAGCAAGAAGACCCTTCGACATTCCACACCTCCCGACGTCAGTTCTTCCGTCTGCCTAACGGACTGGCGATGACCTGCGTCGCGCGGGGGCGCGAGAGCGGCCCGCGACGTCAGGTCCATCGCCTGTTAGGCTGCGCCTTCCCCCTTCACTCGCCCGGGCCAAGGAAGAAGGGACACTCATCTCGACCCAGGACGTTATTGGGAGCGTACCAGAACACCTTCACGATGACGTTTCGGCCTGTGAAGTATTTGCAGACAAGCGAGGCCTGCGCTGCACGACCAAGATCACCGGATCCGCGCTCACGCGCGGCGCAAGATAGATGCGGATCGATCCGCCAATAGACGGAAAGAGGGACTCATCGAGATAGACTGCGCCAATACCGCCCCCGCTGCCCCTTCAATACTGGAGCGGTTGACCCTTCCCGGCGATTTGCAACCCCAGGGCCGTCGCCGCCTCGGTCGTGCTCGCATTGCTGAAATTGTGGACGACATCGGGCATTTCTTGGAACCCCTCGCCCGCCTTGAAGGTCTGGGGCGACTTCCCTTCGATCTCTAACGTGACGGAGCCGGCCATGACATAGACAAACCTGGGCGTCGGGTGGGCGTGTTTGCCCGTCGCTGCCCCTGGGGCAATCTCCGCGACCCACATGTGCGATTCCTTGCCCTCCACGCCAGCCATCTCTGTCTTGAGCACCTCGGTGCGCTTGATGGGTGATTGCTGGGCATTGAGGAACTGATTCCCGATGACGCCGAACGCGATCCCGACGGCGAAGGTCAAGCCCAACATGATCGCCACTCGTCGTCTCATGAGTCTCTCCCCTGTATGTGTCAACCCTCTCGCTTCATCATGGGATCTCATCCGACACGTCTTTGTTCGTTTGGCGGGCTTGGATCGTGACGTCCAGTGCAACGCGTGGGGTCTTTTCGGTTCGCAAACCCTGTGCGATCTCTTTCCGGCATGGCTATCCACCCCACGTAGTTGCCTACCCAGGAGGGATAGGCATCAACGATGAGTGATGGTCAACGATTATCCACTTCTCGCCTTCTTTCACGAAGGTGAAGCTATAGCGCGCCGGCAACGTCGTGGTTTGTCCGTCCTTAAGATACGAGAATGTGTACGAGCCGGTGTTGACGGCAGTGTTGCCGTAGACGCGGATCAACTGCTCGTCGAATGTGACCTTGAGACTGGGCAACACCTTGAACGCGGTGATGAAGTAGTCGCGCAGCGCCGCTCGATCCGCTCGAACCGTAGGAGAGAGCGTCCCCCAAAGAACCCCATCAGTCGCATACAGAAGTACAACTTCGTCAGGATCATTTCGTCCTAGAGTCTGGCCCCAGGTCAGGGTCGCGGCGGCAACTTCCTCCTTGGGCCCGGGCTGGGCGACAAGGGCAGTCGCCAGCAAACTGGCAGCGAGTACGAACGGCAGCGCCGAAGTCAGTCGTCGGAATCTCACAGCCTCTCCCTGATGCACAGGCCCCACAAACGCGCTGCCTAACTAACAGTAGGCCGACCAGCACATCTCGTACGGCTCTGCGCGGCCCGCAGCATAACGCGAAGCCGACGGAGCTCCAGAATCTTCGGAGAGTATTGAACGGATTGGTCTTCTGGGCGCCTGGACGTCAGCCGTCGCGGAATTAGGCTGGTCTGCATAACATCGGTCGAGGTCTGCCGCCACGCGCCTCCCGCCTGTCCGTGGTGTTCACTCCCCATAAGTCGCTAGCGTTGATCGGAAGTGCCTCGGCGCGAAAGGCCGGACACGCAGCCTGATGCCGATGCCGAGGCACTTTCGATAACGAGACTTGAAGGAAGCCGCTGGCGCGGCGGCCGGCTATGGAGCTGGAATCGCGATCGGCGAGCGTACACGGGCGGGAATCGAGAAGCCGGCGACGCGCGAGCGGCGGCGGCGCCCACCTGGTTGATGACGCGTGCGCCAGGGAGTGCCGCTACGCCGCCCTCGATCGGCGGGTCGATGCACACCTCTCCCGAGACGTGGGCGATCACGTGGTCGAAGACGCCGGCTCTGACCAGAGTCGGTGCTCATGAGCTATCGAAACGCCAGGTGACGGTCGCGAGGCGGCAGGCCGAGAGGATGGGCCCGACGATCATCGCGGCGCCGCACCGCGGACACGCCCACGTTGCGCAGGCTGATGTGTCGGTAGTTGTAGGTGCGGTCGTGTCGGTGGCCGGCGCCGGTGGCGAGGGTGTGGTGAGGATGGTCCGGGCACGGGCTACGCGGGCGACCCGGCACGTGTTCGCGAGGAATCCTGACTGCCGGATACGCACGAAACCGCGCGGGAGAATGTGTTGGACGAAGCGACGCAGAAACTCCATGGCGGTGAGCGTCATCGTGCGGCGCGCGTCGCCATGGGCGTAGTCCTTGTAGGAGAAGGTGACGTGCTGGCCATCGAAGGCGAGCAGTCGGTGATTGCTGATCGCCACGCGATGCGTATAGCGCCCGAGGTACCGGAGGACGGCAGGCGCGCCGCCAAAGGCTGGCTTGGCGTAGACGACCCAATCGGTCTGGAAGAGTGCGTCGACGAAGGCCCGCCACGCGGCCGGGTCTCGCAGGTGCTCGCTCCCTCCGGCGAGATCGAGCTCGTTCCGGTTGTACGCCTGTCGGAGCGCTTCGACAAACTTCCCACGGAAGACCCGACTGAGGATCTTCACAGGCAGGAAGAAGCCGGCGTACTTCGGGGCCATCCAGCGCGTGTGATCGGGTGAGAGTCCGCCCGCCGGTACGACGCAGTGGACATGGGGATGACGAACCAGCGTCTGCCCCCACGTGTGGAGGATGCTGAGCACGCCAATCTCCGCACCGAGATGGCGGGGGTCGGCGGCGACCTCCCGGAGCGTCGTCGCGCTGGCGTGCAAGAGCCACCTGTACAAGCGAGTGCTGTTCCGATAGGCCAGAGGCAGCAGGCCATGCGGAAGCGTGACGACGACGTGTACATACGGCACGTCGAGCAGGTCCCGCTCGCGCGCGTGGAGCCAGCGCTCCCGTGCCTGGGCCTGGCACTTCGGGCAGTGCCGGTTCCGACACGAGTTATAGGAGATGGCCTGATGCCCGCAGGCGCCACACCGATCGAGATGCCCACCCAGTGCGGCGGTGCGACAGCGCACGATTGCCCGAAGGACCGATCGCTGCTGCACGCTCAGCCACGGATGTTGCTCGACGAAGGCGTCGCCCTGCGCGTGGAGGATGTCGGCCACCTCCACCGCAGGCCGGCTCATGCCGGATTGGGCTTCCGCTTCAGCCGCGACCGCGGGAGGACCACGGGCGCCGGCACCTGCAGCTGCTCCAGCGGATTCGGCGCAGCCTGAAGATGGCGACGCGAGAGGTGGAGATACACCGTGGTGTGCGACAGGTCGGCATGGCCCAGGAGGAGCTGAATCGTCCGCAGGTCGGCGCCTGCTTCCAATAGATGGGTCGCGTACGTGTGCCGCAGCGTGTGGGGCGTGACGTGTTTGTCGATGCCGGCCTTTCGCGCGGCCAGACGGACAGCCTCCCAGATCACCTTCGTGGTGATTGGCGCATCGGCCCGCCAGCCGTGGTGCGTCCCCGGGAAGAGATAGGTCCGCGGCCGCATCCAGCGGTAGTACTCGCGCAGCGCGGCGAGGAGCGTCGGACTGAGAGGGATCTCGCGATCGCGACCGCCTTTGCCTTGCTCGACCCGGAGCACCATGCGCTGGCTGTCGATGTCGCGGACTTTGAGCTGGCACGTTTCGCTGCGGCGCAAGCCAGCGCCGTAGAGGGTCAGCAACAGCGTGCGGTGATACAGATTCTTCGCCCCCGCAATCAGGCGCTGGACCTCGTCGGGACTGAGGACGACCGGTAAGCGGAGCCGCTGCTTCGGATACGGCAGGTCCTCGCGTACATCGCGCCGCTTCAGCACATACCGGCAGAAGAACCGCAGCGCACAGATCTGCGTGACCACCGTGCCCACGGCGAGCCGTCGCTCCTCGAGCAGAAACAGGTGGTAGCGTCGGAGCTGGGGCGGGGTGAGCCGATCGAGGCGCGCGCCACTGTGCTGGCGGAACGCGTCAACGATCTGGATGTAGCTGCGGATGGTCGACGCGGCGTAATCGCGACGCACTAACTCGTCGCGCAGGCATTGCAGTAGCTTGGTCACAGTCACCTCCTGTGACCACGCACCCTATCCTGCTACGAGCTACCCGGCTGCCCGTCGGCCGCCGCGCCAGCGGCTTCGTTCAAGTCGCCTAGGGTTTGGTAATCGGCCGAGGACGCGCTCGAATCGCACTAGTCGAGTGGGCCGACGAACTGCAGCGGTTCGTGCGATTCAGGATTTGTTACAGACTCTAAGCACGGGTGGGTCTAACCATCGCTCACTGACCGTCACCCCATTTCATCAGCGCGTCAAACTGGCGGCGCTCGGTCCGCGTCATCTTCGCGAGGCGATGTTCGACGAGTTCGGCGAAGCCGGCGCGCGCCCGGAGCGCCGTCAGCTCTGCCTCCCGTGGTGTCGTCACGAAGGCATAGCCCGCGCCGGCCGCCCAGGCCGACACAAGGGCAAGAATCAGCGCGACGGCCCAACGCCGTACAATGCCGGGCCAGAACTGCCGGGCTTCCCGTTCCCGCCACTCGCGCACTTCAGCCACGGTGCGCTCGGCTTGCGCGAGCCAGCTCTGCTCGCGCTGCAGGACGGCGCGCAGGTCGTCGTTGTGCGCGATCGCATCGGCCTCCTGGCGAAGCCGCGTGAGAAGTTCGGCGATCTGCTGAAGGCACCCGTGAATGCCTTCAGCAGCCTCGCGCTGCGCCCGAAACGTGTCGATGGCACTTGGCATGGCTACCTCCCGGGAGACAGGTCGTCGTCGCGTCCAGGTGTGGCCCGGTCGCGTTGTTGTCGTGGTCGATCGCTTTCATGTCCCACGGCGCCTCTCCCGCCGCCGCTGCTGCTCTCCAGGACGTCGATCTCGCGATCGATAGTTCGTATGGTGTCCTGGCGGTCGATATGGGCAACGGCCTCTTCGAGACGGTCGTGCTCACGTCCTCTGGCGGTCATGTGGGCCGCCGCAGGTCCATAGTGGCGGCCGGGATCGCGGTCAACTCCCTGGCGCTCGTAGCTGCGATGGTCGACGCGTTCCTCACGCCCACGCGCGCCGAGCATCTCGTTCGTCAGTTCGGCCCATCGCTCGCGTGCATGTTCCATCCATTCGCGTCCGTGAAACGTTCGGCTCTTCGGCGCGCCGCCCCGATCCGGATGGGCGGAATTCGCTCGTCGAAACCACTGCGCTCGATCCCGCTCGATGCCGTCGTTCTGGCGCTCAGAGATCATCACGTGCGCATGCGGATTGTGTTCATCGCCGTTGGCGTCGCGGCCGGCATGGATCGCCAGGGTGTAAGGGAGTTGCTCGCTGTCGGTGAGCTCATGGGCGAATGAGCGCGCCAGGGCGATCTGATCGTCTCGGTCCAGGCCGCGGGGGAGAGCGAAATCCGCGCTGACGTAGAGACGCCCGTTCGCGCGTTCGTAGAGGTCTGCAGCGTCCCAGTACTGGCGCGCCTCGTCGTCAGCCCAGGACGGCATGTGACCAGACTCCGTGTAGACGGCGGCGTCCCGCTCCGGATCGTCGTACGCCTCGCTGCGGGTGATGTAGTCGTGCGCGGCGCTCGCGCACGAGCCGCAGGCGCGCGACCCCGATCGGAATGACAGGTGGTAGCAGCCGCCACTCCCGCGCGCGCGTCCACCGCCGCGGATGCTGTCGTGTGCGTTCGAACCACTCCATCGCTGAACCTCAGGTCGGCCAAAGGCGCACGCGTGTTTCGCAGAAACGCCAAAGTGCGCCTTTGGCCGACTGTCGTCGTCCTGCAGGCTCCATGCCCGCACGCGCGGCGTGCTATTTCTCACGCGCGCGTCACGCTCGGTCGTCTCTGGCACTCGAGCTGCAACGGCGGTCCGGCATTTGGAGATCCCATATGCCGCAGTCCGAGAAGATCCATGCCCGCATTCAGGCGCTCGACGAACGGCTCGCGCGGTTGCGAATGAAGAAAGGGCGGCTCCTCGCGCGCGCCGGTCATGCCGAACGCAAACGCGATACCCGGCGGAAAATCCTGATTGGTGGCGCCGTCTTGGCCGCCGTCGGCCACGAAGGTGTGCCGGCGCTGCGGACCGCCAGCGACCTCCTGCAGTGGCTCGACGCGAAGCTCCGACGGTCACACGATCGCGAGGCCTTCGACCTGGCAGCGGAACCGCGGCGGTCCGCAGAATCCCATTTCGGCCCTATAGGCCAGCCGGCCCGCAGCGGAGCGGCGGTCAAGGATGCCGACCAAGGGGAGGCACCGCGAAGCGGCGCGCAGCGTGCTTGACGGCCGCGCGAGCGAAGGGCATCGTGCCTCGGGCCGAACGAGAAGGGTCGAAGGTCTCTCTCTCAAAATGAGGAGGCCTATCAAAATGAAAGCGCAGCAGCGCGACACCGTCCAGCAACCCTGAATGCGAACCGTCAGGCTCCTCGTTCGTTGCGAGAGTCAACTGACATCGCCTGAAATGCCACGATGGAAATCCCATACTCCGACGCGACCTCGTTCCAACGGCGACGATGATCGGCAAATAGATCGGATCGATGCCGTAAAACGGAGCACGCGTTTTGCTGATGTTGTGGATCGGCCCGCACAGGTTCGCCTCACTCGGATCCAGGTCTGGGGACGATGAAGATCAGCCCACCTGCCAAGAACGGTCGTGTCGGTCCGCTGCTATCGGTCGAGGAAGCGGCCGAGTACATCGGTGTCCGTCCGGGGACCCTGCGGAACTGGCTCAGTGCGCGGCGCATCGCCTATGTTAAAGTCGGTCGACTGACGCGCCTGTCGTCCGACACGCTGAATCGATTCATCACGGAGCACACGGTCGCCTCGGTCGAAGAAGTCGAGCCATGAAGTTGTACAAGCGCTGCGAGTTGCGACGCCGACGCACGCTGCGATCACCCGTACTGGTATCGCTTCTGGCTCCACCGCCGCGAACATCGGGGTTCGACCCACACGGCCAATCGAGACCTGGCCAATCGGATTGCAATCAAACGGCAAGGGCAAACCCTCGAGACGCACGAGAAGCTCCGCAAACCGAAGTCAGTCAAGCTGTCGGAACACGTCAGGACGTACGCGGAATGGGCAGAAAAGACCAATCGGAGCGCGCTACTCAAGGATCGTCGCGTCCTGAAAGGCTTCCTCGAGACCACCGGAGATCGATCACTGGACGAAATCACGGCCTTCCACGTTGAGCGTTGGAAGACGCTCCGTACGAAGCAGGTGAGTCAGTCGAGTGTCAATCGCGAATTGAACGTCATCCGCGGCTGCTTTTCGCGGGCGGTCGATTGGGGTCGGCTGATCGTGTCGCCGATGAAGACGGTCAAGCCCTATCGCGTCGACAACGTGCGGATTCGCGTGTTGTCGCCCGAGGAGATTAAGCACCTCCTCGAATCGTGCCCGCCGGCACTCCGACTGATTTCTAGAACCACGCTGGAAAGCCTTCCGCGCCTCTCAGAAGTGCTCAATCTGCGCGTTGAAGACCTCGGGCCGGACTACGCGACGATTGTCCAATCTAAGAGCGGCAGGAGCCGTCGGGTGCCGTTGACGTCCGAGCTCAAGGCCGAATTGCTCAACCAGGCTCACAAGAGTGGCTACGTCTTCGGCCAGGGCAAGGACGGCAAGCCGCCGCGGCAGGAGGCTGTCAGCGTGGCGTTCGGTCGCCTGATGCGCGAGATTGGCCTGGACGGGCGTGACACATCACGTCCTGCGGCACACGGGCGCGTCTGCGATGGTCGCTGCGGGCATCTCGTTACGAGTCGTGCAGGATATCGGTGGCTGGTCGACCCTGCGAATGCTCGAGCGCTACGCCCATCCGAGCGGCGCCGAGATGGCGCGCGCCGTGCGCGTGCTCGCGGCATACACGACCGGCACAAAAACCGGCACAGAGACGAAAAACGGGAAAGAGACTTCGAAGAAGGCCGACGGTGCAAGTGCTGTGAAGCGTGAAGTTACGAAGTGGCGTCCCCATCGGGATTCGAACCCGAGTTTTGGCCTTGAAAGGGCCACGTCCTAGGCCTCTGGACGATGGGGACCGGAAGGATGGAGCGCGACGCGAACTCGGTAAGTGTACCGGAACGCACCCCGCTGGAGCAATCAACGGGCATGCGCTTTCGGATGCGGCCGCGAGAATCTGGGCTCGATTGACGAGCCGCGCACCCCGGACTAGACTCCCGCGAAGCCGTCTACTCTCGAGGGGGATCCAGATGATCAGAGTCAGTTCAAGGCTCGGGCTCGTGCTCGCACTCGTGTCCGGCGTCGCGGTGGCCGGCGCCTACCTGGGCAACAGCGTGTGGGCCCAGAGCGCGCCCAGCTACCTGTTCGATCCGGGGTGGCCGAAGCCACTGCCGAACAAATGGAAGATCGGCGGCATCACCGGGCTTGCCGTGGACAAGGACGACAACGTCTGGGCGCTGAATCGTCCGAACGATCTCACCAACATCGAGCTGCATGCCGAGCTGACCCCGCCGCTCGCGCTCTGCTGCGCGCGGCCGCCGTCGATGATTCATTTCGACAAGGCCGGCAACGTCATCGGGTCGTTCGACGCGCCGCAGGGCCACGGCATGGACGTGGACAGCAAGGGCTTCGTCTACCTCGGACAGGACACCGTCCGCAAATACGATCCGAAGACCGGCAAGGTTGTCGCCGAGGTCGCGCGAACACCCGAGCGCGAAGGCGGCGGCGGCGGTGGTGGTGGAGGCGGCGCCCAGCCCCCGAAGCGCGTCCCGGGACAGGGCGGACGCGGCCCCGTGGCCGGCTTCATCCCGCCACCTGGCGGCCCAGCCACACCCGACCCGGCCGCCGAAGCCAAGGCCGCGGCTGCGCGAGCCGCATTCCGCGCCAAGTACCCGCCGTCCACGCCCATGATCGTCGGCGGCCTCGAGGAAATTCGCATCGTCGAGGCCGACAACGAGATGTATGTGGCCGACAACTATCTGGGCGGCCGCGTGCTGGTCTTCGACCTCAACACCCTCGCCTTCAAGCGCGGGTGGGGCGCGTACGGCAGGCCCCTCGCTGAGATCAGTACCAACGATGCCGACCACGACTACACGCCGGGCGGCCCGATGGCCAAGGAGTTCGTCGGGCACCTCACGCTGAACGTGTCGAACGACGGTCTCGTGTACGCGGCCGATCGCGTCGGCAACCGCATCCACGTCACGACGAAGGAAGGCAAGTTCCTGAAGGAGTTCATCCTGGCGCCGCAGACCGGCGTGGGCGGCGCACCCGGGGGCGTGGCCTTCTCGCCCGACAAGGAACAGCGCATGCTCTTCATCTCGGATCTCACGAACAACAAGATCTGGTTCCTGAACCGCGCGGACGGCAAGGTTCTGGGTGAGATGGGAGGCATGGGCGAGAACGGCGGGATGTGGTTCGGGCTCCACATGATCGCCATCGATTCACAGGGGAACATCTACACGGGCGAAGTGTTCGCCGGCGAGCGCGTGCAGCGGTTCGTGCCCGCGGCGAGCCCGCGCGGCAAGCTGCTCGACCAGCTCGCGCGGATGGCTCCCTAAGTCTTGTCATGGGTACGGAGGAGCGCGCGCTCCTCCGTGCCCGTGTATCCGGTCACGAGCTGGGGTCGTGCTCCCCGCCGACCCTCCTGAAACGTCCGCTCCTGCCCTATCGCGCGCTCGTCGGTGGCGGTGGGTGCTTCCCCTCGGTCTTGAGCGGATTGCTCAGGGTGCCCAGCCCCTCGTACGAGCAGATCTGCATGTCGCCGTCCACCATGAAGCGGCCGAGCCCCCCATGTGATCCGGGCGGCGTGCCCATCGCGATCACCGTCCCCACCGGCACCGTGATCAGGTTCGAGAGATAGGCGCCGTACTCGTACATGCTGTGCCAGGCCTGATTGGTGTGCGAGTCCTGCACCTGCACGCCGCCAACGGTCATCTTCAACCGCATGTTCAACGGGTCCACGAACTCTGCCGGCACGATGAACGGGCCGATCGGCTTCGAGCTGTCCTTGCCTTTGCTGAAGAAACGATCGCCGGCCCAGTCGTCTGGCGTCGCGTCCCTGGCGGTCGGAAATGTCGTTCGTGTTCAGGTACCCGAACATGTGATTCTTCACCTGGTCCACCGGCACGCGGCGCATGGACTTGCCGACCACGCCCAGCAGCTCGCACTCGTACTGGTACTGGTTGCGCTTGTCCGCATGCCAGTTGATGACGGGCTCGCCGTCACCGATGAACACCTCCGGCGTATTCGGGATCAGAAAGATCCGCGGATTCACCGGGCGGTCGTCGTTCGGCGATCGCTCCCAGATTCCGGGAATCGACGGCGCAGGCGGCCGCGGCTTCACCGGCTCGGGCGTGTTCAGCACCGCGCGGTAGTTGCCGAACCCGTACGCCGCCAGTCGCGGCACGAATGGCGCAAGCGCATCCACGGACTTGTAGTCGTGCACGTAGGCAGGGCGGCTCTTGTCGATCATCGGCCCGACATGCGCGACGATCTGCTTGATCTTCGGGCCCACGACTTCCCACTGCTGGACAATCAACATCACGTCGCCGGGAATGCCCGTCTGGTTGGCAGCCTGAGCCGCGGCGGGAAGCTCCACGA
The DNA here is from genome assembly GCA_963817395.1 of uncultured Acidobacteriota bacterium. GTDB lineage: Bacteria > Acidobacteriota > Vicinamibacteria > Vicinamibacterales > CAVPJW01 > CAWGYQ01. The sequence continues at coordinate 138,512 of CAWFOC010000001.1, read as the reverse complement.
CGACGCCCCCGATTTGCTGCGGCTCGGTGGGATAGCGCATGGCCAGACCCACGAACGTCCGGTTCTGGACCTTGAACATCCCGATTCCGAACCGCTCGCCCGTCGTCTGCGCACGCGCCGGCACGGGAATGGCCCCGAGCACCGCGACGATCACGGCGACAACGAATGCCGAAACAGGCCTACTCATCGAACCCTCCTGACGCGCTTGTGCGATTTCGGTTTGCGTGGCCAATTTGTGCCCTTGCGAGTAACACGAGCCGCTGCCAGGCGTCAAGAAATATGCGTATTACAATCTGGGTTCTATCGCACCGGAAGGCTCCATGCGTCTCGTGTCGATCGCCTGCGGTCTCGTGCTCGTTCTCCTTGGTGTGCTCGTCGTCTCTGAGGCGGCGCGCCCAGGACAAGACCATTCGTCTCGAGGGTGACGGTCTCCTTGGACCCGAAGCCGACGAGCATCGTGGCACTCGATCGGGATATGGATACGAAGGCACGCCGCACACCGTCGTGCCAGCCATGATCGAGCTGGCCGCGCGTCAAAGAAGACGATGTGGTGTACGAGCCGGGGTGCGGGGACGCCCGAATTCTCATCGCGGCGATCCAGGCTGGCGCGCGACGAGGGCTCGGCGTGGACATCGACCCGGACCTCGCGGAGGTCGCCTATGCCAGGGTGAAGGCTGCCGGGCTGCAGGATCGGATCGAGATCCGCTGGGGGAACGCCCTGGACGTTGACATGTCCGACAGCACGGTCGTCTTTCTCTTCATGGGCGAAGGTTTCAACAAGGTGATTCGGCCGTTGCTCTGGAGGCAGCTGAAGGTCGGCGCGCGGGTCGTCTCCAACGATTTCGCCATGGGCGACTGGACGCCCGACCGAACGGTCGAGGTAGCGACGCCGGGCCGCTCGTATCGCCTCTATCTCTGGACGATTACGGAAGCCGTCAAGAAGGAGGCGGAGAAATCAGTCCGGCGAATGGTGATTCCCATCAAACCATCAAAGCTCGGCACTCCTTGTATCATTCGTGTCGTGTTTAAGCGAATGATGTCTGCAGTAGGTCGCCTCGCTCGTTTCTCCCCGTTCGGCGCCGCAGAGCTCGCGGGTTAGACCACGGCATCAGCCGGTCGGCACGTTCTCCTCTTTCTTTTTTCAGCAGAGGTTTTCGATGAAGAAGTGGTTTGCAGGGATTTTTGTGGTCGCGGCCTGTCTAGCGGTTCTCGGGCTGCCCACCAACGCGTCGGCGAAGTCGATCACGTTCAACTTCAACTGCCAGATCAAGCTAGGCAACCCGGGTCCGGATACGTGTAACACAGCAGGTTCGTTCGGCACCCTCACGCTGAGCGACAGCGCCGTGGATCCCAATCGCGTGGATATCAAACTGACGGCGCTCCTCCCGGCCGGGTACGGAAATACGATCGAGAAGTTCTATCTCAACTTCGAGGGTCCATTCCAGGACAACCACAAGTTCTACCTGGTCAAGAAAACAACAGCCGCGGGCGGCGAGAGCGACAACCCATTTGCCACGGCCGATAAGCTTGGAATTGCACTGTACACGGACAGCAACAGCTCATTCCACGATTTCAAGTTCGACGTGACTCCGGATCCGTACGATCCGGCCCCCCTCATCTTCGAGGCATCTCTGGCGTTCTACTCCCAGATCGGTATCGACAAACCTCAGAACATCGACGTGGAGGACTTTCTCCTGCCGACGACCGGCACGGGAACGCCGGCGCTTTACGCGGGCTATCGGACGCACAACACCGCGACTGGCCCCGAATTCTGGGCGGGTGCGACTGGCGTCCCGACTGTTACCACGACTGCTGCTGTCCCCGAGCCCACCTCGATGCTGCTCCTGGGCACGGGAATCGCCGGCCTCGTCGCGCGGCGGCGGCGCGCCGGAAGCAAGAACGCGCAAGCCCTCTAGAACTTGAAGACTTCACGTGTTGCCCCGCCGTTACGGGGCACACGTGACGTTCAGCTCAGTCAGACAGAACGACCTGTCACCGGAGTAGATTGTGATCGCCTGGTTAACACACGTTTCAGAACCTGCCACCCTTCTCCTGCTCGCAAGCGGGCTCGCCCTCTTCGCCAGCCGTTTCAAGCGCGCCTAGCCCTCTGAACGACACCTTCGGGCCGGAACGCCGAGGCTCGGGGCCTCCTCCTGGATGCCGCCAGAGTCGGTGAGCACAAGCCGGGCCCGCTCCGAACGCCCCTAGAGCGTCGCGAGCGCTTTCGCCATATTGTCGAGTGCGAGCTCGATCAGCTTGCGCGAGGTCCCGATGTTCATGCGCATGTGCCCCGCGCCGCCGGTGCCATAGGTCGATCCCGCGTTCAGCTGAACGCCCGCGTGATCGACGAACCAGCGCTCCATGATCACCTCGGGCGCCACCGGTGTCGGCGAGCTCTTGCTGGCCTCGAGAGCGGCCTCTGTCGCGCCGACCCGTTCCATCACCGCGCTGACATCGAGCCATGCCAGATAGGTTCCTTCCGCCTTGGTGTATTTCACGAGCGGCATTCTGTCGCGCACGAACGACGCGACGAGATCGTGGTTGCCGTCGATGTACGGCAACAGCTGATCCAGCCAATCATCGCCCTCGCGCAGGGCGGCCAGGTTGGCCACCATGCCAAGCGTGGTGAGGTCGGCGCGGTTGTTCACCTTGACTCGCGCGAGATAGTCGGGATTGGTCGAATAGAACCAGGCGGCCTTCATGGCCGCGAGACCGAACGTCTTGCTCGCTGCCTTGAACGTGAGGCTGTTATTGACGATATCCTTGTTCGGGAGACTGGCAAACGGCGTGTAGTGCTGGCCGCTGGTGACGAAGTCGCAGTGAATCTCGTCGGCGAGCACCACCACGCGACGCCTGAGGCAGATTTCCCCGAGACGCGTCAGCTCCTCCGGCGACCAGCAGTTGCCGGTCGGATTCTGGGGATTGCACAGGATGAACGTGTTGGTGTCGTGACTGATCCGGCGCTCGAAGTCGTCGAAGTCGATCGAGTACTTGCCGTCGACGACCTTCATTGGACTGTCTTCCGCAATCGTCCGCGTGTGGCGCAGATCACTGTAGAACCCGTTATACGTCGGCGTCGTCAGCAGCACCCGGCTTCCCGGGGGCGAGAAGGTCTGGAGGGCGGCGATGAGACCGGGGTGGACACCCGTGGTCAACACCACCGTCGCGGGATCGATCTCGACACCGTACCGGCGCTTGTTCCAGCCGACGATGGACTCGATGTACGCCGCCGGGGTGTGCAGGTAGCCCCAGTTCTCGTGGCGGCAACGCTCGGCGAGCGCCTTGGTGATGCAAGGCGCCACCTTGAAATCCATGTCGGCGATGCCCATGCCAACCTGGATCTTGTCCTTCCCGTACTTGCTGATCTGCTCGTCCCACTTGATGCAGTCCGTGCCGACACGGTTGTAGACCGTGTCGAAGTCGTACCTGGTCCCGCTCCCCTCAGTCGCAAGATCGGCGGCGGCGAGTGGCGGCGTGGCCTTGGCTCCAACCGCGCCGGCCAGTGCCGTCATGCCGGCGTTCCTCAAGAACGCCCGGCGATTGAGCCCCTGGTTGAGCGACATGCAGATGCTCCTTCGTTGGCGGTGAATCTCGGGCCTGCCCGGGACGCGTTAATACTACACTCACGGTCCAGCATTGGGGGACCGAAAAGCTTCGCCGGTCCCCCGCTGCCTGCGCACGTTGGTGACGTTTCGTGACACTCGATGAGGCTCGCCCGATGACCGACCGACGCGTCCTGATGATCGGCCTCGACGCCGCCGAGCTGTCGTTCATCCGCGCCTCGCTTGGCGTCCTGCCGACGTTCCGTCGCCTGCTGGACGAAGGAGTCTCCTACCCTCTTCGGTCCCCGGCGGAGTCCTTCCCGGCGTCGGTGTGGCCCACGATGTACACGGGGACCATGCCGGGCGAGCACGGGATCAGTCAGCACATCCAGTGGGATCCGGCGCGCATGCGTCTCAGGCGCGTCTCGGCGGACTGGATGTACTGCGAGCCGTTCTGGTACGACCTGGCGCGCGCGGGACTCGGCGTCACGGTGCTGGACGTGCCGTTCACGTTTCCGAACCGCCTGCCACAGGCCACCGAGGTCTTCAACTGGGGCTCGCACGATCTGATGGGCCGATTCGAAACCAATCCGCCGGCGCTCGGGCGGGAGATTCGGCGTCGATTCGGCCGGCATCCCATGGGGTACGAGATTCCGGTCTTCAAGGACACGCGCCAGCTGACGCAGATGGCCCGGGAATGCGTCGAAGGGGCCGAAAGAAAAGGTCAGCTCGCGCGCTGGCTGCGAGAGTCCACCCCCTGGAACTTCTTTCTGGTCGTCTTCGGCGAAAGTCACCGCGCCGGACACATTCTCTGGCGCGACAGACGACGACATGCACGGTCACGTTCCACCGGGTGCACTGCTGGATGTCTATCGCGCCATCGACAACGCCGTGGGCGTGGTGCTCGAGGGCATCGACACACGCACCACGACGGTCGTGGTGTCTTCCCTGCACGGAATGGGCGCCAACTTCGCCCAGGAGCATTTCATGCGTCCGGTGATGGACCTGGTGAACGGCCCCTACGATGGACGTGGAGCGGAAACCACCGGGCGATCCAACGGCAATCGCGGGCTCATCCGAAGGCTCCGCGAGGCGGTTCCCGCCCGCGTGCAGCACGCGGCGGCACGGGCCGTTCCGGTTCAGGCACGCGACTGGATTGTCGAGCACGAGGTCACGGGGGGGATCGACTGGAGCCGCACGCCGGGGTTTGCGCTGCGCTCTGACATGAACAGCTACGTACGCCTGAACGTGACCGGCCGCGAACCGCGCGGGATCGTGCAGCCGGCCAGCGTTGAACTATCGTCGGTATGTCGATTCGTTGATGAACACGTTCCGTGGGCTTCGAGCGGCTGACACCGACCGGGCCCTCGTCAGTGACGTCGTCCCGGCACAGGAGATGTTCCCGGGCCGGCGACGTGAGTTTCTTCCAGACTTCATCATTCGATGGGCCGGCAAGCACCCCGTCTCGAACGCTCGAACGCCCAGGCTCGGAGCGGTGCAGGCGCTGCCCGATCGGGGTCGCACCGGCGAGCACCGCTTCAAGGGGTTCGCCTGCGTCCTCGGGCCAGGCGCCGGGAACGACGGTTTGCCGCCCCTCGCCCACTGCCGTGATTTCCCGGCGTTCATCTCCCATCTGCTCGGCGTGCGTCGGTGAGTCGTCCATCATCATCGGCAGCGCTTGGATTAGAATCTGACACCGATGACTATCGGCGAGCAGCTTCTCGCGCTTTTCGTGCTGGCCATTCCGACGGCGTGCATCGCGTGGACCGTGACGCACGAAGAGGTCTTCCGCGAGCCCCGGGACTGGTGCGCTGCTCAGAGCAAGTCGAGCCTCCAGGCTGGCACGACGGAAGTTCTTCTATCTCTTCACGTGCGAGTACCTGCTTCAGCCACTACGTGGCGGCCGCCGTCCTGGCGATCACCGGTTACAAGCTGTTGTTCGACGACTGGCGCGGCTACCTGGTGGCCGGATTCTCGCTGGTCTGGGTTGCCAACGTGTACATGAGCCTCTTCGGTCGCCTTCGTCTCGACATCAAGCACGAGATTGTCGACATCGCGCTCGATGAAAAGATCATACACACCGACACCAAGCCCGCCCCGCGTCCCTGACGTGCCCGCCCCGCGGGTCCGGCCGGGCTGCCACCGGCTGGCCGGTCGCGTTGAGCGTGAGGACTCGTGAACGAGAATCTCGAGTACTTGCGGATGTTCGCGCGGTTTCCGTTTGCCCTGCGACGCTTTCTGCAGGATCCGCTCACGCTCGGCGAAGCGCGGCGCATCGTGCGCGAACGGCTCGACCATCGCGAAGACAACTTCCTGCGTATTGCGGAGCAGGCCATCTACGCCAACCCGACAGAGCCCTTACCGCGCCTTGCTCCGGCATGCGGGCTGCGAAAGCCGGCGACCTACGAACGCTCGTCAAGAGCGAAGGGCTCGACGGTGCCTTGCGGCACCTGCGCGAGCGCCGGCGTCTACGTGACCTATGAAGAGTTCAAAGGGCGGACGCCGATTGTCAGAGGAAGCACGACGATTCACGCTCGCGCGAGCGACTTCGACAACCAGTCGACGACGGCCCACTTCACGTTGAGCACCGGCGGCTCGACCGGACTGTCTACCACGGTGCATCACGACTTGAGCTACATCGCGGCAACGGCGCCTCTTCACCTGCTGATGCTGCAGGCCTGGAACGCCGCGGACCTGCCGGCGGTGCACTGGATGCGAATCCTTCCCAGCGCCGGCTTGCGCTTCATCCTGACGCGCGCGCGCCTGGCGCGATATCCGGAGCGCTGGTATTCGAACTTCGGGTGGTTCGATGCGAAGACCTGGTTCAAGTACGATCTGGCGACGCTCTACATCATCGGATGGCTGCGCGCATTCGGCGTGCCGGTGCCCGTGCCGACGATCGCCAAGCTGGATCAGGCGCTCACGGTGGCCAGGGCCGTGCGCGACACACTCGATCGCCATGGACACTGCCTGCTCTACTGCAACGTGAGCTGCGCGCTTCGAGTGTCTGTCGCGGCCGAGGAGGCAGGGTTCGATCTGGCGGGCACGACGATTCGCGTGGGCGGCGAACCCGTGACGCCGGCCAAGGTGGCGACGATGCGTCGCGTGGGGGCTCGCGTGCTCCCGGCGTACGGCGCCATCGAGACCGGACCGATCGGCCTGGGCTGCCCGAACGCCGTCGAGGTCGATCAGGTGCATCTCGCGCACGACAGCGTCGCGCTCATTACCCATCCATATGAGATTGAAGGCACGGACCTGACTGTCCCAGCGTTCAACCTGACCTCGCTCGTCGACGCCAGCCCCAAGGTGATGCTGAACTATCAGATCGACGACTACGGCACCGTCGAAACGCGCGCGTGCGGGTGCCCGCTCGAGGGGTGCGGCTACACCACGCAGCTTCACGGAATTCGCAGCTACAGCAAGCTGCTCTGTGAGGGCGTCACGTTTCTCGGCTCCGAGGTGCTGCACGTGCTCGAGGACGTGCTGCCTGGCCGCTATGGAGGCAGCCCGCTGGACTACCAGCTGATGGAAGAGGAAGACGGCCGCGGCTTGACCCGGCTCTATCTCGTCATCAGCCCTCGTCTCCATATCCCCGACGAGCAGGAGCCGGCGAGAGTGCTGCTCCAGGCTCTCCGATCCTCATCGCCGCGCGGAGATTCGGCCGGTAACGTCTGGCAACAGGCCGACACGCTGCGGGTCCGGCGTCAGGAGCCGGTGTCCACCGCACGTGGAAAGCTGCTGCCGCTCCACAGCCGGACGAACGCCGCCTCACGGCTGACGGCTGAATTGCCATGAGACTGGCGGCTCGTTCACGCGATGTGGTTCGGTGGGCTGGTCGCCGCGAGCTGTTCGGGCGGCGCGCCCGCCGACCTCGCACGATCGGAACTGAGAGACAGGGCGTCGGCGCCAGCGGCCACGACCATCCGCTATACGGATCCGGTCAACGTCGATGTGCGCGACGTGCCCGTCCTGATCGCGCTCGACGACCTCGAATCGCGCGGTTATCGAGTCGAGCGGAATCAGGTGTCGCCCCCTCCGCTCATCGCCGACATGCTGGCCCGCGGCCAGACCGACATCGGCGTGCTCAACAATCAGACGATGTGGTCGGCCGTCGCCAGGGGCGCCCCGGTCTGGACCATCATGCAGTTTGCGGGACCGACGTCGGTGCTGGCGGCCCAGCGGTCCATCCAGTCCTGCACCGCACTCGACGGCAGACGGATGGGCGTCAGCGGTACCACCGGGCTCAGCCAGGTGCTGATCCAGCTCTATCTCCGCCGTCGCTGCTCCGGGGCGACGCCTCAGCTCATCGTGATGGCCGAGAGCTCGGCACGGAGCGCTGCGCTCCTGTCCGGACGCCTCGATGCGGCTGTGGTGCCCGGCGAGGAGCTCATCAAACTGCAGCTCCAGGCCCCCGGCCGGCTGCACGCGCTGATGACGCAAGCGGCGGAATACGCGAACCTGCACATCGATGGCTTTCAGATCCGCCGGGCGTGGGCGGAGGCACATCCCGAAAGCGTCAAGGATCTCCTGCGCGCGGTGTTGATCGCGCAACGCCGCGTGATGGCTGACCCGGACCTCTTGTACGCGGAAGCCCAGAAGCGCCTGGGGATCGATGAACAGACGGCGCGCGCGATCGGCGACTCGCACCTTCGCGCCGGTATCTGGAATCCCGACGGCGGTCTGACCGCTGCAGACGTTCAGTACACGATCGATTTTCTCGTGAAGGCCGAAGCGCTGCCCGCCGGGCTGACCGCGACGCAGGTGTCGAATCTCTCGTATCTCGATGACGTGCTCGGCGAGATCGGGCGGGTGACCGGGCCTGCCAACGCCGCGCGAGCACCCTGAACCGCGACTACTCCCGTAAATACCCCCAGCTGTGCAGCCGATCGCTGTCTTCCTCGGACCAGCGGTCGCCGACATCTTCACGATAGTACATGTTGGGAATCATCACGTTCCGGACGCGATTGTACGCCTGCCTCTGCGCCTGCTTCATCGTCGGGCCGGTGCCGCAGACGATCAGCACGACGCCTGAGGTGCCCGTCACCACCCACTCACCGTCGACGGCCTTGACGTCCTCGATGTGAACGCCGTCACGGCTCGGCGTCTTGAAGAGAATCACCGCATCCTTCGAGCTGCTCTCGAACGTCTCCGGATCGTTGAAGGGGAAGGGCGGCACGACGATGCGCACACCCACCTGGAACCCGCTGCGCGCTCGAAATCTGGTCATCGTGCCTTCCGCCAGCTTGTACAGCAGCTCGCCGATCGGCATCAGCAGGCCTTCCTGCTGGATGCTGATGGTCGGGTAACCGAACCGCGCCGTGAACTCGAGCGGATAGATGCCGTTGCTGTTGACGATGCAGTTGACGTCGATGTAGCCGACGTAGCCCTCCGCGCTCAATTTCGGCGCCATTTTCCTGAGCGTGGCGTTGAAAATCTTGTTGGGCTCGCTCCAGAACATCGTCGTGCCCATTTCGCCCGTCGAGGGACCGATGTTTCCCGGGAAGAGCCTCTTGTGCTCGAAGTTCACGCACACCGGGTAGGCGAACTCCTTGCCATTGAAAAAAGCTCCGACCGCGACCTCGACGCCCATGATCCGCCGCTGGAGCTGAAACTCCTTGATGCGGTGCGAGAGCGCCGTCTTGTAGTCCTGGAGCACCTGAATGACGTCCTGCCCGTCTTCTTCCTCGCCGACGAAGAGCAACCGCTTGTAGTTCTGCGCTTCGCCGCTCGGCTTGATGACATAGCGCCCCGGGTTGTCCTTCACGAAATTCGTGGCCTCGTCGAAAGACGTGAAGTTCTCCTGCGCGATGATTGACACGCCGGCGGCCTTCAACTCCTGCTGGCCGAACCCGCGGTCGTCCTCGAGTCGATCGGTATACGGCGTGCCGCCGACCACGAGCTTGCCGCGCTGGCGCAGGCGCAGCGCTTCGGTTCCCTGACCGAGGACGTCGTCGAACACGATCAGATCGGCCCAGTCGACCTCGCGCTCCCAATCGTCGGTCTTGGGGACGAAACCATCGGCGATTTCCTTCTCGCCGGGATCCTTGATGTAGAACTTGACGTCGTGGCCCTCTTTGACGACTTCCCAGGCGATGTCGCCAATGAGGCCGTCGAGGGAGACAAAGAGGTATTTCATTCGGACCCTGACAAGACCGGGCATTCTAACAGACCACGCTCGCGGTACGCGGCGGGCGAAGCGTCCGAAAATGTTCCGAGACTCATCCGTTAGTGCGACAATCGGCGCGACGTGGCTACCGATGCGCCATCGTGGCGCTGGCTGTTCCGGGCGGGATCCCTGATCCTGGTCGCGGCCGCCTGGCAGCTCCTGGCCTGGTGGATACAGGGCCTGCTCTTTCCGTCGTTCACCGACACCTTATCCGCGCTGGTCCGCCTGCTTGCCACGCCTCGGTTCTGGCAGGCGCTCTGGCTCAGTCATCAGGCCCTCCTCCTCGGTTTCGGCGCCGCACTTGTCCTCGGCATCGGCGCCGGCCTGCTGATGGGCCGCTCCCGGGCGGCCGATGCGTTCGTCGATCCCTATCTCACGATTCTTCTCGTCACGCCGATGTCGGCCCTGATCCCGGTCGTCATCATCACGCTCGGTCTCGATCTTCTGGCGCGCGCACTCGTCGTCATGCTCTTTGCCGTCGTCATGATCGCCGTCAGCGCCCGCGCCGGGGTTCGCACGCTGGATCCGAGCTGGCTGGAAATGGTGCGCAGCTTTGGGGCCACCGAATGGCAGCTATGGCGAACGGTCGTGCTGCCCGGCGCGATGCCGGCTGTCATCACCGGGGTGCGCCTCGGGCTTGCGCGGGCGTTCACGGGAATGATCGCGGTCGAGTTGCTGCTCGTGGCGATCGGCGTGGGCCGCCTGATCCTGGATTTCCAGGGCATGTTCGACGCTGGCGGGGTGTACGCCACCGTCATGGTGCTGGTAGCCGAATCGGTCCTGGTCCTCCAGGGCCTCGGATGGCTCGAGCGCCGCCTGTCTCCGTGGGCCAACCAGGTGGCCGTTGAATGATCGCGTTTCAGGATGTGAGCAAGTCGTTCGCCGGAAACGGCGCAACACCGCCGACGCCGGCGATCGCACGTGTGAGCTTTTCGATTGCGCGACACGAGTTCGTGTGTCTCGTGGGACCGAGCGGGTGCGGCAAGACAACGGTGCTCAGGATTCTGGCCGGGTTGATTCCGGCCGATGCGGGCACCGTGACCATCGACGACACGAAGGTGACAGGCCCGGGGCCTGATCGCGCGATGGTCTTTCAGCACGCCACGCTCCTGCCATGGTCGGATGTCCTCACGACGGTGGCATTCGGCCTGGAGCTGCGTGGAATGCCCCGGCGCGATCGCGAAGCCATCGCGCGCGATCTGATCCGCGCAGTCGGTCTGGAGGGATTCGAACACCACTATCCGCGCCAGCTGTCCGGAGGGATGCAACAACGCGTGGGACTGGCGCGAGCGCTTGCCGTGGACCCGGCGATTCTGCTGATGGACGAACCCTTCGCCGCGGTCGATGCGCAGACGCGACGATCGCTCCAGGACGAGCTGCTGCGCCTCCACGCCGAGACACGCAAGACGGTGCTCTTCGTCACTCACGACATCGACGAGGCCGTGAGGCTCGGCGACCGCGTGTTGCTGATGAGCCCGCGGCCCGGGTCGATTCGGGAGACGGTCACGGTGTCGATGCCGCGTCCCAGACTTGCGGATCTGGACACGCATGCCGAGGCGACGAGGCTCAAGGCGTATCTATGGCAACAGCTGCGGTCATGCCGTCTAGCCGTCTCCCGCGCGCCCGTTCCCTCCGGGATCCGCCCGACGCTGCTCGCGCTCGCCGCCGCGGCTCTTGGTTGGGACGCCGTGAGCCGCTTCTTCGGATTTCCGTTCATGCCGCCTCTCGACGAGATCGCGCGGGCCGTGTGGCGCATGACGCTCAGCGGCGAAATCGCCGCAGCTCTCGTCAGCAGTCTCGGCGTGCTGACGCTGGGGTTCAGTCTGGCGGTAGTGGCCGGTGTTCCGTTGGGCCTCGCACTCGGCCGGTACCGGCTGCTGGCCTATGTCTGCAATCCGTACCTCGACGCGCTCCTGGCCGTGCCCAGCATTCTGCTGGTGCCTGTCTTCTTCGGTGTGTTCGGGTTGAGCCGCACGACGCAGGTCGCCTCCGTCTTCATGTACTCGGTCGTGGTGATTGTGTGCATGACGCGTGGCGGGCTCGCCACGCTCGATGTCGCCTATGTCGAGATGGCTCGCGTTTTCGGGGCGACCGAGCGGCAAATCGTTCGGCGTGTGCTGCTGCCGGCGGCTCTGCCGACCGTGATGGCCGGATTGAGGCTCGGCATCGGCCGGGCCGTGCGCGGAACGATCAACGCCGAAATGCTGGTCGGCCCCTTCGGGCTCGGCGCCTTGCTGCGGCAGCACGGCGCGCGCCTCGAGGCGGCGAGCGTCTATGGCATTCTCGCGGTGCTGGTCCTTCTGGCCCTGGCCGCGACCCACGCCGTCCACTTTGTCGATCGACGACTGAACCGCTGGGCTGGCTGATGAAGCGTCGTCACACGGAGTTTGTCTTCCCCGCTTCCCGGGCATAGGATGACGTCATGCCGAACCACTACTCGACCTCGAGCGCACTCGTCGCGGCGCTTCTCGTCGTGGCTTCCCTGACCGTCGTCAAAGGTCAGATGACGGCCTCCAAGCCAACGGTCGAGGGCATCACCAATTTCACGCGTCTGGACGCCACCGTCGCCTGCGCCGGCGCCACCAAGGCGAGCGCGGTTCCCGAGTTGAAACAGATGGGATTCGCGTCGATCGTCAACCTTCGCCGTCCCTCCGAAGAAGGGGCCGACATCGAGCAGGAGCGCGCCGCCGCCGAGGCCGCCGGCATGAAGTACTTCCATTTTCCGTTTGCCGTGCCGCAGACGCCGGATCCCTCCGTCGACACCACGGTCAGCGAGTTTCTCGCCGCGGTCAGAAATCCTGCCAATCAGCCGGTCTTCATCCATTGCGCGGGCGGTGGCCGGGCCGCCGGGTTCTGGCTGATCAAGCGCGTGATGATCGACGGCTGGGACATCGAGCGGGCGCGGCAGGAAGCCAGCCTGGTGAGCGACCCGAAGTCGGCGTCAATCAGCTGGGCCGAGCAGTACGCCCGGACGCATCGGCCTTAGCCGCAACGTCGAACCGCGGCTCCGAGACCGTCGCACCTCTGCGAGCGCTCGTGGGTGATGCGTCTAGGCGGCGGCCGTTCCCGATTCGGGACCCCACGGCCGACCGCGCGTGACCGCCTGCAAGAGCGGCGATGTCATCAGCGTCGTCACGACGGCCATGATGACGAGCATGGTGAAGAGGCGCGGCGAGATCACACCCAGATCGAGGCCGATGTTGAGCACGATCAGCTCGACCAGGCCGCGGGTGTTCATGAGGATTCCGAGCGCGGCGCCGTCGCGCCAGTGAAGCCCGGTGAACCTCGCGGCGACCACCGTTCCTCCGAACTTCCCCGCCGTCGCCACCACGATAATCAGCAGGCAGACGAGCCAGTCGTTGACGCCCCCGAGCAGCCCGATTTGGGTCTGCATTCCAGTGAAGGCAAAGAACGCGGGCAGGAAGAGCACGCGCACCACGTCGTCGACGCGCGCGGTGACGTCGGTCACGATGCGGCTCGAATGTGGCGTGACGGCGCCCAGCAGAAACGCGCCGAAGATGGCATGGATGCCGATGAGCTCGGTTGCCAGCGCCGAGAGCAGCAGGGCGACGAAGATGATCGAGAGATTGCCGTCTGCCCTGCCCGGGCCCTCGAGCCAGGGCACCACCCGGGCAATCACCGGTCGCACGAGTAACACCATGATCACGATGTAGCAGGATCGTCAATCCGAGCGTGCCGAATGCCCCGAGAAGAGTCGCCTGGGTTGCGCTCACCACGAACGCGAGCAGGCACCAGGCGGTGACATCATTGATGGCCGCGCAGGTCAAGGCGAGGACGCCCATGCGTGTCTTCTGGAGACCCCGGTCGCCCAGGATGCGCGCGAGCACTGGAAACGCGGTGATCGACATCGACACGCCGATGAAGAGCGCGAACGAGGTAAAGGTGACGCCGGCAGGCGCCATGTCGGCAAAGAGACCGAGCGCCAGTACCAGCCCGAAAGTGAACGGCACCATGATGCTCGCGTGCGAGATGGCCAGCGTCATGTGGCCGCTCTCGCGAAGTACGCCGAGATCGAAGTGCAGCCCGACGAGGAACATGTAGAGAATGACGCCGAGCTGCGCGATGACGCCCAGAAACGGCGCGGCCTGCCCCGGCAGGAGAAACGCGTAGGCTGAGGGCGCCACGTAACCGAGGAGCGAGGGACCCAGCAGGATGCCGCCGACAACCTCGCCGATGACGGGCGGCTGGTGAAACCACCGGAAGAGCGCGCCGACGACCCGCGCGGTCACGATGATCACCGCGAGCGCCAGCAGCACATGGAGCAGCGTGTCAATCTGCTCCGACATCTCGCGGGCCCCCGCAGGCGGCTGGCCCGGGCGCGTCAGCGTCTTCTCGCCGATCCATGCGACGAAGAAGAAGGTCGCCAGGGCAAGGGCGAGCACCGAGATGTAGAAGAGCAGGATTCGCCAGCGGCCGGAAGGGTTCGGGGGAAGCACGCTCATCGATCGGCTGAACGCGGACTATACCTTGATTGCCCTCCAGAGTTGCGGTAGGGTGTGCAGGCTCATGCCGCCCATGCGGCCCGCACATTCGTATTCAGCGTGAGGACGAACCATGCCCAAATATCTGTTCGAAGCAGACTACACCGTCGAAGGCACCAAGGGACTCATGAAGGAAGGTGGATCGAAGCGCCGCAGCACGGTGGAAGCCACCGTCAAGCGCATCGGCGGGAAAGTCGAAGCCTTCTACTACACCTACGGCGCGCGCGATGCGATCGTCATCGTGGATCTGCCAGACAGCGCCGCCGCCATCGCGCTCTCGCTGGCGGTCACCGCGTCGGGAGCCGTGACGTTCAAGTCGACACCGCTCATCACCGCCGAAGAAGTCGACCAGGCGGTGAAGCGGACCGTCGACTACCGCGCGCCCGGGAAGAAGTAACCCGGCGACGCTAGCCCCCGGAACGCGAGGGCCACAACGTTCCCTGATCCTTCTTGGTGACGGGACCGAGGCCCTTGTAGACGAACTTCTGCAGGCGCTTTCCTTCGTAGGTCTCCGTCGTGTAGAGGTTGCCCTTCGAATCCACGGCGAGGCTGTGTACGCCGAAGAACTGGCCCGGCTGACGCCCGCCGTCCCCGAAGCTGGTGAGCAGCTCGAGCGACTCGCGCTCGAGGATATAGACCTTCTCGTTGCTCCCGTCGGCCAGGTAGATGAATCGCTGTGCCGGGTCTTTCGAGAAGGCGATATCCCACGTCGATCCTGACGCCAGAGTGTTCTTGGCGACGAACACTTCTTTCACGAACTTCCCGTTCTTCTGGAACACCTGCACGCGATCGTTGACGCGGTCGCACACGTAGACCAGGTTGTCGACCGAGATCTCCGAGCAGTGCACGGGACTCCGGAACTGCTGCGGGGGCGGCGCGCTCGGGTTGTACGGGCCGGCGTTGGTGTCGTCCGGCTTGTTGCCGTACGCGCCCCAGTGACGCTTGTACTGGCCGCTGTCGGCGTCGTAAACAATCACGCGCTTGTTGCCGTAGCCATCGGCGATGTATGCCTCGTTCGCCCCCTGGTCCACGAAGATCTTCGCAGGCCGTCCGAGGTTGGCGAGATCGTTGCTGCCGCCGTTCTTGCCCTGGTGCCCGATCTGCAGCAGAAACTTGCCGTCGCGCGTGAACTTCAGGACCTGGGCATCCTTCTGACCGTTTCCTCCGATCCACACGTTGCTCTTGTAGTCCACCGTGACGCCGTGGTTTGACTCCGGCCATTCGAAGCCCTGGCCGGGACCACCCCAGTGATTCACCAGGTTGCCGGCGGCATCGAACTCGAGCACCGGCGGTGCGGCGAAACAGCACTCCGCCGTCGGCGGTGACGCAGCGGCCGCCACCTCGTTCCGGACGAGCGTATCGGGTCTGTGAATGATCCAGACATGATCCTGAGCGTCCACGGATACGCCGATCGACGAGCCGATCAGCCAGTGATTCGGGAGCGGCTTCGGCCAGAGCGGATCCACCTCGAACATCGGGGCTTCGACCGTTCGACCGGCTTGCGCGGCCACCGCGTGATCGAGCAGCGCCTGCCCGACACCGAGCCCCGCGAGAACCGCGACCAGTCCACCGCCGATCACCAGATTACGCCGCGTCATAGGCCTCCTCGGCTCACACGCTCGTGGAGCTCGCCGACAAACGGACGCCAGTATACGTCGGGGAATCCAGGCAAACAATGACCGGTGCGCTAGATGTGCGAGGCGAGCGGCGCATGAACGCGCCAGCCGGCGGCCAGCGAGCTGACGAGGATGTCCGGCGTGACGGGGATCCGGCGAAACATCTCGTCGCCCACCGCATCGGCGATCGCCGCGAGAACGGCACCGACACCGGCACCGACCGGCGGCTCACCCACCCCACGCGCGCCGACGGGTGTTTCGGGATCGGGTATGTCGAGCGCGGCGTAGTGCATGCCACCGGGTGGCACGTCGAGAATCGTGAGCGGTTTGTTGTGATGGAATCGCTTGGCGAGAGCCGCTCCGTACTGAGCGTCGTACACCAGCTTCTGCATCAGCGCATGGCCGATGCCCAGACAACCGCCGCCCAGGATCTGGCCGCCCAGGCTGCGCGGATGAATGACGGTGCCCACGTCGCCGACGGCGGTGTACTCGACCAACGTCACCGTTCCCGTCTCGACGTCCACCTCGACTTCTGCGAAGCCGACGACGAATGAATGGGTTTCGCCGTCGTGGGGATAGGTGTCCTTGGCCACGCCCATGAGACCGAGACCTGCCAGCGCTTTCGCGGCGGTCACCGTCATCGCGTGGATGTCCTTCGGCAGCTCGTGGCCGTCATAGATGCCGCCGAGCTCCACCGCACGCCGGGCGGCCGCCGCAAGTGACATCCCGCCCGTCGGCCGGCCGGTCCGGAAGACACGCTGATCGGCCACCTCGTAGTCGTCCGGGCTGCCTCCCAAGTCATGAGCCGCGAGCATCTGCAGCTTCCGTTTCGCGTCCGTCGCCGCGGCGTGAATCGCGCGGCCCATGGCGTGGATGGTCTGGCTCCCGTCGGAATGACACGTCCAGGGCAGATGCCTGCCGGTGTTGCCCCAGACCACCTCGACGAGGTCCCACGGAATGTCGAGGAGCTGCGCCGCGACGCGGGCAGTATCGATCACCGAATGGGTTCCGAGATTGCCGATCCCGCTGTGCACGTAGAGTCGGCCGTCGGGCCTGATGCTCACCAGACCGTCGTAGCCGATCGAATACCCGCCGGTGTAGGGACTGACGGCAACACCCACGCCGCGCGCCTTCGATCCGCGCCGCTCGCCCGATCGGGTCTTGCGCTCTTCCCAGTTGAAGAGCTCGGCGCCCCGATCGAGGGCCTCGCGCACGAACGCGCTGGTCGTATAAGCCCGGCGTCCTTCCTTGTCTCGCGGCCCGAAGCTGGCCTTTCCCGCTGGCGCGTTGATGCGCCGCATCTCAACCTGATCGATTCCCAGCATGCGGGCGCCTTTGCTGACAATCGGCTCCATGATGGCGTTCTGCTGCATACCGCCAGGCTGGCGCTGCGAGGTGCGGGGCGGCGTGTTCGTCAGGACTGACAAGCCGCGGAAACGGAGCGCCAGTGGCTGGTAGGCCAGCGAGCACATGCTGGCCGCGGCGCTATGGTCGTACTGTTTGTCGTACGGACCGTTGTCCTGCAGGATGAAGAGGTCGATCGCCGTGATGCGCCCGTCCTTGCGGAAGCCGATACGCACGCGAGCGGTGAGGCCCGGGCGCGCCCGGCCGATGTAGTGCTCTTCCTCGCGGCTGATACGCATCATGACCGGCCGCCCGGTCTTCTTCGCGAGAAGCGCGGGAATCGCCATGCTGTGCGCGCCTGGAATCTTGCTGCCGAATCCCCCACCCGTGTACTCGCTGACGATCACGACCTGGGCGGGATCGACACCCACCCAACCCGCGACAGCCTCGACCGTCTGCGCGACGCTTTGCGTGGATCCATGGAGGAACAGCTTCCCGTTCTGCCAGTACGCCATCGCCGTCCGTGATTCGAGCGGCTGATGACTGGACGACTGCGTCAGAAACGTCTCGTCAAGGACGAGATCGGCCTGGGCGAACCCGGCGTCGAGGTCACCGTACGACCACGAGTCACCCCAGGGTCCCCTCGGCAGGGCGCCACGCTGCGCGGACGCGAAATCCTCTTCGGTCCACTTGAGCGTCCTGACCCCATCATGGACGTAAGCATTGCCCTCGAGTCGTGCGTTCGGGCCGCCCGCTCTCAGAGCTGTCGAGGGGATCGACGACGAACGGCAGGGCCTCGAGATCGAGCTGGATAGCCTCGACCGCGTTGGCGGCTGTCACCTCGTCCACGGCCGCCACTGCCAGAATCGGCTCACCCTGGTAGACCGGTTCGTTGGTCAGCGCCCGCTCGGGAGCCAGCGTCGCCGACCCGTCCGCAGCGGGCGGGGACGGCTGGCTGGCCGGGCAGATCGTTGGCGGTCAGAATGGCGTGAACGCCGGGCAACGCGAGCGCCGACGCCGCGTCGATCGAGACGGACGCGGCAATGCGGCATCGGGCTCAAGAGCAGTTTGGTGAACAGCATGCCATCGGCGCGGTAGTCCTCGGCATACTTCGCCCGGCCGGTGACCTTGGCCACCAGATCGGGCGTGGTGTAGTTGGTGCCGATGAGTGCGAGCGTTGGCCATGAATCCTGCGTCAATGGCACTTCAGGCCGGGCAGCGGCGCGGTCGCGCCTGCCCGGCCTGGCGGTCGCTCAGATTGTAGCGCGGAGAGGAAAAAGACGGGAGCGCGCGTCAGTGAGGACGAACCATGCCCAGCAGACTCCGCAGCCCGTTCACACATTGAATGAGCTCGGTCAATACCGTGGCGTTTCGACCGTCGCGCGGCATGATCTCGCCGGTTGCGACGTCGAGACGATCGAGCAGATCCGACAGTTGCTGCTTTTCCGCATCGGTCATCGGGCCACTCTCCTTCCGGTGGACACCGGCTCGTGCACCGTCGGTCGATGAGGGCGAACAGGTGTCGTCTGGTGCGATCTCTCGCCCGGTCTCGGTGCGCACGTCGATATCGCCATGTCCCTGAGGCAGACACCACGTGCGGTCGGTGTGTCCCTCGGCCTTACCTCTGCGCGCACCAAACACGACGTACAAGACGCCGAACACCGCAAAGGCCGCGACGGCCATGACAATCGCCATTGTTGTGCTATCCATGTCGCCTCCGCCATTTACGATTGCAGGATCAATACCAACAGGGCGGTGGCAGTCGCGGCAGAGATAGCTCGTCATCGACGACACGCGGTTGAGTCGGCATGCCGAGATGGCTACACTGAACAGGCCGGCGTGGGAATGTCGATGCCGTCAACGAGATCGCGGCCGTTCGGTCTGTCGATGCTCGGACTGCTGCTGTCCGCCGCGCTGTACGCTCAGGCACGTCTTTCATACCAGAAGCCCACGTCCACACCGTCTCCGTCCGCGCCAGACCAAAGCCTCGTCGCTGCTGCCATCGCGCGGCTCCCTGCCCCAGGCGACGCCGTCCAGCTTCGGTTACACATCACGTGGAACTTCTCGGGAGCTCCACCCTCACCTGGCGCCACGTCCGCACCTGCCATCGTCTGGGTCGTCGCGGAACGTCCATTGGAGGCCGGCTCATCGCCTATGAGCGGCCCCGGATCAGTCGTGATCGGCGATCCCGATGGCGCGACGGTGGCAAGCGGCGGTGCGGGAAGCCATGTGACAGCACGCAGCTTCATCACCGAACTTCCGCTTCCGGTCGTCTCACCGGGGCGCCATACGGTGAGCGTGCGGGCCGCCGCCGGTGGTGTCTCGCTGTTTGACACATCTGAATTCATGGTGAATCCTTCGCGGGTCACGCTGGCCGCGCCCGTGGTGTTCCGCGGCAGCTCGAGCCCCGCACAGCCAGTGGCGCCCGCCGCAGACATGCGATTTCGGCGGACGGAACGCCTGCGCTTCGAACTCCCGCTCGATCCCGATGAGTCCGCGATCAGTGTTCGGCTGTTGAGTGCTGCCGGACGCGTGCTGCCGGTACCAATCACGTCATCGACTCGTGACGATCAGGGGGGCCGATGGCTGGTGGCGGAGCTGCCACTGGCGTCACTGGCGGAGGGACCCTACGTTGTGGAATTCAAGCCCGAGGGCCCGGCCGAGCGGGCCGTCTACCAGGCGTTTCGCATGGTCCCGTAGCGCCGGGCCGCTGCCCCTGATGTAGACTGCCCCGGCCGTCTCGGTTTCGTGACCTTCACTCGCTGACTGCGGTGTCGGTCCAGCATGGAGTGTGTGATGTCTGGAACCATCCATCGTCTTGCTTGTCGCGTCAGTCTCGATCTCGGCCGGAATCATCGCGGTGACGCTGACGGTCTCGGGCCAGAATGCAGTCAGGATTCCGAAAGGGACGGCCAACGGCGAGTGGCCCACCTATAACGGCGACGTCCGCGGCAGCCGATATTCGCCGCTCGACCAGATCACGGGCGCCAACTTCAACGATCTCGAGGTCGCGTGGCGCTTCAAGACCGACAACCTCGGATCGCGTCCCGAATACAAGCTCGAAGGCACACCGTTGATGGTCAACGGCGTCCTGTACACGACAGCCGGCACCCGGCGAGCGGTCGTCGCCCTCGACGCAGGCACGGGCGAGCTGCTGTGGGTGCACCAGGAGCGCGAGGGCGCACGGGGCGCCAACGCGCCGCGACAGCTCTCCGGCCGCGGCCTCGCCTACTGGACCGACGGCACCGAGGAGCGCATCCTGTATTTCACCCCCGGCTACCGGCTCATCGCCCTCAACGCGAAGACCGGCTTTCGCATTCCCGGTTTCGGCACCGACGGCGTGGTGGATCTGAAGCTCGAGATCGATCAGAACATCGATCTGGAGACGGGCGAGATCGGCATCCACTCCACCCCCCTCGTCTCGGGCAACGTCGTCATCGTCGGCGCCGCGTTCCGCGAGGGCGGCACGCCGCGGACGCACAACAACAACAAGGGCTACGTCCGCGGGTACGACGCGCGCACGGGAAAGCGTCTCTGGATCTTTCACACGATTCCCATGCCGGGAGAGTTCGGTCACGATACCTGGCTGAACAACTCCGCCGCCAATAACGGCAACACGGGAGTCTGGACGCAGATCTCGGTCGACGAGGAGCTGGGTCTCGCGTATCTCCCCGTTGAAACGCCGACGAGCGACTATTACGGAGGCCATCGCCCCGGCAACAATCTCTTTGCCGAGAGCCTCGTCTGCGTTGACCTGAAGACCGGACAGCGCAAGTGGCATTTTCAGCTCGTGCACCATCCGATCTGGGACATGGACATCTCGTCGGCGCCGATCCTGGCCGACATCACGGTGAACGGACGCGCCATCAAGGCCGTGGCCCAGCCGAGCAAGCAGGGCTTCATCTACGTGTTCGATCGCGTCACCGGACAGCCTGTCTGGCCGATCGAAGAGCGGGCGGTCGAGAAGGGCGATGTGCCCGGCGAGTGGTACGCGCCGACGCAGCCGTTTCCGACGAAGCCCCCCGCATACAGCCGCAACGGTGTGGCGATCGACGATCTGATCGACTTCACGCCGGAGCTTCGCGCCGAGGCGCTCAAGCTCGTCTCCCGCTACAAGATCGGACCCATCTTCACGCCGCCGGTGCTCAGTAAGATCGAGGGTCCACGGGCCACGCTCACGCTGGGCACGGCAAGCGGTGGCACGAACTGGCCGGGCGCGTCGTACGATCCCGAAACCCATATCCTCTACGCGGCCGCCTGCGAGGCCTGTGTCGATCCGCTCGGCCTCGTGCCATCGCCGGGCAAGGACTTCTCGGACGTGAACTACGTGATGGGCACGGCGGGACGGAAGGTGCACCACACGCGCGGGCCGGGCGAGCTGGCCGGAGCGGACGCGCCTCCGGAGGATCCCGCGGTCGCCAATGCAGGCTGGGAGGAATGGGAGGCGCTGAACGTGCGCGGCCTCCCGCTGATGAAGCCGCCGTACGGAACCATCTCGGCGATCAACCTCGATCGCGGCGACATCGTCTGGCAGGTGCCTCACGGCGACACGCCCGATGCCATTCGCCTGCACCCCGCGCTCAAGGGGCTGAACATTCCGCGCACAGGTCAGGCCGGGAATGTCGGCACGCTGGTCACCAAGACGCTCGTCATCTCCGGCGATCCCGGCGTGACGACGACCAACGACCGGCCACGAGGAGCGATGCTCCGCGCCTACGACAAGGCCACCGGGAAGGAAGTGGGAACGGTCTACATGCCTGCGCCGCAGAGCGGCTCGCCGATGACGTACATGCTCAACGGCCGGCAGTACATCGTCGTTGCGGTGAGCGGTGGTCCGTATTCCGGCGAGTATCTCGCGTTCAGCCTGCCCGCCTCTGCCACGACACCCAGCGGACGGTGAACGACGAGTTCATACGCCTTGGACCCCATAGCGTGAGGTCAGGATGGTCACGTGATGGCGCACGTGGCCGATCATGATGAAGGCGAGCGCCCTGACGGAAATCGGGTGGCCGTTCGCATTGCCGACGCGCGTCCACTCCGCCTCGTCGAGCCGCTGAAACACGGAGAGGTTCGCTAAACGCACGCCTGCGAACTCGTTGGCGATCTCGGCCAGCGGACGCCGGTCGTAGCTCGAGGCGGCCACGTAGTCGTTCTCGTCAAAACCCGGCAGCGCCTTCTGCTCTCCACGGCTGATGGAGAACGCGCGGTACCCGAACACCCGCTCGGCGTCGACCAGATGGCCGATCACCTCGCGAATGCTCCACTTTCCCGGCGCGTACCGGAAGCGTTCCTGGGACGACGGCACCGAGGCCACGACGCGTTGCAGGTCGCCCGCCTGGCGATCGAGCACGGGCACGACGTCCACCTCGGGCACCAGCGAGATGTAGTGTCGGTAGAACGCAGCGAACTCCGATTCGTGGGGCCTTTCAGTCATCACGTCCTCACACTTCCATCATACGTCCTCACGCGCCGACACCGGAGTGTCGATCGGGCGCGATCTCGTCCTCGCGCGCAGCGCCGGGACGATCGGCGACCCCACAACAGGGCGCGGACGTCCTACTGTGGCGACCATTTCGGGTTGGCCGTGAAGAGGCCGTCGACGAATCCGATCTGATACGCGAGAAACAACCCGAAGCCGAGACTCAACAGCCCGGTCGCCATGCGCAGCCCGCGGTTGGTCGCGGCGAATCGCTCGCTGGAATACGCGAAGGGCATCGACACGGCCACCGTGACCAGGATCATGCCTGCGACGGTACCCACGCCGAAGACCAGCAGATATGCGAGGGCCCAGCCGGGGCTGCGAATGGTGGTGAGCACCAGCAGCGCAACAGCCGCCGATCCTGCCAGGCCGTGGACGACGCCGACGACGAGTGGGCGCACGAGGCTATAGGACGAGAGTCGCGCGAACCTGCGATCGATCCTGGAGAGCGGCGTGTCGTCGATCCGGTGCGGGTGCAACTCGGGCCCGTGGCCGTGCGGGTGCTTGTGCACGTAGTCGCCGTGCTGATGGGTGTGCGAGTGCGTCACCTGGGTCGTGGCGCCGGCCAGGACCCGCGCGTGCCGAATCGAGCGCACGATGGCCGCCAGGTTGACGATGCCGAGCACGATCAGCATCAGCCCGACTGACAGCTCCATGGTCAGCCCGATTCGCGGCGGAATCGCCACGCTGAACAGGATCAGCGGTGCCCCCACCAGCATGATCGTCATGGTGTGACCGACGCCCCAGAGTGCGCCGGCCCACGCCGCGCCGTGGAGCGATCGCTCCCGGCTCACAATCGTCGTCACGGCGATCACGTGATCCGCGTCGGTCGCGTGCCGCATTCCGAGAAAGAAACCGAGCGCGACAATCGAGAGGAACGACATCATGCGCGTTGACCGGCGTCGCCATCCCGCTGGCCTCGTTCAGGAGGTACGCCCTCTTTGACGGCACGCGCGGCAATGAAACAGCCGGTCAAGTACTGCCAGCGGGTGCCCTCGCATCGCTCGAACGAACGCTGCATCCAGTGCACGCCGCGCTGCAGCTGGGTCCAGCGGAGCCGGCGCGCAATCAGAAGCGCCGCGGTCGGCAGCAGCCGGGGATTGTGAATGACCGCTCTGTGGTCGGTGACCACGAGTCCCACTCGCGCGAGCGCGCGGCCGAGATCGCGTCTGTCGTAGGTTTCGCCCAGCGGAAAGGGCGTCATGCCGGCAGCCGCAGCCAGCCGAAGCAGCGGATACGTAATGTTGTGGGGATTGTCGAGTGTCACGACGACCACCCCCCCCTGACGTGTCACTCGTGACAGCTCGGCGAGCGCGCGATCAATCTCCACGGTCGAGTCGAAATGATCGAGCGTCGAATTGGAGATCACGAGATCGAAGACCCCAGTCGCGAACGGCAGGCGTCGCACATCCGCGACCACGCCGCCCGCCCGCTCCGACGCCATCCGCTTGAGGCCGAGTCCGACGATGGCCGGGCTGATGTCCATGCCGACCAGCAGGCGCTGGTACGTGCCGAGCCTGTCGAGAAAGCCTTCGCCGGGCCGGCTCTCGTCGAACAAATCCGTCTTCAGCACGCGTGCCGTGGCCGGCAGCTCGACCCATCGGTTGACGAGCCCCAGATTGGCGTCCCGTTTCTGCGCGGCCATGAACTCGTCCAGGTATTCGACCGGCGGCCCTTCGAGGCGATGGTGGCGTCCATCGCGCTGCGCCCATGGCAGCAGCGTCCGGAGCAGGTTCATTTCGCCGGGCGTGAACTCGCCCAGAAACGCGACCAGCAGCAACGCCGCCGATCCCACCACCGCCACCTTGACGAGCACCAGGAGGCCAGGCGTTGGCCACCAGGCCGAGACCGCCCAGCAGAACACGGTGACCAGTACGGCGCGTGCAACGGTCGCCATCGGCGGAGCCGCGCCCAGCAGCCGATGCACGAGAACGAGTGTCCCCGCCAGCCCCACGGCGGACGATATCGTCGTCACGGCCGCCGCGCCGACGCTGCCCCACGCCGGTACCACGAGCGCGTAGCCGACCACCGCGAGCGGCAGCACTGGGCCAGTTGCGGCGAGGGCCAGATTCGGGCGATCGATGGCCGTGAGAATCGCGCCCGTCACCGAAAGCCCGGCCAGCGCGACGCCGCTGAACACGAGCAACCGCGCGAGAGGCGCGGCGTCTACGAACTGCGGCCCGTAAACAAGCGTGACGAGTTCCGATGCGGCGCCGGCCGCGATGCCGGCCAGCGGTAACAACCACGCGATGCCCCTGAGCGCGTCACGGCACAGAACCCGGGTCAGCTGATGATTGTGGTCGCGCCGCGCCTGCGCCAGCGCCGAGAGCAGCAACGGCGAGGTCGACATGGCGAAGAGCCCCGGACCCAATGTGAAATTCTGCGCGGCCGCGTAAAAGCCGGCGTCGGCGACCGTCCCACCAAAGGCCTTCAGCATCACGAGGCCGACTTTTTCGAGCAGCCGAACGCTGGCCACCATCGTGAAGACCGCGAAGGCCAGGCGCCAGAACCCGTCGACCCGGGCACTCCGCTCGAAGGGGTGAAGCCGCAGGGACCAGAGCGCAATCGCGAGGCTGGTCGCCACGGCACAGATCATCGCAACCAGCGCCCCCTCAATCCCGAATCCGAGACCGACCAGGACGACAGTGAAACCCAGGCGCGACACCCAGCGCGCGGCGCGCGCCACGGCGCGCGGGCGGTACCGGCCGCGGCCGACGAGAATGTTCAGTACCGCCGCCGTGAACGCCACGATCGGAATCTGAGTGGCCGCCAGGCGGACCAGAGGTGGCAGCTCGGGCGTATCGAGCCACAGCCCGATCTGTCCAGCCGCTGCCCACGTCGCCGCCCCGAGCCCGAAACCGACGAGGAGGTGGCGGCGGAGAATCGACACCGAGATGCCGCGCCATTCGTCGGCTTCCGCCGTCAGCTTGATCGTCGCGCGAGACAGCATCGAGCCGATGAACCACTCGATGGTCGCCACGAGCGAGGCGGCCAGCGCGAAGAGCCCGTAGCCGCTGGGCCCCAGACGTCGGGTCAGGTACGCCGCCACAAGGATTCCCGAGGGAAAGCTCAGAGCTTCGGCGAGGAGCACCTGAATCGACCCGCCGACCAGGCGCCGCCTGATAGGACCCGACTGTGTCATCGCGCGGACATGGCCAGTCGCCGGGCCTTCGTCATGTGCCGGTCGAGCAGCTTGAGGAGCTGCCCGCCGGCGACCCCGAGCAGCAGCACAATCAGCAGGATGCCGAACAGCTTGTCGATCTCGAATCGGTTTCCGAACGTTCGAATCAGCGCGCCGAGGCCGATGAGAGCGATGAGCATCTCGCCATTGATCATGCCCCGCACCCCGCGCCCGATCCCAATCCGGAGCGCGGCGACGATCCGCGGCCAGGCGCCGGGCACCACGACGCGCCAGAACACCTGCCGGTCGGTTGCGCCGAACGACCACGCCATGTCGACGAGCACGCGATCCGCGCTCCGGACGGCCAGAAACGTCGCATCGGCGATGAACGGGAACGCATAGAGAAAGACCACCGCCACCTGACTGGCCCGAGTCACGCCGAAGAGCGTGAACAGCACGGGCACGTAGATGAGCGTGGGCGTCGCCGAGCAGGGCGTACAGGTAGAGATCGAACAGGTGCTCAATCGTGCGGTGGCGGCCCATGGCCGCGCCAATGGTGATGCCGG
This sequence comes from uncultured Acidobacteriota bacterium, assembly GCA_963817395.1. Classification (GTDB taxonomy): domain Bacteria; phylum Acidobacteriota; class Vicinamibacteria; order Vicinamibacterales; family CAVPJW01; genus CAWGYQ01. The sequence goes on along the minus strand of CAWFOC010000001.1, from coordinate 112,176 downwards.
CGACGGCCGCTCCACCGAACCCCACAATCAAGCTCAGCACGCTGGCCAGAAGAGGCCGTATCACTGCCCCGCTCGCCACGAGCTGGACGGCGGCAGCGATCACCACGCTGAAGCGCGGGAGAAATGGAAAGTCAGCGAGCCATGCCACCAGTTCCCACACCAGGATCCCGAAGGCGAAGGAGACGACACGATCGCGCGCCCAGGCTCGCCCGGATTCATCGCGCACGCTCCACCTCCTCCGGACCCGCCCCTGCCGAGCTCTTGATGCGATCCCACAGGTGCTCCTTGAGCTCGATGAATCGCGGATGCGCGCCGATCTCGCGCGGGCGCGGGCGTGGCAGATCCACCGTGAGCACTTCCTCCACACGACCAGGCCGGCCGCCAAGCCGGACGACCCGATCGCCGAGCCTGACGGCTTCGTCCACGCTGTGCGTGACGAACAGCACGGTCTTCGGCGTGTCCTGGTGCAGGCGCAGGAGCTCTTCCTGAAGCGACCGCCGTGTCATCGAATCGACCGAGCCAAACGGCTCGTCCATGAGCAACACGCGGGGCTCGATCGCGAGGGCGCGTGCAAGACCGACGCGCTGTTGCATGCCGCCTGACAACTGAGCCGGGTAGTAGCGCTCGAAGCCTTCCAGCCCGACAGCCTTGATGAGGCGTGTGGCCACGGCCTCGCGCGCGGCGCGATCCCGTCCGCGCAGTTCGAGACCAAAGGCGACGTTATGTGTCACATCGGCCCACGGGAGAAGCGCGAAGTCCTGAAACACGACCGCCCGGTCGTCACCCGGCCCGTCCACGAGCGCGCCATCGATCAGCACTTCGCCCTCGTCCGGGCGCAGGAGACCCGCCACCATCTTGAGCAGCGTGGTCTTGCCGCACCCGCTTGGGCCGAGCACGCAGACGAACTCCTGATCGGGCACGACCAGGTCGACGGGATCGAGTACCTGGATCGCCGGGCGTCCGCCGCGCGAGGGATAGCGCTTGGTGCACCGGCGGAGTTCAATCATGCCAGGCGGATCCGACCTTCCAGAAGGCGAGCCGCCGCTCCAGGCGGGCCGCCCCGCGCGTCAGACACACGGCCTCGGCCATCACCACAGTGACGACGGCATACACCGACGCTGCATCGAAGTTGGATTGATACTCGAGAATCAACCGCCCGATCCCCGCAGCCACGATGAGCAGTTCCGCCACGACCATCCCCGTGAGCGCGCGCCCCAGGCCGGTGCGGAGCCCCGCGAGAATCGCCGGGAGCGCGCACGGCAGCAGGATCCGCGACCAGATCTGCAGCCGCGAGGCGCCGAATGCTCGTGCCATGTCCACCAGCGTGGGCCTCTGCTCGCTGACTCCCGCAGCCGTATTGACGAGCACGAGGGGCAAAGCGAAGGCGCACACGACGACCGCGCGCGACCGCAGCCCCACACCAAAGGCCATGATGAAGATCGGCGCGAGCGCGGCCAGTGGCAGAATCAGCAGCACGTCGAGCCACGGATCGGCGTACGCTTCGACTCGAGCCGATGAGCCGATGGCCAGGCCCATCATGACGCCCATGATGGCCGCAGCGGTGAAGCCGATCACGAGCGCGAGGTTGCTGACGGCAACCGCCTCCCAGAATGCCCGGTCGCCGACGAGCGTCACGAGTGCGTCGACGGTCGCCGTGAAGGTCGGAAGCAGCAGGTTTTGACGCCAACGGCCCGCCGTTTCCCAGATCGCCGCAAAGACGGCGAGCGAGGCCAGTCGCAGCAGCCATTTGGGCGCCACCCACCTGCCAGGTTCCCGCGCACGCGGGCTCAACGCCATGTCACGACGTCCTCTGTCAGCGCCTGCAATCGTACACCTGTCGCGAAAACCCGGCAGAGCGTCGGCATCCCGCGATCAGCGGCGCTCGGCGAGGGCAAGCGTGGTCAATGCCCGTTCGAGGAAGGTTCGATCGACGAGCGTCGATGGCGCACGTTCTGCGGCGAGGCTTCCAGTGCGAACGAAGAACTGAAGGGTCTCGGTGACCACCTCGGGTGAGAGGCCACCGTCCGGATCCCAGGCCCGGTTGCTCAAGTACGCGCTCACGACCGGGCGGAGATCGTCAGACGTCTCGAGCACCCTCTCCGCCTCCTTCGACCAGTTGAGACGGGTCGCGCGCGTTGTTCCTGACGATGAACAAGCACTCGCGAAGGTAGTCTTCGACGGCGCGCGGGTTGGCCTGGGCGAAGCCTGTCCTGACGAATACCGCCGTCGTCGCGATGGCCGGCCATCGCGTGGCGAACGTCTCGAGCACCGTGGTTCTGGCTCCCCACCAATCCGCCGCGAAGCAGGTCGTCGTGCTGCACGACCGCCGCGTCGATCGCGCCTGCGCGGAGCGCGCTCAGACGGCTCGACGACCCCGGAATCTGCACATACAGGGGCTCGGTGCCCGGACATTGCTCGGCGACATAGGCTCGAAGCAGAGCCTCACCCACCGAACCGGCGCTGTGGAACGCGACGCGACGCCCGCCCAGCTCGGCGCACGACCGGATGGGCGCATTCGCGACGACGAGGTGGTCGTTGCGCGAGGCTTCCATCACCGCGACAATCGGCGCGCCGTCGAGCGCGCTCGCCCAGAAGGTGCGGGTCGAGCCAATCGCAATGTCGACATCGCCCCGGGCCAGAGCATGAGCCGCCAGTTCCGGCTGAGCGAAGAAGACCGTGTCGACCGAATACCCCCGATCGCCAAGCCTGCGGTGTGCCATCAGCGACGGCACGTCATTCAGGTCGGGCGTGGACGTGTAGGCGACCCGAATGCGGCCTCCTGGTTTGTCGAGCAGCTCGTTCTCGCTTCGTGCGCAACTGGCGCAGGCACCGGCGACGAGGACGCTCACGAATAGCGCCAGGGCCTGCTGGCGAGTCACGATGCAAAAAACCGTGTCGCGCTGGCCGGGCGCGATAGCATAGCGCACCGAAAGAGATCCGTCGCCAGCATGTCGCACACCGAGCGGCCGATTCACACCGCCACCTTCCGGGAGACGTTCCGACTCGACCGCCTGGAGCTCGCGTTCACGCTGCTCTTCGTCGCTACAGCCAGTCTGTCGTGGATCGGCGTTACGCTCGCGGAATTCGGCGCCTTTCGGGGCTGGAGGCTGCTCGCGGGCACGCTGACTCTAACAATCATCGGGTGGATCTGGGTTTGGCGGACTCTCGGTCCTCATCTTGCGGACACATCGGTCAGCCGCGGCACATGGGCATTCCTGGTCGTGCTTCTGGGGGCGTCGGCGCTGATCTTCGGCCGTCCCGCGGAAGCCGTCATCAGCGCCGGCGATGGCTCAGTCTATCCCAACATCGGCCACATCATCGAACGGGCAGGCGGCGTCTCGATCGACGAACCGCTCGTCGGACTCATCGACCCTGACGACTTGCCCATGCTCTTTCCGCCCGATCGGCACCCGCCGCCGCTGCTCAATCGTTTTCCGGGCGGGATCCAGATTCAGGACGGACGAACGATCGGAAGCTTCTTCCCGCTGTTCCCAGTCTGGTTCGCGTCGTTCAATCTGGCCCTCGGCCCGCTCGCGGGCTTCTACGTCAGCCCCCTCTGCGGCGTGCTGAGCGTCCTGGCACTCTTTCTCCTCACCAGACGCATCTCGTCCCCGTTCGGCGGCGCTGTGGCTGCGGCGCTTCTAACGCTCGTCGTCGGCCAGATCTGGTTCGCGCGACTACCGTTCACGGAAATGCTGGCTCAATACCTGGGAATCAGCGGAATCTTCTTCACAGTCCTCACGCTCGCCGGTGGTCCCCCCGTCGTCGCCGTCTGCGGCGCCGTGGCGTTCGGTCTCGCCAGCCTCACCCGACTGGACTTTCTGCTCTTTGTGGCACCGTTCATCCTCATCTGGGCGTGTTCCGCACAGGGCGTGCAACCGCATCGTGGCGTGTGGATATGGTTCGTCGCCGTGTTCACACTGCTACTGGTGCACGCATGGTTTCACGCACTCTGGGTCGCGCAGGCCTATACCACCCGCCTCGTGCGCAGCCTCTTCTACCCCTGGTCGCAGGCAACTGACGCCGGGTCATGGCGATGGGCGTTTTCGGCAATGCCGTGGGTGCTCTGGGTACTATGGCGCTCGAATCGTCTCGGTCCACGGGCCAAGTGGGTCATTCTGCTCCTGCTCGTCCCTGCCGCGGTCGCTCTCCTCTGGAGTCGTCGGACCGAGGCTGTTCACGGGCGTCTTAGGCTTGCTGCTCACACCTCTGGGTCTGATTGCGGCGTTTGCAGGGGTCGCCCTGATGATCATCCGCGAGCGTGATCATCGCGCCGTGTTGATCGCGTTCCTGTTCACTCTGCCCACGGTGCTCTTCGTCCAGGCGCGCATCGCCAATCCCGCTCATCCCTCTCGGGTTCCGCCGCTTCGTGCCGCTAGGGCTCCCGCTGGCCATGATGTACGTCGGATTGCTGACGGCTCGAATTGAAATCCGCCGGCGCTTTCCTCGCTCGCCTGGCTCTCGTCCTTCCGCTGCTCCTCGGTGGCTGGCTGCTCTACAATTCGCTGCCGATCCTTCGCACGCCTTCGATGCAGGGCGTCTATCGGCAGGTGGAATCGCTCGCCCACCAGATTCCGCACGATGCCCTCGTGCTGGCCGACCAATCGATTCCCAGCCACCTCGCCATGAGCCTGACGTTCACGTTCGACCGCGAGTCGGTGCTGGTGCCCCACTCCGACGAAAGCGTCAGCCGCCGCGTGTCGGCTGGTGAACCGAGTGCTGGACCTTGGGCGCCCCGTCTATCTGGTCACCACGGGTCGTTCGGCCGAAGGCGGCGATTCGATCCGCCTCATCGACCTCGACGGCTTCACCGTCTCGCCGGTGGCCGAGCGCGGCTGGGAGTACTCTCAGATGCGCTCGACCCGCACCAGCATCGCGCGCACGCTCCATCAGGTGCGACACTCCGTGGAGCTGTATGAACTGCGTCGTGCCGGTGAGCACGCCAGCGTCGTCTCGCTCCCGCTGCGCCTGGACATCGGGCTCCTCGATTTCGGCTACATCCGGCGAGGCTTCTACTCCAGGGAACGCGCTGGCCGGACCGGAACACGATGGATTGACGAGGATGCCGAGCTGGTGATCCCGCCGCTCCGCGGCACGGCCAACCAGGCTGGCACACTCTCCATCAGAGCGTCCGCCTATCGCCCTTCTGGTGTACCGCGCGGGCGCATGTCGCTGGAGCTGGACGGCCGGGAAATCGCCGTCATCCCAGGATGAGCCGTGCGTTCCGTGTGTACCGCTTCCCTCTCGATCCGGGCCTCGTGCAGAGTCTCCAGCGTGGCGGCCGGCTCCGCCTTCGATCGACGAGCTTCATACCTGCCGAGAGCGGAGCGGGCAAGGATACGCGCCGGCTCGCGGTCAAGCTCGATTGGATCACGATTGAAGGCGCTGAACCGCCTTAGCCAGGACCGTTTCGCTATTTGGTCTCGCGAGGCGGGCTGATCATGATGTGTGCGCCTGCCGTGCCGGGATACATCAGCCATGGGCCACCGGGCGTCGGTTTCACCGCCAGTCCGGTCGAAGCAGCAGTGGCGAACGGCAGATAGATCACCCACCGCAGGTACGAATTGGCCACCGTATTGGTCGCCGGATCGTAGGCGCTTCCGGTGAGCACGTAGAGTGTCCTCGGCTCACGCGACATGGCGAGCGTGCCGGCTTCGATCTCCTTGAAGCGGAGCTGCTCTCGTTCTTTTCCTGTGACGCCCTGCGTCACGAGCTCACGCCCGCGGGCCATGAACGGCTCGAGATCCTTGTGATAGCACGCGACACTGAAGGTGTCGTCGGTGGGAGTGTCCGCAAGGCAGATGAGATCGTTCGTCCCGCTTCGAAGCGTCGTGAGCTTGCCGGCGGTGTCGTAACCGAGAACGGTCGCTGCGTCCCGTCGCTCCTCGGGCGCCGCGAGAAGCGCGGAGGCGATCTGCGCCTCCGGCGGGGCGATGGCGCGCGGTGCAGCCGCAGCCTGCGCCAGCAGGCCTGCCACGAGTGTCACGACGGTGGTCATCATCGACAGTCTCCCGTGTCAATGGCTGCCGGCCCGCTGCCGCAGCCCCTTCACCGCGCCCATGATCAGGTTGTACGCCGCCTGCCGCGACACGCCGTTGGGGTCGCGCTCACCGGACGGCGTAGACGCCACGCCGAACGCGGCGGCTTTCTCGTAGGTGAACATGTCGGTCAGCGCCGCCGCCAGCTCCAGGCTGGTGGGTCCGTCTGGCACGGTCAGCGGATGGCCCGGGACTTCCTTCGGATCGAGGACGTCCATGTCGATGTGCACATAGATGACGTCGGTCTGCGCCGACAGACGCTTCATCTGATCGTGGATCCGCGCCGATCTGGTGCGAATGTCGTCCACCGAAATGTGCTCGATCTCGGATCGATCCAGCAGGTCCTGCTCGAGCGGATCCGTATCGCGCACGGCGCCGAGCACGATGTGACGCTGGGGCAGCGCCGGGTCGAGCCCCGATTTCACACGCATCCTCGTCAGGCACATGCCGGCGGCAATCGCCACCGGCATCCCGCCGAGCATCCCGCTCAGCGTCGTCTCCGGGGTATTGAAATCACCATGCGCATCGATGAAGACGAGACCGACGCGCAAGGGACGCGCGGAGGGCCCGGAGTGCTGCAGCCCGCCGAGCATGCCCGAGAGCGCGCTGCAGTTGGCCAAGAGGCCCACGGGGAAGGCGCCCTCTCGACGGGCCGCGGCCACGGCTCGGGCGAGCTGGCCGTTCGCGAGCGCGAGGCGGTTCCACTCGCCGTACGCCTTCTGCTCCTCGGCATCGAGCTCGACCGTCACGATCGGCTTGACGGTGACACCCTCGGCCTCGAGCAGCGTCCGCAGGTTGCCCTTCTCGAGGTAGTCGGGAACATCGGAGCGGTCCGGCAGGTTCCGCTCGCCCCGAAACGGCATCTTGACGAGCGCCACGCGGATTGGCGCCTGCGCGGCGCTCACTTGGGCCAGCGCCGCGGGCACGGGCGACAACGAGAACGGTGAGGATGCACGCGAGCCGCACACTCATGGTGATGGTTCGCGGAATTCTAGCACGGCGGCTGATGTCCGCCGCGTGTCCGACTCACCTCGGTCGTGTGACCCGCGCCGGATCGACCGGCGGCAATGGCCCGTTCCATCTGGTTTGCGGCACGGTCCAGGGCAACGCCACGCCGGTCCAGCGTCTCGCAAAAAACACGAGCGAGCCCGCCACGAACGAGATGCCGTTATAGAGGTGATACAGCAGCTGCAGTGGCACCACGCCGATCGTGAACAGGAGTCCACGCCTCGACAGGAAGAACCGATAGAGCGGGAGGTTGAGGCTCACGATCCCGGCCAGCGACAACGTCGCCGGCACGAGCAGCCACGGGTACCAGACGGCGGCAACGACCAGGGCCACCGTCAGATAGGCCAGCACGACCGCAACCCGGTAGCTGGTTCGCAGGTTCAGGTCGTTTTCGGCCCGTCCTTCTCGCAGGATGAGCTGCGTCCACGGGATGCCGCGATAGAGCACGTCGGCTTCCACGAGCGACGTCAAGGTCCATCGCTTCAAGTGGCACACGCGCAGCTCGTGCTCGAGGCGAATCTGATAACCGGCAGCGGACAAGCGATACCCGAAGTCGACATCCTCCATGCTCGGCCGCTCGAAACGCTCGTCGAACCCGCCCACGGCCAGGAAGGCGCTCCGGCGCACCGCGCCGAAGCCCGCCCAGAACGTCCTCGAGACCGGCTCCGAGGACTGGTGCACGAAGGAGTGCGCGAGATTCTTGTACTGGGACACGAACCCGGGGTCAGCCGGCTCTTCGTCGTACGCCCCGAAGACCGCGTGCAGCGTGGGGGCCGCGGCAAACATCGCCACCAGGCGATCGAAATTCTCTGGTGGCACCACGACGTCGGAATCCACGAACACGAGCAGATCGCCGCTGGCGATGGCGGCGCCGCGGTTGCGTGCGACGGCCGGGCCCCGCGGGCCATCGATCTCGACCAGGGTGCCTGACGCTCGAGCCACCAACAGCCGGCAGTCTTCAACCGCGCCGTCCGCCACGACGATGAGCTCGTACGTCGGGCCGCCGCAAGGACAGCGCCGCGAGACACCGTTCGAGTTGTGGCCGGTGACGATGGAATGGAACGATGACGGAGAGTTGCACGGACCGGTCTCGACCAGGGAATGCGCGGCTCAGGACGGCGACTGCTCCGACGGCGATCCGGCAGACGACGTGGCGCGATTGACGGATGCCCTCGGCACCAGAGGCTGGGTACTGGCCGCGTCGAGCATGTCCTTGACCGGGCCCTTCGACGCTATCTCCGACTGCTCCTCGTGGTACTCGTCGTCGGAATTGACGGCCCAGATGTCGAACTTCTCGCCGTAGAAATTCCTCACGGCGAGGATGGCGGTCAGCATGGAGTGATCCTGGTTGTTGTACTTGTGCATGCCGTTGCGCCCGATCACCTGCAGGTTCTCGAAGCCTGCCAGGTACTGGCGAACCACCGCCAGGGCGGCCTCGTACCCTTCGTCGTACACCGGATAGGCCTTCGGCATGCGCACGACGGCGCCGTCGATGACGGGATGTCCCTGGGTGAGCCCGATGGCGTCGAGCTCGCGTGTGGCCAGCTCAATCAACTCCTCGTCGGACAGCGTCCAGAGGCCGTCGCCCTCGAAGCAGAAGTACTCGAGGCCGAGGCAGGTCTTGCCGGGATCTGGAACCATCTCGGGGCTCCAGTTCTTGAAGTTCTGGATCCTGCCCACCTTGACCGCTATCGTCGTGCACGTAGATCCAGTTGTCGGGAAAGACATCGGCCGCATCCAGGATGAGCGCGACGGTCAGAAAATCGCGATACTTCAGCTGAGTCGCGGCTCGCTGGACCGCTTCCGGCGGCGCCGGGTCGAGCGCGTGAATCAGCTGGCGAAGAGGCATCGTGGAAATGACGTGCGAAACGGGCTCCGAACGGTGGCCGCACTCGCTCTCGGCGTCGAGAGCGGCGATCCGATGGCCGGAATGTCGAAGGCGGGTGACGCGCCACCCGAGATCCACGCGCCCTCCCGACGCCTCCACTCTCGCGCGAAACGCCTCCCACATCATGCCGGGACCGAGTCGCGGATACTCGAATTCGTCGATCAGCGTCTTGATCGTCGCTCCGCTCGACCTGCCCCGCTGTGGCCGCAACATCGCGATCACGGCGGTCTTGAGCGAGAGGCCCTTGATGCGCTGCGCGGCCCACTGAGCGCCGATGGTGTCGCACGGGATGCCCCACACCTTCTCGGTGTAGGTCTTGAAGAAGATGTGATAGAGCTTCCGTCCGAAGCGGTTGGAGACCCAGTCGGCGAAGCTGACTTCCGGCCTGATTGGGAAAATGCACGACCCGCAGATAGCTCAAGAGAACGCCCACGCTCGTGAACACCCCGAGATTGCGCAAGGTGTTCACGGGCTTCAGGGGATAGTCGAAGAAACGGCTGCGATAGTAGATTCGCGAGAGTCGTGGACGTGACAGCAGATCGCTGCCGAGCATGGCACGCCACAGCTCGGCGATGACAGGCACCTTCGTGAAAAAGCGGTGACCGCCAATGTCGAAGCGAAATCCCTTGTACTCGACGGTCCTGGCGAGACCGCCAACCTGCCGATCCTGCTCGAGGGTGAGCGTGGGAACGCCGCGCGCACCCAGCTCGTAGGCCGCGGTGAGGCCGGCTGGCCCGGCTCCGACGATCACCACCGGCGGGTTGAGCGACGCAGTGTTCACGCGCGAAGGGTCATGAACGCTCGCCGCACTCATCCTCTGCTCGTTTCCTTCGCCACGAATTCGCCCTGGACATCGAACCACCCGCTCGAGCCGGGCGTGAATCGACGCCTGCGCAGGAGACACGGCGACGCGGGCGTTCGGACTGTACACGCATCCGGCCTTCGCCGTCATCTCGCGAAGGTTCCCCCCAGAGGGGCACGATAGTGCCAGGCGCGGGTGGCCACCCTTTCCTTGTAGACCTGTCTGCCAATGATACGCGCACTGGTTCCGGCGCATTGTGGACGCAGCAAGACCTGGCCCGGGACGTGCAGGAAACTGTCCGAGAAATGCTCCCCAGTAGGCGCTCGCGGTATTGCAAGCCGAGCGGCACGCTGATTGGCGCGCTGGCGGGGCTGCTCGTCACGAGTCCTTGGCTGTCGGCCCAACCGGCACGGCCGCTCCCGGAGGCGACCGCGTTTGTGGCCGCGGTGCGCGCCCGACTCTTCACCGACGAAGACCTGCAGCGCGACTACACCTACCTCGAGCGACGGGAAGACGTCCGGGTGAGCAAGCTGGGCAAGGTGCACGTCGGACGCACGCGACTCTTCGAGGTCTATCCATCGCCCGAGCCCGGTCACCGTTATCGCCGGCTCATTGCCGATAACGGCGTGCCGCTCGACCCGAAGGAGCTCGCGCGACGCGACGCGGAGTACCAGAAGTACCTCTCCGATCTGCAGCAACAGCGTCTCCACGAATCGCCAACCGCCCGCGCTCGGCGCGAAGCGAAAGAGGCTGCCGATCGGCGCACCCGCGACGACATCGTCGACGACGTCTTCCGGGTGTTCGAGATGCGGCTCATCGGCCGAGAGGCCATCAACGGACATCCGGCCATCGTGGTGTCGCTCACCCCGCGCGCTGACGCGAGACCGCGGTCGAAGCCCGGGCGGTATTTTCCAAAGTTCAACGGCCGCGTGTGGATCAGCGAATCGGAATATCAGTTGATGAAAGCCGAGCTCGATTCGACCGAGACCATCAATGTCGGCTGGGGCTTTGTTGGACGAATTCAGGAAGGCGGTCGGTTCACGTACGAGCGCACGAAGGTGAACGACGAAGTGTGGCTTCCCCGTCTCGCGCGCATCGAAATGCGCGGCCGGTCGCTGCTGGTCCGCAAGTTCGATCTGATGGCCGTCACGGAATTCTCGAATTACCGCAAATTCTCCGTCACGACGCAGCGAGACCTTCGACGGTCCCTCTCGTCAGTAGTCGGATCGCCGGCCCTCGGGGACGGCTTCGTCTGCACGCCCGTGCCATAATGTGGCGCCTGCGGCCGGGCCTTGGCAGATCGGACGCGCCCGGGCGCCACGAGAGAAGGACGTGTGCCCAGGTTGCTCAGCGAGCGGTTCGAAGTAGCCGTCGGCTACGCCATCGAGGCTCACGGCAGCCAAACCAGGAAGGGCCGTGACACGCCATACGTGTCGCACCTCCTGGGCGTCGCGTCTCTGGTTCTCGACGACGGCGGCGACGAAGACGAGGCGATCGCCGCGTTGCTGCACGACGTTGCCGAGGATCATGGTGGCCGGCCGCGGCTGGACGACGTGCGCCGGCAGTTCGGCGACAAAGTCGCCCGCATCGTCGAGGCGTGTACCGATTCGTGGGAGGTGCCGAAGGAGCCCTGGATCGACCGGAAAGACCCGCTATATCGATCACGCACGTCATCTCGCCGCCGACGAGCTTCGAGTGTCCGTCGCCGACAAGGTTCACAACGCATGGGGCATCCTGCGCGATCTTCGAACGATTGGCGACCGGACGTGGGATCGATTTCGCGCGAAGCCCGACGATGTGATTTGGTACTACCAGTCGCTCGTCCGGTCGTTTCGTGAAGCGGGCGGCAATGCTCTCGTCGATGAGCTCGCGCGCATCGTGCGCGGCATCGAGCGCGAGATGGGGTACTGAAGGGAGCGTCTGAGTCTCTTGCCGCCTACTTTTTACGATCCCGCGCGCGTCGGCACGCTCTTCTATCCCGATGTGACCCGCATTTCCCGGGACGCGGCGGACGCCGGGCTGCCGCCGTCAGCCGACGATCGGGTCAAAGTGCACCTGCTGATCGTGGACATGCAGATCGATTTCTGCCATGAGCAGGGATCGCTGTACGTCCCCGGCGCCGAGGACGATATCCGCCGGCTGATCGCCTTCATCTACCGGCACGCCGGCCGCATCACCGACATCACCTGCTCGCTCGACTCGCACGTGCCGCACCAGATCTTTCACGCGTCCTGGTGGAAGTCGCCCGACGGCCATCATCCGGCTCCGTTCACCGTCATCACGCCGGAAGACGTCGCAGCCGGGCACTGGACACCGGTGACGGATCGGGAGTGGTCGATCCGGTACGTGCAGAAGCTCCGCGAGCGCGCCAAGAAGGCGCTCACGATCTGGCCGTATCACGTGCCGATCGGGGGGCTCGGGAACGCGCTCGATCCGGAGCTCTGGTCCGCGGTCTTCTGGCACGCGATCGCGCGGGGGACCCAGCCGAATCTGTGGACCAAGGGCAGCATTCCTCAGACCGAGCACTACTCGATTCTGCAGCCGGAGATCGCGGTGCCTGGCAATCCCCAGGCTCGCAAGAGCGCCGCCTTTCTCGATCTGTTGAGGAACCGGGACCACATTCTGATTGCGGGCGAGGCGTCGAGCCACTGCGTGCTCGAGACGGTGGAGGACCTCGTCGAGGAGTTCAGCGAGCGCGGGTTGCGGCGAACTTACATCCTGCGCGACTGCACGTCCCCGGTCCGCCATCCCACGATCGATTTCGAAGAGCTGACGCGTCAGCAGTTTTCACGGTTCGAGCAGATGGGCGTCAGATTCATACGTAGCACCGATCCGCTGCCGTTCTGATTCCCAGGCGATCAGTTCGTGCCCGATTCGACGAGCGCCCGGACGCGCGGCTCCAGCTCCTCGTCGGTCATCCGGCCGGGGTGGTAGAGCCGCACGATGCCCGCGCGGTCGATGAGGACGATCGTTGGTGTGGTGCTGGCGCCGTAGTTGGCGAAATCTTCCTGGCTGATGGTCACCGACATGTTGTCCACCGCGCCGTACTGCTCATCGCGGATCCGTCCGATGTGCGCGTCCTCGTCAGCCGCCGTGGCATCGGTGCCGCGCTTGATGTAGCCGTAACGCTGCGTGGGCGCCACGACCACGAGACCGCGATCGCGGTATGTCTGCTCGAGCCGGTCGAGCATGGGCGCCTGCATCTTGCAGTCCGGGCACCAATGGGCCCAGAAGAACAGCAGGATGGGGCGGCCCTTGAGCTCGGCAAACGAACGAGGCTTCGCGCCCACGTACTCTTCCGCCGTGAGTGGCGGCGCGGGCTTGCCTTCGAGACTCAGCAGGTGCATGTTCTTCTGGAGGCGCGTGCGGATCGACGTGGACCCGTAGTCTTCGAGCGCGCGGTTCAACAGGTAAATCGCTTCGGCCCTCCGTTCGCGTCGTGCCAGGACGTGTGCCTGAACCTCGAAGGCGGCGCCAAGCGCGATAGGCAGGTGGCGTTCCGCGTCGAGTTCGCGGGTCTTCAGCAAGCCTTCGGCGAGCTGCCGGGTCTCTTTCGCGTACCCGTCGGCGCGATCGAGCAGGTCGGCCGCCAGGGCGCCTCGCCCGAGCCAGGACAGCGCTTCGAGGCTGTCGGGCGTCTGGCCGTGCGCAGCCTGATAGCGGGCCAGCACCTGCTCGCCGCCGTCGAAGTCGCCCTTGGCAATCGCGGCCCGCACGTCCGGGATCACGCTCGCAGGCGTGCTTAGAGCTGCAGAAGTGGCTGGTTGCTGCCCGGCCGGCGCTGCCATCGCTCCTGAACCGATCCAGACGATTGCCAGCGCGGTGACGACAGCTGTTCGCATCGGGTCCTCCTGAAGAGCGCGCCTGCAGATTGTACGATGCCCGGCCGGTGCCTGGCGGCGGACGAATCGCCGGCACCAATGAAACCAGTTTACTGGAGCGCCCATCGCCCGCCTTTGCTACACTTCAAGAAATCCTTCCAGACGCGAGGCAAATGACAGCCCCCTCAGAGCAGGCCGACGCACGCACGCGTGCGGCCCAGAAAGCCAACGATCTGCTGGCACTCTTGCGCATGAGGTCCAACCCGGCGACCGTCGCCAAGCCAATCTACGAGGCCGAGCAGCTGCTGACGGCCATCGGGTCCTTCCACATGGAAGCCATTCGCTTCCGCATGTATAGCATCGATCGCTTCCTGTCGACTCCGGGATCGGGCGCCACCACGGTCGAGCTGTCGACGCTGCAGGATCTGCACAACGCGCTCGAGGCAGCCGGCTTTCACACGCGCTCCGCGCCGTCGCACGGAGCATGACCGATCACAAGGTCCTCTGGACTATGGCCCGCGGCGAACACGTGCTCGCCTGCGTGATGGTGTCGTGCTGCAGCGGCGCCGAGCTCCAGCTGCGCGAGGACGACGACGTCGTGCTGCGCGAGCTGTACCCCGACAAGGCGAGCTTGTACGAACGCGCCCGACTCCTGCAGGATGAGTCGGCGTCGGCAGTACCGCGCGAATAGTCGGCTCGGACCGCGCGAGACGACCCGAGCCCGCGTTCGACGTTACTGCCAGCGGAAGATTTTCATCGCCACGGCGAACGTCGAGACCGCCCACCCCACCAGGAGACCCAGCTCGGATCCCAGTTCGACCATCGGCACACCCTCGAGCATGACGGCTCTGAGCGCATCGTTCAAGGCCGTGAGCGGAAGGACCTGGATGAACGGTTGCATGGCATCCGGAAAATTCGACGACGCGAAAAAGATGCCCGACAGCAGCCACATTGGCAGCATGACGACGTTCATCAGGCCGGACACCGCTTCGACGGTCCTGGCGCGGCTCGCCACCAGCAGGCCAACGCCGCCGAAGGCGAACGCTCCGGCGAGCGTCAAGGCGAGCAGCGAAAAGATCGAGCCCCGAATGGGAACACCGAATACAGCCCAGCCGAATAGCAGGAGCGCGCTCACCTCGAGGCCAAGGAAGACCAGACGTCCGAGCATGTGCGAAATCAGGTAGTGGCTGCGCCGCATGGGCGTGGCAACGAAGCGCTTCAGGAGCTTGCGCGTGCGCGCCTGTACGATCGAAAAGCCGACGCTCCAGAGTCCGGTGCCCATGATGTTCATGCCCAGCAGACCCGGAAGCAGCCAGTCGATGTAACGCGCCCCCCGTGCCTCGGTGTGCACGTCCCGCGCCCGCCACAAATCGGCCCTGCCCGCCGCGCGCTGCATGGCGTCGTCGACCAGCAACCGTGCCTGCCGGCTCTCCGTGCGGCTTGGATCGTAGCGGAATGTGGGCGGGTTGCCGGGCACGACGACCAGCTGTACCTCCGCTCGCAACAGTGCCAACTCCACCTGATCGACATCGAGCACGTCGACGTCGAGGCGCCCGGTCGCACCGAGCGTCTGAGCGAGCTCGTCTGCGCCGTGCGCACGCTGAACCCCGATGCGGATCGACTCGTCGCCCCGCGCTCGGAAGGCGAGACCGAGAGCGCACGCCATCAGGATGGGGAACGCGAAGACCCAGAACACGGCCTCCGGCTCGCGCAGAAATTCGAGGACGCGGGATCGTGTGAGCTCGACGAGGGGGTGCCACGCTCCGCCCCGGTCCACGTCTGTTCGTCCTGACTCGGCTCGCGGGGCCATCACGCGTCTCGGAGGTGGCGTCCGGTCATCGAGACGAACACATCCTCGAGGGTCGCATGATGCGTCGTCAGCAGCGACAACTCCAGCCTGTCGCGATCGAGCAACGCCAGAAGGGCCGGGATCGTCAGGTGCACTTCGGATGCGGTCAGGAGCATCGTGCCGCTTTCCGTGCGCACATCCTGCACGCCGGGCAGAGCTCGAAGCTCGTCGACGGAGGGTGGCGGTCGATCTCCGGCCACGCCGAACGCGATAACGTGCTCCGCTCCCAGGGTCGCGATGAGCTCGCGCGGTGTGGCCAGGGCGATGACCCGTCCGTGATCCACGATGGCCACCCGATCACACAGCGATTCAGCTTCGTCCATGTAGTGCGTCGTCAGGAGAATCGTGCCGCCACCGTGTCGAAATTGCTCGAGCAGCGACCACAGCTGGCGGCGCGACTGCGGGTCGAGGCCCGTTGTCGGTTCGTCGAGAAACAGCAGATCGGGACGGCCGAGCAACGCACAACCAACGGACAAGCGCTGCTTCTGCCCGCCGGAGAGCTTGCCAACCGGGCTCGATCGCTTTGCATCCAGCTCGACCATGTGCAGGACTTGGTCCACCGTCGGTCCACTTGTGAAAAAAGAGCGGAACAATCGGACCGTCTCCTCGACCGTCAGCTTCTCGCCGAGCTGTGTCTCCTGAAGCTGAATGCCAAGGCGTTCTCTCAGCGCCTCATCGTCCTGGCCCCAGCGCTGGCCGAGCACTTCGACGGACCCTTCGTCCGGAGCGAGCAACCCCTCGAGAATCTCGATGGTCGTGGTCTTTCCGGCGCCGTTCGGGCCCAGCAGGCCGAAGCACTCACCGGTCGAAACCTCGAGATCGAGACCGTTCACCGCCACGACACTGCCGTAGCGCTTGACGAGGCCGACACATCTCAGAGCAGGCATCGCCCCTGGCGATCCAGACATCGTTCGATTCTGCCACAGGACCTCCAGGGCGGATTCGTTCCGCGGTACGCCAGACGTTCCGCAGGAATCGACGCTACATCAATTGTTACGGGTATGCGACGCGCGCCACGTCACCGGATTGCCGTCGCTGGTGGGCGTGCTGCTCGACGCAACCCGGTCGTGCTGGTGGACCGTCGAGCGCCAGCCTTACGGCTTGCGACCCGGTGGGGCGCCAATCAAGGCCGCCATCTGTGATTCTTCGCGGAAGATTGTGTCGTCGCGGTCAGAGCCCGTCGAGACAATGGCGACAGACACACCTGTGACCTCTTCAAGCCTCGCGACATAGCGCTGCGCGTGTTGCGGCAGGCGGCCGAACTGGCGCACGCCGCGCGTCGGCTCGGACCATCCAGGCAGGGTCTCGTACACCGGCTGACACTTCGCGAGCAGGCGCAAGTCGGATGGGAACTCAGTAATCGTTTCCCCCGCCGTTCGATACCCGACGCAGATGGGTATTTCCTCGAAGCCGTCCAGGACGTCGAGCTTGGTGACGGCGAGGGCGTCGAGGCCGTTGATGCGAGCGCTGTAGCGGACGGCCACCGCATCGAACCAGCCACACCGCCGCGGGCGGCCCGTCACGGCGCCGTACTCCTGGCCGCTGTCGCGCAGTCGCTCACCGATCGGGCCCGAGAGCTCGGTTGGGAGCGGGCCCGCGCCGACGCGCGTGGTGTACGCCTTGGCCACACCCAGAACCCCGCCAATGGCACGCGGGCCGACTCCAAGTCCCGTGCAGACTCCGCCAATGGTCGCGTTCGAAGAGGTGACGAACGGATACGTGCCGTGATCGATGTCGAGAAACGTCCCCTGCGCGCCCTCGAACAGAATGGCCTTGCCGGCCGCCATGGCGCCGGCCAGAAACACGGACACATCGGCGACTGAGGAACCGAGGCGCTCGGCCTGCGTCCTGAGTGTGTCGATGAGCGGTCGCCAGTCGATGACATCGCCAATCAGGCGGTTGCGCGCGTTGACGTTCTCGCGCACGAGGTCTTCGAGTGCCGCGGCGTCAGCGAGGTCGCACACGCGAATTCCGCGGCGCGCCACTTTGTCTTCGTAGGCTGGCCCGATGCCGCGCGACGTCGTACCAATCTTCCGCTCGCCCCGCCGCGCCTCCGAGAGCAGGTCCAGATCGCGGTGATACGGCAGAATCAGGTGCGCCTTGTCGCTCACGAGCAGCCGCCCACGCGTGTCGACGCCGGCCGCCGTCAGTTCGTCAATCTCCTGAAAGAGCGCCTGCAGATCGACGACGACCCCGTTCCCGATCACGCAGGTGACACCGGGATGGAGGATGCCCGACGGAATCAGACGCAGCACGAATTTCTTGCCGCGGACGAATACCGTGTGCCCGGCGTTGTGCCCACCCTGGTAGCGGGCCACGACGGCAAAGTGTGGTGCGAGGAGGTCGACGATCTTACCCTTGCCTTCGTCGCCCCACTGGGCTCCCAGGACAGCGAGATTCATGGTGGGTATCGTTGTTCGAGACCAGAACGTGAAGGGCTATATTAGTATACGGCTGCCCTCTCTCCTTCCATGATCGAGTTGGACGGCTCGTCGCTCACCATCGACGATCTCGTGCGCATCGCAGATCGGCTCGAGCCGGTCGCGCTGTCGTCGGACGCCGCTCAGCGTGTGAGCGCTGCCCGCCGTGTCGTGGAAGAACGTGCGGAAGGCACAGAGGCCGTCTACGGCGTCAACACCGGCTTCGGTCTCTTCGCCGACGTCAAGATCCCGCGCGACGCGCTCGACCGCCTGCAGCTCAATCTCGTGCGAAGTCACGCCGCGGGTGTCGGCGAGCCACTGTCGGTCCGCGCCGTGCGCGCAACCCTGGCCCTTCGCGCGAACGTGCTGGCGAAAGGCTTCTCCGGCATTCGCGTCGAGACGCTCACCGCGCTCATCGCGCTGCTCAACGCGCGCGTCCATCCGCTCGTCCCCAGCCGTGGCTCGGTCGGCGCGTCGGGCGATCTGGCCCCGCTCGCCCACATCGCCCATGTCCTCATCGGCGAAGGTCAGACCTGGGACGGCGCACGACTGTCTCCGGCCGCCGAGGCGCTGGCCGCGGCCAATCTTCAGCCTGTGCAGCTGAAGGCCAAGGAAGGCCTGGCCCTCATCAACGGCACCCAGCCGTCCACGGCAGTGGCCGCTCTGGCCCTGGACGGAGCCGAGCGGCTGGCCCGCGCCGCGGATATTGCGGCGGCCCTGACGCTGGACGCCCTGCTGGGCTCGGCTCATCCGTTCGAGGCGCGCATTCACCAGGCCCGGCCGTTCGACGGTCAGCAGCAATCGGCCGCCAACCTGACGGCGCTGCTCGCCGACAGTCCGCTGAATCGCTCGCACGAAGGGTGCGGCCGTGTGCAGGACGCCTACTCTCTGCGGTGCGTCCCGCAGGTACACGGCGCCGCGCGCGACGCGCTTGGCTTTGTCCGCCGCACGCTGTCGATTGAGCTCAACGCCGCGACCGACAATCCCATGGTGTTCGCCGAGACCGCCGAGATCGTCTCGGGTGGCAATTTCCACGGAGCCCCGGTTGCCATCGCCGCCGATCTGCTGGCCATCGCCCTCTGTCCACTGGCGACGATCAGCGAGCGGCGCACCGAACGTCTGGTCAATCCTGAGCTCAGTGGCCTGCCCGCTTTCCTCACCCGTCACGGCGGAGTGCAGTCGGGCCTCATGATCGCGCAGATCTCGGCGGCCGCGCTGACCTCCGAGCTCAAGGGCCTGGCGCATCCCGCCTCGGTCGACACGATCCCCACATCCGGAAACAAGGAAGACCACGTCAGCATGAGCATGGGCGCAGCACTCAAGGCCGAACGCGCTCTGGATCTCGCGCGGCACGTCGTGGCCATCGAAGTGATGTGCGCCTGTCAGGCGATCGACCTGCGCGCGCCGCTGACGACGTCGCCAACCCTCGCGCGTGTGCATGCCGCCGTGCGTCGCGTCGTGCCGACACTCGATGACGACCGCCCGCTGACAGCGGACATCGGCCGAATTGCCGAGATGATCGCCACGGGAACTCTGGAATCCGCGAGTGCGATGGATGTCAAGTGAAAAATCTTTCGCGTTTGATTTGACAACGTTCGTGTCGCTTCTTAAGTTCTAGACTTTCGACTGTCCCCTTCCGGCACGTAACTGCGATGGCCACCACGACACGCGTCATCCGGGCGGCCCGCGGCACCACCCTTTCCTGCAAAGGCTGGCCCCAGGAAGCGGCCCTGCGGATGTTGATGAACAACCTCGACCCCGAGGTCGCCGAGCGGCCCGACGATCTGATCGTCTACGGCGGCACCGGCAAGGCAGCACGCAACTGGCCCGCGTTCGATGCCATCGTCCGTTCGCTCGAATCGCTCGAGCACGACGAGACACTGCTCGTGCAATCTGGTAAGCCCGTTGGCATTTTTCGGACCCATCCCGGTGCGCCGCGGGTGCTCATCGCCAACGCGCTGCTCGTGCCGGCCTGGGCCAACTGGGAAACGTTTCGCGATCTGGAAGATCGTGGCCTCACGATGTACGGCCAGATGACGGCAGGAAGCTGGATTTACATCGGGAGCCAGGGCATCCTCCAGGGCACCTACGAGACGCTTGCAGAAGTGGCGCGCCAGCATTTCGGCGGCTCGCTCGCGGGCCGGTGGTTCCTGAGCGCCGGTCTCGGGGGCATGGGCGGCGCGCAGCCACTGGCGGCCGTTCTGAACGGCGCCGCTGCGCTCATTGTCGAGGTGGACGCCCGGCGAATCGCCCGCAGGCTCGAAACCCGCTACCTGGACGAGGCCACGACGAACCTCGACGATGCGCTTGCGCGGGTCCGGCGGTGGCAGCAGGCCGGCGTGGCAGGGTCAATCGGCCTCTGCGCCAACGCGGCCGACGTCTTGCCCGAGCTGGTTCGCCGGGGTGAGGTGCCGGACGTGCTCACGGATCAGACCTCGGCGCACGACCCGTTGAACGGGTACGTGCCGAATGGCCTCTCGGTGGCCGAAGCCGATGCACTGCGCTCGTCCCACCCCGACGAGTATGTCGCGCGTGCGACGGTTGCCATGGCCGATCACGTCGCCGCGATGCTCGACCTGCAGGGTCTGGGCGCCGTAGCGTTCGACTACGGCAACAATATTCGCGCTGAGGCGCAGAAAGCGGGCGTGGCCCAGGCGTTCGACATCCCGGGATTCGTCCCCAAGTATGTTCGACCTCTGTTCTGCGAGGGCAAGGGGCCGTTCCGCTGGGTGGCGCTCTCCGGCGATCCCGAAGATATCCACGCAACCGATCTCGCGGCGCTCGAGATGTTCGCCGATGATTCGGCGCTCTGCCGGTGGATTCGCCTGGCCGGCGAGCGCGTCACGTTTCAGGGACTTCCCTCTCGAATCTGCTGGCTCGGGTTAGGCGATCGCGCGCGCTTCGGTCTGCGCCTCAACGACATGGTCCGCCGCGGCGAGCTCGGCGCGCCCATCGTCATCGGCCGCGATCACCTCGACACGGGATCGGTCGCCTCACCCAACCGCGAGACCGAGGGCATGATGGATGGAAGCGACGCCATCGCCGACTGGCCCGTGCTGAACGCGCTCTTGAATGCGTCGGCAGGAGCCACCTGGGTGTCGGTGCATCACGGTGGCGGCGTGGGCATCGGCAATTCCATTCACGCGGGCATGGTGATCGTCGCCGACGGCACCGACGAGGCCGACGCGCGACTCGAACGCGTGCTCACGTGCGATCCGGGCATCGGCGTGGCGCGGCATGCCGACGCCGGCTATCCGGAAGCCATTCGTACGGCGACAGAGCACGGCCTGCGGATCCCGCTCCTGGCGCACAGGGAAGGTTCTGTGTCATGACGATGGCGCGTGCAGTACTGGAACGGCGCATTCTCGCAGCGCTCGACGCCACACCCTCACGTATTCCGGTGGTGCTGGGAGGATGTGGCAGCGGACGGACCGAGCTGCTCTATGCGCTCAGAGAGCGCCTGGGTCGATCGACGTGCCAGTATGTCAATGTCGAGCGAATCGCCACCACGCCCGAGCGTTTCCAGCGCGCGCTTCACGCTGACTCGCCGTTTCCGCCCGCGGGCGATCGGGATTCGGCGGGCGGCCCTGCCCGCCGCGCGTTCGAACGCACGCTGGGCTTCTTCGATCAGGCGCGGGCGGGCGGCGGCTCACCCGTGACGTTCCTGCTGGACGAAGCGCTCGAGTTTCGGACGTTCGAGAACTTTCCAGGCCTCCGCCATGTGCTGCGCGATCTGCTCCAGGGGCTGTCGGCGAGCGGGAATCGGTTCGTGCTCACGAGCCGCTACGCCACGCGCACGCATCGGGCGCTGCGCGACGCGACGGCACGCTTCGAAGTGGTTCACGTCACACCGCTCCAGGCCGTGGAGGTCCGCGACGCATTGCCCGAAGCGATCACGCGCGGCGCTCTGAGAGACGAAGCCGAGCTCGCCCATTTGTCGCGCACTGTTCAGGCTCTGGCCGACGGCCGTCCCGCGTACGTTCGGTCGCTCGTCGAAGCCGTGGCCAGCGCCTCCGACAGTCGCGCGATGGCCGACCCGTTGGCCATGATGGCTACGCTGATGGCGCCGGGCGGGACGCTTCACCGCCAATGCGGGTACTGCTACGAGCTCCGCCTGCATCGCGCCCGCGGGTACGGCGCGCTCAAGGCCATTCTCGAAATCCTCGCCGAGGACGAACCGCTGACGCTGACGGAGGTGTCGCAGCGGCTGCAGCGTACGCCAGGCTCGACCAAGGATTACCTGTCGTGGCTGGAGGACGTCGATCTGATCGTGTCACGGCAGAAGCGCTACAGCTTTACCGATCCGATGCTGCGCCTCTGGGTTCGTCTGCACTGCCGGCCGTCCCCGCCCACGCTCGACGAGGTCCGGCGCGAAGTACAGAGCTATGCGGCTGCCCGCGTGCCGCAGCCCGAGCCAGCGATGGCGCTGGTTGGATCGGGGGGCTCGTCCACCGATGGTCCCGAGGGCGAGGGGGGACGCCCGAAGATCGGCTGGGGCGGCATCATCGAGATCGACTAGTGGCCGGCCACTAGGACACCGTGCGCTCCCGCAGACACGCGAGCGCCAGTCTCGCGGCATCCTGCTCGGCTTCCTTCTTCGTCCGGCCGCTGGCCTCGCCCAGGGCCTCGCCCTGAACCGAGACCTCCACGCGAAACAACTTCTGGTGGTCCGGACCGCTCGCGCCAACGACCCGGTACTCGGGTAGAGGCATTGCGCGCGACTGCACGAATTCCTGGAGCGCCGACTTGTAGTCGCGTGCCACGGCGTCACTTCGACCGAGCTCGTCGAGCGCCTCGGAAAACTGCTGCTCGACGAAATGCCTGGCCCGCTCGATGCCCCCGTCCAGATAGACCGCCGCAATGAGCGCTTCGACCGTGTCGGCTATCAAGGCCTGCTTGTGTCGGCCGCCGGTCTTTTCCTCGCCCCGGCCAAGCAGCAGGTATTGACCCAGCTCGAGCCGCTCGCCCAGCGCAGCCAGGGACGTCGTCGAGACCAGCGCACCCTTCATCTTCGACTTCTCGCCTTCGTCACGCTGGGGAAAGCGGTGAAACAGCAGATCGGCAATCGTGAACCCGAGGACCGCATCTCCGAGGAACTCCAGCGACTCGTTGTCGGTCACGACCCCGCTTACATCCTCGTGCGCGCGCGAGGTGTGCGTGAGCGCGTGCTCGAGAAGCCCCCGATCGTCGAAGCGATAGCCAATCCGCCGCTGGAGGGTGTCGAGCTCGTCGGTGAACGTCGCTGAACGCCCGTCGGCGGCGTCGACGCGATGGCTGGCGATGACGCGCCGGGCTTCGTCGGCATGATCCGGGTGCACGGAGATGCGGACTTCACCGAGACCGTCGACCGACAGCGGAAAGATCGAGTGCGGCACGTCGGAGCTCGCAATCGACTGGATCCCGTGGCTCTCGAGCAGGCTGCGGACGATGCTGGCCTCGATATCGGAGTGCGTGCGGAAGATGACCATCGGCTCGGGCATGGCGGATTGAGAAATGCTAGACGCTTCGCGCGGCGGCTGGAGTCAGATCACGCCCTTCGCGGCCGACACCCACCTGATCGATGCGCACGAGAATCATCGTCATGTCGTCGTGCTGGCTGGCGCCCTCGGTGAAGACGCTCACCTCGTCGAATACGCGTTGCCGAAGCTCCTCACAGGGCAGGTCGCCCGAGCGCTCGATGAGCGCGCCGAGCCGGGATTCTTCGAAGCACTCCGACCGCGGATTCATCGCCTCGCTGATGCCGTCGGTGAAGAAGACGAACAGGTCGCCGGCGCTGAGGTCGATGGTGGTTTCCTCCAACAAGCGTTCGAAGTGCTCGCCGCGGTCAATCTGCAGGCCGAGCACCATGCCCTCCGGCGTCAGGATGTGCGCGCGGCGCGGGCCGGCGCCGGAGGGCAGGTAGATGAGCGGGGTGTGCCCGGCGCGCGCGTAGGTCATCGTGGCGCGCTCCAGATCGAGGACGGCGTAGGTCATGGTGATGAAGCTGCGTGAGTCGATGTGGGCCGCGATGATCCGGTTGGCTTCGACCAGCAGCGCGCGCGGCGACTGGTGGGTCTCCGACAGCGCGAGCATCAGGCCCTTGAGCTCCGCCATGTAGAGGGCCGCTGACGTGCCTTTGCCGGACACATCGGCAATCAGGACAGCCAGGCGGTGCGGACCCAGCGGAAAGAGATCGTAGTAGTCGCCGCCCACTTCACGGGCCGGTCGGCAGGTGGCGGTGACGCTGACGCCCGGGATGCCGATAGGGCCCGTGGGCAGCAGCGACATCTGGATGCGGTGCGCGATGCGAAGCTCTTCCTCCAGCCGCTCCTTCACCTCGACGTCCCGCAACAGGCTCACCACGCTCGTCGTCATCTCGTTGAACGAGGTGGCCAGGTCGCCGAGCTGATCGCGGGCGTCGATCTTGATGCGATGGCTGAAGTCCCCACCGCGCACTTTTTCGGTGCCGACGAACAGCTCGTGCACCGATCCGGTGATCGACTTGGCCAGCGCGAAGCCCATCACGAGCGCGGCGAACTCGATGACCAGGAACAGGGAGGCCACCACGGCCAGGAGGACGAGGAGGATCTGCCCGAAGCTTCGATTGCCAATCCGCGCCTGTGTGGCCGAGAGCCGGTCGTAGACCTGCGGGATGTTCAGGGTAATCGCCCAGGCGACGGGTGCCGTCTGTCCCGTCGACCAGTCCGTGTAGTCGAGAAGGGTCACCCAGCTGAGCGCGCTCGTGTCGCCAGCGGCTCCGTCGGGGGGCAACATCGGGACTGACAACCCGACGGCCGGCTTGACGCCGTCGCTGCTGGTCTGGACCACGCTGACCTGACGAAGCTGGATGCCCGCGTCCTCGCGAAGCTGATTCGCCACCGACTCGTTGACGGGGACGTCGACCACGACGGCAAAGGCGGGCTGCGCCACGTCGGGGACGGCCGCGCCGCGAATGGCGAGCCGGGTGGATTGCGAGACGTCGAGGCCGGCATCGGCATTCGTCTGGGATTGCGCCTGCTGGTTTTCCGGAATGTAGGCCAGGATTCCCGCAAACCCCGCACAGCTCACCCACGGGGGCAGGACGTCAGGTGGATTGAGGTGCATCCAGGGACCAGCAGTGAGAGGCGGCAGGCGGATGGAACGCCCGGTGGCGCCGATGGCAGGCTCACCGGAACATCCTTTCTCGCCCGTCGGCACGACAGCCATGGAGACGCCCGGGTACTGCGCCTCGAAGCTCGCCTCGCGGCGCACCAGAACTGTCCGTGCCCCGTCGATCGATCCAGCCCGCTGGAGCTCGAGCGCCGCAGCCTGGGCCTCGAACTGAGCTTGCTCGGTGAGCGCCCTGAGTCGCGTGTGCACCAGATACGAGCTGACGTGAAAGAACAGCAGCAGCCCGCAAAGCACGAAGAAGCCGACGATCAGGAGAACGGGCACGACGCCGATGAAGACGTACGACAGGATCAGCTTGCGGCGTACACGCCAGAGCAGCCGCCGCCGCACCGTGCCCGCGAGCTTCACCACGAAGTACCCGCCGCCGCACACGAGGGCGAACGAGGCGAGGATGTCGAGGAACTCGAGGACTCCGCCGACGGGCACTTGCGAGGCCCGGAGCGCCGTCGTCATCACCCGGACGATCAGACCTCCGACGAGAAGCCGTCCGGGCAGGGAGTGCAGGGCCGCGCGGCGAACGAGATCGATCCGCGACGTCACGGGGGGAAGCACGGGTGCGGGTTTGGGGGCTCGGCCGATCATGATGATCGAGGTGTCGGCCTCCGCAAGGCAGGGACTCGCGGTGCTACCGGGTCGGCCCCATCCCGAGCGGGGGTCAAGGGCCGGCGTGTATTTGCCTCGGGAATGATAACATCCCCGCCACAGGTGCATCCGTGAAGCTCGATTCGAAGGCTCGATTCAGCACGATCTGCATTCACGCCGGACAGGAGCCCGATCCGTCGACGGGCGCCATCATCACCCCGATCTACCAGACGTCGACCTACGTGCAGGAGGCGCTCGGGAAGCACAAGGGGTACGAGTACGCGCGAACGCAGAACCCCACGCGAAGCGCGCTCGAAGCCAATGTCGCCGCCATCGAAGGCGGCCGCGCCGGCTTTGCGTTCGCCTCGGGCATGGCGGCCATCGGCGCGATCGCCACCATGCTGAAGTCCGGCGATCACGTCGTGGTCACCGACAATACCTACGGCGGCACGTTTCGTCTGTTCGAGCGCGTGTTGCGTCGCTACGAGCTGACGTTCACCTACGTCGATACGTCGTGTCCCGAGCGGGTCGAGCAGGCCATGACGGCGAACACGCGCATGCTGTTCGTCGAGACGCCCACCAACCCGATGCTGCGGCTCGCGGATCTGGAGCTGACCGCCCGCATCGCGCACGCACACGGCGCGCGGATGATCGTGGACAACACGTTTGCCAGCCCCTACGTGCAGCGGCCCATCGACACCGGCACGGATCTCGTGGTCCACAGCACGACGAAATTCCTCAACGGGCACAGCGACAGCGTGGGCGGCATTGTCGTGGCCACACGAGACGACGACATCGAGTGGTTGAAGTTCGTGCAGAACGCCGAAGGCGCGATCCTGGGCCCCTTCGACTCGTGGCTCGTGCTGCGCGGCACGAAGACGCTGCCGCTGCGCATGATTCAGCACAATGCCAACGGCCTGGCCCTGGCGGAGTTTCTCGACGCGCACCCGAAGGTGCAATCGACGATCTACCCTGGTCTCGCGTCGCACCCGCAGCACACGCTGGCGAAGAGACAGATGCGCGGATTCGGCGGGCTGGTCACGTTCGATCTGGGTTCGTTCGAGGCCGCCAAACGCCTGCTCGACCGTGTGCGCCTGCTCTCGCTGGCCGAGAGCCTGGGCGGCGTCGAGACGCTCATCTCGCACCCCGCGACGATGACGCATGCTTCGGTGCCCGCAGAACGGCGCGCCGAGATCGGCATCACCGACGGGATGGTGCGCATCTCCGCCGGAATCGAGGACGTCGAGGACCTGAAAGAGGATCTCGCCCAGGCGCTCGACGCGGTGTAACCGCTAGCGCTCGCCGTCCCCCTTGTAGCGGTGAACGCGCAGCAGCGTCTCGGTCTGCAATCCCCCGTCGACACGAATCGTGCGGCGCGCCTTGCGGAATCCCTTCACGTAGGCCGTGATCTCGTACCGTCCCGGCGGCACCGGGTGGAATCGCGCCCGGCCCTCGATGTCGGTCACCCGATCCTCGTGGTGATCGTCCGACGTCACGGTGACGACCGCCCCTGGCACCGCGAGTCCGCCGCGATCCGTCACCCGTGTGCTGATGGATTGCGCGACGGCTGGCAGGGCGCCGAACGCGATCAGGCCCAGCGACAACAGCATCCCCGAAAAGAATTGCCGAGTCATGATGGCTCCCAGTGCAGCCGGCGTGCTGGAGCTGCCGGCCACGAAATCCAGGGCTCATCTGATAGGACGGTCGGCGCTCAGCCGGGGATCCGTCGAGCTAACCGCTTATCCTGCAGTTCAATCCGGCGTCGTCTCCGCGCTCAGCCAGCCGAGATAGGCTGGGCTGCCGTCCACGACTGGCAGGACGAGGAGCTCGGGAACCTCGTAGGGATGGAGTGATGCCAGGCGGTCCCGCAGGGCGGCCACGCGAGCGCTCGTTGTCTTGATGACGAGCTGGCGTTCGCGCTCGTGCTCCACGCGGCCTTGCCACCGGTAGACGGAGTCCATCTCGGGGAGCACGTTGACACACGCGGCCAGGCGTTCGGCGACGAGCGTGGCTGCGAACGCGGACGCGTCTGTCGAGGCGCCGAGCGTGGTGAGGACAATCACGAAGTCTGAGGTCATGGGCGGCACCCTCCGAGCGCTCGCGCGCGCGTGTGGCGAGAAATGACTTGTACTTTTTCTGCGCGCGCGCTATTTATAGCTTGTACTTTTTGCAGAACTGCGGTATTTTCTCCGAGCGGCCGATATCTCGTTGCGGATGACTCAAGAGGCTCCCAAGAACCGAGAACGCAAGAAGCCCGACGCCAAGCAGGGCTGGCGGAGCCGCCGGCTCATCCAATTCCTTCTGCTCTTCGTCGCCTCGGTTCTCGTCATCGATGCGCTCGTCGGCGAGCGCGGGCTCCTGGCCATGCTCGAGACGCGTCGTCAGTACGGCGAGCTCTCGGCCGAGATCTGGCGGGCGCGCGTCGAGAACGCGCAGCTGCGCGAGCAGGCGCGCCGGCTACGCGAGGAGCCCGAGGCCATTGAAGAGATCGCGCGCCGCGAGCTGGGGCTGATCAAGCCCGGCGAGACGCTCTTCATCATCAAGGACGTCGAACCACCGAAGTAGAGGGCCGGTTCTCCTCTTCCCCACTCACCCACTTACTGGCGGCCGCCGACGTGTGCCGGTGGAAGGGCGTCGCACCTGCGCGCGCGAATCGGTCACGCGGATCTCGTGACCGAGGGCACTCCGGGTTCCGCCTGGTCGTCCGCGCGCGTTTGCGCGACTTCCGGCGCGAATCGTGAGGGGTGGCCGCGTGCTCGGGGAACGTGCTAAGATTCGGATGTCACTTCCCTGACGCGGGGTGGAGCAGTCCGGTAGCTCGTTGGGCTCATAACCCAAAGGTCGCGGGTTCAAATCCCGCCCCCGCAACCAACATAAGAATCAGCCGCCGCGCCGCTCGGGCCTCAGGCGGCTTTCAACATTTCCCCGAGATTCCCCACCACCTGCAGCAGCCCGTCGGGCGGTAAGGAGGCTTGTTGCGCGCCTGCTCGGATGCCGTCGCCCGCGGCAGTTCAAACCACGCAAACGCGCTACGGGGAGTCAAGGCCCTCGGCGAGGTCGTCGACGGCAATCATGAAAACCGCCGCCACCACGACGAACACACAGGAGCCGATGAGAATCGACGTTCGGACCGTGTTGATTGATCGTCGTTCGACCAGCGCGATGTCACTCACTCGCACGTGCTCCTGCTGCCGCCCGAATACGTCGCCATCGGCAGAAACGTGGTCGAAGTCGAAGTCCCGTCGGCTGCCGTCATGCAGATGCACCCGGACACGGTCGCCGGACTTCAGCCCAGGCGGCGCGGTGGCACCGGGCTGCGTCTGCAACGACACCATCCGCCCAGTCGTGCAGGCGGTGGAGACCGAGAGGAGCACCAACAGACAGAGACCCAGCGACCGGCGAGATTTCATGCGCCTCCTCGGCGAGATGGGGATCGGAGTAGTGGAGGCAGAGTCTACGTCCGCACTCCAAAGATACCCACAGAATTCGTGCCCATCAGGCCGCCGCTCGTGACACGCGGACGGACACCCCCCCGCTGATCCTGTAGTAGTATTCCGGCGGTCGCCTGGTCATACAGGCTAGCGACACCAACCGTGACGGGAGACACCATGCGAATCCGTGCTGCGTGGCTGGTCGTGGTGTTCGGATTGATGGCGGGCGCTGCCGGGGCGACCCCTCTCACCGTGGCCTATACGGACACCGGGGGTCGGGAGTGAGCCTCGCTCATCGGCACTACGGGTCTGTCGTGGAATCAGATCGCGGGCGTGTGCGCGACGGATGGCGTCACCGCGTGCACGGCGGACATCGGCGTCGTGGGACTCACGGGTTGGACCTGGGCGACGCAAACGCAAGTGCGCGACGTGTTCATTGACATTGCCGACCCTCACCTGACGCACGCGAATTTTGATGACCTCACCGAGCTACAGGCCGGTAGTTGGGTTTGCGCCGCTGCTCGTGACAACGTTCGGCCCTCTGTTCACAACGAGCCTGAAGCAGGAAACCCGTGGTTTCACAGCGACCTCGATGTTATTCAACGGTAGCCTGCTGGCCTTAGCGGGTTTCGGAGGGGACGCGTTCGACCCTCAGGGCAATGACAGCGCGCGCGCGGAAGAGGCGCATTTCGCGACTCAAGACTCCCCCTTCACCGGCGCCTACCTTTTCCGTCCCGGTAGTACTGCGGTGGTCCCCGAACCCGCGACGCTCTCCCTCGTAGCGCTCGGCGTTCTGGGGTTAGCGTCATCCCGCCGCCGTCGTCGCGGCTAAACACCACCACGGGCAGTCGGCGAGTCTTCCGTCGCCCACCCCGACCACCGCCGCACGTAGGACCAAGCGTGGGATCATCGATCCCGCGCCCGTGCTCATACAGCCGGGCCACTTCGTGCGGCACCCAAACGTGCTACGGGGAGGACGGCGCGCGCGTCATGCCGCGGCCCAGGACACGCGGGCGGACACCATAGACGACATCCCCCCCCGCAACCATCACAATTTGCAGCGAGAGGTCGCCCGTTTCTGGCGGCCTCTTCGCATTTTCCGCCTCCGCTAAAGCTGACGACAACCACCGCCTTTTGTCGCGGCACCCTAGGTGTTCACCTCGCAGTTGACTTATGCCTGCGTCAGGTTTTCATCTCCTACCTGACCGAGTTTCTGGCGGCTTCCTTCGAACACGGCCTTCTTACCCATTTCCAGCGCGCGCTCGGGTTCCAGGACGCCGAACAGCTCGATGAGCTTGGCGACGAGTCCGGTCCACCCGGTCTGGTGACTGGCGCCCAACCCGGCGCCGTTGTCGCCATGGAAGTACTCGTAGAAGAGCATATAGTCGCGCCAATGCGGATCGGTCTGGAACTTCTCGCTGCCGCCGTACACCGGGCGACGGCCCTGATCGTTGCGGGTGAACGTGCTGACGAGCCGGTCGGAGATCTCCTTGCTCACCTCGAACAGGTTCATCAGCCGGCCGGAGCCGGTGGGGCATTCGATTTTGAAGCGGTCGCCGTAGTACAGGTAGAAGTTCTGCAGCGCCCGGATGATGAGCACGTTCACTGGCATCCAGACCGGGCCGCGCCAGTTCGAGTTGCCACCGAACATGCCCGTGTTCGATTCCGCCGGCAGGTAATCCACCCGGTACTCCCGGCCGTCCACATGGACGACATATGGGTTCCGCTCGTGGAACTTCGAGATCGAGCGAATGCCGTGGGGTCCCAGGAACTCGTTCTCGTCGAGCATCCTCGTGAGAATCCGGCGGAGCCTCTCCGGGTTGACGAGAGCGAGCACACCCCGCTCGGCCACGCCGAAGTGACCCGGGCCGGTCGGGTGTATCGTCGACCACAGTTCGGGGATCCGGCGCAGGCGCTCCTGCACATAGGCCATCGCGCCCGGGATCTGCTCCCGCTGCGACTTCTCGATCACCGTGGTGGCGCAGAGTGGAAGGAGTCCCACCAGGGAACGCACTTTGAGCCGCGTGGCGCGGCCGTCGGGAAGCCGCAGGATGTCGTAGTAGAAACCGTCCTCCTCGTCCCACATGCCGTCGGGGCCGGAGCTGGTTCATCGCAGCGGCGATGAAGTAGAAGTGCTCCACGAACTTGAAGACCATGCTCTCGTAGACCGGATCGTGGGCGGCGAGCTCGATCGCGAGTTCCAGCATGTTCTCGCTGAACAGGGCCATCCACGCCGTGCCGTCCGCCTGCTCGAGGTGGCCGCCGGTGGGCAGCGGGGCGCTGCGGTCGAAGACGCCGATGTTGTCCAGGCCGAGAAAACCGCCCTCGAACACGTTCTTGCCGAAGCGGTCCTTCCGGTTGACCCACCAGGTGAAGTTCAGCAGGAGCTTGTTGAAGGTCGATCGGAGAAAGTCCAGGTCCGGCTTGCCGCGCAGGCCTGTTCGCTGCGATAGAGGAACAACGTCGCAAAGGCGTGGACGGGTGGGTTGACGTCGCTGAAGTTCCACTCGTAGGCGGGCATCTGGCCGTTGGGGTGGAGGTACGAGCCACGAAGCATCAGTTCCATCTGCTGCTTGGCAAAGTCGGGGTCGACGATCGACAGCGGCAGCGTGTGAAACGCCAGATCCCAGGCCGCGTACCACGGGTACTCCCACTTGTCGGGCATCGAGACGATGTCCTCGTTCAACATGTGGTACCACTCCGAGTTCCGCGCGTGGCGATAACCGCGATGAAGCGGGTTGGAATGATGCTCGTCGAGCCAGTTGTCCCCGTCGAAGAAGAAGAACTGCTTGCTCCAGAGCATGCCCGCCAGGGCCTGACGCATCACGTTGGCCGCGTCTTCGCTCACGGATGGCGGCGTGACCGACGCGTAAAACTCGTCGGCTTCACGAAGCCTGGCGGCGAAGACATCGTCGAACGCCTTCCCGAAGGGTTGGCCCTCTTGCTTCGGAGAAGTGGGCGAGAGCCGCACGCGAATCACCTCGGACTGACCGGCGCCGACGGTGACCTTGTAGTGTGCCGCGACCTTCGTGCCGTGCCTGTCGGGGTTCACGGCATCATGGCTGCCGTGGACGACGCACTCGTTGATGCCGTCCTTGACATGCGCGCTCTCGTTCTTCTGCCCAGGAAAGAGCCGCTCGTGGTTCGTTTCGTTCTCGGTGAAGAGCAGCGGCACGTCGCCTTCGCACGAAAGGACGAACTCACCGAGCACCGGATGCGCCACTGACGCCGCGCTCACGCCTGCCGGCGCCTCCGCCTGACGGAGGTTGGGTTTCCGGGCGGCCCGGTTGGATTCGGCAATCCAGGCCGACCAGTCGTTGCGGAACCACAGCGTCGGCAGGAGATGCAGGTCTGCCGCGTCCGGTCCCCGGTTGATGGCCGTGATCCTGACGAGGATGTCGTCCGCACCGCCCTTGGCGTACTCCACGAACACGTCGAAGTACCGATCGTCCTTGAAGACGCCGGTGTCGAGGAGCTCGTACTCCATCTCCTCGCGGGTGCGCCGGCCGTTGGTCTGCAGCAGGTCGGCGTAGGGATACGCCGCGTGCGGGTACTTGTACAGAAACTTCATGTACGAGTGGGTCGGCGTGCTATCGAGATAGAAGTAGTACTCCTTGACGTCCTCGCCGTGGTTGCCTTCGCTGTTGGTCAATCCGAAGAGCCGCTCCTTGAGGATCGGATCGTTCCCGTTCCACAAGGCCAGCGCGAAGCACAGGCGCTGTTTGTCGTCGGAGATGCCGGCCAGGCCGTCTTCGCCCCAGCGATAGGCGCGTGAGCGCGCCTGGTCGTGGGTGAAGAAATTCCAGGCGTCTCCGTTCTCGCTGTAGTCCTCGCGGACCGTTCCCCACTGGCGCTCGCTGAGGTAAGGACCCCATTTCTTCCAGTCGACCTTGCCGCTCCCGAGCCTCGTCAAGCCTGATGTGTTCAGCTGTGTTCATGGGGCTCCTCCGTTCGCTACCTACCGAGAGCACTTGTGTGCCGGCGACCATCGCTACCAGAAGGTGGTGCAACCGGGAGACCGCACCTCAACGCGCGACGACCGGAGGACACGGGGCCCGTGATTGCGGTCGGCCGCAGCCACGAGCCACCCGAGGTGGTCGTGAGCGCCTGTGCAGCATTGGTGTTGAACATGTTGTACACGTCGAAGAATCCCATGACACGCACAGCTTTGATGCGAAACGTTTTCTCGGTGCGCACGTCGACGAGCGTGATGTCAGGCGTCCGATTGGCCGCGATCGGTTCCGCTTTGATGGTCGCGTTCCCATAGTTGAGCGTTTGAACGAAGGTGCGCGCGAACGGTGTGCCGGACTGATGTCGGACGACGGGGACGACCAGAAAGCCCCAGCGAAGATTCATCGTGCCGTTCAGTTTCGCCTGCCACGTCCTGAACCGATCCTGATTGCCGCGTGGCGTTGATCAGGGCATTCGGCGTGAAATCATTTCCCGTCCCAAGGGCGGCCTCGTGGCTCCACGTCTCCGTGAAGCTGGCCAGCAACGACCAGCCGGTGCGCTGACGTTTCGTCGCCGTGATCTCCCAGGTGTAGTACTCGCTGTTGCTGTCGGGCAGGTTCGTGGTCAGGTTCACGGGCGACGCGCTCAAAGAGGCCGCGGTCAGGTCGTAGGCGGTCACGGTTCCGCCATCATCGGCAGAACCGAGTCGGCCGTCAGGACCGGGATCGACGACAGCGACGGGCACTGAGTACGCACTGAGCGGCCGGCTGACGTTGATCGTGCCGTACGGCTGGCGCTTCGCGTTCAGGACCATACCGGTCCGGACGCCGACATCAGGTGCCACCTCGCGCTCGATGTATGCGCTGGCCTGACGGACATAGGTATTCTCGATGCCCGGATCGAGCCGGGTCGACGTGCTGCCGCCGGACACAGCGATCAATCGTCCTTCCTCGCCAGGATCCCATCGGCCGTTCGAGTTCGCATCGTTGGTCCAGGCGTAGGTCTGCGACCAGCCGGAAGGATTCGGGTTGAAGGCTGACGTGAAGTTGGTTCCGGGGTAGACCCAGAACTGTCCGTAATGGAGTTTGAGCACCGTCTTGCCGTCGCCCGTGAGATCGGCGCTCATGCCCACGCGTGGGGCCCAGTTGTTGAACGTGAGGACGGGGTCGATCGCCGGGAACGTCTGCCCTGCAGGTCCCTGCTGCTCGGGAAGAATCGGCTGGTAGCGATCCAGGCGCATTCCAAGAGAGAGCGTGACCCGGCCATTGAGACGCCACGCGTCGTCCACGAAACCAGCGGCGGTCGTCAGCGCGTTCTTCGACACGTTCGGGCCCAACCGGATCTGCACCTGGGCGGGCGCGCCGTTGTTCAGCGTCGACACGCAGTTGCAGGGATTGCCGTATCCGTCGGTCGGTGCGACGAGCCGGTCGTTCATGTACTCGCCGCCGATTCTGAAGGTGTGACTGCCGCCCCACCCGGTCTTCAGGAAGCTCATGGAACCGTTGGCCTGCGGGCGGTTGATCAGTCGCTCCTGAGACACGGAGCCACCGCGCACGGTATTCGCACCAATGTCCGCAATGCGCGGGTCCGTGCTCTTGAATGTGGCGGCGAAGTCGGAGCGATAGCCTCCGACGCGTGCCTCGACGTAGAACGCGTCCGTCACGGCGGCGTTGTACTCGCCCTTCCACACGCTCACGGGAAACACCACGCGCTGGAGTGCATCACTGGTCACGATGGGCTGGCTCGTGCTGGCGGTGAAGTAGCTCGACTGCCGGAAGGTTTCGTGCTGCAGGTATCCGACGAGCTTCTGACGTCGAGACAGCAGGTAGGTGACCTTGCCCGTCACGACCGTCGCGTCGAGCGTGGCAGCCGTGTCGAGCAGCCAGGGGTATTGCTGCGCAACCTCCGTGGAGCGGTACGCGCCATACCACCACGCCTTGTCTTTTTTCAGGTATCCGCCCACGTCCGCGCTGAAATCCCGAAAGCGCTGCAGCCGGTTGACATCGCGCGCGTCGAGGCCGGGCCCGCCGAACACGCCGCGCGCGATCTGATCGTCGTCGATGTTGGTGGCCTCGAGCGCATCGTTCTGGAAATCCGCGTACAGGCTGCCGTGATAGGCGTTGCCGCCGGACTTGCTGACGTACTGGCCCAGGGTGCCCGGCACCGGCATTGCCGCCGTTTGCCCCACCGCCGTGATCGCGATCTCCGAAAAAGACGCGAAGTCGGAGAAGTAGTTGTCGTTCGGCCCGTTGGCCCCGCCGACACGAATGCCTTCAACCTCATTGCGGTTGACCCCGGTGGTCGCCCGCAGTCCATAGGCGGTGTACTCCTGCAGGCTGAGCGCGCCGTTACCTCCCACGTCCATCTTCGAGAGCGCCACGCCCGGCGTGTTCGCCGCGATCGCGAAGAAGTCGCGCGCGCCTGGCAGGCTCGCGAGCGTGTCGCTGTCAAAATGGGTCGTGACCGCTGTTGACGAGACGTCAACCACAGGCGCCGCGCCGCTGACGGTGACGCTATCGTCGATGGTCGCCGGGCTCAACTCGACGTTGACGGTCGCCGTGAAACCGAGCCCGACGTGGATGCCCTCGCGGACAATCGTCCCAAAACCGGAGAGCTGAAAGGTGAGCGTGTGGTCGCCCAGGGCCACTGCAGAAAAGCGGTAGGCGCCCGCCTCGTCGGTGAGGGCGGTGCGGGTGGTCATCAATGACGGCCCCGACAGGGTGACGGTCACGCCCGGCACGACGGTCTTCGTGCTGTCTGTGACGACTCCATTGATGGCACCCGTCGTCGCGGTCACGGTCTGCGCTTCGGCGGACGCGCCCCCGTTCCCTGCGATGACGCACAGAACCAGACCGACGACCGAAGCTCCCGCCGACGCATGACGTAGAAAGCTGTCATCTGAGCCCTGCAGAGAGTACGGGATTTCCGCCAGCCTCGTCGGGAATGCTAAAGATAACGTTCATGGGGCGGATCAGATGCAAAGGGATTTTCGCCTCAAGGCGTTGGGTCTGCAGACAGCAGCAACGGTAATATGCCCTGTGCCCGTTGAATCAGGGAAGCTGAGTTCATGAGTTGGGTCACCGTCATCTGGTCCATGGTCGCGTCGGCGTGCCTCACGCTGGCGGTGATCTACTTTCTGGTGTGGTGGAGCAACCGCACCGCCTGGGCCAATCTGTTCTTTGCCATGACCGCAGCCTCCACAGCGGCCTTCACGCTTTGTGAATTGCGGCAGATGCGAGTCGGGACGCCCGGAGAACTCCTCTCGGCGATGAGGTGGACACATGTTGCGCTGCTGGGTGTGCTGGTCTCGACCACGTGGTTCGTGACGTTTTACCTCGGCGCGGGGCGGCGATGGCTGGCGTGGACCGTCTCGGGCCTGCGCGTGTTCTACCTGCTGGTCGCGTTTCTGATCTGGGGGAACGTCAACTACCTCGAGATCACGAGTCTGCGGCGCGTGCCGTTTCTCGGCGACTCCGTCACGGTGTTCAAAGGCATACCGAATCCATGGATGCTGTTCGGCTACGCGACGATGTTGCTGATCCTCATCTTTGTCGCGGATGCCAGCGTCACGGCCTGGCGGCGAGGCGAGCGCCGAAAGGCGCTGATGATCGGGGGCAGTGTCGAATTCTTTCTGTTGCTCGGCACCGTTCAGGCCGCGCTGGTCCATTGGGCCCAACTGCCCATCCCCGTTCTCATCGCCCCGCTCTACCTCGGCCTGGTCGTCGTGATGGGCTCCGAGTTGAGTCGTGACGTGCTCCGGGCGTCGCGACTCGTCCACGAGCTTCAGGCCAGCGAGGCCGGGCTGCGCGAAAGCGAGGCGCGCATGAGCCTGGCCGTCGATGCCGCCGATTTGGGCATCTGGATCCGGGACCTGGCGCGAAACGAGATCTGGGCGAGCCACAAATGGCGCGAGTTGTTTGGCTTCGCGCCGTCAGAGCCGCTCGAGTTCAACGCCATCCTGCAACGGCTGCACCCCGATGATCGCGAAGGCCTCCGGCAGGCGCACGCGATGGCGGTCGCGGGTGCGAATGGAGGCAAATACCAGACCGAATACCGGTTGATGCTGCCGGATGGCGCGACCCGGTGGATTTCCTCCCAGGGCCGTGTCGAGTTCGACGCCACGGGCCAGCCGGTCCTGATCCGTGGCGCCGCTCGCGACGTGACCGCGCGCAAACAGGCTGAGCAGGAGACACAGCTGCTCCGGCAGGAGATCGCGCACGCGGGGCGCGTCTCGATGATGGGCCAGCTCGCGTCGGGGCTGGCACATGAGATCAATCAGCCGCTCGCGTCGATCTTGCGCAACGCGGAGGCGGCCGAGCTGTTCCTGCAGCACCCCTCGCCGGATCTCGATGAGATCCGCGCGATTCTTTCGGACATCCGCTCGGACGACGAACGCGCTGGCCACGTCATCGATCGCATGCGCGGGCTGCTCAAGCGGCAGACGCTCGACACGGGACGGCTCGACGTGGGCGCGCTTGTCGGCGATGTGGCGGCGCTCGTGCGGATCGATGCAGCGACGCGGCAGGTGAAGCTGGATGTCGATGTGCCAGCCGATCTGCCGCACGTTCGCGGCGACCGCGTGCAGATTCAGCAAGTGCTGCTCAACCTCATTCTCAACGGGATGGACGCGCTCCACGGGACGAGGCTCGAGGATCGGCGCGTCGATGTGACCGCGCGGCTCGACGGCGCGCAGCTTGTCGAGATCGCCGTCGGCGACGCGGGGCACGGCATTCCTGCCGACAAGCTGGCGCGGATCTTCGACCCGTTTTTCACGACCAAGCCGAACGGCATGGGCATCGGTCTGGCGGTCTCCCGCACGATCGTCGAGGCGCACAGCGGGCGACTGTGGGCCGAGAACAGGAACGGCGGCGGCGCGGCATTTCGTTTCACGCTGCCGATCGCGGAGGAGGGCGCCGCCGTATGAACGTGACCGAACCCACCGTCCACATCGTCGATGACGATGCGCCCTTTCTTGCGGCAACCTCGCGGCTGCTTCGGGCGAGCGGGTTTGCGGTCAGGACGTTCGGGTCGGCGAGCGACTTTCTCACGCAGCGGGTCGAGGATGCGCCGGGCTGCGTGCTCGCCGATGTGCGGATGCCCGGCATGAACGGCCTCGAGCTGCAATCGGCGCTGGCCCGGTCGTCCAATCCGCTGCCGATTCTCTTCCTCACCGGCCACGGCGACATCCCCTCGAGCGTTCGCGCGATGCGCGATGGGGCGGAAGACTTTCTGGAGAAGCGAGCGGCGAAAGCAGACCTTCTCGAGGCGGTGACGCGCGCCCTCGCTCGCGACGCGCGGGAGCGCGAGGCGCGCAACCGGCAGCGTGAATTGCGCGCGCGCTTCGGCACGCTCACCGCACGGGAGTTCGAAGTGCTCGGCCATGTCGTGCGGGGCAAGCTCAACAAGCAGATCGCCGGCGACCTCGGCATCCACGAGCGGACCGTGAAGCTCCACCGCACGGCGATCACGACGAAACTGGGCGTGCAGTCGGTCGCCGAACTCACCCGGCTGACCGACGAGGCGGGCCTGCTCACCGAGTCGAAGCCAACCTTCCCTAAAGGGCTGTAGTCGCTCTTCGCTGCCGATGCATATAGTGCTCACCGGCGGCGATGCCCTGCACCCGCGGAGTTCGCGCAGTCGTTGGCGGACATCATCCGGCTGATCAAGATGAGCAAAACCGTAACTCTCTACGTCGCCGTCGTCGATGACGACGAGAATTTCTGCCGATCGCTCGGCAGGCTGCTTCGTGCTGCGGGCATGCAGCCGATCACGTATGCCTCAGCTGAGGCGTTCCTCGCGGATACGAAACATCCCCTATTCGACTGCCTGGTGCTCGACGTTCATCTTGGTGAGATGTCCGGCATCGAACTTGGCCAGCGACTCGTGGCCGAAGGCCGCTATGCCCCTTTCATCTGTATCACCGCTCACGAGGATCCCGAAACGCGCGCACTCGCCGAAGCAGCGGGTTGCGCCGCGTTCTTCCGAAAGACCGATTCCGGTGCCGCCGTGCTCGACGCCATTCGCCGCGTGGCGCTCGCTCTGAGCCGCTGACGTTCGACTCGGATCCTTCCCCTAAGGGCAGTAGCGGCGGTCCTACCGACCCTCCTATAGTGCGCATCGGCTCGCATGAACAGCGCGGCCGGATGCAAAAGGAACAGATGAAGACTCTCTGCACGCAGCCTGGCGTTTGTCGCGGCATTGTCGGCCTGCTCGTCGTGGCGGCTGCCATGGCCTGCTCCGGTCCGAAGGAAGCGGCGCCGCCGGCGCAGCGTCGGCGGTCACGTCGCCGGTCACGTCGGCGACCGACGCGCCCATCCCTGCCAACGGCGTCGCCGTACGACGCCCTTCCGGAAGCCGTGCGGCTCGTGATGGACAAGCCGTTCACCGGCGACTTCGACGCGCTGGTCAAGCGTCGCGCGATTCGCGTCGCCGTGACCTTCAACCGCACGCACTACTTCATCGACAAGGGGCAGGAACGGGGGCTGACGTACGAGGCCTTGAAGCTGTTCGAGAACGATCTGAACGCGGACCTGAAGACCGGCAACCTCAAGGTGCACGTGGTGATCGTGCCGATGTCGCGCGATCAGCTGTACCCCGCCCTCGCGAGCGGCAAGGTGGACATGGTCGCGGCCATGGTGACCGTCAGGCCCGAGCTGGAGAAGCTCGCGGCCTTCTCGGAGCCGACGCGCACCAATGTGAGCGAAGTGGTGGTCACCGGGCCAGGCGCGCCGCCGATCGCCACGGTGGACGATCTCGCCGGTCAGGAGGTGTTCGTCCGCAAAGGGAGCATTTATGAGGAGAGCCTCATCAAGCTGAACGAGCAACTGAAGGCGCGCGGCAAGCCGCCGGCCGTGTTCGTCGAGGCCCCCGCCGTCCTCGAGGACGATGACGTGCTCGAGATGGTCAACGCCGGCCTCGCGCCAATCACCATCGTCGACGACTATCTGGCCGAGTTCTGGAGCAAAGTGTTCACCAGCATCAAGGTGCACAAGGACATCACGGTGCGGTCAGGCGGCAACCTGGCCGTCGCGTTTCGCAAAGAGAATCCCAAGCTCAGAGAGGTCGTCAACACGTGGCTCAAGAAGCACGGCAAGGGTGACGGCTTCCGAAACACCATCGAACGTCGCTATCTCGACGGCGTCAAGTACGCGAAAAACGCCGCGGCCGATGCCGAGCGCAAGAAGCTGCAGGCCGTGGTCGAGCTGTTCAAGAAGTACGGGGCGCAGTACGACGTCGACTACCTGCTGATGGCGGCGCAGGGATACCAGGAATCGACGCTGGATCAGGACGTCAAGAGCCCCGTGGGCGCGATTGGCGTGATGCAGGTCATGCCCCCGACCGGCAAGGAATTGAACGTCGGCGACATCACCGAGGTCGACGCCAACATCCACGCCGGCGTGAAGTACATGCGGTTCATGATGGACCAGTACTTCAAGGACGAGCCCATGGACAACCTGAACAAGGCCCTCATGACGTTTGCGGCCTACAACGCCGGGCCGGGACGGCTGAGACAGCTCCGGCGCGAGACGGAAAAGAGGGGCCTCAATCCGAACGTGTGGTTCGGCAACGTCGAGCGCGTCGCCTCGGAGCGGATCGGCCGCGAGACGGTCACCTACGTCAGCAACATCTACAAGTACTACATCACCTACAGGCTGCTCACCGAGCAGCAGGAGCGACGCGACGCGGCGAAGGCAGAGGTCGCGACAGCGCAAGTGAGTCCGCTTCGAACGACTCGATGATCGTCGAGCTGGTTCACATCTTGGAGATTGATCATGACTGCAAAGACACGGCCCCGGAGTTCGCCCACGCGAAAGTCGGCTCGACCCTCGCGCACGCTGCCCCCACTGGACGCGACGCAGCAAGCCCTGATCGCCCAGCTCGCGTCGAGCCGGGAGGCCTGGCACAGCTTCGGCCGATACGCGCCCGAGCGTCCCCAAGAGCATCCCGCGCAACGGCTGGCCGCCGGGGCGCAGGTCCTGGAGCGGGTTCCCCACGCGGCCCATGCGGCGTGGACGCCGCCGAAGAATCGACCCAGCCCCGTGGACATCGTCGTGGCCGGGAATGCCGGCCGGCAGGAGCAATACGTGCCGCTCCGCATGGGGCGCATGGCGGCCTCGCCGTTCGCCTTTCTGCGCGGGGCCGCCGCGGTGATGGCGTGGGACCTGTCGCACACGCCGGTCAGCGGCATTCAGGTCGCGATCGACGGCGACGCGCACATCAACAACTTCGGGCTCTACGGCACGCCACAGCGCGACGTCATCATCGACCTCAACGACTTCGATGAAGCGACGATCGGGCCCGTGGGAATGGGACCTCAAGCGCCTGGTCGCCAGCGTGAACGTCGCCGGTCGCGAGAACGGGCTGAGTCCCAAGGAACGACGACGTGCCGTCAGGAAGACCGTCACCGGCTATCGGTTGAACATGAGCCGTCTGTCGGCGATGGGCATCCTCGACGTGTGGTCGCTCTTCGCGCACGCCGAACGCCGGCCGAACGGCCGTCACGGTGCCGAACAAGGCGTGGGCCGTTATTCAGAAGACCGTGGGCAAGGCGAAGCGGACGACGAACGCGACCCTGCTGCCGAAGGTCGCCCACCGCGGCCAGGACGGCGCATGGCGGTTCCAGGATGACCCGCCCATCCTCACCCGCGTGGACGACGTCACGCGCCGTAAGGTCATCGCGGCACTGGTCGAGTACGGCGAACATCTCGCGCCCGCTTACCGGTCCATGTTGCAGCGATATACCGTCGCCGACGTGGCGCACCGCGTGGTCGGCGTCGGGAGCGTCGGCACCCGCGCCTACCTGGTGCTGTGCTTTGGCAACGGGGACATCGACCCGCTGTTCCTCCAGGTGAAAGAGGCGATCGTGCCCGTGCACGCCGCCTACCTGCCGCCGATGGTGATGCGTGAACAGCACGAGGGGCGTCGCGTCGTCGGAGCCCAGCGCCTCCTGCAGTCGCTCGGCGACCCGCTCCTGGGCTACACCAAGATCGACGGGCGCGACTACTTCGTGCGGCAGATGAAGAACATGAAGGCCTCGATGCCCGTGTCGTTGATGACGGGCGAACCGTTCGACTTCTGGGCGTTCCTGTGCGGGGCCCTGCTGGCGCGCTCCCATGCGCGCTGCGGCGATGCCGTCCGCATCGCGGGCTACTGCGGCGACGGCGACACGCTGGATCGCGCGTTGGCGGACTTCGCCGAGGCGTACGGCGACCAGACCGAGCGGGACCATGCCGAACTGGTGAAGGCGATCAAGGCCGGACGCGTGAAGGCGGTCGCGGAGGAGTCGAACAACGCGTGAGCGGCCACTGCTGTCGAGCTTTCCGACCGACTTTCCGGCCATCCGCCTTCGCCCGGATCATCAACGGTAGTCGGAAACTGGAGGCCCGACCCGCCGCGTGTTCGGCTCCAACCTTCCCCTAAGGGCAGTAGCGGGCGCGTGCCGTCACCCTTACACTCGCCTTCAGTCGGAGAATCAGATGAGCAGCTCAGTAACTCACTTCGAGATCTATGCCGAGGACCCGGCGAAGCTCGCGGACTTCTACCGGACGCTGCTCGGATGGCAGGTTGATAAGGCGCCTGGCGTCGACTACTGGCGCATCGACACCGGCTCCGGAGAGTCGAAAGGGATCGGCGGAGGGCTACTGCGGCGGCCGATCCCGGGCCCGCGCAGCTGGGTGCACTACGTCCACGTCGAATCGCTCGACCAGACCGTCGAGCGGATCGTGGAGCTTGGTGGTGCAGTCGTGCGACCGAAAACCGCTGTGCCGAAAACGGCGTGGTACGCGGTAGTGACCGACCCGGAGGGGAACATCTTCGCCATCTGGCAGGCCGACCCCTTGGCGATGCCGCTGCCCGAACCAGACGAACTGGGCTAGAGACAGAACCCGAGACTGACAGGAGGACGAGTTCATGCGTTACACAGACGACGCACTGTATCCCGAGAACATGCAACCGTTGATCATCACTGCGGCGCCCTATGGGCCGACATGGTTGCCGGGCGACGCGCCCGACATTGCCGTGACCTGGGACGAGCAGGTCACGGCGGCGGTGGATTGCTACAAGGCCGGCGCCAGGGTCTTGCACCTCCACGTGCGCAACCCCGCGACCGGGCACCTCTCCGCGGATATCGAGCACTACAACTTGATGATGGCGCGCCTCCAGAAAGCCGTGCCCGAAATGATCATCCAGGTCGGCGGCTCCATCGCCTTCTCGCCCAAGAGCGATGACGCCAAGGCCAAGTGGCTGGACTACGACACGCGCCACATGCTCGCGGAAATCACGCCGGCGCCGGAGACCGTCACCGTAGCCATCGGCACCTCGATGTTCGACATCACGCAGATGTGGACCGCGGACGATGTGAAAGGGACCCATCTGGAGGATCCGAAAGTGATCGCGGCGTACGCCGGCATGTTCACCGACGCCGGTCCGGCCTTCTATCTGGAGCACTTGAAGCGCCTGCGGGCGCATAAGATCCAGCCCTACTTCACACTGGCGCATGTGCACCAGCTCGAGATCGTGGAGCGGCTGATCCGCCACGGTGCGTACATGGGCCCGCTGAATACGAACATCACGATGTATGGCGGCGGCGGGTGTGGCCACAATCCATTCGACTGGATGCACTGGCTCCAGCGCGAACCGCAGGGTGCCGTCGTCACCTTCTGGGCCGGGATGCGGGTCAACGCGGTCGCTCAGCCGATGGCGATCATCCTGGGCCAGCACGTGCGCGTCGGGATCGAGGACAACCTCTGGAACAGCAAGCGCCAGCGTATGACGTCGATTGACCAGATCAAGGCAGCCGTGGACCTCAGCGAGCGGTTCGGCCGCAGGATTGCGACGGCGGACGAAGCGCGCAAGATCATGAAGATCGGGGTCTGGTACGACAGCGTGGACGAGACGCTGAAGAACCTCGGTATGCCGCCCAATCGCGGCGATGACGATCGCGGCTTCATGGTCTGGGAGACCGACGGCAAGAAGAGCGTCCAGCACCAGATTTCCGACTCGCATCCGATGGCCTACTGCATGACGCCGCCACCGGCGCTGGCGAAGACGTAAGGACGGGACCCTCAAATGGGAGACAGTGATATGGCAGTACCCGCGAAAGCAGAAGCCACCGGTCCCTGGGACAACGCTGCGCTGGCCACGTTTCGCGAATGGGAACCGTCCTGGGTCGATGAATGCCTCAGGATGTCCGCCGATCCATGGACCAACGGCGTACTGCCGCGTAAAGACGTCGAGTTGATCAGCCTGGCGGTGAATGCTGCGTGCACGAACTTGAGCGCCGAGGGAACCCGGCGCCATATTCGCGGCGCACTCGACGCCGGCGCGACCCGCGAAGAGATCCTGATGACCCTGAAGGTCGCATCTCTTCTGGCGCTCCATACGTGCAGCCTGGGCGCACCCATTCTCCTGGAAGAAGCGAAGGCGGCCGGTGTGACGTTCACGCCGAAGCCGGCGGCAACCCCTGTCTGCGACACGATGAAAGCCGCGGGCCAGTGGAATACGGCCTGG
This sequence comes from uncultured Acidobacteriota bacterium, assembly GCA_963817395.1. Lineage (GTDB taxonomy): Bacteria > Acidobacteriota > Vicinamibacteria > Vicinamibacterales > CAVPJW01 > CAWGYQ01. Next base: position 67,729 of record CAWFOC010000001.1, on the reverse strand, counting down.
GACGCATTCTTCGAGATTGCCCCGGCCTGGACGGAAGCGATCATCGCCGTGAGCCTGCCCGTTTACACCAGTGGGGTATTCACGCCCAAGCTGGCGGAGCTGCTGAGCATCGCCGTCGATGCGTCGGTCACTCATATGTACGCGCCAGGCACACGCCGGCACATCCAGTCGGCCCTGAAGCTCGGCGCGACCATGGAAGAGATCATGGAAGTGCTCAAGATCTGCGTCGCCGCGGGTATGCAGGCAAGCAATCTCGGTGTCCCCATCCTGGCCGAGGAGCTTCAACGCGCTCGAGGGTAGAAATTGCGGGTGCCACGTGCCTGAGTTTATTGAAGCCGCGCTTCTAGAGCTGTAGCTGAAGTCGTGTCTGGAAGAAGTGCGTCTTGCCGACGAGACCGAAGCGGTTCAGCGATCCGTACCCATACGCGAGCTCCAGGCGCACGTTGTCCGACAGATACCAGTTGACCAGGGGCGTGAAGCGCCAGAACGTGCCGCCCGAGATTGGCCCGCTGTCGAGATCGACGGTGTTGACGTGTGCCACGAGCTCCCAGGCGCCGGGTCCGCCAGAGAAGACGGTACGCAGCGGTGAGATCTGTTTGAAGTCTCCGTTCTGTGTGTTGTAGACGCGCACCTCACCAGTGATCAACCAGGAGAAGAACGCCTCGCCGCCGTGGAAGGACGGGTCGCCCGACTGCGGGGCATCGACCTTCTGCATGAAATACTCGCCCCCCATGGTGAGGGAGCCGGGTCGGTAGTACGCCTCGAGCCCGATCGTCGTGCTTCCATCGGCGGCAAACTCCCCGGTATCGACGACTAACGGCGCCGCCCAGGCGCCCGGCCGCGCCTTCAGCCGCAGCTTCCCGCTGTTCACCCAGCCGTACCGTCCGCTGACCCCCAGATGGACCAGGGTCCCGCCCGTGGGCGTCATCATCGGCACCCAGGCAACGCGCCCGGCCAGCTGGTTCTCGTAGCTGGAGAACCCCTCGCCGTCAGACAGCGCGTCGCCGTAAAACCCGACGTTCCAGATGATGCGGGCCTTCGGCGCGTAGCCGAGCCACTTGACGCCATCGGCGAGGATGGGGAGCATCGCATCGCTGACGGCGGCACGCTCCATCCCCCAGCCGGCGTACCCGTTCATCACCTTGTTCAGCGAGAAGCCTTCCTTGGACCGACCGACGAAGATGTGCCCCCAGATTTCGGGAACCGCCACCATGATCCCCGTCATCCGGAGGAGCATGGTTTCCTTGTCGGCATCGTACATGATGCCGGCGGTCCACGTGGTTGCCCGTTTGAACCCCAGACGACCGTTCAGGAGGATACGTCCGTCGCGGTACTTCCACCCTGACGTCATATCGAACTGTTCTTTGCTATTGTCGTCCTGCGTGAAGCCGGCGTAGTCGAACAGAAGACCGAAGCCGACCCGGATGGATCCGAGCGAGCCTGCGTACTCGTTGAAACTCACCAACCCGCGCGCCGGCGGCTCGTTCTCGCCATCAGCGGCCGTGATCGTATCGTCGATGGCGGCTGGCTGCGACGGGGGAACGGGCCCCTGCTGCGCCGGCGGAGCGCTCCCGCTCTGCGCAGGATGAGCCACGGCGACCGCAGGCACGATGAACAGAAGTATCGCGGCCAGCGCGACGCCAGGGCAGGTCTCCAGTTTTCATACATGTCTCCTCCGGGATAGTAGGTGCGGAACATCGTCGCACCTGCGCGGCGGCGGGCTTCTTCAGCAGCGCCAGCGAGAGGAGAATCCGCGCGGGTTCAGCTCGTCCGAGGCGATGAAGCCCAGCTCGTCGTCGTTGAGCTCCACATTCCGTCCCACGAGTCCCGTCGCCACGCGGGAGCTCCGCACCACGACATCGCCCTTCACGGCGTTGGCGGCCGCGGTGACCGCCGCCCTGGTCATGTTGCCGTTGCCGACCCCAGCGATGCACTAAGGTGGGCATTGTAGGTATCGGCGTGGGCCTCCGCTACTACCCAAAGGGGAAGGTCGGTGCCGTCGGGAGCAGCCGCGTAACGACCGACAGGTCATTTGGCGCACGTCGACGTTGGCGTGACCGGGAACGGGCCGAAGCTGTTCCTGCATTCTGGCCGCGCCGTCCGTCTGGTACGGCGTTAGGTGTGACAGAGGTCGGAACGTGACTTTGGCAGCCTCGCTGCGAGTGCGGGTCCGACGGTGTGTCGCGAGCCGTGTTGACTCAACTGGCTGCGCTCCACAGCTGCAAGTACCGCTGGTTGCACGCCCCCGCAACCATCTTGTCCAACACGGATCTAGCCGCCCGCCACCCCGACGGCAGCCAGCATCATCCCGAGATCCCCCGCACTTCGAGTAGCCCGTCGCCAGGTGGAATCACAATCGCGGTGATGAACCCGCGCAGCGATTCCCGCGCTGACGCCCGCAGCGTCTCGTCCGCATGCTCGAGCGCCGCTGCGAGCGACTCGACCTTCTGCCGGTAGACCGTCGCCATGTGCGGGTGCAGGGCAGGCAGCGCAGGCTCGGTCTCGGCCGCGGCGATGAAGGCTTCGAGCTCGGCGCGCCGATGCTCCAGCTCGCGCAGTTCCACTTTCCACGCCTCATCGCGGAACCCCTTGGAGCAGCAACTCCAGGATTTCTTTTGAGCGCCGGTTGAGCGCCAGGATTTCCCGCGGCGCCCCCGCCAGCTGCGTGCGGTGCGCCCGTCGCTCCTGATTCAGCTCCTCGATGAACTCAGCGCAGAATTCGGCAAACGCCTCGCGGTCGGCCAGGAAGCGGTCCTGCAGGGCGCGCAGCACGCGGCCCTCCAGTTCCTGCCGCGAGATGGCGCGCGTGTTCGCACAGGTGTGCCGTTTCTGGTTGTTGAAGCAGCGCAACACCTCGCGCGACCACACGTGATAGCCGCCGCCGCAGACGCCGCACTGTGTGAGCTTCGAGAACAAATACGTTGGAGAAGACTTTCCTGGCGGTTCCGATCCTTGGTAGTGTCTGTGGCGGAACGGGCGGTAGAATGGCCGAGCCGCTGGAAGGTCGGGACGCCTGTGCGGTCCGCGTGGCCCACCACCAGGAGCGATCTGATGTATCCCCAACAGTCTCCCACCACGCACACGGAGCAGCTGGGCGACGAAGTCGCGGTCTACGATCGGGCTCGTGCGCAGGTGCACGCGCTCAACCCGACCGCGGCGTGTGTGTGGCGGCAGTGTGACGGGGCCACGAGTCCCGACGCGATGGCCGCGGCATTGGCTCGGGACAGGGTCCCCGAGGCCGAGGCCGTCGTCGACCTGACGCTCAGGGAACTGGCGCGCCTCCACCTGCTGGAATCGCCGGTTGACTCACGGGCGGATCGCCCGGCGAGGACCCGGCGCTGGCTGCTCGGTCGTGGCGTGGCGGCGGCAATGCTCCCGGCGGTCTACTCGATCGCGGCGCCGTCGCCCGTGGACGCTCAGTCGCTGCCGCCGCCTCCGGGCGCGCCGACGCTGACGAGCGTCTCGCCGAATGACGGGCTCCGGGGCGAGACGGTGGCGGTCACGCTGACGGGCACCAATTTCGTCGTCGGCGCCACGACGGTGAACGTCGGCGGTGGCGGCGTGACGGTCAACGACGTCGTCGTGGGCAGCAGTACGTCGCTGACGGCCAGCTTCGTGCTCGATTTGACCACCGCCGGTCCCCGCGTAGTGACGGTCAGGACGGCCGGCGGGAGAAGCGGCGGGCGAACCTTCACAATCAATGCGGAGCCGGGTTCCGAGACGTTCACCTCTGTGGGCACGGAGACCCTTACGGTGCCCGACGGCGTCGTACGCGTCACCATTGAGGCCAGCGGCGGATCGGGCGTTGCTGGTTTTGGGGATCTTCCCGGCGCGGGTGGCTTGGGCGGTCAGACGAGGGCGACCGTGTCCGTCTCGCCGGGCGCATTGCTCACCGTGCATGTCGGTGGTGCTGGCCTTGGTTTTGTCGGCGGCTTCAACGGAGGCGGCGGAAGCACCGGAGTCGGTGGCGGTGGCGGTGGTGCGTCGGACGTCTATCAGGGCGCCACCCCGCTGGTGATCGCCGGCGGCGGAGGGGGCGGCGGCGCTGAAGCCGGCGGCCGTGCCGACCCTGGCGGGGACGGCGGCGACGGCGGAGGTCTCATCGCCGATCCTGGCGAGAGCCCGGACCGAAGCGGCGGCGGTGGCGGCGGAGGCACGCAGGAGGCGGGCGGCGCCGGGGGCGACGCAAGCCCCGGCAGCAGCAGCGGCACCCCCGGAACCGCGGGCGTGGCAGGTGAGGGTGGAATCAGTGGCACCCACCAGCCCGGAGTCATTGGTGGCGGCGGTGGTGGCGGGGGCTACTTCGGCGGTGGGGGCGGTGGTGGTGGAAACCCCAGCACCGCTGGCGCCGCGGGCGGCGGGGGTGGCTCGTCGTTCGCGGCGCCCGGCGCGAAGGGTGTCGTGCATGAGAAGGGGGTCAACAGCGGCGACGGTTCCGTTACGATCTCGTGGTAGTTCCCTGAACCCGTCTGATCACCTGCGCTCAACCATCCGCGTCCGCGTCGATGCCCAGCGCGGCGGCGCACGACAGACGACGGCGCGCGCATCAGGCCGCCACCTCGGGTACCCATGACGCCAACACCCCCCCGCAACCACACCTTAACCCCCTCTTCCCGACTTCCATCGCGCCCATGCTCATACAGCTGGGCCACTTTGTGGGCACCGAAACGCGGGCTACGCGGACGACGGCGCGCGTCATGCCGCGGCCCAGGACACGCGGGCGACGGACACCATAGACACCCCCCCCCCGCAACCAAACTTCCGAAAATGTCCGAGGGGTTTCGGCGTTTCGCCCCCAAGGTCCAGGGCCGGAACTGCTGGTGAAGGAGCCGGCAATTCCGAGAAAATCCGCGGGGCGCGACAAAAGTCCTCTATTGCTCAGCTTTTACCCCAGGGATTGACAAAATTCAACGATGGAAGTGGTATGGCTGTAACCATTTACAGCCATAACGGCCCAATAATCCCACCGGCACCTCAATTGCTAGGGCCAGCTCATCACTTCACAGGCCACGGCCCTCGCGAACGCACTGCAGGCGCGCACTTTAGCGGCGGGCCGGGCGGGTGATCTTCGTCGTTTCTGCCTACCGTTGTCGCCGCGGTCGTCCTCCTTGCGGCTGAACTGCTATACCTCACCTTCCGGTTCGACACCCAAAGCCTTCTTCGTTCCGACTCCGCCTTTGCCCTGATCCTCGGGTGGGCTCCGCAATATCTCCGGTTGGCCACGACGATCGCGGTCCTCACGATCGTGCTGGCCGGCAAAGACCTTCTCCGCGGACTGCGCAGCGTGACGGTTCCTGATGCTCATCGTTGGCGGATCGTGCCGCTGGCTGTACATGCCACGTTCCTCTTGGCCTTCATCCTTCTCAGCGCATCGCTTTTCGAATCCGATAAGGCAGCGCCCCCGCAGCTTCCGCTCCGCACCGTGGCGTGGTTCATCGCCGGTGCAGGAACGCTCGTCGCCTGGAGCCTGGCGATCTTTCCGATCAGCAGTTGGCGCGCCGCCGCGAGAGCCGCGGGCGTCAAGCTGGCCTGGGCCGCGATCGCCGGCGGCGCGATCTGGTCGGCAGGATTCATCACCGAACAGCTCTGGCATTCGCTCGCCCGCTACACCTTCGCGGTCGTCGAGTGGACGCTTCGCCTGATCTATCCGTCAACCCTCAGCGATCCGGCGCGGCTCATCGTCGGCACGCCAACCTTCAAAGTCGCGATCTCGCCGGAGTGCTCAGGCTACGAGGGTATCGGCCTGATTGTCGGTTTTCTCGGCATCTACCTCTGGCTGTGCCGCCGCGAGCTGCGTTTCCCGGCGGCGCTCATGCTGCTGCCCATTGGCGCGATGACGATCTGGATCGTCAACGCGCTGCGGATTGTCGCGCTGGTCGCGATCGGGACGTCCGGGTGGCCGGCGATCGCTCGCGGCGGCTTCCATTCACAAGCCGGCTGGATCGCCTTCAACGTGATCGCGCTCGGATTCGTGGGCGTCACGATGCGCGGCGGCTTTTTTCAGCGGACGCACAAGGAGCGCCGGGAGGTCGCGCCGCCAGACACGGCGACCGCGGCCTATCTCGGACCGTTTGCGGCACTCACGGCCACCGCGATGCTGACCGGCGCACTGTCGGCCGGCTTCGACTGGTTGTATCCGCTGCGCCTGCTCGTCGTGGCCGGCGTGTTGTGGGCGTTCCGCAGGCAGTACACCGAGATGAAGTGGTCCTGGTCGTGGATCTCGATCGCCATCGGCGCGGCGACGTGCGTCATGTGGCTGGCACTGCTGCCCAGCGGTCCGAGTGACAAGGATCTCTGGCCGGCCGCTCTGTCGACCGTGCCGTTCTCGTCGGCCGCGGTTTGGCTCGCGCTGCGTGGCATCGGCTACGTCGTGGCGATTCCGATGGCCGAAGAGCTCGCGTTCCGCGGATTCCTGGGGCGGCGGCTGTTAAACGCCGACTTTCAATCGATTCCGGTCGCACGTTTTTCGTGGGTGCCGTTTCTCGTGTCGTCGGTATTGTTTGGCGCCATGCACGGCCCGCAGTGGGTCGCCGGCACGCTCGCAGGGATGGCATTTTCGCTGGCGCTCTATCGCCGCGGCGCGATTGGCGACGCGGTGCAGGCGCACGCAACGACCAACGGTCTGTTGATGCTCTACACGCTGACCACTGGACACTGGTCAGCGTGGTCGTAACCAACGGCAGTTTCTGACTAACCAAGGAGGCGCCATGTGCGCACGGTGGATTGAAAAGGCAACCTACGGCCTCGGACTCTTGACGCTTGTTCTGTCGCTCGGCACACGACTCTTCGCGGCCGCGACGGCGCAGGCGCCGGAAATCGACCCGAGCTCGATGTCCGCGGGGCTTGGGCTGCTCGCGGCGGGCGTCTTGATCGTTCGATCGCGGATGCAATCGAAGTAACACCAAAAGAAGTCACACCAAAAGGAGAAGCGGCAATGCGTCAACACATCGTTCGCGGAGGCTGGTTCGGGCTCGGCGTTCTCGCGCTGATTCTCGCCGTCCAGGGTCCCGCCCTGGCCAGCGACTTCATAGTCGTACCGGAAATCGACGGTAGCTTGCTTTCGGCCGGCCTCGGCTTGCTCGCGGCCGGCGCGCTGATCGTCCGGTCACGGATGCGGTCGAAGTAGTCATGGCATTACGAACGGAGGGCACTCACATGCGGTCACAGCTCGTTCGCGCAGCGTGGTACGGACTCGGCGTCATCGCCATGGTCCTCGCGGTTCAAAGTCCGGCGCAGGCAGGAGGGGTCACGCAGGTTCCTGAGATCGACGGCAGCACCCTGGCCGCCGGCTTCGGTTTGTTGGCGGCGGGAGTTCTGATCGTCAGATCCCGGTTGAAGTCGAAGTAGCAACAGCGGGAAACAGTTGGTAAATGGTCAGAAGGAGTCTCTATGCGTATGGCACGGCTCGTGTTCTGCAGCTTGGGAGTGCTCGTCGTCCTTGTGGTCACCGAGACGCTGGCGTTGGCGCTTGACGCGTTGCCGGCTCCAGAAATTGACGGCACCTCGATCTCGGCCGGCCTCGGTCTGCTCGCGGCTGGCGCGATGATCGTGCGGGCTCGCTGGGGTCGGAAGTAAAGCGGAGGTCATGTGAACGCTGGCTAGAGCGTTCAGGAGTGCACGGCTCGATGGAAGGCTTACTCGCACGGGCGTCGGAAATCTACGCCGTCGACTACTTCGGCGCCATCATCATCGTCGCGCTGCTCGAGAGCATCGTCCCGCGTCGTGCCGCGGGCGATGCGCTCAAGCTCCGATGGACGAGCAATTTCGGCATCGCCATCCTCGGCACCTTCATCATGAAGACGCTGTTGCCGGCATTCGGTCTGCTGGGCGCCGCGCTGAGCCAGCAGTACGGCATCGGGCTGCTGAACTACGTCACGTTGCCGCAGTGGATGGGCCTCGTCGTCACCGTGCTGACGCTTGACCTGGTGGCCTATGGGCAGCACTATCTGCTGCATCGCGTCGACTGGTTGTGGCGCATCCATCGGACCCATCACAGCGACAACGACTGCGACTTCACGACCGGCGTCCGCTTTCATCCGCTCGAAGGGATTATTACGGGAGCGATTGGTTTTGCGGCGGTCACGGCGCTCGGCGCACCGCCAGCGTTCGTCTTCATTTCGGCGCTGCTCGAAACCTTCAACGGATTTCTCGAGCATTCGAATATCCGGATGCCGCACACCCTCGACCGCATGCTGCGGCTCACGCTGGTGACGCCGGAGATGCACCGCATTCACCACTTGAAGTCCGGCGGCGATAGCCAGACCAATTTTGGCGGCATCTTCCCGTGGTGGGATCGACTCTTCGGGACGTATCGCGATCAGCCGTCCATGGGCCACGAGGCGGCGGCCTTCGGCGTCGACGGATTCGAGGGGCGCCGGCACCAGATGCTGCATTGGATGATCGCGCACCCGTTTCTCAGCGAGGCGACTGACGCCGAGCGGACGGGAGAGCCGTCAGCGATCGCGCCCCGAGGCAGCGGCGTCACCGCGGCCGAGAACCAGCGCGTCGCCTGAGACGTCTGGGCTTCTGCCCTTCCATCGGCTCCAGCCTTTCTGTCGTGGTCGGCCGTCGAGACTGATGGCGTGTGCCATCGGAGTCTCGGTGGAGCCGGCAAGACTTGGGACCCCGCCAGAAGTGCCCAGCTAAGCACGCCAGCTCATGGGTGTGTCCCAGCGGCATGAATTGACGCGGGAAGTATTAGACTTGCCAGGTCAATGCCGTGAGGTGACTCCATGAGCGAATGCCACTATCGAAAATTCGGTCGACTGGTTGTCGCCATAGGCCTGGTGATCCTCGCCGCAGGTTGCCGGTCCGCCAGTCCACGTACGGCTCAAGTAGGAGTCCTCCACGACTCGAGCGATCTCAACGTAAATCGGGAGCAACTCAGACTCAGGGTCCGGTCGCTCGTCGGCCCGATGACGGGGAGGATGGAGTCGGCGGCAGACGAGATCGCTGCCTCGACGGCCAGCCCGACGGTTCGACTTGCCGCGCTCGAGTGGAAGATCGACGCCGTGCCCGCAATGCGAGACTCGCTCTTCCAACCCGATCCGTATGTCGCGCTGGTGGATACCTGGGTGCTGCTCTACCAGATGAGCGCCTACTTCGAGAGCGGGCCCGGGAAGACCAGACTCGGGCCGGCGAGTGTACAAGCAGCCGCGGCGTGCCGAACGTCAGAGGACTATCTTGCGGGAGTCGCGGCTTCGGCCACGACGTCAGGCGACGTGTCGAAGGTACGCGACTTCGTCCGCAGGTGGGCCGCCGATCATCCCATTACCGGAACGATCGCCGCCCGGCAACCCATCCTCAGCGTCGACGTCAGAAACGAGCTCCCGGACTCTCTGACTATTGGCCAGGTGGCCGCCGAGATCACCACCTCGCTGGACGACCTGAACCGGAGACTCGAAGTGTACAGCGGTCAGGTGGTCCGACAGGCCCGCTGGGAAATCGAGAGGCAGACGATCGGCCTGCTCGACGACCTCTCGATCAAAGAGGCGATCCCCCTGGCCGGACGGGCAGTGGCTTCGGCAGAGGGAGTGGCGTCCGAGCTTCACCGGCTGATGCCCGCCCTCGAGGGTGCGGCTCGTACCGTGGAAGGAGCGGCGGACATCATCGAGACGGAACGGCGGGCGGCGGTCAGTGCCATCTCAGCGGACGTCGTCCGCACGATCGAGTTCGCGCACGGCGAACGCCTTGCGGTCCTTGAGTTCCTGACCCTCGAGCGCAAGACGGCGATCGACGATCTTCGCAAGACGATCACCGAGGAGCGCGAAGCCGTCGTCCGCGATTCAGAACAGGTAGCCGTCCGCCTCGTCGACCGCGCGATGGACCGGCTGGAGCGTCTGGTGCTGGTGGTAGTCGCGGTGCTGCTCGTGTCCGTCTTCGCGGCATTGCTGATGGTGCGCCTGCTCTTTCGCCGCCCGAGCCATGCCACTTCGACCGCCACCTGAGCAACGCTAGACCCGGCGGGTCCAGGTGCGGAAATTCACAATACTGCGCCGAGGCCGCGCCAGACTGTCGGACTGGCGGCCCGTCGCTCGCTGGCTCGACGGTCCCACGAGATGCGACGCAAGAAGCACGAAATGCCGTGGGTCTGCACAGATCCAATACGCGAGCATCTCCACTACTCGTGAAAACAGGCACGATTCTGGGCCTCCAGCTCTGGCATACGATATGCCCTTGGCGGTAAAGCCGTCGCGGCCGTAATATCGTTCACCGCGAAGGGTGCTCCCGGGAGGTCTTCGCGAGTGCAAACGGCTCAGCCCATCGATCGCGATACGGCAGCGCCGTCTCCGTGTGCTCGTGGAGCGCACCGCGTGGACGTTCGGTGTGGTGTGCCTCGTGACCTGGGGCGCGTTGTACATCGACGGTGCAGCGGGCGCTCGGCACGAGCTCGAGCGGTTTGCGCGTCTCCAGGCGGCCGCGCTCCAACAGCCACCGGCACCGGACCTGAGCCTCTGGGGCCCGGAACGCATCGCCGCCTGGCGGCGGGCCTTGAGCGAGCCCGCACCGCCACCGCTCGCGGTCCTGCGCATCCCGAAGATTCGCGTCGAGGTGCCGATCCTGCCGGGTACCGACGAATTCACGCTCAACCGCGCCGTGGGTCACATCGAGGACACGGCACTGCCGGGCACGGATGGCAACTCCGGAATCGCCGGGCACCGCGACGGGTTTTTTCGAGGCTTGAAAGACATCGGGGCCGACGATGCCATCGAGCTCGAAACGCTTCGAGGGAAGGAGGTCTATCGCGTCGAACGGACCTGGGTCGTCGACCCGGAGGACGTATCTGTGCTCGATCCAACGCCGACGCGGTCGCTCACGCTCGTCACGTGCTACCCGTTCTATCACATCGGCCCAGCGCCGCAACGCTACATCGTCCGCGCGGCGCGCACCGACACGGCGCTCACCGGGCCCGCTGAGCGCGGTCCTCGGTCGGGCGCGCAGCAGATCAGAACGGCCAAGGTGCTCTACGCGGAAGATTCAGACGATCAAGGGAACCGAGATCCGGGGAACTGAGGGAACTTGGAAACGAGACAAACAGGAGGCGTTATGACGCGTGCAGCGATTCGGCTTGTGTTATGTGGTGCGCTCGTGTGCCTGACGGCCGCCGTCAGCTTGGCGCAGACGACAGCCACATCGGAGACCAAGAAGTTTCAGGTCATTTCAGTAACGGGGAACCAGCTCGTTGTCACCCTCCCCGAAGGCACGAGGGAAATTACCGTGCCCGCCGACTTCCGGTTCAACGTCGATGGGAAGATGCTGTCGGTGCAGGAACTGAAGCCTGGCATGGCAGGCACCGCCACCATCACCACGAGGACGACCGTGACCCCCGTGACCGTGACCGAGGTGAGGAACGGGATCGTGATGCAGAACACAGGCAGCAGCATCATCGTTCGCAACACCGACGACAACACCATCAGGATGTTCTCGGAGGCCGACGTCACCAAGCGCAACATCAGGATCACGCGCGATGGCGTGCCTGTGAACATCACGGACCTTCGTCCCAATAATCGGGTCTCGGCCACCATCGTCACGACACACCCGCCAAAGGTCATGACGGAGCAGGAAGTGCAGGCGACGCTTGCCAAGAGCGGTGCCAGTGCCGGCATGCCCGCGGCCGGTGGAACCTCGTCCGCTGCCAGGCCTGCAGCCGCGGCGGCGGCAGGGGCGGCGGCGGGAGCCGCGGGATCGGGGTCCGAGTCGGGTGCGGCGGCCTCAGGCGCTGAGCCCAGGAGACTGCCCAGGACTGCCAGCCCTCTACCGATTCTTGGGCTGACGGGCTTGGCTTCGCTCCTGGCGGGGCTGGGCCTCACCATCGGGCGGCGTCGCGCGACGCGCTAGCAGATTCGCTCATCGCCGCCGGGCCGCGCGCGTCCTGGATGCGCGCGGCCCCACGCGGTGTTCAAGCCCGGGGCGTGTGTCTTCGAGCGCCGCCTCGCGGCAGCAATCGGGTGACGGGTCGGCGGACGGGTAACCCTCGAAACATGGACCCGTGAATCCTTCGATCCAGGGTCCCAAGGGGCATGAAATGACAAGGACGTGGATGGCGGGCGCTCTCGCAGGCGCCGCACTCATTTGTGCGGCACACCCATCAGTCGCTCAGGACAAGGGAAAGACAGCGGCGGCCGAGCTCGCAAGCACGTCGCAGGCGGCCTTGCAGCAGCTGTACGCCAGCGCGCCGCTGGCGAAGGAACTCGGGCCGAAGGCGCATGCCATTCTGGTCTTCCCCAAGGTCACGAAGGCCGGCCTCGGAATCGGCGGGCAGTACGGCGAGGGCGCTCTGTTGAAGGGTGGGACCGCGACTGCCTATTACAAAACGACGGGCGCTTCGTTCGGGTTGCAGGCGGGCGGCCAGCAGTACGGCTACGCGATGATCTTCATGAACGCAAAGGCGCTCGCGCAGCTGGACAACAAGGATGGTTTCGAGGTCGGCGTCGGCCCGAGCGTCGTCCTGGTAGACGAGGGCATGGCGAAGACCACCACGACGACGACGATGAAGGACGATGTGTACGCCTTCGTCTTCGGACAGAAGGGACTGATGGCGGGCCTCGGAATACAAGGCAACAAGATCGCCAAGATCACGCCCAATTAGCCTGATTGACTCTACTTTCTTCTCCGCGCACGGCACGCGGTCTGCAGCTTCGCGCGAGGCGCCCACCAGGGTGATCCGCTGCACATGCCGTCGACCCTCCGATCGGCGAGGGCGCTTCGGTCGCGCAGAAATCCATCGAGGCACGACATAGGGCGCCGAACGCGCGTCAAGGTTGGACCAGGAGGACACATGAAACGGTTTGTCGTACGAATCATGGCAGCGGTGGTTCTGATGGCGATGGCGCAGACAGTCATGGCCCAGTCCAGGACCGTCAGTTCAGAGACGAGAACGGAGACAGCCACCGTCGAGGCCATCGAAGCCTCGACGCGCACGATCACGCTCAAGAAATCGGATGGGACCTTCGTGACGACCTGGGCAGGCCCGGAAATCAAGCGGTTCGAGGAGATCAAGATCGGCGACAAGGTCAACGCCCGGTACTACGAGAACGTCGTCGTCCGGTTGAAGCAGCCCGGCGAGCCGGACGCGGACACCAAGACAAAGCCCATGACCACGACGTATTCCGACCTGCTCCTGCCCGGTGGCACGGCAGCCAAGCAACGGACGATCACGGCCACGATCGCCGCCATCGACATGAAGGTGCCGTCGATCTCCTTCACCGGGCCGAACGGCTGGAAGTACACGTCCAAAGTGCAGGACAAAGAGGCTCTCGCCAAGGTGAAGGTCGGCGACAAGGTCGACATCGTCTGGACAGAAGCGGTGCTGCTGTCGGTCGAGCGCGGCCAGTAAGGCGGGGTTACGGCCGGGGCGGTCCACCGTGATCGCCCCGGGAGCCTCTTGATTCCGACGATCTCGGGTGTAGGCGCAGGCTGCGCCGGCGCATCGACCCGCATTGCCATCGCGGCCACTCACCTGGCGGCGAGAAGTTCCCGCCGGTTCACTCGCTCGATTTCACGCAGCCAAGGAGTGTGCCGTTTCCCGACGTCGGCATCGGATTGCTCGGCGTGTCACTGGCTTCGGTCTCACGGTGGTGACGGGTGCGCACTCGCTCGGCCCGATCTCGGGCGGTCACTTCAACCTCGAGGAACTCCGGTGACCGGACGCACCTGTTCCTCGGTCACTTCTGATTCCGGCTGGCTTCCTTCCGCTATCGCAGACCGAGGACGGGCGCGTCGCCGCCCTGAGTGCGAAACCGGAGAGTCGTGCCGAAGGCTTGTCCATCACGCACTATGATTCCCTCGTGCACGAGGTGTCGACGCGAAGGTCCCGGCTGACTACCGTCTTCCAGCGCCTGCGGCCGGAGGAGGGACTGCTCGCCATCGCGTTTGTCGCCTCCGCGGTCCTCACCATTTACGCCAATGTCGACCTCTATCAGCAGCAGATCAACTCGCGGCGCATCCGGGGCGGCCTGCTGCGCCTCGCGGTGGTCGTCGGATTGGCCGCCATCCTGCCCTGGCTCGAGCGGACGCTCCGGCGACGACAGGGCTCGCGCCGGTGGCTCGCGACGGCGGAGTTCGTCCGGACGTTCCTCCCCTTCGTCATGTGCATCGCGGTGTACACGAACCTGCACGACACTGTGAGGTATGTGAACACGCACGACATTCACGCGTATTTGTCGGCGATCGAGGAGTGGATCTTCGGGGGTCAGCCGGTCCTCTGGGCTGAGGCGTACATCACACCGGCGCGAACCGAGTTCTTCAACGCCTTCTACGCGAACTTCTACCTCGTCGCGCCGTCGGTCGTGCTGATCCTCTGGTTCAGTGGCCGACGGAACGAGGCGCGCACCGTGCTGCTCGGCATCATTGTCTGCTTCTACACCGGTTACGTCCTCTACGTGCTCCTGCCCGCCGCGCCGCCGCGTCTGTACTACGCGTCGCTCGGTCTGTTCCAGGTGACGCTCCGCGGCGGGCCCATCACGAACTTCCAGGAGCACTTGATCGCGATGATGCCGAACCACGCGGCGCGCGCGGCGTTCCCCAGCCTGCATTCGGCCGTCAGCTGCCTCAGCCTGTACTACGCGTGGAAGTACTGCCGCTGGTACTTCCCGATTCTGCTCGTGTTCGTGCTCGTGCTGCTCACGTCCACGGTCTACCTGCGCCACCACTGGGTGGTGGATCTGCTGGCAGGCATGTTCCTCGTGCCGTGGACCCTGTGGCTCGCGCCCAGATACGAGCGGTGGTGGAAGGCGACCGTGAACGGCCAGCGAACGGCGTAGCGGCATTGCGGGCACGCTCATCCCACTCGAGCATGTCGGCACCAAAGGGTCACTTGGCAGATCGTCAGGTTGCGCTTAGTCTATGGCTGCTCATTCGTTGAACACGGGGGAACATTGATTCTTCAGCGTGCGTGGATGCTCACGGGGCGCGTTGGCCTCGGGGCTCTGCTCGTTTTTTCCGGTGCTCGAACCGCAACGGCGCAGGACCCCGCGTCGCCACCGCCGCTCGTCGGCGTGTTGAACGAAGCGGATTCGCCAGTGCCGGCGCGGGCGGAGGTCCATCGGGCATTCCGCGGGATCTTCACACCGGAGTCGTCCCTTTCGCCGCCAAAGCTTCCTAGGGCTGGTCACTCCACCGCGTTCGCGCTTCTCGATTCGATCCAGTCGGTGGTCCCTGCGACCACGCCGTCCCCGGAGACGGGATCGATTGCCTGGCGCAGCCTCCTCCGGGACTCCTTCGTCCTGCTGATCGTCCAGCAGGCGTATCGAATCACCTTCGAAGAGGGCAACCTCGAAGCTCTCCAGACGGGGCCGTTCTTCGAGGAGTGGTTCGAATCGGTCAGCACCCTCTGCTGCTGGGACGATGGGGACAGGCGGACGACGAACTACCTGTGGCACCCTTTGATGGGGTCAACTTCGGCATTCGTCTTTGCCAACAACCACCGCGCGTCGCAGGAGACGCCGATTGGCGCCAGCGGTCGCTACTGGAAGGCGAAAGGTGCTCAAGGCATCTACTCGTTCATCTACAGCGTGAACTTCGAGATTGGGCCGCTGTCGGAAGCCTCCATCGGCAACGTCGGCCTGAAGCCGGGCCAGATGACGTGGTGCGACTTCTTCGTCACGCCAGGGATCGGCTTGTTGTTCTCCGTCGTCGAGGACGCCGCTCGGCTCCACATCATCGATCGCGTGAAACGCAACCACCTGTACTGGGGCAACACGCTGGCGCTGTTGTTGAATCCGACGCGGTCGGTCGCCAACGTGATGGGTGGGAAAGCTCCCGTGGAGGGGCCCCGCCTGGAGTGAACGCGGGCAGACCCGCTGACGTCCGGGGAACTGCGGAGATGTCGCTCCCAGACGTGAAACGCAATCCGCCGCCGACGTCCCCAGCCGCGCAACCGGCGGAAGGGTGGCTGCCTCTGCCCTCGCCAAAGCGAGGGCAGTTCCCCGGCCCTCTTCGCCTCTCTGTTCCTCCTCGGCGTTGCGCTCTTCGTCTTCCCGCTCACGTTGCACCACCCGCTGATCGATCCGGACGAGGGCCTCCACGCGGCCATCGCACAGGAGATGGTGGAGCGCGGCGACTACATCACGCCGCGGTTTCTCGGGGAGCCGTTTCCCGACAAGCCCGTGTTCTTCTTCTGGGCGCTCGCGGGCTCGCTCCAGGTGCTGGGGTTCTCCGAAGCGGCCGTGCGCGCTCCCGGGCTGGCCTTCGGCCTGCTCGGCGCGATCACCACCGGGTTGCTGGCCGGAACGATCCTCGGGAGGCGCGGCGGATGGCTCGCAGGCATCTTCTACGCCACGCTGGCGCTGCCCATCGGCCTGATGCAAGTGCCGGTGCACGATCTGGCGCTCGTGCCGTTCAGCAACGGAGCGCTGCTCGCCTTCTGGCGCGCTGCACGGAGCCCGCGTGCGGTCACCGTGCTCGCCTGGTCTTTGGCCGCCGGCGTGTGTCTCGGGCTCGCGATGGTCACCAAGGGGCTCTCCGGCGTGGCGATCGTTGGCCTGGCGCACGCCACCGTGTGCCTCCTCGAGCGCCGCCTCACGGTCGTGGTCGTCCTTGGCGGTGTGCTGGCGCTCGCGCTCGCGGCGGCCGTCGCGGCGCCGTCCTTCCTGGCGATGGAACACGCGCACCCTGGCTACCTGAATTACTACCTGTTCGAGCGCCATGTGCTCGGGGCCCTCACCACGACGCAGCGCCACGGCAGAGCGGTGTGGCACTACTACCTGCCGGTCGTTCTCGGCGGCGGCCTGCCGTGGATTCTCTACGCGCCGTTCTCGCTCGCCCGTTTCCGGCCCCGCGCGCGGGACAACGCCACGGACCAGCGGTTCGCCGACGCCACGCGTCTCGGATGGAGCCTGCTGCTGACAGGGACGCTGTTCCTCAGCCTGGCGAAATCGAAGCTGCTCACCTACGGGCTGCCGGTGTTCCCGGCGATTGCTCTGCTGGCGGCGGTGGCGTGGCTCGCGTGGCTCGAGCGGGGGAACAACATCCCTCTCGCTGGTTTGCGCGGATGCGCGTCGTGCAGGCCGGCATCGGCGCCCTGATCCTCCCCGCGGCGCTCGTGTTCGCGCCGGCAAAGTTCCCGGTCCCGCACGTGCCATGGATGTGGGTCGTGGCCCTGACCATCGCCGTCGGCTGGTGGACCGCGGCGCGTCTGGCGTCACGTCGACCGGACAAGGCCGCAGCGCTCGGCGCCACTCTGACTGCGGCGTCGATCGCCGTGTTACTCGCGATAGTGATGCCACCGGTGGCGAACGTCACGACCGCGCGCGATTTGGCCGAGACGATCAACCGCTCGGCGCAATTCCCGCCGGAGCTGTGGCTGGTCGAGCAACGCCCGGGATCGCTGGTGTTCTACCTCGATCCCGCGTTGCGACGCGGCCTCACCGCCGATCGCGTGCTCCACTTGTCGGGCGCGCAGGTGCCCGAGCGCGAGCCAGCGCCGGGCACGCTGGTGGCCGTCACAGTCGTGGACTCACCGCGTCTCGCCCGCTACGTGCCCCTCGAGAACCAGCCTTTCGAACTGGCGGGGCACTACCGCATCTACGACGCCGAGCGCCTGCTGCACGCTGACGTCCCGCTCCACGCGCGGCCGATCCCGTCCCACCTGCCGCACCATCGGGTTGTCGACCGAGCATCGCCCGCCGATGGTGCGTCCAGCCGTTGACGCGCCCCCAAAGAGTCTCACTGAAATCTGTCGTTGGGAACTGCACCCCCGCACGAATCGCCGTCTGGTAGCTGAGCGTTGATTGCCAGATGCCGTTGCGCTGCACCCAGACCCGGGTTATCCGGAGCCGATCGCCCGCGTCCGGCTCGTGCTGCGATCGCATCACGACAACGCCCCCGGTTCCAATCATCTCAGCGGTCAGCAGGCTCGTTGGCGACACACCACCCTTGCTCGCGCGGCGCAGGCCCTCGAGGCGGGCCGCCTTGTCGAACGTGCGGTTGCTGTTCGAACTGACGAGGATGAACTCGTCGGCGACGTGGGTGCCCCAGTTCTCGACATCCACGCCGTGCGCTGCCGTCTCGAGCGCCTGATACGCGGCGATCACCCCGCGCTCGTCGTCGTTCTTGGGTGCGTAGGGAATCGTGCGGCAGGGATTGAGGCAGTCCGCGCCGGTTCCGGGCGTCACCGTCGGCGCCTGGGCCAGTGAGCGCACCTCCTGATAGACCAGCAGTCGCCATGTGTCCGAACGGTTGATCCACACACGCAGTACATGCTCCTCGCCTTTGTCGACTTGCACGACGCCGACGTCTCCGTATCGAAAGCGGCGGACGTACGCGCCGGCTTCGGTTGCCAGGGCCGTGGCGGGCAGCGTCCGGCCCATGTCGTTCTTCCTCAGTGTCCGTCCTTGCGCGTCCGTCCAGGCGACGTTGGCGTCCAGCAGATTGATGGCCTGCGTCGCATTTCTGTGGGCGAGCGCCTGTTGGAAGGCATGGTCAGCATCGACGACGGTCTGAACCTGGGCGGCCACAACAGAGATCGCGCCGGCGGATGCCAGAAGGAGAGAAGCCGGCCGGACGGTGCGCGCGACGAGGACGAACCAGGACATTGAGTTCTCCGGGAGTTGAGTCTCTCGACGCGCGGGCTACGACGGTCGTCAGAACACGAGTGCGAGCAGACGCTCGAGCAATTCCTCCAGCGAGATCATTGTCAGCGCCAGGGGCAGCACGGGAAACAGCGTGGTCACGGCAAGCTGCAGCACGGTCGTCAGGGTAAACGGCGCCCAGCGCATCTGTTTCACGACGTCGAAGCTGTTGCCCAAATCCGCCAGAGACTGGATGTCGGTGCTGCCGAGCAGCTGTTCCCCCGGCGGCGCGCCTCCGCGCAACCATTTGAGGTCGTAGTCGCGCACGTAGCGGTGCGCCAGCGTGCCGTGATCTCTGAGACCCGCGCGCTTGGCGGCTTCGAGTTTCATCGTGAACACGAGCAGCGGGCCAAGGACGGCGAACACCATCACGGCCACCAGGCCGATCAGTTCCACCTTGAATTCGGGCAGGCTCGCACCAGTGTAAAAGATTCGGTTGGCGATCATCCCTGCCAGCATCACGCCCTGGGCCAGCAGCAGCGGCGTGAACGCGTAAATGATCACGCCAAGGAAGCCAAGTCCCCCGCACCGGTCCGGATGGGCGGGCATGAACTTCAACTCCAGGCGTGACACCTGCCACAGGAATCGCGCCCAGATGAATAACCGGAAGTACCACCGGAGCAGCAGGAACTGAAAGAGCGGCAGGCTTACGAAGCCCAGCCACCAGCCAGCCATCGACGGCTTCCATACCCCATCGACCAGGGTCGCCCTGCCAACTCGGGACGTCGAACGCGACCTGCGTCCGCCAGAGGAGGCCGACCCCGACAACGTAGACGAATGCGATGAGAAGCACCTCGGCCAAGATCGAATTACGGAGGCGCATGGCCGAGTTGATCGCCGCATTGAACGATGGCACGGCCGACGGAGGGATGATGCCGCGTCTCACGAACTGGGGCACCACTGGGCTCATGCGCCGGTGGAGCACCACCTCCGCCAAGATCAACAGCGGCACCGCCAGCAGAAGGCGGGCGTGCGACTCGACATCGTAGAGGAACGGCAGCGCGACGGCGTCACCCCACGCGCGCCCTTCCATGACCGACAGCACCAGCAGCGGCACCCATGCCAGCCCCATGAACACGAGGATGCGGCGGTGCAGCAACTGCATCGCATCGCCGCAGAGGCGGGTCCGCCGCCAGAACTGATAGAGCGGCCCCCCAAGCACCAGGGAGAGTTCCTTTGGTTCGGTCACGGGCGTCTCGTCGGATTGCTTGATGTCGCGGTCGGTGGTTCCTGTAGCCATTCGCGGCTCGTCTCAGGTCAAAGACTTGTGTCGCGGTCTGCCGTCGCGCTAGCGCGGCCACGCGTAGTTGTAGCCGACGGCGACCGACGTGAAATCCGCGCCGATTGTAGTGTAAGCCCCCCGGCTCACGGACATCCGAATGGCGTGGCCGCGGGCGACCGCGGTCGAAAACGTGGCGCCAATGCGTGAATTCCGCTGTAAGTCGAGGCTCCGGCGCCCACCGATGGTCGTCCGCCCGCCCGTGAAATAGTTGGCATCGAGCGCCAGCCACATCGTGCGCGTGAACCTGTGGGTGACATGAATCTGCGTCGCGGCAACCGGATCCTGCTCACGCGTCCGTCCGCCAAAGAACTCCGTGTTGTCCGTAAACAACCAGACCCCCGCCATGGCTTCGACGACCCACTTGCCAAAGGAACGCGAGAGACCGAGTTCCGGCCTGAACGCCCAGCGGTTGGTGCCGAGGTTGATGAGCTTCGCCGAATCGTACTGTCCGAGCGGAGGTGCAACCGTGACGCTGACTCCGATGATGCCCTCCTGGCGGTACGACGCAAACTCCTTGGGCGTCATCGCCGGTGCACCGTAGAGGTTCATCGCCACGCGCACTCTCGGATCGGCCAGTCCGAACCGGTCGACCTCCGCGGGTTCGCCCAGATACAGGCCCTCCACATGCCCGCCCACCACAGGCACCACCACTCCCGCGTTGGCCGATCGGCCGGCCAGGCTGAACGTCCGCGTATACACGACCGCCACCGTGTCGACGATGGCGGTCGCCTCATCGATGGGAGCCGACGGATCGAACGCCACGTCGCCCCAGTTGACGCTGTTCGCAACGGTCAGGATGTTGATTCCGGTGGGGATTGGCCAGTAGGCGCCCGGCTCCAGCTCCTGCGCCGACGCAGACATGGCCGACAGCAGGAGCGCGAGGGCGGTGGCCGCGAAGAGCCGGTGAGCTCTTCGCCGGGCTGGATACTGGGGGAGCGAGCCGCAGTCAGCTGAAGCGCGCCCGGTCATTTGCAACCGACGTTGTAGCCCAGGAGGAAGGCAACGTTTGCCTGTGACCGAACGCTCATGATCTGTCTCTTGTCATGGATGCCCACCGGTGCGATCGTTCCGCACCGGTGGTCTCGTGCCCTACTGCCGTGCCATGGCCACGCGGAAGCGCTCGTCCGGCGAGATCATATGATCGTGATCGTCCTTGTCGAGGTCGATCTGCACCCAATTGACCTCGCCGCTGAACTCGTTGCCGGTCGGCCCGTAGTCCGGTGACACGGGCGAACCGCCTTCCTTGCCGACGTCGCAGGTTTCGTCTCCGGAGAAGGCCATCGGCACCGTCTGCTCGACGCGACCCTGGCCCACGTTCTTCCCATCGACGTAGAGCGTGACATTCCCGCCCTTGGCGAGGCCGCCTCCGTCGTACTTGAACTCCATGCGCACCTGGTGATGGCCGGCCGGGATCGGTTGTGTCGCCTCGACAAACGTCAGGGTGATGCCGAAGAAGTTGTAGCAGTACTTCAGCGTGCCGCCCTTCGCGTAGAGGCTCCACCCGTTGGTGCTGCCACCCTGAGCGACGATGACGCCCTCGGCTCCAGACTTGGGAATATCAACGTCGGCGGTGACGGAGTGCGACTTGTTCTTGATCGACACGATCGAGTTCTCGGACAGGCGTCCCATCCCGCTGAACAGGATCTGCGACTGGCCCTTGATGAGCTGCGGCCGGCCGGCGAGGTCAGGGTTGAACCGCTCGAACGTCCGATCGTCGAGTGGCAACGCGCTGTACTTGCCCGCCTCGATGAGGAAGAGACGCTGCAGCTCGGCGAGCGTCTGCGGCTGTTCGCTGGCGAGATCGTGCGCCTGCGTCCAGTCCGAGTTTGTGTCGTACAGCTCCCAGACGTCCTCGTCGAAGCTGCGCTTGTACACGCCCACCCACGGCACGCCGTGTCTGGTCACGGCCGTCCATCCCTTGTGATAGATGCCGCGGTTGCAGAACATCTCGAAGTACTGCGTCTCGTGTCGCTCCGCGGCCTTGGCATCGTTGAACGAGTACAGCATGCTGACGCCCTCGAGCGGCGCCTGCTGAATGCTGTGGACGATCGTCGGATGCGGCAGACTGGCCGCTTCGAGGATCGTGGGAGCGACATCGATCACGTGATGGAACTGGCTCCGGACCTCGCCCTTCGCCTTGATGCCCTTCGGCCAGTGCACGATCGTGCCGTTGCGCGTGCCGCCCCAGTGTGACGCCACCTGCTTGGTCCACTGGTACGGCGTGTCCATCGCGTGGGCCCAGCCGACCGCATAGTGGTTGTAGGCCTCGGGTCCGCCGAACTTGTCGATCTTCGACGCGAGGAATTCGGTGGTCTCGAGGGTCCCGAGCCCGTTCAGCGTGGTCATCTCGTTGAAACAGCCGTTCGGCGTGCCTTCGGCGGAGGCGCCGTTGTCGCCGATGATGTAGTAGATGAGCGTGTCGTCGAGCACTTGCAGTTCCTGAAGGGTGTCGATGAGCCGCCCGAGATTGGTGTCCACGTGCTCGAGGAATCCGGCGTAGACCTCCATCTCGCGGGCGAAGATGGGGCGCATGTCCTTCGGCGTGTCGTCCCAGGCGGCAATCTCCGCCGGGCGCTCGGTCAGCTCGGCGTTCGCGGGGATGACTCCGAGCTTTTTCTGGCGCGCGAAGGTTTCCTCTCGCAGCGTGTCCCAGCCCTGATCGAACTGGCCTTTGTACTTGTCGGCCCATTCCTTCGGCACGTGGTGCGGGGCGTGGCAGGCGCCCGGCGCGAAATAGATGAAGAAGGGCTTATCGGGCATCAGCGCCTTCTGCTGGCGCGTCCACTTGATCGCCTTGTTCGTCATGTCCTCGGTGAAGTGGTAGCCCTGCTCGGGGGTCTTCTCGGGCTCGATCGCCGTCGTCCCTTCGTAGATGGCGGGGTACCACTGGTTGGTCTCGCCGCCGATGAAGCCATAGAAGGTCCTCGAACCCGCCGCCGCCGGTCGGCCACTGATTGAACGGCCCCATGGGGCTCGTCTCCCAGACCGGCACTTCATGACACTTACCGAACTGCGCCGTCGAGTATCCGTTGAGCTTCAGCGTCTCCGCGAGCGGCGCCTTGTTCTTCGGCAGCACCGAGGTGTAGCCGGGCGCCGAGGTCGCGATCTCGCAGATGCCGCCCATGTTCACCGAGTGGTGATTGCGGCCCGTGAGGAGCGCCTGGCGCGTGGGTGAGCACAGTGCCGTCGTGTGGAAGCGGTTGAACTTGAGACCGTTCTTCGCCAGCCGCTCGGCGGTCGGCGTATGGATCGGGCCACCGAACGCGCTCGACGCAGCGAAGCCCACATCGTCGAGGAGCACGACGAGCACGTTGGGCGCCCCCTTGGGCGGACGCAAGGGCTCGATCGGGGGAAACTTCGTGTCCGGATCCTTCGCATCGTAGGTCGTCACTCCCACGTGCTGCACATCGGGGATCGGAAGGATCGTTCGCTGAACCTTGTCGTGACTGCTCATCCGCGTTTCCTCACTAACCGTTGGGTTCTTCTTCTGGGATCGACGTGTGGATTCGGGTGCCTGATTCTACAACGGACACACACTGACGCACGGCGGCGTCTTCGTGCTTTGGGTGAGGTGGGAGTGGTTTCCCGGGACGGCGGTCGTGATACGGCGATGTGTTTACGCCATTCGCTCAACGAGCCAATACGCACCGGCCGCTACCACGAGCAGCGACCAGATCGCGGCAACCGGCAGCCGCGCGTGAGCGCGCTCGTTCAGCTTCCAGAAGATCGGCACCAAGACGGCCGCAACAGCAATCTGTCCCGCCTCGACGCCCGCGTTGAACGACGCGAGCGGCACGACGAGAGACTCACCTGGAGTGCCGATACCGAGGCCCGAGAGGATCGCTGCGAATCCGAGCCCGTGAACGAGCCCGAATGCGAAGGTGAGCTTCCATCGCGAGCCCGAGACGGGTCGGAGCAGGTTCTCGAGCCCGACATAGACGACCGATGCCGCAATGAGTGGCTCGACCACCGAGCTTGGTACGGCGATGACGTTGAGAGCCGCCAGCGCCAGCGTGATTGAATGGGCCACGGTGAAGGCCGTGATCGTCTTGACGACGTCGCTCCAGCGCCGGGCGACAACGAGCAGGCCGGCAAGAAACAGAAGGTGATCGTACCCGGTCAAGATGTGCTCGACGCCCAGAGCGGCAAAGCGAGCCGACGTTGAACCGAATCCCTCCGCCGCGCGACCGGCAATCGCGGTAACCTCGTTCGCCTGCGAGTCCAGCATCCGTTCCGCGAGCGACGAACCGTCGGGCGCACGAACCGTTGCCAGTTCCCGGTGCCCCGGTCCGAGCCGCCCCGGTATCAGCGACCGGATCACCACGCGCGTGCCGGAGCGGCCCTGATACACGATCCGCACGTGCAGGGTGTTACCGTCGTCACGCGAAATCGTCTGGACTGTCCCCCGCAGCCGCTCGCCATCGACCTGAACGTCGAGCGATTCGAGCGCTACCCTTCCGAGCGTTGCTCGACCGCCAACGAGATCCGCGTCGGCACCCGCAAGGGACAGAACAGCCGTCACTTCGCGAGCCCCAACCTGGACGTCGAGCGAGCTCAATCCGGGATCGTGTGCCAGAACGCTGTGGGCCGGGCCCAGGGCGAGGCCCAGCACGAACAGCAAGGTCGGGGCCAGCCTCGAGGGCTGACCCCGATGCGCTCGCTTGAGGCTCGGCTCAGTGGGTGTGGTTGCGTCCGTTGAGCGGTGTCGCGGCATACGGGAAGACTTTGTTGTAGGCGATGTCATTCGAGTCGACGTTGTCGCCTGCCACGCGGATGATCGGCGGGCTCACCAGGAGATCGCTGATGAGCGCCGTCACCGCGATGTCCAGGACGTCGTCGCCAAAACGCCGGCCATTCGGCCAGCCGCCGGCGATCATGCCCCCGCCGGTTCCAGCTTGAATCTCGCTCTTCAACAAGTCGCCGCCGAAGATGCTGAGCCGCGAGAATCCTGCATCGTCAGGGTTGGTGGAATGAGAGACACCACCGCCGGCGAGACGCGCCGCCGGCGTGGACATGTCCACGTTGATGAGATCCGGAATGAAGATGCCGGCAATGTCGACACGGCCCGTCGTCCGAGCCACCGGGGCGCCCAACACCAGCGCATTGAGGAGGGCCGCCAGTTCCGGTGTGACGGCGTACTTCCGGAACACCGTTGAATCGACTTCGGGGGTCGTCCGGCTGTAACGGTCCTTGTCCTGGAGGGCAACCAATCCCTCGTTGAAGAGCGGATTGCCCTGCCGCCCGACCTGCACGAACCGGCCCACCCTCACAGGGTCGATCGCTTCGGACAGGATCGACACCTGCCGTCGGCTCGTGGTGGCGTAGACACCGACAATTTGGCGGTCGCCGCCGAGCTCCTCGACCGGGATGTTCAGGACCATCGTGTGGACGTTGAACCCGCCCTGAGAATCGACAGCCTGTCCGGGGCCACGAAGCTTCAGCAGGTCGAACACTGCCAGGACGTCTGCGTAGAAGCCGTCGTCGCGCTGGCCGGCGAAGGCGAGATAGCCATTCGACAGCGTGGCAATCGACTGCTGCGTGTACTGGTCGAGCTCGGAGTCGCTCGCCACCCCGCCTTTCGCTGGCATCCCTCCGTTGTCGCCCTGGTTGTAGCGCGGCGTCGCGATGCCCTGGTTGTTCGGAGGCACGATGCCTGTGCCGAGCTGCGTGACCTCCCCGGTGCGTCGATTGACCTTGGTCACCGTGTAGGTCTGAATCAGGTTCTGCGAGGCGTCACCCACGGCGTTCACGACACCCAGATACGACTGCAGGATGGTGTTGGAGTTTCTGAACCGGGTGCGGAACCGGAACTGGTAGCTGAATGTCGCGCGGCCGCGGGGCTTGTCAGCCCCGGTCGCCACGCGAATCTCGTACAACACGTTGTCGTCGAAGTTGTACTTGTTCGGTCCAATGCCTGGTTCTTCGTGTGGATACACGGCGAGCGCCGTGGTCAGGTATTTCCGGCCAAACCGCTCTGACACGAACGCGTAGACGTCCGTGGTGTTGGCCGCGTCGTCGAGGGTGATGAGCGGCGCGTCCATATGGCTGGACGCGCGTGCCGGAGCGGCGCCGGCTAGAAGGATTCCCGCGGCTGCCGCAAGCCGCGTCAGGGTACCCAAGGCGGTTCTCATTTCAGCCTCCTCTGTGGTTACGAATCGGACCGATTTCGATGGTGGCGAAGCAGCTCGATCTCTGAGGGCAGCAGCGTCGTACGGAGCGCCTCCGCCCGCGCAAACCACCGCCTGGCGTCCACCCGCCGGCCTCCGGACGCCGCAATGACGCCGGCGTGGAGAAACAGCCGCGCATCGTGCGTGTTCTCCGCGAGGGCCCGGTTCATCATGTCGCGCGCCTCGTCGACTTGCCCGGCTGCCGCCAGCGCCCATGCGCGCGCGTCCTCGGTGAAGATGTCGGCGCGTTGAATCAGCTCGCGCTCGGTGAGGGCGAGCGCCGTGTCGACATGTTGCCCGCGGGTTGCGAGAAACAAGGCGAGCGTGCGTGGATCGGACGTGGCGCCACGCGAAACCAGCTCGTGTTCGACCGACTGTGCCTCGGTCTCGTTCACCTGTGAGACGCAACGCGTCAGCCAGGATCCACTGATACTCCGGCAGCGGATTGGCGGTCGCGGCACGCCGGAGCAGCGCGACGGCTTCCTTCGGGCGACGGAGTGCCAGCAACACTCGCCCCTTCGTGAGAAGCGCCGGCGGCGTACTCGGGCTGATAGGTCAACGCTCCCTCGATGGCGCGCTCGGCCGAATCGAGGCGTCCGCGTTGCAGCTCGTACATCGCGAGGCGCGTATAGCCCCAGGCCACCGACTCGCGGTCTCGCGGGCTGGCGGTCTGAATGGCCTGTTCGATGAGCTCGATGGCGCCGTCGAGATCGCCTTTGAGCCAGCGCAGGTGCGCCGCGCGTGTGTACGACTGATAGAACGGCTTGATGTCGATCATCTTCTGGTAGGCGTCAGAGGCTTCCGCGAGCCGACCCTGCTCCATCAAGGCGTCCCCGAGCAGCCCGTAGTCGAGTGCGAACTCGCGCTTGGTGACGAGCAACCGCGCGGCGGCCTCGGCCTCGCCAAAACGATGGAGCTGGTGTAACGCGTGCCCGCGCACGAGCAGCGCGGCCGGCTCGCCGGGATAGCGCGACTCCAGGCACTCGGCCGTGTTCAGAGCCAGCGTGTAGTCGCCGGCGTCGTTGGTGCGACGCGCGCGGGCCACGAGGTAATGCCCCAGCTGCTCGAGCGCGAGTCTGGAATCGTGCGGCTGTGCTCGAATGCGCGTCTGCAGGTCAGCAATCTTGCGGTCGACATCGGTGCGTTCCGGACCGGCTGCCAGCGCAACTTGGCAGCTGCGAGACACCACCGGTGCCGGATCGGTGGACGGCTCTCCCCGCGCGCATCCTGAAGCCAGGCCAACGAATGCCAGTGCCAGGACCGACAGCGCGGTGGATCTCATGAGCCCCTCCTCTGGAATTGCCGAGACATAGCTACTTACGGGGGGCGTGCAGGAACGGATTTCGATAGGTACGGACGGCCGCATCGCGCACCCGCCTCGAGCCGGATGGCACGACAGGCAATCGCCGAGCTTACGCGCTGATTTGAGATTGGTGGGGAGGGTGGGGCGAGGCCGCAGCGAGAAGGGCTGCGGTCGAGCCGGAACGCGGTGGACTGACCTAACCTCCGCGCGGCTAGTTCATCGTGCGACGAAGCTCCCGAAGCACGTCGTCCACCGCATCGACGCGCACCAGGCCGCGGCGTGGATGCTCGATATCGATGATGACGTAGAGCGAAAGAGACACGATGCCGGCCAGGCCGATGGCGTGGAGCACGCCGCGAGTCGTGCCGCCCGCCGAGTTGTAGCCGGCGAGCAGTGCGGCCACCAGCGCCGCCGCAAACAGCATTCCGTAGACGATGGCGGGAGGGTGAATCCGCATGGCCATCGTCCTCGTGGTCGTGATGTCGATCATCGAGTTGATGCCGGAAAGAAGCAAGTTGGTGGTATAGGGCGAGCCGGCATTGTGAATGGCGGCTACTGCGTCGTTCCAGATCCGATGCTGCAACATCCTCGAGCGTTCGAGTTCGACTGTGGCGGCTTCGAGATCGGGCAGGAGGTCATAGGTCGCCAGCCGCGAATCCAGATAGTCGCGAAAGTGGCGGCGGATTGGCGCCTGCTCGGCTTCGGGCAGCAGATCGACCCGAAGCCATGCCCGTTCGATGAGATTGGCCTCTTCGGTCACCAGATGTCGCCGCACATCGAAGCGCGACACGGCTCCGGCGAATGTGAAGGCGATGAGCAGGCCCAGCAATCCGAACGTCGCGCTCTCGACCGGGCCGAGTCCCAGACGCGATCCTTCCAGGTCCTTCGCGCGTCTGCGAGCTCCGAGGTGACGCCCCAGATCGTGCAACAGCATCATGCCGATGAAGAGGCCGATGCAGAGCAGCGGACCCCACGTGGACAGTGCGTCCTGGTCGCCGGTCACGGCATCACCTCGGTCGAACACCGCGCGATGGGCCGCTCGCCTGTCGGCGAACGTCCGAGGGTCTGACGCCAAACCGCCGGCGGAACGTGGTGACGAAATGGCTGAGCGAACCGAACCCCACCGCGAAACACGTGTCGGTCACGCCGGCGCCGTCACGAAGGCGCGCTTCGGCGTGCGCGAGGCGAACCTCGGTGAGGAAGCGATGAGGCGGCCGGCCCTCGAGCTCGGCGAAGACGCGCGCGAAGTGGAAGACACTCATGCCCGAGTCGCGAGCCAGCGTGGACAGCGAGAGCGGCTCCGCATAGCGTGCCCCGATCAGGGCCTTGGCTCGATCGACGCGGGTGTTGTACCACGCCAGACGCTCGGGACGGAACAACGGCTGTCGCGCGGTAGCCGCCGATAGCGCCGCCAGCAGGGCGCCACCGAGCGCCTCCGCGCGCGCCTCATCACCGGGAGCGCATCGACGAAGGGTGTGCTGCAGGAACGCCAGACGGTTCGTGAGCGGTCGCACGGGCGACCCGGCCAGTGCGGCGTACGATCGCGCGCTCTCCATCGCCTGGTCCGAATACGACACCGAGAGGAGACAGTCGTGAGGGTGCTCCTCGTCATGCGCACAAGAAAATTCCAGGGCCGGCGTCGTCACGAAAAGCCAAGGCGTGGCAATCTCGTGCCAGGCTCCTGTCGTCCGCATGCGAAATGAGCCCGTCTCAACAAAGTTCACGGAGTGCTGGAGGGCACGCTCGCGTTCCGGGTCGCGGTGCACGACGCCGGGCATGTGATCGAAGCGCTCGAGCGCGAGCGTCTCGGTGTGGACCAGCCCAACCACGCGGTTCATCGAGGCCATGTTCGCATGTCCCGACATCGATATCCACTCACCGGTCTTCCGTTCGCAAGAAACCGCAAGCCGACATGGCGGCCCTCCGGCTAGATTCCAATCATGGAGGTCTTCATGAGGACTATTGGAATCACGACACCGCTGTTCGGCACAGCGCTCGTCGCGGCAGTGATGTCAGCGTCCTGTTCTCACCTGACGGCAACGCGAGGCGATCGATCCGGCGGTGCTGGCCGCGCGGGAGTCGGCATGGCGGGCGTATTTCGCTGGGGACGTGAAGGGCCTCGGCGACCTGTTGCCGCAGGAGTTCATCGGCATCGGCATGGACGATGGTCCCTTCGCGGACCGGGCCGAGACGCTCGAGGGCGCGCGAAAGTTTCGAGAAGACGGAGGGCGACTCCTCCGCCTGGCGTTTCCGGAAACGCGCGCGCAGCGGTTCGGTGAGGTCGTCGTCCTCTATGGTCGCTACGAGGCCGTGATCGAATCGGGTGGTTCAGAACGCGCGATGCGGGGGCGTCTCACCGAGATGTTCGTTCGACGAAACGGAAAGTGGGTGCACCCCGGCTGGCATCTCGACCTCACGGGGGAACCGGCCGCATCGCAGTGACCAGAGCGCGCGGGAAGATTCCGAGCCGGTCTCTCAGGTTGTGGGACGAGCGAGCGACAGCCGGAACGCGACCATCTCCTCGCCGTTGCGAACCAGCAGAATGTCGCCCACGAGCACCGGGTGATTCCAGGTCTTGCCCTCGATTGCCGGGAATCGCGCCACCTCTGTGAACTGGTCGGGAGTCGCTTGCACCAGCGCCAGCTCTCCCTCTTCCGACAGCACGAGCAACAGGTCCTGATCCGACAAGAGGAGCATCTGCCCGTGGCCGTAGCGTCCGCCTTTCCACTTGCGACTGCCATCCTCCAGGTCGATGCACGCGAGGATGCTGCCGTCGAAGCCGAACGCATGACCCTGGTGCACGACGAAGTCGTTGAAGTACGGCTTCAGGCCGTTCGACGACCAGCGCTCCTTCACACTCCATCCGCCTGGCTCGTGCGCGACCGTGACGCGCAGCATGCCGGTGTGGTCCGCGAGCCCGGAGCCACTGCCAATGAGGATGTCTCCCCCGAGAATTGCGGGCTGCACGATGGCGTCGCCGCCCCACTGATGTTTCCAGAGCACCGTGCCGCTGGAGGGGTCGACCCCGATGGCACCGGGGCCGTTGACAAGCACGATCTGCGTGACGCCGTCGATCGTCGACAGGTGCGGTGAGCTGTACCCCCAACCATCGGTCGGACCGAACCAGCGCGGCTTCCCTGTGGCGAGATCGTAGGCGGCGAGCGACCCGGCAGTGGCCGCAACGACGACATCGCCGACGACCAGCGGCGAGCTTGCGATGCCCCAGGGGGGCACCGTGGTGCCCGTGTCGGTGGCCGCGTTGCGCGACCACACCACCGACCCGTCACGCGCGTCGAGCACGTTCAGAATTCCTGTTCCACCGAGCGTATAGACACGACCGTTGCTGAGGGTCGGCGTGGCTCGCGGACCGGCGCCGGCATTCGACTCCCAGAACCGGGCTGCGTCCCGGTGCTTCCACACGGGCTCGCCGGTCTTCAGGCTATAGGCCGACACGATCTCGTCGTCGCCGCGCTGCTCCTGCGTGAACAGGCGGTCGCCGTCGACAGCGAAGGACGACCAGGCCGGTCCGATCGGCCGACGCCACAATTCGACCGGCGGCGTGCGAGACCAGTCCGTGTCGATGCGCACGCCCCGAATGACGCTGTCACGCCCTGGCCCCCGAAAGCCAGGCCAGACCGCGTCCGTCTTCGCCGTTGCTGGCACGTCAGCGCGTGCCGTCGGTTGGTCCGCGGCTGGAGCCGGCGCCTCCTGTTCGACGATGACCGGCGCGGGCAAGGCCGGCGTGGGCGCCGGCAACGGCTCGCTCGGCGGTGTTTGGAGAGCAATCTCTGGCGTGGTCGCGCCGGATGTGGCGGGTATTGGTGCAGCGTCCCGGACAGAGTCGAGGGAGCTGTCGCCGGCGCGTGCAAGAAGCTGTTCTTCCGCCGTTGGCGCCCACCGCCATTCCAAATCTGACGTGCCGTCGCCGGTGACACCGTTGGTGCGCACCAGTGTCAACGTGCCGCACGCGAGCAGCATGGCGACGACCATCGACGCGAGTCGACGACCGCGCGACAGGCCGCGAGTGGCGGCCGCCCACACGACAAGGGCGAGGCTCAGGAGCGGCGCGGCATAGAGAAACAGCATGAATCCCATCATCCCGTTCGCAATGGACTCGTGAACGAAACGGGATGTGGCGGCCACGGCGACGACTATCGCAGCGATGGCGCCCAACCGCTCCACCCAGCTCGCGCGGCTGAGGAACAACCACCAGAGCAGGATCGAGCAGCCCGCCGATGAACCCGCCAATAATCGCCGTGCCGCCGTGCTCGGGAGCAATTATGGGAAGGCCGAACATGACCAGCCACTGCAGCGCCACGATGGCGACGCCGGGCCAGAGCCGGAGGGGTTTCCGAGGAGCTACGGGTTCCAGGTCCATAGGCTTGGCTCCATTCGGGCCGGGTGGCTGACTGGTTCGCCAATTCAGCTTAGACGTAAAACATGGACAGCGTGTTCCAGGCTTGCCCAGCTCTGCCCTACCACTTTGGCCAGCCAGCCATGAAGCCGGCATGCTATCCGTTGTGCCGTTCGCTTACAGAGCGATGAACAGCGAACGCAGCGCGACTGACGCCGGTCGGACGATCACTGAGCACTTGCACGCGACCGGGCCCAGCGCAATCTTAGGGCACCACGGTCGGCCGAGCCCGTGAGCCCACCCGAATCGGCCTGCACTGGAGACGGACATGGCTGATGTGAATGCCACGCTTGCTGCCCATCGCGAGGCCATCGGCTCTCTGATCGCCGCGGCAGAAAGGTCTGAGGGCGCGTTTCCGAAGGCCAGGACGAACGCGGCGCTGAACCCGGTGAGCGGGTCCGCGACGCCCTCTGAAGCGCGTGTCCGCCTGGAGAACGCCCTCGCCAGATTCGATCGCGAATGCCGCACGTGCGAGGCAACGGGACGGTCCGTCACAAGCGCAACATTCGGGGTGGTGTCCGTGGCAGACTATGCGCGGTTCCTCGAATTGCACACGCGCCATCACTGCAAACAGATGCCGTGATCCGTGGGCACTCCGGAAGAGGCTAAGGAGAAACCCATGTCGCATCGTCACCCGTTCGGGATGTCGGGCTCCCCTGGAATCACCGTCCCGCCCGCGCAGCGCCTGATGGTTGAAACCGTGAGCGTGCAAGTGAACGTGTCGCCCTCGGGCAGCAAGCTGGAGGCGTTCATCAACTACACGTGCCTGGGTCAGAGTGTCATGCTCTTCGTGCCGCTGACCTACGCCTACACTGACACCGGCACCGGATTCGACTTCTACGTGGCCATGCAGGCGGTCCGCCTTTACGCCGACCCCGGTACGGCCATGACTGTGACGGTCCACAGCCCGACCGGCGAAGGCGCCACGCTGTTTCTGACCGTGTCCGGGCGTTTGACCGCTGCGACAGACGACCACTGAGTCACTGTCGGTGGAACAATACCCTCTCATCAAGGGTGACCTCGCAGCTCTCAAGCTCTTCCTCTGTTACACACCAGCTGACTGACGAGGCAGCCTCCGGTCCCGACTTGACCGTTGCGTTCCCCTGATCGGTCACGTAGGCTGCAGACAGCCATTTCGCGTCGACGAGGAGCCTCGCTCATGGAGGTGCACGATGAACATCGTGTTGTGGATACTTCAGGTCCTGCTGGCTCTCGCCTTTTTCGCACATGGCTGGATGCTTCTCGTGCCGCCAGTGCATTTGATCGAGCAAATGAACGCGACGATGCCGACATCGTTCCGCATTTTTCTCGGCGTCGCTGAAGTGCTGGCTGCGATCGGCTTGATCCTGCCGGGTGTCACGCGCATTCTTCCCTGGCTCGTTACCTGGGCGGCCGGCGGCTTGATGTTTGTGATGGTAAGCGCCACGATTTTCCACATCGCACGTGGTGAAATCTCGGGTGCGTCACAACAGCCGTCCTCCTTGCGCTCCTCACCTTTGTCGCGTTTATGCGCGCGAAGGTTCTACCAATCCGCCCGAGAGCATCTGCCTGATGTCGACGCAGCCGGGAGTCAGCCCGAGTTGGCGACCGGCCTCCTCATCAATCGCGAGTGAGCCTACGCGGTCCGCCTGGCGCGTGGGCGCGGCAGACCGCGCATGACACGCGTCACGCTGACGTAGGCGAGGGCGTCGCAGGCTTACGCGACGAGAAATGAATGACCAATCCGACGACGGCCCCGAGGCCGGCACCAATCGCCTGGCCGCGGAGCAACCGGGACGTCGCGTAGCGGATCACTTCGGGAATCTGCACGACGGCCTGAATCGGCGCGCGCTCCGGCATCCCACCCGGGGACGTGTACCAGCCCAGCATCGGCGGCACGACGAACGACGCCACGACGATGCCGAGAAGGGCACCGGTCAACATCAGAATGAGCACAGGTCTTCATGGCGCCAGTCTAGTGCAAAGGAACCACCCTGGCACGCCTGGTGTCGGGCGAATGCTCGATGACCGAGCTTACCGAGCCGTTCGACATGAGCCTGCCGGCTGTCTCGAAGCACCTCAAGGTGCTCGTCTCGCGCGGCAGCTGCACGAGTGACGCAATGAACGCGCAGGTGGACGCTGACACTGTCGATTGGCATCCCGACTGCGCCGACGCGGCAAATCAGCGTCGCACCAGCGCTCGAAGCGCACCTTTGTACGCCTGCCAGTGGAGGGGGTCGGCGGCAATGGACTGGAGGTAGGATCGAATCGCCGCTGGCCGGTGCTGCATGCGCGACCAGTCGAATCCGTTGGTCCGGTGCACATCGGCGATCGCCCGGCGCTTCAACGGGGGGCCAAGCTGACGGCCGCGCGGCGATGCGAGCAGCCGCTCAACGATCCTGAGACGGGCCCGCACCATCAACCGGACACGCCGGCTCGCTCCCTTGTCGTGGATTCGATAACGCACGAGCGGTTCGCGGCACACGGCCAGCGTGTGGTCGTGCAGCACACGGAGCCACAGGTCCCAATCCTGCCCGACGATGAGTGCTGGCTCGGTCGCAAAGCCGCCGAGTGCGCGAAACACGTCGGATCGGAGAACGACGGTCGAGGTGGTGATGAAATTGCCGTTGACCAGCATGTACTCGAAGACGTCACCCTCGACGAGCCGGTTGACCTCGCTCTGAATCAGCGGCAACCCATCGAGCTCGCCGAAGTTGAGCCGATCCGTGCACCCGAAGACATCATCAGGGTTCAGTCCGGCGAACTGGCGTTCGAGTTTCTGCGGTAGCCAGATGTCGTCGGCGTCGAGAAAGGCCAGCCAGTCGCCCGTCGCGGCGTGTGAACCACGATTGCGCGCCGCCCCGGCGCCGCCAACGTGCTCCGAAATGACGAGCACCCGCGACCCGAACGATCCGGCAATCGCTCCCGTCCGATCGGTCGACCCATCGTCGACGACGATCACTTCGTGCGCCGGGAGGGTTTGATCGAGCGCCCCTTGAATCGCCTCCGCGACGAACGCCTCGGCATTCGCCGCCGGGATCACCACCGAAACCCTGGGTGCGCTCACCATCCGAACCGTCCCAACGCACCGCGCACGAAGGGCACGACAGACCGCGTGAGCTCACCGAGCACCGGATGGTCGGTGACGCGGCCGATGCGGCTTCTGCGGCGCAGCAGCCGTTCGTGACGCCGGGTTTCTTCGCGCCACTCGGCCAGCAGAGACGACGGCAGGGCGCACGGCACGGGCGGACCCTCTGGGCATCGACGATCGACTCGAAAGAGCTCTCGATGGAAGCCGTCGAAAAAGAGGCGGCGATTGGGGCGCGTGAGCTCTCTGAACCGCGCGCGCTCAGGGGTCGCCGCACGGGCATTCGGCGCCAACCCGAGACTCGGCGCCGTGTTGATCTCCCAGATCTGAAGCGCACCATCCAGCACGCCGAAGTCGGCCCGGCCGTAGGTGATCCCGGCAAGCGCAAAGACCGGCGCGAGACTCTCCCGGTGAGGGTTTTCGGTGATGTATTGAAATTCGTCGCGGGCGAACCGTTCCTCGCGTCGTTGCGCCTCGGACTTGATCATCCATGTCCAGGCTGGTTTGCGCATTGCGCGCGAGGATCGTGCCGTCGATGTTGTAGGCGGAGTACTTTCGGAACACACCATCGCTGGAGGTGTCGCAGAACTCGACGATGAGCAGTTCCTCGAGTCGGTGTAGCCCTTCAGCCGGACATGGGTGAGCCCGCGGGCGAGCTCGCGCTCGTCGTGCAGGAGTGATGTCAGAGTGCCCGTGTGGTGATTCTCCTCTCGAATGAACACCGGGAAACGAAGGCCGCCCTGGTAGCCACTCGCGCGAACTGCCCGGAATCGATTGATCCCAGCGCGATGCAGCGCGTCGAGCAAGTCGTACCGCAGCAGGATTTTCGCCGGATGATTCAACACGGGCACGCCAGCCGCCACAAGGTGATCCGCGACCAGCCGCGCCGCCTGACGTCCCGCCGGAGTGAGGCGGTCGAGCCCCGTCAGAATCCACGCGCCTCGCGGCAGCGTGTCGCGGGCGAAGATCTCCGGGTAGGTCAGCTGCGTGAGCCGCCCTGCGAGGCTGCGTCCCCATTCCGAGGCGAGATGCCAGTCGAAGATGTTTCGATTGACCTCCGGGCAAGCCACCACGATCATCGACACACCTCGAGATCAGCAGGCGGGCGTCGGGGGTCCGGGTCGAGCGAGGAAGCTCATCCGGAGATATAATATCGCTCCATGAACGGCCCGGCGAACCCCCTGCCCGTGAGCCGAACCGCAGCCTTCGCCCGACACGACGAGCTCCCCGACAGAAAGCGCGAATGAGCCACACTTCCTCCGACCGCGGCAAACGGCTCTGGCTGACGGCCGGCTCGATTGCCGCCCTCGCGCTCGGGTTCGTGCTCGGCGGTTACGGTCACAGCATCAACAGCCGCTGGCTCATGGATCTTGCGGCGGCGCTCAATCCCATCGGCACGGCCTGGAGCAATGCCCTGCGACTGGTGGTGATGCCTCTGGTCGTCGCGCAGCTCGTCTACGCGCTGGCGAGTGCGCGAAGCACGGCCGCCGTCGGTCGCATCAGCGCGCTGGCGTTCGTGACATTCACCGTCATGCTCCTCATCGGGAGCATTGTCACCACCGTGATCGTGGTGCCCATTCTCGGGCAGATCGAGTTCACGCCGGAGGTGCTGTCCGCGTTCCGCGCCGCCGTTGCCGACGCTCGTCCACCAGAAACACCCTCGCCCGCCGGATTCGGTGTGTGGCTGACGGGCCTCGTGCCATCCAACATCGTCCGCGCCGCGAGCGAAGACCATCTCATTGCCGTGCTGATTTTCGCCATGGTCTTCGGGTTCGCCGCCGCGCAGCTACCCGCGGAACGCCGCAACATCGTCGTCGAGCTCAGTCGGCGCGGTCGCCGAGGTCATGATCACGATCGTCGGATGGCTCATGTGGGCCATGCCGGTTGCCGTATTCGCGCTGACCCTTTCGACGGCCGTGCGTGGCGGGTGGGGCACGCTCGAAGTCGTCGGCGTCTTCGTCGTGCTCGTCTGCGCGGTCATGCTGTTCTGGACGGCAGCGCTCTACCCCATCGCCGTCATCGGCGGGCGCGTGTCGTTGTCACGCTTTGCCCAAGCCATGCTGCCCGTGCATCTCGTCGCGGCCAGCACGCGATCGTCCCTGGCCACACTCCCCTCCCTCGTTGACAGTGCCGAAAATCGCCTAGGCCTGCGCCCCGATGTGTCGCGTGTCGTCATGCCGCTCGCGGTGTCCACCTTCAAGTTCAGCTACCCGATCTCGAGCCCCGTGCAGTTCCTGTTCGTCGCGTACATCTACGGCGTACCACTGTCGTCGGCGCAACTTCTCGTCTACCTGTTGGGCATTGTGCTTCTGAGCTATGCGTCGCTCGGCATTCCGAATGGCGGGGCGCAGATGCGCGCGGCGCCGTTGTATATCGCGGCAGGCGTGCCCATCGAGGGCTATCTGTTGACCGAGGCCGTCGAGGACATTCCCGACGTCTTCAAGACGATTCTGAACGTCACGGGCAACATGACCGCCGCGGCGCTGGTGAACCGGATGACCGCAGAAACAGTGCAGGCGCCGGACGTCGAGACGGTGTTCGCCGATTAGCACGCCCCCCAGTTTCCCAACTCACCGCACGGCCGGCGGCCGGGCGTGGCGTTCAGCCGGTGTCGTCTACGAGATCCGGCCGCGCGAGCATCCGGACGAGGCTGCCCGTGATGACCAGGATGATCGGTCCCGAGCACGAGGCCCACGAATCCAAAGGCAGCGACGCCGCCGAGCAAACCGAGAAAAATCACCAGGCCGTTCACTGAGGTCGAGCCGCTCAGCAGAAGCGGACGCAGGACGTTGTCGGCCATGCTGATCCCGACAATGCCGACGAGCAGCAGGATGACACCGCGCGCCACCTCGCCCGACAGCAACAGCCAGAGCGCGGCCGGTGCCCACACGAGTGCGGCGCCAACAACCGGAATCAGCGAGCAGATGGCGGTGACGACGCCCCACACCACCGGGGCATTCATCCCGAGCAGCCAGAACGCCAGACCCGCAATCGCCCCCTGAGCCATCGCGACGAGCAGGCCCGCTCCAACGCTGGCAATCACGAGATCGCGCGTCTCGGCCATCAGGCGTTCGGATTGCCCGGGAGGCAACGGCAGCAGTTCGCGCACATGCCGGCTCATGACGTGGCCGTCGCGAAGCATGAAGAAGAGCGTGAACAGCATCACGGCGAGACTGCCCAGCGTCGCGAGGACATCGGCGACGACCGCCCCGGCACGCGGCGCCAGAAACGTGAGCGCGCGGCGCACTCCCTCGCGCACGAGGGCCGCCGGATTCGCCGGCAGCGGGATCGGGACTTCGCGTGCGCGACGCTTGCCAGATCGCCTCGACCCGCCGAGGGCGCTGTCAGCGATGCCTGCTGGAAGTAAGTCGTTCACCTCCGGCATCTCGTTCGCCAGAACCGCGACCAGCATCACGCCGGGAGCGACAATCAGCACGGCGGCCAGGAGCGTCGTGGCGAGCGCGGCGCGGTTCGCGCCCATCCGTGGACGAGAGCGTCTGTTGCGGCCGCTGCAACATGATGGCGAATACATCGGCCCAGGCCAGTGGTTTGAGGAAGGGGCTCAGGATCAGATACGCGAGGTATCCGGCCATGAGCACCAGCACGTAGAACAGCGGTCGTTGACCGATCCGTTCTGCCCGTTTCAGTCATGGCTGTTCATCCGAGTCGATCGCGCGGGCGCTCGGTATTTGCGTGCTTCTCGACGCTGCGCCGCGTCAATCGGCGCGAGGTTTATCACGATCCCAGCGCGAGGGTCCAGTGGGCTGCCTCGGCGACGATGTCGCCGACGACGTCGTCCCTGTCCTCGGCCACTGCCTCGGCCCGCACCGGCGTCGTTCGTGTCATTCCGGTAGGCGCGCGGCCGGGGCCACTCTAGGCTCAGGCTGTTCCGCGTGACTATGGAGGTGGCTCGATGCGACGCATCAGATTGATTGGCTCGTTCGCGCTCTCCGGCGCCCTCTTTCTTCTCGCGCCGGCGCTAACGGCCCAGAAACCCGCGGCGAAGATTCCCATCACGACCTCGTCCGAGGAAGCGCGCCAGCTCTATGTCAAGGGACGCGATCTGACCGAGCGGCTCCGCGCGACGGACGCGCGGAAGTACTTCGAGCAGGCCGTCACGAAAGACGCGAGCTTTGCGATGGGCTATGTGGGTCTGGCGAACTCGGCGGGCACCAACAAGGAGTTCATCGATGCCGTGACGCGAGCCGCCATGCTCGCCGGCGCCGTCAGCGACGGCGAACGGCACCTGATTCAGGGCCTCGAAGCGATCATGAAGGGTGATCCTGCGGGCCAGGAGCGCCACTACACGGAAATGGTCCGCCTGTATCCCGACGACGAGCGCGCCCACAATCTGCTCGGCAATATTTACTTCGGGCGTCAGGACTACGGGAAGGCCGTACAGCATTACGAGAAGGCCATCCAGATCGCGCCTTCCTTCTCGGCGCCTTACAACCAGGCAGGCTACGCCTACCGGTTCCTCGAGAGCTACGAGCAGGCGGAAAAGATCTTCAAGAAATACACCGAGCTCATTCCCGACGATCCGAACCCCTACGACTCTTACGCCGAGCTGCTGATGAAGGTGGGCCGCTTCGACGAATCCATCAAGAGCTACGAGAAGGCCCTGTCGGTCGACCCGAACTTCGTCGCCTCTCACGTCGGCATCGGCAACAACCATCTCGCCATGGGGCATCCGGAACAGGCGCGAAACAGCTTCAAGAAACTGGCCTCCGTCGCGCGCAACACAGGCGAACGTCGGCTGGCGCATTTCTGGATGGCCGCGTCCTACGCGCACGAAGGCGCCGTCGACAAGGCCATCGAGGAGTTGAGGAGCGAGTACGAGCTGGCGAAGGCTGAAGGCGACGGCGGCGCCATGGCAGGCGACCTCGTGCAGATGGGCGACGTGCTGCTCGAAGGCGGCCGTCCTGATCAGGCGCTGGCCAAATACTCCGAGGCGCTCGGGACGATCGAACAGGCGGCGGTGCCCGTGGAAGTGAAGGAAGCCGCGCGGCGCAACCACTCGTACAAGCAGGGCCTCGTGGCCGCTGCGAAGAACGACCTCTCGACAGCTCGAGCCAGGAACGCCGAGTATGCGACGCAGGTAGCCGTCAAGAACGTGCCGTTCGAAGTGCGCCAGCAGCACGAGCTCGCGGGCACGATCGCACTGGCCGACAAGCAATACGCGACAGCCGTTCAGGAGCTCAAGCTCGCCAACCTGCAGGATCCCAAGGTGCTCTATCTGCTGGCGCTCGCTCACCGCGGCGCTGGCGACGCCAAGCAGGCGCGCCTGTACGCCGACAAGGCGGCGCACTTCAACGGCCTCAATTTCAACTACGCGTACGTCCGGACGAAGGCATTGGCCGTCGTGGGTTCGTGACCTTCAGCTGAATCACGCGCTCGCACAACGCCGGCGGTCGGGCTCGCGCTGAGGACAGCCGCGGCTCGAGCTCGACCCCCAGTCCCCTCTGGTTCTTCTCAATCCCCTTCGACGCCTGTCCTGGCCCGGCGCTTGCACTACGATTCCGTCGAGGTTGCGTCCCCTCGAGCTTCCTCGCATACTGAAAATGGCCTGCACAGGAGTCACGATGATGCCCAGCCAGAGGGTGCGCGTACGGGCGGTGGCGCTCCTTGCCACCCTATTGCTGACCGGAGGCCCGCTCGCCGGGCAGACGGCCATCAAGCTGCCGAAGAACAAGTACACGCCCGCGCAGGACGTGGAACTCGGACGAAAGGCCGCCGCCGAAGTTCGTCAGCAATATCCCATCATCGAGGACGAGACCATTGCCCGGTACCTGACGATGCTCGGCAATCGCCTGGTGGAGAGCGCGCCGCCGGAATTGAAGCAGCCCGTCTACGAGTACTCGTTCACGCCCGTGAACCTGAAGGAGATCAATGCCTTCGCCCTTCCGGGCGGCCCGATGTTCGTCCACCGCGGGATGTTCGACGCCGCGTCAGCCGAGGGCGAGGTCGTTGGGGTCATGGCGCACGAGCTGGCGCACGTGCTGCTCCGCCACGGCACGGCCAATGCTTCGAAGGCACAGAACCCGTGGCTGCAGCTCGGCCAGATCGCGGGGGTCGTTGGGGGGGCCGTCGTCGGTGGCGCCGCCGGCTCGGCCATCGCTCAAGGCAGTCAGTTCGGTCTCGGTACGCTGCTGCTGAAGTACAG
This sequence comes from uncultured Acidobacteriota bacterium, assembly GCA_963817395.1. Taxonomy (GTDB): domain Bacteria; phylum Acidobacteriota; class Vicinamibacteria; order Vicinamibacterales; family CAVPJW01; genus CAWGYQ01. Next base: position 26,764 of record CAWFOC010000001.1, on the reverse strand, counting down.
CCGCGATTTCGAGAAGCAGGCCGACCTTCTGGGCGCGCAGATCATGGCGAGGGCCGGGTACGATCCGCGATCGCTCGCACGGATGTTCGAGACGATCCAGCGCGAATCCAAGGGCAGCGGCGGACCGCAGTGGATGAGCAGCCATCCCGATCCGGGCAACCGCACGGCCTACATCACGAAGGAGGCCGAACAGCTTACGATCGCCGCGCCGGCCAACACGAACCAGTTCGCGACGGCGAAGGCCAGATTCGCGTCGATGCCGCCGGCGACGACGATGGGTGAGATGGCGCGTCGCGAGTCGGGCGGCGGATCGCCACGCTCGGTCGGCACGGTCGGCCAACCGGTGCCCGCTCCGTCGGCCCAGTACCGCAGCTTCGATGCGGGAGTCTTCAGGGCCGCGGTCCCGACGAACTGGCAGGGGCTATCGTCGAGCAGCGCCATCAAGTTCGTGCCGCAGAACGGGTACGGTCAGCTCAAGGGACAGGGACAACCCGTCTTCACGCACGGCGTGGAGTTCGGCATCGCCAAACCGTCGTCCCGCGACTTGCGTCAGGCGACGAACAACTGGCTGAACGCGATTGCGCAGGGGAACCCGCAGCTGAAGCTCGCGGGTGAACAATCGGCGGTTCGACTGTCGCAGCGGTCGGGCATCGCGACACCGCTCGTGAACCCGTCCCCGCTCGGCGGCCAGGAGCGCATCACGATTTACACCACGTTCCTGACCGACGGGAATCTCTTCTACTATCTGACCGTCGTGCCCGAGAACGCCGTACCCGCTTATGGCCCGACGTTCCAGCGGGTGGGCCAGTCCATTCGTCTGACCGACACCCGCTAACCGCGGGTGGCGTTCGGGTCAGAGCGCCAGGCTGGCGCGAATCCACTCCAGGTACATCTGGATGGCGTCGACGGTCTCCTTTTCGATACGGCGCCGGAGAACCGCTCCCGAGACCCCTCGGAGCGCATCCGCACGCACCCGGAGTCCGACGGCCAGGTCGAATCCTTTTCGATCGACCGTAGGGCTCGCCATCACCACGAGCAGGCCTGCGTCGAGCTGACGGCTGGCATAGAACTGCTTGTCGGCCATCACGGCCCGGCCGTCCGGGAATTCCTGGAGGGCCACGTGATGGAGCGTGAGGGTCGGCTTGAGGCCCGTGGTCGACCTCGTCCAGTAGAAGCGATCTTCGGTGCCCGCCGGGCGCGTGCTGGGGGACGACTCGAGGTAGTACGCGAAGGGATAGTCCAGCTCCCAGACCTTCGCCGAACGGCGGAGCATGTCCTGGAACTCGGTGGCGATCGCGCCGGGTTGCCCCGCATCCGTGGAACGCACCGAGCGCCGCATCGCCGCCTTTCTGGTAGGCACGGACATATTCGAGCAGCATCGCATGCGCGAGCTGCGCGGCCTTGGCGGAGGCATCGGGCGCGTCCCAGTTCACGTCCTTCTGAAACCGCGTGAGAAACGCCGCGGGCATGCGCACGTCGCACTTGCCCGGCCGGCACGATCGCAGATCGGCGAAGTCGACGTCGGCCAGATCGAGGCGCGCGAAATCGGCCGCCGTGGCCGGCGTCTTGATCGCGCCGACATTGGTGTTGCCCGCGTCCTTCATGAACGTTTCGATGTCGCGAAACCACGCGAGCAGGCGACGAAGATCGCCGGTGACCCGAATGGCGCCGGCCGCACCCACTTCGTTGGGCACATTGGCGGTGAGCAGCCAGGCCACCGCCTGCCCACTCTGCACGCGTGCGAGATCCGGGGCCGAGATTCCCAATTGGCTCAGCAAACGCTCATTCGACCACGCCGCCGGCTTCTGGCTCGCCGCCTGCGGTGCCTGCCGTGCTCGAATCGGAACCACGGCCGCGAACGCTGCCAGGCCCAGGACGATCGCCGTCCGCGTCACGAAAGCTTGTGAAATGATCATGTGCCCCATTCTAAGCCCACGCCAACGCCGCGTCGCTCGAGCTGGCCCCGGTCAGCCCATGCGTGACCGTTGCCGGTCGCTCTACGGCAACCCGACAATCTGCCTTGCTTCGTTCGTCAGCTCGATGATGTGCAGCCCGGTGCCGCTGCGGTCGAGCGCATAGATGTAGCCGCGATCGTCGATGTCCGTATTGTTGGTCTGGATGGCCGTCTTGCAGACGTTCTTCCCATCGAGCTCGGCGCAGATTTCCTGCGTCTTCCCGGTCACGGCCGGAATGTAGTAGCCCGCCTCGCGCGGACGGAACGGATCGCGGATGTCCACGGCGCGCACGCCGGCATTGAAGTACGCCACGATCAGGAGCTTGTCGAGAAAGGCAGGATTGAATGAATCGTGAGGCGAATGGGGACCGAAACGCCCGCCGCGATTGCAGAAGTCGCCAGGCTCTTCGGGCACGAACCAGCTCGAGATGCCGAAGGGCCTGTCGATCTGGGTGATGTCCATGAAGAAGATGGCCTGATTGGTGCCGGAACACATCTCCTGAGTCTCCTCGGACACCACCACCATGATGTCGCGGGTATTCTGCTCGCGGAAATCGTCCCAGCCGGGCATCTTCATGCCGTAAATCGGCTTGGCTGTGTGACCGCCCCAGTAGGTCGGCATGTTGACGCGCGCGATCTGCGGGTATTCGAGATTCGGCCGCGTTGGCGCGAAGCGATCCGTCGCGCCGGGATCACCGCCAATCAGCTTGTCGAGGTCGAGGATCTGCACCACGCCGCCATTGTTCATGCCGTAAGGGACGAACAAGCGCCTGCCGACGAGCAGCGGCTGATGAACCCCGTTGCCGCCGACCCGCGCCTCAGGCGTGGTCACGCCCGGTGCGTTCTCCCATAGATTGAAGTCGCGGATGTGCACCGGCTGCGCCGGGTTGTTCAGGTCGAATACCTGCATCACACGGGGTGACCGCCAGCCGTCAACGCTCGAGACCAGAAACGCGTAGCCCGTCCCGCAATCCCACAGGTTCTTGTGCGTCTGACGGCCACCGCGCGGGCCCGCGGTGGTGCCGGTGACGACAACGTCGCGGATGAAGCCCGGCGCCGAGGGATTTGTGACGTCCCAGATCTCGTGGTTTTCCTGGCCGTTGGTCCGCAGCAGATACACCTTGGCCGGATCGGCGCTCTTCAGCGCGTTGCCGTCGCAAATTTGCGCGTGCTGGACCTCCTCGGACTTGCCGGTCGCTGGAATGTGAACCAGATACTCGGGCCTGGCGGGATCGGTGACATCGAGGATAGCTGTCCCGTTCGTCTCCTTCTTTCCGTTCAGATGGTTGACGTGGACGCCTTCGTGGTGGCCCACGAAGAGCACGTACCGCGGTCCGTACCTGTGGATCACCGGCTGATAGGCGGCCCGACCGTCGAGATCGTGATGCGACACGAGTCGCATGTTCCAGGCCTCGCCTCCGGCGGCATCCTGCTCACCTTTGCGAGCCGGCGGTTCCTGGGTCAGATTCCCCTGTGCGCTTTGGTCCGCGTGAATGTGCAGGCCGCCGAACAGCGACGCCAACACACAGGCACCGATCATTCCCTTGGGTGTGGTCACCATCGAGACTCCTCACGCCCGTCGCCCTCGCTCGCGGGCACGGTGGAGACTACCTCACCAGCCGGACGAAAACCAAGACACCACAGGGTCGCCGGGGTCAGTTGCGGTGATACACCAGCGCGGCATGCTCGTACAGGGCGTCTCGACTGACGCGCAGCGCGAACTCGGTGGGAACGAACAAGGGGATGCCCGAGGTCGGCGGCTCCCGATCGATCGGCGATGCCACGAGGGTCACGGCGTCCAGGCGGGCTTTCCGGGAGAGGGCCGCGATACGAGGTGCCTGGAGGCGCGAGGCGACAATCGCCACATGCGCGTCGCTCGTCTGACCGAACCGCGTCCGCACCCACACCAGTTGGTCCAGTGTGGTCCACACCGCTGCGTTGTGCTTGAGCCGCGACGCTGGAATGCCGCTGTCGACGAGCTCGTCGAGCATCCAGGGCGCGCCGAGCAACCAGACTTCGCGAGGTTGAGCCAGGGCATAGACCCGAGCGGCTTCGCGCACGCGACCACGACGATTGTCCCCGTCGAAGACGAGCAGCGTATCAACTGATCTGAGCGCCTGCAGATCGGCGGTCGGGGAAGCGGGCAGACGCCCGGCAATGCCATTGGCCACCCACGGCAGGCTGAGAAACAGATACCCGATGAGAACCACGACCAACCAGCTTCGTCCAATCCGACGGCTGCGCGGCCGGGCGAGCAGAATGACGCCGAGACCGAGACTGATCGCGAGAAACGCGATCGACCCCGGGGCGCCGATAATCTTCAGCAGCGACAGGAACATCCTTCAAGCATCTCACATGACGGCCACGACACCGTCGCGGCGGGCGGAACCGATATGATGATGTTCTTGCCCGGCCGCCACCGCAGCATCCACAGTATCGACCCGACCGAGTGGGATGGTCTGTCCGGCGACAACGCCTTCGCCACCTGGGCCTGGCTGGCGACGATCGAATCCTGCTGGCGCGCCAGAGCCGAGCCGGTCTATTTCACCTTCCGCCACGACGGCGCCCTCGTGGCAACTGCTGTGTGCTACGCCGTTGAAAAGTCATCTGAGGTGGAGACCTTGGACGACATGCTGCTCGGCCGCGTCAAGTCTGCCGCGGGGGCGCTTGGGATCAGCTTCCTGCCGGCTTTCATCTGCGGCCCGGCGCTCGGGTACGGCTGGCACGTCGGCGTGGTCCCCGGGCTGAACACGGCCGACGCCGACCGCGCGCGCCGTGTGATGCTCGATGCGATAGAAACCGAAGCGCGGGCGCGAGGTCTTTACCCGAGCTTTGTCCACGTGCTCGACGACGAGCGCGAATTGAGGGCGCTGCTCGAAGACCGGGGATATCTGCGCACGGCCAACGTCCCCGTTGCGGTCCTCGACCTCGGATTCGGTTCCTTCGAAGACTACCTCGCGGCGTTTCCGAGCAAGAAGCGTATCGAGTTCAGGCGTCAGATATCACGGAATCTGGAGGCTGGAACGGCAGTCGGGATCGTGCCGGCGCCAAGGGCCATGAAGAACGTTTTCTGAGCCTGCTCGACTCGAACGCGCAGAAGCACGGCGGCGTTCGCTTTGCGTGCACTCGGGAGTTCTTTGCCGCGCTCGATGAGCACCTGGGCAGCCAGGCGCGCATCTTCACCGCCACGAAGTCCGGCGTCGTCACGGCGGTCACGGTGATGCTGATCCGGAACCGGACGGCGTTTCCCATCGCAGTCGGCGTGGATCCGGACTCCGGGGGCGATTACACTTACTTTCAGGTGACCTATAACGCGCCCATCGCTCACGCGATCGACTCGGGCATTCGGCGGATGTACTATGGTCGGGGCATGTACGATCTGAAGGTTCGCAGGGGCTGCTGGCTGGCGAGGACGTGGATCTATTCGCGCGAGTCGGGCCTGCGCGGGCTCGCAACGGCCCGCTGGTTCGCGCTGGCGTCGGCTTGGAACCGCCGTAAGCTATCACCCGACGCCCTTCGAGCGTTGAGGGGAGAAGGCAAAGCGCGTTGACCATCGAGTTTCAACCCTCTCTGAATCTGCCTCCACTCAGCTGGTGTGCCCGGGCGAGAAAGAGCGGCGGCGTCACGATTCGTCACGGCGCCGACGTCGAGACGCGAGCAGATGGGTTCGTCGAAGGCGCCTGGAACGGCAACTTCGACGACTTCGACTTCGACCAGGCCGAAGTTCTGGCCGGAACCGGCGCCCGCCTGCGAGATGGCGCCCTCGTGTTCGCCGCGCCATTTCATCCGCTCGAGCGACTGTTCGTCCTCCGATCGGACCATGAGATTCTCATCTCGAACTCGCTCGTGTTCCTGCTGGCCGAAGCGCAGGACGGGCTCGACTTCACCTACAAGAACTATTTCTTCGACCTCGTCAAGATGGTGCGGAGAGGCATCGAGGGGCCGACGTCCACCTTGCGCACGCGATCAGGACGTCTCGTCGAGCTGTTCCGGTGCTGCAATCTGGAGATTGGCCGCGATCTTTCTCTTCACCGCGCACCCAAGCCTCTGGGTCCCGCGCCGGCCTGCTTCGCGGACTACTACGGCGCGCTGCGAAAGGCGGCGATCGAGCTTGCCGCTAACGCCGCGGCACCCGGGCGCCGCAAGACGTATCGCCTTGTCGCGGCCTGCTCGCGCGGCTACGATTCGACGGCCGCCACCGCCATCGCGCGCGAAGCCGGGTGTCAGGAAGGGGTGACCTTTGTTCGCAGCATCCACGTCTCCGGACATCCTCTCCTGGGGGTCAAGACCGTTGCCGTCGATGACAGTGGCGCCGACACGCTGCGCGCCCTGGGCATGTCGGTCACCGAGTACGAGCGGTTCGGCCTCGCCTCCCTATCGGGGCACCCGAGGGCGGAGTTCTATTTGAGCCCCTCGACCAGCACCGACGCATCGATGCGGCTCATGGAAGCCTCGCTGCGCGGGAGCGTACTGGTATCCGGCCGGCATGGTGAGCGCTACTGGGGACTCGGGCGCCGGTGCCGTCGCAGCCATCTGCGCGAGGTGGACGATTGTGTGCTGCACGGGCAGAACCTGGGCGAGTTCCGATTGCGTGCGGGATTTCTGCAATTTCCAGTCCCGTATGTCAGGGCGCTTCACGGTCCCGCGATTTTTAGAATTACGCACTCGCCGGAGATGCGGCCGTGGAGGCTGGGCGCCGGCGCCTATGATCGGCCGATTGCCCGCCGCATCGCGGAGGAGGCGGGCGTGCCGCGCGCGTGGTTCGGGCAGGTCAAATGCGGCGCCGGCCACGTGCGCGAGGCGCCCAACGCGGACAGTGAGCGAGACTTTCACGATTTTCTGCAGTCCTCCGTGCCCCCGGACATCGTGCGGCGGCTCGACCGACGACCATTGAACGACCGAACTCCCAGGCACCGAAAGCTGAATTACATCCGGACGCAGTATTCGCATCTGCCGTTCGTCTCGACGGCGATGGACCTCCTGCAGACCGAGCGCATGCACGTGATGTGGAACTCGATCCACCTGTACAAGTTCCACTGGGGCTTCGAGAAGATTACGAGCCGTTACCGGTGAGTCCGCTGCCGATGACCTCCGACCCTGTGACGCCCGCGACACGCCCCCGGCGACGCGCCAGCGATGCCCGCATCCCACACCCTGAGCGTTCCATCCGACGGGCCATGCGCGGCGGCCCGATTGCAGATGACGCGGATCGGTACATTCCTGTTTGCGTTGCAAACCGTGAGATTGTCATGTTCGCGGCATGTTTCTTGCTCGAGTGACGCCGTGCCACCAGAAAACCCGTCGTCAGGCCCCCTTCGTCCGCGGCGATCGCGTCGCTGGCTGATCGCGTCGATCCTCGTGGTCCTGGGCGTCGTCGGTCTGACGCTCGCCGCGCTGGCGACGGTGCCCTTCACATCGGCAATGGCCCACAAGGAAGCCGTCGCGTGGCTGTCCGAACATTTCGAGAGCGAAGTGGAGCTGAAGGAGCTCGATCTCAGGCTCCTGCCTCTCCGCGCCAGAGGGAAGGGCCTCACGGTCCGTCACAAGGGACGCCGCGACGTGCCGCCGCTCATCTCGATTGCCGAGTTCACCGCCGACGGGGGATTCTCAGATCTGTTTCGAAGCCACCTCTCGAAGCTGACGGTCGTGGGTCTGGAGATCCAGATACCTCCCAAGAACCGCCCGTCAGATTCCAAGGATTCGTCACGCGCCTCTGCACCGACGACATCCCCGGAGGCGAGTCGGCCGGACGAATCGAAGGACGAGCCAGAGGACGTGACCGACGCCTCGGAGAGCGACAGCGACTTGACGAAGACGTTCGTCATCGACGAGCTCGAGTCGAACGATGCGCGTCTGGTCATCCTTCGGCGCGATCCAGAAAAGGATCCCCGCGTGTGGCAGATCCACCGCCTGCGCATGCGCACGCTCGCGATCGACCGCGCGATGCCGTTCGAGGCGCAGCTCACCAATGCCGTGCCGCCGGGCCAGATCGACGTGAAGGGTCATTTCGGTCCGTGGGGCCGTGACGATCCGGGCCGCACGCCTCTCGATGGGACGTTCACGTTCGACAAGGCGGATCTCGGCGTGTTCAAAGGGATCTCGGGCATTCTCTCGGCCCATGGGTCGTTCAAGGGCACACTCGAGCGCCTCGAGGTGCAGGGTGAGACCGACACGCCGGAGTTCACCGTGAGCGCGAGCGATCTCCCAGTTCCCCTGAAGACCAAGTACCACGCCGTCGTGGACGGCACCAATGGCGACACGATCCTCGAGCGCGTGGACGCGTCATTTCTCGAGACGTCCATGGTGGCGAAGGGCGGCGTCGTTCACACGCCGGGGCGCAAGGGGCGCACGGTGTTCATCGATGTCGTGATCGGCAAGGGCCGGATCGCTGACGTCCTGCGGCTCGCGATCAAGAATCCCCAACCGCCCATGACGGGCGGCTTGAAGCTGGACGCGAAACTCGTCCTCCCACCGGGCGATCAGGATGTCGTCAAGAAGCTGCAGCTCGACGGGGCGTTCGACATCGAGAATGCGCGATTCACCGATGCCGACGTGCAGAGAAAGATCAACGAATTGAGCCGTCGCGGTAGTGGAAAGGTCAAGGAGGAACCGGCAAGCCAACGGGTGACGTCGGATTTCTCCGGCAGCTTCACGCTCGGGAACGGTGTGCTCACGATTCCGCAGGTTGTCTTCGACGTGCCGGGTGCTGCCGTGGAGCTGGCCGGTACCTACAATCTGGAGTCCGAAGTGCTGGATTTTTCCGGTATGTTCTTCATGGACGCCACGATTTCTCAGACGACCACAGGATTCAAGAGTGTCTTGCTCAAGATGGTCGATCCGCTCTTCAAGAAGCGCGGAGGCGGCAGCGCCATCCCGATCCGGATCTCGGGACAGCGCGGCAGCCCGTCGTTCGGCCTCGACAAAGGCCGCATTTTCAATCGCAGCTAACCGCTAACGCCCCGAAAAGAGCCGGCCGACCATGCCGAGCATGTCGTCGACGGCCGAGCCATCGCGGTTGGAGTCGAGCATCGGGGTCAACATGCCGAGCAGATCGCTTCCCCCCACGCTGGCCGCCTGCCCAGGTCGCTGGGCCACCCGCTTTGCCATGGTCCCCATCATCATCGCGGCGACAACCGGCAGCATCTGCTTGAGTACTCCTGCTCCGATGCCGGTTTGGGCCGACGCCTGACTGGCGACCTGACGGCTGATTTCCTTGCTGCCGAGGACGTGTCCCAGGATGCCATTGCCGTCCTGTATCGTTTCAGCGCCTGTCAGCGACGACACATCGTCGATGTATCGCTGATGCTGGCCGCCGCCCAAAGCCGACAGAAGACCATCGACTCCCTGAGGGCTGGACATGTTGCGGGTGAAGCCTGCGGCGAGCGCCGGCGCCAGGGCCGCGATCGCCGAGTTCACCTGACTGTCGTCCAGGCCGAACTGCTGGCCAAGCTGCTGGACTGCGCCGCCGCCGTGCGCATTGAGCATCGCATCGAGAATGTTCATGGGACCTCTTTTCAGCGTAAGGCGAGCGTTTACAAGTTCATCGACGATCGGTACGGATTCTTGTCGCGGGTGTGATTGGAGACGCCGCGCCGCATAGGTTATCTTCAGCTCATGCGTTGCGCCCTCACACTCCTCTTAGGCCTCGTCATCGTATCGGGCAGCTCATCCATGGAACCGGTGATGGCGCGCAGCGCGTCCGTCAGTCAATCGGCGGACCAGATCGAAGCGTCCACGCTTTCCGGGAAACCCCTGACCCGGCCGGTCTTCAGCGCAGAGCAACGCGCCAGGCTCGAGGCGGACCTGGCCGCTGCACAGGCCGAGCACGACAAGAATCCTCGAGACGCCGAGCGGGCCATCTGGCTCGGCCGGCGGCTGGGTTATCTAAGCCGGTATCGCGATGCCATCGCGATCTATACGACGGCCCTGGTGCGTCATCCCGACAATGCGAAGCTCTATCGGCACCGCGGGCACCGCTACATCTCAATCCGTCAGTTCGACAACGCCGTGGCCGATTTCGAGAAAGCCGCGTCCCTCGTCAAGGGTTTGCCGGACGAGATCGAGCCCGATGGGGCGCCGAACCAGTACAACAAACCGCGCAGCACGCTTCAGTCGAATATCTGGTATCACCTCGGGCTCGCCTACTACCTGAAAGGCGATCTGACCCGCGCGCTCCCCGCCTATCTCGAGTGCATGAAGGTGTCGACCAACAACGACGACAGTCTGGTGGCCGCGAGCGACTGGCTCTACATGACGTACCGCCGGCTTGGACGGACGGCCGACGCCGCGCGCGTGCTCGAGCCCATTCGCGAGCAGATGGACATCCTCGAGAACGACGCGTACCACAAGCGGCTCCTCATGTACAAGGGACTCGTGACGCCGGGCTCTCTGCTGGCGACGGAAGGAGCTGACGCGCTGCAGCTTGCGACGCAAGGGTACGGCGTCGGAAACTGGTACCTCTATAACGGCGACCAGGCGAAGGCGCGGGAGATCTTCGAGCGGATCGTCCAGGGATCGTCCTGGTCGGCCTTCGGCTTCATCGCGGCCGAGGCGGATCTGCACCGGGGCTTCTGAACCGATCGTCAGTCGGTCGTGGCGCCTCGTGCTTCGTTCAACGACCAGTCGTAGTCGAGATAATCCAGCCGCACTCCAGGTGTCCTGGCCAGCGCGGATGATGCCGCGGGACCGAAGCGCACCACGACGCCGAGAACCGCGCGCTCCTGTTCGCTGCGCGTTCCGGGAACCAGGCGTGCGTAGTCGGCGACGAAATCGTCGGCATACCAGTTGAAGAGGCTCGAGACATCGAGCCGTTCGCCGCTTGCGCGCAGGCCGTGCTCGCTCGCGAGATATCCGCGCGTGACGTCTCCGAGCTGTGTCAGCAGGCGATCCCCCACATAGGGTTCGGCGGCGAGCGCCGGACAACTGACGGATCCGCAGCTCAGCGCGAAATGCACGAGCGGCTGCTTGAAGACCGGCCGCAGAATGTCGTGCTCGATCTGATCGAGCGTCAGTTCGGCGCCCGCTGCGCGCCATTTCAGCCGCGTCCAGACGCCATCGATCTGGCGAATGCTGTTGCGCGGATAGATGCTGAACCAGCTGCCCTGAATCGGATAGTGATCGACTATCGCGCGCAGCGTGAAAACGTTGTAGGCGTTGATCCAGAAGGCGAGCCGCTGCTCATGTGTCCAACTCTCCTGGGTCGCCTTGTCGATTGCTCCCAGGTCGAGCGCGACCGCGTCGAGTGCAGCCCGGTTGGTCTTGAGCTTGCGGTAGTTGACGCCCCGCCCCTCGACATGCGCGCGAAGCAGCGTGGCGTACGCGCGATAGGTGTGGTCGAAGGAAACCACGGCCGATTGCGGGACGTCCGCCACGGCGGCCGCAGCCACGAACGCGACAAGTGCAATCGACGAGCCCAACACTCTGCGGCGCACAGTCATCGGACGAGTCCAACCGCGAAGCTACACACCGGATCCCTCCGAGCGCGGGCTCAGCCGCGCGCGGACGCCGGGACCCGAGCGACGCCGAATCGCCATGACGACCCGGAACGCAAGAAGCAGACCCACGAGCGCCGCATAGATCTGCGGGCGCTGGAGATCGGCCTTCACGAGCCACCAATAATGCACGACTCCGGCAATTGCCGCCACATAAACGAGCCGGTGCAGGCGCTGCCACCGCCGGCCGCCGAGGCGGCGAATCATGCCGCTCGTCGAGGTGAGCGCCAGCGGCACCATCAACACGAAGCCGGTGAAGCCCGCCGTGATGAAGGGCCGCTTCGTCACGTCGCGCACCATGGCGTCGACGTCAAAGAACTGATCGAGCCAGATGTAGGTGAGAAAGTGCAGAGCCCCGTAGAAAAACGCGAACAGACCGAACATCCGCCGCACCCGGATGATCCCGTGCCATCCCGACAGGCGGCGCAGCGGCGTGACGGTAAGCGTGATGACGAGGAAGCGAAGCGTCCAGGTGCCCGTCGTCCTGGTGATGGTCTCGATTGGGTTGGCGCCGAGCGTGTCGGCGAGCGTGCCGTAGATCAGGCTGGCCAGCGGCACGAGGCACAGCATGAAGAGGGCGATCCTGACGGATCGCGATGCACCCGCTCGGTCCGTGCCTGACGAGGGAGCGACGGGCACGCGTCCGCTCTCAGAAGTTCCGGCGCAGGTCCAGGCCCGTGTAGAGCGATGCGACCTGATCGGCGTACCCGTTGAACATCAGCGTCTTGCGCTTGAAGAACTCGCCGATCCGCCGCTCGCGCGCCTGACTCCAGCGCGGATGATCCACGTCCGGGTTCACATTCGAGTAGAACCCGTACTCGTCCGGGGCCTGTGTGTTCCAGGCTGTCCGGGGCTGTTTCTCGACGAAGCGCATGCGCACAATCGACTTGATGCTCTTGAAGCCGTACTTCCATGGCACCACGAGCCTCAGCGGCGCGCCATTCTGGTTCGGCAGGACTTCCCCGTACAGGCCAACGGCCAGAATCGTGAGCGGATGCATCGCTTCGTCCATCCGCAGCCCTTCGAGATACGGCCACTCGAGCACGCCGCGACGCTGGCCCGGCATCTGCCCGGGATCGAGCAGCGTGGTGAACTCCACGTACTTGGCCCGGGAAGTGGGCTCGAATCGCTTGATGAGATCGCCAAGAGGGAATCCCACCCACGGGATGACCATCGACCAGGCTTCGACACATCGCAGGCGATAGACGCGTTCTTCGAGCGAGTGCGGACGAAGGATGTCCTCCAGCGTGTAGGTCGCGGGCTTCGCCACTTCGCCTTCGACCTTGACCGACCAGGGCTTCACTTTGAAGCTGCCGGCGTTCTGCGACGGTGCGTCCTTGTCGATGCCGAACTCATAGAAATTGTTGTACGTGGTCACGTCCTCGTAGGGCGTCCACTCTTCGGTCGTGCCAAACGGGCCCTTCTTGACACCAGCGAGCTTCTGGCGCGCCCCGCCCTGGGCGGAGGCTGACGTGAACACCGTGGCGGCGGCGAGGGTGGCGCCCACAGCCGTCTGCAGGAACTCCCGTCGGCGAAGGTACGTCGACCGATCCGTGATTTCCGACGACGGGATCGCGGATGGAGACTTCACCAGCATACAAATCCTCACGGCAGGCTCGACCGCAGGCATGGTCGGGCAGAGTCGATACCAGAGCCCGCCACTCGCTTCGAGCTGCTCCTACGATGATACCGCCAAGCTGGAGGGCTGACCCGGCTTATCTCTCTCTACGAACACAAGAGCTCGAACGAACATTCCCGCGACCGCTTTATGCGCCGTCTTCGTGAGGTGTGTGGTGATTCGATACGTGGGCGCTGCGCCGACCGCATCGCCTTGGATGGCCGCCCGAGCGGTCAGTCGACATCGGTCCAGGACCGCCCCGCCTGAATCGCCCGCGAGAAGCAGACACCTGCGCGCGCGTAGGCATTTCGCAGCGCACCCGGTGATGGTGCGCGGGTGAGCTCTTCGTCACGTGGGCAGGCGACACGCCCCCTGAGCTCGCCAACAGGCTCGCCTGCAAAATGCATGGCCGCTCCCTCCTGCACCCAGAGCGCTCGATTGGTCAGCCACGGAGCTGTCGCGACATGCGCCAGTTCGTGTCGGAGCGTCGACTCCAGGATGCCGCGTGACCGCAGTACCGCCACGGGGAGCAGATCGATCGTCGTGCCGGAAGTCGAGGCCGCCGTCCACCAGGGCTGTCCTGTGGCGCGACGAAAGCTTTCGACCGTTGGATGAAACCGTAGCGAGACGCCGCCAGCCATGGGCCGTCCCAACCGACGCGCCAGATCCGACCGGGCGGCTTCGACGAAACCCTCGAGTCCGTTGCGGTCGCGCTCGTCCAGGGCCGGGAGCGTCATGCGAAGGCCGCCGCGCGACGAGGCCCGGATGGCATCCGCTGGCGGTGGCCCGGTCGTCACGGCAGGGGCCAGCCCGGATGGTTGGAGTGCGAGACCGGGAAAGTAGTACTGAAGGATAGATTGCGTCGACTGCCCAGTCGCCGCCTGCCGCGCCGAGCCGATCACACAGAGTCCCACCCCGTGTCCCATGCCTCGACCCGTAAATCTGAAGCCGGCTGAGGTGCGCTCCACGGCGAAGACCGTGCTCTTGAGCCGGTTCCAGCCGAGGGTCCGGCCGATTGCCGTTCGAAGGTCGGGCCCCGAGATTTCGTCCGGCCTGAACCCTTCGATGCGAAGGCGCATCACCCGGCCGGACGAGTTGCGGCCCTCCGGCTCGAGACGTCGGAGCACGCTGCCACGGAATCCGGCGGCGCGCAGCGCGCGGCTCAGGTCGCGTTCACTGATGTCCGACGTCCATGGCGGTTCGTCGACGCACGAGTCCTCGTGGCGGGCGCCGAGGAACGGGAAATCCGTCGCGCCAGGCCACACGGCCGACGGGAGCTCCGAACGCCCGCCGCACGATGCGCTGTAAAACACCTGCGCCGGGGCGCCCTTGTAAAGCAGAATCTGCCCTGCCGTCCGTCGCGCCGCCTCCTTCGTGGCCGTCGTGGCGGGACGCACCACCTGACAGTGTGTGAGATCGCAAAGATCGAAGCCGTCGGCACCGTGCCGGCGGCGGTTTGCAAGCGCGAACGTGCGCGCGGTAATCGCCAGCGCCTCGAGCGCCGCCGGGGCGCTCGAGGCGACTGCTTCGCCGGCGAGCACTTGCGCGATGTAGTCGTCGAGTTGAAGCTCTTCGACGCTGTAGCCGCCGCCCGGCCGCGCGTGGCCGAGGCGGATCGAGTCCGGCATCGGGCCCGCCGCAGCGGGAAGCGCCATCTTGTTCATCGAAGAAGTGCCGGACTGCAGCAGTGGCACGATCGGCGTAACGGGGCCCGCGCGGCCCTGTTCGGCCATCGGCCGGTTGGACCGTACGTCGACGATGAGATGAGCCGCGCCGGGCGGAGCCGCGAGAGGCAATGCGCCTGCGATCGCTGATGAAGTCACCAGGAGCAGCGCGACAATTGGTGGCGCCAGCGGACGGTTCATGCGAGTTCGAGACTCAGGAACCGCGCCGTGTCCCGCCAGATCTGCTCTAGGCTGCTGAGCAGCTGGTGATCGTCCTCGAGCAGCTTCAGAGTGACTGTTGATCTGGTGCCGGCCCAACGTTCGACCATCGCGGGATCCACGGACTCGTCGCGAGTCCCCTGAAAGACGAGGACGGGCATCGGCAGAGCGACCCGCAACGGATCGTAACGCTGCGCGTCCTCATAGAGCTGGTAGCCGACGGTCTTCGTCACGCCCTCGCCGTGGTGAAACACCTCGAGCTGATTGGTCGCTCGCCAGGCTTCCAGCCTGTCCGGCCCGATTCGTTTGTCGTTCTTCAGGCTGAAGTCGAGGGCCGGGGCGAGCAGCACCAGGCGGGTTATCGGACGATCCCGGCGCCGGCGGTTGGTACTGCCTGGGCTGTTCCAGGGAGCGCGGTCCCATTCGCCCGCCGCCATGACCGCGACGAACGCGCCGAGGCTCGATCCTATGAGGACCACGGGGCCGGGGGGCCGCTCAACGATCCGGGACTCGAGCTGCTGCAGCATGCGCGTGATGGTGAGCGACGAGAAATCGGGCTCGTTGAAGTCCGGGCACATCAGATCCAGCCCATGCATGGCCAGCCGGTCCGCGAGGAACTGTCCCTTCGATGACCGGGCCGACGAAGCAAATCCGTGCAAATAGAAGATTTCCGGCTTGTCGCGCACGCTGGACCTCATTCTATGCGGAGGTCCATCCAGTAGAATCTACGGTCCGGGCCGGTTTGCCCGGGAGGTGCTCGATGGTCCGAATGGCGGCAGCGTTCGTCTGTGTCACGCTCGGCGTGCAGGGGCTGGCCATGCAATCACCCAAGCAAATCATCACGACGGGAGCGGCGCCTGCCGCGCCATTCAGTCCGGCCGTCAAGGCCGGCGGGTTGATTTACGTCGCCGGAACGCTGGCTTCGGATGGCGGCGGCAAGCTCATCGCGGGCGATGTCCGGGCGCAGACGAAGCAAGTGCTCGACAACATCGGCGCCACGGTCGCGCAGGCCGGCTCGTCGATCGATCGCGCCCTGTCGGTTCACGTCTATCTGAAACGCGCGTCTGATTTTTCGGCGATGAACGAGGTGTACCGCACCTACTGGCCGAAGGACCCGCCTGTCAGAACCACCGTCGAAGCGGATCTCGTGCTGCCCGACGCCCTCGTGGAAATCTCGATGGTCGCCGCACCTGCGGGCGGCGATCGACAGGTGATTCATCCATCCAGCTGGGCGGCCTCGCCCAATCCGTACAGCTACGGCGTCAAGTCCGGAGACACGCTGTTCATGGCGGGCCTCGTCTCCCGCAACGGCAAGGACAATTCGATCGTCACCGGAGACATCACCACGCAGACGCGCACCGTCATGGAAAATGCGGGGGCGATTCTTGGCGCCGCCGGTATGAGCTACGCGGATGTCGTCAGCGCACGGGCCTACATCACCGATGGCGCCCTCTTCTCCGGCATGAACGCGACATACCGCACCTTCTTCGAGAAGGATCGCCCCGCGCGCGCCACGGTGATCAGCGGGCTCATGGGTGCCCAATACCTCGTCGAAATCACGATGGTGGCGGTCCGCCACGCCGATCGACAGGCGCTGACGACGCCCGACGCCGACGGGAGTCCGGGACAGCCTAGCCCCAACCTGAGCTCGGCGGTTCGCGTCGGCCCGCGGCTGTATCTCTCGGGCATGCTGGGCGACACCGATGCCAACAAAGGTGATGTCAAGGCGCAGACCCGTGAAACCCTGGCGCGTATCGGGCGGACGCTACGGGCCGCAGGTTTCGACTGGACGAACGTGGTCGACGGCCTGGTCTACCTGACCGACCTCGGCCAGTTTGCCGCCATGAACGAGGCCTATCGCGAGGTCTTCGCGCGCGATTTTCCCGCGCGTGCCACGGTCAGAGCCGGGCTGGTCGCCCCCGATGGCCTTGTCGAGATCATGTTCGTCGCCGTGAAGTAGGCGTCAACCCTTCACGACGGCCTTCCGTCTAAGCCTCCACACCGCGGAGGTTTGGATGGCGCACATTCGAACAACAGGCTTCCTGCTCGTGCTGGCTCTGGGCACGATCGGCCATGATTCAACGGTCGGGTTCGTCGCGGCTCCGCACGCACAATCGACGCAGCCATTCCGCTGGACGGCGCGGCTTGCCGCTGGCAAGACGCTCGAGGTGAAGGGGGTCAACGGGGAAGTCCGGGCAGTGCCAGCGCCAGATCCTGAGCTCGTCGTGCTCGCCGACCGCCACGCCAACCGAGACAATCCCTCCGAGGTTCGGATCGAGGTCGTCGAGCACGAAAGTGGCGTGACTATCTGCGCGATCTATCCGAGCCCGGAAGGAACGAACGACTGCAGGCCCGGATCGGAGGGCAGGATGAACGCGCGGAACAACGACGTCCGCGTGGACTTCACGGTGCAGGTGCCGGCCGGCGTCCATTTCGTCGGGCGAACCGTGAACGGCGACGTCGCCATCGAGGAAGTCCCGGGCAACGCCGAGGCCTACTCGGTGAACGGATCGGTGCGACTGGCTTCGCGCGGCTTTGCGCAGGCCGAGACCGTCAACGGATCGATCACGGCCTCGCTCGGCCGCGCGGACTGGTCCCAGGAGCGCGAGTTCAGCACCGTCAACGGCAGCATCATCTTGAGCCTGCCGGCAGACATGTCGACCGCGTTCAGGGCCGATACAGTCAACGGAACGATCAGCAGCGACTTTCCCATGACGGTCAGTGGCCGCGTCTCACCCAAGCGCTTGCGCGGCACGATTGGATCGACCACGCCGGAGCCGGACTCTCGCGAGCTCGTGCTGCACACGGTCAACGGCGACATTCAGCTGCGGCGTACCGGCAACTAGCCCGCCTTTTCCGGTTTCTTCTCCTGCACACTCGGCCAATCTGCTACATTTGAGCCTCGGGCACCGAGCCGCGCCGCTTTTTCGAGGAGGCTGGATGCAGGGCATCATCCGGGCATGGGGAAGAATTCTTCAGGGTTATGCGCCGTCGCTCTCGATCGAGATCACTCGAGAGTGCCCCCTGCGCTGCCCCGGCTGTTATGCCTACGGCGAGGATCACCTGGGCGGCCCGCTCACCCTGCGCGATGTCCGCGATTTCAAGGGACAGGAGCTGATAGATCGCACACTCGCCCTTGTCGACCAGCATCGCCCGCTGCACGTCTCGATCGTCGGCGGCGAACCCTTGGTACGGTACCGCGAGCTCAACGAGATTCTGCCAGCGCTCAGTGCCCGCGGCATCTATGTGCAGGTCGTGACGAGCGCCGTCCGCCCGATACCTCTCGAGTGGGCGACGATCAAAAATGTGCACTTGTCCGTCTCGATCGATGGTCTCCAGCCGGAGCACGATGAGCGGCGCAAGCCAGCCACTTACGATCGCATCCTGTCGCACATTCAGGGTCACCGCGTGAGTGTGCACTGTACGGTCACGCGTCAGCAGGTCCGCCGCGCGGGCTACCTCGAAGAGTTTCTCAAGTTCTGGTCTGCGAACGAGTCGGTGAAAAAGGTCTGGTTCAGCCTGTATACGCCGCAGGTGGGTGAGATTTCCGCCGAGCGACTGAGTCAGTCGGATCGTGAGCAGGTCGTGGCCGAGCTCACGGACCTGCGCGTCCGATATTCCAAGCTCGAGCTGCCTCGAGGATTGCTCCAGGTGTACGCGACGCCGCCTCAATCGCCGGCCGAATGCGTGTTCGCGAGGACCACGACGTGCGTGTCGGCCGATTTCGAGACGCGTATCACCCCCTGCCAGTTCGGCGGGAATCCCGACTGCACGAACTGCGGATGCATGGCGTCAGCCGGCCTCGCAGCGGTCGCGCGCCACCGGCTGCCCGGCGGCTTGAGGGTGGGCGCGATTTTCGACACGTCGGAGAAGATTGGCCGCCGAATGGTCCGCCTGCGGGAGCGACCCTCGAGCGTCCCCGCGTAGCGTCGGCCGGTCAGCGATGTCGGGACGTGATGAATTCTGAGCGCCACCTCGGACCGCGCGCGGTCGTTTCGGCGCCGGTGCGCCGACCCTCGTCGGCGGCCGCATGCCGGCGTGGATTCACCGTGCTGCTCACGCTGCTCGCGCTCCCAGGCATCGGCGTCCGAGCCCAGCTCGTGACGACGGGCGCGGAAGACACAGCGCGGCGGGATTTCGAGCAGCGGGTCGAGGCGTACGTGCAGCTGCACCGGACCCTCGAAAACGGCCTGCCGCCGCTCGAGCCAACCGCGAATGTCGAGCGGGTGCTCGCGCGTCGAACGGCACTCGTCAACGCGATCCGGGCCGCTCGGAACCGTTCGAAGCCCGGCGAGATCTTCGTTCCTAGCGTACAAAATTACTTCCGGGCGCTCATCGCAACCAGCCTGAAGTCGCGTCCCGTCGAAGAAGCGCAGGCGATCCTCTCCGAGGTGCCGCGAGCGGCGGCCGTCCGCGTGAACTCCGAATACCCGGAATCAGCCGCCCTGGCCACGATTCCTCCCGAGTTGCTGTCACAGCTGCCGCCGCTGCCGCCGGAGCTCGAATACCGGTTCCTCGGCAAGGCCCTGATTCTGCGCGACGCCGACGCCAACCTGGTCGTCGATTTCGTCGAAAATGCCATACCCCGTCTCTAGCCAGGAGTCCGTGGCGTCGTGGTGACCATCTCTTCGCTTCAACGCACGCGCTCGGTTCGTGTTGCCGATCGACGACACCGGCCCCTCGGCTGGGTCCTCGCCGCCCTGTTCTTGCTCGGCGGCGCGGGTTCTTCCCAACAGCTCGACCTCAGGCTGCCGCTCGAACCCGATTCGGTTCGCCTCGCCGTCATCGGCGACAGCGGCACCGGCGAGCGCGGCCAGTACGAGGTGGCGCAGCGGATGGCCGAGTACCACGCCGCGTTTCCGTTCACGTTCGTCATCATGATGGGCGACAACATGTACGGGGACGAGAACCCCAAGGACTTCGTGAGGAAGTTCGAGACGCCCTACAAGCCGCTCCTCGACGCCGGCGTCACGTTCCACGCCTCGCTCGGCAATCACGACGAGCCCGAGATTCAGCGCTTCTACCGGCTGTTCAACATGAACGAGCAGCGGTACTACACGTTCGTCAAGGGACCGGTCGAATTCTTCGCGCTCGACAGCAACTACATGGATGCGCGGCAGATCGGATGGCTGTCGGGGGTCCTGGCCAGCTCGACCGCCAGATTCAAGATTGCCTATTTCCATCATCCGCTCTATTCGTCGGGCGCCCGGCACGGGTCGGAGATGGGGCTTCGCAAGCTCGTCGAGCCGCTGTTCATCCAGCACGGCGTGAGCGCGGTATTCGCAGGCCACGAGCACTTCTACGAGCGGATCAATCCGCAGCACGGCATCTACTACTTCACGTCGGGCGGAGCGGGCAAGCTGCGCAAAGGCAACATCCGGCGCGGCGCCCTCACGGCAGCCGGCTTCGACACGGACCTGCACTTCATGCTGGTCGAGATTGCCGGCGACACGCTGCATTTTCAGACAATCTCTCGCACAGGGGTCACCGTCGATTCCGGGAAGACTCCCCTGCGGGCGCTCCAGGAAACCTCGGCGAGCCAGGGCCGATAGTTCCGACAGCCGGCCGCGACGATTTTTGACGCTCGTCAGCGGGCGTCGACGATAAGCCTCAATAGAAATCGTGAGAATCGATCTCGAGCGGCGGCATGCCGGAGATCGGCTGCACGCGCTCGGCGCGCACCGACACCACGCCGTCCTGCTGCTGCAGTACGCCGTCCACGAGCAGGAACGGCTGTTCCACCACGGTCAATCGATCGCGCTCGAAGAGATCCGGCCGGATGATGATGTTGGCGATCCCGGTTTCATCTTCAATCGTGAGAAAGACGAACCCCTTGGCCGTGCCGGGCCGTTGACGCGTGATGACCATCCCGGCGACCCGCACCCGGCGGCCGTGCCGGACGCCAGATAAATCCGTCGCCCGCAGCACACCGGTGAGGGCCAGTTCGGCCCGGCGCATGGCCATGGGGTGAGGGCCGATGGTGAGCCCGGTGCCCTCATAGTCCGCCAGCAGGCGCTCCCCGCTCGTCATGGGTGCAAGCGGGCAATCGACGTCCGGCGACAGGCTCGCCGCGTCCTCGAAGAGCTCGCCGGAGGGTCTGACGGCCCGCTCGGCCTGCCACAACGCTTCGCGGCGGTGATAGCCGAAGCCGTTCAGCGCACCGATATCGGCCAGCGTTTGCAGTTCTTCGCGACCGAGCCGCGTACGACGGACGAGATCGTCCACGGAACGGAATCGAGCGGCCTCGCCGGAGACGCGCCAGTCGTGGGCGCAGGTATTGCAAAAACACTGAACACTTTCCTCACCGCGCACGACTTCGATCATCGACCGATCATCTCCGTGACACTTGGGACACCGCTCGATCGAGGACGGCGGCGGACCGGTTGGTGTCGCGACAACCGCCTCGATGGCCCGGCCGGTCTGCTCTCGCAGCCCGGCGACATAGCGCAACCCCAGTCGCACGGCTCCGTCCGGTTCCACCGTGCACGACCAGTCGGAGCGCTGCACGTCGATGCTGGCGAAGCGGACCCCGCGTCGCTGCGCGTCCTTGACGAGCGTCGCCGGGTGATAGAACCCCATCGGCTGATTATTCAAAAGCGCGGCGTAGAACGCCGCCGGATAGTGTGCCTTGAAGTACGCGCTCGCATACGCCAGGAGCGCAAAGCTCGCCGCATGCGACTCGGGAAAGCCGTAGAGCGCGAACGAAGCAATCGATCGAGTGATTTGCTCGGCCGCCTCGCCGCCGATGCCCTGTCGTGCCATACCGTCGCGCAGCTGCACCTCGATCTGTTTCATCCGGCGCTCCGAGCGCTTGAAGCCGAACGCCCGTCGGAGCTCCTCTGCCTGCCCGCCGGTGAATCCGGCGGCTGCCATGGCCATGCGCAGCAGCTGCTCCTGAAACAGCGGAACGCCGAGCGTCCGCTCGAGGATGGGCGCCAGGCACGGATGTGGATAGGTCACCGGCTCCCGGCCGGCTCGCCGATTCAAATAGGGATGCACCATCTGTCCCACGATGGGACCCGGCCGGATGATCGCCACCTCCACCACGATGTCGTAGAAACGCTCGGGCTTGAGGCGCGGCAGCGTCGCCATCTGCGCACGGGATTCGACCTGAAAGACGCCAATGGTATCGGCCGTCTGGAGCAGGCGGTACACGGCTGGATCATCCGGCGGCAGGTGCGCCAGATCGCCGTTCCATCCAGACGCGGCGCCGGTGGCACCACGTCTCGAATCGTCGCCTGCACGGCGGGTCTCGGCCGTAGCGCTCGCGTGTCTGCGTGTCTCGAGGTCCCGGCGTCTCTGCACATCGAGGAGCTCGATCGCATCCTGCAGGACAGCCATCATCCCGAGCCCCAGCAGATCGACCTTCACGATGCCCATGTCGGCGCAGTCGTCCTTGTCCCATTGCACGACGACGCGCCCGGGCATCGTGGCATTCTCGAGCGGCACGACCGAGTCGAGCCGCTCCTGGCAGATGACCATGCCACCGGAATGCTGGCCCAAATGACGCGGCAGATCCTGCATCCGATGCCACAGATCGGCGAACAGCCGGATTCGCGGATCCTCGATCGCAAAGCCAATCTCGCCCAGATGCCGTGTCAGCGTCTCGTCGGGATCGACGAACTCGAAGCGATGCATCACCCTGGCGAGTCGATCGATCATGGCCGGCTCGAGCCCGAGCACCTTCCCGACCTCGCGCGTCGCGCTGCGGTTGCGATAGGTGATGACGTTGGCGGTCATCGCCGCCCCGTGGCGTCCGTATTTCTCGTACACGTGTTGAATGACGCGCTCGCGCCGATCGCCGCTCGGCAGGTCGAGATCGATATCGGGCCACTCGCCACGCTCTTCCGAGAGAAACCGCTCGAAGAGCAGATCCATGCCGACCGGATCGACGGCCGTGATCCCCAGGCTGTAACAGACGGCGCTGTTGGCCGCGGAGCCGCGACCCTGAATCAAAATCCCCTGCTGGCGGCAGAAATTGACGATGTCCCAGACGATCAGGAAGTAGCCGGCCAGGTCGAGCTTCGCGATGAGATCCAGCTCGCGCACCACCTGCGCACGGGCACGCTCGTGGTACGGACGGTAGCGATCGCGCGCGCCCGCCTCGGCGACCTGGCGAAGAAACGAGATCTGGGTTTCACCGGCCGGCACCGGATAGTCGGGAAAGCGATAGCCGAGATCGGCCATCGTGTATTCGAGTCGATCGGCCAGCGTGCGCGTGGCGGCCAGCGCGTCGGGCCGATCCTTGAACAGCTCGGCCATGGCCGCGGGAGATTTGAGATACCGTTCTCCGTTCCGCGACAGCCGTCGGCCGGCTCCCTCGAGCGTGGTCTTGTGGTAGAGGCACGTCAGGACGTCGAACAGCGGCCGTTCGGCGGGGCTGGCCGCGCGGACGCCGTTGGTCGCCATGACGGGCACGTGAAACGCCGCCGCCAGATCGACGAGCCGGTCGTTGTCAGCCTCCTGGTCGCGCAGCAGATGCCGCTGCAGCTCCACGAAGACGGCCGAGCGCCCGAAAATGCCGACGAGACGATCGAGCAGCCCCCCCACCCCGTGATGTCCGGCGTCGAGCATGGCGCGCCCGGCCAGTGCCACGAGCCCGTTCGTCTGACCGTCCAGCTCCTCGAGCGACAGCGCGCCTTCGCCCTTCTTCGCCCGCAGTTTCATCCGCGTGACGAGCCGGCAGAGATTGCGATAGCCGGTCCGCGATTCGACGAGCACCGGAAGACGCCAGAGGGACGTGAGCGGAGAGACGGCGAGTGACGACCCGGCAATCGTCAGTTCGGCGCCGATGATGGGTCGGATGCCCGCCTGGACGGCGGCGCGATGAAACCTCGGCGCGCCGTAGACACCGTCGGCATCAACGAGCGCCAGCGCGGGATACCCGAGCTCGGCGGCGCAATCGACCAGCCGTTCGGGCGACGACGCCGCCTGAAGAAAGCTGAAAGCGGACGATGTGTGAAGCTCGATGTACACGGCGGATGGAACGTCGCGGATGTCCGGGGTTCAATCGATGACGCCCTCCACGAACCAGCGATCTCGATCGCGATCGTGGAAGATTCGATACGCGGCGCCGTCGCCGAGCTCCACGTCCCACTCGTCGCGATTCCACGGGCGCCGGATCGAGGGGACGAAATCTGCTGCCGCGCCGCCCGGCCGCCGATCGAGCGCGGCCGGTTCGATGGGTCTGGCGTTGCCCCGCACGCCGAAGCCGCCGTGGGTCGTGCTCTTCCAGACGCGGTGCCGAGCGTCCCAAGCGTCTTCAGCGATCCCGGCGCCTCGAGGCTCCGACGGACGCGCCGCCTGTGCAGGCGACGCGCAGACCCGCCACCACTCCCCTGACGTCCGCCACGGACCGGCGCAGGTTTCGACCGCTCCACCGGCGAGGCCGCGGCGATCGCTGACGACTCTCACCGGCCGACCTTCGGCCAGACTCACCCGCGCCGGCACGGGCATCCGGAAGCGCCGCAAGGCGCGCCGAACGCCTGGAGCCGTTCCAGGCGCCGCAGTCGACGTGTGACCCGCCGGCCGATCCCCGGGGTCCATGAACGGCGCCATGACGAACGCGCCTGGCCGGCAGGAATCGGTCAGGCGCGGCGAGCCGATGTGGCCCTCGCCCATCAGGGCCGTCAACCGCGCCAGCAGCGTGGACAGCCGCTCGGCCGACGGCATGGCACGCGCCAGCAGCGAGAACTGAACGACGCGTCCCGGCGTGGGATCGACCTCGATCGTCACCCGATCGATGGCCGCCGGCGGCGGATGCGATTCGAGATCGACGAGCGCGAGCGTGCGCAGCACACGAGGATCGCGAATGGGCGCGGGAAGCTGCAGGCTGCGCGTATAGGTCTCTCGCGTCACGAGCCGCAGCCGGACATGCAGCACGGCGACGCCTCGATCGTGACCTTCGAGCTGGACGGCGAGTGGATCGAACAACCGCCCGAGCACGAAGGAGAGCGGCTCGATGCCCTCGATGGGCCATTCGAGGTCGAGCGACTGCTCGAAGCGCGTGTCGGCCGACGTGGGCGCGAGCGGACGGATGTCGTCGCCGCGGGCGATGCGCTGCCACACGAGTCCAGCCTGCCCGAGTCGTTCCGACAGCGGCACAGGCGGCAGCTTCGCCAGATCGCCCAGCGTCTTTGCTCCCCACCGCCGCATCGTGGCAATCAACGCGTCAGCCGCTTCACCGTCAGGTGCCCGCCGCAGCCATCGAAGCGGCAGCGGCGACAGAGCGCTGGCCTCGTCTCCCGGCGGCACCACGGTGAGGCCGGCTCTGGCCTGCGACAGCAGCAGCGCCGTCATGCGGCTGGCCGAAACCGCCACGTGCAGCGCGATGTGCCGATCGGCTGCCGTCCGTCTGAGCTCCCGGCCGATGGCCTGCGGCGGACCCACCAGGTGATCCAGCCCGGCCACGTCGAGCGTGACGAGATCGGGCGCGTGCACCTCGATGCGCGGCGAAAAGTCGCGGGCGACGCTGACGAGCGCCTCGAGCGAGGGTCGATCACCGGCGCGGGCCGTGATCGGCGACGATGGCATGAAGAGACCGGCGAACATGACGGGCTGGCAGAGATCGTCAGGCCTGCGGCAATCCGAATCGTCCGCCGATGACGCGGAGTTCGATGGGCGGCTCGGGAAATCGCTGAGACGCCCGCGAAGCCACTGCCTCAGGATGCGACGATGGACGCTTTCGGGACGCGCGCGAGACCGCCACCGTGATCCCGCCGGCGCTTCGCGCAATCGGATCGGTCGCGAGCAACAGACAAACCGTGTCGGTCGCTTCGAGCAGGCGCTGGACGCGGAGCCACGTCGTGAACGGCAGACGCCGGATCACAGCCGGCGACATGTCGACGAGATCCAGTGACACCAGGCCGAAGTGTCCGGTCTGGAGCACCAGCGCCAACGCCTTGAGCGCGCCATCGAGCGCCGCGTGCACGCCGCTCCATTCCTGCGCGAGCGGGAGCCGGGTGCCGCGCATCGCCTGTCCCCGGACCCAGAGCAGACGAGAGACATCGACGCCGGCCGCGACGGCCGACTCGACATCGAAGGCGTCCTGCGGATCGATGTGTGCCGTCATCTCACCCCGCCCCGTCGCCGCCGCGAGCGCTGCCAGGAGCAGGCTCGTGCGCCCGGACGATCGCTCGCCGATACACTCGGAAATCTGCCCGCGCGGCAGGCCACCGGACAGACGTCGATCGAGACGCGCCACGCCGGTGGACGCGACCAGGCGGTCGTCGCGCTGGTCTTCGAACGGGCGCGCGGTGGTGAGCGTGCGATCGAGACGTTTTTCGCGAAGCAGCGATTCCAGATGAGCCCGGGCGGTCTGCACCATCGCCTCCTACTTTCGCTATATTTTCGCCTCACGGACTATAGCTCAGCCCGCCCCCGGGATCAAGCGGCCAGAAACCCCGTGCAAAGCAGGTGGGTATAAGCCTTCGGTTGCAGGGGTTTAGAGGCGGGAGTGGCCATTCAGATGCTAAGATACCCGTCCTCCCTCATGTGCCGGGCAATCACCGTTGGCCAATCCTGTAGCTGTTGACCCACTCCCACCCGGCCTCGAGCCGGTATCGTTCGGGAGCCGCGTCTTTCGTCGGCTCGCCGCCGCCTTTACCTCACGCGATTTCCGGGTTCTGTGGATTGGGGCCTGTACGTCGAGCATCGGCACCTGGATGCAGAGCGTCGCCCAGAACTGGCTGGTGCTGACGCTGACCGGATCGGCGTTCTTCCTCGGACTCGACGCCTTCCTCCAGCAACTGCCGATCATGCTCTTCACGCTCATTGGAGGCGTCATCGCCGATCGGCGCGATCGGCGTCGTACACTGCT